>NZ_VXJW01000001.1 GCF_008692845.1 Salmonella enterica subsp. arizonae
GCAGGGAATACAATCATGAGAGAACGCATTCATCATTAAATGACATGACTCCGGCTGAATTTATCCGAAGTCTCCGGAAAGACGAAGATCTCTGATTTAGCACTGTACTGAATTTGGGCCAGGGTCAATAGCAGGATAGTCTTTACCTGTAGCCGGCAGTATTTCTGGTGTCACTATCGGAATACGCCCGGAATTATTCATTGGCAGCATAATAACTCTCCTGCTAATGGCATCAATATCGTTGATATATCGATGCCAGTGACATCTTATAGGGACTGTATTAGATTAGCTAACTATCTGCTTTTTCTTGCTGAGGTATTGGAGTATCTTTTTATTCGGTCCATGTTGGTTCCAACAATGATGATTGCTCCTTCGCTTCCAAAATTTTACGTGTCTGATTTGCAAAAATTTCTTGTGTCTTTTCTGCGATAACGATCTTCCCTAAAATATGGCTGGTATCATCACGGATCTCAGGAGGAACCTGATGTAACTGGAATTTTTCGTCCAGTCGGTTTTGGAAATCCGGGCCATTAACAAAAGCGTATTTTTCATCCATAGCCTTTTCATACCACAGTGGATCGATACGTTTTAGCAACATTTGCCACGGTTCCCAATTGTTGAGCCATGATTCAAACTGCCTGTTTTCCGCTATTCGCACCTGACGCTCTGCGGTTTTTACATCTATTTCAGTAAGTTGAGAAAAACGGAAGAAATACATGTCTGGGGCGACATGCGTTAAGCAAAGCGTGTCGCGCAGTTGGGTTTGTAGGCCTAACATTACCTCTAAATCTTCATCGAATGTATTGTGTACTCTCTGGAGCTGCTGGATTTTTCTAGTGGCAATATCCGTCAACATCTCTATTCGAAATACTTGACGAGCTATATCGACCATTTCCGGGAGATTGCCCTCATGACCCTCTTGTTCTACGGTAAAAACCATTTCAGCGACCCGCATCATATTCCATGTGAGAGAAATGCGATCGTCACAGGTTTGGGTTGATTCATAGGCACACATAAATAATCTTTCTCTCAATTCAGGATTGTCAACCAGTCGGATAAGGCACTCCTTAACCTGGGATCTGAAACCTTCATACTGTGGTTCTCTGTAACGATGTCGAAGCCTGTTAAGAAAACCGCTGAATATGTCGGCATTCTCTTCGCTGGCTATACTCTCAAAACGAGTGAGCATTTCAGCGCGCTGCGATAACGGAAACCAATATTCAATACTTTGAATGAGCTGAAGAGGCGCAGTAGCGCCTCCGGCAAATGGATCGTTATTCAGGTTTATGAGTGAGGCTGGCAATACGGGTAACGTTGCCAGAGGATTACCATTGTAGCCAAGCTCTTGCAGGCCGTTTGGCAAAGTAGGAAGTATTTCCAGTTCGTTGGTGTGGCAATAAAGACTATCTAACGCATCAGGCAAAGCTGGGAGTGCGGTAAGCCTATTGCTCGAACAGTTGAGAAATCTCAGCGATTCAGGTAATTGAGGAAGAACTATTAATCGATTGTGAATGACAATCATCAATTGAAGTGAATGGGGTAAGACAGCAAGCGTTTCTAAACGATTGTATGAGCAATCAAGAGAAATGAGCGAGTCAGGTAGCGCAGGCATTCTCACCACATAATTATTTGAGCAATTCAAATCGGTTAATGAAGCAGGCAACTCAGGCAGTAAGATAATATCATTATTCTGGCAATAAAGTTCTTGCAGTGTAGATGGCAGCGGCGGGAGTGCTGTTAGTGACGTGCTGGCGCAGGTAAGTATTTGCAATGAAGAAGGTAATGCCGGAAGTTCATAAAGTGGATTGCCTGTACATATAAATGTAGCCAATGAAGGAGGGAGTTGTGGTAGAGACTTAAATTCATTATAGGAGATATCGAGATTTATGAGTGAATCAGGAAATGGGGGGAGACCGGTTAATTCATTGTATGAGCAATTGAGTGTTCTCAGTGAAAAAGGCATAAATGGAAAGCCTATTAATTTATTTACAGAACAATTAAGTGATTGTAATGAAGTGGGAAGATCTGGTAGGATTTCGAGTAAGTTTCCTGAACAATCGAGCATTTCTAAACTGTCTGGTAATTCTGGAAGTGCAATAATAGCATTACCAGAACAATCTAATGATTTAAGCGTATAAGGTAAATAAGGAAGATCCTTCAATTTATTTATTGAACAATTAAGCGCCGTTAGTGAAGGAGGTAAGTTTTGTAGTTCGGGTAAACTGTTTTGTGAACAATCAAGTAGTTGCAACGACGGGGGGAGCGCGGAAAGTGAAGTCAATGTATTGCCAGCGCAATTAAGATCTGTTAATCCTTCGGGGAGATTTGGCAAGGCAGATAAATGATTATTGCTGACATTCAGCGTTGAAACACACTCAGGCAATACAGGTAAGGTACGCAAGTTAAGTCCCGCTAAATCAAGCATACTCTCCTTATTGCAAAGGCAGGCACATAATCTTTCAACCGCTATATCTCGTTGTTCCCCAGCTCCAACAACTGCTTCACTAGCCCAAATTTGCCATAAGGTATAATAGCTTGTATTTGCTGCGGGGAATGCTTCTGATGCTGTGGGGACAATACGCCCCGAGTAATCACCAACTGGCCACATATGAAATCTCCTGTTAACGGTACTAACAGCCTTAACGCTATATCATAATGACAAAAATTAAAACGATTCAGCGCCCCTAGCGTAAATGTGCCTGCACAAAGCTTTGCTCAATAAATGCAATTTTAGTGACAATATAGCAGGGCACGTTAATTATTCCATTTGAACCTTAGGCATATAGCATATTCAATATGTTGTGGGTATTTTCGGAATTAATACCAAGAGTCTGATTATTATATTTTTTAGTGTTCTGCCTATGAAATGGTCGTGTAATCTTTCTGTAAGAGGCTGGCGGTGACGCAATGAAATTTTTGTTTGTTTTTGGTAATGATGTTGTTGCAATTTTGATGATTTGTGTTGTACTTAGTAGTAACAGCGGTAGTTCCCCGGCAGTGATGGCAACTCACTATGGAGATCGCGAATGGTAATGTCTGCAACTGGACACATTGTTTGCAGTAGTTACAACACTCTATACGGACGTTCTCTCTCCGGCGATCATCTTGCCATCGTAAAATCTCTCATCTTTTCCGTTACTCCCCGTATCCATGACGTCATGTTTGGTGCGCGTAGCCGTGCGTGGCGTCGTTTCAAAAAGCAAGCTAAGGCTTACAAGGAAGCCAACCCTCAGATGTGTGTGCGCATAATCGCGTTCAACAGAACGCGGGTGATGTATACCTACAACTCAAGGTGCCATCCATGGGAAGACAAAAAGCAGTGATAAAAGCACGTCGTGAAGCAAAGCGTGTATTGAGACGAGATTCGCGTAGTCACAAGCAACGTGAAGAAGAATCAGTCACGTCACTGGTACAGATGGGCGGAGTAGAAGCTATTGGCATGGCGCGCGATAGTCGCGATACCTCGCCGATTAAGGCGCGAAATGAGGCCCAGGCGCATTATCTGAATGCTATCGACAGTAAACAGCTTATTTTTGCGACCGGCGAAGCCGGATGCGGAAAAACATGGATTAGTGCGGCAAAGGCGGCGGAAGCATTGATTCATAAGGATGTTGAGAGGATCATTGTGACGCGTCCGGTATTACAGGCTGATGAAGATCTCGGTTTTTTGCCCGGTGATATTGCTGAAAAATTCGCGCCTTATTTTCGTCCTGTCTATGACGTACTGCTTAAACGGCTGGGCGCTTCCTTTATGCAATATTGCTTGCGTCCGGAGATCGGTAAGGTAGAAATTGCGCCGTTCGCCTATATGCGAGGGCGTACTTTTGAAAATGCGGTCGTGATCCTCGACGAGGCGCAAAATGTGACTGCGGCGCAAATGAAAATGTTTTTGACGCGATTGGGAGAAAACGTAACGGTTATTGTAAATGGTGATATCACCCAGTGCGATTTGCCGGCACATGTTCAGTCAGGTTTAAGCGATGCCTTAGCTCGCTTTAACGAAGATGAGATGGTAGGGATAGTGCGATTCAACAAAGACGACTGTGTGCGCTCGGCGCTTTGTCAGCGAACGCTTCACGCATACAGCTAATATAACGTTGACTTTCAGAGCCTGGGAGACCGGGCTTTGTTGTCTATAGAATGTCCTGCCAGGTCTGGGGACAAAAAGCGTAATGACGCCGGTACGAGAATGGAATTATTTTGTCATATCCAGAGCATTCATTGTCCGTAATTTACTCTCTCGCGCCTGTTCTGGCGAGGACTGTACAAGAAGGGTATAGAGCAGATCAAAGACGAAAAGCTGTGCGGCTTTCGTACCGATCGAGTCACCCTGTAACATTCCTTGCCGATTACCATTGATCAGGCAAAAATCAGCCTCTTCACATAATGGAGAACCCAGATTATGGGTAATGGCGACTGTGGTGGCGCCAGCCAGCCTGGCCAACCTGAGTGAATGCACCGTTTCTGGCGAAGTACCTGAGTGACTGACGCCGATCGCGACATCTCCTGCTTTTAATAGCGTAGCCTGCATATACATAAAATGGTTATTGCTTACCGCATCGCCCCGCAAACCAATACGCATCAGCTTGTGTTTCATATCCAGCGCTGTGATCCCCGATGAGCCCACACCAAATATATAAACCGAGTGACAGTGACGTAGGGCGTCCACGACACCAAGAACCTGTTGCATGTCAAGCAGATTTAGTGTTTCAGATAATACATTACTAATAGTGTTCTGCAGTTTTAAACCAATGGCGTGGGCATCATCGGATTCACTGACTGCGGCATCCAGCAGGGGACTACTGTCATCAAACTCGGTGGTGGCAAGTTCAATGGCCAGGTCCATTTTAAAGTCCTGAAAGCCTTTATAACCCAGGGTGCGACAAAAGCGAATAACAGTGGCTTCTCCGGCCTGTGTTTCGCGCGACAAATCTGCAATAGATAACTGGGTCACCTGCCTGGGAAAGGCTAAGATAAAATGCGCAATCCGCTGGGAGGCGCGTGTCAGGCTTTTTTGCATGGCGCCCAGAGTGTCAAGAATTTTTCCGGGTTTAAGACGTGGGGGTTGAGACTCCATATAGTTCCTGCTCTTGAGGGCTGATTACGGCAAAAAGCCTGCAATATCGAACAGTGCAGAGCCTATCAAGTCTGCGGCATGAAAAAAAGCGCGATGTAAGTAAAGGAGGGGGAATATTTACATCGCGTTGCCAACTGATGACAGAACATCACTGGAGAGTAATTTATTTGCGCTTACGGTGTTTATAGAGCGTCATCTGACTGATAGCTTATACTTGGCCCGGTATTGCCGCCCCGGGCGTCGTCGTCACCGTGTGCTGTGTCGGTGTAGCGTGGTATCATCTGAACTCATAATGTCACCTTTGGTGAAGGTTTTTCATCCAGAACCAATGGCGGGGCTGAGGCAAATAACGGGGCGAAGATAACGCCGCTGATCACCACACTTAGCGAGCCAATCACCCCATAAAAGAAGAAGTTAAGATCTGTGGCATAACGTGCGCCCAGCACGGTAATGACGCTAATAATAATTCCCAAAACCGCGCTCCCGGCATTTGCTCGCTTAAAGAAAATACCCAGCATGAACAGACCAGTCATTGGCCCTCCCATCAGGCCTATCAAACTATTAAATGCATCCCAGATTTCTGACTCATCAGCCATGACCAGCCATACCGAGGCCGCGCTACTTATCAGGCCCGCGACCAGAATAACTAATTTAGCTATTTTCATACGGTTTTCTGGCGTTCTTTTTTTATGACTCAGGCGCTGATAGATATCGGAATTAAAACAACTGGAAATGCTGTTTAAGCTGCTGGAGATACTGGATTGCGCAGCAGCGAAAATAGCGGCGATTATCAACCCTGCAATGCCGACTGGCATTTCAGTGACGACGAATAAGGGTAAAATGCCGCCAGTGTTGAATCCCGCCGGTAATAACTGTGGATGTTGCTGATAGTAGACAAATAGCGCCGAGCCGATAGCAAAAAAGAAAACAGGGATCACGGCAACCAGTTTGGCATTTGTAAGTAATGTTTTCTTTGTTTCTTCTATGGAGTCAGTCACGATATAGCGCTGAACCACATCCTGACTGGCAGTAAATTGCTGGATATTGGCGAACAGAAAACCTATCATTAATACTGGTACTGTGCTTTCCGTCCAGCTCCAGTGGAACTGTGTAGCCGGAAAGAATTTATCTGCCTGTTGCGCCACCGTAAAAATTTCACCAATGCCGCCCTGTACTTTGAGACAAATCACAATAAAAATCAGTATTGCGCTGCCAGAAAGTAAGAGACCTTGAATGACATCAGTCCATATTACCCCTTCAATTCCGCCCATCCAGGTATAAATGATACACATCACGCTAATCAACAGTACCAGAATCACCGGGTCTATAGCGATGAACGGGCGCAATGCTAAAACGGTCAGGAAAGTGATAATGGCGATACGTCCAATATGAAACAACATAAATGACATGCTGGCGAACAGACGGCAACGCACATCAAACCGTGCTTCAAGATATTCATAGGCTGATGTGACTTTCAATTTCCGAAAAAATGGAATATAGAAATAAAATACCAGCGGTAAAATGGCGATAGCCAGATACTGACCGATGATAAACGTCCAGTCGGAAGTAAACGCTTTGGCAGGTATCGACATAAATGTAATTGAGCTTAACGTAGTGGCAAATACACTGACTCCAGCCGCCCAGCCAGGAACCCGGCCACCACCGCGAAAATAATCGTCTGCTGTTTTTTGCCGTCTGGAAAAATAGACACCGACTAACATCATGGCCAGGAGATAGCCAAATAATACAAGATAGTTAACGATGCCGAAAGAATGCGTGATCATAGTTCTTTCCTGCTTATAGTTTTGAGTAGAGTTGTGGTCATCGTCTGTGTATTTTTGTCTTTCCATCATTCAGACGACACGATATTCAGATCAAGTAATAGTTTCTGTTAAACCCAATGACGCTCATCATGGGATGTAAAAGGCGCAGTACTGTTTTTTCGCCAACGGTGATGCCCGGACGCTCGTTCTGCCGGATACCAGAAATAACGGATATGCGATATTGTTTTCAAGTAGGCTTCACACTGAGATAGCGTATTTGCCGAGAGCAGTATTAACGTCGGGTTATTCGTTGAGGCATGAATATCAATAGTAAGCATGTTCATTTATTTTCTCTGATCAGCGTTTTACTGCGTGACTGAACCACTGACAAATATGCTCGATACGGGTAATAGCGGAACCGACGGTAACTGCCCAGGCGCCATGCTTAATAGCATTGGCCGCCAAAGCAGGAGCGTTATAGCGCCCCTCGGCAATAACGCGACAGCCGGCATGGCTCAGTTGTCTCACCATTGCCAAATCAGGCTCAACAGGCGTGGCGGGGCCGGTATAGCCCGACAGCGTTGTACCAATGAATTCGACTCCTTTCTGATGGCAATCTACTCCTTCGCTCACGGTTGAACAGTCTGCCATCGCCAGTAATCCATGCAGGCGAATACGTGACAATAAACTATCAATATCAACCGGGCGAGAACGAAATGAGGCATCAAAAGCAATAATATCGGCGCCTGCCTGCGCAAGAGCGTCAACGTCCTGTAAATATGGAGTGATACGTACTGGCGACTCTGTAAGGTCACGTTTGATTATCCCGATAACAGGAACAAAAAGATGGGGACGAACGGCCTGCAGGTTCTCAATACCTTCAACGCGCACAGCGACAGCGCCCGCCGAAGCCGCAGCCTGTGTCATTGCAGCCACGATTTCAGGTTTATCCATAGGGCTGCCAGGTACCGGTTGGCATGAGACAATCAGCCCACCGTTTTCGCGTACACTTTGTTCCAGCCTGGCTAATAGTGACATTCAGTTCCGCCTTACACTTTATGAAGTTTTGCTCCGTTTTATGTTATGGCGTGGAGTATGGCTGCATCAAGCAAGAAAATAGAAAAATGTGAACACAGTCATAAGGTACGTTTGTCATTTAATCACAGCGCCAGTGGATTTAGGGTTATGGACTGAAGCCCCAGGAACAATACAACTAACCGTGACAGTAGTATGCTGGATTATTTATTAACTGCTTCCTACTAAAGATAAAGTACTCAGAAGGAGCCTATACGTTACGGGATAGCCAGTATGAAATGCATCACATTATTGTTGCGGTATTTATTCAGAAAATCATAGCGAAGGAATTGGTGATGGCTGATCACCCATAATCACTTCTAACGCCGCCAATGTGTGCATTTATCTCGTAGATGATAACCTCATGTAATTATTTTTAGCGCTTGGTCACATTTTGTAATTATCGTTATTGAAATTATGCACCATAAGATCACTAATGATGAAGCTTTACTCCAATAGTATTTCTTCGCATGGGGATGCAGATGAAAAATTCTAAGAAAATGATGACGCTAATGGCGCTATGTTTATCAGTTGCTATCACCACCTCAGGGTATGCAACGACGCTTCCTGATATTCCAGAACCACTGAAAAATGGTACAGGTGCTATTGATAATAATGGCGTGATTTATGTCGGCTTAGGTTCCGCAGGGACATCCTGGTATAAAATTGATCTTAAAAAGCAACATAAAAACTGGGAGCGTATAAAGTCGTTTCCTGGCGGAGCTCGCGAACAATCAGTGTCGGTATTTTTAAATGGTGAGTTATATGTTTTTGGTGGTGTAGGAAAAGAAAGCAATGAAGCACCATTGCAGGTTTATAGCGATGTGTACAAATACACACCAGCAAAAAACACATGGCAGAAAGTTAATACTATATCTCCAGTTGGGTTGACAGGACATACGGGAGTAAAATTAAACGAAACGATGGCGCTCATTACCGGAGGAGTTAATGAGCATATCTTTGATAAGTATTTTATTGATATAGCGGCTGCGGCTGGCGACGATAGTGAAAAAAATAGAGTTATTTATAATTATTTCAATAAACCGTCTAAAGATTATTTTTTTAATAAAATCGTATTCATCTATAACGCTAAAGAAAATACATGGGAAAATGCTGGTGAGCTACCTGGAGCGGGGACGGCGGGATCGTCATCGGCGATGGAAAATAATTCTCTGACGTTGATCAATGGCGAGCTTAAACCAGGTTTACGTACCGATGTAATTTACCGTGCCATTTGGGATAACGATAAACTAACGTGGTTGAAGAACAGTCAGTTACCGCCATCGCCTGGGGAACAACATCAGGAAGGTTTGGCCGGAGCATTTTCTGGATACAGCCAGGGTGTTCTGCTTGTTGGTGGCGGCGCGAATTTTCCGGGAGCAAAACAAAACTATACCGATG
Source organism: Salmonella enterica subsp. arizonae (assembly GCF_008692845.1). Classification (GTDB taxonomy): domain Bacteria; phylum Pseudomonadota; class Gammaproteobacteria; order Enterobacterales; family Enterobacteriaceae; genus Salmonella; species Salmonella arizonae. The sequence goes on from NZ_VXJW01000001.1 coordinate 9,316, forward strand.
GAAAATTTTATGCTCACGAAGGAATAAATAAAAAATGGCGAGATGAAGTCTATGGTTTAATTAATGGCCATTGGCAATATGTGGGTAAAATGAAACAACCTCTCGGCTATGGTGTATCAGTAAGTTATGGTGATGAGATTTTCCTTATAGGTGGTGAAAATGCTAAAGGGAAACCTGTTTCATCTGTAATATCCTTTGCCATGCATGATGGTAAATTATTAATAGAATAATCGTTTAAATACAAAAATAAAGTTAATTGATAATTGGAGTGTTTTATGAAAATCAACAGATATCTTCTGGGTATGGCTTCTTTTATAGCCTTTTCATCATATTTACAGGCGGCAACTCTTGATTACCGACATGAATATGCTGATAGAATAAGAATTAATAAAGACCGTATTGCTATAATTGAAAAGCTTCCTAACGGAATTGGTTTTTATGTTGATGCCAGTGTTAAATCTGGGGGAGTAGACGGTGAGCAGGATAAGCATTTAAGCGATCTCGTTGCAAATGCCATAGAACTGGGCGTAAGTTATAATTATAAAGTTACGGATCATGTTGTTTTGCAACCTGGGTTTATATTTGAAAGTGGTCCGGATACTTCAATTTATAAACCTTATTTAAGAATGCAATATAACTTTGATTCGGGTGTTTATATGGCTGGTCGTTATCGTTATGACTATGCAAGGAAAACAGCTAACTACAATGATGACGAAAAAACGAATAGATTTGATGCTTATATAGGATATGTTTTTGATGAGTTAAAGTTAGAATATGACTTTACCTGGATGGATAGTGATCAAATTAAATTTGATAATAAGAAAACAAACTATGAACATAATGTGGCTCTAGCCTGGAAACTGAATAAGTCGTTTACACCATACGTTGAAGTTGGAAATGTAGCGGTGAGAAATAATAGCGATGAGAGACAAACTCGTTATCGCGTTGGATTACAATACCACTTCTGATGAAGGTTAAATAGTCACTGTGCTAATCTTTGTTTAGTATCAATGACGATAATCCTATAACCCGTGGCTACGTTACAGAACGTTAGACATTGTGTTGAGTATTCCCGTTTTTGACGTAGCTACAAATAAGGATAACAAACAATGAAGATATGCCTTATATAATCACGATATCAGGTGGTCGTCGGAAAGTACCGGTTGATAGCGCCTTATTCAGTAATGACCATGACTTAAAAAGTAATTCCGTAAGCATTTTAAACGGTAACAGCAAATAAGGGTTTTATTGTGATAGCAAAATTCTTCCCGTGGTATAGCGAGATAACACGCCCACAAAAAAATGCTTTATTTTCAGCATGGCTGGGTTACGTTTTTGATGGCTTCGACTTTATGCTGATCTTCTACATTATGTATCTGATCAAGGTTGACTTAGGATTGACAGATATGGAGGGCGCATTTCTTGCCACGGCGGCTTTTATTGGGCGACCATTTGGAGGCGCGTTATTTGGTCTGCTGGCAGATAAATTTGGTCGTAAGCCGTTAATGATGTGGTCGATAGTAGCTTATTCCGTTGGAACAGGGCTAAGTGGCCTGGCTACTGGCGTAATTATGCTGACGCTTAGCCGCTTCATTGTCGGTATGGGGATGGCGGGAGAGTATGCTTGCGCTTCTACATATGCCGTGGAAAGTTGGCCAAAGCATTTAAAATCTAAAGCAAGCGCATTTCTGGTTTCAGGTTTCGGTATTGGTAATATCTTAGCAGCCTACTTTATGCCGTCATTTGCCGAAGCGTATGGTTGGCGTGCTGCTTTTTTTGTCGGTTTACTACCTGTTCTTTTAGTGATTTACATCCGGGCCAGGGCACCTGAATCTAAGGAATGGGAAGAGGCCAAACTCAGTAGCCCCGGAAAGCATTCACAAAGCGCCTGGTTAGTTTTCTCTTGGTCAATGAAAGGGCTCTTTAATCGTGCTCAGTTCCCACTGACACTCTGTGTGTTTATTGTTCTGTTTTCTATTTTTGGTGCAAACTGGCCGATATTTGGTCTGCTGCCTACTTATTTGGCGGGAGAGGGTTTTGATACGGGAGTAGTCTCTAATTTAATGACCGCGGCGGCATTCGGCACTGTACTGGGAAATATCGTTTGGGGATTATGCGCCGATAGAATTGGTTTGAAGAAAACGTTTAGTATTGGCCTTCTGATGTCCTTTTTATTTATTTTCCCGTTATTCAGAATTCCGCAAGATAATTATTTACTGCTGGGAGCATGTTTATTCGGCTTAATGGCGACTAACGTGGGCGTTGGCGGACTGGTTCCTAAATTTCTCTACGATTACTTCCCTCTTGAGGTTCGCGGTCTGGGGACCGGGCTGATTTACAATCTTGCTGCGACATCTGGCACATTCAATTCTATGGCTGCGACCTGGCTTGGAATAACAATGGGGTTGGGGGCTGCGTTAACGTTCATTGTTGCTTTCTGGACCGCAACAATTCTGCTCATTATTGGCTTATCTATTCCGGACAAACTAAAAGCACGTCGTGAAAGATTCCTGTCAACAAAAGAACTTTAATTGAGGATAAATGATGACGAAATACGGTGTTGTAGGTACGGGCTATTTTGGCGCTGAACTGGCGCGATTTATGTCTAAGGTTGAAGGGGCGCAAATCACCGCAATTTATGATCCGGCGAATGCAGCTCCGATAGCGAAAGAGCTTAACTGCGTAGCCACAGTAACGATGGAGGCGCTTTGTACCCATCCTGATGTGGATTGCGTAATCATTGCTTCACCAAATTACTTACATAAAGCGCCGGTCATTGCGGCAGCCAAAGCGGGTAAACACGTGTTTTGTGAAAAACCTATCGCTTTAAATTACCAGGACTGTAAGGAAATGGTTGATACCTGCAAAGAGGCCGGTGTGACTTTTATGGCGGGTCACGTTATGAACTTTTTCAACGGGGTCCGTCACGCTAAAGCGCTCATCAAAGCCGGTGAAATTGGTGAAGTTACACAAGTTCACACTAAACGTAATGGTTTTGAAGATGTGCAGGATGAGATCTCATGGAAGAAGATTCGCGCAAAGTCAGGCGGGCATCTGTACCATCACATTCACGAGCTAGATTGTACTTTGTTCATCATGGATGAGACCCCCTCTCTGGTTTCAATGGCGGCGGGGAACGTTGCGCACAAAGGCGAAAAATTTGGCGATGAAGATGACGTTGTTCTGATCACCCTTGAGTTTGAAAGCGGCCGTTTCGCGACACTTCAGTGGGGATCATCGTTCCACTACCCTGAGCACTATGTGTTAATTGAGGGAACGACAGGCGCGATTCTCATAGATATGCAAAACACGGCTGGTTACCTAATAAAAGCGGGCAAGAAAACACACTTTCTTGTACATGAAAGCCAGGCGGAGGATGATGATCGTCGCAACGGTAACATATCCAGTGAAATGGATGGCGCAATTGCTTATGGAAAACCCGGTAAACGTACTCCGATGTGGCTCTCATCAATTATGAAACTGGAGATGCAGTACTTGCATGATGTGATAAACGGTCTGGAGCCTGGCGAGGAGTTTGCTAAATTGCTAACGGGAGAAGCGGCGACAAATGCTATTGCTACCGCTGATGCTGCGACGCTTTCCTCAAACGAGGGGCGCAAAGTTAAACTCTCTGAAATTCTTGGCTAAAAAATATAAGCCCGGATGGTGGTGTTATTGTTTGATGACGTTGCGCTTATCAGGTCTGGTTGCACGGTAGTGCCGGATGAGGCTCCTGCGGCACCATCCGGCAATAGTCGGTGGCGTAATGCGAAAAAAAAGCCCGTACTTTCATACGAGCTCTTCTTTGAAGATGGCGGTGAGGGGGGATTGACTCGCTGCGCTCGCCCTGCGGGCAGTCTCCTCGCAGGCTCGTCGTCTGTCCAACTGGCTGCGCCAGTTGTCGAACCCCGGTCGGTGGTTCTCATCCCCCCTTGGTTTGGGGGATACATATAAGCAAAAAGCCCGTACTTTCGTACGAGCTCTTTCTTGAATATGGCGGTGAGGGGGGGATTCGAACCCCCGATACGTTGCCGTATACACACTTTCCAGGCGTGCTCCTTCAGCCACTCGGACACCTCACCAAATTGTCGCTCCAGCATTGCTGGAACGGGCGCTAATGTAGGGAAATATCCTTTCTACGTCAATCAACTTTTTTAAAAAAAAGCGCGTTTATACAAACTTCCACCAATCTGTGGCTTTAATAAGCGAAAACTGCTTTTTTTGCCCGCGCCGGGAAATTTGCTATGCTGAACATCCCGTTGAAAACGCTGATAATAGGCGCAATCATATTCTGCACAATATTGCTCAGGAGACAACATGGAGATAATTTTTTATCACCCGACATTTAACGCCGCCTGGTGGGTGAATGCGCTGGAGAAGGCCCTCCCACATGTGCGTGTTCGTGAATGGAAAGCTGGTGATAATAACCCCGCAGACTATGCGCTTGTGTGGCAGCCTCCGGTTGAAATGCTGGCCGGAAGACGGCTAAAAGCTGTTTTTGCACTGGGGGCAGGGGTAGATTCAATTCTGAGTGAACTAAATACGCATCCGGAAATGCTGGACGCCTCCATTCCTCTATTCCGTCTGGAAGATACCGGAATGGGCCTGCAAATGCAGGAATATGCCGTTAGCCAGGTATTACACTGGTTCCGTCGTTTCGATGATTATCAGGCGTTGAAAAATCAGGCGATATGGAAACCGTTACCGGAATATACTCGCGAGGAATTTAGCGTCGGTATTATGGGCGCAGGGATACTGGGCTCAAAAGTGGCAGAAAGTCTACAGGCATGGGGATTTCCGCTACGCTGCTGGAGTCGTAGCCGCAAATCCTGGCCTGGCGTGGAAAGTTATGCGGGGCGTGAAGAACTGGACGCCTTCCTGAACCAGACCCGTGTGCTGATTAATCTGCTGCCGAATACGGCCCAAACGGTGGGAATTATCAATAGAGAATTGCTGAACAAATTGCCGGATGGCGCTTACGTGCTGAATCTTGCGCGCGGCGTTCATGTTAATGAGGCGGATCTGCTTGCCGCGCTTGAGAGCGGCAAGCTAAAAGGCGCGATGTTGGATGTCTTTAGCCAGGAGCCGTTGCCGCAGGAAAGCCCATTATGGCGCCACTCGCGAGTCGCCATGACGCCGCATATTGCGGCAGTAACCCGTCCGGCGGAGGCCATCGAGTATATTTCCCGCACCATTAACCAACTGGAGAGGGGGGAGCCGGTGACAGGGCAAGTAGATCGGGCGAGAGGGTATTGACATCAACCCGGCGCGGGCCGGGTTTCACTAAAAAAGGCTGGCGATACCTGCTATTCTTGTCGGAAATGACTACAGGAGAGAGCAATGTATCCCGTTGACCTGCATATGCATACCGTCGCCAGCACTCATGCCTACAGTACGCTGAGCGATTATATCGCAGAAGCCAAACGCAAAGGCATTAAACTTTTTGCGATTACCGATCATGGTCCGGACATGGAAGATGCGCCGCATCACTGGCATTTTATTAACATGCGTATCTGGCCGCGTTTGGTTGACGGCGTGGGGATATTGCGTGGCATCGAGGCGAATATCAAGAATATTAACGGTGAAATTGATTGTTCCGGAAAGATGTTCGATTCGCTGGATCTGATTATCGCCGGCTTTCATGAGCCCGTTTTTGCGCCGCATGATAAAGAAACCAATACCCAGGCGATGATCGCGACAATCGCCAGCGGCAAGGTGCATATTATTAGCCATCCGGGAAATCCAAAGTATCCCGTGGAGGTTAAGGCCGTTGCGCAGGCAGCGGCGAAGCATCATGTAGCGCTGGAAATCAACAACTCTTCTTTTCTGCACTCGCGTAAAGGAAGCGAGGATAATTGCCGCGCAGTCGCTGCCGCCGTGCGCGATGCGGGAGGTTGGGTCGCGTTAGGATCTGATTCCCATACGGCCTTTACGCTTGGCGATTTTACCGAGTGTCGGAAAATTCTGGATGCGGTGGACTTCCCGGAAGATCGAATCCTGAACGTCTCGCCGCAGCGCTTACTGAGCTTTCTCGAATCGTGCGGTATGGCGCCTGTACCGGAATTTGCCGAACTTTAATCGTTATTTACGGGAAGATATCAATGAATGAGTTTTCAATCCTGTGCCGTGCGCTGGGATCGTTGTATTACCGCCAACCACAGGATCCTTTACTGGTTCCGCTGTTTACATTAATCCGCGAAGGTAAGCTGGCGGCAAACTGGCCGCTGGAGCAGGATGACATGCTGGCGCGTTTACAGAAAAGCTGTGATATCACGCAGATTTCCACCGATTACAACGCGTTATTTGTCGGGGGAGAGTGCGCGGTACCGCCATACCGCAGCGCGTGGATCGAAGGCGCGGAAGAGTCTGAGGTGCGCGCTTTTTTAACGTCGCGAGGGATGCCGCTGGGCGATACGCCTGCCGATCACATTGGCACTTTATTGCTCGCTGCCTCCTGGCTGGAAGATCAGTCTGCCGAAGATGAAAGTGAAGCGCTGGAAACCTTATTTGCCGATTATTTGCTTCCCTGGTGCAATACCTTCCTTGGTAAAGTTGAAGCTCATGCCGTTACGCCATTCTGGCGCACCCTGGCGCCACTAACGCGTGATGCGATAGGGGCCATGTGGGATGAACTTCAGGAAGAAGATGAAGAATAATGTGATTTTAATCACCTTTAACTGTAACTCGTTTTATTAAATTGCATAAAATGTGTGCGCGATCTCATTAATTTGGCGCTTTTCTGCTATGATGCGCACCATGAACATACTTCTTTCTATTGCTATCACGACGGGCATCCTTTCTGGAATATGGGGATGGGTGGCCGTCTCCCTGAGCTTGCTAAGCTGGGCCGGTTTTTTAGGCTGTACGGCTTATTTCGCCTGTCCGCAGGGCGGCTTTAAGGGATTGTTGATTTCCGCCTGTACGCTGTTAAGCGGTATGGTGTGGGCGCTGGTCATTATTCACGGCAGCGCGCTGGCGCCGCATCTGGAAATTGTCAGTTACGTGTTGACGGGGATCGTGGCATTCCTGATGTGTATCCAGGCAAAGCATCTATTGCTTTCTTTTGTACCGGGAACATTTATCGGCGCCTGTGCGACATTTGCAGGACAGGGTGACTGGCGGTTGGTGTTACCGTCGCTGGCGCTGGGGCTAATCTTTGGCTATGCCATGAAAAATAGTGGGCTATGGCTGGCATCACGTCGCGAGCAACATTCAGCGCATACGGCGGTCACAAAATAAAAAAGCGAGGGGTTCTTCCCCACGCTTTTTCGTATTCATCAGGATTCTGGCGGCACTGACAGCTCACGGTATTTCACCAGAATATCATTTTGCCTGTCCGCTTTATTCTGCAAATCCCACAGTCCGCGATCGATACCATCGTTAATGAGGAAGATAACGCCGGTTTCAATGGCTGACATTAGACACAGCATCACCGGTTCGTTCGAGGTGTAGCCAATTTCGCTTTCCAGTAAGCGCTGGTAATCAATAAAACGGAACACGCCTGCCTGTACTTCATAGGAAAGGATGGTTTTACTGGTATTCACAGAAGAAAGGATCTCTCCCGTGCTGACGTTAACCACGCGCAGGTTGACAGCAATCTGATCCAGCCGATACCGAAATATCTCGCGCCAACCCCGCTGGATTTGACGTTGCTTTCATAACCAATAATAGAGCCTCCCACCATGATATTTGCCGCCGTCAGCGACTGAAGCGGAATACGATTATTCATCGCCACGGTGCCGTTTTACTGAGCTGCGCGAATGATTTTTCGTTCATTCAAAAGATTCTGTAAGCCCTGTCGTTCCAGTGGGATAAATCAGCGCGAATCTTTCAGCGCGGTAACCAACATAGCTGTTGCGCTTTGCGGCACAGTCGTGGAAAAGTTACTTGCCGGGTAAGGTTTAAATTGGCCCGTTTCATCCTGAATGTTATATACCGAAACAAAAATCTTACCGGACGGTACAGGTAAGTGCGTCAAATCTTTGTAACTTTGTGCGCGGAGCATTAATGTCGGTTTAGCCGCTTTTTTCGGCGGAGCAGTTAAGCATCAGCTCAACAATAAAACGACAACCAAAATAAGTAAGCGCGGCATGCTTTATATCCTTTAGTGACTGGTACCTTAAAAATCGGTTGACTGAGTTTGTAAACCTGACACTTCGATAGTCGAGGTTCTTCCCGTTTTTCTGTCCGTGACATTGAGCTGGAGCTGTCCGTCGCGATTCGCGATATCGATAGTAAAATCGTTGGTCACCATACGTCCTGGTTTTCCGGTATTAATATTGGTTAACAGGCCGCCCAGAATTTGTGATTGAATAGCCTGCGTAAAGTTATCCAACGCTGAGGGCGCTTCGATACCAAAATCGCCGTCATAATTGGATCTTTATATGAATTTTGTGCCTTGGCGCTATTCAATAAAAAGGACGCGTTGTTGGGATTACCGCCAAAGTTAGGATTACGGAACTGGAACGTCATATTTCCGGCCCAGGTTAATGGCGAAAAAAGCATGAGCAGAACTACTGCATGTTTAACACGCATGACAGCCTCCGGATAAAAATCATGTTTTAGAATTCATCACGCGCTAAATCACTCGTACTTAATAGTGTTTGATCTATTTGTCGGCGATTTAATGCTTCCTCTGTTTTCGCTAATGCGAAGACCACGGTTTTCTCGAAGTCTCTTTTCATTGGAAATAAAAAGGTCTGGAAAATAACGTCCTGATTTACCGTTATGGTGATCCAGTTTCCCCAACGCGCGCTGGGTCTTTCATTTATGGTCAGATTACCGGTATATTCGCTTTCCCATTTGTCGCTGAATGCACGATAGAAATCATGCCCTACCGAAGAGACGGTATGGTCGGTTAACAATCCGGGAACCTCAACGTTATTGGCATACAGGTGTCCGGTAGCGAACAGTAACTCTGCTGCTACAATCCAGGTCAGATAGCGTTTCATGGCCTTATCGCCTGAGATTATCGTTTGCCCATGAAACTGCCTGAGTACGATTCTTGACAGCTATCTTTTTGAAAAGATTATAAAGATGTGTCTTAACCGTATTCTCGTTAATAAATAGCGATCTGACGATTTCATTATTAGACGCGCCAATACGTAACTTGTTGAGGATCTCTTTTTCGCGATGGGTCAGTAACATTGACTCGGCACTTGTGTGGCGGTAATTTCCAGAATGTGTAATCAGGTAACTGGCTAATTATTGTGAAAAATAGCCTTCACCCCATAGGATACCCTGTAATCCGGTGATGAAGTGTTCATGGTCTTCGGCGGCGTAAACACGCCGTTAATATGAGGCCAGTTTTCAATTTCGCGGTAGGGATAATCGTCAGAGGTATTTAACAATAATGTTTTTATGTTATTGTTTTTTGTCTCAAATTATCCTGCCAATAGTGGATAAGCTTCTTATCCGCTTCCATCATATCCATTAAAACAATGCAACCAGCAGAGATATCTTCCAGAGTACGTTGAATATTATGCAGTTTTCCGGTTAAGGTCAGCGATTGTTTTAAATGTTGCAATAATGCCGTGGCTTGCAGAGATGGCTTTGTGATCATAATAGAGTATGACCATGACTACTATGGACTTCATTAAACATGATTAAACTCCACTTTTTTTAATCGCACATCTGACAGTTGCCCCATAAAATAAAGGCTACAGAAGTACTGGCAGATGTTGCACTGCTGTGGGTTGAAATAGCCCATCATCAAGAAGAGAAAATACTTTTAACTGTTTTCAATCTAGTCATTACAAATCTTAAAGCAACTGTTAAATATATAATAAAATGTAAAAATATATATTGAGATGTTGTTTTGAGTTTTATTGAAGTTTAGATTAGATAGTAAAGTTGTACACTTTGCTGTTATTGCATAAATTTAAAAAATCATACGAATTATAATAATTTATTGATTTAAATGATTTTTATTGTTTTAAACCATGTCCTTGCTTTTTTTTCTTAAATTTTGAGATGCCGCATTAACCAGGACAATAAAAACGAAAAAACGAATTGTGTCACGTCTTGTACGTATTTCCCTCATGGGAAAGCGTAAGAACACTTTCATGGCGATGTAACGCACAACAGCACCTCATTTTTTGCTTCGCGACAAGCTAGCTTCTGTGGACAGAAATTAATGGTAAATAATCACGTAAATATCGTTTTATTAGCACTTTGGTATAAGCTTAAATAACAAAATACCACTCGTGTGTGAGTTATTAAAAATGTTTCCACGGGCATACTCTTTATCGTGGCGATGCGTTAGCAAAAAACGCATACCGATAACAATTTGTAGTGCAATAAATAATTTTTGCTATATACGACCAGGTCCAGGGAGACAGCATGAAAAACAAATTATTATTTATAATGTTGACAATACTGGGGGCGCCAGGGATTGCAATCGCAACAAATTATGATCTGGCTCGCTCAGAATATAATTTTGCGGTAAATGAATTAAGTAAGACTTCATTTAATCAGGCAGCTATTATTGGCCAGGTCGGCGCGGATAATAGTGCCAGCGTACGCCAGGACGGTTCAAAGCTATTGTCCGTTATTTCACAAGAAGGGAGAAATAACCGGGCGAGAGTCGACCAGGCAGGGAATGATAACTTTGCATATATTGAACGAACGGGCAATGCCAACGATGCCAGTATATCGCAAAGCGCTTACGGTTATAGTGCGGCTATTATCCAGAAAGGTTCTGGAAATAAAGCCAATATTACCCAACATGGTACGCAGAAAACAGCTGTTGTAGTGCAGAAACAGTCGCATATGGCTATTCGCGTAACTCAACGCTAATACCTTGACGACTTTTAAATCAATCCGATGGGGGTACCATGAAACTTTTAAAAGTGGCAGCATTCGCAGCAATCGTGGTTTCTGGCAGTGCTCTAGCAGGTGTAGTTCCACAATGGGGCGGCGGCAATAGTTCCGGCCCGGACTCCACATTGAGCATCTATCAGTACGGCTCTGCTAACGCTGCGCTTGCTCTGCAAAGCGATGTCCGTAAATCTGAAACGACCATTAGCCAAAGCGGTTATGGCAACGGCGCTGATGTAGGCCAGGGAGCAGATAATAGTACCATTGAACTGACGCAGAATGGTTTCAGAAACAACGCCACCATCGACCAGTGGAACGCTAAAAACTCTGATATCACTGTCAGCCAGTACGGCGGTAATAACGCCGCGCTGCTTAATCAGACCGCATCTGACTCCGACGTAATGGTACGTCAGGTTGGCTTTGGCAACAACGCCACGGCTCACCAGTATTAATTTAGCGTCTGCGCTAATAAAAACAGGGCGTAAGCCCTGTTTTTTTCGGGAGGAAATTATGCATACCTTATTGCTCCTTGCCGCACTTTCAAATCAGATTACTTTTATCACGACCCAGCAAGGCGATATTTACACGGTGATCCCTCAGGTAATACTAAGTGAGCCCTGCGTCTGTCAGGTACAAATTCTCTCTGTGCGTAACGGGACCGGGGGGCAAAGCCATACACAGCAAAAACAAACGCTATCGTTACCCGCTAATCAACCGATTGAGTTGTCCCGCCTTAGTGTAAATATATCTTCAGAGGACTCGGTTAAAATTATTCTCACTGTTTCGAACGGACAATCGCTGCATTTATCACAACAATGGCCGTCTTCTGCACGATAGTTTTTTGATATTGGCGAAAATAGATTGGCTGGCCTATGTATAAAGAGGCGACAAAAGCATTTCATCGTCCCGGCATGATGCTAAAGGGTAACGCCACCCCCTTGAGGATGATTAATTATTGAGGAGTTAACATGGTCGTAACAAAGAAAAATATCCCTGGAGTAAGCCTGTGCATCTGCGCTTTTTTTATCCATTCTGCGATGGGGCAACAAACGGTACAGGGCGGCGTTATTCACTTTCGCGGCGCTATTGTTGAGCCACTGTGCGATATTTATACTCACGGCGAAAATATTGACTTAACCTGTTTACGTGAAGGTAAAAAGCATGTGCACAGGATTGACCTTCGGCAGACCCCTGCATTACCGCGGGATATTCAGTCCATTGCGACAGTACGGCTTCATTATCTCAATGCGCAAAAAAACCTGGCCGTTATGAATATTGAATACCGTTAACGGCTGCGATATAGGTATAGCCTGCCGGTATTAAAAAAAGCGTTTATGTTTAAACCCCTGCTGTACACTTTGCAGATAAGGTGAGACAAAGGGGGGATTATGACATCACGTCTTCAGGTCATACAGGGTGATATTACTCAACTTAGCGTCGATGCGATTGTGAATGCCGCTAACGCGTCATTAATGGGAGGCGGCGGCGTAGACGGCGCTATTCATCGCGCTGCAGGCCCGGCATTGCTGGACGCCTGTAAAAAAATCCGCCGGCAACAGGGTGAATGTCCGACAGGACATGCTGTTATCACGCCTGCTGGCAAGCTTTCTGCAAAGGCGGTTATTCATACAGTGGGGCCCGTCTGGCGAGGCGGCGAGCACCAGGAGGCCGAGTTACTCGAAGAGGCATACCGGAATTGTTTGCTGCTTGCCGAGGCGAATCGCTACCGTTCTATCGCTTTTCCGGCAATCAGTTGTGGCGTTTATGGTTATCCACGCGCCCAGGCCGCTGAAATCGCCGTCAGGACGGTTTCAGATTTTATTACCCGTTACGCTCTGCCTGAACAGGTATACTTTGTCTGTTATGATGAAGAAACTGCCCGGCTTTACGCACGATTACTTACTCAGCAAGGCGACGACCCCGCCTGATAAAACACGCCTGCAGCGTGCCGTTGAACCGTTATGCGCGCGTCATCCCGGCGAGTGCGGCATTCTCGCTCTGGATAACAGTCTGGACGCTTTTGCCGCTCGCTACCGTCTGACCGAAATGGCGGAGCGGACGCTGGACGTCCAGTATTATATCTGGGAAGACGATATGTCCGGGCGGCTGCTCTTTGCGGTGCTGCTGTCGGCGGCGAAACGCGGCGTTCATGTTCGTTTGTTGCTGGATGATAACAACACCCCCGGTCTGGATGATACGTTGCGGTTGTTGGACAGCCATCCCAACATCGAAGTTCGTCTGTTTAATCCTTTCTCTTTTCGTACGCTACGCGCACTGGGGTATTTGACGGATTTTGCGCGGCTTAATCGGCGAATGCACAATAAAAGTTACACTGCCGACGGCGTTGTGACGCTGGTCGGCGGGCGTAACATCGGCGATGCTTATTTCGGCGCTGGCGAGGAGCCGCTATTTTCCGATCTGGACGTGATGGCGATTGGTCCTGTGGTCAACGATGTCGCCAATGATTTTGAAAGGTACTGGCGCTGTAGTTCAGTGTCAACATTGCAGCAAGTGTTATCCCTTTCTGAGCAGGAACTGACGCAGCGTATCGAACTTCCCGACTCTTGGTATAACGATGAGATCACCCGCCGCTATCTGCATAAGCTGGAAACCAGCCAGTTTATGGCGGATCTCGATCGCGGAACATTGCCGCTGATTTGGGCAAAAACACGCTTACTTAGCGATGACCCTTCTAAAGGCGAGGGGAAGGCGCAGCGCCATTCGCTTCTTCCGCAGCGATTATTTGACGTGATGGGGTCGCCGACGGAGCGTATCGACATTATTTCCGCTTACTTTGTCCCTACGCGCGCAGGCGTGGCGCAGTTGCTTAATCTGGTCAGGAAGGGCGTGAAGATCGCCATCTTAACTAACTCTCTGGCGGCCAACGATGTGGCGGTCGTTCACGCAGGGTACGCGCGCTGGCGAAAGAAATTACTGCGCTATGGCGTGGAGCTCTACGAACTAAAACCGACCCGCGAACATGAAACCGCCGTACATGATCGCGGACTCACCGGGAACTCAGGTTCCAGCTTACATGCTAAAACGTTCAGTATTGATGGTAGTAAGGTGTTTATCGGGTCGCTTAATTTTGATCCCCGTTCAACGCTTTTAAATACCGAAATGGGCTTTGTGATTGAAAGTGAAACGCTGGCGACGCTCATCCATAAGCGCTTCACGCAGAGCCAACGCGATGCGGCCTGGCAACTGCGACTGGATCGCTGGGGCCGAATTAACTGGATCGATCGTCAGCAAGAAGAGGAAAAGGTGTTAAAGAAAGAACCCGCTACGCGTTTCTGGCAGCGAGTTCTGGTTCGGTTGGCGGCAATTTTGCCTGTTGAATGGCTGCTTTGAACCCGCGCGCGGAAAACTACCCGATCGCGGCGCGATTTTCTCGTTTTACCGGCGGTTTACCTGAAAAGAGAAATTTCAGGAGCGGTATGCGTAAATGAATTTCGTACAGAATTAACGCAATACCAATGACAAATATTAGCCCGCATAAAAAACCGATCAGGTTGGAAGAGATAAGCGGTGTAATATAGGCGCCAAAGAAAAGCGTTAAGGGGTGATGCACCAGATAGATAAACAGCGAAGCATTAACGAAATAGGTGACACGCGCGGACTGGAAGTTTAACAAGCGATGCCCCAGTGAAAATACTACGTTCACCATCCACAGCCCCATTACCATCGTAATCACGGATTCGGTTTCGTACATCCAGGCGTCGCCGCTCCCATAACGTTGATTCAGCAGATACGCGATAAACGCAACGGCAGCGCCTAAAGTGCATCCGCGTGAGGGCGTGGTGAAGCGCGCTTTCAACTCGGGGTGAATGAAGGCTAACGCGCCGAGAATAAAAAAAGGCGCATAAAATAGCGTTTGCATCACAACAAAATTGAACATGCCGTCACTGAGGATTGCCGGATATACGATGAAAATAATGCGCCTGATAGCGGCGTAAGCCATCCCCAGCAGGAAAAAAATAAGCGAAAGTTTGGCCAGTGAAATAGCGGCGGGACGAGGTTTGCTTGTTTTCTGCCTTTTTTGGAACCAGGTAAAAATTCCGATACTGACTGTGGTTAATATCACCAGTACCAGTAAAAACCATAGATGTGAAATGAGCTCCCACGCTAGCGTATTGTATTTTTCATAGGCAGAGAGCATATGCCAGTTCTCTGTTTTTCCTTTGACAAATTGCAACATGATAAATTGCGGCAAGGTAAGCAAAGGGATCGCGGTAAGCATGGGGATACCCACACGTTCTACTCGTACTTTCCACCAACGTTTTAACGGGTAACGCAAAAATAGCATGTACGAAAAATAACCGGAAATAACAAAAAACACCTGCATTCGAAAAGCGTGGATAAAATCGTTAAACAGGGTTAGCCACCACGATGGCGCGGCGCTATTGACATGCCAACTGTGAGTGGAATAGATCAACGAGATATGAAAGGGAATCCCTAACAACATCAGCCATGCGCGGATAGAGTCAAGAAAATATTCACGCGGCGCGGGTACAGAGCTCATATAAGGTCACGTATTCTCAGATTTTTCACCTTATCCATAAGGCGAATTATGGTTACATTCGGTGGCAACCCTACACCAACTCCGACAACCTGTCTCCAGGATAAGCACGCAAAGTGAAAACAGGCGTGGGAGGTGCTTAATCCATGAGCCAGCGCGCTGAACAAAGCCTGTATTCAGTTGTCGTAATGCCTGATTATCCATTAAAATGGATCGGATCGATATAAGCACACAAAGGGGGAAGTGCTTACTTATTATGAAACATAAACGACAAATGATGAAAATGCGTTGGTTGGGCGCAGCTGTTATGTTAACGCTCTACGCATCATCAAGCTGGGCGTTCAGTATTGATGATGTGGCAAAAAAAGCTCAATCTTTAGCCGGGAAAGGCTATGAGGCGCCTAAAAGCAACTTGCCCTCCGTTTTCCGCGACATGAAATATGCGGATTATCAGCAGATCCAGTTTAACAGCGACAAAGCCTACTGGAACAACTTAAAGACCCCATTCAAGCTCGAATTTTACCATCAGGGGATGTACTTCGATACGCCGGTTAAGATCAACGAAGTGACGGCGACGACAGTCAAAAGAATCAAATACAGCCCGGATTACTTCAATTTCGGCAATGTCCAGCATGATAAAGACACGGTAAAAGATCTGGGCTTCGCCGGGTTCAAAATCCTGTACCCCATCAACAGTAAAGATAAGAACGACGAAATCGTCAGTATGCTTGGTGCCAGTTATTTCCGCGTTATCGGCGCAGGCCAGGTTTATGGCTTATCTGCACGCGGCCTGGCGATTGATACCGCCCTGCCGTCTGGTGAAGAGTTTCCCCGCTTTCGCGAGTTCTGGATTGAGCGTCCAAAACCAACAGATAAGCGTTTGACCGTCTATGCATTACTGGATTCTCCGCGCGCGACTGGCGCCTACCGTTTTGTGATCATTCCTGGCCGCGATACCGTAGTGGACGTGCAGTCAAAAGTCTATCTGCGTGACAAAGTGGGCAAGCTAGGCGTTGCGCCATTAACCAGTATGTTCCTGTTTGGGCCAAATCAGCCGTCGCCGACGACCAACTATCGTCCGGAACTGCATGACTCCAATGGCTTGTCAATTCATGCGGGTAATGGGGAGTGGATTTGGCGTCCGCTGAATAATCCAAAACACCTCGCCGTGAGCAGTTATGCGATGGAGAATCCTCAGGGATTCGGTCTGTTGCAGCGTGGCCGAGAGTTTTCGCGCTTTGAGGATTTAGACGATCGCTACGACCTGCGGCCAAGCGCCTGGATTACCCCGAAAGGCGACTGGGGCAAAGGTAAGGTGGAGCTGGTTGAAATTCCGACTAATGATGAAACAAACGATAACATCGTCGCTTACTGGACTCCGGATCAGTTGCCGGAACCGGGTAAAGAGATGAACTTCAAATACACTCTGACCTTCAGCCGCGATGAAGATAAACTCCATGCGCCGGATAATGCCTGGGTACTGCAGACGCGCCGCTCAACCGGCGATGTTAAACAGTCGAACCTGATTCGCCAGCCTGACGGCACTATCGCCTTCGTGGTGGATTTCGTCGGCACCGACATGAAAAAACTGCCGCCGGATACGCCTGTCGCTGCGCAAACCAGCATTGGCGATAACGGCGAAATCGTTGACAGTAATGTACGCTATAACCCGGTCACTAAAGGCTGGCGTTTAATGCTGCGCGTGAAAGTCAAAGACGCGAAGAAAACCACGGAAATGCGTGCCGCATTGGTGAATGCCGATCAGACGCTAAGTGAAACCTGGAGCTACCAGTTACCTGCCAATGAATAAAACAACTGAGTACATTGACGCACTGCTGCTTTCTGAACGTGAGAAAGCGGCGTTGCCGAAAACTGACATCCGCGCCGTGCATCAGGCGCTGGATGCTGAGCATCGGACTTACTCGCGAGAAGACGATTCACCGCTGGGTTCCGTAAAAGCCCGCCTTGAACACGCCTGGCCAGATTCATTGGCGCAGGGGCAGTTAATTAAAGATGGTGAAGGGCGCGATCATCTGCAGGCGATGCCAAAAGCGACACGCTCTTCGATGTTTCCCGATCCCTGGCGAACCAACCCGATTGGCCGTTTCTGGGATCGCCTGCGCGGACGGGATGTCACGCCGCGCTATGTTTCTCGTTTGACAAAAGAAGAGCAGGCGAACGAGCAAAAATGGCGTACTGTCGGCACGATACGCCGCTATATTCTGTTGATTCTGACGCTGGCGCAAACGGTCATCGCGACATGGTATATGAAAACCATTCTGCCTTATCAGGGATGGGCGCTGATCAATCCTATGGATATGGTGGGGCAGGATATTTGGGTCTCCTTTATGCAGCTCCTGCCCTACGTGTTGCAAACCGGTATCCTCATCTTGTTTGCCGTGCTGTTTTGCTGGGTGTCAGCCGGATTCTGGACGGCGTTGATGGGATTCTTGCAACTGCTTATCGGGCGCGATAAGTACAGTATCTCCGCGTCTACGGTAGGCGATGAACCCCTCAATCCGGAACACCGGACGGCGCTGATCATGCCTATCTGTAATGAAGATGTTAGCCGCGTTTTCGCCGGTCTGCGAGCGACCTGGGAGTCCGTTAAGGCGACGGGCAACGCCGCGCATTTCGACGTCTATATCC
Source organism: Salmonella enterica subsp. arizonae (assembly GCF_008692845.1). Taxonomy (GTDB): domain Bacteria; phylum Pseudomonadota; class Gammaproteobacteria; order Enterobacterales; family Enterobacteriaceae; genus Salmonella; species Salmonella arizonae. The sequence continues at coordinate 27,302 of NZ_VXJW01000001.1, forward strand.
TCAGCGACAGTTATAACCCGGATATCTGCGTAGCGGAGCAAAAGGCGTGGATGGAGCTTATCGCGGAAGTGCAGGGCGAAGGTCAAATTTTTTACCGCCGCCGTCGTCGTCGCATGAAACGCAAAAGCGGTAATATTGACGATTTTTGCCGTCGCTGGGGCAATCAGTACAGCTATATGGTGGTGCTGGATGCGGACTCGGTGATGAGCGGCGAGTGTCTGAGCGGCTTGGTGCGCCTGATGGAGGCGAACCCAAACGCCGGGATTATCCAGTCCTCGCCGAAAGCATCGGGGATGGATACATTGTATGCCCGTTGCCAGCAGTTTGCGACCCGTGTCTATGGGCCGCTGTTTACCGCCGGGCTGCACTTCTGGCAGTTGGGAGAGTCGCACTACTGGGGGCACAATGCCATTATCCGCGTAAAGCCGTTTATTGAGCACTGCGCTCTGGCGCCGCTGCCGGGAGAGGGGGCGTTCGCCGGATCGATTCTTTCCCACGACTTTGTAGAGGCTGCGTTGATGCGTCGGGCAGGGTGGGGCGTCTGGATCGCCTACGATCTGCCCGGTTCCTATGAAGAGTTGCCGCCAAACCTGCTTGATGAGCTTAAGCGCGACCGTCGCTGGTGTCATGGCAACCTGATGAATTTCCGTCTGTTCCTGGTGAAAGGGATGCATCCGGTGCATCGCGCTGTGTTCCTGACGGGGGTGATGTCATATCTGTCCGCGCCGTTATGGTTTATGTTTCTCGCGCTTTCTACCGCTCTGCAAATCGTTCATGCGTTAACGGAGCCGCAATATTTCCTTCAGCCGCGCCAGCTTTTTCCTGTCTGGCCGCAGTGGCGTCCGGAACTGGCAATCGCGCTATTCGCATCAACGATGGTGCTGCTGTTCCTGCCGAAGCTGCTCAGTATTATGCTGATCTGGTGCAAAGGCACTAAAGAATACGGCGGTTTCTGGCGCGTCACGCTGTCGCTATTGCTGGAAGTATTGTTCTCCGTGTTGCTGGCGCCGGTGCGTATGCTGTTTCATACGGTATTTGTAGTCAGCGCGTTTCTCGGCTGGGAAGTGGTCTGGAACTCACCGCAACGTGACGACGATTCTACGCCGTGGGGAGAAGCCTTTATGCGTCACGGCTCTCAACTGCTGCTGGGGCTGGTCTGGGCGGTAGGTATGGCGTGGCTGGATTTACGCTTTCTGTTCTGGCTGGCGCCGATTGTTTTTTCGCTGATTCTGTCGCCATTCGTCTCGGTGATCTCCAGTCGTTCAACGGTAGGATTGCGCACCAAACGCTGGAAACTGTTCCTGATCCCGGAAGAGTATTCGCCGCCTCAGGTGTTGGTCGATACCGATAAATATCTGGAGATGAATCGCCGCCGTATTCTGGACGATGGCTTTATGCATGCGGTATTTAACCCGTCGCTTAACTCGCTGGCCACCGCTATGGCCACCGCGCGTCACCGCGCCAGTAAGGTGCTGGAAATAGCCCGCGATCGTCATGTGGAGCAGGCGCTAAACGAAACTCCGGAGAAACTAAACCGCGATCGTCGCCTGGTTCTGCTCAGCGATCCGGTGACGATGGCGCGTTTACATTATCGGGTCTGGAATGCGCCAGAGAGATACTCTTCCTGGGTAAACCATTATCAGTCTCTTGTCCTGAATCCGCAGGCGTTGCAGGGGCGAACATCGTCAGCGGGATAAGGTATTCAGGTCTGATGGCACTGCGCTTATCAGATGTGGAGTAATGTGAAAAATACCGGCCTGGCGCCGGTATTTTTATACAGAAATGAGGTATCTGATGCGTATATTCATGGTGAGCATAATGGTGATTACCCTGAGCGGCTGCGGCAGTATTATCAGCAGAACGGTTCCCGGACAGGGACACGGCAACCAGTATTATCCTGGCGTACAGTGGGATATGCGTGATTCCGCGTGGCGCTATATCACTATCCTCGATCTGCCCTTTTCACTGCTTTTCGATACGCTGCTACTACCGCTGGATATCCAGCACGGGCCTTATAAGTAATTAACGCTCATCCCATTCGTCCGCCGCGGTACGACCTTCCTCGGTATCGAGTGGGGGTTCAAGCTGGAATTCCCCTTCATCCCATTCATGTAATGTATTCTCTTCCTGCCATTCCTGGCGGATTTCTATCTCATCATAATCACCGTCAAACACGCTTTGCGCGGCTTCACCACTCAGCATCGGCAGACATTCTCCATCCTCACCTTCATCGGCGAAAAATTCGACCTGCCACATGATGTCCCCATCCTGTAGTACATATTTCTGAACGTTGAACTGCTGCACATTCGCTTCATCTTGTTCGAGGCCAGGATTATCAGCCAGAAATTCTTCACGGGCTGCGTCAATAGCTTCTTCCAGCGTGGCATACATGGTCATCAGTGTCTCCCTTTGATTTGATGAGGTATTGAGGGAAAGAATAGCTGATTCTGCGATATTGCAAGTATGAAAGCGCAAAAATCATTCTGTTGCCAGTCTGCGCCGTTGTAAGCTATTCCATGAATAGATAGCATTGAACAACACGACGCCTGCCGTGACGCAGAATACGGCGCGGAAGCCATAGCTCGCGGAAATTGCGGCGCCCATTAAAGGGCCGGTGACGTTGCCGATATCGCGGAAAGATTGGTTGTAACTGAATATGCGCCCGGCTATTTGGTTGGTAGAGTTGTAAACCAGCAGGGTTTGTACGGCTGGCAGTAACGCGCCATCTGCCGCGCCAAGCAGAAACCGCAATAGCGCGAGCTGCCACGGCGTTTGCACAAAAGACATTGGAATCAGCAGCAGTACGGAAATAATCAGCGCGACGATAAGGATTTTTTCCGGGCCAATTCTGTCGCCGAGCTTACCGAGTCGGGGAGCGCTAAGTAATGCCGCCACGCCGGGAACGGACGCTATCATCCCGCTAATGAACGCAATATTACTGACATTTCCCGCGAGTTCACGCACATAGAGCGTCAGGATGGGCGCTATAGAGCCGGTCGCCACCTGAATAATCAGCGTGGTGACAAACAGGCTTAACACCAGGCGGGGATTTTTTAGCGAGGTGACCACTTCCCGAACGTGAAGCATCTCTTTTTTGCTCACCGGCTGGAAATTCTCGCGAATAAAAAAGAAGGTGAGCAGAAAACAGATAAACAAAACGCTGGCGGTAATAAAAAAGACCGGGCGAAGGCCGTAATGGTCGGCGAGCAGACCACCCGCAAGCGGGCCAAGCAGAGCGCCGCTGACGCCGCCAGTAGAGAGCGTCCCTAACGCCCAGCCGCTTTTGTTGCGCGGTACCTGAGTGGCGATCAGCGCATTGGCGTTGGGAATAAATCCGCCCAGCAGGCCTAATAACGCGCGGAGGATCAGAAACTGCCAGATATTTTGCGCCATGCCCATTAACAGCATCACAATGGCCATGCCGAGAGCGGAGCGCAACAGCATGATTTTACGCCCCTTACGATCCGCCAGTCCGCCCCAAAACGGGGACGCGATAGCTGAAAAGAGGAACGTAATGCTAAAGACCAGTCCTGACCACATATTCAGCGCGCTATGGCCTGTTACGCCGAGTTGTTCAACGTAGAGGGGGAGAAAAGGCATGACCAGGCTGAATGCCGCGCCAGTTAAAAAGCAGCCCAGCCAGGTAACGGTAAGATTGCGTTTCCAGTTTATAGGGACATCAGAAGGTGACATAGCGTTCCACGGTATGATGCGCTGTTGGCGCTATCATTAATTTAATTATGAGCACGCTAATTATGCGCCGACCTTACCAGCCTCGCAATGTGGGGAGCTTTTAAAGCAAAAAAGGGGAGAGAGTGCAGCCTGACGGCTGCAATCCTGTCAATAGCGCGACGGTACGCCTTCAGGGCGAGTTTTAAAGCGGCGATGCAGCCACATATACTGCTCTGGCGCCATCATAATGCACTGCTCAACAATCTTATTCATCCAAGCGGCAGTCGCTTCTGCGCTCTCCAGAGGAGGCGAATATTCCGCAGGAAGAATGATCAGTTCGTAGCCTTTCCCATCGGGTTTACGGCGAGGCACGAAGGGGATAATACAGGCTTTAGACATGCGCGCGAGCATCCAGGTACCGGAGGTCGTGGCGGCCTGATCGACGGCAAATAACGGTACAAAGACGCTGGCGCGTGGGCCATAATCGTGATCCGGCGCATACCAGATCAATTCGCCGCTTTTCAATGCCTTAACCATGCCTTTCAGATCTTTGCGATCCAACATTGACTTATTGGAGCGTAAACGTCCCCAGGTCTGTAACCAGTCGAGCAACGGATTATCATTCGGGCGATAAACCCCGATACCCGGATTATGCATACCAAACATACGTGCGCCGAATTCAAGGGTAAGGAAATGTATTCCTACCAGAATGAACCCGAGCCCCTGCGCCTTAACTTCACGGATATACTCTAGACCACTCGCTTCCATCCAGCGGGTCACTCGCCGATCGGGCCAGAACCAGGCCATGCCGGTTTCCATCACGCCCATGCCGACGGATTCAAAGTTTTTGACCACCATGGTGTGGCGTTCCTGCGCGCTCATTTCCGGAAAGCATAATTCAAGGTTGCGATAGGCGATTTTCGCGCGGCGCTTCATTACGCGTCGCGCCAGGTGGCCCAATGTGCAACCCAATTTATAGATGACCGGGTAGGGGAGTTGCACGACCAACCAAAGCGTGCCTATACCCAACCAGGTTAACCAATAACGTGGATGCAGTAAGGCCAAAGAGAATTTAGGCAAATTCGTCATTTCGATCCTGTATTTCAACGAACAATTCCCCGTATTCTCGCATCTTTTTGCGTTGAGCAAAAATATGTATCAGGGGAGTGCCGATTAAATCGACAATTGTTGTTAATTATTTAGTGCGAAGCAAGAAATGTAGCGCAAAATGTGTGGATGTAAATTGGCGAGGCTTGCTTTATGATGCCTGCCCATTTTAATTTTTTTCTGATTTGCAGGATACGTACACCATGCCAGTGTTACACAATCGCATTTCTAATGACGAGCTGAAAGCCAGAATGCTGGCGGAAAGCGAACCGCGTACAACAATTTCTTTTTATAAATATTTTACTATCGTCTCGCCGCAGCAAACACGGGATGCGTTGTACCAGATGTTTACGGCGTTGGGCATTTTTGGCCGCGTTTACCTGGCGCATGAAGGTATCAATGCGCAAATCAGCGTGCCGCAAAGTAAGGTAGAGACGTTTCGTCAACAGCTCTATGCGTTCGATCCCGCGTTGGACGGGCTGCGTCTGAATATTGCGCTGGAGGACGACGGGAAGTCATTTTGGGTGCTGCGTATGAAAGTCCGCGACCGTATTGTGGCTGACGGCATTGACGATCCGAGTTTTGACGCCAGTAATGTCGGCGCTTATCTGAAGGCGGCAGAAGTTAATGCGATGCTGGACGATCCTGACGCTATCTTTATTGATATGCGCAACCACTATGAATATGAAGTCGGCCATTTCGAGAATGCCCTGGAAATCCCGGCGGATACGTTTCGCGAACAGTTACCAAAAGCGGTGGAAATGCTGCGGGAACATGCAGATAAAAAGATAGTGATGTACTGTACCGGCGGTATTCGTTGTGAGAAAGCCAGCGCCTGGATGAAACACAACGGTTTTAATAAAGTCTGGCATATTGAGGGCGGCATCATTGAGTACGCCCGCCGCGCACGGGAGCAGGGACTTCCCGTTCGCTTTATTGGCAAAAACTTTGTGTTTGATGAGCGCATGGGCGAACGTATTTCGGATGAGGTTATCGCGCACTGTCATCAGTGCGGCGCGCTCTGCGATAGCCATACCAACTGCAAAAACGCGGGGTGCCATCTGCTGTTTATCCAGTGTCCGCTGTGCGCCAGTAAATTTAACGGCTGCTGTAGCGAACAATGCTGTGAAGAGTTGGCCTTGCCGGAGGATGAACAGCGCCGACGTCGCGCGGGCCGCGAAAAGGGCAATAAAATCTTTAATAAATCGCGTGGTCGGCTTAACAGCAAACTGGGCATTCCCGATCCGATAGAGTGAGGTTTTGCCGGATAGCGGCGTAAAGGTCGCTATCCGGCATTTCGCCAGGGGGTTACTTCTGCTGAACGCCTTCTACTGAGATGATAAGCTCCACCTCCTGCGACGCTGGGCCGAGATCGGTAGTAATATTGAAATCTTTCAGCTTAATTTTTCCTTCGGCTTCGAAGCCCGCGCGCTTACCGCCCCACGGATCGTCGCCTTGGCCCATCAGCTTCGCTTCCAGCGTCACCGGTTTAGTTACGCCATTGAGCGTCAGATTGCCGGTAATATCCAGTTCATCGCCCTCTTTTTTCACGCTGGTAGAGGTGAAGTTTGCCTGCGGGAATTTCGCAACATTAAGAAATTCCGCGCTACGCAGGTGTTTGTCACGTTCGGCATGGTTAGTGTCGACGCTATTGGTGTTAATGGTCACGTTCACTTTGTCTGCCGACGGATTTTTTTCATCAAAAGTGAACGTGCCGTCGAAATCTTTAAAGGTGCCGTACAGCCAGCTGTAGCCCAGATGCTGGATGCGGAAATTGACGAACGCATGTTGGCCTTCTTTATCAATTTTATACTCCGCCGCCACGGCGGAACCAGTCGTGAACAGCAAGGATGCGAGGGTGAATCCCAGCAGGCTTTTTTTCATTTTTGAGCTCCATAGTCAGATGACGACGTTCCTGTCATACGTTTCAGAGTGTCGTCTTTATCGATGAAATGGTGTTTTAGCGCCATTACGCCATGAGAGAGCGAGATAATAACCAGTGACCACGCAAACCACCGATGTAGTGTTCCGGCGACATCAGCCTGCGTGCCCGCATCTGCAAGTGTTGCAGGAACCTCAAACCAGCCAAAGACGCTAATCGGTTTACCATCGGCGGTGGAAATCAGGTAGCCGCTAATGACGATCGCAAAAAGCAGGAGATACAGGAGGAAATGACCTGCGGCGGCGGCAGCGCGCGTTAAGCGGGAATAGCTGGTCAACGCAACGGGCGGTGGAGAATAAAGCCGCCAGATAATACGTAAGATCAACGCCATCATCAGTAAAATGCCAATGCTTTTATGTAATTCCGGCGCCTGGTGATACCAGCCGTCGTAATAACTGAGCGTGACCATCCATAAACCCAACGCAAACATGCCATAGACCACCAGGGCGGTCAGCCAGTGGAGCGCGGCGGAAACCATGCCATAACGTTGTGGAGTATTTTTAAATTGCATAAACACACCAATGAATATTTCACGAAAGAATGAAAATGGCGTGGAAAAGCGCTGAATGCAACTGATAAATAAGAATTTGAATGATATTTATTTTTATTTCAATAATTTTGATGTTGTTTGCGATTCAGCTTCAGAAGTTTCGAAATGTTTCGACCCGATAACCGCACTAAGGGGGGATTGTTATCATTTTTATGCTTTACTTTATGAAATAAAAAGTGAGGAAGTTTCAGGAAATGTCAGTTAATGTCAACGCAAAGAGATTAGAAGAAAAAGAGATAAACGATATCCATAATCGCCAGTATCGACTAAAGAATAACGTAAAGCATGAAATGTTCGCGAATATTATTAACCAGAAAAAGAAAGAGACGACGCATAGCTTACCTTAATCAATGACCCCTTTACGGGGCCGACAAATTATTGGCTAAAACGGGAAAGCCGGAACGGTGTCAGATCAAAGGAGGGCGTTTTTTCCAACGCAAAATCTGCGGCGATTTCTCCTAACACCGGGGCGAATTTAAAACCATGTCCGCTGAGTCCAGTGATGACAAGCGTATTCTCATGACCAGGCAGCGTATCGATAATAAAATCCTCGTCCGGCGAATTATCATAGGTACATGCCGCCCCATGTAAACAACCGCCGATACCCGGCAGTACGTTACGCAGGAAAGGAAATGCTTCCGCGCCATCGCTGGCGACGGCGGCAAAGGGTTTGCGCTCCTCCTGAGACTGTATTAGCTGTCCGCCATTGTGTTTGCCGATTTTTAACTCGTTGTTCTCCGCCGGGAAACCGTAATATTGATCGCCGTTGGGCATTTCGCCAGTAAAGGCCGGAAAGCGATTTTTTACGCTGTAACGTCCATCGGCCTGAAACCAGGTAAAGACTTTGCGTATGGGCTGAACTGGCAGTTCCGGCACCAGCGCTTTTACCCATGTGCCTGCGCTAAGCAGCGCTCTGCTGGCGTGGTAGCGGCCTTCACCCGTTTCTATTGTCACACCGTTATCATCATGGTGAATACGGGTTACCGGGCAGTTGAACAACTGCGCGCAGCCTGCCTCTCTGGCCAGACGAAGCCATGTGGTAATGGCTAATTCGCTGCGCAGGAAACCGGAATCAGCTTCAAACAGCCCGATATAATTATCGGGTACGCGAATTTCCGGCCAGCGCGTCATTAGGGCAGTCGCGTCCAGGCGCTCGACGTTCAATTGCCGCTGTTGCGCGCTTCGCGCGACGTTGGCTAAGAACGCAGAATCGGCCGGACCGAGGTTAACGACGCCGGAGCGGACAAAAATAGGCTCTTCATTGTGCGCGGATAGTTCATCCCAAAGCGCCTGGGCGCGAAGCACCAGTGGGACATATTTTTCGCCTTCACCATAAGCGTGTCGGATAAGACGGGTATCGCCGTGATGGCTACCCTGTTGGTGAGGCGGCATATGCGCATCGGTCATCAGTACCTTTAGCCCGGCGCGGGTAGCGTAATAACCAGCGGCGGCGCCAACCGAACCGCTGCCGATAATAATAAGGTCGTATTTCATCAGCTTCTCTCTGCTATCGCGATGATTTCAGGGTAAATAACTGCGCTGAGATATACAAGCCAGAAATAAATGAGGCACCTTACGGTGCCTGAGAGAGGGGAGCGCGTCACGTTAATGGCGACGATACTCGTTTTCCTGGTAATCGCCTGATTCTATTTTGGCGATGCCGGCTTCTAATATTGAAATAAATTGCCTGGCTACATCTGTCGTTAACCAGAGCGTTTGTCCAACTTCAGTCCCTTCCGGTTCCGGACGATTTGGGGTCTGGTAGTGTAAACGCAGCATCAGCGCATCATAGCTATCGACAGTACTGATGTCCCATCCTACAAGCGGATGGGGCTGAATGACTTCATTATTCTTTTCCATCATGCCCCCCTGGTACGTGTTATAAGACAACGGTTCTCGAGGTTCAATGCGTGTTTTTCTTCTGAAGCAACTTTAGTATACCAATTAATAAGGCCATTCACTGCATTTTTAAAGGGACAGGAGGATAAATTTCTCTTTTTAAGAATTATGTGAGCAATAAAGCGGCAGTTCATTCATGATTTTCAGGATGTTGTGCAATTATTTTGCGGATCAGGCGGAATATTCATCAGTTGCGCAAATAAAAAAGCCGGGGCGACCCGGCAAAACTTACATCACTGCATATCGTTTTTTATTCATTGATGAACCAGTCATCAGCGCTCTCCCAGGTCTCCTGGAGAATTTCGCTAACGCGTTCTTTATCCTCTTTTGACGCGCCAATAACGGACAGGTTGTTGGCGGCAGCGTAACGCACAGTGACGTTATCTAAATTCTCAGGAAAATGATGGCTAATACGGCGAGAGAGTTCGCCCGCCAGCGCATCAATCGCGCCAGCAGGCAGAGGTGACGTTTTGGCTATAGTGACTTCAATACGCATAATGGCCCCCTGTTGAATATACTGTATATATATACAGTTAAATCCAGTATATAGCAACAGGTAAGCGCATTTTTTATTTTTTTACTGACCAGCGTACTGTTTCACCCGCTAAAAAAGGTACCAGTGAATCATCAGCCAGCGCGATATTTTCCGGTATCTGTTGTTCATCGCGAACCAGTTCCACCCACCCCTTATTCACCGGCAGACCATAGAATTGCGGGCCATTCAGTGAACAGAACGCCTCAAAGTGCGCCAGCGCGTTCATTTCCTCAAACACGACGGCATAACTGCCAAGGGCGGAGGGGGCGTTGAAACAACCGGCGCATCCGCAACTGGTCTCTTTACGATGACGCGAATGCGGCGCTGAATCCGTCCCCAGGAAGGCGCGCGTAAAACCGCTGGCGACCAGTTCGCGTAACGCCTGCTGGTGAATATTGCGTTTCAGAATCGGCAGGCAGTACAGGTGAGGACGAATGCCGCCGACCAGCATATGATTACGGTTAAACATTAAATGTTGAGGCGTAATGGTAGCCGCCAGGTAGTCGTTGCCGTCACGTACATACTGCGCGGCATCTTTGGTCGTGATATGTTCAAAGACCACTTTAAGCGCGGTCAGACGCTGGCGTAGCGGTTCCATTACGGTGTCGATAAAACGCGCTTCACGATCGAAGATATCAACATCCGCATGGGTCACCTCACCGTGGACCAGCAATGGCATTCCGAGTTTTTCCATCCGCTCCAGCACTGGCATGATAGCGTCGATTGACGTTACGCCATGACTGGAGTTAGTGGTGGCGTTGGCTGGATAAAGCTTAGCCGCAGTAAACACGCCTTCATGAAAACCGCGCTCCAGTTCATCGGCATCAAGCGAATCCGTTAAATAGCAGGTCATTAACGGCGTGAAATCATGCCCGGCGGGCACCGCATCGAGAATACGCTGGCGGTAGGCGATCGCCGCATCAACAGTCGTGATGGGGGACGCCAGGTTCGGCATCACGATGGCGCGGCCATAAATTTCGCTAGTATAGGGTACGACCGTTTTTAACATGTCGCCATCGCGAAGGTGAACGTGCCAGTCGTCCGGGCGGTGGATCTTTAAAACCTGGGATGGTGCAGTCATTAATAAGCTCCGGCTGAGGGATAATCTTTTGCCGGAAACAAAGGATAAGCGGAAACGTTTTCGTTTGCACGTAAAAAAGGCGCGAGTGCGCCCTCAAATATTAATTGGTGAAAGGAATAACGATTTCACCGGGTTTAACTTCAATGCCTTTCGCGAATCTCTTCGCTAAGGCTTCGCCTTTACTGCTATCTTCGCGCAACACGTAAGCCGGTTGCTGGTTAAAGTAATTACGTAAAGACTGATTTAAATAGGGCAGGAGCGTTTGTAGGACAGATTGCATCTTCTCCGGCGTTACGGTAGCGTCTACCACCTCCATCTCCTGAAGATAGATGGCGCCTTTTTCTTTATTAAAGACCGGCAGAGCTTTTAGCTTGAGCTTCATTGTCGCTTTTTGGCTGCCGAAGAGAGAATTCATATCCAGCCTGGCATCGCCAGTGAGGGTGACTTTATTCGGCTCTTCCCGACCAATCTGACTGGCAAGGTTAGTCAGTACGATATGCGCATCGGCAATGCCGGGCAGACCAATATCTTTTGAGAAATTATTCCGTTTTTCAAGCGCTTGATTGATTTCTTGTTCACTAATGGTGTATTGCGTAAGTTGATTACAACCCACTAACAGGCCGCTAACTACCAGCGCAGCGGCAAAAAAAAACTTTTTCATGGCGTTCCTCAACATGTTGCCTGTGCCCTAATCCTGACATAAAGCAGCATGTCGCGCCAGTGGACATGACGCCAGTAGAAAAAGCTGAAAAAGGCGGCAAGAGAGGGTTGCCGCCAGGCGGGCGTTAGATAGCCATTGAGGAGAGTAAATTAATTTGCGTCTGCTTCGCCATATTATCGCGATAGTCTGCGACTTTCGTCGGCCAGTGGATACCGGCGACCAGCGTCAGATTACGCAGAAGCGGAAACAGATGAATATCATCTTCTGATAATTCGCCGTTAACCGCGTTAGGCTGTACGATAAGTTTATCCAGCGAGCGTAAATCATCGCCGATCTTTTTAATCAGTCCGGCAGAGTGCGCCAGATGGTTGTCAAAACTGCCGGATGAGGCTTCTTTTTTGCGGATAAAATACTGGCGCGCCGCAGGGGTAGAAAATTCATCGAAAGCGGATTTTGCAAATCGCGGCAGCAGTAACTGATTAACGTAACCGTTAACTTTGCGCAACCACTCTTCAATGGCAGGACTGCGTTTCCCGGTTAACAGCGGTGTGCCGTCGGAGTTGTCGACATAATGTACAATATCCATACTTTCAGGAAGATAACGGCTATCATCTTTTTGCAGGATGGGCACCATCTTTTGACCAATCATCCGGGTGGGCGTCGCCTCGTCGTCATTCTGTAACACGTTAAGTTCAACGGGGATGTTCTTCAGGCCAAAAATCATGCGGGCTTTAACGCAGAAAGGGCAATGATCGTAAATATAAAGCTTCACGTTTCTCCTCCATTTGACTGTCGGTTCCTGACCAGTATGGAGGAGATAGCGACAGGTATCAAATCAGGCGCCGGGCTCCAGTATACTGGCGCGGCGTGCGTTTGTGACTAAATTGCCAGCCTAAAGCCAAAAAGGTGATGAAGCCGATAATACCGAGCATCATCCACGGTAGTTCAGGCTGCGCAAGCGCTTTACCCATATCAAACAACCAGCCGCCGCCGATATAACCAATCGCGCCGCCAATGGCTAATCCCAGACGGCTAAAGCCCATATAGCTTCCCCGCGCCCGCGCGTCCGCCAGCGACGCGCTGAGCGTTTCGCGCGCCGGTTCGGCGATAACCGAGCCGATGTAGAAAGCGCAAATAAGCGTAAAAAGCTGCTGTAAATTGCCCACCATCCCGATGGGGATCATGCTCAACGACATGACGAGCAAACCGGCCATCAGCCGATGCTCCAGCCGAAAGCGTTTTTCACTCCAGCGGGCAATCGGGTAGAGCAACGTCAGCGAGAGACAGGCTTCGATAGCATACATCCACTTCACGGCGGCAGGCGAACCGGCGACGTCGTTTACCATAATCGGCAGCATTAACATGACCTGTACTGCCAGCATGTAGTAGCCCGCCAGCGTTAGCACGTAGGTGACAAACCGTTTATCGCTTATGACGCGGCGCATTCCTTCACGCACTGGTGTTCTGACCGTTGATAGCTTCCAGGCCGGAAGCAGCCAGGCGTTGAATATGGCGCATAATATGAACAAAATAGCGCCCATCGCGCAGACCAGGCGAAAATCGTATTGTAGCAACCAGCTTCCCAGCAGCGCGCCAATCACCGCGCCCGCGCTATCCTGCATCATCAACAGAGAAAAGAAGCGGCCCCGTTGCTCCGGACGGATTAATTTGACCACCAGCGCTGAGCGCGGCGGGTCGAAAAGCGTACCGCCAAGACCGGAAAGAAAGCAGGAAAACCACAACAGCCAGGGCTCATGCGCGATGCCCATGGTGGCAAAGCCTGCGGCGCGCATCAGCATACCGGTGACGATCATCGGTTTCGCGCCAAAGCGATCGGCGATGGCGCCGCCAAAAATGCCCAGCCCTTGTTGAATAAACTGGCGCAGGCCGAGCGCGATCCCTACCATTACGGCAGCCCATCCCATTTGATCGACAAAGCGAATCGAGATGAGCGGGAAGACGACGAAAAAACCCAGCACCACTAACATGTTATCGATGAGAAGAAAATATTTACCCAGGTTCCTCGCCTGCGAGACGCGCGACATTTCCCCTCCCGGGAAATAAAAGATGAGCGTCTTCTATTCTGCGGTGGCGTTTCGTTTTTTCCTACCGTTAGCGGGACAATATTTTTTTATCAAAAGTCCTTTTTAATCGAGAGTTTTCATCAAAATGTGGCAGCAATTCAAAAAATGACGATTTGCGCTTTTCACAGAGCCTGGTTGCGCAGGTATAGTAATGTTACTGGCGTGCTGAAGACGTTACAGGAAGGAGTAGGTATAGAATGTTTGGCTATCGCAGTAACGTGCCAAAAGTGCGCTTAACCACCGACCGTCTGGTGGTGCGTTTAGTGCATGAGCGTGATGCCTGGCGTCTGGCCGATTATTACGCGGAAAATCGTCATTTTTTAAAACCCTGGGAGCCGGTCCGTGATGAAAGTCATTGTTATCCTTCAGGGTGGCAGGCGCGTCTGGGAATGATCGGTGAATTTCACAAACAGGGCTCCGCCTTCTATTTCGCGCTGCTTGATCCGGAAGAAAAAGAAATTATCGGCGTGGCGAATTTTTCCAATGTGGTGCGCGGTTCTTTTCATGCCTGCTATCTGGGCTATTCCATTGCGCAGAAGTGGCAGGGGCAGGGGCTGATGTTTGAAGCCTTAACCGCTGCGATTCGTTATATGCAGCGCACTCAGCATATCCACCGTATCATGGCGAACTATATGCCGCACAATAAACGTAGCGGCGCGCTGCTGGCACGGCTCGGCTTTGAGAAAGAAGGCTATGCGAAAGATTACCTGTTGATTGATGGACAATGGCGTGACCATGTACTGACGGCGTTAACCACGCCGTCATGGACGCCGGGGCGTTGAGCGGCTTACGGAGTGAGAGGCAAAGGGAGAAAACGATGAAATATGAATTAACCGCCACTGAAGCGCGAGTGATTGGCTGTCTGCTGGAAAAGCAGGTCACAACGCCGGAACAATATCCGCTCTCCGTTCACGGCGTGGTGACGGCCTGCAACCAGAAAACGAACCGTGAACCGGTGATGAACCTGACGGAACAGGCGGTGCAGGAACAGCTCGATAATTTGGTGAAACGCCACTTTTTACGTACGGTCAGCGGGTTTGGCAATCGCGTCACAAAATATGAACAGCGTTTCTGTAATTCCGAGTTTGGCGACCTGAAACTTAGCGCGGCGGAAGTGGCGATTGTCACCACATTGCTGTTGCGCGGCGCGCAAACGCCCGGTGAGTTGCGTAGCCGGGCGTCGCGGATGTATGAATTCAGCGATATGGCGGAAGTTGAATCCACGCTGGAGCGGCTTGCCAGCCGTGAGGACGGCCCCTATGTCATCCGTCTGGCGCGTGAACCGGGTAAGCGCGAAAGCCGCTATATGCACCTTTTTTGCGGCGACGTCGATGAACTGTCTCTCCAGACGTCTGTGCCGGACAGCGCGTCGGGCGATCTTCAGTCGCGCGTCGAAGCGCTGGAAAGCGAAGTGGCGGAGTTAAAGCAGCGGCTGGATTCTTTGTTAGCTCACCTGGGAGAGTAATGTGAGAACATTACGGATTGGCATTGTCGGGTTAGGCGGTATTGCGCAGAAGGCCTGGCTGCCGGTATTAACCCACACCGCCGGATGGACGCTACAGGGCGCCTGGTCTCCTTCGCGGGATAAAGCCTTACGTATCTGCGAAAGCTGGCGCATACCGTATGTGGATTCGCTGGCGAATTTAGCGTCCGGCTGCGATGCGGTCTTCGTCCACTCCAGTACCGCAAGCCATTATGCCGTGGTCAGCGAACTTCTCAACGCCGGCGTCCATGTCTGCGTGGATAAACCGCTGGCGGAAAATCTACGTGATGCCGAACGGCTGGTGGCGCTGGCGGCGCAAAAAAAATTGACGCTGATGGTTGGCTTTAATCGCCGTTTCGCGCCGCTGTACCGCGAACTGAAAACGCGCCTCGGCGCCGCGGCGTCACTGCGTATGGATAAACATCGTACTGATAGCGTCGGGCCGCACGACCTACGTTTTACTTTGCTCGATGACTATCTGCACGTCGTGGATACCGCGCTGTGGCTGGCAGGCGGCGAGGCGTATCTTGCCAGTGGCACGTTGCTCACCGGCGAGGTTGGCGAAATGCGCTATGCGGAACATCATTTTTCAGCCGACAAACTACAAATTACCACCAGTATGCACCGGCGCGCCGGAAGTCAGCGTGAATCGGTCCAGGCCGTCACCGACGGCGGGCTGTATGACGTGACGGATATGCGTGAATGGCGCGAAGAGCGCGGGCAGGGTATTCTCATCAAACCCATTCCGGGCTGGCAAACGACGCTTGAACAGCGTGGTTTTGTCGGATGTGCGCGGCATTTCATTGACTGCGTGCAAAATCAGACGGTTCCGGAAACGGCAGGGGAGCAGGCGATTCTGGCCCAGCGCGTCGTAGAGGCGCTGTGGCGGGACGCCATGAGCGAATAACCCTCTGTAACATCTGGCGGTAGTAATTCATCGTAATCCAGGTACTATACCCTAAATAATTCGAGTCGCAGGAAGGCGGCGACGTAGTGAATTCCCAGGAGCGTATTTAAATAAGCTCCTGGGGTGAGCGAGGAAAGCCAACGCACATGCAACTTGAAGTATGAGGGTATATATGCCCACTCTACATAACACCTCTTTTTCACAGTGAATAATGGCAAACCGTGGGGAGTCTGTAGGCCTGACAAGACGTTCTGACGTCGCCGTCAGGCGCGGTGATACAGCCGGATGGCGGCGTAAATGCGTTATCCGGTCTGGGGATCGGCCATACAGGAGTTTTGCGCCAGGGTCTGGAATACAAAAGAAATGAATTTATTAAAATCGCTGGCAGCCGTCAGCTCGATGACTATGTTTTCACGCGTGCTGGGTTTTGCCCGTGATGCGATTGTCGCCAGAATTTTTGGCGCAGGGATGGCGACCGACGCCTTTTTTGTGGCGTTTAAACTCCCTAATCTGCTACGCCGAATCTTTGCTGAAGGCGCTTTTTCTCAGGCCTTTGTACCTATCCTGGCGGAATATAAGAGCAAGCAGGGGGAAGAGGCGACGCGGGTCTTTGTCGCTTACGTTTCCGGCCTGTTGACGCTGGCGTTAGCCGTCGTGACGGTAGCCGGTATGCTGGCCGCCCCGTGGGTGATTATGGTGACCGCGCCGGGTTTTGCCGATACCGCTGATAAATTCGCGCTGACGACGCAACTGCTGCGGATTACTTTTCCCTATATTTTGCTGATCTCCCTGGCTTCGCTGGTTGGCGCCATTCTCAACACCTGGAATCGTTTCTCTATTCCCGCCTTTGCGCCGACGTTTCTCAATATCAGTATGATCGGTTTTGCGTTGTTCGCCGCGCCATACTTTAATCCGCCCGTGCTGGCGTTAGCCTGGGCGGTCACCGTTGGCGGCGTGCTGCAACTGGTATATCAACTTCCGTATTTAAAAAAGATCGGTATGCTGGTGCTGCCGCGCATTAACTTTCGCGATACCGGGGCGATGCGGGTTGTCAAACAGATGGGACCGGCGATTTTAGGTGTCTCTGTCAGTCAGATCTCCCTTATCATCAATACGATTTTTGCCTCGTTTCTGGCCTCCGGCTCGGTCTCATGGATGTACTATGCCGACCGGTTGATGGAGTTCCCGTCCGGCGTGCTGGGCGTGGCGTTGGGGACCATTCTGTTGCCGTCATTGTCGAAAAGCTTTGCCAGCGGCAATCATGATGAATACTGCCGCCTGATGGACTGGGGGCTGCGTCTGTGCTTTCTACTGGCGTTGCCGAGCGCGGTTGCGTTAGGCGTTCTGGCGAAGCCGCTGACGGTCTCGCTGTTTCAGTACGGTAAATTCACCGCCTTTGACGCGGCAATGACGCAGCGGGCGTTAATCGCCTATTCAGTGGGACTGATTGGCTTGATCGTCGTAAAAGTGCTGGCCCCGGGTTTCTATTCTCGCCAGGATATTAAAACGCCGGTGAAAATCGCCATAGTGACGTTAATCATGACCCAGTTAATGAACCTGGCGTTTATCGGGCCGCTGAAACACGCCGGGCTGTCGCTCTCTATTGGTCTGGCGGCATGTCTCAATGCGTCGCTGCTGTACTGGCAGTTACGTAAACAGAATATTTTTACGCCACAACCGGGTTGGATGTGGTTCCTGGCGCGTCTGATCATTTCCGTACTGGTAATGGCCGCCGTGCTGTTCGGCGTGCTGCATATTATGCCGGAGTGGTCGCAAGGGGCGATGTTATGGCGTTTGCTGCGTTTGATGGCGGTAGTGATTGCGGGTATCGCGGCCTATTTCGCCGCGCTTGCCGTGCTGGGCTTTAAAGTGAAAGAGTTTGTACGCCGCACAGCGTAAATTCAGTCCCTGATGGCGCTGCGTTTATCAGGCCTATAAAGCATTCAGGCCGGAAAGGCGGAGCGCCGCCATCCGGCAATCCTTAGATAGAAATTTTTTTACCGCCGCGGTGAGAGACGGCAGTCTGGCCGTTAGCCCCGTACAGGGTAGGCTCGTGGTGAGGTTTCAGTACTTCCAGCGCTTGTTGATTACGTTCGATTTGCCCTTCCAGCAGCCAGCCGTTGTGCTGGTTGAGGTCGCGCAGATGCTGCGTTTTTTCGGTGATCTCCTGCCAGCGCTCCGCGATGTTATCGTTTGCGCTGCGCTGCGCGTTCTGCTCCAGACGGCGCTGTTGTTCCAGATAATCCAGCGTCGCCAGCAACGAGCTTTTTTCTTCTGTAATTCGCTGCAGTTGGCTGCCGTTAATCTGGCCTACGGAAAGCTGCTGTTGTTCTGCATCCATCACCGTCTTCAGGTCATTCAGGACGGCGGTCATCTGGTCAAGTATTTCTGACAAACGAGTCATACGCTTATTTACTCTGTAAGTAGCTCTGTGCCTCGCGAATGAGCGAGTCTGCTATTTTTCCAGTATCCATTTTTAACTCGCCGTTACGGATAGCCGTTTTTAATGCTTCGACGCGTTCCATATTAATGTCGCTGGCGCCTGGTTGCATAAGCTTCGCTTGCGCGTCGCTTAACGTTACGCTGGCGCTCGTCGCGGCGGACGTTTTTTCCTGACGCGTTTTTTGTACCGACGTGTCGCTGGTTTCACGCGTCTGGACAGTGCTAACGGGTTTCAAAGGTGAGGTACGGTCAATGCTCATTTATTTATCCTCATCGAGGGTTACGTTGTAGCGGCCAGCTACCATCATGGTTGAATATCTCATCGGCAGTCGCGACAAAATCTTTATACAATTATAGGTTAATAAGAATATTCCCATCAGGATCGACGGTCCCACTTACGATTTGACCCGATGTCATGCGCACGCGCGCATTCTGCGCGACGGCGGCATTATTCATAGCCTGACCTTCCGCATTGACGCTAAAACCCTCGCCATTAGCGATGACCTGTACTCGTTGACCCGCTTTGACGCGCCAGGCCTGGCGTATCATCGTAAGTTGCACCGGCTGACCGGGAGCGAGATCGCGCAAACTGATGGCGTCCTGAATCTGACGAATATCCAGTACTGTTCGCGGCGGTAACTGATCCAGCCTGCCACGTTTTAACGTGACGTTGGCCGGCGTCAACTTTCCGCCGCGCGCGACGGGCGCGGCAACGGCGACATAATTGCCGGTTGCCTGCACATTCACCTGCAAATAACGTTTTTCATTGGCGCAGCGCGCTACCACATTCACGTTGCCCCATAGCTTCGCGCTACCTGTCATGCTGAAGGCCGGCTGCTCGCAGCCCGGCAGTAGAGTGGGCGGTGAACGGAGCGTCACAACAACCTCATCGCTAAAGCCAGCCAGACGCTGGGAAAACCACGTCGTCAACTGGGCATTGATGTCCTGCGCCATTGTCAGGGGGCTGAACAGCAAAGCCGCCACGGCGAATCCTCGTTTTAACGTTTGCATGGTGACTTCCCCCTGGTTGTTGTAATGACAGGATTCTACTCGTGTGAGGCAAGCATCAACGCAATAAATAGCGACGCATTTTGCGCTTATTCCGGCGATAACGCGCGCGTGAAGGGATTTAAGCTGTCGGCTGAATTTTGCCATTTGCGGAGGAGATATGCTCGACAGGCTCGATGCCGCCTTACGATTTCAGCAGGAAGCGCTAAATCTGCGCGCGCAACGTCAGGAAATATTAGCGGCGAATATCGCCAATGCCGATACGCCGGGGTATCAGGCGCGCGATATTGATTTTGCCAGTGAGTTAAAAAAAGTGATGGTGCGCGGACGGGAAGAAACCGGCGGCGTCTCGTTGACGTTGACGTCCTCTCACCATATTCCTGCCCAGGCGGTCTCTTCTCCCGCAGTGGATCTGCTTTACCGCGTACCCGATCAACCTTCTCTGGATGGCAACACCGTGGACATGGACAGGGAACGTGCGCAGTTTGCGGATAACAGTCTCAAATATCAGATGGGGCTTACCGTTCTGGGTAGCCAACTCAAAGGCATGATGAATGTACTACAGGGAGGAAACTAATTCGTGGCGCTGTTAAACATTTTTGATATTGCCGGATCGGCGCTTACCGCACAGTCCAAACGGTTGAACGTTGCCGCCAGTAATCTGGCGAATGCGGACAGCGTCACCGGGCCTGACGGGCAGCCTTATCGCGCCAAACAGGTGGTTTTTCAGGTGGATGCCGCGCCGGGGCAGGCCACTGGCGGGGTAAAGGTAGCCAGCGTGATTGAAAGCCAGGCGCCGGAAAAGCTGGTCTATGAGCCAGGCAACCCGCTGGCGGACGCTAACGGTTACGTCAAAATGCCCAACGTCGATGTGGTCGGCGAAATGGTTAATACGATGTCAGCCTCGCGCAGTTACCAGGCAAATGTCGAAGTCCTGAATACCGTAAAAAGCATGATGCTTAAAACGCTGACATTAGGCCAGTAAAGGAGACGCGTATGTCTATTGCCGTAAATATGAATGACCCGACCAACACGGGCGTCAAAACGACGACCGGCAGCGGTTCGATGACCGGGAACAACGCTGCCGATCTGCAAAGCAGTTTCCTGACCTTGCTGGTTGCGCAATTAAAGAATCAGGACCCGACTAACCCATTACAAAATAATGAGTTAACAACGCAGTTGGCGCAAATCAGTACCGTGAGCGGCATTGAAAAACTGAATACGACGCTGGGGGCTATTTCCGGGCAAATCGACAATAGTCAGTCGCTACAGGCGACCACGCTGATTGGACATGGCGTTATGGTGCCTGGCACCACAATTCTGGCGGGTAAAGGCGCGGAAGAAGGGGCCGTTACGTCCACAACGCCGTTTGGCGTGGAATTGCAACAACCAGCGGACAAAGTGACGGCAACCATTACCGATAAAGATGGCCGGGTGGTTCGCACGCTGGAGATCGGCGAGTTGAAAGCCGGGGTACATACCTTTACCTGGGATGGTAAGCAAACGGATGGAACGTCGGTACCTAATGGTTCTTACAACATTGCAATTACCGCCAGCAATGGCGGGACGCAACTGGTGGCGCAGCCGCTGCAATTCGCCCTGGTGCAGGGCGTGACGAAAGGCAGCAACGGTAATCTGTTGGATCTCGGTACCTACGGCACCACCACACTCGACGAAGTTCGGCAAATAATCTAAGCCCTTACACTTATCAGGAGTCAGTCATGTCTTTTTCTCAAGCGGTTAGCGGCCTGAACGCTGCGGCCACCAACCTTGATGTTATCGGTAATAACATCGCCAACTCCGCCACCTATGGCTTTAAATCTGGCACGGCATCGTTTGCCGATATGTTCGCCGGTTCAAAAGTGGGGCTGGGCGTAAAAGTGGCGGGGATTACCCAGGATTTTACCGACGGTACGACAACGAACACCGGTCGCGGGCTGGACGTTGCGATTAGCCAGAACGGTTTTTTCCGCCTGGTAGACAGCAACGGTTCCGTTTTCTATAGCCGCAACGGCCAGTTCAAACTGGACGAGAACCGTAATCTGGTCAATATGCAGGGGATGCAGTTGACAGGCTATCCAGCCACCGGTACACCGCCGACCATTCAGCAGGGTGCGAATCCCGCGCCGATCACCATTCCGAACACGCTGATGGCGGCAAAATCGACCACCACCGCGTCAATGCAGGTAAACCTAAATTCGACGGACCCTGTGCCGACGAAAGCCTTTAACCCTGCGGATGCCGATTCGTACAACAAAAAAGGGACAGTTACTGTTTATGACAGCCAGGGTAATGCCCATGACATGAACGTCTATTTTGTTAAAACCAAAGATAATGAATGGGCCGTGTACACCCATGATAGCAGCGATCCGACAGCCACGGCGCCAACGGCGGCGTCCACTACGCTGAAATTCAATGAAAACGGGATTCTGGAGTCTGGTGGTACGGTGAACATCACCACCGGTACGATTAATGGCGCGACGGCGGCCACGTTCTCGCTGAACTTCCTTAACTCCATGCAGCAGAATACCGGAGCTAACAATATCGTCGCCACCAATCAGAACGGCTATAAGCCTGGCGACCTGGTGAGCTACCAGATTAACAATGACGGCACTGTGGTAGGTAACTACTCCAACGAGCAGGAACAGGTGCTGGGGCAGATTGTGCTGGCTAACTTCGCCAATAACGAAGGTCTGGCATCCCAGGGCGATAACGTCTGGGCGGCGACGCAGGCCTCCGGGGTAGCGCTGCTGGGAACCGCCGGTTCCGGCAACTTCGGTAAGCTGACGAACGGCGCTCTGGAAGCTTCTAACGTGGATTTGAGTAAAGAGCTGGTGAATATGATCGTCGCGCAGCGTAACTATCAGTCGAATGCGCAGACTATCAAAACTCAGGACCAGATCCTCAATACACTGGTTAACCTGCGCTAAGCGCCTGACGGGATAGCTTAATGGATCACGCAATTTATACCGCCATGGGGGCGGCCAGCCAGACGCTTAACCAGCAGGCGGTAACGGCCAGCAACCTGGCTAACGCCTCGACTCCAGGCTTTCGCGCGCAGCTCAATGCGCTACGCGCGGTGCCCGTTGATGGTCTCTCTTTAGCGACGCGCACGCTGGTTACGGCATCGACGCCAGGGGCGGATATGACCCCTGGCCAGTTGGACTATACCTCCCGCCCGCTGGATGTAGCTCTACAGCAGGATGGCTGGCTGGTAGTGCAAGCTGCGGATGGCGCTGAAGGATATACCCGTAACGGGAATATCCAGGTGGGCCCGACCGGACAGTTAACCATTCAGGGGCATCCGGTTATCGGCGAAGGCGGCCCGATTACCGTTCCTGAAGGGGCGGTAATCACCATTGCGGCAGACGGCACGATCTCTGCGCTCAACCCAGGCGACCCGCCGAATACGGTGGCGCCCGTTGGGCAACTGAAGCTGGTTAAAGCGGAAGGCCATGAGGTACAGCGCGGCGATGACGGTTTATTCCGCCTCACCGCCGACGCACAGGCTTCGCGCGGCGCGGTACTGGCCGCCGATCCGTCGATTCGCATTATGTCGGGCGTGCTGGAAGGCAGTAACGTCAAGCCGGTCGAAGCCATGACCGACATGATCGCTAACGCGCGCCGTTTTGAAATGCAGATGAAGGTTATCACCAGCGTTGATGAAAACGAAGGGCGAGCTAACCAACTGCTGTCGATGAGTTAATACAGGACATTTTATGATCAGTTCATTATGGATCGCCAAAACCGGCCTGGACGCGCAGCAAACCAATATGGATGTGATTGCCAATAACCTGGCAAACGTCAGCACCAATGGTTTTAAGCGTCAGCGCGCGGTATTTGAAGATCTGTTGTATCAGACCATCCGCCAGCCGGGCGCGCAGTCGTCCGAGCAGACGACACTGCCTTCCGGGCTGCAAATCGGTACTGGTGTGCGTCCGGTCGCCACGGAGCGTCTGCACAGTCAGGGTAATCTGTCGCAGACCAACAACAGTAAAGATGTGGCGATTAAAGGGCAGGGCTTTTTCCAGGTTATGCTGCCGGACGGTACGTCAGCCTATACCCGCGATGGCTCTTTCCAAGTGGACCAGAACGGCCAACTGGTGACGGCGGGCGGTTTTCAGGTTCAGCCTGCGATCACCATTCCGGCCAACGCGTTAAGCATTACGATTGGCCGCGACGGCGTGGTAAGCGTGACCCAGCAGGGGCAGGCCGCGCCGGTTCAGGTCGGGCAGCTCAATCTGACCACCTTTATGAACGACACCGGGCTGGAAAGCATTGGCGAGAACCTTTATATCGAAACGCAATCATCCGGCGCGCCGAACGAAAGCACGCCGGGGCTCAACGGCGCGGGGCTGTTGTATCAAGGGTATGTCGAAACGTCTAACGTTAACGTGGCGGAAGAGCTGGTGAATATGATTCAGGTTCAACGCGCCTATGAAATTAACAGTAAAGCAGTGTCGACGACCGATCAGATGCTGCAGAAACTGACGCAACTCTAAGGGGCTGCCGGTGGGGTGAAGTCGCCACCGGCTCCCTGATTTTGAAGATGAAGGTAATGCAAAAATACGCGCTTCACGCTTACCCATTAATGGCCCTGGTGGTCGCGACGCTGACAGGATGTGCCTGGATACCCTCCAAACCGCTTGTGCAGGGAGCGACCACAGCGCAGCCGATACCGGGTCCGGTGCCGGTAGCGAATGGCTCCATATTTCAGTCAGCACAGCCGATTAATTATGGCTATCAGCCGCTTTTTGAAGATCGTCGACCACGTAATATCGGCGATACGCTAACGATTGTGTTACAGGAAAATGTCAGCGCCAGTAAAAGTTCGTCGGCAAACGCCAGCCGCGACGGCAAAACCAGCTTTGGGTTTGATACGGTACCGCGTTATCTGCAGGGACTATTCGGCAATTCCCGCGCGGATATGGAGGCCTCCGGCGGCAACTCGTTTAACGGTAAAGGCGGCGCGAATGCCAGCAATACCTTTAGCGGCACGCTGACCGTGACCGTCGATCAGGTTCTGGCCAATGGTAATTTACACGTCGTGGGTGAAAAACAGATCGCGATTAATCAGGGAACGGAATTCATCCGCTTCTCCGGCGTGGTCAATCCACGCACTATCAGCGGCAGCAACTCCGTACCCTCGACACAGGTAGCGGATGCGCGGATTGAATATGTCGGGAACGGCTATATAAACGAAGCGCAAAATATGGGCTGGCTGCAACGTTTCTTCCTTAACTTGTCGCCGATGTAAGCGAGGTGTATGTGTTTAAAGCTCTTGCAGGAATCGTTCTGGCACTGGTTGCCACTCTGGCGCATGCCGAACGTATCCGGGATCTGACCAGTGTCCAGGGCGTGCGGGAAAACTCGCTGATCGGCTATGGGCTGGTGGTTGGGCTGGACGGTACGGGCGACCAGACGACTCAGACGCCATTTACTACCCAGACGCTGAATAACATGCTGTCACAACTGGGGATTACGGTCCCCACCGGCACCAACATGCAGTTGAAAAACGTGGCGGCGGTGATGGTGACGGCGTCGTATCCGCCTTTTGCGCGACAGGGACAAACGATCGATGTCGTCGTTTCCTCCATGGGGAACGCCAAAAGTCTGCGTGGCGGAACGTTGTTAATGACGCCATTAAAAGGGGTGGACAGCCAGGTATATGCTCTGGCGCAGGGAAATATTCTGGTCGGCGGCGCGGGCGCTTCCGCAGGCGGCAGTAGTGTGCAGGTTAACCAGCTTAACGGCGGACGTATCACTAATGGCGCGATTATCGAACGTGAACTGCCAAGCCAGTTCGGCGCTGGCAACACTATTAATCTGCAATTGAACGACGAAGATTTTACGATGGCGCAGCAAATTACCGACGCCATCAACCGCGCCCGTGGTTACGGCAGCGCCACTGCGCTTGATGCGCGAACGGTACAAGTACGCGTGCCCAGCGGCAACAGCTCGCAGGTGCGTTTTCTGGCGGACATTCAAAATATGGAAGTCAACGTGACGCCGCAGGATGCAAAAGTCGTGATCAACTCGCGTACCGGTTCGGTAGTCATGAATCGGGAGGTGACGCTGGATAGCTGCGCGGTGGCACAGGGCAATTTGTCAGTGACGGTCAACCGTCAGCTCAACGTTAATCAGCCTAATACGCCATTTGGCGGTGGCCAGACCGTGGTGACGCCACAGACTCAGATAGATTTGCGCCAGAGCGGCGGATCGCTACAAAGCGTTCGTTCCAGCGCCAATCTGAACAGCGTAGTGCGCGCGCTTAATGCGCTCGGCGCGACGCCGATGGATCTGATGTCGATTTTGCAGTCCATGCAAAGCGCAGGCTGTTTACGCGCCAAACTGGAAATTATCTGATGATCGGTGACGGTAAATTGCTGGCCAGCGCGGCCTGGGATGCGCAATCTCTGAACGAACTGAAAGCGAAAGCGGGCCAGGACCCGGCGGCGAATATCCGACCGGTGGCTCGTCAGGTGGAAGGGATGTTTGTCCAGATGATGCTGAAAAGTATGCGCGAGGCTTTACCCAAAGATGGCTTATTCAGTAGCGATCAGACGCGTCTTTATACCAGCATGTATGACCAGCAGATCGCCCAGCAGATGACTGCCGGCAAGGGGCTGGGGCTGGCGGATATGATGGTTAAACAGATGACCAGCGGGCAGTCGATGCCTGCGGATGACGCGCCGCAAGTACCGCTCAAATTCTCACTGGAAACGGTAAACAGCTATCAAAATCAGGCGCTGACCCAATTGGTGCGTAAGGCGATGCCGAAAACGCCGGACAGCAGCGACGAACCGCTCTCCGGCGACAGTAAAGATTTTCTGGCCCGGCTTTCGCTCCCGGCGCGGCTGGCCAGCGAACAAAGCGGGGTGCCGCATCATCTTATTCTGGCGCAGGCGGCGCTGGAGTCCGGCTGGGGACAGCGGCAAATCCTGCGGGAAAATGGCGAACCTAGTTATAACGTGTTTGGCGTGAAAGCCACCGCCAGTTGGAAAGGACCGGTGACGGAAATCACCACCACCGAATACGAAAACGGCGAAGCGAAAAAAGTGAAAGCGAAATTCCGCGTTTATAACTCGTATCTGGAGGCGTTATCGGATTATGTCGAGCTGCTAACGCGTAACCCACGCTACGCCGCCGTGACCACCGCCGCCACGGCGGAGCAGGGCGCCGTCGCCCTGCAAAACGCCGGATACGCCACCGACCCCCACTATGCGCGTAAATTAACCAGCATGATCCAGCAACTGAAAGCGATGAGTGAAAAGGTCAGCAAAACCTACAGCGCGAATCTTGATAATCTCTTTTAAATTGCTCAAGTCCACGTCGTAGCTGCCGATAACAACGAGTATTGAAGGATTAAAAGGAACCATCATGTCCAGCTTGATTAATCACGCCATGAGCGGACTTAACGCCGCGCAGTCCGCGTTAAATACGGTCAGTAATAACATCAACAATTATAACGTTGCGGGTTATACCCGGCAGACAACTATTCTGGCGCAGGCAAACAGTACGTTAGGGGCCGGCGGCTGGATAGGTAATGGCGTTTACGTTTCAGGCGTACAGCGCGAATATGATGCGTTTATCACCAATCAGCTACGTGGCGCGCAAAACCAGAGCAGTGGATTGACCACTCGCTATGAACAAATGTCGAAAATCGATAACCTGCTGGCCGATAAATCCAGCTCGCTGTCTGGCTCGTTGCAGAGCTTTTTTACCAGTCTGCAAACGTTAGTCAGTAACGCGGAAGATCCTGCGGCGCGTCAGGCGTTGATTGGTAAAGCGGAAGGGCTGGTAAACCAGTTCAAAACCACCGATCAGTATCTGCGCGATCAGGATAAGCAGGTTAATATCGCGATTGGCTCCAGTGTGGCGCAAATCAACAATTACGCTAAGCAGATCGCTAACCTGAACGACCAAATCTCCCGTTTGACAGGCGTAGGCGCGGGCGCATCGCCGAACGACCTGCTCGATCAACGTGACCAGTTGGTCAGCGAGCTTAACAAGATCGTTGGCGTCGAGGTGAGCGTACAGGATGGCGGCACCTATAACCTGACGATGGCCAATGGCTATACGCTGGTGCAAGGGGCGACGGCGCGTCAGTTGGCGGCGGTACCCTCCAGCGCCGATCCGACGCGAACGACTGTCGCTTATGTCGATGAGGCCGCAGGTAACATCGAAATTCCGGAAAAGTTGCTGAATACTGGCTCGCTCGGCGGGCTACTGACCTTCCGTTCTCAGGATCTGGATCAGACGCGTAATACACTGGGCCAGTTGGCGCTGGCGTTTGCCGATGCATTCAACGCGCAGCATACAAAAGGTTATGACGCTGACGGCAATAAAGGGAAAGACTTCTTTGGCATTGGCTCGCCGGTGGTCTATAGCAACAGTAATAATGCGGATAAAACGGTATCGTTAACCGCTGAGGTGGTCGACAGCACAAAGGTTCAGGCGACGGATTATCAGATTGTTTTTGACGGTACAGACTGGCAGGTTACTCGCCTGGCGGATAACACCACCTTCACGGCGACAAAAGATGTTGACGGAAAACTGGAGATTGACGGTCTGAAAGTGACGGTGGGCACCGGCGCACAGAAGAACGACAGTTTCCTTCTGAAGCCGGTCAGTAATGCTATCGTCGACATGAAAGTTAAAGTGACGAATGAAGCTGAGATTGCGATGGCTGCCGAGTCAAAACTCGATCCTGATGTGGATACCGGCGACAGCGATAACCGCAACGGCCAGGCGCTGTTGGACTTACAAAACAGCAACGTAGTGGGTGGCAACAAAACCTTTAACGATGCCTACGCCACGCTGGTCAGCGATGTGGGTAATAAAACTTCAACGCTGAAAACCAGCAGCACCACGCAGGCGAATGTGGTGAAACAGCTTTATAAGCAGCAACAGTCGGTTTCCGGCGTTAACCTCGACGAAGAGTACGGCAATTTGCAGCGTTATCAGCAGTATTATCTGGCGAATGCGCAAGTATTACAGACCGCGAACACGCTGTTTGATGCGTTACTGAGTATTCGCTAAGGGAGAAGAATAACATGCGTATCAGTACCCAGATGATGTATGAACAAAATATGAGCGGCATCACTAACTCTCAGGCTGAATGGATGAAGCTGGGCGAGCAGATGTCCAGCGGTAAGCGCGTTACCAACCCATCTGACGATCCGATCGCCGCGTCGCAGGCGGTGGTGCTCTCCCAGGCGCAGGCGCAGAATAGCCAGTACGCCCTGGCGCGTACTTTTGCCACCCAAAAAGTGTCGCTGGAAGAAAGCGTACTCAGTCAGGTGACGACAGCGATTCAAACCGCGCAGGAAAAAATCGTCTATGCCGGAAACGGCACGTTAAGCGATGATGACCGTGCTTCGCTGGCGACGGACTTACAGGGTATCCGCGATCAGTTGATGAACCTGGCAAACAGTACTGACGGAAATGGCCGTTATATCTTCGCCGGGTATAAAACGGAAGCGGCACCTTTCGATCAGGCGACGGGGAATTACCATGGTGGTGAGAAAAGTGTTACCCAGCAGGTGGATTCCGCACGCACGATGGTGATTGGCCATACGGGAGCGCAAATTTTTAATAGCCTTACCAGCAATGCAGTGCCGGAACCTGATGGCACGGACTCTGAAAAGAATTTGTTTGTCATGCTCGATACGGCGATTGCAGCGCTCAACACCCCGGTGGAAGGCAATGATGTGGAAAAAGAAAAAGCTGCCGCCGCCATTGATAAGACGAATCGCGGCTTAAAAAACTCGCTTAATAATGTCCTGACCGTTCGTGCGGAACTGGGGACGCAACTGGGCGAACTCAGTACGCTGGATGCGCTGGGAAGCGACCGCGCGCTGGGACAGAAGCTACAGATGAGCAATCTGGTGGATGTTGACTGGAACTCGGTCATCTCCTCCTACGTAATGCAACAGGCGGCATTACAGGCTTCCTATAAAACGTTTACCGATATGCAGGGAATGTCGCTTTTCCAGTTGAACCGGTAATGTCTCTTTTTGAAACATATCATGAAACTGGATATGTTTTGTCTGCCCGCGCCATCCACCCCGGCGCGGGCATTTTTTTAGTCGTCGTATTGTCGCGCCCGTAGCGATGCCATCCGTAAGGTTTATTATCCAGCCGATTTCATAAGCGCTCTGAGGTTACTCAAAAACACCATGGGAGTGATGCGCCGCCCTGTGGGGGGGATAAAAAAAGCCGACCTGGCGGTCGGCTTTTTATCAGCGGTTACATCATTCTACCGGCTGTGGTCGTGCCGCCGGGGCGCTGGCGTGACGTGTGGCGCTGTGTCCGCCTGCGGCGCCTTTACCTTCAAAGTGGAAGGTAGGACGCTGCCAGTCGCTATGGTGCGGGGCTTCAGGCACATATTCCGGCGCTGGCGCACGCGTCATCGGCGCGCTGGCGTGGTTATGATCGTCAACGCAGACAACGTCCTCCGTCTTTTCATCTGCCTGGACTGGTGCGATAACGGTTTCTTCTGCCGTGTGCTCCACAACAGTCGCTTCCGTTTTTGTCTCTTCTTCTGGTTCGACAACGACAACATCAGCCACGCTTTCAGTAACCGTGATAGACGTATCGGCGGTTTCTGCTACCGGTTCTGCATCAGCAATAACCGCTTGCGCGATCGGCGTATCGCTTTCGGCAATCAGTTGCGGCTGTTCATCAACCGGTGCGGCAATCACTTCCGGATGCGTTGTCTCGAAGTCGACGGCCTCAGGTGCCTGAGATTCGGCGGCGACCTGCGGCTCAACGGCAACGCTTTCGTTTTCTACTTCCTGTACCGGCGTTTCTGGTTCGAACGCCTCGGCCGCCGCAATAACCTGCGGCTCAGCGACGACAGGTTGTGGTAGCGCCAGCTCCGGTTCGCGCTGCTCTTCAACTTGCGTTTCCTGAGGACGCACAATCGGATAGCGGATCCAGACTTTACCAGACGCCATTTCCGGCGACGCGCAGGCGACAGTTAACGGCATCGGCGATTGTGTCGGATAGCGTTCGTCACGATAGCGACGACGGCGCTGACCGCTTACGCGCAGATGGCGTGGAGAACGGCGGGAGCGACGCGGCATTCCGGTATTATCGCGAGGTTCTACGGTATCGTCCTGCTCCGGCGCAATGTCGGCAACGACCGGTAAATCGACTTTCGCCAGTTCGGTACGCGGCGCCGGAACGGGCTGTTCAACGTTTTCAACCGGACGCGGTTCATCGATGACGACCGGTGTGTCAACCGTTTCAACCGTCGCGCTGTTGGTAAAGCGGACTTTCTGATTAAGTTGGCGCTGCTTGCGGCGCGGCTGAACTTGCTGAACGCGCTCTTCTTGTTCGGTCTCCTGAACTGGTTGCTCTTCGCGGTTGAGCGCTTTTACTTCCTGCTGCGCCTGGCGCTTCTCATCATTACGGCGACGGTTGCGTTCGCGACGCGGCGTCTGTTGCTGCTCATCGCTGGTTTTGACTTTTTCCGTCGTTTCTTGTTGACGGGTATCACGCGTTTCCGCATTTTGCTGCTGCGCCTGGCGACGGTTACGACGATTATCGTCACGGCTTTCGCTGCCATCACGCTCGGCACGGTTATCACGGGTGTCACGGCGTTCATTGCGATCGCGACGGTTGTTCTGCCGCGGCTTGCGACGATCCTGCTGGCGTTCCGGTTTTTCTTCCACTTTCGGCGCGGCTTTTTCGACGGTTTTCGTCTCTTCATCACCGCTGAACAGTTGTTTCAGAGCGTTAAGGAAGCGGCTAAACAGTCCTGGTTGGGCAGGCTGTGCGGCAGCAACATTAGCATTTTTCGCCGTGGCGACGTTGACCGTTGGTTCGGCAGGCGTCGGCGCCGGAGGGACCTCCGGCATGGCAAACGTCGCCAGCGCAGGCTGTTCCGGACGTTTACGCTCGGCGTACTCTTCTTCAGAAGGCAGCGCCATCGCTTCTTCGTGCAGTTTCGGCAGCATGTAGCTCAGGGTCGGCGTTTCTTCCCCTTTACGTACACGCAGCACGGAATAGTGCGGCGTTTCCATCTGATCGTTCGGGACGATTACACAGCGCACGCCATCCTGACGCGTCTCTATAGCGTTAACTGCCGTGCGTTTTTCATTAAGCAGGTAAGAGGCGATCGGCACCGGAACAATGGCATGAACTTCCTGCGTATTTTCTTTCAGCGCTTCTTCTTCAATCAGGCGCAGAATAGACAGCGACAGGGACTCGTTATCGCGCACGGTGCCGGTACCGCTACAGCGTGGGCATACGTGATGGCTGGATTCACCCAGCGACGGGCTCAGGCGCTGGCGTGACATTTCCAGCAGGCCGAAGCGGGAAATATGGCTGATCTGAATGCGCGCTCTGTCCTGACGCACCGCTTCACGCAGACGGTTTTCTACCGCGCGCTGGTGACGCACTGGCGTCATATCGATAAAGTCGATAACGATCAGGCCGCCCAGATCGCGCAGACGCAGTTGGCGGGCAATCTCGTCGGCCGCTTCGAGGTTAGTGTTGAATGCGGTTTCTTCAATATCGCCGCCGCGAGTCGCGCGGGCGGAGTTGATATCGATGGCGGTTAACGCTTCGGTGCTGTCAATCACGATGGAGCCGCCGGACGGCAGGCGCACTTCACGCTGGAAAGCCGACTCGATTTGCGATTCAATCTGATAATGGCTGAACAACGGGATTTCACCGGTGTACAGCTTAATTTTGCTGCTAAAGTCTGGACGGCCCAGCGCGGCGATATGCTGACGCGCCAGTTCGAGTACTTTCGGGTTATCGATAAGAATTTCACCGATATCCTGACGCAGATAGTCGCGGAAGGCGCGAACGATAACATTGCTTTCCTGGTGGATCAGGAACGGCGCAGGGCGGCTTTCAGCGGCTTTCTGAATCGCTTCCCAGTGTTTCAGGCGGAAGCTTAAATCCCACTGCAACGCGTCGGCGGATTTTCCAACGCCCGCGGTACGTACGATAAGCCCCATCCCTTCAGGGAGTTCCAGACTGGCCAATGCCTCTTTTAACTCGGTACGATCGTCGCCTTCGATGCGACGGGAAATACCGCCCGCGCGCGGGTTATTCGGCATCAGAACCAGATAGCTACCCGCCAGGCTGATAAAGGTGGTTAACGCCGCGCCTTTATTGCCGCGTTCTTCTTTATCGATTTGAACAATAACTTCCTGGCCTTCGCGTAACACGTCTTTGATGTTTGGGCGACCATGTGCGCTGTAGTTAGCGGGGAAATATTCGCGGGCAATTTCTTTTAACGGGAGGAAACCGTGGCGTTCTGCGCCGTAATCAACAAAAGCCGCTTCCAGGCTCGGTTCAATACGGGTAATTTTGCCTTTATAGATGTTCGCTTTTTTCTGCTCGTGTCCGGGGCTTTCTATATCCAGATCGTACAGACGCTGCCCATCTACAAGGGCGACGCGCAACTCTTCCTGCTGAGTCGCGTTGATTAACATTCTTTTCATCGTAACTTACTCATTATTCTTACGTTGACGACTAAGCTGCGGGCATGGTGACGCCTTACCGGGCATGAACCGATGGCCTCGTGACTATTTCGCGTCGCCAACCTCACGGTTATCGTCAGCTCAAAGAGGCGCAGAGTGTCGGTTGCCTGTATTTCATACGGAAACACAGCGCAATTATCAGGGAAGCAGCCTGGGTATTACTCTCCAGAGAAGATCCTATCTACCGGTAAGGACTGCAACCCGCAGCCCGCTAACTGCCTGAAAAATCAATACGTCTTACGCCATTGCTGCGTTGATGATCGGTCAGGCAAAATGGGTTATTCCGCTAAACTTTTTGTTTTAACAAGTTTCGGTGCGGAAACCGCATCATTATTCCACTGCTAACCTTGTTATAGCAAGATGACTTTTGCCATTTATCACCCGCTTACTCACAGTTTTTTCACCAGTGCGGTGAGATCGCGTTAATAACCAACAAAACCGCGCTGAAAAATGTTCATCCACTAGCGTAGACGTCTCTATAAGCATAGAAAAATGTGTGGCGCGAATCTCACAGGCTATTTAGAATCGCCCCCCATGAAAACAGAAACGCCATCCGTAAAAATTGTTGCCATCGCCGCTGACGAAGCGGGGCAACGCATTGATAACTTTTTGCGCACCCAACTGAAAGGGGTACCAAAAAGTATGATTTATCGTATCTTGCGTAAAGGCGAGGTGCGGGTGAATAAAAAACGCATCAAACCGGAATACAAACTGGAAGCGGGCGATGAAGTCCGTATTCCGCCGGTTCGCGTCGCTGAACGCGAAGAAGAGGCCGTGTCGCCGCATTTGCAAAAAGTGGCGGCGTTGGCTGACGTCATTTTGTATGAAGATGATCACATTCTGGTGCTGAATAAGCCTTCCGGCACCGCTGTACACGGCGGAAGCGGGTTAAGTTTCGGCGTAATCGAAGGGCTACGGGCTTTGCGCCCGGAAGCGAGATTTCTGGAACTGGTGCATCGTCTCGACCGCGATACCTCTGGCGTGCTGCTGGTGGCGAAAAAGCGCTCCGCGTTACGTTCGCTGCATGAGCAACTGCGCGAGAAGGGAATGCAAAAAGATTATCTGGCGCTGGTGCGCGGTCAGTGGCAATCGCACGTGAAAACTGTGCAGGCGCCGTTATTAAAAAACATTCTGCAAAGCGGCGAGCGCATTGTACGGGTGAGTCAGGAAGGCAAACCGTCAGAAACTCGTTTTAAGGTGGAAGAGCGCTTTGCGTTCGCCACGCTGGTGCGCTGTAGCCCGGTAACGGGCCGTACACATCAGATTCGCGTGCACACCCAATATGTCGGTCATCCTATTGCGTTTGACGATCGCTACGGCGATCGGGAATTTGATAAGCAACTGGCAGGTACGGGATTATCGCGTCTGTTTCTTCACGCCGCCGCGCTGAAATTCACCCACCCGGGGACGGGGGACGTATTGCGCATTGAAGCGCCGATGGATGACCAGCTTAAACGGTGTTTACAGGTGTTACGTAATCCTGCCTGACGTGTTTGTAGACCGGATGGCGCTGTTTGCCGCTTATCCGGTCTACAACGCTTATCCGGCTATGCGTTAAGCGGGTTCATCTCTTCCCGTCTGAGCATCTGGCATAGGGCAATAAGCGGTAATCCGATTAGCGTATTCGGATCGCGGCCCTCTAAACGCTCAAATAGGGCAATGCCCAAACCTTCGCTTTTAAAACTACCTGCGCAATGTAGCGGGCGCTCTTTGCGTACATAATCTTCAATTTCTGTTTCGCTTAAATGACGAAAATGAACGTCAAACGGCTCAACTTCAGTTTGTAAATGTCCGGTTGCAGAATTATACAGCGCCAGTCCGGTGTAAAACGTCACAATATTGCCACGGGCTTTGAGTAACTGCTGGCGCGCATTTTCTTCTGTTAATGGTTTGCCGGTTATCTCACCATCAAGAACACAAATTTGATCGGAGCCAATAATCAGGTGCGCTGGATAACGGTGGGCGAGCGATTGCGCTTTAGCCTGCGCCAGACGTAACACCAACTGACGCGGCGCTTCGCCCTGGATGGGGGTTTCATCAACCTCCGGCGCGGCGCATTCGAAAGGAATCGTCAGTTTTTCCAGCAGTGCGCGACGCCAGGGAGAGGTCGACGCAAGGATGAGACGGGGCATATTTTTTCCCTCAGATATAGCGTAATGATGAGAGCCATCTTAAACTATGCTCTTCGTCCTTCAAGCCTGTCATTTTGACTTGTCTTGAGCGAAAATAAGTCTGTAACCCGCAATGTGTGCGAATTATTGGCAAAAGGCAACCGCAGGCTGCCTTTTTCTTTGACTATATGACATTACGAAGTTAATATGCGCGCCCTATGCAAAAGGTAAAATTACCCCTGACGCTTGATCCGGTTCGTACCGCTCAAAAACGCCTTGATTACCAGGGTATCTATACCCCCGATCAGGTCGAGCGCGTTGCCGAATCCGTAGTCAGTGTGGACAGTGATGTGGAATGCTCTATGTCGTTCGCTATCGATAACCAACGTCTCGCCGTTTTAACCGGCGATGCGGTGGTTACGGTATCGCTAGAATGCCAGCGTTGCGGGAAACCGTTTACTCATCAGGTTCACATAACGTATTGTTTTAGCCCTGTCCGTTCCGACGAGCAGGCTGAAGCACTGCCGGAAGCGTATGAGCCGATTGAGGTAAACGACTTCGGCGAAATCGATCTGCTTGCAATGGTTGAAGATGAAATCATCCTTACCTTGCCGGTAGTTCCGGTGCATGATTCTGAACACTGTGAAGTGTCCGAAGCGGACATGGTCTTTGGCGAATTGCCTGATGAAGCGCAAAAGCCAAATCCATTTGCCGTATTAGCCAGCTTAAAGCGTAAGTAATAGGTCTTCCCCGCGGACGCAGGGATAAACCGTAATTGAGGAGTAAGGTCCATGGCCGTACAACAGAATAAACCAACTCGTTCCAAACGTGGTATGCGTCGTTCTCATGACGCTCTGACCGCAGTCACCAGCCTGTCTGTAGACAAAACTTCTGGTGAAAAACATCTGCGTCACCACATCACTGCCGACGGTTACTACCGCGGCCGTAAGGTCATCGCTAAGTAATCGCGCGATACTCGATGCCTTTTGCATCACAGGCGCGCCTGTAGTGTAAAAGTCGAAGAGTACAAGCGTGATATAGCTTAGTGAGGATTTCTCCGCGCAAGCGGAGAAAGGCCGAACCAGGCAGCGACGATACTTTGACACGTCTAACCCTGGCGTTAGATGTCATGGGGGGCGATTTTGGTCCTTCCGTGACGGTGCCTGCAGCATTGCAGGCACTGAACGCTAATTCGCAGCTCACTCTTCTTTTAGTCGGGAATCCCGATATTATCACGCCATTACTTGCCAAAGCTGACTTTGAACAACGTTCGCGTCTGCAGATTATCCCTGCGCAGTCAGTTATTGCCAGTGATGCCCGGCCTTCGCAGGCGATCCGCGCCAGTCGCGGGACATCTATGCGTGTGGCCCTGGAGCTTGTGAAAGAAGGTCGAGCCGAAGCTTGTGTTAGCGCTGGTAATACCGGGGCGTTAATGGGGCTGGCGAAATTATTGCTCAAGCCCCTTGAGGGGATTGAGCGTCCGGCGCTGGTGACGGTATTACCACACCAGCACAAGGGCAAAACAGTAGTGCTTGATTTGGGGGCCAACGTCGATTGCGACAGTACCATGTTGGTACAGTTTGCTGTGATGGGCGCCGTTTTGGCGGAAGAGGTCGTCGGGATCAAAAATCCCCGGGTGGCGTTGCTCAATATCGGGGAAGAAGAAACCAAAGGCCTCGACAGTATTCGTGAAGCCTCTTTAACGCTAAAAACGGTCCCATCCATCAACTACATCGGCTACCTTGAGGCGAATGAGTTACTGACGGGAAAAACCGATGTACTGGTGTGTGACGGCTTTACAGGCAACGTCACACTTAAAACGATGGAAGGTGTTGTCAGAATGTTCCTTTCACTGCTGAAATCACAGGGCGAAGGGAAAAAACGGTCGTGGTGGCTGCTGTTATTAAAACGTTGGTTACAAAAAAGCCTGATGAGGCGATTCAGTCACCTCAACCCCGACCAGTATAATGGCGCCTGTCTGTTAGGATTGCGCGGCACGGTGATTAAAAGTCATGGTGCGGCCAATCAGCGAGCATTTGCAGTCGCGATTGAACAGGCAGTGCAGGCGGTGCAGCGACAAGTTCCTCAGCGAATTGCCGCTCGCCTGGAATCTGTATACCCAGCCGGATTTGAATCGCTGGACGATGGCAAAAGCGTAAACCTGCGGGCGCACAGATAATTTCGCTGTGTACCCGGCGCCGCCAGCGTGCCAGACATTTACAGGTGACGGTATATAACCGAAAAGTGACTGAGCGTACATGTATACGAAGATTATTGGTACTGGCAGCTATCTGCCCGAACAAGTGCGGACTAACGCCGATCTGGAAAAAATGGTTGAAACCTCTGACGAGTGGATTGTCACTCGTACAGGTATTCGTGAACGCCATATCGCCGCGCCAAATGAAACCGTCGCGACGATGGGCTTTACCGCTGCGAATCGCGCGCTTGAGATGGCGGGAATCGATAAAGACCAAATTGGCTTGATTGTGGTGGCTACCACATCAGCAACGCATGCATTTCCAAGCGCGGCATGTCAGATTCAAAGTATGCTCGGTATTAAAGGTTGCCCGGCGTTTGATGTCGCGGCAGCATGCGCAGGTTTCACCTATGCGTTAAGCATTGCCGACCAGTATGTTAAATCCGGCGCGGTTAATCACGCGCTGGTTGTCGGTTCCGATGTATTAGCTCGCACCTGCGATCCCAGCGATCGCGGTACGATCATTATTTTCGGCGATGGCGCAGGCGCGGTCGTACTGAGCGCTTCTGAAGAACCGGGTATTATCTCTACCCATCTTCATGCCGATGGCCGTTACGGTGAATTACTGACCCTACCGAATGCCGATCGCGTAAATCCGGATAACCCGATTTACCTGACGATGGCGGGTAATGAAGTCTTTAAAGTGGCGGTCACTGAGCTGGCGCATATTGTCGATGAGACGCTGGCGGCCAATAACCTGGATCGCTCAGAACTCGACTGGCTGGTGCCGCATCAGGCTAACCTGCGTATCATTAGCGCGACAGCGAAAAAACTCGGCATGTCGATGGACAATGTCGTCGTCACGCTGGACAGACATGGCAATACCTCAGCGGCTTCTGTACCGTGCGCACTGGATGAAGCCGTGCGTGACGGGCGAATTAAAGCTGGTCAGTTGGTATTGCTTGAAGCCTTCGGGGGTGGATTCACCTGGGGCTCCGCGCTGATTCGTTTTTAGTATAAGGATTTAAACATGACGCAATTTGCATTTGTGTTCCCCGGTCAGGGTTCCCAAAGCGTTGGGATGCTGGCCGAGATGGCGGCAAATTACCCTATCGTAGAAGAAACGTTTGCTGAAGCCTCTGCGGCTCTGGGATATGATCTGTGGGCGCTCACCCAGCAAGGTCCGGCGGAAGAACTGAATAAAACCTGGCAGACGCAGCCGGCGTTATTAACCGCGTCCGTAGCGCTTTGGCGCGTTTGGCAGCAGCAGGGCGGTAAAATGCCAGCATTAATGGCGGGTCACAGCCTGGGCGAATATTCCGCCTTGGTCTGCGCTGGCGTCATCAATTTTGCTGATGCCGTTCGTCTGGTGGAAATGCGTGGTAAATTCATGCAAGAAGCGGTTCCGGAAGGCACCGGCGGCATGTCTGCGATCATCGGTCTGGATGATGCCTCTATCGCCAAAGCCTGTGAAGAGTCTGCCGAAGGGCAAGTCGTTTCTCCGGTTAACTTCAACTCGCCGGGGCAGGTGGTTATCGCTGGGCATAAAGAAGCGGTAGAACGCGCGGGCGCAGCCTGTAAAGCCGCTGGAGCGAAACGCGCGTTGCCGTTGCCGGTGAGCGTGCCGTCGCACTGCGCGCTGATGAAACCAGCGGCTGATAAGCTGGCGGTTGAATTAGCCAAAATTACCTTTAGCGCGCCAACGGTGCCAGTAGTGAACAACGTTGATGTGAAATGTGAAACCGATGCTGCCGCTATCCGCGATGCGCTGGTTCGCCAGTTGTACAATCCGGTACAGTGGACGAAGAGCGTGGAATTTATCGCGGCGCAGGGCGTTAAACATCTTTATGAAGTGGGTCCAGGTAAAGTCCTCACTGGTCTGACGAAACGTATTGTCGACACCCTGACAGCGTCGGCGCTGAACGAGTCGGCGGCGCTGTCTGCGGCACTTACGCAATAAAAGAGGAAAACCATGAGCTTTGAAGGAAAGATTGCGCTGGTGACTGGTGCAAGCCGTGGCATAGGCCGCGCAATTGCAGAGACTCTCGTTGCCCGCGGCGCGAGAGTTATCGGGACTGCAACCAGTGAAAATGGTGCGAAGAACATTAGCGACTATTTAGGTGCTAACGGGAAAGGTCTGATGTTGAATGTGACCGATCCTGCATCTATTGAATCTGTTCTGGAAAATATTCGCGCAGAATTTGGTGAAGTGGATATCCTGGTTAATAATGCCGGTATTACTCGTGATAATCTATTGATGCGAATGAAAGATGATGAGTGGAACGATATTATAGAAACCAA
The DNA here is from genome assembly GCF_008692845.1 of Salmonella enterica subsp. arizonae. Taxonomy (GTDB): domain Bacteria; phylum Pseudomonadota; class Gammaproteobacteria; order Enterobacterales; family Enterobacteriaceae; genus Salmonella; species Salmonella arizonae. The sequence goes on from NZ_VXJW01000001.1 coordinate 66,787, forward strand.
TTTATCATCTGTTTTCCGCCTGTCAAAAGCGGTAATGCGCGCTATGATGAAAAAGCGTTGTGGTCGTATTATCACTATTGGTTCTGTGGTTGGTACCATGGGAAATGCAGGTCAGGCAAACTACGCTGCGGCGAAAGCGGGCCTGATCGGTTTCAGTAAATCACTGGCGCGCGAAGTTGCGTCCCGTGGTATTACTGTCAATGTTGTGGCTCCGGGTTTTATTGAAACGGACATGACGCGTGCGCTGTCTGACGATCAGCGTGCGGGTATCCTGGCGCAGGTGCCTGCAGGTCGCCTCGGCGGCGCTCAGGAAATCGCCAGCGCGGTTGCATTTTTAGCCTCTGACGAAGCGAGTTACATCACTGGTGAGACTCTGCATGTCAACGGCGGAATGTACATGGTTTAATCATGATAAAAAAATTTGCGTTATTTGGGTGAAAAGCCGCAAAATAACGTAAAATCGTGGTAAGACTTGCCGGGATTTAGTTGCAAATTTTTCAACATTTTATACACTACGAAAACCATCGCGAAAGCGAGTTTTGATAGGAAATTTAAGAGTATGAGCACTATCGAAGAACGCGTTAAGAAAATTATCGGCGAACAGCTGGGCGTTAAGCAGGAAGAAGTTACCAACAATGCTTCTTTCGTTGAAGACCTGGGCGCAGATTCTCTTGACACCGTTGAGCTGGTAATGGCTCTGGAAGAAGAGTTTGATACTGAGATTCCGGACGAAGAAGCTGAGAAAATCACCACCGTTCAGGCTGCCATTGATTACATCAACGGCCACCAGGCGTAAGTGAACATCTCCAGGCGGTCATTCGACCGCCTGAGTTTTATCTTTTTGTCCCACTAGAATCATTTTCCCTCCCTGGAGGACAACCGTGTCTAAGCGTCGTGTAGTTGTGACCGGACTGGGCATGTTGTCTCCTGTCGGCAATACCGTAGAGTCTACCTGGAAAGCTCTCCTTGCCGGTCAGAGTGGCATCAGCCTGATCGACCATTTCGATACTAGCGCCTATGCAACGAAATTTGCTGGCTTAGTAAAGGATTTTAATTGTGATGACATTATCTCGCGCAAAGAACAGCGCAAGATGGATGCCTTCATTCAATATGGAATTGTCGCTGGCGTCCAGGCCATGCAGGATTCTGGCCTTGAAGTGACGGAAGAGAACGCAACCCGTATTGGCGCCGCTATCGGCTCCGGTATCGGTGGTCTCGGTCTGATCGAAGAAAACCACAGTTCGCTGGTAAAAGGCGGACCGCGTAAGATCAGCCCGTTCTTCGTCCCGTCGACGATTGTTAACATGGTAGCAGGCCATCTGACTATCATGTATGGCCTGCGTGGGCCAAGCATCTCTATTGCGACTGCCTGTACTTCGGGCGTGCATAACATCGGTCACGCCGCGCGTATCATCGCTTATGGCGATGCGGACGCGATGGTGGCGGGTGGTGCTGAAAAAGCCAGTACGCCGCTGGGCGTAGGCGGTTTTGGCGCAGCGCGCGCGCTGTCTACCCGCAACGATAACCCGCAGGCAGCCAGCCGCCCGTGGGATAAAGAACGCGATGGTTTTGTATTGGGCGACGGCGCCGGTATGTTGGTGCTCGAAGAGTACGAACATGCAAAAGCGCGTGGTGCGAAAATTTATGCTGAAATCGTGGGCTTTGGTATGAGCAGCGATGCTTACCATATGACGTCACCGCCGGAAGATGGCGCAGGCGCTGCACAGGCAATGGTTAACGCGTTGCGTGATGCTGCTATTGAGCCTGCTCAGATTGGCTACGTCAACGCGCACGGCACGTCGACACCAGCGGGCGATAAAGCCGAGGCGCAGGCTGTTAAGTCGGTCTTTGGCGATGCCGCAAGCCGTGTGATGGTGAGCTCGACTAAATCGATGACCGGCCATCTGTTGGGTGCCGCAGGCGCAGTAGAGTCTATTTTCTCTATTCTGGCGCTGCGCGATAGGGCCATTCCGCCGACCATTAACCTGGATATCCCGGATGAAGGTTGCGATCTGGACTTCGTACCGCACGAAGCGCGCCAGGTAAAAGAACTGGAGTACGCTCTGTGTAACTCCTTTGGCTTTGGCGGTACCAACGGTTCATTAATCTTTAAAAAGGTATGATACCGGCACGTGCATGAAAATAAAAACCTCCGGCTATGCCGGAGGTTTTTTATTCCTTTTTTCTTCGAAATACTTACTGGTAAGTGAAGGTGAACTGCACGACAGTGTAAAAACTTCCTGCTGTCACTTCTCCTGTTGGAGCATACATCCGCGCTGATAGTGGAAATTCAGCACGGTGACTGGCACCGTCTACATTTACCGTAAACGTACCCGCAGGTCGAATCTCCGTGAGGTGATCCCGTGACATGATTTGCAGCGCCATTCCGGCAGCGTCTCCCTGAGTGTTAGCGAATTTTGTTGGATCATCACTGTCAGGATCGCCACTGAATGTCGCAGTAACGCTACTGGTTGAGGTTGGACAGGATGATAGCGTCAGGCTGAAATCCTGCCATTCCCCACTTGCACCGGGCGTTTGATAATCGGTTGCTCTGGCCTGGTCAAACGTCACTTTTTGACTTTGCGTTGCTGTGTCAATGGTGCAGGCTGAAGCTATCACGATACCACTAAGATTAATGTCCGCCCCATGCACAAGACCGCAAACAGTAAGCGACAGTAAAACCGCCAGTACAGGAATACGCTGTTTAACCCGATACGCCATAACGTTCCCCTGAATTACTGATAAGTAAATGTAAGTTGAACCTGGCTGGCGATAGAGCCTGGCATGACGTTGCCTTTAGAAACCGCACGGGCGCTCATCAACAGGTCGTATCCACGCGTACTGGTGTCAATGATAAGATTGTTTAGCGCTGTGCCATTTTTCAGGCTGGTTTTGTCATTTGTCGTGGCAAGCTCCACTGCTAAATTCGTTGCGTCACCAGTATTTCTATAATAATTAGCGTCGGTGTCGGGCGTTCCGGAAAACGTCACGTTAAAGCTGGTGGTTGAGCTCGGGCAGTTGGAAACCTTAAGGGTAAAATCCTTCCATGCGGATGCGCTACCGGCGGTAGACAGGCTATCGGCCTGTATATCATTGCCAATATTGACTGCCAGAGTCGGTTCGCCGCTGTTGATAACACAGGGAGACGCAACCACCTTCCCGGTAATGTCGATAACGGTATTTCCAGCTTGACTGAGTGCAGGGAATAGCATGCCACCAGCCAGTAATAACAACGCGGTTTTTCTTCCATGGATAGTTTTCATGTTGGATCCTTCAGATTAGTTATAAGCGAGTTTTACTTCTATCGCCGATTTGACATTGCCAGCGGTGACGTTATTGACGTCATCAATGTAATACGCCACTTTAAACTTCGGGATGGTGTAGTTACCAGACCCGATGTAATCACTAAGAGGAATGTCACCATTAACGATATGCGCGGTGCCGTCATCATTTTGTACCTGTATATACACATTTCGGGCATAACCTTCGCCAGTAACGGTCTTTAGCTCGGCATTACTGGCCTGATGGGTGCCATAAACAGCGGATAAGTTGTAGGAGATGCCGTTTCTTGCACCTGGACAGTTCGTTAATGTGATCGTAGGGACGTCGGTTACACCCTGCGCGCCGTTGGATAAGTTATTGCCATAAAGTGTCGGCAACTTGACTTCGGTAGGGGCGTTAATGCTACATGCAGTTATGACTGGCTGTTTGGTGACGGTGCCGGAAAGCGCGGTAAAAGAGATATCCGGATAGTCCGTTCGTGCAGGTTCATTAAAGTAATTTACGGTAACCACGGGGGCCGTGGTTATTTGCCCGGAAGGAATCTGGTCGGTCAGACGCACGATGGTATATTTGACGTGAAGATAGCCAGACGCATAGTAGCCATTATCGAAGACGAATTCATAAGGTGCAACGCTGTCATTTTGCGGGGTAGTGATTGTCGGCGTGGAATAGTTAAGGTTGTAAGCAATACCTATCCCTGGGTTGTTCGTCGCGTAAACGGTGGAACCATCCGATGCGGTGCCTATCGGCGTGCCGTTGATGGTCAGGGTGACCCTTGCTGTACCCGTTTCGTCTAGTGTGCTTAGTTTGTAAAGACCATGGTCATCAAACCACGATATTCCGCCGACGTTAGTGGGGATTGACCATAAGGATAAATCATAGTTATACGTGTTGCGACCTGCGTCCTTGGTATCAATGGCAATAGCAAATGATATGCCTGGTGTTGTATACAGTATGGTCGCAAGCGTGCAAGCGATAATTGATGTTTTATTCATCAAGCATCATCCTTAATAAGTTGTCATTGGGGTTAATTACAGCGGGCATTGGTTTGCATTACACCGATAGTGTTATCCTCTTCTGGAAGCTGAAACGTCACCTTACATATTTCGCTAGCGGCATTTCCCCATTTCGCCAACAGTGAGCCGCTTAACGGCATGCCGGTAAGATAGACCTGGCCTGCATCGCCAACGATAAAACTCTGTGCCTGATTCTCCCCGTGAACAGAAACGATTGCCCCGAAGGGGACGGTTTTGCCGTTACTGCGTGTCAAGGTCATCAGCACACGTTTACCTACACGCGTATCGAAACGGGCGCGAACGATGGCGCCGCGCGTCGGAGTAAGGATCTGATTAGTCAGCGTTAAATCGGCATCATCCGGCAGCGTCTCGGGGTTGAGGCCAACCGTATTCTCCCGATAAGGCGAGAGATAAGGCACGACGGTATAGCCGCGGAAGTCAGTTTTGACCCCGGTCTGGTTAGTGACTTCGACGCCGCTGACGCCGGGCGCTTCGACAAGTGCCGCCGTTTCCCCCAATGACTGACTGAATGTCAAACCATGGGCGTGGGCAATGATGCCCCCGTCGATACTGTAATTAAGATTTCTTTGATCGTGGTCGTAACCATAACCGGCATTCACACGCGCGTAAGTTCCCTGGTAATCGAGGTTGGCATAACCGCCATTGCCCTGGCCGTGATTGGTCTGGCTTTCCTGTATACTCCAGTTGAGATTTTGATTTTCCAGCGCGGTGCCGTTCAGACCTACAGTGTGACTGGTATCGCCGCGTTTGCTGGTATTGAGGCTGTAACTTGCCCAGCTATTGCTAAGCCAGCAGTCTAGAGGGATGTTAAAATTCAGCGTGAAGACCTGATCTTCACTGTAGACTTTATCGCTATCGCGACCAGCAGTCGTGTTGCGGTTATAGCTGTAGTTGAGGTTCCAGGTAATTCCTGAAAAACTGTTACTGTAACCGACGCCGATGGAACGCATTTCGCGATCGCTGTTCCAGTAATCTTCGCTGACGGCGTTGACAGACAGTGAACCCGCAACGTCCCCCAGACTCTGGTTGAGCATGATTTCCGCCCGGTTACGTCGCCGCTCGTTGCTGGTTTTCCATTCGTTTTCGCGCCAGGTGTCAAGCGTCTCCGACAGACTGTAATATCCCGAAGTGGAGTAACGGTAGCCGGAAATGGAAATATTCGTCCCAGTCGCCAGCATGTTTTTGCTGTAGCGTACGCGCCAGGATTGTCCGCTTTCTTTATCCGTATCTTGCTGGGTTGACCAGGCTTGAGTACCGTCTACTGAAAAGGCACCCAGTTCGCCGAGGTTTTTACCGAAACCAGCCAGTAAAGATTGATAGTGTTGAGCGAACTGTCCACCCCCATAGAGGGTGAATCCTGCGGGCAGGCCGTAGATCGCCGTCGCCTGGGAAAACCATTCTTTATCAATGTCGCCATCGTAGGGGCGGTATTGTCCACTTGTCACGCTGTATTTCAGACGGCCTTCCCGTTGTAAAACCGGCAGAGAGGCGAAGGGGATAACCTGGTGCTGCTCGCTGCCGTCGGTTTCCTTAATCGTTACATCCAGATCGCCGCTACTGCCAGTGGGAAACATATCTGCGATCTCGAAAGCGCCGGGTGAAACGTATGTCTGATAAATAACGTAGCCATTTTGCTTCACACTCACCTGAGCATTAGTGCGGGCGATGCCACGGATGATCGGAGCATAGCCACGTAAACTTTCTGGCAGCATGTCGTCATCTGAAGCTAACTGCACGCCGCGAAAAGGCACGCTGTCAAACATATCCGAAGGAGCAGTGCTATCGCCCAGCGTCAGTTGGCTTTTTAGCGCGATAATATCGCGTTGAGCATAGGTATAGACGGAATCCCAGCTTTCCTCTTTTGTGTCACCGGTTTTGTTCTGGTTCCAGGTGCTGTAGTTGCGCAGACGCCATGGTCCCAGGTTCAGCCCTGGCCGTAAGTTGAGAAAATAGCTATCGGAATCGCTGTTGCCTGACTGGCGCGCGCTGGTGTTCCCACCCGTAAATGTATAGTTAAGTAACAGGGCATTGATACCTTCATCCAGACGATCCGGCGCGACCCAGCCTCGGGCCATGGTGGATACTGCCGCCTGTGGAATGGACAGCAACAGCCGTTGATGGTTGAAATCAAATTCGGCGCTAGCCATGGGGATCGCGTTGAGCACGGCGCACTGTCCGTCGCCAACGAGCTGGGGAAACAGTTCTGTGCGAATCCTGAAGCTTTTGAGCATATCAATGCTCAGGCAGGGCTGTAAGCTCTGCTGACCTTGGGCGTTTTTTTGCATTGAGAAGGGGATGTCATAAGTTCCCTGTGCTGCATTGTTGATGACAACATCAACATGATAAGTGCCAGGCATTTGACCTACGCCTTCCTCAAAGGCAGACAGATCGGTAATATCTTTACCTGGTCCGTCGATACCGAGCATAGCGGGGTTAAAGTATTCCCGAGCATAACCAGGAAGGGCTACAGGTAATGAACATTGCAAAGCAACAAAGCAAGCGATATGACTGAGCGTTATTTTATTCTTTCGCATGTTATTCGCATCGACTTTTATTCCACATTCCTTACGGAATCAGAGGGCTAAACCGTATTACAGGTGGCTGGAGTGTTTCGCGCCTGCTGCACCATAATCACTAATCAGAGTCCAGGATACGTCTCCTGCCGCGCCAGTTGGAATGGTAAAAGTCGAGTTGCTCATTGGGGCAACATAGGTGGCGTCCTGTATCATGGTCGTACCAACGTTTACCAGGCTAAAATTCATGTAATAGGGCGTTGGATTGTTTACCCGTAATTGATTACCCATACGTTGCCAGGTTAATTTATCAGCAAAGTTTTCCGGGACGTTTTTCAATGTTTGCGGTCGGTAAATGATTTTGATCCGGGTTTTGACCGCAATTTGCAAGACATTGGCGCTTTCCTGCTTCTCCGTAGCCGGAATAGATTTAATGTTCATCCAGAACAGAGATTCGCGATCTTCCGGTAGGTTGCCGCCGGTGCGGATAATCCGCAGCATATTTTCCTGACCGGCGCCCAGGCGAAATAAGGGAGGTGTAACGATAAAAGGTGCTTTTTCTTTGCTGCCTTCGCTAATATCGGCCCATGACTGAATAAGATAGGAAAATTTATCCGGGTTTTTGACGCTGATTGAGGTTTCTTTCTTATTACCGTCGTAGATAATACGTGTTCCACCAACAATAACACCCGCTTCTGCCACAGTAGCAATAGCGAATAAAGGTACGAATGCGAGGAGTGGGCTATAGAATTTCATTCTGTCATCTCTGAAATAAAGCTGGAGCTACTCCAGCTTTATAAGTAGTAACAGTAATAAGGGAATCACGACATAAGGGCGTTTGTTATATCGGCATTACATTTAATATATTATATTAATGTAATGTCAGGAACGCGCTGTTGTAGCCTTATTACTCAACGTCATACAAACAAAGCTGGCGCTGTTAGTTATAGGTCATCGTGAAGTTGACGGAACCGTTCGCTTTACCAGCCTCAATTCCGGAGGCGGCTGCGGTGGCAATGTAGCGGGCGAAGAAGTCAAGCTCCGCTTTATTGGATGCAACCGTCACGGTTTGTGTGGATGCGGAACCCAGCGGTAATGGCGACGCGTCGCTGTTGAGTAACTGGATTGCCACGCCTTTCGCTACGCCAGTTTCCTGAGTCAGTTGCAGGTAATCATTGTCCGTAGTGTCTGGCGTTCCGCTATATTTGATGGTCACAGGTTTGCTATTCAGCGTATCCGGGCAATCTTTCAATGTCAGAACAAATTTCGTCGTTGCCGCAGTATCCCCCGCCGCAGTAAACGTTGTTTTTGCGACATCACCTAATTTAACGCTGAGGTTTGAGGCTCCAGTATCAATTTGGCAGCCTGCATCGATAATATTACCGAAAAATTCAATTTTCCCGTCGCCATCCTTGTTATCGGCCATTGCAGTTGAACTTACTCCCAGTAAAGCAGCGAATGCTACAACGGCAAATTTTCCTTTCATCATTTATTATCCTTAATTAAAACATATGGTTGATTTCGATGCGCAATAGAAATAGCTGCATGAGGTATTGCGCCAAGCTATTTTAACGGAAAATGGCGGTTGTAATGATAAATAAAACTGAAATTTAATTTTATTTATATTAAATTAACATTGTGAATGTTTTATTATTATCATTCTCTAAATGCATAATTAAATGTCATAATATATTATGATCTATACTTATGGCCGCGTTTTGATATTTTGCGGCATTTGTGCTTTTTGTTACCAAAGAGTCGAGGTGTTGACTCCAGTTGGGTTAGGGTAAAACACTTGAGTTCACGCGCTGCTTGACCGAGAAATGACGAGGTGGGTAAATGTTTTTGATCGATGGTAAATCAACGGATACGCTGGCCGTTAATAATCGGGGTACGCAATTTGGCGATGGATGTTTCACGACGGCCAGGGGGGTAAATGGCCGCATCGATTTGTTGTCGATGCATTTGCATCGTTTGCAATTTGCCTGCGACAGGCTGGGCATTCGCTTTCAGGACTGGGAATTGCTGGCAGACGAGATGCAGCATCTGGCGGCCGGGAAAAGCCAGGCCGTGTTGAAGGTAATGATTACTCGTGGTGTCGGAGGGCGAGGGTATAGCGCTATGGGATGCGAAACGCCGACGCGAGTTGTCAGCGTTTCGCCATATCCTGCTCACTATTCTCACTGGCGAGAAAAAGGGATAACGCTGGCGTTAAGCCCGATACGGCTGGGGCGTAACCCCGCTTTAGCTGGGTTAAAACACCTTAACCGCCTGGAGCAGGTGCTGATTCGTTCTCATCTTGAGCAGACGGACGCCGATGAGGCGCTGGTTCTTGACAGCGAGGGATGGGTTACGGAATGCTGTGCGGCTAATGTGTTCTGGCGTACAGGCGATATTGTTTCTACGCCGCGCCTGGATCAGGCCGGGGTAAACGGTATTATGCGACAATTTTGTTTGCGCAAACTGGCGCAATCCCCTTTCCACGTCCTCGAAGTACAGGCGAGAGAGGAGGCGGTAAGGCAGGCTGATGAGGTTATCATCTGCAACGCGTTAATGCCGATTATTCCCATACGCGCCTTTGACGGCACGTCGTACTCTTCGCGAACATTGTTTCAATTTTTAGCCCCATTTTGTGAGCATCCGAATTAGTTATGAAAAAATTGTCAGGCGTTTTCCTTCTGCTATTGGTTGTGCTGGGTATTGCCGCAGGCGTAGGGGTGTGGAAGGTTCGCCATCTGGCGAACAGCACGTTACTTATTAAAGACGAGACTATCTTTACGCTAAAGGCGGGAACAGGGCGGCTGGCGCTTGGCGACCAGCTTTATGATGAAAAAATCATTAATCGCCCTCGGGTATTTCAGTGGCTGCTGCGCGTTGAGCCTGAGTTATCGCACTTTAAAGCGGGAACCTACCGTTTTATGCCCGGCATGACCGTAAGGGATATGCTTGAGCTGCTGGAGAGCGGGAAAGAGGCGCAATTCCCGTTGCGATTTGTTGAAGGGATGCGTCTTAGCGACTACCTCAAACAGTTACGAGAGGCGCCGTATATCCGCCATACGTTGCCGGATGATGACTATGCCACCGTCGCCCGGGCATTAAAGCTTGCTCACCCGGAATGGGTAGAAGGGTGGTTCTGGCCTGATACCTGGATGTATACCGCCAACACCAGCGATGTCGCTATTCTCAAGCGAGCGCACCAGAGGATGGTGAAGGCTGTCGATACTGTCTGGAAAGGCCGGGCCGGGGGACTGCCTTATAAAGATCAGAATCAGTTGGTGACAATGGCCTCGATTATTGAAAAAGAGACTGCTATCCCCAGCGAACGCGATCAGGTGGCGTCGGTCTTTATTAATCGCCTGAGAATTGGTATGCGTCTTCAGACCGATCCAACCGTGATTTACGGGATGGGGGCGAGTTATAATGGTAAATTATCGCGTGCGGATCTGGAAAAGCCGACGGCCTATAACACGTATACTATAACCGGACTGCCGCCAGGACCGATCGCATCGCCCAGTGAAGCTTCGTTGCAAGCGGCGGCGCATCCGGCGAAAACGCCGTATCTCTATTTTGTGGCCGACGGTAAAGGCGGTCACACATTTAACACCAATCTTGCCAGCCATAACCGGTCAGTGCAGGAGTACCTGAAAGTGCTTAAGGAAAAAAATGGGCAGTAATTATATCGTCATCGAGGGCCTGGAAGGCGCCGGAAAAACCACTGCGCGCGACGTGGTGGTGGAGACCCTTGAGCAACTGGGTATTCGTAACATGATTTTTACCCGTGAGCCGGGCGGTACGCAGCTTGCCGAAAAACTAAGAAGTCTGGTGCTGGATATTCGATCGGTAGGCGACGAAGTGATTACCGATAAAGCGGAAGTGCTGATGTTTTATGCCGCTCGCGTACAGCTCGTCGAAACGGTAATCAAACCCGCGCTGGCGCAAGGCGTATGGGTGATCGGCGATCGCCACGATCTCTCGACCCAGGCGTATCAGGGGGGAGGGCGCGGCATTGATCAAACCATGCTGGCGACACTACGCGATGCCGTGCTGGGCGATTTTCGCCCTGACCTGACGCTGTATCTGGATGTCACGCCGGAAGTCGGGCTAAAACGCGCCAGAGCGCGCGGTGATCTGGATCGCATTGAGCAGGAGTCTTTTGATTTCTTTAACCGGACTCGCGCGCGTTATCTGGAACTGGCGGCGCAGGATCCGCGTATCCGCACCATTGACGCGACCCAGCCGCTGGATGCCGTCATGCGCGACATTCGCGCCACGGTGACGACGTGGGTACAGGGACAAGCGGCATGAAATGGTATCCATGGTTACGACCTGCCTATGAAAAACTGGTAGAAAGTTACCAGGCGGGACGTGGCCACCATGCGCTACTGATTCAGTCCTTACCTGGCATGGGAGATGAGGCGCTGAGCTACGCGCTTAGCCGCTATCTGTTATGCCAGCAACCTGAAGGCCACAAAAGCTGTGGGCATTGCCGTGGTTGTCAGCTTATGCAGGCTGGCACGCATCCGGACTATTACACGCTGACGCCGGATAAAGGCAAAAGCAGCCTCGGCGTAGATTCGGTACGCGAGGTCAGCGAGAAATTGTACGAGCACTCCCGTCTGGGCGGTGCGAAGGTGGTGTGGATTGCGGATGCGGCGCTATTAACCGACGCTGCTGCCAATGCGTTGCTCAAAACGCTGGAAGAGCCGCCGGAGCAAACCTGGTTTTTCCTTGCCAGCCCGGAGCCTGCTCGTCTGCTGGCAACATTACGCAGCCGTTGTCGGCTGCATCATCTGGCGCCGCCGTCTGAATCGTATGCGATGTCATGGCTGTCGCGAGAAGTGACGGCGTCACAAGAAGCATTGCTCACGGCGCTACGCCTGAACGCGGGGTCGCCCGGCGCCGCGCTGGCGCTGTTGCAGTCTGAACGTTGGGCGCAGCGTGAGGCGCTGTGTCAGGCGTTAATGGACAGTTTGCATACGGGCGACTGGTATGCGTTATTAACGGCGCTCAATCATGAGCAAGCCCCGGCGCGCCTGCACTGGCTGGCGACGCTGCTGGTTGACGCGCTGAAACGTCAGCACGGCGCGTCGTACCTGACAAACGTTGATGCGGACGCGGTTGTTGCCGCGCTGGCGGGGCCGCTATCCCCGGCGCGTATTCAGGCAATCCTGAACGATGTTTGCCATTGTCGTGATCAATTACTTCATGTGACCGGATTAAACCGCGAACTGGTATTAACCGATCTCATTCTCCGCATTGAGCATTACCTGCAACCAGGCACCCTGTTGCCTGTTCCTCATCTTTGAGAGAGACATTATGTTTTTAGTCGACTCGCACTGCCATCTTGATGGCCTGGATTATCAATCTTTGCATAAGGACGTGGACGATGTGCTGGCGAAAGCCGCCGCGCGCGATGTGAAGTTTTGTTTAGCGGTGGCGACAACGCTGCCGGGGTACCGCCATATGCGCGAGCTTGTGGGTAAGCGCGACAACGTGGTCTTTTCCTGCGGCGTGCATCCGTTAAATCAGGATGAAGCGTATGATGTAGCCGAGTTACGCGCCCTTGCCGCAGAAGACGATGTGGTGGCGATGGGCGAGACCGGGCTCGATTACTTTTACATGCCGGAGACCAAAGTACGCCAGCAGGCGTCCTTTATTAATCATATCCATATTGGCCGCGAATTGAAAAAACCGGTGATTGTACATACCCGCGACGCGCGTGCCGACACGCTGGCTATCTTGCGTGAAGAAAAGGTGACGGATTGCGGCGGCGTACTACACTGTTTTACAGAAGACAGAGAAACGGCTGGTAAATTGCTGGATCTGGGGTTTTATATCTCCTTTTCCGGCATCGTAACGTTCCGTAATGCCGGGCAACTGCGTGATGCGGCGCGCTATGTGCCGCTGGATCGTTTATTGGTAGAAACCGATTCTCCTTATTTGGCTCCGGTGCCGCATCGCGGTAAAGAGAACCAGCCTGCGATGGTACGCGACGTTGCAGAATATATGGCGGTATTGAAAGGGGTTGCCGTTGAAGAGCTGGCGCAGATTACTACCGATAATTTTGCTCGCCTGTTTCATATCGACGCGTCTCGTCTGTCATCCATCCGCTAAACGCGTTTTTTTAATGCTCGTAATTAATAAGCAAAACGCGTAAAGTTCACCGCCACAAAATGGGCGGTGAACGAGCTTTTAGAAATATTCAGAAACTCATTTTGCCAAAATGTGATACTTTTTAAGCTGTCTGGCATTGAAACGTGATAGCCGTCAAACAAAATCAGGCTTATTTATTTTACTCTGTGTAATAAATAAAGGGCACTTAGATGCCCTGTCCACGGCGGGGTTCTCCCCCCTCGCCAATGCGTGAGAACGTAGAAAAGCACAAATACTCAGGAGCACTCTCAATTATGTTTAAGAATGCATTTGCTAACCTGCAAAAGGTCGGTAAATCGCTGATGCTGCCGGTATCCGTACTCCCTATCGCAGGTATCCTGCTGGGTGTCGGTTCCGCTAACTTCAGTTGGCTGCCAGCCGTTGTATCGCACGTTATGGCGGAAGCGGGCGGATCTGTTTTTGCCAATATGCCGCTGATTTTCGCTATCGGCGTGGCGTTGGGCTTCACTAACAACGACGGCGTTTCGGCGCTGGCTGCGGTGGTTGCGTATGGCATCATGGTGAAAACCATGGCTGTGGTTGCACCGCTGGTTCTGCATTTACCTGCTGAAGAGATTGCCGTAAAACACCTCGCTGACACGGGGGTGCTTGGCGGTATTATCTCCGGCGCGATCGCAGCGTATATGTTTAACCGCTTCTACCGCATCAAACTGCCTGAGTATCTGGGCTTCTTTGCAGGCAAGCGCTTCGTGCCGATCATTTCGGGTCTGGCCGCTATTTTCACCGGTGTGGTGCTGTCTTTCATATGGCCGCCGATCGGTACGGCTATCCAGGCATTCTCGCAGTGGGCGGCTTACCAGAACCCGGTTGTGGCGTTTGGTATTTACGGTTTCATCGAGCGCTGCCTGGTGCCGTTTGGTCTGCACCATATCTGGAACGTTCCTTTCCAGATGCAGATCGGCGAATACACCAACGCTGCGGGCCAGGTATTCCACGGCGACATTCCTCGCTATATGGCGGGCGACCCGACGGCGGGTATGCTCTCCGGCGGTTTCCTGTTCAAAATGTATGGCCTGCCGGCTGCGGCCATTGCCATCTGGCACTCTGCTAAACCGGAAAACCGTGCGAAAGTGGGCGGTATCATGATCTCCGCCGCGCTGACCTCGTTTTTGACTGGTATTACCGAGCCTATCGAGTTCTCCTTCATGTTCGTGGCGCCGATCCTGTACATTATTCACGCGATTCTGGCAGGTCTGGCATTCCCGATCTGTATTCTGTTGGGGATGCGTGACGGTACGTCGTTCTCCCACGGTCTGATCGACTTTATCGTGCTGTCCGGCAACAGCAGCAAACTGTGGCTGTTTCCGATTGTCGGCGCCGGTTATGCGATTGTGTACTACACCGTGTTCCGCGTGCTGATTAAAGCGCTGGATCTGAAAACGCCGGGTCGTGAAGACTCTACTGATGACGCAAAAGCGGGCGCAAGCAGCGAAATGGCGCCAGCTCTGGTGGCGGCTTTTGGCGGTAAAGAGAACATCACTAACCTGGATGCTTGTATCACGCGTTTGCGCGTGAGTGTGGCCGACGTAGCGAAAGTGGACCAGGCTGGCCTGAAGCAACTGGGCGCAGCGGGCGTTGTAGTAGCAGGTTCCGGCGTTCAGGCTATCTTCGGTACGAAATCCGATAACCTGAAAACGGAAATGGATGAGTACATTCGTAACAGCTAAGCAGTAATGATGTTGGGGAGAACTAAGGCAGCCTTCGGCTGCCTTTTTTTAATGACGTTTTACATGCTGCCCTCCGGCAGTCTGTCAGAACTGATAATTGGCGGTGAGACTCACGTTACGCGGCGCGCCGTAAACAATGGAACCATCAATATTAGTGTCGTAGGTTTTATTGAGCAGATTGTTAATATTCCCCTGTACGGAGAAGTTTTTCGTCACCTGATAGCGGGTAAACAGATCGACCAGCGCATAGCTGCCCTGTTCGGCGCGGAAAGCGCCGTAAGGCGTCGCGGTATCTTTGTAAACCCGATTCTGCCAGTTTATGCCGCCGCCAACGGTCAGTTCCGGCATTACCGGCAGACGATAGCGGGTGAATAGCTTCACGCTGGTGCGCGGCAGATTAGGGTTCACGGCGTTACCTTCGTTGTCCTCGGCAATATAACGGGTGGCCCCGAAAGTCATCTGCCAGTTATCGGTGATCGCGCCGTTCACTTCAAATTCGACACCTTTGCTCACCGTACCGTCAGTAGGCTTCCAGGCAAACTCCCCGTTACTGCCAGGAATGGGAATAGTAGTCGCCTGAGCGACATTATCCTGCTCAATACGAAATACGGACAACGTGCTGGTGAGGCGACTGTTCATCCAGTCGGACTTCAGGCCCACTTCATAGTTGTTACCGGTAATCGGAGCCAGATATTGACCCGCTTTGTCGCGTTTATTCTGCGGCTGGAAGATAGAGGTATAACTGGCATAAGCAGACCAGTTGTCGTCGATATCATAAATCAGTCCGGCATATGGCGTGGTATGGTTTTTCTCCATGCCGTAGGTCAGGGTATCAATACGCCAGTTGGTATAACGAGCGCCAAGAATCAGATGCAGCGGGTCGGCCAGCGACATGCGCGTGGCGGCATAAAGCGATTTTATGTGCGTGGTATCGTCCTGCGCCAGATTTTGTGGCGCCCAGTTGGTTTGCGGGAAATTACCGTTAAACGCGCTGAAGTGGCCAATTTCGTTCGGGAAGACGTTCGACCAGGCGCTGAAATAGCGGTTGTTCTGCTTACTATAACTCCCGCCAAACATCATGTTGTGCTGACGACCAAACAACGCGTAAGCGCCATCGGCAAAGAGATCTATGGCATCGACTTTGCGTTTACCGCTGTTCCAGCCTGTTCCGCCGACCACGGGATAGCTTGCGCCGTAAGGGCTTACCAATGCGCCATTCTCTTTATCCACTAACGCATCGATATACATCATTTTACTGTCGAATTTGACCTCTGTGTGGGTCGCATTCAGGGTCGCCTGCCAGCTTTCGGCAAAACGCTGCTTAAGCGTGACGAAGAATTTATTAATCTCTTTGTCGTTATAAGCCCACTCCGGGGCGGTACTACGCGCGCGGTCATAGCTGTTTTTACTGCCATCGGTGTTCCAGCGCGGCAGACCGCCCCAGGTTGGGCTGTTGACATCAATTTTTTGATATTCATAACCGGCTGAAAGGCCAGTGGTTACCCCCAGATCGGCATCGACAATCCCGGAAAAGAACGTTTTCTCGTTGTTATAGCGGTCCAGCCAGGAGTCATTATTCTGATAACCCGCCACGATGCGCCCACGTACGTTGCCATCCGGGGTGAGCGGACTTTGCAGATCCATGACGTAACGCTGCTTATTCCAGCTACCGTATTCTGTTGAGACGTTACCTCTGAACTCCCGGCTGGTGGCATGTTTACGGATCATATTGATCGAGGCAGAGGGATTACCGGTTCCGGTCATCAACCCATTCGCTCCGCGAACCACCTCCACACGCTCATACAGCGCGGTATCCGTTAGCGCATCGCCCAGATTCCAGCGGGACTCAAAATACGTGGGAATACCGTCGACCATATAGTTATCAATTTCAAACCCGCGTGAATAATAACTGATGCGATCGGAGTCAGCCTGGCTTCCGCTGATCCCCAGCGTATTAGCCATCACTTCGCCTAACGTCTGCAATTGCTGGTCTTCCATACGCTGCTGGCTGACAATACTGACCGACTGTGGAATATCGCGCTGAGTCATCGGCATTTTGGTGCCCGCTGCGGTCGTTTTCACGCTGTAATCTTGTTCTTCGCTGTTTGAAGCGTCGGCGGACATCGCGCCCTCGACAATAACAGTATCCTCAGCCGCGAAGGCGGCAGGCATAAATGCCATCGCAATCCCCATGGCTAACAGCGATGGCGCGGCGGTGGACTGAATATGTTTATCCCGGCGGTATTGAATGAAAAACATCTGAAAATCCTTGCATGTTATTGGGGTAAGTTCAGGACGTATAACGCTGAACCTTTTTATTCTTTGCCAAATAATGCGCATAAAAATGCAAATGAGAAATATACGCATTTGCATTAAATATGTAAAACGGTATAAACCGTGCAACCAAAAATATTTTTTAAGCGTATAAAGGCGTCATGGCAGGGGGATATGGCGGTAAGTCCAGCATGTCGTCATTTTTCGCTTAATAAATCGTGGGTTAAAGTTGAAAGAGCGTCGGTAACTCGCTCATACTCTATACTCGCAGTATGGCTCGGCGTAGCATGTGCGCCGCAAGGGCTATTATGAAAAAGGAAAACGTCGTGGCAGAAGAAACTATATTCAGCAAAATCATCCGTCGTGAAATCCCTTCGGATATCGTTTATCAGGACGAGCTGGTCACCGCCTTTCGCGATATTTCACCGCAGGCGCCGACGCATATCTTGATTATTCCTAATATCCTGATCCCAACCGTCAATGACGTGACGGCGGAACATGAACAGGCGTTAGGTCGGATGATCACCGTGGCGGCGAAAATCGCCGAACAGGAAGGAATTGCCGAAGATGGGTATCGTTTAATCATGAATACCAACCGTCATGGGGGCCAGGAGGTCTATCATATCCATATGCACCTGCTGGGCGGTCGTCCACTTGGCCCGATGCTTGCGTACAAAGGCTTGTAAATATGACCAGAGGATGCATCGTGGTTTCTCTGGGCTTGTTGCTGCTTACCGGCTGCCGCTCACACCCTGAGATCCCGGTAAGTGACGAACAGTCGCTGGTGATGGAGTCCACAGTTCTGGCGGCGGGCATCACCGCAGAGCAGCCTGAACTGACGGCGTCTGATATCCAGCCATCTGCTTCTTCACGCGTCTATAACGAAAGGCAAGAGCCCATTACCGTTCATTATCGGTTTTACTGGTATGACGCACGGGGGCTGGAGATGCATCCGCTGGAAGCGCCGCGTAGCGTAACCATACCCGCGCGTTCTTCGGTAACGCTATTTGGCAGCGCTAATTATCTGGGAGCGCATAAAGTCAGGCTTTATCTTTATTTGTGAGGTGTGAAATTTGATGACAAAAATGCATCGCTACGCCGCAATCGCTGCGCTGGCGATATTTCTCTCCGGGTGTGTGGCGCAACGCGAACCTGCGCCAGTTGAAGAGGTAAAACCAGCGCCAGAACAACCAGCGCAGCCTCCTGTTGTGCCGTCTGTACCGACGATCCCCCAGCAACCGGGGCCGATAGAGCATGAAGATCAAGCTGGTCAGCCAGCGCCTAAGGTGCGCCACTATGACTGGAACGGCGCTATGCAACCGATGGTCAGCAAAATGTTGCAAGCTGATGGCGTGACGGCCGGAAGCATATTGCTTGTCGACAGCGTGAATAACCGGACGAATGGGTCGTTAAACACAGGCGAGGCAACCGAAATATTACGCAATGCGCTGGCTAACAACGGTAAATTTACGTTGGTTTCCGTACAGCAACTCTCGATGGCAAAACAACAGTTAGGGTTGTCTCCGCAGGATAGTCTGGGTACGCGCAGTAAAGCGATCGGTATCGCGCGCAATGTCGGGGCGCAGTATGTGCTTTACTCCAGCGCCTCCGGTAATGTTAACGCGCCTGCATTACAGATGCAGTTAATGCTGGTGCAAACTGGCGAGATAATCTGGTCAGGTAAAGGTGCGGTCCAGCAACAATAATCCCTTAACGCGCGACGAGATCCTGTCGCGCTATTTTCCGCAGTATCTTCCCGTCGCCGCCGCAGCGCAGGGGCTAAGCGGCGGGAGCTGCATCATTGCACATGATACTCATCGTATCGTGCTGCGCCGTCATCATGACCCTGACGCTCCGGAATCCCACTTTTTACGCCATTACCGCGCCTTATCCCGGTTGCCGGTCAGCCTCGCGCCCAGAGCGCTTTTTTATACGCCAGGCTGGATGGCGGTAGAATATCTGCATGGCGCAGTAAATTCCGCCTTGCCGGACGCCGACGGACTGGCGGCCTTACTGTATCATTTGCATCAGCAGCCGCGTTTTGGCTGGCGTATCGCGCTGTCGCCATTGCTGGCGCAGTACTGGGCGTGTTGCGATCCGACGAGGCGAACGCCGTTTTGGTTAGGGCGGCTCAAATATTTGCAAAAAAACGGTGAACCCCGCCCGCTGCGGCTTGCGCCTTTGCATATGGATGTTCATGGCGACAATATAGTGTTAACGGCAGCCGGGCTGCGACTGATTGACTGGGAATATGCTGGCGACGGCGATATCGCGCTGGAGCTGGCGGCGGTATGGGTTGAGGATGAACGACAGCGCCGGCAACTGGCAAACGCTTATGCCGCGCGCGCGCGAATTGATGCCCGGCTGTTATGGCGGCAGATACGACTCTGGCAACCCTGGGTCATTATGCTGAAAGCAGGGTGGTTCGAATATCGCTGGCGACAAACCGGCGAGCAACAATTTATCAGGCTGGCCGATGAAACCTGGCGCCAGCTACGTTGAAAGGATGAGGAGAGCAGTGTGGGCCCAGTAATGTTGGATATTGAAGGATTTGAGCTGGATGCGGAGGAGCGAGAGATACTGGCGCATCCGCTGGTTGGTGGGCTTATCCTGTTTACGCGTAATTACCATGACCCGGAACAGTTGCGTGAATTAGTTCGCCAGATTCGGGCGGCGTCGCGTAACCAACTGGTGGTGGCCGTCGATCAGGAAGGCGGGCGCGTACAGCGTTTCCGCGAAGGATTTACTCGCCTGCCTGCGGCGCAATCTTTTTTTGCGCTGCATGGGCTGGAAGAGGGGGGACGACTGGCGCAGGAAGCGGGGTGGCTGATGGCCAGCGAAATGATCGCGATGGATATTGATATCAGTTTTGCGCCAGTGCTGGATGTCGGGCATATCTGCGCGGCAATAGGCGAGCGATCCTATCACGCCGATCCCGCAAAAGCGTTGGCAGTGGCGACACGCTTTATTGACGGTATGCATGACGCCGGGATGAAAACAACCGGTAAACATTTCCCCGGTCACGGCGCGGTAACGGCGGACTCCCACAAAGAGACGCCGTGCGATCCACGTCCTGAAACGGACATTCGCGGCAAAGATATGTCGGTGTTCCGCACGCTGATTAGCGAGAATAAGCTGGATGCGATTATGCCTGCCCACGTGATCTACAGCGCTGTCGATCCGCGTCCGGCGAGCGGTTCGCCACACTGGCTGAAAACGGTGCTGCGTCAGGAGTTGGGTTTTGACGGCGTCATTTTCTCCGACGATCTGTCTATGGAGGGCGCGGCGATTATGGGCAGCTATGCTGAGCGCGCTCAGGCGTCGCTGGATGCGGGTTGTGATATGATTCTGGTCTGCAATAATCGTAAAGGCGCAGTCAGCGTGCTGGATAATCTGTCGCCGATCAAAGCAGAACGTGTTACACGTTTGTATCATAAAGGTTCATTTTCGCGCCGGGAGCTCATGGACTCAACGCGCTGGAAAACAGCCAGCGCCCAGCTCAAACAGTTACATGAACGCTGGCAGGAAGAAAAAGCAGGTCATTAACTCGGGTTTTCGTGAGGGTGCCAGATGATTATTTATTTGCACGGTTTTGATTCAAATAGTCCGGGCAACCATGAGAAAGTGTTGCAATTACAGTTTATCGACCCGGATGTCAGACTGGTAAGCTACAGTACGCGGCATCCTAAGCATGATATGCAGCATCTGCTGAAAGAAGTGGATAAAATGTTGCAACTGAATGTGGACGATCGCCCTTTAATCTGTGGAGTGGGGTTGGGCGGTTATTGGGCGGAGAGAATTGGCTTTCTGTGCGATATCCGTCAGGTGGTATTTAACCCGAATTTGTTTCCCTATGAAAACATGGAGGGGAAAATCGATCGTCCGGAAGAATACGCCGATATCGCCACGAAGTGCGTGACCAACTTTCGCGAAAAAAACCGCGATCGCTGTCTGGTGATCCTCTCTCGTCATGACGAAGCGCTGGATAGCCAACGCTCAGCGGAAGCGCTTCACCAGTATTATGAAATTGTATGGGATGAGGAACAGACTCACAAATTCAAAAATATTTCGCCGCATTTACAACGTATCAAGGCGTTTAAAACGTTGGGATAGCACCCTGATGGCGTTGTCAATTACGGGATAACCAGCCTTGCGGCTGGTTTTTTTATGCTCAATTCTCCGGGATTGTCTATCTTTTCAGCATGAAAACTTGATGCACATCAATTTTGGTATGACCAATGCACCGTTCATGCTATTCTCATAGTAGAAGACAACTTTCATTAACGTAACTTGTTGTTAATTAAAGGCTATGATAATAACTTTTAATTAACAATTGGTTAATAAATTTAAGGGGGTCACGTTGACTACACCATTAAAAAAGATTGTGATTGTCGGCGGCGGCGCTGGCGGACTGGAAATGGCGACGCAGTTAGGCCATAAACTGGGGCGCAAGAAAAAAGCGAAAATCACGCTGGTAGACAGAAATCATAGCCATTTGTGGAAACCGTTGCTGCACGAAGTGGCGACGGGCTCTCTGGATGAAGGCGTGGATGCGCTGAGCTATCTGGCCCATGCGCGTAATCATGGTTTCCAGTTCCAACTTGGATCGGTGATGGATATCAATCGGGAAGCGAAAACCATCACCATTGCCGAGTTGCGTGATGAAAAGGGCGAGTTGCTGGTTCCGGAGCGCAAAATCGCGTATGACACGCTGGTGATGGCGCTGGGGAGTACCTCTAATGATTTCAACACGCCGGGCGTGAAAGAGCACTGTATCTTCCTCGATAACCCGCATCAGGCACGCCGGTTCCACCAGGAGATGCTGAACCTGTTCCTCAAATATTCGGCTAATCTGGGCGCTAACGGCAAGGTCAATATCGCTATCGTCGGCGGCGGCGCTACGGGGGTTGAGCTGTCGGCTGAACTGCATAATGCGGTAAAACAGTTGCATAGCTATGGTTATAAGGGGCTGACCAACGACGCGCTGAACGTGACCCTGGTTGAGGCTGGCGAGCGTATTTTGCCTGCGCTACCGCCGCGTATCTCCAGCGCTGCGCATAATGAACTGACTAAACTGGGCGTTCGCGTACTGACGCAAACCATGGTTACCAGCGCCGACGAAGGCGGTCTGCATACCAAAGAAGGCGAGTATATTCAGGCCGATCTGATGGTGTGGGCGGCAGGTATCAAAGCGCCAGATTTTATGAGAGAGATTGGCGGCCTGGAAACTAACCGCATTAATCAACTGGTGGTGGAATCGACGCTGCAAACCACGCGCGATCCCGATATTTTTGCGATTGGCGACTGCGCTTCCTGCGCTCGTCCGGAAGGGGGCTTTGTGCCGCCTCGCGCTCAGGCGGCGCATCAGATGGCTACCTGCGCGATGAATAACATTCTGGCGCAAATGAATGGCAAGCCGCTGAAAGCCTATCAGTATAAAGACCATGGATCGCTGGTCTCGCTGTCCAACTTCTCTACGGTTGGCAGCCTGATGGGGAACCTGACCCGCGGCTCAATGATGATTGAAGGACGTATCGCCCGCTTCGTGTATATCTCGCTATACCGTATGCACCAGATAGCATTGCATGGATACTTTAAAACCGGGCTGATGATGCTGGTGGGAAGTATTAACCGTGTCATTCGCCCGCGCCTGAAACTGCATTAATTTCTCTGCGACTCACCGGCTGTTAGCGCCGGTGAGCGTTTCTTCGTATCTTTCTTCGGAGTTGTCCGAATCCTTCGACTTTCCCGTTTCATCCCGCACTTTTCATCCTCATTCCGATTGGCGTTGTTCGCATACTGCTTGCAAAATTGTTACCAATAGCAACGAAGGAGGAACTCCCGTGAATAAATCCATGTTGGCGGGTATAGGGATTGGCGTAGCGGCGGCGCTGGGTGTGGCGGCGGTAGCCAGTCTCAACGTATTTGATCGTGGTCCGCAATATGCGCAAGTGATATCGGCTAAACCGATTAAAGAGACGGTAAAAACGCCGCGTCAGGAGTGCCGTAATGTCACGGTCACGCATCGCAGGCCGGTCCAGGACGAAAATCGTATTGCCGGCTCGGTGCTTGGCGCAGTAGCAGGCGGCGTAATTGGACATCAATTTGGCGGCGGTCGTGGTAAAGATCTGGCGACGGTCGTCGGAGCGCTGGGCGGCGGTTATGCTGGCAACCAAATCCAGGGAGCAATGCAGGAAGGTGATACTTACACCACCACGCAGCAGCGCTGTAAAACGGTGTATGACAAATCTGAAAAGATGCTTGGCTACGACGTGACGTACAAAATTGGCGATCAGCAGGGCAAAATCCGCATGGATAAAGACCCCGGAACGCAAATTCCTCTCGACGGTAATGGCCAACTGATCCTGAATAACAAAGCATAAAAAAGCTGTACTCTGCAAGTTAGCCCCTCATTCGCTCAGGCTGAGGGGTTTTTTTTATCCGACACAGCGTCGTTCAGGGCTTGAGCAGTTCAGGCCAGATACGCAGAGTCGTGCGCGCGATTTGCATCAGTTGTTCGAAGGTGGCGCCTTCACGGGCGCTAATCGACATTCCCTGTAAAATACAGTTTATATATTCCGCAAGCATCTGCGGGTTACAATGCGCCGGAATTTCACCGCGTTCCTGACGCTGGCGCAGAAACTGGATGAGCGTCTGTTCCTGCATGGCGTGGCGTGATTTTACCGTACGGGCGATATCGCGCGAGGAAGCGGCCAGGGTGGCGGAGGTATTAATCATAAAGCAGCCGGCTGGCGTGTCTGTACTGGTAAAGCAGGCGGCAATTTCTCTGAAATAATCTTCCAGCGCGGATTCAACGCTTTTCTCGTCGCAAAAGAGTTGGGCCTCATGTTTTAAGGCAAAGCGAGTGATGTAACGATCCAGGACAGCGCGAAATAATCCTTCTTTGTTAGTAAATTCCGCATAGAGAGTAGGCGCCTTCGCCCCGGTAGCCTCTACGAGATCGGCAAGCGAAGTTGCTTCATAACCGTGCTGCCAGAAGAGTCTCATGGCCTTGTCAAGCGCGGCTTCCCTGTCGAACACTTTTGGTCGGCCACGGCTTTTCTTCGCGCAACTCGTGGTATCCGTTGTCATGATGC
Source organism: Salmonella enterica subsp. arizonae (assembly GCF_008692845.1). GTDB lineage: Bacteria > Pseudomonadota > Gammaproteobacteria > Enterobacterales > Enterobacteriaceae > Salmonella > Salmonella arizonae. Next base: position 90,831 of record NZ_VXJW01000001.1, read on the forward strand.
CGTTGTACCTGTTTAAAGGGGGAACTTTATTATAAAAACAAACGACGTCTGGCTCCAGAGTATGCATTAGAAAAATAAAACAATTCTATTTACATGAAAAATAACACATTTGTAAATTATATAATGATCATTATAAAAATGGATTTGTGAGTGACGCCGATCACATTTATTATTAAATTATCGATTGTTAATTTAATGTTCCGACACCTGTTCATCTGCTAAAGGTCATGACTATGAAAAACGTAAAAATCCTCATCGCTGCTGTGGTATTTAGTTCGCTCTCATTCGCCAGTTTCGCCGCCGTGGAAGTCCAGGCAACGCCGGAAGGCCAACAGAAGTTCGGTACAATTTCCGCGAATGGCGGCACGAATCTGGGATCGCTGGAAGATCAGCTAGCGCAGAAAGCGGAAGAGATGGGCGCGAAGTCTTTCCGTATTACCTCTATCACTGGCCCGAATACCCTTCACGGTACGGCGGTAATCTACAAGTAAGCATTAACCCTCATTAATGCCGCTGTGATTGCCACAATAAAAAGCCTCACGATTGATCGCGAGGCTTTTTTGTCGGTCGGATAAAGGCATTAGTCGCCAACCGGTAATCACCCATTCACACTTACAGCGGTTTCGTCTCCGGGGTACGGGTCACATCCACCGGCATTCCGGAGCGCACTTCCATGACATGTTCCATCACCGCGGCGTCGGTCTGCGGCGCGTCCTTAAACGTCTGCATAGGGCCATTCAGCACAATCGGCAACACCTGCGGATCGTCACCAATATTTTTAGACAGTGGCTGATGGACCTCCACCAGCCGCACGCCGCCTGGCTCAACTGAGGTTTTAATCGGCGTATTAATAATATTCACTTTGGTCCCCGGCGTGACCTGGCGGAACAACGTCTCTATATCGCCGTCGCGCAGGCGAATACAGCCGGAGCTGACACGCATACCAATGCCAAAATCGGCATTAGTGCCATGTAACAGATACACGCCGCCGTAGGCCGCTAAGCGAATCGCGTGATGTCCCATCGGGTTATCGGGGCCAGCAGGCACCACGGCGGGAAGATCGATGCCTTGCGCTTTGTAGCGGGCGCGAATATTAGCAGTCGGCGTCCAGGTCGGGTTGGCTCGTTTATCTGAGATGGTGGTCACCATCGTTGGCGTCAGGGTATCGCCGCCCAGTTGACCAATCCCGATAGGGTAGACTGTGACCGTATTTTTCCCCGGTTGGTAATAGTAAAGCCGTAATTCCGCGAGGTTAATGACGATACCTTCACGTGGCGCGTCCGGTAGCAGCGTTTGCAGCGGAATCGTCAACACGCTGCCTGCGCGCGGCACGTAAGGGTCAATGCCAGGGTTGGCCTGTAACAGGGCCAAAAAACCCACGTTATATTTTTTGGCGATCGCCTCCAGCGAACCGCCGTCATCTTCTACGACATGGAATTTATTTTCCCCCACCAGTCGACTGCCGGGAGGCGGAAGAGGCCACGTATTCGCCTGCGCGGTAAGCGCAAGCATGATGGTTGCGGTAAGCGCAAGCAACGCCCACCAGCGAGAGAGTCGCGTATTTTTGAACATTATAATAAGCCCATGATTATTATATGGTTATTTTTATATAAAGCAAGAATAAGAATTATGGCGGGTGGCTGTGTCTGGAATTGCAGGGAAGTGCAAATCTTTTGTAAAGATTAGGCCGGGCGCAGAATAACAACCCCCAGCCTGACACTTACGCGATGGCGTTTTCTTCCAGTTGCTGCATAAACTGGCGTACCCAGTCTATACGCGTTTTCCGTTCGCTTAAATCCTGAATAAACTTGAGGCGCGTCGGGCCATCCAGGCGGAAATGCTGCGGCTGTTTCTGCAGCAGTCCGATAAGCCATGCAGGGTCAACGTGGTTTTTCTCGGCGAACTCAATCGTTCCGCCTTTCTCGTTACCTTCCAGTTTTCGGATGCCGAGTTTTTGCGCCTGTTGGCGCAGACGGGCGATATCCAGCAGATTACGCGCCGGATCGGGCAGCAGGCCGAAGCGATCGATTAATTCCACTTTGATCTCTTCCAGTTCGTTTTCGTTCTTCGCGCTGGCAATACGTTTATAGAACGACAGCCGGGTATTAACATCCGGAATAAAGTCATCTGGCAGTAGCGACGGCATTCGCAGCTCGACCTCCGTTTGCTGGCTGGTGAGATCTTCCAGCGACGGTTCTCGGCCTGCTTTCAGAGCATCGACGGCGTTTTCCAGCAGTTCCATGTAAAGTGAGAAGCCAATGGTTTCCATTGAGCCGCTTTGCTCTTCGCCAAGCAGTTCGCCCGCGCCGCGGATTTCCAGATCGTGGGTCGCCAGCGCAAAACCAGCGCCTAAATCCTCCAGCGACGCAATCGCCTCCAGCCGTTTTTGCGCATCGGTGGTCATTGCCTTAGGGTGCGGCGTCAACAGCCAGGCGTAGGCCTGGTGGTGCGAGCGCCCTACGCGGCCGCGTAACTGATGCAACTGCGCAAGGCCGAAATGATCCGCGCGTTCAATGATGATCGTGTTAGCGGTGGGGATGTCGATCCCCGTTTCGATAATGGTCGTACACACTAGTACGTTAAAACGTTGATGGTGGAAATCGTTCATCACCCGTTCCAGCTCACGTTCGCGCATCTGGCCGTGACCAATGGCGATTCGCGCTTCCGGCACCAGTTCCGCCAGCCGCTCTGCGGCTTTCTGGATATTTTCAACGTCATTGTACAAATAGTAAACCTGACCGCCGCGCAGAACTTCACGCAGAATTGCTTCCCGTACAACCAGGCTATCGTACTCGCGAACAAAGGTTTTCACCGCCAGACGGCGGGCAGGGGGCGTGGCGATAATGGAGAGATCGCGCATACCGCTCATCGCCATATTCAGCGTCCGCGGGATTGGCGTCGCCGTGAGCGTCAGAATATCGACATCGGCGCGCATCGCCTTAATTCGCTCTTTGTGGCGCACGCCGAAACGGTGCTCCTCATCGACAATCAGCAGGCCGAGGTCGCGTAGCTTCACGTCGCTTTGTAGCAGTTTATGCGTACCGATCAGAATGTCGATCTTACCCTCGGCGGCCTCCGCCAGGATTTGCGCCTGCTCTTTGGCGCTGCGAAAGCGGGACAGCATCTCAATGCGTACCGGCCAGTTGGCGAAACGGTCGCGGAAGTTGTCATAGTGTTGCTGCGCCAGCAACGTGGTTGGCACCAGTACCGCCACCTGTTTATGGTTTTCCACCGCCAGGAACGCGGCGCGCATCGCCACTTCCGTTTTGCCGAAGCCAACGTCGCCGCACACCAGCCGGTCCATCGCCAGCGGTTGGCACATATCGCTCAATACGGCGTTAATCGCCTGTGCCTGATCGGGCGTCGTTTCAAACGGGAAGCTGTCGCAGAATAACTGGTAATGCTCGCGGTCGTGCTTAAAGGCAAATCCCTCTTTTGCCGCCCGTTGCGCATAAATATCCAACAGTTCCGCCGCCACATCGCGTACTTTTTCCGCCGCTTTTTGCCGGGCGCGCGACCAGGCGTCGCCGCCCAGTTTATGCAGCGGCGCGTTTTCTTCCGCGCCGCCAGCATAGCGACTAATCAGATGCAATGAGGAGACCGGCACGTACAGTTTGGCGTCATTGGCGTAAGTGAGCATCAGATACTCGCCCTTGATGCCGCCAGCCTCCAGAGTGGTCATTCCCGCATAGCGTCCGACGCCGTGTTCCAGATGCACTACAGGTTGGCCGACGTGGAGCTCCGCCAGGTTACGAATCAACGTATCCGGGTTGATCGTGCGGCGGGAATCCTGGCGACGACGCGCGACCCGTTCACCCAAGAGATCGCTTTCGCAAATCAGCGCCAGATTGCGTTGGGTGTCGATAAAGCCATGTTCCGCGGCGCCAATCATCAGGTAGCGTCCCGCATCCCTGGCGTCGTCCAGACGTAAAATCCGCTTCGGCGCAATTTTTATGCGGGCAAGGAGTTCCCCCAGCGCTTCGCGGCGTCCTTCGCTTTCCACCGAAAAAATCACCGGGCCGCTGAAAGATTCGAGGAACTTACGCAGCGCGTCCAGCGGCGCTTTCTGCTGCGCCTGGATAGCCAAATCCGGTAATTTCTGGAAACCGAGATTGGTATTGGCGGCTTTTTCCGGCAGATGGTCGGTTTTAAGCTGGAGGCGAGGCCAGCGTTTAAGCTCGGAAAAGAGCTCATCCACCCGTAGCCAGAGGGCTTCCGGTGGTAAAAGCGGGCGCATAGGATCGACGCCGCGATTTTCAAATCGCGCCAGCGTATCGGCCTGAAAGCGTTCGGCGCTGGTTTCCAGCGAGCCGGTATTCACCACCAGAGTATTGGCGGGGAAGTAGCTAAATAATGGCGGTAACGGTTCGCTGAAAAAGAGCGGTTGCCAGTATTCGATCCCGGCGGGCAGGGTGCCTTTGCTGACCTGCTGATAGATGTGCTCGGCGTCGCGTTTTACCTCAAAGGTATCGCGCCACTGGCTACGGAAAAGCTCAATAGCGGCTTTGTCGGTAGGAAATTCGTGCGCGGGCAACAAATTGATGGCCTCGACCTCCTCCAGCGTACGCTGGGTATCCGCGTCAAACAGACGCAGGCTGTCGATTTCATCATCAAAAAAGTCGAGGCGATAAGGCTGTTCGCTGCCCATCGGAAAGAGATCCAACAGCGCGCCGCGCGTCGCGTATTCGCCATGCTCCATCACCTGATCGACATGCCGATAACCGGCGCTGTCAAGCTGCGCGCGCAGAGCGTCGCGGGACAGCCGCTGGCCTTTTTTCATCACCAGTGCATGACCATGCAGATAGCTATGCGGACAAACGCGCTGCATCAGGGTGTTTACCGGTACAATCAAGACGCCGCGCTGCATCGACGGCAACTGGTAGAGCGTGGACAGACGCGAAGAGATAATTTCCTGATGCGGGGAGAAGCTATCATACGGTAGCGTTTCCCAGTCCGCCAGGTTCATGACCATCTGATCGGTAAACTGGCGGATTTCATCATGCAGTCGCAGAGCATTTTGCATGTCAGGCGCTATGAGTACCACCGGACCGGCATGGCGTTCGGCTATCTCTGCCACCAGCGTAGCGCAGGCGGCGCCGGTAAGTTCGCCCAACTGGCGCTGATCGCCCGCTTTTGTCGGCAGCGTGTAACGTTGTTTTTCAGGCATAACGGTTGTCAGTATCTCTTTTTGTTTTACGCCGCACTCTACGCGTCACCCTTCAGGCTGCTTCATGGTTGGCTGTGCGCCGGGGCAGTATGAAGGGCTCAGGTATTCAGGGGCATATGACTGATAAGCAATGTTCTTTATTATCCGCGATCGTTGCCTATTAGCAAATTGAATCCGCCGGATAACGAGCCGAACAGGCGAAGGATGAACGCATAAGTAACTTGATTTATGGGCATTTTTCAGAAGAACGCTGACGAACTCTTACGGTTCAGACATTTACGCATTCCGCTTTCGCTTATATACTCGGGACTTTGCTAACAGCAACCAGACGGATTACATGTATCAACCTGTCGCTCTATTCATCGGCCTGCGTTACATGCGCGGGCGTGCAGCAGATCGCTTTGGTCGCTTCGTTTCCTGGCTTTCCACTATCGGCATTACCCTGGGGGTGATGGCGCTGGTCACGGTATTGTCGGTAATGAACGGTTTTGAGCGAGAACTGCAAAATAACATTCTTGGTTTGATGCCTCAGGCCATCCTCTCCCCTGAACATGGTTCTCTTAACCCGAATCAGGTGCCGAAAAAAGACGTCGATCTGCAAGGCGTTAGCCGTATTGCGCCGCTGACGACGGGCGATGTCGTACTGCAAAGCGCGCGTAGCGTTGCGGTTGGCGTGATGTTGGGTATCGATCCGGCGCAAAAAGATCCGTTAACGCCGTATCTGGTCAATGTGAAGCAAAGCGAATTACAGCCGGGTAAGTATAATGTCATCCTCGGCGAGCAGCTCGCCGGACAGTTAGGGGTCAACCGCGGCGATCAGATTCGGTTAATGGTGCCATCTGCCAGCCAGTTTACGCCAATGGGACGCCTGCCCAGCCAGCGTCTGTTTACGGTGATTGGCACATTTGCCGCCAATAGCGAGGTTGATGGCTATGAAATGCTGGTCAATATTCAGGACGCGTCGCGTTTAATGCGCTATCCGGCGGGTAATATTACCGGCTGGCGCCTGTGGCTGGATGAACCGCTGAAAGTCGATACCCTCAGTCAGCAGACGCTGCCGAAAGGCACGAAGTGGCAGGACTGGCGCGAACGCAAAGGTGAACTGTTCCAGGCCGTGCGCATGGAAAAGAACATGATGGGACTGTTGTTGAGCCTGATAGTAGCGGTCGCGGCTTTTAATATTATTACTTCGTTGGGCCTGATGGTCATGGAGAAGCAGGGCGAAGTAGCGATTTTACAAACCCAGGGGCTGACGCCGCGACAAATTATGATGGTCTTTATGGTGCAAGGCGCCAGCGCTGGTATTATCGGCGCACTGTTGGGCGCCGTGCTTGGCGCATTGCTTGCCAGTCAACTGAATAACCTGATGCCAGTCATCGGCGCCTTTCTGGACGGCGCCGCGCTGCCCGTGGCGATAGAGCCGTTACAGGTGATCGTTATCGCGCTGGTAGCGATGGCCATCGCGCTGCTTTCTACGCTTTACCCTTCCTGGCGCGCTGCCGCCACACAACCCGCTGAGGCTTTACGTTATGAATAAGATCCTGTTGCAATGCGACAACCTGTGCAAACGCTATCAGGAAGGCACCGTACAAACCGACGTATTGCACGATGTCAGCTTCAGTATCGGCGAAGGCGAAATGATGGCGATAGTCGGTAGTTCCGGTTCGGGTAAAAGTACGTTGCTGCACCTGTTAGGTGGGCTGGATACGCCCACATCCGGCGATGTGATTTTTAGCGGCCAGCCGATGAGCAAACTCGCTTCTGCGGAAAAAGCGGAATTGCGTAACCAGAAACTGGGGTTTATCTACCAGTTTCACCATCTCCTGCCGGATTTTACGGCGCTGGAAAACGTGGCGATGCCATTATTGATTGGCAAGAAAAGACCGGCGGAGATTGACGCGCGGGCGCGGGAAATGCTGCACGCTGTAGGGCTGGAACATCGTGCTACCCATCGGCCTTCGGAACTTTCCGGCGGTGAGCGCCAGCGCGTTGCGATAGCGCGCGCGTTGGTTAATAACCCGCGTCTGGTGCTGGCGGATGAGCCAACCGGCAATTTGGACGCGCGTAACGCCGACAGTATTTTTGAGCTTCTGGGCGCGTTAAATCGTCTACAGGGAACCGCATTTCTGGTTGTGACTCACGATTTGCAACTGGCGAAACGTATGAGCCGCCAGCTTGAGATGCGCGATGGTCGCCTGACGGCGGAACTGAGCCTGATGGGAGCAAAGTAATGGCGTCGCCTTTATCACTGTTAATTGGGTTGCGCTTCAGCCGTGGACGGCGGCGCGGCGGTATAGTTTCGCTCATTTCCGTGATTTCTACCATCGGTATCGCGCTGGGCGTGGCGGTATTGATTGTCGGCTTGAGCGCCATGAACGGTTTCGAACGCGAGCTGAATAACCGTATTTTGGCGGTGGTGCCGCACGGGGAGATTGAAGCTGTCAATCAGCCGTGGACCAACTGGCGTGAAGCGCTGGAAAAAGTGCGGAAGGTGCCGGGCATTGCCGCTGCCGCGCCGTATATCAACTTTACCGGCCTGGTTGAGAGCGGGGCGAATTTACGCGCCATTCAGGTTAAAGGCGTCAATCCTAAGCAAGAGCAGCAGCTTAGCGCGCTACCGTCATTTGTGCAAAATCACGCCTGGGATCATTTCAAAGCTGGCGAGCAGCAGGTCATTATCGGCAAAGGCGTTGCTGATGCGCTGAAAGTGAAACAGGGCGACTGGGTGTCAATCATGATCCCCAATGCGAATGCCGATCATAAGCTGCTCCAGCCTAAACGCGTGCGTTTGCATGTCACCGGGATTCTGCAACTGAGCGGCCAGCTCGATCACAGCTTCGCCATGATCCCGCTTGAGGATGCGCAGCAGTATCTGGATATGGGGTCCAGCGTTTCCGGTATCGCGCTTAAAGTTCATGACGTGTTTAATGCCAACAAACTGGTGCGGGACGCGGGCGAGGTGACTAACAGCTATGTTTACATTAAGAGCTGGATCGGCACCTACGGCTATATGTATCGCGATATCCAGATGATTCGCGCCATTATGTATCTGGCGATGATCCTGGTGATCGGCGTGGCTTGTTTTAATATCGTTTCCACCTTAGTGATGGCGGTAAAAGACAAAAGCGGCGATATTGCGGTATTAAGAACGCTGGGGGCAAAAGATGGTTTAATTCGTGCCATTTTCGTCTGGTACGGACTGCTGGCGGGATTGTTAGGCAGCTTGATTGGCGTGGCGATCGGTATTGTCGTTTCGCTTCAGCTTACCGCCATTATTAATGGGATTGAAAAAGCGATCGGGCATCAGTTTTTGTCCGGTGATATCTATTTTATCGACTTCCTGCCATCCGAACTGCATTGGCTGGACGTTGTATACGTACTGGTCACGGCGTTGTTGTTAAGCTTACTGGCGAGCTGGTATCCAGCGCGGCGGGCAAGCAACATTGACCCTGCGCGAGTATTGAGCGGCCAGTAATCGCAGGATATAAAAACAAGGAGCGGTGATGTTTTACGGGTTTGATATTGGCGGGACAAAGATTGCGTTAGGCGTATTTGATTCGACGCGGCGGTTGCAGTGGGAAAAACGTGTTCCCACGCCCCATACCAGCTATAGCGCCTTTTTAGACGCCGTATGCGAACTGGTCGCGGAAGCCGACCTGCGATTTGGCGTTAAAGGGGCGGTAGGGATTGGCATACCCGGTATGCCGGAAACCGAAGATGGCACGCTGTACGCCGCGAATGTCCCGGCGGCCAGCGGTAAACCGTTGCGCGCCGATCTCAGCGCGAGACTGGAGCGCGATGTGCGTCTGGACAATGACGCTAACTGTTTTGCCTTATCCGAAGCCTGGGATGATGAATTCACACAATACCCTTTGGTCATGGGCCTTATCCTCGGAACCGGCGTTGGCGGCGGTCTGGTGCTAAATGGGAAGCCGATTACCGGTCAGAGCTATATCACCGGCGAGTTTGGTCATATACGTTTGCCGGTTGACGCGCTAACGTTGATGGGTTTTGATTTTCCTTTACGCCGCTGCGGATGCGGTCAGATGGGCTGTATTGAGAATTATCTGTCCGGGCGCGGGTTTGCGTGGCTATATCAGCATTATTATCATCAATCGCTGCAGGCGCCGGAGATTATCGCCTTGTGGGAGCAGGGCGATAAACAGGCGCACGCGCATGTTGAACGCTATCTGGATTTACTGGCGGTTTGTCTGGGGAATATACTGACGATTGTCGATCCCTGCCTGTTGGTGATCGGAGGCGGACTATCGAACTTTACGGCAATAACAACGCAACTGTCGGAAAGACTGCCGCGCCATCTCCTCCCTGTTGCCCGCGTGCCTCGCATTGAGCGTGCGCGGCACGGGGATGCCGGTGGGATGCGTGGCGCTGCTTTTTTACACCTTACCGACTAATAAAAAAGAGGTTGTTATGCAGTCGCGTCGGTTTCATCGATTAAGCCGCTTTCGTAAAAATAAACGTCTGTTGCGTGAACGGCTGCGTCAGCGGATCTTTTTCAGAGACAGAGTGGTGCCGGAAATGATGGAAAACCCAAGAGTATTAGTCCTTACAGGTGCAGGAATTTCTGCAGAGTCTGGTATTCGCACGTTTCGCGCGGCGGATGGCCTTTGGGAAGAGCATCGGGTTGAAGATGTGGCGACGCCGGAAGGATTCGCGCGTAATCCAGCGCTGGTACAGACTTTTTATAATGTCCGCCGCCAGCAGCTTCAACAGCCGGAAATTCAACCCAATGCGGCGCATTTGGCGTTAGCAAAGCTTGAAGAGGCGCTTGGCGATCGCTTTTTGCTGGTGACGCAGAATATCGACAATTTGCATGAGCGCGCGGGCAACCGCAACATCATTCATATGCATGGCGAGCTGTTGAAAGTGCGCTGTTCGCAGAGTGGTCAGATTCTGGAATGGGACGGCGATGTGATGCCGGAAGATAAGTGTCACTGCTGCCAGTTCCCGGCACCGCTACGCCCGCACGTGGTATGGTTTGGCGAGATGCCGCTTGGCATGGATGAAATTTATATGGCGCTGTCGATGGCGGATATTTTTATCGCCATCGGCACATCCGGTCATGTTTATCCGGCTGCGGGTTTTGTGCATGAAGCAAAACTGCACGGCGCGCATACGGTGGAACTGAATCTTGAGCCAAGTCAGGTCGGCAGCGAGTTTGAAGAGAAGCACTACGGTCCGGCAAGCCGGGTTGTGCCGGAATTTGTCGATAACCTATTGAAAGGTTTGTAGTTTTATTTGCCAGATGACGCCTTGTCCGGCCTACATTTCACGTTACGCTCATCTGTAGGCCTGATAGGCGCTTTGGCTGAATTAGCGTCCTGCTTTTAACTTCTGATAATACTCTTCATAAATTGCGCTGGCGTCGCCGACATCGTTTTGCCACTCGCCTTTGCTGATGGTTTGCGCATCCGGATAGAGCGATTTATCACTGGCGAGTTCCGGGCTTAACAGCTTACGCGCCGCCAGGTTTGGGGTAGGGTAGCCGATGGTTTCCGCCACCTCTTTCGCGACGTCAGGACGTAGCAGGAAGTTGATTAGCTTCAGGGCGCCCTCCTTATTTTTCGCATTCGCCGGAATAGCCAGGCTATCCATCCAGAAAATGCCGCCTTCCTTCGGCCAGACGACCTCCAGCGGCGTGCCAGCCTGACGTGCCACAAAGGCCGAGCCGTTCCACACCATTCCCAGGCTGACTTCCCCTTCCATATACGGGTTCGCCGGGTTATCGGAGTTGAAGGCCGCTACATTTGGCATCAGTTTTTTTAACTCTTCATAAGCCGCTTTGATCTCTTTCGGATCGGTAGTATTACCGGAATACCCCAGTTTGCGCAGCGCCATCTGAAACACTTCTCGCGCATCGTCGGTTAAAAGCAGGCTGTTTTTATATTCCGGTTTCCACAGGTCAGCCCAGCTGGTAATGGTTTTTGGATCGATAGCATCGCTGTTCACGCCAATTGCCGTTGCGCCCCAGATATACGGAACAGAATAATCGTTGTTGGGGTCAAACGGTTTGTTGAGCATTTCCGGATCGAGATTGTGGAAATTGGTTAATTTCGACTTATCGATCTTCTGGATCATGCCTTCTTTGCGCATCTTGTCGACATAGTATGTAGAAGGAACGATCAGGTCATACGCGCCATCTTTATACGTTTTGAGTTTGGCATACATGGTTTCATTCGACTCATAGGTCGAATAAATAACCTTAATGCCTGTCTCCTTAGTGAACTGTTCCAGCAGCCCTGGCGGTACATACTCAGTCCAGTTATAGAAATAGAGCGTGTTGTTATCATCGGCATGAGCGGCACTCATACCCAGCGCCAGGGCGCCCGCCGCGAGCAGGTGGCGCGACCATTTTTTCATTTAACGTCCCCTGAATTACGGGCCTTATCGGCCCTTGGTTTTATCACGAGCAATAAGCTGGCTGGCAATGACCATTACCAGAGACAGCACCAATAAAATGGTTGCCAGCGCGTTCACTTCTGGTGAAACACCGACTTTTACCATGGAATAAATCTTTAAGGGTAAAATTTCATAGCCCGGCCCGGTGACAAACGACGAGACCACCACATCATCCATCGACAGGGTAAAGCTTAGCAACCAGCCTGCCGCAACCGCAGGCATCGCCAGCGGAAGAATGATTTTGCGCAGGATTGTTACCTCACTGGCACCCAGATCTTTCGCCGCCTCCAGCATCCGTACATCAAATCCTTTCAGACGCGAATAGACGGTGACGACCACAAATGGCAGGCAAAAGGTGATATGCGAAAACAGTAATGACCAAAAACCCAGCTGAATGCCAAGTAACATAAACAGCACCAACAGGGATATCGCCATCACGATATCCGGCGACATCATCACCACAAACAGCATCCCGCTGACAAATGGCTTTCCGCGAAAGCGGTAGCGATAAAGTGCTACTGCCGTTAGCGAGCCGATTACCGTGGCGAAGGTTGCTGAGAAAATCGCCATCGTCAGCGAATGTTGAGCGGCCTGCAATAGACTGTCGTTACTGATCAGATGCTCGTACCATTTAGTGGTAAAGCCCTGCCAGTTAATGCCGAACCGCGAACTGTTGAAGGAGTTCACAATCAGAATAATGATGGGAATATACAGATACGCGTAGATAGCGGTCATAAAACCGCCACGAAGCAGTCGACCGATCATTCGAGCTCCACCTTCTTATTCAGAGGATGGGATGCTTTTAGCGTATTGAAAATGAACAATTTTTTCTCTTCTCCAAAATCTCTCCAAAACGTCTCGCGGTTATTAGCAGCCAGAGAAAAACAGGCTGCCGCCTGAAGTCACGAATTTTACAACAAATTGACAGACGAGCGGACAAAAAAGCCATTTAAATGACGATTCTCATCCGAACCTGTCATATGCGGTATTATCGCGCCTGGCAAGAGGTTATACTTTAGGCAATAGTTGTTTTATCATGATATACTTGTCCCGTTCACGTAGCTACAGGCACACGGTTTATGGCGTTGTGGCTTTTTCTGTTTATGGGCAATTCGTGGATAATTGACTATGTCATTACATAGAGTACACGGAGGAAGCTGCCTTGTTATCCTGAGCCTTGAAGTCTGATAACCCGTTGTCTGATTTTATAAAAAACCCCCTAATCTGCCATCTTGTTGGTCTGAGCGAACATGTAAAGTTGTTAACTGCTCTTCCGCCATTTTTTGTATAGCCTGTGGATCTGTTCTAAAAAGGGCGCGAAAAACGCCATCAGAGACTATTTCGATTATCTCAGCTAACATGCTTTGGCTGGCGTTGGTATCCGTTGCGAGGAACCTTTTAAACTTCTTATCCGCCAGTAAGACCTCTTGTACTATTTTTACAATGGGTATGTGTGTAGGCGGTGGTGATGTTTCAGTCGATTTTAATCCACACATCGACATTGTTTCTAAAAATGCTCTTTGCTGCATACTTTCGGATATATCCGCATGGTATAAAATGCGCATTGCTTTTTCAATACCAGACCGAATCTTCTCTGCCAGGTAATTAGCTTTTTCTTGCGTTTTCCACTTATCTAAATTTCTGTTATCCAATTCAGAGTATAAATACTTCACTATGTTATTTAAGGGGACCGATAAAAATGGCGTGCCAGCAAGCTTGAGACATAAAGTTGAGGGGAGCGAGCTCTCTACAATCTCACTATATTTTTTATTTACAGTGTACGTCATTTGTGGATAAGATTTTAAACAAACAGGTTGTTCTCTTACTGCAAAATAGCTATTCCCCATGGCTTTACAGTGAACGGTATCGGTATTTTGTATGATGCATAACAGCTCGTCCTTTCCGTTTTCATCCAGAATGTGATAAATAATTGTTGAATCATCTTCATGAGGATTATAGACTTGAAATCTTTCTTTGTGTGATGGGCAAGCTAACCCTTTCAACTCGAAAAAAATATCTGCAAGCCGCTCTCGTGTGGGAGGGGGATCGGAAAAGAACATCTCATGTATATAGCTATCTGCTTTTGCTCTGCCGGTAGAAAAGAACAAGTCTTTCAAAGCTTCCCATAAAGCTTTCCACCATGGTTCTCTCGTTTTGCTCGGGGCATTTATAAATATTTCACTTTTTAAATAACCATTCCCTATTGTGATCGGCATAATAGTTTCACTTAAACTGAAGTAAAAATGGCTATATAAGCGTTCAAATTAACCCATTTATCTTAACAGCGGGGCTTAGTAGATATGATATAATGTTTAAATGAGACTGGCAATCAGTATAATACCTGACAAGTTCATATATAAACGCATCACTGCATATGATAGTTCCGATATAGGTAAAAGCATGCCTGTAGTGGATGATGATGTACGTTTGCAATATTGGCTACAACTGGCCTTTATGCGTTTTTTATGGAGGGGCATGAAGTTTGCCTTTGAGTAACTTCATGCCCAAACCCGAGTGGATTCGTTAGTGTTGCGCAATTAATCGCTTATATCACTCACTTTCTTATTCAGCAAGCGGGAAGCTCGCCAGTAAATCAACAGCATCAGTCCCATCACGATGGTCAGCGTAATGCTGGTGGCGGCGCCAAATGGCCAGTCTCGGATATTCAGAAACTGTACCTTAATCACGTTGCCAATCAGCAGGTTTTTCGCGCCACCCATTAAATCGGAGACGTAAAACAGCCCCATTGCCGGTAGCATCACCAGCAGACAACCGGCGACAATGCCTGGCATGGTTAGTGGAATAATGATACGGATGAACGTTTGCATTTTACTGGCGCCGAGATCGCGTGCGGCCTCAAGCAGCGGTTTATCGAGCTTCTCAATGCTGGAGTAGAGCGGCATTACCATAAACGGCAGCAAAATGTAGACCAGGCCGATAATCACTGCGCTTGGGGTGAACATGATGCGAATCGGCGTATCAATCACACCCAGCCACAGCAGGAACTCATTGAGGTAGCCTTTAGTGCTCAGGAAAATTTTCAGTCCATAGATGCGGATCAGCGAGTTGGTCCAGAAAGGAACGATCAGCAAAAACAGCAGTAACGGACGTATCTTTTCCGGTAACTTCGCCAGAAACCAGGCAAAAGGATAGCCCAGCACCAGGCAGGCGAGGGTGGCGATCAGCGCCATATTCAGAGAGTGCAGGAGCACTTCAAAATAGAGCGGATCGAGCAGGCGCGCGTAATTATCCAGCGTAAAGACCATCTTGACGAACCTGGCGTCGTCACGGGTCAGAAAGCTGGTGCCAATGATCATCAGGTTGGGCAGAAAGACAAACAACACAAGCCAACCGACGATAGTGACAATCACTATATTCTGGAATTTACTTGTGTTCTTCATCGGCCAGTACGACCTCCCAGCTTTCTACCCAATTAATGGCCATTTTTTGGTTAAGTGAATGGTCGAAGTCAGGATCGTCTTCGTTGAAGAATTCACTGACCATCACCATTTTGCCATTTTCCAGTTCGACGACCGACTCCAGCGTCATACCTTTGTAATTACGCTCGCGCACGTAGCCGATAAGCCCTTCGATGTGATTATCATCATTGATTTCGTCGACGCGTAGATCTTCCGGTCGCAGCAGGACGTTCAGCTTTTGACCTGGTTCGACGGCAAAATTAACGTAAATATTGCACTCCCGTCCCTCGACTCTGGCGCGGACGCGCTGCTCATCAAGCCGTTCAATGACGGTAGCGTCAAAGCGGTTAATTTCGCCGATAAAACCAGCGACAAACAGATTTTTCGGCTCTTCGTAGATTTCGCGAGGCGTGCCGTCTTGCTCGATAACGCCATTTCGCATCACCACGATACGATCGGACATGGTTAGCGCTTCTTCCTGATCGTGAGTGACAAAAACAAACGTGATACCGAGTTTACGCTGCAATGCTTTGAGCTCGTTCTGCATTTGTTTGCGCAATTTATAGTCCAGCGCGGAGAGCGATTCATCCAGCAATAGCAGTCGAGGTTTATTCACCACCGCGCGGGCGATAGCCACGCGCTGCTGTTGTCCGCCGGAAAGCTGATGCGGTTTACGTTGTGCAAACTCTTCAAGCTGCACCATACGCAGCGCGTCGGTAACGCGAGACGCTATCCCGGCAGCGGGTGTTTTTTGCATTCGTAAGCCAAACGCGACATTTTCAAACACCGTCATATGCGGAAATAAAGCGTAGCTTTGAAATACGGTATTCACATAACGATTTTCGGCGGGAACGTGGGTGATATCCTGGTTATCCAACATGATATGCCCGGCATCAACCGTTTCCAGGCCGGCAATCAGGCGAAGTACGGTTGTTTTACCGCAGCCGGAAGGACCAAGCAGCGTGAGGAATTCGCCATTGTTAATGGTCAGATCCAGTTGCGAAATGACCTCTTTGCCATCGAAACTTTTGCTAATTCCCGACAAAAGCACCAGTGGTGAAAGCGAACGCGGTTGTTTATTCAATTTCTTATTCTGTCCCATGTAGACGCAACGGATGGCTGACCGCTGCGGGGTTTGTGGTTAACCACCTTAATCACTCTTAATGAGGTCGGTCATTCTACGGCAAACCACTGTAATCGCCAATCCTTGTTGCGAATTACTGACTTAGCTTTATAGTCAGAAAGCGTGTCAAAGTGAAATATTCTTGTTTGCAGGGATAAAGGTGACCTGACGCAATATTTGTCTTTTCTTGCTTATTAATAATGTTGTCACGAAAAGTGAGGGTGACTGCATGGATAAACTACTTGAGCGTTTTTTACACTACGTATCGCTGGATACCCAATCAAAGTCGGGTGTTCGGCAGGTTCCCAGCACTGAGGGGCAGTGGAAGTTATTACGTTTGCTCAAACAGCAGCTTGAAGAGATGGGGCTGGTTAACATTACATTAAGCGAAAAAGGGACGTTGATGGCGACGCTCCCGGCCAATGTTGAGGGTGATATTCCCGCCATTGGTTTTATCTCCCATGTGGATACCTCTCCGGATTTCAGCGGTAAAAATGTTACCCCGCAGATTGTCGAGAATTACCGTGGCGGCGATATTGCATTAGGGATTGGCGATGAGGTGTTATCACCCGTTATGTTCCCGGTACTGCATCAATTGCTGGGGCAGACGCTGATTACTACCGATGGTAAGACATTGTTGGGCGCGGATGATAAAGCTGGCGTAGCGGAGATCATGACCGCGCTGGCGGTGTTGAAAGGTAATAATATTCCCCACGGCGAAATTAAAGTGGCGTTTACGCCTGACGAAGAGGTAGGAAAAGGCGCGAAGCACTTCGACGTTGAGGCCTTTGGCGCGCAGTGGGCCTATACGGTCGACGGCGGCGGCGTAGGGGAGTTGGAGTTTGAAAACTTCAATGCCGCCTCGGTAAATATCAAAATCGTCGGCAATAACGTGCATCCCGGTACGGCGAAAGGCGTAATGGTCAATGCGCTGTCGCTGGCAGCGAGGATTCACGCGGAAGTGCCGGTGGATGAAACGCCTGAAACCACCGAAGGCTACGAAGGGTTTTATCATCTGGCCAGTATGAAAGGCACCGTTGACCGGGCCGATATGCACTATATCATTCGCGATTTCGACCGTAAGCAGTTTGAAGCGCGCAAACGCAAGATGATGGAGATTGCCAAAAAAGTCGGTAAAGGGCTGCATCCGGACTGTTATATCGAACTGGTTATTGAAGACAGTTATTACAATATGCGCGAAAAAGTGGTTGAGCATCCGCATATTCTCGATATCGCCCAGCAGGCCATGCGTGACTGTGATATTACGCCGGAGATGAAACCGATTC
This sequence comes from Salmonella enterica subsp. arizonae, assembly GCF_008692845.1. GTDB lineage: Bacteria > Pseudomonadota > Gammaproteobacteria > Enterobacterales > Enterobacteriaceae > Salmonella > Salmonella arizonae. Next base: position 108,246 of record NZ_VXJW01000001.1, read on the forward strand.
GCGGCGGCACCGATGGGGCGCAGCTTTCGTTTATGGGGCTGCCGTGTCCTAATCTCTTTACTGGCGGGTATAATTATCATGGTAAACATGAATTTGTGACGCTGGAAGGGATGGAAAAAGCGGTGCAAGTGATTGTGCGGATTGCGGAGTTAACCGCGAAACAGCAGTAATGTTGTAAGTGTCGGATGGCGCTTTGCTTATCAGGCCTACAAGGTTTTACTCTCGTAGGCCTGATAAGACGCGGTAGCGGCGCCATCAGGCACAACATCATAAACTTATCCTTCAAAAAACCAGTATCCGCTGTTGATCAGCGCCGCCAGCATAGCGAGGAAGGACGGATCTTCCAGCGCATCGCCGAAGTTTTCGGCGGTCAGTACAATATGACTGGCGAGCGCCTCCAGTGCGGGGCGATGCGGGGAGTCTATTTTTTCGCCATTCGCATAGACATCATCGCCGATACGCAATACGCGAAGACCGCCGAGACGCACCAGCACCTCGCCTTGCTTTAAGGCATCATAAATTTCATCAGGCTGATACGGCGGCTCCGGCGGCGCGATATCCAGTTCGTGGCGTGACTGGGAGATAAACTCGCCAAGCCACTGCTGGAAATGTGCGGGTTGATTGATCAAATCGAGCATCATATTGCGCAGTTTATCCATCTCCTGCGGCAGGATATCCGCTGGATGCTTGCGGGACGGCATATCCGGATCGCTGTAGTACGTGTTGCCCAGCTCACGTTGCAGTACATAATCAGCAAAACCGCTGATCAGCTCACGGGTATTGGGCGCGCGAAAACCGACCGAATAGTTCATGGCGTTTTCCAGCGCATAGCCTTCATGCGGGAACCCTGGCGGGATATAAAGAATGTCGCCCGGCTCCAGCTCTTCGTCAATAATGGCGTCGAATGGATCGACCTGCAACAGGTCGGGATGGGGGCAGTGCTGGCGCATTTGCAGCTTTTCGCCCACGCGCCAGCGACGGCGGCCGGTACCCTGGATAATAAACACATCATACTGATCCAGGTGTGGGCCAACGCCGCCGCCGGGAACTGAAAATGAGATCATTAGATCGTCGATACGCCAGTCTGGTAGCGCGCGAAACGGGCGCAACAACGCGGCGGTTGGTTCGTGCCAGTGGTTTACCGCTTGTACCAGCAGCGACCAGTTACTCTCACCGAGATGATCGTAGCTTTCGAAGGGGCCGTGGCGGACCTGCCATTTACCATCCTGATGACTAACGAGACGACTGTCGATTTCGCTTTCCATCGCCAGTCCCGCCAGCTCATCCGGCGAGAGCGGATCGATAAAATTGGTAAACCCACGTTTTAAGACAACCGGACGTTTTTGCCAGTGGCATTCAAGAAAGTCGGGCCAGTTAAGAGTTAATTGGTATTCCATGTTAAGTATCCGCAGGCTGGTATCAGATACCGATTATAACGGATGCTTAACGAGATGCGTGGAAGAACGCGCAGAAATGTTTATTCCTCTTTCTGTGTGGGATGCTGTCGGCCAAAAACGACTTCCATACGGGTGCCGCCGAGTAAACTGTCGCTGGCGATGATCTGCCCGGCGTACTGCTCCGTAATCTCGCGAGCGACAGCCAGTCCTACGCCCTGTCCTGGTCGTAGGGTATCGGCGCGCTGACCGCGATCAAATACCAGGGAACGTTTACTATGGGGAATACCGGGGCCGTCATCTTCAACGAAGATATGTAAATAATCGTCCGTCTGGCGAGCCGAAATTTCAACAAATTCCAGACAATATTTGCAGGCGTTGTCCAGTACGTTGCCCATCACTTCGACAAAATCGTTTTGCTCGCCGACAAAACTGATCTCTGGTGAAATATCCATACTGATATTCACGCCCTTACGCTGATAAACTTTATTCAGCGCGGAGATCAGATTATCTAACAGCGGCGCGACGGGATGCAGTTCGCGGCTTAATAAAACGCCGCTGCCGCGCATACTGGCGCGATGCAAATAATAGCCGATCTGCTGGGAAATCCGGCTGATCTGTTCCAGCATCACTGGTTCAGCTTTCCTGACGCTTATCTTCTCGTTGCGTAAAGAGCGTAGCGTACTCTGCAATACCGCGAGCGGTGTTTTTAAACTGTGCGTCAGGTCGGTCAGGGTCGTGCGGTATTTGTTGTAACGTTCTCGCTCGCTTTTTAGCAGTTGATTAAGGTTACGCACCAGGCTGGTAAGCTCACGCGTCGTGTCCGGATTGAGCATTTCGCGGTGATGATCCTCAAGCTCACGGACCTCTCGCGCCAGCGCCTCGATAGGGCGTAAGCTCCACCATGCTGCAATCCACAGTAAAGGAATGACTAACAGTAAATTGGCGGCTAGTACGTACACGAACCAGCTCCAAACCATATATGAACGCTTTAGCTCTATCGGAATGGTATCAACTACCACGATCGTTAACTGCGGCATCCGTGCCGTAGCAGGATAAATATTCACCGCCACCGAGTGGGTCATTTCCGCATCATCATCATCTTCACGTACTTCTTTTAGTTTTTCCTGCGCGGAATGGTCGTCGCTCAACAGAGTACTGGTGGCGTTTACGTTGGTTTCAATTTCATGGAAGCCGTTCGTTTTCAACCATTCTGGTTGAATACTTTTAATCAGCCAGGGAATGTCGCGCTGCGTCCATAATAATTTGCCCGTTTCATCGTAAATCAGCGTCATTGTTGGGCTTTGCATGTCCAGATTTGCAGGCAACTCAACGCTGATTTTATTATTTTCCCATTTAGCGAGGGTATAAAACAGGTTGCTTTCGCCGCGCAACAGACGAAACGTGGTTTTATCAAAACTCACGCTATAGCCGACCAGCGCAACCATGCCATAAGCCAGAGAAAGCACCAGCACGACGCCGGCTGTCGCCAGCAAAAAACGAACCCGCAGCGACAGCGGCAGAAAATGGCGAGCAAATTTATTCATTAGCGCAATTCAAAAAGGTACCCCTGCCCACGTACGGTGGTGATGACATCGTGCGGATACTGGGCCTGTATTTTTTTTCGCAGACGTCCCATGAGAACATCAATGGTATGGCTTTCCCGCAGTTCCGCATCCGGATATAGCTGAAGCATCAGCGAATCTTTGCTGACCACTTTACCGTTGTTACGGATAAGCGTTTCCATAATAGTGTATTCGAACGCCGTGAGTTTGATGATCTCTTCATTGACGGATAATTCCCGGCGTGAAAGATCCACCTGGAAAGGCGGGATATTGATTACCTGGGAGGCCAGGCCGCTATTGCGGCGCATTAACGCCTGCATACGCGCCATTACCTCTTCAATATGGAACGGCTTCGTCACGTAGTCATCGGCTCCGGAGCTGAGAACCTCGACTTTATCCTGCCAACCTTCCCGCGCGGTTAACACCAGAACCGGTAGTAAAACGTCACTGCTGCGCCAGCGGCGTATTAAGGAAAGGCCGTCTTCATCCGGCAGACCTAAATCGATAATAGCAATATCCGGAAGGTGCTCATTAAGGTAGTAATCTGCTTCCCTGGCATCTTCTGCGGCATCGACCTGGTGACCTGAATCCTGGAGCTGAACCTTCAGGTGGTGGCGTAATAATGCATTATCCTCTACAACCAGTACGCGCATCATCTCTTCTCCCTTGTGTTAACAATAAGAACAGTCTAGCGTTGATTATGGTGCTTTGGGGATAAACAGTTAATAAACCAGACAAATAGTCACCCTCTTTCTGAAGAAAAGAGGGTGCGGCCCGCATTATTTAAGTTCGTCGACCAGAGTCACGGCGTGACCTATATAATTTGCCGGCGTCATGGCTTTAAGACGCGTTTTTTCAGCTTCCGGCAGAGGCAGGCTATCAATAAATTGCTTCATTCCTTCAGCATCGACACGTTTGCCACGCGTCAATTCTTTCAATTTTTCATATGGTTTTTCAATGGAATAGCGGCGCATAACGGTTTGGATCGGTTCGGCTAATACCTCCCAATTGTGATCCAGTTCGTCAAGCAGGCGGTCGCGGTTCACTTCCAGCTTGCTGATGCCCTTAAGAGTGGACTGATAAGCGATAAGCGCATAGCCGATACCGACACCAAGGTTACGCAGGACGGTCGAGTCGGTCAGATCGCGCTGCCAGCGGGAAACCGGCAGTTTGTTTGCCAGATGTTGCAGTACCGCATTAGACAGACCCAGGTTGCCTTCAGAGTTTTCAAAATCGATAGGGTTAACTTTATGTGGCATGGTGGAAGAGCCGATTTCCCCGGCGATGGTTTTCTGTTTGAAATGGTTCAACGCAATATAGCCCCAGACATCGCGATCGAAGTCGATCAGAATGGTGTTAAAACGCGCGATACAGTCAAACAACTCCGCAATATAATCATGCGGTTCAATCTGAGTGGTGTAGGGGTTCCACTGGATGCCCAGCGAGGTGACGAACTCTTCGCTGAACTGATGCCAGTCGACTTCCGGGTAGGCCGCGATATGCGCGTTATAGTTGCCTACGGCGCCGTTAATTTTACCGAGGATCTCCACCTGGTTTAGCTGGCGGAATTGACGCTCCATACGATACGCCACGTTCGCCATCTCTTTACCCAGAGTGGAAGGGGTTGCCGGCTGGCCGTGGGTGCGGGAGAGCAGCGGGATGTCCCGATACTGCGTGGCGAGATCTTTAATCGCGTTAATCACCTGACGCCAGTAGGGCAGGATCACTTCATCGCGCGCGGTTTTGAGCATTAACGCGTGCGACAGGTTGTTTATGTCCTCTGAGGTGCAGGCAAAGTGGATGAACTCGGAAACGGCATGGAGCGCCGGGATTGCGGCGACTTTCTCTTTAAGAAAATACTCAACCGCCTTCACATCGTGATTAGTGGTGCGCTCAATAGTTTTAATGCGCACGGCATCGTCTTCATTGAAGTTTGCAACGAGAGTATCCAGGTAACCGTTTGCGTCGGCAGCAAAAGCAGGAACTTCCTTGATCGCTGCGTGCGCGGCTAATTTCTGTAGCCAACGTACTTCAACTTGTACACGGAATTTCAGCAAACCGTATTCGCTAAAAATCCCGCGCAGCGCGCTGACTTTATCGCCGTAGCGTCCATCGACAGGGGAAACGGCGGTCAGTGAGGATAATTCCATAGATCATAACTCCGGGGTTAAATGAGCAAGAATTTGTTTTGCCTGAGTCGTCAGGCGATGACGAGAAAACATAAGCTGTAGGCGACCACCGCCTACCTGATGCCAGAGTACGGCAGCGCGGATGCCTGCCAGTAACGAGGCGCGGACTTTGGCCTGAACCTGCGGGCTTTGCAGGACAGCCGGGGAGCCCGTCACCTGAATTCGCGGCCCCAACGGGCTAATGACATCCACATAGATACCCGCCATGGCGTTCATCAGCGTGTCTGACTGTAAATCAAAATGGTCAAGCTGGCGCTGAAGGCCGTTAATGCGATCGCCTAACGTATTCAACGCGCCTTTGGTTGATGACAGCTTGCGCTCCAGCACCATCAGGCTAAGCGTATAACGGGTCAGCTCGGCGTTAAGTCCCTGTCGGCTGCTGGCATTAAGGACGCCGAGCAACGTTTCCAGACCGAGACGCAGGTTAGCTTCGCTGCTGCCGAACACGCCCAGAGTAGAGCTGGGATTCATATCAATGACACTGTTGAGTGAAACGTGCAACGCGTCGGCATCACAGTGTCCCTGGTGCGCCACCTGCTGTACCAGGCGTGCCGACTGGCAAATGCCAGCCAGAGCGAGGGTGATGTCATAAAAATTCTTTGCCACAATCACTGCTTCCTTGTATCAAATAAATACACTTCATCTTTTAAGCCGCCTTGATGCGACTGGAATGATTTTGTGCATTGAATAATCAGACCGTCAGCGGCAGCCGCTGCTCAATAATACCGCCGCCCAGGCAGACTTCCCCGCTGTAAAAGACGGCGGACTGGCCCGGCGTGACGGCGGCAACCGGCTCGTCAAAGATGACCTCGATACGATCGTCATCCAGCGCGTTAATTGTGCACGGGATATCGGTCTGGCGGTAGCGGGTTTTTACCGTACAGCTCAGGGTGCCGGTGAACGGCTCGCGATCGACCCAGTGTAGCTGTTGGGCGATAAGGCCTGACGACATCAGGCGTGGGTGTTCATGCCCTTGGGCGACAATCAGGACATTGTTTTCAACGTCCTTATCCACTACATACCAGGGGTCTTCGCTACCGTCTTTGGTACCGCCAATTCCCAGCCCTTTACGCTGACCGAGCGTATGATACATCAGCCCCTGATGTTCGCCGATTTCATCGCCATCAACGGTAATGATTTTCCCCGGCTGTGCGGGCAGGTAGCGCCCTAAAAAGTCGCGGAACTTACGCTCACCGATAAAGCAGATGCCGGTGGAATCTTTTTTCTTTGCGGTGATCAGTCCCAGATCTTCGGCGATCTTGCGTACCTGGGGTTTTTCCAGCTCGCCAACCGGGAACAGACTTTGCGCAATCTGCTCATGGCCAAGCGTATAGAGGAAATAGCTCTGATCTTTATTGCCGTCGAGCCCGCGCAGCAGGCGGCTTTTGCCGTTTATATCCACGCGACGGACGTAGTGGCCGGTGGCGATGTAGTCGGCGCCTAAATCTTCTGCGGCGAATTCAAGGAAGGCTTTAAATTTGATCTCTTTATTGCACAGAATATCTGGATTCGGCGTACGGCCCGCTTTGTATTCTTCAAGGAACAGTTCAAAGACGTTATCCCAATATTCTGCGGCAAAATTGACGGTATGCAGTTCAATGCCGAGTTTGTCGCAAACGGCCTGTGCGTCAGCCAGATCGGCTGCTGCGGTACAGTATTCCTCACCGTCGTCCTCTTCCCAGTTCTTCATGAACAGGCCTTCTACCTGATAACCCTGTTGTTGCAACAGCCAGGCGGAAACGGAGGAATCGACACCGCCGGACATGCCGACGATCACTTTTTTTGGGCTTTCTGACATTGGAATACTCGCGACATTGAACTTCAAGGCGGCGTATTCTACCACGCAGCCCTTTACTTGACACCCTCTGTGAACGGCCAGTTAAATTCTCCCACTATGGATAGAGGGTAGCGTTGTCCCGTTTGATAACTGCGAATACTTTCAGCCACCAGGGGAGAGCGTAAATTAGACGCATTCAGAATCTCGTCGGCGCTAACCCAGCGGCAGCAATCGATATCATTGTCATGAGGTTCGGTTGCGCAAATATGATCCAGCTTAATAGCAAATAAAAAGCGTAAGAAAGGGGTTTTATCCGGCGCAATCCACTGATGCATACGGATAAAATATTGTGGTTGCGCTGTAATGCCAGTCTCTTCCCACAGTTCACGCGCAGCGGCCTGCGCCAGCGTTTCATCTGCTTCCAGATGTCCGGCAGGTTGATTCCATAACGATTTACCGTTGATGGTTTCTTCAACCACCAGAAATTTATCTTCGGCATGTACGATGCAGGCGACGGTCACGTGTGGCTTGAGCATATGCCTCCTTATTAAAGTGGTTTATCAATGTGATCATAAAGTGCGTCAAGTTGCTTCAGACGCTCATTATAAGCTTTCGTCAGGCACGCGGCGTCGGTCTTGCACTGCTGACGCTGTTTAAGCCAGCTCCGCTGGGCGTCCTGAAGCGCGCCGCGACTGCCCATCGCAAACAACCCTTTCAGAAACTGATACTTGGTGTGCATTTCCACATCTTTATCGTTGAGCGCCAGATGCGCGCAGATAGTCTTTTCATCCGCGGCTTTTGCTTTCTGACAGTCGAAGCTGGCCGCGTTGACTAATAAGGGTGTTAGTAAAGCAAAAGTAATCAGAAGCCGTTTCATCTGTCTTTCTCCTGTGCGATCTCGCGCCACTGTCCATTATTGAGACCGTTGAGCATGTAGTCGCCCATGCTGTAGCGAATTAATCGTAGAGTGGGATGGCCGACATGCGCTGTCATGCGTCTTATCTGGCGGTTACGGCCTTCATATAAGGTGACCTTTAACCAGGTGGTGGGAATATTTTTGCGTTCGCGAATTGGCGGAGTGCGCGGCCACAGCCAGTCCGGCTCCGCGACAATCTCAATACCGGCGGGTAGGGTAGGGCCATCGTTGAGCGTGACGCCAACACGTAGCGCCTGCAGCGCTTCGTGATCCGGGATGCCTTCTACCTGAACATAGTAAATCTTACCGGTACGTTTGTCGGGTTGTGTAAGGCGCGCTTGTAGCGCGCCGTCATTAGTCAGCACCAAAAGTCCTTCACTGTCGCGGTCCAGGCGGCCTGCGGCATAAACGCCTTGCACAGGAATAAAATCTTTTAACGTGCGGCGGCCTGCTTCATCCGTAAATTGCGGCAACACGTCGTAAGGTTTATTGAACAAAACCACGCGTTTTGGCTGGTTTCCTTTCCGTGGTTTAGGCGCTTGTCGTGAGCTGAATCGCTTAACGTAGTGATTTCTAAAAGAAGTTTTTTTCATGGTATGTTCATAACTTATTAATTGCCGCATTATAGCGCAATAAGGAGTGTCTTTCATGGCGGCAAACAATAGGGTAGTATTGACATGCTCATTACAAAACATTAACAAAAAATTGCTCTAACGCAGTCGTGCAGCAGGACGCCATTGCACATGCAGCGCGATGACAGACGAGCAAACCAGAAGCGCTCGAAGGAGAGGTGAATGGAAAGCAAAGTAGTTGTTCCGGCGGAAGGTAAAAAGATCACCCTGCAAAACGGTAAACTCAACGTTCCTGAGAATCCGATTATCCCGTTTATTGAAGGCGATGGTATTGGTGTTGATGTCACACCAGCCATGCTTAAAGTGGTCGATGCCGCCGTCGAGAAAGCCTATAAAGGCGAGCGTAAGATTTCCTGGATGGAAATTTACACCGGGGAAAAATCCACACAGGTTTACGGCCAGGATGTCTGGCTTCCCGCTGAAACTCTTGATTTAATTCGTGATTACCGTGTGGCGATTAAAGGTCCGTTGACCACGCCAGTTGGCGGCGGTATTCGCTCTCTCAACGTGGCGCTACGCCAGGAATTAGATCTTTACGTTTGTCTACGCCCGGTACGCTATTACCAGGGAACCCCAAGCCCGGTGAAACATCCGGAACTGACCGATATGGTCATTTTCCGTGAAAACTCTGAAGATATCTACGCGGGGATTGAATGGAAAGCTGACTCTGCGGACGCTGAGAAAGTGATCAAATTCTTGCGCGAAGAAATGGGCGTGAAGAAAATTCGCTTCCCTGAGCACTGCGGCATCGGTATCAAACCGTGTTCTGAAGAAGGTACCAAACGTCTGGTTCGTGCGGCGATTGAATACGCTATTACCAATGATCGCGATTCTGTCACGCTGGTGCATAAAGGCAATATCATGAAATTCACCGAAGGCGCGTTTAAAGACTGGGGCTACCAGTTGGCGCGCGACGAGTTTAGCGGTGAGCTTATCGACGGTGGTCCGTGGCTGAAAATTAAGAACCCGAACACGGGTAAAGAGATCGTGGTTAAAGACGTTATCGCTGATGCGTTCCTGCAACAAATCCTGTTGCGTCCGGCGGAATACGATGTTATCGCCTGTATGAATCTGAACGGTGACTATATTTCCGATGCCCTGGCAGCTCAGGTTGGCGGTATCGGTATTGCACCGGGTGCGAATATCGGCGACGAATGCGCGCTCTTTGAAGCGACTCACGGAACGGCGCCGAAATATGCGGGCCAGGATAAAGTCAACCCAGGCTCCATTATTCTGTCTGCAGAGATGATGTTGCGCCACATGCAGTGGTTCGAAGCCGCAGACCTGATTGTTAAAGGCATGGAAGGTGCCATTGCCGCGAAAACTGTCACTTACGATTTTGAACGTTTGATGGAAGGCGCGAAGCTGCTGAAATGTTCAGAGTTTGGCGACGCGATTATCGCGAATATGTAATATCGATAATTGTTAATAACATTAACGGGGGCTTAACGTCCCCGGTTTTATTATTAGCTTTCGAACGGTTATCAAAGTTTTATCAAAACACCCTTAATTCAGGCCGCAATAAATAATAGTCCATTCTTTACCCCGATCTTTATGGTAACGGGCTGCCTGATTTGGCGATTTATGTCCGAGCCGCTTTTGAGTATTAATCCCCTGAGCCTCGTAAAACATACTACACGAACAATACTGTTGACGATCTGGAATCAGGACGTCTTATTGTTGGTGTTTTCCACCTGACCAGAGGCGATGATATCTGCCATAACGTGTGAAGCAGAAGTGTTGTTAGGGCCGTTACAACCACCAGCGAAGATATTGAAGTATTTACAGACAAGCCCGCTACTAAGCGTTTTTATGTGTTTTTTTGTGTTTTTTTGTTTCCAGATGTGTCTAGTTATTGCTGGCGTAGGCTATTCTTGGAGGTGAAGGATGCCCCATCTCTTTCAGAATAATGTTGGTATATTCGACAACAGGGCCTCTTGGATGATTTTCTTCTTCATCCTGAAGATTGGTCAGCGCATGTACAATTTCATGCATAAACGAACGTGTTGTGTCAAAAAGTTGTGGACCTTCGTTACTTTCATAATGCTCAGGATATACATCATCATCATCAGTATCGTCCAGATTAAGACATATGACTCTCCTGCCTCCTGAAAGATTGAGGTCTTCCGGAGTCACGGTAGTTTCAAAGGTTTCGCCTGCCCCCAGTAACCAACGCTTCTCCACATCATATAGTTCTTTTTCATATGCGTAATTCATCAGTCTGCGGAATGTTCCGCTTTGGGTGTAGGCATTTTGAAGTACGGAGGATAGTTCACTATAGCATTCGTTATAAATGTCGTCATCAATTTCTGTATCAGGGTCTATTCCTCCCGCGCCTGAGATAAGATACTCCACCGCATACTCTGGCTCCAGACGGAATTCACTGTTTATGGCAAGGGTGTCATAAGCAAGACGTAGCTGTGAGGGGCTTTGTCCATGTTCGGGAATATCGGGGAAAACCGGTGTATCTGCGGTATTTAATCCGTATGTGGATGTTCCACTGTGAGATGATATTCTGGAGGTGCCTGGAAGCATAATTTTTTATTCCCTGACTATTATTATGAATTATTTAAATTAAATCATAATATTGTTTTGGGTTAATGTGTCACAAATAGATAACGCTATGATTCAGGTAAAATCAACAAGTTGGCGTGAATTTTTTGCTCTGTTGCTGATAAAGTTTTGTCATGGTGAATTCCCCTCAGTGGTAGGGCACCCGATCAAAGTAGATATTCCTTGCGAGCCATGTGGGTAGGGACATGGATCGCCGGAAGGCATCCGGCACTGTCAAAATTTGATCTTAGCCACCTGTAGTAAACAGGCGGCTAAGTGAGTAAACACTCTGACAGAGGTGACTCACATGACAAAACCAGCATCAACCAACAAGAAGCCACGTAAACAACACACACCTGAGTTTCGCAAGGAAGCCCTGAAGCTTGCTGAACGTGATGAAGAGCTGTCCATCCTGCAAAAGGCCGTGACATACTTCGCGAAGCGCCTGAAATGAAGTCTATCTTTATCGAAAAACATCAGGCCGAGTTCAGTAGGGCAATGTAACGGGTGCTCCGTGTTGTCCGTAGCGGCTGGTACGCCTGGCGTAACCGCCGTTTACGGGGCAATGCGCGGCAGCATGAGCGCTAAAGGTAACTGCTACGATAATGCCCGCGCGGAAAGCTTCTTCCACTCACTGAAGGTAGAATGTGTCCACGGTGAGCACTTTGCCAGCCGGGAAATAATGCGACCGACGGTATTTGATGATATTGAGTGCGATTACAATCGCAGGTATCTTTATAACTGATCAATGTACAACTTATTTAATAAGTGTTGATTTACTTTATGATAATATGAAACTTAAAGTCCTGCATTAAAGAGGCAGTATAATGGTGACTCGCCGTGAGCTTCTTTTGAAAACAGTTGGTGTAGCAGTTTGTAGCTCATTAGAGCTTAATTCGTTTGCGGGTATAAAAGATACATCACTCAATGTACCATCCTGGGATTTTTTAAAGGAAGGGGATGTCATTGATGTTATAGCTCCATCCTCGCCAATCGATGATCCACAAGAACGTTATAAAAAAATAGAAAAGTACTTTAAAGAAAACACGCCTTTTAAGATAAACATTCCGGACCATTTAATAGAGCCTACAGCGTTACTGGATGAAGCAAATACAATCTGGAAGCGCGCGAAATTTGTCTATGATGCTTTCAGTTCGGAGTCAAAAGCGATCTGGGCGATATCAGGTGGAGGTTGGGGCGCTAGTATACTTGGCGAATTGATGAGTTATCCGAAACCAGATAAAATAAAGCCAATTATTGGATATTCTGACATTACGGCATTACATATTTATGCAAATGAATATTTAAATTTTCCCTCGATACACTCCGTTGTGCTAGGTATTAATGGCGATATTTCCCTTGGATACAATAAAAATGGAGTAGGAGCAACACTAGATATTCTTAGCGGAAAAAAAACAGAGGTCATGTATGAATTATCACCGCTCAATAAATTAGCTGCTTCAATGACAGAGGTTACAGGTAAAATTGTTGGTGGAAATTCTCTTTTGGTATCTGCGCTTAATGGAGCGCCGGGTCTTTCGCTTAAAACTAAGGGGAAATTTCTATTCCTTGAGTCTATTGCAGATGATCCAGGCCAGTTTTCCAGGAAGCTGATGGGGCTGGCCTATTCGCCAGTAATAAAGGATTGCTTAGGGGTAATATTTGGGGATGTTATTAAAGATGGTGGCAAAACAAACTCACCTCTGGTGCAAAGTCAGTTTGATTATATTATTCACCGATTCGCAGAACAATTCATTGAAGATAAAATTGCTTTGAAAGCAAATAATCTTTTTGGCCATGGTGCGATAAATATGCCATTGCCACTTAATACTTTTGCTGTGGTAAAGCGTAGTGGAGCGAATATAACTGCTACAATTAGTACTAATAGAGTTTGAGCTTATTAACTCAGATATGGCCTTTTTCCCCGACATACTTCATCAGTCACCAGGCCCGGTTTACTCTACATTGTTGCCTGGTTTCGCGAAGAGCGAGCAAGATAGATAGTGCTTTAGTATAAACATAGTCTGACTAAAACCAGAACCTCGCTCAGGGCTGTGTCCACTATTGCTGGGTAAGATCAATGGGTTACAAATAAGTATTTTACCGACTATAACATGTTTTGGTAATAGTCGGTTTGAATCTAAAAAATAGTCTGTATCTCTTGTTTATGGCAATCTACATTTATTTAAAAGTAATTGTAACTTAATGATTTCGATCGAAGTGTATAAGTGTCTAATGGAGTGTGAAATATAACTTTGTTGTATTGAACTTTGTGGGGCTCTATTCACTAAGCTGATGATTATTAATGATAACAGTCTATATTTTATAGACATGAAAAGTTGGCTTTATCTATTCGATAATAGACAAATACATTTTTTTATTTTGGGAAGAGGTTTTAAACTCAATGAATTGTAAAGAACGGGAGCCGATAGATTCCCGTTCTTTACGACTTATGAAAAGCGTTCGCTAAAAAATCTGCCTCCCTGGTGCCGGGTAACAGGACAGAATAACGCATTTTTACCCTTCATCCGAAGAGGGCGACTCTTCCTTAACCTGCACTGAGCGTAGCGCTTCACCTGACTCAAAATGCATGTAGTCCGGTCCGTAATCAAACCAGAGTTCTTCCCCGGCGCTGATGTCGCGTGTGGTGAGGAAAAAGTGAATATTCTTCCCGACAAGCACCGCGCTGACGTTCTGTCTTGCTTCTCCTTCCGCCGTCCGATGGGTAAATACCGGGTTGTTAATCAGGCTAAGGAGATTACCCTGCGGGAAGCCGGACACCAGGCGCTCCTGGCTTCGCGTGGCAAAATAATAATTACTGGCATCCTTCCCATATTCTTTCTCATATTCACACCGTACCTTTTCACTGTCCAGCAGGCGACCGGAGTAGGGACCCAGTACGGTAAACGCCGCCAGATCGGTTCTTGCGTAGACTGTTCTCCCCCTGTAACCATCGCTGTCATCAAGGGGGATAGCGACGGACATCATCTCATTCATTCGCACATCATGGCTTCCTTCATTTTGCAGAAACCAGCCGATCACCTGATTAATCCTGGCCTTGGTCTGCCGGGATAACGTGCTAAAAAGCGGTCCCCACCGTGTGACCCGCAGGGTTTCAATCCGGCCTTCCGCCTGCGCCATAACCGATATCGTCGGATCACGCCAGTGCTGCAGGATGGGCAGGTCATTGTTTATCTGGTGTGTCCGCCAGGTCACGGCGTCTTCCTCTTCCTTGATCTGTTTTGCCGGCGGGGCGGAGTTATCTTCGTTGGTCCGGGGAAGTGAGCGTTTTTCCCCGTGGTTCTGCGGGGGGGGACTCACGATGACGGTTATCTCATCGCCAGTGTCTGAGGATGACGATACTTGTGGACTGGCACTTGTGACGGTTGCGGACGGCGATGATCGCGATGTGTGACGGGGGGACATTTCGTGGTCTGCCAGTGCCAAATACTTTCTGGCGCTCCTGTAGGATATCCCCTGTGTCTGCGCCCATGCTGCCCATCCTCCTGATGTGTGGCGCTCCTCCGGTGACATGTTAAACCATGCCAGAAGTTGCGCCTGTGTGATCGGGGAGCCTCTTTCTCCGGGGGGTTGCAGTCGTACTATCCCTTTGGGCTTCAGTCCCGTGTTTGTCAGATAGGATCTGGCACAACTGATGTCTACCCCTTGTGCCTGTGCCCACTTCATCCAGCCGCCTGCCTCGCGTTTTGCCTCCTGCGGCAGGTCTCGCCATGTCTGAATCTGCGTATTTGTAATGGGGGTACCTCTTTCCTCTGGCGGTTTCAGGCGCTCTGTACCAACGAGAGTCAGCCCGCTGTTTGTCAGAAAGGTTCTGGCACTTTTGATGTTTATCCCCTGTAACTGCGCCCACTTCATCCAGCCGCCTGCCTCGCGTTTCGTCTCCGGCGGCAGGTCCCGCCATGTCTGAATCTGCATATTTGTAATGGGGGTACTTCTTTCCCCTGGCGGTTTCAGGCGCTCTGTACCAACGAGAGTCAGTCCGCTGTTGGTCAGAAAGTTTCCTGCACTTCCGGAGGCTATTCCCTGTAACTGCGCCCATGTTTTCCAGCCGCCTGTCTCGCGTTTCGCCTCCGGCGGCAGGTCCCGCCATGCCTGAATCTGTGCATTTGTAATAGAGGACCCCTTCTCTTCGGGTTGTTGCATCCGCACCATACCTTGAGGGGTCAGTCCGGTATTTGTCAGATAATGTCTGGCACTGCTGATGGATATTCCCTGTGTCTGCGCCCATATTTTCCAGCCGCCTGCCTCGCGTTTCGTCTCCGGGGGCAGGCCCAGCCATGCCTGAATCTGTGCATTTGTAATGGAATACCCCTTCTCTTCAGGCTGTTGCAGCCGCACCATACCGTAGGTGGTCAGTCCGGTGTTTGTCAGATAATGTCTGGCACCGCTGATGGATATTCCCTGTGTATGCGCCCATATTTTCCAGCCGCCTGCCTCTCGTTTCGTCTCCGGCGGCAGGTCCCGCCATGCCTGAATCTGTGCATTTGTAATGCGGGTTCCTTTTCGGCTTTTTTCGGCGCTCTCTTCTGTTGTGGTAGCTACCGGGTTATCAGCGTTTAGCGGCAATAGTGTGCTGTCAATCGTTTCTTCCTGAGATTGTGCCGTATGCCATTCCTGGTCGCTCAGGTGAAGTGTGACGGTGGGAAAATCGTTGTTTTTACCGGAGGCAATCACGCAGATGGTTTCACCGGTATCGATTCTTCGCTCCGCGGTGAAGTTAGCCTGCCGTCCCGGAGACGCCAGCGCCTTTAGTTTAAAAAAACACATCAGTCTGTCCGACGACGACCTTCCTTCATCCGGCTGATAAAACGCGCGAAAGCATTGTGCGGCCTCATCCTGAGCGGGCAGGGCGAACCAGTCCCTGAGATTGTTCCACATCCCGCTGAAGTTGATGGGCGGTTCGCTACTACCTGCCGGTGGGTGAAGATGGATAACAGCTCCAATACCCCGCATAGTACCTCCTGCTGATGCTTATCTGGTTTTTGAGGCTAACAAGAGGACGCTACCATCGTTCATTTTAAATTATGACCATCAGGACTAACGTGCCCCAGCTCGGTTGGGTACTCCAAAAAGGTGAGCATCAGGTCACTGTTTGATCTTTTTCAGTCGCTATATTATTTTAAAATAGTTTTATTCGTTATGTATAATCAATCGATTAATTTGTCGGGCTTAGTGGCCCGACGGAAGTGTTTAGAATGTATATTTTAGACCGACAGTAGTCATGAAATTGTAATTTTCAATACCTGCGGTGTTTTTACTGTGTTCAGAGGTATTATTGCTGCGGTCATAAAGCGTAGTATCGCCTTTTTTGTTGGTTATGCGATTCCATGTCCCCTCAACATACAATTTCGCGTTAGGAGTAACATAGTACCCCGCGTTTGCTGCAATAGAGTAGTAGTTCTGATCCTTAACTTTACTACGGAA
Organism: Salmonella enterica subsp. arizonae; assembly: GCF_008692845.1. Classification (GTDB taxonomy): domain Bacteria; phylum Pseudomonadota; class Gammaproteobacteria; order Enterobacterales; family Enterobacteriaceae; genus Salmonella; species Salmonella arizonae. Next base: position 124,717 of record NZ_VXJW01000001.1, read on the forward strand.
AGTGATCTCCCTTGCGTAGTGTTCATCGTTATCAGATGCACGTACCCAACCGCTGTATTTAAATGCGCCGCTAAACTCAAAGTTATCGTAACGGTAGCTACCCGTAAGACCGACATAAGGCATTTTAAATTGTTGTTTGTAGCCTATTCCTCTTTCGCCATCAAGGAATGATCCAGTTTCATTCCGGAAACCACCATTCTCGCTGTAAATATAGGTACCCCCGGTGGCATTGAAGCTGTAACGGCTTTCCTGGTAACCAGCCATAACACCAAGTCGATAGTCCGGCTCATTTAAAAACCAGCTTTTAATATTAAGATCGAATTCATTGGCGTAATTAAGATGAGTATTAGGATGTCTACTTTCATCTGTCCATGTTCCGGCATGACTGGCATCCTGCCAGTCCTTATCAACCATATTGGCTCCACGACTGTCGATGGTGCTCCATCCGGCAGCACCAACAGATAACCATGGCATCAGATCCCAGTTGATTGCACCTTTAATAATTGCAGCGTTATTGTATTTCCAGTCAAGTTGGCTAACTTTGCGCCCGCCTTCTGCTGGCTCGTAAACGCGTTCTTTTGTTTTTCCGCTTAGCGTTCCCAAACTGATATCTGCACTTACCTTTTCAGGGGTAAGGAAGCTGAATTCGGTTGAGGCTAAAGAGTTGAATGCAACAGGGGCGGTGAGAGCAATTCCCAGAAGTTTTAAACGCATAAAGATGACTCCATTCGTCATAGTTAATTATCAAGTAGGTATTCTTTTTATTCAGGCCAATTAGTCAATAATGGCACACTGTTTTGTTTAGTGTTTGTTTAATATTAGGGGTTAATTTGCTGATTCACTATTATGTGCCAGGTCAGGTATGACAATGGACAAAATGACCATAGGATATCATACGACGTATCTTTTGCCATGATGTATTATTCCTTCGTCGACTCGTATATACATGATGAGTGAGGCGGAAACCGAACTTCATTAGCGCGTTCGGAGTAGATGTAATGCGTGTTTAACGACACTCCCCAGCGGATGATTTTCCTGACGGACATATATCGGAGTTTGCTGGTGTAACTCCCCATGTCACTCCCCGGGGACCCGAACACGCGGATAATAAAAGCGCGGAAATGAGAATAATATATTTCATTCGATTAATTCCTTTGTTTTAACTTATGAGTTTTGTTTTTTCTTAAATAGCCCGCCTGCACGGGCCGCAATGTTAGTTTGAGCAATACACTCGGGCTTCAAGAGGCGTGTAAATTCCAAGAGTAACAAAGGCCAACAGACTGTTCACAAAGGTTTGCTGAGTTTCCGTACGCATCACCTTATCTGTACCACCACAGATTGCAGCGGCATCAACGGTTTTTTTCTGCCCCAGTCCGGAAATGAAGAAATGATGGGTGATAATTTGTTTGGGTGAGGTAACCGGTTCTGAACTCATTTTAAATGTTTGTTGAGCGCAGCCTGAGAGGAGAAGTACCAGTGCATAAGCGGATACCGTTTTAATCATACATTACCTCCATGGTAATAATGCCAATTGAGTCATTTTTGGTCAGCTCGTTTGTAACGGAAGGCAATTATATACAATTTTTTTATGGTTGAAAATGATAATTTTTATCATTTAAATGGGCGGCATAGGATGGCCCCGGCTAAAGGGACTGGGCAGAATTGAAACCTGACAACAAAGAAAATAAAGGAAGGCAATATTATTCGTACTGGTTCGTATGTCTGAATCTCTTGTCTGATAGCCACTTCGGACAGCCGCCAGCAATGGTGAACAGGATATAAATCTCATTCATCAGTAACCGTAAGCAGGAGATGTGGAGATGAATTAAATGAAAAAACGAGTCTCCTGTCATCATGTCGGAGAACAGTATTGACCACTATATCTTCACGCGAAGTTTTTTATATGCTTATCAGCGACATTTCCTCCATGAGGCCTGTACTAATATATGGAAGGCGTATAGCTCATCAGCGGATATGGCTACGGAGCATTTTGCAGAATGGGCATGAGCAACCTGGAACGGGTGAGGCGTCACACGTCCCAAGGACAGTGACCTGCGGTAGGGTGCCATGCTGACTGTAGAAGCTGCCCAGAATCTTACTTTCGAGAGCGTTAGTTTTATCAGGCGTCGTAGATGTCACGTTGGGCGGCGCTTTGAACGCCAGGCAACTAAACGATGAGGCAGCCAATGATATGACGAATATGTTTCTGAGCTTCATTTGATAATATCTCCGTTTAATTCTACATAATTGTGTATACACGGTCGGGGTCAGGTTATAGCGAGAGTGACGCCGCCAGATTGATGTCTACTTAATCTGAATATTGACCCTGTATTTTTTAGCTTTGTTTTTACGGGCGTCATTGCGTGTTTGAAGTATTCTCAGTTCATAGTTACCAGATGCGGGGAGCGTGTACTGACCGTTGTCATTAAGTGCCGATGAATACCTGGACAGGTCGACCGAGTCGCTTATCTCTGGTCCGAATAGGTAAGTATCCACGCCTTCATTAGAAATATTGACATGTAGTTGTTGTCCTTTTTTGGCCTGAAACTTATAGGTATCGTAATCGTATCCCTTTATTATTCCTGAGTATTGGGCACTGTAATGTCCTTTCCTGAACTCGACATTTATGTTCTTACCAGCCGCCAGACACGTTGAGGTTAGAAGCGCTAAAAGAAAAACGGCTTTACCGATACGCTTGATTTTCATATGTCAGTTCCTCCGTCAGGATTAACATGAGCCTTTGTTATACTATAACAATATGTTGTTATGGTGATCCAGAGCCTTTCCATCGTTTCGGCGCATTAAGTGGGTGACTTATTTCCATGGTCAGAAAAATTATAGCTTTTTAAAGGTGATGATAAAGACAGAGGTGTCCCTGACGATTCAGACTCCTTTATCAGAGAAGCCCAGCCAGATGCGCAGACTAAGATCTAATGCCTCCCACTGATAAAGTCCACCACTTATTATGATTTTGTTTTAAATTACGTCCATCGAAAATAGCGTGCCTTGGTCTGGCTGCTTACCAAAACAGAGAGTGCCTGTCGTTATTGTATCTCTTCTGGTACAGTGGTTATTTATAAAATATGCACTGGTACTGAAAACTAAAACTATATTATCTTCCAGTTTTGTGGCTTTAGGTGAAACAGTATTTCTGTGGTTTTAGTTTATGTGAGTTTTTTCCAGTAGTGATGATTGAAAGTCAGGTGGTTTAATGCAAATTTTATTTACTACCATTTTTGGTAGTGTGTGATATATTTTCGAAAGTAAAAAGTTACGAATGTAAAAAAAGATTTTTAATGTATGGTAATTTATTGCCAATCATTTTTATAGCTGGTACGTTTTATAATGTCAGGAATGACATCCAACTTGCATTGTATAATAAAATATACAGGGATTATCCATGAATAAAATATATGCACTGAAGTATAGTGTCAGACAAGGTGCTCTTGTGCCTGTTTCGGAACTGGCAACCCATGCAAAAAAATCATCTCGTACAGGTCTGATAAAAAGACTTATTCCATCGGTTATTATTAACACCCTTCTTTTAGGATATTCAGTCACATCGCTGGCCTCAGTCGTCAGGTATGATATCCCCTACCAGACAATAAGAGACTTTGCGGAGAATAAAGGGCAATTTACGCCGGGTAGTATGAATATTCCTGTTTACAGTAAAACAGGCACAGTTATTGGTTATCTGAATAATGCTCCAATGCCCGATTTCAGTAGCGCCAACCACCAGTCAGCGGTTGCCACACTTGTTTCGCCACAGTATATCGTGAGCGTAAAACATAATGGCGGCTATCAGAGTGTCAGTTTTGGTGATGGCGAAAATGGGTATCGTCTTGTTGACAGAAATAATCAGCCTGGACGAGATTTTCATGCCCCACGTTTAAATAAATTAGTTACCGAAGTCGAGCCTTCATTGATGACGCAGTCGGGGATGGTGTCTGGGGCTTATAGTGACAAAAATCGTTATCCCGCGTTTTACCGTGTAGGGTCCGGAACCCAGGAAATCAAAGAGACAGATGGCCATATAATCTCAATTTCTGGGGCATACAGTTATCTGACCGGCGGTACGGCAGGTGCGCCGGGATCTTATAATCAGGGCCAGATGATCAGTACTAATACTAATAAAGAGTTGTATAGCCTGGCGCAGGGGCCGATGGGAACACACCCACGCGTTGGTGATAGTGGTTCACCTTTATTCGCCTATGATTCTGTTTTACAAAAGTGGGTCATTGTCGGGGTGGATAGCTCCGGCGGCGGCGGTGGAACTAACTGGGCAGTGGTTGATGCGAATTTTGTAAACCAGGCCATTCAGGACGATACCGATGCGCCCGCAACTTTTATGGCAGACCAGGGCCCTCTGCGCTGGGCGTTTAATTCAACCGATGGTACAGGAACGCTTATCCAGCAAGAGACTGTCTATCAGATGCATGGTCAGAAAGGCACAGACCTGAATGAGGGGAAAAATCTGGTATTCAATGGCGCTGACGGCCAGATTGCGCTGGAAGACGCGGTTAACCAGGGGGCGGGGGCGCTGGCTTTTAATGGTAATTATACGGTATTCACCACTAACGGCTCCACCTGGAGGGGCGCAGGCCTGGACATTACCCAAGATGCGGAGGTGAGCTGGCAGGTGAACGGTGTTCAGGGCGACAATTTGCATAAGATTGGCGAGGGCGTGCTGAAGGTCAATGGAACCGGTATTAACCCAGGCGGACTGAAGGTTGGGGACGGTACGGTTATTCTGGCTCAGCGTCCTGATGAGGACGGAAAGGTTCAGGCCTTCAGTTCGGTGAATATCGCCAGTGGCCGACCAACGGTGATCCTTACCGATAGCCGGCAGGTGAACCCGGATAACATTAGCTGGGGCTTTAGGGGAGGCCGGCTTGATATAAACGGCAATGATGTCACTTTTCATAAAATTAACGCCGCGGATAATGGCGCGAATATCATTAATACCAGTGATACCTTTGCTACCGTTTCAATTAAGCCCCTCACGGACATGACGGTTACTATTAATGACTGGGATAAAAATAAGCCTTCCGGCGGTGCTGCCGGGTTATTGTATAAATATAATAACATTTACACCCATACAGTAGATTATTTTATCCAGAAGCGAAAAGGGTATGGATATTATCCTGTAAATCAGTCAGACAACGACAGTTGGGAGTATGTAGGACACAATGAGATGCAGGCTATTGAACGGGTAAAATCGCGGCGACCTATTGATGATAGAATTTATCACGGTAATATCGTAGGCAATATTCATCTTAATATTGATACCTCTCACAGTAACGGCGGCGTTATTTTTGACGGCAATATCGATACGCCTGATGGCGAGTTGATGCAGTCTGGCGGCCAACTGACTTTCCAGGGCCATCCGGTTATCCATGCCTATAACGGCAAATGGTTGACTGATAAGCTTAAATCACTTGGTGATGACTCTGTCAGAAATCAACCAACGTCTTTTGACCAGCCTGACTGGGAGAACCGGACATTTCATCTGAAAACATTAGTACTGAAAAATACCTATTTCGGCCTGGCCAGAAACGCGTCCCTGAACGGGAATATTGAGGCTGTTCATTCGTCCGTAACGTTGGGTACGCCGAATTTGTATATTGACCTGAATGACGGTAATGGCACAAAAGTAACGCCACAAAAGGGAATCTCGGTTGCCGGACAAGAATCGGATATGAGCCGCTATGCCGGGAAAGTGACGCTTAGCGAGCAGTCAACTCTCGACGTGCGTGAAATTTTCACCGGCAGTATCCAAAGCCAGGACAGCGACGTCACCGTTTCCTCGCGTCATGCGAAGCTGGATGATTACAGCCGGTTCGGCAACACGTCACTGACTCTTCAGGAAGGGGCCAGATTAACCGCCACCGGCGGGTGGTGGAGTGATTCAGACGTCATTGTCGGACCAGCCGCTACGCTGAGCCTGACAGGTACGCCCGCAGCTAGCCTGCCAGGGCAGATGAGTCCGGCGTTTTATTCCACCAATTATGGTGCGGGTTATCAACTGGGGGCCGCTAGTGAATTGCAATTTTCTCCTTACACCTTTGTAACCGGCGATATCCGGGCAGCGGGAGATGCCCGTATCGCCATTGGTAGTAGTGATAATGTCGTCCTGGCAGATAATCTACCCCTGGAAGAGCAGATGATGTACGGTTTGTTTAATGGTTTCCGTAACGTCTATTCGGGTAATGTTAGCGCCCCGCAAGGGCGAATGGCGATGACGGATACGCAGTGGCAGATGCCTGGCGATTCTCGTATAGGGGCACTGCGTATGACACGGTCGCTGTCCGGCTTTACCGGGCGCGGATTCCACACCCTGGTTACCGACACATTACAGGCCAACCAGTCTGCTTTTGCGCTCAGAACGGACCTGAAGGACAGTGACAAGATTGTAGTAAACCAGAACGCAGAGGGCCGGGACAACACCCTGTTTGTGAACTTCCTGAAAAAACCGTCCGGGAAAGAATCCCTGAATATTCCACTGGTCAGCGCCCCGGCGGGGACAAATCCAGCGATGTTTAAGGCCGCAGAACGGGTGACCGGGTTTAGTCTGGTGACGCCGACCCTGCACACGACAGAGCAGGATGGCAAAATACAGTGGATACTGGACGGGTTTAAAACCGCGCCGGACAAAGGGGCAGCCAGGTCGGCCAACAGTTTTATGGGCATGGGGTATAAAAACTTCATGACCGAAGTGAACAATCTGAACAAACGTATGGGTGATCTGCGGGATACTCAGGGCGAGGACGGGATGTGGGTACGTATCATGAATGGTGCCGGAACCGGTGACGCCGGATATTCTGATCGCTACACCCATCTGCAAACGGGGTTTGATAAAAAACATCGGTTGCCAGGGGCTGACTTATTCACCGGTGTCCTGATGAGTTATACCGACAGCAGCGCCAGCGGTCGGGCCTACAGTGGCGACACACATTCGCTCGGCGGCGGGTTGTACGCCTCCGTGATGTTTGATTCGGGGGCATATATGGATGTTATCGGCAAGTATATCCACCATGATAATGACTATAACGCCGGATTTGCCGGTCTGGGTAAACGGAATTACGGTACACACTCATGGTATGCCGGTCTGGAGGGCGGATATCGCTATCATCTCACAGAAAGCCTGTATATTGAGCCGCAGGCGGAACTGGTTTACGGAATCGTGTCCGGAACGACGCTGAAATGGAACGATAATGGCATGGATGTGTCGATGCGCAGCAAGACGTATAACCCGTTGATAGGGCGTACAGGCGTGGCCCTGGGGAAAACGTTCAGTGGAAAGGACTGGAGCGTTACGGCCCATACTGGCGTGGATTACCAGTTTGACCTGGTAACCAATGGCGAGACGGCGCTACGTGATGCATCCGGCGAGAAACGTTTTACCGGTGAAAAGGACAGCAGAATGCTGTACAACGTGGGCCTGAATGCGCAGGTGAAGGACAATGTACGTTTTGGCCTGGAGCTGGAGCAGTCGGCATTTGGCAAATATAATGTTGACCATGCCATAAACGCTAACTTCCGCTATATGTTCTGAGCGGCGCATTTGCGTTATATCGTCACAGACAGCGCCTTAGCGCGCTGTTTTTTCCCGGATATACTGTACTTTCTCAGGAGGTTACACGCGTTATTCTGCAACCAGCCACATATCGGCCTCTTCAAACATTTCTTCCAGCATGCGGTTCAACCGTTCTTTCTCGGTTTTTGTACAGTCACTGTTTAATGCATTTGCTTGCATTGGCTTAACTCTCACTTGCGCAGCGGGAAAGATGCGATGCACACGCTTTGTGAGTTCATTGAGGATAATCTCTCGTGCTCCCGGCAGGCCTTCTACATTTCTCTTGTCATAAACGAGTTCGACGAACATCGTTATTTCCTTTTTACTGGTTAGATAAACAGTATTTAAACTGGGTGAATTACCAGTGTCAAGGTTTAGCCGCAGTTTTGTCATCCTGACGACGGTTAACGTTGCGGACATCAAAGTAAATCGACCGAACGTGAGAGTGAAAGCCGCCAACCCGTTGCTGTGTCATGAGGTTAGCGGCATGAGTCTCACAGTGATTCCTGTTGGCGACTACTACCTGATGGTAAATTCCAGAGCGCGGCTGAAATCGCAATCGGCCAACACAACAGGGTTGCCTTTTCTGACAATAAAACTATTTGTACCCAGGCATTTTCGGCTCTGTTTCCCCTTAATTTTGTTATCATCAGTAAACCAGCGCTGATTATCATTACCCGTGCATGAATAAAGAATGACTGGCGTACCTTCTTTTGTCCCCTGTCCTGCGGCATCCAGACATTTCACACCATGCGTGATCCTGTCCCGGTAAAATGAGAAAAGCTGAGATTGCACATGTTTACACTCCTGAAGCGTCAAACGATTCTGTTGCTCTGAGCCCGCATCAAGACACAGACCATCTGTTGTCCGAATTTGTTCCGCATCATTTATGTAATAACCGTCGGAATTAATCTGATTTTGCGTAATGACCGGAAACGATAAATTAATACTATAAGGTGCTGGTAAGCCGTCATTCGTACATCCACATAAAACAGAGGAGAGGCAGAGGACTAGTATTGTTTTTCCTGAAAGTAATGCCATTAAATTATTACCCTAAAAATAAATAGCGTTATAACTATATTAAGAAATTTATACCCACTGCATATTACGTAGCGTCGAGGTGGCAATAGAGAGAATTCCGATAGTCTTACATAAATAACTCGGTTAAACGCACGCAGCCAGCCGGGAGGCGACTCCTATGACGATGGGTATATAGTGCTGGATACTTTTGTAATATTAAATGCTATCACAGCGGAAAACGGTTGTACATTTCTCTACGTTAAACAAAATGAGATGATTTGATGACATCCGATATGTGTTAAAAGTGGCAGCGGGATGACATTAGTAAAATAAATTATTGAGATGTTTGTCACTGAAAATGGCTTGTGTCTTTTTTAAGCAAAACTTCATTCCAGGCGGCAGAGCTATACATACCCTTACCTGGTGAATCTAAACATAGTTCATTAATGGTTAGCATATAATATGAACGCTTAGCACTATCAGCCAGCTACCTTAAATAAACAGCCTGTTTTATAAGAACGCTCCTGCCATAGCGCCCTCACTAACTTTTTCTGAAAAAATGCTGAATTATGAAAGATAAACGTTGGCGGCGGTAGGCCCGCGGAGGCCATGAATGCGACAAAACTCAACGCATATACCGGGGATAAGCACTTCTGCTTCGTGTTGGCTGCATGTTGAAATATGGACCTGAACATCTTTACGTCCATCGTAAGGGGTGAGGAGACCTTTACTGCTCTTACAATCAAAGGTCTTGACAATTCCTGTCATTTTACAAGACAAACACATACCTCAAAGGGGATAACGAGGCGCACTATACACGCTAGTAAAAATGATACCAACTATATTTCATGGCAATAAAGATTTCCGGATGGCTAAAAGTAGCCGATCGGCGCCATCGCAGATGGTGGCATTACATTCTGGTTAAAGTATTTTCTTTTTTAGACCCATTGGTTGGCGCGGGCATCATAGGTTTTGTAGTAGAACAGAACGGCGAATTAATCTTCCTGGCTTGTTTTTTATCGGTATTTGCAGGGGGTTGCGGGGTTTTACTACCAAAATCGTAGATAAAAATTTCCCAGGATGCCTGTTGTAAACCGGGAGAACGGTATGAACTGGCTAAAACAGGTAATGAAAAAATAATTAATGACCAAAGCATAAAAGCATGATGCTTCATAATACCTCCTGTTATATGTAATGACTTATGTATTTCATATGCGGAATTATGGATCGTCATCACCATCTTTTATTAAACGAAGAGTTAACTATTCTTAATATTAATATGTTTTATATAGAGATAAGCAATTTTATTGAATATTCAATATTTGCGGTTGTTATTATTTTTGTGGAATGTAAACTTTTTATCAATACAGGCGATATTTATGTTGGGATTGTGAGGGTTGATTCTATTCTTATAACAAGAAATGTTGTAATTGATAGATATGTTAAAAAATTAATTGGAGGAGGGAATGATGCATGTTGTGAAATTTTTGCAACCAATAGTACTGGGCAGCATAGTGAAACATGTTTGCAGCGCCAACGATGGCATATAACTGTATTTCGTCTGGAGAGTCAAGTGAGGACTATGAAGCACAATGCGATATCTTCTGGTTATATGGCGAATTTGCTTACTGGGCATGTTTTGGGCTGGTCGGCGTCAGCTATTTCGGTATACGAGAGATGCAGAATATTTTATTTGAATATCAACAACTTAAACCAGAATTGTTTTTTCTGTAGTGGCTAAATACTTCATAATAGGGGCTCTTAAATTCGTATGTATGAGAAAGATTAGAATCCACATTTATTAATATTAGATGACCCTGGAGAGCTGGTTGTCTTAATAAACGATACGGGTCCTCGTTAGTGAAAATATCCTTAAGGAAGTAAACGCATCGGGAGCGATAGCGGTGAATTATTCGTGGTTTTATCGATTCGGCATAGTGGCGATAACTGAATGTCGGATCGGTACTGCGGGTGTTTAAACGCACCGTAAATAAGAAGTAGTATTAAGGCATTAAGGAGTTGTTATGAAAAACTTTATTTTTTCCACTTTAGTTGTTACTACAAGCGTTTGGGTTGTAAATGTTGCACAGGCCGATACTAACGCACTTTCCGTGGGGTATGCACAAAGTAAAGTTCAGGATTTCAAAAACATTCGTGGGGTAAATATGAAATACCGCTATGAGGATGACTCTCCGGTAAGTTTCATTACCTCGCTAAGTTATTTATATGGAGATAGCAAGGCTTCGGGGTCGAGTGAACCTGAAGGCATCCATTACCATGACAAGTTTGAGGTGAAGTATGGTTCTTTAATGGTTGGGCCAGCTTATCGATTGAACGATAATTTCTCGTTATACGCGCTGGGCGGTGCCGGTACAATGAAGGCAACACTTAAAGAACACTCCACTCAGGATGGTGAGTCGGCCTCTGGCAAAATATCCTCAAGGAAAACCGGGTTTGCTTGGGGCGCGGGTGTACAGATGAACCCGATGGAGAATATTGTTATTGATGTAGGGTATGAAGGAAGCAATATCTCCTCTACAAAAATAAACGGCTTCAACGTCGGGGTTGGATACCGTTTCTGAAAAGCCTGATCTATGCGGAAGGTTCGCCTTCCGCACCGCCAGACAATAAAATAGGGGGCCTTTTTACCGTAAACAAGTACCCTCCTGTCTTTTCTCTCTTCATGATATCGCTTTGAACATAACATTTCACAGCATGAGCGCAGGTAAGTGATAAGCAGGACGGAAGACCTGGTGTAAATAACGACAGAACTAACAAGAGGCATCCATAAAAATTTTCTGTGGATTAATCACAATGTCATCAAGATGTTGTGACAACCTTTGCATATTGTACCCGCCGTTGACCGACTGGTGAAAAGTAGCAATGGATGGATCTTATCCAGTAGAGCGCCATTTTTGCTCCTGACAGGGGTCTCCAGCCGCCACTAGCTCAGCGGGATAGAGCATCAACCTCCTAAGTTGATGGTGCGAGGTTCGAGGCCTCGGTGGCGGTCCAATGTGGTTATCGTATAACGTTATTACCTCAGTGTCTGGCTGATGATGTGGGTTAGATTCCCACTGACCACTTCAGTTTTGAATAAGTCTTGTTTTGCAATTATGTTACAGGATTATTTCATTTATTACGTGACAAGATAGTCATTTATAAAAAATGCACAAAAATGTTATTGTCGTTTATTTCTGGTGAGTTGTAGATTTTTCTTATGCGGTGAATCCCCCTTTGCGGCGGGGCGTCCAGTCGAAATAGTTAATGTTCCTCGCGAATCATATTGACTGTGGTATGGTTCACCGGGAGGCACCCGGCACCGCTATTTTATAAAGTGAAATTCACCGTCTATGGTTTAGTGCGGTGGTTTTTCACATCAGGCAGGAATAATGCTGGTCAGCTTGAAAGGTACGATCAATAGCAGAAATAAATGGTTCCATTGATGGCCTGAAGATTTAACCGCGCCAGAGCGTATGCAAGACCCTGGCGCGGTTGGCTGGTGATCGTTCGATAGTGCGAATATGAATGGTTACCAGCCGCTGCGAATTCTACCTATGCCATCTGATAAAGCAAAACATTTAGATGCTAAACAACGGTAATTCAGACAGTTCGAACTTTTCTTTAAAAATGGTTATTAGTTAGCCGTTGTGACACGGTGATGACTCATATATTCTTTAACGTTACTTAATGGATGCTTGAAAAGGAAATGCCTGAAGACTCATCATCAGACATTTCTAAAGTTTAGTTAGCTAAGTAACAGTTGCTGAGAACGGGTTTATCATCACCCTCTACCAGTTCGGCCGTTTTGCCTTTGGTATAAAGTTTATAAGTATAATTTTTGTTCATGGCTTCATAGTTTGCCCCTGAAGCCATCTTCATTAGGCGCATCGGGATCATCTCGTTTACCTGATTGATAATCGCGTAGGCGTTTCCAGCTTCGGTGTTGACGTAAACCACCTCCATAACTTGGTTATCATTACAGGTGTATATAGATTTAGAAATCTCCTGCGAAGCTGCTATAGAAGCGGTACTGGCGCTAAGCGCCGTGAGAAAGAGAGTCAGTGGGATCAATTTTCGTTTCATCATTAGTGTCCTTGGTTCATATTGTTGTAGTTAATTCCCTAAAGTACGGGAGATACGGCAGGATCAATATCATTAATGCTATAGCGTTCCTCTATACTGGTGATAAGTGTCGCCAGAAAAACATGTTATAATTTATCCATCATTGACATATGCGATGAGCAGACAATTCTTAAAATCATAAACCATAGGCGGCAAATCATTATCGCGCGATGGAAAATAATCTTCACTTCTGTTCAATACTAACGCAATGCAACTGGGGAAGACGTTACCATTCACTATCTTGCTTCAAACAGAAGCTGTCAGTGAAACTATTTCTTCAAATGGTGGTCTTTTTATTATAGGTCAGGTAATGAAGTTAGCAGGGATAATTCAGGAGTATATGTGAAAAAGTGGCTTATAGGGGGGATGTTGATCGCAAGTTTTCTGACAGGATGTCTGATGTGGCACAATATTGATAAATGGTTTAACAAAGATATAGAAGCTTTCTACGCCGGAGACGATAATTAAATCTTCTGTTGGTTTAGACTGGCCCCTCTCTTCAGATGTTGCGCCCCTGAGCCGCCGGGCGCAAATTGTATTTACATTAATACCATTTCATAAAGATTTTAGCGTCAATGCGAATAGTCCCTGTAGCGTGCTAACGGTCCTCTGACGTGACAAGATGAATAAGCCAGGTTTTTGTGCCAGCGGTGACTGAAACATATTTTGTTCCCGGTGGGCTTACTGCCAGTTGCTGAAAAAAACAACGATTGTGTAACTGTTGTAGAGGTTGACGCATACGACGACCGTGAATTTTATTTTTGGCGACCATATTTCCTCCAAAAAGGCCGCCCGAAGGCGGCGCTGGGTCTAATAATGGAGAAGGGGTGTTGGTCACTGCCATAACCAACTTGCTTACATTAATGCAATTGGTAATCATTATCAATTATGCGGTGAAGAAAAATTGTAAAGATGAAGGGATATCAGAAATGGCAGTGAATAGGGATGGTGTTTTTCGTTAGCCCTTAAATTCGTAGATAAAAAAATGCTTTTACAGGCTTGAAAATGTTTCATCTGCCCCTATTTAGTCAATGAACAAGCAATGCTTGCCTTAATGTTGAACTTTTGAATAGTGATTCAGGAGGTTAATGATGGCACTCAGAACCTTGTCAGCACTTCCCGTGTTTGCTGATTCTCTTTTCTCGGACCGTTTCCACCGTATTGACAGACTTTTCAGCCAATTAACAGGAGATACGCCAGTCGCTGCGACGCCGGCTTACGATCTGAAAAAGCGCGATGCGAATAACTATCTGCTTACCTTGAGTGTTCCAGGCTGGAAGGAGGAGGAGCTTGAAATTGAAACCGTTGGAGGCAACCTGAATATTACGGGTAAACACACCGAAGATACCGTAGAAGATCAGGCTAACTGGATTTACCGCGGTATTCGTAAGACTGATTTCCAGTTAAGTTTTTCTTTGCCTGAACATGCTAAGGTGAATAATGCGAAACTCGAACAGGGGCTCTTGTCGGTAGAGATTTACCAGGAGATTCCTGAAAGCGAGAAACCGAAAAAAATAGCCATAGAAAGCAAGCAAAAGGCGCTTGAACACAAATCATAATCACGTTAATGAAGGCCCGATTAGACGGGCCTTCATTGCCTGTAGCGAAAAAAATCTTGTCTTGCCTGTAGGCACAGATAGCTAAATATTATAACCCTGACCTCTATATTATCCCGTGCCACTGACCTCGTCGCCATTGGACGGCGGTAAGTTGGAATTATCCGCGAGGTCAGTCCAATTTCTGCCCATTCTCTATAATCCTGCCTGTAATGATCGCGATATCTGAACGAAATTCGTATAACGATCCATCGTTTTAATCTTGTTGATGCTATTTCTGCTATCACTGCTGTTATAGGTGAAAAAAGCGGGTGCCTTACAACATCATTTATCAGAGGCAGGTATGAAATTAGCGCTCGTCAATCGACAGAAAATTATACCTGCAAGTAGAGCCGCGCCTTTCCAGTGCCATGCTTCTACGCTGGTATGTCTACCGTGCGGTACGCTTGTGGCCGCATGGTTCGCGGGTCTGCGCGAAGGAAGTGAAGATACGGCCATTTGGCTATCTCGTTATGAACATAATATCTGGACGAAACCGCAGCGAGTAGCAGCTTGCGAAGGGGAAGCACACTGGAATCCGGTGCTCTTTTCCCCGTCGGACAGATTGTGGTTATTTTATAAAGTGGGCAGCGATGTACATGTGTGGAAAACCTGGTTTATCACCTCCAGCGATCGAGGATTTACCTGGAGCACGCCAACTGAGTTGGTCAAGGGTGATATTCTGCCGCGCGGCCCAGCAAAAAATAAACTCCTGCTGGCATCAAATGGCGCCTGGATTGCGCCGGGATCGATTGAGAACGCTGAACATTGGGAGGCATTTGTGGATCGTTCCTGTGACGAAGGAAAACATTGGGATATCTCTTTTGTTCCGCTGGAGCCTCATAACATGATTTCCGGGAAAAACGTAGCGTTGTGGGAGGGAATAAAAAAGGGCATGTTGTGGGAGTGTTGTCTGGAAAACCTTCTGCGCTGGGATGGCGTTATTCAGCCTACGCTGTGGGAATCTTCTCCGGGGCATATCCATATGTTATTACGAAGTACACGCGGGGCAGTTTTCCGGAGTGATTCAACAGATTATGGCGCTACCTGGTCTGTTGCTCGCGCCACAGCCTTACCAAATAACAATAGCGGTATCGATTTGGTTAGTATGCAGGACGGTACGCTGATTCTCGCGTTAAACCCTGTCAACGGCAACTGGGGAAAGCGTTATCCGCTCTCACTCATTGCTTCCTGTGATAATGGCACATCATGGCTACCATTACTGGAACTTGAAAGTAACCGTGGTGAGTATTCTTATCCCGCTATTATTAATGAGGAGGGAGTTGTACATATCACCTACACGTGGAACCGGAAAAATATCGTATACTGTCGATTACAAACTAAGTAAGGCGCTATAAGGCGAAACCGACAGCGCCTGGCAAAATTTGGAATAATAATGTCTTGCCAGGTGCGGGTCTATCATGCGAGATGGCCGAATAATTACGATTTACCGGGCAACATCCTTGAAAAAATATCGTCTTTTTGTATGTAAAGGTGAAACAACGCCGCTGCCGCATGCATTGCAATCAGGAAATAACCGATATTCGCCAGCACTTCATGAATGCGCTTTATATCCGATTTTAGCGTACTATCTGAAGTCAAAAATACCGGTACAGTAATACCAAAAAAGCTCCAGTTTTCCCGCTTAACGTCATCATCGCGACGCCCAGCAGCGGTAAGGTAAGAAAAGTTAGATAAAGCGCGATATGCACTAATGTAGCGGCCACCTGCTGCCAGCGAGGAAGGGGAGGCGTAATGGCGGGGGCCGGGTATTTATGTTTAAGGTATAAACGTAAAAACATCAACGCCCAGACCAGAACGTCCATATCATAGTGCATATCTTTCATAAACAGGTAAACGCTGGAACCTTTTGGCGCCCACCCCCGTAACTCAGTGGCGGCATAAGCAATGCCTGTCAGGAGCAGTGTTAACCAGTGAAGTGTTATTTGCAGTCTTGAGAAATGTGCCATTATTATCCTTTCTTGACAACTATTTGTAGGATATGCGTAAAATCTTAACAGAACCTTAAAGCGCGATTCGTAGTCGCGAAGAACTGATATGGATAGCGGCACGTAAAATGGATAAAAAGCCGGCTGTATCGCCGGCTTCACGTTGTTATTGCCCTCTTACGACAATACAGGTTTTACCATAAAACGGATATGAACCCGTAGTTTCATAATCAACGCTTGACACTAAAGAAATAGCCCCTGCTTTTTTCGCTGAATCAATGGATGCGTCCCCGGTATTGACAATACCCAATACCGTTTGCGCACATGCTTTACCGGTTTTGGTTGCCGGGAGACTGGTGGTCGTAATTGGCCCTTTAACATCTGTATATAACCCAATCCCTGTCGGCGACGGCCCTGTAGCACAGCCCGTTAAAAGAGAACCAATAAAGATAATTGAAAAGATGTGTTTTTTATTTTTCATAGAAATAGTCCATTATAAATTAATAGAAAAACTACCGTCCAGAAGCGTCCGGACAGCCATTTAAAATGATTGTGTACATTAAATACACAATATTACTCTTTGCATCCTCCTGTTGATGTCGTACCTGATGGACAAATATCTGTAGAAGCCGGATATATTCCCTACGCAGAGTTTTTGGAACTTGCACATCCTGCTAGCAATGAGGACAGTACGGTTAAAAAAATCACTATGAACCGTGTCTACGTTAGCATTTTTCTGCTCAACTCCTCAGCATGTCATTTTATAGGGTTGCCATATGACTGGTGTTCTGATGATAAGTTTCATTAACCCCCGATTCGTTTAATATTGGTTTAGGTTTGAGGCAATGGATGCTAATTGCGATACGTTCTTACGCTTCACAGCTAAATAAAAACGATGAGAAAATGAACAGTGCTGAATGCGTAGGCTTAATGCAGGATATTGTTGAAATAAGAAAATAAGATGGGGTCAATTAACCCGGTGTTTTTTGCGTCATTCCCCGCACCGTTTATCCCAGTCAAAAGCAGTCTTTACTCGACGGTGGCATTGGCAAATGGCGCATACTGTATTGACCGTCAGTAGACGTCCAAATTTTTAGTATGATGTTTTTAGAGAATCGTCATACTTTCTGTTCTGCATCATTTTTTTCATCACAAATGGTCGCCATAATGCCGTCCTCAGGAGGCTTCCCGACGTTTACGCTTCGCCGGGAGGAACAAAAACAACGCATAATCTGGGATAAGCTGATGATTAAAGGCAAACTGGCGCTCGTGACGTGTGCACTGACTTTGGCATTCACCTCACCGCTTTTCGCTGTGTCGGATACGACAGACGCTCGTACCCTGAAGCTGGCCATTGGCCCTGAGCCGACGGAAGGATTTGATCCTATGCTGGGCTGGACCCACGGCAGCTACTTATTACTCCATGCGCCATTGCTCAAGCAAAACGCCGATATGAGTTGGGGTAATTTACTGACGGAGAAAGTGGATACCAGCCCTGACGGTAAAACCTGGACGCTGACCTTAAAACCCGATCTGAAATTCTCTGACGGCTCGCCATTGACTGCCGAAGATGTCGTATTTACGTACAACAAGGCGGCGAAGAGCGGCGGTAAAATTGATATGGGCAATTTTAGCCATGCGCAAGCGCTGGATGCGCGCCGAATTGAGATGACGCTGAGCCATCCGCAGAGCACTTTCGTGAATGTATTAGGGTCGTTAGGGATTGTTCCTGCCAGCCGTTATGATGAGAAAACGTTCGCCCGTGAACCGATAGGCGCTGGTCCGTATCGGCTGGTCAGCTTTCAGCCGGGTCAACAACTGATCGTTGAAGCCAATCCCTGGTATGCGGGTAAAAAGAATGACTTTAACCGGCTGGTTTTCGTCTTCCTGGATGAAGACAATGCTTATGCCGCCGCGCGCAGCGGGCAGTTGGGACTGGTTCGCATTGCCCCTTCTATGGCGGTGGCTCCGCAGCAGGATAATCTAAAACTCTGGGTACGCGATAGCGTTGAAAACAGAGGTATTGTGTTCCCGATGGTTCCAGCCGGTAAAAAGGATGCTAACGGCTATCCTGTCGGCAACGATGTGACCGCTGATGTCGCTATCAGGCGCGCCATTAACTATGCCATTAATCGTAAGCAATTGGCGGAACAGGTGATGGAAGGCCATGCGATACCCGCTTATAGCGCGGTGCAGGGATTACCGTGGCAAAATCCTTCAGTGGTATTCAGTGACGGCGATATGGCAAAAGCGCGCGCTATCCTGGACGAGGCAGGCTGGAAGAAAAACAGTGCGGGCGTGCGTGAAAAAGCAGGTAACGAAGCGCGCCTGACCTTATGGTATGCCAGTGGCGACAGCACACGGCGGGATCTGGCCGAGGCGGTGCGCGCCATGTTGCAGCCTTTAGGCATTGTGGTTTCGTTGCAATCAGGAAGCTGGGAAACCGTAGAGCGCCATATGCACGCTAACCCTACGCTGTTTGGCTGGGGAAGTCTGGACCCGATGGAACTCTTTCATCACTACAGCGGGAAAGCCGCTGGCGTGGAATATTATAACCCTGGCTATTACAGCAATCCTGTGGTAGAAGCGCATCTGAAACAGGCTATAGATGCGCCTGACTGGCAAAAGGCGGTTCCTTTCTGGCAGCAAGTTGAGTGGGACGGGAAGCAGGGCGCGGGCGTCCAGGGCGATGCAGCGTGGGCGTGGCTGCTTAATATTCAGCATACTTATCTGGCAAACTCCTGTATTGACCTGGGGAAAGGCGCGCCAGAAATCCACGGCAGTTGGTCGGTATTAAACAATCTTGATGATTGGGCCTGGACCTGCCGGTAATGAAATCTCTCTTCAGTCATTTTTTGCGGCTGATTACCCTGTTGGTGCTGGTGGCTGCCGGCACCTTCATTCTGCTCAGCTTTTCGCCAGTCGATCCTATTCGCGCTTATATCGGCAATGATCTGCTCCATGTGCCGCCAGAACAATATGCGCGGATTGCAGCGCGCTGGGGGCTTGACCAGCCGCTGTGGGAGCGTTTCGGTCACTGGTTTTGGCGCCTGCTCCAGGGCGACATGGGGTATTCCATGCTGTTCAACGCGCCTGTCGCCAGTGTGATCCGGGAACGTTTTGCAACGTCATTCGCGCTGCTGGCAGGCGCCTGGCTATTGTCTGGTTTCCTGGGCGTGGCATTGGGTTTTCTGGCCGGACGTTTTCTCAACCGCTGGCCGGATAGGATTATTTGCCGTATCAGCTACCTATTGTCATCGTTGCCCACCTTCTGGATAGCAATGCTGTTGCTGGCGCTGTTTGCCGTCCGCTGGCCGGTATTGCCTGTTTGTTGCGCCTGGGAACCTGGAAACAATGCAGGAGCCGCTCTGTTATCGGAGCGTTTACGCCATCTCGTGCTTCCGGTATGTGCGTTAAGTCTGTTGGGCATGGGGCAAATCGCGCTGCATACGCGGGAAAAAATAGCCAGTGTGATGAAGAGTGAATTTATTCGTTTTGCGCGTGCTCAGGGGGATAAGGGATGGTCGCTATTACGCCACCAGGTGTTACGTCATGCGATTACCCCGGCAATCTGTTTACAGTTTGCTTCTCTGGGGGAGCTGCTGGGAGGGGCATTACTGGCGGAAAAAGTCTTTGCTTATCCGGGACTGGGACAGGCGACAATCGATGCCGGCCTGCGCGGCGATGTTCCGCTTCTCATGGGGATTGTCTTATTCAGTACGCTGTTAGTTTTTGCCGGAAATACGATTTCAGCCTGGCTTGTGGGGGTACTCAATCGATCGCTGGAGCGTCCCGATGCTCTATAATCCCGCCCAGACGTTGCTGCGTCTGATCTTCTCCGCCGCCTGCCTGCTGTTTATTGCCGGATACGGTTATGCCACATTGAGCCAGCCGCCAGAGATAAATCTGCTTGCCCGGCATCTGTCGCCTGATATCCAGCACTGGTTTGGCACCGATAATCTGGGGCGTGATGTATGGCTTCGTTGCTTTCAGGGCGCCTTCGTCAGTTTGCAAATTGGCATTGGCGCCGCGCTGTGCAGTGGCATTATCGCATTAGTGATGGCGGCAGCGGCGCGTATTCATCCCCGACTGGATATCCTGATGCGGCTAATAACGGATTCCATGCTCGCCATGCCGCATTTACTTTTGCTGATCCTTATCTGTTTTACGCTTGGCGGCGGTAAAAGCGGCGTCATTGCGGCTGTGGCGTTAACGCACTGGCCCCGTCTGGCGCTGATTCTGCGCGCCGATGCAGAGCGGGTGGCGCAGAGCGACTACCTGACGTTGACGTATCGTCTGGGGCACGGACACCTCTATTGCTGGCGATACCACTATCTTCCGGCGCTGTTGCCGCAATGGCTGACGGGGACGTTATTGATGTTTCCTCATGCGGTATTGCACAGCGCGGCGTTAAGTTTTTTAGGGTTCGGGCTGGCGCCGCATGAGCCTTCGCTGGGGCTGCTACTGGCGGATGCGTTGCGGTTTATTAGCCATGGTAACTGGTGGCTGGTGCTGTTTCCGGGGCTAATGTTATTCACGCTGGTTATGCTCTTCGATCAGTTCGCGCGCGCCGTTCAGCGGCTGTGGCTAAGGAGTGACGTATGCTGAGTTTACGACAGGTTACGCTGGAGAGCGTCCGTTATCGCTGGTATGGCGCGAGACGCTGGTCGGCGTTGTTACAGAATGTCTCTTTTGATATCGCGCCCGGAGAAATGGTGGCATTGGTTGGTGGAAGCGGAGAGGGCAAAAGTCTGTTGCTGCAATGTTTACTCGATCTGCTGCCGGAAAACTTACGCTTTCGTGGCGAGATTATGCTTGATGGCAACCGTCTGGACAGACATACCATCAGGCAGCTTAGAGGCAATACTTTTAGTTATGTGCCGCAGGGTGTACAGGCGCTTAACCCCATGCTGAATATCAAAAAACATTTGAACAGAGCATGTTATCTGACCGGACGCGCCTGGGATGAGGAGCAGATGGTACAGCTATTACAGCAAAGCGATCTCGAACCGGCGGTTCTGGAGCGCTTCCCCCGCCAGCTCTCCGGCGGGATGGCTAAACGTATTCTGGCTTGCCACGCCTCGCTCAGCCAGGCGCGTTATATCCTCGCGGATGAGATCACCGCCTGGCTTGATACGGCATTGGCAAACCAGTTGCTTGAACATTTGCGGGGGCTTTGCGAGAAGGGATGCGGCGTGCTATGGGTGACGCATGACCTGCTGCTGGCCGCGCGGTATGCCGATCGCATTGTCGCGCTGCATCAGGGCCATATCACGGACGATATCCGCCGCGAGCGGCTACAGCCGGAAGAGATGAGTGAGCCGTTAAAACGGCAATGGCAAGCATTACCTGAAATAAACCCGTTATTTATGCAGACTGGAGAGGGGGGAGAATGCTGAGCTGCCGCGACCTCGTTATTTGTCATGGCGGGAAAGTCTTATGGCAGAACCTGACGTTTGCGATTTCTGCCGGTGAACGGGTAGGGATTCATGCGCCAAGCGGAACGGGGAAAACGACGTTGGGACGCGTCCTGGCCGGATGGCAAAAGCCGACGGCAGGCGACGTGCTGCTGGACGGCAGGCCATTACCCCTGCATCAGTATTGTCCGGTACAGCTTGTTCCCCAGCATCCTGAACTGACGTTTAACCCCTGGCGAAGCGCCGGAGAAACTGTACGCGATGCCTGGCGCTCCGACCTGGAAACGATGAGGCGTCTGTATGTGCAACCCGAATGGCTGACGCGTCGGCCAGTGCAGCTTTCAGGCGGGGAGCTGGCGCGTATTGCAATACTGCGCGCGCTTGATCCACGTACACGTTTTCTGATTGCCGACGAAATGACGGCGCAACTCGATCCATCTATTCAAAAAGCGATATGGGCATACGTGCTTGAGGTGTGCCGTAACCGTCCATTAGGTATGTTGGTGATTAGCCATCAGTCCGCGCTGCTTGATCAGATCTGTACCCGCCATTTACGAGTGGAATAGTAGCAGGTGGTTTACCTGCATAGCATGGTCGCAGTTAACGCGCCGGGAACCGGCGGGCTCCCGGTATTGTCGGCATAGCTTTTACTGGATGACGCGTTTATCTGCGTCTTTTGCATTAGCGGTATTACTGTAGTCCGTTGTCTCTTCAATCTGTACCGGCGCTCTGACGACCAGGCTTGGCAGCGCCAGTTCAATACCATTCTCAATTAATTTTTCAATAATACGTATATTTATCTCTTGTTGAATATCCATGTATTTATTGTAATCTGCGGTATTGACGATATGTACCACCTCATAGGTCAGCCGATCCTGAGCAAAGGCCAGCAAATGGGCGCGGTCGAATTGTGTCTCGCCAACATCGGTAATAATCTTTTTCACCATATCGCCGATGAGGCGTAACTTTTCCGGCGGTGTCGCAGTAGCGACGCCAAAAGTAAACACGATACGACGCGTTTGCATCCGTTTATAGTTATGTATGGTTTGCTGCAACAGCTGCGCATTCGCGCAAACGATTTGTTCGCCGCTGAGACTACGGATGCGAGTGGTTTTCAGACCGATATGTTCAATCGTACCGGCTACATCATTAAAGACGACGAAATCGCCGATTTCGAAGGGCTTGTCGAAACCAATCGACAGCGAAGCGAAGACATCGCTCAGAACGGTTTGCACCGCCAGTGCAATAGCAATACCGCCAACGCCAAGGCTTGCTACCAGAGCGGTAATATCTACGCCTACGTTCGCCAGGATGGAGAGTAGCATCATAGACCAGACGAGTACGCGCAAAATCATACCAAGAATGACCAGCGTCACCGGGTTTTTATTGGAGCCTGGGGCGTACAGTAAATGGCGCATCCATGACTGTACGCCCTGATCAAGCCAAATCGCCATTTGAATCGCAACCACTAAAAACCAGGCGTGGGAGAGGGTAGAGAATAACCGGTCAGGCAGTGCGACAAAACGCAGGCTAAAGAGAAACGCGGCAAAGAAGATCAGCATTTTACTGGTCTTTTTCAACATCTCGAAAATAATGGAACGCAGCCGTCCATGCGCATCATCCTTTTTATCCGGGCGTTCTAGCGTTTTATAGACCACATTGAGTAGCCAGTTGATAAGCCAGTAAGTGATGAGAGTGACGAAAAAAACGACCGCCAGATTGATCCAGAAAGTGGTCGACATCAGCAGCGTAACGATATTCAGTCGTGCCAGATACTCCATTTTACCTCCGATGAAAAGCAGATGAACATTACAGTATAGACGTCACATCACGGCGGCCGATTTTCGGCTTTATTATTGCCGTTTTATTCAGCGATGTTGTTCAAAAAGTATGAAAAAGACGGTTAGCCGTTTGGCTATCCCGGCGTTTCTGTGCAGACTTATCTACTCCTCTTAATAAAATAAGGAGTGACTTATGCAACAAGAACATCGTGAATGTATCGAACAGTGTTATGAATGCGCAGCGGCGTGTGATGTCTGCGCTTCTTCTTGTCTGCGTGAAGATAACGTCGGGATGATGAAGCATTGTATTCAGTTAGATATGCAATGTGCGGCTATTTGCCGCCTGGCGGCGCAATTTATGGCTCTGGAAAGCGAATATTCACAAAAAGTATGTCGCCTTTGCGCGGATATCTGCAAAGCCTGCGCCGAAGCGTGTGCAAGGCACGACCACGATCATTGCCAGAACTGTGCGCGGGCGTGCAGTCAATGCGCTGACGCCTGCCTTAAAATGACCGCGTAATTTTTCTCCCGCCATTAGCTCAACCGGATAGAGCATAGAGCTTCTACCTCTAAGGTTCGGGGTTCAATTCCTCGATGGCGGACCAGTTGACGCCAAAAAAGGCCACCTGCGCGCGGTGGCCGCTTAGTTTCTGTTGAAGTAAATGAGATGTTATATTATAACATTCATCTTTCTTAGAAAGATGAGGGAAACATTTTGGTGATTAATTTAAAAAAACTGACAATAGTTCTGGGAATGTTGTTTGTGAATAGCCCTGCTTTCGCACATGGTCATCATGCTCATGGCGCGCCGATGACGGAGGTTGAGCAAAAAGCGGCAGCGGGTGTGTTTGATGACGCTAATGTACGCGATCGCGCACTCACAGACTGGGATGGGATGTGGCAATCCGTCTATCCTTATCTGGTCAGCGGCGAACTGGATCCTGTATTCAGACAAAAGTCGAAGAAAGACCCAGGGAAAACGTTTGAGGATATTAAGGCATATTATCGCAAAGGATATGCGACTAATGTCGAGACTATCGGCATTGAAAATGGCGTTATAGAATTTCATCGCGACAATGGCGTCGCGTCCTGCAAATATGATTATGCCGGCTATAAAATTCTAACATATACTTCAGGTAAAAAAGGGGTGCGCTATCTGTTCGAATGTAAAAATGCGAATAGCAAAGCGCCTAAATATATTCAGTTTAGCGATCATATCATCGCGCCGCGCAAATCTGGTCACTTCCATATCTTTATGGGAAATACTTCGCAGCAGGCGTTGCTACAGGAGATGGAAAACTGGCCTACCTATTATCCCTATCAGTTAAAGACGAATGAGGTAGTTGACGAAATGCTGCACCACTAAGTGTAATCGTTGTATTAAAGCTCGCTATTCACAGCGAGCTTTTTTCTGCTGTGATGTCATAATCCCTGGCTACTAAAATAAAAAGATATCTGCAACCCAGAGCAACGGTGGCGTTATCCTTACCGCCCTCGATTCAACGCCGGGCGGATGCGACTGCCGACTGGCTGTTACCTCAGCCAGAAGATTATGTTGCTACATTGCGCGCGGCGGAGCGTGAATATTTAGGTCTGGAGAAAAAGGACTGGCATATTTTACTGCCTGAGGTCGTACGCTTTGTGGATTTTGCGAAAGCGCATATCCCCACATAGTTCAGATAAGTTGTCCCAGAATGTCTGCCGGGTTGCGCAAACGGTGTTCCTCAACTACTACTTAATAGGTTATCATCACTTAACTAAGAAGATGATCTTATGCGAGCCATAGAATGGACATTCCCACATGGCTATCGTTTTGTTGAGGTGGATATGACTGGTTCCGCAACATCTGTTTTAAAGACAGTAACAAGACTATTGAGCGAAAACCTGTTTCTTAATTATGGTCTGGAATCCTTATTTAAGGACGTCGCAATAATTGTTGGTAACGTAAATTATATTATTTTTGATATCGACGATTACTACACTATACAGCAATATATTACCACCACATTTAAAACGGTACTTATTGGAGTTGTTACCCATAATGAATATAACTTTATTGATGAATACCATGCTATATATCGAATAAAATCAGATGCCTCTATTGCCGAGTGGCGCGATTTATTGATTCTGGCTGGTTCGGGCCAGGTTATCCCTAGAACACAGAAATTCCGATTGACAGCGAATGAAAAAAAAGTTCTGGCGATGCTTATTAAAGGAATGGATATCCGACAAATAAGCTGTGAGCTAAATGTGCATTTAAAAACCATCTATTCAGTACGCTACCATGTTTTGGCTAAATTAGGTTGTAGAACGGTTCTGGACTATCAAATACTTTCGGTCTCTAAATTATTTACGCACTGGATTACAATAAATAGTGCCAGCAATATAATTTCTCATGTAAATAGTGAGGTTATTGCTTAATAATGATTTGCTTCTGATGACGTTTAGGTTCACTATACTTTCTTACATCCTCATGAGACCAGACAGGCATGGCTACTTTTAGTATTAGCGCAATGGCTGCGCAGTGTGGCGTCACAACAGCAAATATCCGGTCCTGGGAACGTTATGGTCTGCTTGAGCCCGTTAAGGATGAAGCCGGAAATCGTTTTTATTGCATAGAAGATGCTATCAGAATACAGCATATTATCGACGCGTTAAGCAAGGGCTTCTCATTAAAAGAGATTAAGCCAGCCCTCTATGGTGAAGAGATGCATTGCCGATCTGGATGGTTATTCTACCAGGAAGAGATTTTAGCGCAGTGTAGAAAATTCGAGCCCGCCAAACTGCGAAAATTACTCTGGCGTTATGGTCGGGAAATCCCGCCTGGTATCGTGATTGAGTCAATACTGCGCCCTTTACGGCTGTGGTTGTCCGCAGGCGATGATGATGCGCGCCGATTTGAAAAGGCATTATTGGATACTGCGATTATCGAATACGCCACTTTCCAGTTAAGTAGCGTACGGAAGGCGCCGGCGGGCACGATGCTTATTGCCGCGTTTTCGCTGAATGACCCCGTTGAGCTATGGCTGGAAACGATTAAATATTGTAGTGAAGGTATGCGGGTTGAAGTAATTCCCTGGCAGGCGCCGATGCCCGATCTTTTATCAACTTCTTTCGGGCATATTGTTCTGTGGCATGATGAGGCATTAACACCCGCCCAGGAAAATCTTATTCAGGATTTAAAAGAATCGGGTAAATTTAGTCTTCAGGTAAAAAATGGCCCAGGCTTAACATTACTGCCAGCCGTATATCGGCAGCATGACATGCCAGGGAGAGTGCGGCATGTCCCGCCGCAAACTCATTCCGAAGGTTATGAAAAATCAGGCACAGAACGTTGATGCCTCTTCATTATTAACGAAAAAGGGAGGGTTAACCCCCCCTTTGTTTATATTAGATGTCGTCAGGCGTCTGAAACAAAACGGCTTCTAAGGCATTACGGTAAATATCAAGCTGAACTACGTCTTTTTCTGTTTCCAGTTTTTCAATAAGTTTTGCGATAATATCCTTATTTGAGACATGCTGCTGTGATTGCAATAGTTCGTAAGTAATTTCCTGAATAGCTCGCTGTTCACATAACATATGTGCAGAAAAAGGATTGCCAGTGCTATTTTTTTCGTTGACTAGTGTAATGGTAGTCATATTTCACCATATTCGATGTAAATTGAAGCCGATCTCCCTGAGCGGGGGAGAAAATTAGTGACCTATTAAAGTTAGACCTATATCATAAAATTGTAATAAAAATTCATAAAAACGTGATATCCGTCACGTTTGAGTAATTTGTTGTATATTCTATGCACTTTAAGTGAAGGTAAAGATCTTAGAGAATCAATGGTCTTTTCTTTTTCTTACCCATATTTAAACTAACGATTATTAATACCGCTGTGCGATAATTTCTTAATGTTATCTTAAAGATGGTAAATTATTGTCAAGTCTCCGTAAAAGGAGATTGATATAATGATTCGCTATATTGCCGTTTTTCTTTGTTCTTTATTGATGTGTAGCAGCACTTTTGCTGATTCGGTAACGTCGGTATCGCTCGGCGCGCTCTCTACCGTGCTCAATGAACGCATGTTATTAATGAAAGAAATCGCTGCTTATAAAATGAAGCACCATCTACCAATAGATGATTTCATTCGTGAACAAAACGTTTTCGCTGAGGCTGAAAAAGAAGCGAAAAATAACGGGCTGGACCCGCATTCGATAATACCTTTTATTAGTTCGCTAATGGAAGCCAGTAAAGCGATACAGTACCGCTACTTAGCGCAGTGGCGAACCGGGCCGGAACCCTCTTTTCCGATACAAACCTTGTCGGTATCGCGGCAACGTATTCGCCAACTTGATAATCAACTGGTGATCATTATCAGCCAGCGTTTGATGGTCGGCGCTTTCAGTCACGAGGATATGGTGTGGCTGAGAGCGCAGTTTAATGCGCCGAATCTGAATGAGAACGATATCAGTGATGTGTTGGCTGCGTTGTCTCTGGTGCGACGAGCGCGTTAATGCCACAAGAAGAGAAGAAGTGATGTCCCGAAAAATGAGAATACAGACCATGACAGGCTTATTCTTATTGGCAACCGCAGGACACGCGGAACCAAAAGTTCTGCGTGTCGGGGTAGATTTAACAAATCCTCCACTCCAGGTCAGAGATCAATGTGGCAATCCGACAGGGTTTGTGATTGATATAACAAACGCGCTGTGTCAAACCATAAATGTAAAATGTCATTATGTCGTGAACAGCTTTGATGCCCAGATCCCAGAACTGCTGGCGCGAAAAGTTGATTTCATCATGCCGCTTGGCGTTACGCCAAAAAGAAGGGCGTCAATTGCTTTTAGCCGCTATGTATACCATGACCCCACGGTACTGGTTGCCAGAAAAACGGTGAATATACTGCCGCAGGCTGCGCGGCTTAAGGGCAAAAATATTGCGGTGGAGCAAGGAAGCATTCAGGAAACATGGGCAAACACCTACTGGCTGCCTGCGGGGGCAGTGATAAAAAGCTATCCTGATATGACGTCGATTTATCAGGACTTAGTGACCGGACGCCTGGATGGCGCGCTGTGTCCGGCCATCGCGCTGAAATTTGGTTTTTTACAAACTGCGCAAGGCAAGGCGTTTGAAGTAAAAGGTTCAGCAGTGACGGATACGCATTTATTCAGCATTGGTTCGGCTTACGGTATCCGTAAAGAGGATGAGGCGACACAACGATTAATCAATCAGGGACTGGAGCAAATTAAGCGTAACGGCGTCTGGTTAGCGATAAAAGAACGTTATTTTGGTGATTTGGATATAAGCGTGACAGAATAGCGGCGCAGAGGCATGGTTTCGCTTCCTATCTTCCGGTGCATTCGTTAGCATATTGTTTCGCAGTTAAGCGTAAATCTTTTCAGGAAGAGGTTAATGTGTTCGCGGAGTATGGTGTTCTGAATTACTGGACGTACCTGGTCGGGGCGATTTTTATTGTGCTGGTGCCGGGGCCGAATACGCTTTTTGTGCTTAAAAATAGCGTAGGGCGTGGGGTGAAAGGAGGATATCTTGCCGCATGCGGCGTGTTTATCGGCGATGCGGTATTAATGTTTCTGGCGTATGCAGGCGTGGCGACGCTTATCAAAACAACGCCGATTCTGTTTAACATTGTTCGCTATCTCGGGGCGTTTTACCTGCTATACCTCGGCGCAAAAATTCTTTACGCCACGCTGGCCTCGAAGGGGCGTGCGACGGCGGATACGGTGGTACCTTTTGGCGCCATTTTTAAACGTGCTTTAATTCTTAGTCTAACAAATCCTAAAGCCATACTTTTTTATGTCTCGTTTTTTGTGCAATTTATCGACGTTAATGCGCCGAATACTGGGATGTCATTTTTTATTTTGGCGATTACTCTTGAAATCGTCAGTTTTTACTATCTGAGCTTTCTGATTCTTTCTGGCGCTTTTGTAACCCACTATATTGGTACCAAAAAGAAACTGGCAAAAGTGGGCAATTCATTAATTGGCCTTCTTTTCGTCGGGTTTGCCGCCCGGCTGGCAACGCTTCAGTCTTAACGTCATCGACCCGTTGACCACGGCGGGTCATTACTCTCCTTTCCGTTTTTATCGCGTGAAAACAGCATAATAGTAACCAATAAATGGTATTTGAAATGCTGTTTTTTGGGCGTAACCTTTTTACGACAGCGGTGAGACTATCGTTGAATTATCAACGGGAAGAGGGAAGAAAATGCTTCAAATTCCACAAAACCATATTCATACCCGTTCTACGCCATTCTGGAACAAAAAGACGGCACCTGCCGGAATTTTCGAACGCCACCTTGATAAGGGCACGCGGCCTGGCGTTTATCCTCGCCTTTCAGTGATGCAGGGGGCGGTCAAATATCTTGGATATGCTGATGAACATAGCTCTGAGCCTGAAGACATCATGGTTATCAATGCCGGCGAGTTTGGCGTATTTCCTCCACAAAAATGGCACAATATTGAGGTCATGACAGACGACACTTATTTTAACATTGACTTTTTTGTCGCGCCGGAAGTGCTGATGGAAGGGGCGAACCCACGGAAAGTCATTCATTCCGGGAGAGAATAATGATGAGAAAAGCCACTTATACCGTCACGGTAACGAATAATAGCAACGGCGTCTCCGTAGACTATGAAACGGAAGCGCCGATGACGTTGCTGGTGCCTGAAGTCGCGGCAGAAGTTGTAAAGGATTTGGTTAATACCGTGCGCTCCTACGATACCGAAAACGAACACGACGTTTGTGGCTGGTAAGAATAGCGTAATATGCCATTGATATAAATGACTTTTTAAAACAGATACCGCATCGCACGTGGCCAGTGTAATGCGGTTTTTGCTTATCGGGAAGCTCTGTTTATTTACATCAGACATCGGTTGAAAAGAAACATTAAGAAAACATTAAGAATATCGCATTGTTTGCTAATGAGAGCGTATTCATAAAATTTATGATTGGGTATTAAAAACCAGAAGAGTCTTGTGAGCATGAAACTCGATACCCAATTAACTTTGTCAGCACTTATTCTCGCGCTTGCCGCTGTGGTCATCCCATTTGCGGCGGACTGGCAATTGCCTTTGCTTAACGGCGTGGTGGTCAGATGGATTGAAAACGCACAAGCGTTATGGTTGCTGTTTGGGGCACTATTTACCGCCTGGTACATACGGCCATTTTCCCGTCCCGAAGGGGCAAAACAGTTTTGGCTATGGGCTGTTGTCTGGTGGATGGTACTGCTGGGCAGAAGCACTAGCTGGGGGCGTGACTATTTCCCTGGCGAGCCGCGCATAGTGTTCAGAACAATTTCTGTGCTGTTAATTGCTGCGCTGGTATTGCCTGTCCTGTTTTCTGTCGGGCTTCGTAAGGAGATCGTTCGTCGCCTGCGGAACGTTCCCCTGCCATTATGGCTGTTTGCCGTGACGGCGTGTTCATACCTGATTTCCGATACCGTTGAGCATCATCGGTTGCTGTCGCCGATATTCCTGCATAACGCCCATTATACGGATTTGATTGAAGAGCTGTATGAAGTGCCATTTATGATCGGGTTG
Organism: Salmonella enterica subsp. arizonae; assembly: GCF_008692845.1. Lineage (GTDB taxonomy): Bacteria > Pseudomonadota > Gammaproteobacteria > Enterobacterales > Enterobacteriaceae > Salmonella > Salmonella arizonae. The sequence goes on from NZ_VXJW01000001.1 coordinate 155,725, forward strand.
TTTATGGTGACCGTTGGGTTTATGCAGCAGGACAAGCAGGATGAGGATACTACGCTGGAGATGACTCCGTATCACGCAAAATAGTTCGGCTGACAAAGGCCACGATTTGACATAAGTGCAGAGTGAGCAAAAAAAGCCCGCTCTCGGTGAGGCGGGCAAACAATACTGGAAGCAATGTAAGCAATGTCGTACCGAATAGATGAGTAATAAACTCAATCGTTTGGTATTGATAAAGATAATCGTTATCATTAATGAATGCAACCCTGATGTTTATGCGCTTTTATTCACGGCGCTAAAAGGTGATAAACATCACAGACTTCACTTTCCTGACAATGTGCTATTCTTTTTAACGGCAAATAAACCGCTAACGTTAAGACATAAGTGAGGAAAAAATGGGTATTCTTTCATGGATTATTTTTGGGCTTATCGCGGGTATTTTAGCTAAATGGATCATGCCGGGTAAAGATGGCGGTGGATTCTTTATGACTATCATTCTGGGGATCGTCGGTGCGGTAGTCGGAGGGTGGATCAGTACGCTCTTTGGCTTCGGTAAAGTGGATGGTTTCAACTTCGGCAGCTTTGCAGTCGCAGTGATCGGCGCGATTGTCGTGTTGTTAATCTACAGAAAAATTAAAAGCTAAACGCAGAATCTTCAGATATAATAAAGGCTGCGACAGGTAGCCTTTATTATTTAAATTGGATTTACCACCAGCCCAGTTTTGTGCCCAGCACCGCCATTAGCGCGATACCCATCAACACCATTGTAGTTTTCCGCATTGTTATGCTCCCGGCGCGGCATAACCGCCAATAAAAAACCATGCCAAAAATAGTATTGCCGTAATGAAAATGACGACAGGGAAGAGGATACCTACTCTCATGCTATTACCTTCACTGTTCAGGGGCCGCCAGAATAGGAGGGTTCCCTTAACGACAAAAGGCCAGATGTTCTGAGGCAGGCCGTTGTTGCCACTCACTTAACCTGGGATAAATATTTGTAAGGGCACTGACAGAAAGTATGGAAATAGCGTATCAGTCAGGTTATCCTGGGCAAAATATCCATTTACCGGAGTTGTTATGAAATTTATGTGGATTGCATTGCCAGGCGTATTGTTGCTGAGCGCTTGTTCATCGTCGCAACCTGACGCTTCCAGGCAGTCGCGCATCGGTATGCCTAATCCGGCAGCCGTCTATTGCGAACAACAGGGCGGTACGCTGGCACCAGTGCAGACTCCGCAAGGCGTGCGTTCCGATTGTAAATTGCCCAATGGCGAGGTGATTGATGAGTGGACGTTGTGGCGCAGAGATCATTCCAATACGAAAAAGTGACAAACTGCGGTCCGACGGAATATGATTGAGAACAATCTTATAATCAGTTTCACGCGGCGCAAGAAAATATGTTTCAGTTAAAGCCGGGCGCGCTGGCAATAGTTATTGGCGCTAAAACGCCCGCCGGACGGCGGAATATTGGTAAGTCGGTTGAGCTATTTTGCCTGTGCCAACCCGGCGATAAATTCATTAATCCGGTAAATGGGCACGTAACCTTACTGCCGAAAGAGGCGCCTCGGTCGCTGTGGCTAGTAACGGGCGATGTAGCCTCTGCCGATAGTCAGCACGGCTTTGCCTGGGTGCGCACAGAACATTTGATACCGCTGTCACCGGACAGACAACCAGGCCGGGCAGCGGTTCGACAATTACAACGTTCGTAGCCACTCCGCCAGGACAATGGCATGATTCTGACGAGCATTTTTGGCGGCATATAGCAACGTGAGCGGTTGTTGACGGGCAATATCCGCCAGCCGTTTGCCTTCCTCCGGCTGTTGTGCAAGTTCTGCCCGATATTGTTGCGCAAAGTGGTTAAAATCAATCAGTTCGCTATGAAAGGCTTTGCGCAATTCAGGTGAGGGTGCAATAGCTTTATTCCATTCATCATAGATCAGCGCCATTTTTTTGATGCCACGCGGCCATAGTCTGTCAACCAACACCCGATAGCCATCATTTTTTTCCGCTGGAAAATAGACGCGCTTACACTGGATTAGCATTTTTCTCTCCTGTAACGGTGCCGCTTACGGTACGTTTGTCGTTAAATATATACCACGCTGACTAGCGTTTAAGGGGCTCATTTTGCCGAATGGCGGCGTAAGCGCCTTAGCCGGCCTACTGGTTGCACTAATTTTAATGGGGCAGGCCTGATAAGCGAAGCCGGGGGGCCATCAGGCCCATTTATGAGGCTATCTCCCGATCTCGTCCGGCGTAGAGACCAAAAATCGCCATGACGATAGCCAGAACCGCCACGCCTGATAGCGGCAGATACCAGCTACCGCTGACGTCATGAAGTTTTCCCATGACGGGGGGGCCACATGCCGCCAGTAAATACCCGACAGACTGCGCCATGCCGGAAAGCGCCGCCGCCTGATGCGCCGAACTGGCGCGCAGACCGATAAACGTCAGGCCAAGGATCATCGTCGCGCCTGAACCGAAGCCGAACAGCAGCGTCCAGATGAGCGCCTGGTCCGGTGCAAACCAAAGTCCCGCCGCGCCAGTCGCGCACAATAGTGAGACCAGCGCAGCAATCCAGCGTTGATCGTTAAGACGATGCAAAATAAGCGGAATGGCTAACCCAGGCGCGGCGGTCGCTAGTTGCAGCAGGCCATGTAGCGATCCTGCCTGCGCTTCGCTGTAACCGTGGCTGATAAGTATTGTCGGTAACCAGCCGATAATTACATAATAGATCAGTGAGTTAAGTCCGAGAAATAGCGTAACCTGCCAGGCTAAAGGCGAGCGCCATACACCGCGTTCATGTAATGCCCGGGAACTACTCAGGTTAGCCGCGCGGGTAGTGCGCCACTGCGGTAACCAGATAAGAAACGCGAACAGCGGAAACAGCATCAGCATTAACAGCGCGCCGCGCCAGCCAAAACCGTGCAACGCCAGCGGAACCACCAGAGCGGACCCTAACGCGGCAGCGGCACCCATCGTCAATGAATACGCGCCCGTCAGTCTGGCGACATGCTGTGAAAAATCGCGCTTAATCAATCCTGGTAACAGCACATTACCCAACGCGATCCCGCAACCAATAATCGTGGTTCCGACAAACAACAGCGCGGCGGAGGGCAGGGAGCGGAGGGCAATACCCGCGCAAATCAGCAGCATTGCGGCGAACAGACTGCGCTCCATCCCAAATCGACGGGCAAGACCAGCTGCCAGCGGCGAAACCATCGCAAACGCCAGGAGCGGCAAGGTTGTTAGCAGGCCCGTTTGGGCGGTGGAAAGACCATAATCCGCACGGATTGTCTCCAGCAACGGCGCCGCGCCGGTAAACGTTACGCGCAGCGTTGTGGCTATCATTAAAATACCGGCAATCAGGAAAGCGCCCTGTTTGCCGCGTAGTGAAAGGGCAGTCGTCATTGTTTTCTCATCTCGTCAGGCGAGGCGACACCTTAACAGTTTTTACTGTTTGGATGAATCAAGCTAAAATGACAATTTATCACTAAAATCGGACAATGTTATGAGAGGTCTGAGACTGGACGGTTACGATCCCGATCTGCACTACGACGCCGCTGTGGCCTTTTGTATTCGCGCAAGAGACGATGAACTGTTTAGTCCTCGCCATCTGCATCGGAAGGGGCAGTTGATCCTCGCGCTGCACGGCGCGATTACCTGCGAGGTGGAAAATGCGATGTGGATGGTTCCTCCACAATATGCCGTATGGCTCCCCGGCTCGCTGCCGCACAGTAATCATGTGACCGCAGGCGCGGAACTGTGCTTTTTATTTATTGAACCTACGGCGGTCGTCATGCCGGAGCGTTGCTGCACGTTAAAGATTTCGCCGTTATGTCGGGAGTTGATTTTGTCGCTGGCGCGCAGAACTGACCTCGAGAGAACGCAAATGCCAACGCAGCGCCTTATACAGGTGTTGTTTGATGAACTGCCGCAGCAGCCGCAGGAACAGTTGCAATTACCGGTATCGGCGCATCCGAAAATTCGCCAAATGGTTGAGACAATGGCGCTGGAGCCTGCGCGATGGAATACGTTAGGGCAGTGGGCCAGCGTATTCGCGATGAGCGAGCGTAACCTTGCCCGGCTGGTTGTCAAAGAGACAGGGCTAAGCTTTCGTCGCTGGCGCCATCAGTTGCAATTAATTCTGGCGTTGCAAGCGCTGATAGCGGGACGTAATGTACAGCAGACGGCGCACATGCTGGGTTATGATTCCACTTCGGCATTTATTACAATGTTTAAAAAGGGCCTGGGGCAGACCCCAGGCCAGTATCTGACGGGCTAGTTACTGCCTGCCCACAATTAAAGAGACCAGTCCTGCCGCAATCAGTGGGCCGACAGGCACGCCTCGAAACAGCGCGACGCCCAGTACCGTACCGACCAGCAGCCCGGCGACGAGCTGCGGTTGATTTCCCATCAGTGCAACACCGCGACCGCCCAGCCAGGAGACGAAAACGCCGACAGCAATCGCTACCAGTGATTTCCAGTTCTCAAAAGAGTGGAGCAAGGTGGAGGACGGCAGGGTTCCGCTGGCGATGGGGGCCATCACGCCGATGGTCAGAATGATAATCCCTACGGTTAACCCCTGTTTTTCAATCCACGGAAAAAAGGTATTCAGTGGGGTTACGCGAACAATAATCAGCACCAGAATTGAAACGGCGACAGTGGTGTTGTGGCTGATAAATCCCAGAGCTGCCAATCCGAGCAGGATCAGCAGAGTGACATCAAACATGATGGTTTCCTTGCCAAAAAGTAAGCCCAATTACTTTACGCCCAAATGGGAAAGCACCCAGGCGTTTTTAACGATTAATGCGGTTTTCAGGCAAACGCCTGAAAGACACTCTCGACGCGAAAAACGGCGTTTGTCATTAAATTGCCATCAGCGCAGCGTATTGATAACAAGCAAACCGTTATTGTTGTCTTCCAGAGGATGCCTTATGTACAATCCACCGTTTCTTGAAGCGCTGCTGATTACGGCGTCGTTTTTCGCCATTTTTATGGTTATCGTTGTGTCTGTCTTGTTCCTTGAAAGAGAAGGCTAACTCGTTGGCGATGACTGCGCGCGGCGGAAGGTTGCCAGTTCCGGCCGGGCGATTCGCAGGTAGTCCTGTGTATTCATAATGACCGATTTTTCCAGCAGACCGGCATTAAAGGCAATTTCATCAAAACGTTCAAACAGGAGCGGATCGGCGACCAGTTTCAGGTTTGGATGAAAACTGAAAGGCGGGATCGCGCCAAAAACGCAGCAGGTCAGCATATCGACTTCCGCCGGGCTGGCAAGGGAGGCGCGTAAGCCGCCCAGATGCAAAGCAAGCTGAGAGAGATCCGCTTGCTGGTCGGCCGCTAAAATAGCAAGAACATGCTGGTTGAGGCCGTTGCCTTTGACTTTACAGACCAGCGCTTTTGCGCCCTGGCCCAGCGCGGTACCACGTATTTCAGAAACCGCTTCGCATTTCCCTACCGCTTCATGGCTAACCACACGATAGCGCGCGTTCTCCTGCGTTAATAAGGCCACTAAACGCTGGTGTGTAGCGACGCCCTTAGCGACTTCAGTCATTTCGGTCATTTCTCACTCCTGGTGCGACATGAAAATTGATTTTTACTGCGAAACACTATTATGAACGACGCTGTTTTTGTTGTTTGTTCAGATAGAGCTGCGCGTCGGAAGCCTGGTAGGCATCATTAATTGTGTCATTGGGCTGCATATTATAAATCCCGGCGGAAAAATGAACTGACTTATCCGGTGCGATAATTTGCAGGTTACGAACGATGCGCTCTGGCAGATGGATAGCCAGATCCGCAGCGTAATCGACAAGAATGATACAGAACTCATCGCCGCCGAGACGAATAGCATAATCGCTTTTACGAATCGATGTTTTAATCGCTTTCGCCAGCAGGGTAATGATCCGGTCGCCTTCCTGGTGTCCCAGGGTATCGTTGATCAGTTTTAACTTATCGCAATCAATGGCGATAAATGTCACTGGCGTACCGGTATTGACCAGTCGTTGCAGTCGCTGTTCCAAAACCGGTGTCAATATTTTACGGTTGTAAAGTCCGGTCATGGCATCGCTAATATTTTCGCGCGTGACGTCGCGATAAAGCCGAAAGTGCATCCGCACCATATTAAGCAGGAGCGCCGTTGCCAGTAAGTAAAAGGCCAGTGCTTTCCAGGACGAGACAATAAAATAGGTTAAATCAAGGGAGAAAGAAACGCGCAGTCCGCCAGGAATATCATGGTTATAATCCACATATTGAAACAGATTGTTTTTACTTTTGTTAATAATAATCTCTTTTCCTGAGTCCAGATCTTTCAGGGTGATATTAAGATAACGCCAAACCAGCGGACGGTCCTGGGTATAGAAAATATTTTTTAGATTATCCTGATTAACGTCCACCATCACTATACCTTTTAACGTGCCCGACAGATAGACTGGTGTTAAAAAACTCATGACATTTTCCTGAGTAATATCATCCATGTAAATACTTGAAATAACCGTACGGCCGGTAAAAAGTTTATCTATATCTTTCCTATTAATACCCATTGTGCCTTTTTGTAAAAAAGTCCAACGATGCATGGCGAAGCGTTGCGAGTTGATTAGATCGTAGAAATAAACATAATGTTTCTTTAAATCAACGTAATAGCGGAATTTAAGCTCAAGTGTGCCCAGTCCGTGACTGTGGTCGTCCTGCGCCCGGTTGATACTTACCGCCTGATCAAACGCAGGCAGCAAAAAGACGTCATCAATATTATCGGTACACTGTGTCGCAGCGGTTTGCAGCGTGCCATGTAGCGCCGGATAATTATGACGGATCAGGTTGACGCCGTGCGTACCGTTAACGGTTTCAAATGCGTCGCAAAACGCGCGGCGTTTCTCCGTGGTGACTGGCTCTCCCGGCGCTTCAAAGGTCCGCATCAAATGTGCGGCGATACTTTGATTTTGGTACTTATCGTACAGAAACGACGAGTCGGCTCTCTCCATGATATAACGCATATAGGCATTCATTGCCCTGTCGCTGGCAATAAGTTCGTAAATCAGGAAGGACGATGTCAAAACGATGACGCTTGCTGAGATAAAGTGCCTGAGCGCTTTATGATGCAAATTCATGATGAACTACAGCCCTGAAAGTCGGATGCGTTAGTTTACCATAATGATGAGAATTCCTCTAATAGACTGTTTAAGAATAAAACGTGTCGTTGTTCGGGAATAAAAATCATTCTCGATTTAATAAATCAATAATACGTGGCGTTGATATTTTTAAATATAACCATTGTTACAAAAAGTAAATTGTTAATTAACGGCATCAATTTAACGCTAACGTAAATAAAATAGCCTTTATTATTACGGTGAAAGGAATGTGAAGTGGTAACGTTAATAATGTATATCCGTTAGGGGACCTTACGAAAAGGTTTAAACAAATGGCCGAAATTTTGCTTTTTACATTACTGGCCGCGGCTTTTACGTCGCCTGCTATGACATCGTCAGATAGTATCGCCCCATGGTTTTTTGATATCGATTTTTCTGGTCATTGGCTTTTTTGTAAAATATAACTCTCTGATTCTATGGGATTATCTCCACCCTTTGGTGAGTTTTTCTGGCATTAATAAATCTATAAGCTTCCAGTTGTAAGTAAGCGCATGTAAGCTAAATCCAGTCAGGAGATATATAAGTTTACGGCTATTATAGGGGCAGTATGTATAACCGCCTTGGTAGTTATAAATCAGCCCGTTATATATTACAGGCTGATTTATGGTTATGCGCTTTGGTTGGCGCTCTGTTTCTGGAATAGTTCGCGGAACACTGGATAAATATCGTCCTGATCGCGAATATGCTGCATAGCAAAGTTATCGAACATCGCTTGCAGATGTTCATACTCGCGCCATAAGGTCTGATGGGCGCGGCGAGTAATTTCGATATAGCTGTAATAGCGCACTACCGGCAGCAGTTTTTTCGCCAGGATCTCATGACACAACGGTGAATCGTCGGCCCAGTTATCGCCGTCTGACGCCTGCGCCGCATAGATGTTCCACTGCCCAGGATCGTAGCGCTCTTTAACCACTTCATCCATAAGCTTCAGCGCGCTGGAGACAATCGTTCCCCCGGTCTCCTGCGAGTAAAAGAACTCATGTTCGTCCACTTCCTTCGCCTGGGTATGATGGCGGATATAAACCACTTCTACGTTTTTATACGTTCGGCTCAAAAACAGATAGAGCAGAATATAAAAACGCTTAGCCATATCTTTAGTTGCCTGATCCATCGAACCAGAGACGTCCATCAGACAGAACATCACCGCCTGACTGGAGGGGTCAGGCCGTTTTTCATAATTTTTATAGCGTAAATCAAAAGTGTCGATAAACGGCACTTTCTCGATTTTAGCCCGCAGTTCGGCAATCTCCCGGCGTAATCGTTCCTCTTCAAGCAGTTGCGCTGGTTCGCTGCTGCTGAGAGTCTCCAGTTCCGCTTCCAGCGCGTGCAGTTCGCGGCGTTTTCCGGCAGTCATCGCAGTACGGCGCGCCAGAGAGTTTTGTAGCGAACGTACCACGCTGATATTGGCCGGCACGCCGTTCGAGGTGAAACCGGCGCGGTGGGTTTTATACTCGTTAAGCTGGCGATGTTGGTTTTTTTTCAGATTAGGCAGCGCTAAATCTTCAAAGAGCAGATCCAGATACTCATCTTTTGAAATCTGAAAGACAAACTCATCCTGGCCTTCGCCGTCCTGGCTGGCCTGGCCGTTGCCGGAACCGCTGCCGCCACCGTCTTGCGGACGCTCAATGCGATCATTCTGAATAAAGTGATCGTTGCCTGGATGGACGCGATGGCGCAGACCTCCACGCCCCTGGTGAAACATCGGTTCGCTAATATCATCGGTTGGAATAGAGACAGATTCTCCGCTGTCGACATCGGTCACTGAGCGTTTGTTAATCGCTTCGGAGATCGACTGCTTAATTTGTGCTTTATAACGGCGCAAAAAGCGCTGGCGATTCACCGTGCTTTTATTTTTACCGTTAAGACGTCGGTCTATGAACCAGGTCATATGCCCCCCGTACTGCCAACTGTGCGCCTATTCTGTCAGCGCCGGATAGCGCTAACGCTTAGCCAGTCTACAGAACATTACTTTGTAGGCCCGGTAAGCGCAAGCGCCTCCGGGCGTTAACATCACGACGATTTACGCACGCGCAGGTACCACTCGCACAGCAAACGAACCTGCTTACGGGTATACCCTTTTTCCATCATCCGATCGACAAAGTCGTCGTGTTTTTTCTGCTCATCAGTTGAGGTCTTGGCGTTAAAAGAAATGACCGGCAACAATTCTTCGGTATTAGAGAACATTTTTTTCTCAATTACCGTGCGTAGTTTCTCGTAACTGGTCCAGTTTGGATTACGGCCGCTATTATTGGCTCTGGCGCGCAGGACAAAGTTTACTATCTCATTACGGAAATCTTTTGGGTTACTAATACCCGCTGGTTTTTCTATTTTTTCCAGCTCGGCGTTCAGTGATTCACGATCGAACAGTTGACCCGTATCCGGGTCGCGATACTCTTGATCCTGAATCCAGAAGTCCGCATAAGTCACGTAGCGATCAAAAATGTTCTGGCCGTACTCAGAGTAAGATTCGAGATAGGCCGTCTGGATCTCCTTGCCGATAAACTCGGCGTATTTCGGGATCAGGTAGCCTTTCAGGAACTCCAGATAACGTTCAGCTTGCTCCTGCGGGAACTGCTCTCGCTCAATTTGTTGTTCCAGAACGTAGAACAGATGTACCGGGTTGGCCGCTACTTCCGCATGGTCGAAGTTGAACACGCGGGAGAGGATCTTAAACGCGAATCGGGTGGAGAGACCGTTCATCCCTTCGTCCACGCCCGCATAGTCGCGATACTCCTGGTACGATTTGGCTTTCGGGTCGGTATCTTTCAGGCTTTCACCGTCATAAACGCGCATTTTCGAGTAAATGCTGGAGTTTTCCGGCTCTTTCAGGCGTGAAAGAATTGAGAAACGCGAAAGCGTTTCCAACGTACCCGGCGCGCAAGGCGCATGAGCCAGTTCGCTATGATTAAGTAATTTCTCGTAGATTTTGATCTCTTCAGAGATTCGCAGGCAATAAGGTACCTTCACGATATAGACACGGTCGAGGAAGGCTTCGTTATTTTTATTATTACGGAAAGTCACCCATTCAGATTCGTTTGAGTGGGCAAGTATGATGCCATTAAAGGGCAGGGCGGAAATGCCTTCCGTGCCGTTGTAGTTACCTTCCTGGGTTGCAGTCAGCAATGGATGCAGCACCTTAATAGGTGCTTTAAACATCTCGACGAACTCCATGATGCCTTGGTTAGCGCGGCACAGAGCGCCGGAGTAACCATACGCATCCGGATCGTTCTGAGCGTGGTGTTCAAGTTTACGAATATCCACCTTACCGACCAGCGCCGAAATATCCTGATTATTTTCATCGCCTGGTTCCGTTTTTGCGATGGCAATCTGTTCCAGAATGGAGGGCCAGACTTTCACCACGCGGAATTTAGTAATATCGCCGCCAAACTCATGCAGGCGTTTGGCCGCCCACGGGGACATAATTGTGCCGAGGTAGCGGCGCGGAATACCGTATTCTTTTTCCAGAATCTGCGCATCTTCCTGCGGATTAAACAGGCATAACGGATGATCGTTTACCGGGCTACGTTCGCCGTTGGCGCTTAAAACATATATTGGCACGCGCTGCATCAGCGATTTCAGTCGTTCAGCGAGCGATGATTTGCCCCCCCCCACAGGCCCCAGCAAATAGAGAATTTGCTTCTTCTCTTCCAGCCCTTGTGCCGCGTGTTTCAGATAAGAGACAATCTGTTCAATCGCGTCTTCCATGCCGTAAAACTCTTCAAACGCAGGATAGCGAGCAATAACCCGGTTAGAAAAGAGTCGAGAAAGTCGGGGTTCCTGGGCAGTATCGACCATACTAGGCTCGCCGATAGCCATTAATAGCCGCTCTGCCGCGTTGGCATAAGCACTGCGATCTTGCCGACAAATGGTAAGAAAATCCTGCAGTGTGAACTCTTCGTCCTTGGCAGCTTCGTAGCGCTGGCGATAGTGATCGAATATATTCATGATATGCCATCCTTTCGTTTTTTCGCACATGTTAAGAGCCGTTCATATGAATAGTAGAGGCTCCCGGAAGAGGTAGACTGAGCGCCGTCTCCGCTAAGGAAAAAAGCAACTCTCATGCCGTTTTTTTGGTCAGAAGATCAACGTGCCCGGTGATACACCTTCTTAACATTAAGCGTAGATGGCATTTGCAAAACTTGCCTGTACACGCCACTGGTTTTCGATGACATATCAATAACTCATCGGGTAGAAAAGCCTGGCGAATGTCAGAAAAAGCGCTCCTGATCACGTAACGATCATCAGCCAATCATCTGAAAATAATCTGTGATGGTGATATTAAACGGTTGCATTGTGTAAAATAGTTGGGCTTGTACGTATTGGCAGTTACACTTTCGCCGCAGAACATTTGAATAAGGAATTATGGATTGTGACCAAACTTAAACTTCTGGCTCTTGGCGTTCTTATCGCAACGTCCGCTAGCGTCGCGCACGCTGAAAGCAACCTGACGCTGGGCGCAGGCGTTGGTGTGGTTGAACACCCTTATAAAGATTACGATAGCGATGTTTATCCGATACCGGTTATCGCTTATGAAAGCGATAACTTCTGGTTCCGCGGTCTGGGTGGTGGTTATTACTTGTGGAATGACAATACCGATAAGTTGTCAATCATGGCGTACTGGTCCCCGATGTACTTCAAGCCGGGCGACAGCGATGACCATCAACTACGTCGTCTGGACAGGCGTAAAAGTACTATGATGGCGGGCGTCTCTTACGCGCATCACACCCAATATGGTTTCCTGCGTACCTCCCTGGCAGGGGATACATTGGATAACAGTAACGGTATCGTCTGGGATCTGGCCTGGCTGTATCGGTATACCAATGGCGGACTGACCTTAACGCCAGGTATCGGGGTAGAATGGAATAGCGAGAACCAGAATGACTACTATTACGGCGTATCACGTAAAGAGTCTTCGCGTAGCGGCCTACGCGGCTATAACCCGAATGACAGCTGGAACCCGTATCTTGAGTTTAGCGCTAACTATAACTTCGCGGGTAACTGGAGCGTATATGGTACTGCGCGCTACACCCGTCTGTCGGATGAAATTACCGATAGCCCGATGGTGGATAAATCCTGGACCGGTATCCTCTCCACTGGCGTGACATATAGATTCTGATTGAAGTTGCCGGAAAACTGCTACAAGCCTGCATTATGCAGGCTTTGTACTGACGGATACGCGAACGTTGCGGCTTGCATAAATGCGCAGATGGTCGAGTATGGCGCAACCTTACGTGGCTCACACTTTGTTACATTCATTTAAAAAAACTAGCCGTTTATATGAAAAATCAAGGTTATTATAATCTTGGTTATAATTAATATATAAATTGTTTTAATGCTGACGGTTATCGCCCTGTAACGTCCCGCTTATGCTATACCCATTCTTCACAGCGAGTAAGACGAACGAGCATAGTATTCAATACGGTAGCCAAGCCCAGCGGCAGTTTGTGTAACTTATCCTGCAAATACTGTCTCTATCTCGATAAACCCCGGGGGCAGCGCGTCATGTCTGATGATGTGCTGGAGACGTATATCCGCCGGGTAATTGATGATACGCGATCCTAAGACGTCTCGTCTTGTTGGCAGGGTGGGGTGCTGACGTTATGTAGTCTCTCTTTTTACCCAAAAAGTGGTGCTCTTGCAGCAGCGCTATGCTAACGGCAAAACTATCTACAATAGCCTGCAAACCAATGGCGCATTAATCACTGAAGAGTGGGCGGCCTTCTTTGCACAGCATCATTTTCTGAGCAGTATATCGATTGATGGTGCGCAAGTTGAGCATTGTTTTCTGGTGGAGCAGAATGGCGACGTTTTTAGCAGTGACTATTTTGTTTTTCCCGCCTATAAGATGGGCAATTTACGGCAATACACTTTAGAAGAGATAGCGGTCTCCCCCCTTTCAGCGGCAATTTGACAAGCTAAAGCAAATCTTTCCTCACGCTGCCAGAACTGCGCGTGGCGCTTTGCCTGCCATGGAGGCAGTCCGAAACACCGAATTTGTATGGATAACGGCGAACGGCAAAATTATCTCTGTAAAGGATACCTGGAGTTCTTTCAACATGTGACGCCCTATATGAATGTGATGCGTCAATTACTCTTGAATCATCGACCCGCCGCGCATATTACCCGCATCGTTGACATGATTGCGGATGACGTTCGTCAGTGATAAGAAAATCAGCCTCACGCACATTCCCTTGCACGGTATGATGTCGGACATTACCGTAGGGTATAAGAGTCCTGTATTGTTTTACCGTTGTGTGACATTAAAAAGGAAATGAGGACAGTGAAAAACGTAACGTTTTGCGGGCAGGCGACGCTCCCTGCCATAGGACAAGGAACATGGTATATGGGCGAGCGCGCGGATAATCGTCAGCGTGAGGTTGCGGCGCTGCGCGCGGGGCTGGACTTGGGGCTACGCCTTATTGATACGGCGGAAATGTATGCCGACGGCGGTGCGGAAAAGGTGGTGGGCGAGGCGCTGGCGGGACGGCGCGATGAGGCATATCTGGTGTCAAAAGTGTATCCGTGGAACGCAGGCGGCCAGAAAATAATTGCCGCTTGCGAAGGAAGCCTGCGCCGTCTGAAAACAGATTATCTCGATCTCTATTTATTGCACTGGGCCGGAAGTTTTTCATTCGAAGAGACCATTGAGGGCATGGAGAGGCTAATGGCGCAGGGGAAAATTCGCCGTTGGGGAGTCTCTAACCTTGATTATGACGATATGCAGGCGCTGTGGCGCACCCCAGGGGGACAACAATGCGCGACAAATCAGGTGCTCTATCATCTGGCGTCACGCGGTATTGAATATGATTTATTGCCGTGGTGCCAGCAACAGCGGATGCCAGTGATGGCCTATAGTCCGCTTGCGCAGGCAGGCCGGCTGCGTAGCGGTTTGCTGAATCATCCGGTGGTGAATGAGATTGCGCAGGCGCATAACGCCACGGGGGCGCAAATCTTACTCGCGTGGGTGATTGCTCATCCGGGCGTGGTGGCGATCCCGAAAGCCGGGAGCGCAGAACATGTGAAGCAAAATGCGGCGGCGCTTGAGATCGCTTTATCAGCAAACGAAATTGCCTTACTGGATAGCGCCTGGCCCGCACCAAAAGGGAAAACCGCTCTGGATATGGTGTGATGCCGGGTAACGCTTACCAGACTGGATAAAATGCGTAAGCATCGCCATCCGGCAAGCAATGCCTGATGGCGGCTGGCACCTTATCGGGCCTACAGAAACGCTGGCATCAATACACTTTTAGCGTTGAGCGACGCAGATAGTTTGCGCCAGACGAGATGGCTTTTCTTCTGTGGCGTATTGTGGCGCAGTAGCGTAAGCCGTTTCAACGCAGACAAATGTTTTATAGCCGTCATCCGGCATGTCGCCCATGCTGGCGGACAAAGCCGGGCCGGGGTTCCAGCCTACAACGTTGATCTGGTGGTGATGAACCACATCAATCGTGCGGCGTAATGTTGCATCGTGAATCACGCTACATGCTTCAGGATTGAGGTAAACGCGATCGGTACGGCTCGGAAAGGTTTGTACGCCGTCGGTAAGGACACCTTCTTTGGCGTCGTTAACTTTATCAATAAACCGATCGCCGAGCCCGCTGACCTGAACGTTAGCAATGTCGCCAATATTGAAATAGCTATGAAGAGCGGATGTGGTTTCAAACTCGCCATGCGCTTCCAGTTCAATTTCACAGGTTTTGCCGACTTTAAAGCGTGCCAGCAGCGTGAAATCGTGCGGCCAGTATTTCCGGGTGGCATCGCTGCTTTGCAGCTCAAATGTTAGCATTACGCTATGGTCATCTTCATTATGCGCTTTTAGCGCCCACGGCAGATTACGCGCAAAGCCGTGTGACGGCAGGCCTTGTTGAGCCGCAGGTCCAAACCAGGGCCAGCAGATCGGTACGCCGCCACGTAGCGCCACGCCGGTTTTGAAAGGCGTATTATTACTGAGCCACAACACTTCTTCTTCGCCGGCGGGTTTCCAGGAGAGAAGATGCGAGCCCTGTAATGCAAAAGAAGCTTTAACCTGCGGATGGTCAACGACGATCAGCTCCAGGTCATCAAGCTGGCGGCGGGAAAAGACAGGGGTAACCTGTTCGATAACCGGGAGAGCAAAAATTTTATTAATCATTACGCAATCCTTTTATCTTAAAATATTCGAGTTGCAGGGCAAGGCGCTTGTGCCTTGAACAGTACTTGCGTTGGTCCCGTAGGCCGGGTCATGCGGCAAGCGAACGACAAATTCGTCAGCAACGAATTTGAACAACCGAAGATTGCCTTCAGCCAAGGGACACGGATGTGCCTGATTTATCCCGATGAGCCAGGCTTTCGCAAGTGATTCGGGTGAGAGAGCATAGCTAACGCACCTGCAACCTGAAGTATGACGGGGCTATTTTTAGGCAAAAAAAAGAGCGACCAGAGTCGCTCTTACCAATGACTGTTTCATCTCACCTTATTTGGAGATGTGGGCAATCAGGTCCAGTACTTTGTTGGAGTAGCCGGTTTCGTTGTCGTACCAGGAAACCAGTTTCACGAAGTTGTCGTTCAGTGCGATGCCTGCTTTAGCATCGAACACGGAAGTGCATACTTCGCCGTTGAAATCGGTAGAGACCACGTCGTCTTCGGTGTAACCCAGAACGCCTTTCATTTCGCCTTCGGCAGCAGCTTTAACAGCAGCTTTGATCTGCTCGTAGGTTGCCGCTTTTTCCAGACGAACGGTCAGGTCAACTACGGATACGTTCGGAGTCGGAACGCGGAACGCCATACCGGTCAGCTTGCCGTTCAGTTCTGGCAGCACTTTACCTACCGCTTTAGCAGCACCGGTAGAGGACGGGATGATGTTCTGGGATGCACCGCGGCCGCCGCGCCAGTCTTTGTGAGACGGGCCGTCAACGGTTTTCTGAGTTGCGGTAGTCGCGTGAACGGTAGTCATCAGGCCTTCGATGATGCCGAAGTTGTCGTTGATAACTTTAGCCAGCGGCGCCAGGCAGTTGGTGGTGCAGGAAGCGTTAGAAACGATGTCCTGGCCTTCGTATTTGTCAAAGTTAGCGCCTTTAACAAACATCGGAGTGTTGTCTTTAGACGGGCCAGTCAGAACCACTTTTTTCGCGCCAGCGGTGATGTGTTTACGCGCAGTTTCGTCAGTCAGGAAGATGCCGGTAGCTTCAGCCACTACGTCAACACCAACTTCGTCCCATTTCAGGTTAGCCGGATCGCGTTCAGCGGTAACACGGATTTTTTTACCGTTAACGATCAGATGACCGTCTTTCACTTCAACAGTACCGTCAAAACGGCCGTGAGTGGAGTCATATTTCAGCATGTAAGCCATGTACTCAGCGTCTAACAGATCGTTGATTGCAACGATCTCAATGTCAGAACGTTTCTGAGCAGCACGGAAAACAATGCGACCGATACGGCCAAAACCGTTGATACCTACTTTGATAGTCATATATTCCACCAGCTATTTGTTAGTGAATAAAAGGTTGCCTGTAAAATTACAAAAACCTTACGCAGCGTCAAGCGGAATCGTGTCAATCATTGCGACAAATCAATCCTCTGCACAACCTTTGCGCGGCTGATTCGCCTCACTCTTCCTTTCGGCTTGAAACCACATGGGGGCGCCGCCCCGAATTTTAAAGGGCAACCGAGATAATAATGTGACATCAGTCACGATTCATGAGCCGCCATTTCGCAATGATCAAGTTTAGAACAAAAGTTGGTACTGAGGTGTTAATGTTTTGTTAGAATCGGTCAGGCAATGTGAGCACGTTTAAAGTGAGATGTGAGCAAATGGCTAACCAACCTTCAGCAGAAGAACTCAAGAAAAAATTGTCCGAAATGCAATTCTATGTGACGCAGGATCGTGGCACAGAACCGCCATTTACCGGACGCCTGCTACATAATAAACGCGATGGGGTTTATCACTGTCTGGTCTGTGATACGCCGCTTTTTCACTCCCACACCAAATACGATTCAGGCTGCGGCTGGCCTAGCTTTTACCAGCCTGTCAGCGAAGAGGCGATTCGTTACATAGACGATTTTTCTCATGGCATGCAGCGTGTCGAAATTCGTTGCGGAAACTGCGATGCGCATCTCGGACACGTTTTCCCGGATGGTCCGCAGCCAACCGGTGAGCGCTATTGCGTTAATTCGGCCTCGCTGGCCTTTTCTGACGAGAAAAACGGCGATCAACTGAAAGGCTGAAAAAACGATTCAGCAAATTATTCCACAGGAGCGGACACATCATGAATCTTGATGAGATCATTAACAGCATGACGCCGGAAGTGTATCAACGTTTATCCACCGCCGTTGAGCTGGGTAAATGGCCGGATGGCGTGGCGTTGACGCCGGAACAGAAAGAAAACAGCCTGCAACTGGTGATGCTATGGCAGGCGCGGCACAATACCGAAGCGCAACATATGACGATCGATACTCACGGTCAGATGGTAATGAAAAGCAAGCAGCAGCTTAAAGCGGATTTCGGCATTACGCCAAAGCCGATTGCGACGCTGAAAATGCAGTAATAAGATAGAACCGTAGACCAGGTAAGATGTAGCCGCCCTCCGGCGATTCCATTGCCCGAGGAGTTGTACTGTGTACGATTTTGCGTTTTGTTTTGGCATTGAAACGAGAAGAGTTTCGTTAGAAGCGCTCTCCAGCCTGGGTTGAGCTTTGTCTGGTGACGATGCTAATGCAATGTATCCGGCCCCGGAAATCTACGCAATGGTCTCATCGTTGCGTGTTTATTGGCCGGATACGATACCTGCTCTGTTATTCGGCGACAACCTGACCCTGCGTTTCTTCCCAGTCTGCCAGGGTATACAGTGTTGCGCCTGCCGCCGCCATCTCCATAAACGCGTGCGCGCTATCCTGTGGCTGAATATTCACGCCGCGGCAGCCATCGGTAATAACGTTAACAGCATAGCCTAACTGTAATGCATCCAGTACCGTAAATTTTACGCAGTAATCGGTCGCCAACCCCAGCACGATAAGCTCGGTGACGTCATGCTCGCGAAGCCAGGCATCAAGGGTTGTTTTCTGCCGATGTTCGTTGTCAAAAAACGCGCTATAACTGTCAATCAGCGGGTTTTCACCCTTATAAATGGTAGCGTCAATCGCATGTTGGTTAAGCAGGGGATGTAACGCCGCGCCGTCGGTATGTTGAACACAGTGATCCGGCCAGAGCGTTTGCGGCAGACCGTCCAGTTCTCCCTGACTATAGGGTTCCGCCTGATGCTGACTGGCGAAACTGCCATGCCCGACGGGATGCCAGTCCTGGCTGGCGAGCACCGGAATCTGGCGGGGCTGGCACCAGTCAATAAGCCGGTTGGCGATGTCGATAGTGCTGTCGCCTTCCGGCACAGCCAGTGCGCCGCCAGCGCAGAAATCATTCTGTAAGTCGACCAGTAGTAAGGCCCGGTTTGTCATTATCTTCTCCTTGTCGTCGGGATTTTTTAATCATCCGGCGTCAATTCACCACGCAAGTTTTGCGCCATCGCGCTACGAATCGCCTGAGTGTCCAGACCCTGGCTTAACAAATAATGCAGTTTGGTTAAGGTAGCTTCGACGGTCATATCGGCACCGCCAATCACGCCAGCGTGCGCCAGCGCATTCCCGGTAGCGTACCCGCCCATATTGACTCGCCCTGACATGCATTGCGTCAGGTTAATCACGACGATGCCGCGTGAGCTGGCCTCTTTCAGCTCCTGCAAAAACGCTTTATTTTGCGGCGCGTTGCCTACGCCATAAGAGCGCAGAATCAGCGCTTTTACTGGCTGGCGCAGGAAGTTACATACTACCTCGGCGGAAATCCCTGGATAAATAGTCACGACACCTATCGGCTGCGGCGTAATAGGGTGAACGATTAACTCACCAGAACCGTAGGGCGCGGGAGGCGTATTTAAACGGCGAATGTGAATTCCTGCTTCCAGCAAGGGCGGCAGATTAGGAGAGGCAAAAGCGTCAAAACCATCCGCATGTGCTTTGGTCGTGCGATTACCGCGAAACAGACGATTGTTAAAAAACAGCGTTACTTCGTTAATAGGGTAGTTAGCGGCGACATAAAGCGCATTCAGTAAATTAATTTGCCCGTCGGAGCGCAGCTCGGCCAGCGGTATTTGTGACCCTGTCACAATAACCGGTTTACCCAGATTTTCCAGCATGAAAGAGAGCGCTGATGCGGTAAACGCCATCGTGTCGGTGCCGTGCAGAATAACAAAACCGTCATACTCGTCGTAGTGCGTTTTGATATCCTCAGCGATATGCTGCCAGTCTTCCGGCGTCATATCTGATGAATCCATCAGCGGGGCATATTCATGGATGGTAAAGTCCGGCATCTCCGGGCGATGGAACTCCGGCATCAGCGCTAGCTGACGCTGAAGATGCCCGGACACCGGGATATACCCCTGCTCTGAGCGCTGCATACCGATAGTACCGCCGGTATAGGCAACGTAAATTGATTTCTTTTGCATGATAATGTTAAGTCAGAACGTATTAATGAATATCGGATGGCGGCTATCACTGTACGCCGCCATCCGGCATGGCTATTGAGGAAGCATTAGCGAACGTTCGCGCACGTCAAACAGAACGCATAACGGTTTTGCGGATCGTTAAATGCCGCCAGTTTATCCCCTTCGGCTTTCACCGTGTTGGCGGCGGAAACGAGCGGCGCCGGGAGCATCGCCTGAATAGCCTCCGGCAGCATGGCGCGGACAGAACCGGTCATACTGTCCATTATCATATCAAGGACTGTTGGTTCGTTCTGATAGTAATCAAGATGCCACTGTTTCAGTTTCGCCAGCGCCGCCGCTTTGGCGACGGCGTCGTCAAAGTCGCCGAGCTTGTCCACCAGGCCATTGGCTTTTGCGTCTTGTCCGGTCCAGACGTGGCCCTGAGCGATTTTATCAATCTGTTCCGGCGTACGCTTACGCGCTTCTGCCACCAGCGTGATAAAGCGTTTGTAACCGTACTCAATACTGAGCTGCATCATCTGCTGCACTTCCGGCGACAGCGCTTTGGTCATCGAAATCTCCGCCAGCGGCGAGGTGGATACGCCGTCGCTGTGTACGCCAATCGACGACAGACTGTTTTCTACCGTATTAATGACGCCGAAGATACCAATTGAACCCGTCAGCGTGCTGGGACTGGCCACGATATAGTTTGCCGGCGTAGAGATCCAGTAACCGCCGGAGGCCGCCATGCCGCCCATCGAGACCACCACCGGTTTGCCAGCCGCTTTTACCGCCGCCAGTTCGGCGCGGATAACTTCGGAGGCATTGACGCTACCGCCAGGGCTATTGACGCGCAGCACAATCGCTTTCACTTTAGGATCGAGGCGTGCGTCGCGGATCTGCGATGCCGTAGTGTCGCCGCCGACATTCCCTGGCGTCTCTTCGCCATCCATAATCGCGCCATTGGCGAAAATAACCGCAATAGTACCGCCGTTATCCGCTGGTGTTTTCAGCGAATAATCGTAATAGCTGATCGCGCGATAGTTATTTTCAGTTTTACTCCAGCCAAACTGCTTCGTCAGCGCTTTTTCAACATCTGCGCTGGAAAGGAGGGCGTCCACCAGTTTATGGTCAAGCGCATATTTGGCAGTGTCGCCTCCTACACTTGTTAACCCGTCGATAATCGCCTGTGCGCCGGGAAAGAGCTGTTGCGGTGAAATCTGACGATTGGTGGAGACGGTATTCAGGTAATTTTGCCACAATTCGCCTATCCAGCGGCTGTCGGCCTCGCGAGCGGCGGGCGACATATCGTCGCGGATAAATGGCTCAACGGCGGATTTATAGGTGCCGACCCGGAAAACGTGGGTAGAGACTTTCAGTTTATCCAGCAGAGTTTTGTAGTACAGGCCATTAGTGGCGAAGCCGTGAAGATTTATCTGACCCTGCGGGGAGAGCCAGATTTTATTGGCGAAACTGGCGAGGTAATACTGGCCCTGGCTGTAGTTTTCACCCACAGCGAAAACCGGTTTGCCGCTGTCGCGGAATTCGCGCAGCGCTTTACCGATATAGCGCATGGACGGCTGATCGGCACCGGTGAAATTTTTCAGATCCAGAACGATACCGGTGATGTTACGGTCATCTTTAGCCTGACGAATAGCATTGACGATGTCAAACAGAGAGTTTTCCTGCAAACGGTTGGAGCTGGCGCCAAACAACTGGCGACCCAGCGCGCCCAGACGATGATTGGTGGACGGTTTATCCACAATAACGCCGGAAATATCCAGCAGCAGAGCGCCGCGCGCCGTTTGCTCACTGTTGCTGCCGTTACCGATCTGCATCCAGATCCCAACGCCTACCAGGACCAAAAAAATAAAGAACAGGTTGAGTACCATTTCACGGACGAAGTTCAACAATCGCCACGTCCATTTAAAAAATCCGGCAATAAATCGCCAAAGGGTTCGCATGTATTCTCCCTATCTGAGTAACAACGTTTATGCCTTAATGAGGATAAAGCATTAAGATGTGGCTATCGTAATGACCCATCAGGCAGTTGTCAGCAGGAATCACTGCCTGTGCTGTAACAAAATCCGCTCCCGTGTTAATTTTGTGAATAAATATCATTGGTGGAGTTAATCAAATGGATGCACTCGAACTGTTAGTCAACCGTCGTAGCGCCTCTCGTCTCGCAGAACCGGCGCCTGTCGGAGAGCAATTACAGAACATTCTGCGGGCGGGGATGCGTGTTCCCGATCATAAGTCGCTACAGCCGTGGCGTTTTTTTGTGATTGAAGGAGAAGGGCGCCACCGTTTCAGCGCCGTTCTTGAACAAGGCGCTGTTGCTGCCGGGGATGATGAGAAAGCGATTGAAAAAGCGCGCAATGCGCCGTTTCGCGCGCCGCTGATCATTACCGTGGTGGCGAAATGCGAAGAAAACCATAAGGTTCCCGTGTGGGAACAGGAGATGTCCGCCGGATGCGCGGTGATGGCGATGCAAATGGCGGCGATTGCGCAAGGGTTTAATGGTATCTGGCGTAGCGGCGCGTTAACTGAAAGCCCTGTCGTGCGGGAAGCCTTTGAATGCCGCCCTCAGGATAAAATCGTCGGTTTTCTCTATCTCGGCACGCCGCAGCTCAAAGCGTCAACCACGATCAGTACGCCCGATCCCACGCCATTTGTGCGTTATTTCTGACGCAGAGGGATAAAACTGTCTGGTTTCTGAGCAAAGGCGCGGTAATTCAGACAGTGATACTTACTACATCAGGGAATGAGCGCTACCATAGCGCGATTGCAATGACAGGAGATGTCCATGAGCGAGCAAGCCATTCGTTTAACGCAATACAGCCACGGAGCCGGTTGCGGTTGTAAAATTTCCCCAAAAGTGCTGGAGACTATTCTGCACAGCGAGCAGGCGAAGTTCGTCGACCCGAATCTGTTGGTGGGTAATGAAACCCGCGATGACGCGGCGGTTTATGATCTGGGTAATGGCACCAGTATTATCAGTACCACCGACTTCTTTATGCCCATAGTCGATAACCCGTTTGATTTTGGCCGCATTGCGGCAACAAACGCCATCAGCGATATTTTTGCGATGGGCGGCAAACCGATTATGGCGATCGCGATCCTTGGCTGGCCGATCAATACCCTGTCGCCTGAGATTGCGCGCGAAGTAACCGAGGGCGGACGTTTTGCCTGCCGTCAGGCTGGTATCGCGCTGGCGGGCGGACACTCTATTGACGCTCCGGAGCCGATCTTTGGTCTCGCGGTCACAGGCGTGGTGCCAACCGAACGGGTGAAGAAAAACAGTACCGCGCAGGCCGGATGCAAACTCTTCCTGACCAAACCGTTGGGGATTGGCGTGTTGACCACCGCCGAGAAAAAATCGCTGCTTAAACCTGAACATCAGGGGCTGGCGACGGAGGTCATGTGTCGGATGAACATTGCTGGCGCGGCTTTTGCCAATATCGACGGCGTAAAAGCCATGACTGACGTTACCGGTTTTGGTCTGCTGGGACACCTGAGCGAGATGTGCCAGGGCGCAGGCGTGCAGGCGCTGCTTCGCTATCAGGACATCCCTAAACTGCCGGGCGTGGAAGAGTATATTGCTCTGGGCGCCGTACCGGGCGGCACAGAGCGCAACTTCGCCAGCTATGGTCATCTGATGGGCGACATGTCGCGTGAAGTTCGTAGCCTGCTGTGCGATCCGCAAACGTCAGGCGGTCTGCTGTTGGCGGTAACGCCGGACGCCGAAGACGATGTTAAAGCCACCGCGGCGGAATTTGGTATCGATCTGACCGCGATTGGCGAACTGGTCGACGCCCGTGGCGGTCGCGCTATGGTTGAGATTCGTTAACCTGATGCGGTTGTTTATTGCCGAAAAACCGAGTCTGGGGCGCGCCATTGCGGATGTGCTGCCAAAACCGCACCGTAAAGGCGATGGTTTTATTGAGTGCGGAAACGGGCAGGTCGTCACTTGGTGTATTGGTCATTTGCTGGAACAGGCGCAGCCCGATGCGTATGACAGCCGTTATGCGCGCTGGAATCTGGCTGACCTGCCTATCGTGCCGGAAAAATGGCAGCTTCAGCCTCGTCCTTCCGTCACCAAACAGCTCAATGTGATTAAGCGCTTTTTGCATCAAGCCGGTGAAATTATTCACGCCGGCGACCCGGATCGCGAAGGACAGCTTCTGGTTGATGAAGTGCTGGATTATCTCCAGCTTCCTGCCGAAAAGCGCCAGCAGGTGCGGCGTTGTCTGATAAACGACCTTAACCCGCAGGCGGTCGAGCGTGCTATCGACAGGCTGCGAGCGAACAGCGACTTCGTGCCGCTATGCGTCTCCGCGCTGGCGCGAGCGCGAGCGGACTGGCTGTATGGCATTAATATGACCCGCGCTTACACGATCCTGGGCCGTAATGCCGGCTATCAGGGCGTGTTATCCGTGGGACGCGTGCAGACGCCGGTACTGGGGCTGGTGGTGCGGCGAGATGAAGAGATTGAGAACTTCGTCGCCAAAGACTTCTTTGAAGTAAAGGCGCACATCGTTACGCCTGCCGACGAGCGTTTTACCGCTATCTGGCAGCCGAGCGAGGCGTGCGAACCTTATCAGGATGAAGAGGGGCGCTTGCTTCATCGTCCGCTGGCGGAGCATGTAGTGAACCGAATCAACGGTCAGCCCGCGCTGGTAACCAGTTATAATGATAAACGGGAATCAGAATCCGCGCCGCTGCCGTTTTCGCTCTCGACGCTACAGATTGAAGCCGCCAAACGCTTTGGCCTGAGCGCGCAAAACGTGCTTGATATTTGTCAGAAGCTATATGAAACCCACAAACTAATTACCTATCCGCGTTCCGACTGCCGTTATCTGCCGGAAGAACACTTTGCCGGACGGCAGGCGGTGATGAACGCGATTAGCGTCCACGCCCCGGATTTACTGCCGCAGCCTGTTGTTGATCCTGATACGCGCAATCGCTGCTGGGATGACAAAAAAGTGGATGCGCACCACGCGATTATCCCGACGGCGCGCAGTTCTTCTGTCCATCTGACGGAAAACGAAGCGAAAGTTTACACCCTGATTGCGCGTCAGTATCTGATGCAGTTCTGTCCGGACGCGGTGTTTCGTAAATGTGTTATTGAACTGGAAATCGCCAAAGGGAAATTTGTCGCTAAAGCGCGTTTTCTGGCGGAGGCTGGCTGGCGAACGTTGCTGGGCAGCAAAGAGCGCGACGAGGAGAACGACGGTACGCCGCTACCGGTCGTCGCGAAAGGCGATGAGTTGCTGTGCGAAAAAGGTGAAGTGGTCGAACGACAAACCCAGCCGCCACGCCATTTCACCGATGCGACACTGCTTTCAGCGATGACCGGAATTGCCCGCTTCGTGCAGGATAAAGATCTGAAAAAGATCCTGCGCGCGACCGATGGGCTGGGGACGGAAGCCACGCGAGCCGGGATTATCGAATTGCTGTTCAAACGCAGCTTTCTGACTAAAAAAGGGCGCTACATTCATTCTACCGAGGCCGGAAAAGCGTTAATCCACTCGCTGCCGGAAATGGCGGCCCGTCCGGATATGACCGCGCACTGGGAATCTGTTTTGACGCAAATCAGCGAAAAGCAGTGCCGTTACCAGGATTTTATGCAACCGCTGGTCGGCACGTTGTACCAGTTGATCGATCAGGCTAAGCGCACGCCAGTGAAGCGCTTCAGAGGGATAGTCGCGCCAGGCGGCGGAGAAAAGAAAAAGAGCGCGCCGCGCAAGCGAGCGGGCAAAAAAAGCCCGCCTGCTGAGGAGACAGGCCGTCAGACCGAATAAGCGCAAAGCCATCTGGCCTGACGACGGGATTAAATGACGCCCTGCGCCAGCATGGCGTCGGCGACTTTCACGAAACCGGCGATGTTGGCGCCCTGAACGTAGTTGGTATGCTTATTGTCGCTGCCGTATTCCACACAGGAGTGGTGGATATCCAGCATAATGTGATGCAAACGGGCATCCACTTTCTCGGCTTTCCAGCTTAAACGCGCGGCGTTCTGCGCCATTTCCAGCCCCGATGTCGCTACGCCGCCCGCGTTGGCGGCTTTGCCCGGCGCAAACAGTACGCCCGCCTCAAGGAACAGATCGGTCGCTTCAATCGTGGTTGGCATATTTGCGCCTTCCGCCACCGCTTTTACGCCATTGGCAATCAGTACGCGCGCCGCGTCAACATCCAATTCATTTTGCGTCGCGCACGGCAGAGCGATATCCACCGGTACGCTCCAGGGCTGCTGGCTTTCCAGATAGATTAACCCGAACTCACGGGCGTAGTCAGCGACGCGCCCATCGCGGCTGGCTTTAATTTCACACAGACGCGCCAGCTTTTCTTGCGTGAAACCACTTTCGTCGACAACCGTACCGCTCGAATCCGATGCGGTAACCACGCGCGCGCCAAAGGCCATCGCTTTCTCAATGGCGTATTGCGCTACGTTGCCTGAGCCAGAAACGGCGACGCGCATTCCTTCAAAACCGAGACCATGACGTTTAAGCATCGCTTCGGTGAAGTAGACCAGGCCATAGCCTGTTGCTTCCGGACGAATCAGGCTACCGCCGAAGGAAAGCCCTTTGCCAGTGAAGACGCAGGCGCTGTTATTGGAAAGCTTACGCATCATTCCCGCCATAAAACCCACTTCGCGTCCGCCCACGCCGATATCACCGGCAGGCACGTCGGTATCTGGCCCTAAATGGCGATACAGTTCGGTCATCAGCGCCTGGCAGAAACGCATCACTTCGCCTTCGCTTTTCCCTTTCGGATCGAAATCGCTGCCGCCTTTACCGCCGCCCATCGGCAATGTGGTGAGGGCATTTTTAAAGGTTTGTTCGAAGCCGAGGAATTTAAGAATGGACAGATTTACCGAAGGGTGGAAGCGCATACCACCTTTATAGGGGCCAATCGCGGCATTAAACTGCACGCGCCAGGCGCGATTTACCTGTACCTGGTTTCTGTCGTCCAGCCATACTACGCGAAACTGGATCACGCGCTCTGGCTCAACCAAACGTTCCAGTAAAGACATGTGGCGGTAACGGGGATTTTGTTCAAGAAACGGCCACAGGGTGGTCATGACTTCACGGACGGCTTGCGCGAACTCAGTTTGATGCGGGTCGCGCTTTTGTACATGGGTGAGGAACGATTCCAGAGAACATGTCTGATCCATAGATATAAAAACCTCTTATATATTAATGTGGTTGTATTTGCGTGTTATCAGAATAAGTGTTTGCAGTTTTCGACTATACCATCAGCAATGTGACGGTAAGCAAGGAAAAAATGATGCCGCTAAGTAAATTCATAACGGAACGAGGGTCATAACTAAACGCGATGACGAAAGAGGATTAAAGTTTTCGCATCGGTTTACCGTTATACTGAGAATATGCTCAGAAAAATAAGGAAATCCTATGCGCCGAAGCCTTGTGGCCGCCGCGATGGCGGTCATACCAATGGTCGCGCTGGCAAACCAGAGCAGTCGTCCTGATATACAAGTGAATGTCCCGCCGGAAGTTTTCAGCACGCGCGGTCAGTCGTCCCAGCCCTGCATTCAGTGCTGCGTTTACCTGGATCAGAATTACTCCGAAGGCGCGGTAATAAAAGTGGAAGGGGTATTGCTCCAGTGCCAACGTGACGAAAAAACCATCAGCACGAATCCGTTAGTCTGGCGTCGCGTAACGCCATAAACGTCTGCAATAGAGGAATATCTGCCGGGACGAGAGGATATTCCAGCGCCTCTTCCGGCGTACACCAGGCTAATGCCTGATGTTCCAGCGCGCGTATCAGACCGTTAAATGCAGGCACATGCCAGGCGTGTAAATGAATCCGTCGGCCAGATATGTCGCGTTGATGGCTGGCGATATAGGCGCCGGGCGTGGCGTCAATGCCTAACTCCTCGCGTAACTCGCGGACAAGCGCCTGCGGCTGAGTTTCGCCGGGTTCGACTTTACCCCCGGCAAACTCCCATAAACCGGCTTGATCCGCATGATTCGGGCGCTGGGCCAGCAGAATTTTGCCGTCGCGTTCAATGATGGCGGCAACAACATCAAGTTTTTTTATCATCGTCGTTAAGGTTGCTATTCCTGCCGGGAAGCGTCGCACTACCCCGGCCTTACGGTCAATCAGGCGGCTGAATCAAACGCGAAACGTCGCCCAGACCGGCGCATGGTCGGAGGGTTTTTCCATACTGCGAATGTCGTAGTCAATACCGGTTTCTGCGCAACGTTCCGCCAACGGGCGGCTTGCCAGCAAAAGATCTATTCGCAGTCCGCGATTATCCACGAAACCCTTAGAGCGGTAATCAAACCATGAGAATTTATCCACCGTTTCCGGATTCGCCTGACGGAACGTGTCCACTAATCCCCACTTCAGCAACCGAGACATCCATTCACGCTCCTCCGGCAGGAAGGAGCATTTACCGGTTCGCAGCCAGCGTCTGCGGTTCTCTTCGCCTATACCAATATCCAGGTCGGTCGGGCTGATATTCATGTCGCCCATAATCAATACCGGATTATCACATTTGAGTTCGGTCTCAAGATAATTTTGCAAGTTCTGGTAAAACTGCGCTTTTGCGGGAAACTTGAGCGGATGATCCCGGCTTTCTCCCTGAGGGAAATAGCCGTTAATGACGGTGATATTACCCAGCGGGGAGGGAATCTCCGCCATGATAATGCGACGCTGCGCCTCTTCGCCATCATCCGGAAAACCGCGTCTGACGGAAATTGGCGTGGCTTTCGTTAGCAGCGCGACGCCGTAATGCCCTTTTTGTCCGTGATAGAAAACGTTATAGCCCAGCTTCGCGACCTCTTCGAGCGGGAACATCTCATCGTGAACTTTTGTCTCCTGTAGGCCGATCACATCGGGCTGGTGTTTTTCGACAATCGCTTCAAGCTGATGGGGACGGGCGCGCAGGCCGTTGATATTAAAAGAGACAAATTTCATAGTTACTGCCACTTTGCAAGATGAATAGTGTTGGGATGGTAGCAGAAATTTTACCGGGTGACTGCCACTCATCATCGGTTTCGGCCAATTGAAGCGTAGGGGTTTTCTATAGCGCAAAAATGGCGTTGCTTGAGTGTAAATGCACCAGAACGGAGCGGTAATTTCCAGTAAATTTCGTATAAGATCACAATTCCAGAATTATATTTGGCAACTGAATAATATTTCGCTTTTTCCTCTTTTTAGTCACCGACTATGCGGAAATATTCACTTTCCATGCAGTAAAAGTGAATATCGCTACGTTGTAACTTCTTGATTTACCGTTCATCACTTTCGTTTATGCAATTTTAGCGCTGGCTGGCACGAACGCTGCAATCTACATTTACAGCGCAAACACACATATTAATTAACATATAAATAACTTTATTTTTACTAAAAGGGGTCGCTATGTCTCTGTCAGTTACGCGTGAAAACTTTGATGAATGGATGGTGCCGGTTTATGTTCCCGCGCCTTTTATTCCTGTTCGCGGAGAAGGTTCACGCCTGTGGGATCAGCAGGGGAAAGAGTACATTGATTTTGCTGGCGGGATCGCGGTCAATGCATTGGGACATGCGCATCCGGCGCTGCGCGAAGCGTTAAATGAACAGGCAAGTCGCTTCTGGCATACCGGGAATGGCTACACCAATGAACCGGCGCTGCGACTGGCGAAAAAACTCATTGACGCCACCTTTGCCGAACGCGTTTTCTTTTGTAATTCGGGCGCTGAAGCGAATGAAGCAGCGTTAAAACTGGCGCGCAAATACGCCCACGATCGTGTCGGCAACTATAAAGGCGGCATTGTGGCCTTTAAAAATGCGTTCCACGGTCGCACGCTCTTTACCGTAAGCGCTGGCGGCCAACCAGCGTATTCACAGGACTTTGCGCCGCTGCCGCCTGATATTCGTCACGCAGCCTATAACGATTTGAACTCCGCCAGCGCACTAATTGATGACAATACCTGCGCTGTGATCGTGGAGCCAATTCAGGGCGAGGGCGGCGTGATCCCCGCCACGAAAGCCTTTTTGCAGGGACTACGTGAATTGTGCGACCGGCATCAGGCGTTACTGATTTTTGATGAAGTGCAGACGGGCGTCGGACGTACCGGCGAACTGTATGCGTATATGCATTATGGCGTTACGCCCGATATCCTGACGACCGCTAAAGCGTTGGGCGGCGGCTTCCCGATTGGCGCTATGCTGACGACGCAAGACTATGCCAGCGTCATGACGCCAGGCACGCATGGCACCACCTACGGCGGTAATCCGCTGGCGACGGCCGTCGCCGGAAAAGTGCTGGATATCATCAATACACCGGAGATGCAAAACGGCGTCAGGCAGCGCCACGACGCGTTTATTGAACGGCTAACTACGATTAATGAACGTTTTGGAATGTTCAGTGAAATTCGCGGGCTGGGGCTACTGCTTGGCTGTGCGCTACAGGGGGAGTTTGCTGGAAAAGCCAAACTCATCGCCCAGGAAGCGGCAAAAGCAGGCGTCATGGTGCTTATCGCCGGCGGTGACGTGGTGCGTTTTGCGCCAGCGTTAAATGTGAGCGACGAGGAAATAGCCACCGGGCTTGATCGTTTTACCCAGGCATGCGGACGCATTCAAACGGGAGGCGCATCATGCGGGTGATTCGTCCTGTCGAACATGCGGATATCGCCGCGCTGATGCGGCTTGCAGGAAAAACGGGCGGCGGCTTAACCTCGCTACCGGCAAATGAAGCGACGCTGGCGGCCCGCATTGAGCGTGCTCGGAAAACCTGGTCTGACGATCTGCCAAAAAGCGAGCAAGGGTATGTGTTTGTTCTGGAGGACAGTGAAACGGGAGAGGTCGGCGGGATCTGCGCCATTGAGGTTGCGGTCGGCCTCAACGATCCCTGGTATAACTATCGTGTCGGTACATTGGTTCATGCCTCCAAAGAGCTGAATGTATACAACGCGTTGCCAACATTATTCCTGAGTAATGATCACACCGGCAGCAGTGAACTTTGCACGCTGTTTCTTGATCCCGAATGGCGTAAAGAGGGTAACGGCTACGTGTTGTCAAAATCGCGTTTTATGTTTATGGCCGCGTTTCGCGATAAATTCAATGAGAAAGTGGTGGCGGAAATGCGCGGCGTCATTGACGAGCACGGTTACTCTCCCTTCTGGCAAAGCCTCGGCAAACGCTTTTTTTCAATGGATTTCAGCCGCGCGGACTTTTTATGCGGTACTGGGCAAAAGGCGTTTATCGCCGAGCTGATGCCTAAACATCCTATCTATACCCATTTCTTATCTGAAGAGGCACAGGCTGTGATTGGCGAAGTTCACCCGCAAACGGCGCCAGCCCGCGCGGTACTGGAAAAAGAGGGCTTTCGCTATCGCCACTATATCGACATCTTCGACGGCGGACCGACCCTGGAGTGTGATATTGATCGCGTGCGGGCCATTCGTAAAAGCCGGTTGGTGGAGATCGCTGAAGGTCAACCCGCGCCTGGCGACTATCCGGCATGTCTGGTGGCCAATGAAAACTATCACCACTTTCGGGCCGCGCTGGTGCGTGCCGATCCGCAGACTTCACGACTGGTATTTACCGCCGCGCAGTTGGATGCGCTGAAATGTCGCGCGGGAGACCACGTTCGGCTGGTACGTCTTTGCGCAGAGGAGAAAACTGTATGACGCTATGGATAAATGGCGACTGGATAACCGGTCAGGGCGAGCGCCGCAGCAAAACCAATCCGGTGAGCGCGGAGATACTTTGGCAGGGGAATGACGCGGATGCGGCGCAGGTCGCCGGGGCTTGTGAGGCGGCGCGCGCGGCGTTTCCTTGCTGGGCCAGACAGCCTTTTGCGGCGCGACAGGCCATCGTAGAGAAATTTGCCGTTTTGCTGGAGGAGCATAAAGCCGAACTCACGGCGGTTATCGCGCGTGAAACCGGTAAACCGCGCTGGGAGGCGGCAACGGAGGTTACGGCGATGATCAATAAGATCGCCATCTCTATCAAGGCGTATCATGCCAGAACAGGCGAACAAACAAGCGAACTTGCCGATGGCGCCGCGACGTTACGCCATAGACCTCACGGTGTGCTGGCAGTATTCGGTCCTTATAACTTTCCCGGTCATTTACCGAATGGGCATATTGTGCCCGCGTTGCTGGCAGGCAATACGCTGATCTTCAAGCCCAGCGAGCTAACGCCGTGGACCGGGGAAACGGTAATAAAACTCTGGGAGCGGGCGGGGCTACCGGCAGGCGTTCTTAATCTGGTTCAGGGCGGTCGGGAGACCGGACACGCTCTGAGTTTGCTCGACGATCTCGACGGGCTGCTGTTTACCGGCAGCGCCAGTACCGGATATCAGCTTCATCGCCAGCTATCCGGCCAGCCAGAAAAAATTCTTGCCCTTGAAATGGGCGGAAACAATCCGCTCATTATTGAGGACGCGGAAGATATTGATGCGGCGGTACATCTGACGTTGCAATCGGCGTTTATTACCGCCGGACAGCGCTGCACCTGCGCGCGACGCCTTCTGGTAAAACAGGGCGTGCAGGGCGATGCATTTCTGGCGCGGCTGGTTGATGTCGCCGGACGCCTGCAACCCGGCAGGTGGGATGACGATCCGCAGCCGTTTATCGGCGGACTGATTTCAGCGCAGGCGGCGCAACATGTCATTGAGGCCTGGCACCAACGAGAGGCATTAGGCGGACGCACGCTACTGGCGCCGCGGAAGGTCAAAGAGGGAACCTCCCTGCTTACGCCTGGCATCATTGAACTGACGAGTGTCACGGATGTGCCGGATGAAGAGGTGTTTGGTCCGCTACTGAGCGTCTGGCGTTATGATCATTTCGATGAGGCGATTCATCTGGCGAATAGCACCCGTTTTGGCCTGTCGTGTGGACTGGTGTCGACGGATCGCGCACAGTTCGAACAGCTCTTGCTGGAAGCGCGGGCAGGAATCGTTAACTGGAATAAGCCGCTCACCGGGGCGGCGAGCACCTCGCCGTTTGGCGGTGTCGGCGCGTCCGGCAATCATCGGCCCAGCGCCTGGTACGCCGCTGATTATTGCGCCTGGCCGATGGCCACTCTGGAATCTCCCGAACTGACGTTGCCTGCGACATTAAGCCCCGGCCTCGATTTTTCTCGCAGGGAGGCGGTATGACAGCGCATGAAGTTAATTTTGACGGACTGGTGGGGCTGACTCACCATTACGCCGGGCTATCCTTCGGCAATGAAGCGTCGACCCGCCACCGTTTTCAGGTGGCGAACCCTCTTCTGGCGGTGAAGCAGGGGCTGCTAAAGATGAAAGCACTGGCGGATGCCGGCTTTCCCCAGGCCGTGATCCCGCCGCATGAGCGGCCTTTTATTCCGGCGTTGCGTCAGCTCGGCTTCAGCGGTAACGACGAGCAGATTCTGGATAAGGTTGCCCGTCAGGCACCGCGCTGGCTTTCCCGCGTGAGTTCCGCTTCGCCAATGTGGGTTGCGAATGCGGCGACGGTTTGCCCGTCGGCAGACGCGCTGGACGGGAAAGTACATCTGACGGTGGCGAATTTAAACAATAAATTTCATCGTTCTCTTGAGGCGCCAGTCACGGAAGCGTTGTTACGTACCATATTCCGCGATGAAAGTCGGTTTTCGCTGCATAGCGCATTACCGCAGGTAGCATTATTGGGAGATGAAGGGGCGGCGAATCATAACCGTCTTGGCGGCGAGTATGGTTTGGCAGGCGTGCAGCTTTTTGTCTATGGACGCGAAGAGGGGAACGAAAAGCGACCCGCTCGTTATCCGGCGCGCCAGACCCGCGAAGCCAGCGAGGCCGTGGCGCGACTTAATCAGGTGAATCCCCAACAGGTTATCTTCGCTCAGCAAAACCCGGAAGCTATCGATCAAGGCGTATTTCATAATGATGTCATCGCCGTCTCGAATCGCCAGGTATTGTTTTGTCACGAAGCGGCGTTTGCCCGGCAGGAAAGGCTCATCAATCACTTGCGCACGCGCGTTGATGGTTTTATGGCGATAGAGGTACCCGCCGACGAGGTTTCCGTGTCAGATGCCGTGGCGACCTACCTGTTTAATAGCCAGTTGTTAAGCCGTGACGACGGATCAATGTTGTTAGTATTGCCCCAGGAATGTCAGGACCATGTCGGCGTCTGGCGCTATCTGAACAAGCTGGTGGCGGAAGACAACCCAATCAGCGCGATGCAGGTGTTTGATTTGCGGGAAAGTATGGCCAACGGCGGCGGCCCGGCCTGCCTGCGATTACGCGTAGTGCTAACAGAAGAAGAGCAACGGGCGGTGAATCCAGCGGTAATGATGAATGACGCTCTGTTTACGGCCCTCAATGCGTGGGCGGAGCGTTTTTATCGCGATCGCCTGACCGCCGCCGATCTTGCCGATCCGTTATTACTGCGAGAAGGTCGGGAGGCTCTGGATGTGTTAACGCGACTGCTTGATCTTGGGTCGGTTTATCCTTTCCAGCAAACGGGGGCGGCTGATGGATAACTTTCTGTCGTTGACGTTAACCGGAGAGACTCCACGGGTGACGCAGGGCAAGGGCGCTGATTTTCGCTGGCGCTGGTTAGGTCATGGTCTGCTTGAACTCACGCCCAATGCGCCGGTTGACCGCGCGTTGATTCTTTCTGCGGGAATACACGGTAATGAAACCGCGCCGGTAGAGATGCTGGATAAACTGCTGTCGGCGCTATATATCGGCAGCTTGTCTTTAACGTGGCGAGTGTTGGTGGTATTCGGTAATCCGCAGGCGCTGGCGGCGGGAAAGCGCTATTGCCATAGTGATATGAACCGTATGTTCGGTAGGCGCTGGCAGTCCTTTGCCGAAAGCGATGAAACGCGGCGGGCGCGTGAGTTGGAGCTAAGCCTGGAGACATTCTTTTCATACGAGCAGGCGCGGATACGCTGGCACCTGGATCTGCATACCGCCATTCGTGGCTCGCATCATTTGCGCTTTGGCATACTGCCGCAACGCGACCGACCGTGGGATACAGATTTTCTGGCGTGGCTGGGCGCGGCCGGGCTGGAGGCGCTGGTATTTCATCAGGTGCCGGGCGGTACGTTTACGCACTTTAGTACTGAACATTTCGGGGCGCTTTCCTGTACGCTGGAGCTGGGGAAGGCGCTGCCGTTTGGGCAAAACGATCTGGCGCAGTTCAGCGTAACTTCGCAGGCGTTGTCGGCGCTGCTGGGGGGGCTGGTAATGCCAACCTCGTCTTCATTGCCGTTACGGTATCGGGTGGTGTCGCAAATCACGCGTCACAGCGATAATTTCGCGCTTTATATGGATGCGCAAACGCTGAATTTTACTGCCTTTACGAAGGGGACATTACTGGCCGAGGAGGGGGACAAGCGCGTGACGGTGACGCATGACGTTGAATATGTTCTCTTTCCTAACCCCGCCGTT
The DNA here is from genome assembly GCF_008692845.1 of Salmonella enterica subsp. arizonae. Classification (GTDB taxonomy): domain Bacteria; phylum Pseudomonadota; class Gammaproteobacteria; order Enterobacterales; family Enterobacteriaceae; genus Salmonella; species Salmonella arizonae. The sequence goes on from NZ_VXJW01000001.1 coordinate 190,686, forward strand.
GCCTGCGGATTGCGGGCCGGATTAATGCTGGAAAGGCTTCCCTGATAAATTTCCCTGTAAGATCACGTTATGTTACAGGGATGATTTAGGATAGCGCTTCACGCTATTACGGATTATTCCTGGAGAATTGCTTTATTAATAAGCGTTGTTGCGTTATAGTTCTGCATAATTTCTGGTATATCATGCCGCTGTATATTTCTCTTTCAGCTCTACGCAATTTATTCTTTTTTTCTTCACAATTGGTGAAAAAGTGTCTTTTATACTTTCATTGTTTTACCGTTGTTATGACTAATTGACGCTAATACGGTTAAAGTTAATCACGTGAACATGGCACTGTTTTAAATATGCCGTAAAAATAACCGAAAGGAAGGATGAAAATATGCGTAAACTGACCGCTCTGTTTGTGGCCTCTACCCTGGCGATGGGGGCTGCGAATCTGGCTCATGCCGATGAGACCAACACCGCCGCGCCAGCGGATGTGAAGCCAATGATGCAACATAAAGGTAAGTTTGGCCCGCATCACGATATGATGTTTAAAAACCTGAACCTGACGGATGCGCAGAAGCAACAAATTCGCGACATTATGAAAGCGCAGCGCGAACAAATGAAACGTCCGCCGCTGGAAGAGCGTCGCGCCATACATGATATTATTGCCAGCGATACGTTCGATAAAGCCAAAGCAGAAGCGCAAATTACCAAAATGGAAGCGCAGCGCAAAGCCAATATGCTGGCGCATATGGAAACCCAGAATAAAATTTATAACATTCTGACGCCAGAACAGAAAAAGCAATATAACGCTAATTTTGAGAAGCGTCTGACAGAACGCCCGGCGCAAGAAGGTAAAATGCCGGCTGCGGCAGAATAATTTCCCGCACCATTTAAGACCGCCGGCCTTGTTGACAACACGGTCGTTGAGGTGGACAGGATCGGCGGTTTTCTTTATGACTGGCGACAGTCAGTATTCAGTTCAATGATCTCATATTGACCAGACATTAGCGGCTTACAGAGAATTTTATAGCCGTCCTGATCAAAGCCCGCAGGCGTACGTACCAGGGTGGTCGCCTCAACCAGCGAGGATACCGCCCCCAGCCATAACCAGTTGTTGATAATGTGGAACTGGGTCATTTGCGGGCGGCTCTCTTTTAACGCGATGGCGCCTTTCCAGGGCCAGCAAACAACACGTAACCGCTCCAGTGATGCCTGCAGACGAAGAAAATGCGCCTGCGGGCTTTCTTGCCCGCAACACGCGCCAGCGCAGCGCTTCAGAGCGAAACGAAAACAGGCGCGCCCACGATTTAATGGTTCAAGCCCCAGCAGGCCGTAACACAATTTTTGTTCATCGGCGAGGCTCTGTAAGCTTTGCAGCGCCGCCCGACGGTTGGCGAAAAGTCCAAACAGGTTCGGCTCATGGGAAAAATCGACGCTGCGGGCGGAGACGACCTCAATCTTTTGTTCGCTTAACTGTAGGGAGCAAAGCTGGCGATTGCGACGTAACCGCTTGTTAAACAGCGGTTGTTGCTCTTTGATCAGCCGCGCTTCCAGTAGTAGAGCGCCCATTTCACCGGCGGTGCAAATCCAGCTTATCCGCCGCGACTGCCGCAGCATGGCGGCCTCGTCAGGCGTTCGCAGATGCGAGAGCACCCGGCTGCGAATATTCACGCTTTTACCGATATAAAGCGGCAACGTATCGCTTTCGCTATGAAATACATACACGCCCGGTAAGGCTGGCAACTCGCTGAGAAATGGGCGTAAATGTTCTGGATATTCGTAAATGGCTGCCGCCTCAAATTCAAGGCGGGGGGCTGATTGACGCCGTACCACAGTGCTCTCCGTTAACTGGTTATTCATCCAGTATAACAGCAGGTGTGTGATTAAAAAAGAGGCGGGTAAGCGAGAAGGCCGGATAGGCGAGTGATATCCGGCACAACGGTAGAAGTACGCTTATTTTTTCCAAAAGTCGTCGAATACCGTAATCGGTAAACGGCGTTTATGTTCAGTTTTTACATACCAGCCTTCGATGATCTTAGCGATGGCGGGGGCCAGAGTTTTGCCTTCCAGATAATCATCAATATTGTCATACGTCACGCCCAGAGCGGCTTCATCAGGCAGTGAAGGGCGGTCGTCTTCCAAATCGGCGGTGGGGACTTTTTTATACAGATGCTCAGGACAGCCCAGCGCCGCGAGAAGCTGTTTTCCCTGGCGTTTGTTAAGGCGATGAAGCGGATTAATATCGGTACCGCCATCGCCATATTTGGTGAAAAATCCGGTTATCGCTTCCGCCGCATGGTCGGTTCCTACCACTACGCCATGAGTCATACCGGCGATGCTATATTGCGCTTTCATTCGCTCACGGGCTTTTTCATTGCCGCGAACGAAATCACTCAGCTCAATTCCCGCCTCGCGCAGCGCCTGCTCGCTGGCGAGGACGGCGCCTTTAATATTAACGGTTAGCACTCTGTCCGGTTTAATAAAAGCAATGGCGTCCTGACAATCCTGTTCATCAGCCTGTACGCCGTAAGGCAGGCGAACGGCGATAAACTGCAACGCATCATCGTTCGTCTCTTCCCGCAGTTCGGAGATAGCCATCTGGCTTAGTTTCCCGGCCAGCGTCGAATCCTGCCCGCCGCTGATGCCTAAGACCAGCGATTTCAAAAAGGGATAGGTTTTCAGGTACGCTTTAAGAAAATCCACGCTGCGGCGAATTTCTTCTTCAGGGTTGATATACGATTTCGCGCCAAGCGCCTGGATTATCTCTTGCTGCAGAGTCATTTAACCCCCTTCGACATTAAAAAATGCATCGTTACCCTGTTAAAGCTAACCCTTTACCGTTGAAACGACAAGGTCTGGCGGATTAAGAGGTGTTTAAAACAACATATATCTGCGTTATAGAATTTTCCGAAAGGTTTTTTGTGGTAAGTCGCGGCTTGAAAAATGTTTTGATGTATTCCAGGCTTACATAACACGCTGATAAACAAGAGGACGGAAAATGAACAAGAATGTAGCAGGAATTTTAAGCGCAGCGGCGGTAATGACTATGCTGGCAGGCTGTACGGCGTATGATCGTACAAAAGACCAATTTGTTGAGCCTGTTGTTAAAGACGTTAAAAAAGGAATGAGCAGGGCGCAGGTTGCGCAGATTGCGGGTAAACCGTCATCTGAAGTTAGCATGATTCATGCGCGCGGTACCTGTCAGACTTACATCCTGGGTCAACGTGATGGTAAAGCGGAAACCTACTTTGTTGCGCTGGATGATACTGGACACGTAATTAACTCCGGCTATCAGACCTGCGCAGAGTATGATACTGACCCACAGGCACCGAAGCAGTAACAACTGTATATTGCCTGTACATTCCAGAAAACCGGCCAGCGAGCCGGTTTTTTTGCGCCTGCAATAACCTTATTTATTATCGCGAATTATTTACCCGAAATGTGAGGGGGGTCATAACGTCAGGTCAATGAGAGACAATTTTGTTAGTCAAGGAAATACCATCCGGCGGTCCAATCCCGTATACTCATTTCAGCCACCTAAAAAAGTAAATTCGGTTACGCAAGTCGCCCAGAGTATGGATGCAGGTTGAGGCTTGCGGCGTATCTTGCTGACAGATAATCGCACATGAGGACGGTTTTTATGGAAAAGAAACACATTTATCTGTTTTGTTCTGCGGGCATGTCAACGTCATTACTGGTATCGAAAATGCGCGCTCAGGCTGAAAAATATGAAGTGCCGGTTATTATTGAAGCATTCCCTGAAACCTTGGTCGGTGAAAAAGGCCCGACAGCGGACGTTGTGCTGTTAGGTCCACAAATCGCTTATATGTTACCCGAAATTCAGCGTTTATTATCCGATAAACCGGTAGAAGTTATTGATTCAATGTTGTACGGCAAGGTGGATGGTTTAGGCGTGCTTAAAGCTGCGGTAGCAGCAATTAAAAAAGCCGCAGCGAATTAATTATTTTTTTAATTTTTCCCGTCAAAGAGTTATTTCATACACTAACCGCAATAGTTTATTGCGGTATTTAAGGGTATTTTTCTATGAGTAACGTCATTGCTTCACTTGAAAAGGTACTCCTTCCTTTTGCTGTAAAAATAGGAAAACAGCCACACGTTAATGCAATCAAAAACGGCTTTATTCGCTTAATGCCGTTAACCCTTGCAGGGGCGATGTTTGTATTAATTAACAACGTTTTTCTGAGCTTTGGGGAGGGGTCATTTTTTTATTCTATGGGCATTCGGCTTGATGCCTCAATCATTGAAACGCTTAATGGGTTGAAAGGTATTGGCGGCAATGTCTATAACGGCACATTAGGTATTATGTCGCTCATGGCGCCATTTTTTATCGGCATGGCGTTAGCGGAAGAGCGTAAGGTTGACGCGCTGGCCGCCGGACTGCTCTCCGTGGCGGCGTTTATGACCGTAACGCCGTATAGCGTAGGCGAGGCTTACGCCGTGGGCGCTAACTGGCTGGGCGGCGCGAATATTATCTCCGGTATTATTATTGGTTTGGTCGTCGCGGAGATGTTTACGTTTGTTGTCCGGCGCAACTGGGTCATTAAACTGCCGGACAGCGTACCCGCTTCGGTGTCCCGCTCATTCTCAGCATTAATTCCCGGCTTTATTATTCTCTCCATTATGGGGATTATTTCCTGGGTCCTGTCTAATTACGGTTCTAACTTCCATCAGATTATTATGGACACTATCTCTACGCCGCTGGCATCACTGGGCAGCGTAGTAGGATGGGCGTATGTCATATTTGTCCCGCTACTGTGGTTCTTTGGTATTCACGGTTCTCTGGCGCTGACCGCGCTGGACAGCGGCATCATGACACCCTGGGCGCTGGAAAACATCTCTATTTACCAGCAGTTTGGCTCTGTCGATGCGGCGCTGGAAGCGGGTAAAACGTTCCATGTTTGGGCAAAACCGATGCTGGATTCTTATATCTTCCTCGGTGGTAGCGGCGCAACGCTGGGTCTGATCATCGCTATCTTTCTGGCATCTCGTCGCGCGGACTATCGTCAGGTCGCAAAACTGGCGCTGCCGTCGGGTATCTTCCAGATTAATGAGCCTATCCTGTTTGGTCTGCCGATTATTATGAACCCGGTAATGTTTATCCCATTTATTCTGGTTCAACCGATTCTGGCGGCGATCACGCTGGTGGCTTACTATTTGGGTATTATCCCGCCGATTACCAATATTGCCCCGTGGACCATGCCAACCGGGCTGGGGGCGTTCTTTAACACTAACGGCAGCGTCGCCGCATTACTGGTCGCGCTATTTAACCTGGGGGTCGCCACCCTGATTTACCTCCCCTTCGTGGTGGTTGCCAACAAAGCGCAGAACGCCATTGAGCAGGAAGAAAGCGAAGAAGATATCGCTAACGCACTGAAATTCTAAACTCCGCGCCGGCATGGGATGCCATGCCGGGCTGAATCAGAGGAAAGACTATGTTTGATCTTGAAAATGTTGTAGATAGCCAGACAGCGGCTGAGGAACTCGAAGAAGTCGTTATGGGGCTTATCATCAATTCTGGCCAGGCGCGCAGCCTGGCATATGGTGCGCTCAGAAAAGCGAAAGAAGGCGATTTTGAGGCGGCGAAAGCGATGATGGACCAGTCGCGCATGGCGCTCAATGAAGCGCATCTTGTGCAGACAAAACTCATTGAAGGCGATCAGGGCGAAGGTAAAATGAAAGTCAGTCTGGTCCTGGTTCACGCTCAGGATCATTTGATGACGTCAATGCTGGCTCGTGAACTGATTGCCGAGTTGATTGAGCTCCATGAGAAACTGAAATAACAGGGGGCGGATGATGCAGTTACAGGTTAACGCGACGGAAATCAAAACGGTTTATGAGCAGCAGCTCTTCAATGGCAAAAATTTCCATGTGTTTATCTATAACAAGACGGAAAGCGTCACCGGGCTGCATCAGCACGACTACTATGAATTTACCCTGGTATTAACCGGACGCTATTACCAGGAAATCAACGGAAAGCGTGTGCTGCTGGAACGTGGAGATTTTGTTTTTATCCCGGTGGGATCGAATCACCAAAGTTTCTATGAGTTTGGCGCAACGCGTATTCTGAACGTAGGAATTAGTAAACGTTTTTTTGAACAGCATTATCTTCCGTTACTGCCGTTTTGTTTTGTGGCATCGCAGGTATATAGGGTGAATAGCACCTTCCTGACCTATATTGAAACGGTGATTGCATCGCTGAATTTTCGCGGCAATGGGCTCGACGAATTTATAGAAGTAGTGACGTTTTACATTATAAACCGCTTACGCCATTACCGCGAAGAGCAGGTTTATGATGATATACCACAATGGCTGAAAGCGACCGTTGAGATAATGCATGATAAATCGCAGTTTGGCGAAAATGCGCTGGAAAATATGGTACGCCTGTCGGCAAAATCCCAGGAATATCTGACGCGTGCCACCCGACGTTATTACAGCAAAACGCCGATGCAAATCATTAATGAGATTCGCATTAATTTTGCCAAGAAACAGTTGGAAATGACCAACTATTCGGTTACGGATATTGCTTATGAGGCTGGGTATAGTAGTCCTAGCCTGTTTATTAAAACGTTTAAGAAAATGACCTCATTCACGCCGAATAGTTATCGGAAACGATTGACGGAAATTAATGAATAACGGTTTGCATTGCTCGATTAACCACATTTCACGCTTGCCCCAATAGCGCGGGGAACGTCACGCTATTATTTACGAGTGGGTATAGTGTAATACATATCAGTGTCATGCACTGAAGGGAGATATTATGAGCCAGAAATTAAAAGTCGTCACTATTGGTGGCGGGAGCAGCTACACCCCTGAATTACTTGAAGGCTTTATTAAACGCTACCATGAATTACCTGTCACTGAATTATGGCTGGTTGACGTTGAAGATGGAAAAGAGAAGCTGGATATTATTTTTGACCTATGCCAGCGAATGATTGATAAAGCAGGCGTTCCGCTAAAACTGTATAAAACGCTGGATCGCCGGGAAGCGCTGAAAGACGCTAATTTTGTCACTACCCAGCTACGCGTTGGTCAGCTTAAAGCCCGTGAACTGGACGAACGTATTCCGCTTAGCCACGGCTATCTGGGGCAGGAAACCAACGGCGCTGGCGGTTTATTTAAAGGGCTGCGTACCATTCCGGTTATTTTTGGCATCATAAAAGATGTCGAAGAATTATGTCCGAATGCATGGGTCATTAACTTTACTAATCCGGCGGGGATGGTGACGGAAGCGGTTTATCGCCATACCAACTTTAAAAAATTCATCGGCGTATGTAATATTCCTGTCGGCATGAAAATGTTTATTCATGACGTGCTGGCGCTGAATGAGAATGACGATCTTTCCATTGACCTGTTTGGTTTAAACCATATGGTCTTTATTAAAGATGTGCTGGTAAATGGCACCTCACGGTTCGCAGAATTACTGGATGGCGTGGCGTCCGGTCAGTTGAAAGCGTCAACCGTAAAAAATATCTTTGATCTGCCGTTTAGTGAAGGATTGATTCGCTCGCTGAACATGCTGCCGTGCTCTTATTTGCTGTATTACTTCAAGCAAAAAGAGATGTTGGCTATTGAAATGGGCGAATACTACAAAGGCGGTGCGCGCGCTCAGGTAGTGCAAAAAGTGGAGAAACAACTCTTCGATTTGTACAAAAATCCTGAGCTAAACGTGAAACCGAAAGAGCTTGAGCAGCGCGGCGGCGCTTATTATTCCGATGCTGCTTGTGAAGTCATTAACGCTATTTATAATGACAAGCAGACCGAGCACTACGTTAATATTCCGCATCATGGGCATGTAAAGAATATCCCGGCTGACTGGGCGGTAGAAATGACCTGCACCCTGGGACGCAATGGCGCGACGCCCCACCCGCGTATCACCCGTTTTGACGAAAAAGTACTGGGGCTTATCCATACCATTAAAGGGTTTGAGGTCGCGGCCAGCAATGCGGCGTTGAGCGGAAACTTCAATGATGTACTGCTGGCGCTTAACCTGAGTCCGTTAGTGCATTCCGACCGCGACGCAGAAGTCCTGGCGCGTGAACTCATTCTGGCGCATGAAAAATGGTTGCCTAACTTTGCCACTTGCATCGAAGCGCTTAAAGGTAAGCAACACTGACAGAGGTAGGCTATGAAACGCGTGTTGATTGTGAATGCAGATGATTTTGGCCTGAGTAAAGGGCAAAACTACGGCATTGTTGAAGCCTATCGCAACGGCGTTGTGACCTCCACAACTGCGCTGGTCAATGGCGAGGCTATTGACCATGCGGCGCAGCTTAGCCACGGGCTGCCCGCGCTGGGGGTGGGAATGCATTTTGTTTTGACGTTAGGTAAACCGGTGTCAGAGATGCCGGGTCTGACGCGAGACGGCCTGTTGGGGAAATGGATCTGGCAGATGGCGGAGGAGGATACGCTTCCGCTGGATGAAATTGCGCATGAGCTGGCGTGTCAGTATCAGCGTTTCATCGAATTATTTGGTCGGGAGCCCACGCATCTCGACAGCCACCATCATGTGCATATGTTCCCGCAAATTTTCCCCATCGCCGCCCGCTTTGCGGCGCAGCGCGGGATTGCGTTACGTATTGACCGTCAGACGGTGTTTAACGCAGGCAATCTGCCGTCAAATTTGCGCAGTACGCAGGGATTTAGTAGTGAGTTTTACGGCGAGGAAATCTCCGAAGCGCGCTTTTTACACATTCTGGATACTTCGGCGCATCGAGGAGAAGGTTCGCTGGAAGTGATGTGTCATCCCGCCTTTGTTGACAACATTATTCGCCAGAGCGCTTATTGTTACCCCCGCTTAACTGAACTGGATGTATTGACCTCTGCGTCACTCAAGGCAGCGATTGCGGAACGAGGATATCGTCCTGGCAGTTTTCTTGATATTTAGCTCCTGAGTTTGCGGCGCATTCCTGCGCCGCATTTTTTGCCGCTTATGCAGGAATCGCGTTAATTTTTCCCGCACGTGACCAGACACAGTGCGCCGCCATCAGCGTTAGCAGGGTGTCCATAAAGTGGTGGTCAACGTTATCCGCCTCAACCAGCCCTTTTTCCCCCTGGCTATCAATGTTTAATATCGCCTTAAACCGTCGGGCATCGCCTGCTAGTGCGGGGCTACGTTCGCGGATTTTATGACCATCCACAGGACTCAAATCCGCCGCGTTTTGGCGCTGGCGGCGTTTCGCGCGGCCAGTTGTCATTAATGGAGTTCGGTTCATAGTTCGCCGGATTGGTGTCGATATCCATTCGGTGCATACCGTCACGCTGGAAATTATTATAGGGGCAGGTGGGACGGTTAATCGGAATTTCGTGGAAGTTTGGCCCCCCCAGACGGCTGATTTGCGTATCGGTATAAGTGAACAGGCGTCCCTGTAACAACGGGTCGTTGGTATAATCAATGCCGGGAACAATATGTCCCGGATGAAATGCCGCTTGTTCGTTCTCAGCGAAAAAGTTGTCCGGATTACGGTTTAACACCATTTTGCCGACGCGTTGTACTGGCACCAATTCTTCCGGGATCAGTTTGGTCGGATCGAGCAGATCAAAATCGAATTTAAATTCATCTTCTTCCGCAATGAGCTGCAGACCCAGCTCATATTCCGGGAAATCGCCCGCTTCGATAGCCTCCCACAGATCACGGCGGTGAAAATCTGGATCGCGGCCGGTCAGTTTTGTGATTCATCCCATACCAGCGAGGCTTTACCCGCCAACGGTTTCCAGTGGAAACGGACAAAGGTCGCTTTTCCTTGCGCATTGATCAGGCGGGAAGGTGTGAATACCGAACCCCTCCATCGTCCGATAACTGCGCGGAATGCCGCGATCCGACATTACCCACATCACGTTGTACAGCGTCTCAGGCTGTAAGGAAACATAGTCCCAGAAAGTGTCATGCGCGCTCTGCCCTTGCGGAATAGTCCAGTGTGGTTCGGGCTTAACGGCATGCACAAAATCCGGAAATTTATGCGCATCCTGGATAAAAAAGATCGGGGTGTTATTGCCGACGAGATCGAAAATTCCCTCTTCGGTATAAATTTGGTCGCAAAACCGCGGATATCCGCACGGTATCGGCTGAACCGGCGCCGCCCTGTACTGTCGAAAAGCGAACAAAGACCGGGGTAATTTTCTCTGGATCGCACAGAAACGCAGCTTTCGTGATATCGCTCAGGTCTTTGTAGGGCTGAAAATAGCCGTGCGCGGCAGAGCCGCGGGCATGAATGATCCTCTCCAGGATACGCTCATGATCAAAGTGGGTAATTTTCTCAAGTAGGATAAAATCTTCCAGCAAAGTAGGGCCGCAGCTGCCTGCGCGCAGAGAATTTTGATCGTCGGCGATTAATTTTTGCTGCCTTTACGAAAGGCGTCGAGGGCGGTGACCTTGTCATTTGCGGTATCGGGGGCTTTTAAACTGCCGGGAGCTGTCGGCTGAGCGCCCGGCGGCGTCGATTCTGGCGTAGGTCGATGTGAACCATCTGACGGCGCCAGGGAATCCAGGCCGGGTTGTGATTCACGGGTATCATGTACGGGGGATTGATGGGGGGATTTCTCATTATGCGACATTGAACTTGTCTTCGGCTTGCATCACTGAAATGGGCGTGGTAGTAGTCAAAATCACTCTAACTATAGAATATTTCAGCAATTATGCCAGGGGAGAGCGGAACGTCGGAAAAGGCGCAATGGGGAAATCGCACGCGCAGAGCAGGACGTTGAGGGGGAAGATCGGCTAAGATAGTGTTTTTCTGATTTTTAGCCTTAGCCTTTTAGTGAAGCATTAATGATGAAACCTCTTCGCCAGCAAAATCGCCAGATTATTAGCTATATTCCGCGTGTTGAACCCGCGCCGCCGGAACATGCGATAAAAATGGATGCGTTTCGCGACGTCTGGATACTGCGCGGTAAATATGTTGCATTTGTTTTGATGGGGGAGTCATTTCAACGGTCGCCCGCCTTTAGCGTGCCGGAATCGGCGCAGCGCTGGGCGAATCAGGTTCGCCAGGAAAACGAAATCGCTGACTAAGCAAAATTAAAAGCGCCGGTCTCAAGTACCGGCGCTTTTAGTGACAAGCAATCTTTAGTTACTGAACCTCGTGTGCTGGAGGGCGATGTGAACTCCCGATAACGTACTATCGGTGCGCCAGTTCGGCGTCTTCTTCGCTATCGAGAATGGTTTTATCGGTCTGCTTCAGCCACTGACTGGTCAGCGTACCGGCGGTCATTGAGCCGCTCACGTTCAGCGCGGTGCGCCCCATATCAATCAACGGTTCAACGGAAATTAACAGCGCGACCAGCGTGACCGGTAAGCCCATGGCAGGCAGCACAATCAGCGCGGCGAACGTCGCGCCGCCGCCAACGCCGGCAACCCCCGCCGAACTCACGGTAACGATACCCACCAGTGTTGCTATCCATACAGGATCTAATGGATTAATGCCGACCGTTGGCGCAACCATTACCGCCAGCATTGCAGGGTAAAGACCGGCGCACCCGTTTTGGCCAATGGTCGCGCCAAAAGAGGCTGCAAAGCTGGCGATGGATTCCGGCACGCCCAGGCGGCGGGTTTGCGCTTCAACATTTAATGGAATGGAGGCGGCGCTGGAACGGCTGGTAAAAGCAAATGTCAGCACCGGCCATACCTTGCGGAAATATTTCAACGGGCTGATACCGTTCGCGCCCAGTAAAATGCCGTGAACCACAAACATAATCGCCAGACCAAGATATGACGCTACCACGAAGCTTCCCAGCTTAATGATGTCCTGCAGATTAGAGCCGGCAACCACTTTGGTCATCAGCGCCAGGACGCCGTAAGGCGTCAGTTGCATCACCAGACGTACCAGTTTCATCACCCAGCTTTGCAGGGTATCGATAGCGATAAGCACGCGCTCGCCTTTTGGCGCATCATCTTTCAGCAGTTTGAGCGCGGCAACGCCCAGAAATGCGGCGAATATCACCACGCTGATAATAGACGTAGGGTTTGCGCCAGTCAGATCCGCAAACGGGTTTTTCGGCACAAAAGATAGCACCAGTTGCGGCACGCTGAGATCGGCTACTTTGCCGACATAGTTCGTCTCAATGGCATTCAGACGCGCGGTTTCCGCGCCTCCCTGAACCAAACCTTCCGCCGTCAGCCCGAACAGATTGGTAACCAGCACGCCCACCAGAGCTGCAATAAGGGTAGTAAATAGCAGCGTGCCGATCGTCAGAAAACTGATTTTCCCCAATTGAGAGGCATTATGCAGCCGCGCCACGGCGCTTAAAATAGAGGCGAATACCAGAGGCATAACAATCATTTGCAGCAATTGCACATAGCCGTTGCCGACAATATTGAACCACTGAATTGAGTCTTTTAACACCTGACTGTCAGCGCCATAAATGGTGTGCAGGGCCAGACCAAAGATCACGCCCATCACAAGGCCGATAAGCACTTTTTTAGCCAGACTCCACTGTTTATGACGGGCTTGCGCCAGTACAAACAGCAGAATGACGAACACCGCAATGTTCGCGATTAATGGAAAATTCATCCCCGTTCTCCTAATTTTTTATTATGAAACGCTCTGTTTTAGCGATTCTGTTGCCGCAAGGTTAGCAGAACTGTGAGCTGGTTCTTATATTCAAATAGAATGGGTTATGCCAAAAATGACTTTTGCGTTGTTTTACTAATCAATCTGGTGATTTATAAAACGATTGAACTGCATTTGCAGGATATTGATCATATGCGAAGACCAGCGTATTGCGCTGTTTTCTGGAATAGACTGCGGCATCCACACTGCCCAGGCAAACAACGCCATACATAAAAACCGCTCCAGTTGATTGCCTTTTCGCGGCGCGAGGATAGGCAGGCGGAAACGCCAGCGGCACGGCCACAATAGGGGAACGCCCGCAGGCGTGAGCATATCTGCGACGATGTGGCTTAAATAGCCGAGTACCATGCCTTGCAGCGCATCTGCGGGAATAATCCACGTATCCGGCACTTTAAGGTAAAAGGTCGCCAGTAGGGCAAAAACCGCCAGCAGGCTATGGGTAAACCCCCGGTGGCCGAACGCTCTGGCGATCGGTTTCGATACCCATTTCAGACGCTGACCAAGAAAAGATTTGGGGTGGTCGATATCCGGCAGCAGGCAGGTCAAAATAGCCGAAGGAATAATATGCCACCAGTCGCCCTGCGCAAGGACCGGCGTTAGCCCGGCATTCTTGGCGAAAACCGCGCTGGCTATAGAAAAAAGAAGATGTCCTTCCGCCGTCATGATAAAACCCATAAAACTGTCAATTCATACAGTATAGGGTTTTTATACAGTAGGCGGAAGTGGTGACGTTGTAACTCTTTGTCTCTGTCAAAGCCGCTTGCCGTCTGGCTAAGCGGCTAATCGCCTGTTTGCTTTGTTACGGAAATATCTTAACCGAGCAGATGCGCCGCCGTCAGCCCCCTCAGCGAGCTAAGTTTTACATTCGCCAGCGCAAAGCGTGGATCGCGCTGGTTCTCTTCTGCCGGCACCACAATGGCGCGCATTCGCGCCGCCTTTGCTGCGATTAAACCATTAACTGAATCCTCCAGCGCCACGCAGGTCAAAGGATCAACGCCTAATTTGGCCGCACAATCAAGATAGACCTGCGGGTGCGGTTTGCTGTAAGGCAATTTTTCCGCAGAAGCTAGCGCGTCAAAACTGTCGCGCAGTTCGAACATGGTGAGCACTTTTTCCAGCATATGCAGCGGCGATGCCGAGGCGAGCCCCACAAATAACCCCTGAGCTTTACACAGCGCCACGGCCTCATGCACGCCCGGCAAAAGAGGACGTGTCTCTTCGATAAGCGTAATAGCGCGGGCAATGACGCGGTTTGTTACTTCCTGGCGATCGGGGCCGCTCCACGGTTGCTGCGCAAACCAAAGATCCACAACCATATCAATGCGTAGCCCAAGCGTGTCCGGCAGTTCATGGCGTCGAGTAATATCTACGCCTAAACTTGCCATCACGTCCAGTTCAGCGCGATCCCAGAGCGGTTCGGAATCGATCAGTAGCCCATCCATATCGAAAATTGCAGCAAGAATTTGACGCGGGGTTGACATCACAACCTCTCCTGATGAGATTAAAAATTACGGATCAAACGTTCATTATGACTATGTTACTAGTATAACGCCCTTAAAGATCAGGCGAAAATGGGAATCACCAGGTAGACTTAGGCTAAAACGACGCGTCTTTATCAAGGGGAACTTATGACGTATCAACAAGCTGGACGCATTGCAATCCTAAAAAGAGTTGTAGGATGGGTCATTTTTATTCCAGCGCTGCTTTCCACTCTCATTTCAGTTCTTAAATTTATGTATGCGCATAGTGAAAAGCAGGAAGGGATAAATGCGGTAATGCTGGATTTTACCCACGTAATGATAGACATGATGCGCGTGAATACGCCGTTTCTGAATGTATTTTGGTACAACTCGCCGACGCCGAATTTTCAGGGAAGTCTGAACATCGGCTTCTGGCTGATTTTTATTCTGATTTTTGTCGGACTGGCGATGCAGGATTCCGGTGCCAGAATGAGCCGTCAGTCACGTTTTTTACGTGAAGGCGTGGAAGATCAATTGATCCTGGAAAAAGCAAAAGGCGCGGAAGGACTAACGCGTGAGCAGATAGAGTCACGTATCGTGGTGCCGCACCATACCATCTTTTTACAGTTTTTCTCGCTCTATATTTTGCCGGTTATTATTATCGTGCTCGGCTACTTTTTCTTTACTTTGTTAGGTTTTATGTAAGCTGAAAATGCCGGATAACGTGCGCAGCTTATCCGGCATGGGCGGTGTAGCTATGCCGCAAGCAGCCGATCCATCGCTTTTTGCGCCATGAGCAGGTGCTGACCGCCAAACAATCTTGCCCGATTAAGCAGGGTGTAGAGTTGGTAAATTGGCTGCCTGTCGAGAAAATCCATCGGTAACGGCGAGACGGACTGATAGCCGTCATATATCTGCGGAGGCTGACCGGTATGCAGCGGCAGCATCGCCAAATCGCACTCTCTGTCTCCCCAATAGCAGGCCGGATCGAAGATATAAGGGCCGTCAGGGCCAAGCGCGCAGTTCGCTGACCACAGATCGCCATGTAGAAGAGAAGGCTGCGGTTGGTGCGATGCAAGACGTTGTTGCACATGTTCAACAATGGCGTCAATGTTGCCAAAGGTAATGCCTTTTTCCGCAGCTAATTCAAGCTGCCAGCCAATGCGCTGTTCGGCGAAAAAAGTCGACCAACGGCGTTGCCAGGCATTCGGCTGCGGCGTGGTAGAGAGCGCGTTGTCAAAATCGAGACCAAATTGTGGTTGATCGCTCCATTCGTGCAGGTGCGCTAACTGTTGCCCAAGAATAAACGCATTATGGGCGTCCAGCGGGCGGGGCGGGAGGTAGTCCATGACTAAAAAGCTGTAATCCCGATCTGAACCTACCGCCCATACTTTAGGTACAACAACAGTTTTACTGCGGGAGAGCAGCTCCAGCTGATCGGCTTCAGCGGTAAAACCGCGAAGCATTTCTCGTTCATCGCACTTCACGAAAAAATCATGACCTGCATAACGCAAATGCCATGCGGCATGAACTTCTCCGCCAGGCAGTTCATTACGCAGTTCGATTTCGCCTTCACCGACTTGCTCGCTTAAAAGACGACTGATAGCCTGCCACATAATGTCTCTCCCCACGTTGTCTGCCAGATCATAAAGTTAGCGCAAAAATGCGGTTAAAAAATACGAGCTAACGCACATCGCGGACGCGCCGCGGCGGGAATGGCACTTATTGTGCGTTTTTACTCCACGCCTCCCAGGTCGTCACGGTAATGTCGACGTCCTTATCTAACGCGCTTTTCGTAAGTCCGGCGACAAGCGCTTTGATTTCATCAGCGCTCTGAGCGCTAATAAAGCCAAACGTATTGGTGCCGAGCTCATGCACATTCCCTTTATCGTCCGTTAATGTCAGCAAAAAACCGCTGCGCGTCAGATGGTTATTGAGTTCGTTAATCTCGGTCAGGGAATCTTCATGGAAGGTTACGGTAATAACATAACGGGTAATATCGCCACTGGCCATCGTTCACCTCGTTGGGAGCAACTGTGTTTTTAACAGCGGCGGATGCGCCGCCCGTTAACCGATTTTCCGGTATCCCCCTCGGCGAGGGGGATACGATTATTGCGCGGAAAGATAGGCGTATATTTTTTGGGTATCGTCACGAGAACACAGACGTGTACCTTGATTGAGCGTAGCGGCGCTGCCTGCCGCCACACCGAAGCGCACCATCTCTTCCAGCGACGCGTCTTGCGCCAGTTTTAACGTCATTGCGCCCACCATACTGTCGCCTGCGCCGACAGTACTTTGACTTTTCACTGGGGGAGGAACAACCTGGATGCAATTCTCACTGTCTATGCCCAGCGCCCCTTGCGGCCCCAGAGAGACCACTACCCGGCGCGCCTTGCCGCTTTGCACTACTTCCAGGGCTGCTTTGCGCACATCATCAGGCTGCGTAAGATCTCGATTGACCAACGCGCTCAATTCTTTCAGGTTAGGTTTTACCAGTTCGATATCGCCAAGCGCCAGCGCGGCGGTGAGCGCGTCGCCAGAGCTATCAATAATGCAGCGAATGCCTTGCTTCTGCGCGGCGGAAATCAGTTGCGTGAGTTTCTCGACCTTAACACCGGGCGGAAGGCTACCGCTGATAACCAGGATTGCTCCGGATTCAATTTCCAGCACCTGTTCTTCAAGCTGGCGAAACTCGTCATCGTCCAGCGTGGCGCCGGGCATAACAAAACGATATTGTTCGCCGCTGGACTCAACGTGGACGTGCAGGTTCTGGCGAGTCCAGTCTTTCGTATCGACGGTAGAAACGGGGACATTTTCGTCGGCCAGTAGTGCAACCAGATGTTCACCGGTAGCGCCGCCAGCCGGAAAAATCGCGGTCGCGGCGCCGCCAAGATGCGCAATGGCGCGAGCGACATTAATACCGCCGCCGCCAGGTTCGAATACCGGCGCGGAGCAGCGAAGTTTACCTTCGGGATAAATTTGCGGCGTGATTGTTGCGCTATCGAGAGAAGGCGCAAGCGTCAACGTATAGATACGTACCATCGTTACCTCCTGTTAGGCTGATTTCAGTCTGGCACTTAATCACCGGAAAGTGAAGTAATTAACAATATGATTTTCCGAATCTTTATTTAAAAAGTATGGTGTAAAGATATATAAATAAATTAATGCTTTGGGAGGGTTCTTATTCAAAAAATGAAATAGTAATTCATTGCTATGTTATTCGGGGCTTCTTATAATTCGCTACCTTTCCTGGGGCGTTTGTCATTGATCCCTATGAAAGTTTCCGGGACCGTCGTGGTCTCTTTTTTAGTTGTACGGACTCTTTATAAATGAAGCTTTTGAAGACAGTACCCGCTGCAGTTATGCTGGCGGGTGGCGTGTTCGCGTCTCTGCATGCAGCCGCCGATGATTCCGTTTTTACTGTCATGGATGATCCCTCCACAGCGAAGAAACCTTTTGAAGGTAATCTGAATGCGGGTTACCTTGCCCAGTCAGGCAATACAAAAAGTTCTTCTTTAACGGCTGACACAACGATGACCTGGTACGGACAACGTACCGCATGGTCGTTATGGGGCAATGCCAGCAATACTTCTTCTAATGATGAACGCTCTTCAGAAAAATATGCGGTAGGCGCGCGTAACCGTTTTAATATAACGAATTATGATTATGCCTTTGGTCAGGCCAGTTGGCTGACAGATCGTTTTAACGGTTATCGTCAGCGCGACGTACTGACCACCGGTTACGGGCGGCAGTTCCTTAATGGTCCAGTACACAGCTTCCGTTTTGAATTTGGCCCGGGGGTTCGCTATGACGAACATACGGACGATACCACTGAAACGCAGCCGCTGGGTTATGCCTCCGGCAGCTATGCCTGGCAGTTGACCGACAATGCTAAGTTTACGCAGGGAGTGTCAATATTTGGCGCAGAAGATACCACACTGAACTCGGAAACGGCCCTCAATGTCGCCATTAACGAACATTTTGGTTTAAAGGTGGGGTATAATCTGACATGGAACTCGCAGCCGCCTGAATCAGCGCCTGAACATACCGATCGTCGCACTACGGTAACGCTGGGTTATAAGATGTAATATTGCCCCGGGTTACGTTGCGTAACCCGGTTATTCCGCAATGGCGCCTCAGAAGAAGAAGGTGATATCGCCGTTTATATAAGAATAGTCGCCCCCGGTGCGAAATTCCGGCGTAACTTTATTTAAAGAAAGCGAAAATGCGACGGGAGAATAGCCGACGGTAGCACCGACGCGATATTCATCCACGGTTTTGTTAATGTCCACCGTTTCCATTTTTGTTTGCAACGTTTTCCCCTGTAACGTGTAGTTTTTATCAACTTCCCGACGCTCAACGCCAGCAAAAACCTTATATATTAATCCCTCTTTTTGACTATGCATTAATCCACGGCGAGCCAGTAACCCAAATCCATTATCAGAGTTGAAGGTCTTATCATTTCCCAGCGCAACAGTTGCACCATAGCCAAAATACTGAAAAAGGTTGCCGCCAACTGCAGAGACTTCTGGATAGAGGCCCACATTGATGCCAAGAATATCAACGCTTGGCGTAAGAGACACCATGCCTTTTGCCGCATAACCATAACGGTTTTCAATTTGATCCTGCCAGGCAGGGTATTTTTCTGCGCCTATTATTTGGTGCGCCCGATTCTGAACCTCCTTACCGCCTGCGTCAGGACCAATAACACCGATATCGGTACCAAAACGATAACGTAACCAATTCGTAGCTAATGAATTCCACTCCAGTCCGGTGTGAAGAAATGCGCTGAACGCACGGTCACCCTTAACAGCCTCGGGCTTTCTCTTGTTAGCACCTGATGGAGAATAAATATCTTGTGCGATATGAAAAGAGAGCTGACTGGCGTCGTTGATATCGTGGCTGTAGCCTAAAAATAGCCCAGAACTATAATCATCCCGGTCTGCAGCCTGGTGCCCATAAAGAGTATTTAATGTTGGTTGAAATATACCTGCATCATCATTCGCCAATGAAATGGCAAGGCTACTGGCATTAGCCATTGTGGTCGTACTGAGTATGGCGGCAAACGTTGTTGCATAATAGCTGTATTTGTTCACTTTTTACCCCTGATTATGAAAGTGAATACTCTTATTTTTCACAAAGCAATAAGCACCGAGGCAAGACACGCAGTGCTTCTTAAAACATTAATATAACTGAACTCCTGCCAGCAGCGAGTTATTGAGATGATACGTTGCCTTAATGTTGAAAAAATGGCCCTGAAAAATCTGCGCCACAGACGTTATTGGGTACCCATTTTTTCATTTATTATCAGAGTGCGAACAATTGTTGGTTTTATGATTATGCATATAATATGATGCCTGTATGTAATAACATGAGTGTCCTTTTGGGCTCATTTTATTTGATGGTTTTAATGTTAACCTGTTATTAATTTTTTCTGTGGTAATGTTGTCCTTAATGATGGGGTTTCTTAATCTCTGCCGGGTTAAGATCACCAAATTCTTGTCTCATGTATTATTAGGGTGTTTATTATTAAGGAAAATAGTGTGTGTAAAACCATTAATTTGTTAAAATTACTGCCCGTAATTTTATTAAGTGCCTGTACAACATCGTATCATCCCCAGGATACAACATCGGCGCCCGCGCTACCTCATCGTGAAGGACTCGTTCAGCAACCTGATAACTGTAGTGTTGGCTGTCCTCAGGGAGGAAGTCATCAAACCCTCTACCGTTATGCCTATACGCTCAATAATAATAGCGCCACGAAATTTGCGAACTGGGTTGCCTATAGCGTGACAAAAACCAGCCAGGCAAGCGGTCGTCCGCGAAACTGGGCGCAGGATCCCGATTTACCGCCCTCGGATACATTGGCGCCCTCCGCCTATAAGAATGCCCATGCGCTATTAAAAGTCGACAGGGGACATCAGGCGCCGTTGGCTGGGCTGGGCGGTATATCAGACTGGCCGTCGTTAAATTATTTATCGAATATTACGCCGCAGAAATCCGCCCTGAATCAGGGGGCATGGGCTTCACTGGAAAACCGGGTGCGCGAACTTGCTAAACAGGCTGATATATCCGTAGTACATGTGGTAACCGGCCCGCTTTTTGAGCGGCATATCGCTACATTGCCAGAAGATGCTACAGTAGAAATTCCCAGCGGCTACTGGAAAGTTTTATTCACCGGAACGGCGCCGTCAAAAAGTGAAGGAAATTATGCCGCGTTTATCATGGATCAGAATACGCCCCGATCGGCGAATTTTTGCGACTACCAGGTTACTGTGGACGCTATCGAACATAAAACGAAGCCAGTGCTGACGTTGTGGTCTGCCTTGCCTGAAGCGGTAGCCAACGAGGTGAAAACGACAAAGGGGAATCTGGCGCAGAAGTTAGGTTGTCGATGAGATGCGCTATGTGGGGCGTGGATGCGTTGATAAATCGTAGACGCTGCTCGCCTAACTTTAAAAACCGTACCGATGAGTCCACTGAGCGGGCTGTTGTTGATTATGCTGTCGCATTCCCGGCTCACGGCCAGCACCGGACCAGCAACGAGCGACGTAAACAGGGCATTTTTATTTACGGCAGTGGTGTCCGTTCCATCTGGTTACGTCATCCCCCTGAGAACTTCAAAAAATGCCTGAAAGCGCTGGAGGAGAAAGTGACCAGCAATGGCATCGAACTGACCGACAGCCAGATCGCGGCGCTGGAGCGTAAAGTCAGTGATGACGAAGCCTGTGGAGAGATTGAAACCGCTCATCTGGGTTATCTGGGTTCACAGGACGTTCTGTGTGGGCAACCTGAAAGGCGTCGGACGTATTTATCAGCAGATATTTGTTGATACGTACTCGAAAGTTGTTCACTGTAAGTTGTATATCACCAAGGCGCTGATTACTAAGGCGGATCTGCTGAATAATCGTGTGCTGCCATTTTACGGCTGGTGCTGAGAATACTGACCGGCAGAGGCACTGAGTGCTGTGGTAAAATGGAGCACCATGATGATCAGCTTTATCTGGCGATAAATGATATCGACCACACGAAAATCAAAGCGATGTCGCCGCAGACTAACGGCATCCGCGAGCGGTTCCATAAAACGATACTGAATGAGTTTTATCAAGTGGCGTTCCGTAAAAAGTTATATGTCGATCTTGATACATTATAATTGGATCTTGATGAATGACCGGCTCACTATAATAATGAGCGAACCCATCAGGGAAAATGTGTTGTGGCCGTACGACGAGGGAAATATTACTTGATAGAAAGCGCATTTGGGCTGAGAAAAAGTTAAGCCAGATGTAATCTGACAGATGCCTGTATAAATAACCAGTAACTGTCAGATCAGGTCTGAGCTAATACATTTAATCAAACCATTTTTCAATTACTTTTTCGAATTTATTTGTAACATGCCACCATAGATAATTTTCAAGAACATATTTCCTTCCATTATTTGCTATATTGCTCAGGTCAGGAGCATCGAGCACTTTTTCTATATCTTGTGCAATAGTCAATGGTGTCATTGGCTCTTGCAAGTGATACCCGGTTTCATTTTCTTTTACAAACTCTGTCATTCCACCGCGTGTACTGACCAGCACAGGTTTTCCTGTGCCCATCGCCTCAATTGCAACCATGCAGAACGGTTCCTGAAATTGAGAGGGGATAACAACTAAATCTGCCAAAGAATAATAGCTATATATTTTTTCTGGGGCAACCCCTCCCAGCATATGGCAGTGCGGTTTTAGCCGTTCTGCTAATTCTCGCACTTCGCGCTGATAGGCGGCTTTTTCACCTTTGCTTTTATTCATATAGTCACCAACGACAACTAATTCTATATCGCTGCGTTCTTTGAGCAAATATTCAAAAGCCTGTAAAAGCAAAGTTACGCCCTTGTCAGGAGAAATGCGGCCAGCGTAAAAAATGACTTTTTTATCAGAGGGAATATTTAGATCAGATTTCTTTAATTTCTCCAGGTCTTTATCGAGGGAATAAGGATCTGTTCCGTTAGGGACAATAGAAATATCTGCATAAGGGAGATGATTGCGGTAATAATTCTTCAAGAACTCACTGGGAACGATCATTTTGACATCTTTATCTAACCCTTCCGGTTCGAAGGCATTATGCATATGCATTATCATCTTTACATGAGGAGCGCGCTGACGAATTTGTCGGTATAATTTCATACTATTGTGTACAATAATTACGCTTTCGTCAGTAATATTGAAGTCTTTTGCAATATTCAGAATACGCTGTGAGTAAGGGATTGGGTCCAGACGAGTCCACTTTTGAAATATACGTTTATAAATTCTACTGAACCCGATGCGGTGAATAGAGCATCTTTCGTTAACTGTAGTGAAATCCGGATATCCTTCTTCCCTTATGCATACTATCCGGTTTGGTATCTTTGTTCTCTTGGCAACCTGATACATCCAGGTCTCGACGGCTGCTGCGCTGCGTGGCGGAATAGAAAAAATAGGTGTAACAGTTAAAATAATCTTATCAACCATGATTTGCCTCAAAATATTTATAATATGTTCTTATCCTAATTTTTAATACGAAAGCAGAACCTGTAGAAAACATTATATATTCTCAAACGAAGCTCCGATTTCTTGCATTTTTTCCAGAACGGAAGCTAATTCCTTATCGTCTAAAGCAAGTTGTGCCGCCATAAAAAACAGGATATGAGGCGACATTGCTCTGGGGGATTCACCGCCGGTGTATTTACGCCACTGGCTGTTACTTGCCACGCCAGCAAGGTCAGCCATCTGTGCTCCGGTATAACCCAGTTTCTCTTTTAACTGGTTCAGATCTTCCGGCGTAGGTGGCGTGTAGTCTTTGATCAGTCGCATGTATCACCTGTAAAAAGCCCCTACCGGGGCTTAAATTGTTAAATCAGTTTTGCTACGGCTCCAATAAGACCAATAGCAATGACGATTGGATACCAGGCTGACTCTCTGTTGAGTTTCGATGTCTCAGCAGTCAGCTTAGCGATTTCAGCGTTGATTTTTGCTAATTCGGCTTGGGTCATTTCGTTAGTGCTCATCGTTCTTCCTTTCGGGATTCGGACGGCGGCCTTTCCGTTACCTCATGCGTCTAAATATAGCCCCATTGGTGCTACTTGTCAACTCGCTATTACTGGTTTTTAGAAAAGTTTTGTATAAGAAAAATCAAAGAATTACTACATCTAAGCAGTTGATAGGTGATGACATGCTTGAATTATTTCTTTTTTAAAACTACTGTATATAAAAACAGTATTTAAGGTATGGATTATGGAGTTTTTCAGACCTACAGAATTGCCTGGAATTATTTCTCTCCCATTTTTCAGTTACTTAGTGCCGTGTGGATTCCCCAGTCCCGCGGCGGACTACGTTGAACAGCGTATCGATCTTAACGAATTGCTCGTTTCTCACCCTGGCTCAACGTATTTTGTCAAAGCAACTGGTGATTCAATGATTGAAGCAGGCATTAGCGACGGTGACCTGCTGGTAGTAGATAGTTCACGAACTGCTGAACACGGCGATATTGTTATCGCGGCTGTGGGGGGGGAATTTACTGTTAAACGTCTGCAGCTGCGGCCTACGGTTCAGCTCAATCCGATGAACAGCGCCTATTCACCGATCATCATCGGCAGTGAAGACACGCTGGACGTATTCGGCGTCGTTACTTTCATCGTTAAAGTAGCGAGTTAAGTATGTTCGCGCTTTGCGATGTAAATTCGTTTTACGCCAGTTGTGAGACTGTATTCAGACCAGATTTGAAGGGACGCCCTGTCGTAGTTCTCTCAAATAACGACGGATGCGTCATAGCGTGCAGCGCTGAGGCGAAACAGCTCGGTATCGCAATGGGCGAGCCATACTTCAAACAGAAAGAACTCTTCCGGCGATCCGGTGTCGTTTGCTTCAGCAGCAACTACGAGCTTTACGCTGATATGTCGAATCGGGTAATGACCATGCTCGAAGAGATGTCGCCGAGGGTTGAGATTTACAGCATCGATGAGGCTTTTTGTGATCTGACAGGAGTAAGAAATTGCCGCGATCTGACAGATTTTGGTAGGGAGATTCGCGCCACGATACAACAACGAACGCGTTTGACTGTGGGGGTGGGAATTGCGCAGACCAAAACTCTGGCAAAGCTGGCTAATCATGCAGCAAAACGGTGGCAGCAATCAACGGGCGGCGTAGTCGACTTATCGAATGTTGAGCGTCAGCGTAAACTTATGGCGGTATTGCCGGTGAGTGAAGTCTGGGGTGTAGGGCATCGTATCAACAAGAAGCTGGAAGTCATGGGCATCAGAACGGTTCTGGATTTGGCTGATTCCGATATCCGCTTTATCCGGAAACATTTCAATGTAGTGCTGGAGCGTACCGTGAGAGAGCTTCGCGGAGAGCCATGTCTGGAACTTGAAGAGTTTGCGCCGACAAAGCAGGAAATCGTTTGTAGCCGTTCTTTCGGCGAGCGAGTCACAAGCTATGAGGAGATGCGCCAGGCTATTTGCAGCTACGCTGCGCGCGCGGCAGAGAAACTCCGTGGCGAGCATCAGTACTGTCGTTTCATTTCAACATTCGTCAAAACATCCCCCTTTGTCCTGAACGAGCCATGCTACGGCAACAGCGCCAGTGTGATGCTTCTCACCCCCACGCAGGATTCACGCGACATTATCAATGCGGCTGTGAAGTGCCTGGATAAAATCTGGCGAGATGGCCACCGCTACCAGAAAGCGGGTGTGATGCTGGGTGACTTCTTCAGCCAGGGCGTAGCGCAACTCAACCTTTTCGATGATAACGCGCCGCGCGCTGGTAGCGAGAAACTGATGGAAGTGCTGGACCACCTTAACGCAAAAGACGGGAAGGGGACGCTATACTTCGCCGGGCAGGGGATTCTGCGACAGTGGGCTATGAAGCGAGAAATGCTTTCGCCGCGGTACACCACAAGGTACTCTGATCTACTGCGTGTTAGGTAACAGGCTCCATCAGTTCTTGGCCTTGATTTTTCACATTCCCCACAGCGCGCCAGATAAATTTTTCTGTCGGCGCGGCACAGGCGGGAATTACCTCCCCAGCTTGCTTCCCTCCAACATCATGAGATCCTGGGAATTTGATGATGGAACGGTGATGTAACACAGAAAGGTGCAATCTCCCTTTTATTAGTGTTACCATCATTTGACCAAATGACAGATCACGCGTAGCGGATGATCATTTGTGTACCAGATTGTGTACCAATTTAGCAATTGTTGGTTAGATGGATACGCAACTTACTGTTAATAAATTAATTTTCTCTTTGTATGTGATCTTGCGTATGGGTCACCACTGCAAATAAGGATATAACATGCCTGTTATTACTCTTCCTGATGGCAGCCAACGCCATTATGATCACCCTGTAAGCCCAATGGATGTTGCGCTGGACATTGGTCCTGGCCTGGCGAAAGCCACCATTGCGGGTCGTGTGAACGGCGAGCTGGTTGATGCCTCCGATCTGATTGAAAATGATGCGACGCTTTCCATCATCACCGCAAAAGATGAAGAGGGGCTTGAGATCATTCGTCACTCCTGTGCGCATCTGTTAGGCCATGCCATCAAGCAACTCTGGCCGCACACGAAAATGGCTATCGGGCCGGTTGTCGACAACGGTTTTTACTATGACGTTGATCTTGACCGCACGCTAACCCAGGAAGATGTTGAAGCGCTCGAAAAGCGGATGCATGAGCTCGCCGAGAAAGATTACGACGTTATCAAGAAAAAGGTGAGCTGGCATGACGCGCGCGAAACCTTCGTGAAGCGCGGCGAGACTTACAAAGTGGCTATTCTTGATGAAAATATTGCCCATGATGATAAACCTGGCTTGTACCACCATGAAGAATATGTCGACATGTGTCGTGGTCCGCATGTACCGAATATGCGTTTTTGCCATCACTTCAAACTGATGAAAACCGCAGGCGCATACTGGCGCGGCGACAGTAATAATAAGATGCTGCAGCGTATTTACGGCACGGCGTGGGCAGATAAAAAAGCCCTGAACGCCTATCTGCAGCGCCTGGAAGAGGCTGCAAAACGCGACCACCGTAAAATTGGTAAGCAGCTCGATCTGTATCATATGCAGGAAGAAGCGCCGGGCATGGTATTCTGGCATAACGACGGCTGGACTATTTTCCGCGAGCTGGAAGTCTTTGTTCGTTCTAAACTCAAAGAGTACCAGTATCAGGAAGTAAAAGGCCCGTTCATGATGGACCGCGTGCTGTGGGAAAAAACCGGGCACTGGGACAACTATAAAGATGCGATGTTCACCACGTCTTCAGAAAACCGCGAATACTGCATCAAACCGATGAACTGCCCGGGCCACGTTCAGATCTTTAACCAGGGTCTGAAATCCTATCGTGATTTGCCGCTACGTATGGCGGAGTTTGGGAGTTGCCACCGTAACGAGCCGTCAGGCGCGCTGCATGGTCTGATGCGCGTGCGCGGTTTTACCCAGGATGATGCGCATATCTTCTGTACAGAAGAGCAGATCCGCGATGAAGTTAACGCTTGTATTCGTATGGTCTACGATATGTACAGCACCTTTGGCTTCGAGAAGGTTGTCGTCAAGCTTTCCACTCGTCCTGACAAACGTATTGGCAGCGATGAGATGTGGGATCGTGCTGAGGCGGATCTGGCGGTTGCGCTGGAAGAGAATAATATTCCGTTTGAGTATCAACTGGGTGAAGGCGCATTCTACGGTCCGAAAATTGAATTTACCCTATATGACTGCCTCGATCGGGCATGGCAGTGCGGTACAGTACAGTTGGACTTCTCCTTACCGTCTCGTCTGAGCGCTTCCTATGTAGGCGAAGACAACGAGCGTAAGGTGCCGGTAATGATTCACCGTGCGATTCTTGGGTCGATGGAACGCTTCATCGGTATCCTGACAGAAGAGTTTGCTGGTTTCTTCCCGACCTGGCTTGCGCCGGTTCAGGTAGTGGTGATGAATATTACCGATTCGCAGTCTGAATACGTTAACGAATTGACGCAGAAACTACAAAATGCGGGCATTCGTGTAAAAGCAGACTTGAGAAATGAGAAGATTGGCTTTAAAATCCGCGAGCACACTTTACGTCGTGTCCCTTATATGTTGGTCTGTGGTGATAAAGAGGTGGAAGCAGGCAAAGTTGCCGTTCGCACCCGCCGCGGTAAAGACTTGGGCAGTCTGGACGTAAATGAGGTGATTGAGAAGCTGCAACAAGAGATTCGCAGCCGCAGTCTTCAACAACTGGAGGAATAAAGTATTAAAGGCGGAAAACGAGTTCAAACGGCGCGTCCGAATCGTATTAATAGCGAAATTCGCGCGCAAGAAGTTCGCTTAACAGGTCTGGAAGGCGAGCAGCTTGGTATTGTGAGTCTGAGAGAAGCTCTGGAAAAAGCTGAAGAAGCCGGAGTAGACTTAGTCGAAATCAGCCCTAACGCCGAGCCGCCGGTTTGTCGTATAATGGATTACGGCAAATTCCTCTATGAAAAGAGTAAGTCTTCTAAGGAACAGAAGAAAAAGCAAAAAGTTATCCAGGTTAAGGAAATTAAATTCCGTCCTGGGACAGATGAAGGCGACTATCAGGTAAAACTCCGCAGCCTGATTCGCTTTCTCGAAGAGGGCGATAAGGCCAAAATCACGCTGCGTTTCCGCGGTCGTGAGATGGCTCACCAGCAAATCGGTATGGAAGTGCTTAATCGCGTGAAAGACGATTTGCAAGAACTGGCAGTGGTCGAATCCTTCCCAACGAAGATCGAAGGCCGCCAGATGATAATGGTGCTTGCTCCCAAGAAGAAACAGTAAGGCCTTCAAGTAACAATTCTGTGAAGCTTTCGGGCTTCACAGGTTTTGTTCGCCTGGGTTTCGTTTATTAACAATGCGAAGTGGAAGTTATTAAAATGCCAAAAATTAAGACCGTACGCGGTGCTGCTAAGCGCTTCAAAAAAACCGGTAAAGGTGGTTTTAAGCACAAGCACGCTAACCTGCGTCACATTCTGACCAAAAAAGCGACTAAACGTAAACGTCACCTGCGTCCGAAAGCCATGGTTTCTAAAGGCGATCTGGGCTTGGTTATCGCGTGCCTGCCGTACGCATAAGCCGTTAACGTTTTTAACTTTTTAATTAGAATAGATACAGGAGAGCACATATGGCTCGCGTAAAACGTGGTGTAATTGCACGCGCACGTCACAAGAAAATTTTGAAACAAGCCAAAGGCTACTACGGTGCGCGTTCTCGCGTATACCGCGTTGCCTTCCAGGCAGTTATCAAAGCTGGTCAGTATGCTTACCGTGACCGTCGTCAACGTAAGCGTCAGTTCCGTCAACTGTGGATTGCGCGTATCAACGCAGCAGCACGTCAGAACGGTATTTCTTACAGCAAATTCATCAACGGCCTGAAAAAAGCCTCTGTTGAAATCGACCGTAAGATCCTGGCTGATATCGCCGTATTTGACAAAGTCGCGTTCAGCGCGCTGGTTGAAAAAGCGAAAGCAGCTCTGGCATAAGCCAGTGAAGAGAGGGAGCCTGGCTCCCTCTCTTTTAATTACGGTTCAGTGAATTGACAATTAACTCGTAACCCTTTTCAATAAAGGATATCCGGTTTTACCACATAAGGTAACGCAAGCATGAACGCTGCTATTTTCCGTTTCTTTTTTTACTTTAGCACCTGATCCCAGGAGGCTAGCGCGTGAAAAACGAAACGAAAAACAGCGCAAAAAAAGCCTCCTGATGGAGGCTTTTTTTGTACCTGAAATCGAGAGATTACATCCAATGAACCGGTGTCTTCACCGACACAATGAGGAAAACCATGTCACATCTCGCAGAGCTGGTTGCCAATGCAGCGGCCGCCATTAACCAGGCGTCAGATGTTGCCGCGTTAGATAATGTACGCGTCGAATATTTGGGCAAGAAAGGGCATTTAACCCTTCAGATGACGACCTTACGCGATCTGCCGCCGGAAGAACGTCCGGCAGCCGGGGCAGTCATTAACGCAGCGAAAGAGCAGGTACAACAGGCTCTTAACGCGCGTAAAGCCGAGCTGGAAAGCGCAGCGCTTAACGCCCGTCTGGCCGCTGAAACCATCGATATCTCTCTGCCGGGGCGCCGTATTGAGAACGGCGGTCTGCATCCGGTCACGCGTACCATTGACCGTATTGAAAGTTTCTTCGGCGAGCTTGGTTTTACCGTGGCGACTGGCCCGGAAATCGAAGACGATTATCATAATTTCGATGCGTTAAACATTCCGGGTCATCATCCGGCCCGCGCCGATCACGATACCTTCTGGTTTGACGCGACCCGTCTGCTGCGGACCCAGACGTCTGGCGTCCAGATCCGGACGATGAAAGCGCAGCAACCGCCGATCCGTATTATCGCGCCGGGCCGCGTATACCGTAATGACTACGACCAGACGCATACTCCGATGTTCCATCAGATGGAAGGTCTGATTGTTGACACCAACATCAGCTTCACCAACCTCAAAGGGACGCTGCACGACTTCCTGCGTAATTTCTTTGAAGAAGATCTGCAGATTCGCTTCCGTCCCTCTTATTTTCCGTTTACCGAACCTTCTGCCGAAGTGGATGTGATGGGCAAAAACGGCAAATGGCTGGAAGTGCTGGGCTGCGGAATGGTGCATCCGAATGTGCTGCGTAATGTCGGTATCGATCCGGAAATCTATTCCGGCTTTGCTTTTGGTATGGGGATGGAGCGTCTGACCATGTTGCGTTACGGTGTCACCGATCTGCGTTCATTCTTCGAAAACGATCTGCGTTTCCTCAAACAGTTTAAATAAAGGCAGGATAAAATAATGAAATTCAGCGAACTGTGGTTACGCGAGTGGGTTAACCCGGCAATCGATAGCGATGCTCTGGCAAACCAGATTACGATGGCTGGCCTGGAAGTCGACGGTGTTGAGCCGGTCGCGGGAAGTTTCAATGGCGTTGTGGTTGGGGAAGTGGTTGAGTGTGCCCAGCACCCGAACGCTGACAAATTGCGCGTAACGAAAGTCAACGTCGGCGGCGAACGCCTGTTGGATATCGTCTGCGGCGCGCCAAACTGTCGTCAGGGGCTGAAAGTCGCGGTGGCCACCATTGGCGCCATCCTGCCGGGCGATTTCAAAATTAAAGCGGCGAAACTGCGCGGCGAACCATCTGAAGGGATGCTGTGCTCCTTCTCCGAACTGGGGATTTCCGACGATCACAGCGGCATTATCGAACTACCAGCGGATGCGCCGATCGGTACCGATATTCGCGAATACCTGAAGCTTGATGACAATACCATCGAAATTAGCGTCACGCCGAACCGTGCGGACTGCTTAGGCATCATCGGCATCGCTCGTGATGTGGCTGTACTGAACAAAGCCTCGTTGCAGGAGCCGGAAATGACGCCGGTTGCGGCAACCATCAGCGATACGCTGCCGATTACGGTAGACGCTGCTGATGCGTGCCCACGCTATCTTGGCCGGGTGGTGAAAGGCATCAATGTTAACGCGCCGACGCCGCTGTGGATGAAAGAGAAACTGCGTCGCTGCGGTATTCGTTCCATTGATGCGGTGGTTGACGTCACTAACTATGTCCTGCTTGAGCTGGGCCAACCGATGCACGCCTTCGACAAAGACCGTATTGACGGCGGGATTGTCGTGCGGATGGCGAAAAAAGGTGAAACGCTGGTTCTGCTCGATGGCTCCGAGGCTAAGCTGGATACCGATACTCTGGTTATTGCTGACCATCAGAAAGCGTTGGCAATGGGCGGTATTTTTGGCGGCGAACATTCCGGTGTGAACGGTGAAACGCAAAACGTGTTGCTGGAGTGCGCGTACTTTAACCCGTTGTCTATCACCGGTCGCGCTCGCCGCCACGGTCTGCATACCGATGCGTCTCATCGCTACGAGCGCGGCGTTGATCCGGCATTGCAATATAAAGCGATGGAGCGTGCGACCCGCCTGCTTCTTGATATCTGCGGCGGTGAAGCCGGTCCAGTAATCGACATAACGAACGAAGCTACTC
Source organism: Salmonella enterica subsp. arizonae (assembly GCF_008692845.1). Classification (GTDB taxonomy): domain Bacteria; phylum Pseudomonadota; class Gammaproteobacteria; order Enterobacterales; family Enterobacteriaceae; genus Salmonella; species Salmonella arizonae. Next base: position 221,705 of record NZ_VXJW01000001.1, read on the forward strand.
TGCCGAAACGTGCCACCATTACGTTGCGTCGCAGCAAACTGGATCGCCTGATCGGGCATCACATTGCGGATGAGCAGGTCAGCGATATTCTGCGTCGTCTGGGTTGTGAAGTAACCGAAGGGCAGGATGAGTGGAAAGCCGTTGCGCCGGGCTGGCGTTTCGATATGGAGATTGAAGAAGATCTGGTGGAAGAAGTCGCCCGCGTCTACGGCTATAACAATATTCCGGACGAGCCAATCCAGGCCGGTTTAATCATGGGGACGCATCGTGAAGCCGATCTGTCGTTGAAGCGGGTTAAAACTATGCTGAACGACAAAGGCTACCAGGAAGTAATTACCTATAGCTTTGTCGATCCTAAAGTACAACAACTCATCCATCCGGGCGTAGAAGCGCTGCTGCTGCCAAATCCTATCTCCGTTGAGATGTCGGCGATGCGTCTGTCGCTGTGGAGCGGATTGCTGGCGACAGCAGTTTATAACCAGAACCGTCAGCAGAATCGCGTGCGTATTTTCGAAACCGGTTTACGTTTTGTTCCGGATACACAAGCCAATCTGGGTATTCGGCAGGATCTGATGCTGGCTGGCGTGATTTGCGGTAACCGCTATGATGAACACTGGAACCTGGCAAAAGAGACCGTTGATTTCTATGATTTGAAAGGCGATTTGGAAGCGGTGTTGGATTTAACCGGCAAACTGGACGATATCCAGTTCAAGCCGGAGATGAATCCGGCGCTGCATCCGGGACAGTCTGCGGCGATTTATCTGAAAGATGAACGTATTGGTTTTATTGGGGTTGTTCACCCAGAACTGGAACGTAAACTGGATCTAAATGGTCGTACGCTGGTGTTTGAACTGGAATGGAATAGTCTGGCAGACCGTATCGTGCCTCAGGCGCGGGAGATTTCACGCTTCCCGGCCAATCGTCGCGACATTGCGGTTGTTGTTGCAGAAAACGTTCCCGCAGCGGATATTTTATCCGAATGTAAGAAAGTTGGCGTAAATCAGGTAGTTGGCGTAAACTTATTTGACGTGTACCGCGGTAAGGGTGTTGCGGAGGGTTATAAGAGCCTCGCTATCAGCCTGATCCTTCAGGATACCAACCGTACACTCGAAGAAGAGGAGATTGCCGCTACCGTCGCCAAATGTGTAGAGGCATTAAAAGAGCGATTCCAGGCATCATTGAGGGATTGAACCTATGGCGCTTACAAAAGCTGAAATGTCAGAATATCTGTTTGATAAGCTTGGGCTTAGCAAGCGGGATGCCAAAGAACTGGTTGAACTGTTTTTCGAAGAGATCCGTCGTGCTCTGGAAAACGGTGAGCAGGTGAAACTCTCTGGTTTTGGTAACTTCGATCTGCGTGATAAAAATCAACGTCCGGGGCGTAACCCGAAAACGGGTGAAGATATTCCTATTACAGCACGGCGCGTGGTGACCTTCAGACCCGGACAGAAGTTAAAGAGCCGGGTCGAAAACGCTTCGCCCAAAGAAGAGTAATCAGATCCAGGCATAACATCCATCAGGGTGCATTGCGGCAGATATCCTGCTCTCCTGAAAGTCGATCTGCAGGAGGCGAGGGGATTTGCCAGTCTGAAAGATGACGCGTATAACTAAAAAGGCCGCATTGCGGCCTTTTTTCTTTCAAGTATGGAATACCCACCGTAAAATCACGCTACCTCTTTTCAGCTGAATGGATAACATGCTGACTTTTGCCCGCCAACAACAGCGACGAAACGTACGCTGGCTTCTGAGCCTGTCACTGCTGGTGCTACTGGCTACACTTCTGAGTTTATGCGCAGGCGAACAGTGGATTGCTCCCGGTGACTGGTTAAGCTCCCGGGGGGAGCTGTTTGTCTGGCAAATTCGCCTTCCCCGTACGCTTGCGGTATTGCTGGTTGGCGCTTCGCTGGCGCTATCTGGCGCAGTGATGCAGGCGCTGTTTGAAAATCCGCTTGCTGAACCTGGCTTACTCGGCGTTTCGAACGGGGCCGGTGTTGGGCTTATTGCCGCCGTCCTGTTGGGGCAGGGGCAACTGCCAGGATGGTCGCTGGGACTGTGCGCTATAGCCGGCGCGCTCACTATTACGTTAATTCTACTGCGTTTTGCGCGCCGCCATCTCTCTACCAGCCGCTTGTTGTTGGCGGGCGTCGCGCTGGGCATTATCTGCAGTGCGCTGATGACGTGGGCCATCTATTTTTCCACCTCTTTCGATTTGCGGCAATTAATGTACTGGATGATGGGAGGATTCGGCGGCGTTGACTGGCAGCAGAGCTGGCTGATGACGGCGCTCATCCCGGTGCTGATCTGGATATGTTGTCAGTCGCAACCGATGAATATACTGGCGCTAGGGGAGACTCCGGCGCGGCAGCTCGGACTGCCGCTGTGGCTCTGGCGCAATCTGCTAGTCGTCGCTACCGGCTGGATGGTGGGCGTCAGTGTGGCGATGGCGGGGGCGATTGGTTTTATCGGCCTGGTCATTCCGCATATCCTGCGTTTATGTGGTTTAACCGATCACCGGGTTTTACTTCCCGGTTGTGCGCTGGCCGGGGCTATCGCGCTGCTATTGGCTGATGTGGTCGCCCGCCTGGCGCTGGCATCGGCTGAACTGCCTATCGGGGTCGTCACCGCCACGCTGGGCGCGCCGGTATTTATCTGGCTGCTGCTCAAATCTGCGCGTTAGCGCATCGGTAAGCAACTGTTTTCATCATTCGCAGTCTATGATTAAAGGCTAACGATGAAACCCACTATTCTACCGACATCAGGGAGACGCCATGCAAAACTCGCTTCTTAATACTCATGTTACGACGATTGATGGAGAGGCCACTACACTTGAAAAATACGCTGGAAAAGTGCTGCTCATTGTGAATGTCGCCTCCAGATGTGGTCTGACGTCGCAATATGAACAGTTGGAAAATATCCATAAGGCGTGGGCAGATCGGGGGTTTGTCGTGTTGGGCTTTCCCTGCAATCAGTTTATGGGGCAGGAACCAGGCAGTGAAGAAGAGATTAAAACCTACTGCGCCAACACCTGGGGCGTAACATTCCCGATGTTCAGCAAAATTGACGTGAATGGAGAAGCGCGCCATCCGCTGTACCAAAAACTGATAGCCGCTGCGCCAACGGCAGTCGCGCCGGACAAGAGCGGTTTTTACGAACGAATGGTAAGCAAAGGGCGTACTCCGCTCTATCCGGATGATATTCTGTGGAATTTTGAAAAATTTTTGGTGGGCCGGGATGGTCAGGTAGTACAGCGTTTTTCACCGGATATGACGCCTGAAGATCCTATTGTGATGGAAAGCATAAAAATCGCGTTGGCAAAATAATGTCTCAATTGATGCAATTAAAGGATGTCGCCGAGAGCACCCGCCTGGGGCCGCTTTCCGGCGAAGTAAGCGCAGGAGAGATCCTTCACCTTGTCGGGCCGAACGGCGCCGGGAAAAGCACGCTTCTGGCACGTATGGCAGGGTTAACCTCCGGCGAGGGGAGCATTAGGTTTGGCGGAGCGCCGCTAGAGACATGGATAGCGTCAAAGCTTGCCCAACACCGCGCTTACCTTGCGCAACAACAAAATCCGCCCTTCGCTATGCCGGTCTGGCACTACCTGACATTGCATCAACCTGATAAAACGCGAACCGGGCATCTTAACGACGTGGCCGATATGCTTGGATTGGGCGACAAACTGGGGAGATGCGTCAATCAGCTTTCCGGCGGCGAGTGGCAGCGTGTTCGCCTTGCTGCCGTCATACTACAAATTCATCCCGACGCTAATCCGGTCGGTCAATTACTGCTGCTTGATGAACCGATGAATAGCCTTGATGTTGCGCAACAAAACGCTCTGGACCGGGTATTACACCAGTTGTGTCAGGCTGGAATCGCGATTGTGATGAGCAGTCACGATCTGAACCACACGCTGCGCCATGCGCATAAAGCCTGGTTACTAAAGCGCGGTAAACTCATTGCCTGCGGCCGCCGGGATGAGGTTCTCACTCCATTTTATCTGGCGCAAGCCTACGGGTTGAGCTTTCGGCGAGTCGATGTCGAGGGCCATCAAATGCTCATATTGGGCACTTAAGTGAAATCGTTTCTTGAAAAGCAGGTAATTTCGACGCTAAATTAATACGAAAATAAAAACAGAGGATTGTTGCGGCATGCGTTTTTGGCTTCTTGTTATCACAGCATTGTTCCTGGCAGGATGCAGTACTCACCGGGCGCCGGCGCCAAACGCCAGGTTATCAGACTCGATTACCGTCATTGCGGGTCTGGACGATCAGTTGCAGTCATGGCGCGGTACGCCATATCGCTACGGCGGTATGAGTCGCAGAGGCGTGGACTGTTCCGGTTTTGTGGTAGTCACTATGCGTGATAAGTTTGATTTGCAGTTGCCGCGCGATACGCGTGAGCAATCAAAAATTGGTACCAGAATCGATAAAGATGAATTGCTTCCCGGAGATTTGGTTTTCTTTAAAACCGGTTCGGGAGAAAGTGGTTTACACGTTGGTATTTACGATACAAATAATGAGTTCATTCATGCCTCTACCAGTCGTGGTGTGATGCGTTCATCGCTGGATAATGTGTACTGGCGGAAAAACTTCTGGCAGGCGCGGCGAATTTAATCTCGCAGACGACATAATTTTTATGGTCTATTTTTAGCATATCGCTGGTTGAACTTATGACGCCTGTCGTCATCCTATATAACGATATAACCGTAGCATTTACAAACGTACTTCTATTAAAAATGGGCATTTTCACGTCCTGTTAAAAGTACAACGTTAGATATTGGTTTATAATCAGGGTAAGTTAAAAAAGGAACCGGTTTACCGGTAAAAAAGAAAAATGATGACGCTTCAATCAATATCTGAAGTTGCGTCTGTTTCCGTCCGTAGTGACTGGATGGCGAATAACGCTCTAACCATGGGACTGGCGTAATGATTGCTTCACTTGATGAGCTTTACCATTCCGAACTCTTTTTCCTTCCCGCAATGGATAAAAACGCTCGGCTTGTTGGCTTAGAAATTATTGCGACGTTTGCTACTGAAGATGGTGCTGTGCGGATGCCGACTGAGTTGGTGGCGCCACGCCTTTCGGTGGAGGAACAATACTGTCTATTTGTTGAAAAACTTGCACTGTTAGAAACGTGTCAACACTTTTTTATTCAGCATAAACTTATTGCATGGCTTAATTTACCACCCGCAATTAGTGGCTTATTATTATTAGATAGCGAACTTTTTTCTCGGGCGGCGCGTTTTCCGTTTCTTGAATTAGCTATAAATGAGAATTATCCTGGATTAAACCACGGCAAGGAGAATGAAACATTAGCCAATCTGGCAATGCATTTCCCATTAATGCTGGCAAATTTTGGAGCAGGCGAGGCATCTACTAAAGCTATTTTCGATGGGCTTTTCAAACGAATTATGTTGGATAAAAATTTTATTCAGCAGCGTGCTGACATGATCTCATTCGAACCGTTTATGCACGCCATAGTTGCACAGATCTCCAGCAGTTGCGAGTCTCTGATGATTGCCGGTATTGACAATGAGGCAATGTTTGCGCGCGCTGCGCCATTGGGATTTAGCGCTTTACAGGGAGGGCTGTGGCCTCCGGTGCCGGTAAGCCAGCTAGTTAGACTCGTTCAGAGATAACCTTTCTGTTTGCCGGTGTTTAACCGGTGATTAACCGTCTACACTGGAGACAGGAGGCCCTATGACCCTGTCTTTTACTGCCCACTGGCGCGATGAACTGCCAGCAACGTATACCGCGCTTTTACCCACACCGTTAAAAAATACGCGTCTGATTTGGTATAACGACAAACTGGCGCAGCAGTTAGCCATTCCCGCTTCGCTATTTGACGTTACAAACGGCGCAGGCGTTTGGGGCGGTGAAACCCTATTGCCTGGCATGTCGCCCGTAGCGCAGGTGTATAGTGGGCATCAGTTCGGTGTCTGGGCAGGGCAACTTGGCGACGGGCGCGGTATTTTGCTGGGCGAACAACTCCTGGCGGATGGCTCGACCCTCGACTGGCATCTGAAAGGCGCTGGATTAACACCCTATTCGCGAATGGGGGACGGACGCGCTGTGCTGCGTTCAACCATACGTGAAAGCCTTGCCAGCGAAGCCATGCATTATCTGGGTATTCCCACTACGCGCGCGTTATCTATCGTAACCAGCGATACGCCGGTGCAGCGAGAAACGCAGGAAGCGGGCGCGATGTTAATGCGTCTGGCGCAAAGTCATATGCGTTTTGGTCATTTCGAACATTTTTACTACCGCCGTGAGCCGGAAAAAGTTCAGCAACTGGCTGATTTCGCTATTCGTCATTACTGGCCGCAATGGCAGGATGCGCCAGAAAAATATGATTTGTGGTTTGAAGAGGTGGCGGCGCGTACCGGAAGACTCATCGCCGACTGGCAAACCATAGGTTTTGCGCACGGCGTCATGAATACGGATAACATGTCGATTCTGGGGTTGACCATCGACTATGGTCCCTTTGGTTTTCTTGACGACTACGATCCTGGCTTCATTGGCAACCATTCCGATCATCAGGGACGTTACCGCTTCGATAATCAACCGTCGGTAGCGTTGTGGAATTTACAACGTCTGGCGCAAACGTTAACCCCTTTTATTGAGATCGACGCTTTAAACAGAGCGCTGGATCGCTACCAGGACGCGTTGTTAACGCGCTATGGGCAGCGAATGCGACAGAAGCTGGGCTTCTTTACCGAGCAAAAAGACGATAACGTTTTACTGAATGAATTGTTTAGTCTGATGGCGCGCGAAGGAAGTGATTATACCCGTACATTTCGGATGTTAAGCCATACAGAGCAACAGAGCGCCTCATCGCCGTTGCGTGATACGTTTATTGATCGCGCGGCGTTCGATGGCTGGTTCGACCGCTACCGGGCGCGATTACGCACAGAGGCGGTGGATGACGCGCTGCGCCAACAGCAGATGCAAAGTGTGAATCCCGCGGTAGTGTTGCGCAACTGGCTGGCGCAACGCGCAATAGACGCGGCTGGACAGGGGGACATGTCCGAACTGCATCGGTTACATGAAATTTTACGTCAGCCTTTCATCGATCGGGATGATGACTATGCCAGCCGCCCGCCGGAGTGGGGAAAACGGCTGGAGGTCAGTTGTTCAAGTTAGCCTGACGCCAGCAGAATCGTCCGCTGGCGGAGCGCTATTTGGTTAACAGTAGCTTACCGGCCTGAGTTTTGCGCAACAGATACTCCTGACCGTTGTGATCGATAATGACTTTGCCGTCCGGACCTAATAGCGCCTGACTGTTGACGCGCCGTTCAGCAGCAGGGAGAAGCGTTTCATTGTCTATTTCCTTAGGGTGAGGCAGCTCGGTGTTATCCATACGCGATATGCTATTTATTAATAATCAAACTCACAATGATTATTATTATCAATAATTAATGCGATAACAGCAAGTGCTAATTCTGTGGAGTGATATACGCGCGCGTAGAGAAAAAGGGCGGGTAACGCATCGAAGAAACGCCCATCCCCGGCAGGATGGGCGGGGTATTAAAAGCGGCTGTCTACCGCAGCGGCGAGTTTTTCTAACAGAATTTCAGTAGCTTCCCAGCTCAGGCAGGGATCGGTAATGGACTGACCATAGATTAATGGTTGACCGCTGATAATTTTTTGCGTGCCTTCCCGCAAAAAACTCTCTGCCATAATCCCGACAATCGCCGTGGAACCGTTACGAATCTGCTGGCAGATATCATCACAGACATCCAACTGGCGGCGATGCTGTTTTTGACAGTTGCCGTGGCTGAAGTCGACGACCAGATGTTCCGGAAGATCAAATTCATGCAACGTGTCGCAGGCGGCGGCAATATCTTCAGCATAGTAGTTCGGTTTTTTACCGCCGCGCATGATGATGTGCCCATACGGATTTCCACTCGTTTGGTAGATGGTCATCTGTCCGTCTTTATCCGGCGAGAGAAACATATGGCTGGCGCGGGAAGCGCGAATAGCGTCGACGGCAATGCGGGTGTTGCCATCCGTACCATTTTTAAAGCCAACCGGGCAAGAGAGCGCAGAGGCCATTTCCCGATGGATCTGGCTTTCGGTGGTGCGTGCGCCAATCGCTCCCCAACTGATCAGATCGGCAATAAACTGACCCGTGACCATATCAAGAAATTCTGTGGCGGTTGGCACTCCCAGTTCGTTCACCTGTAATAGCAGGCGGCGCGCCAGTTCAAGTCCATGGTTGACACGATAACTTCCATTCAGATCGGGATCGGAAATCAAGCCTTTCCATCCCACTACGGTGCGAGGTTTTTCAAAATAGGTACGCATGACTATCTCCAGACGCGCCTGATGCTTTTGGCGTTGCGTATGGAGTTGCGTCGCGTATTCCATGGCAGCATTCAAATCGTGAATCGAACAGGGGCCAATGACGACCAGTAGCCGTGGATCTTCACCATTTAAAATTTTTTCTATCCGGCGTCGGGAGTCGGTAACGTGACTGGCGACGGAGGACGATACAGGATACCGCTGCGCGAGTTCGCTCGGTGTTACCAGGCTGTCGATACGCGCAGTACGGAGTTCGTCGGTTCTGTTCATTACAAGTCTCAGAAATTTGTTGCTTCAACGGCAGGACTACCGGGAAGTGATGGGCATCACGATAAACCAATCCCTGCTGATTTCAAGTGCGAGGCGTGTCACCCCTCGCAGGCTGAACGGCATGATAACAAAAACCAAACCATCGAACTAGTTTATTAGTACATTCTGCGATTAAGCCCCATAATGTCGAGAATCTTGGTGGCTATCTCTTCAACGGAATAATTGGTGCTGTTCAGGCAGGGGATCTGATTCTTACGGTACAGCGCTTCGACTTCCGCAACTTCCATGCGGCACTGACGCAATGAGGCGTACCGGCTGTTTTCACGACGTTCTTCGCGAATCGCCGCCAGGCGTTCAGGGTCAATGGTCAGGCCGAACAGTTTATGCTGCAATGGTTTTAACGATGTTGGCAGCGTCAGATTATCCATATCATCAGCGATGAAAGGGTAGTTAGCCGCGCGAATACCGAATTGCATCGCCAGATAGAGGCTGGTGGGCGTTTTTCCACAGCGCGAAACGCCAAGTAAAATCACCTGGGCCTGATCGAGGTTGCGCAACGAAATACCATCATCGTGCGCCAGGGTATAATCAATAGCGGCAATACGGGCGTCATACTTGTTCAGATTGCCCGGATTAAGCCCATGAGTACGATGAGCGATCGGCGTTGGGTCCAGTTTCATCTCCTGCTGTAGCGGCGCAACCAGCGCCTGGACGATATCCTGACAGAAACCTTCGCTCTGTAAGATGATGGCGCGAATTTCAGGTAAAACAATAGAGTAAAATACCAGCGGACGCACGCCGGTCTGATGGTAAATGGCGTCAATTTGGTCTTTGACGGCGCGGGCGCGGCTCTCGTTTTCCACGAATGGCAGCGTGATGCTGCTGATCGTCACCGGAAACTGCGACATAACCGCATGACCCAGAACTTCGGCGGTAATGGCGGTACCATCAGAAATATAGAAAACATGGCGATCAACAACATTATCCATTCTGTTCATCCTGAAGAGTAAACATAATTATCTGAAAGCATAAATTAAAAGTAACGGGAAACGTATAACTTGTCGCTTATTTTATAAAATGACATGTATTTTTTATAATAAATGAAAAGTGTGTTTCATTTCATGGAAGCGCAATTTATACCGACGGTTATTGAGGGAATGGCGCGCTATGCGTGAGTTTGCGCAAATACGTAAACAATCTGAAAAAATGAAAAATAAATTTGCTTGAACGATTCACCGTTTTTTTCACAGGTTTAAATATGCCAGGATAAATACGCAATTATGTGTTTATTAAACTCGTTCATTTATCACAAAAGGATTGTTCGATGTCCAACAATGGCTCGTCACCGCTGGTGCTTTGGTATAACCAACTCGGCATGAATGATGTAGACAGAGTTGGGGGCAAAAATGCCTCCCTGGGTGAAATGATTACTAACCTTTCCGGTATGGGCGTATCCGTACCGAATGGTTTTGCAACCACTGCTGATGCGTTTAACCAGTTTTTGGATCAAAGCGGCGTAAACCAGCGCATTTATGAACTGCTGGATAAGACGGATATTGATGATGTCTCCCAGCTTGCGAAAGCAGGCACGCAGATCCGCCAGTGGATTATCGACACTCCTTTCCAGCCCGCGCTGGAAAACGCCATCCGCGATGCCTATGCGCAGCTTTCGTCGGATGATGAAAACGCCTCTTTTGCCGTGCGTTCCTCCGCTACGGCGGAAGATATGCCCGATGCCTCGTTTGCGGGTCAGCAGGAAACGTTTCTTAACGTTCAGGGCTTCGATGCGGTACTGGTGGCAGTGAAACACGTATTTGCGTCTCTGTTTAACGATCGCGCCATCTCTTATCGCGTTCACCAGGGATATGATCATCGCGGCGTGGCGCTTTCTGCGGGCGTGCAACGGATGGTTCGCTCCGATCTCGCCTCGTCAGGGGTGATGTTCTCCATCGATACCGAATCCGGTTTTGATCAGGTCGTCTTTATCACCTCGGCATGGGGACTGGGTGAAATGGTGGTGCAGGGCGCGGTTAACCCGGATGAGTTTTATGTACATAAGCCGACCCTGGCGGCTGGCCGTCCGGCTATCGTTCGGCGCACCATGGGGTCGAAAAAAATCCGCATGGTCTACGCCGCGACTCAGGAACACGGTAAGCAAGTGAAGATTGAAGATGTGCCGCAGGAACAGCGCGACATTTTTTCGCTCACCAACGAAGAAGTGCAGGAGCTGGCGAAGCAGGCGGTACAGATTGAGCAGCACTATGGTCGTCCGATGGATATCGAATGGGCGAAAGACGGTCATACAGGTAAGCTCTTTATTGTGCAGGCACGTCCGGAAACCGTGCGCTCCCGCGGCCAGGTGATGGAACGTTATACGCTACATGCGCAGGGGAAAATCATTGCCGAAGGTCGTGCCATTGGTCACCGTATCGGCGCGGGTATGGTGAAAGTCATTCATGATATCGGCGAAATGAACCGTATTGAGCCTGGTGATGTCCTTGTCACCGACATGACCGACCCGGACTGGGAGCCGATCATGAAAAAAGCGGCGGCAATTGTTACTAACCGTGGCGGGCGAACCTGTCATGCGGCGATTATCGCTCGCGAATTGGGTATCCCGGCGGTAGTCGGCTGCGGTGACGCCACCGAACGCATGAAAGATGGTGAAAAAGTGACCGTCTCCTGCGCGGAAGGTGATACCGGTTATGTTTATGCCGACATGTTGGATTTCAGCGTCAAAAGCTCCAGCATAGATACCATGCCGGATCTACCGCTTAAGATCATGATGAACGTCGGCAACCCGGACAGGGCGTTTGACTTTGCCTGCCTGCCGAATGAAGGTGTAGGTCTGGCGCGGCTGGAATTCATCATTAACCGTATGATTGGCGTTCACCCGCGCGCGCTGCTGGAGTTCGACGATCAGGATGCCGCGCTGCAAAACGACATTCGCGAGATGATGAAGGGGTTTGACTCGCCACGTGAATTCTATGTGGGTCGGCTGACGGAAGGGATCGCGACGTTAGGCGCGGCTTTCTACCCTAAACGCGTCATTGTTCGCCTGTCCGACTTTAAGTCCAACGAGTACGCCAACCTGATCGGCGGCGAACGCTATGAACCGCATGAAGAAAACCCGATGCTGGGCTTCCGCGGCGCGGGGCGCTACGTCGCTGAAAGTTTTCGCGATTGCTTCGCGCTGGAATGCGAAGCAGTGAAACGCGTGCGTAACGATATGGGGCTCACCAACATCGAAATTATGATTCCGTTCGTGCGCACGGTCGATCAGGCGAAAGCGGTCGTCGAAGAACTGGCGCGCCAGGGCCTAAAACGCGGCGAGAATGGACTGAAGATCATTATGATGTGCGAAATTCCGTCCAATGCGCTACTGGCTGAACAGTTCCTCGACTATTTCGACGGATTCTCTATCGGTTCTAACGACATGACGCAGTTGGCGTTGGGGCTAGACCGCGACTCTGGCGTGGTTTCCGAACTGTTTGACGAGCGTAACGACGCGGTGAAAGCGCTGCTGTCGATGGCGATCCGCGCAGCGAAAAAACAGGGTAAATATGTCGGCATTTGCGGTCAGGGTCCGTCCGACCATGAAGACTTCGCCGCCTGGCTAATGGAAGAAGGGATCGACAGTCTGTCGCTGAATCCGGACACCGTGGTTCAGACCTGGCTAAGTCTGGCGGAACTGAAGAAGTAAACCGAGGCCAGATAGCGCTATGCTTAATCCGGCCTGCACAAGAAACATGTTGTGTAGGCCGGATAAGGCCTAAGCCGCTATCCGGCATTTGATAATGCCGGGTCAGGCGTTGTGCAGAATCATTAATACGCTGCGTAGATCATTAACGGCGATTTGCCCCGGCGCCGAAGCCTGCGTCACCGCGCCAAACGTAGCGGCAGAGCCGAACACTTCCCCTGCCAGACGTGAAATTATACCCTCTTTCGCCATCGACATAGTAATCACCGGACCGTCGGCGTAGCGTTGCCGCATCTCCAGTGTGGCGGTGAGTAACGTTAATACATCATGCTGGCTTTGCGGCATAACGGCAATCTTAGCAATATCCGCGCCGAGCGCTTGCATTTTACGTAGCCGCAGAACAATTTCCTCTGCGGGCGGCGTCTGGTGAAAATCGTGGTTAGACATCACGACATAAACATTATGCGCATGGGCATAATCGACAGTGGCTTTAACGTCAGCATCACCGGTAAATAGCTCAAGATCGATCATATCGACCAGGCCGCTGTCGATTGCGGCACGATTAAGCGCTAGATAATGCTGAGTGGGTATCGTCTGCTCGCCGCCTTCTTTGGCGCTGCGGAAAGTAAACAGTAACGGAATGTCAGGCATCGCATCGCGGATAGCACGCGCAGCGGTAAGAACGGATTGAGTCGATGCGATATCCGTAAAGTGATCCACGCGCCACTCCAGAATATCGAATGTGGCTTCGCGGTAGGCCAGCATTTCCGCTTTCACTCTGTTGATGTCTCTCCCCATCAACGACACGATAATTTTGGGCATCCCTTCGCCAATGATTAAATTTTTTACGGTGACGGTTTTCATGCGTGTCCTGTCGGTTTTTTGTCTTCTCGCCATTATGAACTGTGAGGCACGCCGCTTGAAGTAAAAAAAAAAGCCCATCGTGGGAGACGGGCAAAGACTACACACAGCAATTCGTTGCTTCATTCAGGGGATTTCCATGCTTATAAATCAATGTGTTGATTTATAACCGTGTGCTAATAGTAGGCATGAGCACTTTTTGCGTCGATCAGATTCGTCTCAATAGTTTAAAAACTGTAACGAATTTGCGACAAAATGAGATATCACAGGGAACCGCCAGGCGAATCAAAATGGGCGGGTGTGTTGAATTGATAAACTTTGCTAAAGCATTGGGCGGCATCGCCGCCCAATATGGTTATGACTGCTTGTTGGCTTCCTCGATTTCGTCCAGTTCTTCAAGGATCTCTTCGGGTTCATTCGTCGGCGCCGGAACTTCATGTACCCACGCGGAGAACAAACGCCAGGTCACGGCCAGAAGCACCGGTCCAATAAACAGACCAATCATGCCGAATGCAATCAGGCCGCCGATCACCCCGGAAAGGATCAAAAGTAACGGTAAATCAGCGCCCATGCGGATGAGTACCGGACGAATCACGTTATCCAGAGTGCCGACGACAGCGCTCCATACCAGCAGCACGGTGCCCCAGGTGGTATCTCCTGTCCAGTAAAGCCAGATAATAGCTGGAATCAGTACCGGCAATGGCCCCAACTGAACCAGGCACGAAAGGATCATCACTACTGTCAACAGGGTAGCGTAAGGCACGCCGGAAATCGCCAGCCCAATGCCGCCAAGCACCGCCTGTACCAGCGCGGTAACCACTACGCCAAGCGCCACGGCGCGAATCGCCTGGGCAGCCAGCAGAACCGCTGCGTCGCCGCGTTTAGCCGCGAGACGACAGGCGAAATGGCGTATACCCATCGCCACTTGTTCGCCGCGCCAGTAAAGCAGGGCGCTAAACAATAGCATCAGGGCGCAGTGCATCATAAAGCGTCCTATATGTGCCGCCTGACCGACAAACCAGGTGGTGGTCGTGCCAATATAAGGCCGCACTTTCGCCATAATAGCGCTACCGCCCATATCCAGCAGGCTATGCCATCCGGCATACAGCTTGGCGCCAACCAACGGAATAGTATTTAACCATGCAAGGTCGGGCAGCGTCATATCGCCGCCAGTCACTGCATGGATGAGCGGGCCGCTACCATCAACAATACTGTTAACCAGCAAGGCGACGGGAATAACGAAGAGCAGCACCAATAGCAGCGTCATGACGAGTACGGCAAGCGAGCGGCGGCCCCACAATATTTTTTGTAATTTCAGCAAAACGGGCCAGGTCGCGATCACAATCGTACCTGCCCATGCAAACCCTAAAATAAAAGGCTGTACTATCCACAAACAGGCCACAATCATGATGGCTAAAAACAGCACCGATAGCAGCGCCTGAGCAATATCCCTGGGCTGACGAACATTTACCATAAATACTTTTCACCTTTTCTGTACGCCAGAACGTTGGCGCGACGTGAACATGCAAACTACCTCTTATAATGATGAGCAATTTCAGAGGTTTTTAACAGGCCGATTCTGCATGTAATTCTGTTGGGCGCACAGGAAAAAAATGTGATACAACAAATAACGCAACACGCAAACGATTAAGCATCCCTTCCTGTGCGTAGACTGCTCGCGCTCGCCGGGTCGGGCGCCACCGTTCACAACACAGACCGCAGGAAAGGGTCAATATAATGATTCCACAAATTTCTCAGGCACCCGGCGTAGTTCAGTTGGTGCTCAATTTTTTGCAGGCGCTGGAGCAGCAAGGGTTTACGGGCGATACGGCAACCAGCTATGCCGACCGTCTGACAATGTCGACCGATAACAGTATCTATCAGCTTCTTCCCGATGCTGTTGTGTTTCCTCGTTCTACGGCGGATGTCGCGCTTCTTGCCCGTCTGGCCGCAGAACCGCGCTTTACTTCGTTGGTGTTTACCCCGCGAGGCGGCGGTACTGGCACCAATGGCCAGGCGCTAAACCAGGGCATTATTGTTGATATGTCCCGCTATATGAACCGTATTATTGAAATCAATCCTGAAGAGGGTTGGGTGCGGGTAGAGGCGGGAGTAATAAAAGATCAGCTTAATCAGGCGCTAAAGCCGTATGGCTATTTTTTTGCGCCGGAGCTTTCCACCAGTAATCGCGCAACGCTTGGCGGTATGATTAATACCGACGCCTCCGGCCAGGGTTCGCTGGTCTATGGAAAAACGTCAGATCACGTCTTAGGCATACGGGCCGTATTGCTGGGGGGCGATATCCTTGACACACAATCGATGCCCGTTGAGCTTGCCCAGACGCTTGGTGAAAACAATACGACGCCGGGCCGCATATATCAGACCGTCTATCAGTCTTGTCGGGAAAATCGTCAACTTATCCTCGATAGCTTTCCAAAGCTCAATCGCTTTCTGACAGGCTACGATTTACGCCACGTCTTTAACGATGACATGACCCGTTTCGATCTCACCCGCATCTTAACGGGGTCGGAAGGGACGCTGGCGTTTATCACTGAAGCCCGGCTGGATATCACTCCAATACCCAAAGTCCGCCGTCTGGTGAATGTAAAATACGACTCCTTTGATTCCGCGTTGCGTAACGCCCCCTTTATGGTTGACGCGCGCGCCTTGTCCGTCGAGACGGTCGATTCCAAAGTCCTTAACCTCGCGCGGGAAGATATTGTCTGGCACTCCGTTAGCGAACTGATTACTGATGTGCCGGATAAAGAGATGCTTGGCCTGAATATCGTGGAATTCGCGGGTGACGACGAAGCGCTTATCGACGGACAGGTTACGGCGCTGTGCCAACGGCTGGATGGCCTGATGGCGCGTGCGGAAGCGGGCGTGATCGGCTGGCAATTTTGTACCGATTTGACGGATATTGAGCGTATTTACGCGATGCGTAAAAAAGCGGTAGGGCTGCTGGGTAATGCGAAAGGCTCTGCCAAACCGATTCCATTTGCGGAAGATACCTGCGTACCGCCTGAACATCTGGCCGATTATATCGCCGAATTTCGCGCCCTGCTGGATGGTCATGGATTAAGTTACGGCATGTTCGGTCACGTGGATGCCGGGGTGCTGCATGTGCGTCCGGCGCTGGATATGTGCGATCCGCAGCAGGAACTGTTGATGAAACAGATCTCCGATGAGGTCGTCGCGCTGACCGCCAGATACGGCGGGCTGTTGTGGGGCGAGCATGGAAAAGGCTTCCGTGCGGAATACAGCCCGGCCTTTTTCGGGGAAGTCCTGTATGGCGAGCTGCGCAAAATAAAAGCGGCTTTTGATCCGCACAATCGACTTAACCCGGGTAAAATTTGTCCGCCGCAGGGGATAGAGGCGCCGATGATGAAAGTGGATGCGGTAAAACGCGGCACCTGGGATCGTCAAATCCCGCTGGCGGTACGGCAGACCTGGCGCGGCGCTATGGAGTGTAATGGTAACGGCCTGTGTTTTAATTTCGATGCGAAAAGCCCGATGTGCCCGTCGATGAAAATTAGCCTTAACCGAATCCACTCGCCGAAAGGGCGGGCGACGCTGGTGCGGGAATGGCTCCGTCTATTGGCCGATCGCGGCGTCGATCCGTTGAAGCTGGAAAAGGATCTGCCGGAAAAACGCGCCAGCCTGCGAACACTAATTGCCCGCACCCGGAATAGTTGGCACTGGCGTAAAGGCGAGTACGACTTTTCCCATGAAGTTAAAGAGGCCATGTCCGGCTGTCTGGCGTGCAAAGCCTGTTCGACCCAGTGCCCGATTAAAATCGATGTTCCGGAGTTTCGTTCACGTTTCCTACAGCTTTACCATACCCGTTATCTGCGTCCGGTACGCGATCATCTGGTGGCGACAGTCGAAACCTATGCGCCGCTGATGGCGCGTGCGCCAAAGACCTTTAACTTTTTTATTAACCAACCGATGGTCCGTAATCTGGCGAAAAAACATATCGGTATGGTGGATTTACCTCTGCTTTCCGCCCCCTCGTTGCAACAGCAACTGGTGGGCCATCCATCCGCCAATATGACGCTTGAACAACTGGAGCGCATGAGCGCTGAGCAAAAAGCGAAAACGGTACTGGTGGTTCAGGACCCGTTTACCAGCTACTACGACGCGCGGGTCGTGGCGGACTTTATCAGCCTGGCGGAAAAACTGGGCAGGAGACCGGTATTGTTGCCGTTCTCGCCGAATGGTAAGGCGCAGCATATTAAAGGTTTTCTTAATCGCTTTGCGAAAACGGCGAAAAAAACCTCTGAATTTCTTAATCGGATCGCCGCGTTGGGGATGCCGATGGTGGGCGTCGATCCGGCGCTGGTGCTATGTTATCGCGACGAATACAAACTGGCGCTGGGCGAACAGCGCGGCGATTTTCATGTGTTGCTGGTGAATGAATGGTTGGCGCAGGAAATAAATGCAAGACTGTCCGTCGAGGTGAGCGGCGAACCGTGGTACTTTTTTGGTCATTGTACGGAAGTCACGGCTTTACCCGGCGCGCCTGCGCAGTGGGCCGCCATCTTTGCCCATTTTGGCGCGAAGCTGGAAAATGTCAGCGTAGGCTGCTGCGGTATGGCGGGCACTTATGGACATGAACTAACCAATCATCAAAATTCGCTGGGAATTTATGAGCTATCCTGGCATCAGGCGATGCAACGTCTACCGCGAAACCGTTGCCTGGCAACCGGCTATTCCTGCCGAAGCCAGGTCAAACGCATTGAAGGTACGGGCGTGCGTCACCCGTTGCAGGCATTACTGGAGATTATAGGTTGATTTGGAAACGTGAAGTGACCCTAGATGCGCTTAATGCGATGGGGGAAGGGAATATGGTTGGCCTGCTTGATATCCGCTTTGAGCATATTGGGGACGATACGCTGGAAGCGACGATGCCCGTTGATCACCGCACCAAACAGCCGTTCGGCTTGCTGCATGGCGGAGCGTCTGTAGTGCTGGCGGAAAGTATCGGCTCGGTCGCAGGCTATCTGTGTACGCAGGGGGAGCAAAAAGTGGTGGGGCTGGAGGTGAATGCCAACCATGTACGGTCGGCGCGTCAGGGGCGCGTGAGAGGGGTCTGTAAAGCGCTCCATACCGGGGCTCGCCATCAGGTCTGGCAGATAGACATTTTTGATGAGCAGGGACGCCTGTGCTGTTCTTCACGTCTCACTACTGCGATTGTGTGACGTTGTCACCATAAAAGTGTGAGGTATATTGCTTTTGGTCAAAATGTGTGCAGAAAAAGGTGGTATACTGTGCACGTTTACCCATAAGCGAGGATGATATGTCTACTGATTTAGATCCAGCCCAACTGGCGATTGAATTTTTACGCCGTGATAAAACCGAACTTTCTCCCGCTCAGTATCTGAAGCGTTTAAAACAACTGGAGTTAGAGTTTGCCGATCTCCTCGCCCTCTCTTCAACCGAACTGAAAGAAGAGATCTATTTCGCCTGGCGGTTGGGCGTTCATTAATAAAGCCTGTGTAGGCCGGATAAGGCTCTGGCCGCCATCCGGCTATGTCACCAGACAGTGTCACCAGAAAATGCCCCTGATAATATACCCCTTTGATTTTTTTTAAAAACACAGATCGCCATTTGTGCTAAAAAAGCGTGCTCTTTTTATGAGATTATTCTTATGCCCCTTCAAGAGCTAAGCCATTAAGAGTGCCGGAGATAAGCGCCGGATGGGGCCGAAGCCCTTAAGCCTGTACTGAACAGCCTTAAGGGTTTTTCTTTTTCCGGGCGCGCAGAAAACTACGCGACGATCGCCAGCGACACTTTTCCGATGCCGGCGCTATTTTCCAGTTTATTGATAGTTATTGATAGCGGAAAGAATAGAAATAAAAATTAGCGGTATGGCGACCAGTTTTAACAGGTTGACATAACCATTGCCGACTATGCTGTACCATTCGATAATAGTTTTAGTGTGATTTGTTGAAATAAAATGCAGGGATAAACCAATAATAGCCCCTAAAAAGATAGCGATAAAAACGCTTTTCGACAGGGAATCGCTTTTTTGATTAATTCTCAATATTGCCCATGAGAAAACCAAAAAAAGTGCGATATACGCGAGTGTAACAACCATATTTTAAGCCTCTTGCCCCATTCAGCACCTGAAATGCCGGAAAGAGTTAACGTAAACCTATAGCCTAAACTGAGTCATAGAACCGCAACGGATTATAAAGAGCGGGACACCAGGTATCCATACAAAAAATGGGGTTCTGACCTCGTAACCCGCTAACCTCGACAGCCTATTGATCAAATAGTCATTTTCTATACATCTTTTCGGTTTTGACCTGTCAGAACGGTTATCGTCTTATAACTAATTAAATATCAAGTAATTAACTAAATTTTTGCCTGTCTTATAACCTGGCAGACAGGGTCTATGCTTAATAAATGGCGCTCAATATGCCCATTTGTCAGAATGCCCCTGCGGTTATGGGGTTGAAGTGATAATCATTATCACTAACATGCTGTTATATCCAGGTGATCAAGAACGCGAGGTAACCCTATGGAATTGCATTCAGGAACGTTTAACCCGGAAGACTTCCCCTGGCAAGGGCTGACGTTAACGCCAGCGGCGGTGGCGCATATACGCGAACTGGCGGCAAAGCAGCCGGGCATATTGGGTGTGCGGTTAAGCGTAAAACAGACCGGATGTGCCGGATTCGGCTATGTTCTGGATACCGTCCGGGAACCGGATAAAGATGATCTGGTTTTTGAAGCCGAAGGCGCAAAGCTCTTCGTGCCGTTAAAGGCGATGCCTTTTATTGACGGAACCGAAGTTGATTATGTGCAGGAAGGGCTGAACCAGTTATTTAAATTTCATAACCCCAAAGCCCAGAATGAATGCGGCTGCGGCGAAAGTTTTGGGGTATAGGCGGTACTATGTCTCGTAATACTGAAGCAACGGAAGAGGTCGGCATCTGGACGGGCGGACGTCTGAATTATAAAGAAGGATTTTTCACGCAATTACCCACTGATGAGCTGGCAAAAGGCATCAGCGAAGAAGTGGTGCGTGCGATTTCCGCAAAGCGTAACGAACCTGAGTGGATGCTGGAATTTCGTCTCAATGCCTATAGATCCTGGCTGGAAATGGATGAACCGCACTGGCTGAAGGCGCACTACGATAAGCTGAACTATCAGGACTACAGCTATTACTCTGCGCCATCATGCGGAAACTGCGATGATAGCTGCGTTTCCCAGCCGGGAGCCGTACAGCAAACGGGCGCGAATACCTTTTTGAGTAAAGAGGTTGAAGACGCCTTCGAGCAGCTTGGCGTTCCGGTTCGCGAAGGAAAAGAGGTCGCCGTCGATGCGATTTTTGACTCTGTTTCCGTGGCGACCACATACCGTGAAAAGCTGGCGGAACAGGGCATTATTTTCTGTTCTTTTGGCGAAGCGATCCACGATCACCCTGAGCTGGTCAGGAAATATCTTGGCACTGTCGTTCCAGGGAATGATAACTTCTTTGCCGCGCTGAATGCGGCGGTCGCTTCCGATGGAACGTTTATCTATGTTCCCAAAGGCGTGCGCTGCCCAATGGAGCTATCCACCTATTTTCGCATTAACGCCGAGAAAACTGGTCAGTTTGAGCGCACGATTCTGGTGGCGGATGAAGGTAGCTATGTCAGTTATATCGAAGGATGCTCCGCGCCCGTCCGCGACAGTTATCAACTTCATGCTGCGGTAGTGGAAGTCATCATCCATAAAGACGCTGAAGTAAAATATTCCACTGTACAAAACTGGTTCCCAGGCGACAACAACACGGGCGGCATTCTGAACTTTGTGACCAAACGCGCCTTGTGCGAAGGGGAAAACAGCAAGATGTCCTGGACCCAGTCGGAAACTGGTTCCGCGATTACCTGGAAATATCCGAGCTGTATTCTGCGCGGCGATAATTCTATCGGCGAGTTCTATTCCGTTGCGCTGACCAGTGGACATCAGCAGGCCGACACTGGCACTAAAATGATCCATATCGGTAAAAACACACGCTCAACAATTATCTCAAAAGGCATTTCCGCCGGACACAGCCAGAACAGCTATCGTGGGCTGGTAAAAATTATGCCGACGGCGACCAATGCCCGAAATTTCACGCAGTGCGATTCTATGCTGATTGGCACGGATTGCGGCGCGCATACGTTCCCGTATGTTGAATGCCGTAATAACAGCGCGCAGTTGGAGCACGAGGCGACAACATCACGCATCGGTGAAGATCAGCTTTTCTATTGTCTGCAACGCGGCATCAGCGAAGAAGACGCTATTTCGATGATCGTCAACGGTTTCTGCAAAGACGTTTTCTCGGAACTGCCGCTGGAGTTTGCCGTTGAAGCGCAAAAACTGCTGGCGATTAGCCTTGAGCACAGCGTCGGTTAATGATTAAGGGAAAACCATGTTAAACATCAAAGGGTTACATGTCAGTGTGGAAGAAAAAGCAATTTTGCGTGGCCTGAATCTGGAGGTTCGCCCCGGCGAAGTGCACGCCATTATGGGCCCGAACGGTTCCGGGAAAAGCACGCTTTCCGCCACCCTGGCGGGACGAGAAGAGTATGAGGTCACTGGCGGCTCGGTTACGTTCAACGGTAAAGATCTGCTTGAACTGTCGCCGGAAGAACGGGCGGGCGAAGGTATTTTTATGGCTTTTCAGTACCCGGTAGAGATCCCCGGCGTCAGTAACCAGTTTTTCCTGCAAACCGCGCTGAATGCCGTGCGTGCCTACCGAGGGCAGGCGTCGTTGGATCGCTTTGATTTTCAGGATCTGATGGAAGAAAAGATCGCATTGCTGAAAATGCCGGAGGATTTACTGACCCGCTCGGTAAACGTCGGTTTCTCCGGCGGGGAGAAAAAGCGCAATGATATTTTGCAAATGGCGGTGCTGGAGCCGGAACTGTGCATCCTTGATGAGTCTGACTCCGGACTGGATATCGATGCGCTGAAAATTGTGGCGGAAGGCGTCAACGCGCTGCGTGACGATAAACGCGCTTTTATTATAGTGACCCACTATCAGCGCATACTGGACTACATCAAGCCCGATTACGTCCATGTCCTCTATCAGGGGCGAATTGTCCGATCCGGCGATTTTACTCTGGTCAAACAACTGGAGGAGCAGGGTTATGGCTGGCTTACCGAACAGCAGTAAAGCGCTACAGCAATGGCGGCATCTCTTTGAAGAGCAAGGCGAAAGCCGCACTGAAGAGGCAAGACAACATCTACAGCAGATGCTGCGTCTGGGATTGCCAACGCGTAAACATGAAGACTGGAAATACACGCCGCTTGATGGCTTCGCCCATAGTCAGTTTATCCAGCAGTTTGCGGCAATCAGCGCCGCACAACGTGATGCGCTGGCGCTGAAGAACGATGCCGTGCGGCTGGTGTTTGTCGACGGACGGTTTATGCCAGAGCTTAGTGATAGCACGCAAAACAGCGGATTTGACGTTAGCGTCAGGGACGAGCGTCAGACGCTTGCCGCGCCGGTGCAGCCTGAGATTTTTCTGCATCTGACGGAAAGCCTGGCGCACTGTGTAACGTATATACAGGTACGGCGGAATCAGCGTCCGGTTAAGCCGCTACTGTTGATGCATATCACCCAGGGCGTGGATGGAGACGAACTGAACACCGCGCATTATCGCCATCATCTGTCGCTGGCGGAGGGCGCGGAGGCGACGGTTATTGAGCATTATGTTAGCCATGGCGAGGCAAAACATTTTACCGGCGCGCGTCTGACGATGAAGGTCGCAGAAAATGCGCGACTACGCCATATCAAACTGGCGTTTGAAAATGCGTCCAGCTATCACTTTGCGCATAACGATCTTTTGCTGGCGACGGACGCCTCGGCGTTTAGCCACTGTTTTCTGCTGGGGGCCGCAGTACTACGTCACCATACCAGCACACAGTTGAATGGCGAAAACGCGACGCTTCGACTGAATAGCCTGGCGATGCCGGTAAAAAATGAAGTATGCGATACGCGGACATGGCTGGAACATAACAAAGGCTACTGTAACAGCCGTCAGTTGCACAAAACTATCGTTAGCGACAAAGGACGTGCGGTCTTTAATGGCCTGATTAACGTGGCGCAACACGCCATTAAGACCGACGGCCAGATGACCAATAACAACCTGTTGTTGGGGAAACTGGCCGAAGTCGATACCAAACCGCAATTAGAGATCTATGCCGATGACGTGAAGTGCAGTCACGGCGCGACGGTCGGGCGTATTGACGATGAGCAGATGTTTTATCTGCAGTCACGCGGCATCAGGCAACAAGAGGCGCGGCACATGATTCTTTACGCGTTTGCCGCAGAGTTAACGGAAGCTATCCATGATAGCACCCTTAAACAGCAGGTGCTGGCGCGAATCGGCCAGCGACTGCCCGGAGGCTGAGCATGACATTTCCTGTTGAAAAGGTGCGGGCGGATTTCCCCATATTGCAGCGTGAAGTTAACGGCCTGCCGCTGGCTTACCTGGACAGCGCGGCCAGCGCCCAAAAACCCAATCAGGTTATTGATGCCGAATCTGCCTTCTACCGTCATGGCTACGCCGCGGTACATCGTGGTATCCATACGCTAAGCGCGCAGGCGACCGAAAGCATGGAGAATGTGCGGAAGCAGGCGTCGCGGTTTATTAACGCCCGCAGCGCAGAGGAACTGATTTTCGTGCGCGGCACGACGGAGGGCATTAACCTTGTTGCCAACAGTTGGGGGGCGGAAAATATTCGCGCCGGGGATAACATTATCATTAGCGAAATGGAGCATCACGCTAATATCGTTCCCTGGCAGATGCTGTGCGAGCGCAAAGGCGCTGAACTGCGCGTGATCCCATTGAATCCTGATGGTACGCTGCGGCTGGAGGTCCTGGCGACGCTATTCGATGACCGGACCCGACTGCTGGCCATTACTCACGTTTCCAACGTGCTGGGGACCGAAAACCCGCTGCCGGAAATGATTGCACAGGCGCGCCAGCATGGGGCGAAAGTGCTGGTAGATGGTGCCCAGGCCGTTATGCACCATGCCGTTGATGTCCAGGCGTTGGACTGCGATTTTTACGTGTTTTCCGGCCATAAACTCTACGGGCCGACCGGTATCGGCATTCTGTATGTTAAAGAGGCGTTGCTGCAAGAAATGCCGCCGTGGGAAGGGGGCGGGTCCATGATCGCGACCGTAAGTCTGGCGCAGGGAACGACATGGGCGAAAGCGCCCTGGCGTTTTGAAGCGGGAACGCCGAATACCGGTGGCATCATCGGTCTCGGCGCGGCAATTGACTATGTGGCGTCGCTGGGGCTGGATAAGATTGGCGATTATGAGCAGATGCTGATGCATTATGCGCTGGAGCAACTAGCGCAGGTGCCTGATATAAGGCTATACGGTCCGGCGCAGCGGCTGGGCGTAATCGCTTTTAATCTGGGTAAACACCATGCCTACGATGTTGGCAGTTTTCTTGATAATTACGGCATCGCGGTGCGAACGGGGCATCACTGCGCAATGCCGCTCATGGCCTGGTATGGCGTGCCGGCAATGTGCCGGGCTTCGCTGGCGATGTATAACACCTACGAAGAAGTAGACCGACTGGTGGCGGGGTTAACGCGTATTTACCGTTTATTGGGATAACAGTGAGGTTTTATGGCTGCGCTACCGGATAAAGAAAAACTGTTGCGTAACTTTACACGCTGCGCTAATTGGGAAGAAAAATATTTATATATTATTGAGTTGGGGCAGCGCCTGGCGGAATTAAATACGCAGGATCGTAATCCGCAAAATAGGATTCAGGGCTGTCAGAGCCAGGTATGGATCGTGATAGGGCGAAACGCCGACGGCATTATCGAATTGCAGGGCGACAGCGACGCGGCGATCGTCAAAGGTCTTATGGCCGTAGTGTTTATTTTGTATCACCACATGACGGCGCAGGATATTGTGCATTTCGATGTCCGGCCATGGTTTGAAAAAATGGCGCTTACGCAGCATCTCACGCCTTCTCGTTCTCAGGGGCTGGAAGCCATGATTCGCGCGATTCGCGCTAAGGCCGCCACTCTTAGCTAAACTATACAGACAGCGTTCTACCTGATGTCAAATCCTTTGCCGGACGGCGACGTCGCTTTATCCAGAGTGGACAGAGCGTGTATTTTGTTGTTCTGATAAGCGAAGCGCTATCAGGCGTCGCAAGGGGCATCACCAGAAATACAGGAGGTTTGGTATGAAACGTGCGTCTTTCATTACTCTTACATTCATCGGCGCGTATAGCGCGTTACAGGCGGCCTGGGCGGTAGATTATCCATTGCCGCCCGAAGGCAGTCGCCTTATCGGTCAGAATCAAACCTATACCGTACAGGAAGGTGATAAAAACCTGCAAGCTATTGCCAGGCGTTTTGATACGGCGGCGATGCTCATTCTTGAAGCGAATAATACAATTGCGCCGGTGCCTAAGCCCGGTACGCTAATTACCATTCCCTCGCAGATGCTATTGCCGGATGCGCCCAGGGAAGGCGTTGTCGTTAACCTCGCGGAGCTACGGTTGTATTATTACCCTGCGGGAGAAAATCGCGTTCAGGTGTATCCCATCGGCATCGGTTTGCAGGGACTGGAAACCCCCGTCATGGACACCCGGATAGGGCAAAAAATCCCTAATCCGACGTGGACGCCGACAGCGGGCATACGCCAGCGTTCGCTTGAGCGGGGTATTACGCTGCCGCCGGTGATACCCGCCGGGCCAAACAACCCGCTTGGCCGCTATGCGCTGCGTCTGGCGCATGGTAATGGGGAATATCTCATTCATGGCACCAGCGCGCCGGATAGCGTTGGTCTGCGCGTGAGTTCCGGTTGCATTCGCATGAACGCGCCTGACATTAAAGCATTATTTACGCAGGTCAAAACGGGGACGCCGGTAAAAGTGATTAACCAGCCGGTGAAATTCTCTGTCGAGCCGAATGGCGTTCGTTATGTAGAGGTACACAGGCCGCTATCGTCGGAAAAAGAGCAAAACGTGCAGACGATGTCCTACGTGCTGCCTGCGGAATTTACCTCGTTCAGAAACGCGAAAGAGGTGGATAGCAGCCTCGTCGATAAGGCGCTATACCGGCGAGCCGGGCATCCTGTGAGCGTGAGTGCCGGGCAGACGCCAGTGGTTAATACGACAGTGGTCGAATCTGCACAGAACGGTTTTGTCGGGGAAGAGGGGCAAACGCGTGCGACGCAGTAGCTTTCGCGGAAAAGTGACAGACAAAAAAATGGCGCACAGAGTGCGCCATTTTTATTACGCAGGTACTATTACTTACGGTATTTAGTAGCCTGGTTGTCCAGACGCTGGTTAGCGCGAGCTGCGTCGTCTTTAGCAGCCTGCACGTCGGAACGCATTGCATTCACGTCGTTGCTCAGCTGGTCAACTTTAGCGTTCAGAGTCTGAACGTCAGAAGACAGCTGATCGATTTTAGCGTTGCTGGAGCAACCAGCCAGCAGAGTAGAACCCAGGATTACCGCGCCCAGTACCAGTTTAGTACGATTCATTATTAATACCCTCTAGATTGAGTTAATCTCCATGTAGCGTTACAAGTATTACACAAACTTTTTTAGGTTGAGAATATTTTTTTGATGGGAATGCGCTTATTTTTGATCGTTCGCTCAAAGAAGCACCGAAAAGCATGAAAGTCCCTAAAAAACCGAGAGAAAACAGGGAGCTTCCATCGGATTCTTCTTAGATAATCCGCAATAAGATAGTAAAATCCGATTTGATTTTTTATTAATAGCAGCTATCGATTAAATAAAAAAAGCGCCGCGAGGGCGCTCTTCTAAACAAATTAATTCACACAACAATTATTACAGTACGTGAACAGAGGCGGTGTTAGTGGTGCCGCTTGGAACCAGCGCGCCGGAGACCATAACCACAACGTCGCCTTTCTGGGCAAGGCCGCTTTGCAGGGCGACATCTTTGCCGAGACGGTAGAAATCATCAGTAGAATTGATTTCTTTCACCAGTTGCGAAACCACGCCTTTACTCAGCACTAACTGACGGGCGGTCACTTCATTGGTGGTCAGCGCCAGGATGGTGGCGTCCGGGAAGTATTTACGGACAGCGCGAGCGGATTTACCGCCCTGGGTCGCTACCACGATCAGCGGCGCTTCCAGTTTCTCGGCAGTTTCTACCGCGCCACGGCATACCGCTTCTGTAATACGCAATTTACGGCTATCGTTGTGGTAGTCCAGACGGCTGTTCATAACGCGGTCAGTACGTTCGCAGATAGTTGCCATAATAGAAACGGCTTCCAGCGGGTATTTCCCTTTTGCGGACTCGCCGGACAGCATGACCGCATCCGTACCGTCGAGGATAGCGTTCGCAACGTCGCCAGCTTCCGCGCGGGTCGGACGCGGGTTTTTGATCATGGAATCCAGCATCTGGGTTGCAGTGATAACCACTTTACGTGCGCGAATACATTTTTCGATCATCATCTTCTGCGCGAAGATCACTTCTTCAACCGGGATTTCTACGCCCAGGTCGCCACGCGCAACCATGATGCCGTCGGAAGCTTCGAGAATTTCATCGAAGTTGTTCAGGCCTTCCTGGTTTTCGATCTTGGAGATAATCTGGATGTTTTCGCCGCCGTGGGCTTTCAGATGCTCGCGAATTTCGACTACGTCAGAACGTTTGCGAATAAAAGAAGCCGCAACAAAATCAACGCCTTGTTCGCAACCGAAGATCAGGTCCTGTTTATCTTTTTCAGCCAGCGCTGGCAGTGCGATGGAAACGCCTGGCAGGTTAACGCCTTTATTTTCGCCCAGATCGCCGTTGTTCAGCACCTTACAAACCACTTTATTGCCTTCGATAGCGGTCACTTCCATACCGATCAGACCATCGTCAACCAGTACGGTGTTGCCGACTGACAGATCGGAGGTAAAGCCTTCATAGGTGACAGCAACGATTTCATTATTACCGACCACGGATTTGTCGGTGGTAAAAGTAAAGGTCTGACCCGCTTTCAATGAAACGTCGTTGCCGCCCTCCAGTTTAATAGTGCGGATTTCTGGTCCCTTAGTATCGAGCAGAATAGCGGCTTTTTTACCGGTCTTGCTCATCACGTTGCGCAAGTTCTGGATACGCTGACCGTGTTCTGCATAATCGCCATGAGAGAAGTTCAGACGCATCACGTTCATGCCCGCGTCCAGCATTTTGGTTAACATCTCTTCGGATTCGGTTTTCGGACCGATAGTGCAAACAATTTTCGTCTTTTTCATGACAGTCTTAGTCTTTAAGTTGAGAAGGATATGGAAATCTGGCTTCAGGCGCGCACGGCCCGGAAGCTAAGCCTGTGTTGCTAAAGTGATGATGCCTCGCTCTAAGGATAGGTGACATCGAAAGAGCGTGCAGAGGAATGTGTGCTCGCGTTTCAGCCCAACGGGAAGGGGATAATTTTAGTCGTTGAGTTTTACAGTCCAATGCGCTGAAACCATTCAAGAGACAATTGGCGCGCATTATACGCTTAAATTTACATAAAAGGAAAATGTAAACCCTGTTTCAAAAGACATCTGTGCAGATTCACAACGGTTTTTTATTACGATGTTTGCGATTTAGTTGGCGATGATGCCGCTCGACGATGGGCGGCGTTGCGCAACGTGGCGGAGTGTTGCGTATGATGTCAATTGAGCAACTTTTTCCCTTCCAGGTCGATGGCAATATTTTGGTTGTGCGCTTTTTGATAGCACAGAATCGCTATCCCGATCGCTGCCCAGCTAATGCCGACTAACAGAGCGTGAATGTTCATGCTTAAACAGACGTAGCCGATGGCTATTATCCCCATGATCGGCAAAATGACATGGGCAAAAATACGCCGCTGGGATTTCATCCGGAAATTGAACCCACACAGGTTCACGACAAAAAAAGCGAAAAGCGCGCCAAAGTTCACCAGCGGGGAGATGGATTCAATCTTGCACAGATAACTGAGCAGCAAGGTGACTCCGCCGGTAAGCTTATGCCTGATCGCGTAAAAACGCGCTTATTGCTGCGAAGCAGGGCGCGATATTTTCTCCGTGCGGATTAACCTACTGTCGGGAATAGTGATTGCGCGGCAGTCTGGAATATGAGAGATAAGTGGAGATACGGAAACCTGAAATGACAATGATGAAGCCGTACGGCGTTCGCTTACCAGTCGCTATCCTCGACGAAATAAGACTATGACGCTTTCCGGCCCCGGGGTTATATACGCTCGATTTTTGCCGGCAGCCCCTGACGTACCGCCGCGCCGGAAACCCAGTCGAGCCAGGTATTGGTGACGGTTCTTGTCGGATCGGCAAAACCCAGATCGTTAAGGTTTATACCTGACTGGATTTGCGGATCATACGGCATAGGCGCGCCGTCCAGAGAGTGCTGCGTTGCGCCCATCTCGCGATGGCCATATCCATGTTCGATGGCGATGACGCCGGGCATCACGCCATTTAACAAACTGATTTGCGTCACGACCTGACCGCCAGGTGTAATGATCCGTACCCGATCGCCATGTTGCAGTCCATAACGCTCGCCGTCTTGCGGATTCAGCGCCACCAGGTTTGCTGGCTTCACATGGTGTAAGCGCGGGATGACTGCTGTCGAGCTGGACATAGTATTCGATTTAAATGAAATCAGTTTCAGCGGCCACTGTCCAACGGGAAACTGGTCATCAATTGCCCGGCCATCTGACAAACGCGCTGGATACCAGACCGGGCAACCGCTGAAGCGCTCGCCGGTGATGGCGTGACGGTGGGCGGCGACATCCGCATTCCAGACTTGTAAAGGTTTTTCCCAGGCGTTACCCAACCGTTGATCCGTATAGCCGCTGCCCTCTGGCGCAAACCGGCCGCCGCGAGAGTAGATAAACGCCACGCGGCTGACTTCATCAGGTTTAAGCGTGTGCTGAATCGCTGGCAGAATGCGGGTAACGCCGGTAAGCGTAATATCTTCCTGATTTGCCGGCGCAACCGGCGTCTTGCCCATGAAGGCGATATTAGCGGCTACGCGCAGATAAAAATCTTCCGCCCGGTTTAGTGGAAAAGCGTTGCCCTGCGGATCGGTTATTGCCCGGTCGCCGAATCCGGGCAGCCGCAGCCGTTTTGCTACCGCAATACAAAATGCCTCCATTGAAACAGGCTGTCCGTCCGCTGTTCGGCTGGTAGCAGGGGCGACAACCGGCCAGCGTGCGGTTGTGGTTTTACTGGCTACGCCGCCCCAGGGAGCCGTAAAGCCCCAGCTCTCGAAATTATGCGTATCCGGCACAATGTAGTCCGCCAGCGCCGTCGTTTCATTCATAAAGGCGTCAATCGCGATAAAGAGCGGCAGTCGACGAGGATCTTTGAGCTTTTCTTCCGCGACGGCGCGTAGACCGGGAATACCGTAAAACGGGTTGCTCATGTTGGAAATCCAGGCTTTAAGCGGATAAGGATAGCCTTCAAGCGCGGAGGTCAACAGTTCGGTAAGCTGGCCTGCCACAAAGGGATACCACGGCGCTTTAGCTGGATAAGGAGATTGCCCGGCAGCAATCTTGTCGCGGTACTCTTCCGATGTTTCATACGCGGTTTTGCTGCGGGCAATACTTAACCCGGACGGTTTCATTTTCCCGGCAAAACTGTTCATGTTGTAGCGGGGGCCGTCGCTTACGCCGTTGAATTTGCCGCCGCCGACAAAGACGCCGCCGGACAGGCTAAGGTTACCGATCAGCGTGTTAAGCATCATGACCGACCAGGCGTTATAGAACCCATTACCGGCCATCATGCCGCCGTGACTGATAACTGCGGCTTTACGTCCGTGAGCAGTAAAGGTTTCCGCCAGCGCGATAATTTGTGCTTCCGGGACGCCGCACTGTTCGCTGTATTGCGTCAGCGAGAGCTTTTCTGCCGCCTCTTTCAGGCGTTGCAAACCGCTCTTCACCGTGACCCGTTGGCCGTCGGCGAGCGTAACGACCTGTGTCACGAAAAGCCGCGCCTGTCGGCAGGTGGACGCGGCGACCAGTTCGCCGTCGGTGTTAAGCACGACGGGGGTCTCTTCGCCGCCGGGTGTGAGATGACGCAGCGTTAGGTGTTGTCCGGCAAGCGTCGGAAGTTCATCCGCAATTACCAGGTGCGTGGCGTTGGTCCAACTTTGTTCCCCGGCCTGCTGCATCGCCTGTACGCCGGGAATTGCCAGGTAATCAGCATGATAACGTTGATTATCCATGATCCAGCGGATCATCCCCATCGCCAGCGCCGAATCGCTGCCGGGCAGGACAGGTTGCCAGCGGCCGCGAGGATCGGCCAGCACTGTTGATAACGGCAGCGCAGGGGCGACCACGACGTACTGAAAATTCTCACGCAGCCGGGCGCTCGCCAACTGGCGCGCCTGGCGTTTAAACGGATTGCCGGACTGTGCCGGGGAGGTGCCCATAAATAGCGCAAATTCCACGTTTTCCCAGTCGGGTTTGACATGCGGGTTTTTATCCAGATCGCCCATCAGCGCCCCGGAGCCGGCCCGGTAAGCCAGTCCACAGTAGGCGCCATGCGCGCCGAAATTTTTGCTGCCGAAGCTATTTAGCGCAAAACGACGCAGAAACGCATCGCGGCCTTCGTCGCTGGTATTCGTGACCAATAACTGATTGGTTTTTGGCCCGAAACTGGGGTGCTTTGCGTCGATTGGCGTATCCGGCGCATGAATAGCGCGCAGTCCGTCCACATGACCTTCGCCAAACAGATCGCCGCCTTCCACAACTTCTTCAATAAGCTGCTCAAAGCTGATGCGCTGCCATTTCCCTTCGCCGCGTTTACCCACGCGTTTCATTGGTTCAAGCAGTCGCAGCGGGCTGTACAGACTTTCCAGCAGCGTGGCGCCGCGCGCGCAGGCGGTTGAGCGGGCGTCAAGACCGCTTTCTCCCGCCAGTTGTTCCATGGCTTTGCTAAAAGGGACGGACGGATCAATCGGGTGTTCCTGCGACAAGGGGTGATAGGGATTGCCGGCTATGCGTATCACTTTGCCATCTGCATTAACCCGGGCGCGGATACCGCACTGTGTCCAACAGCCGAAGCATTGCGTCATGGCGATGGTTTGTTGTGGGTTTTGCTGCCAGTGCGTTTGCGCCTGCGCCTCCGGAATTAACGCATTGCCAAAGATGCGGTCGCGCGTTACCTTGCCGGACGTCCCGTTTAACAGGCCATCAATTGCGCGTTTCGCCACATCACGGTAGCTCAAACCAAAAGTGACCATCCCACCGACGGCGAGACCGACTTTTAGCCACTGACGACGGGTTAAATTAGCCATGTTGTAATCTCCTGGTGAGTCCGTTGAGCGTTTCACGAATAATAATCAGTAGCGCGATCCACAGGCCGAAGGTGCCGAGAATAGCCAGCCAGCCATCCGTTCCGCCTGGTAACGAGTAAGGATTAAATTGCGCGTTGAACTTTGGTACGGTTTGTACCTGAATCAATAAGGTCCAGCGCATCAGCCAACATAACGCCAGCGCGCTCAGAACCAGCAGGACACGTCTTAGCTGCGATAAGGGATGACGTAGCGTCAGGCTACAGAACAACAGCGTTAATACCCACAGCGCTATCCAGCCGGCAGCGTAATATTTGGCTGACAGGGCGACGGTAATCCACCGACGGATTGCCGTCCCGGAAAGGGTATCGCCGCTAACCCACATGGCCACGACCAGACCCAGCGCCGCCAGCGTCCAGATTTGTCCCCACAGTATTTTTGGCAGTCGCGCAGAGTCGCGTCGGGCGGCGACAATCATCAGCGCGAAGCATGCCTGTAAGGCGCTAAGAAACATCGCCACGGGGAAGGCATAGCTAAACCAGATCGGACGCGCCATCACAACGGAGACTTCGCGGCCGGTATAAATCAGCAGACCCAACGCGCAAAGCGCGCTGGCCAGCGCCAACCACTTAGTGACGTTGTAACTTTTATTTAGCATTCTTTTCATCTGCTGGGCGAGGAACCACAGAACGAGAAATCCGGTAAACATTGGCAGGAATAACGCTCCCCACGGCATCCACGACCAGGGCGTCGGCCAGGCGTAAAAATGCCAGACGCGCGCGGTCTGATGCAGATCCGCCGTCAGCGCCAGCGGTGCGGTAATCGCACAAGTAACGGCAATCAGTAACGCCTGATTTTCTTCTGTCGCGGCGTCTTTTTTTCGCCAGTGAAGATAACAGGCAAACAACGCGGCGCAGGCGGCAATGCCAATAAAAAAGAAATATTGTACCGCCCACGGTAGCCAGCTAATGTCCTGCGGGTGAGCCAGCACTTCTTCAATGATGAGTAAATGCGTCATTCAGACCTCCTGCCAAAGCGCGGGCTGCGCACGGCCCATTAAGGGGGTGACAAAGGCGTCGTCCAGACCCAAGTAGAAAACATGGGGCGACGTGCCGTTTTCTGGCTTTAATACCTTGATAGCGTCGCGATGTTGATGAAGCATGGTGGCGATGCGGCTATGAGGATCTTTGATATCGCCAATAATACGCGCGCCGCCGACGCAGGACTCTACGCAGGCGGGTAGCAGCCCGGCTTCCAGACGATGGACGCAAAACGTGCATTTATCGGCGGTTTGCGTTTCATGATTGATAAATCGGGCGTCGTAAGGACACGCCTGTACACAGTAGGCACAGCCGACGCAGCGTTTGTTATCCACCACCACAATGCCGTCTTCCCGCTGAAAGGTGGCTTGTACCGGACAGACCGGCACACAGGGAGGGTTATCGCAATGGTTGCACAGACGCGGTAATAGCACATTCGTGACCTCCCGGCTGCCTTCAGGCTGGACCTGGTATTGGTTCACCGTCGTGCGAAACGCGCCCTGCGGCGTTTGGTTTTCAATAGTGCAGCTTACGGTGCAGGACTGACAGCCGATACAACGTCGCAGGTCGATAAGCATGGCGTAGCGGTGGCGGAAAGAGCCTTCATGCCGCTCCGGCGAAAAAGGAAATTTTGCTTCAGCCAGCGGAACCAGTGAGGCGCCAACGGTCAGGATGCCAAGTTGCTGGAGAAGTTGCCGTTTACTGCTGTCCATATTGACTCCCGTCCACATTGCCAACAATGAAACATTTGTCACGATGTTGGTTTATGTGTAATGAATAAAGAATGTCGATGATTTACAGTGTAAAAATCGAGACGGGGAGCGCTCTATTGTGGTTAACCACATACCCGGCTTGTTGTTGATCTAAAACAACATAATTGACAGGGATATTGGGGTGAGAGGAAAAACCGTAAGGTGCCTGGCAATATTGGCGGCAGTAGGGCTAATTTGTCATAGCGTGTGGGCAGGGTCATGGAATATCGGTATCCTGGCCATGCGCGGCGAAGCGTCTACGCGACGCCACTGGCAGCCGTTGGAAATGACGTTAAATCAACAAATCCCCGGCGAAACCTTTCACATCCAGCCGCTGGATTTGCATCAAATTCAGGAGGCCGTCAACCGGAGAACCGTGCAGTTTGTGATAACCAACCCGGCGCAATTTGTCAGACTTAACAGTCATGCGCCGCTGCGCTGGTTGGCTTCCCTACGCTCTACGCGCGATGGGAAAGCGGTTGGCAATGTCATTGGCAGCGTGATCCTTACCCGGCGCGATAGCGGGATTACCACGGCGCACGATCTGATCGGTAAGACGGTCGGCGCGATTGATGCTCAGGCGTTTGGCGGCTATTTATTAGGCTATAAAGCGCTCAGCGACGCGGGCTTACGCCCGGAGCGCGATTTCCATTTCCGTTTTACCGGATTTCCTGGCGATGCCTTAGTCTATATGCTGCGCGAAAAAGCGGTGCAGGCGGCAATTGTGCCGGTGTGCTTATTAGAAAATATGGATCAGGAAGGGTTGATTGATGAGAAGGACTTTATCGCGCTGCTTTCCCGACCGACGACCCTGCCTTGTTTAACCAGTACGCAGCTATATCCTGACTGGTCGTTCGCGGCGCTACCCGCGGTAAGCGATGCGCTGGCGGATCGCGTCACGCGAGCGCTATTTAACGCGCCTGCCGCCGCGCCATTTCACTGGGGGGCGCCTGCGTCAACCAGTCAGGTGGAAGCGTTGCTGCGTGATGTTCGTCAGCACCCTCAGCAGCGTCGACTGTGGCTGGACGTTAAAAGTTGGTTGATTCAACATCAGTTGATGGTCGGCGGTGTGACGCTGGCGTTCCTGTTGCTCACGCTCAATTACATTTGGGTCATGCTGCTGGTGCGTCGACGCGGAAAACAACTGGAACGTAATAGCGTGGTACTCCATCAGCATGAGCGTGCACTGGAGACCGCCCGGCAAATGAGCGTGTTGGGGGAAATGACCTCCGGGTTTGCTCATGAACTTAATCAACCGCTTTCCGCGATTCGACATTACGCCCAGGGATGCCTGATTCGACTGCGCGTTGAAGATGAACGGCATCCCTTGCTGTCGGCGCTGGATCATATTGACCAGCAGGCGCAACGTGGCGCGGACACTTTGCGTAACCTGCGTCACTGGGTTAGTCAGGCACAGGGCAACCCTGTGCTGACCGAAGAGTGGAAGGCGATAGCCATTAGGGAGGCGATTGATCACGTCTGGCAATTGTTGCGTATGGCGCATCAATTTCCGTCAGTGGATCTGCATACCGAGGTTAGCGCCGCGCTACGCGTTACGTTGCCGCCGGTACTGTTGGAGCAGGTACTGGCTAATGTCATTCTTAATGCGGCTCAGGCGGGCGCCACCCATTTATGGATCATTGCTGAACGGATTGAAAACGGCGTCAGCATTGTTTTACAGGATAACGCCGGGGGAATCGATAACGCGCTATTACGTCAGGCGTTTCAGCCATTTATGACCACTCGCAAAGAGGGTATGGGCTTAGGGCTGGCGATTTGCCAGCGACTGGTTCGGTATGGCCGTGGCGATATCAGCATCAGGAATCAGACCGCGCCGGACGGCCAGGCGGGAACGGTGGTCACGATACATTTCTTACAGGAAAATGGGGGCAAGGATGGCGATAATACATCTATTGGATGATGATACGGCGGTCACTAACGCGTGCGCGTTTTTACTGGAAAGCTTGGGATATGACGTAAAATGCTGGACGCAGGGGGCGGATTTCTTGGCGCAGGCCGGTCTGTATCAGACCGGTGTAGTATTACTGGATATGCGAATGCCGGTACTGGATGGACAAGATGTTCATGATGCGTTGCGCCAGTGCGGAGGTACCCTGGCGGTTATCTTTCTTACCGGACATGGCGATGTACCGATGGCCGTGGAGCAGATGAAACGCGGCGCTGTCGACTTTCTGCAAAAACCGGTAGCGGTCAAACCGCTACAGGCGGCGCTGGAACGTGCGCTGAGGGTTTCATCGCTAGCGGTGGCGCGCCGTGAAATTATGCTTTGTTACCAGCAGTTGACGCCGAAAGAGCGTGAGCTGGCCAGTCTGGTGGCAAAAGGATTTATGAACCGCGAAATTGCCGAAGCGATGAATATCGCGCTGCGTACCGTAGAGGTGCACCGGGCCAGAGTAATGGAAAAAATGCAGGCCGGTAGCCTGGCGGAACTGATTAGGCGCTTCGAAAAACTGACTGCGCCAGAGACCAAAATTAGCACAAATTATGATTCGTGAATAATAAACTACGCTATTGCTTTGATTTGGATCAAATTTTGTTTAAGGGCGGAGACTGTTATATTCTGTTGGTTTGCGCTGGCGGACGAGAAAAACGTATGGGAAAACCGACAAAAGATGACGAACTGTACCGCGAGATGTGCAGAGTGGTGGGCAAAGTTGTACTGGAAATGCGCGATCTGGGACAGGAGCCGAAGCATATTGTTATTGCAGGGGTGTTAAGAACCGCGCTGGCGAATCAACGTATCCAACGTAGCGCGTTAGAAAAAAAAGCTATGGAAACCGTGATTAACGCCCTGGTGGGGTCATAGTCGGTATCATGGTGGATAAGCGGCCTGTTGGCGATAACGTATGTTGAAATGTGCGCGCAATCTGTATCATGCGCGATGAGGCGGTTGGTCTGGAGAATGCGCTTCGCTTTCAGGGGGGATTTCTCTTTGCCTTCATTACAACAGGCGCGAAGCCGTATCTAAACGGAACGGCTTACAGACAGTTAGTGTGGCGTTATCAATAACGAAGCAGCGATCCGCAGGATTATCAGGTGATGGTTAAACGCAGTCCTAACGTATCAGGGTACGGCTCAAAATAATTCTGCGTGCGCAGATAGTCATCCGGATGTTCCGCCAGGTAGTGTTTCAGTAGCGTTAACGGCGCCAGGATCGGCAGCCGGCCTGCCCGATAGCCGAGAATCACTTCGCGTAATTCCGCGCGTTGTCTGCTGTTCAGCGCGCGGTGAAAATACCCCTGGATATGCATTAGCACATTAGTGTGATTTTTACGTGAAGCGGGATGGCGCAGGATAGCCATCAGTTTTTCCCGATAGTGAACAAAGAATGCCTCCAGATCGTCCCACTCATGCAGACGCGCGACGAAAGGGCCAATTTCGCGGTAGCCTGCCTGGTGGTGCGCGAGAAGCTGAAGTTTGTATCGGCTATGAAACGCGAGCAAACTGTGACGATTCAAGCCCTGCGCGCGTAGCGCATTTAATTCATTTAGTGCGAAGACGCGTTCGATAAAATTCTCGCGTAATACCGGATCGTGCAGGCGACCATCTTCTTCCACCGGTAGCCAGGGATATTTGGCCATCATCGCAGCGGTAAACAGTCCCGTGCCCGCTTTGCGGCCCCGATTTCCCTTTTCATCATACAGGCGAACACGCTCCATTCCGCAACTGGGCGATTTTGCACACACAATAAATCCCGCCAGTTCGCCCATCGTTGGCAGAAACCGATCGGCAAAAGCATTCATTTTATCGGTGATATCATCGTACGGAGCATGACTATAGCGCATCCGAATGTCGCCGGAGGTCGTCTGGATAAGGCGCAGCGCAGGGCGAGGAACGGGCAGGCCGATTGCAACCTCCGGGCAGATCGTTTTGTAGGTCACCCACGGCGCCAGAGAGTTCATTACGAAATCCATACGCTTATGTCCGCCATCGAAGCGTACCGCGGCGCCAGTCAGACATTCGCTAATGCCGATTACGGGTTTATTTTTCATGATTTCCCCTTATTGAAGCACGACGACTGACGCCGAATGGCGCAAAACGTTATCTTGCGTAGATTTAAAACTTACACAACTTTGTTTGTTTGTCTAAGTTTTCGAGAGAATTTTTTTGACGTATTGGAATATTAGTAAGATAAAATGAGGGAAGGACGTACATTTAAGGGCTTATAGCGTGATAAGCTCAAGCGAGGCAATAACGTTGTGCCATTGGGCGAGCTGTTTTTTCTGCCCGGCAGTGAGCTTTCCGGTGGTCACCAGGAACCATTTTCTCTGGGAGAACAGTTCGGGCGCCAGTACAGTTGGTGGAGAGGGAAGAATATCGATCCGCAGTCCCTGTCCGGTACGCGTCAACGCTTCCAGCCAGATTTCGCAGTGATCTGAGAGGTTCCAGCCGCTAATAAACGCACTGTAGCCGGGCGCTTTTCTGTCGCCTTCAAGGCAAAAAGTGGTGTAAGAAATAATAATGCCATCCAGTACTTCGCGCAGCGTCATCACGGCGGGAAGATGAGCTGACACTTTGCTGCGCAACGGACGCAATAGGTGGGTCACCAGCTCCGCTCGGGGATATTCTCGGCCGCAGTCATAAATCAACTGCCGTAGCGCGTCGATTCGCCCTTCGTGGAGATGTTGAAGCATTGTCTCCTGGATCGTTATCCAGTTATCGCCCAAGCGAATGACCGGACGCGACAATAAGGGTTTGACCTGGCTTATCGGCACGCCTTTTCTCATCCATTCGAGGATGCTAAGCGCTTGTTGTACATCCTCATCACTGTACAAGCGATGTCCGCCGTCAGTACGCTGTGGTTTCAACAAACCATAGCGTCGCTGCCATGCTCTTAGCGTGGTGGCATTGATACCGCATAGTCTGGCAAATTCGCCGATAGAATACGCCATGGTGAAGCCCGTTAAATATGAGAATTTTACTATATCATAACTAACCAAAGATTAAGGTAGTTATAAATTGTGTGGCATCTGTATGGCTTTTGTCGGTGATGAGCAATATTGAATGGCGTAAAGCTCATCAAAGTATGACAAAATGCTCAATACCATAGGATGCCTTGGTTAATACTCTATTAACCTCATTCTTCGGGCGCAGTTAAGTAACTCTGTCACTTTATGAACTTGTAGCTTTCTCATCATATTCATCCGATGCGTTTCGACGGTTTTTATACTGATATGTAATTTTTCACTGATCCCGTGATTGGTATACCCTTCGTCAATAAGTTTCAGAACCTGACGCTCGCGTAAAGTGAGTAGTTGATGATTGGGGGCGTCAGCATTTAATTCAGCCATAATGGCTTCCCGATTCAACGTCGGATCAATATAACGCTTGTTTACTGCTACCGTTTGTAATGCCGCTAACAGAACCTGCTGACTACTACTTTTTAAAACATAACCATTGGCACCTGCGGCCAAAGTTTTAATGGTCATATGCTCTTGTTGGTATGCAGTGTAAACCAGAATATTCATTGCTGGCCAACGCTGGTGTAATTGAGGAATTATATCCAGGCCATTGATACCCGGTAAGATAAGATCAAGTATAAGTATGTCAGGCTCGTGTGCACAACAGGCATTATAAACCTCAAGACCATTTTTAACATGTTCTACAATTTTAAAATGAGGCCAAGGTAATAAGGCATTCATAATGCCGTTAACGATGATTTCATGATCGTCGACTAATAAGATTTTATATTCTTTCATTTTGCTGCTCCCGCGAAAATTAAGATAACATTAAGTAATGGTGTAGTTGTTAAAAATTATACGTACTTTCTGGCGTAGGTTGGTTAGTTCCTCCATGGTGATGATTTTCCCCATATTTACTCGATACTCAATATCTGCTACATAGCACGCCAATTCAGTCTGCCCTGCTTGACCTAAACAGCCTTTTAATGTGTGAAGTAACTGATCGACTTTTTTTCC
Organism: Salmonella enterica subsp. arizonae; assembly: GCF_008692845.1. Lineage (GTDB taxonomy): Bacteria > Pseudomonadota > Gammaproteobacteria > Enterobacterales > Enterobacteriaceae > Salmonella > Salmonella arizonae. The sequence goes on from NZ_VXJW01000001.1 coordinate 261,815, forward strand.
AGTAGACACAGCACTTTCAATATCCGATAACAAGAGGTCCAGTGATTGGAAAATCTTGCTATTAATGTCTATATCATCTGTTGCCAGTAACGCTGAACAGCGGCTTGGATCTTGCTCCTGCAGTTCGATATTTCGTAAAAGCTGGTATTCTGCAGCGATACTGATATAGCGAGCCAGGGTAGCTAATGTCACAGGTTTTGTAATGTAATGATGTATCCCATGTTTTTTACAACGATTAATATCTTCTGAAGCAACGCTAGCTGATAGCGCCACAATCATGCAGTCAGGATCTAAATTAGCCGGGTTATCATGCCATAATTGTACACATTCAATGCCATCTATTTCTGGCATTCTAATATCCATTAGTACTAAATCAAATCGCTGTTGTTGCGATAAAGTCAGGGCCTCGTTACTACTGGCTGCAATGGTGACATTTTGGCCCAGACTGACAAGCATTCTGCCGATGATGTCCCGATTAATATCGGCATCATCAACCAGAAGAATCTGTAATTGCCAGGGTTGTACCAATTTATTTATGTCTGGAGTATTCGGAGTACATAATATTAATTGTTGTGCCAGGTTATAGAGTTTTCCGGGGAAATACAGAAGTTCTGCGTTGAAAAGCGCATTTTGCTGGTGGGATAGTTCACCGCGTATCCCCCAGCAGGCAAGTTGACGATGCAAGCAGATAGGGGCGGACAGTGTACCATTAATAGGTTGAGGCGGCTGGTATTCTTGTAAAGGTAATACTAGCGATATACAGGTTCCAACCCCGGGGATACTATCTATTTTTAATTCACCGCCCATCATTTTAGCCAGGCTTGAAGCAATAGTGAGTCCAATACCCGTACCTTGCGAATTTGTGTCCGCTTGATAAAAAGCAGTAAATATTTTAGGCTGCTGTTGTATTTCAATCCCTTTACCGCTGTCGCTAACTAGAAATATTAATTGTTCCGCATGACGTTTAACCGTCAGACGGATCCCTCCGGTTTCGGTAAATTTTACCGCATTTCCGAGTAAATTAACCAAAATTTGACGTAAACGGATAGCGTCGGTGTGGAAATAAAGGGGAACATGTTGACCGACAAAAGTACGTAATGACAACTTTTTGCTTTGCGCTGGTCCCTGGATGGTTTGCATGGTCTGGTCCAGTAACGGAAGTAACGCCGTTTCTTCCATATGCAATGTGAAATGACCAGATTCGATGCGTGAAAAATCCAGCAGATTATTAATAAGAGTTAGTAAAGACAATGTACAATACCTGGCTGTATCTGCTAATCCTTGCTGTTTTATATTTAAAGGAGTAGTTTGTAATAATTCAATCGCACCGAGTACGCCATTCATCGGGGTACGTAACTCATGACTTATTACCGTAAGATGAATGCTTTTACGTTTGTTAGCTTGCTCGGCTCGCTTTTTTGCCTCATTTAGCGCGTGGGTACGTTCTGCAACTTTACTTTCCAGATTGTCGTATTGTACTTGTAGGGTGTTAAGCAGTTGGTTAAAAGCGTAGGCAATACTACCTAATTCATCTTGTCGTTCTTCTGGCAAACGTGTGCTCAGCGGTTCAGTTGCGGTTTTATTAATGGCATCGACAAAATGCCATAACGGTTTGGCCAGTAAGCTATGGAGTAACCAACAAAAAGTTGACGTTATCAACACCAACGCTGTTAACGTAAAGGGGATTTGTTGAATGATAGTTTTTAAGATGCGACTAGATAGATTACCGTATGGGTACAAAATAACCTGACTCCAACCGGGGCCATGCAGGGTCGTGCGTAATATCAGAAAACCTGGAATTTGTTGCCATCCATCATGCAACGTTACATTTTCTAACCGTGTACGTATTTTTTGAGATGCGTATGAAAACGGTAATAAGTGATTGTTCTGATCTAGCCACACATGAATACTATCATCTAATTGTGGATGGTTATTGGTAATGAGATCATGTAGGTCAACAGTCACTCCAAAAAATACGCCATGCTGATCGGTAACTGCAACAGAAACATTCCATCCTTTGCCGTTTATGTATTCTGGTTTGCTCCAGTAAAACCCTGCATGGTTCGGGTATAAAGGTAAACGTCTTAGTGTCATAAGCTGTAGAGTAGAATACCCTGAGGGGGCATTAGCCGGTAATAATGAAATCTCATTTTTATGGTTAAGGATAAAATGATCGCGATGATTATTTTCTTCATCGATATCATAGGGCTGTGGAAAAATACGAGGCTTATCTCGGTTTAGCGTTGGCGTGCAATTTGGGGGACCTACAGGCAGATGCCGACTAACCCCAGGAAAAGTATTGTTATGGCGAATAACAGTCGCAAATGAACATTGATACATTAACTTTTGGGCGTCACGCTCAGCTTCTTCAAAACGTTGATTGTTTAGTACAATATTCATCTCGGAGATAGTGGATAAGTCCTCCATTATATGCTTCCTGTTCTGAGCCATTGATATATAAGCTGCTGCAAACACGGATAGCAGCCAAATAATTATCGTTGTTAATAAAAATAAAAAAGTTAGCCTGGTTACTAAAGAAGTTTGCAGCGTATTCTTCAGGTTCAGTAAATTCATAATACCTTCCTTCAGTTTCCAGTTGCAAAATATTTGGTGCTTGATCACTATAGCAGTACATATAGTTTCAATAGAAGATTAATGGAGTGTGTTATCATTAGGAAGATAAATTTCTTCATATATAACTCACCTGATGACTACAATTACTTATTAATAAGGTGGCGATGTAAAAGCATCGTAACAGTTAATTTAATAAATTACTTTTCTAATTGTAATGTATTGTTTCAATGATAAAAATACAATTGTAAATATATCGGAAAATCCGAGTGATAGGATCGTGCCTGACAAGATGTATGTAGACAACATTCTAATATTGTATAAGAAGAGTATAGTTAAAATAAATATGAATCAGGCTTTTTACGGATGTGGTTGTGACCGAATTTGATAGAAACTCATTTTTATGTATGAGGAGGGATTCATGCTGGCAGTTTTAAAAGGTATTCCATTGATCCAGGATATCAAGGCGGAAGGTAATAGCCGATTCTGGATAATGACTATTGATGGACATCCTGCCAGAGGAGAGATTTTCTCAGACGCGTTTTCTATTTCTTTGTTCTTAAATAACCTGGAAAGTTTACCTACACCTTGTCTTGTCTATGTGACATTACTGCTTGCAGCACACCCGGACATCCATGATTATGCTATACAGCTCACAGCGGATGCAGGATGGTTAAACGGTTATTATACTACAAGTAATAGCGCTGAGCTTATTGCTATTGAGATAGAAAAACACTTGTCTTTAACTTGTATTTTAAAAAATGTAATACGTAATCGTCATAAACTTTATTCGGGTGGGCTATAAAATGATAGCAAATAGATGCTTATTATTAATTTTACTGTTTATGCTCAATACAGCAAAAAGTTATGAGTTGTCATGGAAAGGTAATGACTTTACCCTCTACGCCAGACAGATGCCATTAACAGAGGTTTTACACCTTCTCTCAGAGAACTATGATACAGCTATTACTATTAGTCCATCTATAACAGCCACATTTAGCGGGAAAATATCTCCAGGACCACCCGTAGATATTCTGAATAACTTGGCTGCACAATATGATTTACTTACTTGGTTTGATGGTAATATGCTATATGTATATCCCGCATCATTATTAAAACATCAGGTCATCAATTTCAATATTTTATCTACTGGGCGGTTTATTCATTATTTACGTAGCCAGAATATTCTTTCATCACCGGGATGCGAGGTTAAAGAAATTACCGGTACTAGCGCGGTGGAGGTGAGCGGTGTTCCAAGTTGTCTGACTCGTATTAGTCAATTAGCCTCAGTACTGGATAATGCATTAATCAAACAGAAAGATAGCGCGGTTAGTGTGAGTATATACACACTTAAGTATGCTACTGCCATGGATACTCAATACCAATATCGAGATCAAGCCGTTGTGGTTCCTGGGGTTGTGAGTGTATTGCGTGAGATGAGTAAATCTAGCGTACCGGCGTCATCTACGAATAATGGTTCACCCGCAACACAGGAATTACCTATGTTTGCTGCCGATCCACGACAAAATGCGGTTATCGTTCGTGATTATTCGGTCAATATGGCAGGTTATCGGAAACTGATCACAGAATTGGATCAGCGTCAGCAAATGATCGAGATTTCTGTGAAAATTATTGATGTTAATGCTGGAGATATTAACCAGTTAGGGATCGACTGGGGGACGGCAGTGTCGCTGGGCGGAAAGAAGATTGCTTTCAATTCGGGTCCGAATGAAGGCGATACTAACGGTTTTTCAACAGTAATCAGTGATACTTCAAACTTTATGGTGCGTTTAAATGCGCTGGAGAAAAGCTCTCAGGCTTATGTACTTTCTCAACCATCTGTCGTTACTTTAAATAATATCCAGGCTGTACTGGATAAAAATATTACTTTCTATACCAAATTGCAGGGAGAAAAAGTTGCTAAACTTGAATCCATTACTACAGGGTCTTTGCTGCGTGTTACACCTCGGTTATTAAATGATAATGGGACGCAAAAAATAATGCTGAATCTCAATATTCAGGATGGTCAACAAAGTGATACGCAAAGCGAAACAAATCCACTGCCCGAAGTGCAAAACTCTGAAATTGCTTCGCAAGCTACATTATTGGCCGGACAAAGTTTATTGCTGGGAGGGTTTAAACAAGGTAAGCAAATTCGCTCGCAAAATAAAATTCCTTTATTAGGCGATATTCCTGTTTTAGGTCATTTGTTTCGCAACGATACGACTCAAGTACATAGTGTAATCAGGCTTTTTTTGATTAAAGCTTCAGTAGTAAATAATGGCATATCTCATGGCTAATCTGAAGAGTTCATGGAAAATACGTTTTTTGGGTCACCTTTTACAGGGCCGAGAAGTATGGTTGAATGAGGGGAATTTATCACTGGGGGAGAAGGGGTGTGATATTTGTATTCCGCTTACTATAAATGGAAAAATTGTTCTGAGAGAACAGGAAGAGAGTTTGTTTGTTGATGCCGGGAAAGCCAGAGTTAAAGTTAATGGACGCAGATTTAATCAAAATAAACCGCTACCGTCCAGCGGGGTTTTGCAGGTTGCGGGAGTTGCTCTGGCGTTTGGTAAAGAAGATTGTGATCTTGCCAGTTACCAAATACCGGTTTCCAGTTTAGGGTATTGGTGGTTGGCTGGCATATTCTTGATTTTCATTGGTGGAATCGGTGTCTTGTTAAGTATTGATGGTCAGCCTGAAACGGTGAATGACTTACCTTTACGGGTTAAGTCCTTATTAGATAAAAGTAACATTCATTATGTCCGGACACAATGGAAAAAAGATGGAAGCTTGCAGTTGTCCGGCTATTGTTCGTCAAGTGAACAGATGCAAAAGGTGAGAGCGACTCTCGAATCTTGGGGGGTCATGTACCGGGATGGCGTAATCTGCGATGACTTATTAATACGAGAAGTGCAGGATATTTTGATACAAATGGGTTACCCCCATGCTGAAGTATCCAGTGAAGGGCCTGGTAGCGTATTAATTCATGATAATATACAGATGGATCAGAAATGGCGTAAAGTCCAACCGTTACTTGCAGATGTTCCCGGTTTATTACACTGGAGGATAAGTAATTCTCATCAATCTCAGGGGAATGACATTATTTCTGCGATAATAGAGAATGGATTAGTGGGCCTTGTTAATGTTACGCCAATGCGATGCTCTTTTGTTATTAGTGGTGTACTAGATGAATCTCACCAACGTATTTTGCAAGAAACGCTAGCAGCATTAAAGAAAAAGTACCCCGCGCTTTCTATAATCTATCAGGATATTGCGCCTTCCCATGATGCAGGAAGGTATCTACCTGCGCCAGTGGCTGGATTTGTGCAGAGCCGCCATGGTGATTATTTATTACTGACCGACAAGGAGCGTTTACGTGTAGGAGCGCTATTACCCGATGGGGGAGAAATTGTCCATCTGAGTGCTGATGTGGTAACAATTAAACATTCTGATACTTTGATTAACTATCCATTAGATTTTAAGTGAGTGAAAATGACAACTCTGACGCAGTTAGAAGATTTGCTGCTTCATTCCCGTGAAGAGGCTAAAGGAATAATTTTACAATTAAGAGCGGCCCGCCGGCAATTAGAAAAGGCCTGCGGTAAGATACAGGACCCACAGCAATATCAGCAGAACACCTTATTGATTGAAGCGATCGAACAGGCAGAAAATATTATCAACATTATTTATTATCGTTACCATAACTGTGCGCTTGTAGTGAGCGAAGGACCGCAAAAAACTCTTAGTTAGCACGTTAATTTTTCTATCGTGTATATAACAGGAGGAGTGCGATGTTAAAGAAAAAGGTTGTTTTAAGTGATGAATATCGTGACTTAGAGCAGAGTTACATGCAGCTAAATCATTATCTTAAAAAATTTCATCAAATCAGGGCTAAAGTGAGTCAACAGATTTCCGAAAGAGCACAGAGTTCAAAAAAAAACAGAGAGCCAGATACTATTCTTGATAACTTATTTCCACAAGGCGTTGCCGGGGTTAACCGGGAGGCTGAGAGAGATTTAAAGAAAATAGTAAATATGTTTAAACAACTTGAAGCACGGCTGCAACAACTTAATACTCAATCCACGGTGGATAATACTCAATCCACGGTGGAGATACCCTCAGGTAAAACAAAAAAAAGGTAAAGTCCAATGTCTGCAGGAAACATCTTTTGGGGAACACCAAACCCCACTAAGGTTAAAAATAATTTCGGAGTCAGCAATTTTGATTCTGATACAGAGAGTCAGGATGGTTTATATCAGCAAAACCCTTTTGCCAAAGGTTATGATGTATTGCTTACTCTCCTTATGGTCATTCAGGCTATCGCAAACGCTAAATTTTTGGACGTTCAGAAGAACGCTGAAAGTGCCAGAGATACCCAGGAAAAGTCAAATGAAATGGATAAGGTTATTGCTGAAGCCGCCAAAGGGGATCCTAAAACCAAAGAGACGGTGCCTAAGGATGTAATTGACTACATGCGCAAGAATGATATTACTGTCGAAGGTATGACCATTGATCAGTATATGGCTAAATACGGCGATCATGGGAAACTGGATAAAGGTGGTCTACAGGAGGTAAAAGCGGCCCTGGATAATGACGCCAACCGGAAAACCGATTTGATGAGTCAGGGACAGTTATTAATTCAAAAAGCGGCTCAGATGCTTAACGCTGTCCTTAGCCAACTGACGGGGCTTATCAGTAAGTGGGGAGAAATTTCCACCATGATTGCGCAGAAAACGTATTCATGAAAAAAGAACCAACCCTACAGCAAGTATATGACACGATGCGATTTTTCCGGCGTGGCGGCTCGCTGCGTATGTTGTTGGATGATGATGTTACACAGCCGCTTAATACTTTGTATCGCTATGCCATGCAGCTTATGGAGGTACAAGAGTTCTCCGGCGCAGCGCGACTCTTTCAATTGTTGACAATATATGATGCCTGGTCATTTGACTACTGGTTTCGGTTAGGAGAATGCTGCCAGGCTCAAAAACTCTGGGGGGAAGCGATATACGCCTATGGACGCGCGGCACAGATTAAGCTGGATGCGCCGCAGGCGCCCTGGGCGGCAGCGGAATGCTATCTCGCGTGTGATAACGTTCGTTATGCAAGGAAAGCGTTAAAGGCCGTGGTGCGCATCTGCGGCGAGGCCAGTGAACATCACATCCTCCGATTGCGCGCAGAAAAGATGTTACAGCAACTTACTGACAGGAGCTAAGTAAGAATGAATCGAATCTACAGTAATAGCGATAGCGCCGCGGGAGTAGCTTCATCACATCATCATTTAAGCAATGTCAGTTGTGTTTCCTCGGGATCGCTGGGAAAACGCCAGCGGCGTGCGGATTTTGCTTTTGGCAATGGTAACGCAATGTGTGCGGTAACAACAGGGAAAATTAGCCTTCAGGAGGCAAACAACGCGTTGAAGGAACTACTTGATGCGGTCCCCGGAAATCATAGGAGTCCATCATTGCCTGACTTTTTGCTGATAGATCCCACGGTTTTATCAATGATGATGACGGGAGTATTACTCAGCGTCTTCGGTAGTAGCGCTCAATCGTTATGCCAACAGCTTGAGCGGGCAACTGAGGTACAAAATGCATTACGTGATAAGCAGGTGAAGGAGTATCAGGAGCAGATTCAGAAAGCGATAGAGCAGGCTGATAAAGCGCGTAAAGCGGGCATTTTTGGCGCTATTTTTGACTGGATTACCGGCATATTTGAAACCGTGATTGGCGCCTTCAAAGTTGTGGAAGGTTTTCTGTCAGATAATCCCTTAGAAATGGCTAGCGGCGTAGCCTATATGGCCGCAGGTTGTGCAGGAATGGTTAAAGCCGGAGCCGAAACCGCAATGTTATTCGGCGCTGACCCCGATACCTGTAAGGCGATTATTAACGTTACAAGTAAGATTCAGCTTGGCTGTGAAACCGTCGCGCTGGTACTGGATGTTTTCCAGATTGGTCGTGCTTTTATGGCGACGAGAGCCTTGTCTGGCGCCGCTGAAAAAGTGCTTGACTCTGGTTTTGGAGAGGAATTAGCTGAGCGTATGGCAGGCGCAGGCGAAGCAGAAATAGACGCGCTGGCTGAAGAGTTTGGCAGGCAGGTGTGCGAAAATTTTTCCAAACAATTCGAGTCTCTTGATCGTGAAATGGTTGAGCTGGGAGAGATGGAAGAGGAATCTGCTGAGTTCTCTCGTACCGCCGAAAAAAATATGACACGAAGGGCGGGAAAAAGCTTTACGAAAGAGGGGGTGAAAGCCATGGTGAAAGAAGCGGCAAAAGAAGCCCTGGAAAAATGTGCGCAAGAAGGGGAAAAATTTCTGTTAAAAAATATTCGTAAACAGATCCTTGTCAAGGTGTTTAAAAAAATTATGTCTGCATTACTGACGGATTGTTCATGCAAAAGCTTACAGGCAATCAGATGTGCAACCGAAGGAGGCAATCAGACGAATGCTGGGGTGATTAAAGCAGAAAAAGCGAAGCTCGAAAAAAAAATAGAGCAATTAATAACTCGGCAACAGTTTCTGGATTTCATAATGGAACAAACGGAAGGTCAAAAAGAGATGGAACAAAAACGCTTACAGGTACTTTATAAAGGTAGCGGCGCAGCGCTTAAAGATACATTAGATATCATTGATGATTATAGTAGCGTTCAGGCGAAAATTGCTGGCTGGCGCGCTTAATCTGAGGATAAAAATATGGAAACGAGTAACGTAATACCGGTATTAACGACGTCTCCCTCGTTAGCGCCTTCTTCCACTCCATCCCCATCTGGGGAGAAAGTGGATGCTGAATCATTGCTTTGGTTATTTGATAAAATCTGGGAGACGCTAATAGAGCTTGCCAAAAAGCTGCGCAATATCATGCGCGCCTATAACGAAGTAAAACAGAAGTTGAGTTGGGAACTACAGGTCAATGCCTTTAACACGCAAATGAAAACGATTGATCAAACGTATAAAGCCTCAATACTTAATGGGGTTGGCTCAATTTGTTCGGGAATGCTGACGTTAGGATTCGGGGCTACAGGCGGGGAGGCCGGCGTTATGTTCGGTCAAGGCGCAGGGCACGTCGCTGCGGGTGGCTTTAGCCTGGGGGGCAGTGCTGCGCAACGTCAAAGCGATCAAACTGGTGCGATTGCCGACCTGCAACAAAAGGGGGTCCAATCTTATAATAAAACCTTGACGGATATCATGGATAAAGCGGCTGATATCATGCAGCAAATCATGGGCATGGGGACAGCACTGGTCGATGTTCTTGCTCATATACTCCAGTCATTAACGAGGTAAAATAGTGCAAGAAATAGAGCAATGGTTGCGCCGGCATCAGGTGTTAACTGAACCTGCATATTTAGGGGAAACCTCTATATTCCTTGGGCAGCAGTTTATATTATCACCTTACCTGGTAGTATATCGCATTGAGGCAGAAGAAATGATTATTTGTGAGTTTAGGCGCCTGACGCCCGGGCAGCCTCGACCGCAGCAATTATTTCACTTACTGGGCCTTTTACGCGGGATATTTGTTCATCACCCGCAGTTAAAATATTTAAAGATGTTGATAATTACCGATGTTCTGGATGAAAAACAATCAATGCTACGCAGGAAATTATTGCGCATCCTGACAGCAATGGGAGCGACCTACACTATGCTTGATGGCGATAACTGGACAATTTTATCCGCAGAGCAACTTATCCAGCGGCATTTTAAATGACGTCCCTGACATAACCCACTGTCAAGTGAAAAATAACAATCAATAGGTATTCAGATGAAAGAAAATCAGAAAAATAAAGTACCCGAAGAAATTCTGAAACAGCTCTTATCTGTTGATCCGGAGACCGTTTACGCCAAGGGTTATGCCTCATGGCAGGAAGGTGATTATTCGCGCGCTTTAATCGATTTTAGCTGGTTGGTGATGGCCCAGCCATGGAGTTGGCGTGCCCATATTGCATTGGCTGGGACCTGGATGATGCTTAAAGAATACTCAACAGCCATCAATTTCTATGGACATGCATTGATGCTGGATGCCAGTCATCCAGAACCGGTTTATCAAACAGGCGTCTGTCTCAAAATGATGGGTGAACCAGGGCTGGCGAGGGAGGCCTTTCAAACCGCCATCAAGATGAGTTATGCGGATGCCTCATGGAGCGAGATTCGCCAGAATGCGCAAATAATGTTTGACACTCTTGTTACTTAAATAACAGAGCGAATTATAGTGGTTCATATTCCGCCAGCGGTAAACAATATCGTCGGGGATAATAGCGTTCCTTCCGATATGCAAGCGGAGGGGGCATCGTTTCTTCCTCCTGAAATTCCAGCCCCTGACACCCCCACGACACCTGTGCTGCTTACGCCTGAACAGATAAAGCAGCAGAGGGATTATGCTATGCATTTTATTCAATACACCATTCGTGCACTGGGTGCAGCCGTCGTATTTGGATTATCGATCGCTGCAGCGGTAATTTCTGGCGGGGCAGGGTTACCCATTCTTATTCTTGCGGGGGTTGCGCTAGTGATTGCCACTGGAGATGCTTGCTGCGCATATCATAATTATCAATTGATATGTCATCAAAAGGAACCGTTACAAACCGCCAGTGATAGCGTTGCTTTTGTAGTCAGTAAGCTGTCGTTAGAATGCGGAGCAAGTCTAAACTGCGCTAACACCCTTGCCAACTGTCTTTCTTTATTGATACGTTCAGGGATCGCTATTTCTTCCCTGGTTATACCCATACAGTTTCCACTGCCTGCCGCTGACAACATAGCGGCCTCTTTGGTCATGGGAACAGTAATTACCTCCGCTAGCCTGACTGCGATAGGTGCGGTACTGGATTATTGCCGTGTCCGCCCCCAAAATGTCGATCAGGAAATTACTTTTGATGAGCGCCCTGCCGATCCCTGTGTGTTATTGGCTGAAAAAATTACAGAGTTTTGTCAATCAGATACTCCACCTGCATTAATGGAATGTATTGATAATGGATATCAGGGAGAGGGAGGACCATGAAACCTATTAGCCCAAATGCTCAGGTGGGAGGGCAACTTCCTGTTCACGCGCCTGCGGATTCACCTCCATGCCCCTCATTGCCGCATCCGGAAACCAATATGGATGTGGAGATCGGTAGAATAGGACCTGAGCAAGGAAAAGAACGCTTATTGACCGGATTTGCTAAACGAGTGATAGCGGTTTTTCCTAAAGAAATTTTTAATTGGCAAATGGTCATTTTGGGCGGGCAGGTTTTATGTTGTTCCGCCGGGATAGCGTTAACAGTGCTAAGTGGTGGAGGCGTACCGCTCTTAGCCCTGGCGGGAGTTGGCCTCGCTATCGCCATTGCTGATGTAGCCTGTCTTATCTATCACCATAAACATAACTTGCCTATGGCTCACGATAGCATTGGAAATGCTGTTTTTTATATTGCTAATTGTTTTATCAGTCAACGCTCAAGTATGGCTCTTGCTAAAGCCGTTTCCCTGGGAGGTAGAGTAGCCTTAACAGCGACGGTGATGACACATTCATACTGGTGTAGTACTTTGGGACTACAGTCTCATTTACTAGAGCGTATTAATGATATTACGTATGGACTAATGCGTTTTACTCGCTTTGGTATGGATGGGATGTCGATGACTGGTATGCAGGTCAGTAGTCCATTATATCGTTTGCTGGCTCAGGTTAGGCCGGAAAAAAGTGTACCGTAGTAACCGTTTTTCAGGTATATACCTGATGTTAACTGGTTTCTAAATTTTGATATGTTTCCAGTATCCTTACGATGTATTTAATTAAGGAAAAGCATTATGGATATTGGACAATTAGTGGATATGCTCTCCCACATGGCGCGTCAGGCAGGAGAGGCCATTAATGACAAAATGAATGGCAATGATTTGCTCAACCCAGAATCAATGATTAAAGTGCAATTTGCCTTACAGCAGTATTCTACATTTATTAATTACGAAAGCTCAATGATCAAAATGATCAAGGACATGCTTAGTGGAATCATTGCTAAAATCTGAAATTATTAGCGACGATATTCGACGGTTGCTGTTAGAAATTATGTTTGCTGGCGTTAACCATAGCCTTATTTCTCAGGTTCATGCGATGTTACCAGCGCTATCTGTTATTGTTCCGGATAAAAAATTACAGTTGGTATGTTTGGCATTATTGTTGGCGGGTTTAAATGAACCATTAAAAGCTGGGGAGATTTTAGCGGGTATTGATTTACCAGAGGCTATGGCGTTACGCCTGTTATTTCCTGCGCCAAATGAGGAGCTTAAAAATTGAATATTTCTGATATCAGCAGAGTAATGTCGGCAAACACTCAATCTTCTGTAATGCCCTCTACGGACTCAGGCCAGGAACACCAGGAGCAAGTTAATCTTTTTAAACAATTATTGACAGATGGTATGTCAACCAGTAAAGACGATGTCTTACTACCTCAGGTTATGTTGGCCAGACAAATGAATTATATGGAATTGACAGTAGATATGGATTTTCTTGCCAGGATATCAGGCTCAACCTCTCAAGCGCTTAATAAGCTGGTAAGCATGACATGAAGGTTCATCGTATATTATTCCTTACTGCGCTGGCATTTTTTCTTACGGGATGTGATGTGGATCTTTATCGTTCATTGCCGGAAGATGAGGCGAATCAGATGCTGGCATTACTAATGCAGCATCACATCAATGCGGAAAAAAAACAAGAAGAGAATGGTATTACCTTACGTGTCGAGCAGTCGCAGTTTATTAATGCGGTTGAGCTACTGAGACTTAACGGTTACCCGCATCGCCAGTTTACGACAGCGGATAAGATGTTTCCGGCTAATCAGCTAGTGGTATCACCCCAGGAAGAACAGCAGAAAATTAATTTTTTAAAAGAGCAAAGAATTGAAGGAATGCTGAGTCAGATGGAGGGAGTGATTAATACGAAAGTTACCATTGCACTACCGATTTATGATGAGGGAAGTAATTCCTCTCCGAGTTCTGTTGCCGTATTTATAAAATATTCACCTCAGGTCAACATGGAGGCCTTCCGGATAAAAATTAAAGACTTAATAGAGAAGTCGATTCCTGGGTTGCAATACGGCAGGATTAGTATCTTGATGCAGCCTGCTGAATTCAGGATGGTACCTGACGCGCCAGCGAGACAAACGTTCTCGATTATGGACGTTATCAGTGCCAATAAAGAAAAGGTGGTGAAGTGGTTGATCAAATACCCTTATCAGTTGATGTTATCATTAACAGGACTGCTATTGGGGGTGGGCATTGTGATCGGCTATTTTTGGCTGAGGCGCCGTTTCTGAGCCGACCTGATCCGGAGGTTTTGCAGCTTTATCGTTATTTCTGGCAACCTGCTCGTTACGCTGTACCGGAATGGCTGCACAAACTGGGCTTTCATCCTTCCAGCTGCTGGCGTTATGGCGATCGACCAGAGTTGGATCGCCTTCTTGACAGATCGTTGTATGGGCTAAGGGGAAGTTCTGTTATTCCAGCCTGTTTAAGCGACAGACAAAAACGTCAGGTTCGCCTTGCGCCACGTATGTCTGCATTTGCATTTGGACTGGGGTTATTCAAACTCAGGTGCAGTGACTATTTTATGCTACCAGAGTATCGGCAATTGCTCCTAAAGTGGTTTAGCGAGGATGAAATCTGGCAGCTATATGGTTGGTTGGGGCAAAGAGATGGCAAATTACTTTCGCCGCAAGCGATGCTACAAACAGCACTGCAGATCGGTACCGCCATTCTTAATCGGGAAGCGTATGACGATGTGGTTTTACATGCGCTATTAGTGTTATTACCCCCTCCTCAGCGCGCACTTTGGCCGAAGACTTCTCTTAACGAGATTATCTTCATGGAGCATTTGCTATGAGTTTCAATTCACTACCGCTGACGGAAATTAACCATAAACTGCCAGCTCGAAATATCATTGAATCACAATGGATAACTTTACAATTAACATTATTTGCGCAGGAACAACAAGCTAATAGCGTTTCACATGCTATTGTAAACGCCGCTTACCGTAAGGCTGAAAAAATCATTCGAGACGCCTATCGCTCCCAGCGTCAACAAAAAATGGAGCAGCAACAGGAAATAGAGAGGTTGCGTAAACATACGCTGGAAGAACTGGAGGCAGAATGGCTGGAACGGCATGTCAAATATTTACTAGAAGATGAAAGTCAATTTCGGGCCTTGGTCGATCAAGCGGCACATCATATTAAAAATAGTATAGAACAGGTTCTGATGTCCTGGTTCGAACAACAGTCGGTAGACAGTGTGATGTGTCATCGTCTGGCACGCCAGGCGATGACTATAGCGGAAGAGGGGGTGCTTTATTTGCATATTCACCCTGAAAAAGAGGCGTTGATGCGTGAGACCTTTGGGAAGCGGTTCACTTTGATTATCGAGCCTGGTTTCTCTACAGATCAGGCTGAGCTTTCTTCAACACGATATTCAGTTGAATTTTCACTCTCTCGTCATTTCAACGCGTTACTGAAATGGTTACGTAACGGTGAAGATTATAGAGGTGGCGATGGATATTAAAATTAATGAAATAAAAATAATGCCTCCTACAGAGTTTACCCCGGATCAGCTTATAGAGGAAAAAGAGATTAATTCTCCTTCAATGTTGGCTCTCCAGGAATTACAGGAGACCACGGGGACAGCGCTCTATGAGACGATGGAAGAGATAGGAATGGCGCTGAGTGGTAAACTCCGGGAGAAATATAAACTCATTGATGCTGAGAAACTGGAGCGCAGACAGCAGGCTTTGCTGCGTTTGCTAAAACAAATACAGGAGGATAATGGGGCAACATTGCGCCCGCTTGCCGAAGAAAATAGTGATCCTAATTTGCAGAATGCATATCAAATTATCTCTCTTGCAATGGCGCTTACTGACAGTGGATTGTCTAAAAAGAAAAAACGTGCTTTACAAGCCCAACTGGATACGCTCACAGCGGAGGAGGGGTGGGAACTTGCCGTTTTTAGTTTAATGGAACTTGGCGAAGTGGATACCGCTACGCTGGCATCTCTGAAGCGTTTTATGCAACAGGCGATAGACAACGATGAAATGCCCTTATCGCAGTGGTTTAGACGCGTGGCAGACTGGCCGGATCGTTGTGAGCGGGTCCGTATTTTGCTAAGAGCAATCGCATTTGAACTTAGCATATGCATCGAACCCTCGCAGCAAAGTCGCTTGGCCGCAGCATTAGTACGTTTGCGTCGTTTGCTGCTATTCCTCGGCCTTGAAAAAGAGTGCCAGCGTGAGGAGCTTATTTGCCAGTTACCGCCTAATACGTTACTAACGCTGTTGCTCGACATCATTTGTGAGCGCTGGCTTTTCAGTGATTGGTTGCTTGACAGACTTACCGCTGTAGTTTCTTCATCGAGGATGTTTAATCGGTTACTCCAACAACTTGATGCGCAGTTTATGTTGATACCAGATAACTGTTTTAACGATGAAGATCAACGTGAACAAATCCTCGAAACTCTTCGAGAATTAAAGGTAAATCAGGTTTTATTCTGATAGCTGACTTTAAACATTTCGGTAATTTTTTTTTCTGGCTCATCGCGAGGCGGTAGGATGGATTGGGATCTCATTACTGAACGTAATATTCAGCTTTTTATTCGATTATCAGGATTAGCTGAACGACCTTTAGCGACAAATATGTTCTGGCGGCAAGGACAATATGAAACCTATCTCAACTATCAGAATGGTCGTATTCACTTATGTCAGATACTCCAGCAGACCTTTTTAGATGAAGACCTGTTGTTTAAAGCGTTGACTAACTGGAAACCAGCAGAGTTTATAGGTATTCCTCAACGATTATTTTTGTTGCGCGATGGGCTTGCAATTAGTTGTTCTCCTCCCCCTTCCAGTTCTGCAGAGCTCTGGTTACGGTTACATCATCGACAAATAAAATTCCTGGAGTCGCAATGCGTTCACATTTAGGTGTGGGAATCAGGGCGCAACACTGGCTTAATGTATGTGCTGGTCGGCAGGATATGGTTCTGGCGACGGTATTATTAATCGCTATTGTGATGATGCTGTTACCTTTACCGACCTGGATGGTCGATATCCTGATTACTATCAACCTCATGTTTTCAGTGATCCTGCTCTTAATCGCAATTTATCTTAGCGACCCACTCGATTTATCTGTATTTCCGTCTTTATTACTGATTACTACGTTATATCGTTTGTCACTAACAATCAGCACGTCACGGCTGGTACTGTTGCAACACAACGCCGGTAATATTGTAGACGCTTTCGGTAGGTTTGTCGTTGGGGGAAATCTTACCGTTGGGTTGGTCGTATTTACCATCATTACAATCGTGCAATTTATTGTCATTACAAAAGGTATCGAGAGGGTGGCTGAGGTTAGCGCACGTTTCTCACTTGATGGCATGCCAGGCAAACAAATGAGTATTGATGGAGATTTGCGCGCCGGAGTCATCGATGCAGACCATGCCCGTACATTAAGACAGCATGTCCAGCAGGAAAGCCGCTTCCTCGGTGCGATGGATGGCGCAATGAAATTTGTTAAAGGCGATACGATTGCCGGTATTATTGTAGTACTGGTAAATATTATCGGTGGTATCATTATAGCTATCGTACAATATGATATGTCAATGAGTGAAGCTGTTCACACTTACAGTGTACTTTCGATCGGAGACGGTTTATGTGGGCAAATTCCATCTCTGCTTATTTCTCTTAGCGCGGGAATTATTGTTACCCGTGTTCCAGGTGAGAAACGCCAGAACCTGGCGACAGAGTTGAGTTCTCAGATTGCCAGACAGCCTCAGTCACTCATATTAACCGCTGTTGTTTTAATGCTCCTCGCTTTTATTCCTGGCTTCCCTTTTATCATTCTCGCTTTTTTTTCAGCTTTATTGGCGTTACCAATTATTCTCATTCGCCGCAAAAAGGCTGTGGTTTCCGTAAGTGGAGCAGAAGCGCCGGAAAAAGATAGTATGGTTCCCGGCGCGTGTCCCTTGATCTTACGTCTTACACCGACGTTACATTCTGCTGACCTGATACGTGATATTGATGCCATGAGGTGGCTAGTATTTGAGGATACCGGAGTTCCTCTTCCTGAAGTTAATATTGAAGTTTTACCTGAACCCACTGAAAAATTGACCGTACTGCTATATCAGGAACCCGTTTTTAGTTTATCTATCCCCACCCAGGCGGATTATTTATTAATAGGCGCGGATGCTAGTGTGGTGGGCGAAAGCCAGACATTACCGAACGGAATGGGGCAGATCTGTTGGCTTTCAAAAGACATGGGCAATAAGGCGCAAGGTTTTGGGCTGGAAGTTTTTGCTGGCAGCCAACGTATCTCTGCCTTACTAAAATGTGCGCTGCTTCGCCATATGGGAGAGTTTATTGGTGTTCAGGAAACGCGTTATCTGATGAATGCAATGGAAAAAAACTACTCCGAACTGGTAAAAGAACTTCAGCGTCAGTTGCCCATCAACAAAATCGCTGAAACCTTGCAGCGGCTTGTATCAGAACGGGTCTCTATTAGAGATTTACGCCTTATTTTCGGCACGTTAATTGACTGGGCGCCACGTGAAAAAGATGTCCTGATGTTGACAGAATACGTCCGTATCGCACTTCGCCGTCATATTCTGCGTCGTCTTAATCCTGAAGGAAAACCGTTACCGATTTTGCGGATCGGAGAAGGTATTGAGAATCTCGTTCGCGAATCTATTCGCCAGACGGCAATGGGCACCTATACTGCGCTATCGTCTCGCCATAAGTCTCAGATTCTGCAATTGATTGAGCAGGCGCTGAAGCGCTCTGCCAAATTATTCATTGTTACCTCTGTCGATACCCGGCGTTTCTTGCGAAAAATTACAGAAGCGACCTTATTCGACGTACCGATTTTGTCATGGCAGGAACTGGGAGAGGAGTGCTTTGTACAAGTGGTAGAAAGTATTGACCTTAGCGAAGAGGAACTGGCGGACAATGAAGAATGAATTGATGCAATGCCTGAGGCTGAAATATCCTCCCCCTGATGGGTATCGGCGATGGGGCCGAATTCAGGATATCAGCGCAACGTTGTTAAATGCGTGGTTGCCTGGGGTATTTATGGGAGAGCTATGCTGTATAAAGCCTGGCGGTGAATTTGCGGAGGTTGTCGGGATTAACGGCAGCAAAGCTTTGTTGTCTCCTTTTACAAGTACCGTCGGACTTTACTGTGGACAGCAAGTGATGGCTTTAAGGCGACGTCACCAGGTCCCTGTAGGAGAGGTGTTGTTAGGACGAGTGATTGATGGTTTTGGTCGCCCTCTTGATGGTAGCGAGCTGCCTGAGGTCTGTTGGAAAGACTATGATGCAATGCCTCCACCCGCTATGGTTCGACGGCCTATCACTCAACCATTAATGACGGGAATTCGCGCCATAGATAGCGTTGCGACCTGTGGCGAAGGGCAAAGAGTGGGCATTTTTTCTGCTCCTGGCGTGGGTAAAAGTACGCTTCTGGCAATGCTGTGTAATGCCCCCGGCGCAGATGTTAATGTTCTGGTTTTAATTGGTGAACGTGGACGAGAGGTTCGCGAGTTCATTGATTTTACACTGACTAAAGAGAGCCGAAAACGTTGTGTCATTGTTGTCGCAACCTCAGACAGACCAGCCTTAGAGCGTGTAAGGGCGCTGTTTGTGGCCACCACGATAGCGGAGTTTTTTCGCGACCATGGAAAACGAGTCGTCTTGCTTGCCGACTCACTGACGCGTTATGCCAGGGCGGCACGGGAAATCGCTCTGGCCGCTGGGGAAACCGCTGTTTCTGGAGAATACCCGCCTGGCGTCTTTAGTGCATTGCCACGACTTTTAGAACGTACAGGAATGGGTGAAAAAGGGAGTATTACCGCGTTTTATACGGTACTGGTTGAAGGTGATGATATGAATGAGCCGCTGGCGGATGAAGTCCGCTCACTGCTTGATGGGCATATTGTGCTATCCCGGCGGCTTGCAGAGATGGGGCATTATCCTGCAATTGACGTATTGGCAACGCTAAGTCGCGTTTTTCCAGCCGTTACAAGTCCTGAACATCGTCAATTAGCGACTACGCTGCGGCGACATCTGGCGCTTTACCAGGACGTTGAGCTGTTAATACGCATTGGGGAATACCAGCGAGGGGTCGATGCTGCTGCTGATAAAGCCATTGATACGTATCCGAATATTTGCACATTTTTGCGACAAAGTAAGGATGAGGTATGCGGGCCCGAGTTACTAATAGAAAAATTACAGCAAATACTCACCGAGTGATTCTGGAAACCTTGCTGGAGATAATAGCGCGACGTGAAAAGCAATTACGAGGCAAACTTGCCGTACTTGATCAGCAGCAACAGGCGCTTATTTCTGAACAGCAGATTTGCCAGACGCGCGCTTTAGCAGTGAATGCCAGGTTGAAAGAATTAACGGACTGGCAAGGAACGTTATCTTGTCATTTACTGTTGGATAAGAAACTACAAATGGCCAGGCTATTCACCCAGGCACAGAGTTTTTTGACGCAGCGCCAGCAGTTAGATAATCAATATCAGCAGCTTGTCTCCCAGCAAAGTAAATTACAGGAGAATGTCAATGCTCTTATGAAAAGAAAAGAAAAAATTACTATGGTATTAAACGATGCGTATTACCAAAGTTGAGGGAAGTCTTGGGTTGCCACGCAAATCTTATCAGGATGATAACGAGGCAGAGGCTGGGCGTACGGACTTTGAGCAACTCATGTACCAGGCGTTACCCATTGGTGAAAATAATCTTGTGGCATTGAATAAGAACGTGGTTTTCACGCAATGTTATCGCGTTAGTGGCGGTTATCTTGACGGTGTAGAATGTGAGGTATGCGAATCCGGAGGACTAATTCAGCTTAAAATTAATGTTCCTCATCATGAAGTTTATCGTTCGATGAAAACGCTAAAGCAGTGGCTGGAATCTCAGTTGCTGAATATAGGGTATGTAATCTCCCTGGAGATATTCTATGTTAACAATAGCGAATGAAGAGCGCCCGTGGATGGATATACTCCCAACAGAAGGGGCTACCATTGGGGAGCTGACATTGCGTATGCAAGAATATCCGGTACAGGAAGGGATATTATTTACTATAAATTATAATAATGAGCTGGGTAGGGTATGGATTGCAGAACAATGCTGGCTGCGCTGGTGTGAAGGGTTAATTGGCACAGCTAATCGATCAGCGATTGATCCTGAATTGCTATATGGAATAGCTGAATGGGGGCTGGCGCCGTTATTGCAAGCCAGTGATGCGACACTTTGTCAGAAAGAGCCTCCAACATTTTGCAGTAATGTACCACATCAGCTAACGCTGAACATCAAATGGATAGTTGAGGAACATGAATTCCATAGCATTATTTTTAAGTGGCCAACTGCGTTTTTGCAAAATATAGTCGGAGAGCTTTCTGCCGAGCGTCAACAGATTTATCCTGCTCCTCCAATAGTGGTTCCTGTATATTTAGGTTGGTGCCACCTTACGTTAACTGAACTTGAGTCTATTGAAATTGGAATGGGCATTCGGATTCATTGCTTTGGTGATGTCAGAATTGGTTGTTTTGTTATCCAATTACCTGGACGTATCTATGCCAGGGTGTTGCTAACAGAGGATAATATGATGAAATTTGATGAGTTAGTACAAGATATCGAAACGTTGCTTGCGCAAGAGGGGCCTATTTTAAAGAGTGACGTAGCGTCTTCAGTCGAACTGGAGCGGTTACCGCAAAGTGTGCTCTTTGAGATCGGTCGTGCGAGCGTAGAAATTGGACAATTACGACAACTTAAAGCGGGTGACGTTTTGCCTGTAGGTGGGTGCTTTGCGCCAGAGGTAACGATAAGGTTAAATGGCCGTGTTATCGGGCAAGGTGAGCTGATTGCCTGTGGGAATGAATTCATGGTGCGTATTACACGTTGGTATCTAAGCAAAAATACAGTGTAAACCCGATAAAAAATAATATGTAAACAATATAATATGGTTCCATGCAGTATCATGAGATATAAAGTATGTCTTTACCAGATTCGCCTTTGCAACTGATTGGTATATTGTTTCTCCTTTCAATATTGCCTCTTATTATCGTAATGGGAACCTCTTTTCTTAAACTGGCGGTGGTTTTTTCGATTTTACGAAATGCTCTTGGTATTCAACAAGTTCCCCCAAACATTGCGCTTTATGGCCTTGCGCTTGTACTTTCCTTATTCATCATGGGACCAACGCTATTGGCTGTAAAAGAGCGCTGGCATCCAGTTCAGGTCGCTGACGCTCCATTCTGGATGTCTGAATGGGACAGTAAAGCATTAGCTCCTTATCGACAATTTTTGCAAAAAAACTCTGAAGAAAAGGAGGCCAGTTATTTTCGGAATTTGATAAAACGAACCTGGCCTGAAGATATAAAAAGAAAAATAAAGCCTGATTCTTTGTTGATATTAATTCCTGCATTTACTGTGAGTCAATTAACGCAGGCATTTCGGATCGGATTATTAATTTATCTTCCTTTTCTGGCTATTGATCTACTTATTTCAAATATACTGCTAGCTATGGGGATGATGATGGTATCGCCTATGACTATTTCATTACCGTTTAAATTGCTGATATTTTTACTGGCAGGCGGCTGGGATCTGACACTGGCACAATTAGTACAGAGCTTTTCATGAACGATTCTGAGCTGACGCAATTTGTAACGCAACTTTTATGGATCGTTCTTTTTACTTCTATGCCGGTGGTGTTAGTTGCATCGGTAGTTGGTGTCATCGTAAGCCTTGTTCAGGCCCTGACCCAAATACAGGATCAAACTCTACAATTCATGATTAAATTATTGGCAATTGCAACAACTTTAATGGTTAGCTACCCATGGCTTAGCGGCATTCTTTTGAATTATACTCGTCAAATAATGCTTCGAATTGGAGAACATGGTTGAATGACGCAGCAGCTAAATGAATGGATTATTGTATTAGCTGTGGCTTTTATTAGACCATTAGGCCTTTCTTTATTACTTCCTCTACTAAAAAGTAGCAGTCTTGGGACCGAGCTTTTACGTAATGGTGTTCTTATATCGCTTACCTTTCCCGTATTGCCGATCATTTATCAGCAACATATTTTTATGCATGTTGGTAAAGATTACAGTTGGTTGGGTTTAATCACAGGAGAGATAATTATTGGCTTTTTAATTGGATTTTGTGCGGCGATACCCTTTTGGGCAGTTGATATGGCAGGATTTTTGTTAGATACTTTACGAGGGGCTACAATGGGTGCAATATTCAATTCTACACTGGAGGCTGAAACCTCACTCTTTGGCTTGCTTTTCAGCCAGTTCCTGTGTATGATTTTTTTTATAAGTGGCGGTATGGAATTTATATTAAACATTCTATATGAATCCTACCAATATTTACCACCGGGGCGTACTTTATTATTCGACCGTCAATTTCTTAAATATATCCAGGTAGAGTGGAGAACACTTTATCAACTATGTATCAGTTTCTCTCTTCCTGCCATAATATGTATGGTATTAGCTGATCTGGCGTTAGGTCTTTTAAATCGCTCGGCGCAACAACTGAATGTGTTTTTCTTCTCAATGCCACTCAAAAGTATACTTGTTTTATTAATGCTCTTGATATCATTCCCTTATGCCCTTCATCATTATTTGGTTGAAAGCGATAAATTTTATATTTATCTAAAAAACTGGTTTCCATCTGTATGAGCGAAAAAACAGAACAACCTACAGAAAAGAAATTACGTGACGGCCGTAAGGAGGGGCAGGTTGTCAAAAGTATTGAGATAACATCATTATTTCAGCTTATTGCACTTTTTTTATATTTTCATTTCCTTACTGAAAAGGTTATATTGAGAATTATCGAGTTAATAAATTTTACATTACAATTAATAAATAAACCATTTTCTTATGCATTAACGCAGTTGAGTTATTCTTTAGTAGATTCATTAAGTTCAGTAATATTATTTCTGGGGGCAGGGATAATAATTTCTACTGTTGCTAGCGTGTTTCTTCAGGTGGGAGTAGTTATTGCCAGCAAAGCCATTGGTTTTAAAAGCGATCACATAAATCCGGTAAGCAACTTTAAGCAGATATTCTCTTTACATAGCGTAGTGGAATTATGTAAATCCACATTGAAAGTTATCATATTATCTCTTATCTTAGCATTTTTCTTTTATTATTATGTCAGTACTTTTCGGGCGCTACCGTACTGTGGATTAGCTTGTGCCTTACCTGTGGTTTTTTGTTTAATAAAATGGTTATGGGTAGGGGTGATGGCCTTTTATATAGTTGTTGGCATACTTGATTATTCTTTTCAATATTATAAAATTAGAAAAGATCTAAAAATGAGCAAAGATGACGTAAAACAGGAGCATAAAGATCTTGAGGGCGATCCTCAAATGAAGACACGTCGTCGGGAAATGCAGAGTGAAATACAAAGTGGTAGTTTAGCTCAATCTGTTAAACAATCTGTTGCGGTAGTGCGTAATCCAACGCATATTGCGGTTTGTCTTGGCTATCATCCCACCGATATGCCAATACCACGGGTTCTGGAGAAAGGTAGTGATGCTCAAGCTAACTATATTGTTAATATAGCTGAACGCAACTGCATTCCTGTTGTTGAAAATGTTGATCTGGCCCGCTCATTATTTTTTGAAGTAGAACGTGGAGATAAAATTCCTGAAACTTTATTTGAACCCGTTGCAGCATTGTTACGTATGGTGATGAAGATAGATTATGCGCATTCTACTGAAACATAATGAATACCTTTAGTATACTCCATTCAAACTACTGCGAATATCAGGATGGGTAATAAAGAATAGAACAGATAACGGATTTGTTTCATGACAACGCTGGGATACTGAATATAATATCTTTTAACTGGTATCAGCACAAGATATAGCGAATTATAAAACCAAATATTCACAGAATGCAAAGGATTGGTGCGTCTGAATGGACTCGAACCATCGACCCCCACCATGTCAAGGTGGTGCTCTAACCAACTGAGCTACAGACGCATTAAAATGATGGTGCGTTCAATTGGACTCGAACCAACGACCCCCACCATGTCAAGGTGGTGCTCTAACCAACTGAGCTATGAACGCAACGTTGTAGGTGACAACGGGGACGAATATTAGCGTCACAACCGCAATGAGGCAAGAGGGAAATCGCAATTTTCTTCCTAAAATCACCTGATTGCGGTTGAAATATGCAATATGTCGAGAAAATAGCCGCCATGCGGCAGCTATTTTCGTATTATCGCGCAGCGCGCTGCAAAATAATGGAGGATGGCTGTCGTTGCAGATAACGCATCCGTAGCATCATTAACACCGCCGCTGAGGTCAGGCCGATGATGAACCCCATCCAGAACCCAGCCGGTCCCATACGATCAACCACCAGATCCGTTAACGCAAGAATATAACCGCTGGGTAAGCCTAACACCCAGTAGGCGGTAAAGGTGATAAAAAAGATGGAGCGTGTATCTTTATAACCGCGCAGAATACCGCTGCCAATAACCTGAATTGAGTCGGAAATTTGGTAAACCGCAGCGAGTAGCATTAATTGCGCGGCAAGTGACACGACCTCGGGATTGTCATTGTAGAGCAAAGCAATGTGCTTACGCAGTGTAACGGTAAAGATTGCGGTGACCACAGCCATACAAACGCCGACGCTTAAACCGGTTCGCGCTGCGGTTTGCGCATCCAGCGTCGACCCCTGACCCAGACGATAACCCACTCGAATCGTTACCGCCGCAGCCAGCGACATCGGCAGTACGAACATCAGCGAGCTAAAGTTAAGCGCAATCTGATGACCTGCGACGTTCACAATACCTAACGGCGAAACCAGCAGCGCGACGACCGCAAATAACGTCACTTCAAAGAACAGCGCCAGCGCAATCGGCAGCCCCAGTTGAATCAGGCGTTTCATGACGGCGCTATCGGGTTTGCCAAAGCTTTTTTCATTACGAATATCACGCATTGAACGTGCGTGTTTAATGTAAGAAAGCATGGCGATAAACATCACCCAATAGACTGCGGCAGTGGCAACGCCACAGCCGATACCACCGAGCTCCGGCATACCAAAATGCCCATAGATGAAAATATAGTTCACCGGGATATTGACCAGCAGGCCCAGAAATCCCATCACCATACCCGGTTTGGTTTTGGCCAGACCCTCGCATTGGTTTCGCGCTACCTGAAAGAAAAGATATCCCGGCGCACCCCACAGTAACGCGCGAAGATAGCCTACGGCTTTATCGGCCAGCGCCGGATCAATATTATGCATAGAGCGGATAATGTACCCGGCATTCCACAGGACAATCATCACCAGCACAGATACAAAGCTCGCCAGCCAGAATCCTTGTCGAACCTGATGCGCGATGCGCTCACGGCGACCGGAACCATTAAGCTGGGCAATCACAGGCGTCAAGGCCAGCAGTAAGCCGTGACCAAACAGAATGGCGGGAAGCCAGATAGAGGTGCCGATAGCGACTGCAGCCATGTCCGTAGCGCTATAGCCACCTGCCATGACGGTATCAACGAATCCCATTGCGGTTTGAGCCACTTGCGCAAGGATCACCGGTATAGCTAACGCTAATAACTGACGCGCTTCACTGGTATACTTCTGCACGAATTCACCTTTTATTTTGTTGTTATATGAAAGACTAAAAAGCCGCCGTAGTGGCAGCCAAAAGAAATAGCAGGGGATATTTCAGTCTATTGTAGCGAGGTATTACTATTTCTCCAGTGAAAAAACAGTCGTTGAGGGGGCATTGCTGGCAAGCTGTTTTTCCACCTGTTATTGTGCTGAACAGTTCTGTTTTTATTTATTTCAGGAGTTGAAGATATGTTCACGGGGATCGTACAAGGTACTGCGAAACTGGTATTGATTGATGAAAAACCCAACTTTCGCACACATGTGGTGACGTTACCGGACCACATGCTGGAGGGGCTGGAGACGGGGGCGTCCGTGGCGAATAACGGATGCTGTTTGACCGTGACTGAAATAAACGGCAACCAGATAAGTTTTGATCTGATGAAAGAAACTCTACGCATCACCAATCTGGGCGCGCTGAAAGTGGGTGATGAGGTCAACGTAGAGCGTGCCGCTAAATTCAGCGACGAAATCGGCGGACATCTGATGTCGGGGCATATTATTACGACGGCTGAGATCACGAAAATCCTGACTTCTGAAAATAACCATCAGGTGTGGTTTAAAGTGCAGGATGCGTCACTGATGAAGTATATCCTCTATAAAGGTTTTATCGGCGTTGACGGTATTAGTTTGACCGTCGGCGAGGTAACGCCAACGCGCTTTTGCGTGTACCTGATTCCGGAGACGCTGGAGCGTACTACGCTTGGCAGAAAAAAACTGGGGGAACGTGTGAATATTGAGATCGATCCGCAAACGCAGGCGATTGTCGATACCGTAGAGCGTGTACTGGCCGCACGAGAAAATGCGGTCAGAACTCAGGCCGATAATAGCTGACGGAGAGTAAAAGCCCCCGCATGTAATGCGGGGGTGGTGATTAGCGAGGAACGCGTAGCCCGTTTTCAACGCCGCGCGTAAATACGACCTGCCAAAGCTGGATATCGCGCGCGCGAAACGCACCGGCGCAGGCGTTGAGATAATAGCTGAACATACGTTTGAAGCGCTCGTTATAATTGCCCGCAATTTCCGGCCAGGCATTGATAAAACGCTCGTGCCACGCCATCAGAGTGGTATCGTAGTCGGCGCCAAAGTTATGCCAGTCTTCCATGACAAAGTGTGATTCGCTGGCCTCTGCGATTTGACGAACCGATGGTAAGCAACCGTTGGGGAAAATATACTTATTGATCCACGGATCGACATTATGATCGGTTTTTTTTGAACCAATAGTATGGAGCAGGAAAAGGCCATCCGGTTTTAAATTCCTGTCAACAACGTCAAAATAGGTGTTGTAGTTTTTCGGCCCGACGTGTTCGAACATTCCGACGGAGACGATTCGGTCAAACTGATCGTTAAGGTCGCGATAATCTTGCAGGAGAATAGAGACATCCAGACCTTCGCAACGCGTCTGCGCCATTTTTTGCTGTTCTGCGGAGATCGTTACGCCCACGACACTCACGCCATACTGGGTCGCCATATATTGCGACAGACCGCCCCAGCCGCAGCCAATGTCCAGCACACGCATCCCAGGCTGTAACTGCAGCTTTTCGCAAATTAATTCCAGCTTGGCTTGCTGTGCCGCTTCAAGCGTATCGGCATCTTTCCAGTAGGCGCAAGAATATTGCATATAGGGATCGAGCATACGGGAAAAAAGATCATTACCGAGATCGTAATGCTCCTTGCCGACAATCCAGGCGCGTTTTTTACTTTGTAGATTAATCAGACGCGCGCCGAGGATGCGGAGTGTATCTTTAACATGGTGAGGGAGTTGATTTTCAAGGCCGGCACGTAAGACTTTAGTGAAGAAAATATCCAGACGCTCGCATTCCCACCAGCCATCCATGTAACTTTCACCTAATCCTAACGATCCTTCCTGCAGGACGCGCTTAAAAAAATCGGGATTGTTAACACGAATGTCAGACGGGGCGGAACCATTAATTGTAATATCCGCACGACTTAACAATTCGTTGGCGATTCGGTACCAGTTATCATCCGGTACGCTGACTTCTTCTATACACGATGAACTCATAGCTTCTCCATCACTGGATTGTGATCAGAACCTTAAAACAGCGTAGACGCTTTTTTGGCTTTGTGAGAAATCCCACGGACAATTCCGTGAGCCAGTTATCCGACGTAGAACAGAGGAAGGGAGGAACCCTTGCCGAAAAGGCCATCCATGGTGAATCGGGAACGCTCCGGTTCCCGTTAATACCTAATAATTATCGTAATATAAACAACCGGGAATCAGTATAGGCCGCAATTTTTGATGATTCAACCAAAGATTGTTAGCGTGCTAATTGAGTGGGGGTTAACAAACCTTTAGCGATACTTCTCATGGGCGACATCGGCATGAGGAAATCCAGCCTCATCGGACGCTGCATGAGACTGTATTTTGTAGCCTAACGCCGCCAGAACAACGGTAGAGAGCATGACGCTGGTGGTGGTCAGCAATGGTGTACTGATAAGCCATGAAACCACCAGGCTTGCCAGGAAACATAGCCCCAGTTGCAGCGTATTTTGCAGCGCCGCCGCGCGCCCCGTGGCTTGAGGAAAAGGGCGTAACGCCTGCGCGACGACGATAGGGTAGATTGCGCCGTTAGCAATCGCCATTACGCAGAACGGAATCAGGATCTCCACCAGTGAGGCATCATTCAGGAAGCCAGCTCCCCAGGTGGCGATAACGCTCAGCGCATACAACCCTAACAGCCACGGAAGCAATTGGTAACCCTGCCATTTTTGCAGTGCCGCGCGGCAACTATATCCGCCAATCAGAAAAGCGATGGTCTGAGGAACATAGCTCAGGCCAATCACTGCCGGGCTATAACCCATCGCGCTGAGAATGAATGGTGAACCCGTTAACCAGGCAAAAAAGCTGGCGGAACAGGCGGCATAAATCAGTACATTACCGCGATAGGTTTTAGAGCGTAACAATGTCGCGAAAGTGAATTTATCCTGTCCCTCGGCGCGCGCTTTTACCGACGCCTTTAAGCGCAGCGCTGGCAACATCAGTAACAGCGTAATCGCAAACAGGGTGGCGAAAATCGCCTGCCATGAGAAATGCGTCAGTATCCAGCTTCCCAGTAAGGGTGCAAGCGCCGGGGATAATCCTACCAGCGGCATGATAGTGGCGAAGATACGATTAATTTTTTGCGCAGGATAATAGTCGGCCACCAAGGCTTGCCAGATTACCGTTGCCGCACACACGCCTACTGCCTGCACAAAGCGCAGCGTCAGCAACGCAGCCGCGCTTTCTACCCACAGCATCCCCAGACTTCCGAGCGCAAAGATGGATAGCCCCAGCAGTAAAATCGGCTTACGCCCATAACGGTCCGATAGCGGTCCCCAGAGTAGCTGCGCGACGGCAAAGCCAGCTAAAAACAGGCTAAGGCTGGCGCTGACAGCCGCGGCAGGCGTTTGTAAATCCGCCTGTATAGCGGCAAACGCAGGCAGGTACATGTCCGTTGCCAGAAACCCCAGCACGCTAAGACCGGCTAACCAGACTAAAAAACCTTTTCCAGGTTGCATATTTGTTTCTCTTTCTTATCAGACAGACATTGTCGCAGAGTGTAGGGAGTGAAATTAAGGTTGTGAAACGTTAATATTTGTCCAATGAGTTCAAAATTTTTGTAGGCAAATTATGTGGTCGGAATACTCGCTTGAGGTGGTTGACGCCGTTGCGCGTAATGGCAGTTTTAGCGCGGCGGCGCAAGAGCTGCACCGTGTGCCTTCGGCAGTCAGTTACACTGTCCGTCAGTTAGAGGAGTGGCTGGCCGTACCGCTTTTTGTACGACGCCATCGTGATGTTGAACTTACGCCTGCTGGTGTCTGGTTTTTAAAGGAAGGGCGTTCTGTTATCAAAAAAATGCAGATCACTCGCCAACAGTGCCAGCAAATAGCTAATGGCTGGCGCGGGCAGTTGGCTATTGCAGTCGATAATATCGTCAGGCCAGAACGCACCCGGCAGATGATCGTCGATTTCTATCGTCATTTTGACGATGTGGAACTGCTGGTTTTTCAGGAAGTGTTTAACGGTGTCTGGGACGCGCTCTCCGATGGGCGGGTCGAACTGGCCATTGGAGCGACGCAAGCGATTCCGGTAGGGGGGCGTTACGCTTTTCGGGATATGGGAACCCTGAGATGGAGTTGCGTAGTGGCAAGCGATCACCCGCTGGCGTCGATGCCGGGGCCGTTAAGCGATGATACCCTGCGCAACTGGCCGTCGCTGGTCAGGGAAGATACTTCGCGAAGCTTACCGAAACGGATTACCTGGCTGCTGGATAACCAAAAAAGGGTCGTAGTGCCGGACTGGGAATCCTCTGCAACCTGCCTGTCGGCAGGATTATGCGTGGGAATGGTGCCGACGCACTTTGCCCGACAGTGGATAGACAACGGTGAATGGGTGGCGCTGACGTTAGAAAACCCGTTTCCCGATGCGGCCTGTTGCGTGACGTGGCAGCAAAATGAAGCCTCGCCTGCTCTGGCGTGGTTGCTGGACTATTTGGGGGATAGCGAAACGCTGAACCGCGAGTGGCTGCGGGAGCCAGAAGAGGCTCCCGACAGCGCAGATTAACGGCGATAGTCGCGGAACGGGCCGTCAGCGACCGAGCGGCGCTCAACCAGGCGCGGATGAACTTCAATAGACTGCGACTCCTCGCGCTTATTGACGATGCGATCCAGAAGCATATTAAATGCGGTTTCGCCTAAGGAGTCTTTGGGCTGGTGAATCGTCGTCAGCGCCGGGGTAAAGAAACGGGCGTTACGCACGTTGTCATAACCGATCACCGAAACGTCCTGCGGTACGCGAAGCCCCATTTCGTCTGCCGCGCAAAGCGCGCCCATCGCCATAATATCGCCGCCGCAGAAAACGGCGGTAGGGCGATGCGACTGCGACAGGATTTGCTGCATCGCGTGATAACCGGACTCCGGTTCGAAGTCGCCCTGCACAATCCAGTTGTCCGGCACTTTGATCAGCGCTTCCTCCATCGCCTTCATGAAGCCTGCCAGTCGCCCCGCGCCGGTGTTGCGCTCCAGCGGACCGGGGATAACGCCGATATCCCGGTGGCCGCGTTCAACCAGATAACGACCCGCCATATAACCACCTTCAAAGGCGTTATCAATCACCGTGTCGGTAAAATCGGCTTTTGCTTCGCCCCAATCCATCACCACCATTGGAATATGGCGATACTCTTCCAGCATGGAAAGCAGCGGTTCCGGGTACTCAGAACACATCACCAGCAGACCATCCACGCGCTTTTGCGCCATCATGGACAGGTAGGCGCGCTGTTTTTCCAGGTTATTCCAGGCGTTGCCCAAAATCAGCGTATAGCCCTTCTGGAAGCAGTTCTTTTCAACCGCCTCAATAATTTCTGCGAAATAAGCCGCTTCGCTGCTGGTCGCCAGTAAGCCTATCGACTTGGTATGGTTAACCTTCAGGCTACGCGCGACGGCGCTGGGAGAGTAGTGCAGTTCTTTAATCGCCGCCCAGACCGCGTTACGTGTCTCTTCAGCGACAAAACGCGTTTTGTTGATTACATGTGATACAGTTGTAGTGGAAACGTTTGCTCGTTTCGCTACATCTTTAATTGTTGCCATTATATTTCACTCCAGACCCCTCGCCAGACTCCTGAGAAACGCCAGGTAAACGTTTGCCTACACACACCCTAATCGCAACCTCAGGGTTGCGGCACGCCGGATAAACAACACGGAACGTCAGGAAAGGGTCAATGGCCGTTATGCTAATTCAATAAGCCTGGAATTTTGTCTCATCTTGAGGAAAAGGGGAAGCGTTAAAAACAGTTATCAATATAAAACTTGAGAGATTTTTGTGCGGAAATCTGTAAAAATGCTCTATATCACTTTTTGTGTGGGAATAAAAAGGAGAAAACTTGATGAGTACCGACCTGAAATTTTCATTGATCACCACGCTTATTGTTCTCGGCGTGATTGTCGCAGGTGGATTAACTGCCGCACTGCACTGATATTCCTTCTCTTCTGAGGGAGTGCATCTACTCCCTCACGTCAACTCGTTGTTATCCAGTTAGCAAAAATATTTTGCCATTATGTAAAATCTTATTTGGAATGATTATTGTTAGCGAGCACAGGCTTGGACTATCGACGTGCGTGATTGTGACAGGGGGCGTTGCTGGTTTTTATCGCAGCCAAGAAGCTTTCTGAGCAGGCGCGCGTTGCACATTGTAAAACGCAGAAGGCGAACCTTCTGCGGACTCAGACTTATGCGGCGAGGTTTTTCGCGACAAATTCCCAGTTAACCAGCGCCCAGAAATGCTCCAGGTAGTTTGGACGGGCATTGCGGTAGTCGATGTAATACGCGTGTTCCCAGACATCGACCGTCAGCAGCGGAGTCGCATCTGTGGTCAGCGGCGTACCGGCATTTGAGGTAGAGACGATAGCCAGTTTGCCATCAGCGCCTTTTACCAGCCACGTCCATCCAGAACCAAAGTTTTTGATAGCGGCATCCGTAAACTGCGTTTTAAATTCCGTGAAGCTGCCAAAAGATGCCGCGATAGCATCAGCCAGTTTCCCGGTCGGTTCGCCGCCGGCGTTTGGCGCCAGGCAGTGCCAGTAGAACGTGTGATTCCACACCTGAGCGGCGTTATTAAAGATGCCGCCTTCGGAGGCGCGAATAATCTCTTCCAGCGATTTGCCTTCAAACGCCGTGCCTTTGATCAAATTGTTAAGATTGGTCACGTAAGTCTGGTGATGTTTGCCATAGTGATATTCCAGCGTCTCAGCAGAAATATGCGGCGCCAGAGCATCTTTGGCATACGGTAATGCAGGTAATTCGAATGACATTGCTTCTCTCCTTATTATTAATATTGCGCACGCACAATAACCCTGGTGCGCGTAAGGATAGGGTAGCAAATTGAGAGGTGGCGCAAAAGAAGAAGTTATCCTTTCGTTAAACGACAGGATAAAATATTATCGAATTGTTTTAGAGGTCATTACCCGGCGAGCGCCTACATAATGGCGCTGCCAGTAAACTTCGTTCAGCGAGGTGATCCTAATTTCCTGACCGCTGCGTGGAGACTGGATAAACTTACCGTTGCCGACATAAACACCAACGTGATCGGCGGTTCCGCGTCCTTGTGTACGGAAGAAAACCAGATCGCCGTTTTTCAATTCGCTACGCGCAATGGGCGCAGCGTCACGCAGGTGATACATCTCATTCGCCGTTCGGGGGATACGGATCTTCACTAAATCTTTATAGGCATAGTAAACCAGACCGCTGCAATCAAAACCGGTACGCGGCGATGCGCCTCCCCAGTGATACGGCTTACCAATCTGATTCATGAGTTTGGACATTGCGGTTTTTGTCGCTTTTTGTACTTTATCCCGATGCGCATCGGCAATGGATACCGGCAATGTTCCTTTTTTCTTCACGCAATGTGACTTACGCCCTTTACGCGTCGTGCATTTTTCCATCACGTCGAAGGCCGCAATTGACGTGGATACGGTTCTGCTATAGCGATGAGTTGTATTATGATGAGATTTCATGGAGGCGATAGTACGTTTTGGTGCAGAGACGAAAGAGGAACGGCTGGTTTTTGAGGTTTTTTTTACGTTTTTTTTGCTGGTTTTGCTGATATTTTTGGTGGTTGTGCTTTTCTTTTTCTCTACCGTTTTAGTGGCATAAGAAACAGCAAGCGTCGCTTTGGCTTGCCTGGATGCATGAGCCATTGACGTAAAAGGGAGAATAGTAAAAAGTAAAGCACAGAGCGTGATCGAGATTTTCTTTATCCGCGCCACTGAGCAATCCTCTGTTAAAGGCAGGCGATCATGCCTGCGTATGATGTACAAAACCTGGTCATTCTAATCTACAAAAGCACAGATTGGTAATTGCTTTTGGTTTCCGAAGTTGTGTTTCGGTAACAGATGTAAAAAAAATGGCAACTAATGCTAAACATGAGCACATTATCTACATCTACGGATCTTTGCGCGGCGACCCGGTTAAGAGATATTTTGTATGCAACTTATTTCCGCAGACGGTAAAATAATAAGGCATGATGAAAATGTTATTTTCCGTTGCCAGCCTGACCCGTTACAATGACAGGCTTCGGTCGTAAAAGAAGTTTAAGGAAGCGAGACAATGAGCACCACCATCGAAAAAATCCAGCGCCAGATCGCTGAAAATCCGATTCTCCTGTATATGAAAGGTTCACCGAAACTGCCAAGCTGTGGTTTCTCTGCTCAGGCCGTTCAGGCGCTTTCAGCCTGTGGTGAACGTTTTGCCTATGTTGATATCCTGCAAAACCCGGATATTCGCGCTGAATTACCGAAATACGCCAACTGGCCGACATTCCCACAACTGTGGGTGGATGGCGAGCTGGTCGGCGGGTGTGATATTGTGATTGAAATGTATCAGCGTGGCGAGTTGCAGCAGCTTATTAAAGAAACTGCGGCAAAATATAAAACTCAGGAACCGGACGCAGGATAATCTGCGTAAAGGGGAAAGCGACCTACTAAGGTCGCTTTTTTACCGGTATAGTGAGTAAAAGCGTCGTCGTTAGCAACGTTATTTGTCTGTCGGCAAGGATAACGGCCATCCGCCCAGGCGCTTCCAGCGATTGACGATTTCACAAAACAGCACCGCTGTCCGCTCGGTATCATACAAAGCGGAGTGGGCCTTTTCGCCGTTAAACTCCATACCTGCCGCCAGGCACGCTTTAGATAACACTGTTTGTCCAAGCGCCAGACCGCTCAATGCTGCGGTATCAAAGGTGACGAATGGATGAAATGGGTTACGTTTCAGCGAGGCGCGCTCTGCGGCGGCCATCATAAAACTGTGATCAAAGGTAGCATTATGCGCGACCATAATGGCGCGGCTACAGCCGCTTTCTTTGATACCTTTACGTACCATTTTGAAAATAGCATGCAGAGCCTCATATTCACTCACCGCGCCGCGTAGTGGGTTCGAGGGATCGATACCGTTAAACGCGAGCGCTTCCGGCTGTAAGTTGGCTCCCGCAAACGGCTCCACATGGAAATGTAGCGTCATGTCCGGCATCAGCCAGCCTTGTTCATCCATTTTCAGCGTGATGGCGGCGATTTCGAGCAGTGCATCGGTTTTAGCGTTAAACCCTGCAGTTTCAACGTCGATGACGACAGGATAAAAACCACGAAAACGGTCGCACAGACCGGAAAGTTGAGCGTTATCGGACATCTGAGTCTCTTAGTACGAAAAAATGCAGCGCGCATTATGGCAAATTTTACGCCGGGATGCAGTAAAACAACGGGCACAATGACCTGCGCCCGGCGGGAGATCAGTTACCCAGACCGCGGCCTGCGTCTTTAGCTTCAATCAATTCGATTTTATAGCCATCCGGATCTTCAACGAAGGCGATGACAGTCGAACCGCCTTTAACCGGACCCGCTTCACGGGTCACGTTGCCGCCGTTCTGACGAATACGTTCACAGGCTTCGGCTGCATTGTCGACGCTCAGCGCGATGTGCCCATACGCATTGCCCATGTCGTAGCTCTCAACACCCCAGTTATAGGTTAGTTCTATGACCGCTTCTTCCGTTTCCGGGCCATATCCCACAAAGGCAAGCGAATATTTATATTCTGGATTCTCACTGGTGCGCAGTAGTTTCATGCCCAGAACGTTAGTGTAAAAAGCGATGGAACGCTGTAAATCGCCGACGCGTAGCATAGTATGCAATAAACGCATTTTCGTTGCCCTCAAAATAGTCAAGTTATTCAAAGTATAGCGGCGATATGAGGCCGTTATCAATGAAATTACAGAGTAGGGTAGTCAGTGTAGCCTTCCTCGCCGCCGCCATAAAAACTTTCGGGGCGTTGTGGATTGAGTTTCGCTTTACGCTGTAAACGTGCCACCAGATCCGGGTTAGCGATGTAATCGCGACCAAAAGCCACGGCGTCAATCAGCCCTGTTTCGATCAGAGCTTCCGCTTTTTCTGGCGTATAGGCGCCAGCGCCGATGATGGGGCCGTGGAAACACGCACGGACTTTTTTACGGAATGCCTCGGTATAAGGCATGCCGCCCGCCCAGTCTGGTTCAGACATGTGCAGATAAGCGATGCCGCGTTTGCCTAACGCTTCAATCAGATAGAGGGCGTCAGCCTCTTCATTCGGACCATTATCGACATTCTGGAAAGTGCCGACGGGAGAAAGGCGGATGCCGATACGATCCGCACCCCATTCCTCGATGCCGGCGTCAATCACGTCGAGTACCAGACGGGCGCGGTTTTCAACGCTGCCGCCATATTGATCGGTGCGATGGTTGGAAGACGGAGAAAGGAACTGATGCAGCAGATACCCGTGCGCGGCGTGTAGCTCTACCAGATCGAAACCTGCTTCACGGGCATTGGCGATAGCCTGGCGGAAGTCGTTTACGATCCCTGGGATCTCATGGGTATCCAGCGCGCGCGGCGTGGAAGTCTCTACGCGGATGGCCTGACCGTTTTCGTCACGCAAAGAGGTGCGGGTTCCCGCATTGATAGCGGATGGCGCGACGGGCGCTTGTCCGCCTGGTTGCAGGCTGGCGTGTGAAATACGGCCCGTATGCCACAGTTGCACCGCCATATGGCCGCCCTGGGCATGGACTCCCTGAGTGATTTTTTTCCAGGCGGCAATCTGCTCATCGCTGTGTAATCCCGGTGCGCCGGCATAGCCTTTCGCCTGGGCGGAGATTTGCGTGGCTTCGCTGATGATCAATCCGGCGCTGGCGCGTTGACGATAATATTCCGCCATTAACGGCGTAGGGATATCGCCTGGTTCAATACTCCGTAAACGCGTCAAAGGTGCCATAAATATGCGGTTTGTCGCCGTGATTGCGCCCACTTTGAGTGGGGTAAACAGTTTTTCTGATGACATAGTGGCTCCTGGGATAAGTAGACCGGTCGTCTTGTAATAACGGAAATAAAAAACGCCTGTTACTGCTCAGGCGTTGTAAGGATGGTCTTAACATGCGCCAACGCATTTTCCAGCGGTTCAGCGCTACGGGATATTTTGGCCTGTAAATTGGCGCCCAGCCACAGGGCGTAAAGCACCTGCGCCTGTTGCAATGGCTGACCAGTGAAATGTAAACAGTCACTATTGCGGCCGTCTTCCAGCGCGCGTGCAAGCAGTGTAGTAATGTCACGCGCCCCTTTATCCATAGCGGAGCGCATATCCTCCGACAGATCGCAGACTTCTGCTGACAGTTTCACGGTCAGACAACCGCTGATGGCGCCTTGCTGGCAAAACTTATTCAACGTTTCCTGATACCAGGCGAGAATACGATCACGATGATCACCGGGTCCGTAGGTAAAGTGCGCCGTAAGACGCTGATGATAACAGGCATAGTGTCGCTCCAGCATGGCGACGCCGAAGGCTTCTTTCGAGCGAAAGTAGTGGTAAAACGACCCCTTGGGCACCTGGGCGGTTTTGAGTAGCTCGCTAAGACCCATTCCGGTAAAACCCCGTTGCATGCAAAGTAACTCGCCGATGGTCAGGAGATGTTCGCGGGTATCGTGTTCGGTTTGTTTATTCATGGCATACAATATAGTAGACCAGTCGGTCTACTGCAAGCGGAGTTGCCATAATGTCGGTTAGCGTCTTCAATAGTCATAAGCGCCAAACGTTGAGGAGGAGATGTGGCCGAGCAGTTGGAGTTTTTTCCTATAATAAGCCCATGTCGCGGTATCTGCCAGTCTGATGAGCGTGGCTTTTGCCGGGGATGTATGCGCAGCCGCGACGAACGGTTTAACTGGCAAAAAATGAGCGATGCCGAGAAACAAAATGTACTGAGGCTTTGTCGCCAGCGCTTATTGCGTAAAATACGCACAAACAAGCCCCTCCCACCGGAAGATCCTCAACAACCCTCACTCTTTTAAACGCGGAAGTGCGTATACTCAACCTCATTATTCTCTATGAGGAATCTGTTATGGTTCAGCGTGTCACAATTGCTCCACAAGGCCCCGAATTTTCCCGTTTTGTCATGGGTTACTGGCGTTTGATGGACTGGAATATATCTGCGCGTCAGTTGGTGAGTTTTATCGAAGAACACTTGGATTTGGGCGTCACTACCGTTGATCATGCGGATATTTATGGCAGTTATCAGTGCGAAGCAGCGTTTGGCGAGGCGCTAACGCTGGCGCCGCATTTGCGGGAAAAACTGCAAATCGTCACCAAATGCGGTATTGCGACTACCGCCAGAGCGGAAAATAAACTCGGTCATTATATTACCGATTGTCGCCACATCATTCTTAGCGCCGAACAGTCACTAAAAAATCTGGCGACAGATCATCTGGATATGTTGTTAATTCACCGTCCCGATCCGTTAATGGATGCGGATGAGGTCGCCCAGGCGTTTCAACATCTGCACCAAAGCGGCAAAGTGCGCCATTTTGGCGTCTCTAATTTTACGCCAGCGCAATTTACGTTGCTGCAATCGCGCCTGCCTTTTACCCTGGCGACCAACCAGGTGGAGATCTCGCCGGTTCATCAGCCTTTGTTGCTGGACGGCACATTAGATCACTTACAGCAACTGCGTATTCGTCCGATGGCCTGGTCATGTCTTGGCGGCGGTCGGCTGTTTAATGATGAGGCTTATCAGCCGTTGCGCCAGGAACTTTCCGTTATCGCGCAAGAACTCAACGCCAGTTCTATTGAACAGGTGGTCTATGCCTGGATTTTACGTTTGCCGTCGCAGCCGCTGCCGATTATTGGCTCGGGTAAAATTGAACGCGTACGCGCCGCGGTAGAAGCGGAAACGCTGTCATTGTCGCGTCAACAGTGGTTCCGAATCCGCAAGGCGGCATTGGGTTATGATGTACCATAATCGCTAACACGTTGACTTTCCGTTCATGTTTTCGCCAGTGGTTTACACTTAACAGGCGACCACATGTAACGGAGGTTTTATGAAGCGATTAAGTTTAGCGATGGTGACGCTGTTGGCCTGTGCGGGTGCGCAGGCCGCCAGCGAGAAAGTAGAGATGAATCTGGTGACGGCACAAGGCGTAGGACAGTCTATCGGCACCGTCGTCATCGATGAAACCGAAGACGGCTTAAAATTTACCCCACACCTTAAAGCGTTACCGCCGGGCGAGCATGGTTTTCACATTCATGCCAAAGGTAGCTGCCAGCCCGCGATTAAAGATGGCAAAGCTGTTGCGGCAGAAGCTGCCGGCGGTCATCTGGATCCACAAAATACCGGCAAGCATGAAGGACCGGAAGGCCTGGGGCATCTGGGCGACCTCCCGGTATTAGTTGTTAATAATGATGGCATCGCCACCGAGCCGGTTACTGCGCCGCGTCTGAAGTCGCTTGATCAGGTGAAGGATAAAGCGCTAATGATTCATGTGGGCGGCGATAACATGTCCGATCAGCCGAAACCGCTCGGCGGCGGCGGGACGCGTTACGCCTGCGGCGTTATTAAATAACCCGGAGACAGCGTACCCTGCGGCGGCGCCTGTTCCAGTTGTGACAGCGAGCAGTGTAAACGCCAGATAATCGCCGCCAGCTCATGTGCGGCGGGTTGATGATGATGTGCGAGCGTGTCGCAGATACGCTGTAGTTCCTGTAGCGTGGTGGCAAGAGAATGTTGTTGCACGCCGCGCTCGCTCATCACATCGCGCAACAGAGTTAGACAAATATCCCGCACGCGTGAAAGCGGATCTGAACGCGACTCCCAGGCGCGTAACTGCCACACCACATGAGAACAGTTCAGTAGTACCACTCCCCAACGTAACAACCACCGGCGCGCCAGCGTATCCTGGCTGTTGCTGAGTTGGCTGACGTGATGATACGTCAGAGATTCAAATTCGCTTTCGCTGTGGGAAGGATGACGGCTAAGTTGATCGACGAAATCCCGCCGTAGTGCGCGGATATGGCGGCGACTTTTTCGGGCGTCTGAGCCCGGACGCAGGATCGCGAACGCCAGCCAGGAGATCGCGACGCCAACGATCTTGGCGGTATTATCGTTAAGAAAATCGGCGAAATTATACACCGGTGGATTGGTAACGGCGATGAAGGAGCCCATAAAGACAATAAGCTGTCCCCATAACCCCGCCAGCTTAGGCATTTGCAGTTTAAGCAGTTGCATCGTGGTGAACAGCGGAAAAAGAAAAAGTAAGAATTGCCACAGATCGGTGATTTGAACCATCAGGCCGAATTTAACCACGAAGCTGAATAAGGACAGCAGTACTAAAATACGCATCAATAAGGAGAGCGACTTAAATGGCGTCGCGACGATGGAATAGAGGACGCAACTGATCGCCGCCAGTGTTAATGCACCGGACCCTGATTCCCATTGCGCGCCGATACTCCATGCGCCAATCACCGTGAGCGTGCAAAAGGTACGAACGCCACTCCAGATGGCCTCTGTGTTATCCGTATGCCGTGCAAGGCCGGGAGTACGGCGGATTTTGATTTGATCCTCCGGGGTACCATTTTCGAGCAGATATAGCTGGCGGCTACAGAGCAGGTATAATTGACAAAAATAGCGTAACCGCTGCCAAAACGCGAGGAGACGATAATCCTGTTCATCCTGCGGTCGTAGCGGCGCAATAATCCGCGCTACCGTGTAGCTGTCCGCACCAGGTTTCGCC
The DNA here is from genome assembly GCF_008692845.1 of Salmonella enterica subsp. arizonae. Taxonomy (GTDB): domain Bacteria; phylum Pseudomonadota; class Gammaproteobacteria; order Enterobacterales; family Enterobacteriaceae; genus Salmonella; species Salmonella arizonae. Next base: position 302,580 of record NZ_VXJW01000001.1, read on the forward strand.
AGCGCTACCAGGAGTTGCTCAAGAACTTGGTGGCTGTTTTCCGGCGGCGTCGGCCAGTTTAAAAGCATTCTACGCAGGCTGGAGATCACACTGGTTAGCCGTAATTGTTGGTGTAACAATGAATTGAGCAACGCATTCTGACGGCGAAAACGGTAATGACTCCAGAAGGCCTGAATACGCAACAGGTTCATCGTCAGGATTTGTCCAATGACGTCCTCATGCGCTGAGCGGATGACGTCAGTGGTATCCGGTTGCCAAAGTAGACTGGCATGCTCCAGTAATCGCGCATGCATATTTTTCAGCGCGGTGAGCAGGGCAGCGCCATCCGACGTGCTGGGTAGGATCATCATCATCATGCCGCCGCAAAGGATGCCGACGATAACTTCACATACGCGCGCTTGGGCGATATCCCACAACTGCGTGATTTCTACGAAATTGACCATCGGAAACGCGATAATTGCCGCTGTATAGCCGGATAATTGGAAGGCATAGGCGGCGTTATTGGTAAAATGCGCGCAGGCCCAGGTACAAAACCCGATCCACGCGGCCATGCTAAACAAGAATAACCAGGGTTCATTTAGCGTATGGCCGGCAATTATCAACGCGGCGGTCGCGCCGAGTAGACTTCCGGCAATACGCCCCAGGCTTTTACTGATCACGCCGCCTACGGTCGGAAAGCTAACCACCGCGGCCGAGGTCATCGCCCAATACGGCTCATCGAGATTGAGATAGTAAGCGAATGTCAGCGCAAGACACATGGCAATGGAATTACGCAACGCGTAACGCCACTGGCCGGAGGTCGCTTTAAACCAGGGCGTATTTCGCAGTGGCGGTAGGAACAATGCCATTAACGCTATCCAATCGCCACGCTACAGGTGGTGCCAGAGACCAGAGTGATATCCTGCGGTAGGGCGTCAAACTCTATACGTACCGGAACGCGTTGTGCCAGGCGCACCCAGGGAACATTAGGTTTAATATCCGGCACCAGTCCCGAATCGCTTTCAACGCTTTGATCGTAGATCGCGCGTCCGATGCTGGCTACGTGACCCTGTAACTTTATATTGCCACTGTACAGAGTTATTAATGCAGGTTCCCCTACAGTAATGTGACGCAGCTTGGTCTCTTCGAAATATCCTATTACATAAAATGAATGGCTATCTACCAGCGCGAAGAGCGGTTTTCCGGTGGTGGCGTAATCGCCAATGCGGGTAGAAAGGTTTGTTACCCAACCGGATACCGGTGCTTTCACTGCTGTCTGACTAAGCTGCCACTGAGCCTGTTTTAACGTTGCCAGGGCGACGTCTACGCTGGCCTGCATAGCTTTAACATTCAGATTGGCGCTATCCAGATCTTCAGCAGAGATGTAGTTACGTGATAAATGTCGGCGCCGATTGGCTTCGTTATTCGCTTTTGCAAGGTCGGACTGTGCCTTGGCCAACTGCGCCTGTGCGTTAAGTTCTGCAATATGGAAGGGCGTTTTATCAATGACAAAAAGGACATCACCTGCGTTGACGAACTGATTATCTTTTACATTGAGTTGGATAATACTGCCAGAGACCTGAGGCGTTACGCTGACCTGTTCCGCGCGGATTTTGCCGTCGCGTGTCCATGGCGACTGCATATAGTAATTCCATAACCACCATGCGGCCAGAACGGCAACGACGGCGACAATGAGAGTAGAAAAATATTTTATTGTTTTTAAAGACATATTTACCACACGATCAGTAAAACGAGGCCCAGACACACGCAAAGCGTAAAGAGAGAGAGATCCATTAACAGGGGATGCCAGATTTCACCAGAGTATATTCCGTTGCGCAGGAGACGGTGAATAAACAACCATATAACGAACCCAAGCGCGAAGGCTTTAAAAAATGGCGGAAAGTAAACAGATGCTCCCAACATGAGATCTTGTAAGGGCAATCCTGTGGCGTTGAGTATACACTTCACAAGCAATGTTCCTTTGCGTCAGACGACGATGCTTTAGTTATAGCTAAAACTGAAGCTACAGGTGCCAATTGCGCACTATGTCTGAAAAAATGTCTATTGGTAAGCAAATTTAGCAATACATTTGTTTTGAGAATGCAAATACTGCACACTATTCTAAAATCAGCATAATAACTTAGCAAGCTAATTATAAGGAGATGAAATTGGAATCGCCACTAGGTTCTGATCTGGCACGGTTGGTGCGCATTTGGCGTGCTCTGATTGACCATCGCCTAAAGCCTCTGGAATTGACGCAGACACATTGGGTCACGCTGCACAATATTCATCAATTGCCGCCTGACCAGTCGCAGATTCAGTTGGCTAAAGCGATAGGCATTGAGCAGCCATCGCTGGTACGCACGTTGGATCAACTTGAAGATAAGGGGTTAATTTCGCGGCAAACCTGCGCCAGCGATCGTCGCGCTAAGCGCATTAAGCTGACCGAAAAAGCGGAGCCGCTGATCACTGAGATGGAAGCGGTCATTCATAAAACGCGCGGTGAAATTTTGGACGGAATTTCTTCAGAGGAGATTGCGCTTCTGATTAAACTTATCGCCAAACTTGAACACAACATTATGGAATTGCATTCTCAAGATTGAGGCGCAGGGGCGTACGTGTGGCCACGTGACCACACGTAAAGCCTGCTCTAGCGTGGAGAGACAGTAACCTGACTGCCGTTGCTAGCCAGCACTACACGCTGACCTGCCGTGAAACGCGTTTTTCCTTGTTTCTGCACTACCATAATGGTGTTGCCATCGTCTTTACGAATTTCCAGTTCCACGCCCTGGGTTTTATTCATTGCGCCCTGGACGCCCTGGCCTGCTACGCCGCCAGCGACCGCACCTGCCGCGGTTGCCAGTGAACGGCCAGTACCGCCGCCGATAGTGTTGCCAAGGAATCCGCCCAACACCGCGCCGCCGATAGCGCCAATCACGTTAGAATCATCACCGCCCTGAATTTGAACCGGACGAACGTTAACGATAGTACCGTACGTTACATTCTGAACCTGCTTAGCCTCGGACGCGGTATAAACATCACCCGAAAGGCTATCATTGTTAACACATCCAGCTAAGGATAACCCCATCAGTGAAACGGCCAGTACACGTTTAATCATTTACTAATCTCCTGTTCTTCACGAAACGCTATTTCAGCATCCCTATAGCTAAATTATATGGCATTTATGCAGTTAAGGTCATATCTTCTGCTGAAAGAAAGTAAAAATCATAATCAGAACTTAATTAACCAACCTTAAACGAAGTGGGGGGCAAGAAAAGGCAGGTTATTGATATCCGTGGACGGCACGGCAAAAAAACGTTACGTGGGCTTAGCATTATAAAATACGTTATGCCGGAGTGTTAAGGTTTAACCCAGCTTAAAAGGAAGAGGTATGAAATCGGGCCGTTTTATTGGCGTTATGTCCGGAACCAGCCTTGATGGCGTTGATGTTGTATTGGCGGCAATTGATGAAACAATGGTTGCGCAACAGGCAAGTCTCACCTGGCCCATTCCCGTTCATCTGAAAAAAGGCATTCTTGATATTTGTCAGGGGCAGCTGCTTACGCTCTCGCAACTCGGTCAGCTTGATACCCAGTTAGGCCGGCTTTTTGCACAGGCGGTTAATGCGCTGTTAGCGCAACAACATTTACAACCTCGGGATATCGTCGCCATTGGTTGTCATGGGCAAACGGTCTGGCATGAACCGACCGGCGATGCCCCGCATACTCTGCAAATTGGCGATAATAATCACATCGTTGCCCATACGGGGATTACGGTGGTCGGCGATTTTCGGCGGCGGGATATTGCGTTGGGCGGACAGGGCGCGCCGCTGGTGCCCGCTTTCCATCACGCCCTGCTGGGACATCCCACGGAAAAACGCATGGTCCTGAATATCGGCGGCATCGCCAATTTATCTTTGCTTTTTCCCAGGCAGGCGGTGCGCGGATACGATACGGGGCCAGGCAACATGTTAATGGACGCGTGGATTTGGCGGCAATGCGCGCAGCCCTACGACAAAGATGCTGCATGGGCGAAAGAAGGTAAGGTTATTCTTCCTCTGCTGCAAAAGATGCTGAGCGATCCGTACTTTGCCGCGTCGGCGCCCAAAAGTACAGGACGTGAATACTTCAACTATGGCTGGTTGGAACGTCATCTTGCGGCTTTCCCTGGCGCAAGCGCGTGCGATGTGCAGGCCACGCTGGCTGAACTGACGGCGGTCTCCATCTCCCATCAGGTGCTGCTCAACGGCGGCTGCGAGCGGTTGCTGGTCTGTGGCGGCGGAAGCCGGAATCCATTAGTGATGGCTCGTCTGGCAGCGCTGTTGCCGGGGATCGAAGTTGCTACTACCGATAAGGCGGGGATCAGTGGCGATGATATGGAAGCGCTGGCATTTGCATGGCTTGCCTGGCGAACTCTCGCAGGCCTGCCGGGAAATTTACCGTCAGTGACGGGCGCGTCAAAAGCCAGTATTTTAGGCGCTATTTACCCTGCTACCCCAGAACTCAGAGTTAACTGAATTTTTCCCGGGCGATATATCGGTAAACTAGAGAGGTCAGTAAGGGGCGTTTACCTCTCCAGAAGCAGGAGAGCTTTCGGGATATGTCTATGAAAAAGATAGTAATAATGTGTTTGCCTGCGCTGCTGGCCGGCTGTAGCGTTTACCATCAATTTGTTGAACGTATGCAAACGGATACGCTGGAATACCAGTGTGATGAGAAGCCGCTTACCGTTAACGTCAATAACCCGCGCGAAGAAGTCAGTTTTGTTTATGACAACAAACTGCTGACCCTGAAACAAGGAATCTCGGCTTCAGGCGCGCGTTATACGGATGGGATTTTCGTTTTCTGGTCGCAAGGTGAGAGCGCCACGGTCTATAAACGAGACAGAATTGTGCTAAATAACTGTCAGTTACAAAATCCGAAGCGTTGAGATTTTCAGCATGGGGGCGCACAATAGCGCCACCCACTGCTTATTTTTGATCAACGCCATGTCTGATAACGACCAATTACAGCAGATCGCGCATCTGCGCCGTGAATACACGAAAGGCGGCTTGCGTCGCCGCGATTTACCCACTGAACCGTTAACCTTGTTTGAGCGCTGGCTTGGGCAAGCGTGCGACGCCCGATTGGCCGATCCGACGGCAATGGTCGTGGCGACCGTAGATGATAAGGGGCAGCCGTACCAGCGTATTGTGTTGCTCAAACATTACGACGAAAAAGGGTTGGTCTTTTATACCAACCTGGGAAGCCGCAAGGCGCATCAAATTGAGCACAATCCGCGTATCTGTCTGTTATTCCCTTGGCATATGCTTGAACGCCAGGTGATGGTGACGGGCATGGCCGAGCGTCTCTCTACGCTTGATGTGGTGCGGTATTTCCACAGCCGTCCGCGTGACAGCCAGATCGGCGCATGGGTCTCTAAACAATCCAGCCGTATTTCCGCGCGCGGTATCCTCGAAAGTAAATTCCTTGAGCTCAAGCAGAAGTTTCAACAGGGTGAAGTTCCGTTGCCCAGCTTCTGGGGCGGTTTTCGCGTGAGTATCGAACAGATGGAGTTCTGGCAGGGCGGCGAACATCGCCTGCACGATCGCTTTTTATACCAACGCGATGACGGCGCGTGGAAAATCGACCGTCTTGCGCCCTAAAGATGCAAAATTCTTGTTTTAAGCACTGGTGCGGATGAATCCGCCGTTTTATGCTATGTCTCTTTCGCGTCTGGCGAAAAGTCGTGTACCGGCAAAGGTGCAGTCGTTTTATACATGGAGATTTTGATGGCAAGCAGTAACTTGATTAAACAATTGCAAGAGCGGGGGCTGGTAGCCCAGGTGACGGACGAAGACGCGTTGGCAGAGCGACTTGCGCAAGGCCCGATCGCGCTCTATTGCGGCTTCGATCCTACCGCTGACAGCTTGCATTTGGGGCATCTGGTTCCATTGTTATGCCTGAAACGCTTCCAGCAGGCGGGGCATAAACCTGTTGCGCTGGTAGGCGGCGCGACCGGTCTGATTGGTGATCCAAGTTTTAAAGCCGCCGAGCGTAAGCTGAACACTGAAGAGACCGTTCAGGAGTGGGTAGCAAAAATTCGTAAACAGGTTGCCCCGTTCCTGGACTTTGATTGTGGCGAAAACTCCGCCATCGCGGCCAATAACTACGACTGGTTCGGCAGCATGAATGTGCTGACTTTCCTGCGCGATATCGGTAAACATTTTTCCGTTAATCAGATGATTAATAAAGAAGCAGTGAAGCAGCGTCTGAACCGTGACGATCAGGGTATCTCTTTCACTGAGTTCTCTTATAACCTGCTACAGGGGTACGATTTCGCGTGCCTGAATAAATTGCACGGTGTTGCGTTACAGATTGGTGGTTCTGACCAGTGGGGCAACATCACTTCCGGTATCGATCTTACTCGTCGTCTACACCAGAATCAGGTATTTGGTTTAACCGTTCCTCTAATCACCAAAGCTGACGGCACGAAATTCGGTAAAACCGAAGGCGGCGCTGTCTGGCTGGATCCGAAGAAAACCAGTCCGTACAAATTCTACCAGTTCTGGATTAACACGGCGGATGCCGACGTTTATCGCTTCCTGAAATTCTTCACTTTTATGGATATTGAAGAGATCAATGCCCTGGAAGAAGAAGATAAAAACAGCGGTAAAGCGCCGCGCGCTCAGTATGTGCTGGCCGAGCAGGTGACGCGTCTGGTTCACGGCGAAGAGGGACTGATTGCGGCGAAACGTATTACCGAAAGTCTCTTTAACGGTAGTCTGGGCGAACTGAGCGAAGCGGACTTTGAACAACTCGCTCAGGACGGCGTGCCGATGATCGAACTGGAAAAAGGTACCGACCTGATGCAGGCGCTGGTAGATGCCGAACTCCAGCCGTCACGTGGTCAGGCGCGTAAGACTATCGCTTCCAATGCTGTCACTATCAATGGTGAAAAACAATCCGATCCTGAATACATCTTTAACGATGAGGACCGCCTGTTTGGCCGCTATACCTTACTGCGTCGCGGCAAAAAGAATTATTGTCTGATTTGCTGGAAATAAGGCATTAAGTAACAGGGAGTGAGAAATCACTCCCTTATTTTTAATGTTCAGGTAAAAAAATGAAGAATATCCTCGCTATCCAGTCCCATGTTGTTTTCGGACATGCGGGCAACAGCGCTGCCGAATTTCCGATGCGTCGTCTTGGCGCAAATGTCTGGCCGCTGAATACCGTTCAGTTTTCTAACCACACGCAATATGGTAAATGGACCGGTTGCGTCATGCCGCCCAGTCATCTGACTGAGATTGTCCAGGGGATTGCGGACATAGGCCAGTTAGCACACTGCGACGCCGTACTCAGCGGTTATCTGGGATCTGCCGAGCAGGGAGAACACATTCTCGATATTGTGCGCCAGGTTAAAGCGGCAAATCCGCAGGCAAAATATTTCTGCGATCCCGTAATGGGACATCCGGAAAAGGGCTGTATCGTGGCGCCAGGCGTTGCAGAATTCCATGTGCGTTATGCGCTACCCGCCAGCGATATTATCGCGCCTAACCTCATTGAACTGGAAATTCTCAGCAAGCATACCGTCAACAATGCGAATGAAGCCGTGCAGGCAGCACGAGAACTGATTGCTCATGGACCAGAGATCGTGCTGGTAAAACATCTCGCCCGTGCTGGTTACAGTTCGGATCGCTTTGAAATGCTGCTAGTGACGGCGCAGGAAGCCTGGCATATTAGTCGTCCGCTGGTGGATTTCGGCTTACGTCAGCCGGTTGGCGTTGGTGATGTCACTAGTGGTTTATTGTTGGTCAAACTTTTGCAGGGTGCAACATTACAACAGGCGCTGGAGCATGTTACGGCGGCAGTCTATGAGATAATGATCGCTACCAAAGCGATGCAGGAGTATGAGCTGCAGGTCGTGGCGGCCCAGGATCGGATCGCTAATCCTGAACACTATTTCAGCGCAACGCGGCTGTAATTATTGCTGCTGAAAAAATGCCGGATGGCGGTAAAGCGCGCTATCCGGCAAAATGATATTACTTCAGTCCTTCCGCCTTAAGCGCTGCCGCAACGGTCGGTCTTTCCGCGACACGCTTCATATAACTTTCAATATGCGTAAACCCGCTCATATTCAGGTTTACGCCATATGCCCAACGCAATACGGTAAATAGATAAGCGTCCGCGATAGTAAAACGCTGGCCGCAAATCCACTGGTCGTCTGAAAGCGCCTCGTCAACATACTGAAATTTCTTTTCCAGACCGGCGCGAACGGCAGGTTTAATTGTTTCCGGTGTGTCAGGGCGGAACAGCGGGGTAAAGCCTTTATGCAGTTCCGTTGCAATATAGTTGAGCCATTCCAGCGTATGGTAACGGGCAAGGCTGCTTACAGGCGCCAGAAGCTGGCGGTCGGGGACGCTATCGGCGAGGTACTGCATAATGGCGACGCCTTCAGTCAACAACGTGCCGTCATCCAGAAGCAGAGCCGGAACCTGTCCTTTAGGGTTTACTGCCAGGTAATCATCGCCGTTTTCCAGGAGCTTTTTCGCGAGATCGACGCCATCGAGCGTAAAGTCTTTGCCAATTTCGCGCAGGGTTATGTGGGAAGCAAGAGAGCAGGCACCCGGTTTGTAGAACAGTTTCATCGGTAACTCCTTTTTGCTGAGGTTTAAAGTATGGTAGTGCGCGGATGCGCAAAAAAAAAGCCGCTAACGCACAGTTAGCGGCCTGAATGTTGTTTCCCGGGAAATTAAACTGTAGCGGCTTTAGAGCCTTTCTCAGTGGTATCATCATCTTGGGTCATACGGTTCAGCTTAGGCGCTGTCAGCAGCATCAGGACGGCGATAACTGCGGTTGCTACGCCAATCTGCATAAATACGCGACCATAGACTTCCAGAGACATTAGCGGGTCAGTCACGTCGCTTGGCACCGCCATCATGTTGGCGACATAACCGCCGATGATGTTAGCGCCAGCCGTTGTCAGGAACCAGCTACCCATGATGAAGCCCATCAGACGCTGCGGAACCAACTGCGCGACCATTGCCAGTCCCAGACCGGAGATCATCAGCTCACCGATACTTTGCAGACCATAGCTCGCAATCAGCCAGCTTACGGATACGATGCCGGCATCATTTGCAAATTTGGCACCCAGCGGCAGAACCAGGAATGCGCCGGAACACAGCACCATACCAATGGCGAATTTCATCGGCATCGGCAACGTATCGCCCATCTTGTTATAAATAGTGGCCAGAATAGGGCTGCCGATAATGATCCAGAACGGGTTCAGCGCCTGATACTGTTCAGGCTCGAAGGCGATACCGAGAATCGAGTGCTCAACGTTACGAATCGCGAAGAAGTTCAGCGACGTCGGCATCTGGCTGTACAGCACAAAGAAGATAATCGCCTGCAGCATCAAAATAAAGGCGACGATCATTTTACGGCGAGCCGAGCCGTGCATGGAAACCGCTTCTTTACCGAAGATAATGACGATACCAAGCGCGATAACGCCCAGCGCCATACGTGCGATATCCTGGTTGTGCAGCAGCCAGGTCGCCACAGCAATCAGAACGACAATACCAACAATCGTCAGCAGCAGGTTACGGAAGTTGAGCGGTTCAAAGTCGGGTTTAGAACCGTAGCTTTTCACCCAGCGCTGACAGAAAGCAAAGTTAACGACGGTTATCAGCATACCGACGACGCTAAGCGCAAACGCGGTGCTCCAGCCATAACGCGCCGCCAGCCACGGCGTCGCCAGCATGGAGAAGAAGGAGCCGATGTTGACGGACATATAATACATCGTAAATGCGCCGTCGAGACGCGGATCGTCCTTCGCATAACAGGTAGACAGCAGAGAAGACGGGTTGGCTTTAAACAGGCCGTTCCCCACAGCGATAGCCGCCATGCCCATATAGACGATGCCAGCGTCATGCCCGGACCATGCGACGAGCGCATAACCGATAGCCAGCACCACTGCGCCCAGCATGATAACGCGTTTGGTGCCCAGGATTTTATCCCCTAGCCAGCCGCCAATCGCTACCAGGCCGTACACCAGTGCGCTGAAGGAAGAGAAAAGGGTGATGGAATCCGCTTCTGACATACCCAGTTGTTTTACCAGGTAGACGGCCATAATGCCTTGCAGGCCGTAATAACCAAAACGCTCCCATAACTCTATCGAGAAGATAAGATAGAACGCCTTCGGTTGTTTGAAAGCGTTCAAACTGACGCTTTCAGTTGGTTTATTGTTTGCAGTAGACACTTTTACCTCTTTTTTACGCCCTGTATTAACAGGGATTGTCTGGCGCGTGATGAGTCAGACTCATCCGTCCGATTGTTATATTGGAGGGGAAACGGCAGGTAATGTTCACTATCTTTCCTCTTCAGACAAGACCTTTGTAATAATCTGTTACATATAACTGTTCTGGTCGAATCGTCGGACGGCAGAAATGTTATGCAGCGTTAAATTTTTTCATTTGAAGAATGGCAGATTTTTACACTGCGTAACGGTCACAATCTTGGGTGAAAGGCGATATCTTCTGCTATTTTAGGTGAAAGGTAGTGATATAGGCCATTATCTGAAAAAATAGTAGAGTAATGTTTTGTAGTGAAAACGGAGCATCAGTCTATCCGGTTGTAAATGTAACCTTAGATGTCACTAAATTTCACATGAAGTTATCAAAGTGATCTTGATCACGTATAGATAGAAATTTTTGCTATTAAAAATATGATTAACCTGACGAGGGGGAAAACGAAAGCATATTGCATCTGCAAAAGGACAGAGGCTGGAATGATTGATGGCTAAAATGAATAAAGACAAAAAGGGGAGTACGCTGGCGTCACGGTCGCACTCCGACAATGTCAAATATCGACTTTTTCTTTGTATTCGCAAAGATCTTCAATAAGGCAGGAGCCGCAGCGGGGTTTTCGGGCGATACAGGTATAGCGTCCATGCAAAATTAACCAGTGATGGCAGTCTACTTTGAACTCACTCGGCACCACTTTCAGCAGCTTCTCTTCAACCTGCTCGACATTTTTACCGGGCGCGAACTGGGTTCGGTTGCATACACGAAATATATGCGTATCAACGGCGATTGTCGGCCAGCCGAAGGCGGTATTGAGCACTACGTTAGCCGTTTTTCGTCCCACGCCGGGAAGCGCTTCCAGCGCTGCCCGATCCTCCGGTACTTCACCGTTATGCTTTTCCAGTAAAATACGGCAGGTCTTAATCACGTTTTCCGCTTTACTGTTAAATAAACCGATGGTTTTGATATAGGATTTCACACCCTCTACGCCCAGTTCCAGCATCGCGGATGGCGTATTAGCAACCGGGTAAAGTTTGGCGGTAGCCTTGTTCACGCTGACGTCGGTTGCCTGGGCGGAAAGCAACACGGCAATCAGCAACTCAAACGGAGACGTGAAATTGAGTTCTGTTGTGGGGTGCGGGTTGTTGTCGCGCAGGCGCGTCAGAATTTCCAGCCTTTTTGCTTTATTCATCAGACTTTCCCTGTTTCGCCTGCCGGAACAGCGGAAGGGGCGGTTGCGGCGCGGCGTTTCTTCATTTTTTCATCAATAAGATATTTTACCGCCAGCATGAGTCCCAGGCCGATAAACGCGCCTGGCGGCAGCATCGCCAGCAGGAAAGGCGAGTCGGTGTGAAATATCTCGACTCGTAATACTTTTGCCCAGCTTCCCAGCAGGCTATCCGCGCCATCGAAAAGCGTTCCATTCCCGAGGATCTCGCGCAGCGAGCCCAGCACGAACATGGCGCCTGTCGCGCCCATACCGATGGAAAAACCGTCCAGCGCGGAAAGCCACGGCCCTTTTTTCGCGGCAAACGCTTCAGCGCGCCCGACAACAATGCAGTTCGTTACAATCAGCGGAATAAAAATCCCTAAAGACTGATACAAACCGAAAGCATACGCATTGATCAGCATCTGCACTGCGCTTACCACCGAGGCTATGATCATAACGTAAATCGGGATACGGATTTCCGCCGGCGTCCAGCGACGTAGCGCGGAAACAGTCAGGTTCGTCAGCGTTAATACCAACGTCGTGGCAAGACCTAGCCCCAGGGCATTGGTTGCCGTAGACGTTACAGCGAGTAAGGGGCACAGGCCAAGTAGCTGCACCAGAGCGGAGTTATTTTTCCACAATCCCTGAACAACAATGTCTTTTATTTCGCTCATGGTTATTCTCCACAGGCGGTTAAGTGGGGGAGCTGAGCGGGCAGAGATTCGGCGTACAGTCCGGCGCGCTTAACCGCATTCACCACAGCGCGCGGCGTAATTGTCGCGCCGGTAAATTGATCAAAATCACCGCCATCTTTTTTTACCGCCCAGTGCGTATCATTTTCCCCGCTGATAGTTTTACCGCTAAAATGGGTAATCCAGTCAGACAGACGGCGTTCGATTTTATCACCCAACCCTGGCGTTTCATGATGTTCCGTAACGCGCGTCCCCAGGATTGTGCCGTTGAAGTCTGCGCCAACGATGAGCCGGATAGCGCCGGAATAGCCATCTGGCGCGGTGGCCTCCATGATAACCGCGACGGGTGTATCATCCTTGCGAGCGATAAAAACACGGTGTATGCCTTTGCCGAGGGCGGGCGCATCGACCAGATAACAGCTCTCTTGCAGATTATTATTGTAACGATCTGGCGGCAATACCTGATCGAACAAAGCATGCTGTTGTTGCAGCGCTTGTTCGTGGATGGTTGATTTGGTCATCTGATTAATCACCGCGGTCAATCCCGTAGAACCTGCGGCAAAGAGCGCCAGCGTAATACCGTGTTTACGAATCGTTTTCAGCATGGTTTATCCTTTGCGATGTCCATAGACGCGGGGACGCGTGTAGTAGTCGATCAGAGGAACCGTGATATTTGCCAACAGGACGGCAAAAGCAACGCCGTCCGGGTAACCGCCGAAGCTGCGAATCAGCCACACTAATACCCCAGCCAGCGCGCCGAAAATTAAACGTCCACGGTTGGTCGTGGAGGCGGTAACCGGATCTGTTAAGATAAAAAACGCGCCCAGCATGGTGGCGCCTGACAGCAGATGAAGCTGTGGCGAGGCCAGCGTACCAGGCGAGAAAAGCCAACCTAACGTAGCGCATAGCGCCAGCGTGACCAGAAAACTGACCGGGATATGCCAGCGGATAGTTTTCTGCCACAGCAGAAAAACGCCGCCGACAAGCCAGGCGAGGTTAACCCACTGCCAGCCCACGCCGGCCAGCACGCCGCTGTATATCGGATACTGCATAATTTGCTTAACGGAATGCCCGGCGCGCAAAGACGTTTTAAACGTATCCAGCGGCGTCGCTTGGCTAATACCATCAATCCCTATACGTAGCAGTGTCAGATCGCCGCCGCTGGCGGTATGCCCGGTAAAAATCATTCGCAACGTGTCCAGCATATCGGGCGTTGTTGCGGCTATTTCATAAGGCGGCAACCAGCTTGTCATTTGCACTGGAAAGGAGATTAATAACACTACGTAACCGATCATTGCCGGATTAAAGGGGTTTTGCCCCAGGCCGCCATATAACTGTTTGGCGATAATAATGGCGAACCCCGTCCCCAATACAATCATCCACCAGGGTGCGAGCGGAGGGATACTGACCGCCAGCAAAAGCCCCGTCAATAACGCGGAATAATCCTTCAGGCGACTGGCGATCGATTGTTTGCGCAGGCTAAGGACAATAGCTTCAGCGAAGAGCGCCGTGACGGCAGCCAGAACGATCTGGAAAAACGTTCCCCAACCAAAAAACCACGTCTGCGCGGCAACCCCCGGCAGAGCGGCAATTAACACCAGCAACATGATTCGCGATGTCTGGCGCTGGTTATGGGTATAAGGCGAGCTTGCGATTCTGAATACCATTTATTCCTCTTTAACAACCTGCTGCTGTGCTGCTTTTTTGGCCTGGACGCGGGCGATAGCCGCAGCAACCGCGGCTTTACGCGGGTCGACCGGTTCGGCAGCTTCGCTTGCGGCCTGCAGCTCCTGCTTACGGGCTTTGGCGCGGGCGATGGCTGCTTCCACCGCAGCTTTACGCGGGTCGACCGGTTCGGCAGCTTCGCTTGCGGCCTGCAGCTCCTGCTTACGGGCTTTGGCGCGGGCGATGGCTGCTTCTACCGCGGCTTTACGCGGATCGACCGGTTCGGCAGCTTCGCTTATGGCCTGCTGTTCCTGCTTACGGGCTTTGGCGCGGGCGATGGCTGCTTCTACCGCGGCTTTACGCGGATCGTCGCCGCTTGTCGCGCTGTCAGCCATCGGATGACCGGCTTGTTTAGCGCGCGCTTGCGCTTTACGTGCTTCACGGGCCGCGATCGCGGCGCTATTGTCCGGCAGACTACCCGCCTGAATAATCACTGGCTGCGTGGCTTGCGCCTGTTTCTCTTTTACCCGTGCCAGCGCAGCGGCAATGGCATCCTGATCTTTTGCCGCGGGTTGTACGGCCGCGCTCTTGTGACGTGCAAGGCGGGCGGCTTTTTCGCGCTCCAGTCTCGCCTGACGAGCCTCAAAACGCGCTTTCGCTTCGGCGGCGCGTTTTTCTTCAAGCCTGATCGCATTAATCTCCGCTTTTTCCTGACGGAAATATTGGACGAGCGGAATATTACTGGGACAGACCCAGGCGCAGGCACCGCATTCTATACAATCGGCGATATGGTGAGCGGTAGCCTTGTCATGCTGCTGCCCTTTGCTGAACCAATAAAGCTGCTGCGGTAAAAGGTCGGCAGGGCAGGCGTCAGCGCAAGCGCTGCAACGAATACAGCTTGTCTCTTCCTGAGGTGCCCCCATTTCAGTCGCGGATGGCGCCAGCAGGCAGTTGGTGATTTTTACGACCGGTACGTCAAGCCAGGGAAGGGTGAATCCCATCAACGGACCGCCCATGATGACCATTTGGTCAGCGGAAGGACAAAAACCGGCATTGTTAAGCAAATGACGAACGGGAGTTCCGAGCCGCGCCCAGATGTTACCCGGACGGCTTACCGCTTCGCCCGTTAAGGTGACGACACGCTCTGTTATCGGTTCGCCGTCAACCACGGCGCGTTTCACGGCATAAGCCGTACCGACGTTTTGCATCAGCACGCCAATATCAGAGGAGCGCCCGCCGTGGGGAACTTGTTTTCCCGTCAGTATTTGGGTGAGTTGTTTCGCGCCGCCGGAAGGATATTTTGTTGGGATAACGCGTAACGAAATATCGTGGGCGTCAGCCAGAACAGCGCGCAGCATGGAAATAGCCTGCGGTTTGTTATCTTCAATACCGATTAATACCTCACGCGGTTGCAGAATATACGCCAGGATGCGAATACCTTCGACAATCTGCGCAGCGCAGTCCTGCATCAGACGATCGTCCGCCGTGATGTAAGGTTCGCACTCTGCGGCATTGATAATAAGCGTGGTGATCTTATCAATGCCACCCTGTAATTTTACGCCAGTGGGAAACCCTGCGCCGCCAAGCCCGGCAACGCCATACTGGTGAATGCGCTCAATGAGCGCTTCGCGGCTGTGGGCGCGGTAATCAGACCAGCCCTCGCGTTCAATCCAGCGATCTTCGCCGTCGGCATCAATGATGACGCTCAATTCCGCCAGCGCCGAAGGATGCGCCGTCGAGTGGGGCGCAACAGCGATAACCGTCCCGGAGGTGGGAGCGTGTACCGGCAGCATTTTCCCGCGTCCATGGGTGAGCGCCTGGCCGCGCAGCACGCGATCGCCGACGCTGACGCACAGCTCACCCTCAGCGCCAATGTGCTGCTTTAAGGGGATAACGAAACGCGGTGCTAAAGGTATCTGACGCAGCGGCGTGCCGTTTGACTGGGTCTTCATTTCAGGCGGATGAATACCGCCGTCGAAATCCCAGATTTTATCTTTTCTGAAAGCGGAAAATAGTTTAAGCATGTTGTTCCACGGGAATGATGCGAACGGGAATGGTGTTCAAATCCCATTTCCAACTGTCGGGCGTCTCATTCACCGGACGTAATTCGATACAGTGCGTCGGACACGGATCGACGCACAGATTACAGCCGGTACAGAGATCGCTCATGACCGTGTGCATGGCGCGCGTTGCGCCAACGATAGCGTCAACCGGACAGGCCTGAATGCATTTTGTGCAACCAATGCAGTGATTTTCATCAATAACCGCCAGCATACGCACTGGGGCGGCCTGCTGTTCTTCAGCATCGCATGGTTGCGGCTCTACGTTCAGCAGCTCCGCAATTTTCAGCATGACGGCTTCACCGCCGGGCGCGCAACGATTAATTTTCTCGCCCTGGAGACCCACGGCTTCGGCGTAGGGGCGGCATCCGGGATAGCCGCACTGGCCACACTGGCTCTGCGGCAAAATCGCATCGATTTTTTCAACAACCGGATCATCTTCAACCGCGAATCGGCGGGAGGCATAACCCAGAATGGCGCCGAACACCAGACCCAGAAAGGTCAGGGCGCCAACGGCAATCCAGATAGTATTCATTACAACTTCACCAAACCACTAAAGCCCATAAAGGCCAAAGACATTAATCCTGCGGTAATCAACGCTATCGCGTTACCACGAAAAGGCGCGGGCACATCTGCCACGGCGAGGCGTTCGCGGATGGCGGCGAACAGAACCATCACCAACGAAAAACCGACGGCGGCGGAAAATCCGTACAACGCCGACTGAAGAAAGTGATGACCGAGATTTATATTCAGTAACGCCACGCCCAGAACCGCACAGTTAGTGGTAATCAGTGGTAGGAAGATCCCTAACAAGCGGTATAACGCCGGGCTGGTTTTCCGCACAACCATTTCGGTAAATTGCACGACCACGGCAATGACGAGGATAAAGGATAGCGTCCGCAGATAAACCAGATCTAACGGAATAAGTATCCAGGTATCGATAAGCCAGGCGCATATCGACGCCAGCGTCATGACAAAGGTCGTCGCAAGGCCCATCCCCATGGCGGTTTCCAGCTTTTTGGATACGCCCATAAAGGGACAAAGGCCCAGAAACTTGACCAGTACAAAGTTATTGACCAGTACAGTTCCGACAAAGAGCAACAGGTAATCAGTCATGTTTCGGCCTGAAATAAAAAAGCCGCCTATTATCTGTCAAACTATCACAGGCGACAACAGGTTAACTGTAGGGTTATTACGGATTAACAAACGTTGTTTTGACGCGCGCAGAACGTTTGAGATAAGGTACAATGAGCGCCGTTGCCAATAATGGAAAGAGTAACTGGCGCACGGCAAAGGCATCTGATACGGGCGAAAAGGCAAATGCTTTAACCGCCAGTAAAACCGACACCAGCAGCCAGATAATGTAATGCTTCGGCACGCAGCGTCTGCGCTTGAAGAATGCAATTGTCAACCACAGGGTATAGTACCACATAGCGATAGCGGTAATAAATGAGATGCCCCATAGCAGTATATTACCAGTTTCCTGTCCGCTAAGTGTCTTTAACGTTTGCGGTGTGGCGAGCGCCATAACGTAGAGTAATAACGCCAGCGAGGCGCTCAACAACGCGACTAACAGCCAGGCTAGCGGGCCAAGAAGCCAGCCTCCGATTCGTTGTGGCGATGTTGTGGTCATATCTTCTCCGGGGTTACGCGCATTAACGGTCATGCCGCTCATTTTGGGGCAGATATTATAAGGTTTTTAATATTAAACGCTACTTTCTTTATTGCACATAGCGCCAGACGGATTGCGGGACCTGGCCTACATCAAACAAGCGTCCACCGGACACCAGTTCGGCACGGCGGTGATCCGCAGCGCGATACATATTAACGATATCCCTGTCATCAGTAAGGGTGTAGTTGAGGTGGTCGAACAGTTTTTCCAGACTTTCGAGTGAGCTAATTTTGCGGAATTTTAATAGATAATCCTGAACAGTCATAAAAGTTGATCCATATTAAATATAATGCCAACGAAGTAGTCACTGATAAAAAATAAACAAAATCGCACCAAAGAGAGGTCAGGGGCGCAGATAAAACGGGAATATTCTTACCGGTAAGCGTCTGGCGCCAAACAGCGCCTGGGGCGAAAGGTTAACGCGCTTTCCTACAACAGGCAATAAACGTCAGACCAGGATAGAACATATTTCGCTTTTTTGGCTGATTTTTGACTTTTCCCGGCGCGTCTTGCGGTGCCGCTTACCGTGTCGTGTGAAAACGGCCTGGCGTTATCTGACACTTACTTCTTCTGAACGGAAGCGACTGGCTCTGGTGGCTGGTAATTGTCAATATGGTTGGCAATACCTAATAGAATGACCGAGATAACGAGAACTATCCACCCTGTTAATTCAATAAGGCGATTCATTATTGAAGACATTTGCTTTAATTGATCCATAAAACACAAAAGGTAAATGTTACTTTCCTGGCGAACTGCCGGCAAGAGGAATGGGAACGATTTCATCCACTGTTCTGTAACAAGTTAATTATCAGATGCTACGTTGCTGGTCAGGGCGCTATTGCGGCTAATCGCACGATGGTGTGGAATGTGGAATAACGATATCTAAAACCGGAGGCAGTGAGATGAACGACAGAATCCGCGTTGGGTTAATAGGTTATGGTTACGCCAGTAAAACCTTTCATGCGCCCTTAATTATGGGAACGCCGGGGTTAGAACTCGCGACGATATCCAGCAGCGATGAAACAAAAGTGAAGGCAGACTGGCCTAAGGTATCCGTGGTCTCTGAGCCCCGACATTTATTTAGCGATCCGCATATCGACCTGATTGTGATCCCGACGCCCAATGATACCCATTTCCCACTGGCGAAAGCCGCTCTGGAAGCAGGCAAGCATGTGGTGGTAGATAAACCTTTCACCGTGACACTGTCACAGGCGAGAGAGCTGGATGCGCTTGCGCGGAGCACTGGCCGGGTACTTTCTGTCTTTCACAACCGCCGCTGGGACAGCGATTTTTTGACGCTTAAAGCGCTGTTAGCGAATGGCGTGCTCGGCGAGGTGTCTTTGTTTGAATCTCATTTTGATCGTTTCCGGCCTCAGGTGCGCGACCGCTGGCGTGAGCAAGGCGGGCCGGGGAGTGGTATCTGGTATGATCTGGCGCCGCATTTGTTGGACCAGGCCGTTCAACTTTTTGGCCTGCCGGTCAGCATGGCGGTGGATTTAGCGCAACTGCGGCCGGGCGCGCAATCTACGGACTATTTCCACGCGATTTTATCTTATCCCCAGCGTCGCGTGATTTTGCACGGTACGATGCTTGCCGCGGCGGAGTCTGCGCGGTACATCGTTCATGGTTCGCGCGGCAGCTATGTAAAGTATGGTCTTGATCCTCAGGAGGAGCGGCTCAAAAACGGTGAGCGCTTACCGCAGGAAGACTGGGGATATGACATGCGTGACGGCGTATTAACCCTGGTTGAGGGAGAGACGCGCAAAGAGAAAAACTGGCTTACGCTGCCGGGCAATTATCCGGCGTATTATGCCGCCATCCGCGATGCGTTGACCGGTAACGGTGAAAATCCCGTGCCGGCAAGCCAGGCGATTCAAATTATGGAGTTGATTGAGCTGGGCATTGAATCGGCAAAACATCGCGCGACGCTGTGCCTTGCCTGATGTGCGGCATCTCTCCGCCTGGGATAGCATTAAACCGCAGGCGGAGAGATGGCGTTAGTGTTGATGAATCAATTTTACGCTGCAGCCACTTTTTCGCGCAGAGCGCGTTTTTCGGTATCGCTCAGGAAAGCGATTTCCAGACCGTTAATTTGCGCCTGGCGAATCTGCTCGCGGCTTAATCCTGCCGCTGGCGCGGCAATGTGGTATTCATGGATGATATCTACGCCCTGAACTGCCGGATCGTCCGTATTGAGACTAGCGAGAACGCCATGCTCAAGGAAGGTTTTGAGTGGATGGTCTGCCAGCGAAGCGACGGTACTGGTCTGAATATTTGAGGTCAGACAGGACTCAATGCCGATACGTTGCTGCGCAAGGAAATCCATTAACGCGCGATCTTCAACGGCTTTTACGCCATGTCCGATACGTTCGGCCCCAAGTTCGCGAATCGCCTGCCAAATACTTTCCGGCCCTGCGGCTTCGCCGGCGTGAACGGTAATATGCCAGCCAGCATCGCGCGCCCGGTTAAAGTGCGATAAAAACAGACTGCCGGGAAATCCTAGCTCATCACCGGCTAAATCCAGTGCGGTGATCTTCTCACGGTGCGCCAGTAGCGCATTGAGTTCCTGTAAACATGCCGCCTCGCCGAAGGTACGGCTCATAATGCCAATAAGTCGCGCCTCGACGCCAAACGTGTTACAGCCGTCGCGTACGCCATCGATAACGGCTTCAACCACGCCTGTGACCGGTAACTGATGCGCCATTGCCATATAACCAGGCGAAAAGCGAAGTTCGACGTAATGCAGGCCGTTACGTGCGGCATCTTCAATATTTTCAAAAGCTACGCGGCGGCAGGCGTCAAGCGATGCCAGGACTTTTACCCCCCAATCAAGCTTAGACAGAAAGCTCACTAAATCGGGTTCGGTTGAGGTGACCTGGACATGTGGAATCAGCGTTTCCAGCGTTTGGGCGGGAAGGGCGATATTGAACTGGCGACCAAGATCCAGAATAGTTTGGGCGCGAATGTTGCCATCAAGGTGGCGGTGGATGTCAGTCAAAGGAAGCGTAATATCAATCATGGGCGCACTCAATTTTTAATAAAAGAGCGCACCATTATACTACAGATTGGTAATCCTCTGGACATTTTGGAAAAACGGAGCCATTACGTTGTAAAAAGAGGTATGTCGGGGATATTTATCGCGAGGGCGCGGGAAAAATTTTGTATCATTCTCCTTAACGCGCCCCCGGTCAGCTCACAGGGGGCGTTGCTGTCATCGCATCTTCGGTAAACGGTCAACGTCCAGCTTATAAAAGGTATCAGCGAACGGTACGGATAGCGTTAATCAATCCGTAGACGCCTTTTTCAAGTTTTAGATGCGGGCATCCGGCATTCAGACGCACAAATCCCCGGCCTTCTGCGCCATAGGTATCGCCAGGCATAATAGCGACTTTCTCCTGATGAATGAGCGTGTCCTGTAATTTTTGATCGTCAATGCCGAGCTGACGAAGATCAATCCAGGCCAGATAGGTCGATTGCGGCGCCTGCCAGTTCAATGCCGGAAAGGCGTCATTCAGCCTCTGTTCGATATAGCGCATATTTTCCGCCAGATAGGCGCGTAACGCATCCAGCCACGGCGCGCCATGCTGATACGCGGCAATGTGCGCCGTGAGCGAGAGCACCGCTGGCGAGGAAAGACCATCGCGACCTTTTAACGCAGACAGGTAGCGTTCACGGCTTTCGCTATTTTCAATCACTCCATAGGCGCCGGTTAATGCCGGAATGTTGAAACTTTTCGAGCCGGAGGAGACCAGCGCCCAGTCTCCGCGCGCGACATTGCTCCAGGGAATATGCGGCTGGCTTCCCCATACCATATCCATGTGAATTTCATCGGAAATCACCCGAACGCCATGACGCTCGCACAGCGCCGACATCGTTTCCAGCTCGTCATGCGTCCACACTTTACCGGTGGGATTTTGCGGACTGCACAGCAGCAGGATTTTACTTTCCGGACGTGCCAGCGCCGCCTCCAGTTTTGCCATATCGCAATACCAGGCGTTGCCTTCTTTCTCCAGCGGGACGGGAGTGACGATGCGATGATTGCCCTCAATCGCTTTATAAAAAGCATCGTAAGCGGGGGTATGGACTACCACCCCGTCGCCTTGGTCGGACCACTGACGGATAAGCTCGGATGCCATATAGATAACGGAAGGTCCGTACACAAGGGAGTGAGCATCAATCGTGGTCTGATGACGTGTCGCAAACCAGTGGGAAATCGCCCCTAAAAACGCCTCATTTTTCCAGCGACTATACCCCAACACGCTGTGAGAAAGACGTTGGTTTAGCGCCTCCAGGATACACGGCGCGGTGGCAAAATCCATATCCGAGATAGTAAAGGGGAGCAGATCGGCCTCGCCAAAACGTTCGGCGACATAATCCCACTGCGTACACCATGTACCGTGACGGTCAACTTCCTGTGAAAAATCGAACATACCCCTTCCTTATGCCTGAACGGTATTCATCAAACCAACCATTTCATCTTTTACAGACTGAACCTGCGGGCCGATAACGACCTGCAAATTATGCTGATTGAGCTGTACGACGCCTATCGCGCGATTGTCCTTCAATGCCTGGATATCTACAAGCGCCATATCTTTCACTGACAGACGCAGACGGGTGATGCAGTTGTCCAAACTCACGATGTTTTCCGTGCCGCCTAACGCAGCCAGAATAGCAGGCACGTTGTAGCCGGATTTTCCTGGCGCGCCAGCAATCGCTTTTTCAATACTGGTAGCGATCTCCGCCTCACGCCCCGGTGTTTTGAGATTGAAGCGTGTAATGGCAAAGCGGAAAATGATGTAGTAAACCGCAAACCAAATTACCGCCACTACCGGCACCAGATACCATTTTGTTGACAGGCCATGCAGGATGCCGAACACCACAAAGTCAATAATATTGCCATCCGTATTGCCGATAGTGACGCCGAGAATGGCCATGATGGTAAAACCCAGTCCGGTCAGCAGGGCATGAATAACATACAGCACCGGCGCCACGAACAGGAACAGGAATTCCAGCGGTTCTGTTGTACCGCCGACAACGCAGGCGATTAAACCAGAAATCAATAAGCCTTTAATTTTAGGTCGATTTTCTGGACGGGCGCAGTGATACATAGCCAGCGCGGCGCCCGGTAAACCACCGAGAAACGCCGGCATTTTGCCTTGTGATAAGAAGCGAGTCGCGCTTTCAGAGAAGCCGTGCGTCGTCGGGCAACTGAGCTGAGCCTGGAAAATAGTCAATGCGCCGCTCACAGTATGACCGCACACTTCTTGCGTACCGCCCGCCTCGGTGAAGCGAATTAGCGCTACAAGGATGTGGTGCAGACCAAAAGGCAACAACAGGCGTTCGCCGGTGCCGAAGATCATCGGTCCAAAGTCGCCAGCGCTGTTGATGATATGGCCCAGCCCGCTAATTCCCATCGCAAAAATTGGCCATACGAGCGGGATAACCAGACCGACAAGACCCATCACGACGGCGGAAACGATAGGTACAAAACGCGTACCGCCGAAAAAAGCCAGAGCATCGGGCAAACGAATGGTGTGGAAACGTTCATGCAGCATCCAGACAACAATACCTGCGATAACGGCGCCGAGGATACCGGTATCGATCGAGGGGATACCCAGTATATTTTGTACGTTATTGGCTTTCAGTACCGCCGCATCGGTGGTCGGTAGAATACCTTTTGCCGTAAGCCAGAAGTTGACCGCCAGATTCATAACCGCGTAGCCGACGAACCCGGCAAACGCGGCGACGCCCTTGTTTTCTCGCGCCAGTCCCAGGGGAATCGCAATACAAAACATCACCGGTAGGAAGCTAAAGGCAAAAGAACCTACTTTACTCATCCAGGTGAAGATAGTCTGTAGTAATGGATTACCCAACATGGGGAGCAGGGTAATAACGTCGTGGCTACTGAGCGAGCTGCCGATACCGAGCATAATGCCGCAGAACGAGAGCAAGGCGACGGGCAACATAAAGGTTTTGCCCAATTGCTGGAAAAATTCCCATAGCGTTATTTTTGGCGTGGTTTTCGTCGTCATCTAACGACTCCTTGTGAATAAAAGCCAGTGTCAGGTTATGATGGCGAGAAGATAAAACGTTTTATCAAATTTTAGTGAGGCATCAATCACATTACTGACCGATAATAAAGCGTATAAAGGTAATAAATAGGTAAAACGTTTTATCTGTCATATTCTGGAGCGATTTGTTGACATGGCTATCGCCAAAAAAATCACTATCCATGATGTTGCGCTGGCGGCCGGAGTGTCGGTGAGCACCGTTTCCTTAGTGCTGAGCGGCAAGGGCCGAATATCGGCCGCGACCGGTGAACGTGTAAACGCGGCAATTGAACAACTGGGTTTTGTGCGTAACCGCCAGGCGTCCGCGCTGCGCGGCGGGCAAAGCGGCGTTATCGGTTTGATCGTTCGTGATTTATCGGCGCCGTTTTATGCCGAATTGACCGCAGGATTAACGGAAGCGCTGGAAGCGCAGGGACGTATGGTTTTTCTCCTTCACGGCGGTAAAGACGGCGCACAGCTAAACCAGCGTTTTACCATGTTGCTCAACCAGGGCGTGGATGGCGTGGTGATCGCCGGTGCTGCGGGCAGCGGCGAAACGCTGAGAGCACAGGCCGAAGCCAGAGGGATTCCGGTCGTGTTTGCGTCACGCGCCAGCTATCTTGATGATGCGGATACCGTTCGGCCTGATAACATGCAGGCGGCGCAACTCCTGACGGAATACCTTATTCGTCAGGGCCATCAGCGCATCGCCTGGCTGGGAGGGCAAAGCGCATCGCTGACCCGCGCGGAGCGCGTGGGCGGCTATTGCGCGACGTTGTTAAAATATGGTCTACCGTTTCACAGCGAGTGGGTCGTGGAGTGCGCCTCCAGCCAGAAACAGGCAGCGGAAAGTATTACCGCGCTGTTGCGATACAATCCGACCATTAGCGCCGTTGTCTGTTACAACGAAATTATTGCGATGGGGGCGTGGTTTGGGCTACTGAAGGCAGGGCGACAGAGCGGTGAGAGCGGCGTCGATCGCTATTTTGAACAGCAGGTGTCGCTGGCTGCGTTTGCTGATGTTGCGGAGAATGCGCTCGACGATCTGCCGATTATCTGGGCCAGTACGCCGGCGCGAGAAATAGGCTATACCCTGGCCGAACGAATGTTGCAGCGTATTGCTCACGACGAGCACTACTTGCACAGTCAAACGATAGCCGCACGACTGGTGAGGCAAAAGTAGAGGCTGTGCGTTGTACGGTGTGGACCGGGTGCGGCGTCGATGCACCCGGTAAGGCGATTACTGTTGAGGTAGCGCCGGAACGTCCGGTACGGAAAGCGCGGGCATCCCAAACAGACCGACAAAGTCTTCCAGCGGCATTTTTTGTCCGTTGAGCGTGACCTGACCATTAGCGTACTGCAAACTGGAGGCGATAGTATTATCCTTCAGCGTGGTGAGCCGAAACATCTGACCCATTGCGGACAGCCCCTGAACCTGTTGTTTTGCCAGTTTTTCCGCATCATCCTGCTGGTAGCCTTCCAGTTTCGCTATCTGCGTCATAAATTCGATCGCCATGTCCATCGGAATCGCCAGTTTCGCATCCAACGATTTAACGGAGCGGTCGATTTCCTGCGCCAGCGTTTGCGGTTGTGCCGTTGTGGTTGCCGGATCTTTCAGGAACAATGACAAATTCAGCGTAGTCTCCCCTTTGGCGTTTTGCCAACTGAGCGGCGCAAGGGTAAGCACCGGATCGCCTTTTAACAGCATGGGGAGGGCGCTAAAGAACGCTTCGGTAACTTTTTGCTGATAGAGCTCAGGATTCTGCGCTATGTCCGGCTGATTCAGCAATGCCTGCGTTTGCGCGTTATATTGCTGACTGAACTGGTGCCAGGCTTCGCCATCGACTTGACCGACTTTCAGCGTTAATTTACCGCTGCCCAAATCCTGATTTTGCACTTTCAGGCTGTTAAGCGAGTAATCCAGTTGACTATTAATGGTTTTTCCGTCATTGACGAGGTCGGACTTGCCGGCAATTTCCATCCCTTCCAGCACCGCCATCTCTTTACCTTCAATGGCGATGGACAGTTTATCCAGCGTTAACTTTTGGTCGCCTACACGCTCGCCAAAGCTTGCCAGTTTACTGCTACCGTCTGTTTTCAAATTCGTAAAGGTGAGCTGCACCTTCTGATTGTATTCGTTCACGGCATCGACCAGACCGCTCTGCGCTTCGCCTGACAGCGAGACTACATTGCCGTCTTTATCGGCGTTAAGCTGGAACTCTCCGCCGCTAAAGGCGACTTTTTCACCGGCATTCTCGTAATTTAACGGATTGAGAGAGATATCGGAGCGGGTATCGCCGCCATAACCAATGCGGGTATTGATGACAAAGGGGGCATCGCCTTTTGCGATATCAAAGAGTGGTTTTGCCGCATCGTTATTCACCAGCGTGGTTTTTACCGACGCCATAGATGGGATCAGATTGAGCGTTTTAAGCTGGGCAAGCGGGAAGGGGCCATGAGAAACGGACTCGTCCAACACAATGCTTTGCCCAGGTTTCAACCAGGTATTGTCTGCGCCGGCAACCGGTTTGACCACCAGTTGCAGGTGGCTACTGAACACGCCGCGCTGGTAGTTTTGATAACTTAATTCAACACCGGCCTCCGGCGCAGTACGCTTGAGTTGTTCATTGGCCTGCGTCACCATTTCTGAAAGATGGTTCTCCAGCTTCTTCCCCGTATACCAGGCGCCGCCTGTCCAGACGATGCCAAGTGCAATCACTACACCTGCAGCTACCAGTGTTTTTTTCATATCAATTGTCCATAAAAATGAAACCAGGCGGATTAAACCGCCTGGAGGAGTTTTACGTCTGTTATAAGCTTAGCAAGAGTTGTTAAAAAATTCAGTACGTTGCTACAGCTTGTTATAAACATGCGCTAAACGGCCCGTGCCGCTGGCGTTAACCGGAGACTCATCCGCGCCGATAAAGGCAGATTCACCCGCCTTCAGTACCAGACGCTGTTCATCTTTACGTAACACCGCCTCACCCTCAACGCAGAACAGAATCGCGGCGCTGTGTTGGCCGATGCTCGTCTCCTGAAGCGCCAGGTCGTGCAGTGAAAAAGCAAAATCGTCAACCGGAATTGGGAAGTCCAGCTCCGCGCCGCTTTTCACCGGGGCAGTCAGCAACTCGCTGGCAGGTTTAGGTTCGAACTTCACGTTCGCGACCAGCTCAGGGATGTCGATATATTTTGGCGTAAGGCCAGCGCGCAGAACGTTATCGGAGTTCGCCATGACTTCCAGCGCAACGCCCTGCAGATAAGCGTGAGGCGTTTCGGCAAACAGGAACATCGCCTCGCCGGGATTCAGTTTGACCACATTCAGCAACAAAGGAGAGAAAAGCCCGCTGTCGTCAGGATAATACTCTGAAATCACGCGGATCGTTTGCCACGGTTCGCCTTGCTGGCTGTTAAGCGCCGCTTTGAGTACGGCTAACGCGCGGGATTTTTCTTCGCCTTGCATATTCAACAGGCTGGCGAAAAGCTGGCTCAGACGTTCAGCGTTCGGCGCCTGCAAAAAGTGGGCGATAGCGGAATGCGCGCCAGCGATAGGTTGCAGTAAAGAGACAATGTCAGAAAATTCGCGGAACGCGTTCATCGCCAGGAAAGGCGTCAGGGCAAAAACCAGCTCTGGTTTATGGTTAGGATCTTTATAGTTCCGCTCTGCGGCGTCCATGGGGATACCCGCCGCATTTTCTTTAGCGAAACCTATTTCGGAGTTGCGCTTATTCGGGTGCACCTGAATAGAGAGCGGCTGCGCGGCGCACAGTACTTTAAACAGAAACGGCAGTTCGCCGAAACGGTTGGCGACCGCTTCGCCCAGCAGGGCGGTTTTATTATTTTCGATGACGTCACGCAGGGAGACGGTTTCGCCGTTGGCGGTGGTGATTCGCGAGCTGCTTTTGGGATGCGCGCCCATCCAGAGTTCAGCCTGTGGCTGCTGCTGCGGATTTGCTATGCCATAAAGTTCCGTTAACGCAGTTTTACTTCCCCAGGCATAGTTTTGCACTGAGTTAATGAGTTTTTGCATTATCAAGCCCTGTTTCAATGTGGAAATCAATGGGAGGTATTAAACCAAGAAACCCGCATGAAGTAACCTCCGGGCGTAAAAAGTCGTACTTGTCTCAGTTTTTGTTAAAAAATTGTGTAGGATAGTGTTACTCGCTTTTAGTCGGGCAATGGAACACCTGCCCAGAGAATAACCATACCGAGCGGTAAGTGAGAGCACAATGTCAAACAAACCCTTCTTTTATCAAGACCCTTTTCCCCTCAAAAAGGACGATACCGAGTACTACTTGTTGACCAGCGAACATGTTTCCGTCGCCGAATTCGAAGGACAAGAGATCCTGAAAGTCGCGCCGGAAGCGCTAACGTTGTTGGCGCGTCAGGCCTTCCACGATGCATCTTTTATGTTACGTCCCGCGCATCAGCAGCAGGTGGCGGATATTCTGCGCGATCCGCAGGCCAGTGAAAACGACAAATATGTCGCGCTGCAATTCCTGCGAAACTCCGATATCGCGGCCAAGGGAGTGTTGCCCACCTGCCAGGATACCGGTACGGCCATTATTGTCGGCAAAAAAGGCCAACGCGTCTGGACTGGTGGAGGTGATGAAGCGGCGCTGGCTCGCGGCGTATATAACACCTATATCGAAGATAACCTGCGCTATTCGCAAAACGCGGCGCTGGATATGTACAAAGAGGTCAATACCGGTACTAACCTGCCGGCGCAGATCGATCTCTACAGCGTCGATGGCGATGAATATAAATTCCTCTGTATCGCTAAAGGCGGCGGATCGGCGAATAAAACCTACCTCTATCAGGAGACAAAAGCGCTTCTGACGCCGGGTAAGCTCAAAAATTATCTCGTCGATAAGATGCGTACGCTGGGCACCGCCGCCTGTCCGCCGTATCACATCGCGTTTGTCATTGGCGGCACCTCGACGGAAGCGAACCTGAAGACCGTTAAGCTGGCCTCGGCAAAATACTATGATGCGCTACCGACTGAAGGCAATGAACACGGGCAGGCCTTCCGCGATATTGAACTGGAAAAAGAATTGTTGCTTGAGGCGCAAAATCTTGGCTTAGGCGCGCAGTTCGGCGGCAAATATTTCGCTCACGATATTCGAGTCATCCGATTGCCGCGCCATGGGGCATCGTGTCCGGTAGGTATGGGCGTGTCCTGCTCCGCAGATCGAAACATTAAAGCGAAGATCAACCGGGAAGGGATCTGGATCGAGAAGCTGGAGCGCAATCCCGGTAAATATATTCCAGAGGCGCTGCGCCAGGCGGGAGAGGGCGAGGCGGTGCGCGTTGATCTTAACCGTCCCATGAACGAGATACTGCAACAACTGTCGCAGTATCCGGTATCAACGCGCCTGTCGTTGAACGGCACGATTATTGTGGGCCGCGACATCGCGCACGCTAAACTGAAAGAACGGATGGACAGAGGCGAAGGTTTGCCGCAGTACATCAAAGATCATCCTATCTATTATGCGGGGCCGGCAAAAACGCCGGAAGGTTACGCCTCCGGGTCGCTTGGGCCGACTACTGCAGGGCGGATGGACTCCTATGTTGATCAGCTCCAGTCGCAGGGCGGCAGTATGATCATGCTCGCGAAAGGCAACCGTAGCCAGCAGGTAACCGATGCCTGTAAGAAACATGGCGGCTTCTACCTGGGCAGTATCGGCGGCCCGGCAGCCGTCCTGGCGCAGGGCAGTATCAAGCGCCTGGAGTGCGTAGAATATCCTGAACTGGGTATGGAGGCCATCTGGAAAATTGAAGTAGAGGATTTTCCAGCCTTTATTCTGGTGGATGATAAAGGCAATGATTTTTTCCAGCAGATTCAGACGTCGCAGTGCGCACGCTGCGTTAAGTAACGTTGCCGCCCTGCGGGGCGGTAAAATTTTTGCTTAACCAGACGCTATTTTGCCGGATAACGCCGCAAACGCCTTATCCGGCCTACACCGTTGTGTTGTTATCGTTAATACTCATAAGACCGCAACCATGTGGGAATGTCGACACATGACCTAATCAACTTGAGTAAGGAGCAGGTAATGGTAACGGTACGTCGCGAGAAAGATTCGATGGGGGCGATTGAGGTCCCGGCAGATAAACTGTGGGGGGCGCAAACTCAACGTTCGCTGGAGCATTTTCGGATCTCTACGGAGAAAATGCCTGTCTCGCTAATCCACGCGCTGGCGTTGACCAAGCGCGCCGCAGCGAAGGTCAACCAGGATTTAGGGTTACTGGCGGCGGAAAAAGCCAGCGCAATTATTCAGGCGGCTGATGAAGTGCTGGCGGGAAAACATGCTGACGAGTTCCCGCTGGCGATCTGGCAAACCGGGTCCGGTACGCAAAGCAACATGAATATGAATGAGGTGTTGGCGAATCGCGCCAGTGAAATTTTGGGCGGCGTTCGCGGTATGGAACGTAAGGTGCATCCCAACGATGACGTCAATAAGAGTCAAAGCTCGAACGATGTTTTCCCAACCGCGATGCATGTGGCGGCGTTGCTGGCGTTACGCAAACATCTCATCCCCCAATTATCCGCATTAATAGATACGCTTCGCGAGAAATCTCACGCTTTCGCCGATATTGTCAAAATTGGTCGTACTCACCTGCAAGACGCGACGCCGCTCACCTTAGGCCAGGAGATTTCCGGTTGGGTAGCCATGTTGGAACATAACCTCAGACACATTGAGCATAGTTTACCGCATGTCGCGGAACTGGCGCTCGGCGGAACTGCGGTAGGTACAGGCCTCAATACCCACCCGGAATATGCCCGGCGCGTGGCGCAGGAGCTGGCGACGATTACCGCTACGCCGTTTGTTACCGCGCCTAATAAATTTGAAGCGCTGGCAGCCTGTGACGCGCTGGTACATGCGCATGGCGCATTAAAAGGGCTGGCGGCCTCGCTCATGAAAATCGCCAACGATGTTCGCTGGCTGGCGTCCGGCCCACGCTGCGGTATTGGGGAAATTGCTATCCCGGAGAATGAGCCAGGGAGTTCCATTATGCCTGGCAAAGTGAACCCAACCCAGTGTGAAGCGGTAACAATGTTGTGCTGCCAGGTGATGGGGAACGATGTAGCCATCAACATGGGGGGCGCATCGGGCAACTTTGAGCTCAACGTGTATCGTCCGATGATTATTCATAATTTTCTGCAAACCGTGCGCCTACTGGCCGACGGCATGGCGAGTTTCAATAAACACTGTGCGTCAGGAATCGAGCCAAACCGCGAGCGTATTACGCAGTTGCTGAATGAGTCGCTGA
Source organism: Salmonella enterica subsp. arizonae (assembly GCF_008692845.1). Lineage (GTDB taxonomy): Bacteria > Pseudomonadota > Gammaproteobacteria > Enterobacterales > Enterobacteriaceae > Salmonella > Salmonella arizonae. The sequence goes on from NZ_VXJW01000001.1 coordinate 333,459, forward strand.
TGCTGGTCACTGCGCTCAATACGCACATCGGTTACGATAAAGCGGCGGAGATTGCGAAGAAGGCGCATAAAGAAGGGCTGACGCTCAAAGCCTCAGCCGTGGCATTAGGATACCTTAGCGACGAGGAGTTCGACGCCTGGGTACGTCCAGAATTGATGGTTGGCAGTATGACGCCGGGACGTTAATCCGCCACATACAGGTGCAGTCGCGGAATAATCAGTCGCATCGGCTGCGCCTGTGGTTTAAAACGGTGCTGAATATTATCGGCGTCATAGTTTTCCAGCCCGCCAATATCCGGCACGCCAGCGCCGTTGTCCGTGTTGATTAACGCGATAATCGGCGTGGGGCAGGCATGTTGCACCTGTTTCTGCTGGCCCTTATACCAGATGCGGGCGATCGGCTGTACTTTAACCGGACGCTTAATTTTGAGTCGGGCCTGCTGCGGTAAGGCGGCGATATCCTGATATTCCCGTTCCAGCTTGAATTGCCACTGTTCGCGCGTCCACGGTGGGACGCTGCGCGTTGACGAGAGACTTTTTTTCAACTGGCTCAGAACCTCATCCCGGCTTAAATTTTTAATAATATGTTTATTCGCCCAACCGAAACGTATGGTGGCTGGGTTATTGATAAGCGTCAGGGTGCGGTAAGCGTTCAAGGTAATTAAGCCGGGCAGATAACGATGCACCCACTCAAAACGTGCCGCTGAGGGAAGACCGGACTCTACCGTAACCATCTGCCCGAAGGTGGTTTTCAACTGGTTAATGCGCTGTACCTGATTTTCCAGATCTAGCTGTGTCGCATTATCCACTTGATAGCATAAGACGCCAGGCAGGCGGACGGCGGCTTTACTGCTGCGGTTTTCGGACTGCTGTTGAATAAACAAATGGCGATAGTGACGTAGCGCCAGCGCTTCGGCCTCTTTCCCCAGATGTTGCGTTACCTCGATAGTGTCCAGCGGCGCATGTTCCGCCTCTTTGGTCACCTGCGGCAGTGAAAAGACACGGGCGATAAGTAGCGAATGCTGCTGTAGATTATCCGTCAGCGCCGCCAGGTGTTGTTCTATCTGGCGAAAAGTGCCATTCAGGCGTTCAACGAGATCGTAGCGGGACATTGTATTACTCACTTTAGTTACAACATACTATCTGTATAGCACAGTTCCCACAGCTCAACCAGCGTGCACAATAAGTCAGGCAGCGGCCATGCCGGGAATCCCGTGCCAGACCGGCCAGTGAAAGATAAATTTTGCGCCGCCCAGTTCGCTATCGTCACAGGCGACGCTACCGCCCATCGCCAGCGCGATAGAGTGTACGATGGCAAGTCCAAGCCCGCAGCCGCCTGTAGTCCGGTCCCTGCTGGGATCGAGTCTGACAAAAGGTTCAAATATGCGTTCTCGCGCATCTGCTTCAATGCCGGGGCCATCATCTTCGACAATCAGCGTTGCCTGACTTCCGTCGAGTAACAGACTGACCTGAACGGTGGTATGACTGTAACGCAACGCATTGTTCAGCAGGTTGTCCAGCACCCGCGCCATTAAGCGCATATCAAGCGCGCCATAATTACCTGTTGCGCATGTGTGAAGGTTTACGGCGCGTTCTGGATTAACGCTCTGCACATCCTGCAAATGCGCACTCAACCAGGCGGGGAGATCGGGTTCTGTCAGCATCAGTTCATTTTGTGGCCGATCAAGGCGCGCATAGGTGAGTAGCTCTTCAATCAGCGCTTCCAGTTGACCAATATCGCGATTTAGCGCCTGCGACTCCGGCGGCGTCAGGTTTTCACTCATTTCAAGCCGGTAGCGTAAACGTACCAGCGGAGTGCGAAGCTCATGGGCAATACCGTCAATTAGCTGTTTTTTACTGGCGATCAGGGCGTTAATATTATCTGCCATTTGGTTGAACGCCACGCCCAGACGTTCAAAGCTGGAACCATTATCGAAATGCAGGCGTTCAGTCAAATGACCCTCGCCAAAGCGCTGCGCGGCGGATTCAAGCCTGAGCATCTCTTGCCAGTGCGGTCGCATCCAGATAAATACTGGGAAGGCGAGAGAAAAAGCGATGAGCGCCATTAAAGCGATATCCAGTAGCCGCATTTGATGCAGGAAATAGAGATAGGGCACCGGGCCGACCGCCAGTACATAATGGCTGCGTGGGATACGCTGAATAAAGGTGTATTGATCGTCAAGCGCGACAATATCGCCTTCACGCAGTCGCTGCGCGGTGGCGGCATCAAGTTTATAGTGGTTTAACGGTTCAACGCGTAAATCGAACGAGAGGTTCAGGTCCATCTCTTTCAGCGTTTTCCCCCATTCACGCGGCGGAATTTCCCGCAGTTCGCTGCGCATCAGATACAGCGAACTTTTCATCAAATCGTCAAGCGATTGCCTTCCCGCGCGTTCGGCGGTGAATTTGTACACCAGCCCGACCAATAACGTCATGACCAGAAAACAGACGAACAGCAGAAGATAAAATTGCACAAACAGCTTTTTCATCAACAACCACCGGGGTATTAACACATTAACTTATAGGTTTTTTATATTGCGGCTCCGGCGGGAAAGATTTCCCGTCAGCGCTGCTGGTGGGTTATAAAAGCAGGCTTTGCGTCAACTAACAACCTTATTGTCCGGCGTTGAGTTCCAAACTTTCGTAAACAATGCGTCCATCGACAATCGTCAAAAGAGCGCGGATGGTATCAATTCTGCCTCACTGCATCGTCATAAATGGCTGATTAGTACCGTCAGTTCGGTCTGTTTTCCGATGCTAAGCTGTCTCCGGTTTTGTTCGACAAAGTCGAGTCAGGCGGCATGGCGTGTATGTAACGTTAGCGCTTCCAGACGCGTGAGCCGTTCGCTGGCGGGTTTACGAACAGAACCGCTTGAGAAATAGTGTGTTCTCTTTTTTTGAACAGTGGCGAAAAAACAGAAAAGCCCGCCAAAATGGCGGGCTGACGATCGTGATGGCTAAGTCAGAACTGGTAAACCATACCCAGCGCGACGATATCATCAGTGCTGATACCAGCATCTTTATAGAACTGGTCGTCGTCATCCAGCAGGTTGATTTTATAATCAACATAGGTAGATAAATTTTTGTTGAAATAGTAGGTAGCGCCTACATCAGCATATTTAACCAAGTCTTTATCGTCGCCATTCACGTTGTTATAGCTCAGATCCTTACCTTTAGACATCAGGAAGGAAACTGCCGGACGCAGGCCGAAGTCAAATTGATATTGAGCTGTAACTTCGAAGTTTTGCGTTTTGTTTGCTACGCCGCCAGCATAACCTGTATCCGTTTTACCATAAGGCGTCATATTACGAGTTTCGGAATACATAGTCGCTAAGTAGATGTTGTTGGCATCATATTTCAAACCTGCTGTCCACGCGTCAGCTTTGTCGCCGCCAGCAATAGTACCTCCGGCATTAACTTGCTCATTAGTACGGTCGGAAGTGGTATATGCAGCGCCTGCGCTGAAGCCCATTCCAATATCATAGGTAGTAGAAATACCAAAACCATCCCCATTATCGTAACGCATATCGTCACTATCATTACGGTTATTGGTGCCGATATTTACATCGTCAGCACTCTGGCTTTCATTTTTACCCTGGTATTGCAGCGCAAAATTCAGACCGTCTACCAGACCGAAGAAATCAGTGTTGCGATAGGTTGCTACACCGTTAGCACGGCCGGTCATATAGTTGTCGGCGTAAGTATAGGAGTCGCCGCCGAACTCAGGCAGCATATCGGTCCAGCCTTCTACGTCGTACAGGACGCCGTAGTTACGACCGTAGTCGAATGAACCATAGTCACCGAATTTCAGGCCGGCGAATGCCAGGCGAGTCCAGGAATTAGCGCCATCGCCTTCGGAAGTGTTCGTCTGTACATTATATTCCCACTGGCCGTAACCGGTCAGTTGATCGTTAATCTGTGTTTCGCCTTTGAAGCCGAAACGAACATAGGTCTGGTCGCCATCTTTAGAAGAGTCATCAGAGAAATAGTGCAGGCCGTCTATTTTACCATAAAGGTCCAGTTTATTACCGTCTTTGTTATAAATTTCAGCGGCGTGTACCGCGCCAGCGGCCAGCAGAGCCGGGATGACAAGTGCCAATACTTTTCTTTTCATTTTTTTATCCTTAAAAACTTAACTTATTTGCAAAAGATTGAACTTCTACAGATTCGTTGAATCAAAGGCATCCTAATCCTAATGATATTATTTCAGCAAACGCTAAGTTTTTTTATATGTTATTAATTAATACAAAATTTACCTTTGGAAATGGTCATATTTAATATGAATATATCAGTGATAATATATTTATACATATGATTTGTTTTGTTTGACATTTTGCGGAAAAAGACGTCAATAGATCGAAATGCAAGCATTCTATTATCAAGTTTGTGAGTCGGCTTTGAGTTTTTTTAATTTAAATTTTGTGGCGAAAAAGACATAATGCTGAAGCGCAAGGCTAAATAAAATCCTAATAAAGAATCTGTTTCGACGAATAAGAAGCGCATTTATATATACGGTGTCTTTTTTTGAACAGTGGCGGCGGCGTGCATCGCCACGATAACTCGAAAAAAGCGGGTAAAACCTGACGGCTAATTTACTCCTTTGTCGTCTCGTCCCAGGCATGAGGGGCAAAGAGATAGCCTTTATTACGAATGGTCTTTATACGATAGGGTTCAGCAGCGCTATCCAGCAGTTTCTTACGTAGACGGGAAATCGCCACATCTACGCTGCGATCCAGACCATCGTAATTGACACCGCGTAGCGTTTTCAACAACGCGTCCCGATCCATAATTTGTCCGGCGTGTGTCGCCAGTTCCCAGAGCAATTCAAAATCGGCAGTAGAGAGTGAGATAAGCTCACCATTGAGCTGGACCGCACGGTTAAGGGGATCGATGGTTAACGCGCCAAAACGCAGCGTTTTATGCGGCGTAAGAGCGCTCTCCTGTAAACTTTTTGCCTGTTGCGCCTGTTTGTTTTGCCGCAGGTGCAAGCGCAGGCGCGCCAGCAAAACGGCTGGAGGTGTGGTTTTGAGGATGTAGTCGCAGGCGCCCATCTCCAGCGCCAGAATATGATTCATATCACTATCCAGCGAGGTGAGCAGGACAATCGGGCCTTGCCAGCGGCCGCGTAAATCGCGGCATATTGTCATACCATCTTTACCTGGAAGCATAATATCCAGTAAGACCAGATCGGGCTGAGTAGTGAGGATAAGATCTTCCGCCCGGTCACCACGTGGCTCAACGATGACATCAATGTCATGTTTTGCCAGATAGGCGGCAATGAGAGAACCCACTTCAGAGTCGTCTTCAACAAATACAATGCGGTTCATATTATTAATGGCGAATAAAAAACGTCAACATACACCGCCTCCGTTTTCCCTTCCATAAATCTTTTCTAAACGAGATCGGTTCCGTTATGCTACACAATGTTGTTATTAGCGTGTTAAGGGAAGGTAATGGGACTCGTGATTAAAGCTGCCCTCGGGGCGCTGGTCGTCGTACTGATTGGTTTGCTGTCAAAAATGAAAAATTATTATATCGCCGGGTTAATCCCACTGTTTCCAACGTTTGCGCTTATCGCGCACTATATCGTTGCCAGCGATCGGGGCATCGACGCGATGCGCACCACCATCGTTTTTAGTATGTGGTCTATCATTCCTTATTTTATTTACCTTGCATCGCTCTGGTATTTCAGCGGGATGATGCGCCTGCCCGTGGCGCTTGGCGGTGCGGTGGTCTGTTGGGGAATAAGCGCGTGGCTACTGATTTTTTGCTGGATTAAATGGCATTAGTATTGACACAGACGGTGGTTTCCCCATCGTAATATCCATATGTGTTAAACGATGGGGAAACATTTATCCCACCAGCATCCACGTAGCCGGAATCGCCGCGACCAGCAATAAACCAATCAGCGCGACTTCCTGACGGTTTAATACGTTGTCATGTTTGTGCGTCCGACGCGCATACAGGAAAACCAGTAATCCAGGCGCGTACAGCACGACGGACAGCAGCAGGTGCATGGGGCCCGACGCATATAATAACCATAAGCCATAAATACAGGCTCCAATACCTACCGCCCGATGCAGGGGGCATGTTGCAATCTTCAGTAGAAATGCGCCGACAAGAAAATAGGGCACCAGAATCATCTCTGACGCAATCGTCAATAGCGTGTTGTAGTCCGAGCCGGTAAGCCAGATCAGCACCAGACAGATTTGCACGCAGATATTGGTGAGCCATAACGACGCAGAAGGCGCGCCTTGCGCATTTTGTCGCGCGAAGATGCCCGGGAAGGACTTATAGGCCGCTGCCAGCAACGGTACCTCCGCCGCCATGATAGTCCAGCTTAGGTAAGCCCCGCAGACAGACACGATCAGCCCTGCCGCAATGATAATTTCTCCCCATGGCCCCATCATTTTCACCATCAGACCGGCCATAGACGGGTTGCGCATCTCCGCCAGTTCCGGACGGGCGAGGACGCCAAGAGAAAGCAGTGTAACCAGGAGATATATACCCAGCGCCGCGAGTACTGCCAGTAGCGTGGCGCGGCCTACATCGCGTTTATTTTTCGCTCGGGCCGAGACGACGACGGCGCCTTCAACGCCAATAAATACCCACAGCGTAATGAGCATGGTGTTCTTGACTTGTTCCCATACAGGGATACCGAGTTCAACACCGGTGAAGTCCAGTGTAAAGGTATCAAGTTTGAACAGCATGACGGCCAGAACAATAAACGTCCCGAGCGGCAACAGTTTCGCCAGGGTCGCGACCAGATTGATGCTGGCTGCTGTTTGTACGCCGCGCAGGATGAGGAAATGGACAATCCAGAGCAGGACTGACGCGCCCACAATAGCCTGCCAGGTATTGCCGTCGCCAAACAGACGCAGCGTAGGCGTATCGGTAAAGAAACTCAGCGCTGAAAAGACGATAACCAAATACGATACGTTGGCGATGACCGCGCACAGCCAATAGCCCCAGGCAGAACAGAAGCCAATCAATTCGCCGAAACCTTCGCGGGCGTAAGTAAAGATACCGCCGTCAAGTTCGGAACGAATGCGCGTAAGAATTAACATTGCGAATGCCAGTAAGAGTATCCCCACGCCGGTAATGGCCCAGCCAATTAACAGCGCAGCCGGACTGGCAACGGCAGCCATATTCTGGGGCAGACTGAAAACACCTGCGCCAAGCATTGAGCTTAAAACCAGCGCGGTCAGCGCGCTCAGTCCCAGTTTTTTTTCCATCGGTATCCAGCTATAAAAATGAAATTGGAAGAATAATTATTATGGCAAAACGCATAAAAATGGTGAAAGCCACTAAGGCGCGGGATTTTACGGAGAGAAGGGACCGCATGCAACGGCCAGGATAAGATTTATCGCTAAAAAAGCGAAAAGTGAGATTTATCGCGATATTTGCCAGAATTGGACCCCGTGAGCGAGTGTCTGATGGCGGCGCTATTGCGGCTTATCTGGCCTACAGTTGAAAGGTTTTGTAGGTCGGATAAGGTCGTTATGCCGCCATCCTGCGAAAGGCGATGCGCGCCTTATTTATACAGATCGGCGCTGATGGTGATGTTGTTGCCGCGCTCCTGCCACTGACGCGTAATATGATAATACTTGGCGCCTTTCTTTGCCGCGCGTTTGGCGACCTGGTAGGAGATTTCCGTCATATTGCCGTAGTTGCCGGTGAACTTAATGCTGTCGAAAGGCACCATCATTGCTGCCGTCGCTTTATTCAGCTCTTCAACTTTTGTGCCATCCGGAAGCGTGACAGTGTAGCGCCCGCCTTTGGTTGATTGCGTTTCGAAGAAACGACCAACTTCGGCGCTCGGCGATGCGGATGTGGCGACGCCTGGAATTTCGACTTTCTTCGCGGCTTCACCGCCCTGAGCCAGCGCGGCGCGACCGGCTTCAGAGTCTGCCGGAATAGCGTCCGGGCTCTGGACAATGCGTTTCTTCGCATCTTGTTTATAGATAAACGCGGTGATGCGCTGGTTACCGCCCTGGTTCGCATCAACCTGACGGACAATATAGAAAGCGTAAGCGCCTTTCTGTTTCGCCGCTTTCGTAATGGCATCGTTCACTTCCGGCTGGCTACGGTAGAATCCCTGAACGGTGACGGTATCGTAAGGTTCAAGCTGCACGGCCTGGTCTTTTGGTAACTCCACGATGCCATTAATGATACGATTTTTCGGCACGTCGGCTTTCGGCGCATCGGCTTTATAGACATCCGCTACAACACGCCAGTTACCACTATTGCCGAACTCCGAGGTGTCGACAACATAGAAAGAGGCTGCGCCTTCTTTATCTGCGCGGCGGGACACGGCGGAGACCGCATCGCCAATAGCATTAAAACGACCGGTAATAACGATGCGGTCATAAGGTTTTAGTGCAGCCGCTTGCTCCGGCGTCAGTTCTGTTGCTGCATGGACAGAAAAAGCAGCCGCAGAAAGCAGTGCCGACGCCAGGAGAGTGTTCTTAAGCTTCATAAAAATAATCCTTCGCCTTGCGCAAACCAGGTACTGGTATTGTTATTGACTAGAAACGTGGCTGATTATTGCATTTAAACCGTATGAATGTCTGCGGGATTTTTCATGCATCGTGTCATGTACCATATCTTCGATGATAACATTTGCTGATATGCCGAAAAAAACGGCGCCTGGAAGGCTAAGCTGATGAAGCGCATGAATTTAATAAGTTAATTTAATGTTAATTTCGTGTTCTTGATTGGGGTTTAATTATGTTTTGCTGTCAAATTATAGCGAATTATCAGCCTTCGTAGACTGTTTTCAAGGCATTATGGCTGCTTAGCGGCTGAATCGTTCATGTTTTGCAAATTTGATAAAAAATTCTGTTTTTTGGCGCTAGATCACAGGCCTTATTTTCAGTAGGTTATAGAGAGTTTGTAACGGTTTTATTCTGCTGGGGTAACATTTACCTCAAACGCGGGCAGGTGTACGCTTCTCGCGCTGACTGACAAACCATCATCAAAAATACCGATGGAAGGGAACATTTATGCGAATTGGCATACCAAAAGAGCGGTTACCCAATGAAACCCGTGTCGCTGCGACGCCGAAAACGGTAGAGCAGCTACTGAAGCTGGGGTTTAGCGTCGCTATCGAAAGCGGGGCGGGTCAACTGGCAAGTTTTGACGACAAAGCGTTTGCGCAGGCTGGCGCGGATATTGTAGACGGCAATGCTATCTGGCAGTCGGAAATTATTCTCAAGGTTAATGCGCCTGAAGAAGATGAAATCGCTTTACTGAACCCCGGGACTACGCTGGTCAGTTTTATCTGGCCTGCGCAAAATCCTGGGTTAATGGAGAAACTTGCCGAACGTAAGGTCACGGTGATGGCGATGGACTCCGTGCCGCGTATTTCCCGCGCGCAGTCGCTCGACGCGTTAAGCTCAATGGCGAATATCGCGGGTTATCGCGCCATTGTAGAGGCCGCGCATGAATTTGGGCGCTTCTTTACCGGCCAAATCACTGCCGCCGGGAAAGTGCCGCCGGCGAAGGTGATGGTGATTGGCGCGGGCGTTGCGGGTCTTGCGGCTATCGGCGCGGCAAACAGCCTGGGGGCGATTGTCCGCGCGTTTGACACTCGTCCTGAAGTCAAAGAGCAGGTCCAGAGTATGGGGGCTGAGTTCCTCGAACTGGATTTTAAAGAGGAAGCCGGTAGCGGCGATGGTTACGCCAAAGTGATGTCCGAGGCGTTTATCAAAGCGGAAATGGCGCTCTTTGCCGCCCAGGCCAAAGAGGTCGATATCATTGTTACCACCGCGTTGATTCCGGGCAAACCAGCGCCGAAGCTGATTACCCGCGATATGGTCGATTCTATGAAGGCCGGCAGCGTGATTGTCGACCTGGCCGCGCAGAATGGCGGTAACTGCGAATATACCGTCGCCAATCAGGTTGTGACGACGGACAATGGCGTGAAAGTGATTGGCTACACCGATCTACCGGGACGTTTGCCGACGCAGTCATCCCAACTTTATGGCACCAACCTGGTTAACCTGCTGAAGCTGCTGTGCAAAGAGAAAGACGGCAATATTGACGTGGATTTTGACGATGTCGTTATCCGTGGCGTTACGGTAATTCGCGACGGCGATGTTACCTGGCCTGCGCCGCCAATCCAGGTCTCCGCGCAGCCTCAGGCGGCGCCTAAAGCTGCGCCTGCGCCGAAAGAGCCGGGAAAGCCCGCTTCACCTTGGCGAAAATATGCGCTGATGGCGCTGGCGATCATTCTTTTTGGCTGGCTGGCCGATGTCGCGCCAAAAGAGTTCCTCGGTCATTTTACCGTGTTTGCGCTCGCCTGCGTGGTTGGGTATTACGTGGTGTGGAATGTTTCTCATGCGCTTCATACGCCATTAATGTCCGTAACTAATGCGATTTCAGGGATTATTGTTGTCGGGGCATTATTGCAAATTGGTCAGGGCGGCTGGGTCAGCTTCCTGAGCTTTATCGCGGTGCTTATCGCCAGCATTAATATTTTCGGTGGCTTCACCGTGACTCAGCGTATGCTGAAAATGTTCCGGAAAAACTAAGGGGTAACACATGTCTGGAGGATTAGTTACAGCTGCATACATTGTTGCCGCGATCCTGTTTATTTTCAGTCTTGCCGGGCTTTCAAAGCATGAAACGTCCCGCCAGGGGAATAACTTCGGTATTGCCGGGATGGCGATCGCGTTGCTGGCGACCATTTTCGGGCCGGATACCGGCAACGTGGCATGGATTCTGGTCGCCATGATTATTGGCGGCGCGATTGGCATCCGCATGGCGAAAAAAGTTGAGATGACCGAGATGCCGGAGCTGGTCGCGATTCTGCACAGTTTCGTGGGCCTGGCGGCGGTACTGGTTGGCTTTAACAGCTATCTGTACCATGACGCCAGTCTGGCGCCGGTGCTGGTGAATATCCATCTGACCGAAGTCTTCCTCGGTATCTTTATTGGCGCAGTCACTTTCACTGGATCGATCGTAGCGTTTGGTAAACTGCGCGGCAAAATCTCTTCTAAGCCGTTGATGTTGCCTAACCGTCACAAAATGAACCTGGCGGCGCTGGTTGTTTCTTTCCTGTTGCTGCTGGTTTTTGTCCGCACCGAAAGCGTGGGTCTACAGGTTCTGGCGCTGCTGCTGATGACCATTATCGCTCTGGCGTTTGGTTGGCATCTGGTCGCTTCTATCGGCGGGGCGGACATGCCGGTGGTTGTTTCAATGCTGAACTCCTATTCCGGTTGGGCTGCCGCTGCGGCTGGCTTTATGTTAAGCAATGATTTGCTGATTGTGACCGGTGCGCTGGTCGGTTCGTCAGGCGCGATCCTGTCTTACATTATGTGTAAAGCGATGAACCGCTCTTTCATCAGCGTTATTGCCGGTGGGTTCGGTACTGACGGCTCTTCAACGGGCGACGATCAGGAGGCTGGCGAACATCGCGAAATCACGGCGGAAGAGACCGCTGAGATGCTGAAAAACTCCCACTCCGTCATCATTACGCCGGGGTACGGGATGGCGGTGGCGCAGGCGCAGTATCCGGTAGCGGAAATTACCGAAAAACTGCGTGCGCGCGGCATTAACGTGCGTTTCGGCATTCACCCGGTGGCGGGGCGCCTGCCTGGGCATATGAACGTGCTGTTAGCGGAGGCGAAAGTGCCTTATGACATCGTGCTGGAAATGGATGAAATCAATGATGATTTTGCGGACACCGATACCGTGCTGGTGATTGGCGCAAATGATACGGTGAACCCGGCGGCACAAGACGATCCCCGTAGCCCAATCGCCGGTATGCCGGTTCTCGAAGTATGGAAAGCGCAGAATGTCGTAGTCTTTAAGCGTTCAATGAATACCGGTTATGCTGGTGTGCAGAACCCGCTGTTCTTTAAAGAAAATACGCAAATGCTGTTTGGCGATGCCAAAGCCAGTGTGGATGCGATTCTGAAAGCGCTTTAAGCTTTTAAATATGCGGCGGCCTTTCTGGTGGCCGCTTTTTTAATTGTTTTGTCTTTTGTTTAAATCGCTAAGCAGAATGGCGATACTTTGCCTGTCAGTGGTCTGTTCCAGGGCGACTTTAACAATAATGGTTAATGGAACGGTGAGCAATATGGTCGACCTGTTCTGGTTAAAATTAAACTTTTCAGGTAAAGAAGTGAAAAGATTTTGAGTTAATTTCTGGCTTATGATACAAATCAGGCGTAGTTCAACTACCGAGGACAATTATCATCCGCGATGACGAGAAGCAACACTGCGGATAATTGTAATATTATGGACAATATGTTCAGCGCGTTTTTCTCCACCCAAATTCATCTTCACTCTACCTCCTTTTTCTTGCTTATCGGCGAGCAGCACTGGCGTAACGCGCTTTAGTCCCTTACTTCTGCCTAAGCTGGCGCAACGCGCTGTGCTAACTGATTCTATTTTTTAGTTTGCTGCGTGCAGCAGACTCGAAAGCGTATATTCTCATGCAGGAGAAGGGACATGTTTTACTGGATTTTATTAGCTCTGGCTATCGTGGCTGAAATTACAGGCACGCTCTCAATGAAATGGGCTAGCGTGGGCAATGGTAACGCTGGTTATATTTTAATGTTGGTGATGATCACGCTGTCATATATATTTCTTTCTTTTGCGGTAAAAAAGATTGCCCTGGGTGTGGCGTATGCCTTATGGGAAGGGATCGGTATTTTATTTATTACCGTATTTAGCGTACTGCTATTTGATGAAGTATTATCAACCATGAAGATTGTCGGTTTGCTGACGCTAATTGTCGGCATCGTATTGATCAAATCAGGGACGCGTAAACCCGGCAAACCGGTGAAGGAGGCGACCCGTGCAACAATTTGAATGGGTACACGGCGCCTGGCTTGCGCTGGCAATAATACTGGAAATCGCGGCTAACGTACTGTTGAAATTTTCGGACGGCTTTCGCCGTAAATGCTATGGCATATTATCGCTAGCCGCTGTTCTGGCCGCTTTCAGTGCGCTTTCACAGGCGGTAAAAGGGATAGACCTCTCGGTGGCTTACGCGCTATGGGGCGGTTTTGGTATCGCCGCCACACTGGCGGCTGGCTGGGTGCTCTTTGGCCAGCGCTTAAATCCCAAAGGCTGGGTTGGCGTTGTATTGCTTCTGGTCGGTATGATTATGATAAAACTTGCCTGATATGATCGCTGCCTGCCAGTGCAGGCAGAGATTCCCGCTATTCACCATGTTAATCCTGCGCCAGGGCTTTCAGCTTATCGCGAAAGCCGGTGACGGATATGGCGCGGTTGTCGGCGCGCCAGCGATCTTTAGCCGCAGGGGCTGAGCTTTGTACGCCAATGAGCTGCCATCCGCTATCCGTCTCTAATAATAGCGGTGAGCCGCTGTCGCCAGGTAACGTATCGCACTGGTGTGAGAGCACGGCATTTTGCGCCCAGCCGGTCACGACACAATCCTGATGGGAATAGAGCGCATTCAGGTGATCCTCCGGATAACCGGACTGCGTGACTTTTCGGTCTGCGGCTTTCAGCGCCGCAGTGAGCGCCGCTTTATCGCCGGTAAATAAAGGCACCGGCCTGATCCCGGAAGGCGGGTAGCGCAATATTATCAGGCCAAAATCCCAGCTTGCCCCGGCAGGCGGCACAATCCAGCCATCGCCATCCGCTTTCAGGCGTCGGCCCAGCGACGGTTCAACGCGGCCTTCAATGCCATGGATTTCATAGCGCCAGATCCCTTTTTGCGCCACAAAACGTAACGTAACCGCTTTGTCCGGCTTTCCTGTCGGTGGCGTTAGCAGGCAATGGCCTGCTGTCAGGGCGATATGCGGGGAGATAAGCGTTGCCGTACACAAATTACCGCTGGCGGTCTCTAGTTGCCCGATGGCATCCCACGGCGATTGGGTAGGATCGGCGACGGGCGTCCGATCGTCGTGGTTAAAAAAAAGCGTTTTGACGTCGCTGGCATCCGTGGCGTCTGTTTCAGCCCCCCTGGCTTTCGCCATAACCGGTAAAAAACAAACTATGCCCAGTAATACAGCAATGGTTTTATGCATATCACACTCTGGTGGGTAATTATGATTATTAACAACAAACCCTCAGTACTACTATAGACGTGACGGTAAGAAAGTGGGAGTAAAATCAGATAACTACACTCAGGAGAGATAGAAATGCGTGGCAATAATGGCGCATAAAATAAGCATGATAAGAATGAGCTCAAAGCGGTAGCGAGACACTTTTTTGCCCTCCCGGAAGGCGGCGCTAAACCAGAACAATTTAGCGCCGTAAAAACGGGCGCGGGGGCGCGCCGCAGCATGTTACGACTTATGCAGCCGGTTGAGTAGTTGGTTTTGACGTGGTTTTGGCTGGCGCTTTGCCATCTTTTTTCTGATGTTTTTTAGCCGCCTGCGCTTTTTGTTCAACGGCTTTATGCTGCTTTTTATGCTGCTTTTTGTGATGCTGGGTGGTTTTGGCAGGCGCTGCGGTTTTCGCAGGGGTTGCCGTCTCAGCCGCGAACGCTGCGGAAGAGAGACCCATTGCAGCGGCAACAACCAGAGCTAATACTTTTTTCATTTTGATACCCTCGATTTGGTTTTTCATTCAACCCCACTGCGGGGCCGGTGAAATGACTATATCGCTGTTATCAAAGGGCTTCCGTGAGTGATTGGTATCGGCTTGTAACGTTATGTACAATGACAGCGATAACGCAGCGTAAGCCCACCATAATGGGTAGTTTTTTGTTATCGTTTTCTTTTTTAGTCTCAGAGACGGTAATATCCGCCCTCCAGAATAAAAAGCGCACCGTATATGAATCCGATAATCTTGGTGATATTTACGCTTCTGGCGCTGGATGCAATTAGAGAAGTGATGGACGTCTCAAGCCTGACAGGTCTATGGTGAACAGTGAGTCGTGGAGTGAAAAGCAGCCCGGCGATAACGTACATTGCTATCGCCGGGTTATCTTCTTTCAGGCGTGAAGACGATGATGTAACCGCGTCCCGACCAGGATGGCCAGCACCAGCATTAGCGCGATAAAACCGCCTACGCCGTTCCAGCCGTAACTATGCCAGAATACGCCGCCTAGCGTCCCCGCGATACTGGAACCCATATAATAGCTGAAAAGATAAAGTGACGAGGCCTGTCCCTTCCCCCGGCGCGCACGCGGGCCAATCCAACTGCTGGCCACGGAGTGCGCGGCGAAAAAGCCGGCGGAAAAAAGCAGCATACCGGCAAAAATCAGCCAAAGCGAGGTAAAAAGCGTCAGTAAAAGCCCGCACAGCATTACTGCGGTAGAGAACAGCATCACCGGCCCCCGACCATAGCGTGAGGTCATTGCGCCAGCTTTCGGCGAGCTCCATGTGCCGGTGAGATAGGCTACGGATAACAGTCCAACCACGGCCTGGCTTAATTCCCAGGGGGAGAGCATCAGGCGATAACCAATGTAGTTAAACAGGGTTACGAACGCGCCCATCAGTAAAAAGCCTTCCGCAAACAGCAGAGGTAGCCCCCGATCGCGCCAGTGGAGACGGAAATTAATAAATAGCGTTTTAGGCCGTAGCGACGTGGGACGAAAATGCTGCGAGGCGGGTAAAATCTTCCAGAACATCAGCGCTGACGCCAGCGCAAAGCATCCGATGGTCGCCAGCGCGATTCGCCAGTTAAAAAAGTCGGTCATGACGCCGCTTAATAAACGCCCGCTCATCCCGCCGATGGAGTTACCGCTAATATAAAGCCCCATGGAGAAGGCGACAAAACTGGGATGGATTTCTTCGCTCAGGTAGGTCATTCCCACTGCGGCGACGCCGCTTAATGACAGCCCGATCAGCGCGCGCATAATCAGAATACCATGCCAGCTGGTCATCATTGTTGATAACAGGGTGCAGCAGGAGGCTAACAACAAGGCGGTGACCATCACCGGTTTGCGGCCTATCGCATCGGAAAGCGGGCCGGTAAAAAGTAAGCCGATAGCCAGCATGGCGGTAGAAATAGAAAGTGAAACGCTGCTGCTGGCGGGGGAGACGCCAAACTCCCGGGAAAGTATCGGCAATATGGGCTGAACGCAATAGAGGAGCGCGAAAGTCGCCAGACCCGCGGAAAAAAGGGCTAGCGTGACGCGCATAAAAGGCGCAGTACCGCGTTTAATATATTGAACCGACTGAGAATAGCGTTGTTCATCAATATCGCTTGTTGTGGCGTTATCGAGAATAGTTGTACGACTCACGTTAAATCCTTGCTTTACATCCCCGTAAACCGGAGACGGGTATAACCAACGTATAAAGCATAGAAAAAGCAAAATATTCTGTCTAATATATTAATTATCTCAAATAATACTTTAAAAATATGAATATCGAACTACGTCATTTGCGTTACTTTGTGGCGGTAGCAGAAGAACTGCATTTTGGTCGCGCCGCAGCACGCCTCAATATCTCACAGCCGCCGCTGAGTCAGCAGATACAAATCCTGGAGCAGCAGGTCGGCGCGCGTTTATTGGCCCGGACCAATCGCAGCGTAGCCTTAACGGCCGCCGGACGACAGTTTCTGGCGGATAGCCGACAGATCCTGAGTCTGGTAAATGACGCCGCCGCTCGCGCCGAGCGGTTGCATCAGGGAGAAGCGGGCGAAGTCCGTATCGGCTTTACCTCCTCAGCGCCTTTTATTCGGGCGGTATCGAATACTTTTTCGTTGTTCCGCCAGTCCTATCCGGGAGTGCATATGCAAACGCGTGAAATGAATACGCGTGAGCAAATCGCACCGCTTAACGAAGGTATACTTGATATCGGCTTGCTGCGTAATACGCCGCTACCTGACACGCTTAATCACGAGGTAATTTTGCATGAGCCGCTTATGGCAATGATCCCCCGCGAACATAGGTTGGCGCAAAAGCCGGTCGTTAGTCTGACAGAACTGGCGAAAGAGCCGTTTGTCTTTTTCGATCCGCATGTCGGGACGGGGCTATACGACGATATTCTTGGTCTGATGCGGCGCTATAACCTGACGCCGACTATCGCGCAGGAGGTTGGCGAAGCAATGACCATTATCGGTCTGGTGGCGGCGGGACTGGGCGTCTCGATTTTGCCTGCGTCCTTTAAGCGCGTGCGGATGAGTGAAATGCGCTGGGTTCCTCTGGCGGAAGAGGACGCCGTATCCGAAATGTGGCTGGTATGGTCAAAGCATCATGAACAGAGCCATGCCGTACAGCGGTTTTGCCAACTGCTGGTAACGGCCGTCCGATGTGATTAATTTCGCTTAAAAAGGGTGAAAATGTGCAGTTAATCACACGGCTAAGCAAAAAGTTGACGACGAGTATTGAAGTGTTTCACCATAGCAGACAGATTATTTCGGAGCGCGAAAATAAAGGGAGTGAGCGGTGGTTGCTGATAGTCAGCCTGGGCATATCGATCAAATTAAGCAGACCAATGCTGGCGCAGTGTATCGCCTGATTGATCAGCTCGGACCGGTATCGCGAATTGACCTGTCTCGTCTGGCGCAGTTAGCGCCTGCCAGTATTACGAAAATTGTCCGCGAAATGCTGGAAGCGCATTTGGTTCAGGAACTTGAAATTAAAGAAGCGGGCAGTCGTGGTCGACCCGCCGTCGGGCTGGTAGTGGAAACTGAGGCCTGGCACTATTTATCTATTCGTATTAGCCGCGGCGAAATTTTCCTTGCGCTGCACGATCTCAGCAGCAAGTTGGTGGTTGAGGAGAACCTGCCGTTACCGCTAACCGAAGCCACGCCGTTGCTTGAGCGAATTATCACGCACGTTGATCAGTTTTTTATCCGCCATCAGCAGAAACTGGAGCGTCTAACCTCTATTGCGATTACGTTGCCGGGCATTATTGATACCGAAAACGGCATTGTACACCGTATGCCGTTTTATGAGGATGTCAAAGAGATGCCTTTAGGCGATGCGCTCGAACGCCACACTGGCGTACCGGTTTACATTCAGCATGATATCAGCGCCTGGACGATGGCAGAGGCGCTTTTTGGCGCATCACGCGGCGCGCGCGACGTTATCCAGGTAGTTATTGATCATAATGTAGGGGCGGGTGTTATCACCGACGGTCATTTGCTTCATGCGGGCAGTAGCAGTCTGGTGGAGATTGGTCATACCCAGGTCGATCCTTATGGCAAACGCTGCTATTGCGGTAATCATGGTTGTCTGGAGACTATAGCCAGCGTCGATAGCGTACTGGAGCTTACCCAGCTTCGGCTTAATCAGTCTATGAGTTCAATGTTGCACGGCCAGCCGTTAACGGTAGATTCGTTGTGTCAGGCGGCGATACAGGGAGATTTATTAGCAAAAGATATCATTAGCGGCGTCGGCGCGCATGTCGGACGCATTCTGGCTATCATGGTGAATTTATTTAATCCGCAAAAAATTCTTATTGGTTCTCCGCTAAGTAAAGCGGCTGATATCCTTTTCCCAGCCATTGTTGACAGTATCCGTCAGCAGGCGCTGCCCGCCTACAGTAAGAATACAGTAGTGGAAAGCACGCAGTTTACCAACCAAGGCACGATGGCCGGGGCGGCGTTGGTAAAAGACGCGATGTATAACGGCTCTTTGTTGATTCGTCTATTACAGGGTTAACATTTTTTAACTGTTGTACAAAAATTTGCGCTAACTCAAGCTGATTGCCCTTGCCATACCTTAGACTTCCTTCACTGTATTATTTTCCTGGCTTATATTTTCGAAGCATAACGGTGGAGTTAGTGATGCTGAAGCGTTTCTTTATTACAGGCACAGACACTTCTGTTGGGAAGACGGTGGTTTCCCGCGCATTACTACAAGCGTTAGCGTCGGGTGGTAAGAGTGTGGCTGGGTATAAACCTGTCGCCAAAGGGAGCAAAGAGACCCCGGAAGGGATGCGCAACAAAGACGCTGTGGTATTGCAAAGCGTCTCTTCACTGGAATTGCCGTATGAGGCTATAAATCCGATCGCTTTAAGCGAAGAGGAAAGCAGCGTAGCGCATAGCTGTCCTATCAATTATACCTTGCTGTCCAACGGCCTGGCGAACCTGAGCGATAAAGTGGATCACGTCGTTGTGGAAGGCACCGGCGGCTGGCGCAGCCTGATGAATGATTTACGTCCGCTGTCCGAATGGGTAGTACAGGAACAATTACCGGTATTGATGGTGGTAGGGATTCAGGAGGGGTGCATTAATCATGCGCTACTGACTGCGCAAGCTGTCGCTAACGATGGACTGCCGTTAATTGGCTGGGTGGCGAATCGCATTAATCCTGGGCTGGCGCATTATGCTGAAATCATTGATGTGCTTGGAAAAAAACTTCCTGCGCCGCTGATTGGCGAGCTGCCGTACCTGCCGCGTGCCGAGCAGCGTGAACTGGGGCAGTATATTCGTTTATCAATGCTCGGCAGCGTGCTGTCGGTAGATAGAATTATGGCGTAACGTCCGCGATAGCACTGACGCGACTACGCAGGCAATCAGCAGACCGGGGAGCAACTGATACTCGCCGGTCATTTCACAAATCATCAGGGTAGACATAATCGGCGCATGGGTCGTTGCCGCCAGTAGCGTCGCCATACCCGCCAGTCCTAATAAAATCGCTATTTCATCCGAGCCCGGAAGCCAGAATCCCCATATCCGACCCAAAAGCATTCCAATGGATAATCCGACAAATAGCGTTGGCGTAAAGACGCCGCCCGGCGCGCCAGAACCGCTGCTGGCGAGCACGGCCAGGATTTTGCACGCAAAAATTCCGCTAATCAGCGAGAATAGCGGCGGGGAGAGTAGAAATGACTGTACGACGCTATAGCCGTTTCCCCAAACCGTAGGCGTTAATAACGACAGTATCCCGACAATAAGTCCGCCTAAGGCTAACTGCCAGGGCGGCGACAGTTTTAAGCGTAAAAAGCTATTATGGCTGGCCGTCATCAGCCACATCAGCAACGGGCCGCACAGACCAGCGACCAGGCCGGTACTGACTATCATGAAGTATTCCCGTGTGTGGAGATCAAGGGTCAGATGTACGGTATAGAGTAGTGAATTGCTACCGTTTAATAGATTGGTAGTTAGTAGGGCGACGACGGCGGAAACGACAACCGGACCGAGAGAGGCCAACATTAAAGTGCCGAACAGGATCTCCGCGATAAACAGGCTACCCGCCAGCGGAGCATGGTAAGCGCCCGCCATACCCGCAGCGGCGCCGCTGGCAATCCATAATTTCCATTCCTCGCGCGGCGTAAGGCGCCGCGCAAAGCCGGATGCCGCCAGCGCGGCGAGCAGGATCATTGCGCCTTCGCGACCAATTGCGCTGCCGCTGACCACGACCAGCAGCGAGGCCAGTGATTTCACCAGGCTGGCGCCAACGTCAAATTGCCCGTCGGTTTGCAATGCTTCCATATAGTCAGTAGGCGCGTGGGGGCGCTGTTGATTCATTTTTTGCCACCTCCACAGCAACAGGCCAGCGGCCAGACCGCCAAGCGCAGGCGTAATCAGCCGTCGCCAGGGCGAAAGCCCCGCTGCCGCATTCACCAGACTACCGGTGTCATTACTCAGGAAAAGCCATTCCAGAAATTGCATCGCATGACGGAAGGCGGCGACAGCCAGCGCCGCGAGAATACCGATGAGCGTAGCGATCAGCAGGCGACGAAACATCGCGCGCAGATCCGGATAAGCGTGTAAACGATGCATTAGCGGGTAAACAGGGCGTTTCAGGATAGCCTATTTTGCGGATAAATGACGTCAGACGCAAACGCACTATGTGCGATATAATATTACGCAGGATAATAATATTGCCGGAGGGCAAGAGGCCATCCGGCGACGCGTTAGCTGCTTTCGTGAATATTAAGCGCCCGACGCGTGCGGCCTGAACTGAGATAATCGGCGATGTAATCCTGAGAGATTTCCCCGTTATAGCGTCCGTCCTCATCAACGATCGGCATCCAGCTAGTATTACTTTCGTACAATCTGGACAGCACAATACGCAGGTTATCTTCCGCTTTGCCCGTAATACGGAAAGGATGGGTGATATCGGCGCAGGTTCCGCTGGCGTTCCGCGCTTCCCGGCGCTTCACAAATCCCAGCGGCTTACCGTCATTGTCAATGACGGTAATGGCGCGAATATCGTTTTCATCCATAATGCCGAACGCTTCGCTTAACGGCGTGGAAGGCCGCGCGGTAATCGTTGGCTGTTGATCGGTAACATCGCCTGCGGAGACCAGTAGCAGACGCTTTAACGTTCTGTCCTGACCAACGAACGATCCGACAAACTCGTTGGCCGGTTTGGCCAGCAGTTCGTCAGGACTGGCGCACTGTACAATTCGACCCTGACGGAATACGGCGATACGGTCGCCGAGCTTCAGCGCTTCGTCGATATCATGGCTGACCAGCATCACTGTCTTTTTTAGCTTACGCTGCATATCAAGAAACTGGTTCTGAATCACTTCGCGGTTAATCGGGTCCACCGCGCCGAAGGGCTCATCCATCAGCAATACCGGCGGATCGGCGGCCAGAGCGCGGATCACGCCAATACGCTGTTGCTGTCCCCCGGACATCTCTTTTGGATAGCGATGCAGAAATTTCCTCGCATCCAGCGCCACCATCTCCATCAATTCTTCGGCGCGTTGCTTGCAGCGCGCTTTGTCCCAACCCAACATGCGCGGCACAACGGTAATATTTTCCTCAATCGTCATATTAGGAAACAGGCCAATTTGTTGAATTACGTACCCGATATTGCGGCGTAGCGTTACCGTATCCATATCGTTGGTATTTTCGTCGTTGATAAGTATATTACCGCTGCTGGGCGCGATCAGTCGGTTGATCATCTTTAACGTGGTGGTTTTGCCGCAGCCTGAGGGGCCGAGTAATACGCACATTTCGCCTTCCGGCACGTTCAGGTTGACATTGTCGACGGCTTTTAGCGGCTGACCCTTTTTCTGAACAAATTGTTTGGTGAGATTTTCCAGTTTTATCATTATCGTATCCCCTTAGGTGTCAGTACGACTTGCAGACGATGCAACAGCCAGTCAAGCACAATCGCCAGTAGACAGATCATCAGCGCGCCGGCAATTAACATGCGAATATCGCTGCCGCTAATGCCGTTTAACAGTAGCAGTCCCAGACCGCCAGCGCCGATGACTGCGGCAATCGCCATCACGCCAATATTCATCACCACCGCGGTGCGGATACCACCGAAGATAACCGGTAAGGCCATTGGAATTTCGACCCAGCGCAAGCGTTGCCAGAACGTCATGCCGATGCCGCGTCCCGCTTCACGCAGACCGGGCGGCAGACTATCAAGCGCAGTATGGGTATTACGGACAATCGGCAGTAAAGAGTAGAGAAAAACGGCCGTCACGGCGGGCAAAACGCCAATACCCTGCCCGATCAACGAAAAGAGCGGGATCATTAACCCAAACAGCGCGATAGACGGAATGGTAAGAAGTAGCGTGGCGACGCCCAATACCGGCGTTGCCAGCCATTTGTGGCGTACAATCAAAACGCCTAGCGGTACGCCGATGATAATCGCCAGACCGACAGCCAGCGCGACCAGCCAAAGATGCTGAAAGGTAAGGCTGGCGAGGTAGCCTGCGTTATCCAGCATATAATGTATCGTATCCATAGGCGCTCCTTACAGCAGACCTTTGTCCTGCAAAAATTGATGGGCTACCTGTTGCGGCGTGCGATGATCGATATCGACCTGGGCGTTTAGGGTCGATATCACATCATTATTGAGCAGGCCGGAAAGGGTGTTTAAGGCGTCATCAAGGCCAGGATTAGCTTTCAGCACTTCTTTACGCACCACGGGCGTGACAGCGTAACTTGGAAAGAAGCCTTCATCATCCTCCAGCACTTTCAGATCAAACCCTTTCACCCGTCCGTCGGTGGTATAGACCAGCCCGGCGTCAACCAGACCATCCCGAACGGCGTTATAGACCAGTCCTGGGTCCATTTGTCGTATTTGCGGGCGATCAAGCTGCATCTGATAGGCTTGCTGAAGGGGCTTCATCCCGTCGCTGCGCCCGGCAAATTCCAGATCGAGGCCGAGCATCCAGTTGTGGTCAGGATCGTTCTGCCGGACCTGTTCGATTTTTGCCACCATTTGCGAGATGGTGGTGATATTTTCCGCCTCGGCGCGTTTGCGTTGCATCGCGAACGCGTAAGTATTGTTCATGTCAGCCGGTTTGAGCCATACCAGACCCAGCTTCGCATCCAGGCGTTTTACCGTGTCGTAGGTTTCCTGTGGATTCATGCGCTTATCGATACGGTTGAAAATAATCAGCGATGTTCCGGTGTATTCCCAGGTAATATCAATTTGTTTATTCACCATCGCATTACGTGAAATCACCGCGGCGATATTGGTTTGCGGCTGAACCTGAAAGCCTTTTTTCTGCAAATACTGAACGGTCATGGCCGAGAGAATATGCTGCTCGGTAAAGCTTTTAGTGGCGAGAACCAGCGGCGCGGCCTGCGTCTGGCTACTGAACAACAGCGTTGCGGCAAGCCATCCCAGCAGGTGTTTTTTGAATCTCATTTAACGCTCCTTATTGTTATTTATGCGTTCAGGCAGTATGAGGGCTAAGGCGTCGCCCAAGCCAGGCAAGCAGAGTGTCTAGAATCAGCGCGAATAACGCCGTGGCCGTTGCGCCGAGAATCAACGTCGGAAAATCGTTAAGATAAATCCCCGGGAAAATCAGCTCGCCGTAGCTACTGGCGCCGATCAGAAAGGCCAGCGGCGCGGTGCCGACATTGATGGCGGTCGCGATGCGAATACCGGACAGCATCACTGGCCACGCATTAGGTAGCTCTACCTGGCGAAGCCGCTGCCATTTTGTCATCCCTATCCCGTTTGCCGCTTCAATCAGTGAGGCGGGAACGGAACAGAGGCCCGCATAGGTATTGCGGACGATAGGCAGAAGGGAAGCCAGAAATAGCGCGACAATGGCGGGCGTATCGCCGATCCCGATAATCACCATCGCTAAGGCCAGGACGGCCAGCGGCGGCAAGGTATTACCAACATTAAAGATTTGCATGACATATTCAGCAAATCCTTTTGCCGCAGGTCGGCTGAGTAAAATCCCGCTCGGGATACCGACCAGTAAAGCAAAAAACATGGACGTAAAGACCAGCATCAAATGCCGTTGTCCGAGATACAGCAGATCGACCTGACGCGCTTTCAGCGTCTCCAGACCGATTCCCCAGATAAACAGCGCCAGTAAAAGCAAAATGACGATAGTGAACCCAAGTACGCGTTTTAGGGTGAGGGTGTACATTGCGGTGTGTCTCCCTGTTTGCATGTGTTATGGCGACGTTAAGAGTCGCGTGTTGTTATGCCATGTTCCGGCAGGGTGCTTTGAGCTATAGCAACAGGTTGGGAAGGATTCCAGCGGAGCGTGATGTTTAACACTGTTAAACATCTATTAACAATTAGGTTTTGCCCTTATGCGGCTAAGCGTGAACATTCACGATAAAGAATTATCTTAAAAATAGAAGCGTGGTGTGACGTTGTCACTTTTTGTGGATAAAAATAGGCCGCAATGGGTGAAAAGGCAGTTAAAATCCTGCCTTTTGTGGGGATTAACGGAATAACGGTTTTACAGCGACGGGAATAATGAGTTGAGCTTGCCATTGCGCCAGAGTCAGACGCGCCAGTTGCCCCAACGCCTGATAAAACGGATGCCCGGCATGATCGATAAATACGTCCAGAAAGCGGGACGACCACGGAAACAGATGCCAGGCCAGGAGTTGTTCGCATTCATGATGACGGCCATTCTCGGCAAGCCAGGCCGCCAGCAGCAACAGCGACCCGAAATGATCTTCTGGCTCGTTTTGCTGCATTTCAAACTGAATCCCGTTTTCGCGCATCCACTGACGTAGCGCCAACGTAGAATCGCCAAATAATACGCTCTCACGATCCAGCCAGACGGAACCCCACGGCGGAGACGGCAGAGCGTAAGGGCCGATAAACAGACGCTGCCAGGCCTGTGGCAACGACTCTTCGCTATGGGTCTTAAACATAGCCGCCACAGGCGCAAGCGCATCGGCATCAAGCGGCCACTGCGCCTGCCAGTTGTCGGTTAATAGCGCCTGAACCAGAGGAGCGGTTTCGTTGCTTTCCGGCGAATAATAAAACAACGCGCCAAGAACACGCGCCGTTACTGCAAAATCATCACGTTGTAAAAAAGTGGTCATTCAAACAATCCCGAAAGGTGCGGGTCGCCCCACACGCACAAATTAACCTGCGACTGCCATACCTACGGTCATATGCAGGCCATAAAAAAGTCCGCGGCCAATAATTTCGCCCGCCAGCACCAGCACGACACCGAGCAGCAAACCAACGGTATGCGGTTCTCGGCGACGAATTAGCGGACATAGCCAGCAGCCTAATCCGGCAGCAAGCAAGACAATGCGCCAGACCTTTAGCATACCGTAATCCGGTGCGAGATGGCTGGCCTGTTGCACGGAGCTGTGAAGGGTTGAGAGCGACAGTCCCTGTAGTACGATGACCGCCACGCACACCACCAACGCCAGGCCGCTAATACTGGCAAACGTCACGCTGCAAAATGGGACGCGCGCGATGCGTAGCAGTAGCGCCGCAAACACCGGGCCGCACAGGAATGCCGTGAGGAAAAAGGCCAGCGTGGTGTAGCCATTATACCAGGTTGGCACGGTATCTATCTGATAAACGAGCGTCATTGCCCAGATGAATGCAACGCCGAGCGCCATACTGACCAGCAGCCACACTTTACCCAGCGCCGGGGGCATTTTACCGAGTACCGCCACCAGCCACCAGATGCCGCCTACGGCAAAGAACACCGATCCTGCGGCGATTTCATTACTCAGTGCGGAAGCGCCTACGCGGTTAAGCGAGTTAAACGCGCGCATCGGCGAGCCGAGATGCATAATCGACGCGAGGAATCCCAGTCCCATCACCAGCCACAGAAAAAACATGCTGCGCACGATGCGCTGACGGGCGATGATATCGTCTTTTGCCGTCAGCCAGCCCAGTCCGCTAACGATTAACGCGCCGACCACGCACTGACCAAAGACCGTGAAGATCATCAACGGCCATTCATGCCATCCACTTCCCATATTATACCTCCTTCGGATTGGCCAGATAACCGGTAGTGTCCCCGGTCGGGCGGCTGTTGGCGTTGGGTTTAATCACAATATTCGGCTTCGTGAAATGCGCGCGCGGCAGCGGCGCGACGGCAGCCAGCTCACCGTGTTTTTTACGCAACTCGTCTATCGGGCCAAAATCCAGCGCCCGCAGCGGGCAGGATTCCACGCAGATAGGCTTTTTGCCGTCGGCGACGCGATCATAACAGCCGTCGCACTTGGTCATATGACCTTTGGCCGCGTTGTACTGCGGCGCGCCGTACGGGCAGGCCATGTGGCAGTAGCGGCAGCCGATACAGACCTCTTCGTTCACCACCACAAAACCGTCATCGCGCTTGTGCATCGCGCCGCTCGGGCAGACTTTGGTACAGGCCGGGTCTTCGCAGTGGTTACACGAAATGGAGAGGTAATAGGCAAAGACGTTCTGGTGCCAGACGCCGTTATCTTCCTGCCAGTCGCCACCCGCATACTCATAAATGCGGCGGAAGCTGACATCCGGGGTCAAATCTTTGTAGTCCTTGCAGGCCAGTTCGCAGGTTTTGCAACCGGTGCAACGACTGGAATCAATAAAAAATCCATACTGGGTTGTCATCGGTTACTCCTTACGCCTTTTCAACCTGAACAAGATTACTGTGTGACGGATTACCTTTCGCCAGCGGGGAAGGCCGGTGCGACGTCAGAATGTTAATGGAGCCGCCGCGATCGACTTTGTCGCCAAACATGTCGGCATTTAACCAGGCGCCCTGGCCGATAGCGGTGACGCCAGGCAATATGCGCGGCGTGACTTTTGCCGGAATGAGCATCTGTCCGTTCTGGTTAAAGACCCGCACGGTGTCGCCGTGCTGAATGCCGCGCGCTTGCGCATCAATCGGGTTGATCCAGATCTCCTGCGGACACGCCTGTTGCAGGACGTCGATATTGCCGTAGCTGGAGTGGGTACGCGCTTTATAGTGGAAGCCGGTTAGCTGTAGCGGGTAGCGCTGACGAAGCGGATCGTCCCAACCGTCAAAGCCTGGCGTATAGGCGGGTAAAGGATGGATAATCTCATCTTTCTTCAGCTCCCACGTGTCGGCGAGGGTTGCCAGACGCTCGGAATAGATTTCGATTTTACCGGACGGCGTTTTCAGTGGGTTGGCGGCAGGGTCTTCGCGGAAGGCGCGGAAAGCGACGTAGTGCTCCTCCGGGCATTTTTTCTTGAAAATCCCTGTCTGTTTCATCTCTTCGTAATCCGGCATTTTCGGGTTACGCGCTTTGGTTTTTGCGTGCAGGTATTTGACCCACTCATGCTGAGTGCGGCCTTCTGTGAAGGTCTGGTATACGTCCGGACCAAGCCGTTTAGCCACTTCACTGAGCGTCCAGTAAATGGGCTTTCTTTCAAATTTCGGCGAGGTGGCGGGCTGACCAAGAATGACATAGCCCATATTGCCTGCGGACTCGTGGGAAATCAGATCTTCCTGCTCGGTTGGCATTAAATCAGGCAGCAGAATGTCGCAATATTTTGCCGACGCGGTCATAAAGTGCTCAATGCCGACGATCATTTCACATTTACTGTCGTCCTGAAGCACCTCGTGGGTGTGGGCGATATCGCCGTGCTGATTGATCAGCGTATTACTGGCGTAGCACCACAAAAATTTGATCGGCACATCGAGCTTGTCTTTCCCGCGCACGCCGTCGCGTGTGGCGGTCATTTCCGCACCATGATCGATAGCGTCGGTCCAGGTAAAGACCGAAATCTGGGTTTTTACCGGGTTCTCCAGCATAGAAAACCATTCGACGCCCAGATCCCAGGTGCCTTCGCGCACGCCGGAATTACCGCCATTTATGCCGACGTTACCGGTGAGTACAGACAACATGGCGATAGCGCGTGCGGTCTGTTCGCCGTTAGAGTGGCGTTGCGGTCCCCAGCCCTGGCAAATGTAAGCCGGTTTCGCCGAGCCAATTTCCCGCGCCAGTTGAATGATTTTTTCCGCCGGAATACTGGTAATCTGCGCGGCCCATTGCGGCGTTTTCGCGATACCGTCTTCGCCCTGACCCAAAATATAGGCTTTATAGTGCGCGTTACGCGGGGCCGAGGCGGGCAGAGTGGTTTCGTCGTAGCCGATGCAGTATTTATCCAGAAACGGTTTATCAATAAGATCTTCGGTAATCAGCACCCAGCCGATTGCCGCCGCCAGCGCGCCATCGGTGCCTGGGCGAATCGGCAGCCACTCGTCTTCGCGGCCGGCGGCAGTGTCGTTATAACGCGGGTCAATCACGATCATCCGGGCGTTGGAGCGCTCGCGCGCCTGTTCGACATAGTATGTCACGCCGCCGCCGCTCATACGTGTTTCCGCGGGGTTATTGCCAAACATCACCACCAGTTTTGTATTGGCGATATCATCCGGACTGTTGCAGTCGTTGCCGCCGAACATATAGCTCATGGCCGCGCTGATTTGGGCGGTGCTGTAGCTACCGTAACGGCTGAGATAGCCGCCGCAGGCGTTCATCAGGCGATACGGTACGTTAGAATTGGTAATATTGCCGCCGTCCACGCCGGTACCGTAAAGCACATGTACCGCTTCGTTGCCGTAGTCCTTGAGGATACGTTTCAGGTTATCGCCGATGGTATCTAACGCTTCATCCCAACTGATACGTTCGAATTTGCCTTCTCCACGTTTACCAACGCGTTTCATCGGATATTTCAGGCGATCGGGATGATTCATCCGGCGACGAATAGAACGACCACGCAGGCAGGCGCGTACCTGATGGTTGCCATATTCATCGTTGCCCGTGGTATCCGATTCAACCCAATATACGGTGTCATCTTTTACGTGCAGGCGCAGCAGGCAGCGGCTGCCGCAGTTAACGGTACATGAACTCCAGACCGCTTTTTCTGCAACATTGCCAGATGCGAGGGCTGCTGCGGCGTGGGCGAGGCGGGAGAACGGAAGGGTGAAAGCGCTACTGGCAAGCGCAAGGCTACCGATAGCGGAGGTTTTCACCAGGCTTCGTCGGCTGATACTGGCCGCCATTAACGCCTCAGGGGTGGTGATTTTCATAACAGCTCACTATGCTCATCCAAAAAAAGAGTTTTAAATGTTGTTGTGTTCGCAAAACGGGGAGCTCCGGGAGCGCAAAAACGCCCCGGAGAAGGCGGCTTAGATTTTTTCGATTTCCACCAGATTTGTATGTTGAGGATTCCCTTTTGCCAGGGGGGAAGGACGCAGCGTCGTGAGCGTATTGATGCAGGCGCCGTGGTCAATTTTATCGCCAGCCATATCCGCATTATGCCATGCGCCCTGACCCATCGCGCTGACGCCCGGCAGAATACGCGGCGTGACTTTGGCGGGTAGACGCACCTCTCCACGATCGTTAAAGACGCGAACCCTATCGCCATTCGCGATACCGCGTTTTTGCGCATCAAGCGGATTTATCCACACCTCCTGGCGACAGGCGGCCTGCAGAACATCAATATTGCCGTAGCTTGAATGGGTACGGGATTTATAGTGAAAGCCAAACAGCTGTAGCGGGAAGGTGCTCCGTTTCGGATCGTCCCATCCTTCAAAAGTGGGGGTATAAATCGGCAGTGGGCTTATCACGTCGCCTTCCGCCAGCTCCCAGGTACTGGCGATGTGAGCGAGTTTGCTCGAGTAGATTTCGATTTTACCGGACGGCGTTTTTAACGGATTGGCCTGCGGATCTTCACGAAATTTTTTATAGGCGACAAAATGGCCGTTGGGATCTTTGCGTTTATAGATGCCCATTTTTTTCAGCTCGTCATACGCGGGCAATGCCGGATCTCTTGCCTGCATTTTGGCGTACAGATATTGCAACCACTGCGCCTGTGTACGGCCTTCGGTAAACCGCTGATACACATCGTCGCCGAGGCGTCTGGCGATTTCGCTGAGTACCCAGTAGATGGGCTTGCGCTCGAACTTAGGCGTCGTCGCCGGTTGGATAAAAATCAGATATCCCATATTACCGGCGTAATCATTGGGGATGATATCTTCCTGTTCGACGGTCATGAGATCCGGCAGTAAAATATCGGCGTACTTCGCGGAAGAGGTCATAAAATTGTCGATGACCACAATCATTTCGCATTTCGCTTCATCCTGAAGAATTTCATGGGTTTTATTAATATCCGAATGCTGGTTAATCAGAGTGTTACCAGCGTAGTTCCATAGAAATTTGATCGGGACATCCAGCTTATCTTTGCCGCGTACGCCGTCGCGCAGGGCGGTCATTTCCGGGCCGCGCGCAATGGCGTCCGTCCAGCTAAAGCAGGAGATGGCGGTTTTAACGGGATTCTCCAGGACCGGCAGACGTTCAATGGTAATGGTGTAAGTGGATTCGCGTGCGCCGCTATTACCGCCATGAATGCCGACGTTGCCGGTCAGAATCGGTAACATGGCGATGGCGCGAGCGGTTTGTTCGCCGTTCGCCTGACGCTGCGGCCCCCAACCCTGACAGATGTAGGCCGGCTTGACGCTGCCTATCTCGCGAGCCAGTTTGATAATCCGATCGGCGGGGATGCCGGTAATATGTGATGCCCACTGCGGCGTTTTGGCGATACCGTCCTCGCCCTGGCCCAAAATATAAGCCTTATAATGGCCATTTGCGGGCGCGTCAGCCGGAAGGGTCTTTTCATCGTAGCCGATACAATAATTGTCGAGAAAAGGCTGGTCGACGAGATTTTCGTTAATCAATACCCAGGCAACTCCCGCCACCAGCGCGGCGTCGGTGCCGGGGCGAATCGGTATCCATTCGTCTTCACGTCCGGCGGCGGTATCGGTATAGCGCGGATCTATCACGATCATGCGCGCATTTGAGCGTTCACGCGCTTGCTCCAGAAACCAGGTAATGCCGCCGCCGCTCATGCGCGTTTCAGCCGGATTATTGCCGAACATGACCACCAGTTTACTGTTTTCGATATCAGACGTGCTGTTGCCGTCGTTGGAGCCATAGGTGTAGGGCATGGCGCAAGAAATTTGCGCGGTACTGTATGAGCCGTATTGATTCAACGAACCGCCGTAGCAGTTCATCAAACGCTTCACCGGCGAGGCGGCAGGCGACGAACGGGTTATGTTGCCGCCTACGATCCCGGATGAATAGTGGATATAGACGGCTTCATTGCCGTAGGTTTCTACGGTCTTTTTCAGGTTGGCGCTAATGGTGTCCAATGCTTCCTGCCAGCTAATGCGTTCAAATTTGCCTTCGCCGCGGCGGCCAACGCGTTTCATGGGATAGTTAAGGCGATCCGGATGGTTAATACGCCGACGGATTGAACGCCCCCGTAGACAGGCGCGAACCTGATGATTGCCGTAGACATCGTCGCCGGTGTTATCAGTTTCAACCCACCAGACTTCATTATCTTTTACGTGCAGACGCAAGGCGCAGCGACTGCCGCAGTTGACCGAACAGGCGCCCCAGACGATTTTATCTTTTTCGTCGCGCATTGCCTGCTGCACCGCTGCGGCCGCGGTACGCATCCCAAACGGTAAAGATACGCCTCCGGCCGCCAGCGCCAGTGAGCCAAGCGCCGCTGATTTCACTAACGTCCTGCGGCTAACGCCTGTTTGTTGCTTTTCTCCGGGCATCACTTACTCCATTATCGTTTCGCTATATATTGATATCTATAGCGAAATTATTATCATGCTAATAATGTAATGAGTTTACCCCTTTGGGAGTAAGGATTATTAATCCATGTCAAAGAGCGTTACCCTCCGGACCTGGAGGGTAGGAGGCGCTTATTGCGGTTCGGCGGATGAACCGTCCTGAGCGGGAGAGGTATTGGCTGGCGCATTGCCGCTGCTGGTGCGGGTATAAAGAATTTTATGCGTGTCGTTCGCGCAATGGCCCACCACCTGTGAATCTGGCTGATCGGCCTGGTCGTTAGGAACGATAGTGAGCGTAAAATTATCTGCCGGCACGCCGTTATTGATGATACGTTGTTCAATATCGCTTTTTACTCTCTCGCACGATCCCGGCGCCGCCATCACTAGCGAGGGGGCGCTAATTAACGCCAGAACGGCTATTGCAGTTGCGATTTTCATCCTGAGCTCCTGTAATTAATGACGATGTTCTAAGCTTAGCATTTTTTGTGTAAACAACTGTATTTGCTAATATGATTGATAAATATCTTTCCATTCTGGTGAAACGCGTGAAGAAACCCATTTTACTGACGTTATTGTGCATGATGCTGGCAGGTTGTGATAACCCGAAATCCCCTGAGTCTTTTACGCCGGAAATGGCCAGTTTTTCGAATGAATTTGATTTTGATCCATTACGTGGTCCGGTAAAGGATTTCAGCCAGACATTGATGAGTGAGAATGGCGAAGTGGCGAAGCAGGTCACCGGTACGCTTTCACCGGAAGGCTGTTTTGATACGCTTGAGTTACACGATCTGGAGAATAATACGGGGCTGGCGCTCGTTCTGGATGCCAATTATTACCGGGATGCCCAGACGCTGGAAAAAAAAGTGCAGTTACAGGGGAAGTGTCAGCTTGCGGCATTGCCTTCGGCGGGCGTGACCTGGGAAACGGACGACAACGGTTTTGTGGTATCGGCGACGGGCAAAGAGATGAAAGTCGAGTACCGCTATGATGCCGAAGGCTACCCGTTAGGTAAGACAACCATAAACTCGCAGAAAACGCTCTCTGTGACGGCAAAACCCTCCGCGGACCCCCGTAAAAAGCTGGATTATACGGCAGTCAGTCGGGTAGATGATCGGCAGGTCGGCAACGTCAGACAGAGCTGCGAATATGATGCGTACGCGAACCCTGTTGACTGCCGGCTTGTTATCGTCGATGAGAGCGTTACGCCGGCAGTATCCCACCATTACACCATTAAAAACCGTATCGATTACTACTAAACCGCGTGCTGTGCGACTCTCCGTGACTACCGCGCCGCGTTTACTGCGCGGTGGGTTTCAGGAGCGTAGAACCGGACGTTTTATGCTCATCCAGATACTGCTGCTGGAAGATGCACATACGGATGGTGTTACGGTATTCGCCGTTAATGAAGAACTCATGAATCAACTCGCCTTCTACTCTAAACCCGAGTTTACGGTAGATGTGAATAGCTTTTTCATTCTCTTTATCGACGATCAAATACAATTTATAGAGATTGAGTACGGTAAATCCGTAATCCATCGCCAGTTTGGCCGCGCGTGACGCCAGGCCTTTCCCTTGGTACTCCGGCGAGATAATAATCTGAAATTCCGCCCGGCGATGCACATGGTTAATTTCCACCAGCTCCACCAGCCCGGCGTTTTCACCGTCGCATTCGACGACAAAGCGCCGCTCGCTTTGGTCATGGATATGTTTGTCGTAAAGGTCCGACAGTTCGACAAAGGCCTCATACGGCTCTTCAAACCAGTAACGCATGACGCTGGCATTGTTATCAAGCTGGTGGACAAATCGTAAATCTTCACGCTCAAGCGGGCGCAGCCTGACGTTGTAGTCGCTTGTCATACTGTATCCTTACACTTCTTTCCGGTTATCCTGTATCAGGGCGTAATAACGCGACCTGTACGGCGATCCAGACACCGCAGGGTATTAGGTTCCCAATAGGCGTTGATGTTGGCGCTTTGTTCGCATTTATCTCGGTTATCAAAGGCGGCATCGGCTTTGTCCCACTCTTTTTCTGCGCGGGTATTCACTTTCTGACGCAGACTGCGGGTGTCGTTCCATTGTTCCTTTTCCATCGCCGCTTCCTGACGGCTTTGTGCGCTATCTCCCGATTCAATTACCAGTTTACTGGTTTCAGCGAATGCGGAAGTGGTATACACAACGGCAGCCAGCGTAAGCATTGCCGTCAGGCACAGGCGTTTGCTCAGCGTATAGTTCATCACAACATCCTTTCTTAAGAGGAGAAAAAAGCGGTAAAACACCTTTAAATTCTACACCAATCCTTATGCCTGGGATATACACAAGAATGACGGGATAACCGTAGCGATATTCTGTCGTATTATCACTTATCTTTTCGTAACCAAATGACTCTCATGCTAAAGACGACACTGCTTTTCTTTGTTACCGCACTCTGTGAAATCATAGGGTGTTTTCTTCCCTGGTTATGGATTAAGCGCGGCGCCAGCGTGTGGTGGCTTCTTCCCGCCGTGGCATCACTGGCGTTATTCGTCTGGCTGTTGACCCTGCATCCGGCTGCCAGCGGGCGGGTTTATGCGGCTTACGGTGGGGTATATGTCTGTACTGCGCTCCTGTGGCTACGCGTTGTCGATGGCGTCAGGCTTACTGTCTATGACTGGTGCGGCGCGCTGATCGCGCTGTGCGGAATGTTGATTATCGTCGTCGGATGGGGACGTACGTAACATTGCCGCGCGGCCAGAGCATTTTGTGATCTGGCCGCGCTTTTTAGATCAATATACTTGTATGGTAGTAGCTTAGTTGGGTAAATTTCCTGCATCCCATAATGCGATGTAAGGAATAAAAATGAAGATTGTAGGGGCTGAAGTTTTTGTTACGTGTCCAGGGCGTAACTTCGTCACCTTAAAAATAACCACGGAAGATGGTATTACCGGTCTGGGAGATGCCACCCTGAACGGACGTGAGCTTTCTGTGGCTTCGTACCTTAATGATCACCTGTGCCCCCAGCTTATCGGACGGGACGCTCACCGCATCGAAGATATCTGGCAGTTCTTCTACAAAGGCGCGTACTGGCGCCGTGGCCCTGTCACCATGTCCGCCATTTCCGCGGTTGATATGGCGCTATGGGATATTAAAGCCAAAGCCGCCAATATGCCGTTGTATCAGTTACTCGGCGGCGCTTCTCGTGAAGGCGTCATGGTGTATTGCCATACCACAGGCCACACCATCGACGATGTGCTGGAAGACTACGCGCGTCATAAAGAGCAAGGGTTCAAAGCAATCCGCGTACAGTGCGGCGTTCCGGGGATGAAAACCACCTACGGCATGGCGAAAGGCAAGGGGCTGGCCTATGAACCCGCGACAAAAGGCCAGTGGCCGGAAGAACAATTGTGGTCAACGGAAAAGTATCTCGATTTTACGCCAAAGCTGTTTGACGCCGTGCGTAATACGTTCGGTTTTAATGAACATCTTCTGCACGATATGCATCACCGGCTGACGCCTATTGAGGCTGCCCGCTTTGGCAAATGTATTGAAGACTATCGTTTGTTCTGGATGGAAGACCCGACGCCGGCTGAAAATCAGGAGTGCTTTCGCCTGATCCGCCAGCATACGGTCACGCCGATTGCCGTAGGCGAAATCTTTAACAGTATCTGGGATTGCAAGCAGCTCATTGAAGAGCAATTGATTGACTATATCCGCACCACGATTACCCATGCCGGGGGCATTACCGGTATGCGCCGCATTGCTGATTTTGCCTCGCTTTACCAGGTGCGTACTGGTTCGCACGGGCCGTCCGATCTGTCGCCGGTTTGTATGGCCGCTGCATTACATTTCGATCTGTGGGTGCCTAACTTTGGCGTGCAGGAGTTTATGGGCTACTCCGAGCAGATGCTGGAGGTTTTCCCGCATAACTGGACGTTCGAGGGCGGCTATATGCATCCGGGCGACAAGCCAGGACTGGGCATTGAGTTTGATGAAAAACTGGCGGCGAAATATCCATACGATCCAGCCTATTTGCCGGTGGCCCGCCTGGAAGACGGCACACTGTGGAACTGGTAAGGAGCGAAAAATGAAAAGCATCGTAATCGAAAAACCGAATACATTAACCATCGAAACGCGCGCGCTTCCGCAGCCTGCGCCGGGTGAAGTTCGCATTAAAGTGAAACTGGCGGGTATCTGCGGTTCCGATAGCCATATTTATCGGGGACACAATCCTTTCGCAAAATATCCCCGCGTGATTGGCCACGAATTTTTCGGCGTCATTGACGCCGTAGGTGACGATATTAATAGTGCGAGGATAGGAGAACGGGTGGCGGTCGATCCGGTGATCAGTTGCGGGCATTGTTACCCTTGCTCAGTGGGTAAACCCAATGTGTGTACTTCGTTGGTGGTGCTGGGCGTGCATCGTGACGGCGGCTTCAGTGAGTATGCGGTGGTTCCGGCCCGCAATGCTCACCGTATACCGGATAGCGTTGCGGACCATCATGCTGTCATGGTTGAGCCGTTTACCATTGCGGCAAATGTAACGGGACAGGTGAATCCAACCGAGCAGGACGTGGCGCTTATCTATGGCGCAGGCCCGATGGGATTGACGACCGTACAGGCGCTGAAGGGGGTCTATCAGGTTAACACCGTGATAGTTGTTGATCGCATTGAAGAGCGTTTAGCGATGGCGAAGCAGAGCGGTGCTGACTGGACCCTCAATAATGGTCAACATTCACTGGCGGAATTTCTACAGGAGAAGGCGCTAAAACCGACATTGATTGTCGATGCCGCCTGTCATCCCGCTATCCTGCAAGAGGCGATTACCCTTGCATCGCCTGCGGCACGCATTGTCCTGATGGGATTTTCCAGCGACCCGTGTGAGTTTATACAGCAGGGCATTACCGGAAAAGAGCTGACTATTTATTCATCGCGTCTTAATGCCAATAAATTCCCGGTCGTGATTGACTGGCTGAATAAAGGGCTTATTGATCCGGATAAGCTGATAACCCATACATTTGATTATCAACATGTCACTGATGCGATTGAGCTTTTCGAGAAAGACCAGCGTCAATGCTGCAAAGTCTTACTCTCTTTTGCGAAATAATATAAATAATTGCGAGTAAGTAGTACGCATCTTACCTCTTAGAGATTGCCTATATGACACAAATAAAGCATGAACGATCGACTCAGGATTTAGTGCGCGCTGCCGTATCTGGCTGGTTAGGCACCGCGCTTGAATTTATGGACTTTCAGTTATATTCACTAGGCGCGGCTCTGGTCTTCCATGAAATATTTTTCCCGGAACAGTCTGCCGCGATGGCGCTTATTCTGGCAATGGGCACCTATGGTGCAGGTTATATAGCCAGAATTGTCGGTGCATTTGTTTTTGGCAAAATGGGCGACCGCATCGGACGAAAAAAAATATTGTTTATTACTATCACCATTATGGGGATCTGCACCACGCTGATTGGCGTACTACCGACGTATGCGCAAATCGGCATTTTTGCGCCAGTATTACTGGTGACATTGCGCATTATACAGGGACTGGGCGCTGGGGCGGAAATTTCCGGGGCAGGTACCATGCTGGCCGAGTATGCGCCGAAAGGAAAGCGTGGCATCATCTCCTCGCTGGTCGCGATGGGCACCAACTGCGGTACGTTGAGCGCGACGGCGATCTGGGCGGTGATGTTCTTTGCGCTTGACCGCGAACAACTGGTCGCCTGGGGATGGCGTATTCCTTTCCTGGCGAGCGTCGTTGTCATGATATTCGCGATCTGGCTGCGAATGAATCTGAAAGAAAGCCCGGTATTCGAAAAAGTAAGCGAAGGCGAAAAATCGCCAGCGTTAACGCCTGCGTCAGAAAATACGTTGGGTGCGATGTTTACCAGCAAATCTTTCTGGCTGGCCACCGGTTTACGTTTTGGGCAGGCGGGGAATTCCGGGCTTATTCAAACATTCCTTGCCGGATATTTAGTTCAGACGTTATTACTCAACAAATCTATCCCAACCGATGCGTTAATGATAAGTTCTGTAATTGGCTTTATTACTATCCCATTATTAGGATGGTTGTCAGATAAATACGGACGTCGGCTGCCGTATATAATATTGAATTTCTCCGCGAT
This sequence comes from Salmonella enterica subsp. arizonae, assembly GCF_008692845.1. Taxonomy (GTDB): domain Bacteria; phylum Pseudomonadota; class Gammaproteobacteria; order Enterobacterales; family Enterobacteriaceae; genus Salmonella; species Salmonella arizonae. The sequence goes on from NZ_VXJW01000001.1 coordinate 371,184, forward strand.
TATTCTCGCCTGGCCGATGCTGTCTATTGTGGTAGATAAAACGTATAGCCCTGGTGTAATTATGGCAGCGCTCATTGTTATTCATAACTTTGCCGTGCTGGGATTATTTGCGCTGGAAAACATCACCATGGCGGAAATTTTCGGATCGCGTAATCGCTTCACCCGGATGGCGATTTCAAAAGAGGCAGGGGGGCTGGTGGCTGTCGGTTTTGGCCCCGTCCTCGCAGGGATCTTTTGTAACATGACCGATTCCTGGCTGCCCATCTTAATTATGCTGGTGCTCTACTCGTGTATTGGTCTGATTTCTGCGCTGTTGATGCCGGAGGTCAGAGATCGCGACCTGAGTTTGTCTGAGGATGCGGCGGAAGCGACAGCGGCAGAGAAGTTACGCCACTCCGCAACCCAGACGAGTTAAATCGTGTCGACGGTATGGCCGGAACGCTAATGCGGTTTCGGCCATGCTGTCCGGCCACTTTTGTTTAATTAGCGTAAATCCAAATGCACCAGGGCAGGCGTGACTCTGCGACTGTTCCGCTTTCAGAATATAGAGGTTATAAAATGCAAAACAGGCTTTTATCGGCAAAGGCGACGCTTCCTGATTACGATCGCACGGCGCTGGCGGCGCGGATGGTCCATCTCGGTTTTGGCGCGTTTCATCGCGCGCATCAGGGGGTTTATACAGATATTCTGGCTGCAGAGCAGCATAGCGACTGGGGCTATTATGAGGTTAACCTTATTGGCGGCGAACAGCAGATTGCCGATCTAAAGCAGCAGGATAACCTCTATACCGTGGCGGAGATGTCGGCGGAAGCCTGGACGGCGCGTGTGGTGGGCGTCGTCAAAGCGGCGTTGCACGTACAGGTGGATGGTCTGGAACGTGTGCTGGCGGCGATGTGCGAACCGCAGATAGCGATTGTGTCTCTGACCATTACCGAGAAAGGGTATTGTCATTCGCCAGCCACGGGCCAACTTCTGCTGGAACACCCTATGATTGCCGCCGACCTGCGAAATCCGCATCAACCGCTAACGGTGCCGGGTGTCATTGTTGAAGCGTTAGCGCGTCGTAAAGCCGCAGGCTTACCGGCATTTACCGTGATGTCCTGCGATAATATGCCGGAAAACGGGCATGTGACGCGTAATGTCGTGACAGCTTACGCCCGGTCGTTGGATGCGGAACTGGCGATATGGATCGAGCAAAACGTAACATTTCCGTCAACGATGGTTGACCGGATTGTCCCTGCGGTCACGCCGGAGACGCTGGATAAAATGGCGCAGTTGACCGGCGTTTACGATCCGGCGGGCGTCGCCTGTGAACCGTTTCGTCAGTGGGTAATAGAAGATAAGTTTGTGGCTGGTCGTCCGCAGTGGGAAAATGCAGGCGCGACGTTGGTCGCCGACGTGATTCCGTTTGAAGAGATGAAACTGCGAATGCTTAACGGCAGTCATTCATTCCTGGCTTATCTGGGGTATCTTGCCGGCTATCAGCATATTAATGACTGCATGGCTGACGACAACTATCGTCTGACTGCGCAGGCATTAATGTTACGCGAGCAAGCGCCAACGCTGAAAGTTCAGGGGGCAGATTTACAGCGTTATGCAGATCGGTTGATTGCGCGTTACTGTAATCCGGCGCTGCGTCATCGTACCTGGCAGATTGCGATGGATGGCAGCCAGAAACTTCCGCAGCGTATGCTGGACTCCGTTCGCTGGCATCTTGCTAACCATAGCGATTTTGATTTGCTGGCGCTGGGCGTGGCGGGATGGATGCGTTACGTTGGCGGCGTGGATGAGCAGGGCAAAGCGATCGACGTCAGCGATCCTCTATTGCCGGTTATTCAGCGCGCCGTGGCAAACAGTGAAGAAGGCGCAAGCCGTGTTGAGGCGCTGCTGGGAATTGCAGACATTTTTGGCAACGATCTGCCGCAGGCGGCGCGGTTTACGCAAAAAGTGAAAGAAGCCTATGATGGGTTACTAACGTATGGAGCGAAAGCGAGCGTGGCGAAATATGCCGAGCGGTTGAAATAGCGCTACAGAGACCCGGTAGCATTATGCTACCGGGAAGGCCGGGACGGATCTTAGCGACCAGTGGTATCAGTTCATGCCAAGACGAATCAGTTCGACCGGCGCGAATTTACCTTCACAACCTTCGACAATCACCGTTTTGCCGCGGCGAATTTGACCTGCATCCAGACCTTCGCTCTCAATGGCTTTGATAATCCCGGTATGGCCCGTGCCGCTTATCATGACCCGGCTACCGGTAGTGATTGCGTTACGGTTACGATCGTATGTCATCATGGTGTTTTCTCCTTTCAAACTTACTGCCAAAGCCCGCGGGTTTCCCCGCATGACGGGCGACATATAAATACGCTTATCGTTACGGATTTTTTTTGTTTTTGATCAAGCTCACGGCTTTTTAAGCAGGAATGTGCAGGGTGAGAAAGCGGAGAAGGGGGCTCACCCCGAAGTTAAAGGGGGTTAGTCTTCGCTAAACCAGCCGCTGTTTTCCAGACGGATAAGCTGGACGGATTCGCTAATTTCCTGCAAATGCTGGGTCATTGCGCTCTCAACCGCATTGCCGTCGCGTTTTTCCAGCGCGGAGAAAATATCATGGTGCTGGCGCAACAACATCTCCGGCGGAGAAACATGATCCAGACTCATATAGCGAACCCGGTCAATCGTAGCTTTGATGTTTTCAATGGTATCCCACGCTAACTGGCAATCGGCGATCTGCGCCAGCTTTTGGTGGAAATCGTCATCAAGCTGGAAAAAATCATCAATTTGTTTGCGCTCGATGGCAATGTGCTGCAGGTGTAGGTTTTGCGCCAGTTGATAGCACTGTTCATCGGTGATCATAGCCGCCGCGCGCCGGACTACCGCGCATTCGATAGCCTGTCGTACAAAGCAGCCATTCTGTACCTGAGAAAGCGAAATTTTATTCACATAACTACCGCGCTGAGGGCGGATCTGAATCAACCCATTTTCCGCCAGCTTTATAAAGGCCTCGCGTACCGGCTGACGCGAAACGCTAAAACGGGTTGAGACCTCTTTTTCTGATAGCGGCGTGCCGGGTGGGATCAGACAATGCACGATATCACGCCGAAGGATACGGTAAATCTGCTGATTGACAGGCTGTGTAGGGTTAAGCTGCGTTTCGACGGTCATTCATTCTTACTTTTTAGACGGTTGACCCGGATATGCTACCACTTTTCTGCTGTGGTCCATACCGATCATGTTTCTGGTTGCGGATACGTTGCTATGGATTACCCGGCCCGCAGACCGGGTATAAAACCTTAACCACGGTGGACGCTGAGCCCTGCGAAGGATTGGGTAACGGGCATCATTTCAACGGTATTAATATTCACATGCGCGGGGAGTGTGGCCACCCACCATACCGCTTCGGTAATGTCTTCCGGCGTGAGCGCGGTGGTATTTTCGTAGGTTTTACCCGCTTTCTCATCGTCGCCTTTGAAACGTACGCTGGAAAACTCTGTACCGCCAACCAGACCCGGTTCAATGTCAGTCACGCGAACCGCCGTGCCGTGTAAATCCGTGCGCAAGTTCAGGCTAAACTGGCGCACAAAAGCTTTCGTCGCGCCATAGACGTTGCCACCGGCATACGGCCAACTGCCTGCAGTCGAACCGATGTTAATAATATGACCGCGATTACGTTCGACCATTCCTGGCAGCAGGGCGCGGGTCATATAAATTAAGCCTTTATTATTGGTATCGATCATAGTTTCCCAGTCTTCCACGCTGGCTTTATGCGCCGGTTCAAGACCCAGCGCCAGACCGGCGTTATTGACCAGCACATCAATATCGCGCCACTGCGCGGGCAGAGAGGCCATCATCTCTTCAATGGCCGCTCGGTTGCGCACGTCAAGTTGGGCGGTCAATACGTTATCGCCAAGCTCATCTTTTAATGCTTGCAGGCGTTCATGACGGCGTCCCGTGGCAATGACTTTATGTCCATTCTCAACAAAACGGCGCGCAATGCATTCGCCAAACCCTGCGGTTGCTCCAGTTACTAAAACGATCATCACACTGTTCCTCAACGCTTTTTGTGTTGTATTACCATAGCACGCGGCGTTTATGAAAGGGTAATCCTGGTTAACACGATTGCGGTCAGCATAGGGGAAGCTTACTCTTATGATCAACCTATTTTCAGGAGTGAAGAATGTCGACGAATCCTTTTTTAGACCAGAGTAGGTTGCCCTATCAGGCACCGCGTTTTGATCGGATCAAAGATTGCCATTATCGTCCTGCTTTTGATGAGGGCGTGCGGCAAAAACGCGTGGAAATCGAGGCCATCGTCAATCATCCGGCGGCCCCTGACTTTACGAATACGCTTCTGGCGCTGGAGCAAAGCGGGGCGCTACTGTCGCGCGTCACCAGCGTTTTTTTTGCGATGGCCGCCGCGCACACTAATGATGAGCTCCAGCGGCTGGATGAAGTATTTTCTGCCGGGCTGGCGGCGCTCTCCACCGATATTTATCTGAATGGCGCGTTATTTGCTCGCGTTGACGCCGTTTGGCAGCAGCGTCACTCGATGGGGCTGGATGACGAGTCGCTACGGCTGGTCGATGTTATCCATCAGCGTTTTGTACTGGCAGGCGCGCAGCTTGCCGAAGAGGACAAGGCGCGACTGAAAGTATTGAATACCGAATCCGCGACCTTAATGAGTCAGTTTAATCAGCGCCTGCTGGCGGCAAATAAAGCAGGCGGGCTGGCGGTAGAGGATGCGCATTGCCTGGAAGGATTAAGTCCGGAAGAAATTGCCGTCGCCGCCGAAGCGGCGCGTGAAAAAGGCCTGGAGGAGCGCTGGTTCATTCCGCTCCTTAATACGACGCAGCAGCCTGCGCTTGCTGCGCTGCGCGATCGCCAGACCCGCAAAAATTTATTCACGGCGTCATGGACTCGTGCGGAAAAAGGAGATGCTCACGATACCCGCGCTATCATTCAGCGTCTGGCAGAGATTCGTCGCTGTCAGGCTAAACTGCTGGGTTTCCCCAATTATGCCGCATGGAAAATCGCCGATCAGATGGCGAAAACCCCGCAAGCCGCGCTCAACTTTATGCGTGATCTTGTGCCGCCAGCACGCCAGCGCGTGCTCAATGAACAGGCGGAAATCCAGAATGTCATTGATAGTGAGCAGGGCGGTTATTCCGTTCAGCCCTGGGACTGGATGTTCTATGCCGAACAGGTACGGCGGGAAAAATATGCGTTGGATGAAGCGCAACTGAAGCCCTATTTCGCCTTAAATACGGTGTTGCAAGAGGGAGTTTTCTGGACCGCCAACCAGCTATTCGGCATCACCTTCGTCGAACGTTTTGACATCCCGGTGTACCATCCTGATGTACGGGTATGGGAAATTTTTGATTCTGATGGCGTCGGCATGGCGTTATTTTATGGCGACTTTTTCGCGCGGGATTCGAAAAGCGGCGGCGCATGGATGGGGAATTTTGTAGAGCAATCCACGCTCAACGGAACCCGGCCTGTTATATACAACGTCTGTAACTATCAGAAACCTGTCGATGGGCAGCCAGCATTACTGCTGTGGGACGATGTTATTACGCTCTTCCATGAGTTTGGTCATACGTTACATGGTTTGTTTGCCGTCCAGCGCTATGCCACGCTTTCAGGTACCAATACGCCCCGTGATTTTGTCGAATTTCCTTCCCAAATTAATGAGCATTGGGCGAGTCATCCTCGTGTATTCGAACGCTACGCGCGTCATGCTGGAAGTGGTGAAAAAATGCCTGCTGATTTACAGGAAAAAATGCGCCAGGCGAGTTTATTTAATAAAGGTTACGATATGACTGAATTGCTCGGCGCCGCGTTGCTGGATATGCGCTGGCATATGCTGGAGGTGAGCGTCACGGAGCTGTCTGTCGCTGATTTCGAGCAGCAAGCGCTGGCCGCCGAGCATCTTGCTTTACCGGCGGTGCCGCCTCGCTATCGCAGCAGCTATTTCGCCCATATTTTTGGCGGCGGGTACGCCGCAGGATACTATGCCTATTTATGGACGCAAATGTTAGCGGACGACGGTTATCAATGGTTTGTTGAGCAGGGCGGCCTGACGCGTGAAAACGGGCAGCGTTTTCGTGAAGCTATTCTTTCCAGGGGGAATAGCGCTGATTTAGAATCGCTTTATTCAGCCTGGCGTGGACATGAACCGCATATTGGTGCCATGTTGCAATATCGCGGACTTGATCACTAAGCAGATACGGTTGTTCGACATTGTCGAACAACCGCCTGAAAGATGAATCATTCACCCCTGATGACAGCCTGCGAAATTTACGACGTAAAATTGTCTGATTATAAATAGCGAGTTTATTCGGATTTTTCTGCCTATTTTCTGTGATGACTTGATTGCTATCAATTTATTACCGCTTCGCTTTCGTGATTTTCGAAAATATATTTTCGCCAGATGGCGCTATTATGTAAATAAAGTGGAAATGAATTTGACACTGCGTGCAGGACGGCTAAATTTAGAACTGTATCACATGATATGAGAAGACATATCATATTTAAAACGCAACAACATCATGAGGATTATATTATGGCAGAACATCGCGGCGGTTCCGGTAACTTTGCTGAAGATAAAGAGAAAGCATCAGAAGCGGGTCGTAAAGGCGGCCAGCATAGCGGTGGGAACTTTAAAAACGATCCACAGCGCGCATCTGAGGCGGGTAAAAAAGGCGGCCAAAATAGTCACAGTGGCGGACGTAAATCCGACAAGTAATTTTACTCGTGATATTTTGTGAATATATTCTGAAACATTACGTACAGTATGCGGGCCATCAGGCTCGCATTTTTTATTCTGACCGGGAGTTATTCTGACCGGTCAGATGAAATTATTGTTTATGCTTTCTTTGTTAACAGAAAAAGCAATTCAGCGAGGGCAAATCGTACAGATTTGTCTAATACTTCCTGACAATCTCCGGTAAAATGTTGTTGGGTTGTAAAGGTCGTATTGTTAATATTCCAGGCAAACCAAACGGTGCCCGCCGGTGTGCCATCTTCGCCGCCTTCCGGCCCGCCATAGCCGCTGATCGCAATACTGATATCAACCGCTGCCTGATCTTTAGCCCCTTGCGCCATTTCAGTGACGACCGCTTCACTGACGGCGGTATGTTTCGCAAGGCTGTTGCGTTGTACGCGTAAGATTTTTGCTTTGGCTTCATCAGTAAAGGTGACATAACCCACACCGTAAAATGAGGGCGTATCTTCTGCTGCGCACAATGCTGAAGCCAGTTTCCCGCCAGTGCAGGATTCTGCAGTGGTCAGACGGAGTTTCTGGTTAACCAGTAAATCACCAAGTTTTTTTGTCAGGCTATCGACGGATTCGGCTTTATCAAGGGTGACAATATCGTGCTGTTCTAATCTCATCGTTTATTTTTCCGTTACCAGAGACAAAAGAAATCTGTTCGTTCTCCTCAAGTATGGCATATTTATTTTATGACATTGTCAGTGAATGATTATTTTATCCAGTTACCAACAAACCCGCTGTTCCATAACTTGCTTACTTTCCTGCGGCGATAAATGTCATTGATTATGCGTAAGGCCATTATCCTCAAAAAATAAAGCCGATTATTCTGAATTGCTATCAAGACGTTGATGCATATGACTTCAGCTATGTGGCAAGGTCTCTATTACACCGTTACGCTTTCGCGCTCACCGGCGCTGATATCGGTTGCATATTAATCCGGATGGGTTGATTTTATTGCTTAATATTCTGCGGGTAAATTCATGTTTGTAAAAACTAAAAATAGCGGCCAGACTTAATACGTCAAATAGACGTTATTAAGGAGAGAGCATGAAACTACAGGTGGCTGCATTTTTAAGTTTTCTGATAATGCCTTACGCGCTAGCGGATGATCAAGGGGGATTAAAAAAAGACGTGGCACCGCCGCCGCCTCATGCTATTGAGGATGGTTATCGCGGTACGGATGATGCAGAAAAAATGACCATCGAACAGGCAAAAACCCTGCATGATGGCGCGACCGTTTCGCTGCGCGGCAACCTTATTGATCATAAAGGCGACGAACGCTATGTATTTCGTGATAAATCCGGCGAGATTAACGTGATAATTCCTTCCGCCGTATTTGATGGGCGGGAAGTTCAGCCGGATCAAATGATCAATATTAACGGTAGTCTGGACAAGAAAGCGAAGGAAGCGGTTGTTCGCGTGAGCCGGCTACAAAAGTAATGAGTACTAATCGGCAATTTCCGGGTCAGCCGCGTATGGGAAGTACGATGAGTCTTACAAAATGCGGCAAGGTGGAGACAAAAGGCTTCATAATGCCTTATTCAGGCCTGGTTGCGCATCGTTTAATATTCATTGATATTAAGGGTGCTACAGTCGTTAACGATCCGTTATCCTCGCAAGAATTTGCCCGGTAGCGTATAAGCAAAACACAAATCTATCCATGCAAGCATTTACCGCTGGTGAACCGGCGGTTTTTTTTGCCTGCCATCCAGACAAAAGCGGCCCCTTGCGCAACGATGCAGCAAGGGGCCGGCTCTGCGAGGGATTATCTCCGTTCATTAATCATCCCATTTGTGACTGAACCAGGCGGCCAGAAATCCGGAAAATAAAATAATTCCTAATACAACGATAAAAAGGTTAATACTGCCTAACATCTCGTTTCTCCTTATTTTAGCGTGCATCCTCTTTTTTTTAAAAAATCATGCAAGACTATAGTACTAATTTGCGCATAAGCAAAGTCTGAATTGTGCATTTATTTTACAGCAAGGGTTAAACGTTAGCGTATTTTCGTCGGCGTCCACGAATACTCCTGAATTATCGCGTTAGTCGCAGATAATTAGCCTGCAATATATAGGGGTAATGTGCGCATCACCGGTTACTGATAATTAACGGACGATGGCCTGTCCCGCAGGGGGAATAGGCATTCCGTTTAACACCAGCGCCCAGGCGGGAAGCGTCGTCAGGATCACGCCGCTGGCCAGCGAGTTTACCGCCGCTCCCAACCAGCCCAGCGATTGCGCTGAAAAATAGCTGGCTTTCATGCCGACAGGCGTAATGTTATCGATTAACATATATTCGACAGGGGCATAAATAATTTCGGCAATCGTGAATACCGCCGCCGAGAGCACCAAAAAAACAGATTGTCGCCTGAAAAAATAAATCCGCTGAGACCGAAGATAAAAAAGAAAGTACCTGTCGTCATCATCGATCGAATATTGACGGCGGTAGGCCTGCGGCCAACGGCGTATTGCAAACTGACCATAATAACCGCATTAAGCGGCAGGACGACGGCTATCACTTTTTTCGTGAAGCCGCTACTGGCAACGACCATAACGTACTGTGAAATACAGGAAGCAAATGCGCCTCCCATAAATGACGCCAGAGATGCCATTACATCAGCATGATTCAAAAGCCCGATGAACTGGCGCCATCGGGCGTGTTGCGGTTGGCTATCAGAAGCTAAGTTGCCAGGTGGCGTTAATCATCTGATCGTTATTGTGACTGGAAGTATTAACGCTATAGCCCAGCCCCCAGCGCATGTCGCCTTTCAGTAATTTTACGCCGATCTGGCCTGCAAACGTGGTCTTCTCAATGAGGTTGGCGCTAATACCATCGCTGGCGTTATATCCGATATCGCCCGTTATGTTGACGCGTCCGTTACGCCAGCTCTGATAAAGAGAAATACCCCAGAAATCCACGTCGTTATGCGTTGAGTTAAAATCTTCCCGGGAATCCGTGTTGCCGTGTTCGGCATGGAGGGCCGCGCCGATACGCCATGTCCCTCTGGCGTTATCTTTGCATAGCGCATATACAACTAGCAGTTGCCATGATTCAGCGGCAGCATATACCGTGATTCGCCATGCATATTTGTGATCCGGTATTTATGCGGCGGCACGTCAAAATAGTTTTTGAACGTCCGGGTTAATGTTTGTTGTGACTCGAAACCATAGCGTTCCGCCAGATAGAGAATGGGTTCGTTGCTCTCTTTTAATTTTTGCGCGATTTCCGTCATCTTACGGCTGCGGATGTATTGGCCTAATGAATGACCGGTCTCTTTTTTAAACATCCGTTGCAGGTGCCATTTGGAGTACCCTGAACGCTCAGACACTTTTTCCAGTGAGAGCGGCGATTCCAGGTTATCCTCGATCCAGTCCAAAATGCTATGAATAGTAATAGCGTCAGTGTTGCGTCTGGACATCGTCATACCTCTTTTTTTATCTACGGCAGAATTTTCTTGAGCAAATACTCAAGCGTTGCCACTTCGTCCGCAGTTAAGTTTTTTGTTAATTCCTGATGCAGGTCTTGTCTTGGCTGTTGATGACATTGCTCACAGATTGCCGCGCCCTCTGGCGTTAGCTTCACCAGTACGCCGCGTTTGTCATTAGGATTCGGCAGTCTTTCGATCCAGCCTTTGCACAGCAGACGGTCAAGCATCCGCGTCAACGCACCGAGATCGACAGACAGCACTTTTTTAAGTTCAACCGGGGTAATGCATCCCGCGCAGCGTATCGAGCAAAGCACTTTAAACTGTGATGCGGTGATATCCAGCGGGGATAAGTAGTCATTTAACAGGCGATCTTTTTTCTGATTTACCATGTAGATCAAGCGACCCAGCGGAATGATTTCATTGAACAGATCACTGGTGCTTTTCAAAATGGTTGCCCCGGCAAGTAATTAGTTGCTTCAGATACTATTGCCCAGGCAAGTATAAGTCAACTGAATGAATTAACCGATGCCACGATTTGCTAAAAGATGTACGAGGTAATGTGCTGTGATAACCTGTAACTGATTGATAATTACAGCTTATAGGTTACGGAAGTTATCGACTTGCGTACTGGCAAAATGGCGCGTCGGGGCTGTTACACTTTATACTTCCGGTTCATGCAACGCTGATGGGTAAGAGATAGTATTATGATGGATTTGTTTAAAGCGATTGGATTGGGGCTGGTTGTACTGCTCCCTTTAGCCAATCCGCTAACCACCGTGGCGCTGTTTCTTGGCCTTGCGGGCAACATGAATAGCACGGAACGTAACCGGCAGTCATATATGGCTTCGGTCTATGTCTTCGCCATTATGATGGTGGCGTACTACGCCGGGCAGTTAGTCATGAACACCTTCGGTATTTCCATTCCAGGGCTACGGATCGCCGGGGGATTAATCGTGGCGTTTATCGGCTGCAGAATGCTTTTCCCGCAGCAGAAAGCGCATGAGTCGCCGGAAGCGAAAAGCAAATCGGAGGAGCTGGCGGACGAACCGACGGCCAATATTGCGTTTGTTCCGCTGGCAATGCCAAGCACCGCGGGACCGGGGACCATCGCAATGATTATCAGTTCTGCCTCCACGGTGCGTCATGGCGGCGAGTTTCCCGACTGGGTCATTACGGTCGCGCCGCCGATTATTTTCCTTGCCGTGGCGGTGATCCTTTGGGGGTGCTTACGCAGTTCCGGTGCTATCATGCGGCTGGTGGGAAAAGGGGGGATTGAAGCAATTTCCCGCTTAATGGGATTCCTGCTGGTGTGTATGGGCGTACAATTTATTATCAACGGCGTGTTGGAAATTATTAAAACGTACCACTAAGGCGCTTTTTCGTCTGCCGGGAACGCGTTCCCGGCAGCGAATGCTTTAACGCGGCTGTTCTTCCAGCGTCACGGGCCATTTACGGAATATGAGCACAGCCCATACCAGCGCCGCACAGGCGGGTACAGCGCCAATATAACCGATGGTCGACATTGACCAGTGCAAACTCACCTGATTTCCTGCCAGCGCGCCAGCGCCAATACCGATATTAAAGATGCCTGAAAATAGCGCCATCGCGACATCGGTAGCATCCGGCGCCAGCGCTAACACTTTCACCTGCATACCGAGCCCTATCACCATAATCGCGATTCCCCAAAAAATACTCAGCAGGGCCAGATGCGCTTCGCTATCCGCCGCAGGCAGCAGCAGAAGCAGACAGACAACCAGCAAAGAAATAGCGATACTGACGAGCAACGAGGCATGCTGATTACCCAGTTTGCCAAACACAAGGCTGCCGATGATCCCTGCGCCGCCCAGGATCAGTAACAGAACGGTAGCAAAATTCGCACTGAGCCCGGCTACATTCTGGACGAAGGGTTCAATATAGCTATAAGCCGTGTAATGCGCTGTCACCACAACGGCGGTCAGTAAATAAAGGCTCATCAGCGCCGGGCGTCGGAATAGCAAAGGTAAACTTTTTAGTGAGCCGGAATGTTCGCTCGGCAATTTCGGTAGAAGCTTAATCAGGCATATCAGCGTAATTAATGCGCCCATACCGATGGCAAAGAAAGTGGTGCGCCAGCCAAAATACTGGCCAACAACGCGGCCTATCGGCAGTCCAAGCACCATGGCCAGCGCGGTTCCGGTCGCTATCAGACTTAATGCCTGCGCGCGTTTTCCGGCAGGGGCCAGGCGGATCGCCAGAGATGCGGTTATCGACCAGAAAATAGCGTGGGTGAAAGCGATGCCGATACGGCTAATGACCAGCACGGTAAAGTTCCACGCCAGGAAGGAGAGCACGTGACTGGCAATAAACAGAACAAACAGACAAATGAGTAGTTTACGGCGCTCTATTTGACTGGTGAGGAGCATAAAAGGCAGCGACATTACGGCAACTACCCAAGCATAAATGGTTAGCATGATGCCGACCTGCGCGGTTTGCATATGAAAGCTTTCGGCAATGTCTGACAGTAAACCGACCGGCACAAATTCCGTGGTATTGAAAATAAAAGCGGCGATAGCAAGCGTAACTACCCGTAGCCACGCGACTTTGCGGGAAACTGGATTGATAGTCATAGATTATTTCGGGTTAGTTGCGAAAAGGTGAGGGCACGATCTTAAAACGTTTACTGGCGAAAAGACAATCATTTTGTGAGCTGCATCTCATTTACTTCGCAGGCCGTCTTGTTTTTAGTCGGTACTCGATAGTTGGGCATTAAGTAACTCTATAAATGCTTCGAGCTGGCGCGTCATCGCCCCGCGACGCCAGATTAGCCATGTGGTAAGCCAGCGCCACTTTTCCGCCAGCGGCCAGGCCTCCACCTGATAATGCCCTGGCATACTATTGAGCATACTTGCTGGCATCAGCGCAATACCTGCGCCGGCTATCACGCACGCCAGCATTCCATGATATGACTCCATTTCATGAATCGTACCAGGCATAGCGCCATCGGCATGAAACCAGCTTTCGAAATGCCGCCGGTAAGAACAGTTGGCGCGAAAAGCATAGATGTTACAACCATTCACGTCGCTTGCCCGCGATACCACGGGATGGCCATGCGGCGCGACAATCATCATCTCTTCCGGGTAGACCGGCATACCTTCCAGCCCCGGATGCATGAGCGGACCATCAATAAAGGCGGCGTTTAGCTTTCCTTCGAGCACGCCCTCCAGCATGGCGCCGGAAGAACCTGTCGTTAATGCGAACTGAATTTTAGGGTAACGCTGGTTAAAACCCGCCAGTAGCGCGGGGATACGGACGGCGGCAGTGCTTTCCAACGCGCCGAGTGAAAACAGTCCCTGCGGCTCTTCTCCGGCGACCACCATGCGGGCTTCATCAACCAGCGCCAGGATCTGCTGGCTGTAACGTAAAAAGTTATGCCCGGCTGGCGACAGCCTGAGGCGTTGGTTTTCGCGAATAAATAGAGAAACGCCCAGATCGGCTTCAAGCTGGCGGATGCGTGTTGTCAGGTTGGACGGAACGCGGTGTACTTTTGCCGCCGCCTGCGTAATGCTGCCCGTCAGAGCGACAGCGTTAAACATCTCCAGTTGCGTCAGGTCCATAGGTTTCTCAATTCATGAATAGTGTGGTTAATATTATTCATTTTTCAGAAATGGTAAAGGGCGTCATGATGGTATGACTCCCCTGATAACGAGAGAAAGCACATGACCATGATGACTCCAACACCGGCGCTATCCATTAACCCTGCGACCGGACAGACGCTGGCGACAATGCCCTGGGCTAACGCGCAAGAGATTGAACATGCCCTGAATCTGGCGGCGAAAGGCTTCAAACAGTGGAAAATGGCCCCCGTAACGCAACGGGCGCAAACATTACGCGACATTGGTCAGGCGCTTCGTACTCATGCAGAAGAGATGGCGCAATGTATTACGCGTGAAATGGGTAAACCCATAAAACAGGCGCGTGCGGAAGTGACGAAATCCGCTGCGTTATGTGACTGGTATGCGGAACATGGTCCGGCAATGCTGAATCCAGAGCCTACACGGGTAGAAAATCAGCAGGCTGTGATTGAATACCGTCCGCTGGGCGTTATTCTGGCGATAATGCCGTGGAATTTTCCTTTGTGGCAGGTGTTACGCGGTGCGGTGCCGATACTGTTGGCGGGGAATAGCTATCTATTAAAACACGCGCCTAATGTTACCGGTTGCGCGCAGATGATAGCCCGAATCTTTACGGAAGCCGGTACTCCCGCAGGCGTCTATGGATGGCTTAACGCCAGTAATGAGGGCGTGAGTCAGATGATTAACGATCCACGAATCGCGGCGGTGACGGTGACAGGCAGCGTGCGCGCCGGTGCAGCGATTGGCGCTCAGGCAGGTGCGGCGCTGAAAAAATGTGTGCTGGAACTGGGCGGGTCCGATCCGTTTATTGTGCTCAATGATGCCGATCTCGATTTGGCGGTAAAAGCCGCGGTTGCAGGACGTTATCAAAATACCGGACAGGTCTGCGCCGCCGCCAAACGTTTTATTGTCGAAGAGGGTATTGCGCAGGCGTTTACTGAGCGCTTTGTGGCAGCAGCCTCGGCATTAACGATGGGAGATCCCCTCGTTGAAGAGAATGATCTGGGACCGATGGCGCGCTTCGATCTGCGTGATGAACTCCATCAACAGGTGCAGACTTCTGTCGCCGAAGGCGCTCGGCTGCTGTTGGGCGGCGAGAAAATCGCCGGGGAAGGCAACTATTATGCCGCAACCGTTCTGGCTGATGTCACGCCTGACATGACCGCATTTCGTCAGGAACTTTTTGGTCCTGTCGCCGCCATTACCGTTGCAAAAGACGCGGCGCACGCCCTCGCGCTGGCGAATGACAGTGAGTTTGGTTTATCGGCGACGATCTTTACCGCCAACGATACGCTGGCCGGGGAGATGGCGGAGCGTCTTGAGTGCGGCGGAGTATTCATTAATGGGTACTCCGCCAGCGATGCGCGCGTGGCGTTCGGCGGGGTAAAGAAGAGCGGTTTCGGGCGCGAGCTTTCGCACTTTGGTTTACATGAATTTTGTAATGTGCAGACCGTCTGGAAGAACCGCGTCTAATCTTCCTGACGCCGCGTCGTGCCCTCTGCTATACTCGCAGGCCTTTTCAGACCTGCGAGCAAGGAGTATGTTGTGGCCAGGGCCATGGACAATGCAATTTTAGAGAAGATTTTACAGCGCGTTCGCCCCCTCATTGGCCAAGGCAAAGTCGCTGACTATATCCCGGCATTAGCGTCCGTCGAGGGGGCAAAGCTGGGAATAGCGATTTGTACCGTGGAGGGGCAGCATTATCAGGCGGGCGATGCGCACGAACGCTTCTCTATTCAGTCTATTTCGAAAGTGCTCAGTCTGGTGGTGGCGATGCGTCATTATCCGGAAGAGGAGATCTGGCAGCGCGTCGGAAAAGATCCTTCCGGCTCGCCGTTCAATTCGTTGGTTCAGTTAGAGATGGAACAAGGCATCCCGCGTAATCCATTTATTAATGCGGGCGCGCTGGTGGTATGTGACATGTTGCAAGGGCGGCTTAGCGCGCCGCGTCAGCGGATGCTGGAAGTTGTGCGCGCACTTTGCGGCGTATCGGATATTACGTATGATGCTACGGTCGCTCGCTCTGAATTTGAGCATTCCGCCCGTAACGCCGCTATTGCGTGGCTGATGAAATCATTCGGTAATTTTCATCATGATGTGCCTACCGTGTTGCAAAATTACTTCCATTACTGTGCGTTGAAAATGAGCTGTATGGAACTGGCGAGGACGTTTGTTTTTCTGGCGAATCAGGGCGAGGCATTTCATCTCGACGAGCCGGTAGTTACGCCCATGCAGGCCCGGCAGATTAACGCGCTAATGGCGACCAACGGCATGTATCAGAACGCCGGGGAGTTTGCCTGGCGAGTGGGATTGCCCGCTAAGTCCGGAGTGGGAGGGGGGATTGTCGCTATTGTACCGCATGAAATGGCGATTGCCGTCTGGAGTCCTGAACTGGACCCTGCAGGGAATTCTCTGGCGGGTATTGCCGCGCTTGAACAATTAACACAGACATTAGGACGCTCAGTATACTGATGAATGCGCTTGAACCACTCTTTGCCCGCCTGGCGCGATCGACATTTCGTTCGCGTTTTCGTCTTGGTGTCAAAGAAAGGCAATATTGCTGGGATAAAGGCGCGGAGGTGATTGATAGACATGCCGCTGATTTTATCGCCCAACGACTGGCACCTGCTTACCCGGCGAAGGATGGTAAGCAAACGCCGATGCGGGGCCATCCAGTGTTTATCGCGCAACATGCGACGGCGACCTGCTGTCGCGGGTGCCTGGCGAAGTGGCATCATATTCCTCAGGGAGAAACGCTGAGCGAAGCGCAACAACAATATATCGTCAGCGTTATCCATTACTGGCTGGTCAGGCAAATGAATCAGCGGTAGGGGAAGCCGATCCTTTTCCCCTATAAATCCCTTTACTATATCTTTACTTATCGCGAGTGATACGTGGCGAAAGTCAAACAATCCTTTTTAGTTACAACATACAAATAATTTATTCTTTTCAATACCTATTAGCATCGTGCTAATAACACGCCTAACAGGACTAGAAAATCTTTTCACATGAGACATTATACTAGGTATGTTATCAGCCCGACGATGGCTCGTTTTATGCGATCCTATGGTGTGAACCTGCGCAGGTTTATGGTGAGATTCGGTAGAACATTTTTGTTTTTATATTTTTGATGTTATATAACATATAAGGATGTTTTATCTAATTCTAATAAATAGCACAAAGTGTTTCACAAAGTGTTTCATTGTTGTTTACTTCATGTGGTCTAAACTTGGCTTGTCTATTTTTGTGGTAGTGTTGAATTAAAAATAGAATGTTCTGTATGTACATTTGAGAAACATTATTTGTGATTAGAACTGCTAATTTAAATCTATTCTTATGATGCCATATTGCAATTCTGGCAGGAGAAAATGATGCCCATAACATTAGAAAATATCTCAGCAAGACCATCACGGCAGACGTTAAAGATAAAAGGTATCGGAACCAGGGACACCATGCAGTACCTTTCAGCTTTGGGTGGAACATATCAGGATGCTATTTTTAATGAGCAAACATCTAATTTACCAGATGAATATATTCGGCTGGATGAGATGGCCAGAGATGAAAAACAATACAATTTAAATATTTATGAGTTTTTTTTTGAACCAACACCTGAACTTATATGCGAAGAAATTAAAACGACGTTGGATTTTCATTATTTGAACAGCCCAACCTTTCGAAGGTTAGTTAATTATAAGGTGGACTATATTATAAATAACGATATTGATACCAATAAATGCGAAGTAAAGATATCTCCGAATTATAGTTACGAAAATGCTGAAGGGGGACGTGGATATTTATCGATGCCATTTGATATAAATGGCTTTCCTATCGCCCCTGATTTTTACAATTGTGAAAATAAAATAACATCAGAAAAATTATTGTTAGATTTATTCCTGAAACATATTTTGCATGGTGATTTAAATTCAAACAATGAAGTTACATGTATTTTCTCTAATGTTATTTATAAGGAAATTGACCCCGTGGCAATTGCGCATACATTGTTGTGTTTTTCTCCGGTAAAGGTGAACAGCGAACATGAGTTATTTAATATTGATAGCATAACTGCTCTTCCTAAAAGTACTGAGCAAATTATATATGAGGGTAATGAAATTCAAAAAAGAATTCTTTCATCTTTTCATGGCAGCAATAACTTTCAGCCAGGAGCGGTTCATAAAATAGAAAGAAATATAAAGAGTATTGCTGTAACGAGTTTGTTACTCTCATCCCGAGTAACAGCAATGCCAGATAGCGCTGAAATAAAAGACAAGTATACAAAGCCAGATGGTAATCACCCCCTCTATAAAGAGCAACAACGATATCCGAGAGCGCTTCCAGAGGATCATCCCGCGCAGCAGCCGGAAAGAGATTATGTTAGAGAGATATTCTATAACCATGGTGGGCTGGCAAATCAGGTACTGCTGGCAAATCAGGTACTTTCAGTACTGAGTAGTGTGAGAGAAGATTTGTATGTAAAAGGGTATCACGAATTACTTGTGTTTTCACAAACAGGTAAATGGCCCCAAAATGGGAGAGAAATTGCCAGCGAGTATATGTTTGAAAAAATAAAGAATTATATAGAAAAAGGAACGACTATAACACTCCATAATGGAAGACTTATTACATTTTATCAATTTATAATAGATCGATTAGAATGTCAGTACGAAATGTTTGAAGTATTAGCCAGAGATATGGTGGTTCATCCAGAAACAAAAGAGTCTGGACATTATTTACACCACTTGAAAAGGAAGTTCATCACCCCCCATACCCCAAGCTTTGAAAAGCTATATGGCCGTAATGTTATTTCAAGAGTTCTTGATGATATTAATCTTTACAGAAAAACCACACGAAAATCAAAACTATTAAATCATCGTCAAATGCGGGCGCTTTTTAAAATTGCCCAGCTCGTCATTCATCATTTATCCAGAAACGGTGGTGATATGAAATTGCTTGAGCATAATATCAGAAAGCAAAATTACGTTATTATTTTAACTATACTTCAAAAATCTATGAACTTAAAAAATTCTGGTTCAGTTAAAGATAGGGATATAAAAAGAATATCAAGAAATATAATGGTAAACAATAAGTTAACACGACATATCGAAGAGGTAATAAGAAATAACGGCAACGGTATACAACTTCGATTAATAAAATTAGCTATCCACAAACAGTTGGACTGGGTGGAGAAACATTATAAATCAGAAGAGCATATCAAAAAACATATGGAGGAGTGTGATATATTAGGTACGTTTGATATGAATAAAATGGTAAAGAGTGCCGTTACTAGCTTTATTCATGAAGCTCAAGATATTTCAGCATCTATTTGGTTGACAACAGAACAAAAACATAATCAGCAGGTTCAGGCGCTTGAACGTTTCAAGAGTAAAGTTTCATCCATGAATGATGGTCAACAATTCGTTTATGGATTTAATAAGGTTATTCAGGAGGGCTTAGGTGGGTTGATTGAGCTGAGCTTTGATATCGATGACTCACGGCATCATCGAACCGAGTCCTCGTTATCTCCGGCATCGAGGGAGGGGCTTCATCTTTTGGGTACTATCTGGAATATTGCAACGAGTATTGTCCCTGGTTTTAATGCTCTGGCTGGTACCAGCAGCATTCTTAATCGGGCTATTGTGGAAAAATCTAGTGATGTATGTGGGTACATTCAGGATGTTATACGTATTGGTATGGAAGCTGCTCCTGTTGCAGAAGCGAAGTTTACAGAAAGGGCGTCCAACGCAAAGTATACGGGTCTCCGATTTCTTGAAAATAAAATAGAAAGAGGTGTAATACGATCGCCGATTCAGAAGGGGAGTAATTATAAAGTTATTGAGTCAATAGAGAATATTGATTTTATTTATCAAAAAAGCACTAATAAAATTCTCGAGCTAAATCCCGAGGGAAACGATGGACTCTATCGTGCTACAGGATTTAATAAAGAAACGCATGGTTATTATAAACAGTCAGGAGAAGGCTTTTACAGAAAGCAGAAATCATTTTCACCGTTGTCAACGGAAGCACCTAATACGATAAAATATGGCGAGAGGGAAATCGTTTTATCTAAAGAGCCTGGTTCAGAAACGTATCAGGGAACCTTTTCTGATACCGGAAAAAATGTAGGTATGACATTTTATAGAACTTCTGACGGTAAATTTTACCAGGCCTCTGGGCTGAAAGGGGGAGGGCCTATTCGGCATGTTGACAAGCCTTATTCAGAGTTAAGAGAAGGCGACGTTGGGTATGATGAGGAGCTTCTGGATATTTCCGATGATTCACCACTACTGGAGGACATGCTGCCTTCTCTGTCAGAAGAATTATATCCTACATCAGAAGAAAATGTGCAAAGTATATATAAAAAAATCCAGAGTGGTGATACTGCAGCAGGCGAGACTGAAGTTGTATTATGCAGGGGGACAACAGGTCCGCAGGCTGAAAATATTGTCAAGCTTAAAACAGCAGGAGGTGTGGAGGGCGCCGATCCGAATGTATTGCCTGTCTCTGAAGAAACAGCCAGGCTGCAGGTTCGGAATGGAAGAGTGGTACCTGAATATACTACAGATCTTAGTGTTGCAGACAGGTTTAGCAGGGAGCATTATCTTATTATCGTTAAGGTAAAAGCCAAATATATTACACGAGGTAGTGTAAGTGAAAGCGGCTGGGTTATGCCATATACTGCACCAGTGGAACCTGTTGGCATAATTGACCGGACGTATGGTCATGCAGAAAATATCGGACAGGCAAACGCTTCTAAGTAATAATTTTGAGCGGGGCTGTTGTAGTAACCTCCTGGATATTAAATATTTCTTTTAAACCAATATTTATCAGACCGATTAGTACGCGATATATCAGGGTGGTACAATAAATGATTATGACGCGTGCAGGGAGATCTGGAAAATGAAAAGGCTATCGGTTGTTGACGATCGTTGTGCGATTCGGGTGTTTAACGATTGTTCTGTGCTTGCTACTTAACGTTCTTCTTCCCTGAGTTCCTTTTACCTGGCGCAGAGTATTTATCTGCGCCAGAACTTGAAGAGTAAACTTCTCCAACCCCGGTTTTGGCCGGACCGGAGTAGTGAACATGGACAATTCGCCATCCTACGTTTGGTATCTTCTCCCACACCTGACTTTCACGGCCTTTAGTATGTTGAGTTTGTCCATTGCCACGGCGCACCGCAGTAAAATGCCAGTCGAATTCTGCAACGGCGGCATTACTATACACATGGATAGCAGGGGAGCTTCCTGTTTTAACGTGCGTTTGCTGAAGGTTTTACCCATAGTAGCGCCATAAAAATTTTCAGCGATCTGCGACCATCCGAGTTCGTGGCCGCGTGGATGAATAAAACTGAATGCCAGAGAAAGTATCGCGTACCAGAATGGCGATGGTTTCGGGGCATCAGTGACATATGATCTGGGGATGGGGATGGGGGTTAGCTTGAGGGAAGCTTATACCAGTTCAAAACGCACGCTTGATCAAATAACGCAGGATAAATATGATAACGGTGACCGCGCTGAAGCCTGGACCGGCGATGCCAATAATGTTTATCTGGCTGCAAACTATACCCGTACTTATGATATGACCTATATGGGCGATACGTTGGATAGCTTATTGTTAATTTATTCTATTGTTATTTCAGGACGCTTCTGGCGTCCTTTTTTATTGACTATTCTACTTCGATTTCCCGAATACGCATTCTGCTACTGTCATCTATCTGTACCTTTCCTGAATGACAAGCGGGACAGCTGGGGGTGGATGTTTGAGACGTGAAGGGTTGATTACAGGACAGACACCATCCTTGCGCCGGAGCGATAGTAATGTGGAAACGCGCATTTTCAGCAATCGTATGACGAGCGGCGACGTCCAGGCCAAAATGCAGCGCCGGTACCTCAACACAGGCCATGACGCCAATTTCCAGCCAGACTTGCTTTACCTGGTTGAACTGGTGATTTACTGCCTGTTCCTCCAGCAATTCGATAATATTTTGCGCCAGGGCTAATTCATGCATGAGCCATGTCCTTCATTCAATAATATTTATGGCGACACAAGGATCAATAACCTGTAATTGTCGTGACCACAACGAAGCCGGAATCGCGGCCAGTTCGCAAGCAATGACCCCGTCAGATTGGGCGTGACGTGTGGTAGGTGAGATAATACGGTAATCAAGAATATTACCTGACGTCGCCAGTCTGGCCTGATGAACTAACCATCCTCGCGCGGTTTCCACTACCGCTATTTTCCACTCGCCATCGTCAAACCGATTCCAGCGCAGGGTGGGAAGGGCGCTCAAACTTCGGGCGAGCGTAATGCAGCGGGCCAGCAGCCGTAGTGCGGTGTTTTTTCCGCTAAGACAACATGCAGACAGCAGCGGATATTCGATAGCCAGAGGCGAGACATCCAGTGGACCATGGGTTATTAACGCCTGGTCCGGAGAGGAAGCTATCGGTAATGTAGGTGTAACGATACTTTGTAATGCCGCCAGCCAACGGGCGGCGTCAGAATGCCCTTGCAAAAACCACGCCTCCCAGCCTTGTACGCCAGCGGCAAGCCAGGAGTGAGGATCGTCGGCAAAAAAGATTGTGCTTGCCAGCGACGATAAGTCTCCGCGACGTAGCAGCGCCCATTCTTCAACGGTTGCCTGTCGGTGGCTAAATATTGGTAGCCAGTCGGTCAACGCGCGACGGAGCGTTTCTCTCGCCAGCTCTCGTTGCGCGGCCTGCATATCTGGCTCCTCTTGAGGAAACAACAGCAAAGAGGCTGCCGCGCTGTGCGCCTGAGCACACAACGTAAACAAACGTGAAATAAGCGTTTTCGCGTATACTGGCGTTGCGCCCTGTAACAAACGACCGACCGGCGGCTCCTGCCAGATAATCCGTAGCGGGTGAGAATAGAGGGTCAATCTTTGCACGAATCATTACCTTCATCGATCACCATAAACCCGGACTTACTGGTTTCGCAGACCGGGCAACACCAGTAATCAGGTAACTGACTGAAGGGCACGCCAGGTGGGATTTGCCAGACATCATCGCCCAGCACAGGATCGTAAACCCACCAACACACTTTGCACTCCATGCGCACCACTGGCTCATTTTCTGTAACCGGGTATTCTTTCAGCCATTCCAGCGTATTTTTCAGCCCCGCGCAGGCATCTTCAATATCGTCTATGCCAGCGACGGCAATTTCAGGAATATCCGCTATCTCAATCATATCTTGTAGTAATGTGTTCATATCATTAAAATAATTGACTCGCCATACGCCGGGAAAATGCGTGCTTACAATCCGGCATTTACCATATCCGCGTGAAAAAATAGCGCTACAGCCTTCGCCTAAAAAACGATCCAGATACTCGCGATCGGCATCGTTCACTGGCAATAGCGTTAAGTTAATGATATGCGGTTCTTTTACCGGCTGTTTTACGCGCTCGGCTATTTCATGCGCGATAAAGGCGCCATTCATCAATTCCGTCGATTGCGGCGGCAGTTCTGGCGTAATCGGCGGCTGCGGATGAGTACGCCAGATGCTCTCAGGGATCGGGCCAACGATAATTTCATCGGTAACCCGTTGCTGGTCAGCATTATATTCACGCACACGCCAGACGCCCGCAAAAACCGTCTCCTGAATACGCTGTTCTTTTCCCTTGGGTAACAGTACTCGGGCGGATATTTCACCTTCGCCGAGCAGTTGATCCAACAAGCCGCTATTCTGTTGCTCAGAAGCATTCAGTTTATATGTCAGGGGAAATGAGAGTGTTTCCACCGGGCTATCCATCTTGCTAATCAGCGTAGTCAAGACTTGTCTGGCTACATGGAGTTCACCGGGCAGCGCCTGTTCCGGTAACACCGGGGTCAGCGGGAGGTTAATGCCAGCGGGTATGGGAAGAAAGTTAAAGTCTTCCTCTTCTGGCTGCGAGCCTGGTCCGGCAATATTAACGATCGGAATAGTTCTGGAGTGATTCACGTGTGTTACCTTTCATTCTATTGCGTGATAACGGGAATATCCTGACGGTAGACCGGCGTGGTCAGCAATGCGGCCACCCGTGTAGAGTATTCCTGCCAGCTATATAACCCTGCCAGACTGCCGACAAAACGGCTCTGGCGAAAGAAAAGCAGCGCCGGATATTTCAGAATGCGATACTCCCGTGCGATCAGTTCACTCTGCTCGCTATCCGCAAATGCCGCGGTATAAGACGTCGCCGGAAATTGTTTGAGAATCTCCGGAATGATGATCCAACTGTCGGCAACTTCCGGGTGTTTATTTGGATCGCTTTGCAGCAAAACCAGCAGAGTCGGATGCGCATTAATCAACGATGGGAGTGTTTGCGCATCGGTAATCAGAAAGCCTTTGTTCGCCAGAGGACAAACAGGATTTTTGGGTGAAATAGTCATTTTTTCAAATGCTCCGGTAATTCAGGCGTGCGAGATAATAAATCGGCAAAACCGGCCAGCGGATCGCTTTGCGTGAACATGGCCTGTTCCAGCGAGTCCAGCGCCGCCAGCACCTCAAGAGCCTCCGTTTCGTCCATTTCCCGCCGCGCCGCGCCGCCAAATGTCAGCAGCCATGCGCCTGCTAATGGGGGAGCCACAAGCCGAATATCAACGTCGATCAGATCGCCGTATCGATCGCGGCATTGGGCGAACCACTGACCTGGTGAAATAACCTGCACAGGAATGCCAATACACATTATGATTTTTCTCTCTGTAACACCCGAATATCGCCGATCCGGCAAGCGCTTTGTGCATCTGGCCGTTCATCTTCGTAGCGTTCCATACACAGGCTGTAATGATTGAGTCTTTCAGTGGGCAAGGCCGCTGAAGAGGCGGTGATACCCCATTGCGCCAGCACTTCCTGCGCGAGATAGACTGCGGGCATCAATTGCGCCTTTACCTGTGGCGTGAGGCTTCCGCCATAGTCATCCAGACATTCCGGCTGCACGCCAATCAGCACAGTCTCCGATAACTGACAGCCTGTTAATTGCAGCAATGCCAGCACTTCAGAAAAACTGGTCTGATGTAAACTGAGTTTTTTCGCCGTCAGATAGGCGGGAACCTGTTCATCACGAAACATCGCCAGCGAACCTGGCGCCATACCAAAATCGATAGCATCCATGATTAACAGTTTTTCGGTCTGTTGTAGCCACGGAAGCAGCGCCAGCCCCTGCGTACCGCCATCAACAACGTCAACTTTCTCGTTATCGGCATACTGTTCAAACAGCTTTTCCGCCGCTCTGACACCGAACCCTTCATCTGCCCAAAGCAGGTTGCCAAGCCCCAGGATTGTTACTTCTGCCATCGTTATCACCTGAACCAGCGCCAGCCGCTGATCATGACGGAAATCACGCTTTGCCGACTCATAATGTCTTCACGAATGGCGGTATAAACATGCGCAATGACGAAAGCGATGATGAACCACATGCCCAGCCGGTGCCAGAAATGCAGCGCAAGGCTATCGTTGCCTGTCAAGCGAATCATCCAGCCAAACCATTGATACGCCCAACTGTCTGTTCCAAGCCCTTCGCCATAGAGCGCAAAACCGCTACACACCATCAGTACGGACATCCAGAAGTAGAACATTACCGCCAGTCCCGCTACCGGATTGTGTCCATAGTAACGATGGGCCTCTTTTTCGAGAAAAAAATACCAGCGGATTTCGCTGATAATGCCTTTGCGCCAGGCGCGGCGCCAGAATGGAACCAGAAACATCTCCCTGGCGTACTCATTGCCGACACATGCCCAGTAAATACGAAACAGCAGAGCGACAGAAAAAATATACGCCGTGGTAAAATGGATCAGACGTATCCAGCCCATCCAAAACAGAAAAGTCGCTTCACCTTGAATTGATGGCAGGGGGCGGCCAATGAAATATCCTGTAACAGCCAGGACGACAATGGATAACGCCGTGATCCAGTGCCATAAACGTACCGGTGCTTCATAGATATAGTACCCCTGGCTGGTTATTTCTTTGAGATGCATTGAGACCTCCGAATCGTCGTCATCGTACCTGAACCCTGACCAGCTCCCCTCCATGATTATCAATAACATGGGTGGAGCATGCCAGGCAGGGATCGAAGCTGTGCAGAGTACGCAAAATCTCCAACGGTTGATCGGGAACGGCGAGTTTAGTCCCCATTAACGCCGCTTCGTACGCGCCAATTTGGCCTTTATCGTCACGTGGCCCGGCATTCCATGTCGTGGGTACCACGCATTGGTAACTGTCGATTCTCTGATTTTCAATCTTTATCCAGTGCCCCAGCGCGCCACGAGGCGCCTCGCTGAAGCCAACGCCTTTTGCAGACGTGGGCCAGGTATCGGGTTCCCAGAGAGTGACGTTTGCCGTCGCCGTATCGCCGGACTTGAGGTTACGCATCAGGCGATCAAAGAAATATTGCAGCGTATTGCCTGCCCATACGGATTCCAGCGCACGCGCGGCGGTTCGCCCTAATGTAGAAAAGAGCGCTTCTTTAGGCAGCTTTAATACACTAAGCAGTTGATCCACGGGTTCTTTAAATTCCGGTTTATTTTGATGATATCCAATCAGGCAACGCGCCAGCGGACCCACTTCCATCGCATACCCCTTCCAACGAGGCGATTTAATCCATGAATATTTAGCGGACTCATCCAACTGTTCTATAAAGGTTTTAGTGCCTTTATAGTGTTCGCCCATGACCAGTTGCGGCTCGGTCAGGCCATCCCACGGATGCAGGCCTTTATCGTTATTGCCGTTGCCATAGGTATACCAGGAATGGGTGACAAACTCCTGAATTTCATCGGGAGCTGTTAAATCAACAGGATGAATTTCGTCGAAACGACCGTTAATGATAGCTCCCCGTGGAAGCAGGAGATTACTGGCGGAATAATCGTTAGGATTATCAGGAAACTCGCCATAAGCCAGCAGGTTCATACTCGATAGCCCGCCGCCGATTTTCGCCCAGTCTTTGTAGTAACTTGCGATCAGCAAGATGTCCGGAAGATAAACTTGTTCGCAGAACTGGCGAGCTTTTTGGATGATCGATCTGACGAGATTCAGGCGTTCCATATTCACCGCGCCGACTGCTCCCGTTTCATCAAGATTGATGGCGCAAGGAACGCCGCCCACCAGCCAGTTAGGGTGTGGGTTTTTACCACCGAAAACGGTGTGAATTTTTACGATCTCCTTTTGAAAATCGAGCGCTTCCAGGTAGTGGGCGACTGCCAACAAATTAGCTTCCGGCGGGAGTTTCATGGCTGGATGTCCCCAGTAGCCGTTACGGAAAGGGCCAAGTTGGCCGGACTCGATAAACTGCTTCAGACGATTTTGTAAATCGCGGAAATATCCTGGCGAGGACAGCGGCCATGCGGAAAGGCTTTGCGCGATAGCGGAGGTCTGATGCGGATCGGCTTTCAGGGCGGCAACCACATCAACCCAGTCCAGCGCGTGCAGATGATAAAAATGCACCAAGTGATCGTGAACGTGTAGCGTGGCCTGCATCATATTGCGGATACAGTTTGCGTTGTCCGGAATTGCGATGCCCAGCGCATTTTCTACGGCGCGGATTGAGGTCAGAGCATGTGTGCCGGTGCAGACGCCGCAGATTCGTTCAACGAATGCCCAGGCGTCTCGCGGATCGCGGCCTTTCAGGATAACTTCAAGACCGCGCCACATAGTGCCGGTAGACACGGCGTTAGTAATGACATTATTATTGTCGATATTTACTTCGCAGCGCATATGTCCTTCAATGCGAGTAACCGGATCGACCACTATTCGCCGTCCGCTATTGTCCAGCGTAAAACCCTGAGTCTGATATGGATATGACATAATTATTTTTTCTCTTCCGGCGCGTTTTCTGACGAAGTGCTGTTTTTATTACGAGCATGTTTTATGGCGCTGACTGTGGCGTGAGCAATGGCGGCAGCGCCCGCGACCCCAGCAACGCCCAGACCGATTTTATCGGCGGTAGCCTCAATACCGGTTTGCGGAATGCCTGTTGCCCGGCTGTAAAAAGATCCGTAATCCCAAAAGCCATCTTCCGAACATCCGAGACAGCCATGACCCGACTGGATAGGGAAAGAAACGCCATCATTCCAGCGAACGGTTGAACAGGCGTTATAGGTGGTCGGGCCTTTACATCCCATCTTGTACAGGCAGTACCCTTTTCTGGCGCCTTCGTCATCCCACGCTTCCACAAACTGACCAGCATCGAAATGCGCGCGTCGGTAGCATTTGTCGTGAATTCGCTGACCATAAAACATTTTTGGTCGTCCAAGACGATCAAGGGGAGGGATGCGATCAAATGCCAGCATATAGGTGATAACGGCGGACATCACTTCAGGTATAGGCGGGCAGCCAGGCACTTTAATAACGGGCTTATCAGTAATTAATTTATGAACCGGCGTTGCTTTGGTTGGGTTGGGACGGGCTGCCTGCACGCATCCCCATGATGCGCAGGCCCCCCAAGCGATAATGGCTTTAGCATCTGCGCTGACGCGTTTTAATTTTTCCAGGAACGGCTCGCCAGCCAGTATGCAAAACATGCCGTCTTCATTCAGCGGCGCGTTACCTTCAACGGCAACAATGTAATTTCCTTTGTACTCACGCATCACATCCGCCAACGCCTGCTCGGCTTGTTGTCCCGCAGCGGCCATAATGGTGTCATCATAATCCAGGGAAATGAGCGACAGAATGGCATCTTTTGCCAGCGGGTGCGCAGAGCGAATGAAAGACTCAGTACAGCAGGTACATTCAAGACCGTGCAGCCATATCACTGGCGTTCGGGGTTTATTTTCCAGGGCATAAGCTATCTGAGGAATCATCGAACTGCTCAGGCCTAAAGACGTTGCGGTAAGGCTGCAAAACTTGAGGAAGCTACGCCTTGTCACGCCGTGTCTACGCATAACTTGATAGAATGTATCTTGTGTTTGCATAACGGTTACCCCAAACCAGTATAGTTAGTGTGGACATCATATGTTGCATTTATTGTGTCTCTCAACATGATTTAGCAACAATTGTGCTTCTAATTCGTAACAATCGATTGCATGTGTGCTACTACCATTTCCCCGAAACGAAGGCGTAGCGGGGGCCTTCAGCCATACCGAAAAGAACGCGCACGATAAGCATTGTCCACAATCCGCTGACCAGACCTGTTAACCTACAAAATAAAGACCATAATAATGCAGCGATAAGGAAAACAGTTTTTGACCCAACTTTATCGCTGGACCAACCATAGATTAGAGCTTTTAAATTCAATGAGATGTTGGTTATGCCCCATCTGCGATATCGTTTTCACCTAATCCACGCCCCGGCAACGTTTGACATGCGGTGTTAACTGAGGGAGGCGCTGTCTGTGCGTATTTATCGTCCGGCGTAATATAAACTTGGGTCGTGGCGACATAACCATCATCAAATGTTGCTTCGATATAGGTAGCTTCCCAGCCAGTCACAGGCTCATTTAGCGTAATATTTACTCTATTATTGGCGGGAATATCTATCGTAAGCGGATGATAGCGGATACCACAGGCATAACGAAAATCACGCGCATTTGGGTTGGTGGCTGTCCAGCGAACGACTTTTATCGGCTCTTCTGAAAAATAGACCGTGAGGAGGTTGTGTTGAATAATGCCGAGCACTTGTGGTAATGTTTTTTTATCTTGAAATCTATTAATAAATGTAACAAGGCTTTCTTCAGTAATCTGTTTAATTGAATAATGGCTCGTATTGGGTACTATGCGTAATGATTTCACTCCCGGCAGTTTACTATAATAAAACCGAGAATTGTCTGGTACGAAAAAATCATCACCGCTTGCATTAATAATATATTTAGGTATTGCAAGGCGGGGCTGATAAACCGTGTTAAGATATCTTAAAGGATCTATTATTTGCCTTAACTGGCTAAATGAGTGGGTTTTTATTTTCTCATCTATCCCTTGTTGATAATAGGGATAGAATGTAATTGGCCAGTTCCCTCCGTATGATTGATAAATATGTTCAAGCGAAGCATCAATATCAAGTAGATCAATAGCGAAGGGAACAATTGCTTCAACATCAGGATCAGCAATAGCTGACAACCACGCGGTCCATCCACGTTTTGAGATACCCGTAACGATAAAAGAATGTATGTTCCATCGCGTTAGTTCCTCTTTTGCTAATCTTATCGCTTGTGATAGGGAAGAAACCATAGGAATATTTAAAGGCATTAACTTACGTTGCTCTGGAGCTTCCATAAATAATGCCCAACTCCGGGAAACACTCTCATCCTCTTTCAGAGGTTTTTTATCATCCTGAAAGGTTAAATATTGGTTAGGTATATCACTAACTGATATTACGATAGTATTCGTATCACGGGCGATGCTTGCCAGTGTTTCCTGAGTAAAATCAACGGGTTTGCTGTTAATTTGCACGCCTTCTTCGTAATTGACTCCGTTATTTACGACCACCAATGCGTGGCGCTGTTTTGCCGTTTCTGGGATATAAATATCAACGTTATGTCGCCATTGTGCTGGAGTTACCATGTCGTCTGGCGACCAGTGTTGCGATAATAATTCATAGTGTCTGAGTTCCACCTGCGCTAATGGCTCTGTACTTATCAATGTATATTTCAACGGTGTATCTGAAATGTGCTCCCGGTAGTCGGGGAGTACATGAGACAAATCACACGCTGGGCTATTTCGACAAAAGAATATGTTGTTATGAAGTTGTGTATAAACATTTGTAGAAATAAAAAGCACTAATATAATGACGAGATATATTTTTTTCATGTTTTCCTCGCACTTTACAATGTGCAAATGGCTGCCTGCATAATTCCCATAAATACCCCTTACATGTTCAATATAAGTACAATGCTTTTGATAAATGCTTCGGAAAGAGGGGGAATACCATTAAGAATGCGCCGACATAGCCATCAAGTCGTACGCGCCCCCCACAGCCTTGCGAGGAGGCACGCGCATAGGGTTTACTGACGGCAGCATGTTTTGACATGGTGAAAACATACTGAGCGTTGAAAGCCTCTCGAATTCGCCAAAGCTGGTCGTTGGTTGTATGACTGACAAACTAAAACCTGAACTCTGAGTCACGCCTGAAGCCTTAAAACAACGTGTGATGAGCTTTTTGTCAACACTCAATTCGAAAATTCTGACCGTCGGAAGATGAGGTTGAACCGTCTCCCCATAATGCCGCCAGCGGACGTGACTTCTGGGCATTAACCAGTTCAGCCAGTGCAGCAGAGTATGTTTTATCGCGGATATACCATGCCTGCATGTTTTCCAGCGAAGCTCGCGTGGTTCCCGGACAGGACTCAGCCATTTTGGTCAGCCCCAGATTGATGCCGTCCATATTTTCCTTTTCCCAAACGGAGCCCGAATTCATCAACGCCAGTCTCGAAAAAGTAAAAGCTCTCTTTCCATTGCTGCGCGCTGAAGAAGGTGGTTTCCGCCCAATAAAAATTGGTATCACCAGGGATGTTACCGACTTTATTGCACAGAACCCCGACGCAGGTTTAACCCTCCCGGAATGGCAGGGTGCAGCCCGAATTATCACCTGCAGGTGGAAATACCTTGAGCGAATTTCTGTTTCCGGTGCTTTACGTTATGGCATCGATGGATTGCCTGCCGGTGTCGTTTCTGAGCATGAAGCCCGGCATGCCCGCGCCTTTCTGACATCAAAGCTCCCCAGCAAAAACAAAAATAATGGGGCGAACGATAAATCAGCAACATAAGGGGTTTGACGCTCAACGGAACGGTTTCACACATTAAGCCTATTTTGTTCGATAAATCAAAATATTATGGACAGTGAAAAATGCGCGAAAAACGGTGTCTTTTTAATCGGAAAATGGCATTTAACGGACACCAGTGCACACTAATCGATTTTTCAGACAACCTTTCTCGCCTGGCGTGAGTTTTCGTTCGACTGAACATCAGACCCCTATAAAAAGGCTCGGCATTCTGTCCTGTAGTGCGCCAGGCCTAATAACGCCTCCCGTTTAATTCCGGCCCAGTCGTACATTATGTTCTGTTCATTTATGGGATCGCGACTTTTTCGTTGTAATGCTTCAAGAGCGATTTTTTGTTCTGCGGTCAACCCAACATTCATAGCCATCAGCATGATCCTGATTATTTTTGAAACCAAGCATCTTCATTGATCATGGGTATACATCGTTGTTATCCAGCTATATATCATAACAGGTCAATTAAATCCACTCAGAAATAAAGTCAGGGTATGCATAAAATCTATCGCCCATAATCCTATCCAGTAACACCATGATTAGTAACAACTAATCAGTCTGTGCAAAAACAGGTCACCGCCATCCTGTTTTTGCACATCAAAACATTTTTTCAGGATTATTCTGATAAAAAAAGGAGATATTATGGATTTCTTGATTAATAAAAAATTAAAAATTTTCATAACACTGATGGAAACAGGTTCCTTCAGTATCGCAACATCAGTACTGTATATCACCCGAACCCCACTGAGCAGGGTTATTTCAGACCTGGAAAGAGAGCTGAAACAAAGACTCTTTATACGGAAGAATGGCACTCTTATTCCAACCGAATTTGCACAAACTATTTATCGAAAAGTAAAATCCCATTATATTTTCTTACATGCACTGGAGCAGGAAATCGGACCCACGGGTAAAACGAAACAACTAGAAATAATATTTGACGAGATTTATCCGGAAAGTTTAAAAAATCTGATCATTTCAGCACTGAACATTTCCGGCCAGAAAACAAATATAATGGGGAGAGCCGTTAACAGCCAAATAATAGAAGAACTGTGTCAGACAAACAACTGCATTGTTATTTCTGCCAGACATTATTTTCATCGGGAATCGCTTGTCTGCCGGACATCAGTGGAGGGGGGGGTCATGTTATTTATTCCTAAAAAGTTCTTTCTCTGCGGCAAACCTGATATCAACAGGCTGGCCGGAACACCTGTACTTCTTCATGAGGGGGCTAAAAATTTTAATCTGGACACCATATACCATTTTTTTGAACAGACACTAGGTATTACCAACCCTGCATTCAGTTTTGATAACGTCGATTTGTTCAGTTCACTGTACCGGTTACAACAAGGGCTGGCGATGTTACTCATCCCCGTCAGAGTCTGTCGGGCTCTGGGATTATCAACAGAGCACGCACTGCACATCAAAGGCGTAGCGCTCTGTACCTCCTTGTATTACCCGACCAAGAAACGGGAGACACCAGATTATCGTAAAGCGATAAAACTGATACAGCAGGAACTGCAACAGTCCACCTTCTGACCTTATGCAGCGTAAGGGCCGCAACACCTGTATTCACGGCATTTGCCAGATTCAGATTGTCAGCAATCCCCATCCTCCATAGCGGTAGTTCACCGCGGAGCATGGAGTAAACCGGCTGGTCGCCGTCAATCTGACATAGAATCAGTTTGATGCTCTGGTGAATTACCTAAAACATGGGCATTAACGCGCTGGCTCACGCCACTTTACTAAAGAAACTGAATAACGGTGACTATGACGGCGCAGCGAATGAATTCCTGAAATGGGACCACGCCAGCGGTCAGGTTGTTCCCGGCCTGACCCGACGCCGGAGCGCTGAACGTTGTTTATTCCTGAGTTAATTTGTTGTGCCATCTTTGCACACCGGGAACCGCGATTCCGCACGGCGGAAAAATAGCACATGAATAAACTCAATATAAGCCACTTATTTTCTGGCAATACAAAATAATTCCCCTGCAGACATTATCAGTCTTCAGGATTTCATTCTGTTCATTTTCAGGAGTCACCATTATTTATGAATATGAATCAGACCACCAGTCCGGCACTTTCACAGGTCGAAACCGCCATCCGGGTCCCGGCAGGGAATTTTGCAAAATATAATTATTATTCCGTGTTTGATATTGTCCGTCAGACCCGTAAACAGTTTATTAACGCCAATATGTCCTGGCCGTGCTCCCGCGAAGGTAAAGCCAGGGACCTGGCGATGGGCCAGGCGCAGTATATCCGCTGCCTGTTCCGAGAAAATCAGTTGACTCGCAGAGTTCGGGGGGCCATGCAGCAGACACCGGACAATGGCACGAACCTGAGCAGTTCCGCCGTCGGCGGTATTCAGGGACAGGCAGAGCGTCGGCCGGACCTGGCCACCCTGATGGTGGATAATGATGCCATTAACCAGCAAATACCGACCCTGCAGCTGGTTAATGACATTCTGGAGAATAATATTGCCACCAGTCTGCCGTCGGAGCAGTCGGTGGATGAAACGCTGGCGCAGACCCGATATCCGACCCTGCTGCCGTATCATTTTCCACACGACCAGGTGGAGTTATCTCTGCTGAATACCGATGTGTCGCTGGAAGATATTATCAGCGAGAGCAGCACTGACTGGCCGTGGTTCCTGAGCAACTTGCTGACCGGCGATAACAGTAACTATGCCATGGAGCTCGCCAGCCGGCTGTCACCAGAGCAGCAGACACTGCCGACCGAGCCGGACAACAGTACCACCACTGACCTGACCTCTTTTTACCAGACCAATCTGGGGCTGAAAACCGCCGACTATACGCCATTTGAAGCACTGAATACCTCTGCCCGACAGTTAGCGATTACCGTTCCCCAGGTGGAACAGTTGATTGCGGGTACTCTGCGTGCCAGCCGGCAGTTTAGCTTCCCGCGCTACCAGAGTAGTGAGTAGCAGACTATTCTGCAGAATCTGAGCGACGCCATTGTTCAGGTGCACTCTACCGCGCTGTACGGCGGCAGCGCCTTTGAACAGGCCGTAGAGCAGACGCTGTAAGCAGAAAATATACTTGGCCATCATCAGACGGCCAGTTTCAGGAGATAGTGTATGTTGATACTAAATGGTTTTTCATCTGCCACTTTAGCGCTGATCACTACCCCCTTCCTGCCAAAAGGGGGCAAGGCGCTGAGTCAGTCAGGCCCTGACGGCCTAGCCAGTATAACGCTGCCTCTGCCCATCAGCGCCGAATGCGGCTTTGCGCCTGCGCTGGCGTTGCACTACAGCAGCAGTGGCGGCAATGGCCCCTTCGGCGTGGGCTGGTCCTGCGCGACAATGAGCATTGCCCGCCGCACCAGCCATGGCGTGCCGCAGTATAACGACAGCGATGAGTTTCTGGGGCCGGACGGAGAAGTGCTGGTTCAAACGCTCAGCACCGGTGATGCCCCCAATCCCGTCACCTGCTTCGCGTACGGTGACGTATCGTTCCCGCAAAGCTACACGGTGACCCGCTATCAGCCCCGCACGGAGGGCAGTTTTTATCGCCTGGAGTACTGGGTGGGCAACAGCAACGGCGATGATTTCTGGCTGCTGCATGACAGTAACGGCATCCTGCACCTGCTGGGGAAAACCGCCGCAGCACGCCTCAGCGATCCGCAGGCCGCCTCTCATACGGCAAAATGGCTGGTTGAGGAGTCGGTGACCCCTGCCGGCGAGCATATCTATTACTCCTACCTGGCGGAGAACGGTGACAATGTGGACCTCAGTGGGAACGAGGCCGGACGCGATCGCAGCGCCATGCGCTATCTCAGCAAGGTACAGTATGGCAACGCGACCCCCGCCGCCGATCTGTACCTCTGGACTAGCGCCACACCCGCGGCACAGTGGCTGTTCACCCTGGTGTTTGACTACGGCGAACGTGGCGTAGATCCACTGGTACCGCCTGCATTCACTGCTCAGAACAGCTGGCTCGCCCGCCAGGATTCCTTCTCCCTGTATGACTACGGCTTTGAGATCCGCCTCCATCGCCTGTGCCGCCAAGTCCTGATGTTCCACCACTTTCCTGACGAACTGGGTGAAGCCGATACGCTGGTTTCCCGTCTGCTGCTGGAGTATGACGAAAATCCGGTACTGACACAGCTTAGCGCTACTCGTACGCTGGCCTATGAAGGCGACGGTTATAGAAGAGCTCCTGTCAACAATATGATGCCACCGCCACCGCCACCGCCACCTCCGATGATTGGAGGTAATTCATCTCGACCAAAATCAAAATGGGCGATTGTAGAGGAATCAAAGCAGATTCAAGCTCTGAGGTACTATTCAGCTCAAGGATACAGTGTGATTAATAAATATTTACGTGGGGATGATTATCCTGAAATACAGGCAAAAGAAACTCTGCTCTCCAGAGACTATCTTTCCACAAATGAACCCAGTGATGAGGAATTTAAAAATGCTATGTCAGTTTATATAAATGATATTGTGGAGGGATTAAGTTCACTTCCCGAAACAGATCACAGAGTCGTATACCGGGGCCTGAAGCTTGATAAGCCCGCATTATCAGATGTGCTGAAGGAATACACTACTGTAGGTAATATAATAATAGACAAAGCTTTTATGAGTACATCGCCAGATAAGGCATGGATAAATGACACTATTCTCAACATATACCTAGAAAAAGGACATAAAGGTAGAATACTAGGAGATGTTGCACATTTTAAGGGGGAGGCAGAGATGCTTTTCCCTCCAAATACTAAACTCAAAATCGAAAGCATTGTAAATTGTGGTTCCCAAGACTTTGCAAGCCAGCTTAGTAAGCTGAGATTAAGTGATGATGCAACTGCTGACACAAACAGGATAAAAAGAATAATAAACATGAGGGTACTCAACTCATAGATACTAAGAATCTATCCCAGAAGTGGTATGAACGGCCTGGCTCTATAAGGGGTTATACGCCGGAACCCCAGATTTTTCCGTCACCCTAGGCCCGCAAAGTAGTGCATCTAAACTTTTGCCATTACCCTTCTTTAACTTTCTGCTCGGAACGGACCGAAATATCATTTTTTTCGTGTGATAAAAAATGAGGTTTTCTGGATAACTAATCGTTTTATTAAAAAAAACTGAGAATTTATATCTAATAATATGGCGATATATCCATATCGCAAAGGAGATTTCCCATGCCCATAAATATGCCTAATCTAAAGCTAAACATCTCTCCTTTGAATATTGTAGCTGCTTATGATGGGGCGGAAATACCATCTACAAATAAGCACCTGAAAAATAATTTCAACTCCTTGCACAACCAAATGCGGAAGATGCCAGTATCCCACTTTAAAGAGGCGCTGGATGCGCCTGACTATTCAGGGATGCGTCAGAGCGGTTTCTTTGCTATGAGCCAAGGTTTTCAGCTGAATAACCATGGTTACGATGTTTTCATCCATGCTCGTCGAGAATCACCTCAGTCTCAGGGCGAATTTGCCGGTGACAAGTTCCACATCAGTGTGCTCAGGGATATGGTGCCACAAGCATTTCAAGCGCTGTCCGGATTGCTGTTTTCAGAGGACAGTCCGGTAGATAAGTGGAAAGTGACCGATATGGAGAAGGTCGTTCAACAAGCCCGTGTTAGCCTGGGCGCTCAGTTCACGTTGTATATAAAACCAGACCAGGAAAATTCGCAGTACAGTGCGTCGTTTCTCCACAAGACACGGCAATTTATAGAGTGTCTGGAATCCAGACTATCCGAAAATGGGGTTATTTCAGGACAGTGTCCTGAGTCAGACGTTCATCCTGAAAATTGGAAATATCTCAGTTATCGTAATGAACTACGAAGTGGGCGTGATGGTGGTGAAATGCAGAGACAGGCTTTACGTGAGGAACCGTTTTATCGTTTGATGACAGAGTAAGTACTGCGCTGACCCACCAACATTCATCTCTTGAATGTTGGTGGGTATTTCGGTTGTCATTTTCAGTAGAAAACTGCACACACGTATCACAATGATAAATCAGAGTCGATTAAGTAATTTTATTCCATCGGGTCGTAGTTCTCCCACTGGTGAAATATGCCTGTACAGCGTTTGCCGGGTTATTGTTACCAACGGTGCGAAAGTGGGTCTTCCGCAACTTGGGTGGAAGAAAATTAATGAAACATCCCGGCGATTGAAGCACAATTGCATCGTGAAATTACTGGCACGTTAAAAAGCATCACAATAACTCGCAGCGCAACGGGGAAATATTACGCAGCGCTACTCTGTGATGATGGAATCGAAGCGCCAGCGAAGCCAACATTGGTAAGCACAATCACCGGTCTGGATATGGGGTTATCCCACTACGCCATAAAATCGGATGGCGATAAAGTTGCTAACCCACGTTACCTTATCAACGCCAGCCGGAATTTACGGCGCAAACAGAAAGCCTTGTCACGCAAGAAAAAAGGTAGTGCAAATCTCCGGAAAGCCCGCATACATCTTGCTGGCGTACACAGGAAGGGTGGGGGAAGATACTCCGGTTTATCTGACGTGGCAAGCCGATGCACCGTTGTTTGAAAAGGGTGAGCAGGGGATGGTTGCGGGCAGTCGTAAAACAAAGATATCGGGTATTGTTACGCTTGCAAAAGTGCCGGGTGTTGATGCTGCGGGAACTGCACTGTCCGATAACAAGGATGCGGCTTATTATCAGATATATCAGGAAGGTGGCTGGTTACCTGCCGTCAGTGTTCAGAAAATATCGCAGTACGCGTTAGGCGAACTGGGCTTTGCCACGCTGGATAAAGCCCCTGCAAGCTTTGACCTGATTGATGGTATAAATCAGCCGAATAATGTGGTGAAAGGGATTCTGGAGCAGTTATATAAAGCGGCGCAGGAGGAAACCCGCACCACCCACGCACTAACCCGGACAGGCATTCTGCCGCTGAGTAAGGTTCAAACAGAAGCCGATAAATCGACAAAGCAGGAATACTGGCAATTGAGGCCAGAAAATGCTTATGCGCTCAAAGGGCAGGCTGAGCCTCAACTTTTGTCGCAGTATGATCTGGCCAGGCTGGGTTTCAGAACTGAAACCGCAGAGCCATCCAGCTTTGATTACCTGGATGGAAAAAACCAGCCTGTAGGTTTCTTCCGCAGCCTTATCAACTCGCTCTATGAGGCTGCGACCGGTGATACCCGAACTTTCCCGGAGCAGGACGCAGCCATGGCGGCTGGGAAGAAGAGGATATGTCATATCCGGGAGCAGGAAATGCGCAGTCCGTAGTCAGGAAGGATTTGATTATCGGGGAAAACAGTATGATCCAGTTCTGAATGAGCCGATGGCCGTCAGCGCGGAAACGCACGGTGATTTCTGGGAAGATGATATGGATTACTCGGAAGCCGTGAGTTATGAAGGCATTAATACCAAAGCTGGGGTACAGGCAAAAACAGATGAAAAGACGTGTGAGAACTGCCCGCCGGAAGGGAAAGTGATGCCGATGGTGAGACGCTGTTCGCGCTGGAGCATGGTCACAATCAGTAGCAACATGGCCATCCGCTCAGCATAATCGCTCACAGACTGCGGAAGTGATGATAAGGCATTCAGGAACGCGACGAAATGCCGGAATCATTCCGGTGTTTTGTCGGGTTGGACAAGCCGGAGGCGCGTCAGCATGTGGCCCAAAACCATGACCAAAAACCATTAAAACCCTTCTATCTCCATATTAGTGCGTATAATGTATATTATGTTAAATTGACGGGATAACATAAAACAGTGATTGCATAAGGACTAAACGCGCCTTGTTTGTAGGGTCTTGATGAAGGTCTGGGTTACCCCCTCTCCCGTTTCAACTACAAACTCCTTTCGGGTGTGGTGAGTCGCACTTCGTTTTGTGCTGCTACGGACAATAAAAAACTGACGTAGTGACCGCGTCTGGTGATCCATCATTATGAATTTATTTTCACCATTTCTTGTCTGTCTTTCCTGCACTGCATCTTTCCATATATCTGGCGGGCGTCAATACGATATGCTTCTTGCAAAAAAATCGCGTACAATTTAAATGTACACTTTACTTGTACATCTCAGGAGATACCCATGCAAACCTATACTTCTACCCAGGCCAGGGCCAACATTTCCACCGTGCTGGATACTGCGTTAAATGGCGAGCCTGTTGAAATCACCCGTCGTGATGGCAGCGCCGCCGTGCTTATCAGCAAAGCCGAATTCGAAGCCTGGCAAAATGCCAAACTCGACGCGGAATTTGATGCCATCATGCAACGTCATGAACACACTATCAGGGCACTGACTGACCGATGATTTGGGTCAGCGCGCAGGAAGTCATTGCCTTCCACGATCGTATTTTGCAACGCTTTCCCGGAGTGGTTGGCCTGTCTGAC
Organism: Salmonella enterica subsp. arizonae; assembly: GCF_008692845.1. Lineage (GTDB taxonomy): Bacteria > Pseudomonadota > Gammaproteobacteria > Enterobacterales > Enterobacteriaceae > Salmonella > Salmonella arizonae. The sequence continues at coordinate 411,012 of NZ_VXJW01000001.1, forward strand.
CCTGGCAGAGCACAGGCATTGATTTATCGGGTGCAGAATCGTGTTCACTACGAAGGCGTTACTGACCTGTTTGAACTGGCGGCTACCTACTGGGTCGCTATTGCCCGCGGCCATATCTTTCATGATGGTAATAAACGCACTGCCTTTTTTGTTACCATGGTCTTTCTTAGGCGTAATGGCATCCGTATTCACGATACTGACAATACACTGGAAAATCTGACGGTCGAAGCAGCTACAGGGGAAAAAACAGTAGACCAGTTGGCACAGTATTTGCGAAAACAGGTGGATGATCCCCTTTAAACGCACAAATATGAGTTTACCATGGCGACAATAAAGGATGTTGCATCCCTGGCCGGTGTATCAACCGCAACGGTATCCCGCGTTATTAACCAGACCGCGTGGGTTGAACCTGTGACGCGCGGACGTGTAGAGAAAGCCATGCGCGATCTCAATTATCGCCGAAACGCCGCCGCTATCGCACTGGCGAAACGTAGCGGCGATATGCTCGGATTGTTAACCGGCAATCTGGCCGATCCATTTTTTGCCCGCCTTGCTCGCGGCGTAGAAGATGTTTCTCGTAAGCAGCAGTACCGCCTGATGGTATGTAGCGGCGGCCACGATGAAGAAATGGAAAAAGCAGGGCTGGATTTTCTGATTAATCAAGGCTGTGAGGCTATTGTTGTACACGCCAGTCGATTGCCAGATAAAGAGTTGCAGCGCTACGCGGCCCACTTTCCGGCGCTGGTTGTTGTTAATCGTTATATCGCTGGTATGGCTAACCGGTGTATCTGGCTGGAAAATCGCAGCGCCGCTCGGCAAGCAACCCGATATCTCTTAGAGAACGGGCATCGGCGCATTGCCTGTGTGACATCTGACCTACCAATTATCGATCGTCAGGAACGCCTTGATGGTTATCGGCAGGCGCTGGAAGAATATGGAATTTCGCCAGATCCGCGCTGGGTAATTAGCGTTCCGTTTAACGAAGAAGGCGGCGAGCGAGCTGCGCATCAACTTATTAATAGTAGACTTCCCCTTACGGCGGCGGTCACTTTTAATGACGTTATGGCCGCCGGCATTATGCGTATTCTTCATCAACGCGGTGTTCACCTGCCGCAACAACTCTCTATTGTCGGCTTTGATGATGTGGTGCTGGCCCGGTATCTCTATCCGGCGTTAACAACAATGCATTATCCGGTCGAACAAATGGCGCGTTGTGCCGCACAAATGGCGATACAGTTATACCAGGGCGTTACGCCGCCGCCCAGCAGCAACCGCTTCAAAGCTGAACTGGTGATCCGCGATTCTGTCGCGCCCTTTTTTTCTCGGTAAATGCGTCGTCAACAGTAAAAACTGTGATTGATATCAAATTAACCCTTCTCATGTAATCGGTTACATGGATGAAAGTAATTGATCACAGTAATGGGAAGCGTATCCCCCTACCCTTGAGCTACCTTACTGACCGGAGCTCCATTATGAGTGCATCACAAAACAAGAAAAAAACGCTGTCATTGGGTTTAGCGCTAATCCCAGTCATCTCCATGTTGTTATTGTTGATCATCGGTTATGGCATCATGGGGTTACGTATCGAACCGCTCCTTCTGTGCTCTGCGGTGGTAGCGGCAGGCATTGCGTGGTGGCAAGGATACTGCTGGGAAGACATCATTAACTCGGTAGTGGATAAACTGGCAAAAGCGATGCCGGTTATCATGATTCTGATCTGCGTAGGCGGTTTGATTGGCACCTGGATGTTTAGCGGCACCATTCCCTACATGGTGTACTGGGGACTAAAACTGATAAGCCCGGAATATATTTTGATTGCGGCCTTCTTTTTAACCAGCGTGGTCTCCGTTTGTACCGGCACATCGTGGGGTTCCGCCGGGACGGTTGGCGTTGCGTTAATGGGGGTTGCCGCCGGGCTGGACGTGTCGCTTGCAGCGGCAGCCGGCGCCGTTGTTTCTGGTGCCTATTTCGGTGACAAAATATCACCGTTGTCTGACTCGACTAACTTTGCCGCCATAGTCGCAGACACCACCCTGTTTGAGCATATTCAGCATTTACTCTGGACGACCCTGCCAAGTTTCTTGCTTGCCGCAGTAGTTTATCTTATCGCCGGACACAGCAATATGTTGGGCGAGGTGGCCACGCCGCAGCGCGTTACGGACATCATCCACTCGCTGGAGTCGCTATACCATTTTAATATTGTTCTTATTTTACCGCCGGTGATCGTACTGTGGGGTGCAATTCGCAAGAAACCCGTCATCCCATTAATGTTAAGCGCCTGCGTACTAGCTCTGTTCCTCGGCGTTATCATGCAGGGACTAAGTATCAAACAGGGACTGGACGCCTTCATTGATGGATTTGATATCGCCATGTTCCCGCAAGGCGCTGAAGGTGTCGTGGCCGATGTTCCACGCCTGTTAAACCGGGGCGGAATGTTCTCGATGATGGGAACAATACTGTTAGTTTTCTGCGCTTTTTCATTTGCCGGAGCGCTAACGTTAACTGGCGCGTTAACGATCATCATTAACCGGCTGCTGACTATTATTCATAGCGTTGGTCAGCTCATTGCCGCCACTATCGGCACCACAATTCTGGTCACCGGGGCGACAAGCGACGGTAAACTGGCATTGTTAGTTCCCGCCGAGCTGTTTAAAGATGCCTATCGTCGAATGGGGCTGGATACCAAAAACCTTTCACGCACGATTGAAGATGCTGGTACCGTTATCGAACCTCTCCTGCCGTGGACCTCGGCTGGCGTCTACATGGCGACCACGCTGGGCGTTAGCACGCTTGATCTTCTGCCCTGGGCTATCCAGTGCTATGCGGCGATTTTCTTCGCATTAATTTATGGTTTTAGCGGAGTTGGTATTGCCAGAACTGCCTCCGCCTCAGAAAAGTCGCCGCAATCGTCAGTGACGGAATAATAAGGAAACAACATGGATTTTAATCAGATTATCAATCGCACCAACACGGGTTCGATAAAGTGGGATTTCATTGAGCGTCACTTTGGCGACGGCGCTGGAAAACTGCTGCCGATGTGGGTTTCTGATTTCGATTTTGCCTGCCCGCCTGAGGTTCAGGCGGCATTGCATCAGCGAATCGAGCACGGCGTATTTGGCTATAGCGAACGTGATGAGGCCTATTTTAACGCCCTGCTTCACTGGTTTTCGTCACGCCACCAGCTCACGTTAAAACAGGAATGGGTATGCAGCGTGGAAGGCGTCGTACCCGGGTTGGCGCTCTTAGTGCAAATGTTAACGCATCCAGGAGACGGCGTGGTGGTACAGGGACCATACTATGGCTCCTTCGCCAAAATAATCACGCTTAATGGTAGAAAACTGCTGGAGAATCCCCTTAGCGAGTCGCCGAACGATGGTTACCAGATGGATTTTTGCCAACTGGAAAGGCTGTTTCGCCATGCCCACCCTCCGCTGATGATTTTGTGCAATCCGCATAATCCAACCGGGCGTTGCTGGTCGGCTAACGAACTGGAGCAACTGCTTTTATTATGTGAGACTTATGATGTCACTCTTATCTCAGATGAGATATGGGCCGATCTCTTATTGCCTGGTGAAACCTTTACCTCAGTACTGCATTTAGGGGAGCGCTGGCATAAGCGGGTTATCTCCGCCACTGCGGCCAGCAAAACGTTTGGTTTATCGTCGCTGCGAATTTCTAATTTTCTCATTCCCGACCCTACGCTTCGCCAGCGATTCTTATCTCGTCTGGACGCTCATGGGCTTGACGTCTTTAATGCACTCTCCGTTCAGGCGGCGACCACCGCCTGGAATGAAAGTAGACAATGGCTGGATTCGCTACTGGATTACCTGGCGGAAAACCGTCGCTGGTTTGTTGAACAGGCGGCAGAGTATCTCCCCTGGGCGAGAATTATCCCGGCGCAGGGCACCTATTTATTATGGATGGATTGTAAAAAACTGGGGCTGGATGACGAACAGCTAAAATGGGTGATGGCGGATGTCGCGGGTATCGCTCCGTCAATGGGGAGCGGCTTTGGCCCGGCGGGTAGCGGATTTGTCCGCTTAAATCTGGGGTGTCCCCGTACCTACCTGGAAATGGCAATGGACGGCCTGAAGCGAATATCGGTGAATACAATAAAAGGAGTATCAACAGGCGGATGAAATTCTCGGACGGAAAAATGTGAACGGCGTTAATACTACGGCATAGTAAGAAACAATGTCCTCTCTTGCTTATCTGATTACCGGAAGTCGTGATGCAGCCAGAAGCGTTTAGCCTGCACCACCATCGCCCAAACCCAACCGGCCATAAAGACCAGTTGGGTTTGGATCGCAGTTTCAGCATCAGGGGCGTCTGAATAACACGATGCTGCGTCCGGCCAGATCGAAATCCCTCTCTTCGGTAAACCGCATCCCCTGCTGAGCGTTATCGGCAGTCGTCAGTTCAAGCATCCAGCCGCCTTCTCCCCACATCGGAATCCGGAACGGTACGCTGCCTTCGAACGGGTTAAAAAGCAGTAAGGCGTCATGCCAGATCCCCGCTTCCGGCTGGAGATCGGGACGACTAATGCATACGCCTATCGTCGATCCCTCGTCCCATTGTTCCGATTGCTGCGGCCCGCCTCCGGCGTTAAACCAGCGGATCTCCAGACCGTCACGCCAGCTTTCCCGCCGCAATAACGGTTGCGTGGCGCGCAGTTGAATCAGGCGACGGGTAAATTCACGTAGCGCATTGGCGGTTTCCGGCAAATTATCCCAGTGGATCCACGATATTTCACTGTCCTGACAGTAACCATTGTTATTGCCCATTTGACTGCGGCCAAACTCATCGCCCGCTAATAACATGGGTGTGCCGTGCGAGAAAAGTAAGGTGGTCAGAAAATTGCGTTTCTGCCGTTCGCGTATTGCATTGATGCCTTCATCGTCGGTTGGCCCTTCTGCGCCATAATTACAGGAGCGGTTATCATTATGCCCGTCATTATTATCTTCGCCATTGGCTTCATTATGTTTGTCGTTATAAGACACCAGATCGTTCAGCGTGAAGCCGTCATGGGCAGTAATAAAGTTAACGCTTGACCAGGGGCGACGACCGCGCAAATCGTAGAGATCGCCGGACCCCAGCAGGCGTGCGGCGAAATCATTTGTGACGTTGTCACCTTTCCAGTATTCGCGTACCGTATCGCGGTACTTATCGTTCCACTCGCCCCACCCCGGCGGAAAACCACCAACCTGATAGCCGCCCGGTCCGATATCCCAGGGCTCGCCAATCAGTTTAAGCTTTGCCAGCACCGGGTCTTGCGTTACCGCATCAAAAAAGCCGCCTCTCTGATCAAAGCCTTCCGGCTCACGCCCAAGGATGGTGCCTAAATCAAAACGGAAACCGTCGACATGCATTGACTCCGCCCAATAACGAAGGGAGTCCATCACCATTTGTAGTACCCGCGGATGAGAGGTATTGACGGTATTACCTGTCCCCGTATCGTTAATGTAATACCGATGCTGATCGGGCATGGTACGATAGTAAGAGAAGTTATCGATACCTTTAAATGACAGCGTGGGGCCAAGTTCATTCCCTTCTGCCGTATGGTTATAGACCACATCCAGTATCACTTCGATACCTGCATCATGGAAAGCGCGCACCATATTGCGAAATCCCTGAATACCTTTCGGGCCGTAGTAACGCGTCGCCGGAGCAAAAAAACCGAGCGTGTTGTATCCCCAGAAATTTTTCAGCCCTTTATCAAGCAGGTGCTGATCGTCCGGGAACCAGTGAACCGGTAAAAGTTCGACGCAGGTAATGCCCAGACTTTTAACGTAATCCACGCTACCTTTATGCCCCATGCCCTCAAACGTACCGCGTAAAGGTTCAGGGATCGCAGAATTGAGCTGAGTAAACCCTTTGACATGCGTTTCATAAATGATAGCGTTCGACCACGGTATGGAAGGCCGTTGCCTGTCCTCCCGGTTAGCCTCAGCGGGATCGATCACCCGGCATTTAGGTGTAAATGGCGCGCTATCCTGGTCATCAAAGGTCAAATCTTTATCGTCATGGAGTAATTGATACGCGAAATGCGCATCGTTCCAGAGGATATCGCCCACCAGCTCACGGGCATAAGGATCAATAAGCAGCTTATTAGGGTTAAAACGATGGCCATTTTCTGGGTCATAAGGGCCATAAACGCGATACCCATACAGCGCGCCGGGCTGCAAATTCGGGACATAGCCGTGCCATATCTCGTCGGTATATTCCGGTAATTCCAGACGGGCAATTTCATGTTCCCCGCTCGGATCGTAAAGACAAAGCTCGACGCGTTCCGCATGAGCGGAAAAAATAGCGAAATTCACACCTTCGCCGTCATAATTCGCGCCAAGCGTATGGTTATACCCTGATCTGATTTCAAAAGTCCTGTTTGTTGTCATTCTCTTTCTCCACCCACGGTAAACGTTGTCCTGTTACGGCACATCAACACATAAGCTCAGTCGCTCATTAAAACCAGTACGCCGCCCTGGTGAGAGGCTAACGACAGGCGTTCCTCAAGCGTTAACATCTCCTGGTTAAGCGCATTGCGATAACGACGCTGATTAAGCTGTCCGGGTATAATAATTTCGGTTTCAGCCCAGAAACCGGCATGTGATTGCGACAATAAGCCGTCACATTCGGCGAACACCAGCCTGGGCGCCACAACAATCAGTACGTCATCATGATTGATTCTGGCGTAAGCGATGATCTTGTCGGCACGCTTGCCGACGGCGCGCAGCGGCAAATACTCGCCAAAACGAAATAGATCATGATTCTGCTGACGCAAACGCAGTAAGGCGGCGGTGACATACTGATTCACCTGCCCGTTCAGCCAGCTTTCTTCGCGCGAGAAAACCCCCGGCGTCAGTTGGCCTAACTGTTGCGCCAGCGTGACAAAATCCGGTTCGCGCCGGTTGTCGGGATCAACAAGGCTAAAATTCAACGCCTCACTCCCCTGATAGATATCAGGCACTCCCGGCGCAGTTAATTTGATGATGCTCTGCGTCAGGCTGTTAACCAGTCCTGCGCGGATGAAGGGTTGCAATGAACGATAAAAGTCCTGCAAAAATGGCTGATTATCAGGCGCCAGTAAATGACGGGCGTAATCAAGCATTGCCGTTTCATAATCCTCATTACTGTCCACCCAATCGGTACGCAGTTTCGCTTCGCGCAGCGCTTTCTCAACAAAGGCCTCAAAGCGTGTTTTCAGCGCGTTTAAACCTGTTTCGTCCTGTGGTTGTAGCACCGGGGGCCAGACGCCGGTCAGCGCCTGATATAACATCCATGTATCCGCCGATTTTGGCGCCGTGCCATCCTTTAAAAATTTGACATGGGTCTGATTCATCTGCCGCCAACGGGCAAGACATTCGCTCCACTGCTCCGGCGCTTCGGTAAGCGTATACAGACGTGCCCGCGCATCTTCTCCGCGCTTGGTATCGTGAGTCGAGGTACCGGATAACGCATCAGGCTGTCGCGCCTGTCGGGTTTTCATCTCATGATGAAAGCGCTCAATGGAGAAGTGATGCGCGACGGGCTCGGCGCCGACTTCATTTAACGCCAGCCCCATGTTTTGACGAAAGAAAAGCGTATCCTCTACCGATTTCGCCATCAGCGGGCCGGTGAGTTGTTGGAACCGAACGCGAAACTGTGTCGCAACCTCCTGACTGGAGGTAGGAACCTCTCCGGTAAGAAGGCGGCACAGAAAAGCAAGCGCTTCTGGCGGCGGAGGGTTTTCAAGCGTCTTTACCCGCTCCACAATACGGTGCAACAGGCAAATATCGGTCGGCGGTAACCCTTCTGCAGTACCGTAAGTGCGATATACGGGAAAGGCGATTAATAATTCGCGCAACGCCTCCCGAACGACGCTATCCTCCTGTGCGATATGTAGCTCTCCGGCAATCGACAACGCAAGAGTGAGCAGCCGGGTAAATTCTCCCTCGAAATTGCGATCGACCATCAGCAGTTTCGCCGCCCGCAACTCCGCCCGCATATCCACCGGCGCGCCTTTTACGGTCTCGTAAGACTGACGCAGATTGTCTATCTGCTCATCGTCAACCAGCACCTCCGCCAGCGAGGCGATAAATTCATAGCCTGTGGTGCCGGAAACCGGCCAGTCATCAGGAAGTTGCTCGCCTTTAGCGAGAATTTTTTCCACGGTGATATAGCACGCCGGCCCCACTTCCTGACGTAAACGCTCAAGATAGGCTTTCGGATCGGCAAGGCCATCGATATGATCGATACGTAAACCGTCAACCGCTCCCGTTCTGACCAGTTCCAGAATCAGCCGGTGTGTATCATCGAAGACGGTTTTATCTTCTACCCGCATTCCCACCAACCCCGTTACCTCAAAAAAACGCCGGTATGAAAGCGAGCGAGCGGCATCGCGCCAGGACATTAATTTCCACGGCTGGCGCTCATGTAAATCAGCAATAGCGGCTTTATCGGTAAGCGCCAGTATTTCAGCCTCGCGCCCCTGCCACGTCGCTGGCGCAAGCGGATAATAGTTATCATAATAGGCGAACGTGGGTTTACTCGTAGCGGGATCGGGCTTGATCGCAATTTCTCCGTTTTGCAGCACGGCGTCAAACGTGTCTCCTAAAAAAGGCAGCGTCAGTCGGCGCGACCAGTCAATATCGAAATGGCGCGCGTAACGGCTCTCCTTGCCATATTCAAGCACGTCGCGCCACCAGGCGTTTTCCAGCGAGCTGGCCATGTGATTAGGCACAATATCGATGATCAATCCCAGACCTTGCGCTTTAAGTTCGGCCACCAGTCGTTCAAACCCTTCGCGCCCGCCAATAGAAGGCTCAATCTCATTCGCATCGGTGACATCATAACCATGCGTTGACGCTTTGGTGGCGGTAAAGATGGGTGAGGCATAAAGATGGCTGATACCCAGATTTTTAAGGTAAGGTACCAGCGCCGCAGCGCGATCGAAAGTCATGCCATTACGAAACTGAAGGCGGTATGTTGCAGTTGGGATCATGATGCAGACTCTCCCTGGGCTAAGCGGACAATAAGAGAATGTTGGGAAAGCGACCCGGTGGATTCATTCGGCCAGGCGAAGAGAGTCTTACCCGGTAAATCGGGCAGCAATACCGTCGTGGCGCTAATATTCAGCGCCAGTGACAGTGTTCCTCCCGGAAAACGCCAGCTAACGGCAATAAACCCGGGCGCGGTTTGCAATACCGTTCCTGAGCTCTCACGGGCATCGGACAACAGCGGCACGATATGCTTCTGGCGCAAAAGCAGTAGTTCGCGGGTAAACGCCAGCCACGCTTTACCCTCTTCACTGTGCTGTTGCTTCCAGTTAAGTTTTGAGCGTTGAAAGGTCTCTGGCGCATTCGGGTCCGGAACATTTTCCCCTGCATGATCGGCAAACTCTTTTGCGCGACCTTCACGAACGGCGCGGGCTAAATCCCCATGGAAATCGGTAAAAAAAAGAAAAGGACGGCTTTCGCCATACTCTTCGCCCATAAAAAGCAGCGGAATATGCGGTGAAAGCAGCAACGTGGCGAGCAATACTTTTGTTCGTTCAGCGCCCGCCAGGGTTATCAGTCTGTCGCCCTGGGCGCGGTTACCGACCTGATCGTGATTCTGAATAAAATCCACAAAGGCGACAGGGGGTTGTCCGGTACTTTTTACGCCGCGAGGTTCGCCGGTTTGTGGTGAAATTTCTCCCTGATAAGCGAATCCTTCGGCCAGCGCTCTTGCGAGGTGTTTTTCCGGGGCATCAGCAAAATCGTTGTAGTAGGCCTGGGTCTCTCCGGTCGCAAAAACGTGGATGGCATTATGAAAATCGTCATTCCATTCGGCGGTAAACAGCGGCGCATTGCCACCCTGATCTCGGGGATGCAGAGAAATAATATTGCGGCTATCTTCGGTGGTCAGATGAATGGGTCTGTCGGTAATGTCTTCCCGAATACGTTGTGCGATTTCAACCAGCACATGCTTTGCGCTACTGTCTTCAATCTGATCGATAGCGTCAAAGCGTAAGCCGTCGAGATGGTATTCTGTCAGCCAGTATAACGGCGCCTCGATGATATAGCGCCGCACGGCGTCTACATCATAGGCGATACCATTTCCCCACGGCGTCATGCGCTCTTTGTGGAAAAACGCCGGCGCCAATAGCGGTAAATAATTTCCCTCCGGGCCGAAATGGTTCAGCACAATATCCAGGACGACGGAAAGACCATACCCATGCGCGGCGTCAATAAACGCTTTGAAATCATCCGGCGTCCCATAGGCAGAATGCGGCGCGTAAAGCAGCACGCCGTCATAGCCCCAGCCACGTTCGCCGCCAAATTGCGCGACGGGCATTACTTCAATCACGGTGACGCCGAGTTCAGCGAGATAAGGCAGTTTCGCTATTGCGGCGCGGAAGGTGCCTTCCGGAGTGAACGTGCCGATATGCATCTCGTACACCACGGCCTGCTCCCAACGACAGCCTTTCCACCCGGTATTACGCCACTCGTAGCTTCCTGGATCAACCACATATGACGGACCGTTGACGTCAGTTTTTTGGGCGCGGGAAGCCGGATCGGGTACGACCAGGCCATCGCTGAGTACAAAGTTATACTCCGTACCTGGCGCTACCCCGGATACCTCCGACGTAAACCAGCCGTCGCCGCTAGTCAGCATCTCATAGTCTTTACCGGCAAGCCTGAGTACAACCTTTTGCTGACCGGTGGCCCAAAGACGAAAGCGGACAACATCGGCGGCGATATATTCAGCCCCCCAGCTTTTGCAAAAAATTTTTGAACTCATCTGTCGCTCCGTTTAACCCATAACCTCTACAGCCTCCGAAGAACAAGCATAGACCATGCGGCTAATCTTTACGTGACACTGTCACTTAACAGGCGTTATTTTTTCGTATCCACGTGTAAAAAAGTGGAATTATCGCCGGGATTGCTCGGATGTGCCGAAGTGCGCGGTATCGCCTCGCCCATGTTCGCCAGAACCCTCAGCACGCTGTAGCTGGATAACCTCCCCCTGCTCCCAGGCGTTAGCGCCCTTTATAACGGGGCGTGCAGGCAGATCTTGCCGCTCGTGCTTAATGGCCTCGGTATCAATCCCCAGACGGCGATCGCGATCGGCCAACAGTGTCGGGTCAAGTTGTCCTTCGCCAGTAAAGCCCATCATCAGCGCAGGGATACCCATCGGCAGAGTTTTATCCCGGTCGGTATGCCAGGTGTGCCAGGTTTTACCGTAGGTATTAATAATCTTACTCATCAACGCCTTATCCGCGACCTGCGGTAAGCCTGGCGCCACCAGACTGCCGGATTTCACCTCGTACTGATGGCTGTGCCACAGTTTTTTCTCCTCTGGCGGAAGCGTTTTAAATAGACGTTCGCTGATAATGTATTCCACCCCCATCAGGCGCGCATTTTTGGTATTACCGTCGTAAATCACCGCCTGCATTACATCTTCATTCAGGATAGTAACGTAATGGTGTGCCTCCATCTGTCCGTTTTTATCGCCGCTATAAAAATGAAAACCATCAAGGTAGGTGCTGATAGCCTCGACAGGAGGCCGGGATTGAATGGCCGTCGCGCCTGTTTCCAGGGTACGTAATTTAGCCGATGTTTTTTCACCGGGAACAGGCGTTTGAGGTGGCGTATTATTGGCGCCGCATCCGGCCAGAAAAGGAATGATAAAGAGTGCCAGCGGTAAAGTTTTCATTAGTTCTCCGTATTGAAAGGACTCTAATGAAAATAGTGCAATACCGGGCGATTGGTAGCAGAAATGGGAGATGTTATGTGTGACGTTGTAACAAACAGCAAAACCCGACATATTGGCCGGGTTTTGCTATCAGTTTACTCTTATTTTGAGAGTTCTTTTTTGATTTCGTCTTTTATTTTGCTCAATTCACTCTGTGGGTTTTTCTTACAAAGCTCAATGGCTAATGGCACCGCTGTCGTTTCAGTTTCCTGAAAATCAACGTAGTCCCCACCTTTAAAGTCTTCATCTTCATTCAGAACCCAGAAAGCGACTGGCGCCATAGTTTGCGGGTTCAGGTCAACAAACTCCTGGCAGCTCATACCTTTAGGCGTAACGTTTGTTTTAGTGTTATCTGTTGCCGCATTTACGCTAACACTGGTTACCAGCGCTGCCACGATAATACCTGCTGTAGCAAGGGAGAATTTATTCATTTTTGTTACTCCAGTAATTATATAAATAACCTCTACATCTGCGCTTTAACCCGTTAATGTAGAACACAGAAAATAATACCCCACCTCTCTAAGGAATAAAGATCACGACGCGTGATATGGCTATTATTGATATTTGCGTTGACTAATTTTGATGTTTGATGAATAAATCGACATGGCGAGCAGATCTCAAGGCGAAAAAGTATACCGCAACAACAGCAAATGGCGTGATATATATAATTAATTGCGTACCCTATAGCATCTCCTCGGTGTGGCATAGCTCACCTGGCGTGCCTTTGCAACGGTATGTTCGCGGCCAGCCCATGGTTACCGGGCTGGCGGGTTTATCAGGCGTTAAGCTGGTAGTCAAGGGTGATTTCCGCTTTCAGTACCTGCGATACCGGACATCCGGCTTTTGCTTTCTGAATGATTTGATCGAAAGTTGAGGCATCAATGTCCGGTACCGCCACTTTGCTCTGCAGTGCTATTTTGGTGATGGCGAATCCCGTATCCACCTTGTCCAGCGATACGTCAGCCGTGGTGTCAATGGATGTCGGCGTAAATCCTGCCTCTCCCAGCATTAGCGATAGTGCCATGGAGAAACAGGCCGCGTGTGCGGCACCAATTAATTCTTCCGGGTTGGTCCCCTGCGCGCCTTCGAAACGGGTATTGAACCCATACGGTTGCTGATTAAGGACGCCGCTTTCTGTTGATACAGTACCTTTACCACGTTTAATGTCGCCTTCCCAGTGTGCCTGACCTTTCTTATGAATTATCATTTTTGTTCTCCTGTTTGCTTAAAAAACAAAGTATAGACTATTCAACTAATCCGGGTTGGCCTGCCGATAGAGGCGGCATGTTGCCATTTATCTGCTCTTCAGATATAGAAAAATGACTTTATGCTATTTCATACATGGATATTAAACCAAGAAGTTAACTCATCTTTAAAGAATATATCCATACATTACCCCTTACTTTTCCGCTGGCGACATATTTACCGTTGTCCCCCCCTTTATTAACATTTTTCCTATCTATTTATAACTGAAGGTAAAATTATCATTAAGTAGCGCTTAAAACATATATTGCGCAACCATTGTTTGCATGAGAATATGTAATTGAAAGATTACTTGGTTAAAGGTGGTATATTTTCTTCTACGCTATATAATTAAGTTTCCGCCTTGCGTTAAAATATTTCCAGGACTAATCTTAACCACAGCCGCAAAAATATTTGCCATGCTGAATACGAATTAATTTTCTGCGAGCCGTACTAAATAAATACATCTTCACGGAGGCATTATATGTTTACTTATCACTCAGCAAATACCTCAGCAGCGCAACCGGCCCTGGTCAACGCGATCGAACAAGGATTACGCGCGGAGTTAGGCGTTGTCACTGAAGATGATATTTTAATGGAGCTGACCAAATGGGTTGAGGCTTCCGACAATGACATCCTCAGTGACATCTACCAGCAGACCATCAACTATGTAGTGAGCGGGCAGCACCCGACGCTGTAAAACCTGCTATGCTGTATCGGCAACCTTAGGGGTTACGTTTCTTTCGCGTAAGCGAATTTGTCCTTAAAACTAGCAACAGGATTGAGGAGTTAACATGAAATCGAACCGTCAGGCTCGTCATATACTTGGACTGGATTACAGAATTTCCAACCAGCGTAAGGTTGTTACTGAAGGCGACACCAGCAGCGTGGTGAATAACCCAACCGGCAGAAAGCGCCGCGCCGATAGCCAAAAGTAATCGTACAGTCCTGAAATGACGTTAAACACCATTGCCTCTGCAATGGTGTTTTTGTTTATAGGAATGACCTTAATGCCTTACAATGCTTTATACTCAGGGTCGGCTCCCTGGTGGAAAGGCAATATATAACGAGAAACGACGGTGCCAGGGACAGTTATTCGAAAAAGAGTGAGTAACATGGAAACTACAACCAAGAAAGCACGTTCCCTTTATATCCCTTACGCTGGCCCTGTATTGCTGGAATTTCCCCTGTTAAACAAAGGCAGCGCTTTTAGTGTAGAAGAGCGCCGCAACTTCAATTTGTCAGGGCTGCTGCCGGAGGTCGTCGAGTCGATTGAAGAACAGGCCGAACGCGCCTGGCTCCAGTATCAGGGGTTTAAAACGGAAATCGATAAGCATATTTATCTGCGTAACATCCAGGATACCAACGAAACGCTCTTTTATCGACTGGTGCAAAACCATCTTGAAGAGATGATGCCGGTTATCTATACCCCGACCGTGGGCGCGGCCTGTGAGCGCTTCTCTGAGATTTATCGCCGGGCGCGCGGCGTATTTATCTCTTATCCGAACCGTCACAATATGGACGACATTTTGCAGAATGTGCCTAACCACAACATTAAAGTTATTGTGGTGACGGATGGCGAACGGATTCTGGGGCTTGGCGATCAGGGCATCGGCGGGATGGGGATCCCTATCGGTAAGCTGTCATTATACACCGCCTGCGGCGGCATTAGTCCGGCCTATACCCTTCCCGTTGTGCTGGATGTCGGCACCAACAATCAACAGTTACTCAACGATCCGCTTTACATGGGCTGGCGTCATCCGCGCATTACCGACGATGAGTATTATGCGTTTGTCGATGAGTTTATTCAGGCCGTTAAGCAGCGCTGGCCAGATATCCTGCTACAGTTCGAAGATTTCGCGCAGAAAAACGCAATGCCGCTGTTGACGCGCTATCGTGATGAGATTTGCTCTTTTAACGATGATATTCAGGGCACCGCAGCCGTGACCGTCGGTACGTTGATCGCCGCCAGCCGTGCTGCCGGCAGTCAGCTTAGCGAGCAGAAAATCGTTTTCCTCGGCGCGGGTTCCGCCGGATGTGGGATTGCGGAACAGATCATCGCACAGACTCAGCGTGAAGGTTTAAGCGAAGACGCCGCTCGACAGAAAGTCTTTATGGTCGATCGCTTCGGCCTGTTGACGGACCGGATGCCTAATTTATTGTCGTTCCAGACAAAGCTGGTGCAGAAATGCGACAATCTCCAGCACTGGGATACCGAAAATGACGTATTGTCGCTGCTGGATGTAGTGCGTAACGTAAAGCCGGATATCCTGATTGGGGTTTCCGGCCAAACCGGGCTCTTTACTGAAGAGATCATCCGCGAGATGCATAAGCATTGCCCTCGCCCGATCGTCATGCCGCTCTCTAATCCCACCTCTCGCGTGGAGGCCACGCCACAGGACATTATTGCCTGGACGGAAGGCAATGCGCTGGTGGCAACCGGCAGCCCATTCTCGCCGGTCATCTGGAAAGATAAGGTTTATCCGATCGCACAATGTAATAACGCCTATATTTTCCCCGGCATCGGCTTGGGGGTTATCGCTTCCGGCGCATCACGCATTACTGATGAAATGCTGATGTCAGCCAGTGAGACGCTGGCGAAACATTCTCCGCTGGTGAATAACGGCGAAGGATTAGTGTTGCCAGCGCTTAAGGATATCCAGGTCGTGTCGCGCGCTATCGCTTTTGCCGTAGGCAAAATGGCGCAGCAACAAGGTGTAGCGGTGAAAACCTCTGCAGAAGCGCTGCAACAGGCGATTGACGATAACTTCTGGAAACCGGAATACCGCGACTACGGTCGGACTTCCATTTAATAGGTACCCGGCGGTGAATGCCGCCGGATATCACTTTCTTCTTTAGTTTTGGTGAGTCTGTCGACACACCTGCATTCCTTTTCCTGCTTATTTGTCAAGCCACTAACATTAGCTACCTTTATGTATTGAACGGGGATTTATTAGGATAATCCTGGCTAAACTATTACATTGTATTTCTGCCGCCTTGCATAACTCATCAGAAATATTAATCCTAAAGAGGTAATAGCACCTTACCTGCTATGCAGTTCACTATTAATAAAAGGAGAAGGTTATGAAAGCTGCTGTTGTCACACAAGATCATCAGGTTGATGTTACTGAGAAAACGCTGCGTCCCCTTCGCCACGGTGAAGCTTTGCTGAAAATGGAGTGCTGCGGCGTATGCCATACCGATCTACACGTGAAAAACGGAGATTTCGGTGACAAAACCGGCGTTATTCTGGGACATGAAGGCATTGGCGTCGTGGCGGAAGTCGGTCCCGGCGTTACCTCGCTGAAACCCGGCGATCGCGCGAGTGTCGCGTGGTTTTATGAAGGATGCGGACACTGTGAGTATTGCAATACGGGCAATGAAACCTTATGCCGCAACGTGAAAAATGCCGGTTACACGGTAGATGGCGGCATGGCCGAAGAGTGTATTGTCGTCGCGGATTATGCGGTGAAAGTACCGGAAGGTCTGGACTCTGCGGCGGCAAGTAGTATTACCTGCGCGGGCGTTACCACCTATAAAGCGGTGAAGATTTCTCATATTAAACCTGGCCAGTGGATTGCCATCTACGGTCTGGGCGGTCTGGGTAATCTGGCCTTGCAGTACGCGAAAAACGTCTTTAATGCGAAAGTGATTGCCATTGATGTCAATGATGGGCAACTGAAACTGGCCGAGG
This sequence comes from Salmonella enterica subsp. arizonae, assembly GCF_008692845.1. GTDB lineage: Bacteria > Pseudomonadota > Gammaproteobacteria > Enterobacterales > Enterobacteriaceae > Salmonella > Salmonella arizonae. The sequence continues at coordinate 427,663 of NZ_VXJW01000001.1, forward strand.
AAATGGGCGCAGATCTGACCATTAATTCACGCACGGAAGATGCGGCTAAAATTGTGCAGGAAAAAACCGGTGGCGCGTATGCAGCGGTGGTTACCGCGGTCGCTAAGGCGGCGTTTAATTCCGCAGTAGATGCCGTTCGCGCCGGAGGCCGCGTGGTAGCAGTCGGGCTACCGCCAGAAGCCATGAACCTTGATATCCCTCGCCTGGTGCTGGATGGCATTCAGGTTGTCGGTTCGTTGGTGGGGACACGCCAGGATCTGACCGAAGCCTTCCAGTTCGCGGCGGAAGGAAAAGTTGTGCCAAAAGTCGCTTTACGTCCGCTTGAAGATATCAACGTTATTTTTAAAGAGATGGAACAGGGACAAATTCGTGGCCGTATGGTCATCGATTTCCGTCGTTAAACGATTTGCTGCGGTCGTCTGAGTAGGTTTGATAACAGGCAGCAGATGAAAACAAAGCGCTACCATTGTAGCGCCTTGTTTATAAGCGACTGAAAAGATTACTGAATGCCTTCTTCGCTCTCTTTTTTCGCTTCCGCCTTCTCGATTTCACGGTACCAGCGTGGGTGATGTTTCTTCGCCCAGCGACGGCTGACCTTCCCTTCGATCATGCCCTTAATCGAGCCTTTCACCCAAAACGCCATATACATATGGATGAGGATCGCGTGCATTAAAATAATGCCCGCCGCCGCATGGATTAACAGGCTGTAACGTACCACCTGCATCGGGAAATACTGCGCGAAATACGGACGCCAGATAATCACGCCAGTCACCAGCAGCACAAAAATCATGCTCATAATTGACCAGAACATCATCTTCTGCCCGGCATTGTATTTGCCGACATCCGCCACCTTATGCTCATTGCCTTTCAACACCTCCACAATATTTTTCAGCCACGGAATATCTTTTTTATCCGGGATGTTGTGGTGGACGAAACGCACGAACATAAACATCAGCGCGATGAAGATGGCAATGCCGAAGAACGGGTGCAAAATACGTCCCATCTGCGGCGTGCCGAAGGTTTGCGTCAGCCATTGTAGCGTCGGAAAGAAAAACGAAATTCCCGACAGCGCTACCAGGAAGAAGCAGATCACTACCGTCCAGTGACAGGCGCGATCGATAAATTTCGTGCGCACAATCATTTTCGATTTACTCATGATGCTCCTCCTCATCGTCGTCCGTTTCTTTATTCGGGCCAATACCGATGTAGTGGAAAATCAGACCGGCGAAAGTGGCGATAAATCCCGCTGCGGCCAGTGGTTTTAGCGCCCCTTTCCACAGATTGATCGAAGTATCGATCTGCGGATCTTTCGGCAAGCCATGATACAACTCCGGCTGATTGGCATGGTGCAGAACATACATCACGTGCGTACCGCCGACGCCCTGCGGGTTGTAGATACCGGCATGTTCAAAGCCGCGCGCTTTTAACTTCTCCACGCGTTGCTCGCCCAGTTCCAGCATCTCTTTTTTGGTGCCGAAGTGAATAGCCCCGGTCGGACAAGTTTTGACGCAGGCCGGTTCCTGGCCCACGCTGACGCGATCGACGCAGAGCGTACATTTATAAACGCGGTTGTCCTCTTTGTTGAGGCGCGGAATATTAAACGGACACCCGGCGATACAGTAACCACAGCCGATACAGTGTTCAGATTGAAAATCAACAATCCCGTTCGCGTACTGGATGATAGCCCCGGCAGATGGACAGGCTTTAAAACAGCCCGGATCTTCACAGTGCATACAACCGTCCTTACGAATCAGCCACTCCAGCTTGCCGTTCTGCTCGGTTTCGGTAAAGCGCATCACCGTCCAGGACTTGGCGCTGAGATCGGCAGGGTTATCGTACACCCCGACACAATGGCCAACGTTATCGCGAATATCGTTCCATTCAGAACAGGCTACCTGGCAGGCTTTACAGCCGACACAGGAGGAGACGTCGATCAGTTTCGCGACTTCGGCTTTGTAATCACGCGCCTGCGGAGGCGGCGTGATGGCGTTTGTTGCGGACCGTTTAATAATGTCCTGCGTTTCCATAGACATATGTTCGCCTCCCTTACGCCTTCTCGATGTTAACTAAAAACGCTTTATATTCCGGCGTTTGCGAGTTGGCATCACCGACATTTGGCGTCAAAGTATTGGCGATATAGCCTTTGCGCGCGACACCCTCAAAGCCCCAGTGAATCGGGATCCCCACCGTTTCAATCTGCTGACCGTTGACATGCAGCGTGCGAATACGGCGAGTTACCACCGCGACCGCGCGAATAAACCCGCGTTTGCTGCTTACCTTAACATAGTCGCCGTTAGCAATACCTTTCGCTGCCGCCAGCGTCTCACTGATCTCCACAAACTGTTCCGGCTGAGCGATAGCGTTAAGTAGCGCATGTTTGGTCCAGGTGTGGAAATGCTCTGTGAGGCGGTAAGTCGTGCCCACGTACGGAAACTGCTCCTTCTTACCCATGCGCAGCGCATCTTCTTCATAGAGACGCGCAGCCGGGTTCGAGACCACATTCGGGTGCAGCGGGTTAGTGCCCAGCGGCGTTTCCATCGGCTCGTAGTGTTCAGGGAACGGTCCTTCCGCCATCTTATCAATAGCAAACAGACGTCCCAGCCCTTCCGGCTGCATGATAAACGGATTGGTCCCGCTCCCCGGCGCCGCGTTGTTAAAGTCCGGAATATCGTTCCCTGTCCACTTCGCGCCATTCCACTGGATCAGCATCCGTTTTGGATCCCACGGTTTACCCTGCGGGTCCGCCGAAGCGCGGTTATACAATACGCGACGGTTTAGCGGCCACGCCCACGCCCAACCCAGTGTATTGCCAAGCCCTGACGGGTCGGCGTTATCACGCTGGGACATCTGGTTGCCCTGCTCCGTCCAGCTACCGGTATAAATCCAGCAGGAGGAGGATGTCGTACCGTCATCGCGCAGTAATGCAAAACTGTTCAACAACTGGCCTTTCCTGGCAATCAGCGTACCGTTGGCGTCATAGAGATCTTCCAGCGCATAGCCGTTGTTCTCTTTCGCCACTTCTTCCGAATGCGGTTCATCCGGCTGCTTGTAGTTCCAGCTCATCTTCAATAGTGGTTCGGCGCCTTTACCGCCTTCTGCGCGATACATTTCACGCAGACGATGGTAAATACCGGCCAGAATCTCGCCGTCGTTACGCGCTTCGCCCGGCGCGTCCTGACCTTTCCAGTGCCACTGTAGCCAGCGACCGGAGTTAGCAATAGAGCCATCCTCTTCCGCAAAACAGGTAGACGGCAGACGGAAGACTTCGGTCTGAATTGTCGTCGGATCGACATCATTAGATTCGCCGTGGTTCTGCCAGAATGTTGACGTTTCAGTCACCAGCGGATCGATAACGACCAGATACTTCAGTTTGCTTAAGCTTTGCACCACTTTGTTTTTGTCCGGGAAGGACGCTACCGGGTTAAAGCCCTGACAGATATAGCCGGTGACTTTCCCGCTATCCATCATGTTGAAATATTTGATCACATCATAGGATTGATCCCACTTAGGCAGCCAGTCAAAACCCCAGTCATTCTCCTTCTGCGCCGCATCGCCATAGAAGGACTTCATCAGACTGACGAAGAACTTGGGATAGTTGCCCCAGTAGTTCACCTGATCGGGAAGTGTCGCTTTGGGGGTATTCGCCGCCAGATAAGTTTGCAGATCGGCCTGTTTTTCCGACGGCAACGTCAGATAACCGGGCAGGCTGGTGGAGAGCAGCCCTAAATCCGTTAAGCCCTGGATGTTAGAGTGGCCGCGCAAGGCGTTCACACCGCCGCCAGCCATCCCCATATTGCCTAGCAGCAACTGGATCATCGCCATGGTGCGGATGTTTTGCGCCCCGACGGTATGCTGCGTCCAGCCCAGCGCATACAGGAAGGTGGTCGTGCGATCCGGGGCGCTGGTAGAGGCCAGCACCTCACAGACCTTCAGGAAGTCCGCTTTTGGCGTACCGCAGATGTTTTCCACAACCTCTGGCGTATAGCGGGAAACGTGCTGTTTCAGCAGATTCCACACACACCGCGGATGCGTCAGCGTTTCATCGCGTCTGGCATAGCCGTTTTCAGCAAACTGATAGTTCCAGCTCGTTTTATCGTACTGGCGTTTTTCCGCATCGTAGCCGCTGAAAAGACCGTCTTCAAAGGCATAATCATCCCGCACCAGCAGGCTGGCGTTGGTGTAATGCTTAACGTATTCAGCGTTGATTTTGTTATTTTCAATCAGGTACAGCAACACGCCGGACAGGAAGGTTATGTCCGTACCAGAACGTATTGGCGCATAAATATCCGCCACCGACGCTGTACGCGTAAAGCGTGGGTCAACGACAATCAGCGTCGCATCGTTATTATTTTTCGCTTCCATCGCCCAGCGAAATCCCACCGGATGCGCTTCTGCGGCATTGCCGCCCATCACCATCACGACGTTGGCGTTTTTAATATCCACCCAGTGGTTGGTCATCGCACCGCGACCAAATGTTGGAGCAAGACTTGCTACCGTTGGTCCGTGTCAAACGCGCGCCTGGTTGTCTACCGCCAGCATACCGAGAGAACGCGCAAACTTCTGCGTCAGCATACCCGTTTCATTGCTGGCCGCCGAGGCGCACAGCATCCCGGTAGAGAGCCAGCGGTTAACCGTAATACCCTGCTCATTCTTTTCAGTAAAGTTGGCATCACGATCGGCTTTCATTAATTTTGCAATACGAGTGAAAGCTTCATCCCAGCTAATACGCTGCCACTTGTCGGAACCCGGCGCGCGGTATTCCGGGTAGCGTAGGCGATCTTCACTGTGAACATAGTCCAGCAAACCAGCCCCTTTCGGGCACAGTGCGCCGCGGCTTACCGGATGGTCCGGGTCGCCTTCAATATGGTAAATCGCTTCTTTCGCGTTTTTTGCCCCATCGCCCAGGCTATACATTAATAGCCCGCAACCTACGGAACAGTATGTGCAGGAGTTACGAATCTCTTTTGCGCGCAACAGCTTATAGTTTCGCGCCTGAGCCAGGGCCATTTTAGGGGTAAAACCCAGTGCGGCCACCGTTGTTCCCGCCATACCGCCCGCGCAGATTTTAAAAAATTGTCTGCGGCTGACGTCCATTGCTTTCCTCTTTTTTCCACGGATGCACGCCTTCTTCGAACTGCAGCAAAACCTCAGTCCCGGATGCGTGTATAACTTCGCGAGGAAACTAACAGCAAAATCGATAACTTTTTTGCGTCAAATCAATATTGAAACGGTTCCGCTACTAAATAGCCCTATTTTTAAACCGCAATAACTCCAGGGAGGTATTAAAAAATGACACTGCATGGCATCGCCCTCGGAAAAAGTGCTATAAGTGGCAGTTTATTTTGCGCGGTATTCAGGACAGTCACAAAGCATGACATCACAAAAAGCAACGCTAATAGGGCTTGTTGCCATCGTTCTGTGGAGCACGATGGTTGGGTTAATTCGCGGCGTCAGCGAAGGTCTCGGACCGGTAGGCGGCGCAGCCATGATCTATTCATTAAGCGGCCTGCTGCTGATTTTTACCGTCGGATTACCTGATATCCGTCGTTTCCCGGGGCGATACCTCATCGCAGGCAGCGTACTGTTTGTCAGTTATGAAATATGCTTGGCGCTTTCTCTCGGTTATGCCGCCACTCGCCATCAGGCTATCGAAGTCGGCATGGTTAACTATTTATGGCCCAGCCTGACTATTCTGTTTGCCATTCTTTTTAATGGGCAAAAAACTAACTGGCTTATTGTTCCTGGATTGCTTATTGCACTTACTGGCGTTTGCTGGGTTCTGGGAGGCGAGAGTGGTCTTAATCCCGGAGACATTATCAGCAATGTTGCCACCAGTCCGCTAAGTTATTTACTGGCATTTCTTGGTGCGTTTATATGGGCGACGTACTGCACAGTCACAAATAAATATGCGCGTGGTTTTAACGGCATCACTGTCTTTGTTTTACTCACTGCCGCAGCGCTATGGTTACACTATTTTCTTACACCACAGCCCGCCATGATATTTAGCTTGCCGGTAATTGCTAAACTTTTCACTGCGGCATTAACGTTGGGATTTGCCTATGCGGCATGGAATGTGGGCATACTTCATGGCAATGTGACTATCATGGCCGTAGGGTCTTATTTTACGCCAGTTATGTCCTCTGCGCTGGCAGCGCTGTTACTCAGCGCACCACTGTCATTCTCCTTCTGGCAAGGCGCAGTCATGGTGTGCGTAGGTTCGCTACTTTGTTGGCTGGCAACGCGTCGGGGCTGATAGCGACGGGCGGGCCGATGTTGATATAAAATCGCCCCGCTGCAACTTGACACCCTTCACAACACAACTACGCTTTTATCTATCGCCTATTTTCCTTTGACGATTCTGCTATTTTTTAAGCGTCAACCTTGCGCCGTAGCAGGATTTAGCGGGCAAAAAATGCAAGTATGGATAAATGGTTAAATATGTTAAAATAATGATGTGGTTATGATAATAAATATATATATTTAACGGTGATTGAAACTGTATCACTGCATATAATAATTAGTCGGCACTACAAAAAACAAAATAATAAACAGACAAATAGTCCCCTGCGAAAATATATTTCATAATAAAGTCCCTGTTTAAATTAATACCATCAAATGTATTAAGGCGATCTTGATCACACAAATTAAAATAATTTGTAATCTTATGAAACTTATTATTGAACTTATACCACTTCGTCATTTAAAAATAGTCTGCCATTGATAAACGCCTTGTTTAACAATGGTTGAGGAAACTCGCTAAGAAAATTATAAGGATTATTAAAATGAAACTTAAGTTAGTGGCAGTGGCAGTGACTTCCCTGTTGGCAGCAGGCGTGGTAAATGCAGCCGAGGTATATAACAAAGACGGCAATAAACTGGATCTGTACGGTAAAGTTCATGCTCAGCATTATTTCTCTGATGATAACGGAAGTGATGGTGACAAAACTTACGCGCGTCTGGGCTTTAAAGGCGAAACGCAGATCAACGATCAGTTAACCGGTTTTGGTCAGTGGGAATATGAATTCAAAGGCAACCGTACTGAAAGCCAGGGCGCTGACAAAGACAAAACCCGTCTGGCGTTTGCTGGTCTGAAATTCGCTGACTACGGTTCTTTCGACTATGGTCGTAACTATGGCGTTGCTTACGACATCGGCGCATGGACCGACGTTCTGCCAGAGTTCGGTGGCGATACCTGGACCCAGACTGACGTCTTCATGACTGGCCGTACTACTGGTGTTGCCACCTACCGTAACACTGACTTCTTCGGTCTGGTTGAAGGTCTGAACTTTGCCGCGCAGTACCAGGGCAAAAACGAACGTAGCAACGTCCAGGAAGCTAACGGCGACGGTTTTGGTCTGTCTACTACGTATGAGTACGAAGGCTTTGGCGTAGGTGCTACCTATGCGAAATCTGACCGCACTGACGCTCAGAATAATCACAACAGCATATTCAAAGCTGACGGCAAGAACGCTGAAGTATGGGCTGCTGGTCTGAAATATGATGCGAACAACATCTACCTTGCGACTACCTACTCCGAAACTCGTAACATGACCACTTACGGTTCCAACGTTGCTGGTATCGCTGAGAAAGCGCAGAACTTTGAAATCGTGGCTCAGTACCAGTTCGACTTCGGACTGCGTCCGTCCGTTGCTTACCTGAAATCTAAAGGTAAAGATATTGCCGTATTCGGAGACCAGGATCTGGTTGAATACGTAGATCTGGGTGCGACCTACTACTTCAACAAAAACATGTCCACCTTCGTTGATTACAAAATCAACCTGCTGGATGACAATAACTTCACCCGTATTGCCGGGGTTAGCACCGACAACATCGTTGCTGTTGGTCTGAACTACCAGTTCTAATCCTGCATGATGTAATGAAGTCCAGGCCAGCCCATGATGGGCTGGCTTTTTCTCATGATGTTGAACCGGTCATAAGGAGTATGCCGTGCAAACGTTCACAGGACGTTGCCTTTGCGGGCGGAGCCATTTTACCGTTGACGTCGAAATGCTGGATGTCTATGCCTGCCACTGTACGCTGTGTCAAAAATGGTCGGGTGGGATCGCCATGTATCTGGAAGCCTGCGGGCAACCACAGCTAGCCCCCCTTTCCCCGGAACCACCACACTTTTCATCCTCTTCGCGCGGCGAACGCTACTTCTGCTCCGGCTGCGGGTGTCCGTTGTGGTTTCGACTTACCGATACCGATCGCTATTTTATTCCCTGGACCTTACTGGAACTGAACGAAGTTGATCGCCGTCGGCTGATTCTGGCTGCGGAAATTTATACCGAAACCCAACCTGCCTTCTGGCGACTGACGGGGCAATACGCACGCCTTAGCGGTAAAGAAGTTGAGGAAATGGACTCTCCCTGTCAGACGACGCATTAAATTATTGACGCTGCGCCTTTGTAAGGCTGAACCACATCCCTACCGCCAGTAAAAGAAGCATACTTCCGGCGCTGCTTAACGCCACGCTATGCGACCAGATAAAGGCTTGTCTGGCGGCGTCCAGTATTGCCTGCCCCAGTGTCGGCGGCAGGCTATTCGCCAACTGCACCGCTTCCCCCATTGAAGATGACGCTCTGGTAATCTCTTGCGCCTCAAGCCCGGCAGGCAGACGGATAGAGGCGGAGAAGCTACGGCTTAGCAGCAGACCGAAAATAGCGATGCCCAGTCCCGCGCCCAGTTCATAAGCCATCGTTTCGATCGCGCCGGCCGCCGCCGCTTTTTCTGCCGGCGCAGCGGCCATAATTGCCGACGTGGAAGCCAGCAATGCGCTGGCGGCGCTAAATCCCAGCAGCGCCATCAGCCCCCAGGCCTGCCATTGTTGGGTGCTGAAATCCGTCATCGCCAGGCCATAAAAACTCAGCGCGCTTAACGCCATGCCGCCCGTCGCGACCAGCCGTAGTCCCAGACGCGAGACCAGCGCGCCCGCAATCGGCCCGCTGAATCCACTGGCGACCATCACCGGCAGCATAAATACCCCGGCCTCATAAGGCGATAGTCCGTGAACAAACTGCAGCTCTTGCGCCATCAGCAGCTCAAAACCCACCAGCGTGATCATCGCGGTCATCGCCATCACGACGCCGCTCAGGATAATGCGATGGGTAAACAGTCGCATATCAATCATCGGACGCGATGCGGCAAGCTGTGTGCGGATAAAGAGCCCCAGAAGCAGCGCGCCGGTAAGCAGGGTAACCGAGATGACCCACAGCGACAGATGCCCTTTCAGCGCGGTTTTAGCGCTATAGACCAACAGCAAAATGGCAATAATCAGCATCACCGCATGGCCAAGATTGAGCGGTTGATCGCGACGGCCCGCCTGGCGAGGAACATAGCGGGCGGTTAAGCCCATGACGACCAGCACAATCGGCACATTGATCAGGAAAACCGATCCCCAGTAAAAATGCTCTAATAATATGCCGCCGATGAGCGGCCCAAACGCCGCTCCGCCCGAACCTACCGCTGCCCAGACGCCCAACGCCATGTTGCGCTGCTTCTCATCGGAAAAGGTGGCGCGTATCCCGGCCAGCGTCGCCGGTACAATCATCGCCGCACCGATAGCCAGTAATACTCTGGTGGCAATAAGCCAACTGGCGGTATGCGAAAACGCCGCCGCCAGTGACGCCAGGCCAAAGATCGTCCCGCCCAGCATCAGCAGACGTTTAAAACCGATACGATCGCCAAGCGCGCCCATCGGCAGCACCATTCCTGCCATGACCAAAGAATAAATATCAATGATCCACAGCAGCTCGTTGCCGCTGGCGCCCAGCGTCATACTCAATGTCGGCGCGGCGACGTGCAGGACCGTGGCATCAATGGCGACAGGAATATAGACCAGCACAATAATGACTAACGTTAACCACTGACGAAACATAACTCTCCCTTCAAAAAATCAAACTTGGACACTTGTCCAGTTTTAGGATCCTACGGTAAGTTGAACAAATGTCCAGCTTTTTGTTACACTGCGCGCATCGGCTAATGTGGAGAAAATATGAGTTACCTGAACCGGGATGAACGCCGCGAAGTGATCCTGCAAGCGGCAATGCGCGTGGCGCTGGAAGACGGTTTTGCCGCCATGACGGTGAGGCGGATTGCGTCAGAAGCCGATGTCGCCGCCGGGCAAGTGCATCACCACTTTAGCTCGGCGGGCGAACTCAAAGCGCTGGCCTTTGTCCATTTGATCCGTACTCTGCTTGATGCCGGGCAAGTTCCGCCGCCCGCCACCTGGCGTGAACGGCTTCATGCCATGCTGGGCAGCGAAGACGGCGGCTTTGAGCCTTACATAAAATTGTGGCGGGAGGCGCAAATTCTGGCAGACCGGGATCCGCACATCAGAAGCGCTTATCTCCTCACGATGCAGATGTGGCATAAGGAAACGGTCAGCATTATCGAACAGGGCAAACAGGCGGGTGAATTTACCTCAACCTCTAACGCCCCAGATATCGCCTGGCGGCTCATTGCGCTGGTGTGCGGGCTGGACGGTATGTATGTGCTGGGTATTCCGGAGATGGCCGATCCTGCGTTTGAATATCATCTGGATCGCATGATTACACTTGAACTCTTTGCATGAAGTCACAAAAAACTTAACAAAAGCCATTTTAATTTACAGACGGTAACAATTAAGAAACGTCATATCTCCTCTTCACGCCGCGCTGGCGTATTTTTTATCCATTCTTTCACTCAACATTCTAGAAAAAATTCAATAAGTTCTCAAAAGAGCGCGTGACGATCTGTCTTTTTTTTGTGTTTTTTCAAATGATATGTGCCTGTGAGGGGTAATATGAGACGACAAAACGAGAATTATAATCGTTATCTTTTGAGTGACTGGATGCCAGAAAATCCTGCCTTCAGGGAAAATAAAGGGAACGTATCGCCAGAAGAAATTTATGGATTTCAGTAAGTTGTTTGCTACTGGCATTTTGTATCCTGAAATATCCGGTCTTTCTTACACCTCACAGAGAGGCGCATTGCCATGAAAAAGACCCGTTATACCGAAGAACAGATTGCGTTTGCACTGAAACAGGCCGAAACCGACACCCGCGTCGGGGAAGTCTGCAGAAAGATGGGTATTTCTGAGGCCACTTTTTACAACTGGAACAAAAAATTTGCCGGTCTGGGCGATGACCGGGATCTTCGATATCACCGCCGTAGCATTATATATGCACTACTGGGCGCGTTTAGCGACGTTCCGCAATGGGTGTTCGCGCTTGGCGCGTTAGCCATTGTCGGCACGATGAATATGATCGGCATAAAATGGTTTGCCGAAATGGAGTTCTGGTTCGCGCTGGTAAAAGTACTCGCGATAGTTATTTTCCTGGTGGTGGGAACGATTTTTCTCGGAACCGGCCAGCCGCTTGATGGCAATACCACTGGCTTCCACCTGATTACAGATAATGGCGGATTTTTCCTGCTGATTGCCCTCCTGAACGGTATAACTGGTCATTCCCGTCTCGTTATCTAACTGCGGCTTACCCTGAGTCACAATCGTTTGCCCGCTCTTCGTCGTCATCACATAGTGGGTTGTGCAACCCGCAAGCATAAAAAATATCATGCCCAAACCTGAACATATAAATGATTTTTTCATATTTTCCCGTGAATATAATGAGTTAACTACAGCAAAAGGGCTGTGTAATTCTCACAGAATCATCAGGCTATCGGTGGGGTGTAAAGAGGCATATCGGTGCGTTTAAAGAGATGACTGGAGGGGGCTTCCCCTCCAGTCATATTTACAGAGCAATGCGGATAACATCATCCGGTTGTGTCGCTTCCTGCTCGCGCGTCGATTTCTGCTTCACACTGACGTAGAGCGTTTTACCGTCTGCCGATAGCGTCAGGCTATTCGGATATGTCGGCGTATCGAACGTTTTAACAACTTTATAGCTCTTCGCATCGATCACGCTGACCTTCCCTTCCTGACGATGTGTCACATAGACCTCGTTACGCGTCGGATTAAACAGGACGGCCAAAGAGGCAGGCGCCGTGATTTTGGCCAAAATATTGCCATTATGGGTATCGACAACCAGAACTTCAGCCGCCTTCGAATCAGTGATAAACGCGCGATGGCCTGCGGTATCGAGACTCAGGTTAATAAAGAAGTGTTCTTTGCCATCATCCAACAACGTCTTACGACTGAGAATTTTATTACTGGCGGTATCGATGGTGATGAATTCACCATCCGCATTAGTGGTGTACAGGCGTTGCGCTTTACTGTCGAGCGCCAGACCCGTACTCATTTTGCCGGTATTTTTAATCGTCGTTTTCAGTTTGATGGTTTCGCCATCCACCACCCAAATTACACTCTCTTTACCAATACCGCTAATGTAGACCGTATTGGTAGACGCATCAGCAACCAGCTCACGAGGCTGTAACGGACGAACCTCTTCGGTACGTTTGCGCGCGTCAAGGATCAGACGGCCTTTCACATCGCCAGTTTTGGCGTCAATCGCAGTAACAGCACTGTTAACCGTATTGCCAAACCATAGCGTTTGGGTCACGGTATTGATCGTGGCGCCGAACGGCTTAAGATCGTTATGAATCGCTTGCGTGACTTCCAGCGTCACCGGGTCGAGACGATAAACCACACCACCTTTATCCAGTTTACGGCTTAGCGATGTGGCCAGCCAGAGCGCGTTTTCCTGTTGACTATAGGCCATCTCATAAGCGCCTTTGCCTACCGCTTTACGCAGCATTTCTTCCGCCGCCAGCGTGTTAAATGAGGATGCGACGAGGAGTGAACCTAACAATAAAGAACCACGCAGGCGCGGCGAAAAAAGATGACGTAAGTGCATAACGACTCCCTTTGATAAAAAACTTGTATAGCTGCTTCACACGGCTTCACTGCGCAGAATCTTCGTTCCGCGCTTATTATAAGTTGAGAATAATAATCATTATTTATCAGAAAGTGGAGCTTTTACTCGCCTGCGAGTGCGATAGCCCTTAAATACAGCACATTTTCTTAACTTAATGTGCGATTAAAATTTAAAAACTTTACATATTGACTACTCTTAATGTCACGTTTTCCGTTGATACGCTTACATTTACCCGGCATTTTCATGAAAATTATTTCCGTTAGACAGCGACTTTATCCCGCCTTCTTATTTCCCCTGGCCTTCTCCCCGGTGCTTCAGGCTGCCGACACGCCCAATGAACAAACGATGATAGTAACCGCGACGCCGCAAACTGTATCCGAGCTGGATACGCCTGCCGCCGTTAGCGTCGTAGAAGGCGAAGATATGCGTCTGGCGACGCCGCGCGTCAATTTATCCGAGTCTTTAACCAGCGTTCCGGGGTTGCAGGTGCAAAATCGTCAAAACTACGCACAGGATCTGCAAATCTCTATCCGCGGATTTGGCTCGCGCTCCGCTTTTGGCGTGCGCGGCATTCGTCTGTATGTTGATGGCATCCCTGCCACCATGCCGGATGGGCAAGGACAGATTTCGAATATTGATATTAACAGCATACAAAACGTTGAAGTGTTACGCGGCCCCTTCTCAGCGCTATACGGTAACGCTTCTGGCGGCGTGATAAATGTAACCACTGAAACCGGGAAAGAGCCGCCTACCCTTGAAGCCAGCAGCTACTACAGCAGTTATGGAAGCTGGCGCTATGGACTAAAAGCCACAGGCGCTATGGGCGACGGCACACAGCCTGGCGATGTGGATTACACGGTATCGACTACCCGTTTCACCACCCACGGCTACCGTGCTCACAGCGGCGCGCGAAAAAACCTGGCGAATGCCAAACTGGGTGTGCGCCTTGACGATGCCAGTAAACTCTCGCTGATTTTTAATAGTGTGGATATTAAGGCGGACGATCCCGGCGGACTGACTGAATCTGAGTGGAAAGCCGATCCGCAGCAGGCACCGCGCGCTGAACAGTACAATACGCGCAAAACCGTCAAACAAACCCAGGCAGGACTGCGTTATGAACGTCAGCTCAGCGCGCAGGATGATATCAGCGTGATGGCCTATGCCGGGGAACGTGAGACCACGCAATACCAGTCTATTCCCATGGCGGCGCAGCTAAAACCAGCGCAGGCTGGCGGAGTGATTACACTACAACGCCACTATCAGGGCATTGATTCTCGCTGGACCCACCGTGGAGAATTAGGCGTGCCAGTTACCTTTACTACCGGATTAAATTATGAAAACATGAGCGAAACCCGTAAAGGTTACAATAACTTCCGCTTTAACAACGGCCTCCCTGAGTTTGGTCATAAAGGCGATTTGCGGCGGGATGAGCGTAACCTGATGTGGAACGCCGATCCTTATCTGCAAACCCAGTGGCAGCTTACGCAAAAATTCTCGCTGGATGCTGGCGTGCGCTACAGCTCCGTCTGGTTCGATTCTAACGATCACTACGTAGCCTCCGGTAATGGCGATGACAGCGGCGACGCCAGCTATCATCAATGGCTGCCCGCCGGATCGCTAAAATATGCGTTAACTGACGCCTGGAATCTCTATCTTGCCGCCGGTCGCGGATTTGAAACTCCCACCATCAATGAGATTTCTTATCGCGCTGACGGCCAAAGCGGGTTCAACTTCGACCTCAAACCGTCGACGAATGATACGGTTGAAGTCGGCAGTAAAACGCGCATTGGCAATGGCTTGTTGACCGCCGCGTTATTTCAAACCGATACCGACGATGAGATCGTTGTCGCCAGCAGCATGGGGGGACGCACTACCTATAAAAACGCGGGCAAAACTCGTCGCCAGGGCGCAGAACTCGCGTTGGACCAGCGCCTTGCCGACGGCTGGCGGATGAAAGCGTCATGGACCTGGCTGGATGCGACCTATCGCAGTAACGTTTGTCAGGGCCAAAACTGTAATGGAAACCGAATGCCCGGCATCGCCCGTAATATGGGATTCGCCTCGTTAGGGTTTGTTCCGGATGAGGGATGGTACGCCGGCACCGACGTTCGGTACATGGGCGATATCATGGCCGATGATAAAAATACGGCGAAAGCCCCTTCTTATACCGTTGTTGGACTGAATACAGGGTATAAATTGAATTACAGTCAGCTCACTATAGATATTTTCGGGCGGGTCGATAATTTATTTGATAAAGAATATATCGGTTCGGTGATCGTTAACGAATCTAATGGGCGTTATTATGAGCCAGCGCCAGGCCGTAACTATGGCGTAGGGATTAATCTGGCATGGCGATTTGAATAAACATCCGGCAATAGCGGGGAGAGCCCCCGCTATACGCTATAAGGTAAGCCATACTTACATTACATACTGATTTTTAATCGTCGCTACGTTTTGTTGCAAAACGTTCTGTAAACAGTAGCGACTGGCTTCTTTATCGCCAGACACTAACGCGTTAAGCAATTTCCTGTACAGATTAACGCCGTTTTGATAACCATCAAGTTTAAAATTATCATATAAAAAATGCAGGCTTGGCCCCAGACGTACCCATAATTGCTCGATCATGGCATACAGTGTTGGCATATCCGCATAGTGATAGATTTCAAAGCGGAATGCGCGGTTGGTCAAAAGAATATCCTCCATTACCCCACTTTCCAACGCCTGTTGAAATTCATCTAATAACGCATTCAGAGTTTGTTCGCGATCTGGGGTAATCTTACCCGCAGCGGCTGCCACCGCCATCTCCTCCAGGGCAGTCCGAATTGTATTAATTTCCAGCAAACGCCCCAGCGAGATCTCCGGCACCATAAACGCCTGTGCCGGCGCTACCGACAGCGCACTGGAAGAGACCAACCTTAACAAGGCCTCACGAACTGGCGTAATACTTATGCCTAACTCCTGAGCAATATTTTTAGTGATTAGCCTCGCGCCTGGCTTTAATGCGCCAATAGACAATTGATGCTTTAACTTATTTTCAACCTGTGTGGTCAGGCTTATATGTTGTGTTTTTTCCGTACCGGGCATTTTCCTTCCCTCACCTCTTTGCAGAACAACATCGCAATTGAGCCCCGAAGAAGTTCCGGAACTTAATTGTAAAAAAGATAATCCTGGCCTGAATGGCCAAATAAAAGTGATAATTTACTTGCGTGATATTCTCATCTTTACAAAAGTACTGCTTTCTTTATGGCGACTGTTTATCTCCGTATCCCCTCACGTATTGAGATTTTTGACGGATTCAGGTCACACGGGAAATCATCAACCAAAGGTGATAAACCCCTAATGATGGGTATAAGTAAAGCCCGAATTTTAAAATTTGCACATTTTTATGGCGACAAATTTATGGCGACAAAATGCCGCCATTTTTTCTTTACGCATCTTCCGCTAAGCGTATCACGGCTTTGCCAAAGTTCTTACCCGCCAGCAGCCCTATAAACGCTTCTGGCGCATTTTCCAGCCCATCAGTAATCTGCTCCCGATAATGAATTTTCCCTTCTTTGATCCAACGTCCCATCTCTTGCTGAAACTCATGTATCCGCTGACCATAATCCTGGCCAATGATAAAACCTTGCAGACGGATACGCTTTTTGAGTAATGTCGCCATCAGCAGAGGCAGTCTGTCTGGACCATCTGGCAATGCTGTCGCATTGTAACCGCTGACCAGACCGCAGAGCGGAATCCGCGCCGAAGTATTCAGTAGTGGCAAGACGGCGTCAAAGACTTTACCGCCGACATTCTCATAATAGATATCGATTCCCTGTGAGCAGGCCTGCGCAAGCTGTTGCGGGAAATCATCAGCGTGATGATCAAGGCACAGATCAAAGCCCAGGACTTCCGTCGCATGACGGCATTTTTCCGCGCCGCCGGCAATACCTACGACCCGGCAGCCCTTAAGCTTGCCAATTTGCCCAACCGTTGCGCCTACGGGGCCAGTGGCGGCTGCGACAACCAGCGTTTCGCCCTCTTTCGGCTGACCAATATCCAGTAACCCCATATAGGCGGTAAACCCCGGCATTCCTGAAATTCCCAACGACCAGGAAGGATGTTGCGGATTATCTCCCAGCTTTACCAGCCCTTTGCCATCTGAAATGTCGTAATCCTGCCAGCCATTGTAACTCAGCACCCATTCGTCTGGCTGATAATCAGGGTGGTTCGACGCGACAACACGACTGACCGTACCGCCGACCATGACGCAGCCAGGTTCAATGGGCGGCGCATAAGAAGGTTCATCGCTCATGCGGCCGCGCATATAAGGGTCGAGCGATAAAAAAACGGTTCGTAATAATACCTGCCCTTCACCGGGCGTCGCGACAGCATCTTCTTCGAGGCGGAAGTTATCCATCTGCGGCGCGCCGTGGGGACGCGAGGCCAAAACCCAACGGCGATTTCGGTTTGTGTGTTGCTTCATTATGTTCTCCTCATGCCTGGCATAATCCATCAATAGTAGTCGAACATTAGCTATCTGAGGGAGCTAAACGCTCTAAGATATCAGGCGCCTTTCGCCGCTGTGCGCTTTTATGAACGACTCCCTCAGCCCCTCGCTCAACATGAATTCTTGCGCTAATCCGTTGATTTATGCCGCCTTCAATAGTATTTCTAACACTATCGTGAACATTCCCTGGGGTTCCCTATGACGATTCGCTTTGCCGATAAAGCAGACTGCGCCGCGATTACCGAAATCTATAACCACGCTGTATTAAATACTGCGGCTATCTGGAACGATCGGACGGTCGATACGGATAACCGCCTTGCCTGGTATGAGACCCGCCAATTACTGGGCTATCCGGTGCTGGTAAGCGAAGAAAATGGCGTGGTGACTGGCTATGCATCGTTTGGCGACTGGCGCAGTTTCGACGGTTTTCGCTATACCGTCGAGCACTCGGTTTATGTTCATCCGGCGCACCAAGGGAAAGGACTGGGGCGAAAACTGCTCAGCAGACTGATCGACGAAGCCCGACGCTGCGGCAAGCATGTGATGGTGGCCGGTATTGAATCGCAGAATGCGGCCTCAATACGCCTGCATCATGCGCTGGGGTTTACCGTTACTGCGCAAATGCCGCAGGTTGGCGTAAAATTTGGCCGTTGGTTAGATCTCACGTTTATGCAGCTTCAGCTTGATGAACGCGCCGCGCCGGACGTATGCAGATGAACCAGTCCCTGACGCTTATCTTTTTGATCGCCGCCGGCGTCGGTCTGGTGGTACAAAACAGTATTATGGTGCGTATCACGCAGACATCATCGTCGATTCTGATCGCTATGCTGCTGAACTCGCTGGTGGGGATCGTTTTATTTGTTACGATATTGTGGTTTAAGCAAGGTGCTGCGGGCTTCGGCGAACTGTTCGTCAGCGTTCGCTGGTGGACATTGATCCCTGGCCTGCTGGGGTCATTTTTTGTATTTGCCAGCATCAGCGGGTATCAGAACGTCGGCGCCGCTACGACTATCGCGGTACTGGTCGCCAGCCAGTTAATCGGCGGACTGGCGTTGGATCTCGCGCGCAGCCACGGCGTCACGTTACGCGCAATGGTCGGGCCGGCGTTCGGCGCTCTGTTGCTGGTCATTGGCGCATGGCTGATTGCGAAGCGCCAGTTTTAATGGATTACAGGATCGTGCCGCCTTTGGTGAGCTGCTCGCGGCGCGCGTCCCGATCTTCTTTATATTGTCGGCCATGATGCGCGATAGCCGTGCGTAAACGTTGCTGTTGCGCATAACGATCTTCGCGACGCAATTCGGCGTCATCGCTCAGGGCAATCAGCAATTCATTCATATGGGCAATAACGCTCTCTGCAATGGCGGCATCCACACGGGCGCTAACTTCCTCCAGGTGCGACATAAGCTCTCCTACTCTTATTCTGTAACAACATGATTCGCCTATTATACGCGTTATTGTCGCCCGATGCGGTAATTCGCCGCCGCCATTCTGATTTAACTTACGTCAAGCGAAAACACGGGGCTTAATAGACCGAGAATTCGCCCCTTTTTACCTTTCTTCTGTCATTTGCTTGCGTATAGACCCCGTAAAGTAGATGCGTGAAGAAGTCTAAGGGATAACAACGTGGCAAAAACTCTCTTACGCAGCGGCAATCTGGATGACTATCAGGCCGTGGGCGGCGGCGGTCAGGCCGTATTTGAATCAGCATGGCAAATTCGCGAAACGCTTCGTCTGCGTAAACAACAGGCGATGGCTGACTGTCTGGCGATTCCGCAGCTTAACGATAATGGCGATCGGGTTGACTGGTATTCGCCGATTGAAGGTCAGGCGATAGCATGGAAAGCTGCCGACGAGGAGACACATTTTCGGGCGTTACGTTATTTAGCCAGCACATTTGAAAGCGCGGCCGCACTCAGCCGGAAAAGCCTGCAATCCGGTAAAACAGCGCTACAACTATTTGGTTCTCTGCTTGAGAAAGCGACACAATTTCCCGGCGAAAATCATGTTTTCCTGGTTAATGGCAAACCGGTTATTACCTTCTGGGGATTCGTTAATCTCAACGAAAATACACGCGATGATGTACTGGATTGCCTGCGGACAACCGAGGCGATAGCCGACATCCCTCTGGTCGAGCCGGAACCTGAGCCGGAAGAAAAGTCGCTGGTAGAGGCGGCGTTTAGTCAGGCGGATGAATCCTTGTTAACGTCTTTCATTGCGCCGCCGAAAATGCCGGAGGAACCTGTTGCGCCGCCCGTTATCGTTAGCGAGCCGAAGCCTGCCACCCCCACCCCGGTTGCTGAGGCGAAAAGAGCTCGCCGTCTACCGTTGTGGAGCTTACCTGTCGCTGCCGTGGTTATCGCTGCCGTCGCCACGCCTTTTTTCTGGCCATCTTCATCCGTTGACGGGTCCTCTCCTGTTCGCGCCGCGCCTGTCGCTACCGCGAAAACTGACGTTACCCCATTGCCTGACCTCACCGCTCATTTGCCACTGCATCGCGCTGAGGTGACGCCCGCCCCCAAAGCGGCGCCGCTGCCGGAAGTGCCTGTCATTATTGCCGCTATCCCCAAAGACGCGCTGGTGATGGACAGTACGCAAATGAAGCTTGGGACTACGCGCTTTTTAAACGGTAACTGGCGGGTTATCGTGGATGTAAAAGATCCGATTACCGGCAAGCCGCCCTCTCTGCGTTATCAGATCCAAAATAACAAAGGTATCGCGCGCGTAGTACATGGCGATAACGTGGTTTGTCGGGCGGAGATTTTCTCTGGTCTGCATCAAACGGGCGAGCTGATGATTAAAAGTCGCGGCAATGCGCGCTGCACCGACGGCTCACGTTATCCGATGCCGGAAATTACCTGTAAAGCGGGCGTCAATGACGTCGCAACCTGTACCGCCCGTTATGACGAGCACGCGGCAATTCCGTTGACGTTTAAAAAGATAGGTGCCTGATTTTATGTTGGTCAATCTGTGTAATTACAAACAGAGCGTCACGCTCATTGCAAACAGTGGCGTCCAGTTTCTTGATTTTGGCTTAACGCCGCAAGAGTCGGCCCACTACGGACGCTTTGTGCGCAAAACGGCAAACGGTCCGCTACTGCGCCTCGATTTTGATCTGACAAGCGGACGCTACACCTTGCCAGGACGTGCTGGCGGTCAACCTGAAGTCGTGAAACCGGAAAGCACCCAGGCGCTGCACTATTCACTGGACGTACTCGACGGGATCTGGCTTCCCCTGCCGTTTCTGCGTTTTAATCCGCCGCGAACCTTTATTGACGGGCCGGATAACTGGGCGCGCATTCAGGTACGTAAACTCAGTAAACCGGATACCGCCGGAAACACACACCGGATCACCCTCGCCTTCGACAGTCAACTGGCAAAAAATATGCCTTCGGCGTTAGCGCCTTGCGAAAACGATCTGCTCAACGGCACGCGTTTTGCTCTCGCCTGGCGCGATGAAGAAGTCGCCGATTTTCTTGATCAGACATGGATTGACGGCTGGCTGCGCGAGTCGTTTCTTCAGTATGCTTCACAGGTGGAAAACCGTTCAGAACAGGCCATTCAACAAGCGCTGCGTAGCTTTGAGTATCAGGCGCACTGGCTAAATTTGCTGACGCTGTTGGGCGAACAGCTTACGGTGCCGGAAGTGAAGTTTGTGACACATACGCTAAGTACGCCTGCGATCCCTGTCGATCTGATTCTGGATGTTGGCAATACGCATACCTGCGGCGTACTGATCGAGGATCATGGCGACGCGAATGACGGATTACGCCAGACGGCGGAGCTTCAGGTTCGTTCTTTAAGCGAGCCGCAGTATCTGAACGATCCTTTATTTACCAGCCGGGTGGAGTTCTCCGAAGCGCGCTTTGGCAAGCAACACTTTTCTGTCGAAAGCGGACGAGACGACGCCTTTATCTGGCCTTCTATTGCGCGCGTGGGCGACGAGGCCCGCCTCCTTGCTATGCAGCGTCTGGGCACTGAAGGCAGTAGCGGCATCTCCAGCCCGCGTCGCTACCTGTGGGATGAAACCCCCGCCTTACAGGACTGGCGCTTTAGCCAGATGAACGGTAAAACGCAGCGCGAACCGCTAGCCACCGCGTTTCCGCTGATGAATTTGATGAATGACGACGGACAACCGCTATTCAGCCTGCCGGATGAGGAAAGACTACCGGTTTTTTCGCCGCAATACAGCCGTAGCACGTTGATGACGCATATGTTGTGCGAAATTCTGGCCCAGGCGTTGGGACAAATTAACAGCGTCGCCACCCGGCTACGACTCGGCTTTCCCGCCTCGCCGCGCCAGCTACGCACTCTGATTTTAACGCTGCCCTCCGCCATGCCGAAACAGGAGCGGGAAATTTTCCGCCAGAGAATGTTTGAAGCGCTGGCGCTGGTCTGGAAAGCCATGGGCTGGCATCCGCAGGATGAAGATTTCACCACGCCTAAGCAGCGCGAAAAAAGCGTGGTGCCGGTGCCGGAAATTCAGATGGAGTGGGACGAAGCGAGTTGCGGCCAACTGGTATGGCTTTATAACGAATCTATTTCGCATTACGCCGGGCGTACAGAATCCTTTTTTAATGCGCTGGCCAGACCGGATCGCCAGCCAGAACCCGGCGTTGAACCCGGACGTGCGCTGCGCGTAGCATCGATTGATATCGGCGGCGGCACGACGGATACGGCGATCGTTCACTATCAGTTAGATGACGGCGTGGGGGCCAATGTAAAAATTACGCCTCATCTCCTGTTTCGCGAAGGTTTTAAAGTCGCCGGGGACGATCTGCTATTGGATATCATTCAGCGCTGCGTACTCCCTTCCCTGCAAACGGCGTTGCAACGGGCAGGCGTTACGGATGCCGCCGCCCTGCTGGCGACCTTATTTGGCGATTCGGGACGAATTGATACTCAGGCGATTTTGCGTCAGCAAACGGCGCTGCAATTATTTATGCCGCTGGGTCACGCGGTACTTTCCGCCTGGGAGCAAAGCGACATTAACGATCCGTTTGCCGGTTTACATGCGACATTTGGCGATCTGCTGATCCGCCGCCCAACGAGCAACGTGATGAACTATATCCAGCAGGCGATCGATCATGCTTTACCGTCGGGTTCGCCGACATTTGATATATTCAATGTGCCATTGCAAATTCAGTTTAGCCAGCTTCAGGAGGCGCTGCTGGCTGGTCAGTTTACACTGACGACGCCGCTTCATGCGGTCTGCGAAGCGATCTCTCACTACCACTGCGATATCTTGCTGGTGACGGGGAGACCGACCTGCTTACCCGGCGTACAGGCGCTCATCCAGCACTTACAACCGGTGCCGGTTAACCGCATTGTCTGGATGGATAAATATCAGGTGCATGAATGGTATCCCTTCAATCAACAAGGGCGTATCGGTAATCCAAAATCCACTGCCGCGGTGGGCGCGATGTTGTGCAGTCTGGCGCTGGATTTACGTCTGCCGCGTTTCAATTTTAAAGCGGCTGATATCGGCGCATATTCGACCATACGTTATCTCGGCGTACTGGATAATACCGTCAATACGCTTCGCGATGAAAACATCTGGTATCACGAGATCGATCTGGATAACCCCGACGCAACTCTGGACGCTCGCCTGCATTTTCCGCTACGCGGCAACGTAACGTTGGGCTTCCGTCAGTTGGCTAACAGTCGCTGGCCTGCGACCCCGCTCTATTCCCTGAGCATTAATTCCGCTGAACTGGCAAAAACTATCGCTGGCGACGGCGTACTGAATGTCCGACTCAAATTACACGGCAAAAGCAAAGATAGCCCCCCGGAATCTTTCATATTAAGTGATGCCTGGCTCCAGGACGGAACACCGATCGCCGCCGATGCGCTGACATTAAAATTGAATACGCTGGCTGACCGCCGCCACAGCGGTAGCCACTACTGGATAGATAGCGGGAGTGTATACCTGAAATGACAAAACCGTTAAATGCCACACAGGCTGTTATCGAGTGGGTTAACAACACACGCCGTTACGCAACGCGACTGGATGACGAAGCCGACGCTCTGCTGGCGCAGCTTACGCTTGTCGCAGCGGATGAGTCAGCGCTCAACGCCGCCTGCGCATCACAGGGCTGCGTCGGTCTGTATGGGTATGAGCAATCCGCAAAGGCGCATCTTTTAACGACGCTATGCGGTAACGAGAATGGTAAGCTGGAAATTATCACACCAGACCGTAACTATGATTATTTCAGCCACATCAATCCGGGTCATGCGCCAGCGAATATGGCCATTCGCTTTACGCGCGACACCTGTTCAAACGAGAGTAACTGGCCGTTGCGCCTGCGCTTGATCAGCGAAGCAGAACTGGTGCAGCTATTTATCGCCTGGACTTGTTCGTCCTCCGATTGTCGCCAGGTCGAAAAATCCATTATTACGTCACGCCTGGAGAAATGGCAATCGCTTCGCCAACCGCAACCCGTTCCCGGCGTTACCGCTGAAGAAGTGGCGACCATCGCGCGTTTCTGGCGCACTTGCCTCCCGTCCGCCAGGCAGCACATTGATGATGCGACATGGCAGCACTTTGCCTCTCTTTTACCTGCGGTAGATCTTACGACACGGGCGCACGCCTGGGCGTTACTGTGGGGAGAGCAACCGGAAATCACCCAGCAATGGCTGGCGCTGGCGCATACGTTGCAACAAACCGGCCATGCGGAAGAACTGGCGGCGCCGCTCAGCCTGCTGGTCGATCATTTTGGTTTACCGACGGAAAACTTCCTGACGCAAATGGCGCTGATCGCCAGCGATACGCAAAGCGATGTGGTGGTACATCCTGTTAAGCAGGGTAGCCTGCTCAATGCGGTCAGCCTTTCGCTTGATTCGCTGGCGCTGCTTACCTGCGAGCTGGTGCTGACAGTTGAAAACTGCGCACTGGATAACGTTGATTTACTCGATATTCCGGTCGCGCCAGACGTTCATCCTCATCCTCTATGGCGGGCGAAATTAGGCTGGATGTTGGCTCATTACCGCCAGCAAATGCAGCCTGATGTTCTGGTGATCTGCAATGCTCTGGCATCCCGCTCGCAAACGTCCACCGCCGCCCGCCACTTAATGGAGTGGGTTAACGCTACCCAGCCGCAGCGTGAATCGGCGTTACCTGGCGTCGTCTGGGCAATTACCCCACAGGATGCCCGTTTTGCCACCCAGCAGAATCTGGACGAAGCCGTCCAGCAGTTGATGGGCAAACCTGGCGTGCATTGGGGAACGTTGCAGGCTCTGGATAAGCACAGTATGCAGCGTTTGGTGGAATGGTTATCGCAAGCGACATCGGCGCCACAGCGACAGGCACGTTTACAAGCGTTACGCGAACAACAGCGAGGCCGCGTGCGCGATCTGTTACCTATTTTTGAGGACGCGCGACTACCGGTTGAAACCGTGATCCGGCGTCTTCAGGCCCAGGCCGCCAGACATGGCGACCTGCTGTCTGGACTGTTGCCACCGGTACAGAATTTCGAAGCGTTGTTGCGCACCCGTCAGTCGCGAGAAGAACAAGTCAACAGCTTATTTAATGATGCTATCGATCTCTTTGCCGACGAACCAACGTGCGCTCCAGCGTCAGAAGGTCGCGAAACGGGTTATCAGGCGCACAAAATGTGGATCAATCATCTGCGCCAGTGGGCCCGCAGCCAGAATAATGCGCAGCGTCTGGGAATGGAACCGCCGTTGCTCAACACTGTGGCGAATATTTTAATTACCGCCAGCTATCGCCTCGGTTTACCTCAACAGTTACAGAAAACCATGCAACGTGAAGACGTGAGCGGCGCGCAGCTTCATGCCATAGTCGGTAACTTCATTGCCTGGCTCGGCTACGCAGACATCGAGGAGGCCCAACGTCCGGCCAGTCGCGTTCAGAAAGGCACTGCCATTTTTGCCGCAACGCCGCGCTCGACGATGTTGCGATTAACAGAGCTTAACGAACAACCCGTTCACGCCGCAAGCCGCTATGTCTATGACTGGCTGGTCGCGCTGTATACCCTGGCCAATGAGAACACAGGCTATCGGCATCCGCGGGACGTTACAGATGTGGACAGAGAGCAGTTGATGGCCCTGATAGGCTGATCTGGTGGAAAACCATGCCCGGTAACGAATATCGGGCTTGACGTCAGAAAAGCGAAAATAACAGAGCGACAGGGAGACTTATTGGCCATGTAGCGCCAACCAAAAAGGCGCTCAGAAAACGAATTCGTTTTTTGTCATGAGTCAGAAACCAGGTGATCAGAAATGATATTACCGCCATGACGGCATAAAAAACTAACATCTTTTGATAGAGGGACATTTCAGGCATCCGCGCCAGCCAGAGGAAAAACGCGCGCAATATGCTCTTTTTTTTGAGACACATCAAGGTTTATCTGCCTTAACAGCAAAATGTTCTCAATGCACTGCTCCGCTTACAGAATGAAGTGTTTAAGTATTATTGCGGATCTCGCCAACCCGTACTATACCCATATGGGTTATGATGAAAGGTGGCAAAAATGAATGTTTCCAGTAAAACCGTAGTGCTGATTAATGTCCTGGTTGCTGCGGGACTTTTGGGTCTAATCTCATTGAGATTCGGCTGGTTTGCTTGATGTGTTGGATTGCTGCGCATGTTGGCGAGGAGGTTCCCCTCTCCGCCAACACCCGCCTGTTTTTCGTGACTTTTCTGAACAGTAAATGCTGCTTAATGCTTAATCATGATATGGCGGACAAGGGTGTAGTCTTCCAGACCATACAGTGACATATCTTTGCCGTATCCCGACTGTTTCTGCCCTCCATGCGGCATCTCGCTAACAAGCATGAAATGTGTATTAACCCAGGTACAGCCGTACTGCAATCTGGCGCTAAGTCGGTGCGCCCGTCCAACGTCCTGCGTCCAGACGGAGGATGCCAGACCATAGCGGGATTCGTTGGCCCACCTCAGTACCTGCTCTTCATCATCAAAGGCGGTAATACTGACCACCGGGCCGAAAACTTCGCGTTGCACGATGGCGTCTTCCTGTTTTGCGTCTGCCAGCAACGTCGGGGCGAAATAGTAACCTTTGCCTCCTGTTTGTCTTCCACCGGCAATTACGCGGATATGGCTGAGCGCTTTCGCCTCCTCTACAGCCGCTGTAACGCGCGCCAGATGCGCCTGTGAACTTAGCGGCCCCAGTTCTGTCGATTCATCCTCCGGCGCGCCCATTTTCAGGCTGCTCACCGCCTGCCCTAGCTTTTCGACCAGCGTATCATAGATACCGCGTTGCGCGTATATGCGGCACGCCGCAGTACAATCCTGTCCGGCATTATAGAAACCGAAGGTCCGGATGCCCTGCGCCACCGCATC
Source organism: Salmonella enterica subsp. arizonae (assembly GCF_008692845.1). Lineage (GTDB taxonomy): Bacteria > Pseudomonadota > Gammaproteobacteria > Enterobacterales > Enterobacteriaceae > Salmonella > Salmonella arizonae. The sequence continues at coordinate 454,283 of NZ_VXJW01000001.1, forward strand.
CAAATCGGCATCATTAAAAACAATCACCGGGGCTTTACCGCCGAGTTCCATATGCGTGCGTTTTATCGCTGGCGCAGTATGCCGCAGAATATGCTCCCCGGTCGCGATAGAGCCGGTTAAAGAGACCATGCGTACCTTTTCATGACCGGTCAATGCATCGCCAACGGTTTGCCCTCGTCCGAAAAGCACATTAATCACCCCCGGCGGGAAAATATCTTTCGCCAGCGCGGCAAGTTTAAGCGCCGTCAGTGGTGTAATTTCAGAAGGCTTAATCACCACGCAGTTGCCTGCCGCCAGCGCTGGCGCCAGCTTCCATGCCGCCATCATGAGCGGATAATTCCACGGCGCGATAGAGGCAACTACGCCAACCGGATCACGGCGGATCATTGACGTATACCCCTCCAGATATTCGCCCGCCGCCAGCCCATTCAAACAACGGGCCGCGCCAGCAAAAAAGCGAAATACATCTATAATTGCCGGAATTTCATCATTGATTACACAGTGTAAAGGCTTACCGCAGTTTTGCGATTCCAGTTTGGCGAGCTGAAGGGCATTTTGCTCGATACTGTCCGCCAGTTCTAACAGGCATTCCGCCCGTACTTTGGGTGTGGTTTGCCCCCATGCGGTAAACGCGTTATCAGCGGCCAGCACTGCGGCGTCGACCTGCTTGGGCGACGCTTCCGCAATTTCAAGTATGACCTCGCCTGTCGCCGGGTTATAAACGGACTGTCTTTCTCCCTCGCCGTTCACCAGCGCGCCATTAATCAGTAATTGATATTGCATAGCATTTTCCCATATCGTCGTTAATCGATTTTCCGGCGAACAGGCCGCCGCTTTCCTAAAAATAGACGGCGCGCCAGATGCTCACCCGACACGCTCGGGAAATTTAGCCAGGTTGTGAGCTGGCACGCATTCCACCATACGGTAAGGCTTTTAGCGCAACATCTCGCGAATCAGGCAGCCAAGCTGTTTTACGGCCTGTTCTTCCCGTTCTCCCCAGTGCCATGCGGTGTTAAAACGAAAGTAACGCGTCCATGCTCCAGAGGTTGAAAACATTTTCCCCGGCGCAATACTGATATTGTGTTCAAGCGCTTTGGCGCTAAGCTCTCCAGCATCAAAATGCTCAGGTAGCGCTAACCAAAGAAAATAACCGCTATCATTATGGTGAATTTTTACTTCCGCCGGGAGATGGCGCAAAAGGGTTTGCCAGGCTTGCTGTTTACGCTCAGCAAGCTGCCTTCGCAACCGGCGCAGATGCGCGTCATATCGACGTGTAGAGAGATAATCCACTAACGCCAGCTGCATAGGGGAACTGGTAGATAATGTGCTCATCAACTGCAAACGCTGAATTTCTCTGGCATGGCTTCCTCCCGCAACCCAGCCAATGCGAAAACCGGGAACCAGACATTTGGAAAAAGACGAACAATGCAACACGCTATCGTCGCGATCCCATGCTTTGGCAGGCAGCGGTTTCTCACGGCCAAAGTAGAGTTCGCTATAGACATCATCTTCAATTAGCGTCACGTTATAGTGCGTGAACAACGCAACAAGCCGCGCTTTTTTCTCAGCACTCAGCGTAAACCCTAAAGGGTTCTGGCTGTTGGTCATTAACCAACATGCTTTCACCGGATACTCCTGTAACGCCTGTTCCAGCGCCATAATATCGATACCTTCTTTGACATCTGTGGGTATCGATAACGCTTTCAGGCGCAATCGCTCCAGGGCCTGTAGCGCACCGTAGAAACATGGGGTCTCCACCACAACCCAGTCTCCCGGCGCCGTCACAGCTTGTAAACTGAGATTCAACGCTTCCATCGCGCCGGCGGTAATGACAATCTCATCAGGAGAAACGGTAATCCCCTGCTGCGCGTAGCGGTGCGCTATCGCGTAGCGCAATTCTGCATTACCCGGCGGTAAGTTTTCGATCACGCTCATTGCCGTCGCGGTTTTACTGATCTGCGCCAAGGAGCGGTTCAGTTGCGGCAAGGGAAACAGACGCGGATCGGGAAACGCTGAAGCAAAGGGTACGATTGAAGCATCGCGGCTGGCCTGGAGCATCTCAAAAATATAGGTATTGATATCTACTGCTTCATCCCGAATAACGTGCGCCGCGCTCGCGACTGACCGACAAACCGGATGCGGCGCAACGTAATAACCGGATTGCGGACGGGCGATAATCCGTCCCTGACTTTCCAGCAACTGGTACGCATGACCGACAGTCATAAAACTCATGCCACTACTGGCGACCTGTTCCCTCAGCGAGGGTAATCGATCGCCGGGTAGCCAAACGCCAGAGGCGATTTGCTCTCGTATTTGCTCCGCCAGACGTTGATATTTTTTCATTATTCGTTCTCATTGATCGCTGCTTGCAGGTGGCAACCGCAGTGTATATCTGTTATTAAAATTAACAACGATTTGCTAACTGTTATTGTGTTTTCCAACAGGCGTAATTATCAGGTTTTTCAACAAAGCGTCGTTTGAGGTTCTCTCTTTAACGGGAATGTCAAACCAAGTCTTCGGGTATGACTCATTAGTAAGGGAGAAATGCCACCATTCTGTATAATGCCCGCATCACGCATCAATGTTTGTAATAACAACCGATTTGCACGTTGCTGAGCGGTAAGCATGGCATTATCAGGATGGGATAACGGACTAAAACAGCCAAAGCCAGTACCCAAATCCAGACTATTGTCTGGCGAACGTTGCGCCGCTGGCGCAGCACAATCCGCCAAAGGTCGCCCAGGATGGTATACTGGTAACTTACTGTCGAGCGGAACGATCATTAGATCAAGCGTACTTCCCCGGCTGTGGCTGGATTTGGCGGCGATATAACCTTCCTCAAACAGGCTACTTTTATCTACTTGCGGATAAAATTCGTTTTTCATTTGTTTTTGAGAAGGAGCTTTGGCCCTGGCGGTAAAGTCATTCACTGCGGTTTGCGGTCGGTAGAAATCATATATTTTTAAGGTAAGTCCAAAGGGAGGCAGACGATCGGCGACCTGCTTCACCGCGTTCGCCGCTGGCGGCGTTAACAGGCAAACAGGCGCTTTATAGCCTTTAATCGGGCGACCAATAACGTTATAAGAAGTAAAATATCGCATGTCTACCTGTACGTCGGGAGCGACTGTAGTAATATCGACAACATCTTTTGGCCGATGGGAATCAATCTGGGTCTCAGCTGACATTGCCTGAAGAGACAACAGGCTGAACAAGAGGAAAGAAGATACGCGCTTTACCATATACTGCACCTCATGGGAACCACAGGGGGAATTATGTATTTGATCAGGTAAAGATTAGCGGACAGCGCTTAAACAGATGGTTAAAATAAACGTCTTTTGCCACCTATAATCTGTACCTTATCGCAAACGAAGAGACTGTATTTTGTTTACACGCCCTTTTCACCTCCTGCTCTATATTCCACAAATGCTGGCAATGTCCTCAGCGTATGACTTATCAGTATGGCTATTTGATAATCAGCGGTAAAGAAGTTGCAGCCTTCCATAACCAAATAAGATAGTTCCGCCAAAGATAAGAATACTATAATAGTTAGAAAAGCAATTAGCGAAGGTCGTTTCGATTGTATGCGACAACGTGTTGAAACGACGATTTTCCGTAAAGAAAACGCCGAGGAGTATCCAATTATTCAAACACATGTACAGGAACATAACCATCTAACCGGGATAGATTCAATCCGCTCACCATAGCCGTTATGTAGTAAGGCCCGAAGTCTGGAAAATCCAGTCCGGCATCCGTTAATTTAAAGTTCTCGCTTATGCAGACAATAATATAATGCCTACGTTTCTACAATTGTCAGGATGCAGAAGCAGATTATGGACATGAAGTAAACCATTATACATCAAATTTTCTGGATAGGCGCTGAGCTTGCCGTATACTTTTATTTATCGTACATCCCAACATAAAAATAAACCCTGCAATGACACCATAATTCCATAGACATAACTTAAGTATATTCCATAAATAAACCGAGACATGATTTAATTTTTCTGTAATTGTTATAGTCTGTACAAAGATTACGGGATGGAACAGTAAGACCCCCAACAATAATATTCCTGCGACAATAATGGTGAGCAACTGAAAAAAGGCCCACCCGATAGCGAAACGGTAAAGTAACAGTAATAATAGCCGCCCACACTTTTTTAGCCATTCTGATTGCAAAATGCTCCAGGACGCTGTCTTTTCGTGTACATCGTGATCTGATTTCTTCATTTTTGGCCCCCTCGCAGGCTTAATAATGTTATCGCTCAGCTGAAAATAAATTTGCCAGCTAATCGTTACAATAATTATAATTAAGAAAACACTAAAACATTTATATAATAAGCACTATCAGTATAGTGCCTATACTTAGCTTCCCCAAGCGCCTCAACATTCTTAATCTAAGAATACTTTCAGTTTAGCTTTTTATAAAACAATTTCTACACGGTTGAGCAACAATTTACTTAATTCGTAAATAATTATTAATTAAATTAATTTATTTTTAACAGTTAACCCACTCCTTATACTCCTCCTACACGGTAGACACATAAGCTTTACAGTAATGGTGTTGCCGAATCAGATGAAAAGTAAAAATCAGGTATTCCACTGATAGAAAACATGGAGTAATACTTTAAATATATTCCATCCAAAAACACAAATATCATCATATAATCAGTGGCTTACATTATGCCAATTACTATCGGTAGCAGTTTTTTAAAGAGCGAGCTGTTTCCTGAAAATAGTAACACGCAACGCTCATTCTTTTATTTATTATGGGAAGCAATTAAAGAGTTCTTCTGTGGCACGGGAAGAGCAGATGCCGACAGATATATAAAAGAGTTATGTAATATTACCTCTCCGCCTGGCGCACAACGTTTACTTGATTTATTCTGTGCGTTATATAAATTATCATCACCAACATGCAGAGATAATTTTCATTTTGAGTACTATAAGGATGCTGAGTGTCAATATACTAATCTATATATAGAAGATGGTGCAGAAACTCCATTACGTATTGTGATACGCCAGGATTACTATTATTATAGCATTATGGACAAAACAGTGACTTGTATTTATACATATCCCGAAACCCTGAAGACATACCCTGATGTTAGTATAAAAACCGGTACTTATGTTTGTGAGCCACTATGCTGTTTATTCCCTGAACGGTTACTACTCACACTACCCGGCGACATAACATTTTCAATTAGTTTAAATGAGATAAAAGAGACACTTATCGGCATGGCAGAAAATGGAACTTTATATAGCTGGAAGGAGCAGGAAAGAAAAATAGCTATATCCTCCAGGATTAATACTGGCATTGCGCGGGCAGGTGTAACGCATATTGACAAAGCCACCCAAAATATAATAGCCTCAAAGGCTATTTCAGCCGCTGACCTAAAGAATACGATATATGATGCAAATTATACACAAAGCTCAATTATGCAGATGGTTTATTCATGTCTGTTTAAAAATGATATATTAGCGAATCTTCTTTATGAAGAAACCTGTTATAATCAATTATGTTTAAACGAACTTACTGAATATGTAGCACTTCAAATTCATAACTGTCTTTTTTCTGAAAACTTATCTTCACTAGTTGAAATAGCAGAAAAAGAGACTCACCATCAGCTTTTACTAAACCATAAAAATAATCATTTATAATCTCCTGATAATTTTAGAAGTACCCCATTGAGGGAATGGTACCGTTCTTCATGGTTACAATGGAATATATAGGTGCGAGGAAATCTGTACTGATCAGCCCCCGCAATGGGACGACAGGACAGGGCATTAGAAGCTCTTCCACAGGGCATTAATCCGAAGGAGTCGTGTTGGGGAGATTTTGGTAAATAACATAATAGTAGAAAAGCGGTTATAAAAAATAGAACGATTCTGGTGGACTATGGCGTTAAAGCTAAAGTGACCTTTGATTTATTATCTACTGACCAAGAATCGTTAGTCCGATACATTCTACAATATCGCCAAGAAATATAAGACAGAAATGGCGGTTGGACGAATATTACAATGAGCATTGTAATTAACAGGCCTATACCCGTAGACATAATGCAAACCTGGTTACTTAAAAGAATGCTCCAGATAAATATAACCATACAGCCGAAAAGTACCCATAACACAATTATAAAACGAATACATTTACTAGCTAACTTTTTTCATACAACTTATCGCACTTATTGACAAACCGTTTTCGCTAATTTGAAGTGTCGAATAATAAATCAAAGGAATAATTGACATAATCTCCCCTCGACGTAACTGGAAGGTGGCATGATGTTTACAAAAGCGTTATCCGTAGTTTTACTGACCTGTGCGCTGTTTTCAGGTCAGTTACTGGCAAAACAGCAAGGCCATGAATTTGTATGGTTTGAGACAGGAGGACACCAGCTAAGACATGAAGCCGACAGCGATGAATTACGGGCGGCAGCAGAAGAGTCAGCGGAGGGTTTGCGCGAGCACCATAACTGGCAGAAATCGCGCAAGCCAGAGAGTTATTTCCGTTAATTAAACGCCCCTGCGCTTCGGCAGCGTTTTCATCAACGCTTCAGGGCTCACTGAAGCGACAACGCTGCCGGGCTGGGGCATTTTCAAAATGTAGTTTTTAATTTTGCCAATCACATGCATTTCGCATGGCCGACAGTCGAATTTTAGCGTCAGTACCTCATCACCATGCACCAACTGCATCGGCGTGGCTTTCCAGCTCTTAATATTTCCTTTCGCCTGTTTTGGACAAAGATTGAACGCAAAACGCAGGCAGTGCCTGGTAATCATGACCGGCACATCGCCCTTCTCCTGATGCGCTTCATAGGCTGCATCAATCAATTGTACGCCGTAACGGTGATAAAATTCCCGCGCTTTGTGATTGTACACATTAGCGAGAAAGCTGAGATGCGTTTGCGGATAGACCGGCGCAGGCTGCGCCACGGGTTTCCGGCGGCCTCGTTGATAACGGGCCAGACGCGCTGTATCAAGCATATCAATCGCCTCCCGACGGAACTGATTGAGCAGGCTGTTTGGCACGAACAACGCTGCCGGTAATGTCACCTGCACCTCACAAGCGTAGTAGATCGTCTGGCCCAGCTTCGCCAATCCGTCTTTGAGGTTATTTAACGCTTTTTCAGGGTTATTGGCTTCCTCAAACATCCCGTCAAGCGTGTGGGTGATGCTGATACCCTCTTCACTGGTCAACGTCAGGATAAGCTGTTCCTGCCAGCCGCCCAGCATGATATCAACCGCCACACGACGCTCGCTGGAGGTTTTTGTCAGCGCTTGTTGCCAGTTATGATCCAGATTACGATTCAGCGAATGATGCGGACGGACTTTATACAGGTCGGCAGGCATATCATTTGGCCAAACGCGGTAACGGTTATGACCGATTTTTTCCACAGTGTTGGCGCGGAACCCCACCACATCACGCTTAAGCAACACATTCAGGCCATCGCCATTCGCCAATGGTTCGGTGGCCTCCACATCGAGATAGTCTTTCGCCACATTCAGGACTTCGCCTACCGGTAAGCCTATAAATTTTGGTGAATCAAATGCGCCAATATCGCCTTTACGCGCGTTAACAAAATAGTCGGTGCTGCCGCGATGGAAGGTTTTCTCCGTGGAGGGAACAAAAAAGTGTTCGGTCCGGCCAGCCGACGCACGCGCCAGATCGCTACGTTGCTCAATAATCGCGTCCAGCATCTGGCGATAATGCGCGGTGATGTTTTTGACATAGCTCATGTCTTTATAGCGCCCTTCAATCTTGAAGGAACGTACACCTGCGTCAATCAACGCGCCGAGATTAGCGGTTTGATCGTTATCTTTCATTGACAGCAAATGTTTTTCGTAAGATACCACCCGCCCCTGATCGTCTTTCAATGTATACGGTAAGCGACAGGCTTGCGAGCAATCGCCCCGATTGGCGCTGCGCCCGGTTTGCGCATGAGAAATATAACACTGCCCTGAATAAGCAACACACAGCGCGCCATGAATGAAGAACTCAATCGTGGCGTCGGTAGCCTGATGAATAGCCGCTATCTGACTCAAATTAAGTTCGCGCGCCAGTACAATCTGTGAAAAACCGACATCGGCAAGAAACTTCGCTTTTTCCACGCTGCGAATATCGCACTGTGTACTGGCGTGAAGCTCTATCGGCGGAATATCCAGTTCCAGAATCCCCATATCCTGCACAATCAGCGCATCCACGCCGGTGTCGTACAAATCGGTAATTAACCGTTGCGCGGGCTCCAGCTCATCATCATGCAGGATGGTATTCAGAGTAACAAAAATCCTGGCGCCGTAGCGGTGGGCAAACGGTACCAGGTCGGCGATATCGCGCAGGCTGTTACTGGCATTATGCCGAGCGCCAAAACCAGGTCCGCCGATGTAGACGGCATCCGCGCCATGCAAAATCGCCTCGCGAGCGATTGCGGCGTCACGGGCCGGGCTTAACAGTTCAAGATAGTGAGGTTGCTGGCGCATACAGTCATTCTTATCCAATAGCAGCGAAATGGCGGCTATTGTAGTCAGAAGCGCAAACTAACGAAATAGTTTTCCCGCTTAATCACGTGGGTAAGGGATCAGCGAGTGAAAATGAACCGTCTGATCGCTGCTGTTGCGATAGGTATGTGCCTGATCGCCGGCAAAATGCAAACCTTTACCTGCGTCTATCGTTTGCCATATGCCGTCAGTACACATATCCAGCCGTCCCTGAATCACTACCACATGTTCGATAACGCCGGATTTATGCGGCGTCGATTCGCTGACCGCGCCAGGCGACAGCAATATAGAAAAATGGTCAAACCAGAGTTCAGGATCTCACGAAAACAGCGGCGTTATCACCATCGCTTGCTGCTGGGGATCAAAGGTCGGAGGAAATTCAGCCTGCGGAGGCGAAATAAACATTGAGAATGGAACGTTCAGACCCGTCGCAATTTTCCATAGAGTCGCAACCGTCGGACTGGATTCATTACGCTCTATCTGGTGACGATGGCATCGCAAAACGTGCCCGACGTCGCTACGATGAAGGCGTCGGGCTATCAGCTTCCTGCCTCTCCGTTAATGATTTTTACCGGGTTGCTGGCGCTGCTGCTTTCGCCATTTGGTGTCTATTCTATCTGCATTGCCGCTATTACCGACGACATCTGTCAAATCCCGGAGGCCCCCCCCCGAACCAAAGCATCGCTGGTTAGCAGCTACCGCCACAGGAGTTTTTTATTTACTTGCCGGACTGGCACTGTTAAGTACGATTAGCGGTAGTTTAATTTTAGGCGCTTACTCACGAAAGCGAGCGTGACGCGGCGGTTATCGCGTTTCTCGTCACCGCAAGCGGGCTAACGCTGATGGGCATCGTTGTCTGGCTGATGGCGGCGTTAATGTGTATGGATTTGCGCCATCTTACGATGGCGCCGCAGATTTATTTTTTGTTCACGTTAAACATGGTGGTATCCGTCGCCATGTCATCCACAACCTGTTTCAACGTCTCAAACGCCATCGGCGTGCTGGAGTTACTCAAATCTTCGCCTTCGCCCTGGCGCACTACCTTGATGACCGGCTTGTTGGTAGCGGCATCAATCAGCTCCCCCTCAAAATAGAGGTGGGTATCCATTGTCCTGTGGCCTGTCGCCATTTGCGTACCCGCCACAATCAGCGCCACAGGGATCACTTCATAGAATTGCAGCCCCTCTTTGCTGGTATCCACGCCTGTAATCGCCCCGCGGAAAATCAAACTGCGCGGCCCCGGGGTCGTGACCAGAGGTTTACGCTGTTCAACCGCTGATTTTACTTTAGTATTCGTATAAGCCAGCAGTTTATCAAGAACTTGCTGCCCGACCTGGGTCGTAGGTTTGGGGACGGGGTAATACGTTATCGGGTTATAAACAATACTGTCATAGTTAGAGTCATTGAACTTTGGATCTACCCAGCGCAACACCGGTTTTCCCGTGGGGGAGGTTGTTTCCTTCAGGTCCGAATAATTTTTTAAGAATCCAGAGTACTTATCCGGTTGTGTGACTTTGGACGCACAACCGGATAACGCCAACAAGCCAGTAAGCACTGCAACTTTAAATAAAGTATGAGCACGCATGTAACGATCCCTTTAGTCTTCATAATGATGCAAAGAAAATAATAGCAAAATGAAACCAGTTTGGATGAACTAAAAATGTTAACGACAGCACAACTTGAACGCGGTGCCCGACGAAAAAATGCCGAACACTGAGAGACTTACATGACTTGCATAGGTCAGATCGTTTTTCTCGCCAGCATCGTAGCAAAGCGCAGTTTGATACGGTTGCCGTTTTCGTCCGTGCGGTGAAGCTCGCCGACATCTTCGTTGTATTTCAGCATGTCCCACCCTTCGTAATAGCGGCGTAATTCGCCTTCTTTAAAAGCGAACGGGAATCCCACCGTACAGGGGAAATCCGGTGTATCCATTGCCGCGACGATCAAATTATACCCGCCGGGTTTTGTGCAGCGTTGCATATTGGCAATTAAACCGGGAATGGTTTGCGCCTCAAGAAACATCATAACCACCGTCGAGAGAATAAAATCGTACTCGCCGTCAAAGGTCAATGTATTCAGATCGACAAGGTCGGTTTGCAGATTATCCAGCCCTTCTGCCGCTTTAATACGCTCAAGGTTAGCCATACTGGCCGGATTTTTATCCCACGCGGTAACGTCATAACCGTTCGCGGCCAGATACAGACTATTGCGGCCATTGCCACATCCCAAATCCAGCGTTCGGCCCGGCGCGACAACCTTTGCCGCCGCCAGCACATCCGAATGCGTGCGGGTTAATCCGTATTTCTCAGTAAAGTAATTTTCGTCACGAACGGTCATTTTTTTCCTCCGTTTTCAACAGTGCAGCGCGCTCAGTGCGAATAAGCAACGTCCCCTGCACCAGCAATAGAAATGTACGAACCAGCAATAAGGCGATAATAGCGTTAGTGAAAATAAACAGCGGGACGGCCAGAATATGGAACAGCCCTGATTCACTACCGTGACCAAGATGTAACCCCGTGGTCGCCAGCGCGGAAACGCCGAACGAAAAACTCCAGAAAGAAGCATTAAACGGTTGTGATAAATACCAGGGCATTAATCGCAGCATAAATAAAAGCTGTAACAGACCGTAGCCGAATAGCATTTTCGCCAGCGTGTCGCCCTCCCCGCCATTGACGCTCAGCCAGGCGCTACAGGCGACCAGCGCGGGCGCCAGTTGGATACCCAGCGACGTACGCAGCACCGCCGGTAATTCGCCGCAGCTACGCAGTCGCTGCAAAATAACCGGTTCCAGACTTAACCACGAAAAAACGCCTGCGCCTAAAAACACCAGTCCGGCATCATTGTAACCGAGCGCTCCACAGGCCATGGCGCTGATAAAATTATTCGCTACTGTTGGCAGATAAAGCCCCGGGGTTGTCGCTTCTTCCGGATGCGCTCCGCGCCAAAGTCCCGCCGTCTGCCAGGCGGCATACGCCAGTTGTATGACGACCCCCACGCTGAATAGCGCAACGGCCAACGGGCGATACCAGGGAACGAAGCCGATCGCGACCAGCATCGTGGTGGCGGGAAACAGGCTGACAAAACTGCTCATTACCGGATGTCGCACTTCAGCCATCACGCTATGGGGAAAGCGCACCAGACGGCTAAGGAACGCCAGGGTCAAGAGTGCCCAAATAATCATCGCCAGGATCACCATGATGTCGCCGGGCCAGTGGCTTATTGCCCATATCTGGCTGGCATAACGCCAGGCGAATCCCATACCGATAGTGCCAAGGACGATGCCAAAATAGCCCGCAGGCAGATTGAGCACGCGATCGCTCTGCTTGTGATTACGCATTTTGTTTAATTTATAAAGTATATTTGAAATGCATTTTATGGAATTTCTGGTTGTTTTGCCAGTACCTTTGCTACGGTTATCTTAATCGTTCACACGGAATTTCCCTATGACCAAATATCGACTGAGTGAAGAACCTCGTGCTTTTACTTATCAGGTAGACGGTGAGAAGAAAAGCGTCTTATTACGACAAGTTATTGCCGTAACGGATTTTAACGATGTTAAAGCCGGAACCTCCGGCGGCTGGGTTGATGCCGATAATGTGCTGTCACAACAGGGGGATTGCTGGATTTATGATGAAAACGCGATGGCCTTTGCGGGCACGGAAATTACGGGTAATGCGCGTATCACGCAGCCGTGCACGCTCTACAATAACGTGCGAATAGGCGATAACGTCTGGATTGATCGCGCTGATATCAGCGATGGCGCACGGATAAGTGACAATGTCACTATTCAGTCCTCTTCCGTGCGCGGAGAGTGTGCGATTTATGGCGATGCCCGCGTGTTAAACCAGTCAGAAATTCTCGCCGTTCAGGGACTAACGCATGAACATGCGCAGATTTTACAAATTTACGATCGCGCCACCGTGAGCCATTCGCGGATTGTTCATCAGGTACAGCTTTATGGCGACGCCACTATCACACACGCTTTTATTGAGCACCGGGCGGAGGTCTTTGATTTCGCGCTCATCGAAGGCAACAAAGACAATAATGTCTGGATCTGTGACTGCGCCAAAGTCTATGGCCATGCGCGGGTTATCGCCGGCACAAAGGAAGATGCGATCCCTACCCTTCGCTACAGCTCGCAGGTAGCGGAACATGCGTTAATCGAAGGCAACTGTGTGTTAAAACATCATGTGCTGGTAGGCGGACATGCTGAGGTACGCGGAGGCCCGATTTTACTGGACGACCGCGTGCTGATTGAAGGCCATGCCTGTATACAGGGCGAAATTCTGATTGAGCGCCAGGTCGAGATTAGCGGACGGGCGGCGGTGATAGCGTTTGACGGCAATACTATTCACCTGCGCGGCCCAAAAGTGATTAATGGCGAGGATCGTATTACGCGTACCCCCTTAGTCGGTTCCCTTTAAACCGTATCCATAATGCGGGCATACATATTAACGTCGTGATAGACGCCGTTAAGATACTCAGCCTGTTTCATACAGCCTTCCAGCGTAAAATGGTTGCGCCGTGCGACCGCATTACTGGCATGATTATCGACCCGACATTTAATGACGAAGCGCCGAATATCGCCGCGCCGGGCATAATGTGTCATCAACGCCTGTAATGATTGCGATATCACCCCCTGCCCTTGTAGAGACTCATCCAGCCAGTAACCGATATACGCAGTTTTGTTTAGCGGCTCGATTACATTAAATGAAAGCACGCCCGCCAGTTCATCCTGGCAGAAAATCAGATACATTTTGGCGTAGCCACGCTGGTGCAACAGCATATTACCCTGGACATATTTACACGTTTCGTCCTGCGACGTGACATATTGCGGCCAGTCGAGCGACTGCTGTAGCCATGCTTTGTTTTTAAGTACCAGTTGGTGCAGCGCCGGAACATGACTTTCATCTGCCGCTCGCAGTTTCAGCGTAGCGTTAACAGGAATAATTTCCGCCATCATATTGCCCTTCTTCGTTGTTGGTCGTGATCACATAAATAGCCTGGTTTACCGATAACCCGCAGGAGACATGAGCGTTTATATTGTATCGCCATCACATTATTTTTTATTGGTCATATTTAGCGCATTTTCGCGTGACCCATTTCACACTTATCCAACCATTCTCCGCCTCTAAAACGCTCAACGACTGATTGTTTTATCACCCATGGAGACGCAAATGATCTTTTCTGCGCAGGAAACGCTTTTTTCATTGCTGCGGCTAAACGGGATTTCAGGACATGAAAGCAGCATTGCAGATGTTATGCAGCGCGCGTTTGAACGACAAGCCAAAGACGTCTGGCGGGATCGCTCAGGCAACCTCGTCGCCTGTTATGGCAGCGACAAACCTGACGCTCTTCGCCTGATAATTTTTTGCGCATATGGATGAAGTCGGTTTTATGGTACGCAAGATCGATCCCTCCGGTTTTTTACGTTTTGAACGCGTGGGCGGCCCGATCTGTCGATAGGGATTGATATCACCCCATCCTGCGACACGCCTGACCTGCAGGATTACTCGGATGTGCTGGTCAACCACGGCGTCGGCATCACCTGCCTGAACTATCACGGACGCGGTACGCTGGCAGGGCTTATTACGCCGCCGCGTTTGCTGCGGATGCTGGAGATGACTGCGCACGAAAATAGTATTCCCGTTCACCATCCTCACCGAATTCCATCAGGTACGGGCGCAACCGCGCTGGTAACATCGAGTTAAAATCATTCTCTCACGGTGTCACTATTCCGGTTGACCCGAGCTGGGGAAACTTACAGGTACGCGCGTACACCGCCCTATAACGATAGTGAAAGAATTTGATCAGACAACACCACTTCTGTATCGCGCGTCTGCGAAGGCCGGACTATGAAGAAAGCGACAATCAAGATGTACCGTATTCTGGAATCGGGCATCGAGGCCGAGTATTTCAATATCATTCTGGAAAACGTCAAATTCACAACGGTCGCACCATTCCTCTCTCCTAACGGTATGAGTAGTACTCACCTTGAAACGCTTGAATTGCGTTATGAAGCAATTACCTGGAAGTATACGGAGGGTAATATTATCTATCGTGATTCATGGAACGATCGTTGTTGTGCCTGATGGCGAGGAGTACCAAAGGAGGCAATTGCCTCCTTTGGCTCTAACGAGGAGATATAATGATCGACTTAACTGCAGAACAGCGACAGTTGGCGAAAATAGTTCATGATTATGCCTGCCGGTTCCCTCTGACAGAAAATGGCGATGCTCAGTTATTACAGGGCTGTTATGACTATATGGATGCTTTTAAGCGGGTAATGGACAGCGCTTCAAAAGTCCAGATGGACTACATTTGCCTGCAATACCCTGGATATTTTCGCTTTGCAAAATGGATGGAAAGGCTGGCACAAGGCATTGCAGATGGAGTCATTGAAGTGCCGAAAGATCACTAAAAACCTCGTGCCGGAAATTTCGGCGGTTCCGGCGTAGAACCCCATGTCAGGACAATTTCTTGGACCTGTACCGCCTTTGTGGCGGTACAGAAGGCAAGCGGCTTAACGCATGATGCGATCGTCGACATAACGACGCTTATCCGGCGCGGGCGGGAAGTACTGATACAGCCAGGTTTCGCTGACAGCCTTACCCTGACAGCGCAGGAACATACGCATATCCACCGGCGCCGCTGAATCAGAGGTCGGATACCAGTCAAACTGGATACGATAACCGTCGAAAGGCTCGACGTAGAGGATCTCTATCTGTTTCGCCTCGCCGCTTGAGAGCGTAATCACCGGCTCAATGCCCTTCGGCGCGGCCGCTTTCAGATCGCCGCCAACAAAGTCAATAGCAAAACGGCGCGCCCACTTATCCGGGTAATGCTCGCCCGGCGCCCAGCCTTCCGGGAAACCGCCCATCCCTGTACGGGTCGCCATTACCCGCGCAAGCGGCGATTGTACCGGCGGCTGCGCGCTCCAGTACAAGCGGTAGGCGAACGCCAGCGTATCCCCGGCTTTGACCGCTTTTTCCGGCTGCCAGAAGCACACTACATTATCCAGAGTTTCGCCCGTGGTTGGGATCTCCATCAGGCCAACTGCCCCTTTTCCCCACTTACTACGCGGCTCCACCCACAGACTCGGACGTTTATTGTACCAGCCCATAACATCCTGATAGTGCGAAAAGTCGCGATCGAGTTGTAGCAGGCCGAACCCTTTCGGGTTGTCGTCCATGTATGCATTGAACTGCAATTTTTGCGGATTATTTAGCGGGCGGCAGATCCACTCGCCGTTGCCCCGCCACATCGCCAGCCGATCGGAATCGTGAATTTGCGGGTGAATGGTGTCGCAAACCCGACGTTCATTATTTCCGCAGCTAAACATACTGGTCATCGGCGCAATACCGAGTTGCTTAATGTCTTTACGGGCGTAGAGATGGTTTTCTACATCCATGATAACCTGCGATTTTTCACAATGGATCACGAATTTGTACGCGCCCGTCACGCTGGCGCTATCCAGCAGAGCGTAAACGGTAAACGTGGTGTCGCCAGGCTTCACGGTGTCAAACCAGAATGCGGTGAAATCGGGGAACTCTTCCTGACCATCAGTATAGGTATCTATCGCTAGTCCGCGAGCCGACAGACCATACTGATAAGTATCATCTACCGCCCGGAAATAACTGGCACCCAGGAAAGAGACAATATCGCGCCGCGCCAGTTCCGGCGCTTTAAAGACACGGAAACCGGCGAAACCGAGATCGGTCTGCCCTTCCAGTTGCGCCGTATCGACGCCGGCATCGTTGTATTTAAACAGTTCCGGGCGAAAGTGAATCTCGCGAGCAAGATGAGTTGTCGTATCAACGGAAAACATACGTACTCGACGGCGAAACCCCATTCCTACGTGGAAAAACTGTATATCGAGCTGTCGATTGGCAACGTTGTTCCAGAGAGAATACGCCGCGTCATACTGGATACTGTTATATGCCTGCGGCGTCAGATTGGCGAGCGTATCCGGCAACGGTCTCGGCGCGCCGTCCCAGGGTTTTTTCGCTAACGCCTGGGCCATTGATTGCAGACCAGGAAAATCAAAACGGACAATTTTACCATCCGCAATATCAGATTCCGCCGCAAACGCCGCCTGGGAAAAGAGTGAAGCAATACCGCTGGAACCGCACACGGCGGCCATTGCCATTGAACCTTTAATAAATCGTCTACGATTCATATCTGAAAATGAGTCCTTCTGGTCTTGTGAATGGTCCCGCGCTGGTTTTTTCAGCAGCAAGAGAGTGCCCGTTTTTGACCGCTCACTCTAGACAAAATTCATTAATAATCCAATTGTTGAGCGCCTGGAAACTGCGCAAAAACGTAAATATTTTATGTCGATAAGAACCGACCGAATCAAATGTAAACATCACGCGGCACTCTTCAGGTTATGAAAAGTTTACTCCAGGCTAACGTGATGTTTCATGACCCGTTTAAACAGCGCCAGACGCGTGCGCATAAAGCGGTTTTCCACTTTAAAACCGGCAAGCTTGTTCAGTCCAATCCGCAACAAACGATCCCGCCCCCGTATGCTGGCGGGCCAGCAAACCGGGCCGTGCAGCATGTCGCAATTTCGGCTGGCATGGCGAGCGAAGTTTACCCAGTAATCCGCCACCTTCAAGGCAAAGGCCAGGTCATTCTCATTCACATAATGGCATGTGGGTTCAGTCTGCATTAACGTATCGAACACATACGGTATTTCATTACCATGCCAGGCGCCGTTAGCGTAGGTGTCACGCTCTGCTTCGGCGACATAATCAAACCAGTAACGCCAGCACGGCTCGCCAATCCGCTGCTGTGCCTGCATAACGACGTAGCCCAACGTGGTAAATGCCATATCCCGACAAACTAGCCGCCCTAGCGCTTCGTCGCCTTTCACGCCATTATAAAGCAGCCGGATTAACCCCAGCCCAACGCGCCGCTCGCGCCGCAGCTTTTGAATTTGACCGGCGATATCAATGCCGAAAACCGCCAACACACTAGCTTCATCGCTATTCGAACCGACTATCACCGGCATCGGATGCTGTTGAGCCGCAAAGAAAGTCTCCAGCATCGGCTGCGGCAACACGGCGTCGCCGGAAATCGGCGTCGGCGCAATTTTAAAGGGCGCGTCTAGCGGCCAAAACGTCCCTGCCGGTAGAGCGCGTAGCTGTTCGGCTGTGGCGTTGGTTAAGCCAACATGTTCCGCCAGCGCAACGCCATTTTTGAGCGCCGCCTCGCGGGGCGTATCCGGCAGCGTATAACCACTCTGAATAATTGCTTTATGAAAAAGCCCCTTCGCTAACGGAGAGGCCATCAAAGACAGCACGCTGCGAGCGCCGGCGGATTCGCCAAAGAGCGTCACATTCTGCGTATCGCCGCCAAACGCGGCAATATTGTCCTGCACCCAACGCAGCGCAGCGATTTGATCGAGTAAAGCGAAATTATGAATACATTCCGCCTCTTCGCCTTCCAGCGCCGGATGCGCAAAAAAGCCCAGATGACCAAGCCGATAATTGACCGTTACCACGATCGCGCCGCGATTAGCCAGCGCATGACCGTCATAGGGCGGCAGACTCCCCGCGCCAATGGTGTAACCGCCGCCATGTAGCCACACCATTACCGGCAACGGTTCATGACGTATGGCAGGAGCCCAGACGTTCAGATAGAGGCAATCTTCAGAAAAATTTCCCGGATCGCCGCCACCGAACTCGCGACACCTGGTAATATCCTGCCAGCTGGCGCAGGAGAAACAATCCGCCAGGCGCACATCCTGCCAGGGCGTAACGGGCTGCGGCGCACGCCAGCGTAGCTCTCCTGTTGGCGGCGCGGCATAGGGTATACCGCGCCAGATATGGATGTCTTCCTGTACAACGCCCACGATTTTACCATGACGCGTTGCTACCAACGGGATGGAGGGGTTTAACATAACGCCTTCCTTTTTACAGCATCCTCATAACCCGTGAAGCTTACCGTTTTTAAAGCAGACCGCAACGTCGTTTACTGCGTTCTTCTGCTTCGCGATATAACGAAAATTCATCCAGCACCGAACATCCCAGCGCCTGTTCAAAAGCGTCACGACTGGCATTGCCGTGGCTTCTGACCTGCGTTTCATTTCCTAGATTCGACTGGAAAATGCCGGCAGCGCTGACCGGTAGAAAATCTTCATAAGTAATTGGTTGCGCGATCACCCAACCGCGCTCAATAAGCGGCTGCGGATCATCGCCAGGATGAATCGCCTGACGATGCGCCTCACCGGAAGGCGTTAAACGATAGCGGAACCATGCAAGCCCCTGCTGACGGAGCAGAAATTCGCTATCCGGAAAGGCGTTAAAGGCCTCCTGTAAATGGAGTTGATGCGTGAAGTTATCCTTACCCGTTCCCGCCTTTTGCAACAATTCGTCATATAACCGACGGCCTTTTGGCGTCAACGCGACGCCGCGTTGCTCAATTTCGCCGAAGCGCGCCGTGTGCGTACCCTGTTTTTCTCCAACGAAGAACACCTGCTCTTCCAGGGCCTTGAAACTGGTTTGGCGCAGCAGAACGGGCACGTCACGACGTGGCGGGCCCTCAATGAGAATTTTAGGCGTAATACCGTACTCCGGCATCATAGCCTGTACCCGGTCGATATCCAGAGTACGTGGCGTCAGATGGTTAATGTGGCATCCTGCAAAACAGACCACGTCGGCAATTAAACGATGCTCACGATGCAGAGCGAGGTACGTTTCTTCATCAACGGTAGCCTGCCGATGCCAGCGAAAAGTCTCCAGCGTTTCACGGACAAACTCTTCGGCCTGCGCCGGATTGAAACCGCCCTGTGTATCGTACTCATCCAACAATTGTCGACAGCGCGACGTAAAAATATCCCGCTGCGATAATATTTCCGCCGCCCGTTGGCGTAATGCCGCGTCTTCAATGAGCTCCAGGCGTAATAGCGAAGTGAACACGCGGAAGGGATTACGTGAAAGCGAAGCGTCATCAATGGGACGAAATGCCGTGGAGTGCACCGGCACGCCCGCCTGAGAGAGATCATAATAGCTCACCGGGTACATTCCCATGATGGCGAATATCCGACGTAAGGTAGAAAGTTCCTCTGCGGTGCCAACGCGAATGGCGCCATGTCGCTCCACATTCAGCCGAGCCAGTTCATCGGCATTAGCCAACTGCTCATGCAATTTGGGACTATTTTCCAGCACTGCCAGATTCACGTCAGCCACAAGTTCCAGTAACGTACCGTACTGTGGAACTTCCTGCTGGTACATTGCCGACATTGCCTGCGAAAAGTGTTCCCGAATCTCATCTGCCGTGATGGTGTTCGCCATAATGTCATGTCTCCAGTGAATGTTACCTGGAGTGTAGAAAACCCCGCCCATTCTGGGTAGAAGAATTTACAAATTGTGATCCCGCCTGAATTCATGGTTGCAGAACGAATTAACGCAACCCGGCGTATCCCCCGGAGCGCAACGTACCAGGTCATGGCTTAGCACACTTTACGGCAGTTGAATCATCAGCAAAATAAAACAGTTGTGACTTGTAATGGCAAAATGTTAATAATATTTTGCTATCAAGTTATCAAAAACAAACAACTTCACTTGTCACTCGCACGGCTCTGTTTTTAACATCGCTTATGGAAAAAAATGGTCTGTTTAGTCAGCGCATTCGGTTGCGCCACCTTCATACGTTTGTCGCTGTTGCGCAACAGGGAACGCTGGGGCGCGCGGCTGAAACCCTTAACCTGAGCCAGCCAGCCCTTTCGAAGACGCTGAACGAACTGGAGCAACTCACCGGAACCCGTCTGTTTGAACGTGGGCGACTGGGCGCGCAATTAACGGTTCCTGGCGAACAATTTTTGACCCATGCGGTAAAAGTATTAGATGCGTTGAATACCGCCGGGCAGGCGCTGAATCGCAAAGAGGACGCCAGCGCCGATGTGGTGCGTATTGGCGCGCTCCCCACCGCTGCGCTGGGTATTCTCCCGGCGGTAATTGGGCGGTTCCATCAACAGCAAAAATCGACCTCGTTACAGGTCGCCACCATGAACAATACGATGTTGCTTGCTGGCCTGAAGTCAGGCGAAATCGATCTGGGTATTGGCCGCCTGTCAGACCCGGAATTAATGAGCGGATTGAATTACGAACTGCTATTTTTTGAGTCGCTTAAATTAGTTGTGCGCCCCGGCCATCCCCTGTTACAAGAGACCATCACGCTTAGTCGGGTCATGGAGTGGCCTGTGGTCGTCTCGCCAAAAGGCACAGTGCCGCGCCAGAATGCGGAAGCCCTATTGCAAAGCCAGGGGTGTGAAATGCCTACCGGGTGTACCGAAACGCTATCCGCATCGTTATCACGTCAATTGACCGTAGATTACGATTACGTCTGGTTCGTTCCCTCTGGCGCGGTTAAAGAAGATCTTCGCCATGCGACGCTGGTCTCGTTACCCGTGCCAACCCAGGACGCAGGCGAGCCGATAGGTATTCTTACGCGAGTTGATATCCCGCTCTCAACCGGGGCGCAAACGCTGATTGCGGCGATTCGTAAATCAATGCCGCTGTGATGGCGGCCGCCGGATAATAAACGCGCCCGCGGCTAAAATAGTCCGATGGCGCTACGCTCATTAAAGGAAGGTCGAATGCGTTGCCGTGCCAGTATTCTGTAAACGAAACGCGTCGACGGCCTGCGTCAAGCGGGCGGCCTGTTCTTCAAGAGAAACCGCCGCCGCTGACGCTTCTTCTACCAGCGACGCGTTTTGCTGGGTGACCTTGTCCATCTCAGAAATCGCCTGACTGACCTGGACAATGCCGCGGCTTTGTTCATCAGAGGCTGCCGCTATATCGAGCATAATATCGGTGACGCGTTTGACGGCATCCACAATCTCATTCATGGTGCTCCCCGCAGCGATAACCTCTTCAGAACCCTGTTCAATCAGACTGACCGATTCGCCGATCAAGCCTTCAATCTCTTTTGCCGCCTGCGCGCTGCGACTGGCGAGGGTACGAACCTCACTGGCGACCACCGCAAAACCGCGTCCTTGCTCCCCGGCGCGTGCCGCCTCGACCGCCGCGTTCAGCGCCAGAATGTTGGTCTGGAAAGCGATACTGTTAATGACAGCGGTAATTTCCGAGATTTTTTTCGAGCTGGTGGAAATATTCCCCATCGTTTGTACGACCCCGGAAACCATCTGGCCTCCGCGACTGGCTTTACCGGAAGCATCTTCCGCCAGTTTGCTGGCGTGATGCGCATTATCCGCATTCTGCTTAACGGTTGCCGTCAACTGTTCCATACTGGCCGCGGTCTGTTCAATGGCGGCAGCCTGCTCTTCAGTGCGAGAAGATAAATCTGTGTTACCGACGGTAATTTCGCTGGTGCCGCGATAAATTTCCTCTGCTCCCTGACGCACCGTCCCTACCGTTTGCTGCAACGCATACTGCATCTGCTGAAGATGAAGGCTCAGGCGACCAATTTCACTGCGTCCTGCGGGCTCGTCAGCCATGGTCAAATCGCCCGCCGCAATGCGTTCGATACGTGATGCGGCCCGCTGTAATGGTTGGATCACCGTATGACGCAGCACTATAAAGGTCATTAACGTCAACACCAGCGCTAACGTAAACGCGCCAATCATAACCATCATACCAAGCCGGGTACGCTGGTACGCCTGCTCGCTAAGCAGCCTCGCCCGCTCGGTGCGCAGTTTAATAGCCTTGAGCAGGACATGGTTATAGGCGGCATCCAACTGTTTCGCCTGCTCGTTTTCATGATTAATGATCGCTTCGAACATGCCATTTTTGGCAAATTTCAGCATCGTTTGTAGTCCGTTGATATAGGCGGTGTAGCAAGTATTCAGCTCGTTATCCAACGCGTCATCAGCGGGTGTTTTCACCGCCCTGGACATATAAGCGTTAAAGCCATCCTGAGATTGCTTAATCCACGTTTCCGCAGCGGCAATATTGGCTTTCATTTCATCCATTTCAGCAATCCGACTCGCCGCGCCAGCGTGGATCATATTGATACGTGCGGTACGTAAGTGGTTAGCGCTATTAGATAATCCCATTCGTACCTGAATCTCGTCCGTGACATCACGCTGATCGCGATCGGCCTGTAACAGAAAATAGCCTGCCAGCCCGGCGCTCAAAGCAAAAAGAAGAAGGATGCCACCGAGAATGGAGGAAAACAGCGGAACCAGCCGAATATGATGCAGGAAGCCCAGTTTATGCGAGGCTTGCATCGAGAATGTGTTGCCCATGACCGTCGACTCTCTTATAGGTTTAATGCGTAAAAACACGCCCGTTAGATAGTCATCGGCACTTCGTGACGTTTGCTTATCGCGAAAAGCATCGCCTTCGTCACATTTTCACAACATTCATTCCAGAAAATTCAGAAAAGCGCCAGCGGAACATCCGCTGGCGGATACATCATTTATCGCCAAAGTGGATAACGGTACGGATGGATTTTCCCTGATGCATCAGTTCAAAGGCATCGTTAATCTGCTCCAACGGCAGACGATGAGTAATAAAAGGATCTAAACGGATGTTACCGTTCATCGCATCTTCGACCATCCCTGGCAACTGTGTACGCCCTTTCACGCCGCCGAATGCGGAACCACGCCAGACGCGCCCCGTCACTAACTGAAAGGGACGGGTTTTAATTTCCTGCCCCGCGCCCGCTACGCCAATAACAATGCTTTCACCCCAGCCTTTATGGCAGCATTCCAGCGCTGCGCGCATCACGTTAACGTTGCCGATACATTCAAAACTGAAGTCTACGCCGCCATCAGTTAGTTCAACAATAACGTCCTGAATCGGTTTGTCATAATCATTCGGGTTAATAAAGTCTGTTGCCCCCATTTCACCCGCCAGCGTAAATTTTTCCGGATTCGTATCGACCGCTAAAATACGCCCTGCTTTAGCCTGAACCGCGCCCTGAATAACCGCCAGCCCAATGCCGCCTAAACCAAAGACGGCAACGGTATCGCCGGCTTTTACTTTAGCGGTGTTATGTACGGCGCCAATGCCGGTCGTCACGCCACAGCCCAGCAGACACACTTTATCCAGCGGCGCCTGCGGATTAACTTTCGCCAGAGAAATTTCCGCACAAACGGTATATTCGCTGAACGTACTGGTCCCCATATAGTGATATACAGGCTCGCCATTATAAGAAAAGCGGGTAGTACCATCAGGCATTAACCCTTTTCCCTGAGTGGCGCGTACGGCCTGACAAAGATTGGTTTTACCGGATTTACAAAATTTACACTCGCCGCACTCCGCCGTATACAATGGAATAACATGGTCGCCAGGTTTCAGGCTGGTTACACCCTCGCCGACCTCGACAACCACGCCGCCGCCTTCGTGACCCAGTACCGCCGGGAATACGCCTTCCGGGTCATCGCCAGAAAGCGTAAATGCATCGGTATGGCAAACGCCCGTATGGGTGATTTTGACCAGGACTTCACCTTTTTTCGGCGGCGCTACGTCAATCTCGACAATTTTTAGTGGCTTACCGGGAGCAAAAGCAACTGCTGCACGTGATTTCATATGTCTCTTCCTGTTACGGTGAGGGGAATTGTTATTTTAGATAAGCGCGAAGGAGATGGCCGATTTCCGCCATCCGAACAGCGCGCTGATCTGGCGTGGTTTCCCCGCTGACTAACTCATCTTTCAGGTGGATTTCGACCATTTCGCTCATTAGGCCATTAGACGCGCCGCGCACGGCGGCAATCTGTTGCAGAATCGCCAGACAAGATTCGCCGGACTCAAGCGCCCGCTCCAGCGCTTCGACCTGACCGCGTATACGTCGAACACGGGTAAGAATACGTTTTTTGTCTTCAGGTGAATGCGGCATACGCCCTCCATATACTATAGAGGGGTATGGTATCATATTTTTCTATGTAATTAGAAAATAGTTCTCGCTACCGCTATTAATAGTAATGATATTAATACTCTGTCGGGCTGTCTGGGTTAAGTAAAGGGTGTATTACGCTCTATAGTCAGAGCGACTTTACAATTCTGACATCGGTTTTAGTTCGAACAAGAGGGCAGCACCCAGTAAACTATATGATTGCTCATGGAGTTATGCGGTTTTACCGACATAAAGACGGGACTTCTGGCGCTTCTGTGGTGTCTAATGGTATCACTTTCATTAGTATTTTGTGCCGCCCGACACTTAATACGCTATGGCTGCGTACTTTGAAATATATGGCGACGAACTGATTATGGATTTCGTTTTGTACGTTTTTTCAGTTTAGCCATATTCATTTCGTCAATTCTCAGTTTAGCTTTGAATTTTCTTATACGGAAAAGATAATGAAGGCCAATTAGGCTGTAATGTCGATCAGTTAAGGATCGGCTGACCGATCCAGTGGCAGTGTAACCCACTGACTTCTCTGGGCGACTACCTCGACCCGGAACTGATTTCCCGCTGTCTGGCCGAAGCCGGTACCGTCACCCTGCGCAAACGGCATCTACCGCTGGAAATGATGGTCTGGTGTAATGTCGGCATAGCGCCTTAACGTAAGGAACACCTTTTTCAGGCCGCCGAAAATAAACGTCAAAGCTACTTTTTCATGCTGATGATGTGCATACAGAGTTAATGCTGGGTGAAATCAGCCATGCCAACAGGGATAAACTGTCGGCGTAGCGGGCCTATGGAATAACGTTAAGTCGGTTGATATCGCAATCTCCCCGGATAACGTTAACTGGCCTGTTTGCCAGAAAGGAGGCCGGTCAGTGTTTGAAGGGAGATTTTATTTGACAGTACATGCGCTCACTCTCATATGAATTAATTTTCACAGGATGTAAAATATCATGCTGCTTATTATTTTTATATAAAGTAAATAGTTACTCAATAGTTTTTATTTACTCTCCCGTCGATAATAAATAACGTTTATTATCTGTATTAAAGGATATTTTAATAGTAAAGATGGGATGGTTATCAATTAATCATCGGTAGTGATGTGATTATTTTAATTTGAACTAAATCCGAGGTAATAATTAATGCCTATTTCAATTAGTAGACATGGTGCACCTTTTGTTGTTCAACATGATAATTCTATTAGATCTGGTGCAAGTCACTCATCATCACTTTCAAAAGCAATCTGTCATAGCAGCAACTCTTACGATTCTTACGATTCTTACGATTCTTACGATAAAATAAAGTTTATAAGTTGCTATGGTGCAAACGGGGGCTGTTTCTCCAATGCACAGATGTTAGCAAATACCTCAGGGAGGCCTGTCACAGGGTACTATGGGAGAGTAAATAAGTTAACAGCCAATCTGGATTTTACTGGTCGTACATTCTACCCACAAGATAAGACTATTGCCCGTATTTGTTCTGCGGGTAATCGGATTCTGAGCTGGCCAGTTAAAGCGTTGGTCTACTTGAGAGGTCTGCTAACCCATAACGCGGATGATAATCTCTGGTAAACAACATAATTAACTACCGTCGGTAGTGTTATTTCCCGGCAGGCAAAGTGCTCACCGTGGCCCCATTCCACCTTCGGTGAGTGGAAGATACTTCCACGCATGCATTATGGGGTAGTTACCTTTCGCGCTCATGCTGCCCCGCTGATGATGCCGTTTCAGCAATGCCTGATAATCTGCTATCGCCACGGTCGGTATGAACGATAACATTTAGCGTTGTTTTCCCTGATGAAAAGCGGTACTGACGGCAGCATCGCAGAGCAGGCGAAATTGCTGCCGCGCATTCACCCGTAAACGGCGGTTACGCCAGGCGTACCAGCCGCTACAGGCAACCCGGAGCATCGGCTCATCGCCTGGATACTGAACTCTCGATAAAGACATACTTCATTTCAGGCGCTTAGCGAAGTATGACGTGGCCTTTTGCAGGAGCCCTCACCGCACCATCCACTCCAGTTATAGACGTCTGCTCATCGTAGCAGCGGTGTCAGAGTTCACGGGCCAGTTCCTTCATAGTCCGGCACTGACTGTTTTCTGGAAGGATCCGTTGTGCTCAAGTCTTTCTTCTCTCCCGGGGCGCATGATGAAGAGAACATCGGCCTCCCCCACAGATGGTGGCACCATTTCCGGCGCAATGACCGTGAACCGGACAGGCTTTCTCACATTTCGTGGCAGGTCAGCAATTATTATCGAGGAGGCCTACAGAGAAAATAAAAGCACTTCAATTTATCTGAAAAGATATGAATAATATAACTGCCATAAAGTAGAGGCCTGGCCCCTCAGTTCTATCGCAGACAAGCATTTTATTAAAGTCTAACCTTCACCAGAGCAATTTCATAAGAGTGCCCATCTTCTGGTCTAAAGATAATAAATCTGTTATTATCTTTAGTAAACGATTTTGATAAAACAAAACTATCATGATATCTGGCCAATACGTAATACCAGCCGCCATCGTATAATATCATTTCATACTCTTTTTTTAATTGCGGTTTATATAGACCAACAAAAAAAGAAAACAACCAAAAGTATATGATAAAACCAACCATAATTATGGTGAAACAATGTTTTCGCACCCAACTTAGTTGAGTAAAGCAAATTACAGGCATTAGTTTACTATAAAATCGTATCCCCACAGATAAGAATAAGGCCACCAGTAAAACCACGAAAAAAAGCTCCCACAAAAATGAGTTTGTTAAGATAGAGAATTCGATAACAATTGGAATGAAAAACGAAATCGCTGCCAAAAAAAGACGTAAGAAGCTAAGGTTGTTAATATGTGCTTTTTGCTTTACTACGAAAAACAACAAAATACCAACCCCCCACGCCACTATAAATATTGCCATCAGGCTGATGGCGTGAAATAAACTTCGGGCAATGTTGTCGGGGCCAACACCTACATACCACCACGGAAAACCATAGTATGCGGAGACCCCCCAACCATAAAAATAGGCGCTCCCCCACCCCAAACCGCCTAAATACGCCAAAAGCATTGAAGAGTTTTTAATAATCGAATCATCACTCATTATAGTTAACCCACTTTAAAATTTACTATAAGATAGAAATCAAAAGGTTATGTAAAACACCTGCATCTTAGCAATAACAGCTCTATCTGGTATTAAGCCAGCCTGTGCTCACGCCAGTACACTAAATCAATAAATGCACCTTTTTAAATATTTTCCTTAGCCAGGATAACACTCAATAATTATAGCAGTCAGATATTATGCACCTGATATTAATTTGGGGTTGTTGATGATATATTTACTTTAGTAAAAAAACAATAAATACTGCATATAATTTATTGATTACAACCAATTGTTAAACCATGACAATAAATAAGAAAGCATTAAATATCGAACGAAGATACTGTCAAATTTATACTACACATAGGCCTTGCAAATAATATACATTATTTACCTGATTATCTTTTCTGCTAATATTTGCTAAGTGATATCTGCTAAAATATTTTTGTTTACTGTTTTATATAAGCAGGAGGTTACCATGCCATTCAGTGTCGGTCAGGGTTATTTCACAACTTCTATCAGCGCTGAAAGATTTAACGCTATAAAGGAAAGCTCATCCACTCCGGAAATGAGCTTATGGGAAAAAATTAAAGCATGTTTTTTCTCCACGTATCATGCAGATGCCCTTGAATGTATCTTTAAACTTTACCACTATGAGGAGCTGAATTTAACACCGGTACAGGTTCGCGGAGCATATACCAAACTCCGTGCACTAGCCTCTCCGGGATGTAAAGACCAGTTTATTATAGAATCACAAGAGCAAACCGATGAATTGATTATTAAAGGGGATAATAATTCAATTCTTTTATCTGTTAAGGTTGAATGTCATTCGGAAGCTTTTAGCCTCGCCAAAGAAATCAATAAATTATATCCCAAGATAAAAAACACTTCTTTAGGCGACATTAGCAGGCTGGTGATTTTTGGCGACAGTTTGTCTGACTCAATGGGACGCATGTTTGAAAAAACACATCATATGTTACCCTCCTATGGTCAATTCTATGGCGGAAGATTCACTAATGGATTTACCTGGCCTGAGTTTTTATCATCTCCTCAATTTTTAAGTAAGAAGATGATTAATTTTGCCGAAGGGGGAAGTACATCGGCAAGCTATTCATGCTTTAATTGCATAGGCGACTTTGTATCAAATACGGACAGGCAAATTGCATCTTACATTCCTTCCAGCCAGGACCTGGCCATGTTTTTATTGGGAGCCAATGACTATATGACGCTACATAAAGATAATATAGCAATGGTCGTTGAGCAACAAGCTGATGATATTGAAAAAATAATTTCTGAAGGGGTTACTAATATTCTGGTCATGGGAATTCCCAATTTGTCTTCGACTCCCTATGCAGTACATTCTGATGATAAAAGAAAACTTGAAGATGAAAGTTTTGCTCACAATGCCTTGCTGAAAAAGTATGTTACACAATTAAAAGAAAAATACCCGCAGCATAGGATATGCTATTTTGAGACCAGTGATGCATTTAATCAGATAACTGCTGTGGCCAATGGTATAGGTTATGATACGGAAAACGCTTACACTCACCATGGTTATGTTCATATTCCCGGGACTAAAGATCCTCTGCTAGATATAAGTCCGCGATATATCTTTAATGACTCTGTTCATCCAACTCAGGAGATTCATAATTCTTTTGCTATAATACTAGAAAATTTTATAGTTAATCATTATTCTAATGTATAATATCTTACCTACTACTGTACGCTCTGACTGAAACGCTATTCAATATCATAGCGTCAGTGGAGCAAGAATATGATGTTATCTTTACTGGCGATTGACCAATTAGTTGATGCATAGTCTATGTTCAGTAAAACGAAAATGGATATATTTATCGAGGCGCCACGCATTATCATTTTTTTACCTATTATGGTTTATGTCAAACTGACATTCACCTGTCACAGTTTAATATTTTTTCAATGCGTTATAGGTAGTTGTCATGTAAGCAGCATTATATGCTCCGACATTTAATGTGAACCCTGCTACTCCACGTTAAAAGAGGACAGCAATCGTTCAAGGATTTAACAAACGACAGGTGTTATTGTTGATTATATTACCTCCGGCATTGCTGTCTTCTATTCCAGATTTAACCAATTAGGTAATTAATAATCTTAAAGACAGCACTATCGTTTTCCTTATCCCATACATAGAGTTTTTTGCGCGTATTCAGGGGGTCGCTGCAACTAACTTTAAATTTTTCCATGCTTATCTTTTTGCCGCTGTAGTATATCTTATAGGAGTTACCTTTATTGTCATTTTGACCAGACTTTTGGAATGTAGATTACTTCGCCATTACGATCAGGATCGCTGAGTTAGGATACTTAATATACACAGCAGCTTTCATTCTCAGTATACAATTACTCACCCTCCTGATTAATGCTTGCCTAACGATTGCTTCATTGTTTTAATCTCATTGCGAAATTATTTAGTGAGAGAACAATGAAGCATACACAACAATCAGGCGCAAAAGTCTATAACTCATTCACGCTTAGCTTATATGACTGGTGGGTATTAAATATCTCAAACAAATATGCCTGGAAGTGTCCTACTGATACGCGACTACTTCCTTTTTTCCTGCATCATATGGGCGAGACTCACCTGGATATTGGCGTAGGTACAGGTTATTACCTGAAACATGCGCCTGCAACCCATGCCATTTCACTGATGGATTTGAATCCGGATAGCCTGAAAATAGCCGCCAGCCGAGTGGGTGAAACGAAAATCCGCGCCGCACTACAACATGATATTTTCGACACGTTTCCGGCGGACTGGCACGGACGCTTCGATTCCGTTTCTATGTACTATCTGCTGCACTGTTTACCCGGTGAGATGACAACAAAAGCGAAGGCAATTAAAAATGCCGGTATGGCGCTTAAACCAGGCGGCACGCTTTTTGGCGCGACTATCCTGGGCAAAGAGGTTACTCACAATGCCTTTGGCAAGAAATTGATGGCTGTTTACAACAAGAAAGGCATATTCAGCAACACCAATGATTCAGCCGATACGTTACGCAGCGTGTTGGATGAACACTTCGCAAAGGTCACTGTCGAGCAACACGGCACCGTCGCGCTATTTTCCGCGACCTCGCCTCGTTTATCATAGCTGCTTCTCGCCCCGCCCATCGGGCAGAGACATTTTCAGGGTTTAACCCATTGATTAAATATTGGATTACGGGATAGCAATTGTTTATTTTATTTGTCATACAAATAAGTATAATACCCGCTTCCGATGTAGACCCGTTCTCCTTCGCCTGCGTCACGGGTCTCGGTTAGACGCAGGCGTTTTCTGTATGGAATCCCCCCACTGATACATGCCTTGTTTGCCTAAAGCGGTTAACCCCACCTGCGGCAAATATCATACTGGAAAGGTCAGGAACGCTTACGCGGCATCATCCGTAACAACGTGTTGTCTTTCCAGAAATAGTGGTGCATCAAAGCTGCGATGGCATGAAGTCCAATAACAAAATAGCCCAGATTCGCCAGCGTGACGTGCCAGGATTTCAGCATATCTACGCGTTCAAAGTTAGCTTCGGCGGCATGGGGCATAGCAATGCCAAATGCGACCCAGGGATTACCGCGGTTATACATCATCACCAGACCAATAACAGGCAGCGCTATAAATAGCAGGTAAATCACCAGATGTCCTAAATGCGCCATTCCGGTCATCATCGGTTTTGGACGAGGAACAATGGGCGGCGTGGGATATTTCAGCCGAATAAACAAGCGTGCCACCATTAAAAGCAAAATAGTGATACCACATGAAACGTGCGTCATATTAAACCAGGGCCGATAACTACGCGGCGCAAAACCGCGTAGTTCCATCGCGGCGTAAGCCACAATAACCAGAAAAAAGACTAACCAGTGAATACCAATTTGCAGGCCGGAATACTTATTGCCCATAGCGCGTCCTGAATGAAAACCGTAAAGCGACAACATAACCAGCTTTTATAAATAATTCATCAAATTTATGAGATAGTGGTCGCACTCGCCCGTTCACCCTCGCAAACGGGCGATTTTTAGCGTAAGGCTCGCTGATTTAACGCATTGCGCAGCGTAGTATCTGCCTGCAATACCTGCCATGCGGTTTCAATATCGCGTGGGATATCAACGTGAATGATAAAATCTTTACCACGCGGCCCATATCCTGTTTCATCGTCACGCAAGCGTGGCAACTCGCCGGCAATCAAAGACAGGTAACGCTCCACCGTCCAGATACCCTCTTCAACATCGGCAAAACGTGTACCGCCATTAAGATGGCGCAGTACCGGAACAAAACCAGGAAAACTCAGCCAGCGCGGCGCATCGGTGTCGTCGTTTGTCACGCGCCGGAACGTCGCGATAGTGCGCCGCTGCATAGTGGGGTCTTGCACAACGATAGCCGTGTTAATGTTTTCTTTCGCCTGACGGAGCAATGCGCAGGAGAAACGGGCATTTTCGCCGCAATTAGTCGACTGATCTTCCAGCCAAATTTTCTCAGCCGGAATATGCCAGAACTGGTTCGCAATATCAGCGAGGATAGCGGCTTCGGCGCGTCCGGTTGTACGAATAGTATGGTAGCGCGGATGCCGGGCGATCGCGGAGTACAAAAACGGCGTTGAATGACCAATGCCGCCGCTAATCAGTAAAGGAACACCCTGCGCTTTGGCGATGCGACAGGCCGCGTCGATAGTGGGGATCACCGCATTGCCCGCCAGGACGACGCAATCCGACGAATAAAGTTGTTCGCCGGAAAAATCATTTTGCGCCAGCCACTGTCCGACGGTATTCACCGCCAGCAATGTTTCCGCAGAGAGCGCCGGAAATGGCGTTGTATTCATAATTCCTCCTTTTTGTTCCGAACTTGTACCGGATCTCTTTGAAAGACGTCGTCGCCTGGCTTTTTAGGCCGTAATCTGATCCATGGCCTGTAAAATACGCTTATCGGAAATAGGATAAAGCGTACCGAGCTGTTGCGCGAAATAACTGACACGCAGTTCTTCAATCATCCAACGGATCTCTTTAACATCATCATCTTCGCGACGCGCTGGAGGCAATTTATTTATCCATTGTTGCCACGCCTGCTGGACGCTTTCGACTTTCAGCATTTGCGCCCGATCGCGGTGCGGATCGACAGCCAGTTTCTCCAGCCGCTTTTCAATTGCCTGCAGATAACGCAGCGTATCGCCGAGACGTTTAAAGCCGTTGCCAGTCACAAAACCACGGTATACCAGACCGCTTATCTGCGCCTTGATATCGGAAAGCCCCAACGCCATGCTCATATCCACCCGCCCTTTCAGACGCTTATTGATGTTGAATACGGTCGTCAGGATCCGCTCAACCTGCTTCGCGATATCCACCACAGTATCATTCAGCCCGGCGCGTACCTTTTCGTGCAGCGCGGTGAAACCTGCTTCGCTCCACACCGGTCCGCCGTTGGCATCTATCAGTTTATCTACCCCGCAGGCGATACAGTCATCAATCAACTCCAGTACTTTGCCGTACGGGTTAAAGTACAGCCCCAGCTTGGCTTTATTCGGCAATTTCTCATGCAGATACTTAATCGGTGAAGGAATATTGAGCAACAGCAGACGGCGTAAACCGCACCACATCGCCTGTTGTTGTTCCAGCGGATTATCGAACAATTTAATCGCGACGCTGTCACGCTCATCCACTAACGCCGGCCATGCCTTCACTTTGTAATTACCGCGTTTCTGTTCGTAGCTTTCCGGCAACGCACCGAAACTCCAGATATGCAGTCCGCTCTGCTCGATGCCGTCATCCGCCACCGCCGAGAGCGTCTCCTGCACTTTACCTTTCAGCGCATTTTTGAGTTCGCCGAGCGAACGCCCTTCCTGCAACTTCTTGTTTTTGTCATCCACAACGCGGAACGTGATTTTCAGATGCTCGGGCACCTGATCCCAATGCCAGTCTTCCCGATCGACCGTGACGCCGGTCATCCGGCGCAGTTCACGCTCCAGTGCGTCCAGTAACGGCAGCTCCAGCGGCATTACGCGACCTAAAAACGCTTCAGCATAGTTTGGCGCCGGAACAAAGTTGCGACGTACCGGTTTTGGCAACGATTTAATCAGCGCAATAACTAATTCACGGCGTAACCCTGGAATCTGCCATTCAAAACCGCTCTCATCCACCTGGTTAAGTAGCGGCAACGGAATATGGACAGTCACGCCGTCAGCATCCGCGCCCGGTTCAAATTGATAGCTCAAACGCAGCTTGAGATTGCCCTGGTGCCAAAAATTCGGGTAATCCAGTTTGCTGATTTTTTCCGCGCCTTCTTTAATCAGCATACTTTTTTCAAAGTTGAGCAGATCCGGCGTCTCGCGGCTGATTTTTTTCCACCAACTATCAAAGTGGCGGGCGGAAATAACGTCATGGCTAATACGCTGGTCATAAAACTCAAACAGGGTATCGTCATCCACCAGGATATCGCGGCGGCGAGATTTGTGCTCAAGTTCCTCGACTTCCGCACGCAATTTTAGATTCTCACGGAAGAAGGCATGACGGGTTTGCCAGTCCCCCTCCACCAGCGCATGGCGGATGAACAACTCGCGACACAACGCCGGGTCAATCTGGCTGTAATTCACCTTGCGCGCGGCGACAATCGGCAGACCGTAGACGGTGACCTTTTCCGTCGCTATCACCGCGCCTTGCGCTCGCTCCCAGTGCGGTTCGCTATATGAACGTTTAATCAGATGCTGGGCTACCGGTTCCACCCATTCTGGCTCAATGCGGGCAGCGATGCGCCCCCACAAACGGCTGGTCTCCACCAGTTCTGCGACCATTGTCCATTTCGGCGGTTTTTTGAATAAACCGGATCCTGGGAAAATAGAGAATCGGGCGTTACGCGCGCCGGTGTACTCTTGCTTATCGGCATCTTTCATCCCGATATGCGACAACAGCCCCGTTAACAACGCAACGTGAATTTCCCGGTACTCTGCGGGTTCGCTGTTTACCGATATCCCCAGTTCTTTTACCACCTGACGCAGTTGGGTATAGATATCC
Organism: Salmonella enterica subsp. arizonae; assembly: GCF_008692845.1. GTDB lineage: Bacteria > Pseudomonadota > Gammaproteobacteria > Enterobacterales > Enterobacteriaceae > Salmonella > Salmonella arizonae. Next base: position 488,697 of record NZ_VXJW01000001.1, read on the forward strand.
TGCCACTCACGCACGCGTAAATAGTTCAGATAGTCAGTGCGACACAGACGGCGGAATTGATTCGACGACAGTGCCTTTTGCTGCTCGCCGAGGTAATTCCACAGGTTGACAAACGCCAGGAAATCGGACTCCTTATCCTGGAAGCGCCGGTGTTTCTCATCGGAAGCCTGTTGCTTGTCCGCAGGGCGCTCGCGTGGGTCCTGAATAGAGAGCGCGGAAGTAATGATCATCGCTTCGCGTACACAGCCATGCTTTTGCGCTTCCAGAACCATACGCGCCAGTCGCGGGTCGACCGGCAACTGGGATAATTGTCGGCCCAGCGGCGTCAGCTTATATACCGTCTGCTGTCCGTCGGCGGTAATCGCCCCCAGCTCTTCCAACAAACGCACGCCATCCTGAATATTGCGCTTATCCGGCGCTTCGACAAACGGGAAGGCGGCAATGTCACCCAGCCCCAGGGCGGTCATCTGCAAAATAACCGACGCCAGGTTGGTACGCAGGATTTCCGGGTCGGTAAATTCCGGACGCGACAGAAAGTCGTCTTCGGAATACAGACGAATGCAGATCCCTTCCGATACGCGCCCGCAACGCCCTTTACGCTGGTTGGCGGAAGCCTGTGAGATCGGTTCAATCGGCAGGCGCTGCACTTTGGTGCGGTAGCTGTAGCGGCTGATGCGCGCTGTACCAGGATCGATCACATACTTGATCCCCGGCACCGTCAGCGAGGTTTCCGCCACGTTAGTCGCCAGCACGATACGGCGTCCGCTGTGCGACTGGAAAACGCGGTTCTGTTCGCTGTTCGACAAGCGTGCATACAGCGGCAACACTTCGGTATGCCGTAAGTTCAGCTTGTTCAGGGCGTCGGCGGTATCGCGGATTTCCCGCTCTCCGCTCATAAAAATCAGGATATCGCCGGGACTTTCACGTCCCAGTTCATCAACGGCGTCGAAAATTGCCTGTAACTGATCGCGTTCAGTGTCGTCAGCCTCTTCAACGATGGGGCGATAACGAACTTCTACGGGATACGTTCGGCCAGAGACTTCGATAATCGGCGCGTTATTAAAGTGGCGCGAGAAGCGTTCCGGGTCGATGGTCGCAGAGGTAATAATTACTTTCAGATCGGGACGACGCGGCAAAAGCGCGTTCAGATAGCCGAGCAAGAAGTCAATATTCAGACTGCGTTCATGGGCTTCATCAATGATGATGGTGTCATACTGCATCAGCAGCCTGTCCTGCTGGATTTCCGCCAGCAGGATACCGTCCGTCATCAGCTTGACCATGGTGTTGCTACTTACATGATCGCTGAAACGAACTTTATACCCGATGCAGCCGCCCGGCTCCGTTTGCAGCTCTTCGGCAATACGGTTAGCCACAGTGCGCGCCGCCAGACGGCGCGGCTGCGTATGGCCAATAAGTCCTTTAATTCCGCGCCCCAGTTCCATACAAATTTTCGGCAACTGGGTGGTTTTACCAGAACCGGTTTCCCCTGCCACGATCACAACCTGATGGTCGCGAACCGCTTCCAGGATGTCCTGTTTCTTCTGGCTAACAGGCAGGTTTTGCGGATAAGTGATTGGGGGCCGCGCCGCTTCACGCAGGACGACTTGCGCCGCAGCCTGTTCAATTTCTTTCGCCATCGTCTGATAAATGGCCTGTTGCGCATCAGGATTTTTCACTTTCTTCACGCCATGCAGGCGACGGGCAAAGCGCTGCCGGTCGCGCAGCATCAGCAAATCCAGCCGCTGCTGTAACATATGAAGCGTCAACGTAGATTGTTCTGTCATAAGGATCTTTGGCAGCATTCTGCCTGTTTAAAATCGTTTTAAATGATAGGTATAGAGTACCACACTGGGGCTTTTTGTGCGTTGTTCAATAATTTCGAACAAAGGGTTCGATATATTGCGCTATCTCTGCCGCGCAATTGTGAATAAAGTGTCAACAAGCAACGGGGAACGCCCCTTCAAACACATAAAAGGAAACACCCATGAGCAAGGTATTAGTTCTTAAATCCAGTATTCTAGCAGGGTACTCTCAGTCTGGTCAGTTGACTGACTATTTTATTGAACAATGGCGCGAAAAACACGTGGCAGATGAAATTACTGTCCGCGATCTGGCGGCCAACCCTGTTCCGGTGCTGGATGGCGAACTGGTGGGCGCGATGCGTCCAGGCGATGCGCCTTTAACGCCACGTCAACAGGACGCTCTGGCGCTGTCCGATGAACTCGTTGCTGAACTGAAAGCCCACGACGTCATCGTTATTGCGGCGCCGATGTACAATTTCAATATCCCGACGCAACTGAAAAACTATTTCGACCTGATTGCCCGCGCTGGTGTCACCTTCCGCTATACCGAAAAAGGACCAGAAGGTCTGGTAACCGGCAAACGCGCAGTGGTTCTTTCCAGCCGCGGCGGTATCCATAAAGACACCCCGACGGATTTGATTGCGCCTTACCTGAAAGTGTTCCTTGGTTTTATCGGTATCACCGACGTGAATTTTGTCTTTGCCGAAGGCATTGCCTACGGGCCGGAAGTGGCGGCTAAAGCCCAGTCCGATGCAAAAGCCGCGATTGACAGCGTAGTGGCCGCTTAAATATTTTTGCCTCCCGTTGCGACGGGAGGTGACGTCTTCGGTTCGTAGCGCAAATATCCTACCACGCCGCTACTGCCGCCATCGCTGGGATGCGTTACCCCATCATTGACTTCAACGCAGGCGAAATCAAAAGGTGAGACATTTTCAATGCACGCCACATTGACCCCATATTGATCGGGATTAGATCGGCGCTGATGAAAAGTATATATCCCGCATACCGAACAGAAAAAGTGCACCGCCTTGCCCGTATTGAAGCGATATTCGGTAAGCTTATCCTGCCCCTTTACCACTTTAATACCCGATAGCGGCGCAGACACTGTCACCGCTCCGCGCATCCGGCAAAACGAACAGTTGCAGCGCCTGGCGGTATGAAAGCCATCGCTAAGTTGAACGGTAAACACGACGCTGCCACAATGGCATGCAGCAGATAAGTTTTCAGATGTCATACCCGGTTACTCTCGCACATAGTGATACCAGTCAACAGTATAGAAATGGCGTTTCCGGTTCGCCTAATTTAAGTAAGACCTCCGTATGTCTGTTGTTGAAGCTCAAGCAGGCTGTGCCTGAGATCGTCCATAAATTGCTTTTTTTCACCATGCGCGCCGGTAAAAATAAGAAGACATAAACCGGGATAAACACCACGAACATGCCGTACCAGCCAATTCCAATCAGCCAATAATTGATGGGAATCGCAATGAACATCCACAACAGCGGCATTCGGTCAGAATGACGGGAGGGAACCAGCGTCAGAAATTCTTTTAGCGCCATAAAACTGAGTAACGCAAAAAAGGTCAATGCCAGCCAGGTCGGACTCAATAGCGCCAGCGAAAACAGAATAATGATTAGCCACCAGGTCCGAATGCGTAGCGTCAATTCGCGCCAGTCCTTATCAGGACGACGCCACACCAGAATTTGATTTACCAGAGTGGCAACCAGCAAAAGCGCAAAGATGACGAGCAGGGATTTTTCCAGCAGCATCATTTGACATTCACCGAAATTAATGCGCTTCGACAACGGTTTACTATCGTCCAAAGCAGCAGTACGAGGGCAATACTCCAGACTATATTGCTCCACTGCGCCGCCTGAGGCCAAAAGGTCAGCGCCAACCCCCCTGCGCCAAACACCAGCGCTCTGTCACTTTTGCCAAACGGTCCGGCATAACTACGCACGCCGTTAATCGTTTGCGCTAATATTCCGCAAAACTCACTCATCACCATCGCCAGGAGCATGGCGAGCACTAATGGCGCGCTGCTGTCAGCCAGAAAAAGAAACGGCAGGTAAAGCGCGATGTCTGAAATCACATCGCCCGTTTCATTCAGAATGGAGCCTAAACGAGATTGCTGGCCGCATTCGCGCGCTAACATACCATCCAGCGCGTTGAGCGCCATGCGCACAAATAACACGATGGGCAACAGAAAATACAGGGGCCATACAATCAATATCAGGCCGGTCGAAATTGAGAGGACCATAGCGGAAAGGGTGATCTGATTGGCTGTAATATGATGCCGATATAGCCAGGCCATTACGGGGCGAAGCAGCGCCTGAAAAGCAGGTTTAACTTGATAAAGCGTCATCGATATTCTCTAAAAAATGACTCAACGCGAGACACTCCATCAGAGATGACGCCGCACGGCTATCCTAATTCCCGCGCAAACGGCTAAATTCAGAAATTATCAATATAAAAATGCATTTTGCGGTGAAAAAGTTGGCAGGAAGTGGCTATTTACGCAGCCATTTACCATTAATCCCCTGTACATATTCTCCCGGTCTGGCGCGCTCAACCAGTTTTTGTCCGGCCATCTTCGCCACCTCGTCTACAGGAAGATGATTGTTATCCGCTAACTGCTGATAACTGGCGCGACGGGCGCGATTAATATCAAGCACCAGTTTCTGGGTTTCAGCATCATTTTTTAAGGCCACCAGATAACCATTCAGCGTTTCCCCTACCCGCCCCTGCGTGCGTGCCTCATCCAGGGTTAAGGCCCACACAGACGATGTGAGCAAACTCAACGTCAGCCCCCATAATATTAAATACTTTTTCATCATGGCCTCAGAATAGATCGCTGCGTGATTTCAAAAGTTCTTCAACATCTTTATCCACTTTGATGTGAATTTCATGCTCAATCTTTACATTCATGTTGATGGTAATCGGCTGTTCCGGCGCGGCGACTTCAATACGTGGCGTGCACCCCACCACCATAAATGACGCAAGCGCTGACAGCATGGCAATAATCATTTTCATTATTTATCCTCACAGTCCTTGTCTTTCCGGCAAGGAGGTTGCGGCAACGCTGTATTTTGTTCAAGCCATGCCTGTAAATTGTCGCCAAAACGCAAACTGCGCCACAGCGTAAACACATTTTCTTCATGGGTATAGTTCAAGTTAACGATCGCGGTTTTACCATCTACCCGGCTTTTGCCGGTAATGGCCGCCTGCATCGTGAGTACGCCCAGGTTATCAACGTTAATTTTTGTCCATGAATGCGTAATCTCCATATAACGTAGCCAGTTAATGGCCGAGCCTGCCGTGACATTATCTTTTACCACCGCATCCGCAGTATTTTTATCGATACGCAACGTCATTGGCCCGGGATTCGTAAGCCAGCCATCTTTGATTATCCATTTTTCATTGTTCAGCCACAGCGGCAGCGCGCCGCTTACCGGACCAGACATGGCGAATTGCTTCGGATTTATGGCGCTAATCAATTCGCTGGATGAGATATTCTGCACCCGTAAAAGCGCCGGATCGTGCTGCGGCATCCGCAACTGTTTCATAATGATTTTACCGCCCAGCACGTCTACGCTGACATCGCTTAGCAGTAATGGATTCGACTCACTCCAGGGATAACTTCCCTGTAAATCGGCGGTGATATTTTTCGCCGTGACCTGGTTTACTATCTCGGCAATACGCAGCGAGACGGGGCCACGCGTGCCTAATTGCCACGCGCCTTTATGGAAGCGAAACGGCAGGATGAAATCGACGCCGTTGATTTTGTTATCCGGCATCCAGGCGTTACCGCCTTTTAATACGCCGTGTCCTCCCGCTTCAAACCCCTGCCCCTGTGCCGCGGAAAAGGCAACCTGCGCATACAATGAGCCTTCGCGCAGCGTCATTTTCCAGTCCGGCGGGAGCAGCGGCTGAAAAACGATAAGCGATTGCTTCGGCCACCAGGCCTGTCCGCGAAGGCGTTCGCCATCCCAGCGTCCATTCAGCCGTACCGGCCTTATCGCCCCCGCCCGAAGATCGCCTTTAAACTGGAACAGGGTCGGTTCGCGACCTTCGACGCTAAAATTAACGGTAGAAGGCGGCAGCACGCTTCCGCTGGTAAATATGGTTTTTCCCGCCTCCAGAGACAGCGCGCCCTGTAACGACGGTGTTTTGTCGTCACGAACCCAGACAATGGGTTTATCCAGGATCAGTCTTGGCGATGTGACAGTCATCGCGCCATATTGCAACCGATCAAAACCGGTAGACAGACTGGTCAGCCGGATGGTGTTATCGCGCCATTCGCCCTGCCCGGCGATATCCCAACGGGCGTGCATTGGCGTAAAGCTTCCTTGCCCCCAATAGCGCCAGCGCCAGCGCCCTGCATCGGGGAGAAAATCATTCGCAAGGCCATCAAGATGAAGAACGAAATCGCCCATTTCATTTTCATGCGCCCGTAAAATAGCCTGTAACCGACCATCCACGCCGCGCTGCGTCACCCTGACGCCCGCCAGCGGCCAACGAATTTCATCAATATCTAACGCATCAATCACCCGTCCGCGTGAACGCAGCAATGCGCCTGGCGCAAAAGCGAGCTGCGGATCCGCCAGGCTGCCGCGGAGCATGGCGGGCAAAACGGCATAAAAGATTAAATCCTTCTGTTTGGCCTCGCCAGTAAGCTGTAAAGGCATTGCACTGCTATCCATACTGAGTTTTCCCGGCCCGATAGTCAGTACAGCGTTCGCTTTCCCTGCATCGCCATGGGTCAGTATATTCAGGCGACCGCTGACCCGCGCATTGTCCAGCCCTGCCTGCCAGTTATCGATATTAAAAGCCAGACGTCCGCTCAGTGGGAATCCCCGGTATGGCCAGTTCCAGCGGCCATCACTGATGGTCAGCCGCTGGCGCGTTACCGCCCACGGGAGATCGAGAATTGGATCAGGATTGCCTCGCGCCATCACGATGAGTTGTCCGGCGTTATCACGCCATTCCAGTTCCGCATCCACCAGCGACGGTTCCTGCGGCAAACGCAACGTCGCCGCCGCATAACCGCTTACCGGCAGGCCATCCGGTACTAGCGGCAACGTAAACTCCCCCGCCAGACTGACAGGAGGTTGGTTCGCCAGCGCGGCGATCTCCAGTTGGCTCACCGTCAACGCCTGACCGTGTAGCTGCCCCTGAAATTTTACTTTTTCGCCCTGATAACGTATCTGCTGAACGACCGGTGTCATGGAGATCGCCAGTTTCCCCTGCCATTCCGGCCAGGGCGCGAGAATGACATTATCGATGTTAATCCAGGTATTTGGCAGCATTGACTGCCACTGCGCCAGGGTACGCGGCGCGGCGGGAGAGGCTTCCGAGGCCGGCAATTTCGCCAGGCACGCGGCATCCAGTTCCAGGCTTTTGATGTTCAGCAACCACCGACTGGGGTGCGTCAGTTCCGCCTGGGTAATATGGGCTAACGGACAATCATTCACCAGATAGCGAAGATCGGGGATCACTACCCCATGACGCGTCAGGCGAGGACTTTCTTCCAGGGCGATACGGGTGCCGACAGGTAGCCAGATTCCAGCCAGAGTGGGAACCCACAGTCCCAGGGTCATCAGCAGCGTCAGCGGCACAAGAAACAGCAGTAACAGTAGCGCAAGGGCGGCTTTATATTTACCCTTCATGGGCCAATAATTTCCTGATTTAACGAAAAATTAAGTCGGCTATCCTTTTATTTTGGCATGATTGCCCGTACATAGCCTAGTAGTTCATGTTGAAAACGGGTAATGCGTTATGATCATTGCGGGGCCACATGCCTGCCATTTAAGGTATCCGGGGGAGTGATAGCCTAAAATTATTCATTATATGTATGACTATCAATTATTTTTGATTTTTTGTAAGATAATTTTAATCGTATTTATGTGATTCTAACATCACTGGAGAAGGTCATATGAAACTCGCCGTCTATAGTACCAAACAGTATGACAAGAAATATCTACAGCAGGTGAACAAAGCGTTCGGTTTTGAACTGGAGTTTTTTGATTTTCTGCTGACGGAAAAAACGGCGAAAACTGCCAATGGATGCGAAGCGGTTTGTATCTTCGTTAATGATGACGGGAGCCGCCCGGTACTGGAAGAGCTGAAAAAACACGGTGTGAAATACATCGCGCTGCGTTGCGCCGGATTTAATAATGTCGACCTGGATGCCGCTAAAGAGCTGGGTTTGCAGGTGGTGCGCGTTCCGGCTTATTCACCGGAAGCTGTCGCCGAACATGCGGTTGGCATGATGATGACATTGAACCGCCGTATTCACCGTGCTTATCAACGCACCCGCGATGCTAACTTTTCTCTGGAAGGACTAACCGGCTTTACAATGCACGGAAAAACCGCTGGCGTCATTGGTACCGGTAAAATCGGCGTTGCCGCGCTACGTATCCTGAAAGGCTTCGGAATGCGTTTACTGGCGTTTGATCCCTACCCCAGCGCCGCTGCGCTTGACCTCGGCGTAGAGTATGTGGATCTGCAAATGTTGTTTGCCGAATCGGACGTGATTTCCCTGCACTGCCCGCTCACGCCGGAAAACTACCATTTGCTGAACCATGCGGCATTCGATCAAATGAAAGATGGCGTTATGGTCATTAATACCAGCCGTGGCGCGCTGATTGATTCCCAGGCGGCTATCGACGCTCTGAAGAATCAGAAAATCGGCTCGCTGGGAATGGACGTGTATGAAAACGAACGCGACCTGTTCTTTGAAGACAAGTCAAACGATGTTATCCAGGATGATGTTTTCCGCCGCCTGTCGGCCTGTCATAACGTACTGTTTACGGGGCACCAGGCATTCCTGACGGCAGAAGCGTTGATCAGCATCTCTGAAACCACGTTACAAAACCTAAGCCAGCTTGAGAAGGGTGAAACCTGCCCGAACGCGCTGTTCTAATCCTGTCGCTCCCCTGCGCACAGGGGAGCATTTTCGGATAACCCCTGAAGATCTATCCGGTCATATCATTACCATAGTCAGTGTTAACTATCAGATTACAGAGAGTATCAATGAAGAAAATCGTCACGCTGGTCGCCTTGAGTTTCATGATGACGGGTTGTGTGAGCAGTGGAAAAGTGTCCGTCAAACGCGAGCAGTTGGAACACCACCGCTTTGTTCTGGAAAGCGTAAACGGTAAAACAGTCACTGGCCCGGAGCTTAGCTTTGGCGAGGACATGACGGTATCCGGTAAAATGTGCAATCAATTCACCGGCGAAGCAAAACTGTCGGATGGCGAGTTAAAAGTGAAAAACGTAGCGATGACCCGTATGGTGTGCGCCGATCCGCAGCTTAATGCGTTGGACAGCATCATCAGCGAGGTCTTCAGCAAAGGCGCGCAGGTGGATTTAACCGCAAACCAATTAACGCTGGCGACGGCGAAAACAACGCTGATGTTTAAGCTGGCGGATTTAGCACACTAAGCCATTGTGCGAAGAGTTATATGCGCCAGGTGAAACGTCGCGCTTAATAACTCCCGCAGCTCCCGGCGGCAAGCGACTGTTCGTTACAACGTTTGCCGTTAGGAAGCGCGCACATAGCAATCACTGAACCATCAAGCTGCCGGGCCGCTGAAAGCGAACCGCCAATCATAGCGCAATTCGCTTCGCCGGCGCTGGACATCGCCGCTTTCATCCCTGGCGAAACATGTGCCGCGGTTGCCTGCTGAACAGGTTCGCTACTGCAAGCCGACAATAATAACGCGGCACATCCCACCCAAAACGCTGCGCGCATTTCTCTCCCCTCTAGTTTATTCATCCAAACGATACCGCCCTAAATAATAGGTAGCAGAGTTTGACGCGTCGAGAGGCAACGCGCGCATTTATGCGGTTCATTAACATTTATTGGCAATTTCTTACTTCTTTTCGGCGAGAAACCGTCATTCTCCTCCCGCCAGGGACACAAAAGTGAAAATGGGGCTTGAAGGGCTTTGCTAAAATAAAGGGATAACTACAGGATGCGCTCACGATGATGCGTGTCCCTCTTTTTTGCGCAATGTAAGGGTGTCGTATGCAAACTATTGACGGTAATGGCGCGGTAGCGTCGGTGGCGTTCCGTACCAGCGAGATTATCGCCATTTACCCGATTACGCCCAGTTCGACAATGGCTGAACAAGCGGATGCCTGGGCGGGTAATGGGGTTAAAAATGTCTGGGGCGATACGCCGCGTGTGGTAGAGATGCAGTCGGAAGGCGGCGCCATCGCTGCAGTTCACGGCGCGTTACAAACCGGCACGCTTTCTACGTCATTTACATCGTCGCAGGGGCTGCTGCTGATGATTCCAACGCTGTATAAACTGGCGGGACAGCTCACGCCGTTTGTACTGCACGTTGCCGCGCGCACCGTCGCCACACACGCGCTCTCTATTTTTGGCGACCATTCCGATGTGATGGCGGTCCGCCAGACAGGCTGCGCGATGTTATGCGCCGCCAGCGTTCAGGAAGCGCAGGATTTTGCGCTAATCGCGCATAGGGCTACGCTGAAAAGCCGCGTTCCGTTTATTCACTTCTTTGATGGTTTCCGTACATCGCATGAAATTAACAAAATTATACCGCTAACGGATGAAACTATCCTGAACCTGATGCCGCAGGCGGAGATCGACGCTCACCGCGCCCGCGCGCTGAATCCGGAACATCCGGTGATTCGTGGAACTTCAGCGAATCCGGACACCTACTTCCAGTCTCGCGAAGCGACCAATCCGTGGTACAACGCCGTTTATGATAATGTTGAAGAGGCGATGAAGGCATTTGGCGACGCTACGGGCCGCCAGTACCAGCCATTTGAATATTATGGCCATCCTCAGGCTGAACGCGTCATTATTATGATGGGGTCCGCCCTCGGCACCTGCGAAGAGGTCGTGGATGCGCTGCTTGTCCGCGGAGAAAAGGTCGGCGTTCTGAAAGTCCGTCTGTTCCGCCCCTTCTCCGCCAAACACTTGTTACAGGCATTACCGGAAACCGTTCGCGCTATCGCCGTGCTGGATCGCACTAAAGAGCCAGGCGCGCAGGCCGAGCCGCTTTATCTGGACGTGATGACCGCACTGGCGGAGGCCTTTAATAATGGCGAGCGCGAAACGTTGCCGCGCACCATTGGCGGCCGTTATGGACTATCATCCAAAGAGTTCGGCCCGGCGTGTGTACTGGCGGTCTTTAATGAACTCAGCCGTGCGAAACCCAAGCCACGGTTTACGGTGGGTATTTATGACGACGTCACTCACCTCTCGCTGCCATTACCGGAAAATACCCTGCCCGGCAGCGCTAAACTTGAAGCGTTATTTTACGGTCTGGGAAGCGACGGCAGCGTATCCGCCACGAAAAATAATATTAAAATTATCGGCAACTCCACGCCGTGGTATGCGCAAGGTTATTTCGTTTATGACTCGAAAAAAGCAGGCGGCCTCACGGTATCGCACCTGCGCGTCAGCGAAAAACCGATTCGTTCCGCCTATTTAATTTCACAGGCGGACTTTGTCGGCTGCCACCAATTACAATTTATCGATAAGTATCAAATGGCGGAGCGCCTGAAGCCAGGCGGTATCTTCCTGCTTAACACGCCGTACAGCGCCGACGAGGTCTGGTTGCGTTTGCCACAAGAAGTTCAGGCGGTGCTGAATCAGAAAAAGGCGCGTTTTTACGTGGTTAACGCGGCGAAAATCGCCCGCGAATGCGGACTTGGCGCACGCATCAATACCGTCATGCAGATGGCTTTCTTCCACCTGACGCATATTCTTCCGGGCGATAGCGCCCTGGTTGAGCTGCAGGGCGCTATCGCCAAAAGCTATAGCAGCAAAGGTCAGGATCTGGTTGAGCGTAACTGGCAGGCATTGGCGCTGGCGCAGGCATCGCTGGCGGAAGTGCCGTTGCAGGCGGTTAATCCGCACAGCGCGCATCGCCCGCCGGTCGTCTCCGACGCCGCGCCGGATTTCGTGAAAACCGTTACCGCCGCCATGTTGGCGGGCCTCGGCGACGCACTGCCTGTTTCCGCCCTGCCGCCGGACGGAACATGGCCGATAGGCACCACCCGCTGGGAAAAACGCAATATCGCCGAAGAGATTCCTGTCTGGAAAGAGGAGCTATGTACGCAATGTAATCACTGCGTCGCCGCCTGCCCTCACTCGGCGATTCGTGCGAAAGTCGTCTCCCCGCAAGCGATGGAAAATGCGCCGGCCAGCCTGCATTCTCTGGACGTAAAGTCCCGCGATATGCGCGGTCAGAAATATGTGCTGCAAGTCGCGCCGGAAGACTGCACTGGCTGTAATTTATGCGTAGAGGTCTGTCCGGCTAAAGATCGGCAAAATCCAGAGGTCAAGGCGATTAACATGATGTCGCGTCTTGAGCATGTGGAAGAAGAGAAAGTAAATTACGACTTCTTCCTGGACCTACCGGAAATCGATCGCAGCAAACTGGAACGAATTGATATTCGCACATCGCAGCTTATTACGCCGCTGTTTGAATATTCCGGCGCCTGTTCCGGCTGCGGTGAAACGCCGTATATTAAACTGCTGACTCAGTTATATGGCGACAGAATGTTAATCGCTAACGCCACGGGGTGTTCCTCTATTTACGGCGGTAATTTGCCCTCAACGCCTTATACCACCGATGCCAACGGACGCGGCCCGGCATGGGCGAATTCGTTATTTGAAGATAACGCGGAATTTGGCCTCGGTTTCCGTCTGAGCGTGGATCAGCACCGGGCGCGCGTCATGCGTTTACTGGCGCAATTCGCCGATCGCATTCCGGCGGAATTAAACGATGCGCTGCATGCCGAAGCAACGCCTGACGTTCGGCGTGAGCAGGTCGCCGCATTACGCCAACATCTGAAATCGGTTGCGGGCGCAGAGGAACTGTTAAAGGATGCTGATGCGCTAGTAGAAAAATCAATCTGGCTGATTGGCGGCGATGGTTGGGCATACGACATCGGCTTTGGCGGTTTGGATCATGTGTTAAGCCTGACGGAGAATGTCAATATTCTGGTTCTGGATACGCAGTGTTATTCCAATACTGGCGGCCAGGCGTCGAAGGCAACGCCGCTTGGCGCCGTCACTAAGTTTGGCGAACATGGCAAGCGTAAAGCCCGTAAAGATCTTGGCGTCAGCATGATGATGTATGGTCATGTTTATGTCGCGCAAATTTCACTGGGTGCGCAATTAAACCAGACGGTGAAAGCCATTCAGGAGGCTGAAGCCTGGCCAGGCCCATCTCTGATCATTGCCTATAGCCCCTGTGAGGAACATGGCTACGATCTGGCGTTGAGCCACGACCAGATGCGTCAGTTAACGGCTACCGGCTTCTGGCCTTTATACCGCTTCGATCCCCGCCGAGCGGATGAAGGCAAGCCGCCGCTGGCGCTGGACTCTCGGCCACCGTCAGATGCGCTAGCGGAAGCATTACTTAAGGAGCAACGTTTTCGTCGCCTGAATGCACAACAGCCTGAAGTGGCTGAGAAGTTATGGCAAGATGCCGCATTGGATTTGCAAAAACGCTATAACTTTCTTGCCTTGCTGGCAGGAAAAGCGGAAAAACCCGGCGCAGATTAAAAAATATTCTAAGGATTAACCTGGAAACAAAAAAAGCCCGAACATCCGTTCGGGCTTGTCAATTTATACGCTGGAAAGCAAAGGTTAACGCAATGGCCCAGCGACAAAATGAATATGTGACAATAAAGGCATATAACAGGCGTAGAATATCGTAACCGAATGATATTGTATAATTTTTATTTCGTATAATACTCCCAAAAGCATTCGTATAAATTATATCTATTACACTGCGAATTATTTCATTAATTATTGAATTAAACGGTAACATCTCTTTTTAGGTCTTTCCTGACAAGGCAGAAATAACGTTTTAACGTCAACTCGCTGATTATTTACGGGGAATGCGCTTAATATTACGCCGTCCTCTCCTGTTGGTAGTCCCCGCAGAGTATCGTGGAGCAGCACCTAAAATGTGACGTATGTCATTGTACATAAAGTGCCTTTAGGGAGTAGAATTTTAGTGGATACTTAAACAGGAGGTTTTATGAACAGAACGATTCTTGTACCCATCGATATTTCAGATTCAGAATTAACTCAACGCGTGATTTCGCATGTTGAAGCCGAAGCAAAGATTGACGACGCTAAAGTGCACTTTCTGACTGTAATCCCGTCTTTGCCCTATTACGCTTCACTGGGGCTGGCCTACTCAGCAGAGCTCCCCGCAATGGACGATTTGAAAGCCGAAGCCAAATCTCAACTGGAAGCGATTATCAAGAAATTCAACCTTCCCGCGGACCGCGTGCAGGCGCACGTTGCAGAAGGCTCTCCTAAAGATAAGATTCTGGAAATGGCAAAAAAATTACCGGCCGATATGGTAATTATCGCCTCGCATCGTCCGGATATTACTACCTATCTGTTGGGTTCCAACGCCGCAGCCGTTGTGCGTCATGCGGAATGCTCCGTACTGGTGGTGCGCTAAATACCCGAGCCCGCCTAAGAGAGTGCGGGCTCAAATCAACTATCATTATTACCTAGTGACTTACGCTTTTTGAAAACAGATTGATCACAATTACGCCGCAGATAATAAGTAACATGCCGATAATCGCTGGCATATCAAGCTTCTGCCCCAGAAATAACCAACCTATCAGCCCAATAAGAACAATCCCTACGCCAGACCAAATAGCATAAATGATCCCTGCAGGAATTGTGCGCATCGGAATGGTCAGGCACCAAAAGGCGATACAGTAACCAACGATAGTGACAATACTCGGTACCAGGCGAGTGAAACTATCCGATAATTTCAATGAGATCGTAGCGATAACCTCTACCACAATAGCGATAAACAGAAAAATTACAGCTTCTTTAGTCATACATCTCTTCGTTCCGATAGTTTACAGGACGTCATAGTATATTAAGCAATCCAGGCGAGAGAACAAAGACGCTTTTAACAGGCCGCACAGCGCGTTCTGGCACTCGTCGCCGTAATCCGTACCCTACGCAAATACTTTGCCTGCTGGCCACCATTTACAATGCCCCATTCTTGCCCTTTTTTCGATATTTTTTCCCATAATTAGCACTGGGATAGGAGCCCCCCTAAAGGAGCCCGCAAGCAGGCGTAGCGCGTTTTTGCATACAATGTTGCGGCGATAGCACCTCACACAGAACAATCGTTAAACTCCCCGAATCGCACAACGATCGTCAACAACCGATAGCCTTTTCATTTTCCAGATCTCCCTGCACGCGTCATAATCATTTATTGTACCACCCTGATATATCGCGTACTAATCGGTCTGATAAATATTGGTTTAAAAGAAATATTTAATATCCAGGAGGTTACTACAACAGCCCCGCTCAAAATTATTACTTAGAAGCGTTTGCCTGTCCGATATTTTCTGCATGACCATACGTCCGGTCAATTATGCCAACAGGTTCCACTGGTGCAGTATGTGGCATAACCCAGCCGCTTTCACTTACACTACCTCGTGTAATATATTTGGCTTTTACCTTAACGATAATAAGATAATGCTCCCTGCTAAACCTGTCTGCAACACTAAGATCTGTTGTATATTCAGGTACCACTCTTCCATTCCGAACCTGCAGCCTGGCTGTTTCTTCAGAGACAGGCAATACATTCGGATCGGCGCCCTCCACACCTCCTGCTGTTTTAAGCTTAACAATATTTTCAGCCTGCGGACCAGTTGTCCCCCTGCATAATACAACTTCAGTCTCGCCTGCTGCAGTATCACCACTCTGGAGTTTTTTATATATACTTTGCACATTTTCTTCTGATGTAGGATATAATTCTTCTGACAGAGAAGGCAGCATGTCCTCCAGTAGTGGTGAATCATCGGAAATATCCAGAAGATCCTCATCATACCCAACGTCGCCTTCTCTTAACTCTGAATAAGGCTTGTCAACATGCCGAATAGGCCCTCCCCCTTTCAGCCCAGAGGCCTGGTAAAATTTACCGTCAGAAGTTCTATAAAATGTCATACCTACATTTTTTCCGGTATCAGAAAAGGTTCCCTGATACGTTTCTGAACCAGGCTCTTTAGATAAAACGATTTCCCTCTCGCCATATTTTATCGTATTAGGTGCTTCCGTTGACAACGGTGAAAATGATTTCTGCTTTCTGTAAAATCCTTCTCCTGACTGTTTATAATAACCATGCGTTTCTTTATTAAACCCTGTAGCACGATAGAGTCCATCGTTTCCCTCGGGATTTAGCTCGAGAATTTTATTATTTCTTTTTTGATAAATAAAATCAATATTCTCTATTGACTCTATAACTTTATAATTACTCCCCTTCTGAATCGGCGATCGTATTACACCTCTTTCTATTTTATTTTCAACAAATCGGAGGCCCGTATACTTTGCGTTGGACGCCCTTTCTGTAAACTTCGCTTCTGCAACAGGAGCAGCTTCCATACCAATACGTATAACATCCTGAATGTACCCACATACATCAGTAGATTTTTCCACAATAGCCCGATTAAGAATGCTGCTGGTACCAGCCAGAGCATTAAAACCAGGGACAAAACTCATTACAATATTCCAGATAGTTCCTAAAAAATGAAGACCTGCTCTTGACGCAGGACTTAGTGAAGAAACAGTTCGATGATGAACGGTATCATCGATATCAAAACTCAATTCAATTAATCCCCATAGCCCCTCCTGAATGACTTTATCAAAACCATACACGAAAGCTTGTCCGCCATCCATGGATGAGACTTTACTTTTGAACGCTTCGAGAGCCTGAACCTGTTTCTCATGTTGATCTTCTGCTGTCAGCCAACTGGATTGTGCAATATCGCTAATCTCATGAATAAGCCCAACAACTGTATCTCGCAACATTTTGTTTATATTCATTAACCCTAATACATCACAATCTTGTATATGATCCTTGACATGTGTCACTGCTTTATAATATTTCTCTGCCCAATTTAGTTGTGTGTCAATAGCGGCCTTCATTAAAAGCTCTAAAAATCCGTTTCCTCTGGGAAATAGAGACTTAATATGTCTGGAAAATTCATTATTAACCACAATTTTTCTTGATAGGGCATTTATTTTCTTATCATTAACTGGACCAGTTATCTTTGCACACCAATAAATAATATTACGCATGATGCTAAAATTATATTTTATGCCATCAGGACTAAGCAATATTTTATCACCACCATTTCTGGATAAATGACGTATCACTAATTGAACTCGCTTAAAAAGATCTTTCATCTTTTTACTGTTAAAAGTGGGCATCCCTTTTTCTTCCCTGTAATAATTCACAATTTTTAATGCTGTAAAAATAGCCTCCTTGCCATAGAAAGTATCAAAGTTTGAACTAGAAATCTCTGGAAATTTTTGATTTAGCACTTTCGTATAATGGCTTTCATTTGCCAGGGCAGAGGCAATTCGTCTGGTTGCAAAAATTCTGGATCTGATATATATAGGATGAACCAGCATATCACGAGCGATTAACTCATATATTTTATATTGATGTTCAATATGTTCTCTTACAAAATGCTCAAAAGAAACCTTTCCTCCATCATTAATAAGTATTTCAATCTCATTTAAATGAATTATAAGGCCATTGAACATATATTCAGCAGTAAGTCTTCTACCACCATGCGTCCACTGCCCTGTTTGAGAAAATACAAGTAATTCATGATAGCCTCTTTTATAATCATTCATCAGTTGCTCATCTCCAATTTTTTTGAGTGTTTCGAAAAGTGAAAATCCTGCAGCAAATGAAGAATGTTCAACTATACCATCTATCATCTTACCTAACGGATGAGGCTCCATATTTGGGGCGGGATGATCCTCCGGGAGAGCCCTTGCATATCTCAGTGGTTCTTTATCAGATGAAAAATTATTCTTGTTTTCTGAATTATCATTTTTTCTCCCATAACCGTCTGCTATTGTTAATCTGGATGACAGTAACAAACCCGTTACTGCAATATTTTTTATATTTCTCTCCATTTTATGAACGGTTGCTGGCTGAAAATTATTCTCCCTTTCAAAAAACAATAAAATTTCTTTTTGTATTTCCTCTCCAGCAAATATGACTTGCTCAGTGCTTTTAGGTAGAACAGTTACGCTGTCAATATTAAATAACTCATGCTCATCGCTCACCGCTGCCTGAGAAAAACACAACGATGCATGTGCCATTGCCGTAGAGTCAATTTCCTTATAAATGACATTAGAGTATATATTTGTAACTTCATGATCCACCTTCAAGTCATCGTATAAAATATGCTTCAAAAATAAATCTAATAATACTTTTTCTGATGATATGTTATTATCGCAGTCGTTAGTCTCAGGATTAATGGGAAAGCCTTTCTTATCGAACGGCAACGATAAATACACACTACTTCCTTCAGTGTTCTGATAACTATAATTTGGGGATACTATTACTTCACACTTGCTGGTATCAATGTCGTTGCCTATACTATAATTGACCCTATAATTAACCAACCGCCGGAATGTTGGACTTTTCAAATAATAAAAATCCAAAGTTGATTTAATATCTTCACAGATAATTTCAGCCGTTGATTCAAAGAAGAATTCATAAATGTTTAAACCATATTCTTTTTCATCTCTGGCCATCTCATCCAGATGAATATACTCTTCGGGTAGATTAGATATTTGCTCATGAAAAACAGTATCCTTATGCGCTCTATCTAAAGCTGAAAGATACTGTATGGTGTCCCAAGTTTTGATACCTTTTGTATTTAACTTCTGCTGTACAGGTCTGGAAGATACATGTTCTAATGTTACGGGCATTATTTCCTCCTGTAAAAATCGCGGATGATATAATAAGAAAAAACGCCAGGTATCAGATCTGACTATAAATATGTTGATACACAGAGTTTTGATTGGCTTTTAAATAAAATATCTATATTTATGCAAGAGCATTTTAACCAACATACAGTCAACAAAAATGAAACCCACTGTGCTATCTATCAGATAAATATCCTGATTCGTTATATGCATCACAAATATAAAAGCAAATAGCCATAGATTATATAATTAACTATTAAATTACATTCTATAAAAATAATTTAATTATCCATTGTAAAATATCCACACAATTAAATTAACTACCAGATTATTCCAGATATAAGAAAAGATGACTATCTCTACTTTGACACATTCATCAACATTGCCACTCCTCAAGTGGTACTGACCCTGGCCAAAAATCAGTATAGTGCTAAATCAGAGATCTTCGTCTTTCTGAAGACTTCGGATAAATTCCACCGGAGTCATGTCATTTCACGATGAATCTGTTCTCACATGATTGTATTCTCTGCGCCACTGGTCGAGAAAGGTTATTTAACAGGCAAACCCCATTTTGTCTTACAAAAATCGCATGACCCGGAGAGCAGGCTGGGCATCCGATGGAACGCCGCTGTAAAACGTGCTGGCATTCGTCACCGTAATCCGTACCATACGCAAATACTTTGCCTGCCGGCCATCATTTATAATGCCCATTTTTGTTCCTGAGACAGTAAAGAATGCAAGATAATCAAAAAGTTAAAAAGAAAGAACAGTACAACCTTAACAAGTTGCAAAAGCGCCTGCGCCGTAACGTTGGCGAAGCGATTGCCGATTTTAATATGATTGAAGAAGGCGATCGCATTATGGTTTGCCTTTCTGGCGGCAAAGATAGCTATACGATGCTGGAAATTTTACGTAATTTGCAGCAAAGCGCCCCAATCAGTTTTTCACTGGTCGCCGTCAACCTTGATCAAAAGCAGCCGGGCTTCCCGGAGCATATTCTGCCAGCCTACCTCGAACAGTTAGGCGTAGAGTATAAAATCGTCGAAGAGAATACTTACGGTATTGTTAAAGAGAAAATTCCGGAAGGAAAAACGACCTGCTCGCTGTGCTCGCGTTTGCGTCGGGGTATCCTGTATCGTACTGCGACTGAACTGGGCGCGACCAAAATCGCCTTGGGCCACCATCGCGACGATATTCTGCAAACTCTGTTTCTGAATATGTTCTATGGCGGAAAAATGAAAGGAATGCCCCCGAAGCTGATGAGCGATGACGGCAAACATATTGTGATCCGCCCGCTGGCTTACTGCCGCGAGAAAGATATTGTCCGTTTTGCTGAGGCCAAAGCCTTCCCTATCATTCCTTGTAATCTGTGCGGTTCGCAACCCAACCTGCAACGGCAGGTGATTGCCGACATGCTGCGCGACTGGGATAAACGCTATCCTGGACGGATTGAGACGATGTTCAGCGCCATGCAGAATATCGTGCCTTCTCACCTTTGTGACACTAATCAGTTTGATTTCAAAGGTATCGCTCACGGCTCCGAGGTGGTCGACGGCGGTGATTTAGCGTTCGATCGTGAAGAGATCCCATTGCAGCCCGCTGGCTGGCAGCCGGAAGAAGATGACACGCCCTTAGAAACGTTGCGGCTTGATGTTATCGAAGTGAAATGATCTGCAGGCGTCTCAGCACTCCGCTGAGACGCGATGCTATCGATTATTTTAACAGTCGTATCCGGCATGATTTGCCTTTGATCTTCCCGTTTTGCAACTGCTTACAGGCTTTTTGCGCTACCGCCTGTCGCACAGCGACGTAAACGTGCATTGGATGCACGTTAATTTTGCCGATATCCGCCCCGTCTAATCCAATATCGCCGGTCAGCGCGCCCAAAATATCTCCCGGACGCATTTTCGCTTTTTTACCGCCGTCAATGCATAGGGTCGCCATCTCCGCGGCCAGAGGGAGCAACGGCTGCCGGGCGGGCGCATTCAACCAGTTGAGCTTGAGTTGCAACATTTCTGAAAGAATATTCGCCCGCTGCGCCTCTTCCGGCGCGCAGAAACTGATCGCCAGACCGCTGTTTCCTGCGCGTGCCGTACGACCAATACGATGGACATGAGCCTCCGGGTCCCAGGCCAGTTCATAGTTAACCACCAGTTCGAGCGATTTAATGTCTAACCCTCGCGCGGCAACGTCGGTGGCGACCAGAATGCGTGCGCTGCCATTCGTAAAACGCACCAACGTCTGGTCGCGGTCGCGTTGTTCCAGATCGCCGTGGAGCGCCAACGCGCTTTGCCCTGCCGCATTAAGCGCATCACAAACGGCCTGGCAATCTTTTTTGGTATTGCAAAACACCACGCAGGAGGCTGGCTGATGTTGGCTGAGCAACGTTTGCAGCAGCGAAATTTTTTCCTGCGCAGATGTTTCGAAGAATTGCTGTTCGATAGCCGGTAGCGCATCTACCGTATCGATATCAATATGCATTGGCTGTTGCTGTACACGACCGCTAATCGCCGCGATGGTCTCAGGCCAGGTTGCTGAAAACAACAGCGTCTGGCGTGTCGCGGGCGCAAAGCGGATCACCTCATCAATGGCGTCACTGAAGCCCATATCCAGCATTCGGTCTGCCTCATCCATTACCAGAATATGCAGGGCATCCAGTGACACGGTTCCTTTTTGTAAATGATCCAGCAGGCGCCCCGGCGTCGCGACAATGATATGCGGCGCATGCTGAAGAGAGTCGCGCTGCACGCCAAAAGGTTGTCCGCCACATAAGATTAGAATTTTGGTGTTCGGCAGAAAACGGGCCAGACGACGCAGCTCTCCGGCAACCTGGTCCGCAAGTTCCCGCGTCGGGCACAACACCAACGCCTGCGTCTGAAACAGGCTGACATCAATTCGATGCAAGAGTCCAAGACCAAACGCCGCCGTTTTGCCGCTGCCGGTCCTGGCCTGCACACGCACATCATTTCCCGCCAGAATAACCGGTAATGATGCGGCCTGGACAGGCGTCATCTCAAGATAGCCCAACTCATTTAGGTTATTGAGCTGGGCGGTGGGCAGAACTTTCAGGGTTGAAAAAGCGGTCACAATTTACTCTCGCGGTAACGACTCATAGTCAGCAGGCGCGTATCCTCGCAGATCCGCGCGTTTGATGCGACATTTTAATCGGTTCTTCGTCCGGCGGCGGATCGGGCATCGGTTGAGGATGAGGACGCGGATCGGGAATCGGGACAGGATCGGTGGGAACCGGGTCCGACAGGGACGAATGCAGATACAATAAGGTTAAAAGACAGCTCATATTACCCTCCGGAATGTTAATCAGACTCTTAAAGGGTAGACGCGGATATTCTACAGGCAAAAAAAAGCCGACTAATCTAAGCCGGCGTCGTACGAATCAATTGTGCTATGCAGTAATTCAAAAAAGGAAGTAAGACAATATGGAGCGCAACGCCCATCGCTTGACGTTGCATTCACCTGCGAAAGAGATATTGCCCCGAATAGGTAGATGGTTTATTGACTTGGCTCAAATTTTTCGGTGTTTTTTCATCCAGGAAGGCCTGAAAAGCGTTGTTGTTACAACCATTTACTGCGATGCAACCATAAAGTAACACCAGCTATCAGGACAACTAACAGAATACAAAATAGCGAAAAGCCGAACCGCCACCCGCCGCCGGGAATACCGCCCAGGTTGACGCCAAATAACCCCGTTAAGAAGGTGCTGGGCAGAAAAACCATCGCCATAAGCGACATAGTATAGGTTCTGCGCGTCAGAGACTCCTGCATCACCTGGGCAATTTCATCCGCCATGATGCCAGTACGCGCTATACAAGCGTCAATTTCATCCAACCCTCTTCCCAGCCTGTCGGCGATATCCTGCATTCTGCGGCGGTGATCGTCGCTCATCCACGGTAAACGTTCGCTCGCAAGCCGGGCGTAGACGTCGCGCTGCGGCGCCATATAGCGGCGCATGACAATTAGTTGTTTACGTAATAATGCCAGGAAGCCGCGCGGCGGGATTTGCTGGTCAAGGAGATTATCTTCCAGGTCAATAATTTTATCGTGTAGCTGTTCAATAAATTCACTGGCATGATCGGTTAACGCATCACACACATCCACTAACCAGCCGCCGCAATCTGTTGGCCCTGCGCCTTCCTGCAAATCACTGACCACATCGTCCAACGCCAGAACCTTTCGCTGACGGGTAGACACAATGAGCCGCTCGTCCATATATAAACGCATTGCTACCAATTGATCCGGGCGCTCATCAGTACTGCCATTAATACAGCGCAGCGTAATGAGCGTCCCTTCCCCCATACGGCTCACGCGCGGGCGCGAACTTTCACCTGCCAGCGCATCACGCACGTTGTTGGGGAGCAATGGCGTTGAAGCCAACCAGCGGGCGCTGTCCGGGTGTGTATAATTAAGATGCAGCCAGCAGGGATGCTGGCTATCGATCACATCATCATCTTCGAGCGGTTTTACTCCACCACGACCATCCAGTAGCCATGCGAAAACGGCATCCGGCACGTTCACTTCCGATCCCTTAATGGCTTCCACAGCGCCTCCACGTTACGACTTTCATGCCGTTAGTCTAGCTTTCGAGAAAGGTTAAGCAATCTCTCATTCTCTCATTGCGCAAAAAGAATGACAGGAAGGTGCGGAAAAAGCGCCTTCACAACAGGCGCTTACCAAAATGTATTACCAGACCTGACCGCGTCTGGTGAGGGTAGCGGGAGATGGCGCATGTGAAAGCGGCAGAAAACGTTCGCTGTAATTCGGCTGCCATAAGCGAAATTTATCGGTTTTAGTCTGTAACTCGATTACCTGCGCCTTTAAAACATCCGAAGAAGCAGATAGCGCTTCAACCATTAAAACATTGCCATGGGTTGCGCTTTCCAGGTCACTCAATGCCAGAGTTATCTGGTTTATGCCTTTTTCCTGCTCCCCCGTGGTGGTGGAAATTTCACTCATTAGCAAGTTTAGTTGCCCGGAGCCGCCAACAATCTCCTGCATATTTTTTTCAGCTTCCTGCACAATAGCGGCCCCCTGCCGCACATTGTCATGCGTAACGTTGATAAGCGCCTTGATACTTTTTGCCGCCTCGGCGCTACGATGCGCCAGATTACGCACTTCCCCGGCCACCACGGAAAAACCTTTTCCATAATCGCCCGCCCGCGCTGCCTCTACCGCCGCGTTAAGCGACAGAATATTGGTCTGAAATGCGATACCGTCAATCAACGAAATAATCTCCGTCATTTGCGACGCACAATCGGTAATAGAACGCATATTTTCTGTAACCCGCACCATTAATTCACCGCCTTTACGGGCGCATTGGGTTGCACAATCCGCCTGTATGCTCGCCATTCGGGTATTATCCGCATTGTTTTTGGTACTCGCCGCCATTTCATCCATACTGGCGGCAGTTTGAATTAACGAGGCCGACTGCTGTTCCGTCTTTACGGATAGCGCCATACTGCGCGCCGCCAGTTGTTCGGAAAGCGTCATTGCCGTTTGCGAAGAGGATCTGATTTCGCTCACCAGCGTGGAAATATTATCCGAAAGACTATTAATACCGGGAATCAGCCGCCCCGCGCAATTATTACCAAACTCAGATATATGAATAGACAAGTTTCCCGCTGTGACCTCTTCAATACTTTTCTTGACAGTATTAATAGGCACAACCAGATAATTGGTCATATACCACCAAAGCAGTAACATCGAGACAAGATAAATGATATTAAAAGCAATTAAAAAGCGGAGATCATTCAGGAAAATCATCTGTAAAGCGTCCACCAGCAGAAACGTACATAGCATGAATAGAATAATACATGTCCTGATGCTAATGTTTCTTAACATTTTGATAGCCTACAACCAGAATAAGAGACGGGTTTTATTTTTATAGCATTCCAGATACCTATTTCCATTCGTTTCTTTCACATTCTCCATATTCAACACCAGACCGTTGCCATTTAGCTTAGTGCGACAGATAAAGTCACATACATTCGCTTTACAGGATATTCATCCATCCACATTGACAAGTGATACCTTTATCGCCATTTTCTGCTTAACAGTTAAGTCGGATGCTAGTACGTTTTAATACACGCTTAAATAAGCGAATTAGTGTTTCGCTGGAGACGCCGTATTATTACCGCGGTCAGCACTGGATATAGCCTTTTCACTTGCAGGATCTTAAGCGTTTGGATGGGAGGTTATATCAGGCAGAAAACCGGATTATTGCGGCATAAGTATGCTTGCGCTGGCGGTCCTGGACGCCAGCGGCAACGGTTTAGCGGCTGCGCTTCGCATGACGCTCCCAGTTATCCTGTTTAGCCTGCACCGTTTTACGTAGCGCAACATAACATGCCCCGCCGCCGCCGTGATGCGGCAGTGCCGTACAATAAGCCTGTACGTCCTCAAACTCTGTCAACCAGCGAGCCACATAGCTTCGGACGATATTGGCATGCGACTTCGCCTCTCGCCCTTTACCATGAATAATCAGGACATTACGCAAGCCCTCCGTCTGGGCCTCAAAGATAAAACGAAACAGCATTTTTCGGCACGTTTCGACTGGCTGACGTAACAAATTGAGGCTGGCCTGTTGAGGGTATTTCCCGCTACGTAACTTGTCGATGACGCCTTGCTGCAATCCTTCCCGACGAAACTCCAGCGGTTCATTCAGCGGCAGAATATCCAGAAATCCTGTCGTCAGAAAATTATCAAGCTGAAGCGTGTCAATACGCTGAGGCGCTTTAAGTTTACGCGTTGGCTGCCAGTATACATCGGTATGGCGTTTAAGTGGCTGGACATCCTCCATGGCGTCAAGAAACAGCGCTTTGTCGTCAAGGTTCATGATTCATCCTCCAGCGTTTTGCGACTGCAGCTATCATAACCGCCCCCTGTTGTACCGACAACGATTTACAGTTATTTCCAATAACACCGGCAATGTAATGAAATAAACCGACTCGCCCGGTGCGTTTTAACGCCAGTCAGGGTATATTTTAACTCCACTTAACTTCATAAATTTGAGATAAAATTTATTGTAATCAATCACTCATAGTGATGGCGCACGCTTTAAAAATTGGTTATAAATATGTTAAACGCTAACGAAAAATAGCGTAGCTATAGTTAAGGAAACCGCACGATATCTACTCTCGGGCCTGGACGATGTCGCCAGGCTCCATTTTTCTCTGCTAACGATATTACTGTCGCTAAATGTGTTATCCCTAACTATCTTTTAAGGAGTATGGTGACGGCTATTCCCGGCGTGATATCTTGTCTCTTACGTTAGACTAAGACGATGTGAGAGAACGGATGCTGAGATTACTTGAAGAGAAGATAGCCACGCCATTAGGTCCGTTATGGGTGATTTGCGATGAGCAGTTTCGACTGCGGGCCGTTGAGTGGGAACAGTACCACGATCGTATGGAGCAACTACTTGACATACACTACCGTCACGAAGGCTACGAACGTATTTCTTCGACTAACCCCGGTGGACTCAGCGATAAGATTGCAGATTATTTTGCAGGCAATCTCGCCGTAATTGATAACCTGGAAACTGCTACGGGGGGAACGCCTTTTCAACGGGAAGTATGGCAAGCTTTGCGCACCATCCCCTGCGGGCAGGTGATGCATTATGGTCAACTGGCGGAGCGACTGGGGCGACCTGGAGCCGCACGCGCAGTGGGAGCCGCGAATGGCACGAACCCAATCAGTATTGTCGTTCCGTGTCATCGCGTCATCGGGCGTAACGGTACCATGACCGGATACGCTGGCGGCGTGCAGCGAAAAGAGTGGTTATTACGCCATGAAGGCTATCTTTTATTATGAAAATACAGGCAAAATGTGCCTTATCGATCACACTTTTATGTAAAGCACCAACGAATAAATTAAGTATTTTCAAATAGATACATATATTCACTAAACTTATACTTGAATTATTCCTTCTCCGGGATAGCTCAGACTTACGCGCTCACCAAAAAGATGTTAAAATTGATAAATATCAATTACGGCTTGAGCAGACCTATGATCCCGGAAAAGCGAATTATACGGCGCATTCAGTCTGGCGGTTGTGCTATCCATTGCCAGGATTGCAGTATCAGCCAGCTTTGCATCCCGTTCACACTTAACGAGCATGAGCTTGATCAGCTTGATAATATCATCGAGCGCAAAAAACCCATTCAAAAAGGGCAAACTCTGTTTAAAGCAGGTGATGAACTGAAATCGCTCTATGCTATCCGCTCCGGAACGATTAAAAGCTACACCATTACCGAGCAAGGCGATGAGCAGATTACTGGATTCCATTTAGCAGGCGACCTGGTGGGCTTTGACGCTATTGGCAGCGGTCATCATCCGAGCTTTGCGCAAGCGCTGGAAACCTCAATGGTATGTGAAATCCCTTTTGAGACTCTGGATGACCTGTCCGGCAAAATGCCTAACCTGCGTCAGCAAATGATGCGTTTAATGAGCGGTGAAATTAAAGGCGATCAGGATATGATCCTGTTATTGTCGAAGAAAAACGCCGAAGAACGTCTGGCCGCGTTTATTTACAACCTGTCCCGCCGTTTTGCGCAGCGTGGTTTTTCACCGCGTGAATTCCGCCTGACGATGACCCGCGGCGATATCGGCAATTACCTTGGCTTAACGGTCGAGACCATTAGCCGCCTGCTAGGGCGTTTCCAGAAAAGCGGTATGCTGGCGGTGAAAGGTAAATATATTACTATTGAAAACAGCGATGCGCTGGCGGCTTTGGCTGGTCATACACGCATCGTCGCTTAAATATCAGCTACACTACTGGCGTAATCTTCTGCCATATCGTTAAATTTTTCTGATTTATTGATGTGGCAGAAGCGCTTCCTACTGTTTCATTCACCATATTTGAGTTACTCTTTAGTTACAAACTGCGATGACAGTTGTAAGGAGACCCTGTATGGCTAAATATCAAAATATGCTGGTGGTCATCGATCCCACCCAGGACGATCAACCCGCATTACGGCGAGCAGTTTATTTGCATCAACGGATTGGCGGTAAAATTAAAGCTTTCCTGCCTATTTACGATTTCTCGTATGAGATGACCACCCTGCTTTCTCCTGACGAACGCACCGCAATGCGTCAGGGCGTAATAAGCCAACGCACAGCATGGATACGTGAGCAGGCGAAATATTATCTTGAAGCAGGCGTCCCCATTGAAATTAAAGTGGTCTGGCACAATCGTCCCTTTGAAGCCATCATCCAGGAGGTTATTGCCAGCGATCACGATCTGGTGTTGAAAATGGCTCATCAGCACGATCGACTGGAAGCGGTCATTTTTACCCCTACTGACTGGCATTTGCTGCGTAAATGCCCAAGCCCTGTGTGGATGGTCAAGGATCAGCCGTGGCCAGAAGGTGGTAAAGCACTAGTCGCCGTTAACCTGGCAAGCGAAGAGCCCTATCATAATGCTCTTAACGAAAAACTGGTAAAAGAGACCTTACAGTTAGCGGAGCAAGTTAATCATACAGAAGTACACCTGGTCGGCGCCTACCCTGTTACGCCAATCAATATTGCCATTGAGCTGCCGGAATTTGATCCCAGCGTATATAACGACGCCATCAGAGGCCAGCATTTACTGGCAATGAAATCGCTGCGCCAGAAATTCAGTATTGATGAAAAAGTTACGCATGTGGAAAAAGGCTTGCCGGAAGAGGTTATTCCGGATCTTGCCGAACACCTTCAGGCGGGGATCGTTGTGCTTGGCACCATTGGACGTACAGGACTCTCGGCCGCGTTTCTGGGTAACACGGCAGAACAGGTTATTGACCATCTGCGCTGTGACCTGTTAGTCATTAAGCCCGATGAGTATCAAACG
The DNA here is from genome assembly GCF_008692845.1 of Salmonella enterica subsp. arizonae. Taxonomy (GTDB): domain Bacteria; phylum Pseudomonadota; class Gammaproteobacteria; order Enterobacterales; family Enterobacteriaceae; genus Salmonella; species Salmonella arizonae. The sequence continues at coordinate 517,111 of NZ_VXJW01000001.1, forward strand.
CCGGTTGAACTGGACGACGAAGACGATTAATCTCTATGCCGGATGGTGCGCTGCCATCCGGCGAATTACCCCATTAATGTTGCTCATCCCCGCCGAAAAAATAGATCCCCAAAGGAATAGCTAACAAAATAGTGAATACCAAGCTATAAACGCAAATCATTGCGGACTGGATGGCGTACATTGAACTTGTCCACTCGGACAGAGGAATATGGTATTGCTCAATCACACCGCCGATAGTCGCACGCGTTACTACCGATGCAGCAACGATAAACACTGCCAGCAGGCATAACAGAAATTTTTTCCCCTTCGCCGATTTCAGCTTCACCATGATCATAGTATCATCCTTTACAGATTACTTCGTTACCTTGCAGCAACAATATCATGACAATCGCGCGATGTCTTCTCCATAAAATGTGACATTATATTTACATCAAAAGTAACTCGCTGAAATTAAAGCTGAAAACCCTATCTCTTATTTTTACTTAGCGATGATCTGCACGTTTATCCTGGGTAAAATACCTGTTAATCAGTTCATTCTGAGCTGTTATCGTAGGAAGGAGCGGAAAACAATAATGTTCACTGATTTTTTTCTCAAAAACGCGTTTAATCTGGCGATACTTTTCAGTTGCGGCACAGCGTTACTGATCGTGAGGCTTTGGCTAAGCCGCAATGTACAGTGGAAGAAAGGATTCACGTTCCATGCGGCGCAGTTTTTTATTTACGCCATTATTATTGGCACCATTGGGAGTATCCTGAATAATGCTATTGAAGATTATAATTTGCGATTTATCTCTTCCGGCGTCATTGATTTTATCTGCACCTCGCTCATTGCGGTGATTCTAACGATAAAATTGTTCCTGCTCATAAACCAGTTTGAAAAAGCGCAGGTTAATAAAGGAAGAGACGTCACCAGCACCCGTATTCTGGCGCGGGTCATAAAAATAACTATTATTGTCGCGATTATCTTACTGTATGGCGAACACTTTGGCATGAGTCTGTCCGGCCTGCTGACCTTTGGTGGTATCGGCGGTATCGCTGTTGGTATGGCTGGCAAAGATGTCCTGAGCAATTTTTTCTCCGGTATCATGCTCTATTTTGATCGCCCTTTTAGTATTGGAGACTGGATTCGCTCTCCTGACAGAAATATCGAAGGTACGGTCGCTGAAATCGGCTGGCGAATGACGAGAATTAACACATTCGACCATCGCCCGTTGTATGTTCCTAACTCCGTTTTTTCATCCATTAGCGTTGAGAACCCAGGACGAATGACCAATCGTCGAATTAAAACGGTTATTGGATTGCGTTACGAAGATGCCGGCAAAATTAGCATCATCGTTGATGCTATCAGAAACATGCTGCAGGCGCACAGCGATATCGATCAGAAACAGACATTGCTGGTCTATTTTAATGAATTCGCCGACTCCTCGCTGAATATTATGGTGTATTGCTTTACCAAAACGACAGTATGGCAGCAATGGCTCGCTGTACAACAGGATGTTTACCTGAAAATCATTGCGATTGTCCAGGAAAACGGCGCTGACTTTGCCTTCCCAAGCCAGACGCTATATATCGATGACCCAGAGGCCGCGCCTGCGATAAAATAAAAGATATCCTGAGCCCGATAACGCTTGTTAAGAGCCGGTGCTGATATTGTGGAAACTGGCTGTTAGTGCCTTGCTGTCGATGATCACCGGCTCTTTTCGTTAACCGTCATGGTAAATTCAATCACCTCATTAGTGTCGTTAAAATAGGCATGAGACATATCGGTTCTGGCTACAGCGGAGCACCCCTCCCGAATAATAAAGCGTCTACCGTCGACCGTTAACGTCAGTGTTCCCTGATTAACAAACAGTAATTCACAGGTGTCGGCCGGATGTCCTGCTGATTCAAACTTTTCGCCAGGATGCATTATCCATTGCCAGAGTTCCAGCATATCCGGCCCGCTGGTTCCCGCCATCAGTTTCGCGCTGCCGCCTTTCTCGCCGCGCCACAGCACCGGAATAGCATCCCGGTCGGAGAAATCGCGCTAAAAGAGGCCTGTCAGGCCGTACTTAACGGCCAACCGGCGTGGGCACAGGCGCATATAGACGCCTGGAATGCGGTGTTTAAAGCATTTGGCGCAAAACCAAAGCGCACCCCCTGCTCGGCAGAAGCGCTACGAAAGCGCGTGTTGAAGGATGGAACAATGGCGGCGCTGGACCCGGTCGTTGCTCTTTATAACGCAGTGAGCCTGCGCTATGCCGTGCCGGTAGGCGGCGAGAACAGCGCAGCTTATTATGGATCGCCGCGTCTGGTTTTCGCTGACGGTAGTGAAACATTTGATACCCTAAAAGAAGGACAACCCGTCACCGAGTCGCCAGAACCGGGCGAAGTTATCTGGCGCGATGACAGAGGCGTCACCTGTCGTCGCTGGAACTGGCGCCAGGGAGTACGTACCCGACTAAGCGCTTCAGATAAAACGATGTGGTTTATCCTTGAAAGTTTGCCGGAAATGCCAGTTGATGAATTGTACGCGGCAGGAAACATGCTGACTGACGGCCTTGAAAAAATGATGCCGGGTTTACGTTTTGAATCCACGTTGATGGATGTTTGATTGATATTGCGTAACAGGAGAAATACCATGTCGCTGTTTCTGACAAGTTTTATTTTCGAAAAAAAAGAGTATGACGAAGAGTTTTATCAACTGGATGGCTGGATTGAGCGCTATACGCAGTCTATTGATGGCTATATTGGGATGGAAAGCTATACAGATGCCGCTAGCGGAAGAATGATTAATAATTACTACTGGCAGACCCGCGAATCAATGGAGCTCTTGATAAACAATTTACAGCACCAGCAGGCCAAATCGCAAAGTCATAATGGCTTTCCGGTTACCAGACGATTATTGCAGAAATTCATGGGAGTCATAACGTTAACCTGCCCCATCCGCTGGCATCATTTTCAGTTCCTTATGGCGTTATGCAATAGCATGAATTTACCGTTTGGCTATCGCTGCGCCTTCGCAGTACAAGGAAGGCGCATATAAAAGTCTACTCCCCAGCCCTGCCGATAATCCGGTTCACCGTGCAGAAGCTATGTTCATACAAACTATTAACAGACAGGAATATGAGTGATATCCCGCGGTACGATGGCACGCGTGACCACATTATTTTCATCGCACTCAATCAACGCTCTGGAAAAAATGTTGAGCTCATTAATTTTCAGTCCTGAATTATCCCAAAACTGGCGGCAAGTGAAGTCAGAGACAAAGATTATGCCGGGATGAATATCATGATCACAAATAAAACGGGCCCGGGAAATACTCAACACATACTCTGCCCAATTTGAGTAACTGCCCGCTGATTTAAGGCGGTCACTATACTCTTTTACCTGCATTCACAAACTGGTTTATCCAGTGACGGGACGACAATAATCAACTTTTTTATACCCGGGATACAGTAACCCGGTAATAAACCATGGCTTACAAGTCCCTTTGTGCAGGGTAACGTTTTATCTTCATCCAACATGCAAGTTTAAGAGTGAGTGGAGTGTTCCCAAATGTCACAGCATATTGCTGACCCAATGAGATATAACCCTGCGTTAATATTGGCATCATAACCCCTCCTTTTTTATACTATATATCTTCAGCCATAATAATTATTTAGCAGCCCACTAAAAACCACGTAAATATCCACAATAAAATTAACGTAATGAAGGGTATTATATTTATTAATATAACATTATAACCTCCCTATAATAGTGAGATACTTTTTAAAAAAATCTCCCAGGTACGAATATTCAACACCAAGCGTTTCACTATGATTTCCAAGATAAGTTATAACTTGCGTATATTCACCAGGACCAACTCCTTTCTTAACAGGCCCTATATCCCATAGGCCATTACCATTCTGATGTGCTGTAGCTACGTTTATCATCACATCATTTATAGGATTTCCATCAACATCCTTAACAAGAGTTGTTATAGTAGCACTTTCACCAGGTGACAATACAGCATTATCTATATTTATAAGCGTTAAATCTGGGCTTGGCGTATTAGATATAGGTTGTGTCTCAATGTAATGAGGTTCAGAGACCGATGGCACAGGCATATACCCTGACGCTGAAGTTATATCCGTTTCGTTATAAACTTCTAGCTTTATCCTTGAGCCTGAATGTTCTTTCTTAATATTAAAATTATATTGACAAGGGCTTTCCCGTTTAAGTATATGTTGAGAATTATCTTTATTAACTTGATAGTACGTACATACTACAGTATAGGTCTCAGCAGCCTGATAATTATTATCAGGATCTGGGGCGCGATGAATACTCTCTCTCTTAAGAGTCATACCTGGAAAGGGGGTATAACTAAAAATAGAAAAATCAACTCCATTAAAAGTCAATTCTACACCACTAAGATTTTTTGGCGGTCTATGTCCAACACTCGGTGCTGTAGGAGGAGAAAGCCTCCCGACAGGTGCCGCGGATGTTGTTGACGAATCCGCCGAGACGCTTATCGGTACAACTGCCAGAAGGAGGCTATAAATTATAAAATTATATTTCGTCATGAGTATTATTACTCCTTTTTAGCACATTAATTCGCAGCAGATGTTGCGTTATTACTCTCAGCATTTTCTTTATCAGAAATAATTCTGACCCGGATATATTTATTCTGTAACGATTCCCCGTTAAGGCTATACGGAAGAAGCCAGGTGGCCTTTGTCGCACCAGGTACGGATTTCCAGGATTTCATTTCATCTGAGATTTCCCACTGATAATTAAACGCATCGGTACAGTCTGTATTGTTTATACAAAGCGTTCTGGCCCGCATTTCTGTTCCGACGACTGGCGCTGTGACACTTCCGTTGGCTTCATCAGTACCCGGCGTAAAAAGCACCTCCACAGAAGTGACCTTTTGCGCAATACTGTCTGACTGCGCTTGTAGTAGTACGCTACCCTTCACCGGATGTTTATCGTCTGGTCCGCTTGCTTCAATATGCAATTTAAACGAGCGGGCATCATCGCCGACATGGGTCACCAGAACCCGTTCAACCCAATGGCCGTCACGCTCTGTACCGCCGAGCGCTTTAAATGACAAACCCGGCGTATCTGATTGATACTTAATATTACGTGGTTTGAGCGACGCCCACTCCTCTTCAGAACGCTCGCGCACGTAGTGCCACTCAATAACCTTCCCCTCTTCTCCGGCAGGAAGCGGCGTACTGATAACAAAGTTGCCGTCCTCAACCTGAGCATCGTCATTGATAATATTTATCCAGGAACGGAAGCTGGTCTCATCCTGTGTCACCCTTACCGGGATACGCTCGGAGGTCACGCGGGTACCCCGGCTGTCAGTCACCGTTAAATAGAGGCTATACTCCTGACCGTCGGTCGCCGTCAGCGGAAGTTGTGGAAGAATAAGGCCGCTGCCCAGGCTCCCCTGAAGCTGGAGTCCGGCGATAAGCTCCGCATCACCCGACCACTCAACCTTCTCAATCGGGTAACGGCTATCTATCGTCGCCATTAATGTAACTAGCGTACCGGACAGGCCTGACACCGGCATTGCCGTAATGCGGATTTTACTGGCCTGCTCCCGATACGCCATAACGATATCGTAATTACGATCGACAAAGGCACGCCGATTTGTCGTATTTGACGGCGCCCCAACGTTTCGGTAATCAAGCTGTTCATGTAACGGCGTACCGAAGGAATAGTTGACTCTCAGACCGCCCTCTGCCTGCGATCCGCCGTTACCGGCGTCCCGATATCCTGCCCTGACTTCAAGCAAGGGGACAGGATTCCAGACCAGAGCCGCACCTGCGGCGCGGGGATTCCGGCTTAACGTACCGTTACCCAACAGATCAACTTTATCCCCGTAATACTGTTCATATGTCAGCTCGCCACTGAACCAAGGAAAATCGGGGAGCGTTCCTTTTGTTCGTAGATCAAAGCCATACGCCGGACGCTCATCATGGAATTCATGCGCTGCTGACGTTCTCCAGCCGGTGAGAGGGAAATAATAATTGCCGGAAAAGGCCAGACTTTCTTTATAGACTTCCCCGCCAATGCCGCCACGTAAATGGGAATAACGGATGTCGGCATCCAGAAACGTATTGACGCCGAGCAACCATCCATTGACCTCCTGACGGTAGCCCATACCAACGTTAGCAAAGGTGCGGCCATCGAAACTGCTGCTGTCGTGGTCGCGAAAGCCAAGCTGACCAAAGAGTAAAGATGACGTTGTTTCCTGGACGGGAATAAACATATCGAACTCTGATGAGCGATATTTCGCGCCATCTTCAAGATTGACGCCGCCACGAAAAATAATCTCCGGAAAAGCGCTCTTCATCCCCTCGTTCACCAGTTGATTAGCGGCTTGTCCAGGTAACGCCTTTATTTTCCCTTTGGCATAATCCTCCAGTGTCCCCTCCTGCAGATGCGGAGAAATAGACGATGCCGTACCCGCAATCCACGACAGAATTTCATTATCACTATCAGCAATGACCGGCAGTGAAATCTGACTGGTAATAATGGCCCAGGTTATATATTTAGTAATGGGTTTTTTAGAAAAAACCACTTTATTATCTCCTGCTATATTCTCCCTGCCAGGCAGGGGAATACTTAAATAAGATGTTTTTTTAGCGATAACGATCAGCGACGGATAGCGCGTTTATTCTCCGGCGTGGTTTTCGTCGTTTTAGGCGTGACGTGGACACGGAACAGTTTATTCTGCTCGGTCCCCTTGATAATATATTTATGTTTTTCAGCGTTGGTATTATTAAGTTCGGTGAACATATCTGGTGTCGCTGCATCCGCCATTTGCCAGGTAAAGTTATAATTACTGACCTCACACTCAGCCGCCGCTGTGGTGGCACACTCCAGTACCGCTTCAAGGGTGCCGCCCACCACAGGGGTGTTGGCGTTATTGGTACCGTTGAGTTCATCAGTCGGTTTACCACTTTCATTCACCACATTGATAGTGACAGAACGTAGTTTATTAGCAATCGTGCCGTCTGCGGCAGAATCGCCGCCCACACCAGAAGATGCAGAAGTTAATAATATAGTGGTAGGCAAGAATGCGCTGTCCGGCGTCCCCGTCGCCGTCTTAATTCGGTAAACGATTTTAATTTTTTTACCACCTGCATCAGCAGGAATGGTAAAAGCCTTCCCGGTTGCCGCTGGTGTTCCAGAAGGATCGGCGGCCTCATTATCCACCAGATACCATTTAATATCGTCGGCATTATTCATTTTATCTAGGGACAGAACATCCCCATCCTCATCCACAATAAAAACATCCGCTATCTGGAGGGTTGAACCGGTCGTCAGCTCACCAGACACTTCTATTTTTTTTGCATTGGTGGTTGCCACAGGACGATGACCAACAGAAGCAGGTGTAGCAGAAGAGGCCATATCATTGGCTCTGGTATTCGCCACCGACTCTACTGAGACCACAGATGCGCAAATCGCTAACGCTAATAAAGATCTTTTGAAGTACAAAACAATTCCCTTTTATCAAATCATTAGAAAATATTACAAGATTTATAATCTCACGGACTAAAAAATCAGGATTATTCAATCACTTTAACCGCCTGTTAAATTATGCCATTCGCCCAGCCAATTACTTAGCTTTACTGGCAAAAGCCGACTCCCGAGTGTAAAGTTTATTTAGAAACGTCAAGCAATTTAAATATTTATTGTTTTGCCAGAAAAGCTAACAATCCCATGAGTTTAATAACACAGTATGTCACATACATTAAGAATTTATATTCCCGGCTTCAACAACGAGGAATGACGATGAAAAAAGCCATAATAACTTCAGTATTGGAGCAAATAGAAAAAAACCTTGAAGAAAAAATTGATATTGAAAAATTGGTTGTTATAACAGGTTATTCACGAAGGAGTTTGCAGGATTTTTTTAAAGAAAAGTGCGGTGTATCTATCGGTAAATACATCAGACAACGCAAGTTAAGCAGAAGCGCTACACTGTTGAAGCTGACCTCTCAGTCGGTCACAGATATTGCTTTTAGAATGGGGTTTGATTCAGTGCAGTCTTATAGTCGAGAATTCAAAAAAACGTTTGGCGTCAATCCTAAGAATTACCGTAAGGCAGATTTCTGGGACCTAAGAAATATAAGACCTCCCTACTGGCTTGACAGTGATGAGCATTATCATTTCGATATTTGTCAGCTTACATCAAAAGAAATTTTCGGCTTTCAAACCTCGCATCAGTTCTCAACAAATGATCTCCCTAAAAAAGCGTCGCCTATTAAATGGAAAATGATTCATGAGACCCTCAGAACATGGAACGAAAGTGTGTATTGTCTATCATCTTTTAAACCGGATAATGCCAAAGACCAGGTCATCGCCGTAAACAGTTTCTTTGGCATAGAATGTAATTCTGTCGATGGGGATAGAATACCTATGTCCAGAGTAATAAAAGCCGGTAAATATGCAAAATTCCGTTTTGTTGGTCATATGGAGAAATATCAACAATTCTCCAACACAATATACATGTGTGTCTTGCCAAAACTAAATCTTATCAGGAGAGAAGGAGAAGATATTGAATATTTTCATTTAGCATCAGTACAAAAACAACAAAATAATGAATCCATTGTTGAACTTTATTATTACGTCCCTGTACTATAATAATATTACTTAATATTATTATGCCTAACTATTTCATTTGAAATGATAATCTCTTTTTACTAAACTAATAAAATATGTGATATCGCCTATGATAAAATAAATGATAATTAAATAAAACAAAGAGTCGAAATAAATAGCTAAACATTAACCTGCGGTCATACAAAACCGGAAACAAGCTTTACACCTGTTACCGGTTTTTTATATGCATATATTGACGTCGTTATACATGGTCTACAGTAGATTAATACCGAGCCGACTGTAAAGCTCACACTTTTTGCACATTACCACTCCAGCTTCGATGCCCCTTCTGTCGTCAGTACTATTTCACTTGTGCTAACAATGCGATGATAACCATAAGCATCGGCGTATTTCGTCATTCCGCTTGTGGCGTCAACCTCCGGCTTACCCTGCGTTTCAATAACCTCTCCCGTCCGGGTGGTCATGGTGTAGGTTGTTGTACATCCGGTAAGTATCAACGCTGATAAGCTAAGTAGAGTGGTAAGAATATATTTTTGCATTTCTCATGTCCCTGACACCTCTAGTTTTCAGCTACGCCGGATAGCGTGAAGCCGCAGAAAAACTGGCGGTGGAAACCAGCGGCATCGCCTTCCAGACAAATAGCGCGATCGCGATGCCGTCATTAACCTCATACGTAAATATGGGCCGCTGGATAATCTGGTGGTTAACGCTGGCATCGCTATCTTCGGTGATGCGCTTGAACAAGATAGCTATGCTTTTCCATACTCAATCGGTCAATAATTTAGATACCAATATGATGCATTTTTTTGACAATCCTCCGTCAGAAAAACAGCCCCCCCGACATTAAGGACGGAAGATAAAAGTTAAAGGTACAATTAGTATATTAAAGCCGATTATACTTATGCAAAAAATTCATTAATAATGGTTGTACTTATTTTCTATTGCATCAAAACGCTTTGGAGCGCCCCGAGCCCGTAGACAAATCCGGCCTATGGTTTGCACACAGGAGAAGTCTATGAGGCACGCCACGTTTTATCTCTGATTTTAAGGAAGATCTGGCGCTGTAAACCGTGCCAGATCTGAGTTTAGCCGTAGTTACCTTGCGTTAGCAGGAAACCAGTACTGATTAGTGCTTCAAAATATACATGGTACGGCTGTAGGCAACATCTTCCGGGTTAGTAATGGGATAGCCCTTTACCCACAGTTTAATTAATCGCCCATTAGTGTATTGATAAATAGGCGCTATAGGCGCCTGCTCCGTCAGTATTTTTTCCGCTGCATTATAATCTGCGTTACGCGCTTCTGCGGTATTTTCCATCGTCGCCTGCGTCAGGATTTTGTCATAAGCCGGATTCGCAAAACGTGAAATATTCCCCGTATGCGTGGATGTTAATAAGGACAGGAAAGTCGACGGTTCGTTGTAGTCGCCAACCCAGGAGGCGCGAATAACATCAAAATTACCGCTATTCCGGCTGTCGATATACGTTTTCCACTCCTGGTTTTGCAATTTCACGTCCACCCCCAGATTTTTCTTCCACATTGACGCCACCGCAATAGCGATCTTCTGATGGTTTTCTGACGTATTGTAAAGCAATGTTAATTTAAGTGGCTTCTGCGAATCGTAACCTGCTGCACGAAGTAATGTTTTAGCCTGGGCGTTAAGTTCTTCCTGACTCATTTGTTCAAACGGCGAAGGGTCTGGCGTAAATCCTGCCGTGACATCCGGCGTAAAATGCCAGGCCGGTTTTTCACCAGTACCTAAGATTTTCTCCGCCATCAAACGTCGATCAATGGTCATACTTAGCGCCAGACGAACGCGGGAATCCGCCGTCGGCCCTTTCTGCGTATTAAACGCATAATAATAAGTCCCTAATTGCGGCGGCGTATAAACTTGCCCTGGAATATCCTTCAATAGCTTCTTGTACATATTCTTAGGGAAAGATTCTGTGATATCAATATCACCGGCAAGGTAACGTTTAGTCGCGGCCGATTCCTGGTTAATCGGTAAAAATGTCACTTTTTGCAGTACCGTTTTCGCGTTATCCCAGTAATGCGTATTAGGCACGACCACCAGTTTTTCATTTACTATGCGCTCCTTAAGCACATACGCGCCATTGCCGATCAGTTTTCCCGGCTTAGTCCAGTCTTTGCCGCTTTCGATATTCGCCTTTTGGACCGGATAAAAGGCAAAATTGGCGGTCAGACTGGCAAACCAGGGTAATGGTTTATCAAGCTGAATACGCAGAGTGTGCGCGTCCACGGCGCTGACGCCAAGCTGGTCCGGCGTGATTTTACCGTCGATAATGGCTTGCGCATTAGTGATACCAGCCAGAGCGGCAAACCAGGCGAAGGGGGAAAACGTTTTAGGGTCAACCAGACGTTGCCAACTGTAAACAAAATCCTGAGCGGTCACTGGCGTTCCATCGGCCCACTGCGCATTATTTCGCAGCGTAAACGTCCAGATACGGTTATCGCTGCTCTTCCATTGGGTAGCGACACCAGGGATGATTTCTCCCTTTTCGTTCTGGTTAACCAATCCTTCAAACAGATCGCGGATCACCTGAATTTCCGGCAGCCCAACGGCTTTCGCTGGATCTAACGAGGCTGGCTCATCTTTGATATGACGCACCAGTTCTTGTTTCTCTGCCAGCACTGTTCCACCGGGAACATCCGCAGCATATGCCAGGGAAAAGCAGCTAACCAATAGCGCACAACAGGTTACAGAAACAGAATGCCTCATAGAAGTTCCTTAAAGAAGAAATTTATTTTTTATCAAGATAATGAAATAAAAGGATTTATCTCATCCTGTGCCTATACAGTGACCACACTTTGGGATAACCACTATACTATCAAAAAAGCTGCGCAGATCTTTATACCGCTGGGCTATTTTTTGACTTCGTTCATTCCGTTAGGATAGAACGTTTTATAACCGCTACCGTTCACAACCGAATGGCTGACGAGTATATTAACATGTGGCTACCAGACGCATTCATCCTGCCGCACATCACGCTATGGCGGTATGTAAGATTTTATATTAGTTAGCACGCTAATATGTGATATAATTCAACGTCTTAACCTTGCTACATATGACATAAAGAAAACAGCTTTAAGTATGAAAGCGAGAGTCCGCAGCAATATAGCAATGACTCAGATAACTAACGTTATGCTGGGGCTTCGCAAGGGGGCTTTTTTTCGTTTACTTGAAGCTGTTCATCGCCTATATAATGTTGTGGCGTTGATCATAGATGTATCAGGAATTTTATCTTCTGCAAAACCCCTTCTACTTGTTGAATATTCAATTTTCGAAGGGGAATCACACAAATCGCTTTTACTTACAAGAACTATATATTGATGGGAGCCATGGATGATGCAGTGACCGGTGGATTGAGCATCCAAAGATTTTTTTCATGGACTACTTGTTGTGGGTTCTGGATATCAGCAACACAACGACCAAATAAAAAATGATCGGTATTATCCTGATCAATAACACACGTTTTCGAATTTACAGACTGAATTTGCACCGCTCCTGTGGTAGATGGTATTAACACGAATAACGATTCTCGATTTTTTAAATCACATGTCCCTTTGGTTAAAGCGACACCGTTTATAGCATTAAGGCACTGTCTGGTAATTGGGTCACGAAATTGAATCCACCCCCCAGGCGTAGTTGCCAATACTTCTATTGGTGTTTCCTGTTGTATCAGTTCCCAGCCACTCTGTTCCCGACCCTGTTGATCAAGAATATTAGTTATCATAAAGCCACTTTGTATATTACGAATACTAAACAATGATCCATTTTCAGCACCCGATATGTCTTCTCCAGGATTCAGAGAAAGTAATCTCTCATTATTAACCGACGAGCCACAACCAGTCAGGATACTGGTAAAGAAAAATAGCATTATTATATTTTTTTTCATCTTGGTTCTCCAGGAGGTGGTAAGAAAATACCAACCGGGTAATGATCTGATGATATCTGAGTCGCTCTTTCCCCGAATAATAATCCGGCCCTCAGCACTGGCGGAATAAATGCAATCGCATTGCCTACAACAGCATAGTCCAGTATCCCTCCGCTGCGCTGCGTAGGATCTGAAGGTGCTAATATGACAGTATTATTTCTTACAGGAGTTTCGATCGCCATTCTGAGGTTATCTGGATTACGATTGAAATCGCCCGCAATCATCCAGTTTGTAGCCTGCATATCTGGCCTTGTGCTATTACGGAAAAACTCAAAAACACTATTTACAACCGCTGGAGCATCTACTCCCCTATTTGCCAAGGCGTGAATAGTGAAAAACGCATCTGAACCTATTCTTATTCCCATTATAGGACGCGATGCTGTCGAAGGAGGGGGAAGAACGATAACCTCATCTGCGCGACGATGACTTACGATAGCAAGATTAACGCGTCCAGCAAAAACATCAAGCTGTGAGAAATAAATAAAAACTTGTTGGGGACGACTGTTACTTCCTAAATTCCAGGTAAGTTCACGAACCGGAATACCGGGTGAATTAATAATTCTTCCAGTATCAACCGCGCTTGCTGGAGGACGTCCAGCCTCCTGAACCATTAAAATATCAACAGCTCCAGCGCCACTAACAAGTTGCCGTACATTCACATTCCATTTATTTTCGCTTCTTGTAGAAGACCCCTGTAAATTCCATGTAGCAACTTTATAATCAGTTAATGCAGCGTGTACTGGAAAGGTAAGAAGACAGACGAAGAAAAGTAGTATATTTTTCAATTTTGCAACCTCATTTTTAATAAATTACAGGCTGAATTTGAGTGGCTGATATATTATTTGAATCTGAATTATTTATTATTGAACCAGCAGCAAGTGGGAGTGACGGAGGGGCAGGCCTAATTTCCGGCTTAGAAATGGCGGCAAGAGCAGGCCTCAAAGGTTCACTAATAGACCATTGCAACTCAATATTTTTCTCCCCAGGTTTTGGACATTCTGCCTGTAATATTTCAAAAGCATATGGGGAGCTTGCTGTTCTGTCTAAAAATCTTGCCCGAATACAACGATTGAGATCTACTGACTTAATAAAGACATTGCCATTGAGTGTCGGAATTAAGTGAAAATCGAACACAGCAGAGCGTGGATCGCAAGTGGTGTGTATAAATCCACCGTCACCGCTTATGCCAACTCCCCATGTCATGCATGTTCCGGTTCCCTGATTTACGAAGCGTACTGTTCCCGGAGTCTTCCCCGGTATTATTTTCCAGTTACGTAATTCACCAAAACTATTAGAATCCCAGGGCGTGTAGCCCCATAGCCATGAGTTTCTATGGCGCCCCCATACTGTCAGTACGGCCCCGCTCATACTCATAATAGATACGCTAGGATTATCTTTTGGCACTGGAAGAGGTGCGTTAGAGGAGATTGTTTGTCTATTGACGCCTCCCGGTCCAGGTATTGACAATCCGGGTTCTTCCGGGGCTGGAGGGACAGGGCCATTACCGCCAGGTGATGGAAATATTCTATAAAACTCATCGCCACCCACCAAAGGAGGAGAGGAAGAACATCCCGTCAGAGTAGCAATAATGATTAGCCAACTACATTTTTTCATCGCTTATCCTTATTATCAAATGATATTTTTTAAATATTAGCTATCCTATCATCAATATTTAATTCGGTATTTAATATCTTATAATTAGAATGAAATTCGTCAATTGTAAAATCAGGTTTAAATATATTGACATTAGACCAAACATATTATCAAAGCTATCATTCATATCTAAAAATTATTGTTAATATTTAAACTTATTGAGATTGTATATAAAAATCGATATAACGCCATACGAGCGGGTAAATAGAAACCATTTGATAATCGGCGGGTTTTACACAACACTACAATGATTACCCCATTAGTCTCAGCTTCGGGAAACACGTATGATTGTCACCCGCCCCCGTGCCGAACGCGGCGTATTTCCGCCTGGCACTGAACATTACGGACGTTCGCTACTTGGCGCGCCGCTAATCTGGTTTCCAGCGCCTGCCGCCGATCGCGAAAGCGGCTTGATACTAGCTGGCACCCACGGAGATGAAATGTCTTCCGTGGTCACGCTTTCCTGTGCGTTACGAACATTAAATCCGTCCCTTCGCCGTCATCATGTCGTCCTTGCCGTTAACCCTGATGGCTGTCAACTTGGATTAAGGGCAAATGCGAATGGCATTGATTTAAATCGTAACTTTCCCGCCGCCAACTGGACAGCAGGTGAGACCGTTTACCGCTGGAATAGCCGCGCGAACGAGCGTGATGTCGTACTGTTAACCGGCGAACGCCCTGGCTCAGAACCGGAAACCCAGGCGCTTTGCCAGTTAATACATCGACTTCAACCCGCCTGGGTAGTCTCTTTTCACGATCCATTGGCCTGCATTGAAGATCCCCGTCGCAGCGAGCTAGGTGAGTGGCTGGCCCAAGCTTTTGCTCTGCCGCTGGTGACCAGCGTAGGTTATGAAACGCCAGGTTCATTCGGCAGTTGGTGCGCCGACCTCAACCTGCACTGTATCACCGCTGAGTTCCCCCCAATTTCCGCCGATGAGGCCAGCGAAAAATACCTGACCGCCATGTCGAATCTGCTGCGCTGGCAGCCTAAAGATGGAGTTGACCCGTCGTAAAGCGTAGCGCGGGCTCAACGTCAACAGCCAGCCATGTTGGGCCATCAAGATCGGCGAAATTCACCAGCGGCATAAGCGGCAGCGCGGCGTTAATCGCCCTTGATGTACAGAGCATACAGCCCAGCATCAGGCCGAATCCTTGTTCCTGCGCTTCCGTTGCCAGTGCCAGCGCCTCTGTCAGGCCTCCAGTTTTGTCCAGTTTGATGTTGATCATATCGTAGCGCCCCGTCAGGGCTTTCAGACTACTGCGGGTATGGCAGCTTTCATCCGCACAGATGGGCAGTGGATGAATAAAATTCTCCAGAGCGGCGTCATCCTGCGCGGGCAGCGGTTGCTCCAGCATCGCTACGTTCAAATCCGCCAGTAACTGACAACGCGCCGCCAGCCCCTCCGGACGCCACGATTCATTGGCGTCCACAATGAGCGTCGCCTCCGGCGCCGCCGCGCGGATCGCCACCATACGCTCGCTAATCAGACGCGCATCCAGTTTGATTTTCAGCAGCGTCGCCCCTTTTTCCCATAATGCCGCCGCGCTGGCCGCCATCTGTTCCGGCGTGCCTATCACTACCGTTTGCGCGGTAGTAAAAACAGGGTCCAGCGTCACACCGAGCAACTCGGCAAGGCTTTGCTGTCGCTGGCGGGCCTGCAAATCCCATAAGGCGCTATCCACCGCGTTGCGCGCTGCGCCTGCCGGTAACAGTTTCTGCAATGCTTCGCGGGTTAGCCCATTTTCCAACTGAGGCACAATACTCATGATTTGCGCCATAACCGAGGCATCACTTTCGCCATAGCGTGGATAAGGCGTACATTCCCCAGCGCCTTTTACGCCCTCATCTTCCAGTTCAACAACAACAACGTGCGCTTCGCTTCGGCTACCACGCGCAATAACGAAAGGCGTATGTAACGGCCAGGTTTCCTCGTATACCTTAACAGATCTCATCTCTTCCCCTCAGATAGCGCCGTACGCGGCTTGCCACAAATAGTATTTGCCGTGTTAACGAATAATGACTTAAACTGGTTTTCGACGTTAACTATAAGTAAACAGGAACATAATTATGTCACAGACTGTACATTTCCAGGGTAACCCGGTCACTGTTGCCAACGTTATTCCGCAGGCTGGCAACAAAGCACAGGCTTTTACTCTTGTCGCAAAAGATCTGTCTGACGTTTCACTCAGTCAATATGCAGGCAAACGCAAAGTGCTGAATATTTTCCCAAGCATTGATACTGGCGTATGCGCGGCATCAGTCCGTAAGTTTAACCAACTGGCCACAGAAGTGGAGAATACTGTCGTATTGTGCGTTTCTGCTGACCTGCCTTTTGCTCAATCGCGTTTTTGCGGCGCGGAAGGCCTGAGCAACGTTATTACGCTTTCCACTCTGCGTAATAACGAGTTTCTGAAAAACTACGGCGTCGAAATCACTGACGGCCCGCTGAAAGGCCTGGCGGCGCGCGCCGTCATCGTGCTTGACGAAAACGACAATGTTATTTTCAGCCAACTGGTGGATGAAATTACCCACGAACCGGACTATACCGCCGCGCTGGACGTCCTGAAGGCATAAGCCAGAGCCCAATGGCGCTACGCTTGTCAGTGCTACAGGCGGTGCTTGTTTGTCACAAGAAGGCCTCCATTCGGAGGCTTTCTTTTCTCTACTCTTCACCCTTCTTCTGACTCAAACCATACTCACGCAGCTTATTGGCGATGGCTGTGTGCGATACCCCCAACCGTTTTGCCAGTTTACGCGTACTCGGATAGCTACGATAAAGCAGGGTCAAAACAGAACGCTCAAAACGACTGGTAATGTCATCCAGCGAACCTTCCATCGCATCCTCGCCGACTGCAACCGTCGCAGCGTCGTAATCAGGCAACAGGATATCCTGTGGACGCAGCTCATACCCTTCCAGTTGCGTCAGCGCTCGATAGATCGCGTTTTTAAGCTGGCGTACATTGCCCGGCCAGCCGTAACGGGTGAGCACCGAACTCAGATCGGCAGACAGTTTCGGGCGCGGAACGCCCTGTTCATCGGCAAAACGCGCCACGAACAGTTCGGTCAACGGCATAATATCCTGCGGACAATCGCGCAACGGTGGCAAATTAAGCGTCAGAACATTAAGTCGATAATAGAGATCCTCTCGGAACAGTCCTTTTTGCACCAGCTCCACCAGATTTTTCTGCGTGGCGCAGATAACGCGTACATCAACATGAATTTCGTGATCTTCGCCGACACGACGGAACGTTCCATCGTTGAGAAAACGCAGCAGCTTCGCCTGCATACGCGGCGACATTTCACCAATTTCGTCCAACAGCACCGAACCGCCATTCGCCTGTTCAAAAAAGCCTTTTTTGCCTTCCGGCGCATGACCAAATAGTTCGCTTTCTACGGCATCTTCCGGGATCGATGCGCAATTTAGCGCCAGATATGGTTTCGCTGCACGAGGGCTTGCCTGATGACAGGCATGGGCGAAAAGATCTTTACCAGTTCCCGTATCGCCGGTAATCAGCAGCGGCGCGCTGAGCATCGCCAGTTTGCGCGCCTGCTCAACAACGTGTTTCATCTTTGCGCTCACGGCAATAATCTGACTAAACGCGCTCACATCCTGTGCGGACAAATTCTGTAGTTGTCGTCCCATACGGAGCGTAGAACGCAGCATCACTACCGCCCCGGTCAACACGTATTCGTCATTTTCGTTTTGTAAATGTACTGGCGTAATCTCCATTAAGAAGTTTTGCCCGTTGATCACCACATGTTCGTTATGAGAGTTTTGCGGGTTACCTTCCAGCCAGCGCTGAAAATTGAAGCCGTTGATTAATTGCGCGGCGGTATGGTGACGCATTCGCTCCTGACTCTGGGCAAAGAGCTGACAGCTTGCCGGGTTCGCCATCTCCACTTTACTTCTCATATCCAATGAGAGAACCGGCTCTGGCAGCGCCTCGAGCAGCGCGCTCAGGGCCAGATGCTCACGTTCGGACGGCATCCAGGGAACGGTACGGACATCCGTTACGCCGGAAATACGGCGAATTTCGGCCATTAAGCGGCTAAAGGCGGTGAATTCGAGCTCAGCAAAATTAAGATAAATTCGCCCGATGGGATCAATCTCAATTCCGCGTAAATCAATGCTACGTAACACCAGTAAATCAAGTAATTCGCGGGTCAGACCAAGCCGGTCTTCACAAAAGACTTCCAGACGCATGAGAACCTTCACCTGAATAATGAATCATTAAATAGATGATAAGCCACTATTCGGCTGTCAGGAAGGATTCTGTCAACAAATATTGACAGCATGACGGAAAAATGGGCGCTGTGGCGTAAAGCCAGGCAGTCAGCGCCCTATGAAGGGTTATTTTTCAGGTGTGGGCTTGTTCTTCTGTAGTGTCTCTTTTAGCTGACCAATAAGCTGTCGGCGAAAATCGCCGAGACGTGGTTTATCGTCGTCAAACCACGGCAATGGACGACATAACTCCATGGTTTTTATCCCCAACCGGGCCGTAAGCAGCCCTGCGCCAATCCCCTGCGCGGCGCGCGTGGACAGGCGTGCCGCCAGATCCTGCGACATCCAGTCCATACCGACTTCGCGCACCAGCTCACTGGCTCCTGCAAAAGCGATATTCAGCAACACCAGACGGAACAGACGAAGGCGGCTGTAATAACCAAGTTCAATGCCATACAGCGCTGCGATGCGGTTAATGAGACGCAAGTTACGCCATGCAATAAACGCCATATCCACTAGCGCTAACGGGCTTACGGCAATCATCAGAGTCGATTCCGCAGCAAAACGGCTAACCTCACGCCGTGCCTGGGCGTCGAGCACCGGCTGCACCAGATGCGCATACAGACCAACGATTTCTCTGTCGTTTTGCGTTTCATGAATGGCGGCATACCAGCGCTGTAATGCCGGATGAGATTGATCAATTCCCGCCTGCTGCGCCAGTTTTTCGCAGTATGCGCGACCTTTCCCGACGCTATGGCTATGTAACAGTTCACGCGCCTCATCCCGCTCATGCGCCCGTTGACGCAATCGCCATAATCGCCGCCACTCTGTAATCACCGATCCCACGCCAGCGCCAATGATCAGCGCGCCTGCGGCACAGCCGCCTAAGGCGGCCCAGTCCTGGGTTTGCCAGGCATTCATTGTCCACTGTATGCCTTGCCCTACCACGCTCGCGCCAAACAGCGCCAGCCCCCCCAGTACCATTTTACGCCACAGACTACGCTTGGGTTGCAGCGCAGCATCGACTGCCGCTTCTGCTGTTCCTTCATCTTCAGGATACTCATCGATAGCCGCAGGCGAAAATGTGCGCGACTCCACTTCGCTGAAGGTTTGCTGCGCTTTGAAGGTCGATGTTGACTCCTCCTTCAAGGGTTCTGCAAAATCAATACGCGGTTTTAACGGCTCGCTCATCGCAGCTTATCTCCTATTAAAAACTCCAGCGCCGCGTCCAGACGAATGTGCGGTAATGGTTTATCAACATCCATAACCTGCGGGCGAAATGCTTCGAACTGAAAACCCTGACTATCCCAAAACGCTTGTCCAGGCAAGCGGGAAGGCACTTCGCCGGGGTACACCGTCAACGGCGCGCCGTCACTCAAACGGTTTCCGCGCAAGGCAGGAATTTTTTCACCGTTGACCTCAATCACGCCGCTGGTGGTCGACTGTACCGAAGCCAGCCCCAGGCAATCCATACTAATGCCTTCAAACGCGGCATTTTGCCAGGCGTCCTGGATCAGTTGCTGGAGCAAGGCCACCATATTCGCATGTTGATCAAGAGTGACATGATCGGCTTTCGTCGCGGCGAACAGCAATTTATCAATAACCGGTGAGAACAGCCGGCGAAACAGTGTACGTTGCCCATAGTGAAAACTTTGCATCAACTGCGTCAAGGCAAGACGCATATCATTAAATGCTTGCGGTCCGCTATTGAGCGGTTGCAGGCAGTCCACCAGCACAATCTGGCGATCAAAGCGTAGAAAATGATTTTTGTAGAACCCTTTGACCACTTTTTCACAATAGTAGTTAAATCGTTCGCGCAGCATGCCCGCGTTGGTCTGTTTATCCGCCCGCGCAAGCGCCGATTCGCCATACGCGTCCACATCCGGCCATGGGAAAAACTGTAGCGCCGGCGCGCCCGCCATATCGCCCGGCAAAACAAATCGTCCAGGTTGAATAAAATGCAATCCCTGCGATTTACACTGATGCAAATAGTCCGTCCAGGCGGCGGCAATCTCCGCCAGCCGTTTTTCATCGGCGGGCGCCAGCGGATCGAGTCCTTCGCAAAGCTGCCGCCATTTCGCTGACCACTCAGCCCGCGGCCCTTGCAACAAGCCATTCATCTGACGGGACCAGCTTAAATAATCCTGAGCCAGCATGGGCAGATCGAGTAACCATTCACCAGGATAATCCACGATCTCCAGATACAATGTTGAGGTATCTTTAAAATGGCGCAGCAGCGAATCGTTTGAACGATAGCGCAATGCCAGTCGAATCTCACTGACGCCGCGTGTCGGCGTGGGCCAGACGGGAGGATTGCCATAAAGCTGGAGTATTCCCTCATCGTAGGTAAAACGGGGAATACCAAAATCACGTTGAGGTACGCGCTTTACGCCGAGCAGACGTTCTTCGCGTACCGCGCTGAGCAGCGGCAAGCGCGCGCCCGCATGGACATTAAGCAACTGGTTAACTATCGCCGTGATAAACGCCGTTTTACCGCTTCGGCTCAACCCGGTTACGGCAAGGCGCAAATGCCTGTCTACCCCACGATTGACCAGCGCGTTGAGTTCAGTTTTAAGTCGCTTCATCGCCGTCCCGTTATGCCTGAAGAACAGATAAAATTATAACTTATGCCTATATATGGGGTCAGGTTGTTGACAATCAACCGCCTTATATTGTCATCCGCGACTTAACTCCATAATATGTGAGTCATTGACTCTCCGCTGGAGTTCCTGGTAATGCCTCCAACTATTTATGATATCGCGCGTATTGCTGGTGTATCAAAATCGACGGTATCCCGCGTTCTTAATAAACAAACGAATATCTCTCCTGAAGCCCGCGAGAAAGTGTTGCGTGCGATTGACGAGTTACAGTATCAGCCAAATAAGCTGGCCCGCGCGCTAACCTCCTCCGGCTTTGACGCCATTATGGTGATCTCTACCCGTTCAGCGAAAACCACCGCCGGAAATCCTTTTTTCTCGGAAGTGTTGCATGCGATTACCGCGAGAGCAGAAGAAGAAGGTTTCGACGTCATATTACAGACTTCGCGAAGTACGGAAGACGATCTGCAGAAATGCGTTAGCAAAATAAAGCATAAGATGATTAAAGGCATTATTATGCTAAGTTCTCCGGCTGATGAATCCTTTTTTGCCCGCCTTGACAACTACGATATTCCGGTGGTCGTTATCGGCAAAGTCGAAGGACAGTATCAACATGTCTACTCAGTAGATACTGATAACTATCGCGACAGCATTGTGCTGACAGATGCTTTAATCAATAATGGACATCAGCATATTGCCTGCCTGCATGCGCCGCTGGATTATCATGTTTCTGTCGATCGCGTTAATGGCTATAAAGCCAGCCTTGAAGCGCACCTTCTTACGGTTCGCAATGAATGGATTATTGATGGTGGTTATACGCATGAAAGCGCGATTGAGGCGGCAAGAATGCTATTAAGCCAGAATCCTTTACCCGATGCGGTATTTGCGACAGATAGTATTAAAATACTCAGTCTGTATCGCGTGGCGGCGGAGAAAAATATCTCAATTCCGCAACAACTGGCCGTGGTGGGTTACAGTAACGAAATGCTGTCCTTTATTCTCACTCCGCCACCCGGCGGTATTGATATACCGACGCGCGCGCTGGGCGAACAAAGTTGCAATATATTGTTCAAACAGATTGCCGGAAAGACCAGCCCCCGTTCCATCACAGTAGAGACTCGAATTTCCCTCACCGCTTCGCTGGCCTGAATTAACGGCTGCCCGTCAATATCGGGCAGCCAGCGTTTTGTCAGAAAGCGTAGTTGACGCCTATCCCCGCGTAATGAAAACGATCGCTTTCACCTTCATCGTGATCTTCCCATTCATAGGCATATTCCAGCGTCATTGACAGGCCGTTCTGGAAATCATACGCATACAATAACCCTAATCGGTTGAAATCATGGCCTTCACGCTCAGGATCGTCCTGCCAGTCCCAGTTGGTCCAGCGATCCAGTCCCAGGCGGGTATACGGCGTCAGCGTAGTATTTCCGAGCGAGATGGGTAAATAGGCGCGAATTTCCTGCGTCGAAAACTCGCCATTGTTACGATGCTCCGCGAGGTTAAAG
This sequence comes from Salmonella enterica subsp. arizonae, assembly GCF_008692845.1. GTDB lineage: Bacteria > Pseudomonadota > Gammaproteobacteria > Enterobacterales > Enterobacteriaceae > Salmonella > Salmonella arizonae. Next base: position 539,646 of record NZ_VXJW01000001.1, read on the forward strand.
CCACGTTCCAGATAATAGTTAACTGTAAAACCAACCGTTTCATTAAAGGTATAGTTCAGACCGGTTTCAGTCTCTATGCGGCTGTCAGAATAGCCCGTAATACTTAGATCATTGACGAACTGATACATCGCCAGCCAACCGCTGAAGCGTAAATCGTCGGTAAGTTTAGCATCCCAGTCAGGCTGTATTTTCCAGCGCTGCATATTGGCGGTGTCTTTCCCCTCTTCATTCACGTAGTGGTAGCCATAATTACGGAAACCGCCGGTCAGTCCGAAGTTAAAATCGGCGCTTTCAAGGAACTGGTAACGCACTTCCAGTTCCGGACGATCAAACCAAGTGCCGCGGTTTCCAGCGCTATAATCAACCGGACCTTCCTGATAATAGGCCAACGCAATACTCCAGGGGCCATTAGATGCGTTGAAATAGATGGACGGCTCACCCAGGCCATCCATATCCTCGCTTTGGCTTTCGACGTTTTCTATTTCATACATAGCGCCGACATTAAAATGCCAGTCATTGTTTTCGGCGGCCTGCGCGCAGGCCATTCCTGCGCACATGATCAGCGCAGTAGAGGACAGTAAGGTTTTCATTTTTATTCCTTGTTAAAACTCTAATAGAAAACGCACCTAACCTATACCGGAGAAATGCCTTCCTCCGGATTCTTTAGTTATTGAATTGCCAGTTCTGTTTCAGCATCAAAGAAATGGCATTTCGCCATATCAAAATTAATAGTGATATTTTCTCCTGCATAATAGTCATTCATTGCTCCGGCACGAACGACCAGTTCATGCCCCCCTACGGTGGTATAAAGCATAAATTCAGCGCCGGTTAGTTCCGCGACACTTATTTTTGCCGAAACACTATTTTCGTTATGTCCCTGGGGATGTATATCTTCCGGGCGAATCCCCATCGTGACAGCTTTATGCTCATAACCCTGCGTTTTTAATAAATCCAGAGTTTCCTGCGGAATCGTTAATTTAAGGGTTTCAGTAACGAACTGATTACCGTCGATAGCGCCGCGAATGAAATTCATGGCTGGCGAGCCAATAAATCCGGCGACAAACATATTTGCCGGATGGTTATAAACTTCTTTCGGCGCGCCGACCTGTTGAACAATACCGTCTTTCATGATCACAATACGTGTCGCCATGGTCATCGCTTCGGTCTGATCGTGCGTAACGTAAATCATGGTGGTCTTGAGTTTCTGATGCAGTTTGCTGATTTCCGCCCGCATCTGCACACGAAGCTTGGCGTCCAGGTTGGATAACGGCTCGTCCATCAAAAACACGCCAGCCTCACGGACGATCGCCCGTCCCAACGCCACGCGCTGGCGCTGACCGCCGGATAAGGCGCCCGGCTTACGTTTTAGATAGTCGCGCAGACCCAGGATCTGTGCCGCCCAGTTGACGCGCTCATCAATGATCTCCGGGTTAATCTTCTGCATTTTCAGACCAAACGCCATGTTGGCATAAACCGACATGTGCGGATAAAGCGCATAATTCTGGAAAACCATCGCGATATTACGCGATTTAGCCGGAACATCGTTCATCCGCTTACCGTCAATTAATAAGTTGCCATCGCTGATCTCCTCCAGCCCGGCGATCATACGCAGCGTGGTCGACTTACCGCAGCCGGAAGGACCAACAAAAACAATAAATTCTTTGTCTTCAATTTCCAGATTAAAGTCTTTAACGACATGTACCTGGTTATCATATATTTTTTGAATATGTTGCAACGAAAGCTGTGCCATATTGATTCCTTTACTTGTCGTTTTGCCAGAAAGCCGATAAGCGCGGCCATGTCAGAAATTCTGTCGAAGGCAAATGTAAATCCGCGTCGCGAAGCGCACCGCCGATGCCCACTGAGCGCATACCACACGCATTGATAGCGTCAATGCCTGCCTGCGCATCTTCCACCCCAATGCATTCACATGGATTGACTCCCAATCCTTCACAGGCAGCCAGAAAAATTTCCGGATCTGGTTTCGAACGGCTTATTCGCGCCGCATCTACGCAGAAATCAAAATAATCGCGGATATCCAGCGTCTGCAAAATCGCGGGGGCATTGAGCGACACCGAGGCAAGCGCGACCGGAATCTGTAATTCGCGTAATGTTACGAGCAATGGTCTAATACCTGGTAACACGGACTGCGGGGTCAGTTGTTTCAGCGATTCAACATACAGACTGTTTTTACGAGCCGCGAGTTGCGCGCGAGCCTCCTCCCCAAACGCCCCCTCCTTTCCGCCGTGTTGCAAAATATGTCGTAATGATTCGCCACGACTGATCCCTTTCAGGGTATCGTTGAAAGCTTCATCAATCACAATGCCGATGTCGTCGGCAATTTGCCGCCAGGCGAGAAAATGCAGATGCGCAGTGTCGGTAATCACACCGTCCAGATCGAAAATGATGGCTTGCGGGTGTTGTTTCATTCAGCTTCCCTCTTTGTGGTATCGGTCCCATTCATGGCTGTAATATAATCATGTCGCCTGAGAACACATTCCCCCTGTACGCTGATTTTTTTACCGTAAACCCACAGGTGAACCTGTGTTGTGCTGGTAATACGAATTTCAGCGGTCTCGATCGTGAAATGCATTTCGCTATCGTGCCAGCGCAGCGGAAACGCCAGCGTTTGCCAATTCTCAGGCAAGGCAGGCTCCAGATGTAACTCGCCATGACGAACGCTAACGCCAGCAAATCCCTGAATCGCTCCCAGCCAGATCGCGCCGGTCGCGGCGGCGTGTATTCCGTCATCACAGCTGTGCGGATTGTCACCGAGATCAATCTGCGAACCGTCGCGCCAGAATTGATAACCCTGTTCCGTCTCACCGCAGCGCGCGGCCACAATTCCATGAATCGATTTACTCAGCGAAGAGTCGTGAATCGTTCGCGGCTCATAAAAACGCAGATTAGCCAGACACTCCTGCGCGCTGAACTGATCCGGCAACATATAGGTCAGCATCACCACGTCAGCCTGCTTGATAATTTGCATCTCGTTAACTTCCGCGCGGGAATAATCCAGCAAAATGGCCTGTGTACCGGCCTTGGCCTTGTATTTCGCCAGATCAATAACAGGTTTGCTCAGGAAGGAGTCATCCTGCGGTAGTACGCCATCTTGCTTAACTTCAGGTCGCCACAAATGTTCCAGAAAGTATTCGGCGCGACGGATAAAGACTTCGTCGCTACCGTTGAGAAAGCGAGCAAACCAGAGCGCCTGTTCCACGTTGTAGTACGCCATATAACTGGTAAAAGCATTGTTGTTGACATGCTCGGTATATTCATCCGGGCCAATAACGTCATGAATCTCCAGACGGTTATTCACTGCCACTGCGCGACTGATCCAAAACTTCGCGGTTTCCAGTAGCAGCGCCATCCCTTCATGGGCAATGAAACTCATATCCCCGGTGGCGTGCCAGTAATTGACCACCGCCCAGGCGATATCGGCAACCAAATGATGTTCCGCCAACGCAGAGGCCACTTTTTGCCGTAACCCGGTACGGATATTGATTGCCGCGAATTCCGGCGTTTCTTCCTCGCCGCTACGCGCGCTTTCCCACGGAAACAACGCGCCTTGCCAGCCGTTACGTCGCGCTTTCTCGCGCGCGCGCGGTAAATTATGCCAGCGATAACGCAACAAACTTCTGGCGATTTTCGGCTCGGTGAACAGGTGGAATGGCAACAGAAAAACTTCGGTATCCCAGAACACGTGGCCTTTGTAGCCTTCTCCCGTCAGCCCTTTTGCCGCAATGCTGCTACGTTCATCATGGGTTGGCGTCATGGCGCGCAACTGGTAAAGAGCGAAATCCAGCGCCTGCTGATCTGTCGCGTCTGTACTGATCACCTGAACGCGGCTACGCTGCCACCAGGCGCGCCAGTTTTCCGCAGATTCGGCCAGCAAGGCCTCATACCCCTGTTGTACGCAAGCTTCAAGCTTTCTCAGCAACTGGCGCCCCCAGGTTTCCCTGGAAACCTGACGCTCGCTTGTCCATTCGATCCAAGTGATTTTTTGCAGCGTAACGCGCTGGCCGGCTTTCGCCTGGACGCTGGTATGTTGTAGCAGGCGACGCTCTTTAGCGGTAAAGCAACGCTGCGCTTCACCATCGATATTACAGAAAGAAGAAATAGCAATATCGTTGTGGTCGTCCTGGGTGGTGTATATCCCTTGCAGGATCTGTTGACCGAATACCCTGACCTGCGTTTCATCAAGATGCTGGCGGCCATGATTGGTGATGGTGGCGTCGATACCGGTCGAGATCAAAATAGCAGCATCGGTATCCAGCGGCGTAATCGCCACTTCCTGTGCGAACAGGGGCAGTTTCTCCGCAGAAACGAAGCGTCGGCTTTCTATCGCAAAACGCGCACCGCCTGGCGCTTGCCATACCAGCGCGCGCCGTAATTCCCCGGTGGCGAAATCAAGCTCGCGATGCCAGCTTTCAATTGCGCCGCTCAGTAGAGAAAAACTCTCACCGTTCAGAACGATTTCCACGCCGACAACGTCGGGAAGATTGACCAACTCGTTGAGCTCGCCTTTTCCCGCCCGATGATAAAGTCCTGCAAGGTAAATACCGCGCGTTTGCCTCGTATAGGCTTCTTCATGACTGGCGCGAATTCCCATATACCCGTTGCCGGTAGTCATTAGCGACGCGTATTTATCCAAGTTTTGTGGACAAAAAGTCGATTCGGTTAGCATTACTGGCTTAGTCATAGTTCCACACACATCCCTGTTTCAGCTGACTCATAAAGCGCTGCTACCAGTTGTTGAATAATAATTCCCTGTTCTGCGTCAGCGATTGTGACAGGGTCACCTTTAACGTGGTTCACAAACGCTTCCATGCTGCGAAAATGACGGTTGTCGTCGGCTTTCTCGCGCTGCAACAGCATAACCAGCTCACCGTCGCGATCGGTATACACCTGCGCTGGAAACAACGTTGCCCCCGCTTTGTCTCCGCAAAAATTCACATTCATGATCGACTGTTCAGGAATGTTCAACGCAAACGAGGTTTCCAGACGCAGGATGCCACCGTTATGAAACTCAATGGTGCCAAACAGCGCATCTTCGACGGTGTAAGTTGTCGGATCCCATTCCCCAAATTGTCCGTTGTGCTTGCGCGTGCCAATTTTCTGAAAACTGTGCGCGTTAACGCGTTTCACTGCAGGGAAACCAAGCACGTACATCGCGGCATCAAGCATATGAATGCCGATATCAATCAGCGGCCCACCGCCCTGGAGTTCCTTATTGGTGAAAACGCCCCAGCCAGGCACGCCGCAACGGCGTAATGCCCGGGCGGTGGTGACATAGATTTCCCCTAACACGCCCGACATAACCTGCTCACGAAGCAGTTGCGTATCCAGCGCGAAACGGTGATGGAAATCATAGGCCATTACTTTGCCCATCCGGTGGGCGGTGTTACACATCTCCAGAGCCTGATCGGGCGTCATCGCCGGCGGCTTTTCACACATCACATGACAACCCGCCTTTAACGCCATCATGGCGTGTTCATAATGAAAACGATTTGGTGAACAAACGCTGACGATATCCGGTTGAACATCGTGCAACATTTTTTCCGGGTCGCTCCAGACTAAGGCGCTACCGTATTTATCTGCCAGCGCTTGCGCCTGAGACAGGCGGCTGTCACAGACAGCCACCAGTTCCAGATCGTCGCGGGTGCAGTAGTACGAAGCATGAACTTTATCCGCTACCTGGCCGGCGCCAATGATGGCGACCTGCAACGGAGAGCTTGTCATTGCACTTTTCACGGAGATCCTCTTAGCAGGTACGCAGCCACGCCAGCGACTGACGGTAGGCTTCAGCCAGATTTTCCGCCCGCACCCGGCCTTCATACACCACATACCCTTGGTAATTATCTTTCCGCAGTTGATCAAACAGCGCGGCGAAATTTAGCGTACCGGTTCCCGGCTGATAGCGATGATTATCGGCGATATGGATATGACCCAGCAGATCGCGGTTATCGTGCAGCGCCTGCGCCATATCGTCTTCTTCGATATTCATGTGATAGAAATCACCGATAATCTGCACATGTTTCAGGTCGTTTTCGACGATATAGCGGCGCGCGTCGGCCAGGGTGTTGATCATATGATCCTGATAACGGTTGAGCGGTTCCAGGTACACGATAGTGCCGGTGCGTTCAGCGACTCTATCGAGGTAACGCAGCGAGTCACTGACCATTTTGCGATCGCCTTCCAGGCTCCGCGGCGAGATCATTGGCGGCAGACGGAAGGTAAACATGCCCCATGCGGCAGGCACAATGATTCCCTGGCCTCCGACTTCCGCCAGCGCTTCCAGAATGCGTTCAATCTGCTTCAAGCCATTCAAACGGCGCTCTTCAATAAAATCGCCAATCCAGCCATCGTAACCGCCGCAGGCCGTTGTCACCGGCAGGCCGGTTTCTTTAATGGCCGCTTTAACTTCGGCGAGATTATTGACCAACAACTTGCCGTCTATCTCAAAACCATCAAATCCCATCTCTTTGATATAAAGAAATTTCTCCAGGATATTTTCCGGAAAGAAAGCCTGATTTTGTGTGCCAATTTTCATCTTCTACATTCCCTTGAATTAAAACGTGACGCCCATCTTGATGCTCTTTTCCGGATGTCTGTCGACATACTCCATATAACTTTCCGGGCTGGAGGCAAAGGTCACGACCGGGTCAATAATCTCTTCGCAGTCGAGATAACCGTTCATCAGCAGTTCCCAGCAGGTCTCTTCAATACGTTTACGACTCCAGCGCGGATAGTCCGGATTAGGCTCGCTACAGGCGCGAGCGAAAACAATTTTGGCGTTGTTAAAATGCGCTTCGCGTCCCAGGTTGAACCCCGCCGTAAACGGTTTAGCGAAAGCCACGTAAGAAATCGTCCCGCCGTACGCCAGACCGCGCAGCGCAGATTGCAGCGCATCCGCATATCCGCTGGTTTCAATGATCACGTCGGCGCCCTGCTTACCGGTCAGTTTCTTGATCTCCATTCCGACATCGGTTCCACCAGGATTGAAGCAGAAATCAGCGCCATGACGGCGAGCGATATCACAGCGATGCTCAATAGGATCAACACCAATCACCACAGATGCGCCGGCTTTTTTCGCCAGTTGCACCGCGATTTGTCCAATAGCGCCGAGGCCGACGATGACGACAAAATCACCGACGCGCACATTGGCGTCACGTACCCCGCTCATAGCGAACTGCGCCGGGTCATAGCAGACCGCATTTTTCCATGAACCACCTTCCGGCATTTTGCGCAGCTTGTAGTTATTCACCGCGTTAATAATGACCGTCTCGGACAACGGACCATAACCGCATACCCGATCGCCCACGGCGTATTCGGTTACATCACTCCCACATTCAATAATGTCGCCTACCACCATGTTGCCAAGCTGAAACTTACCGAATTCGATGCCGCGCGGCGCGCCTTCCGGTCTCGGCATAAACATCTGCCACTCAGAATTAAAGTCCTCATCAATAAACGGACTGGCGGCGCGGAAATCGACCACCTCGGTCCCATGCTTCGGCGCCCCGTACAGCACGCGAATCTTCACTTCATTCTCTAAAATCGCACGATCTTCATACTCTACCAGCGCAGCAACGCGCGGTTGTGTGGCGATTAACTTTTTCATCTGTAACTCCTTGATTAAAATGGCCGCCTTAGCCCTTCACGCCGCCAGCGGTCAAACCACTCTTAATAAAACGTTCGGAAAGCGCGTACATCACCACCACAGGTAATGCTGTTACCAACGACGCTGCCATCATGCGCCCCCAGATATAGTCAGGCGTACTGAACAGCGTGTTCAGGCCCACCGGCAACGTGAAGTTGCTGGCGCTGGAGAGGAAAATCGACGCAAAAAGATAGTCGTTCCAGGCCACCATAAAGCAGTAGACAAAGACCGATACCAGCCCTGACATCGCCAGCGGAACGGTGATGCGAAAGATGATTTGCAGACGATTCAGTCCATCCATCATCGCCGCTTCTTCGATCTCATCCGGGATAGTGTCGAAGTAGCTTTTCAGCATGAACACCGCCGTGGGTAAGGTCTGGGTGACCATGGTGATAATGAGCGCCATTTCGGTATCGTAGATGCCAAGCGCAGTGATAATTTTGAACAGCGGCACCACCAGTAAAATGCCGGAAAACATGTACACGGTATAAAAGCTGGCGTTGATGGTCGTCCGTCCTTTAAAGCGTAAGCGGGAGAGCGCATACGCTCCGAGCATACCTAAAAACACCGCGACAACCGATGACATGACCGAGACCACCATGCTATTGCGGAAATAGTCGACGAACGGAAAAATCAGCGGATTAAAAATGTCGACATAGTGTTCCAGCGTCCAGTGCTGCGGGAAAAGCGTCGGATGTAATGAAATGGCTTCTTTTGCGCTCTTAAACGACGTCATCAGCATCACAAAAAAAGGAAAAAGCGTGATGATAAGGAAAACGATCAGTCCGCAATAAAAACCGATCCGCCCAGCTTTACGTTTATTTGTTGCCATTGAGATTCACCCGTTTTCTGGTCAGCAAGATGACGGCAAAAATGATGATAAAGAGCACGACGGAGATCGCAGCCGCTTTACCTAAGTCATTAAATGCAAATGCTGTTTTGTAGAGATACACGCCGAGAATATCGACTTTCGTGGTCAGCAGATAAACATCAGCGAACATATAAAACATCCAGATGGTACGCAGGGTTATAACGGTCGCTAATACCGGCATAATGGCGGGCAGCGTAACGATGCAAAAGCGTTGCCAGGCATTCGCGCCATCCATTTCCGCAGCTTCATAGAGCGATTTATCAATCGTCTGCAAAATCGCCAGAAATGAAATAAAGGCATACGGGAAATAACGCCAGATCGCGAACAGCACCACTAATACGAAGCTGCTACCTGGATTGTCAAACCACAGCGGCGCGCGATCGTAGAGGCGCAGCAGATCTACGCCAAGATAGTTCACAATGCCGTAGCCGTTGTTGAACATGTATTTCCAGGCAAAAACTAACGAGATTGACGGCGTTACGTAAGAAAGAATCACCAATGAGCGCGCCGTTTTACGCAGACGAAACTCTCGGTTGAAAAACATCGCTACGCCCAGCCCCAGCGCCGTACTGCCTGCCACCACCAGCGCGGTGTACCAGACTGTCATCCATAATGAATGCCAGAAGCCAGGATCGGAAAGGATGCTGATATAGTTGCTTAACCCAACAAAAGTAGACGCAATCTGTGGGTTTAGCGGCAAACGCAAGAAACTGATTTCGATATTCGATATCATCGGCCATGCGACTAACCCGCCCAGCAGCAACAAACTGGGCGCCAGTAGTAACATCGCGAATGGCATATCGGAGCGACCGGAAAAAAACCTATTCATAACAGCTTTCCACGTCCGTGTTAGCGTTGTTCAACAAGGGCATCCAGTTTTTGCTGGCTTTCCTTGATCGTCGAAGACAGACTGGCCTTACCCACCGTCACGTTATGCACCATTGAGCTCACCACGCCCGAACCGGTGACATCGCCCATACGGGTAAAGTTCTTATCCCCAACTGCGCCGAATACCTGGATATTAGGCAGCTCGGCAATCAACTGGTAAGGGAGGTCGCCCAGCGCTTTGATCACCGCGTTTTCCTTCCAGGTTGCCGTATTTACTACGGCTTTATTCACTGGTAATGCCGCCCCTGGCGACATCATCACCCAATCGGCGATGTTGTCCGCCTGTTCCATAAAGGCGACAAATTTTTCTGCCGCCTCCGTCTCTTCTTTTTTCTGCCCCGTGGTGATCGTCAGCGATGTCAACATGCCGTACACCGCAGACGTTTTTTCAGTGGGAACAACAAAGCCCACGTTCTGCGGATCGCCCTCTTTAATGACCGCCGGGAGAATATACGTGGAGTACATCGCCATCGGCGCCGTACCGTTCATGAAGGCATCTTTAACTTCCATAATGTCGTTCGAGCCCGGCATGGTGTTGTCCGCCAGTGAACGGTAATACTCCAGCGCCCGGTGCATTTCCGGCGTATCGAGAGTAATCTGTCCTTCAGCGTTAAAAACATTGGCCTGATTGGATAAGGCGAACTGCGAGAACGACTGTTCAGTCAATACGCTTTCCGCCGTTGGCAACGCGATACCGTATTTCTTATTCGCGGGATCATTTAATTTCTGCGCAACGGTTAATAACTGCTGCCAGTTTTTCGGCTCTTCCAGCCCGGCTTTCGCCAGTACATCTTTGCGATACCAGATGCCGCCAATCCAGGCGCTAACCGGAACGCCTGTCCATGCGGTGCCATCTTCTGTACGCACAATACGCAGCACACCGTCATAAAAGGTATTTTCGCCCAAGTGCTGAATAACATTTGCAACGGCGTTACGATCAATCAGTTGCTCTTTATCCATCACTTTGGCGTAATCGTGACTGGTCTCAATAACCTCCGGCAGCGAGCCGCTTCGCGCCAGCGTGATGACTTTTGTGTTATAAGCATCTTCTTCTACAGGGACTTGTTTTACAGTAATGTCAGGATTTTCCTTTTCGAAACGGGCAATAAGTTGACTAATAACGGCCTGACGCTCTTGCTCCACCGAAGAGTGCATAAACTCAATGGAAGTATTCGATTTTTTCTGGTCATTGCATCCTGAAATCAGGGCGCAGGAAACCAGTGCTGATAACAGCACAATTTTAGTTTTGAGCATAAAATGTTCCTTGTTATTTTTTAATCCACAGAACCTGCCAGGGGTGTAGCGTTAATACCTCGCCGGTGAGATTCGTTTCGCTAATTAAATCAGTACCCTGAAACTTTTTACTATTAATGGTATTTATGTTATCGCTGACATTAAACAAAGCGACAATGGACTCTCCCGTTTTTGCCACTCTCTCTATTTGCATAACACAAGGTGATATATTTTTAATGGAAAATTGGCTTTCTGGATGAAAAGCTTTATTATTTCGCCGAATCGCGATAAGTCTGGATAAGGCATGATAGACGCGATATCTTAACGTTGTCTCATCCATTAATTCCGCTTCAATTTCTGTGCGCCGGTATTTCTTTCTATTAATCGCCCGGTTATACCCCAGTTGTGTCACGCCGTCATAATCGTTACGGGAACCCAGAATACTTTGTATATATATCGCCGGCACGCCTGGAAAAGAGAGTAAAATGGCGTGAGCCAGAATAAATCTGGCGAGGCGTTGATCGTCAGTACTATATCGATCGCTAAGCGCATCCATATACGTCACGTTTATTTCATAAGGGCTTCGGCTACCGTCCGGGTTATTTTTCCAGTTAACCAGCGCGCCTTCTTGTTGTAAGTCCTCTACCAGCTTCAGTATCTCGTCTTCCGGCAAAAGACCGCGTAATGGATTAAGCCCAATACCGTCATGAGACGCAAGGAAATTGAACCAGGTCGTATTTTCTGAGGGAAGCGTCAAAGATTGCGCCCATGAACACAGCGCGCGTACATCCTGGCCGTGAACGGCATGAAGCACCAGCGGCGGCAGTGAAAACTGATAGACCATATGCGCTTCATCTTCGCCGTTCCCCAGATATGCAATGTTGTCTTTATGCGGAACATTGGTCTCAGTAATAATGACCGTACCTGGCGCGACGTCATCCGTAATAGCGCGAAAGAGCTTAATCAGCAGATGTGTCTGTGGTAAATGAATACAGGTGGTACCCGGTATTTTCCACATAAACCCTACCGCGTCCAGACGGATATAATCAGCCCCTTTCTCTAAATAAGTCAGCAGTACATCGACCATCGCCAGCAAAACATCCGGACAACGATAGTTGAGATCAATCTGGTCATCGCTGAAGGTTGTCCATAGATGATGAACAGACTTGTCCTTCAGGGTAAATGGCGTGAGCAACGGTAAGGCGCGTGGTCGGGTGACTGCGCTAAGATCGGTTGATGGGTCTACGGCAATAAAGAAATTTTCAAAGCCAGGCGCTTGTTGCAAATAATGGTTGAACCACTCACTCTTTGCCGACATATGATTGCAAACAAAGTCAAACATAAGTTGACTGCTCTGGCTGAGATCACTGATATCTTCCCAATCGCCCGTTTCAGGTGCGACCTGATAATAATCTACGACTGAAAAACCGTCATCCGAAGACCACGGACAAAAAGGTAATAGATGGAGATGAGAAAAAATAGCCGCCAGCCATTGTCGATGAAATTTATTAAATGTTGGTAACGGCTTTGATGTATCACTGTGAAACTGGTCAGCGTAAGTAATGAGCACCACATCCCTTTCGTCCCAGTGCGTTTTACGCTTTTTTGAAATTAATAATCGTGCTTTTTCAATGCGTGAGTTCAGCGCCTCGTAATGTCGTGGCGTAAATGTCTTTCCATAGATTTCTGACAGGTATTTCTCGATTTTTTGATTCACTTTCATTTCTCATGGTAGCGGTCCCACGAAACAAAAGACTACTCCGCGAAAAATAAGCTGTCAATCTGGATGATGCGGCGGAAAGCCGCTAAAAAAGACTTTTGGCAGCCCAAAAATCATATTTGTGAGCTGCCGCAAGTTAAAGAGTGATTTGTGATCTAACTGTTACATCTATATTATTTTGGTAATCAGGTACGATTTCCCCTGTAGCGTTTCGCAATTTTAGCGGCTGCGCGATTCAATAATGGCTCCAGTGCAAACGCCAACAACATTTTAAGCGGGCGGCGGGCGACGGATTTTACCGCCCATCCTGCCACACCGGCAGGCCCGTAGCGTAGCGCGGTCAATAGAACCAGCTTACCTGCTATTTTGAAGCCGGGCTTTACCTTCTGCCCGGCGCGTTGCCAGCGAGTATTCATCTTCACCTTCCCGATTATCACTTACAGTTGACGGAAACGGCTACGCAATGTGAACGTATCTGACGTTACGTACCGTTCCATGTCTCGCAAACGCTTTTCGCCTGCGGCAAGTTCCCGGTCCACGGCATCCAGCAGTTCGCCGCTGTTCGGCTGCGATTCGCTTGTGGCCAGATTATCCGGCATAGGGTCCAATATAAAAGAAAGGACGATATAGGCCACTACGGTAAAAAACGCCAGACCAAAGAAAATCGACAGCACCACCAGAATACGCACCAACTTTACCGGTACATCAAGGTAGTCGGCGATCCCAGCGCAAACGCCACGCAACATGCCCTTTTGCGGCATACGCCATAGTTTTTTATTCAGATTGATTCCACCCATTAGCGCTCTCTCCAGTTCGGATGCTCTGCATCAAGAATGTCTTCCAGCGCCTGAATGCGCTCGCGCATACGTTGCGCGTCGTCTGTGAGTTGCAGTAAGCGTTGCTGCTCGCTTTGCGACAGTTCTCCCCGACCGGCTCGGTTGCTGTAATGCAGCCACAGCCAAATCGGTAACACAAACAACACAAAAATGGTTAACGGGATGGCCAGAAATAGCGCGCTCATGCGTTCTCCTTACACCTAAAGCTGATGAGCGGCGACGCGAAACGGCGCCGCCATTGTCTCGTTATTGGTTATCTTGCTTCATTTTGGCTTTCAACTGCGCTAACTGTTCGCTAATTTCATCATCGGCTTTCAGGTTGGCAAACTGTTGGTCCAGCGATTGCTGCTTACCAAAATGATGACTTTCCGCTTCCGCTTCCATTTGATCGATACGGCGTTCAAAGGATTCAAACCGCGCCATCGCTTCATCCAGTTTGCCGCTGTCAAGCTGGCGACGGACATCGCGTGAAGAGCTTGCCGCCTGATGACGCAGCATCAGCGCCTGCTGGCGGGCGCGCGTTTCGCTCAGTTTATTTTCCAGTTCGCCAATCTCTTTCTTCATGCGCGCCAGCGTGTCATCCACCAGCGTGACTTCCTGTTCAAGCGTAGCAATTAAATCGGTCAGCTTTTGTTTTTCAATCAATGCGGCGCGCGCCAGATCGTCTTTATCTTTACGCAGAGCCAGTTCCGCTTTTTCCTGCCACTCAGTCTGCTGAGCTGTAGCCTGTTCAATACGACGGGATAACTGTTTCTTTTCCGCCAGCGCACGCGCGGAGTTCGAGCGAACCTCAACTAGCGTATCTTCCATCTCCTGAATCATCAGGCGCACCAGCTTCTGCGGATCTTCCGCTTTTTCCAGCAACGCGTTGATATTGGCGTTCACAATGTCGGCAAAACGAGAAAAAATACCCATAATTCAATCCTCACATAATGTTCTGTTAACGGGCGATGCCCTGCTGCATGGTTAATACAATTTGCGTGCCAACTTTTTATCTTATTGATAGTAAATAAATTTTATTGTTTTACCTCATCAGTAAAAAAGGATAAAGTGGTGAGAAACACTAATAAGTGGTGATTTTCATCATGGCTGAATTCAAAGATAATCTGCTCGGCGAAGCAAATCGTTTTATTGAGGTACTTGAACAAGTCTCCCGGCTTGCGCCGCTGGATAAGCCTGTTCTGATTATTGGCGAACGCGGTACGGGTAAAGAACTTATTGCCAACCGCCTGCACTATCTCTCTTCACGCTGGCAGGGACCGCTTATCTCGCTTAACTGCGCGGCGCTTAACGAAAACCTGCTGGACTCCGAACTGTTTGGCCATGAAGCGGGCGCCTTTACCGGGGCGCAAAAACGTCATCCCGGCCGCTTTGAGCGCGCCGATGGCGGAACGCTGTTTCTGGACGAATTAGCGACAGCGCCGATGCTGGTACAGGAAAAGCTGCTACGGGTGATTGAATATGGCGAACTGGAGCGCGTCGGCGGTAGCCAGCCGTTACAGGTTAATGTGCGATTAGTGTGCGCCACCAATGCCGATTTACCCGCCATGGTGAAGGACGGGACATTTCGTGCCGATCTGCTCGACAGACTGGCTTTTGATGTTGTACAACTGCCGCCGCTGCGCGAACGCCAAAGCGATATTATGCTGATGGCCGAGCATTTTGCTATTCAGATGTGTCGTGAGCTAAGCCTCCCCTTATTTCCTGGCTTTACCGATCGGGCAAAAGAAACGTTGTTGCATTATGCCTGGCCGGGTAATGTTCGCGAGCTCAAAAATGTGGTTGAACGTTCAGTGTATCGCCATGGCAGCAGTGAACATCCTTTGGATGACATTGTTATCGATCCTTTTCAACGTCATCCCGATGAGCCGCCAGTGCCCACGCCCCCTGCGCCATCCGCAACACCAGCCCTTCCGCTCAAGTTACGTGAGTTTCAACTGCAACAGGAAAAAGCGCTGCTGCAACGTAGCTTACAGCAGGCGAAATTTAACCAGAAACGAGCCGCCGATTTGCTGGGACTCACCTACCACCAGTTCCGCGCCTTGCTTAAAAAGCATCAGTTTTAGCTATTTCTCCCGCTAATTGACGACATTTACGCCAGTTATCCACCGACATTTTTACGTGACGGGCAGAAGTACGATACACTTAACAAATTGAACTTCAAAAACTTAACTATTATGCGCCTGGTTTTATCGTCTCTGATCGTGATAGCGGGTCTACTGAGTAGTCAAGCTACAGTTGCAACTGCGCCTGTACAAACTGCGAGTGCAGATATTCGCGATAGCGGCTTTGTATATTGTGTCAGCGGGCAGGTCAACACCTTTAATCCGCAAAAAGCGAGCAGTGGCCTGATCGTCGATACCCTTGCCGCCCAGTTATATGACCGCCTGTTGGATGTCGATCCTTATACTTATCGTTTAGTGCCAGAGCTGGCAGAAAGCTGGGAGGTGCTGGATAACGGGGCAACGTACCGCTTTCACCTGCGCCGCGATGTCTCTTTTCAAAAAACCGCCTGGTTTACGCCGACCCGAAAACTCAATGCAGATGATGTCGTCTTTACCTTTCAGCGGATTTTCGATCGTCAGCATCCGTGGCATAACATCAACGGCAGTAATTTCCCCTACTTTGACAGCCTACAGTTCGCTGACAATGTAAAAAGCGTGCGCAAGCTAGACAATAACACCGTTGAATTTCGTCTGACGCAGCCTGACGCCTCTTTTTTATGGCATCTGGCCACACACTACGCCTCCGTCATGTCCGCAGAGTACGCCGCGCAGCTTAGCCGAAAAGATCGCCAGGAACTGCTCGACAGGCAGCCGGTCGGCACCGGGCCTTTCCAGCTTTCGGAGTACCGTGCCGGGCAGTTTATTCGTCTACAGCGCCACGATGGGTTTTGGCGCGGCAAACCGCTGATGCCGCAAGTGGTGGTGGATTTAGGCTCCGGTGGTACGGGGCGTTTATCGAAATTACTGACCGGCGAATGTGATGTTCTGGCCTGGCCTGCCGCTAGCCAACTGACCATTTTACGCGACGATCCGCGTTTGCGTCTGACGTTGCGCCCGGGGATGAATATCGCCTATCTGGCCTTTAACACTGATAAGCCGCCGTTGAATAATCCCGCAGTGCGCCATGCGCTGGCATTATCGATCAATAACCAGCGCCTGATGCAGTCGATTTATTACGGCACGGCAGAAACCGCAGCCTCCATTCTACCGCGTGCCTCGTGGGCTTACGATAACGATGCCAAAATTACGGAGTACAATCCGGAAAAATCGCGCGAACAACTAAAAACGCTGGGCATCGAGAATCTTACGCTGCATCTCTGGGTGCCGACCAGCTCTCAGGCCTGGAACCCAAGTCCGCTAAAAACGGCGGAGCTTATTCAGGCGGATATGGCGCAGGTTGGCGTAAAAGTGGTCATCGTGCCGGTTGAAGGTCGTTTTCAGGAGGCGCGCCTGATGGATATGAATCACGATCTGACCTTATCCGGCTGGGCGACGGACAGCAACGATCCGGATAGCTTTTTCAGACCGCTGTTAAGCTGTGCGGCCATCAATTCGCAAACCAATTTCGCCCACTGGTGTAACCCTGAATTTGACAGCGTCCTGCGTAAGGCGCTGTCGTCGCAGCAGTTGGCTTCGCGCATAGAAGCGTATGACGAAGCGCAGAATATCCTGGCGAAAGAACTGCCGATACTGCCGCTGGCGTCATCATTACGCTTACAGGCTTACCGCTACGATATTAAAGGGCTGGTATTGAGCCCGTTCGGCAATGCGTCTTTTGCCGGCGTCTCCCGAGAAAAACACGAAGAGGTGAAAAAACCATGATTATCTTCACCTTACGTCGGTTATTGCTCTTGCTGGTGACGCTATTCTTCCTGACCTTTATCGGCTTTAGCCTGAGCTATTTTACGCCGCACGCGCCGCTCGAGGGCGCATCATTATGGAATGCCTGGGTTTTCTGGTTCAATGGCCTGCTGCACTGGGATTTTGGCGTATCCAGCATTAACGGCCAACTTATTTCGGAACAGCTCAAAGAGGTTTTTCCCGCCACGATGGAGCTGTGTATTCTCGCCTTTGGCTTTGCGCTAATGGTCGGTATCCCAGTCGGGATGCTGGCTGGCGTCACGCGTAGCAAATGGCCGGATCGTTCTATCAGCGCACTGGCGCTATTGGGCTTCTCAATTCCCGTTTTCTGGCTGGCGCTTCTGCTCACGCTGTTCTTTTCGCTCACGCTGGGGTGGCTACCGGTATCCGGGCGATTTGATCTGCTTTATGAAGTTAAACCGGCTACCGGTTTTGCCATTATTGATGCCTGGATTTCAGATTCGCCGTGGCGCGATGAAATGGTGATGAGCGCCATACGGCATATGGTGTTACCGGTGCTTACGCTTTCCGTCGCGCCCACGACAGAAGTAATCCGCCTGATGCGGATCAGTACTATTGAGGTCTACGATCAGAACTACGTTAAAGCGGCGGCAACACGCGGCTTGTCGCGCTTTACGATTTTACGCCGTCACGTGTTGCATAATGCGCTGCCGCCAGTCATTCCCCGTCTTGGCCTGCAGTTTTCAACCATGTTGACTCTGGCGATGATTACCGAAATGGTCTTTAGTTGGCCAGGGCTGGGGCGATGGTTAATTCACGCCATTCGTCAGCAGGACTATGCGGCTATTTCCGCCGGCGTGATGGTCATTGGATCGCTGGTTATTGTGGTCAATGTGATTTCCGATATTTTGGGTGCTATGGCTAACCCTCTGAAGCATAAGGAATGGTATGCCTTACGATAGCAGCTATAGAAATAATAAAAAATACCATTAAATCAATATGTTATGTGTTTATTTTTGTGGTAAATTTGTTTTTTAGTACACAAGCATATACACATTATTTTCTGCTTTCTCCGGCAGTCCATGTTTCGATGATGATTGCCGGAGATTTATCTTCTCTATCAGCGCCTACGGGTTTCACTTCGTGATACTGCAGGAAATTTTCTGTACAGCGTCGACAGTCCCACGTCATAAATGATCGCTACCTGCTGTCGCGGTACTCCTGCCCCAATCAGGCGCCCGGCCTGCGCCCATTGCTCCGGGGTGAGCTTTGGACGCCTGCCACCGATACGCCCCTGCGCCCTTGCAGCTTCCAGTCCAGCGCGGGTTCTTTCCACGATTAATTCTCTCTCCATTTCAGCGAGTGCGCCCATGACATGAAAGAAGAATCGCCCCATTGGCGTCGACGTGTCTATGCTGTCGGTCAGGCTGCGGAAATTAACGCCGCGTTCACGCAGTTCCTCTACCAGAACGACCAGATGACGCATACTGCGACCCAGGCAATTAATTCCAGGTTAACAATAGTTAAATTTGATTCCCATATGATTGATAAAACTATAAGACTAATGAATTTATAATTATTTTTGTATCATTCATTTTTACAATACCATATTTAATTTATAATTTTTTAACTCAAAATAACAGATAACTTATTAAAAATAGATTTATTTTAAGCCACGTCATTTGCATTTAGCTATCTCCCCTCGAAGCCAAATACAGATTAAGCAACATGAAATAATACTACAAAAACATATCATATAAAAAGTATAAATCATCACCATAAAATGTAATTTTAAGCCCAACAGATACCGCCTAACTCACTCACCTTTAATTAATTACACAAAAAAAACAATTCAAAATAAAAGAATTGCATTAACATCCACACAATAGTATATATTTACAACCAATAAATTATTAGAGTTAGTATTCAGCGGGATATTATGTTAAAACACCTTCAAAATAGTTTAAGCAGCATTAATAAAAGTAATACAGTAACTTCTCAGGACGATAAAAATCAGATTAATCATCATCGTAATTTCCAAAGCCAGATTGATACTACAAATAATATTCTCTACAATAACTGCTGGGTTTGTTCGTTAAATGTCATTAAATCCAGAGATGGCGATAATTATAGTGCATTAGAAGATATCATTTCTAACAATCAAGCGTTTAACAATGTATTAGAGGGTGTTGATATAATAGAATGTGAAAATTTATTAAAAGAGTTAAATGTACAAAAAATACCAGAATCTTCTTTTTTTACGAATATTAAAGAGGCTTTACAGGCAGAAGCTTTCAATAGCACTATAGAAAATGACTTTGAGAGTTTTATTTCTTACGAATTACAAAACCATGGACCATTGATGTTGATCAGGCCTTCACTTGGCTCGGAATGTCTACATGCAGAGTGCATTGTAGGCTATGACAGGGAAGAGAAAAAAGTATTAATTTATGATTCAATGAATACCTCACCGAAATGGCAATCAAATATTGATGTCTATGACAGACTGACATTAGCATTCAATGATAAATATAAAAATGAAGATTGCAGTATTTGTGGTCTCTACTATGACGGTGCTTATGAGCCAAAACCTTTACACTCCTCCTGGAAAGACTGGTGTACTATTTTATGATGGTTAACATTTTACCAACAATCATGAATCGTGTTCAGAGCAATCAGTATAGCCTGAACTAATAATTATCAGTATACTAGTCGTGTCCACATTCTATGTATTTGGTTCCAATTATTCATTCCCTTTTCTTACCAAAGTAATTATTCAGGCCATCTCGCGATGGCCTGAGCTGTCCAAAAAATGCAAATTATAGGTTACTGTTAGGCTGTTCCGGCTAGTCAGGGTTTGAGGTATCCACCCGTTTTACCAACACCCTGTACTTTTTCCATTCGTCGAGCTGCGCTTTTTCATCATCTGTTGCCATTCCAAGATCAACCGCATCCTGTAACGGAGCAATTTTCCCTGATGCCATTTGCAAAAGACGTTTTTTTGTCTCTTCCGCTTCACGAAGCTGCGCTGCTGTTTCAGCCGCTTCGTCTTTTACCCATTTATTGCCATCCCATTTTTCATACTGACCATCAGGGGAAATTGCCGTCACGTTTGCAGGCAACGGACCGGGTTCGGAGATGTAAACCTGATTTCCGGTTATTGTGTCGTAAAGCGTCTCGCCGCGATGGTCTTCTTTCAGACTCCACGTCTGGGTTTCAGAGTCAAATACAGCAATATGGCTGGCCGGAATTTCAGGGGGCGCAATATCCGTACAGTTTGCCGGTAATCCAGTGTGCGGCGGGATATATGCATCACCTGCACCAATAAATTCGTTTGTATCTGAACGCAGGTTATAAATCTTAATTGTCTGCGCTTTGCTGCTCATTTTAAAAGTCATTATGCCAGCCTCACTATGTAGTTAAATGCAATGTTTTTAACCGTGGTTTCCGCATTACCGTCTGCGTCCACAATAACGGCGTGTCCGTGTGGACCGATATATATGCTGTGCTCGTGTCCTCCGATATAAACTGTATGCGTATGGTCGCCAGTGGCCTGTGTCCACGCACCACCTCCAGGTTGAAATGAGGTGTGATTTGAATCTCCCCAATATGAGTTGATATAACCGCCAAACTCATGTATATGACCGCCCGTTGTATTGGTCGATTTCGTGCCGTAATCAAAGGATGAGGTAGTTTTTGTCCCTAAGTCGGTATCCTGCGCCCGCGCGCTGTGACTGTGTGATTTGTTGCCGTCCAGCTCCTGTGACAACACTGCGCGACCACTTGCGGGTTTACCTTTGATTGTCCAGCCCCGCATACCAGGAATAACGCCGGAGGGATACGCTATAGCCAGTAACGGGTAAACAGA
Source organism: Salmonella enterica subsp. arizonae (assembly GCF_008692845.1). GTDB lineage: Bacteria > Pseudomonadota > Gammaproteobacteria > Enterobacterales > Enterobacteriaceae > Salmonella > Salmonella arizonae. The sequence continues at coordinate 560,552 of NZ_VXJW01000001.1, forward strand.
TTTATCGAAGGACTGCCCCTGCATAATGGCGTAACCTGCCGGAGTACCATCAGACGGCCATGCAATCGGTGCCCCTACCGGATGCGAATTGAAGTGGCACACTGAATTTGGCCACCTGAACAGAGGTGATATGCTCACCTCAGAACAACACAGGTGCCTTAATGAAAAAAAGAAATTTCAGCGCGGAATTCAAACGTGAATCCGCTCAACTGGTTGTTGACCAGAACTACACGGTGGCAGATGCCGCCAAAGCTATGGATGCCGGCCTTTCCACAATGACAAGATGGGTCAAACAACTGCGTGATGAGCGGCAGGGAAAAACGCCTGAAGCCTCTCCCATTACTCCGGAACAAATCGAAATTCGTGAGCTGAGGAAAAAGCTACAACGCATTGAAATGGAGAATGAAATATTAAAAAACTGTCCATGGGGGAAACCCCGTCCTGAGTCTCAGAAACTCCCCGGAAAAGTTGGCAGGCTAATTTAGCGAAGGAAGCAGCCGTCGGCCTTTTGGTGGTATGACCCCGTAAAAAAACATGGTTCAGGGACTGTGGCGGATCCGACAGTGGTGACTTTGTTCCCGTTCAGGAAGGTGATTTCTCCGTCGTCCCCTCCTTCGTTCATCGAAAAATGAGCAAGGAGATTTCCATGAAAAAATCCTCCCGAATGTCTGTTATCCATCCTCATGCTGCTGGCGTTGATATTGGCGCTGAATTCCACGTTGTCGCCGTTCCACCGGATGCTGACGCCGCGCCGGTCAGAACTTTTCAACGTTTCACTGGCGACCTTCATCGGATGTCCGGTTGGCTCAAAACCTGTCACATTACGACCATTGCCATGGAGTCCACAGGCGTTTACTGGTTGCCTGCTTTTGAGATCCCTGAAGCTGCGGGTTTCAATGTGATCCTTGTTAATGCCAGAGATGCAAAAAATGTTCCCGGTCGCAAGACTGATGTCAATGACGCACAGTGAATTGCTGCTGCACTAAGACTGGCAGCCACAACAATTGGCCGGAGTGATACCGCGCTGGGTGCTTTTTATCGTCGATTATCATCCCGTATCGGGAAAGCAAAAGCAGTCACTGCAACGGCAAGAAAACTGGCAATACTGTTCTACAATGCCCTTAAATATGGTCAGAAATATGTCGATCCTGGCGCGGATTATTATGAAGAGCGCTACCGTAATCGCGTACTCGACGGGCTTAAACGAAGGGCAAAATCACTGGGTTACTCTCTCCAGCAAGATCCTGAGTTATGCGTGTGAACCGGGAGTTTCTCAGGAAGGCTACCGCGCTCCTGATGTCAGACTCCCTGAACGGTTCCCGATAATCGGGAAACTCAGAGCGCAGTATCCTGAGGTCATCCTCTGCCACGTGTGCGGGGTTCATCGCAGCAGCTACAGATACCGGGAAAACCGCCCTGAAAAACCAGACGGCAGACGGGCTGTATTACGCAGTCAGGTACTTGAGCTACATGGCATCAGCCACGGTTCGGCCGGAGCAAGAAGCATTGCCACAATGGCAACCCGGAGAGGCTACCAGATGGGACGCTGGCTTGCCGGCAGGCTCATGAAAGAGCCGGGGCTGGTCAGTTGTCAGCAACCTGCTCACCGGTATAAACGTGGTGGCCATGAACACATTGCTATCCCGAATCACCCTGAGCGGCAGTTCGCAGTGACAGAGCCAAATCAGGTGTGGTGCGGCGACGTGACGTATATCTGGACAGGTAAACGCTGGGCATACCTCGCTGTTGTTCTCGACCTGTTCGCAAGAAAACCGGCGGGCCGGGCAATGTCGTTCTCGCCGGACAGCAGGCTCACCATGAAAGCGCTGGAAATGGCTTGACTCTTAGAAGGGCGTCCAGGGTAGCCACTATACAAGCAGGCAGTTCCGGCAGTTACTGTGGCGATACCAGATCAGACAGAGTATGAGCCGGCGCGGAAACTGCCGGGATAATAGCCCAATGGAACGCATCTTCAGGAGTCTGAAGAACGAATGGATGCCGGTGGTGGGTTACGTAAGCTTCAGCGAGGCAGCTCACGCCATAACGGACTATATCGTTGGATATTACAGCGCACTAAGACCGCACGAATATAACGGTGGGTTACCCCCAAACGAATCGGAAAATCGATACTGGAAAAACTCTAACGCGGTGGCCAGTTTTAGTTGACCACTACAGCCGGCGTTCCCTGGCGTGAGATAGTGATATGGTTGGATAATCGCCAATCGTCAGTTGAGCAGCTTTCCCGTTCCATCTGTATCGGTAAAAGAATGTTATACTGCCGGATGTAGAGAGCCTGACATTTAGACCATGAGCGTCTGAGATGACCTTGATTTGGTCTCTTTTTTTGCCAAGAGCCTTTCTTAATTTTGTATCGGTAAGCAATGTGTACACTCCATGAGAGGATATACACATCAGTGTACACATTTTGCGTAAATTGATAACCTTCAAATTAATGCAAAGTACACAAGATTAAAACACCAACGGTCGATAATATATTGATACTGCTTGAAAATCTAAAAAGACATAAAGCATGGTAAACAAAAATAAAACGAGTAAATATGCCTTACGATAGCGTATACAGCGAAAAGCGCCCGCCGGGTACCCTGCGCACTGCATGGCGCAAATTTTATAGCGACGCGCCTGCGATGGTAGGTCTGTATGGGTGTGTCGCTCTGGCGTTACTGTGCATTTTTGGCGGTTGGATCGCGCCCTATGGTATCGATCAGCAATTCCTCGGCTATCAGCTACTGCCGCCCTCCTGGTCACGCTATGGCGAAGTCTCCTTTTTTCTTGGGACTGACGATCTGGGACGCGATGTGCTGAGCCGCTTGTTAAGCGGCGCGGCACCCACGGTCGGCGGCGCGTTCATCGTGACGCTGGCGGCTACGCTATGTGGATTAATCCTCGGCGTTGTGGCGGGCGCGACGCACGGTTTGCGATCTGCCGTACTCAACCATATTCTGGACACACTACTTTCCCTTCCTTCGCTATTGCTGGCGATTATCGTCGTGGCGTTTGCCGGACCGCACCTGTCACACGCAATGTTTGCCGTCTGGCTGGCCCTGTTGCCGCGGATGGTACGTTCAGTCTACAGCATGGTACATGATGAACTGGAAAAAGAGTACGTCATCGCCGCCCGTCTGGATGGCGCGACAACACTGAATATTCTGTGGTTTGCCATTTTACCGAATATTACCGCTGGCCTGGTCACCGAAATTACCCGCGCTCTGTCGATGGCAATTCTGGATATCGCCGCATTGGGATTTTTAGATCTCGGCGCGCAGCTTCCCTCTCCCGAATGGGGCGCCATGTTAGGGGATGCCCTGGAGCTAATCTATGTCGCGCCGTGGACCGTTATGCTGCCCGGTGCTGCGATAACGCTTAGCGTTTTACTGGTGAACCTGCTAGGGGATGGGATTCGTCGTGCGATTATTGCGGGGGTGGAATAATGCCGTTACTTGATATCCGCAATCTCACCATTGAATTTAAAACCAGCGAGGGTTGGGTAAAAGCGGTCGATCGCGTCAGCATGACTTTAAGCGAAGGCGAAATTCGCGGCCTGGTAGGTGAATCGGGTTCCGGGAAGAGCCTGATTGCTAAAGCTATTTGCGGCGTCGCGAAAGACAACTGGCGAGTCACTGCCGACCGTATGCGTTTTGATGATATTGATCTGCTGCGTCTCTCCGCTCGTGAGCGGCGTAAGCTGGTCGGACATAACGTGTCGATGATTTTCCAGGAACCGCAATCGTGTCTTGATCCTTCCGAACGCGTCGGTCGCCAGTTAATGCAAAATATTCCCTCCTGGACCTGGAAAGGCCGCTGGTGGCAGCGTTTAGGCTGGCGTAAACGGCGCGCGATTGAGTTACTGCACCGGGTGGGGATTAAAGATCATAAAGATGCAATGCGCAGTTTTCCCTATGAACTGACCGATGGCGAGTGTCAGAAAGTTATGATCGCTATCGCGCTCGCGAATCAGCCGCGGCTACTAATTGCTGATGAACCAACTAACTCAATGGAACCTACAACACAGGCGCAAATTTTTCGCCTGCTCACCCGGCTGAATCAAAACAGTAATACCACCATTCTGTTGATTAGCCATGACCTGCAAATGCTGAGTCAGTGGGCTGACAAAATCAACGTCTTATACTGCGGCCAGACGGTAGAAACGGCGCCAAGTAAAGATTTGGTGACGACGCCGCACCATCCTTATACGCAGGCGCTTATCCGCGCGATTCCGGATTTTGGCAGCGCGATGCCACATAAAAGCCGTCTGAATACGCTGCCGGGCGCCATCCCGCTACTGGAGCAGTTACCGATAGGTTGTCGACTGGGGCCGCGTTGTCCTTACGCACAACGAGAATGCATTATTACGCCACGCTTGACCGGCGCGAAAAATCATCTTTATGCCTGTCATTTTCCGCTAAATATGGAGAGAGAGTGATATGGTGCAAACTCTGCTTGAAGTCCGCAACCTGAGTAAAACCTTTCGCTACCGGACTGGATGGTTTCGTCGCCAGACCGTCGACGCGGTGAAACCCCTGAGCTTTACGCTTCGTGAGCGTCAGACGCTGGCCATTATTGGCGAAAACGGTTCCGGCAAATCCACTCTGGCGAAAATGCTGGCCGGCATGATTGAACCTACCAGCGGAGAGCTTTTTATTGACGATCATCCCCTGCATTTCGGCGACTATTCGTTTCGAAGCCAATGTATTCGAATGATTTTTCAGGACCCCTCAACCTCACTGAATCCACGTCAACGTATCTCACAGATCCTTGACTTCCCACTGCGTCTGAATACCGATCTGGAGCCGGAACAGAGGCGCAAACAGATTGTCGAGACGATGCGTATGGTAGGACTATTGCCCGATCACGTTAGCTACTACCCGCATATGCTGGCGCCGGGGCAAAAACAACGTCTGGGTCTGGCCCGCGCGCTGATTTTACGTCCTAAGGTTATTATCGCGGACGAAGCGCTGGCTTCGCTTGATATGTCCATGCGCTCGCAGCTCATCAATCTGATGCTTGAATTGCAGGAAAAACAGGGCATCTCCTATATCTATGTCACGCAGCATATCGGCATGATGAAACATATTAGCGATCAGGTATTAGTGATGCATCAGGGGGAAGTCGTTGAACGTGGCAGCACCGCAGATGTGCTAGCCTCTCCGCTACATGAGCTTACCCGTCGTTTAATCGCAGGCCATTTCGGCGAGGCGCTGACTGCTGACGCATGGCGAATGGATCGCTAACCCAAACCAATACCCTCAGATCGATTCTCTGAGGGTGTACACGCTGCTGTCCAACAGCAGTGTTTCAACCTCTTCTAACGCAACAGAAGGGAACAACGTGCCCTGGATTGCCAAAACGCCTGCCGCTTTTAACGCCGGGAAATAGCGTGAGTTTTCCAGACCGTCCACAACAATCTTGTCACAATAACTCCGGATATGTTTGACGAGCAGCGGAAACGTCATTTTTTCGATTTGTGAGGCGAAAAAGCTACGATCAAGTTTTACGCCGCTAAAACACCCGCAAACTAATGGCGCCGCGGTCATGTTCCCTACGCCCAGGTCACCCAGCCATAATGGGTTAGGTTGCTTATGAAGCGCGCTAATTAAAGGATCGATTGAGGCGTTACCATAACATGAAAAATGTTCAGCGACCTGCAGCCCCACAAATAGCATGGCGTGTAGTAAAACGCGAATGTCTTTGTCCTGAAGGACAAGCTGCGCCATATGCCGATCGATATTTACGGTACAGAAAAGGCCGTGGCGTAGAAACCAGCGACGTTTGCCAGCGATTGTCTGCAGCAGGTCAAGCAGAAAACGGCGCTTCTGTGTATTGTCCCATGACGAGATAACAAACTCAGGGTGCAGCGGACGAGCGGACGACGATGCAAAACGGGTACTAATGTCAATGCCCTGTAACCCCCCCTCAATTCCCCTTATCGGATCAGCAATAAAAAAATAGCGCATGAGATCACTCCACCTGATCTTAACTCCCTGATAATGCGCTTTTAACGCAAATCAATCAATAAAAACGATCAATACATAAAAAATGATCGAAAAAAACAATATATGTTAACTCTATGAAAAATTGCAAATTTTTTGTTTTAAGAATGTTCTTCTATTGCTATAAAGAAAATCATAGCCTATGCCAGACAACGCTAATGAGAAGGTATAAGACAATCCGAAAGGCCGAATTCTTCTTGTCAGGCAGAGGGGAAATCAAGGCGAGTCAATTTCACTGCGCAATAGCGAGGCATTTCGCCTGGCATGGCAGAGCTGCATTGCTATCCCAACTTGCGTGCTGCATCTCTACTACAGACTGTTCTGGTTACCCAGACGTCCCTCAATCGAATAGCAACACGTAATAGTTGAACGGTAAATTTGTAATGAATGCGCCCTCGGCGATTCGCAGAAAAGAAATGAACTAAATGTTATTTTTTAAATTTATCTTTTAATACTTTAGCAACAAGGGTCCCCTCCTCAGGTGGGGCTATTTTAAAATGTCTTGCTGGCTCAGATTGTCTTGCTGGCTCAGATTGTCTTGCTGGCTCAGGTTGTCTTGCTGGCTCAGGTGCCGGTGGTTCCACTCCGATTAACTCATCAAGGTCCGTAATAAGTGCCTTATAATATTCAATATCTTCCTCATTTCCTTCGGTCTCGGCCTGCTTTAATTTTATCTTATGATGGGTCATAATTTGTTCTTCCAGTTTCTTTGTCGCAAGAGAAGCCGCCCGCTGATGCCGGGATTGTTTTGACTGCACTATTTGATCACCATCCACAAAGTAAAGTTTCCCCTCTTTGACCAGAATATTACCAAAGACATTCATATCATGCATATAAACACCTCTTTCTTCAAGCAGCTCTTCAGCCATATTATAGTTATCTTCATCTTCAATATCGAGCTCCTGACCATGAATGTATTTTGAAACTAAGACCGTGACATCGCTGCCATTAATACTCATGATGGCAGAACGAGAAAAATTTCTGTCGTCATTGGCCTGATTCAAATATTTACTAACACGCTCAGGATGACAATTACCATGTTCTGGAGATGTAAAATCAACTTTCATTCCCTGTCCGTTAATTGGAACCTTAACAACAAATTCTCCATTTAATAAATAAACTGTCCCATAGCTCCCGCTACCTATTTTATTTTTTTCAATATCAGCTATGCAAAAATTTTTCTTAAAGTGTTCCGAGTTAATAAACCTATCTATCTCTGGCACTTGTTGGGATTCAGTCTGATCAATAGCCCCGCTATCAAACACATCTATCTCTGCCGCTTGCAGGGAAGCAGCCTGAGCAGTAGCGCCATTATCACCTGCCGGTCCGGGCGGCGGTGACAGGTACTCTATCAATCGTTGCTCAAAAGCGGCATAACGCCCATTCCCATTTGCTTCGTCCAGGGGAAAATTCTCATTTTCCAAAGAGGCAAGCGTAATCTCGCCTGTATTGTAATTAAACATCGTTTCTTTTAAAAATTCGAGGCAACGCTTAGAACACTCCGCCTCGGCAAGCAATACTCCATCGTAATACATTTTTAATAGTGACATATCTTCTTGGTATGCCAGCACTTCTACAGTGTATTTATCCATCACTTCAGGTCTGGAAACATCGATAAGTTTAACGCATCCGAGAATAGGTCGCCATCGTGTACAGTTCTCATTTTGTTTTAACGGGAAAGGCCCTTTAATCTCTGGGCGTTCTTTTTTTGGGCATAGCAGATCGTATATTTCCTTATAATCGGAAATTAAGCTTCGCCGAGTAAATATACTCCTGAAAAAATCCATGAATTTCTCATATGTTGAAAAAATATGCTCTCTTTTATTCTCAATAATATCTCTTAAATGGCTTTCTGATATACGACAATTATGATCCCCAATATGAAATGTAAATGGCATAAGTATCGTCCCCTGAAAAATTATCAGAGCATAAAAGCATATGACAACCATATTTGTAACTACTGTAATCACCTGATTTTCAAAAAATTTCACATCCAGTATTAATGCTCTTATCGGCAAGTGAAGTAATCACACATTAACTAAAAAGATCACTTTTATTAAGAGCTCGATTATTAAAGTTACACATCCATAACATCATCATTATATGGTTTTAAACCTGTGACCGTGTATGACAGAAGGAAAATAATGCAGATGACTATCCAGGCTTCCGTCATTATTGTTATTTATTCGTTGGAAGGCACGTTGCTGTAGAGTACTTACTGTCCACCCCGGCGTCTCTGGTTGGATGAGGCGAACCTTACACTAGCTGGTATACTGCACCATATACGCAGTTTTCCTTCTGGTGGCTTACCGTGCTGTTTTAGAATACCGCCTGCCAGACACACTTTGGAGATAGCGGTGGAAAAATAGCGTGACACACAGGGCCGGGAGTGGGATATAATTTCAGGATAATTTCGAACGTTTTTGAAATGTTGCTTTTAAGATTTTGATATTAAAAGCAAAAAATAAGCAATGACTATAAGGATTAAAGCTATGGGTTTTCTTTCCGGTAAGCGCATTCTGGTCACTGGCGTGGCCAGTAAACTGTCCATCGCCTACGGTATCGCGCAGGCGATGCACCGCGAAGGAGCAGAACTGGCGTTCACCTACCAGAACGACAAACTGAAAGGCCGCGTGGAAGAATTTGCTGCCCAACTGGGTTCCAGCATTGTTTTACCGTGTGACGTCGCTGAAGACGCCAGCATTGACGCTATGTTTGCGGAACTGGGTAACATTTGGCCGAAATTTGACGGTTTCGTACACTCGATCGGTTTCGCGCCTGGCGATCAACTGGACGGCGATTATGTTAATGCGGTTACCCGCGAAGGCTTTAAAATCGCTCATGATATTAGCTCCTACAGCTTTGTTGCTATGGCGAAAGCCTGCCGCGCCATGCTGAATCCGGGGTCTGCGCTGTTGACCTTGTCTTACCTGGGGGCGGAACGCGCCATCCCGAACTACAACGTAATGGGTCTGGCGAAAGCCTCTCTGGAAGCCAACGTGCGTTATATGGCAAATGCAATGGGACCGGAAGGCGTTCGCGTCAACGCTATCTCCGCGGGCCCAATCCGTACGCTGGCGGCATCCGGCATTAAAGATTTCCGAAAAATGCTGGCGCATTGTGAAGCCGTTACGCCAATTCGTCGCACCGTTACTATTGAAGATGTGGGTAACTCAGCGGCATTCCTGTGTTCCGATCTCTCTGCGGGTATTTCTGGCGAAGTCGTCCATGTTGACGGCGGGTTCAGCATTGCGGCAATGAATGAGCTGGAACTGAAGTAAGCACATTGAGTTTATTAGCGGGCGACACGACTGTGCCGCCCCCTTTCCGCTCATCCCGCTATATAGCGTTCTGATATTTGTTATCATCTAACAATCATTCATCCCTTTCCCACATACGCCAAAATAATCCAGCATAAACGATCTGACGCCGAATCATTATCCAGCGAAACCTTCAGTTGAGGCCGCGCTGACACAGGCGATACAATGGCTCCCCAGAGCGTCCAATCGTTTTAGCACCGCGCATTTTTACCCGATACTCGATATGGGGGTCTCATCAGAGCAGGCCATTAATCTGTTAGGTATGTGCGGCTGGTTAAATCGCTTAAAAATCGCGTTGGACGAAACCGATTAACCCATCCATGACTGAAAGAGCGCTTGCTGCATCAGGCAGAATCGCGTAAAACTGTCAGCCGCTCTTTTGGCTACGAAAATAGACGAATATGTTTCAGGACAACCCGCTGCTAGCGCAGCTTAAACAGCAACTGCATTCCCAGACGCCGCGCGCTGAAGGGGTCGTAAAAGCCACGGAAAAAGGCTTTGGCTTCCTGGAGGTTGATGCACAGAAAAGCTATTTCATTCCCCCGCCGCAGATGAAAAAAGTGATGCATGGCGATCGTATCGTCGCGGTCATCCACACGGAAAAAGAACGTGAGTCTGCCGAGCCGGAAGCACTGATCGAACCGTTCCTGACGCGTTTTGTGGGAAAAATTCAGGGTAAAAATGACCGTCTGACCATCGTGCCGGATCATCCGTTGCTGAAAGACACGATTCCCTGCCGCGCTGCGCGCGGCGTTCAGCATGAGTTTAAAGAAGGTGACTGGGCGGTTGCCGAAATGCGGCGCCATCCGCTTAAAGGCGACCGTTCGTTTTACGCCGATTTAACGCAGTACATCACCTTTGCCGACGATCACTTTGCTCCCTGGTGGGTTACACTGGCCCGTCACAACCTGGAAAAAGAAGCGCCAAATGGCGTTGCGACGGAGATGCTTGACGAAGGACTAGAGCGTCAGGATCTGACTGCACTGAATTTCGTGACTATCGATAGCGCCAGCACTGAGGATATGGATGACGCGCTTTATGCCGAGGAGTTAGCGGACGGCAGACTCCAGCTTACGGTTGCTATTGCCGATCCTACCGCCTGGATTGCCGAGGGCAGTAAGCTGGATAACGCAGCGAAAATTCGCGCCTTCACCAACTACCTGCCGGGCTTCAATATTCCTATGCTGCCGCGTGAGCTGTCTGACGATCTGTGTTCGCTGCGCGCCAACGAAGTACGTCCGACGCTCACCTGTCGCATGATCATCGCTGCGGATGGCTCCATTGACGATGATATCGCCTTTTTTGCGGCCACGATCGAATCGAAGGCCAAGCTGGCATACGATAATGTCTCCGACTGGCTGGAAAATAGTGGTACCTGGCAGCCGGATAACGAAGGCATTGCCCAGCAGATTCGTCTGTTGCACCGTATTTGTCTGAGCCGCGGTGAGTGGCGTCATCATCATGCGTTAGTATTTAAAGATCGTCCGGATTATCGCTTTGTGCTGGGCGAAAAAGGCGAAGTATTGGATATCGTGGCGGAACCGCGCCGTATCGCTAACCGTATCGTAGAAGAGTCGATGATCGCCGCCAACCTTTGCGCCGCGCGCGTGCTGCGCGATAAGCTCGGTTTTGGTATTTACAATGTGCATACAGGCTTCGATCCCGCTAATGCCGACGCGCTGGCCGCGCTGCTGAAAACTCACGGTCTGCATGTCGATGCCGAAGAGGTGCTGACGCTGGAAGGCTTCTGTAAACTGCGTCGGGAGCTGGATGCGCAGCCCTCCGGTTTCCTGGACAGCCGCATTCGTCGTTTCCAGTCTTTTGCTGAAATCAGCACCGAGCCGGGGCCGCATTTCGGTCTCGGTCTTGAGGCTTACGCCACCTGGACCTCTCCCATTCGTAAGTATGGCGATATGATTAACCATCGCCTGCTGAAAGCGGTCATCAAGGGGGAGACTATTGCACGTCCGCGGGAAGATATTACCCAGCAAATGGCGGAACGCCGCCGCCTGAACCGTATGGCGGAGCGCGATGTCGGCGACTGGTTATATGCGCGTTTCCTTAACGATAAGGCAGGAACGGATACCCGTTTCGCGGCAGAAATTATTGACGTCAGCCGCGGCGGTATGCGCGTGCGACTGGTCGATAACGGCGCTGTCGCCTTTATCCCGGCCCCGTTTTTACACGCTGTTCGCGATGAACTGGTGTGCAGCCAGGAAAATGGCACGATACAGATTAAAGGCGAGACAGTTTATAAAGTGACGGATGTCATTGATGTCACCATTGCGGAAGTGCGCATGGATACACGTAGCATTATTGCCCGACCAGCAGCATAACCACGTTTAGCGTTCTCAACGACCTTTGCCTTTTCAGCAAAGGTCGTTTTCTTTTACTCCCTTCCGTCACGATCTGCGTTTAATCTTATTCAGGCGCCCTATTTCTTGTTATTTTTAACTGGTGACTATGCTTTTTCCAGAATCTGGATTACATATGAATATATAGATAAAACAATGTGTTCAGCCATAATTAACCTTATATATAACGTGGCTAACCTTTCTTTTCGGGCACCTGGCGCTTAAATGAGATGGTATGCATGATGAAAGATATTCAGGAACAAACTGTGCTAAATCCCTTTCATCCTTACTGGTACCTGGCAGATGATTGTAACGTGCTGTATCTATCCCCAACAGGTGAAACGGATGCGGAACAAACGGTAGAGTTATCGTCAGAACAAGTCGGGCGTATCAGAGAAATGACGGCAATCACCTCCAGTCTGCTGATAACGTTGTCGAGAGAAGAACAGGCTGTCTCTATGCGCCTGGCAGGCCGTAAAATTAATAAACGTGAATGGGCGGGCAGCCTCTCAACCTGGCCTTATACGCCCGCCGTCACACCAACGCAGGCGCAGGAGCTCTTTTTTGCCGAGCAAATCGTTTCAGAAGCCAGCATCGCCGGAACGCGGATTAATCCCGCCTCTGGAGTTCATCTCATACGCGGAAGAGTCAGAATTAATCGTTCCGCTGGGGCGCTGGGTTATTCTGGATGTGGTTCGCCAGATTGCGAAATGGCGCAATAAAGGGATTAATTTGCGGGTAGCCGTGAACTTTTCGGCGCGACAACTGGCCGACTAGACTCTTTTTACCGCACTAAAACAGGTTTTGCACGAACCGAACTTTGAGTATTGTCCGATCGATGTCGAGCTAACGGAAAGCTGCCTGATAAAAAACGGCATCAATGAACGACAAGGATTTTTATTCGCCAAACCCATGCCTGCCGTTTCTTTTGAACGCTGGTACAAACGCTATCAGGCAAAAAAATGCGTTAATGATGGCGATAAGAGAAAGAGAACAACATATACAGACTGGCGGCGAAAAGAACGGCCCTTCTTGTTCACGCCAGAACTGGCATGCCCTATTTTTCTCTTCTCTTTTCAGATTAATTTCTGCATCATGAATTTAAACCTTTTCTGACATAAGGATGACAAACATGTCTGATATCGAGGCACAACGTATTGCCGAACGCATTGATACCGTGCTGGATATCCTGGTTGCTGGCAATTACCACTCGGCTATCAATAACCTTGAAATATTGAAAGCGGAGCTGTTAGATCAGGCTAAAGACGGTATCTCTCCCCCCCAGACATTGGGGTTGCCCAGGGAAATCTGATAGCTATTATCTGCTCCGGGATAGCCTTTAACCTTCCCCGGTTCTCTGAATGTCTGTTTACTCCTTTTAACGTATAAAATTAATACTATGAACTCCCGACAACAATCAATTTTGCAAATGGTGGTTGATAAAGGCCAGATGAGCGTTGCTGAACTGGCGAAAATTACCGGCGTATCTGAAGTCACAATTCGTCAGGATCTGAATACTCTGGAAAAACAGAGCTATTTACGCCGTGCGCACGGTTTCGCCGTTTCGCTCGAGAGCGACGACGTAGAGACCCGCATGATGACTAACTACACACTAAAACGCCGACTGGCGGAATTTGCCGCCTCGCTAATCAGTCCAGGAGAATCCGTTTTTATTGAAAATGGTAGTAGCAATGCGCTGCTGGCCCGAACGCTGGCAGAACAAAAAGATGTCACGATCATCACCGTGAGCAGTTATATCGCGCATCTGCTTAAAGAAACCCCTTGCGAAGTCATTCTCCTCGGTGGGATTTATCAGAAAAAAAGTGAAAGCATGGTAGGGCCCTTAACACGCCAGTTTATTCAGCAAGTGCATTTCAGCAAGGCGTTTATCGGTATTGATGGCTGGCAGGCTGATACCGGTTTTACCGGACGCGACATGATGCGATCTGATGTGGTTAACGCTGTTTTGGAAAAAGGCTCAGAAGCGATTGTCCTCACTGATAGCTCCAAATTTGGCTGCGTGCATCCCTACCCTCTGGGCCCACTTTCTCGTTTTCATCGCGTCATTACAGACTCCAGAATCTCCGCCAGCAATCAAATGCAGTTAGAACATAACGGGCTGCTCGTCAACGTTATTAGTTCATCCGTTTAAAATATTTCCGGATGATTTGCCCTATGGCAAATCATCCTCTCTCTAAGACTCTTCTGACACTCCAATTAAGACTATTTACCTGTCGTAACTAGCGCAACGTCGTAAAATTAATACTAGCGAAATAACAGTAAGTGACTATCACACGCGTGATATATCCTTGCGCAATCAGATTTTACGGAAAATCTCTTAACTGGTTTTATTTTAACTATAGTTAAAGTGAGCTTAATTCCGTGAATCGTTAATTCAGGAGAAAGTATTATGTTTATGACGAGCAAAAAAATGGCTGCGGCTGTGTTGGCAATCACTGTAGCAATGTCTCTGAGCGCCTGCTCAAACTGGTCAAAGCGCGATCGCAATACGGCTATTGGCGCAGGTGCGGGGGCGTTGGGCGGCGCAGTATTAACTGACGGCAGCACATTAGGCACCCTGGGCGGCGCGGCGGTCGGCGGCGTTATAGGTCACCAGGTCGGAAAATAATCCAGACACTTAAATACTAAGCGGCTCAAAATAATACGATTATTTTTTCAGGTCAGGATTACAAAAATAGACAAAATTGACTTTTATGCCACGGTAATTTACACCCGTGGCTTTTCATTAACCGCCAGCTAATTTTACTTTCATTCCTTTAGCTTCCAGGAGCGATTTTATCAAGTCGCGTTTATCGCCCTGAATTTCAATCACTCCGTCTTTTACTGCCCCGCCGCATCCGCACTTTTTCTTCAATTCAGCCGCCAGTTTGATTAATCCCGGGTCATCCATCTCAATACCGGTAATTAAACACACGCCTTTACCTTTGCGGCCACTGGTTTGATGCTGAATGCGCACGATACCATCCCCTTTTGGACGAACCAGCGCTGTTTTAGGCTCTTCAATGCGCCCCGTCTCCGTTGAATACACCAGACGACTATTCGAATCGCTCATTATGCCTCCCGTTTCAGTGACGCGTTGATCTCCTTCAGCGTTTGCGCCGGGTTTACCGATTGTGTAATCGGACGGCCAATCACCATGTAGTCGACGCCTGCGGATAATGCCTGCTCGGGCGTCATAATGCGTCGCTGGTCGTCCGCCTCGCTACCTGCAGGCCGAATGCCCGGCGTCACCAGCTTAAATTCAGCGCCAAAAACCTGTTTAAATCCGACAGCCTCCCGAGCAGAACAGACCACGCCATCCAGACCGCATTGCTGCGTCAGGCGTGCCAGCCGCTCCGCATGTTCCACTGGTGACAACGTCACGCCAAGATCGCGCAGATCGCTGGTTCCCATACTGGTCAACACTGTCACCGCGATGAGCAACGGCGCATCTTTACCGAACGGCGCCAACGCGTCGCGCGCTGCGGTCATCATTCTCGCCCCGCCCGACGCATGAACGTTTACCATCCAGACGCCCAGGTCTGCCGCAGCGGAAACGGCCCTGGCCGTTGTGTTAGGAATATCATGAAATTTTAGATCAAGAAAGACATCAAACCCACGTTGCTGTAGATCCCGAACAAACTGTGGGCCAAACAGCGTGAACATTTCTTTGCCCACTTTTAAACGACAATCGCAAGGATCGATTTTGTCGACAAACGCAAGGGCTTTTTCGCGTTCATGGTAATCCAGCGCTACAACAACTGGCGATTCAGTAATAGCGCGGGAAGAAGATGAAGCAGTAAACGTCATGACCAGACCTTCTTGATGATGGGCACCGGAAGTGGCGCAAATTGGGTAAACGGCGTGCATTCTACCTGCGACGCAGTGAAATTAACAGGTTCGATTGACAACCTGCCAGGCCTTAGTCGACGATGTTAATGTGATGTCTCATGTTAACTTATTAAGTATGTTGTAACTAAAACGAGGGCTTTTTTTATATGTTATTGCCCATCAAGTCCACGAATAGGTTTAATAGTCGACCATGCCCGGCAGGATGGACAGTGCCAGTACAAAGTGTAGGCGGTAAAACCGCATTTCTGACAACGATACCGCGGCTTACTGCGCACCTGCTCGCCAACCATATCGCGCAGTACCATCAGGCTTTCTTTCGCTCGCCCTTCTTCCGCATCGTTGAGATGGTAATCCATCAGCTTATGGAACACCCGCATTGTGGGATGTCGCTGTAGCTGACGAGTGATATAAATTTGGGCTGTATCACTACCTTCACGCGCTTCCAGAATATCGGCAAGCATTAACTCAGCGCCAGCGCCGGTATTCTCCTCAACGGCGCGGCGTAAAAACTCCACCCACTCCGCATTTTTACCGAGCTGTTGATAGCAGGTCTGCAACATTTCCAGCGTTTCGCTGACCAGTTCTTTATCCTGGACGATAACACGCTGTAGGCTTTCGACCGCTTTGGCGTAATCTCCTTTCGCCATATAGACACGCCCCATCATGATAGACACTCTGGCGCTATTTTTATCTGCGGCGGCACCCTTTTTCAACAGAGCCATCGCGCGCTCCATATCGTCGTTCCCCAACTGCTGTAAAGCTAACTCGCAGTAGAAGTGGGCGATTTCGATACGTTGTTTATCTTTGCCCAGTTTTACCAGCCGTTCTGCTACTTCGATCGCCTTCTGCCAGTCGCTGGTTAGCTGGTAGATTTGCAGAAGCTGCTGTAACGCACCTACGCGAAACTCCGTTTCGTCGGTAAGCTGGTTAAACATATCTTCCGCGCGATCATATAAACCGGCGGCCATATAGTCGCGCCCCAGTTGCTGAACGGCCAATAAACGCTGTTCATAGGTTAATGACGCGCTTTCCATCAAGGTTTGATGAATACGAATGGCGCGATCGACTTCACCGCGAGAGCGGAACAAATTGCCGAGGGTAAGATGAGCCTCAACGGTGCCAGTATCCTCTTTAAGCATATCAAGGAACAGGTCCACCGCTTTATCTTGTTGGTTACTCAGCAGAAAGTTAACCCCTGCGACATAATCGCGCGACAGGCGGTTAGCCTCATCCTGTTTTGTTTGTTGCGCACTTCTGCGACCCATATACCACCCATAGGCAGCGGCTACAGGTAACAACAGAAATAACAACTCCAACATATATGATTATTCCTTTGCAACCGACGAACCGGCAGTGACCGCAACGTCGATTGCTGGTGAGAGCTTGTTTTCCAGTCGTTTAATTTTACGTTCCGCGCGTGCAAGGGAAACGCGAACCCGTAGCCAGAACAGGCCGCAAATCAGCCAGCCAATCGCAAAACCGGCGGCGAACAGCACAGCAAGCAACGTGGAGATACGATACTCCCCTTGCGCCAACAGGTAGTTAAACGTCACCTGTTGATCATTCTGTGCGCCCAGTGTCACTGAAATAACAAAAATCGCCAATACCAGTAAGAAAATGAGTAGATATTTCACATTACTTCCCGTTATGTGGTTTGCGCGAATAAATCGAGTCCAACTTACCGCATCCAGCCTTCTAAATTACCATTTTCACGCCTCGCGCGAAATGGAAAAGCGCCCGCCATCAGATGATTTAAGGGCAATGAACAGAAAATCAACGGTTGTCAGCTTTCCTGCTCTCGTTCAGCAATTTCTTGCGCTTCTTCACGAAGCGGCGTAAGCGGCCCGCAAATCCGCTGCGCCAGCCAGGTAGCCAGGGTGACTAATAACCAGGAGATAAGCGTAGCGACTACTAAATCTCGCGGCCAGTGCATCCCCAGAAGCAAGCGGCTACCCATTACACCGGTCGCCCAGATTAACAAAAACACGATGGTGAAAGTACGTCTGCGCGGCCATAACAAACCAACGGCCAAAAGCGCCCAGCTCGCTGCAAACATGGTGTGTCCGGACGGGAAAGCAAAGCCCGTCTCTTTTTGCCAGTGCTGACGCAGGAAAACCGGGATGTTCTGTTGCCCGGTCAACTGCTCTTTCACTAAGTGTCCGCGTTCTGTACGCTTTAAAGTGTAGAACTCATCGACGGGAATATGGTGCGTTTTTTCAAGCCAGACCACAAATGGCCGCGGCTCCTGTACGCGTTCTTTTACCCATGATTTCACGCCCTGCCCGACGATAATCGCCCCGCCGAGAATAACAAACAACATAATGGCGACGCGCAGGCGAAATCGCAGGCACCATAAGAACCATCCACAAAGAATCACATGCGTAATAACGCCCCAGGGTTGGGTCACGGTTTCCGTTATCCAGAATAACGTTTTCAGCCACCAGACCTGATGTTCTGGCTGCCACTGCCAGCCTGATATCCATACAGCGAGCGGCATGATAAGCAGCAGAGCAGCGCCTGCCGCAGTGCGCCTGGCAATTGAAAGCATGGATTCTCCTTTTATAAGTAAGTACCACAATCATAACTGAAAATTCTCGCCAAACTGGAAAAATGACAAATTTGTGCCATTCCTGAGCAATTACGTGGTAGTGATTAGGTGATGACCGCCGCCTTATGGCAAAATAGCGAGATACAAGCCAACAGGCGACGACACCGCAGGCGTCAGCATAATCTGGAGACATACATGCAGCTTAAACGTGTGGCAGAAGCCAAACTGCCAACCCCATTGGGTGACTTTCTGATGGTGGGATTTGAAGAACTGGCAACCGGACACGACCATGCCGCGCTGGTTTTTGGCGATATTTCAGGTAAAACGCCGGTACTTGCTCGCGTTCACTCCGAATGTCTTACCGGGGACGCGCTTTTTAGTCTGCGCTGTGATTGTGGTTTTCAACTGGAAGCCGCGCTGACGCATATTGCGGAAGAAGGACGCGGTATTCTGATTTATCACCGCCAGGAAGGCCGCAATATCGGCCTGCTTAATAAAATTCGCGCTTATGCGTTACAGGATCAAGGTTACGATACGGTGGAAGCCAATCATCAGCTCGGCTTTGCCGCAGATGAGCGTGATTTCACACTGTGCGCGGATATGTTCAAGTTACTGGGCGTGGATGAAGTTCGCCTGCTAACCAATAATCCGAAGAAAGTCGAAATACTGACCGAAGCGGGAATAAATATCGTTGAACGCGTTCCGCTCATTGTTGGCCGTAATCCTAATAACGAGCATTATCTGGATACTAAAGCCGCCAAAATGGGCCACCTGCTAAGCAAGTAGCCCCCCGCGATTAAAGCGGGCCTGCCTGTTAACGGCAGGCCCAATAAACAAACAGCCTTAGTTCAGCATATTTCTTATGACATAGTGCAATATGCCGTCATTCTGGTAGTAAGTAAGCTCGGTTGCGGTATCAATGCGACAGCGGCAGGACACCGTTTCTTTGCTGCCGTTCGGTCTCGTTAACGTCACCGGGATGGTCGCGCCAGGACGCAGGTTTTGCAAATCCGCGATATCAATCACCTCTTCACCGGTCAGTCCCAGCGTTTTACGCGTTACGCCCTGTGGGAACTCCAGCGGCAGTATCCCCATCCCAATCAGATTTGAGCGGTGGATACGTTCGAACGACTCGGCGATCACGACGCGGATACCTAACAGCCGCGGACCTTTTGCCGCCCAGTCACGGCTCGATCCCGACCCATACTCTTTCCCGGCAATCACCGCCAGCGGCGTTTTTTCCTGCTGGTAAAGCATCGCGGCGTCATAAATCGACATCACTTCCGTTCCCGGCAAATGCCGCGTCATTCCACCTTCGACGCCAGGCAGCATTTCGTTGCGAATACGAATATTGGCGAACGTGCCGCGCATCATCACTTCATGGTTGCCGCGCCGTGAACCATAGGAGTTAAAATCCTTGCGTTCAACACCGTGGTTTTGCAGATAACGCCCGGCGGGACTGTCCGGCTTGATACTGCCGGCTGGAGAAATATGGTCAGTCGTCACCGAATCGCCCAGCATCGCCAGGATACGCGCACCGTGGATATCGTTGACAGGCGCAGGCTGGGCCTGCATCTCATCAAAGAAAGGCGACAGGCGAATATAGGTTGAATCCGACTGCCAGCCGTAAGTATCGGACGATTCGACCTGAATCGATTTCCATTCCTCCGTGCCCTCAAACACTTCCGCATACTCTTTGCGGAACATATCCGATGAAACCAGTTCAACGGCGCGGGCAATTTCTTGTGCCGAAGGCCAGATATCCTTCAGGTATACCGGATCGCCTTGACGATCGTACCCCAGCGGATCTGTCGCGAGGTTAATATTCATGTTTCCGGCCAGCGCATACGCCACAACCAGCGGTGGCGACGCCAGCCAGTTCGTTTTCACCAGCGGATGGATACGCCCTTCAAAATTTCGGTTGCCGGAAAGCACGGCCCCGACCGTCAGATCGCCTTTTTTAATTGCGGTCTCGATAGGTTCAGGCAACGGGCCAGAGTTACCGATACAGGTCGTACAGCCATAGCCGACCAGGTTAAAACCGAGTTCATCCAGATAAGGCGTGAGTTTGGCCTGCGCCAGATAGTCAGACACTACTTTTGAACCTGGCGCCAGGGAAGCCTTAACCCACGGTTGACGCTTCAACCCCAGCGTTACTGCCTTTTTCGCCAGTAATCCTGCCGCCATCAGCACACTGGGATTCGAGGTGTTCGTACAGGAGGTGATTGCGGCAATGACGACAGCGCCATCCGGAAGCTGATATGGCTGCCCGTTCATCGTATAGTCAACTGGCTGACGATCTTTTTGCGCGGCATTCAACTCCAGCTCGGCGCTGGCGGCAAAAGCTTTTGGCACATCGCCTAATGCCACGCGATCCTGCGGGCGTTTCGGCCCAGCCAGACTGGCCTCGACATCGCCCATATCCAGTTCCAGCGTACTGGTGAATACCGGTTCGTCACCGGGATTACGCCACATTCCCTGAGCCTTCGCGTAGGTTTCAACCAATTCGACCAGATCGTCGCTACGTCCGCTTAATCGCATATATTCCAGGGTGATGGCGTCAATTGGGAAGAAACCACAGGTTGCGCCATATTCCGGCGACATATTAGCGATGGTCGCGCGGTCCGCCAGCGGTAGCGAATCCAGACCATCGCCATAAAATTCAACAAACTTCCCCACTACGCCATGCTTACGCAGCATTTGCGTGACGGTCAGCACCAGGTCAGTCGCGGTGATCCCCTCCCGGAGTTTACCGGTTAACTTAAAGCCGACGACATCCGGGATAAGCATCGATACGGGCTGACCAAGCATCGCCGCTTCCGCTTCGATACCGCCCACGCCCCACCCCAATACACCCAGTCCATTAATCATGGTCGTATGGGAATCGGTTCCCACCAGCGAGTCCGGGTAGGCAATCCACTCCCCGTCCTGTAATTCGCTCCAGACGGCTTTACCCAGGTATTCCAGGTTAACCTGATGGCAAATGCCAGTTCCAGGCGGTACGACGCTAAAACGGCTGAATGCCTGCTGTCCCCATTTCAGGAACATATAACGCTCATGGTTACGTTCCATTTCCAGCCGCACGTTTTCTTCAAACGCATCGTCATCACCAAAATGATCGACCGTAACGGAGTGGTCAATAACCAGATCGACCGACGATAACGGGTTCACTTTCGCCGTATCGCCGCCGAGGCGTTTAACGGCTTCCCGCATCGCTGCCAGGTCGACAACGGCAGGCACGCCGGTAAAATCCTGCATCAGTACGCGGGCGGGCCGCCAGGCGATTTCACGATCGGCCTGGGCATTTTTAAGCCAACCGGCCAGCGCCTGAATATCCTCATCAGTCACCGACTCTCCATCCTCCCAGCGCAACAGGTTTTCCAGTAACACTTTAAGAGATTTGGGCAAACGGGCGATATCGCCCAAGGATTTGGCGGCCAGCGGCAGACTGTAGTAATGATACGTTTTATCTTTGACCTGCAATGTATCCTTACTGGCTTCTCGTAGAGTTGACGACATAGCTCCTCCTTAAATGACAGGGTTGCGTTACCCTGATTCTCCACAGGGTTGTATTAAAGATAACACAAACAAAATGTAACGTTTTGATAACAACCCAAATTGCTAAAAGAGGAGAAAACTTTAAGGCAAGGACAAGACATGAAAAAGCCCGATAAATAACGCATTATCGGGCTTCTGATTAGACGGCAATCCAGATTAACTCGGCCCAAAACAGTAGCGATAATACAAACGCGCCAGTCCATGACCAATACTTTATATTTGACGTTAACATAGGCGATACCAACTGTGTTTAATCAATACTGAGAGGCGCTCAGCACACGGCTGCTGCGGTGTAAAAAGTCAGCGTTAATAAAAACAGTAACGCCAATAAAAAGACGGATATTATTTTTGTGGTTCATCGTCACAATATTAAATCAGGGACGCGACGACGCGCTCTTGTGGTAACGTAATACTCACTTAGCCCCACCAGTACCAGATAACAAGCGCTACCACTACCCAGAACAACGCAGAACCCACAAAAACCGCTAACCATGCTTTACGTTTGAGCTCAGGATCGCGGCGCGGCTCGTGGTTTTCAGAAGGCATCACTGACCTCATGCTATCGGTATCACTTATCATTTCAACACCAAACAATCGGCGCAATTAATCATCAGATGAGACAAATCCTAAATAAACTTTAGTCAAAAATCCAGTCAATTTACGAATCGTTTCCAGCGAATAAATCAATCTTTTGACTCAAGATAACTATTTGGAAAAAGAAATTTGCGGGGCGGGTAATTCAACACTATTTTGCTGTTAATTACCCGCATTACTTCGGGGGATATTTTCAAAAGTCGCTTTTTGCCTGGCGTGCAATTGCGACGCAAACTGACGGTGCTATTACTTTTCAGGCAACTTTATATCCTGAAACATCGCTTCGATTTCTTCGTTAGAACGCAACGCCACAGCCGTATCTACCACGTCACGCGTCAGATGTGGTGCAAAACGCTGAATAAAATCATACATATAGCTGCGTAAAAAAGTACTACGGCGAAAACCGATTTTCGTGGTGCTGTGGCTAAAAATGTCATGCGTGTCAACCCGCACCAAATCGGGATCGGAAAGCGGATCTACCGCCATGCTGGCAATGACGCCAACGCCCAGCCCCAGCCTGACATACGTTTTAATCACATCAGCATCGGTTGCGGTAAAGACGATCCGCGGCGTTAATCCTGCGTGGTTAAACGCAGTATCCAGTTCGGAACGTCCGGTAAAGCCAAAGGTATACGTCACCAGCGGATACTGCGCCAGCTCTTCAATCGTTACGGAAGACTTTGCCGCCAGCGGATGCTCCGGCGTCACCACTATCGAACGGTTCCAGTGATAGCATGGCAACATCACCAGGTCGTCATACAAATGCAGCGCTTCCGTAGCAATCGCGAAATCGGCATTCCCTTTCGACACCGCTTCCGCAATTTGCGTTGGCGACCCCTGGTGCATATGCAGCGAAACGCGCGGGTAGCGCTCGATAAAGCCTTTAATCACTCCTGGCAATGCGTAACGCGCCTGAGTATGGGTAGTCGCAATATAGAGCGAGCCTTTATCCGGCCAGGTGTGCTCGCCTGCGACCGACTTAATAGCATCGACTTTGGAAAGCACCTCACGCGCAATACGGATAATCTCCTGACCTGCGGGCGTCACCTGCGTCAGATGTTTACCGCTACGGGCGAAAATCTGGATGCCAAGCTCATCTTCCAGCATCCGAACCTGCTTGCTGATCCCCGGCTGGGAGGTATACAGCCCCTCAGCGGTAGAAGAGACGTTAAGGTTATGATTAACCACTTCAACAATGTAGCGAAGCTGCTGCAATTTCATAATACATCATCCAGATTAGCGCCATCAGACCATCGTTTATTCGCAGACTTTGTCGAGCTGCTAATACGATTTAATAATAAAAAAAGTATTAACTATAACCACTATATCATTTATATCTGAACTGTATAGCAGGCACGATAAAATAATAAGTGCGCTATAAAAAGGGCCGCTTATGCGGCCCGGTTTACTATTGCGGCGACCGACAGAGGGTTATTTTTTGCCTTCAACCCACTTGCCGTCGACGAAGAACGCTGACCATCCCGTCGCTTTCCCCTCTTTTTCCGCCGCAACGTACTGCTGTTTTGTTTTGCGGCTAAAGCGAACGACGGTTTTATTTCCTTCCGGATCCTGCTGCGGCGCATCCGCCAGATAACGCAGTTTTTCCGGCAGGCGATCGCGGAACCGGTAAAGCTCCTCGACTAATGGCGCACGCGTTTCGCGTGATTTCGGGAACGTATTGGCGGCCAGAAATATTCCTGCGGCGCCGTCGCGTAACACAAAGTACGCGTCCGATTTTTCACACGGCAATTCCGGTAGCGGGACAGGATCTTCCTTCGGCGGCGCAACTTCGCCGTTACGCAAGATCTTACGAGTATTTTTACACTCGTCGTTAGTACAGGCCATGTACTTACCAAAACGCCCCATTTTCAGGTGCATTTCGGAACCGCATTTCTCACACTCAACGATCGGGCCGTCATACCCTTTGATGCGGAACTCGCCCTCTTCAATCTCGTATCCGTCACAGGTCGGGTTATTACCACACACATGCAATTTACGCTTCGGATCGATCAGATAGCTGTCCATCGCCGTACCGCACTTCTGACAGCGACGTTTGGCGCGCAGGGCATTGGTTTCGGCATCATCGCCTTCCAGCACGTTCAGAACTTCATTTTCCGGTATCAGGTTAATGGTCGTTTTACAGCGCTCTTTCGGCGAAAGCGCATAACCTGAGCAACCGAGGAAAACTCCTGTACTGGCAGTACGAATGCCCATTTTACGGCCGCAAGTTGGACAGTCGATGCTGGTCAGCACCATCTGGTTTGGGCGCATTCCCCCCTCTTCCGGATCTTTCTCGGCTTTGTCGAGCTGCTGAGTAAAGTCGCTGAAGAATTTATCCAGTACCGCTTTCCACTCGGCCTGATGATTCGCGACCTGATCCAGGCTATCTTCCATCTGCGCGGTAAAATCGTAGTTCATCAATTCACGGAAGTTTTCCTCCAGCCGATCGGTAACGATTTCACCCATTTTTTCCGCATAGAAACGACGGTTCTCAACGCGCACATAGCCGCGGTCCTGAATAGTCGAGATGATCGACGCATAGGTGGACGGACGGCCAATACCGCGTTTTTCAAGCTCTTTAACCAGCGAAGCCTCGCTAAAACGGGCTGGCGGTTTGGTAAAGTGCTGCGCAGGCGTCAGTTCAAGTAGCGTCAGATCATCGCCTTTATTCACGGCAGGTAGCGTGCGATCTTCATCACCTTTACGCAACGCCGGCATCACTTTCGTCCAGCCGTCAAAACGCAAAATACGCCCACGCGCTTTCAGGCGGAACTCGCCCGCACCAACGGTAAGTGTAGTAGAGTCATATTGCGCTGGCGTCATCTGACAGGCGACAAACTGGCGCCAGATCAGTTGATATAGCTTCTGCGCGTCCGCCTCCATGTCTTTCAACGACTCCGCCATGACAGAAACATCGGAAGGACGGATCGCTTCGTGCGCTTCCTGTGAATTCTCTTTACTGGCGTACTGGTTCGGGTTATCAGGCAGGTATTTCTTGCCGAAATTATCGCCGATGTAGCCGCGCACCATGTTGACCGCATCCTGACTCAGGTTTGTGGAATCAGTACGCATGTAGGTGATGTAGCCCGCTTCATACAGACGTTGCGCCATCATCATGGTTTTCTTCACGCCAAAGCCCAGCCGGGTGCTGGCCGCCTGTTGCAGCGTTGAGGTGATAAACGGCGCGCCTGGCTTGCTGCTGGTCGGTTTGTCTTCACGCTCCAGTACGCTATAGCGCGCTTTTTCCAGCAGGCTGACGGCGGCAAGCGTCTGCTCGCGATTTACCGGACGGAATGGCTTGTCGTTCTGATGTGTCACCTGTAGCGGTAGCGACTCGCCAGACGGCGTTATCGTATTGGCGTCAATTTCCCAAAACTCTTCCGGAACAAACGCTTTAATCTCGCGCTCGCGCTCAACGACCAGACGGACCGCGACAGACTGAACGCGACCTGCCGACAGGCCTCGGGCGATCTTTTTCCACAGCAACGGCGAGACCATATAGCCTACCACGCGGTCCATAAAGCGACGCGCCTGCTGGGCATTGACCCTATTAATGTTCAGCTCGCCCGGCTGTTCAAACGCCTGGCGAATGGCATTTTTGGTTATTTCGTTAAAGACTACGCGACTGTAGCGCGCATCATCGCCGCCAATGACTTCCCGCAGGTGCCATGCAATGGCTTCCCCTTCGCGGTCAAGATCGGTTGCGAGATAGATGTGGTCGGCTTTTTCCGCCAACTGTTTCAGTTCAGAGACGACCTTCTCTTTACCAGGCAGCACTTCATAGTGCGCATCCCAGTTGTGCCACGGGTCAACCCCCATACGGTTGACGAGAGCGCCACGTTCATCCTTTTTGGGCTTTTTAGCCGTTTTGGTGGAGGTAGAGTCGGCGCTCTTTTTAGCTGCTGAGCCACTGGTCGGCAAATCACGGATATGACCCACGCTGGATTTCACCACGTAGTCATTACCCAGATACTTGTTGATCGTTTTGGCTTTTGCCGGGGACTCAACGATGACAAGAGCTTTACCCATATTCACCTTTACCTAAGTTGATTCTTCCAGGAATGCGTCGCACGTTGATTCACCTTCCACTGGCGACGAGACAACGATATATGGTCTCTGCGTCTGCGGATATCAACCCCTTGTACTGGCTTTGTGTACGAAATGTAATACTCAGGTGACTGAGTTAACAGGCTTTTTTGCACACACGCGCTATAGCACGACGGAATTTTGGTCGAATGTCAAGCAATTCTGTTGCCAGATTGACGAAAGCGTCACACTGTACCTGATAAAATTCGATACGCAACTTTATTAGCATGCAAAAACAAATCTTGCCAGTGAACGCGACATGACAAATACACCAATTTCCTACGAGAATATTTGCCCATCAGAAGTGCTCAGCGTAGACTAATCTCCTTGTTTAAGGAGTAAAAAATGCATAAAGAGACGCAACCTATCGATCGCGAAACATTGTTGCTTGAAGCCAACAAAATTATTCGGGAACATGAAGACACGATGGCAGGTATTGTCGCCACTGGCGTGACGCAGAAAAATGGCGTGCTGGTTTTCAGCGGCGATTACTTTTTAGACGAGCAAGGGCTACCGACCCCTAAAAGCACTGCGGTATTTAATATGTTTAAACACCTCGCTCATGTGCTGTCTGAGAAGTATCACCTGATTGATTAATCCGTGCCGGATGGCGGCCTACATTGCTTATCAGGCCCGGGACCCGACATCTTATAGGCCGAATAAAACGCTTGTACCGCCACCCGGCGCTGAATGCCTGATGGCGTTGCGCTTATCAGGCCTCCGAGGCAGGTCTTTTTCCAGGCCGGATGGCAATGGCAGTTTACATCAATGGCTTTTGTCCACGCTGCCACCAGCGCAGCAGCAGCCGATCCGCGCTTTCCGCCGCGCTGCCGGTAACACGTTCGATCAGTTTTTTACGCTGCATATAGCGCACATTCAGTACCTCTCGCCCGTCCATCAGACCGAGAATTACCTCATCGCTGGTATTAATTTCATCAACCAACCCTTTCTTCAGCGCCTGCTGACCGTACCAGTGTTCGCCCGTGGCGACCTGTTCAATGTCCAGAGTTGGACGCATCCGCTGAACAAAATCTTTAAACAGATGGTGCGTTTCGTTGAGATCTTCACGAAACTTCTGCCGCCCTTCTTCCGTATTCTCGCCTAACAATGTCAGGGTACGTTTGTACTGTCCTGCGGTATGTAGTTCAATATCAATGTCTTTGCTTTTCAGGAAACGATTAAAGTTCGGGATTTGCGCTACAACACCAATGGAGCCCACAATAGCGAATGGCGCCGCGACAATTTTCTCCGCCACGCAGGCCATCATGTAGCCTCCGCTCGCCGCAACTTTATCCACCGTCACGGTTAGCGGAATATTTTTATCGCGCAGGCGCTGCAATTGCGATGCCGCCAGGCCATAGCCATGAACGACGCCGCCGGGACTTTCCAGACGCACGACCGCCCGATCGCCTGGTTTTGCCACCGCCAGCACCGCCGTGACCTCTTCACGCAATGCGTTGACTTCGTGAGCATCCATACTGCCTTTAAAATCTATCACCCATACGCGCGGTTTATCCGCTGTCGCGATATCTCCCTGCTTCGCTTTCGCTTTGGCGGCTTTCGCCTCCTGCTTATGCTTTTTTTTCTGCGCCTTATGCCACAGCTTTTGCTGATGGCCATCCATCAGCGCCGCGGCGAGGTCATCCTTCATCTCCTGATACTGCTCGCTCAAATTGGTCACGCGCAGCTCGCCGCGCTGACGTTTGCGTTGCGTAGCGTTTACGATCAGCAGCACAATGACCGCAATGGCCACCACAACGGTGACGATTTTTGCCAAAAATAAGCCATATTCAGACAACAATTCCACGACTCCCACCTTGATTAAATAACGCGACTTACGCTCAGTGTACAACAGGCATCGAAGTCAGTCTCTCTTCATCCGTATGCCTGTTGAGAAAGAAAAAGCATGACAAGGCGTTCATTTTACGGCGTTATCGCTCCAGGCTGATTGCAAAAAGAGGCGCTTTCAGGCATAAACCCGAAAAGTTAACGCAAAGATAAGACAAACTGGCAGGACGATTCACCATGCCGTTGAGGAGTAGCCATGCATTACCAACCGAAGCAAGATTTATTGCAAAACCGCATTATTTTGGTCACTGGCGCCAGCGACGGCATTGGGCGGGAAGCCGCGATCACGTATGCGCGTTACGGCGCAACGGTGATTCTACTGGGACGCAATGATGAGAAACTGCGTCGGGTAGCGCAGCATATTGCTGACGAGCAACATGTTCAACCACAATGGCTTACGCTCGACCTGCTGACCTGCACTGCTGAAGAGTGCCGGCAAGTGGCCGACCGCATCGCCGTACACTTCCCCCGTCTGGATGGCGTACTGCACAATGCCGGGTTATTGGGTGAAATCTGTCCGATGAGCGCACAAGATCCGCAGATCTGGCAGGATGTCATGCAGGTAAATGTTAACGCCACCTTCATGCTCACCCAAGCGCTGTTGCCGTTATTACTGAAGTCCGATGCCGGCTCGCTGGTTTTTACGTCGTCGAGCGTTGGTCGTCAGGGGCGTGCCAACTGGGGCGCCTATGCCGTCTCAAAGTTTGCCACTGAAGGCATGATGCAAGTCCTGGCGGACGAATATCAAAACCGTTCCCTGCGCGTTAACTGTATTAACCCAGGCGGCACGCGCACCAGTATGCGCGCCAGCGCCTTTCCGACGGAAGACCCACAGAAATTGAAAACGCCTGCCGATATTATGCCGCTTTACTTGTGGCTCATGGGCGACGACAGCCGCCGTAAGACCGGTATGACTTTTGACGCCCAGCCGGGCCGTAAACCAGGAATCGCCCAATGAGTGATGAACGCTATCAGCAGCGCCAGCAAAAGGTAAAAGATCGGGTTGATGCCCGTGTCGCCCAGGCACAGGAAGAGCGCGGTATTATTATCGTCTTTACCGGCAATGGTAAGGGTAAAACCACTGCAGCTTTTGGGACTGCCGCTCGCGCCGTGGGGCATGGTAAAAACGTGGGCGTGGTGCAATTTATTAAGGGCACCTGGCCCAATGGCGAGCGTAATCTGCTGGAACCGCACGGCGTCGAATTTCAGGTGATGGCAACGGGATTTACCTGGGAGACGCAGAATCGCGAGGCAGACACAGCAGCATGTATGGCTGTCTGGCAGCATGGGAAACGAATGCTGGCCGATCCACAGCTTGATATGGTGGTACTGGATGAGCTGACCTATATGGTGGCATATGACTATTTGCCGCTGGAAAAGGTCATAAACGCACTAAACGGGCGTCCCTCTCACCAGACAGTGATTATTACAGGTCGTGGCTGTCATCGGGATATTCTTGATCTCGCGGATACCGTCAGCGAGCTGCGTCCGGTTAAACATGCCTTCGACGCCGGCGTAAAAGCCCAGATGGGAATTGATTATTAATGTAGGCCGGATAAGGCGTTTGCGCCGTCATCCGGCATAAACAGCCTTATCTGATTGCGCTACGCTTATCTGGCCTACAGGCGCGCGGTAGAGATTATCCGTTGTTATTACGTCCACCGGAGCGGCGTCCGCCAGCCATCTGGCTGTGGCGTTTTACCGCCCGACGGATCTGGTTCGCTTTCATACGACGACGATCTTTTTCGACGGCAACCTTCGACGAGGTTTCCGGCGGCAGCTCTACCAGATCACGCAGATAGTTCGTTTGCGCGAGATCAAGCTCTGCCCAGCCGCCGCGCGGCAGGCCTTTCGGCAGCAGGATATCGCCGTAACGCACGCGGATCAGACGGCTGACCTGAACGCCCACCGCTTCCCACAGACGGCGAACTTCGCGATTGCGCCCTTCCGTCAGCGTAACGTTATACCACTGGTTAATGCCTTCGCCGCCGCTGAATTTAATGGTTTTAAATGCCGCTGGACCATCTTCCAGTTGTACGCCACGGCTTAAATCACGCAGCTTCGATTCATCCACCTGACCGAATACACGCACGGCATATTCACGCTCAACTTCACGGCTGGGATGCATCAGGCGATTCGCCAGTTCACCGTCGGTGGTAAACAACAGTAGTCCACAGGTATTTACATCCAGACGTCCCACCGCAATCCACCGTGCGCCGCGCAGTTTCGGTAAGCGATCAAAAACGGTTGGGCGCCCTTCCGGATCATTGCGGGTACACAGTTCACCTTCTGGTTTATAATAGGCCAGAACGCGGCAAATTTGTTCCGCCGACTCTTTCACCGAAATCAGATGGCCGTCGATACGGATCTTCAAACCGGGGGTAACTTCAACGCGATCGCCAAGCGTGGCGATTTTACCGTCAACGCTGACACGTCCCGCTTCAATAATGGATTCGATTTCACGGCGAGAGCCGTGGCCGGCGCGCGCCAGCACTTTTTGTAACTTTTCGCTCATAGAGCTTCCTTCAGGTGTCGCCTTCACAGGCGTCGAATTGGCACTAACAAATATATATAAATCAATGAGTTAGCATACTTTACTGAATGTCATTATACGCGATGTTCACCGCATTGTAACCTACTTTGTTGTACAGCGTGTTCACCACCTAAAACTTAGCCCATGATTAATTTTTAAGCAAAAAAAACGTAAGCCCCTTTGATGTATCACCCGCCTGTGCTGCTTTGACCGCTGTTCACAGCCAACGTTAACGACTGTGTAAAAGCATCGGCACTGACCTTAGCATTGAAACCGCTAATAACGCCGGCAATCTCACCAACGAAGCCCGTCACCTGTTTAGCCAGATCTCCTAATACCTCTCCAGGCATTCCAGCAGATTCGGTGATAACTTTTGTGTTCTTCATGAGGTTGTCGCCACCATCAGCGAAGCCTTTCATAAAGCCAGTGAACAGACTGTTATCCGCAAGGTGATTTACACCACCAATGCCATCGAATCGGTGCACCGCCAGTTCAGGAAGCTGACCAAAACCAAAGATGCTTTCCCGAATGAAAACAACCTGTTGAAACTGCTTTATCTGGGTCTGATTAACGCCCCGGAGAAATGGACAATGCCGCTCCAGAACTGGAATTTGACATTGTCGCAGTTAGTCATTTTTTCATTTGCTCCATTGTCGTCTTAATTTTATTTGCAGCAGCCAGGAAAGGCGCTGCGAGAGTGAGAATTCTATTTTCCAGATCATCCAGTACGGCTAATTTCTCTTCATCTGTAAGAAAAGCGTCATTGGTGATGTTTTGAATTTCGTCGTAATACCATTCGCAACATTTGACGTGCTGCGTAAATCGTTTGGTTTGTGTTGTCTGTGTGTGCATTATTCTATGTAACTATCTCCAAAATGTGGAATAATTCATCAAAGCCCCTGGCTCCCGCCATGGTATTATTCATTGCGTTGTATGTGAGGTAGTGGTTTAGTGATTCAAAACCGAGGCTCTGCCATTTTTTCAAATTTGAATCATCCCAGGTGTAAACTTTGCGTTTACGTGGGCGATAATACACTCCGCTTGAATATTCGAGGAGATCATTTAACGCAGCCCACTCTTCCACAGAGGGCGGTTTTGAATAAACTTCTGTCGCTGTTTCGATTAATTCTCCTGGAATTTCCTCAAGATATTTTACATACAGGAGGGAGGGCTTAACTCTGGTGGTGTTTGTAGTGGCACACTGAATTTGGCTACCTGAACAGAGGCGATATGCTCACCTCAGAACAACACAGGTGCTCCAATGAAAAAAAGAAATTTCAGCGCGGAATTCAAACGTGAATCCGCTCAGCTGGTTGTTGACCAGAACTACACCGTGGCAGATGCAGCCAGCGCTATGGATGCCGGCCTTTCCACAATGACGCGATGGGTGAAGCAGTTGCGTGATGCGCGGCAGGGAAAAACGCCTGAAGCCTCTCCCATTACTCCGGAACAAATTGAAATACGTGAGCTGAGAAAAAAACACAACGTATTGAAATGGATAACGAAATACTAAAAAAGACTACCGCGCTCCTGATGTCAGACTCTCTGAACGGTTCCCGATAATCAGGAAACTCAGAGCGCATTATCCGGTGGCCACACTCTGCCACGTGTTCGGGGTTCATCGCAGCAGCTACAGATACTGGAAAAACCGTCCTGAAAAACCAGACGGCAGACGGGCTGTATTACGCAGTCAGGTACTTGAGCTACATGGCATCAGCCACGGTTCGGCCGGAGCAAGAAGCATTGCCACAATGGCAACCCGGAGAGGCTACCAGATGGGACGCTGGCTTGCTGGCAGGCCCATGAAAGAGCCGGGGCTGGTCAGCTGTCAGCAGCCGACTCACCGGTATAAACGTGGTGGTCGTGAACATGTCGCTATCCCTGACTACCCTGAGCGGCAGTTCGCAGTGACAGAGCCAAATCAGGTATGGTGCGGCAACGTGACGTATATCTGGACAGGTAAACGCTGGGCATACCTCGCTGTTGTTCTCGACCTGTTCGCCAGGAAACCGGTGGGCCGGGCCATGTCGTTCTCGCCGGACAGCAGGCTCCCCATGAAAGCGCTGGAAATGGCATGGGAACCCCGTGGTAAGCCCGGCGGTGTGATGTTCCACAGCGTCCAGGGTAGCCACTATACGAGCAGGCAGTTCCGGCAGTTACTGTGGCGATACCGGATCAGACAAAGTATGAGTCGGCGCGAAACTGCCGGGATAATAGCCCAATGGAACACTTCTTCAGAAGCCTGAAAAATGCGTGGGTACCGGTGACGGGTTACATAAGCTTCAGCGATGCGGCCCATGCAATAACGGACTATATCGTCGGGTATTACAGTGTACTCAGGCCGCATGAATATAACGGTGGGTTACCCCCAAACGAATCGGAAAACCGATACTGGAAAAACTCTAAAGTGGTGGCCAGTTTAAGTTGACCACTACAGATACAGACTTACGTCCTTATAAGAAAGGTGTAACGTCGCCGACGCCTGCACGCAGCACCACCGGAGAATCATCGGTTAAATCGATTACCGTGGTAGGCTGCTGTCCAAGGTAGCCGCCATGGATGATCAAATCCACTTGCTTCTCCAGCCGCTCTTTAATCTCCTCCGGGTCCGACTCGGTAAAGTCGCTACCAGGCAGCATCAACGACGTAGAGAGCATCGGTTCGCTCAGCGTATCCAGCAGCGCCAGCGCAATCGGGTTTGACGGCACGCGCAGGCCGATGGTTTTACGTTTTTCCTGTAACAAACGGCGCGGCAACTCTTTTGTCCCCTTCAGAATGAAGGTGTAATTACCCGGCGTATTGTTTTTAATCAGGCGGAACGCCACATTATCCACGAATGAATAGGTCGACAGTTCGGACAGATCGCGACACATCAACGTAAAGTTGTGTCCATCGGGCAACTGACGAATACGACATATACGTTCCATCGCGCCTTTGTCTTCAATTTTACAACCAAGGGCATAACCGGAATCGGTTGGATAGACAATGACCCCGCCTTTACGCACAATGTCGACGGCCTGATTAATCAGCCGTTGCTGTGGGTTGTCAGGATGGATATAAAAAAACTGGCTCATACTTCCCTCACTGTGATATTTGCGGCTGTTCCCATGTCTGCCATACGCCTTCAACGCCAGCGGGCAGCCAGAGTTTACGCCCCAGTTCAATCCACGGGCAGGGCTGATGAAAATCAGATCCAAGCGATGCCCATAAATGATGCTGACGCGCAAGCGTCGCCAGTTGGGTGCGTTCATTGGGCGATTGTTGGCACTGCGCCACTTCCATCGCGTCGCCGTGATGGCTGGCAAAATGCGCCACTAATCTTTTCAGCCACTTAGCGCTAAGGTCGTAGCGTCCCGGATGGGCCAACACCGCCTTACCGCCAGAATGATGAATGACATCAATAGCTTGTTCTATTGTACACCACTGCGGCGGAACGTAACCGGTTTTCCCACGCGCGAGATATTTTTTAAAAACATCCGTCATTGTCGCGGCTTTGCCGCACTCCACCAGAAAGCGGGCGAAGTGACCTCGCGTCACCGCGCCGCCATTCGCCAGTCTCAACGCCCCTTCCCACGCGCCGGGAATATGGGCTTTTTCCAGACGCTCCGCAATGAGCCGACCGCGCGCCTGACGCCGTTGTGTCTGCTGCGCCAGAAAATCGCACATTGCCGGGTGCGCAATATCAATATTCAGACCCACAATGTGGATCTCATGATTTTCCCAGACCGTTGAAATCTCCACGCCGGGAATAAGATTCAGGGCCAGTCCTGAACGTGAAATTTCTTCTCTTGCCGCAGGAATCGCGGCTGTGGTGTCATGATCGGTAATCCCCAGCGTGCCGACTCGCATCTCTACCGCACGGTGTACTAACGTTTCTGGCGTCAACAGTCCATCGGACGCCGTGGTATGACTGTGCAGATCGTAAATCACTGCGTAATTCGTGTCGCTCAAGGCGGCTCCCATAGAGATAAAAGGTGTGTCGTGTACATCATAACGGTTCCGGCAAATATACTGAAATAGGTGTTGACATTACCCCACCGAACTAGTTAACTAGTACGAAAGTTCACATGAATAGGGTATCTAAAATGGCAGCGACATTTGTACTACACGGCTGGTGGCGCACTCCCTGATATCGGGCAGTGTATGACAGCTTTAATAAGCCAAAAGATACCCGGCCCGCCTGTGAAGCGGGCTTTTTTTGAACAAAATTAATGAGAACAACCATGCAAACACAAAAACCCACGCTTGAGCTATTGACCTGCGATGCAGCCTACCGGGAAAACCCAACAGCGCTTTTTCACCAAGTTTGCGGCGATCGTCCAGCAACGCTGCTGCTGGAGTCCGCGGATATCGACAGTAAAGACGATTTAAAAAGCCTGCTGCTGGTGGATAGCGCGCTACGCATCATCGCCTTTGGTGACACTGTCACAATTGAGGCGCTATCCGATAATGGCGCCTCGTTATTGCCGCTACTGGATATTGCCCTGCCCGCTGGCGTGGAAAACGCCTGCCTGCCTGCCGGTCGCGTCCTGCGCTTTCCGCCCGTCAGCCCATTATTAGATGAAGACGCCCGTTTATGCTCCCTGTCGGTGTTTGATGCGTTCCGCCTGTTACAGGAGGTGGTAAACGTACCGACACAAGCGCGGGAAGCCATGTTCTTCGGCGGTCTGTTTGCCTACGACCTGGTGGCTGGCTTTGAAGCGCTTCCACACCTTGAGGCCGACAATAACTGCCCGGACTACTGCTTTTATTTAGCGGAAACGATGATGGTGATAGATCATCGAAAAAAAAGCACCCGCATTCAAGCCAGTCTGTTTACCGCTAATGACGAGGAAAAACAGCGACTGAACGCCCGTCTGGCGCATCTTAGACAACAATTAACCCAGCCTGCGCCGCCGTTGCCGGTGACGCCGGTGCCGGACATGCGCTGCGAATGCAATCAGAGTGATGAAGCGTTCGGCGCGGTCGTGCGTCAGTTGCAAAAAGCCATCCGCGCGGGCGAAATATTTCAGGTGGTGCCGTCGCGCCGCTTTTCGATGCCCTGCCCGTCGCCGCTGGCTGCCTACTATGTACTGAAAAAGAGCAATCCTAGCCCATACATGTTCTTTATGCAGGATAATGATTTCACCCTTTTCGGCGCGTCGCCGGAAAGCTCGCTGAAATATGACGCCGCCAGCCGCCAGATTGAGCTTTACCCCATCGCGGGTACTCGCCCACGCGGCCGCCGCGCCGATGGTACGCTGGACAGAGATCTCGACAGCCGTATCGAGTTGGACATGCGTACCGATCATAAAGAGCTTTCCGAACATCTGATGCTGGTCGATCTGGCGCGCAACGATCTGGCGCGCATTTGTACGCCGGGCAGCCGCTACGTTGCCGATCTGACAAAAGTTGACCGTTATTCGCACGTGATGCATCTGGTTTCTCGGGTCGTAGGCGAACTGCGTCACGATCTCGACGCGCTGCACGCTTACCGCGCCTGTATGAACATGGGCACCCTGAGCGGCGCGCCGAAAGTACGCGCCATGCAACTGATTGCCGATGTGGAAGGACAGCGCCGCGGCAGCTATGGCGGCGCTGTCGGTTATTTCACTGCCCACGGAGATCTGGATACCTGTATTGTTATCCGCTCCGCGCTAGTAGATAACGGTATCGCGACCGTACAGGCGGGCGCAGGGATTGTGCTGGACTCCGTTCCGCAGACTGAAGCCGATGAAACCCGTAATAAAGCGCGCGCCGTATTGCATGCTATCGCCACTGCGCATCATGCACAGGAGACCTTCTGATGGCTGATATTCTGCTGCTCGATAACATCGACTCGTTTACCTGGAACCTGGCAGATCAGTTACGGTCCAACGGCCATAACGTGGTGATTTACCGTAATCATATCCCGGCTCAAACGCTTATCGATCGCCTGGCGACGATGAAAAATCCGGTGCTAATGCTCTCCCCGGGACCAGGTGTCCCCAGCGAGGCGGGCTGTATGCCGGAGCTGCTGACCCGACTACGCGGCAAGTTACCGATCATCGGCATTTGTCTTGGGCATCAGGCCATTGTCGAAGCTTACGGCGGTTACGTCGGTCAGGCGGGAGAAATCCTGCATGGCAAAGCCTCCAGCATTGAACATGACGGTCAGGCGATGTTCGCCGGTCTGGCGAATCCGCTACCGGTCGCGCGTTACCATTCGCTGGTCGGCAGTAATATTCCTGCCGGGCTGACCATTAACGCCCATTTCAACGGCATGGTGATGGCGGTACGTCATGATGCGGATCGCGTTTGCGGTTTTCAATTCCATCCTGAGTCCATCCTGACGACGCAGGGCGCGCGTCTGCTGGAGCAGACATTAGCCTGGGCGCAGCAAAAGCTGGAGCCGACAAACACACTACAGCCGATTCTAGAAAAACTTTATCAGGCGCAGACTCTGACGCAACAAGAGAGCCATCAGTTGTTTTCGGCGGTCGTCCGCGGCGAACTGAAACCTGAACAGCTCGCCGCCGCGCTGGTGAGCATGAAAATTCGCGGCGAACATCCCAATGAAATTGCCGGCGCCGCCACTGCGTTGCTGGAAAATGCCGCCCCGTTCCCGCGTCCGGACTATCTGTTTGCGGATATCGTTGGTACCGGCGGCGACGGCAGTAACAGTATCAATATCTCTACCGCCAGCGCCTTTGTTGCGGCGGCCTGCGGACTGAAAGTGGCGAAACACGGCAACCGCAGCGTGTCCAGCAAATCGGGATCATCCGATCTGTTGGCGGCGTTCGGTATTAATCTGGATATGAACGCCGATAAATCACGTCAGGCGTTAGATGAACTGGGCGTCTGTTTCCTGTTCGCGCCGAAATATCACACCGGATTTCGTCACGCGATGCCGGTTCGCCAACAGTTAAAAACGCGAACCCTGTTCAACGTACTCGGTCCGCTGATCAACCCGGCGCATCCACCGCTGGCGTTGATTGGCGTCTATAGCCCGGAACTGGTGCTGCCGATTGCGGAAACCTTGCGGGTATTGGGCTATCAGCGCGCGGCCGTGGTACACAGCGGCGGCATGGATGAGGTTTCGCTCCATGCGCCGACGATTGTCGCGGAGCTGCATGACGGCGAAATTAAAAGCTATCAACTTACGGCGGAGGATTTTGGCCTGACGCCTTACCATCAGGATCAGTTGGTTGGCGGCACGCCGGAAGAAAATCGTGACATTCTGACACGGTTATTACAAGGTAAAGGCGACGCCGCGCATGAGGCCGCCGTCGCCGCTAACGTGGCGATGCTGATGCGTCTGCATGGTCAGGAAGATCTCAAAGCCAATGCGCAAACCGTGCTTGATGTTCTGCGCAACGGCACCGCATATGACAGAGTCACCGCACTGGCGGCAAGAGGGTAAATAATGCAAACCGTTTTAGCGAAAATCGTCGCAGACAAGGCGATTTGGGTAGAAGCCCGCAAACAGCAACAGCCGCTGGCCAGTTTTCAAAATGAGATCCAGCCAAGTACACGCCATTTTTATGATGCGCTCCAGGGCGCGCGTACCGCCTTTATTCTGGAGTGTAAGAAAGCATCGCCATCAAAAGGCGTGATTCGCGATGATTTCGATCCGGCGCGTATTGCCGGTATTTATCAACATTACGCCTCGGCGATCTCGGTTCTCACCGACGAAAAATATTTTCAGGGGAGCTTCGATTTTCTGCCGGTCGTTAGCCAAAGCGCGCCGCAGCCGATTCTGTGTAAGGATTTTATTATCGATCCCTATCAGATCTACCTTGCCCGTTACTATCAGGCCGATGCCTGTTTACTGATGCTCTCAGTTCTGGATGACGAGCAGTATCGCCAACTCGCCGCCGTCGCGCACAGTCTGAAAATGGGCGTACTCACGGAAGTCAGTAATGACGCAGAACGGGAGCGCGCGATGGCGTTAGGCGCAAAAGTGGTAGGTATCAACAATCGCGATCTGCGCGATCTGTCGATTGATTTGAATCGCACCCGCCAGCTGGCGCCAAAACTGGGCCACGGCGTGACCGTCATCAGTGAGTCCGGAATTAACACTTACGGTCAGGTGCGCGAGCTGAGTCACTTCGCCAACGGGTTTTTGATTGGTTCCGCGTTAATGGCGCATGACGATCTTAACGCCGCCGTCCGTCGCGTGCTGCTCGGCGAAAATAAAATCTGCGGTCTGACCCGCGCCCAGGACGCCAAAGCCGCCTATGACGCTGGCGCCGTCTACGGTGGATTGATTTTCGCTCCCGCCTCGCCTCGTGTCGTCAATATCGACCAGGCGCGGGAGATAATCGCCGCCGCGCCGTTACAGTATGTTGGGGTTTTCCAGGACGCTGATATCGCAGATGTTTGCCAGAAAGCCGCCGTCCTGTCGTTGTCTGCTATACAGCTACACGGCAGCGAAAGCCAGGCGTATGTCAACGCGCTGCGCGAGGCGTTGCCGCGCGATTTGCAAATCTGGAAGGCGCTGAGCGTCGGCGATACCCTTCCCGCGCGCGATTATCACCATGTCGATAAATACATTTTCGACAATGGACAAGGCGGCAGCGGACAACGCTTCGACTGGTCGCTGCTACAGGGGCAACCGCTGGATAATGTGTTACTGGCGGGCGGGCTGGCGGCCGATAACTGTGTCCAGGCGGCGCAAGCCGGCTGTGCCGGTCTCGATTTTAATTCTGGTGTGGAGGCACAGCCAGGCATCAAAGATGCTCGTCTTCTGGCCTCGGTTTTTCAGACACTGCGCGCATATTAAGGAAAAAATATGACAACACTTCTCAATCCCTACTTTGGTGAATTCGGCGGCATGTACGTGCCGCAGATCCTGATGCCTGCGCTGAGCCGGCTTGAAGAGGCCTTCGTCAGCGCGCAAAAAGATCCTGAGTTTCAGGCGCAATTCGCCGATCTGCTAAAAAACTACGCGGGACGTCCCACCGCGCTGACGAAATGTCAGAATATTACCGCCGGTACGCGTACCACGTTGTATCTAAAGCGCGAAGATTTACTGCACGGCGGCGCGCACAAAACCAATCAGGTACTGGGTCAGGCTCTGCTGGCTAAGCGGATGGGTAAAAGCGAGATTATCGCTGAAACCGGCGCCGGTCAGCACGGCGTCGCTTCTGCGCTCGCCAGCGCCCTGCTGGGTCTGAAATGCCGTATTTATATGGGCGCTAAGGACGTCGAGCGCCAGTCGCCAAACGTCTTCCGTATGCGTCTGATGGGCGCTGAGGTGATCCCGGTTCATAGCGGCTCCGCCACGTTAAAAGATGCCTGTAACGAGGCGCTGCGCGACTGGTCCGGTAGTTACGAAACCGCGCACTATATGCTCGGTACGGCAGCAGGCCCGCACCCGTATCCAACGATTGTACGCGAGTTTCAACGCATGATTGGCGAAGAGACGAAATCGCAAATCCTCGACAAAGAAGGCCGTCTGCCTGACGCCGTTATCGCTTGCGTCGGCGGCGGGTCAAACGCTATCGGGATGTTTGCGGATTTTATTAATGACGCCAGCGTTGGGTTAATTGGCGTTGAACCTGGCGGCCACGGTATTGAAACCGGCAAGCATGGCGCGCCGCTTAAACATGGTCGCGTTGGCATCTATTTCGGTATGAAAGCGCCGATGATGCAGACAGCAGACGGACAAATTGAAGAGTCATATTCCATTTCCGCCGGGCTGGATTTCCCGTCTGTTGGGCCGCAACATGCGCACCTGAACAGCATCGGACGCGCGGATTATGTCTCCATTACCGATGATGAAGCGCTGGAGGCATTCAAAACTCTGTGCCGCCATGAGGGAATTATCCCGGCCCTGGAGTCTTCTCACGCGTTGGCGCACGCTCTGAAAATGATGCGCGAGCACCCGGAAAAAGAGCAACTGCTGGTGGTCAGTCTTTCTGGCCGCGGCGATAAAGACATCTTTACCGTACACGATATCCTGAAAGCGCGAGGGGAAATCTGATGGAACGCTACGAAAATTTATTTGCACAGCTCAACGTTCGCCGGGAAGGCGCCTTTGTCCCCTTCGTGACTCTGGGCGACCCTGGCATTGAACAGTCACTGAAAATTATCGACACACTGATTGACGCTGGCGCCGACGCTCTGGAACTGGGGGTTCCCTTCTCCGATCCGCTGGCCGATGGCCCTACCATCCAGAATGCGAACTTACGCGCCTTCGCCGCTGGCGTCACGCCGGCTCAGTGTTTTGAAATGCTGGCGCTGATTCGTGAAAAACACCCAACTATTCCGATTGGCCTGCTAATGTACGCGAATCTGGTGTTCAATAACGGCATAGATGCGTTTTATGCCCGTTGTGAAAAAGTCGGCGTGGATTCTGTGCTGGTCGCGGACGTTCCGGTTGAAGAATCAGCCCCCTTCCGCCAGGCGGCGTTGCGGCATAATATCGCGCCGATCTTCATCTGCCCGCCAAATGCGGATGACGATCTTCTGCGCCAAATCGCATCTTACGGCCGCGGTTATACCTACCTGCTTTCCCGTTCGGGCGTCACCGGCGCGGAAAACCGTGGCGCTTTGCCGCTGCATCATCTGATTGAGAAGCTTAAAGAGTACCATGCCGCGCCTGCGTTACAGGGCTTCGGCATCTCCTCGCCGGTACAGGTGTCTGCGGCCGTTCGTGCTGGGGCGGCTGGCGCTATCTCCGGCTCAGCAATTGTCAATATTATTGAGAAAAATCACGACACGTCTCCAGCCCAGATGTTGGCGGAGCTCAAGTCCTTTGTATACGCCATGAAAGCGGCCAGCCGCGTATAACTGATGAAGCCGTCAACAGAACGCTGGCGGCCTTCAAATTATCGCCTGGCCCTGAACTATGCGATGCTTCAGAAGCACTTCATCAACCTTTTTGGTTATATTCCCGCTCTGGCTTTCAGAAAGCCTTAAGGCGGTTTTAGCTAAGAAAACTCCTAATCACGCCCGTCAATTTATCGTTTTCACGTCAATTTACCCCCTCCTTATGTAAAGAAATGTCAGTAAACGATACGTTAACGTTTCTATTGCCGCAGATAGTGACCCTTGTTATTAATAACAATGCAAAGCATATTCTGTTAAATCGCTTATTCTAAAAGAAAATATAGAATATATTATCTCTAAACCATTTTTTGTGCGTTATTTACGCGGTAAATCACAACTATTTCCGTCAATTTGACTAATCGGTTTAACCAACTAATTTTAATAGGGTGTCGACACGGTTAAAACCGATTTTTTCAGCAAGCAACGAGACAGGAGAAATAATATGGCCGAACATCGTGGTGGTTCAGGAAATTTCGCCGAGAATCGTGAAAAAGCATCTGAAGCGGGCCGCAAAGGCGGTCAGCATAGCGGTGGGAATTTCAAAAACGATCCGCAACGAGCTTCTGAAGCCGGTAAAAAAGGTGGTCAGAATAGTCACGGCGGACGTAAATCCGATAATTCCTGATTTACTGTAATGTAAATATAACACATGCTTTTATCAAGCAATCTGCGAGTCTTCTGGCTCGCAGTATTTTGCCCAGGAGAATTAGATTTATGAATATCAAAACCGTTGAAGACCTTTTTATCCATCTACTTTCAGACACCTATAGTGCAGAAAAACAATTAACCAAGGCTCTTCCTAAACTTGCCAGAGCCACGTCCAATGAAAAATTAAGCCAGGCCTTTCAATCTCATCTTGAAGAAACCCAGGGTCAGATTGAACGTATTGATCAGATCGTCGAATCTGAATCTGGCATTAAACTGAAAAGAATGAAATGCGTCGCTATGGAAGGGCTGATTGAAGAAGCCAATGAAGTCATCGAAAGTACGGAGAAAAACGAAGTACGCGATGCAGCGCTTATCGCCGCGGCGCAAAAAGTCGAGCATTACGAAATCGCCAGCTACGGCACGCTAGCCACCCTGGCCGAGCAGCTCGGCTAT
Organism: Salmonella enterica subsp. arizonae; assembly: GCF_008692845.1. GTDB lineage: Bacteria > Pseudomonadota > Gammaproteobacteria > Enterobacterales > Enterobacteriaceae > Salmonella > Salmonella arizonae. Next base: position 603,148 of record NZ_VXJW01000001.1, read on the forward strand.
AGCAAAGCATTAAAACTGCTCAAAGAAACCCTCGACGAGGAAAAACAAACTGATTTAAAACTTACCGATTTAGCAGTCAGCAATGTTAATAAAAGTGCTGAACGCAAATCGAAATAATATTTTTAATTATCAGCTTGCATGATTCCGATTTTATTATCGGAGCAGATTATCACGCATTGAGGAATTTAAAATGAATTATACTGAACATTATCATGACTGGCTTCGTGACGCCCATGCCATGGAAAAACAGGCAGAATCGATGCTTGAATCTATGGCCAGCCGTATTGAAAATTATCCTGATATAAAAGCCAGAATTGAACAACATATTAGTGAAACCAAACATCAAATTACCATGCTCGAGGAAGTGTTGGACCGTAATGGCATTTCCCGTTCGGTGTTGAAAGACTCCATGAGTAAAATGGCAGCAATGGGGCAATCTATCGGTGGCATGTTCCCTTCCGATGAAATTGTTAAAGGCTCAATTAGCGGTTATGTTTTCGAGCAGTTCGAAATTGCTTGTTATACCTCCCTGCTGGCGGCAGCAAAAAAAGCTGGCGACACTGCCTCAATTCCGACGATTGAAGCCATTCTGAAAGAAGAAATGCAAATGGCTGACTGGCTTATCAAACATATTCCGCAGACAACGGAACAATTTTTACTGCGATCTGAAGCAGATGGCGTTGAAGCCAAAAAATAAATAATAAGCAGGAGGCAATATGTTTCGACACGTAAAACAACTTCAATATACAGTGCGAGTGAGCGAGCCCAATCCTGGATTAGCGAACCTGCTACTGGAACAGTTTGGCGGCCCGCAGGGCGAACTAGCGGCCGCATGTCGCTACTTTACGCAAGGTTTAAGCGATGACGATGCAGGTCGTAGAGAGATGTTAATGGACATCGCTACCGAAGAACTGAGTCATCTGGAAATTATCGGTTCACTGGTAGGGATGCTTAACAAAGGCGCCAAAGGCGAGCTGGCGGAAGGAACCGAAAGCGAAGCGGAACTGTATCGCTCGCTGACTCAAAATGGTAATGATAGTCATATCACCTCTCTGCTATACGGTGGCGGTCCCGCGCTGACTAACTCCGGAGGCGTGCCATGGACCGCCGCCTATATTGATACTATTGGCGAAGTGACAGCCGATCTACGCTCAAACATCGCAGCAGAGGCGCGAGCGAAGATCATTTATGAACGCCTGATCAATCTGACCGACGATCCTGGCGTAAAAGATACGCTCAGTTTCTTAATGACCCGTGAAGTAGCGCACCAGCTCTCTTTTGAAAAGGCGCTGTACTCCATTCGCAATAACTTCCCGCCGGGTAAATTACCGCCTGTAGAACAATATACCGACGTGTACTATAACATGTCGCAAGGCGACGACCCGCGAGGTAGCTGGAATAGCGATGAAAACTTTAACTATATTGCAGAGCCGATGCCTGCTGTTGATGGCGGCGATGGCCTGGCAACAGTGAAATTACCGCGTGAACAACTGGCGCTGCTCAAAGCTATGGCAGAAAGAACCAAATCGGACCTCACCGTTGATCCTCTCACAGGCGCAGAACTAGGCTGCGGCGAACCGAAAGAAGATAAGTGAGTTCCAATAAGTAAAATCCGTGTGTCATGTCCTTTTTGACCCCGCCTGGCGGGGTCTTTTTTCGTCACTACAGTGGAACGATTAGAAACGGTAGCCTGCCGAGAACATAAATACCCAAGGGTCCAGACGCACGCTGTCATGCTGCTGAACGCCGCCCATTTTGTAATTGGCGGTAGTATCTATATCCATGTACCAGACAGAGGCGCCAATTAACCAGTCGCGGTTAATCAGGTAGTCCACCCCAACTTGCCCTGCCGCGCCCCAGGAATCCTTAAAGCTCAGGTCGGACAGCCCTGTCTTTTTACCATTATCGTTAAAGTCGTTATCGAAGAAGGTAGTGTAGTTCACCCCTATGCCGACATAAGGACGCACTTTACTGCTGGAATCACCAAAGTACCACTGCGCCATTAACGTTGGCGGTAACAGGTGAACAGTGGCGATATCGCCCGTCGCGCCCGTACCCACCTTATGGCGGAACGGCGTCGCCGCCAGCAATTCTATCCCGAGATTGTCCGTTGCCATGTAAGTGAATGTTAGGCCCAGTTGCGTGTTATTACTCACGTCAAACCCATTTAAATGACCCAGCGTACCACCCGCCCCTTCTGTAGGTCTGACGGTTGCTGGACCTGCACGCATAAAGAATTCCCCGGCTTCATGCGCGTACACGCTACTTGAGAGAAGAGTTGTTAATGCCAGTGCCACCACTGTAAATTTTTTCATATCCGCTCCTTCGTTATGGTTATAAAAGCGTGATGAATATACCCACAATGAAGTAATAAGTGATCTAACTCAGATCACATTTATTCTTATAATTTAACATTTATTGATCCAGATTAATTTAGAACTTGCATTAAAAATCCCAGTTATAGTAATTCAAATCAATTTTGACATATTCACTCTAAGCGAATATTTGCCTGCTCCTGTTGCCCTGCCGATAAAGACTGGCTAAGGTAAAGCATGTCCCGCAATGGCGCGTGGCGTTAAGATTCGCGAACACTGCAGGATAAATTAATTTCCGTTGTAATCTATTGATGCGTTAGTTTGTTGCAGGTGAATCATGAGCGTTCTTAACCCATGCATGACATGCGGGGCCTGTTGTGCCTATTTTCGTGTCTCTTTTTACTGGGCTGAAGGCGACGATGCCAGCGGGCGCGTTCCGGCGTCGTTAACCGAATCTATTCCCCCTTTTTTACGTTGTATGGCCGGCACCAACCAAAAACAGCCACACTGTAAAGCGCTCATTGGAGTGCCGGGAGAAAATGTCAGTTGCGCCATTTATGAAAACCGCCCTTCAACCTGTCGTGAATTTTCGATGTCGGGCGAAGGAGGCGAAGTAAATGAGGCCTGTAATCGCGCCCGCGCACGATACGGATTACCGCCGCTTTACAAAGATATGCTTTTCCATACAACTGCTGATGCTGCCACTGTAGAGTTATCCAGGGTACAATTACCCGCAAATTAACACCTGCAAAACTCAAGGAGAGTGCATGTCTATCACGGCGAAGTCCGTTTACCGTGACGCCGGAAATTTTTTCCGAAATCAATTTATTACTATCTTGCTGGTTTCGTTGCTATGCGCATTTATCACGGTGATCTTGGGTCAAGCCTTTTCGCCCAGCGATGCGCAAATCGCGCAACTCAGTGAAGGAGAACATTTGGCAGGTAGCGCTGGCCTGTTTGAGTTGGTGCAAAATATGACGCCGGAGCAGCAGCAGATCCTGTTGCGCGCGTCTGCCGCCTCAACATTTTCCGGGCTTATCGGCAACGCGATTCTGGCTGGCGGTATCATTTTGATGATTCAGCTAGTTTCCGCGGGACACCGGGTTAGCGCGCTGCGAGCTATCGGCGCCAGCGCCCCGGCATTGCCTAAACTGTTTATTCTCATTTTTCTGACTACCCTGTTAGTGCAAATCGGTATAATGCTGATTGTCGTTCCGGGAATTATTATGTCCATTGTACTGGCGCTTGCGCCAGTGATGTTGGTTGAAGAGAAAATGGGCGTGTTTACCGCGATGCGCAGCAGTATGCGTCTAGCCTGGGCTAACATGAGACTGGTAGCGCCTGCTGTGATAGGCTGGTTACTGGCTAAAACATTGCTATTGCTGTTCGCGCCCAGTTTGGCTGTACTGACCCCAAATGTAGGCGCTGTACTGGCGAATACGTTAAGCAATCTGATTTCCGCAGTATTGCTTATCTACTTATTCCGCCTTTATATGTTGATTCGCCAATAATCCGCAATGCGCCGTTAAGCGGCGCATTCGACGCTCGTTGATGATGGAATCGAAGTATGAAGCAATTTCTGGATTTTTTACCGCTGGTTGTCTTTTTTGCGTTTTATAAACTTTATGATATCTATGCGGCGACCTCCGCACTGATTGTCGCGACGGCAATCGTGCTAATTTATAGCTGGGTGCGCTATCGGAAAATAGAGAAGATGGCGCTGATTACCTTTGTTCTGGTTGCCGTCTTCGGCGGTCTGACCCTCTTTTTCCATAACGATGAGTTTATTAAATGGAAGGTGACGGTGATTTATGCGTTGTTCGCGGGCGCGCTGTTAATGAGCCAGTGGGTGATGAAAAAACCGTTAATCCAACGCATGTTAGGTAAAGAATTAGCGTTGCCGCAACAGATCTGGTCAAAACTGAACCTGGCGTGGGCGCTGTTTTTTATTGTGTGCGGTCTGGCTAACATCTATATCGCCTTCTGGTTGCCGCAAAATATCTGGGTCAACTTTAAGGTCTTCGGACTCACGGCGCTGACACTCATTTTTACCCTGCTGAGCGGCGTCTATATCTATCGGCATCTGCCACAGGAAGATAAATCGTAATCCTCCCGTTACTTATCGCCAGACCGCGAACGTCTGGCGATATTTTCTTCGCCTTTACGCCCTGCGCTTCCCCTTTATTACCTTTATTCCCACTATTCTTTGCACAAAATTCATAGTAGCATCGCGGCTGTAATTTTTTCTGACAGCCGGTCTTACAATGACAACTATCGATAATACCCCTCAGGGCGAGCTGGTTTTACGTACATTGGCCATGCCTGCCGATACCAATGCGAACGGCGATATTTTTGGTGGCTGGCTGATGTCGCAAATGGACATTGGCGGCGCGATACTGGCCAAAGAGATCGCACACGGTCGTGTGGTAACCGTCCGCGTGGAAGGAATGACATTTCTGCGCCCCGTCGCGGTTGGCGATGTCGTATGCTGCTACGCGCGCTGCGTTAAACGCGGTAGGACCTCTATTAGCATCAATATTGAAGTCTGGGTGAAAAAGGTCGCGTCAGAACCGATTGGACAGCGCTACAAAGCCACTGAGGCGCTATTTATTTATGTTGCCGTCGATCCGAACGGCAGACCCCGCCCGCTCCCGGTTCAGGGATAAGAATGGCCGTCGGGTGACACACTTACGCCGCCAGCAGGTGATACCTTATTCCCGCTGGCGGTAGCAGAGTTACTCAATCTGCGCCGTACCGTTCAGACGGAAGATAATATTTACTACCAGCCCGGAGCCCGGCTTACCCGCTTCGTAGCGCCATTTACGCATCGCATTCTTAACTTCACGTTCAAACATATTGGCTGGCTGCGCGGACAGAATCTGTACATTCTCTACCCGTCCTGCGGAGGTCACGTCAAACTTCACCTTCACCCGGCCTTCAATGCGCAACGCCTGCGCCCGCGCCGGATACTGCGGCTGATTACGACTCAGGGCGCGAGGTCCGGTCGGCACACTCGCCGCAGGCTTGCTGGTCGCCGACGCGGTGCTACTTATCGGGCGCGCTGGCGCGGTATTTTCAAACGGCGAGGCAGGACGCGGCTTGGTTGGTTTAACTTCACGCTTCGGCTGCTCTTCAACCTTTTTCACCGGTTTCGGTTTCGGCTTGGGTTTTGGTTTATGTTTGGGTTTCTCAATCACCACGGGCGCTTCTTTAGGCGGTTCAGGGATCGGCTCCGGTTCTGGTTCCGGTTCTACCATCGGTTCCGGCGGCGGCTGAACCGCCTGAGGCGGCTCCAGATCGGCGGGTGAAACCATTGTCACCGTGATCGGCTGCGCTGGCGCAGGCAATTCAATAACCTGATGTACCGAGGTATAGAGCAAACCTGCCACTACAGCACCATGAATGCCTACGGAGAGTAACGTCGGCCAGGGAAAGCGACGAGGTAAATCAAGGGTCATTGAAGTCATAATCGTTTCAGTTGAAAAACCAGATCTGAATTTTAAATGCAAATAGCAATCATATTCAATAAGGCATTGCCGATAGCGGTATTTAAAAAATGATATCGCACAAAAACACCACACAAAATGTGCATGTTTAACAAAGTCAGTATCTTTACATTGCAGTCAAATGCCCTTTCCAATAACGTAATCAGCGACTATGACGATTAAGGAGCTCTACCCGTGCTGTATGTTATTTATTCTCAGGATAATGCCAACTCGCTTGAAAAACGCCTCTCGGTTCGGCCAGCACATCTGGCGCGCCTGCAACTTCTTCATGATGAAGGACGATTATTAACTGCCGGGCCGATGCCAGCGGTGGACAGCAATGATCCTGGGGTAGCTGGATTTACCGGGTCAACGGTGATCGCTGAATTTGAAACTTTAGAAGCGGCGCAATCCTGGGCCGATGCGGATCCTTACGTCGCAGCAGGCGTCTATGCACAGGTTTTAGTCAAACCGTATAAGAAGATTTTTTAAAAAGGATAGTCTGTTGGGCACCGTATACGGTGCCCTATCTGGCTTACACACCGTGAATCGCAAAGAGTAATGAATTCCGCTGACGATTAAAGATGCATTTCCTGATGGTGTGGATACGCATATTACGGCGTGATTGCCCTTCAAGCCAACGCGCTTTACGGCGGCCAGCCTGACGTAGCATTCGCCAGCGCCCCACTTCCGTTCTACTACGCTTCATGTTTACGACTCTCATTGTAACAGAAACGCTATTATACCCCCTCGCCGGATGCAGACCAGCGCTTTTCCTGCGTTTTTATTTGCCATGTGAATCCTGACGCGTAAACTCTTAACAATACGCTTTCTAAAGGATTTTTAAAGTTATGACAACCTTCTACACCGTGGTGAGTTGGCTGGTCATTTTGGGATACTGGGTTCTCATTGCCGGCGTCACATTACGTATTCTAATGAAACGGCGCGCAGTTCCCTCCGCAATGGCCTGGTTATTAATCATCTATATACTCCCGCTGGTCGGGATCATTGCCTATTTGTCCGTTGGCGAATTGCACTTAGGCAAACGTCGCGCCGAACGTGCCCGCGCCATGTGGCCGTCTACCGCCAAATGGCTGAATGATCTCAAAGCCTGCAAACATATTTTTGCGCAAGAAAACAGTAGCGTCGCATCGTCATTATTTAAGCTGTGCGAACGGCGTCAGGGCATTGCGGGCGTTAAAGGCAACCAGTTGCAATTACTTACCGACTCCGATGATGTCATGCAGGCGCTTATTCGCGATATTCAACTGGCGCGGCATAATATTGAGATGGTGTTTTACATCTGGCAGCCAGGCGGCATGGCGGATCAGGTCGCAGAATCGTTAATGGCCGCCGCCCGCCGCGGCATCCACTGCCGGCTTATGCTGGACTCGGCGGGTAGCGTCGCCTTCTTCCGCAGTCCCTGGGCGGCCATGATGCGTAATGCTGGCATTGAAGTCGTAGAGGCGCTTAAGGTGAATTTGATGCGTGTCTTTTTACGTCGTATGGACCTGCGCCAGCACCGTAAAATGGTGATGATTGACAATTACATCGCTTATACCGGCAGCATGAATATGGTGGACCCGCGTTTTTTCAAACAGGATGCCGGCGTTGGGCAATGGGTTGATTTGATGGCGCGGATGGAGGGCCCCGTCGCGACAGCAATGGGGATTGTTTACTCCTGCGATTGGGAAATCGAGACGGGTAAACGAATTCTGCCTCCCTCGCCGGACGTGAATATTATGCCGTTTGAGCAGGCCAGCGGGCATACCATTCATACCATTGCCTCCGGTCCTGGCTTTCCGGAAGATCTCATTCACCAGGCGTTATTAACCGCCACCTATGCTGCGCGTGAATATTTAATTATGACCACGCCGTACTTCGTCCCCAGCGACGATCTGCTGCACGCCATTTGCACCGCAGCGCAGCGCGGAGTAGATGTAAGTATTATTCTGCCCCGTAAAAATGACTCACTGCTTGTTGGTTGGGCCAGTCGCGCCTTTTTCAGCGAGTTACTGGCAGCGGGCGTGAAAATCTATCAGTTCGAAGGCGGGCTGTTGCATACCAAAAGCGTACTGGTCGATGGCGAACTGAGCCTGGTCGGTACTGTTAATCTCGACATGCGTAGCCTGTGGCTTAATTTTGAGATTACGCTGGTCATTGATGATACGGGTTTCGGCGCCGATCTGGCTGCGGTACAGGACGATTATATTTCGCGCTCCCGCCTTTTAGATGCGCGTTTGTGGGTAAAACGTCCGTTATGGCAGCGAATCACCGAGCGATTGTTTTACTTCTTTAGTCCATTGCTGTAAAACGTGGTCAACATGAATAAATAGGTAGTCACCATGGAAATGGATCTGAATAATCGCCTGACTGAAGACGAAACGCTTGAGCAGGCTTACGATATTTTTCTTGAGCTGGCGGCAGATAATCTCGACCCAGCCGACATCATTCTGTTCAATTTACAGTTCGAAGAGCGCGGCGGCGCGGAGTTGTTTGATCCCTCAGAAGAGTGGCAAGAGCACGTCGATTTTGACCTTAATCCAGACTTTTTTGCCGAGGTGGTTATTGGCCTGGCGGATACCGAAGATGGCGAAATTAACAACATTTTCGCCCGCGTTCTGCTATGCCGGGAAAAGAACCACAAGCTGTGCCACATTCTCTGGCGCGAGTAAGCGTTTTCAGGCCGGATGGCGTTTGCCCCCTCCGGCAAGTGTGTTAATCAGGGAGCTTACTACCGCATCGATTGCAATACTGCGCGTTGTGTTCATGCTGGCTTTGCTGGCACTGCGGACATTTTCTCTGCCATTGACGTTTCTGAAACGCGCTGCTCATGTGCGTGGTAATTAGTCCAGTAGGAATCGCAATCACCGAATAACCAATCAGGATAAGCACCGACGCGACAATGCGTCCCAACGGCGTGTGTGGCGTGATATCGCCATACCCCACGGTTGTGACCGTCACTATCGCCCAATACACCGAGGCATTAAGCGTCGTGAAACCACATTTCGGTCCTTCAATAAGATACATCAGGGCGCCGAAAATAATCATCACGATCGCGATAAATGAATAAAACAGTATAAGCTGATGACGCGCGCTAATAATGGCGCTCCAGAATACCCGCAGGGATGGCATAAAGCGTAGCAGTTTCAGAATGCGCAATACACGAATTGCTCGCATGGCGCGCCACGCAAACAGGTAGTTCAGGCTGATTTCCGGCCACAGCCACATGACGTACAGTGGCAGAATCGTCACCAGATCAACAAATCCCCAGAAACTAAAAACGTATTTTGCCGGGTCAGGCCAGCTAAACAGTCTGATCAAGTATTCACCGGTAAATATCAGGGTGATACAAAGCTCCAGCCAGACGAAAATATGCCATTCATCAAATGTCAGGTGATATTCCGTTCCTATACCTGATTCAACGAAGATGACCAGTACGCTAAGCAGCGCAAATAGCGCACATAATCCTTCAAAGCGGCGACCTGAGCGCGTAGTCAGATCGAACAGATTATGATAAAGACGACGGCGAACCGACGACAAAGAAAGTGACACGGTAACCTCACCTGAAAGAAGGGCTGACAAATGGTCAGCCCTTGCGATTATAACGGGTCTACTTTAAGGCAGGAAACCGCATGGCGAAAACTCCCTTCCAGGACCGGTCGCGTTTGCGCGCACTCCGGTCCGGCTATCGGACAGCGTGTGCGGAATACGCAGCCGGAAGGCGGGTTAATAGGTGAAGGTAACTCGCCTTCCAGCAGTTGTATCGTCTTATTTCGCTCCAGATCGGGATCGGGAATCGGCACCGCTGACATCAGCGCTTTGGTATAAGGGTGCAGCGGATTATGGTACACCTCGTCATAGGTGCCTAATTCTATCGCATGACCGAGATACATCACCAATACACGATCGGATATATGCTTTACGACCGCCAGATCGTGCGCAATAAAAATCAACGATAGCCCCATCTCGCGCTGTAATTGCTGGAGCAAATTTACCACCTGCGCCTGAATAGAGACGTCCAGCGCCGACACCGGCTCATCGCAAATAATGAGCTTGGGTTCAAGGATCAACGCCCGGGCAATACCGATGCGCTGGCACTGCCCTCCGGAAAACTCATGGGGATAACGGTTGATGAGATTCGGCAACAGCCCCACTTTCAGCATCATTGCTTTCACGCGGTCGCGTACGTCCTGACGCGAAAGCTTAGGATGGTAAGTGCGCAGCGGTTCAGCGATAATTTCGCCAATCGTCATCCGCGGGTTAAGCGACGCAAGCGGGTCCTGGAAAATCATCTGGATATCGCTGCGCACCTCGCGCCACTCATCCGGTCTCATGCCCAGCAGATCTTTTCCCAGCCAAGCGACTTTACCATCTGTTGCTTTCACCAGACCAATAATGGCGCGCGCAAACGTCGACTTACCGCAGCCGGATTCGCCAACCACGCCCAGCGTTTCGCCTTCATACAGGCGTAACGTAACGCCGTCCACCGCTTTCAGCGTTTTCGGCGGTTGCCAGAACCACTGTTTCCCTTCTTTAATGTCGAAATGGACTTTCAGATCGGCGATTTCGAGGAGGACTTTACGTTGTTCAATCGCGGCATTCATAGCAGTTCCTCCACCGGTTTAAAACAGGCGCGTAGGCGACCAGGACTAAACACTTCAAGTGGCGGCGCATTATTACAAATCTCCATCGCATAAGGACAACGCGGCTGGAATGGACAGCCTTTAGGCAAACGCAATAAATTGGGCGGATTGCCCGGAATCGTTAACATTTCCCCTTCCTCGCCATCAAGACGCGGCACTGCATTAAGTAGGCCGATCGAATAAGGATGAACGGGCTGATAAAAGACATCGCTCGCCTTACCGTATTCCATTGTGCGCCCCGCATACATCACCAGGACCTTATCGCAAATGCCCGCTACCACGCCCAGATCATGAGTAATCATGATAATGGCGGTATTAAATTCGCGCTTTAGCTCGTTAAGTAAGGTCATAATCTGCGCCTGCACGGTAACATCAAGCGCGGTGGTAGGCTCATCGGCAATGAGCAGTTTCGGCCTGCACAACAGCGCCATCGCAATCATCACACGTTGACGCATTCCGCCTGAAAATTCGTGCGGGTACATTTTCATCCGCTTGCGCGCTTCCGGCATTTTTACTGCATCCAGCATTCTGACGGACTCATCAAAGGCTTCCGCTTTGCTCATGCCTTTATGCAGCATCAGGACTTCCATTAACTGCTCCCCAACGCGCATATAAGGATTTAGCGAGGTCATCGGGTCCTGAAAAATCATCGAAATCTGTTCCGCGCGCAGCGTATTCAGTTCGCGCTCCGGTAGATTAAGAATTTCACGTCCGTTGAAGGCCGCAGAACCCCCGATTCGGCCATTCGTCGCCAACAATCCCATTAATGCGAACGCGGTTTGCGATTTCCCCGAACCAGACTCGCCAACAATGCCTAACGTTTCTCCGGCGTGAAGCGTAAAGTTCAGATCGTTGACCGCCGTCACATCGCCATCAGGCGTGGTAAACGTGACGCGAAGATCGTTTACCTCCAGCAGTACATTCGCCTGTTGCTGCGCCTGAGTCGCGCTTGCGGTTTCTGATAAGCTCATGGCTGTACTCCTTAGCGATCTTTCGGGTCGAGGGCGTCACGCAGGCCATCGCCAATAAAGTTAAAACAGAATAACGTCACCACGAGAAAGCCAGCCGGAAACAGCAGCAGCCACGGTGAGACTTCCATTGAATTTGCGCCATCGCTCAGCAACGCTCCCCAACTGCTTAATGGCTCCTGCGTTCCAAGCCCCAGGAAACTGAGGAAAGACTCAAACAGAATCATGCTGGGCACCAGCAACGAGGCATATACCACCACCACGCCCAGGACGTTAGGCACAATATGGCGGATTACGATGCTGGCGGTCGACACGCCGCCGACCTGCGCGGCTTCGATGAACTCTTTACGTTTAAGACTCAGGGTTTGACCACGCACGATACGCGCCATATCAAGCCAGGAGACCATGCCGATGGCGACGAAAATCAACAGAATGTTCTGCCCAAAGAACGTCACCAGCAAAATCACAAAGAACATAAACGGGAACGAGTTGAGGATCTCCAGCAGACGCATCATCACGGAATCAATTTTGCCGCCCAGATACCCGGACAGCGAGCCATACAGCGTTCCAACAATGACCGCGACCAGCGCGGCGGCAATTCCAACCATCAATGAGATACGCCCGCCGATGGCGACGCGTACCAGCAGATCGCGACCGGAAGAGTCGGTACCGAAATAGTGGCCGGACGCCATATCCGGCGCGCTGGACATCATGCCCCAGTCGGTATCGAAATAGGTAAATTGCGACAACATAGGCGCCGCTGTCACGAATAAGGCAATCAGGAACAGGACAATAAGGCTGGTCACCGCCGCGCGGTTATGCATAAAACGTCGGCGGGCATCCTGCCAAAGGCTACGGCCTTCCACCTCCAGCTTTTCACTGAAATTTTCCAGCGTCTCGCTGTTTTTCTTACTTAACATCATTGCGAGCTCCAGTATCAGTAACGGATTTTCGGGTCGATAACAGCATAAAGCACATCGACAATGGCGTTAAACAAAATGGTCAGCGCCCCGACTAAAATGGTCAAACTTAGCACCAGTGAATAATCGCGGTTAAGCGCGCCATTAACGAAAAGCTGTCCAATGCCCGGTAAGCCATAAATAGTTTCAATCACCATTGAACCGGTAATAATGCCGACAAAGGCTGGCCCCATGTACGACAAAACCGGCAACAGCGCAGGTTTTAACGCATGGCGGAAGATGATTCTGCGCATCGGCAACCCTTTTGCCCGCGCGGTACGAATAAAGTTTGAATGCAGAACTTCAATCATTGAGCCGCGTGTAATACGTGCGATGCTGGCAATATAGGCCAATGAAAGCGCAACCATCGGGAGGATCATAAATTTCAGCGCCCCGCCGTTCCAGCCGCCGCCAGGCAGCCATTGCAGCGTTATCGCAAATACCATCACCAGTAATGGCGCTACCACAAAACTGGGGATAACGACGCCGGTCATGGCAAACCCCATAACCGTATAGTCCCATCGTGTATTTTGCTTTAACGCGGCAATCACGCCAGCGCTGACGCCAATAATGACCGCCAGCAAAAAGGCTGCGGCGCCAAGTTTCGCCGAAACGGGGAAGCTGGAGGCAACCAGATCGTTGACCGTGTAATCTTTGTATTTAAACGATGGTCCAAAATCGCCATGCGCCAACTGCTTCAGATAGCTGAAGTACTGCGTCATGATGGGATCGTTCAGATGATATTTCGCTTCAATATTGGCCAGCACTTCCGGCGGCAATGCGCGTTCGCCGGTAAAAGGGCTGCCCGGCGCGAGGCGCATCATAAAGAAGGAGATGGTAATAAGAATAAATAGCGTCGGAATCGCTTCCAGACAGCGGCGTAAAATAAATTTCAACATTGCCCGTACCTTCTGGCGTGTGCCTTTACTTCCCTGCCGTAACACACTGGCCCGTCAGGGAAAATTATAGTGCGATAAGAAAAGACACCATGGGATAACCGTTGTTATCCCATGTATTGCCATTAATGTTTGATAATATACAAGTTTTTCACATAGATATTATCCAGCGGGTCTTTACCGGTATAACCGCCCACCCAGGGTTTCACCAGGCGCGCGTTAACATAGTAATACACTGGCACAATGGCGGAATCTTGATCTAACTGCTGCTCCGCTTTAGCGTACAGTTCGCTGCGCTGCGCGTCATCTGTCACCTTCAGCGTGTCGGCAATCAGCTTGTCGAACGCCGGGCTCTTGTAATGCGCAGTATTGTTTGAGCTGTCGGATAACATGGTATTCAGGAATGAGGTCGGTTCGTTATAATCTGCGCACCACGCGGCTCTCGCAACATCAAAGGCGCCCTGATGACGGGTGTCCAGGAAGGTTTTCCATTCCTGATTCTCCAGCTTCACATTGGCGCCCAGATTTTTCTTCCAGATCGACGCCACGGCAATCGCCAGTTTTTTGTGCAGATCGGAGGTATTATACAGCAGGTCGAATGTTAAAGGCTTATCCGCCGTAAAACCGGCTTCCGTCAACAATTTCTTCGCTTCTTCGTTACGTTTTTTTTGTGACCATTTGAACCACTCAGGCTCTACAAGTTTTGCGCCATCGGTATACGGCGGCGTGTAGCTGTAACCAGGTAAATCGCCCTGATTTTTAACCTTATTAACAATAATGTCGCGATCTAACGCCAGTTTCAGCGCTGTACGCACGCGGACATCGTTAAACGGCGCTTTTTGGTTGTTAATTTCGTAATAATAGGTACACAAATAAGGGTCTACGCGAACTTCATTAGGGATCTCTTTTTTCAGTTTCTGGAATAATTCGATCGGCATATTGTTATAAGTCATATCGATCTCGCCGCTGCGGTAGCGGTTCACATCCGTCACTTCTGAAGAGATAGGCAAATAAGTCACCTGATTGATAACGGTTTTGTCGTTATCCCAGTATTGCGGGTTACGCTCCAGCACGATACGTTCGTTCACCACCCAGTTTTTTAACTTATAGGCGCCGTTGGTGACAATATTGGCCGGCTGCGTCCATTTATCGCCGAATTTTTCGACTGTTGATTTCGGTACGGGAGACACGGAGGGGTGAACTAACAATTTGTAGAAATAAGGCACCGGCTCACCCAAGGTCACTTCAAAGGTGTGATCATCAAGCGCTTTTACCCCCAACTCGGTGGCGGGCTTTTTACCGGCGATAATATCATCAATATTAGCGATATGCCCGTATTGCAGATAGCTGGCATACGGCGATGCCGTATTAGGATCGGCCAGGCGTTGCCAGCTATAAACAAAATCACTGGCGGTGACGGGCGTACCATCTGACCATTTCGCATTTTTGCGCAGATGGAATGTCCAGACTTTAAAATCTTTATTTTCCCATTTTTCCGCGACGCCCGGTGAAGGATGCCCTTCTACGTCGCTAATTAATAAGCCTTCGAAGAGGTCACGGTTGACGTTCGATTCCGGCACGCCTTCGATTTTATGCGGGTCAAGAGATTGCACTTCTGAACCATTGTTGCGCACCAACGTTTGCTTGTCAGCTAACTGAACGCCTGCGGGCACGTCTGCCGCATTCGCGGCGCTGGCGGCCATGAGCGCAGCGAGTATTCCCGCTGCAATCAAACTTTTTTTCGTGATGTTAGACATTGTGTTTGTACTCCACTCATTATAATTACTGGTTTTTACCAACCGGTTTAATCCCTTCAGGGTTCCTGTACAGCACCGGAGGTGTACTGTCAGGTCTGTCACTACTTTTGCTATCACCGACTTTATTTATTCTGACGATTCGTTCGATCGCCTTTCGTCGATTCGGTATACGACGTACCTGTCCACGTCGTACATTATTTTTGACAAACATCTAAATGAAACTAGTTATCAACAATGTAAAATCTTCTGCAAAATGTTTGGCCGGAAAGTATCAAATGCATTACTGAACCGCCAATACATTTTACGAATTTGTTAACCAATTCTCTTTTATAGAAAATTTTCTGCACGTAAAAACGGCAGCAAAGCGTTAAAAAATTTTAATTAATTATTTATAATCAAAGAAATAGAATGAAATCACTTCCTTATTGCCCTGCAGAATCTGGTTGCGTCAAAAAACGCACACAAATTTAACAATTGTTCATTATTTAGCACATTCATCTAAGGCGGCGCTGAAACAACTAATAACATTTCAATAATCCTTCATCAAGCTCCAGAGTATGATGTGAATAAAATAACAGTCGCACCGCTTCTCACGGGCTGAATAATGTTAATAATCCTTTGATTAATAAAAATAAACAATATAAGGCTGTATTAGTATTCCTTATCATTTCAGCGCTGAATACTCATCAAAATAACAAGTTTTACGTGAGGATGTCACAAGGCGGCTCCTTAGGACGCCGCCTGTAAATCAATGGGTGGGAATTTAGTTGAGCAAGCCGGGGAAAATGCCTTTTATACCTGTGACAATAAATTCGATGCCGAGCGCCATTAACAATAACCCCATGATTCGGGTGATAACGTTGATACCGGTTTGCCCCAGTAAACGAACCAGCCACGGCGCCATGCGAAACACGCCCCAGCAGCAAAGCGCAAAAAGCGCAATGGCCACTGAAAAACCAAGCAGATGGGCAATGCTGTGATAACGCGTCCCCCAGACGATCGTTGAGCTAATCGCTCCAGGGCCCGCCATCAGCGGTAGCGCTAAC
Organism: Salmonella enterica subsp. arizonae; assembly: GCF_008692845.1. Lineage (GTDB taxonomy): Bacteria > Pseudomonadota > Gammaproteobacteria > Enterobacterales > Enterobacteriaceae > Salmonella > Salmonella arizonae. The sequence continues at coordinate 619,220 of NZ_VXJW01000001.1, forward strand.
GGCACAACGCCAATGCTCTCGCGTATGGCTGTCTCTGATTTTTCTTGCTTGTTTTGTTTATCTTCCCCCAGCTTACCGCTGATCATCGACATCGCAATGGTGACGACCAGGATACCGCCTGCAATTCTGAACGAATCAATTGAAATGCCAAACAGCTGCAGGATGCCATCTCCAAGGAATAAAGAACTCCACAAGATAATCGCTACCGACAGATTCGCGGTGAGGTTGGTTTTATTACGCGCCGTGGCCGTCTGGTAGCTGGTCATGCTGATGAAAACAGGAATAATCCCCACCGGATTAACCAGCGCAAAGAGCCCAATAAAAAACTTAAAGTACACAGGAAAATCAAAAAGCGTTTGAATCACGGTCAGCTCCGAAGCGTCAGCCGGATGAAGTCAATGTTCGTTAATGATCAAAACGCGCAGAAGATACGCCATTTATTCGCATAGTTCACCTCTTATCTACACCTAATTTCATCCATTCATTGCTGTTATTAATATGTACTAGTTATGCTAACCCACTCATTATTCATAACAACCATTTCTTAACACTTAACGTAAAAACGCTAAAATGGCCTGCTGAAAGGTGTCAGCTTTGCGTAAACTTGATTTAGATCACACAATCACTACTCAGAAGTGAGTAATCTTGCTAACGCCACCTGAACGTAACGCGTTAGGGCTAAATGAGGCTAACGCAGAAGCTCTTTTAGTAAATCAGAGCGATACAGACGTTAAGTAACCGCCTGAATTTCAGGAAGTTATACAAATTATCGTCGATCTGTCTATACTCACGTATCGCGCAGATGATTTACTAAAAAAGTTTAACATTATCAGGAGAGCACTATGGCTGTTACTAATGTCGCTGAACTTAACGCGCTCGTAGAGCGTGTAAAAAAAGCCCAGCGTGAATATGCCAGTTTCACTCAAGAACAAGTCGACAAAATCTTCCGCGCTGCCGCTCTGGCCGCCGCTGATGCCCGAATTCCGCTGGCTAAAATGGCCGTTGCCGAATCCGGTATGGGTATCATCGAAGATAAAGTGATTAAAAACCACTTCGCTTCTGAATATATTTACAACGCCTATAAAGATGAAAAAACCTGCGGCGTGCTGTCTGAAGACGACACCTTCGGGACCATCACTATTGCAGAACCTATCGGTATTATTTGCGGTATTGTTCCAACCACTAACCCGACCTCTACCGCGATCTTCAAATCGCTGATTAGCCTGAAGACTCGTAACGCCATCATCTTCTCCCCGCATCCACGAGCAAAAGAGGCGACTAACAAAGCCGCTGATATCGTGCTACAAGCCGCTATCGCTGCCGGCGCGCCGAAAGATCTGATTGGCTGGATCGATCAACCTTCCGTAGAACTGTCTAATGCGCTGATGCACCACCCGGACATCAATCTGATCCTCGCCACTGGCGGTCCGGGCATGGTGAAAGCTGCGTACAGCTCCGGTAAGCCGGCAATCGGCGTAGGCGCAGGCAACACCCCAGTTGTTATTGATGAAACCGCGGATATCAAACGCGCTGTAGCGTCTGTTCTGATGTCCAAAACCTTCGATAACGGCGTCATCTGTGCTTCTGAGCAGTCTGTTGTCGTTGTTGATTCTGTCTATGATGCCGTTCGCGAACGTTTCGCCAGCCACGGCGGCTACATGCTGCAGGGCCAGGAGCTGAAAGCGGTTCAGAACGTTATCCTGAAAAATGGCGCGCTGAACGCCGCTATCGTTGGTCAGCCAGCATACAAAATCGCTGAACTTGCAGGCTTCTCCGTACCAGAGACCACCAAGATTCTGATCGGTGAAGTCACGGTTGTTGACGAAAGCGAACCGTTCGCTCACGAAAAACTGTCTCCCACTCTGGCGATGTACCGTGCGAAAGATTTCGAAGAAGCGGTAGAAAAAGCAGAAAAACTGGTCGCTATGGGCGGTATCGGTCACACCTCTTGTCTGTACACCGACCAGGACAACCAGCAAGATCGCGTTAACTACTTCGGTCAGAAGATGAAAACCGCGCGTATCCTGATTAACACCCCGGCTTCTCAGGGTGGTATCGGCGACCTGTACAACTTTAAACTCGCGCCTTCCCTGACTCTGGGTTGTGGTTCCTGGGGTGGTAACTCCATCTCTGAAAACGTTGGTCCGAAACACCTGATCAACAAGAAAACCGTTGCTAAGCGAGCTGAAAACATGTTGTGGCACAAACTTCCGAAATCTATTTACTTCCGCCGTGGCTCGCTGCCCATCGCGCTGGATGAAGTGATTACCGATGGCCACAAACGTGCGCTCATCGTGACCGACCGTTTCCTGTTCAACAACGGCTATGCTGACCAGATCACCTCTGTTCTGAAAGCGGCTGGCGTTGAAACCGAAGTGTTCTTTGAAGTGGAAGCTGACCCGACCCTTTCTGTTGTTCGCAAAGGCGCTGAGCTGGCTAACTCCTTCAAACCAGACGTGATCATCGCGCTGGGCGGCGGTTCTCCGATGGATGCAGCGAAAATCATGTGGGTGATGTACGAACATCCGGAAACCCACTTCGAAGAACTGGCGCTGCGTTTTATGGACATCCGTAAACGTATCTACAAGTTCCCGAAAATGGGCGTAAAAGCGAAAATGATCGCCGTCACTACCACCTCCGGTACCGGTTCTGAAGTTACGCCGTTTGCCGTTGTAACCGACGACGCCACCGGTCAGAAATATCCGCTGGCTGACTACGCCCTGACCCCGGATATGGCGATTGTCGATGCCAACCTGGTGATGGATATGCCGAAGTCCCTGTGTGCGTTCGGTGGTCTGGATGCGGTAACTCACGCTCTGGAAGCTTACGTTTCCGTCCTGGCATCTGAGTTCTCTGACGGTCAGGCGTTGCAAGCGCTGAAACTGCTGAAAGAAAACCTGCCAGCGTCTTACCACGAAGGGTCTAAAAACCCGGTTGCGCGTGAACGTGTTCACAGTGCGGCGACTATCGCTGGTATCGCGTTTGCCAACGCCTTCCTGGGTGTATGTCACTCCATGGCGCACAAACTGGGCTCTCAGTTCCACATTCCGCACGGTCTGGCGAACGCCCTGCTGATTTGTAACGTTATCCGCTACAACGCGAATGACAACCCGACCAAGCAGACCGCTTTCAGCCAGTACGATCGTCCGCAGGCACGCCGTCGCTATGCGGAAATTGCTGACCACCTGGGCCTGAGCGCGCCGGGCGATCGTACCGCCGCTAAGATTGAAAAACTGCTGGCATGGCTGGAAAGCATTAAAGCTGAGCTGGGCATTCCTAAATCCATTCGTGAAGCAGGCGTGCAGGAAGCTGACTTCCTGGCAAATGTGGACAAACTGTCTGAAGATGCCTTTGATGACCAGTGCACCGGCGCTAACCCGCGTTATCCGCTGATCTCCGAACTGAAACAGATTCTGCTGGATACCTACTACGGTCGTGATTTCACCGAAGGTGAAGTTGTAGCGAAGAAAGATGTCGTTGCCACACCGAAAGCAGAGAAGAAAGCGAAAAAATCCGCTTAATTCGTTATCCGCCTTACCGTGACAAAACGGCCTCAATTGAGGCCGTTTTTTGTTGTACCTGCTTGTCAGGCGCCTGATGGCGCTACGCTTATCGGGCCTATGCGATCACGCAACTACCCTGCAATAGTAGCAACAGTAGCCTCAATAATAAATCCAAAAGCACAATAGGCATTTTATTGGCTCAGACGCAATCCCTGCATCAAATGTGCCGATGACGCTCTTGAATCTCTGTCAGTGAGCCCTCCTCCAGCGAGTCCTTATAATGCTTACGGCAAACCGAAACGTAACGCTCATTCCCGCCAATAACCACCTGCTCGCCTTCGTTATAAGGCCTGCCGTCCTGATCGAGGCGAAGAACCATACTGGCTTTACGACCGCAAAAACAGATAGTTTTTAACTCCACCAGCTTATCTGACCATGACAGTAAGTATTGACTACCAACAAAGAGCTCCCCACGAAAGTCTGTTCGTAGGCCATAGCAAAGTACCGGAATATCTAATTTGTCGACAACCTCGGATAATTGATAAACCTGCTGGCGAGTCAAAAACTGGCTTTCATCGACTAACACGCAATGTATTGTCTGCCGCGCGTTCTCAGCACGAATCTCTTCAAACAAGGATGTATTTTGGTTAAACAATTTTGCCGGCGACGACAAACCGATACGAGAGCTGATTTTGCCTGTGCCGAAACGATCGTCGATTTCCGCCGTATATACGACGGTACGCATCCCGCGTTCCTGATAATTGTATGAAGATTGCAGCAGTGCAGTCGACTTACCCGCATTCATTGCCGAATAGTAGAAATATAGCTGTGCCATTGGGCGCAGGACCTCACCTGGGTGAAATAAAGATTGGCGGGATTGTACCATAATTTACCGGCGCGACGGCGCGACTTACGCTCCGGTGAGTATTAAAAATTGTGCAAACATCGCTCACTATACACATTCCTTCACAAATTAGGCCGTTAAAATTCATCAACAATGCTTATCATCACCCACCAATATGAAAACCTTGTACTTATTGTTACCGTTACTCATACCTGGTGCAAAGTAATAGGGGTTTCTTGTAAGGGAAGCTAATACAAGAGATTGATATCTCTGCAATGAGATCGTATTTCATAGTGATAAAATGTGACCTGAATCCTAAATTTTTAGCGACAGGCGATGAGTATCCCCCCTGCCAATAAGCTCTTTTTTGTGCGTCGTCTCAAGAAAAATTTAAGTTGAGATAATTAAGACGTGTACTTAATAAAGCGTAATTTTGAATTCCTTACATTCCTGGCTATTGCACAACTGAATTTATCGCTCTATTATTAGCTCAACAAACCACCCCAATATAAGTTTGAGATTACTACAATGAGCGAAGCACTTAAAATTCTTAACAACATCCGTACTCTTCGTGCGCAGGCAAGAGAATGCACTCTGGAAACGCTTGAAGAAATGCTGGAGAAATTAGAAGTTGTCGTTAACGAGCGTCGTGAAGAAGAAAGCGCTGCTGCTGCTGAAGTGGAAGAGCGTACTCGTAAACTGCAACAGTACCGTGAAATGTTAATTGCTGATGGCATTGACCCGAATGAACTGCTGAATAGCATGGCTGCCGCGAAATCCGGTACTAAAGCTAAACGTGCGGCTCGTCCGGCTAAATATAGCTATGTTGACGAAAACGGTGAAACTAAAACCTGGACTGGCCAGGGTCGTACACCAGCTGTAATCAAAAAAGCAATGGAAGAACAAGGTAAGCAGCTGGAAGACTTCCTGATCAAGGAATAATTACTTCGCGGTTGCTTAAAATCCCGCCGCTGGCGGGATTTTTTTTGCCTGTGTTCTCTCCTACCACAGATAAACATAAAAAAAGCGCCGGATATCCCAGCGCTTCTGTTAAAAATTTATAACGTATCGTTACTTCTTAATACCCATTTCTTCTTCAAGCCAGGCTTTAAATTCAGCGCCCAGAGAATTATGACGGATGCCATATTCAACAAATGCCTGCATATATCCCAGCTTATTACCACAGTCATGGCTTTTGCCCTTCATGTGGTAGGCTTCAACCGTTTCTTTTTCGATCAGCATATCAATAGCATCGGTCAACTGAATTTCATCCCCGGCACCCGGAGGAGTTTTCGCTAATAATGCCCAGATATCCGCGCTCAGTACATAACGTCCGACAATCGCAAGGTTAGAAGGCGCGACATCCGCTTTTGGTTTTTCAACTACACCAACCATAGGTACGCTTTCACCCGGCGCCAGCTCAATGCCTTTGCAATTTACAACGCCGTAAGCCGTCACATCTTCTACTGGCTCAACCATAATCTGACTATTTCCAGTTTCGTCGAAACGGCGGATCATTTCAGCCAGGTTATCCTGAGACAGATCGGACTCATATTCGTCAAGAATAACGTCTGGCAGAATAACGGCGACAGGTTCGTTTCCGACTACAGGATACGCGCACAATACGGCATGACCCAAGCCTTTTGCCAACCCCTGACGTACCTGCATAATAGTGACATGCGGGGGGCAAATAGACTGGACCTCTTCCAGAAGCTGACGCTTAACGCGTTTTTCCAGCATTGCTTCCAATTCAAAACTGGTATCAAAGTGGTTTTCAATGGAATTTTTAGAAGAATGAGTAACAAGCACAATTTCAGTAATGCCAGCAGCGATACATTCGTTCACGACGTACTGAATTAATGGCTTATCAACCAGCGGCAACATCTCTTTCGGGATCGCTTTGGTCGCTGGCAGCATCCTGGTTCCCAGTCCCGCGACCGGGATAACGGCTTTTTTGACTTTCGAATAAAGGGCAGCCATTTAAAATTCTCCTGGACTGTTCATATATTGAACGTGTTCATTAATCTGCATCGTGTTCCAGTATATCAGTACCAGAACAAGCCTCAGGTCCAAAAAGGACTTATCTTGGTATAATTAAGACAAATACTTATAAATCTACCGCAGATAGTAACACTCGTCGGGAAAGGCCGGTAAAGCAATTTTCGCCCGCTCTCCCGTTTGGTCATTCCGCAGACAACATCAACCGCAGGCGTCCTCCTGCGCCCCATATTTGACACTGCCATGAGTCGCAACGCTGGCTTAATTGGTTTAGATAGGCTTTGCCCAATGTGCCTAACGGCACGCCGTTGCTGATTTGAACCTGATGAACGCCCGTATTTAATGTAGCGTTCAATCCGGCGGAGACGAGAATCAAATTTTTGAGTCCGCTGTGATAGTAGCCGACAAATAGCGGGAATTGACCGGGTAAATTGGCTTGTCTGAGCAGATGATTTACCTGCTTTAATAGGGTGCCCAACTCTGGTAAACGGTGATTTTGTTGACCGAGCTGCTCCTGCAATAAGCCGTTAAATAGCGCCCGAAGCAACAATGCGGCTAACACGCCATTATCTCCAGCCCGGGTTACATCCAGGCAATAAAATGCCAGTTCATTATCAGAAAGCGGCGCAATATCCAGCACCAGTCCAGGTTGATCGGCAGAGACAAGCTGTCGATAATTAATGCGGCAGTGAGAAATCACCTGCTGTACCGGAGGCTGCAACTCTTGCAACAATTGCGCCGCAGCGGTCGGATTACTCACCATCGCATCCCAGTCCCGAAACAGGCGTTCTTCCTCTTCAACCCGCGAGTTAAACATATTAGGGTACAAGCAAGCAAATACGGTTTCCCGCAAGCGGTTGAGATCTTTTACCGGCTTCAGCAATACATCTTCAACCCCAAGGCGTAACGCTTTGGCGATATCCGCCATATTTTCTGTTGCGGAAATAACCAGAATAGGCGTCTGGTCTCCGCGATTGCGTAAGTTTTCTACCAGTTTGAGACCGTTCATTCTCGGCATGGCAATATCACAAATCATGAGATCGGGCGTAAAATGCCCCATCAACTCCAGGGCATCTACCCCGTCGCCAGCCAATGCCGTTGTCGCTCCCAAAGAGGAAAACCACGAATCCAGAAGCGAGCGAAATACAGGCTCGTCTTCAACAATAAGAATCTGTTTTCCAACCAATGGCTGCGTCATGTTCTCTCCCCTGACTGGCTTTGATCAATAGTGGCATGGTATTGCCACTCGCGCCTGTCAGAATTTGCTTAAGTGATCGTAAAAGGTACATTAAACGTCGGTACGCACCAAGGGCATAAGTTCGTCCATCTTTTTCTCTACGGCTAACTGACCCGCCGCAATAGCGACATGGGCGCGATGAAAATCCAGCGTAGAGATTTGCGGACAGAATGGTTGAATGAGAATATCAGGCGGATCGCCAGCCATACGGTTACGTTTAAGACGATTTTCCAACACCTGAATGGATGTTGTCATGATTTCCATTGCCCCTGGCGTACTCACGCCACGGCGTGAAGTCAGACTACTGAAACGTTCTTTTAAACGCTTATGCCAGGGCAGCGAATCATCACTCTCTTCATTTATATTCCCTACATTTACAGAGAGCAAATCTTGCTGCATGAGGTGGGCATCATGTTGCAGGTCTACCGCAATAACGATATCAGCGCCCATCGCCCGGGTTAACGAGACAGGAACCGGATTGACTACCGCGCCATCTACCAGCCAGTAACCGTTATGTTCAACCGGAGACATCAGCCCTGGCATACTGCACGATGCGCGCACAGCAAGGTGTAGATCGCCCTCAGTAAACCATAACTCCCGCCCGGTGCTAAGATTCGTCGCGACCGCGCCAAATCGTCGTGAACAGTGGTCAAAATCCGTGACAGGCATAATGTCCCGATAGTGATTAAATACGCGTTCGCCGCGAAGCAACCCTCCTCTGCCCCATGATAAATCCATCAGGCGTAGAACATCCCAATAACGGAATGAGCATATCCACTGTTCAAGCGCCGACAACTTATTACAGGCATACGCGGCGCCGACCAGTGAACCTATTGAGCATCCTGCAACAATATCAATATCAATGCCTGTTTGCTTGAGGGCTTTGATGACCCCAATATGAGACCATCCTCTCGCCGCGCCAGATCCCAGCGCCAGCCCTATTTTCATTTTTCTCATCGTACTTAACGACTTCCCCTGGCTTTAAGACGTAGCAACATCGCCACTGCTCAGTTAACATAATGCCACCCTGGCGTTCAACGCCGTTTTTTATATTCAGGGAGATTATTGTGTCTCAGCCTTGTCCCTGTGGTAGCGGTGACGAGTATAGCCTATGTTGTGGTCGTATTGTGTCCGGAGAACGAGTAGCACCCGATCCGTCACATCTCATGCGCTCTCGTTACTGCGCTTTTGTGATGAAAGACGCAGATTACTTAATTAAGAGCTGGCATCCAACCTGCAATGCGGCCGCGTTTCGCGATGATATCATCGCCGGATTTGCCAATACCAAGTGGCTCGGCCTGACTATTTTTGAACATAACTGGTCAGAAGCAGGAAATACAGGTTATGTTAGTTTTATCGCGCGTTTTTCCGAACAAGGGAAAACTAGGGCGATTATCGAACGCTCCCGTTTTATCAAAGAAAACGGTCAGTGGTATTATATTGACGGTACCCGCCCGCAGTTGGGTCGAAATGATCCCTGCCCATGCGGATCAGGCAAAAAATTTAAAAAGTGCTGTGGCCAGTGACGCCTGACAGTATCGATACAGCAAACACTCTCAACAGGATTTTTCTGGCAATGCAATCACTACAACGTAAAGTTCTGCGTACTATTTGTCCCGATCAAAAAGGCCTTATCGCGCGCATTACCAACATTTGCTATAAGCATGAGCTTAATATTGTGCAAAATAATGAATTTGTTGACCATCGTACCGGGCGCTTTTTTATGCGAACCGAGCTGGAAGGCATCTTCAATGATTCCACTCTCCTGGCGGATCTAGACAGCGCCTTACCGGAAGGCTCTGTTCGCGAACTGAATCCTGCCGGACGCCGTCGGGTAGTGATTCTGGTTACCAAAGAGGCGCATTGTCTGGGTGACCTGCTAATGAAAGCCAACTATGGCGGGCTGGATGTTGAAATCGCCGCGGTCATTGGCAACCATGAAACATTACGTTCACTGGTTGAGCGCTTTGAGATCCCTTTCGAACTGGTCAGTCATGAGGGATTAACGCGTGAAGAACATGACCGGAAGATGGCAGACGCCATTGACGCTCATCAACCAGACTATGTGGTACTGGCCAAGTATATGCGCGTTTTAACTCCAGATTTTGTGGCACGATTCCCGAACAAGATTATCAATATCCACCACTCATTCCTGCCAGCGTTTATCGGCGCGCGACCTTATCACCAGGCCTATGAGCGCGGCGTGAAAATCATCGGCGCTACCGCGCACTATGTGAATGATAATTTGGATGAAGGTCCGATCATTATGCAAGATGTGATTCACGTGGATCACACCTACACCGCAGAAGATATGATGCGTGCCGGACGCGACGTTGAGAAAAACGTATTAAGCCGCGCGCTGTATCAGGTTCTGGCGCAGCGAGTCTTTGTTTACGGCAACCGGACGATTATTCTTTAATCGTCAGTAATATTAATTGATTAGCTTTAATCCGTTACGGATGAAAAGTACGCAAACAGTACATTTCAGGCAAAGGAATGCTTTACAGCGGCGCGTCATTTGATATGATGCGCCCCGCTTACCGAAAGGAAGCAGGCCGGTATTAAGCATTACCCCGTGGTGGGGTTCCCGAGCGGCCAAAGGGAACAGACTGTAAATCTGTCGTCATCGACTTCGAAGGTTCGAATCCTTCCCCCACCACCATTCATTCCGGTAGATTCATAAAATTAGTATACCCCTGGTGGGGTTCCCGAGCGGCCAAAGGGAGCAGACTGTAAATCTGCCGTCATCGACTTCGAAGGTTCGAATCCTTCCCCCACCACCATTACTTCCGTCGCGTATATTATCCCCGTTAAGCACACTGCCTTATATCTCTCCGTGCGGGGAAGGATGAGAAGCTTCGACTAAGGTTCGATTCGAGCGCAGCGAGAAAGCGTTGCCGCAGGCAACGACCCCAAGGGCAAGGCGCTACGCGCCGAGTCATCCTTCCTCCACCATCATCACTTCCGTCGCGTATATTATCCCCGTTAAACACACTACCTCATATTGTTTCATCCCCCACCTGGATTATATTGCCTGTACCCATTGCCCAATGGCGGCTACGCTGATCGGGCCTACCAAACCCTGGACCTGATTCCCTGTAGGCTGGATAAGGCGTAGCCGCCATCGGGCAATCAGGCATAAAAAAACCCTACCGAAGTAGGGTTTAGTATCCTGTTAAAGGGAATCAGTGACGTGCGCGAACAAGCTGATATTTACGGGTCAGATATTCAACCGGCACGCTCCAGATATGTACCAGACGCGAGAACGGGAACAGCAGGAATAAGGTCATCCCTAATACCAGATGCAAACGGAAGATAAATGCCACGCCGTCAAGATGCTCAGACGCCCCGCCGTGGAATGTCACCACAGACTGCGCCCAGCCGACCAGTTTCATCATCTCGCTACCGTCCATATGCTGCGCTGAGAACGGAATGGTTAATAGCCCCAGCGCGCACTGAATCACCAGTAGCGAGAGAATCAGAATATCTGCGCCAGTGGTTGTGGCGCGTACTCGTGGGCTGAACAGACGACGCTTGAGCAGCAAAATACCGCCGACCAGCGTCAGCACGCCGCAGGCACCGCCCGCGATCATCGCCATTTTCTGTTTCACTTCAATGGGCAAAAAAGATTCATACATCCAGTGCGGCGTTAACATTCCCAGGAAGTGACCAGCAAAAATTCCCAGAATCCCAATGTGGAACAGGTTCGACGCCAGATTCATCCCCTTGCGATCCAGCATCTGGCTGGAGGCCGCCCGCCAAGTGTACTGTCCGTAGTCGTAACGTAACCAGCTACCGATCAGAAACACCGATCCGGCAATGTACGGGTAGATGTCAAAGAAGAACATATTCAGGAAGTGCATTATTGCTGTCCTCCGTTAGAGATATTCAGATATTGCGGGGCAACTGCTCCAGAAAAACGACGCTGGTGAGCGGAAATGGCAGTCTCGCCGCAGCCCTGATCGGCAAAGAATTTCACCTGCTCTTCTTCCCAGACCGCATCCAGAGCTTGTGGGGTATCATCGCGAACTTCATCAGCAATTTTTTCTGCGACTTTGTCGCTGTCGATCGTTGTATTGGCCAACTTCAATAACAGGTCGAACAATACCGCATACTGGCTTTCACGCTGCTGCAAACGGGCACTGAGCAACGCCAGAATCGGCGCAATATCCTGCAAACCACCTAACGCCTCGCTTTTCGGCAGTTGCGCAAGGTATTCCAGGTATAGCGGCAGATGATCGGGAAGTTCGCGGCTATCGAGCTGTAAACCGTGCTGCTCATACTGAGCCATCAGATCAACCATCGCCTGACCGCGATCGCGAGACTCACCATGCACATGCTCAAACAACAGCAATGAGGTTGCACGACCACGGTCGAATAACTCGCTATAGCTTGCCTGAACATCCAGTATTTCCTGCGCGGTTAAATCGTGCAGAAAAACGCTAAGCCGCCGGGCATCCTCTTCATCCAGATTTTCAGATAAGGCGAGCGCATCGAACAGTTCCTGCTGATGCTGCCACAGGGCAGCATCCGGATATTCGAGCAGACGCGAAACTATGACAAGTTCAATCATGCGTGCGGCTCCGTTTTGCTGGTCACATCAATCGCGTCAATGCGGCGACTATTGAACAGGTTGAATTTGCTGTCAGAGCCGTGGCAACCGTCGCCAAAGGTGAAGCCACAACCGCTTTTCTCCGGGAATGCGTCACGCGCCAGTTCACGATGGCTGCTCGGTACCACAAAGCGATCTTCATAATTAGCAATCGCCAAATAACGATACATTTCCTGGGCCTGGACTTCGCTTAAACCCACCTCTTCCAGTGCGCGGGTATCCACTTTACCGTCTACGGTTTCCGCACGTTTGTAGTGACGCATCGCCAGCATCCGTTTCAGCGCCAACAGTACCGGCTGAGTGTCGCCAGCGGTCAACAGGTTCGCCAGGTACTGCACCGGGATACGCAGACTGTCTACATCCGGCAGAATACCGTTGCTGCCCAGTTCACCCGCGTCGGCGGCAGACTGAATCGGTGACAAAGGCGGCACGTACCAGACCATCGGCAACGTGCGGTATTCCGGATGCAGCGGCAGCGCCAGCTTCCAGTCCATCGCCATTTTGTACACTGGCGATTGCTGCGCCGCATCGATCACGCTCTGCGGCACGCCGTCCTTCAGCGCCTGCTCAATGACAGCCGGATCGTTCGGATCGAGGAACACGTCCAGTTGACGCTGGTACAGATCTTTTTCGTTTTCTGTACTGGCGGCGCTTTCAATGGCATCTGCGTCATACAGCAGTACGCCAAGATAACGGATACGGCCCACGCAGGTTTCGGAGCAAACGGTCGGCTGACCGGCTTCGATACGCGGGTAGCAGAAGATGCACTTCTCGGACTTGCCGCTCTTCCAGTTGAAGTAAATTTTCTTGTACGGGCAACCGGTGATGCACATCCGCCAGCCGCGGCACTTGTCCTGGTCGATCAGCACAATGCCATCTTCTTCACGCTTATAAATCGCGCCGCTCGGGCAGGTCGCGACGCACGCCGGGTTGAGACAGTGCTCGCACAGGCGCGGCAGGTACATCATGAAGGTGTTTTCGAACTGGCCGTACATCGCCTTCTGCATGTTTTCGAAGTTCTGGTCTTTGGCGCGTTTTTCGAACTCGCCGCCCAGAATCTCTTCCCAGTTTGGCCCGCTGGTAATTTTGTCCATCCGCTGGCCGGTAATCAGCGAGCGTGGACGCGCGATCGGCTGATGTTTGCTTTCCGGCGCGGTATGCAGGGTCTGGTAGTCGTAATCAAACGGCTCGTAGTAGTCGTCGATGCCCGGCAGATGCGGGTTAGCGAAGATTTTACCCAGCAGCAGCGCCCGGTTGCCCATGCGCGGCTGTAGTTTGCCGTTGATTTTGCGGATCCAGCCGCCTTTCCATTTTTCCTGATTTTCCCAGTCATTCGGAAAACCAACGCCAGGCTTACTTTCTACGTTGTTGAACCACGCGTATTCCATACCTTCGCGACTGGTCCAGACGTTTTTACAGGTGACTGAACAGGTATGACAGCCGATGCACTTATCGAGATTCAGCACCATGCCGACTTGTGAACGAATTTTCATTTTACGCTCTCCTGTACCTGGTCATTGCCTTCGCCATCCAACCAGTTAATGTTCTTCATCTTACGTACCACCACAAACTCATCGCGGTTGGAGCCGACGGTACCGTAGTAGTTAAAGCCGTAGGCTAACTGCGCGTAGCCGCCGATCATATGGGTCGGTTTCGGCGTAATACGGGTCACCGAGTTGTGGATCCCACCGCGCTGCTGGGTGATTTCTGAACCCGGCAGGTTAACGATACGTTCCTGCGCGTGGTACATCATGGTCATCCCTGCCGGAACACGTTGGCTGATAACCGCACGTGCAGTCAGCGCACCGTTGCTGTTGAAGACTTCGATCCAGTCGTTATCTTCAATGCCCAGATCTTTGGCGTCGGTTTCGCTCATCCACACAATCGGGCCGCCACGCGACAAGGTCAGCATCAACAGGTTATCGCTGTAGGTCGAGTGGATACCCCATTTCTGGTGCGGCGTCAGGAAGTTGAGCGCCTTCTCCGGATTACCGTTGGATTTACGCCCCATCACCGCTTTCACCGAGCGGGTGTCGATCGGTGGGCGATACACCAGCAGACTTTCGCCGAAGTCGCGCATCCACTGGTGATCCTGATACAACTGTTGGCGACCAGAGAGCGTGCGCCATGGGATCAGTTCGTGAACGTTGGTATAACCGGCGTTATAAGAAACGTGCTCATCCTCCAGACCAGACCAGGTCGGGCTGGAGATAATTTTGCGCGGCTGCGCCTGAATATCGCGGAAGCGGATTTTCTCTTCTTCTTTATTGGTTGCCAGATGCGTATGGTCGCGACCGGTAAACTCGCTCAGCGCCGCCCAGGCTTTCACCGCCACCTGACCGTTGGTTTCCGGCGCTAACGTCAGGATCATCTCTGCCGCGTCAATCGCCGTGTTGAGCATCGGCTGGCCTTTCGCCGGACCGTCCGCTTTGGTGTAATTGAGCTTACGCAGCAAGTCCATTTCGCTCTGCGTGTTCCAGGCAATCCCTTTCCCGCCGTTGCCGATTTTCTCCATCAGCGGGCCGATAGAGGTAAAGCGTTCGTAAGTCGCCGGGTAATCGCGCTCGACGGTCATGATGTGCGGCGCGGTTTTCCCTGGGATCAGATCGCATTCGCCTTTTTTCCAGTCTTTCACGTCCAGCGGCTGCGCCAGTTCAGCGGCAGAATCGTGCTGGATCGGCAGCGTCACGACGTCAGTCTCTTTACCCAGGTGGCCTACACAGACTTCGGAGAATTTCTTCGCAATGCCTTTGTAGATTTCCCAGTCGCTTTTCGATTCCCAGGCTGGATCTACGGCGGCAGAGAGCGGATGAATAAACGGATGCATATCCGAGGTATTCATATCGTCTTTTTCATACCAGGTGGCGGTCGGCAGTACGATATCGGAGTACAGGCAGGTGCTCGACAGGCGGAAGTCCAGCGTCACCACCAGATCCAGTTTGCCGTCCAGGCCATTGTCACGCCACTCCACTTCTTCCGGCTTCACACCGCCCTGTTTACCCAGATCCAGCCCCTGAATACCATGCTCAGTACCCAGCAGATATTTCAGCATGTACTCATGGCCCTTACCGGAAGACCCAAGCAGGTTAGAACGCCAGATGAACAGGTTACGCGGGTGGTTTTTACCGTTTTCCGGCTGCTCGGCGGCAAAGCGAATCGAACCCTCTTTCAGGGATTTGACAGTATAATCTACCGGCGTCATACCGGCTTTTTCCGCTTCACGCGCAATATACAGCGGGTTGGTGCCTAACTGCGGTGCCGACGGCAACCAGCCCATACGCTCGGCGCGCACATTGAAGTCAATCAGATGACCGCTATAGCGGGATTTGTCCGCCATCGGCGACAGTAACTCCTCGGCGGTCACCGTCTCGTAGCGCCACTGGCTGGAGTGGTTATAGAAGTAAGAGGTGCTGTTCATGTGACGCGCCGGACGCTGCCAGTCAAGGGCAAACGCCAGCGGCTGCCAGCCGGTTTGCGGGCGCAGTTTTTCCTGGCCGACGTAGTGCGCCCAGCCGCCGCCGCTCTGACCAACGCAACCACAGAACACCAACATATTGATCAGCCCGCGATAGTTCATATCGAGGTGATACCAGTGGTTCAGACCGGCGCCAACGATAATCATTGAACGCCCGTGCGTTTTGTCCGCGTTATCGGCGAACTCCCGTGCGATACGGATGATCTGCGCCCGCGGCACGCCAGTGATCTGCTCGGCCCATGCTGGCGTATACGCTTTAGTATCGTCATAACTGGCGGCGCAATTTTCATCGTTCAGGCCGCGTTCCAGACCATAGTTCGCCATAGTCAGGTCATACACGGTGGTGACTAACGCTGAAGAACCATCGGCCAGTTGCAGACGTTTTGCCGGCAGTTTATGCAGCAGGACGTTATCCAGCGCTACATGATTAAAGTACTCTGAACCCTCGCCGCCGAAATACGGGAAGCCCACGTCAGCAATCTCATCCTGGCTACCCAGCAAGCTGAGCTGCAATTCAGTTTCTGTGCCAGTAGTGCCGTCGCGCTGTTCGAGGTTCCATTTGCCTTTTTCACCCCAGCGGAAACCGATGGAGCCGTTCGGCGCCACCATCTCGCCATTGCTGCTAATGGCGACGGTTTTCCATTCCGGGTTATTTTCCTGCCCCAGCGAATCAACGAGATCGGCAGCGCGCAGCATACGGCCTGCGGCATAATAACCATCACGTTCTTCAAGCATCACCAGCATTGGCATGTCGGTATAGCGACGGACATAATCGGTGAAGTACTGACGCGGGTTGTCCAGATGGAATTCGCGCAGCATGACGTGGCCCATCGCCAGCGCCATCGCCGCATCGGTCCCCTGCTTCGGCGCCAACCACAGATCGCACAGTTTGGCGATTTCCGAATAGTCGGGCGTGACCGCAACGGTTTTGGTGCCTTTGTAACGTACTTCGGTAAAGAAGTGGGCGTCAGGCGTACGGGTCTGCGGCACATTAGAGCCCCAGGCGATGATATAGCTGGAGTTGTACCAGTCGGCGGATTCAGGCACGTCGGTCTGCTCACCCCAGGTTTGCGGTGACGCTGGCGGTAGGTCGCAATACCAGTCGTAGAAGCTCAGGCAGGTACCGCCAATCAGAGAGAGGTAGCGTGCGCCGGAAGCGTAGGAAACCATCGACATTGCCGGGATAGGCGAAAAGCCCGCGACACGGTCCGGGCCGTAGGTTTTCACGGTATAGACGTTGGAAGCGGCAATCAGTTCGTTGACCTCCTGCCATGAAGAACGGACAAAGCCGCCACGCCCACGCGCCTGTTTAAAGCTTTTCGCTTTATCCGCGTCTTCAATGATGGAGGCCCATGCTTCTACCGGGTCGCGGTGCAGTTGCTTCGCCTCACGCCACATCTTCATCAGACGTTTGCGCATCAGCGGATATTTTAGTCGGTTAGCGCTGTAGAGATACCAGGAGTAGCTGGCGCCGCGCGGGCAACCGCGAGGTTCATGGTTTGGCATATCAGGACGGGTGCGAGGATAATCGGTTTGCTGTGTTTCCCAGGTCACCAGACCGTTTTTGACATAAATTTTCCAGCTACATGAACCGGTGCAGTTCACCCCGTGGGTTGAGCGCACAATTTTATCATGCTGCCAACGTTGGCGGTATCCGTCCTCCCAGTCCCGGTTTGTTTCGAGAAGCTGGCCGTGCCCATCGGCAAAGGTTTCGCCCTTCTGCTTGAAGTAGCGAAACCGGTCCAGGAATTTACTCATCGGGTTTCTCCTGTGTGGAGCCTCACGGCTCTCTGATAAATCGACATTGCTTAACTTAAGGCGAAGGTAACGCGCTGAGTGGGCGTGGGAATTGATAACGATCAAGGCGGACAGGGATGTAAATGGCAAGCAAACCTTCTGTATACTCCTTTTGGAGGAGGTTTTTATTTATATATCTTTCTGATTTTATTAATTAAAAATAAATTTACGCATTGCATGAATGTTAAAATTTCGGCAAGTGGGTATTAAGTGGTATTACCCTGAATGGCCTGTACAAATGCGTATGTTTAAATTGTGGCGCATCTCTTGTTTATAATATGTATGTTGTAACTAAAAGCAGATAAAAAAAAGCGCGGTCTAACGCCGCGCAAAGGATAATCAAATATTACTTTTTATTTTTAGAATGGCGTCCATATACCGCCCAGGTAATAACGACACAGGCGATATAGAAAACAAGGAAAACTTTCATAGCACCCACCGGCGAACCGGTTAATGCTAAAGATGAACCAAATGCTTTCGGAATAAAAAAACCGCCAATCGCGCCAATCGCGGAAATAAAGCCCAGCGCTGCCGCCGTATCGGTCGCCGCTTCACGCATTGCTTTTTCTTCAGATCCACCTTCCGCTTTGACCCTGTCCATCGTCAGCTTACGGAAGATAACAGAGATCATCTGGAAGGTAGAACCACTTCCCAGCCCCGCGGTAAGGAACAGCGCCAGGAACACCCCGTAGAATGCAATAAAGCTACCGCCAACGCCGCCTGTGGGTAATGTCAGGAATAGCAGGCCGCTGAAAATGGCCATCAGGACAAAGTTGATAAGCGTTACGCGAGTCCCACCCAGACGGTCAGAAATTGCGCCGCCTGCCGAACGCGCCAGCGCGCCGATAAACGGACCGAAAAATGCGTAATGCAGGATCTGCACATCCGGGAATTGCGTTTTAGAAAGCATAGCGAAACCTGCGGAAAAACCGATAAACGATCCGAAGGTTGCCAGATACAGCAGGCTCATGATCCACAGATGACCACGCCTGAGCACCGGCAGTTGCTCTTTTAGCGAGGCCTTAGACGTCGCCAACTCGTTCATGCCAAACCACGCCGCCAGTGTGAAAATGGCCAGAAACGGTACCCAAATCCAGGCGGCGTTCGCCAGATAGAGCTGAGAACCATCCGGCTGCTCTACGCCGTGGCTGCCGAATGCGGCAAAGATAGAGAGCGAAACCACCAGCGGCGCAACCAGTTGCATCACGCTCACGCCCATATTACCCAGACCGCCGTTCAGACCCAGTGCGCCCCCCTGCTTTTGCTTGGGAAAGAAGAAGCTAATATTCGCCATACTGGAGGCAAAATTCGCGCCGGCAAAACCACACAACAGGGAAATAATAATGAAGGTGCTAAAGGGCGTACTGGTATCCTGAACGGCAAAGCCTAACCATACGCAAGGCACAATGAGGATGCCAGTACTGAATGCCGTCCAGCGACGTCCGCCAAATAGCGGCACCATAAAGGAATAAGGTACACGCAGTAGCGCGCCGGAAACGGATGGCAACGCGGTAAGCATAAAGAGTTGATCGGTCGTAAAATTAAATCCCACTTTCGGCAGGTTCACCGCCACTGCGCTGAATAGCATCCACACGCAAAATGCCAGCAGTAAACACGGGACAGAAATCCACAAATTACGGCTGGCGACACGATGGCCTCGTTGCTGCCAGAACGCCGGATCTTCCGGACGCCATTCTGTGATAACAGCGCCAGTTGCCCTTTCCGGGGCAGATGAGTGACTCATAGACACCTCTGATTCTTGGTTTGATATCTGCCACATTAGGGTTTACTGCCGAAGGTAAGTTGATATAAATCAAAGGAAAAGTCGTCGCCGCAGGCGACTAAAAATAGCTATTATCCTTAATGAGTAGGTCTTATCGACAAAAAAGCTGTGGTTTTTCACCATGCTGTGTCTATCTACTCCTTGTCGTTGAAGACCCCTCTCTACGACGGCAATTAAGGAGTAACTCGTTATAGGTATGGGTATACTCCGGTATATCGTTGAGAATAGCGGCACAGCCGATTGTTCCCCTTGTTTACTACGGTTTTTCGGCGCCAATACCCCGAAGAAAGAAGGTGACATGCTTAAACGTTGTTTCTCTCCTCTTACGCTGGTCAACCAACTGGCGCTTATTGTCATGCTCTCTACCGCTATCGGCGTGGCGGGGATGGCTGTTTCCGGCTGGCTGGTTCAGGGCGTGCAGGGCAGCGCTCATGCGATTAACAAAGCGGGCTCATTGCGTATGCAAAGTTATCGACTGCTGGCCGCCATCCCGCTGGATGCGAAAGATGAAAAACTGCTGGATGAGATGGAGCAGACAGCATTCAGCCCTGAGTTGACCCGCGCCGCCGAGCGAGACGGGCAGCAGAAGCAACTGAAAGCCTTGCAGGATTACTGGCATAACGAACTTTCGCCAGGGCTACAGCACGCGCAAAACGCGCACGCGGTCGCAGAAGATGTCACACGCTTTGTGGCGGGCCTGGATCGCCTGGTCACCTCCTTCGATCATACCACTGAATTGCGTATCGAACGCGTGGTGTTAGTTCACCGGGTAATGGCGCTCTTTATGGCGCTATTGCTGGTATTTACAATTATCTGGCTACGCGTTCGCCTTTTGCAGCCGTGGCAACAGTTGTTATCGATGGCGCGCGCCGTCAGCCAGCGCGATTTTACTCAACGAGCCAATATCAGTGGACGCAATGAGATGGCTGCGCTGGGTTCAGCGCTCAATAATATGTCTGAAGAACTGGCCGAAAGTTATGCGGTACTGGAACAGCGTGTACAGGAAAAAACGGCCGGTCTGGAACATAAAAATCAGATTCTCTCGTTTTTGTGGCAAGCCAACCGCCGTCTGCATTCACAAGCTCCGCTATGTGAACGTCTTTCACCGGTACTGAACGGCCTGCAAAATTTAACCCAGTTACATGATATTGAACTGCGAGTCTATGACCTGGAAGATGAAGATAATCACCAGGAATTCACCTGTCAGTCGGATATCAGTTGCGATGATAAAGGTTGCCGTCTTTGCCCACGTAGCGCCCTGCCGATGATTAATGGCGGCACAACCTTAAAATGGCGGCTCACCGACTCTCACACCCAATACGGTATTTTGCTGGCGACGCTGCCTTATGGACGTAATCTCAGCCACGATCAGCAGCAACTGGTGGACACGCTGGTTGAACAGCTTACCGCGACTCTGGCGCTTGACAGGCATCAGGAGCGCCAGCAGCAGTTGATTGTCATGGAAGAGCGTGCCACCATTGCCCGCGAACTGCATGATTCTATTGCCCAGTCGCTCTCTTGTATGAAAATGCAGGTGAGTTGCCTGCAAATGCAGGGCGACGCGTTACCGGAAAGCAGCCGTGAGTTACTTAGCCAAATTCGCAACGAGCTGAACTGCTCCTGGGCACAACTGCGCGAACTGTTAACCACATTCCGGTTACAGTTGACGGAGCCTGGGTTACGTCCGGCGCTGGAGGCTAGCTGCCAGGAGTTCAGCGCCCGGTTTGGCTTTACGGTAAAACTAGATTATCAGCTTCCCCCCCGTCTGGTGCCGTCACACCAGGCGATACACCTGTTGCAAATTGCCAGGGAAGCCCTCAGCAACGCCCTTAAACACTCTCATGCCGATGACGTGGTGGTGACAGTGACGCAATGCGGCAAACAGGTCAAACTAAAAGTACAGGATAATGGCTGCGGCGTACCAGAAAACGCCGAACGCAGTAATCACTACGGCATGATCATCATGCGCGACCGGGCGCAAAGTTTGCGCGGCGATTGCCAGGTACACCGTCGTGAGTCTGGCGGAACAGCGGTCACTGTTACTTTTATTCCAGAAACAAACTTCACAGAAACCCAGGGAGATACCCATGAATAATCAGGAACCGGCAACCATCCTGTTAATTGACGACCATCCGATGCTACGGACGGGTGTAAAGCAGCTTGTGAGTATGGCGCCCGATGTCTGCGTGGTCGGCGAAGCCAGCAACGGTGAGCAGGGTATTGAACTGGCGGAATCGCTCGATCCCGATCTGATACTCCTCGATCTGAATATGCCTGGAATGAATGGTCTCGAAACGCTGGATAAATTACGCGAAAAAGCGCTGTCAGGACGTATTGTGGTTTTCAGCGTATCTAATCATGAAGAAGATGTAGTCACGGCGCTAAAGCGCGGCGCGGACGGCTATCTGTTGAAAGACATGGAGCCTGAAGACTTGCTCAAAGCATTGCAACAAGCCGCCGCCGGAGAAATGGTATTAAGCGAAGCGTTAACGCCGATACTGGCGGCCAGTCTGCGGGCAAACCGCGCCACCACCGATCGTGATGTAACGCAACTCACCCCGCGTGAGCGCGATATTCTGAAGCTTATCGCGCAGGGATTGCCGAATAAGATGATAGCCCGGCGTCTGGACATCACCGAAAGTACGGTCAAGGTACATGTGAAACATATGCTCAAGAAAATGAAGTTGAAGTCGCGCGTGGAAGCCGCCGTCTGGGTGCATCAGGAACGCATCTTTTAATTATTGCTCCTGGAACGGTTGCCAAGGCGGATTATCGTCCGGCATTGTAATAAATGGTTCAGTCAGCGCAAGCGTGATCTCATTGGAAGAGACACGCTGACCTTTTTCATCTTCAACAACCACCGATAAACGCCAGCAATTTGTCGCGTCTTCGCGGTTATCCCAGGCCGGCATAATGATTGTCCAGCCCTCGGTATTTCGGGTGTCCGTTCCTGCCGTCAAACTTAATGCCTGCGTATCGCCCTGCCAGCTCAAATGACGAATGCCGTGTACGCTGCGCACCTGTAATTTTAACGTAACCGTCTCGCCAGGCGTAAGATCCCAGGGCGGCGTCGCCAGAAAAACCGTTAGTGTTTTACGCTGCCGATACTCCATTGTCGGTAGCGCGTTACGTTGCGGCATATCATAGCGACTACCGCGTAATGACTGGCTTTGTGCTACTTCACTGGCGGCAAGCTGTTTTTTTAGCGGCACGCCGAAACGGTAATTAAGCGTCAGTCCCAAGTTATTCTGACTGACTCCGCTTTCGCCCTGTTTGTGCCGGGCCGTCATCGTAAGCAAAGGAACAGGCGTATAGTTGAGGCCCAGTTTTAACGCTACAGGATTGTGATACCCCGTTCCGGAATCAAACAGATCCACGCTATCGCCAAAGTACTGCTCCAGGCTAACGCTGGTATTGATATGCTGGTAAAACGGCAACCGCATTTGCGCATTGATATCATACCCACGCGCCATTCGCTGTTCTAAGGTCGCCGTATGCGTCTGCCAGTCGGCAAAAGGCTGATAATAGTTGGCGGATAAACGCAAATATTCTCCCCACGCCTCCGCGCCAACTCCGGCGCGCTGCAGGTTTTCATCCAGCAGATTATCGTAAAAGGTGTTATAGCCCAAAAGCCAGCCATTCTGCACCCAGCGCTGCCCCACGCCAATGTTGCTTACCAGCCCGTCAGTCTGTTGCGTAAGACCAAGCTGGCTCCAGGTCAAATATCGCTGTTTATCCTGTAAAGGAATAAACCAGCTTCCGCGACTACCGTTAAAGTGACCTTCGTTGTCAACCTTAACATCGACGCTGGCGCTGCCCCAGGCCGACAACCAGCTTTCAACCTGCTGGTTCACCTGATCACTGACCACATCCCGCACCTGTCCGAAAGCGAATTGCCGCGCCTGTTCGCCAGTATCCAGAGCGTTATTTTTCATACTGGCTTCGCCAAACGCTTTGGCCATCTCGGCAAA
Source organism: Salmonella enterica subsp. arizonae (assembly GCF_008692845.1). Taxonomy (GTDB): domain Bacteria; phylum Pseudomonadota; class Gammaproteobacteria; order Enterobacterales; family Enterobacteriaceae; genus Salmonella; species Salmonella arizonae. The sequence continues at coordinate 642,440 of NZ_VXJW01000001.1, forward strand.
ATGTTTTTCCCCTTCGTGGGATTCCGGCGTCATGCCTAAATCCGGCAGACGGTTTTGATCGAAAGGGTCTTGCGCCTGCGCGCAGATCGTGCCGCTGGCAATCAGCAGGAGAAGTGAGAGTGGAAATGAAAGAAAAACAGTACGGCTCAACGTGTCGGCAACTTCTTACAACAAAAGATTAGAGGAATAGCATCAGGGTAAACCATAACGTGTCCGGACAGGTTTTGCAGCATTTTCTCGTGCATCCAGGAATATCCTTATTTTTTCCGGGAGTCGACCCGGAATTTTTCCCACTTATTTGGCGGCATTCGGTTCCCGAGGTAACATAACGCCATTGCCGACAAAATTTCTCCAGGAGGAGTGTCACCTATGCAAAATATCGTGATTATCGTCAACGGCGCCGCCTACGGCAGCGAATCATTATTTAATAGCCTGCGTCTGGCTATTGCGCTGCGTGAGCAAGAAAGCCATCTTGATTTGCGCCTGTTTTTGATGTCAGATGCCGTAACGGCGGGGTTGCGCGGCCAAAAACCGGCTGAAGGTTATAATATTCAGCAAATGCTGGAGATTCTGACCGCGCAAAATGTACCAGTAAAATTATGCAAAACCTGTGCGGACGGACGTGGTATCACCCCCCTGCCGCTGATTGACGGTGTGGAAATCGGAAGTCTGGTCGAGCTGGCGCAATGGACGCTGGCCGCAGACAAAGTGCTGACATTTTGAATCTGTGCGCGGGAAAACCTCCCGCGTCAGGACAAACTCGCTATCTCCAGCTTTCCCCCTCACGCCTGGCACTGCCAGAACGTTCGCGACAAGGTCATCAAGACAGATGTCGCGTATTACTTCGATCGCGCCCAGTGCGTTAGTAATGCAGTATTTATTTTTTCTTATGCCATTTATCATCTTCGCCTTTCTCATAATCGTTTTTAACCGCCGCCCAGGCGACTTTGTGTGCAGTTTCTTCACGGCTGGCGTCATCACGGCGATCGGCTTTATCTTTATATTGCTCCCAGGCGCTATTAAACGCCTCTTTGTAAATTTCCTGAGCATGGGCAGGAAGAACACTTTTCACATTATCGGGTAAATAACTTTTGGCTTTATACGGCATCAGAGCCTCCGTCTTCAGGAAAAACGTTAAGTGTGGTAAAGAATGCGCTATCACGCCAGTCGAGACGTATTTTTACTTTTTACGGAGATTAACTTTTTGTTATTTAAACACAGTTAAAACAAGATGCTTTTTTATAGCCTTGAAATTAAAAAATAGTCTACGCCGTAAAATTACGTAAAAAGTCACTGAGAAAATGCAAACTTCTGCTATTTTTACCTTCTTTACTATTCCCCAAAATATTAATACCTGCACAAGGGAGCCCCTAATGACACATGCCTGTGAGGCGGTGAAAACCCGCCATAAGGAGACTTCGCTTATTTTCCCGGTTCTTGCGCTGGTAGTGCTGTTCCTTTGGGGAAGCAGCCAGTCACTACCAGTGGTTATTGGCATCAATATCCTTGCACTTATTGGTATTTTAAGCAGCGCATTCAGTGTAGTTCGTCATGCGGATGTATTAGCGCACCGACTCGGCGAGCCTTACGGATCGCTTATTTTAAGCCTGTCCGTCGTTATTCTTGAGGTGAGTTTAATTTCAGCGCTGATGGCCACCGGCGATGCTGCGCCAACGCTTATGCGCGATACGCTCTACTCTATTATTATGATTGTCACCGGGGGACTGGTCGGTTTCTCGTTGTTGTTGGGCGGGCGTAAATTCGCAACGCAATATATGAATTTATTTGGGATTAAGCAGTATCTTATCGCGCTGTTTCCGCTGGCGATCATTGTACTGGTTTTGCCAATGGCGTTGCCGCAAGCAAATTTCTCTACCGGTCAGGCATTATTGGTGGCGTTAATTTCCGCCGCGATGTACGGCGTATTTTTGTTGATCCAAACCAAAACGCACCAAAGTTTATTTATCTATGAACATGAAGATGAAAGCGATGATGACAACCCACATCACGGTAAACCCTCAGCGCACAGTAGCGTCTGGCATACTGTCTGGTTACTGGTTCATTTAATTGCGGTCATTGCCGTTACCAAAATGAATGCCAGCCCGCTGGAGGCGCTGCTGACCAGCATGAACGCCCCGGTCGCCTTTACCGGTTTCCTGGTCGCGCTGTTAATTCTCTCGCCAGAAGGGCTGGGCGCCCTGAAAGCAGTGCTGAATAATCAGGTTCAGCGGGCAATGAATTTGTTCTTCGGATCGGTGTTGGCGACGATTTCATTGACCGTGCCGGTCGTCACGCTTATCGCCTGGGCGACAGGGAATGATCTGGTGTTTGGTTTAGACGCGCCGGAAATGGTAGTGATGGTGGCCTCGTTAGTGCTGTGCCATATTTCGTTCTCTACCGGACGCACCAACGTGCTGAACGGCGCGGCGCATCTGGCTTTATTTGCCGCCTATCTGATGACAATTTTTGCCTGAGACAAAAAAGCCGGATAACGTCTTATCCGGCCTATCCAAGCAAAAAAACGTAATTAGTTCTCGGTATCCAGTTCGTCGAAGCTTTTCACCAAATCATCAATCGCTTTTATCTGCGTCAGGAACTGCTCCAGTTTCGCCAGCGGCAGCGCGGAAGGACCGTCGCACTTCGCGTTAGCCGGATCCGGATGCGATTCCAGGAACAGTCCCGCCAGACCGACCGCCATACCGGCGCGCGCCAGCTCGGTCACCTGACCACGACGACCGCCAGAGGCGGCGCCAAACGGGTCGCGGCATTGCAGCGCATGAGTCACGTCAAAAATCACCGGACAGTTGCCGGAGACTTTCTTCATCACGCCAAAACCCAGCATATCCACGACCAGGTTATCATAACCAAAGTTCGCGCCGCGATCGCACAGAATCACCTTATCATTGCCGCCCTCGTGGAATTTATCCACGATATTGCCCATCTGACCAGGACTGACGAACTGCGGCTTTTTCACGTTAATCACGGCGCCGGTTTTCGCCATCGCCTCCACCAGGTCGGTCTGACGCGCCAGAAAAGCAGGGAGCTGAATCACGTCAACTACATCAGCAACAGGCTGCGCCTGGCTGGCTTCATGGACGTCGGTGATCACTTTTACGCCAAATGTCTGCTTGAGCTCCTGAAAAATCTTCATCCCTTCTTCCAGGCCCGGCCCACGGTAAGAGTGAATAGAGGAGCGGTTGGCTTTATCAAAAGAGGCCTTGAACACGTAAGGAATACCCAGCTTCTGGGTAACGGTCACGTAGTGCTCACAAATGCGCATTGCCAGATCGCGTGACTCCAGTACGTTCATACCGCCAAACAGCACAAACGGCAGGTCATTTGCCACCTTAATGTCGCCAATGTTAACCACTTTTTGTTTCATAGGATCGCCTTACACTTATAGGTAAAATGTCGGTTAATTAATGCAGAACAATTTGTTTGTGCGCAATGGTATTTATCTGCGCACGAATCATTTCGCTGATCGGGTCTTCCGGACACTGTTCAACGAAGTAGCTTAAATCGGTCAGCGCAACGTGCTCACACTCAAGCTGCGCGTAGATCAACCCGCGATCGCGAATTTCATAAGGATCTTCCGGGTTAAATTGCAACAATGCTTCGCTAACGCGCAGCGCCAGCTCCATTTGCCGCTCCTCCATCAGAGAGGATTTCAGCGTATCCAGTAGTTTACGGATCACTTCGGCATTATCGGCCTCGTCCAAATCTTCGTTAAACAACTCGGCGACCGGACTAATATTGCCTTTTAACCAGACTTCCAGCGTATGTTCATCAAGCGTTTCACCGTTGAACGGGTTAATCAGCCACATTTCCCCTTCCAGCGATTCAATACGCAAAATCAACTGCGTTGGGAAGATAACAGGCACCAGCGGCAGATCGAGACGGTTTGCTATCCATAATAAAATAGCGCCCAGAGATACCGCGCTACCCTGGCGGTTTTTCAGGACGTTATCGAGCCATAAGGCATCAGAAAGACGGTAGACGCCGCGGGAGTCCGTGAACCCCCACTCGCCGTAAAAAAGTGCCAGCAATTTTTCCAGTTGCTCATCCTGAGACAGGAGCTGGCTAATTTCTTCCTGCGCCAGACTGACCAGACGTTCCAGTTCGTCGTAGACAAACTGCGTGGGGAAATCCGCGCGAATCATCTCTGATGCCAGGATCATGCCATCACACAGCGGCGCATTGTTAAATTCGAAATCAGCTAACGACCTCATGACTTACCCCAGTAACGGTATTTTTGTGGTGGCGAGTTTAATGATGATGTACAGCACCACCAGCGCCAGCGGGAAAGCGATAAAACGCGCCTGCTGGCTGCGCGCCTGACGATAATCAAGCGCAATAAAACCCAAAACGATGTAGATGATAACGCCAAACAGTTTTTCAGTCAGCCATGCGCCCGACTCCGTGAATGGCAGGATGTGCGTTTTAACGATTAGTCCTATACCACTAAGCAGTAACAGGGTATCTATGACGGGAGGCACGATTCGCGTCCAGCGCGCGGCGGCCAACGCATGGCCGTAATAGCGCCACCAGTAACGGGCGACAAACAAACTGACGGAGAGCGCAACGCAGATAAGATGAAACGTGAGCAGCATCGCAATTGTCATGGCGTAATACGTCCGCAGGTCACGCGTTCATTGCCGCCATAATCACGACATGTTTCCACATCCGTGTAATCAGCCCGCCTGAAGGTCGCTCTTACCGCTTCGCCTTGCTGCCAACCGTGCTCCAGCAACAGCCAGCCGCCAGGCGTTAATACCTGGCGGGCGTGATCGATAATATGCGTAATATCCGCCATGCCGTTTTCGTCCGCCACTAGCGCCGAAAGCGGTTCAAAACGTACATCACCTTCGCTAAGATGCGGGTCCCGCGCGTCAATGTAGGGCGGATTACTGACAATCATGTCGAACTGCTGCCCCGGTAACGCGCTAAACCAACAACTTTGCAGTATACGCACATTCCGGATGGCCAAATGCTCAGCGTTACGTATCGCCAGCGCAACCGCATCAGGCATACGATCGACCGCAGTCACGTCGCAATCCGGTCGCTCGCTGGCCAGCGCCAGCGCAATCGCGCCGGTTCCGGTGCCTAAATCCAGAATACGGCACGTTTTCACCGGTAATCGCGCCAGCGCCTGTTCAACCAGACATTCGGTATCCGGGCGCGGGATCAGCGTGGCGGGAGAAACAAACAGCGGCAGCGACCAGAATTCGCGTATGCCCGTCAGATGCGCAATCGGCTCTCCTTGTTTACGCCGCCGCAGCAGCTCCGCCAGTTGTTGTTGCTGGGTGGCGGCGAGCGGCGTTTCGCCAAAGGCCATGATATACGTCCGCCCCTTGCCCGTAACGTGCTCAAGCAGGATCTCGGCGTCGCGCCGGGGGCTGTCGCTATCCCGGAGCTGATTTACCGCCTCACACAGCCAGTGCTGAAAATCCATTATTCCTGCTCGGACAACGCGGCTAACAGGTCAGCCTGGTGTTCCTGAACAATCGGCTCAATCAGCATATCCAGCTTACCTTCCATCGTTTCATCAAGGCGATATAGGGTCAGGTTAATGCGATGATCGGTCACGCGCCCCTGCGGGAAGTTGTAGGTCCGGTTACGATCGCTACGATCGCCGCTACCGAGCAAATTGCGGCGCGTTGACGCTTCGGCCTGCTGGCGTTTTGCCGTTTCGGCGGCGTGAATTCGCGCCCCAAGCACCGAGAGCGCTTTCGCTTTGTTTTTATGCTGCGAACGCTCATCCTGGCATTCTACGACAATCCCGGTCGGCAAGTGGGTAATACGGATGGCGGAGTCGGTGGTGTTAACATGCTGACCGCCCGCGCCGGAGGAGCGAAACGTATCAATGCGCAGATCCGCCGGGTTAATATCCGGCAACTCAGCTTCCGGCAGCTCCGGCATCACGGCGACGGTACAGGCAGAGGTATGGATACGCCCCTGCGACTCGGTCGCCGGAACGCGCTGGACGCGGTGTCCGCCGGACTCAAATTTCAGTCGGCCATACACGCCTTCGCCGCTGATTTTGGCGATAATCTCTTTATAACCGCCATGCTCGCCTTCGCTCATGCTCATGATCTCCACACGCCAGCGGCGCGCTTCGGCATAACGGCTGTACATGCGGAACAGATCGCCGGCAAACAGCGCGGCTTCGTCGCCGCCAGTGCCGGCGCGAACCTCAAGGAACGCGTTTCGTTCATCGTCCGGATCTTTCGGCAGCAGCAGTACCTGTAACTGCTGCTCCAGTTGTTCGCTTTTTTCTTTCGCTTCGCGCAGTTCTTCCTGCGCCATTTCTCGCATTTCAGGATCGTCGAGCATCATCTGAGCCGTCTCGATATCGTCCTGAACCTGTTGCCAGTCCGTAAAACAGCGAGAAACGTCGCTTAATTGCGCATATTCGCGCGACAATGCGCGAAAGCGGTCCTGGTCGGCGATAATCCCCGCATCGCCCAGCAACGCCTGAACTTCCTCATGGCGTTCGTGCAGGGCTTCCAGTTTGGCAACGATAGAAGGCTTCATAGGCGTAAATTCACCCTGTAAAAAAGTGTGGTGTGTGCTGCTACTCCAGCCCGAGGCTGTCGCGCAGAATATTCAGGCGTTCGTCATCCCCGTCACGGGCAGCCTGTTGAAGTGATTTCGTTGGCGCATGAATCAGGCGGTTGGTCAGTTTCCATGCCAGATCCTGCAAGATGGCTTGCGCATCGCCGCCCTGTTGAAGGGCTGACAGCGCTTTGGTAGTCAGTTCGTCACGAATCTGCTCCGACTGACTACGGTATTCCCGAATGGTCTCGCTGGCCCCCTGGGCGCGTAGCCAGGCCATAAACTCGCTGGCTTCCTGCTCAACAATCGTTTCCGCTTCTACTGCAGCAGCCTGACGCTGCGCCAGATTATGCGAAATAATGCTCTGTAAATCATCGACGCTATAAAGATAAGCGTTCGCCAGTTTACCGACTTCCGGCTCAACGTCGCGTGGTACGGCGATATCGACCAGCAGCATCGGCTGATTACGACGGCTTTTTAATGCGCGCTCCACCATGCCTTTACCGATAATCGGCAGCGGGCTGGCGGTCGAACTGATGATAATATCGGCATCCTGCAAACGGGCGTCGATATCGCTGAGCGAGATAACCTCAGCGCCTACCTCATCCGCCAGGGCTTGCGCGCGCTCGCGGGTTCGGTTGGCGATAATCATCTTTTGTACTTTATGCTCGCGCAGGTGACGCGCCACCAGTTCAATGGTTTCGCCCGCGCCAACTAACAGTACAGTGACCGTCGACAGCGATTCAAAGATTTGGCGGGCGAGCGTACAGGCGGCAAACGCGACGGAGACGGCGCTGGCGCCGATATCGGTTTCAGTCCGTACTCTCTTGGCGACGGAAAAAGACTTCTGAAACATTCGCTCCAGCACGCTGGCGTTAAGGTGGCCTTTTTGCGAATCCGCAAACGCTTTTTTTACCTGACCGAGGATTTGCGGTTCGCCCAGCACCAGTGAGTCCAGACCGCTGGCGACACGCATCAGGTGGCTGACGGCGTCATTGTCCTGATGCCAGTACAGACTGTTGCGCAGATCGTCTTCGTTCAGATTATGGTAATCGCATAACCAGCGGATCAGCGCTTCTTGCAGGTTGTCCTGCTCTTCTACGCTCAGATACAGCTCAGTACGGTTACAGGTTGACAGCACAACCCCGCCCTGCACCATTGGCTGCGCAAGCAGGCTGTCCAGCGCCTGATCAAGCGTGTCCGGCGAAAACGTTACACGTTCTCGCAGCGATACAGGTGCCGTTTTATGGTTAATACCGAGCGCTAAAAGGGTCATGTCTGCGGGAGTAGTACCAGCGTTGATATGGTTAGTCTGCCTGCATCATACAGGATGCGCGTGGTCAATAAAAGAGAGAGCCCCCTTTTGGAGTAATTGGCGGCGCTCGCTAATTTGATGATTTAAGACAACTTGAAAGTAGACGATGTTACCAGGCGGCGCTAGCATTAAAGGTTATAACTGTAACCGATAGCAAAAATTTGCCCAATCGCGGCGCAAACGCTTTTTTACGGCCTGCAGGTTCAGTTTTCAGGCCTGATAAGCGTAACGCCATCAGGCAATTGGCAATTATTGCACCGTATCACAAGGATTCGTCATCACTATGACCCTGCCCGATTTTCGCCTGATTCGTCTGCTGCCGCTGGCAAGCCTGGTTCTCACCGCCTGTACGCTTCCTGTGCATAAAGAGCCAGGCAAGAGCCCGGATTCTCCTCAGTGGCGCCAGCATCAGCAAGAGGTGCGTAATCTGAATCAGTACCAGACGCGCGGCGCCTTTGCTTACATCTCCGATGACCAGAAAGTCTATGCACGCTTCTTCTGGCAACAGACCGGACAGGATCGTTACCGTCTGCTGCTCACCAACCCGTTGGGCAGCACCGAGCTGGAGCTTAACGCCCAGCCGGGCAATGTCCAGTTGGTGGATAACAAAGGTCAGCGCTATACCGCCGATGACGCCGAAGAGATGATCGGTAAACTCACCGGGATGCCGATTCCATTAAACAGCCTGCGGCAGTGGATCCTCGGTCTGCCCGGCGATGCCACCGACTATAAACTGGACGATCAGTATCGCCTGAGCGAAGTGAACTACCGCCAGGATGGTAAAAACTGGAAAGTGGTTTACGGTGGCTATGACAGCAAAACGCAGCCTGCCATGCCTGCCAATATGGAGCTTTCAGACGGCAGTCAGCGCATTAAGCTGAAAATGGATAACTGGATTGTGAAATGATGACCTACTGGCCCTCCCCGGCAAAATTAAATCTGTTTTTATATATCACCGGACAGCGTGCGGACGGCTACCACACGCTGCAGACGCTGTTTCAGTTTCTGGATTACGGCGACACACTACACATCGAGCCGCGTCGCGATGGCGAAATTCATTTATTAACCCCGGTTAACGGCGTTGAAAACGAAGACAACCTGATCGTCCGCGCCGCGCGAGGGTTGATGAAAGCCGCCCTGGAGAGTGGACGTCTGCCCGCCGGAAGCGGCGCGGATATCAGTATTGAGAAGCGTTTGCCGATGGGCGGCGGGCTGGGCGGCGGTTCGTCTAATGCCGCAACCGTTCTGGTGGCGCTCAATCATCTTTGGCAATGCGGGCTTTCCGTTGATGAACTGGCGAAGCTCGGCCTGACGCTCGGCGCAGATGTCCCGGTCTTTGTTCGTGGTCACGCTGCCTTTGCCGAAGGCGTAGGCGAGATATTAACGCCTGTGAATCCGCCGGAAAAATGGTATCTGGTGGCGCACCCTGGCGTCATTATTCCGACGCCGGTTATCTTTAAAGATCCACAATTGCCGCGCAATACACCAAAAAGATCAATAGACACGTTACTAAAATGTGAATTCAGCAATGATTGCGAGGTTATCGCAAGAAAACGTTTTCGCGAGGTTGATGCGGCGCTTTCCTGGCTGTTAGAATACGCGCCGTCGCGCCTGACTGGGACAGGGGCCTGTGTCTTTGCTGAATTCGATACAGAACCTTGTGCTCGCCAGGTGCTTGAGCAAGCCCCGGAATGGCTCAATGCTTTTGTGGCGAAGGGTGTCAACCTCTCCCCATTGCACAGAGCGTTACTTTAAAACATTCTGGTTTCAGGAAGATGGCGAGATGATGAGCCGCCAGTCGTATACACCGTATGTGACTGGTAGGAGGCATCGCTGCCAGCGCGCATGAAACGTGAATGTTGACGAGTAAGCCGGGTAAGCTGAGCTTCGGTGACAACGTCACCTTGTTCCAGACGTTGCATCGCGCTCTTTAATACACCGCCTGGATAGGATTTTGCCTGGCCCGCACAGTTTTCGGCAAATCTTTTCCACCAATGGACGCATGCCTGAGGTTCTTCTCGTGCCTGATATGAAGCTTTTTGCTGGTAACGCCACCCCGGAACTAGCACAACGTATTGCCAACCGCCTGTACACTTCTCTCGGCGACGCCGCCGTAGGTCGCTTTAGCGACGGCGAAGTCAGCGTACAAATCAACGAAAATGTACGCGGTGGTGATATTTTCATCATCCAGTCCACTTGTGCTCCAACCAACGACAACCTGATGGAGTTGGTCGTTATGGTTGATGCCCTGCGTCGTGCTTCCGCAGGTCGTATCACCGCCGTTATCCCCTACTTTGGCTATGCACGTCAGGACCGTCGCGTACGTTCCGCCCGTGTGCCGATTACCGCAAAAGTTGTCGCTGATTTCCTGTCCAGCGTCGGCGTTGACCGCGTTCTGACCGTAGACCTGCATGCTGAACAGATCCAGGGCTTCTTTGACGTTCCGGTTGATAACGTATTCGGTAGCCCAATCCTGCTCGAAGATATGCTGCAACTGAATCTGGACAACCCGATCGTGGTTTCCCCGGATATCGGCGGCGTGGTTCGCGCACGCGCTATCGCTAAACTGCTGAACGATACCGATATGGCTATCATTGATAAACGTCGTCCGCGCGCGAACGTTTCTCAGGTGATGCACATCATCGGCGACGTTGCCGGCCGTGACTGCGTGCTGGTTGACGATATGATCGATACCGGCGGTACTCTGTGCAAAGCAGCAGAAGCATTGAAAGAACGTGGCGCTAAACGCGTATTTGCTTACGCGACGCACCCGATCTTCTCAGGCAATGCGGCAAACAACCTGCGCAACTCCGTTATTGATGAAGTCGTTGTCTGCGACACCATTCCGCTGACCGACGAAATCAAAGCGCTGCCGAACGTGCGTACTCTGACCCTGTCAGGTATGCTGGCCGAAGCGATTCGCCGTATCAGCAACGAAGAATCCATTTCCGCCATGTTCGAGCACTGATCGAACCCGGATCTGAAACCCGCTGCGGCGGGTTTTTTTGTCTGTAATATCCTTTTGTATGACTTATGCCTCCTTCACCTGCCATTTAGTTGACAGATGATGCGCTCATGGATGAAACATTATTGTGAACAAATTATTTTCCTCACATGTGATGCCTTTCCGCGCTCTCATCGACGCTTGCTGGAAAGAAAAATATACCGCCTCCCGGTTCACACGCGATGTGATAGCCGGGATCACCGTCGGGATTATTGCTATCCCGCTGGCGATGGCGCTGGCAATTGGCAGTGGCGTTGCGCCGCAATACGGCCTCTATACCTCTGCGGTCGCCGGGATCGTGATCGCGCTAACCGGCGGCTCGCGTTTTAGCGTGTCCGGCCCTACCGCCGCGTTTGTGGTGATTCTGTATCCGGTATCGCAACAGTTTGGTCTGGCGGGTCTGCTGGTCGCCACGCTGATGTCAGGCTTCTTCCTGATCCTTTTCGGCCTGGCGAGACTGGGGCGATTGATTGAATACATCCCGGTGTCGGTCACGTTGGGTTTTACCTCAGGGATTGGTATTACCATCGGTACTATGCAGATTAAAGATTTTCTTGGTCTGCAGATGGCCCATGTGCCAGAGCACTATTTGCAGAAAGTCGGCGCGCTGTTTATGGCGTTGCCCACCGTCAATATTGGCGACGCCGCCATTGGCGTGGTGACGCTGGGAACGTTGATTTCATGGCCGCGCCTCGGCATTCGTCTGCCGGGACATCTTCCCGCGCTGCTGGCCGGTTGCGCCGTGATGGGAATCGTTAATCTATTGGGCGGCGACGTGGCGACTATCGGCTCACAGTTCCACTACATTCTGGCTGACGGCACCCAGGGCAACGGCATTCCGCAGCTTTTGCCGCAACTGGTACTGCCGTGGAATCTTCCTGGCTCCGATTTCACGCTAAGCTGGGATTCGTTGCGCGCACTGCTGCCGGCGGCTTTCTCAATGGCAATGCTGGGGGCAATCGAATCGCTGCTTTGCGCCGTTGTGCTGGACGGCATGACGGGCACCAAACATAAAGCCAACAGCGAACTTATCGGCCAGGGGCTGGGGAATATGGTCGCGCCGTTCTTTGGCGGCATCACCGCCACCGCCGCGATTGCCCGCTCTGCCGCCAATGTCCGCGCTGGCGCGACCTCACCCGTCTCGGCGGTGATTCATGCCATCCTGGTCATTCTGGCGCTACTGGTCTTAGCTCCGCTGCTCTCCTGGCTGCCGCTTTCCGCGATGGCGGCGCTACTGCTGATGGTGGCATGGAATATGAGTGAAGCCCATAAGGTGGTGGATCTGTTACGCCATGCGCCGAAAGACGACATTATCGTTATGCTGCTGTGCATGTCATTAACGGTTCTGTTTGATATGGTCATCGCCATCAGCGTGGGGATTGTCCTTGCTTCCCTGCTGTTTATGCGCCGTATTGCGCGAATGACTCGACTTGCGCCGGTCAATGTCGATGTGCCTGATGATGTGCTGGTGCTGCGTGTTATCGGTCCGCTCTTTTTCGCTGCGGCGGAAGGGCTGTTTACCGACCTTGAGTCACGTATTAAGGGCAAACGTATTGTCGTTCTGAAATGGGACGCCGTACCAGTGCTGGATGCAGGCGGGCTTGATGCCTTTCAGCGTTTTGTGAAGCGTCTGCCGGAGGGTTGCGAATTGCGTATCAGTAACCTGGAGTTCCAACCGCTACGCACAATGGCGCGCGCCGGTATCAAACCCATTCCAGGCCGTCTGACCTTCTTCCCGAACAGGACGGCGGCGCTGGCGGATTTAATCAGTTAACGAGCAATGCCCTGCGGCGATGGCGCTTACCGGGACTGAACCGGTTAGCTATGACGACGATTGTCGCTACGGCGGCAACGTTTGTCATAGTGACGCAGCCACCAGTATTTGTCGCTCACCTGCTCATGCCCCCCTACGCGAGCCCCCGCCAGCCAAAGTACCGCACCGACAAAAATGCTGAGTATCGCGCCATGGGCAAAAAATTGCGGCAAATTAAACTGCGGTAACTGGTTTAAAATAGAGTAACCCACTCCGACAACCATTACTACCAGACCCAACCCCATCAGCGTGTTACCGAATAACGAAGCGTTTTTGCGTTTCATATGTCACCTCCGGAACTTTTGGGTTGTTTTTTAGGAAATCCCCCTAAACTTTATGTGTAAAGTATAGACAACACTTCCGTTTGTAAGTGCGGGTGCGATCACAAATGTAAAGTTTCATTTAACAAAACTTTACAAATAACACACTGAACAGTTTGCATTTTTAATAATCCACACAGGCGATTATTTAATTTACTTCCGGGCGTCGCTGTGTTTTGTCAAGCGGGCTGACAGACAGTAAACTACGCGCCAGTTATGGATCTACTCAGGACAAAAAACGTGGCAATTAAATTGATTGTTGGTCTGGCGAATCCCGGTGCGGAATATGCCGCGACGCGACACAATGCAGGCGCATGGTACGTCGATTTACTGGCGGAGCGCCTGCGCGCGCCGTTGCGTGAAGAGCCTAAATTCTTTGGCTATACCTCACGCATCACGCTGGAAGGGGAAGATGTTCGCCTGCTGGTGCCCACCACGTTCATGAACCTCAGTGGTAAAGCAGTTGGCGCAATGGCCAGTTTTTACCGTATTCAGCCGGACGAAATTCTGGTCGCTCACGACGAGCTGGATCTCCCTCCGGGCGTCGCGAAATTTAAACTTGGCGGCGGCCACGGCGGCCACAATGGTCTGAAAGACATCATCAGCAAGCTGGGCAATAATCCCAACTTTCACCGATTACGCGTTGGAATCGGTCATCCAGGCGATAAAAATAAAGTTGTTGGTTTCGTGCTGGGTAAACCCCCTGTTTCTGAACAAAAATTAATTGATGAGGCCATTGACGAAGCGGCACGCTGTACGGAATTGTGGTTCAAAGACGGTCTGGCCAAAGCAACAAGCCGTTTGCATACCTTTAAGGCGCAATAACCAGTGATGTGCGGCATTTTTGCCGCACGCCGTGTATAATAGGCGAAGTTCTTTCCATTATTGCAATCTGTTTTCTATAACAGGTTGATTATTAAGATATTAAGGTGAGTTAAATCATGGGATTCAAATGCGGTATCGTCGGTCTGCCCAACGTCGGGAAATCCACCCTGTTCAACGCGCTGACAAAAGCCGGTATTGAAGCGGCAAACTTTCCGTTCTGCACCATCGAACCGAATACCGGTGTCGTACCGATGCCCGATCCGCGTCTGGACCAGTTGGCTGAGATCGTAAAACCGCAACGCATTCTACCAACAACGATGGAGTTTGTGGATATCGCCGGCCTGGTAAAAGGCGCGTCCAAAGGTGAAGGTCTGGGTAACCAGTTCCTGACCAACATCCGTGAAACCGAAGCTATCGGCCACGTTGTGCGCTGCTTTGAGAACGACAACATCATCCACGTGGCAGGTAAGGTAAATCCGGCAGAAGATATTGATGTTATCAATACTGAACTGGCGCTAGCTGACCTTGATACTTGCGAGCGCGCTATCCATCGCGTGCAAAAGAAAGCAAAAGGCGGCGATAAAGACGCGAAAGCAGAACTGGCCGCGCTGGAAAAATGCCTGCCGCACCTGGCTGAAGCGGGAATGTTGCGCTCGCTGCACCTGACGGACGAAGATAAAGCGGCCATCCGCTATTTAAGCTTCCTGACGCTGAAGCCGACGATGTATATCGCAAACGTCAACGAAGACGGTTTCGAAAACAACCCATACCTGGACCAGGTTCGCGAAATCGCCGCGAAAGAAGGCTCGGTAGTTGTTCCTGTGTGCGCCGCCGTCGAAGCTGATATTGCTGAGCTGGATGATGAAGAGCGCGATGAGTTCATGGCAGAACTGGGGCTGGAAGAGCCGGGGCTGAACCGCGTTATTCGCGCAGGTTACCGTTTGCTCAATCTCCAGACCTACTTCACCGCCGGCGTGAAAGAAGTCCGCGCATGGACCATTCCGGTTGGCGCAACCGCGCCGCAGGCAGCCGGTAAAATCCATACTGACTTCGAAAAAGGCTTTATTCGCGCCCAAACTATCGCCTTTGACGACTTCATCACTTACAAAGGTGAACAAGGCGCGAAAGAAGCCGGTAAGATGCGAGCGGAAGGGAAGGATTACATCGTTAAAGATGGCGATGTGATGAACTTCCTGTTCAACGTCTAATTGGTTTCTGTTGCCTCGTGAGGTTTCATTAAATCTCAGCAGCGTCAGAAAACCCTATAAAATCCATGCAATTGCATGGATTTTATGTATCATAGTATCTCAGATGACATCGTAGCAATACCGCTAAACGGAGTACACCAGCGAGTATGGCAAACGGCGCGGTATGATTCCCGGAACGAGTCACACATTGCAGACTTCTCCAAACCAGCCCAGCGGTATCTGTCCGCTACAATACGAAATATGACGAGCATAAATACCACTAAAAAAAGGCTGTCATCTTAGAACTGTAACTTGTCACACCTTTGCGTAATAAATTATTTTTAGGCCGTTCGGCGCGACCAGTAAGCCACTCTTTAAAACGTGCGGACCACGATGGCGTGGTAAGGCCACGCGTTAATGGGGATTGCTGTTGGGTATAATCACTACGGAACGTAGCCACCACCTCTTTCGTTTCGCAAGTTCCCATCACAAACAGATTTACAGGCTCAATAGTTAAACTAAAATCCTGGAGTTCTACAGGTAATTGACGACTTTCACACAACCATAGATTAATATCAGACGCACAATACAGAGCAATATTCAGGGCACGTAATGACCAAAAACTACTGGCAGGTCCACTGTAGTTGTCCACCAATCGTTCGTCATCTGCAAATAATCCCTGCGTTGGAACACCAAAACGCATCGCCCCATTGCCAATAAAATAACGCAGTGTCGTTTCCAGAGCACGCTTCGCTTCCCCTATTTGTAACGCATCTTTTGAATGACTGGCTACCGCCAGTAATGGGGCAGAAACAGCCAGGCGATAACAGGCACTGCGACCAAAAAAAGGAATGCCTTGCGGTGTCATCAAATAACGATAAGTCGTAACAAACTCCGCCATACAGGAACGAATAAATTGTGGATCATATTCAGGATTGATTTGGTCAAGCCAATATAAGGAATAGTGAAATCCCCATGCATTGTAATAATCGTAATTACCATGCGCCCCATCCCTAAACCAACCGCCACCTACATGGAATTCTTTTATACGTTCATATTTTTCGTTGCTAACATCCCCAGAGCCATTCAAGGCACGCATTACAAATTGCACGGTTAATGGAAAAAGGTGCCAGTTATTATCGACCGTTTGTAAACCATTAACCTGATTAAACCAGCAAGTAATTTGCTGCTGTTGAGCGGAGGTTAACCGCTCCCAAACCGTTTCACGACATAGCCATAATGCCAGAGCCAAATCGGCACTTTCACAAATACGCTGATCATAATCATGAAGCTTTCCCCAGTAACCTGGATGCGTAGGATCGGTTCCCGCTAAGAACGCCTCAGTGATGATCGCCGTAATATTCAACGTTCCCCCCTTCAGATCATCCATACGCCCCTCTCCGGCAGGTTGATTTCGTAACCACACTGCCAGGGTAGGTAACACCCGACTCACTCCTTCTAAGGCATCAGTACGCGCGTTTTGCTGGCTAGGGCGTCCCGGATAATAGGCATGGGTATGTCCCCAAACAGCATAATGATCAAAAGCCTCTGCTACATAACGGACTAAATAATCACACTGATATTGCAACGAAATCTGAGAGTCCTGAAACAGCTTCTGTAACCGCGTGTCGTGAATGTCATAGGGGCATTTTTTGCACCATTGCCGAATGATGTGTTGTTTAAATAACAGGCAATACATCGCTGCATCGGGATGTTCATAGGGAATTATCGGGCGGGGTTTAGCACTAATTTCCACACTCATGGTCAACATACCTGAAAAATATTAAAAAGATATTAATGACAAGACTGCTTTTTAACTTAGCATTATTCGAGTCTCATGCATCACGAGATGCACTCTCCAGGAATAGCTTTTCTCAACTACCTGAAAATGGGTAAATAAAAATCATCAGAGTTTAGAACTTGATGTCCTTCCCTCTGACGATTAGTAGTTCATTTTTTCGCTGACTCTTCTAAAATATGGAAACGATCTTGCCCCCATGCGATAGGCTTCGGCTTATTTTTGATCCACTCATAAAAAGCAGTTTTCATTACTTTGACGCGTTCAGGAAATTGAGCGGCCAGATCCTTCGACTCCATTGGATCTTGCTTGTCATTAAACAGTTTCGGAGTATTAGTTCCATCATCGTAAAAATAAAGAGCCCACTCTTGATCACGGATTGCCCATGAGGCTTTAGAAAGTTTTTCTAAATTGGGATTTTTAGGGGCTGACGGATTGGTATAAGTTATCCACTTCCAGTAGCCGTACCAGAAAGGTTGATTTTCTTCACTGTAATGTTTCGCTCCTGGTCCAGCCCAGTACAAATATTGATGTGGTGAAGTCTTACTTTTACCCGCCAGTACCGGCATAATATCTTTACCATCGACATTCATTTCATCAGGAATAGTAATCCCTGCCGCGTGTAATGCGGTAGGTAAAATGTCTAATGCGCTGATCAACGTATCGCTTTGCGTACCCGCAGGGATCTGTTTTGGCCAATATGCCACAAACGGAATATGTACCCCACCATTATACATCTGACCTTTATAACCGCGATCCATACCATTCATTGGCATTGGAGATTCATTTACAGCACCGTTATCAGAAATAAAAAAAATGAGTGTATTATCCAATTCATCTTTTTCTTTCAAGTAATTTATTATTTTGCCAATTCCTTCATCAGCAGCATTGATTGCCGCAAAATATTTATCTGCTTCCACATTACCTGTATTAAATCGATCCATATATTTGGCTGGAGACGCTTGCTCTAACGGGATATGAGGAACGCTATATGCCAGACTGATAAAGAAAGGTTTCTGCCCTGCCAGATCAATAAATTTCAGTGTTTCCTCGGTAAGATGATGCGTCAGATAACCCGGTGCAGAAATATTCTGGCTATTGCGCCATATAGCCGGGGAATTCCATAGCGCTGCACCAGACGCGTAATAACTATAAGAATAATCAAAACCGCGCTTTTGAGGCTCATAACCAGGTTCGCTGACAGAAATCATATTGTCATGATAATCACGGGTTTTAACATCATCAGCAATATAATTCTTTTTGTCAATACGTGAATTATGCCATTTACCGATGTTAGCCGTAGCATATCCATTTTCTTGAAACAGCGCTGGCAGCAATTTGATGTCCAATGGAATCCCTTTAATAGCATCATCATTACTGTAAGTACCGAAACTTGTCGGATAACGACCAGTATAAATTCCCGCACGTGACGGACCGCACACAGGATGAGCCACAAACGCATTGGTCATTTTGACCCCGTTTTGCGCCAGTTGCGCCACATTAGGCATCGCCCGTTGTGCCGCATCAATCATTTTGTCCAAATCCCCCTGATAACGCATGGGAACCGAGCGCTGACTTAGTACATTCTTATCCAAATTATTCAAAGTGAAATCTAATTGACCAGTGCCCAGATCATCCATGATGACCAACAACACATTAGGTTTTTCATTACCTGCGACAGTTGATGTCGGTGCAGCTAATACACTGGATGCTATAGTGGAACACACCGTGGCAATCAGGCCAGCTAACAGAGTTTTTCTTCCTGCGGATAACTTCATTGTCATTCACTCCTTAATGGCTATTAAATTTATTCAGTAACGGCATAATGTCAGCCGCCACGCCGCCGCTCTGAATAATCTTGCTCATGGCCTGCATGACTGGTGCGGTGTGATAAAAGAAATGCTTGTAAGAAGCACACAGATAATTGTGCTTATGCTTTTCTCCCGTCTGCGGGACGATACGATGTTTCGGACAGCCTCCCTGACACAGAGCTTTGACCTCGCACTGCTGACACATTTGGGTCAATTTTTCCTGTTTTGCATTCCCAAAACGCTGTTGCTGGCGTGATGTAGCCATTTTTACCAGCGATGTGTTAGCAATATTACCTAGCAAGTAAGCCGGATAGACATAGTGATCGCAGCTGTAAATATCGCCGTTAGTTTCAATGATCAGCGCCTGACCGCACGTAATCGCTTGCACACAGGTTGATGCCGGATATCCCATCCAGGTTCCCAGTAAGCTGTCAAACTCACGTATATAGATAGAACCAACATCTTCTTTCACCCAAGCATCAAACACAGCATTCATAAAGCGCCCGTAACCATCTGCCGGAACACTAAAAGGCGACAATACGGCATCTGCTGGTGGTGAGTAATGACCCTTTGTATGGGGCAAACAACGGGCATCAACTTCTACGATGGGAATAAACTGTAAAAAAGTGGAACCTAATGCTTTGAGCGCCTGATAAGTCTCCCGTCCTTTATCATAGTTTTGATCGTTCACTACGGTTAGCGTATTAAAATCAACGTTGTATTCACGTAACAACGCAATAGATTTGTTGACACGCTCAAAGGTTGGCTGACCATTAACAGCAATACGGTATTTATCATGTATCTCTGCTATTCCGTCGACAGAGACGCCAATCAGAAAACGATTTTCGGCAAAAAAGTCTGCCCATTGCCGATTAATAGCAATTGCATTGGTTTGAAAACTATTGGTAATAGTTTTCCCGTCAGCATATTGCTGTTGATATGCCACAGCCTTACGATAAAAATCTAATCCAGCCAGTGTAGGCTCACCTCCTTGCCAGGCAAAATCCACCGTATCGCCGGCATGGGAACGTAAGTAATCACGAATATAGCGGCGCAACATACTGTCGCTCATTGTCTGTTTCGGGCTTTTCCGCGCATTCAGCATTGTCTCCTTTTCAAGATAAAAACAGTATTCACAATGCAGGTTGCAACGATAGCTGACAGGTTTTGCCATCATGTGAAAGTAGGCTCGTTGAGTTTGTGACATATTCATTGAAAACGTGTTCCGAAAAAATGAAACGATATTGGCTAATTTACCTCAATAAAACGACCACTGTAACGCGCAAAATCACGAAAATGAAATTAAACGAAGGCAAAATAAAAGCAAACGAAAGAAAAAATCAAAAACATGCTTCGCCAAAGAACGATAAATTAACCAAAAGAAATAGAACACAGGTTAACGGCCCCATCTGACAGCAGATAAATGACACGATGCGGATTTCACATGATCGATTTCGTTATTCACTACAGACCGTAAAATACGGGCAGTTTTTGTCTCTTTTGCCCTCATCGCGATTCACATCAAAGACAGGCTCGTTGTACCTTACTTCAAACGCATTACTTCGGTTGCCGCTAATAAATATGCTCCAGCACCGTAGTCAATATTGTGTTCAAACTTTACATCGCGTGGATTGAATGCCGGCAATTGAACCCAACCGATCATACCGTTTTTATGAATACAGCCCTGCAAAGCATCCCAGGCCTTTTCAACTACCGGCAGATAAATTTCTGCTGGCAATACGCCCTGATTCATTCCCCAACACAGCCCATAACAGAATAATGCTGTCGCGCTACTTTCCGGCGCCGGAAAACGATGGGGATCAAGCAAACTGGTACGCCATAAACCATCCTCATGCTGATAACGGATCACTTTATCTGCAAGATCGGTGAACAAATTAAGATAGCGCTGACGGCCCGCATAATCTTCTGGCATCCGCGCCAGTAAACGTGGGATAGCCGCTAACACCCAACCAATACCTCGGCTCCAGAATACTTTTTCGCCATTTTCTTCACGCAATTCACTGCCGTTACCATCAGGAATATAACGATGATCACGATAAAACAGCCCCGTTTCAGGATCGCGTAAATGCTCCACGGCATCCCAGAAAGCCTGATCCATATAGGCCAGATAACGAGGATCATTTGTACATTTACTTAATGCAGCAAACGTTGCGGGCGCCATAAATAACGCATCGCACCACCACCAGTCTTCACGTCCGGGTTTAGGTTCGTTGACGATGGCAGATATGGCCTTAATCGTGGGTTCCAAAGCTTCCGGGATAGCTATCACCGGCCAAACATCCAGATATGCCTGACAACAGATTAGATCGTCAGCGAAGCGTAAGTTTGGCCCGGGACGGAACCCCGTGTGCAGAGTATAATTCATCACGCCATCCAGATATTCCTGATCACCTGTTGCCAGCCAGGCGGCAGCCACACAAGACCAAAATACGCCACGTTCCCAATCGGTATCTTTAATAAAACGGACTTTACCACTCCGGCGGATCACGCTACGAGTCTGATGCGTTGCCTGATAACGGTATACGCGTTTCATCGTTTCACTCGCCTGCTGAGCACGAGTCTGCTGTACCATGTTACTCATGGTGAATCTTCTCCCTTGTGTCACAGGCCAGGCTGTCATTAACAACCCGCATGTAACTGGTGATATAATCAATAGTAGCGGCATCCGCATCAACACCTTTCGGCGTCAGCGGATGCAACAACACATCAGAGTCCACTTTCATTATCACTGTTATCAACAACCATTGCGGCTGCCAGTTCAGTACGTATGTTCTGTACGCTGGTAGCCCCAATGTCCATTAGAATGTCCACTAGCTCAGCTAACGATACGCCATCACGCTCAAAAGCCGCGTTAGCGATCATCGGTAAATTAACCCCAGCCAGTAGCTCAGCATTGCGACCACTCATCAGGATATTCAGCGCACGGTTACACGGCGACCCTCCGGGAATGTCGGTTAAAAACAGTACGCCATCACCACTATCAACCCGATCACCAGCGTTGCGTAATTCTTCTTCCAGCATGTCTGTAGATAGATTTTCCACGAAATCAACGAAAGCCATTTGCGGTTGTTCACCGGCTATTGCTCGTACCGCTGATTCCATACCGGAAGCAAAATGAATATGGCCAGAGACAACAATCCCAATCATTTACAACGTCCTTACCCTAATAGTCCTGAATGCATGTTACTTACACCATATCCGCATGCTGCGATTGCCCACAGGCGGATACGGCGACACAAATCAATTCATTACACAATGCCCAACAGATGGCCGATAACTCCCGCAGCCAGTGTCGAGAAAATGAGAACCGGGGGTTTTGCCCAAAAGCCTGTTCCCTTCACCATTTTGAACATAAAGAACACTAACGCCAGTGGGAGCAAATTCGGCATGATCTTGTCAAACAGTGCAGTTTGTAGCTCCACTGTCTTCCCACCAAGATCGATTGCCGCAGTGGTTTTTAACCTGATAAAGGTGGCGCATAACGCACCGATAACAAAGATCCCCATGATGTTGGCGGCTTTTGCCAACTTCTCTGTGGCATCACTCATGTTCACCATCGCCGCGGTACCCGCGCGATACCCCATAAACATCAAACCGAAATAGACCAAAAAATGGACAATCTGATACAGAATAAAGAACACAAAGGGTCCCGCGATCGACCCTTCAATCGCAATAGACGCCCCCAGAGCTAACGTCAATGGCATCAGAGTCATATGGTCTATAGCATCACCGATACCACCGGTCGGCCCCATTCCCGCAACTTTCATAACGTTAATCGTCGACGGTTTTTCTTTGTTCTCTTCCATAGCAACCGCTGTGCCTAGCAGGAAGGTGAACAGTTTTGGACTGGCATTGAAGAATTGCAAATGGTTCTTCAGCGATTTCGCCAGGTCCGCGCGGTTATTACCGTGGATTTTTTGCAATGCCGGGATAATCGAATACGCAAAACCGCCCCCCTGCATGCGTTCAAAATTAAAGTTACCCTCCATAAACAACCCCCGGATCGCGCACTTCCACAGGTCTTTACGGGAGATCACTTTACGAACCTCGGTATCCTGATAAGCATCAACGTTATCGATCAGGCTGCTTGTTTTGGCTTCCGCTACGCGGCCTTTGTCTACGGTGATATCAGATGCCATCTTCGAAATCCTCTGCTTGTTTGGTATTGTTATTACTGTTTTTTCCACTAAAGAAGTAGTACAGAAGGGCAATGGATGCGCCCAGAATTGCCACGGCCATAATTGGCAGCTTCAGATAAGTAGTCATCACGAAACCGATAAAGAACACCCCTGCCACTTCTTTCGACCACATGATCTTCAACAACATAGCAAAACCTATTGCCGGTACCATCTTCGCCCCAATTCCCAGACCTTCTAACAAGACCGTTGGCGTGTTTTCATCAATCCAGGCAGCTGCATGCTCACCGAAATACACCGTCACGAAGGCGATAATGAAATAGAGCATGGAACGCGTAATCAATGTTCCCACCAATAAGCGGGAGATCCCTGCCGTATCAGCTTGTTCAGCACATCTATCAGCTTTCCCCATTGTGAACGCTGTCATTGCAAAGAATCCGATAACAATCATCTGCATCAAAACAGCGATTGGCATACCGACGCCCATCGCGACTTCCGGTGACTGGCCCGTCATAACCGCAAAAGCGACAGCAGCAATCGTTCCCATGGTCACATCAGGTGGCTGTGCGCCAGCATTAGGCACCAGACCTAGCCAGGCCAGCTCCAGAGTAGCGCCAGCGATCAATCCCACTTCCATATCGCCCATAATCAGGCCTACAATCGGGCCGGTAATTAAAGGACGGTGAATATTCAGGGCTACGTCGTACTTGTCGATACCGCACAAGAAGGCCCAGATTGCAACTAAAGTAGCTTCAAACAGCATAATTTCTTCCTTTATTGCCGTATGTCGTGATGCGATACGTCATGAACTTATGCACTGACGGCGAGTTCAATCACATTGACCGGAGTCTGGTCGGGTGTGTTCTGCACGGTGCAAGTCGCACCGCAGGCGAGAATGCGTCTGAAAGCATCGAGATCTTTTTCATCGACAGAAACCGTTTTGGTTATTTGACGTTTACCTTCATGGAAATGCATATTGCCCACGTTGCAATGTTTAATTGGCACACCACCTTCAATCAGACGTGCAACATCCGTTGGGCTGTTACATAGAATGAATACTTTCTGCTGTGGGGAGGCTTTATGGATCACGTCAATAGTTTTCTGAATACTGAAGAAACGTACGGCATATTCACCGCCCGCAGAAGCTTTCATTCCCGCCTGCATAAAAGCAGCATTTGGCCCTTCGGCGGCTTCATCATTAGCGACCAGGATCAGATTAGCCTCTGTATGTTTTCCCCAAGTAATGCGGATTTGTCCGTGAAGTAAACGCTCGTCGATACGAGTCCAGACGATATTTGGCTGAGTCATAAAAATATTCCTGTATTTAATTTTTAAAACAATAAAGCGTTATAGGCTGTGCCATACGGTTAGTTTTTCCGTAAGCACTCGGTTGTTCAGTGTATTATTTAAAAAAATAAACAATGAAACCGGGAATACCATGCTCAGTAAAATAATGAGGGTATTCACTATGATTGATACCACTGCCATAAATAGTTACTTGCGGTATTGTTTTTTCAGCAATCCACTGTTTTATTCAGGTAAGTTGATTGCTGCTTAATTTATTGCGTTACCCCACTAACCGGCAGATGCGTCAATTTTTTTCGAGCAGTATTCTAAATATTGTGTCGCTTTCATCGACTCCTATTAAGCAGAGTGATATGTCTTGGATTTTGCCAAAAACTTGGCCCTGACGGAGCACATCTATAATAAGTTTTTGAGTACAAAATGTTAGAGCATCAGTTCCAGAAAAACTCAATCGCGAAAATTAGCTGGTGGCACGCCCGTATAAAAAATAGTTCAAGGTAGTTCTATTAGACCTCAATTTACATTTTTGTAACCGTTATCTAATACTTGTTCAAGAGTAGCGCCAATAACAAGAGGAGGGGCAGAACAAACAGAATAAATTCTAATTTGCTCCCCAGCTCTGTGGCACTGAACAAGCTTTTCTAACGAAGACATTAACTAACTCCATAATTAACAATAAAAATGTCCCTATGGAGTAAAGCGTTACTTCTCTTTTTCAGCGATAATGACTTCGATTCGCATATCCCGCAGGCGTTGCACATATTCTTCGGGGATATTAGAGTCCGTCACTAACACATCAATATCACCAAATTCGCGGATCATATGGCAGCTACGTTTTCCAAACTTCGTAGAGTCAGCAACCGCAATCACTTGCTCCGAAATATCACACATTAAGCGGTTAAGACTGGCTTCCTGTTCATTATGTGTCGTGATACCTACTCGTAAGTCAAAACCATCAACCCCCAGAAAAACCTTGTCAAAACGCACGTTTTTCAGGCTGGCTTCAGCCTGGGAACCAGAGAAAGACATCGCACTCTTACGTAGCACACCACCTGAAATGAGAACTTCCACTCCAGGCGCTGACGCTAACTCCACAGCCACATCCAGCCCATTTGTCATGACAACGACGTTTTCTACTGACTTTAAATTGGCAGCAATTTCGCGCGTGGTAGTTCCCGAATCCAAAATGACCGTATCACCATTGTTAATCAGTTTTGCAGCGGCCCACCCAATCAGAGATTTTACGTCAGAATTACGGCGACTCTTTTCATTAACAGTGAGTTCAGCAATTACGCCAACATTCGGGATAGCTGAACCATGCGATCTGACGATGTATCCATTTTTTTCTAAAAAACTCAGGTCACTACGAATGGTGACACTTGAGACATTGAATCTTTCGGCTAAGTCTTCGACACGAGCTTTCCCCTGCCGGGTTATCACCTCGAGTATTTCCATACGCCTTTCGATTGCCGCCTTCACTTATGTCTCCTTACGAAACCAAACAAATACCGTTCGTTTGGACTCGAATTAAGATTAATATACTTACGTTTACTTTCAAATCGAAAAAAACAAAAGTTATGATCTCTTTCACAAAGTTTCGTCAGTTCGACCATACGTTTACAAAACCTGACGCGTAGGCCCCTATCATATAGCCAGCTAACATACTTTCCAATAGCACTACTACCACGATATCCGATCAACGCCCCACCCCCGAAGAAAAAACAATAAAACACAATATTTACAATAATTTAAACACACCCTTCATACCAATTGAGAGCGGGTTTGCGGTAACAAAAAGCACAAAAGTTCATTACCGGGAACGAAATTTTTTTTAACGAAAACCCAAATTATCCCCATGGATAACGTAGCATAAATTGAAACTATCCTTATTTATGCTAAAAAAAGAACGCATGTGTTATGGAGGAAAATCTTCAACAAAACAAAAAAATAGTTAGTATTTTTCAAATAATTACAAAAAAACCACTAACAAAATACTTATAGTCCTGCTCAAAAATAGGACAAAAAAGCACTGTGAATTGTTGACCATTTTTGACAAAAAATTTCACCTTGATCACAAACTCAGATTTTTTAATTTTGTTTTCTTACGATTAAATAATATCGTAAATAAATGAAAACAGTAACTGAATGATAATCAACCCACACCCATCTGGAGTAAAGAACATGTCACTCACAAGAAGAAACCTGCTCAAAGGACTCGCAGCTTCAAGCGCATTAGGCGCAACAGCTGCTGCTGCTGGTTTAAGTGTTACACACACTGCCGATACAGCTACCACAACGCAAAAAATAATCAAAAAGCCTAATTTGTTAATCGTCTTTCCTGATGAAATGCGGGCACAATCGCTGGGCTTTATGGGTCAGGATCAATCTGTTACACCCTTTATTGATCGATTTGCGAGTCAGAGTGTCGTATTGAGGCAAGCAGTTTCTAACTACCCGCTATGTACACCTTTCCGCGGTATGTTAATGACCGGACAATACCCGTATCGCAATGGGTTACAAGGCAACTGTCATACTGGTGCACACGGTAATTTTGGTGGGAAAGATTTTGGTATTGAGCTTAAAAAAGAAGCTATAACCTGGTCTGACATTCTTAAAAAACAAGGGTTTAGTATGGGTTACATTGGTAAATGGCACCTTGATGCCCCAGAGGCACCTTTCGTCCCAAGCTACAACAACCCAATAGAAGGACGTTACTGGAATGATTGGACACCGCCAGAAAAGCGCCACGGCTTCGATTTCTGGTACAGCTATGGCACTTACGATTTGCACCTCAACCCAATTTATTGGAGCAATGATACGCCTCGTGATAATCCATTGAGAATTAACCAATGGAGCCCAGAACATGAAGCAGATATGGCCATCAAATATTTACGCAATGAAGGGGGCAAATATCGTAATAGCAACGAACCTTTTGCGCTGGTTGTTTCAATGAATCCGCCACATTCGCCATACGATCAAGTGCCCCAAAAATATCTTGATCGCTTTAAAGATCAGACATCCCGCTCTATGAATAAACGCCCTAATGTAGTATGGGATAAAACGTATCAGGAAGGCTATGGGCCTGAATATTTCAAAGAATATATGGCAATGATTAATGGTGTCGATGAACAATTTGGACGTATTCTGACTGAGTTGGAGCGTCTGAAACTGGATAAAGATACGCTGGTTGTCTTCTTTTCCGATCACGGATGTTGTATGGGCTCAAATGGTCAACCAACTAAAAATGTGCATTATGAAGAGGCCATGCGTATTCCAATGATGTTTCGCTGGCCCGGTAAACTACCCGCTTGTCAGGATGATTTGCTTTTTTCTGCCCCAGACATTTATCCGACATTACTAGGATTGATGGGATTGGGTGAGCATATCCCAGATAGCGTTGAGGGTACTGATTTCTCAAAGACGCTTATGGGACATCCTGGCGATAAACGTCCAACATCACAATTCTATACATTTATGCCTTACGGCGGGCAATCTTACGGCAGACGTGGTGTACGAACCGAACGTTATACACTGGTTATTGACCGTAAAATAGGCCAACCACTTACCTATATTTTACATGATAATAAAAATGATCCCTATCAGATGGAAAACATCGCACTAAACAATATGTCCCTGGTGAATAAACTGATTACAGAAGAGCTGATTCCATGGTTGGAACATTCAGGCGATGTTTGGCGCCCAACTGAAGTTTCAGCCAATGCAGTAAACGCTTACATTTAATATTTAAGTTTATATATCAAAGGGTAATGATGAATACATTTATTAAATTTATCGTGGCCTTTCCATGCTTTTTTTTAGCAGAACAGACATTAGCAAATGATTATAGTGCTGGTGTTAAAAACACGATGACCGCTTTAAAGTCTACCTCAACACTGGTGAAAATATTCGCTTCGAGTTTGGTGCTCGTTACATCAATATAGATAAAAATCTTTATGATAAGATACAATTAAATGGCTCTAAGCTATCAGCATTCTACTATACCAACTTGAATAGGAATACCATCGGCTTACCAGGCCTTTCTTTGGACTATAACTCAGAAGATTTGGTTTATATTCCTTATATCCTCCTGGTAAGAACTGGTGCCCATTAATTGAAATTGGTAACATTAAAGAGAACCGTTATACCAGTGAGCAACAAACACGCTATTAAGTAAGTATCAAATATAGATGGTAACCGTTAAGTATCGTCGAGAACTCAGATAATAAGTACAACGCTCGGCTGTGGGGAGTATGGGAAGAAAGGTTAACTGGCGATCGGTTATCCCGTTCTTCCTGCCACAACTGAGCGAGTGGCATGAGATATTACGCTTCTTTCTGAAGGCTGTGTCAGACCAGGCTGGAATATCCGAGGGGCGGTCTGTTCTCATGTCATCATATCTACTCGCTAACAAATCCAGGTTCTTTGTAGCGCCATTTTCATTCCCAACGCCTCCCCTTTCGCTGAAAAACCGATAATGGCCATAAATATACCGTAATAAGCCATACCCACACTCTTTGCATTGTTTATCCCGGTCATTCAGATACGCTTTTTTTACATTATTTCTGGCGATGTGTGCCAGTGCAGAGTGAATCGAAATCGTTTTCGCGCCCGCGCGTAACGCGATTATTTACTTTGCCGGCAGAACGTTTACGAACCCGCAAATGCGCCTTATGCCCCTGGCGGAGCGTGGTGCAAAAAGGAGAAAAAATACGCGTTATGAATAACGAGGAGACCTTTTATCAAGCCATGCGTCGTAAGGGAGTGACCCGACGCAGCTTTCTCAAATTCTGTAGCCTTGCCGCCACGTCGCTGGGACTGGGCGCCGGAATGACGCCAAAGATTGCCTGGGCGCTGGAGAATAAACCACGGATTCCGGTTGTCTGGATTCATGGACTGGAATGCACCTGCTGTACCGAATCCTTTATCCGTTCCTCGCACCCGCTAGCCAAAGATGTGATCCTCTCGCTGATTTCCCTCGATTATGACGACACCCTGATGGCCGCCGCCGGAGCACAAGCCGAAGAAGTCTTTGACGATATTACCACTCGCTACGCCGGGAAATACATTCTGGCGGTGGAAGGCAATCCGCCGTTAGGAGAGCAAGGGATGTTCTGTATCAGCGGCGGCCGCCCGTTCATTGAAAAACTAAAGAAAGCCGCCGCTGGCGCCAGTGCTATTATCGCATGGGGAAACTGCGCCTCCTGGGGTTGCGTCCAGGCCGCCCGCCCCAATCCGACCCAGGCAACGCCTATCGACAAAGTGATTACCGACAAGCCGATCGTGAAAGTCCCTGGATGTCCGCCAATCCCGGATGTCATGAGCGCCATTATTACCTATATAGTGACGTTTGATCGTCTGCCGGAACTCGATCGCATGGGCCGTCCACTAATGTTCTACGGTCAGCGTATCCACGATAAATGCTACCGCCGCGCCCATTTTGACGCCGGTGAATTTGTCGAGAGCTGGGATGATGACGCCGCCCGCAAGGGATACTGTCTGTACAAGATGGGCTGTAAAGGGCCAACCACCTATAACGCCTGCTCCTCCACACGCTGGAATGGCGGCGTCTCCTTTCCTATCCAGTCCGGCCACGGATGTCTGGGATGTTCAGAAAATGGTTTCTGGGATCGCGGCTCGTTTTATAGCCGCGTGGTGGATATTCCCCAGATGGGTACCCACTCAACCGCCGATACGGTGGGTCTGACCGCGCTGGGCGTAGTCGCTGCGGGCGTTGGCGGTCACGCTGTCGCCAGCGCGCTCAACCAACGTAAACGCCACAAACAACAGTTAGCGCAAGCCGAACAACAGCCGGACAATGAGGATAAACAGGCATGAGTAACCAGTATCAAACCCAGGGTTATACCGTTAACAACGCCGGCCGTCGTCTGATCGTGGACCCGATTACCCGTATCGAAGGGCATATGCGCTGTGAAGTGAACATTGATGAGCAAAATGTCATCACCAATGCCGTTTCCTGCGGCACGATGTTCCGCGGTCTGGAGATCATTCTGCAAGGCCGTGACCCACGTGACGCCTGGGCGTTTGTTGAACGTATTTGTGGTGTATGTACCGGGGTACATGCTTTGGCGTCGGTGTACGCTATCGAAGATGCGATCGGTATCCAGGTGCCGGATAACGCCAATATTATACGTAACATCATGCTGGCTACGTTGTGGTGTCACGATCATCTGGTCCATTTTTATCAGTTAGCCGGGATGGACTGGATTGATGTTCTGAATGCGCTGAAAGCCGATCCGCGCGCCACCTCGCAGTTGGCGCAAAGCCTTTCCGCCTGGCCGATGTCATCGCCGGGCTACTTCTTTGACGTACAAAATCGGTTGAAGAAATTTGTCGACGGCGGCCAGCTTGGGATATTCCGTAACGGTTACTGGGGACATCCACAGTACAAACTGTCGCCAGAGGCCAACCTGATGGGCTTTGCCCACTATCTTGAAGCCCTCGACTTCCAGCGCGAGATCGTCAAAATCCATACCATATTTGGCGGTAAGAACCCCCACCCTAACTGGATCGTCGGCGGTATGCCATGCGCGATCAATCTCGATCAAAGCGGCGCGGTCGGGGCTATCAATATGGAGCGCCTCAACCTGGTGCAGTCGATCATCACCCGCACCGCTGACTTCATTAACAACGTGATGGTTCCGGACGCGCTGGCTATCGGCCAGTTCAATAAAGCATGGAGTCAAATTGGCACCGGACTGTCGGATAAATGCGTTCTGAGCTACGGCGCGTTTCCGGACATTGCCAACGACTTCAGCCAGCAAAGCCTGTTAATGCCGGGCGGCGCAGTGGTCAATGGCGATTTTAAAAATGTCATGCCGGTAGATTTGGCCGATCCGCAGCAGATACAGGAGTTCGTGGATCACGCCTGGTACCGCTATCCGGACGATCAACTGGGTCGTCATCCTTTCGACGGCATTACCGATCCCTGGTACAACCCTGGCGATGTCAAAGGCAGCGATACGCATATCCAGCAGCTCAACGAACAGGAACGCTACTCCTGGATTAAAGCGCCGCGCTGGCACGGTCATGCCATGGAGGTCGGCCCGCTTGCCCGAACGCTTATCGCCTATCACAAAGGGGATGCCGCCACCATAGAGTCGGTGGATCGCATGATGTCCGCCCTTAAACTGCCGCTCGCCGGTATCCAGTCTACGCTTGGTCGTATTTTATGCCGTGCGCACGAAGCGCAATGGGCCGTCAGTAAGCTGCAGTATTTTTTCGACAGGCTTATGACCAACCTGAAAAACGGCGACCGGGCCACCGCTAATACCGAGAAATGGGAACCGGTCAGTTGGCCGCAGCACTGCCGCGGCATCGGTTTTACCGAAGCGCCTCGCGGAGCGTTGGGACACTGGGCGTCAATACGCGATCAAAAGATCGAACTCTATCAGTGCGTGGTCCCCACCACCTGGAACGCCAGCCCGCGCGATCCTAAAAAACAGATCGGTGCCTATGAAGCGGCATTGATGGGAACGCAAATGGCGATTCCCGACCAACCGTTAGAAATCCTGAGGACGCTGCACAGCTTCGACCCCTGCCTCGCCTGTTCAACCCACGTGCTTGGCGACGACGGCAGCGAACTGATTGCCGTCCAGGTACGCTAAGCGTTAAGGAAAAGAACGATGACTGGAAAGCAATCTCCACGCGTCGGGGAGGCGCGTGATACTGTCGTCAGCCACTATGTGTTTGAAGCGCCGGTACGCCTGTGGCACTGGCTAACGGTGGCCTGCATGTTGGTACTGATGGTAACAGGCTACTTCATTGGCCGACCGCTGCCGTCGGTGAGTGGCGAGGCGACCTATCTGTTTTACATGGGCTATATCCGGCTGATCCACTTTGCCGCCGCGATGATCTTTACCGTGTTACTGCTGGGGCGAATTTATTGGGCCTGTGTCGGCAACCGCTATTCTCGAGAGCTGTTTATCGTCCCGGTCTGGCGTCGCAGTTGGTGGCAAGGCGCCTTCTCCGTGGTTCGCTGGTATCTATTTCTGGAGAAAAAACCGGGGAGCGACATCGGACATAACCCTGTCGCGCAGGCCGCGATGTTCGGCTATTTCCTGTTGTCGGTATTTATGATCCTCACCGGTTTCGCTCTGTTTGGCGAGCATAGCCAATACGCCATCTTTGCGCCGTTCCGCTATGTGGTTGAATTTTTCTACTGGACCGGCGGCAACTCCATCGATATTCACAGTTGGCACCGACTGGGCATGTGGCTGATTGCCGCCTTCATCGTCGGGCACGTTTACCTCGCTATCCGGGAAGACATTATGTCCGACGATACGGTGATCTCCACCATGATCAATGGCTACCGCAGCCACAAATTCCCCAAACCGCACGACAAGGAGACCTCATGAATGCGCAACGCGTAGTGGTGATGGGATTAGGAAACCTGCTGTGGGCCGATGAAGGATTCGGTATCCGGGTCGCGGAGCGTTTGTATGCCCGGTATCACTGGCCTGAAGAGGTAGACATTGTTGACGGCGGTACGCAAGGGCTAAACCTGTTGGGTTACGTTGAGCAAGCCAGCCATCTCCTGCTCCTTGACGCGATCGATTACGGCCTGGCGCCGGGCAGTCTGCGAACCTATGCCGGCGAGAAAATCCCCGCGTATCTCAGCGCCAAAAAAATGAGCCTGCATCAAAACAGTTTTTCCGAAGTCCTGGCGCTAGCCGACATCCGCGGCCATCTGCCCTGTCACATTGCGCTAGTCGGCCTGCAACCGGCGCTACTGGACGACTACGGCGGTAGCCTGACCGAAATAGCTCGCGCCCAGCTACCGGCGGCGGAACAGGCCGCCCTGGAGCAACTGGCCGCCTGGGGGATCGTACCGCAGGCAAACGAAGCCGCACGCTGCCTGAACTATGAATGCCTGTCGATGGAAAACTATGAAGGAGTGCGCATACGTCAGTATCAGACACGTCTGGAGGGTAAGAGAAGTGGCGAATGACACCCCATTTTCTGCGCTATGGCAACGCCTGTTAACCCGGGGATGGCAACCGGTAGAGGCTTCCACGGTAGACGACTGGATCAAACAGGTTGGAGATGGCGTCATCCTGTTAAGTCGCGATCCGCGGCGTACGC
Source organism: Salmonella enterica subsp. arizonae (assembly GCF_008692845.1). Classification (GTDB taxonomy): domain Bacteria; phylum Pseudomonadota; class Gammaproteobacteria; order Enterobacterales; family Enterobacteriaceae; genus Salmonella; species Salmonella arizonae. Next base: position 675,632 of record NZ_VXJW01000001.1, read on the forward strand.
CGGAAGTCAGCGATAACCCGGTGATGATCGCCGAACTCCTGCGCGAGTTCCCGCAGTTTGACTGGCAGGTGGCGGTGGCCGACCTTGAACAAAGCGAAGCTATCGGCGATCGCTTTAATGTACGTCGGTTTCCGGCGACGTTGGTTTTTACAGACGGCGAGCTACGCGGCGCGCTCAGCGGTATTCATCCCTGGGCTGAACTGCTCACTCTGATGCGTTCGATGGTTGACACTCCCGCAGCGCAGGAGGCGGCACAATGAGCAACGCCTTTTTTCATCTGCTGGGGCCGGGTACGCAGCCTGATGACGCCAGTTTCTCGATGAATCCCTTACCGCTCACCTGTCAGGTCAATGGCGACCCAAGTATGGCGGCGCTCGAGCACTGCGCTCACAGCCAGGCGGTGATGGCATTGTTGACCGATCTGCGACGTCAGCTTGCCCGGCGCATCCCGGAAGTCGGCGACGTGCTGGGATGGGAGTTATCTCCCCTGAATGCCGATGATCTCTCATTCCTGAATACGCTATTGGGCGAAGGCGAAGTCTCGGTACGCATTCAGCATCCGGACGGGAGTGAAAGCGAGATCCAGGAGACCATCTTCTGCGGCCTGTGGCGGGTACGCCATCTGCACAACCGATGTCTGCTGACGGATCGTCTGGAAGCGGGTAGCGCGCCCCTGACATTGTGGCAAGCGGCGACTGCCGATACGCTGCCTGACGACACTCTGCTGCCTCCGCCTGTCGCCGGTCTGATGAATGGACTGCCGCTGGCCCATGAATTATTGGCGCACGTACGCGATCCGGCGATGCAACCCCACAGCATCAATTTGACCCAACTGCCGCTCAGCGAGGCCGATCGTCTTTTTCTGGCGCGCTTATGCGGACACGGGAACATCCAGATTCGCATCTCCGGGTATGGCGAAAGTCAAATCAACGCCACGGCATTGCGCCATCTCTGGCATGTGCGCTGTCTGGACGCCCTTAAAGGGCTGTTGCTCGACAGCTATGAGATTTGTCCTTTGCCGGAGCTGGTACTGGCGGCCCCGGAAGATCTGGCCGATTCGCGCCAGCGCCTGGATGAAGTATGCCGATGGCTGGAGACGCGCTAACGCTCTCAACAGGAACGTCACCGGTGTCCGGTACTGATTTAGCTTTTTACTCTCTTTCTGCCTACAGGAGTTAGCATGTGGGATGTCATTGACTTATCGCGCTGGCAGTTCGCACTGACCGCGCTGTATCACTTTTTATTTGTTCCCCTTACGCTTGGGCTGATTTTTTTGCTGGCCGTCATGGAGACGATCTATGTGGTCACAGGGAAAACCGTCTACCGCGATATGACGCGTTTCTGGGGCAAGCTCTTCGGGATCAATTTTGCTCTCGGTGTGGCTACCGGCCTGACCATGGAGTTTCAGTTCGGGACTAACTGGTCGCTCTATTCCAACTATGTGGGCGATATTTTCGGCGCGCCGCTGGCGATGGAAGCATTACTGGCCTTCTTTCTCGAATCCACTTTTGTCGGCCTGTTCTTTTTCGGCTGGCAGCGGCTGAATAAATACCAACACCTGCTGGTCACCTGGCTGGTGGCCTTCGGCTCCAATATTTCAGCATTATGGATTCTGAACGCCAATGGTTGGATGCAGCATCCTACCGGCGCTCACTTCAACATCGATACGTTACGGATGGAAATGAGCAGCTTCAGCGATCTGGTCTTTAACCCGGTGAGCCAGGTGAAATTTGTCCATACCGTTATGTCCGGTTATGTCACCGGCGCCATGTTTATTATGTCCATCAGCGCCTGGTATCTGCTACGTGGCCGCGAGCGTGAGGTGGCCCTACGCTCGTTTGCCATCGGCTCAATATTCGGCACCCTGGCCATCCTGGGAACCCTGCAACTGGGGGATAGCTCGGCCTACGAGGTTGCCCGGATTCAGCCAGTGAAGCTGGCGGCGATGGAAGGCGAATGGCAAACCGAACCCGCGCCTGCGCCGTTTCATTTGATAGCCTGGCCGCAGCAGGAACAGGAGCGTAATGCCTTTGCCGTGAAGATCCCTGCTCTGCTGGGTATTCTGGCCACCCACTCGCTGGATACGCCGGTTCCGGGGTTAAAAAACCTGATGGACGACACTCTGCCGCGCCTGAAGCGTGGCCGGGAGGCCTGGTTACTGATGCAGGAGATTGCGCAAGGCAATCGCTCGCCGCAGGTGCTAAATGCTTTTCACGCCGTTGAAGGCGATCTGGGGTACGGCATTCTGCTGGCGAAATATGCCCCGGATATGAGCCATGTGACGCCGGAACAGTATCGTGCGGCCCAGCGTGGCGCGATTCCTGAGGTGGCGCCAGTGTTCTGGAGTTTCCGCATTATGGTCGGCTGCGGTTCGCTGTTGTTAGTGGTGATGTTTATTGCGCTAATACAGACTCTGCGAATGCGTATCGACCAGCATCGCTGGGTATTGCGTATGGCGCTCTGGAGCCTGCCGTTACCGTGGATTGCCATTGAAGCCGGTTGGTTTATGACGGAATTTGGTCGTCAACCTTGGGCGATTCAGGACATTCTACCGACCTGGTACGCTCACTCCGCGCTGACGCCTGGCCAGTTGGCCTTCTCAATGGGGCTTATCCTCGGACTTTACACTCTGTTTTTAATCGCAGAAGTCTATCTGATGCAGAAATACGCACGTCTTGGGCCGAGCGCCATGCAACGTCAACTACAGACGCAACAACAGGGATAAAGGAGACAATCATGCTGGATTATGAAACGTTGCGGTTCATTTGGTGGCTGCTGATCGGCGTCATCCTGGTGACATTTATGGTGACTGACGGTTTTGATATGGGTGTCGGTTGCCTGCTCCCGCTGATAGCGCGCAGCGATGACGAACGCCGGGTGTTGATCAATAGCGTCGGCGCCCACTGGGAAGGAAACCAGGTATGGCTGATCCTTGCGGGCGGGGCATTGTTCGCAGCCTGGCCACGGGTCTATGCCGCCGCGTTTTCCGGTTTTTATGTGGCGATGATCCTGGTACTCTGCGCCCTCTTCTTTCGCCCGCTGGCCTTTGATTATCGGGGTAAGATCGCTAATGCCCGTTGGCGCGCGCTGTGGGATACCGGTCTGGTTATCGGCAGTCTGGTTCCTCCGGTCGTATTCGGCATCGTGTTCGGCAACCTGTTTTTAGGCGTACCGTTTGCCTTCACGCCGCAGCTTCATGTTGACTATTTTGGCACCTTCTGGCAGTTATTCTCGCCTTTTGCCTTACTGTGTGGGTTATTGAGTCTATCGTTGGTGATTATGCAAGGGGGCGTCTGGTTGCAGTTGAAAACGGAGGGTGTTATTCGTCAACGAGCGCTGTCGGCCACCCGCCACAGCGCGCTGCTGGTAGTAATCTGCTTCCTGCTGGCCGGGTACTGGCTGTGGGCCGGTATTGATGGCTTTGTCTTACTCGCGCAGGATGCCAACGGTCCTTCCAATCCGCTATTGAAAGGCGTGGCGATACTCCCTGGCGCCTGGATGAATCACTTTATACGCTCGCCGCTACTGCTCATCATCCCGTTGCTTGGTATGGTACTGCCAATTCTGACTTTCTATGCCTGCCTTCGCGGTCAGACTATTCGTGGATTCCTGTTCGCTTCACTGACCCAGGCCAGCGTCATCTTTACCGCCGGGATAACACTGTTTCCTTTTGTGATGCCGTCAAGTGTTAATCCTCTGTCCAGCCTGACGGTGTGGGATAGCACCTCCAGCCAGATGACGCTCGAAATCATGCTTGTGATTGTGCTGATTTTTCTGCCGATCGTACTGCTCTACACGCTGTGGAGCTATTACAAAATGTTGGGGCGCATCAACCTGGAGACTCTCCGCCGCAACGATCATGAACTTTATTAGGGAGCGGAAGCGATGTGGTATTTACTGTGGTTTGTCGGCATTCTGCTGATGTGCTCACTGTCGACGCTGGCTCTGGTATGGCTTGAATCGCGTCAACAATAAAGAGGTAAACCGGGGCCAGCGCCGTCTGACTCCGGTTATTTTTATCTTTTTACGCGCCTGGCGAAGACGTTTCCCCGCCGACAGGACGACATAACATTGATACATGTCGTTATCATAACGTTTACTTTTAGAGGTGCGTCATAATTATGACAAATAACTGCCTTGCGCACCCTATGCATATTTAAGCACTTAAAAGCGCATTTAATGGCATATCACCTATCACCACCGGATAATTAACCACTCCCCGGTAAAAATCGTAGCGAAAACCCAACCATCTTCCATTTTTGATCTGAGTTAATTATTTAAAAAAGTGTTAAATTTATCGCCACATAGTGTGATCTACTATGTACCACGGTCAATTAAAGAACATATTACTTTTATCACTAAGGTTTATCATGGATAAGTTATCTTACGCTTCAGATAGCAGCACATCTGCCTGGAATACCTACCTGCAACAAATCGAGCGTGTAGCCCCTTATCTGGGCGAGCTATCCCGTTGGGTGGATACTCTACGCCACCCGAAACGCGCTCTGATCGTCGATATTCCGGTACAAATGGATGATGGTACTATTCGTCATTTCGAAGGATATCGCGTGCAGCACAACCTCTCCCGAGGTCCGGGTAAAGGCGGTGTTCGCTACCATCCTGACGTTGATCTCAATGAAGTGATGGCCCTGTCAGCATGGATGACCATTAAATGTGCGGCGCTGAACCTGCCTTACGGCGGTGCCAAAGGCGGCATTCGCGTCGATCCGTTTTCGCTGTCGGAAGGTGAACTGGAGCGTTTGACCCGCCGCTATACCAGCGAGATCGGCATTATCATCGGGCCGCAGAAAGATATTCCTGCGCCGGATGTCGGCACTAACGGTAAAGTGATGGCCTGGATGATGGATACGTATTCCATGAATCACGGCACCACGGTGACTGGCGTCGTCACCGGTAAACCTATCCATCTTGGCGGTTCGTTAGGCCGTGAAAAAGCGACGGGGCGCGGCGTTTTCGTCAGCGGCCTGGAGGCCGCGCGCCGGGCGAATATCGCTGTTGAAGGCGCTCGCGTTGCGGTTCAGGGTTTTGGTAACGTCGGCAGCGAAGCTGCGCGTCTGTTTGCCGGCGCAGGCGCCAGGGTGGTGGCGATTCAGGACCATACCGCGACTCTGTTTAACGCCACCGGTATTGATATGAAGGCGCTCACGGCATGGCAGATAGAACACAAACAGATTGCCGGTTTCCCTGGAGCGGAAACGATCGCCAGCGATGCGTTCTGGAGTCTGGAGATGGATATTCTGATCCCGGCGGCGCTTGAAGGCCAGATAACCCGTCAGCGCGCGGAAGTCCTGACCTGTAAGCTGGTGCTGGAAGGGGCGAACGGCCCAACCTATCCGGATGCTGATGATGTTCTGGCCAGCCGTGGCATCCTCGTGGTGCCTGACGTGGTCTGTAACGCCGGCGGCGTGACCGTCAGCTACTTCGAATGGGTACAGGATATGGCCAGCTTCTTCTGGAGCGAAGAAGAGATCAATGCGCGCATGGACAAAATCATGACCGACGCGATCGTACATGTTTGGGAGAAAGCGGCAGAGAAATCCTGCTCTCTGCGAACCGCAGCCTATATTGTCGCCTGTGAGCGAATTCTGTTGGCCCGTAAAGATCGCGGTATCTATCCGGGCTAAGGCTAAAAATTTATTGTGCTGAAATCCACGCCCCGGCGTGGATTTTTTGTCTGTATACGCCTATTTTCCCGCATGCACCGGTAAATTCCGTCTGATTAAAATGTCTGTTTGTTCGCAAAATAGCGGTTCAATCACGCGTATCTGGTCATCGTAGACTAAGGTTTTGTCATGGTAAATGCCGTTGGCTTTGGCTCACCGCTAAGGAGATAACTTGATGATACCCCCCGAGATTCGCCGTACTGTTCTGCTGCAGAAAGCAATAAAACTGGCGCTGGCAGGGACGCTGCTGACATTTGCGGCGTTTTCGGCAACCGCCGCGGACCCTTCTTCTGAGACCGAAACTCCGCCGCCGCCGGATATTTTGCTTGGCCCGCTCTTTAATGATGTCCAGAATGCAAAACTGTTCCCCGATCAGAAAACCTTTGCTGACGCGATACCGAATAGCGATCCGCTCATGATCCTTGCGGATTATCGTATGCAGCGGAACCAGTCCAGCTTCGATTTGCGTCATTTTGTTAACGTTAATTTCACCCTGCCGAAAGCGGGAGAAAAATATGTTCCTCCTACCGGCCAGTCGCTACGCGAGCATATTGATGGCCTGTGGCCGGTGTTGACCCGTTCAACCACGCACGTCGAAAAGTGGGACTCGCTTTTGCCGTTGCCGGAATCCTATGTCATACCGGGTGGACGGTTCAGAGAGATTTACTACTGGGATAGCTACTTTACGATGCTGGGGCTGGCGGAAAGCGGCCACTGGGATAAAGTTGCGGATATGGTGGCGAACTTCGGTTACGAAATTGACGCCTGGGGGCATATTCCTAACGGCAACCGTACCTATTACCTGAGTCGTTCTCAGCCGCCTTTCTTTGCGTTTATGGTTGAGTTACTGGCGCAACATGAAGGTGACGATGCGCTGAAAGAATACCTGCCGCAGTTACAAAAAGAATACGCTTACTGGATGGAGGGCGTTGACACGTTGCAGCCAGGGCAACAAAACCAACGCGTCGTCAAACTGGAGGACGGCAGTGTTCTCAACCGCTATTGGGACGATCGGGATACGCCCCGCCCTGAATCCTGGGTTGAAGATATCGCTACCGCCAAAAGTAACCCGAACCGCCCGGCAACGGAAATCTATCTAGACCTCCGCGCTGCCGCCGCCTCTGGCTGGGATTTCAGCTCCCGCTGGATGGATAACCCGGAGCAACTCAGTACCATCCGTACCACTACGATTGTCCCCGTCGATCTTAACGCTCTGCTGTATAAGCTGGAGAAAACCCTCGCCCGCGCCAGCGTTGCGGCAGGCGACCAGGCCAAAGCCTCGCAATATGACGCGCTGGCCAACGCGCGCCAAAAAGCCATCGAAATGCATCTGTGGAATAGCAAAGAAGGCTGGTATGCCGATTACGATCTGAAGAACAATAAAATCCGTAACCAACTTACCGCTGCCGCACTGTTCCCGCTCTATGTGAACGCCGCCGCGAAAGAGCGCGCCGCGAAAGTCGCGGCAGCGACCCAGGCGCATCTGCTACAGCCTGGCGGTCTGGCTACCACCTCGGTTAAAAGCGGACAACAGTGGGATGCGCCAAACGGCTGGGCGCCGTTACAATGGGTCGCTACCGAAGGATTGCAAAATTATGGGCAGGATAACGTGGCAATGGAAGTGACCTGGCGCTTTTTAACCAATGTGCAGCACACTTACGATCGCGAGAAAAAACTGGTCGAAAAATATGACGTCAGCAGTACCGGTACTGGCGGGGGCGGCGGCGAATATCCCCTTCAGGACGGTTTTGGCTGGACCAACGGCGTGACGCTGAAAATGCTCGATCTGATTTGTCCGCAGAAAAAACCGTGTGATAGCGTACCGTCTACTCGTCCGGCATCATTAAGCGCGACACCGACAAAAGCGTCGTCCGCAGCAACGCAGTAACGCGCGTTTATAGTCTGTTGACCCGGCGCCAGGCCGGGTCAACGCTTAAACATCCTGAAGCGGTTAGTTGCGTCGCAGAAAGCGGAAAATCACCAGCACCACAATAGCACCCACGACAGCGACCAGGAAACTATGCAGATTAAAGCCGCTGATACTGCCGCCGATACCAAACATCGTCGCCAGCCATCCGCCCACGACCGCCCCCACGATACCGAGAATACAGGTCAGGATAAATCTCCCGCCATCACGCCCCGGCATAAGCAATTTGGCGATAACGCCGGCGATCAAACCAAAAACAATCCAGGCGATAATTCCCATTTGCAGACCCTCTTTCCAGTAAAAACGTTTTAAGTATAGGCAAAGTCGGGCAGCGCATTTCTAAACACTGATTTATCTCGCGGGCGTAAAAATTTATTTATCGCTATTAAGTTCTTTCTACCGATGCCGATAACCCAACGATAGTCTGTCAGGCATCAGGAGTTATTTCGTGTGAGTCGTTACAATGAGCAGTTCCTGAAAAAAAATCCATTAGCAATATTAGGCGTGCTACGGGATTTAAATAAAAATCAGGTTCCACTACGTATTTCCTGGGCTAAGGGGCAATTCATCAGTAAAATTTTGGCTGTGGCCCCGGAAAAACTCATCGTAGATTACGGCAGTCAGGAATATGAAAATAGCGCCGTATTGCGCGCCGGGCAGGTAGACATTATCGCAGAAACGCAGGGCGCAAAAGTCGAGTTCACGTTGCCGCGGTTCGTCACAGGTTACTATCAGCAGCTTCCGGCCTTTATAACTCCTCTGCCGTCCTCACTGTGGTTTGTCCAGCGCCGGGAGTATTTTCGCATTGGCGCGCCGCTGTATCCGCCTTACTACGGCGTCACCACGCTACCGGACACCCGTACGTTACGTTTTCGCCTGTTTGATCTTTCCCTTGGCGGCATGGGCGCGCTACTGGAATCCGCCATCCCCGACGGGTTAATAGAAGGCGCGCGCTTTTCGCAGGTTGAACTGAACATGGGGCAATGGGGGATTTTTCACGTTGACGCCCAGCTTATCGCCATCAGCGAGCGTAAGGTGATTGATGGGAAAAATGAAACGATCACCACTCCCCGCCTGAGCTTTCGTTTCCTTAACGTTAGCCCGGCGGTGGAGCGGGAGTTACAGCGGATTATTTTTACGCTTGAGCGCGACGCCCGAGAAAGAGCGAATAAAGTGCGAGAATAATCTTCACGCTAAACTACATGGCGTCCAGCGCCTGCTGAAGCTTCCAGATATAGCGCGGTGCCTGCGGCGCGGGATGATTATCAACAACATGTTCAAAAAACTCGTCCGCATCCAGATCGTTAATTTTTTCTATCGCCTTCTTCCTGTCGGATGAAAAAGTACGCAATAACGCGCCTGCGCCGTTAGCATAAGAGACGACCAGCGCATATTGCATCACCTGCGGATCTTTGATGCCGGCCAGCGGCCCATTTTCCAGAATGCTCAGATACGCCGCGCCCATTGAGATGTTACGCTCAGGGTTTTTCAACTCGCTGGTGGTCGGTTCGCCACGCCAGCCCATACGACGGTAAACGTCGCGCCCGGAGGTCGACGCCTTTAACTGCATCAGGCCAATCGCATTGGACTTACTGACCGCGTTAGGGTTGCCGCCGGATTCAATGGCGATAATCGCGGTGATTAAATGCGGATCAACCCCCCATGCCGCCCCGGCTTTTTCACTGATGGGCATCCACTGCATCGCACGCTTTACAGGCACTTCGGCATTCCACGGCGGATTCCTGTAATCCTGTTTTGAGCTACAGCCAGCCAGTATTACTACCAAAAAAGCAAACCATCTTAATTTCACGTCATCTATCCTTATAGCCGGAACTTGTCGCTGAGGTGCAATGTCCGCTAATCACCGCCCCGTAAAGCAGGCTGCCGCGCTCATTTACCTCTTGTCGGCCGGAGACGTAATGCCGCCCCGGCCTGGCACTCAGGCTGTCTCCGCTATTACGTCATCCAGAAACGCCGCGTAATGAGGGACACCGCCTGATATATGCGGCATGATATACATTTGCATTCTATTGTCAGCAAGGAATTGTCATGTCTCTGTTTCATTTAATCGCCCCATCGGGCTACTGTATTAACCAACAGGCCGCGCTACGCGGCGTTCAGCGTCTGACAGACGCAGGTCATCAGGTGGAGAATGACAAGGTGATTCGTCGCCGCTATCAGCGTTTTGCCGGTACAGACGCTGAGCGGCTGGCCGATGTTAATTCGCTGGCCTCGCTGACCACGCCGAATACGATTGTCATGCCGGTTCGCGGAGGCTATGGCGCCAGCCGTTTGCTGGATCGTATTGACTGGCAGGCGATCGCCTCCCGGCAACAGCGCGATCCCTTACTCATTTGCGGCCACAGTGATTTTACGGCGATTCAGGCTGGGCTATTAGCGCAGGCCAATGTCATCACCTTTAGCGGCCCTATGCTGGCGGCAAATTTTGGCGCCGAAACGCTGAATGCGTTCACCGAGCGACATTTCTGGCTGGCGCTACGCAATGCGCAATTTACCCTGCAGTGGCAAGGCGACGGCCCTCAGTGCGACGCACAAGGCACCTTATGGGGCGGAAATCTGGCGATGTTAATCTCCCTTATCGGTACGCCCTGGATGCCGACTATCGACAAAGGCATTTTGGTGCTGGAAGATATCAATGAGCATCCTTTCCGGGTCGAGCGGATGCTTTTACAACTGGAATACGCCGGAATTTTAAACCGCCAGAGCGCCATCATTCTCGGCAGCTTTAGCGGCGCGGCGCCCAATGAGTATGACGCAGGCTATTCTCTGGAGAGCGTCTACGCGTTTTTACGTTCCCGTCTGTCCGTTCCATTGATTACCGGTCTTGACTTCGGACATGAACAGCGAACGGTGACGCTCCCTGTCGGGGCAAATGCTACGCTAAAAAATACGCGCCAGAGTACTCAACTCACTGTATCCGGTCACCCTACGCTGCAATTGTAAAAAATGCCGCCGACAGGCTAAGTAAAACGCTGTCCAGGCCGTTATTATGTTAATGTTAAATAATACGAAGCCGTGTGAGTCAGGAGATATAAAACGTTGGATGCTGTAACAATTATTAGTCTATTTATTTTAGGTTCCATCCTTGTAACCAGCAGTATCCTGTTAAGTTCATTCTCATCGCGACTTGGTATTCCGATTCTGGTCATCTTCCTCGCCATTGGGATGTTAGCCGGTGTGGATGGCATCGGCGGTATTCCTTTCGATAATTATCCTTTCGCTTATATGGTCAGTAACCTGGCGTTGGCGATAATTTTACTGGATGGCGGAATGCGCACCCAGGCCAGCTCTTTTCGGGTAGCGCTGGGTCCTGCGCTGTCGCTGGCGACGCTCGGCGTGCTGATTACGTCGGGGTTAACGGGCATGATGGCCGCCTGGCTGTTTCATCTGAATCTTATCGAAGGTTTGCTCATTGGCGCGATAGTCGGCTCAACTGACGCCGCGGCGGTTTTTTCTCTGCTTGGCGGTAAAGGGCTAAACGAACGTGTAGGCTCCACGCTGGAGATTGAATCGGGAAGTAACGATCCGATGGCCGTTTTTCTGACCATCACGTTAATTGAGATGATCCAGAAACATGAAACCGGTCTGGACTGGATGTTTGCCGTCCATATTATCCAACAATTCGGTCTCGGTATTGTTTTTGGTCTGGGCGGCGGTTATCTGCTGCAACAGATGATTAATCGAATTTCTCTGCCCAGCGGTCTGTATCCCATGTTGGCGCTCAGCGGCGGTATTCTGATTTTCGCCCTGACCACCGCGCTTGAAGGTAGCGGTATTCTCGCGGTCTATCTGTGCGGATTCCTGTTAGGCAATCGTCCTATTCGCAACCGTTACGGCATCCTGCAAAACTTTGATGGGCTGGCCTGGCTGGCGCAGATCGCCATGTTCCTGGTACTGGGGCTACTGGTAACGCCTTCCGATTTGTGGCCGATTGCCGTCCCTGCGCTCATTCTCTCTCTCTGGATGATTTTCTTTGCCCGTCCACTGTCGGTTTTTACCGGCCTGCTGCCATTTCGCGGCTTTAATTTCCGGGAACGCATTTTTATCAGTTGGGTCGGACTGCGCGGCGCGGTGCCGATTATTCTCGCCGTTTTCCCGATGATGGCCGGGCTTGAAAACGCTCGCCTGTTCTTTAATGTCGCGTTCTTTGTGGTATTGGTGTCGCTGCTCCTGCAAGGAACTTCGCTCTCATGGGCGGCGAAAAGAGCCAAAGTGGTCGTGCCTCCGGTTGGCTGGCCGGTATCACGCGTAGGGCTTGACATCCATCCTGACAATCCGTGGGAACAATTCATCTATCAGTTGAGCGCGGACAAATGGTGCGTCGGCGCGGCGCTGCGCGATCTGCATATGCCGAATGAAACCCGCATTGCCGCGTTATTTCGCAATAATGAACTGTTTCATCCTACTGGCAGTACTCGCCTGCGTGAAGGCGACGTACTCTGCGTGATTGGCCGGGAGCGCGATCTGCCAGCGCTGGGCAAATTGTTTAGCCAGTCGCCGCCGGTTTCGTTAGATCAGCGTTTCTTTGGCGATTTTATCCTCGAAGCGAATGCGAAATTCGCCGACGTGGCGCTTATTTACGGGCTGGAAGAAGGAATGGAATACCGGGATAAACAACAAACCCTGGGTGAAATCATACAGCAACTGCTGGGCGCCGCGCCGGTCGTCGGCGATCAGGTGGAGTTTGGCGGCATGATTTGGACCGTGGCTGAAAAAGAAGATAACGTGGTACGCAAGATTGGGGTACGCGTCGCCGAAGACGAAGCAGAATAAGGCCGCCTGAAAACGTTGGCCAGCCTACCCGGTGAGCCAGTCTAAAATCAGAGTCAGAATAACGTTACATTGTCACAAAAGGCACGCGCGGCGCGACGGCGCACAGTAGCTCATAACCCAGCGTGCCAGCCGCAGCGGCGACATCATCGACTTTAATTTCTTTACCCCATAATTCTACCGGCGTGCCGATCCCCGCCTGCGGACACGGCGTCAAATCCACCGCCAACATATCCATTGAAACGGTGCCTACCGTTCCGGTACGGATACCGTCCACCAGTACGGGCGTCCCGGTCGGCGCATGGCGTGGATAGCCATCGGCATAACCCGCCGCGACGATGCCTATGCGTTGTTCCTGATGCGCAGAATAACACCCGCCATAACCAACCTTTTCACCCGCCCTCAACGTCTGTACGCCAATAATTTCGCTACTCAGCGTCATAACGGGTTTTAGTCCGGTATTGGCAATATCCCGCCACTGTCCTGACGGCGACGCACCGTACAGAATAATACCAGGCCTGACCCAATCGTAATGCGCCTGGGGATGCCACAGCGTTGCCGCCGAGTTTGCTAATGAATACGGGCACTGAATCCCTTCCGTCGCCAGCGCAATGCGCCTCATCGCCTCTCCGATGCCCTCCGGATGATCGGCCTGGGCGAAATGTGACATTATTGTCATTTCACCGACATTGCGCATTGCCCGCAATTGCTGCCAGACAGTCTGCGCCCGCTCAGGCTGAAAACCGAGCCGATTCATGCCGCTGTTAACTTTGACATAGATATCCAGCGGCGCGTTAAGCCGCGCATTTTGCAGTGCTTTTAACTGCCAGTTACTGTGAATGCAGGTAGTCAGCCGATAAGTGTCATATGTCTCCAGGTCTTGCGCATGGAAAAATCCTTCCAGCATCAGTATTGGCCCTTTCCACCCGCGTTCACGCAAGGTAATCGCCTCTTCAAGGTTGAGCATAGCGAAACCATCTGTGCCGCTCAGCGCGTTCCAGACGCGTTCAATACCGTGGCCGTAGGCGTTGGCTTTTACCACCGACCAGACGCGCGCTTCAGGAGCCGCCCGGCGCACAATAGACAAATTTTGTTTCATTACCTGTAAATCAAGGCTGGCCTGTATAGGGCGGGTCATTTCACTTCCTTAATCAGTTATGCGCGCTATGCAAACGTTGCTGACGGGAGGGCGCAAAATCGGAACGGTATCGCGCAATGCTCAGATCGTCGTAGGGTATCGCTGGCGTACGACCAGACAAGATATCGCTTAACAACTGACCAGAACCGCAAGCCATCGTCCAGCCTAACGTGCCGTGTCCGGTATTAAGCCACAGATTTTTAAAACGGGTGCGTCCCACTACCGGCGTGCCGTCCGGCGTCATGGGACGCAGACCGGTCCAGAATGTGGCCTGCTCAATACGACCGCCGCGCGGAAAAAGATCGCGCACAACCATCTCCAGCGTTTCGCGGCGCGGTTGCTGTAAGTCGGTATTAAATCCCACAATTTCCGCCATTCCTCCCACACGAATACGCTTATCAAAACGCGTAATGGCGATTTTGTAGGTTTCATCAAGGATAGTTGATACCGGCGCGCCATCTGGCTCGACAATCGGGATGGTTAATGAATAACCTTTCAGCGGATAAACCGGAATATCAACAATACCTTTGAGCATCGCCGTTGAATACGATCCAAACGCCATGACATACGCATCCGCTTTAATGATCTCATCGGCGCATTTTACGCCATAAATCTGTTCATTTTCGTACAGCAATTTTTCCACAGGAGTATTAAAGCGGAAGGTTACGCCCGCCTGCTCCGCCATGTGCGCCAGACGCTGGGTAAAGAGCTGACAGTCCCCGGTTTCATCATTCGGCAAGCGCAGCCCGCCGGTCAATTTATGCGCAACCTCAGCCAGAGCGGGTTCGACCTCCGCCAGTCGGCTGGATTCCAGGAGTTGATACGGCACCCCAGCATCTTCCAGCACCGCGATATCACGGGTGGCATTCTCATACTGTCGCGCGGTACGAAAGAGCTGTAGCGTTCCCCCCTGGCGGCCTTCATATTTGATACCAGTCTCGGCGCGCAGCGTTTTCAGACAGTCGCGGCTATATTCCGCCAGACGCACCATGCGGCCTTTATTTTCCATGTAATGCCGGGTATCGCAGTTACGCAGCATTTGCCACATCCACTTCAGTTGAAACGGGGTGCCATCAAGACGCACCGCCAGCGGCGCATGGCGCTGGAACATCCATTTTATCGCCTTCAGAGGTACACCGGGGGCCGCCCATGGCGCCGCGTATCCCGGTGAAATTTGCCCGGCATTCGCCGCGCTGGTTCCTTGCGCCGGGCCGGATTCGCGATCGATGACGGTGACATCATGTCCCGCCTGACTCAAATACCAGGCGCTGGTCACGCCAACCACGCCACTCCCCAGGATGACAACTCGCATAGCCGCTCCATTAATAGTAAAAGAATAATCTTCTGATTACATCTTGATAACCCAGATGAAAATATTATTCAACATACGGCTTTTTTATGGTGATGTGCTTCACATATACCCAACAGACAAGCAATCTTACTGGTTTGGGATCTCCTGCTGCGAGTCATTTTTATATAACATAAAATGATGCCGATACCTGCTTTTTCGCCGCTCAGACTGGAGGAAATCGCAAAGAAAAGTTTTTGCGATCAACTTGTTTTTTAACATAGTGTTCTATGCTTGAAATGAGGCGCTCCATACAGAGAGCGTCGCCAACAATGAGGGTGCGCGAATGGTTACGATTGATTCCATGAACAAGGACACCACACGTTTGAGCGATGGACCCGACTGGACGTTTGAGCTGCTGGATGTCTATCTGGCGGAGATAGACCGCGTGGCGAAACTCTACAAACTGGATACTTACCCGCACCAAATTGAAGTCATCACTTCCGAACAGATGATGGACGCTTACTCCAGCGTTGGGATGCCGATCAACTATCCGCACTGGTCGTTTGGCAAAAAGTTCATTGAAACTGAACGTCTGTATAAGCATGGTCAACAAGGACTGGCTTATGAAATTGTGATCAACTCCAATCCTTGTATTGCCTATCTGATGGAGGAGAATACCATCACCATGCAGGCACTGGTAATGGCGCACGCCTGTTACGGACACAACTCCTTTTTTAAAAATAATTATCTATTTCGAAGCTGGACGGATGCCAGTTCTATCGTCGATTATCTGATTTTCGCCCGTCATTACATTACGCGCTGTGAAGAGCGCTACGGGGTGGACGAAGTAGAAAAACTGCTCGATTCCTGTCACGCGCTGATGAATTACGGCGTTGATCGCTATAAACGCCCGCAAAAAATCTCGTTGCAGGAAGAGAAAGCGCGACAAAAAAGCCGGGAAGAGTATTTACAAAGCCAGGTGAATATGCTGTGGCGCACGCTGCCGAAACGCGAGGAAGAGAAAACCGTCGCCGAAGCACGTCGTTTTCCCTCCGAACCGCAGGAAAACCTGCTCTATTTTATGGAGAAAAACGCCCCGTTGCTGGAGCCCTGGCAGCGCGAAATTCTGCGCATCGTGCGTAAAGTCAGCCAGTATTTTTATCCGCAGAAACAGACGCAGGTCATGAACGAAGGCTGGGCGACCTTCTGGCATTACACCATCCTGAACCATTTGTATGATGAAGGTAAAGTGACGGAACGTTTCATGCTGGAGTTTTTACACAACCACACCAATGTCGTATTCCAGCCGCCCTATAATAGCCCCTGGTATAGCGGAATTAATCCTTATGCGCTCGGCTTTGCCATGTTCCAGGATATCAAGCGCATTTGTCAGTCGCCCTCTGATGAAGATAAATACTGGTTTCCAGATATTGCCGGTTCCGACTGGCTGGAAACGCTGCACTTCGCCATGCGCGATTTTAAAGATGAAAGCTTTATCAGTCAGTTCCTGTCGCCAAAGGTGATGCGTGATTTCCGTTTCTTCACGGTACTTGATGATGACAGGCATAATTATCTGGAAATCTCCGCCATTCATAACGAAGAAGGTTATCGGGAAATACGTTCAAGACTGTCGTCACAGTATAACCTGAGCAACCTGGAGCCGAATATCCAGGTCTGGAATGTGGATTTACGCGGCGACAGATCGCTAACGTTGCGTTATATCCCGCATAACCGCGCGCCGCTGGATAAAGGCCGCAAAGAGGTGCTGAAACATGTGCACCGGTTATGGGGCTTTGATGTAATGCTGGAACAGCAAAATGAGGATGGCAGCGTAGAACTACTTGAACGTTGCCCGCCACGCATGAACAATCTGTAATCGTGATATTGCCCGGTAGCGCTTGCGCTAACCGGGCGTCCCTGAATTATCGCCCCTGAATGGCTAAATCGCCGGGCAGATTCTTCTGCATCCGATGCCAAATCTCGCCGCTATCATGCCCGTAACGCCGTACCGTTTCATACACCTGGTCGTGCGCGCCCTGCTCGCATAACGACGATAATTTATGGTAAAAGCCCAATGCCAGGCTGCGCGCTTCCGGATTAGCGAAATAGTGGCGGCCAATGCGGGTGTATAACCCTTTCATGCCGTTCAGGATCAAGCCGTAAATAGGGTTTCCGGAGGCGAATGCCAGGCCACGAAAGATGTTATAGTCCAGCTCGGCGAATGCGTCGGCATGATCGGCCACTTCGTGCGCAGTGGCCAGCACTTCCTGCGCTTTATCCGGGTGTTGACGCAACGCGGTACGAATAAAAATAGTGGAAATATTGGTACGCACCGACAACAAATTATCAATCAGTTGCGGAACGCTTTCATGGTCAAGACGGGCCAGCGTTTCAAGGATATTCAGCCCTGACGTTTCCCAAAAATTATTGACCTTTGTCGGTTTGCCATGCTGAATGGTCAGCCAGCCATCGCGCGCCAGTCGCTGTAACACCTCGCGTAATGTAGTGCGCGTCACGCCAATCAGTTCGGAGAGTTCTCGTTCTGCCGGTAAGATCGTGCCGGGAGGAAAGCGGTTATTCCAGATACTTTCAATAATATACTCTTCCGCGAAACCCGCCGGGCTCTGCGCCTTAATGACCATAGTGAGATTTCCATTACACAGCAAAACATAGTTACACTCATCATACCAGACGGGCGTATCGCCTGATAGCGGACGCGATGAAGAAAAAGGGGATCAAGACACCATTTCTGATATCGTCTGCCAATATCGTTTAGGGCTTGCTTGCCTTCGCCGCGCTCGCTACTCTCTGTGTTTACACATAAAAACGCTATTTTATTTTTTTAGGTAAGGGAAACTTTCATGGAGATCTCCTGGGGTCGCGCCATGTGGCGCAACTTTTTAGGCCAGTCGCCTGACTGGTACAAACTGGCACTACTTGTCTTTTTAATTATTAACCCATTAACTTTCTTCACTAACTCCTTTGTTGCCGGTTGGCTGTTGGTGGCAGAGTTTATCTTCACCCTGGCGATGGCGTTAAAGTGTTACCCCCTGCTGCCCGGCGGGTTACTGGCCATTGAGGCGGTCGTCATCGGCATGACCAGCGCCGCCCATGTGCGTGAAGAGGTTGCCGCCAACCTGGAAGTCTTGCTGCTGCTGATGTTTATGGTGGCGGGCATATACTTTATGAAGCAGTTACTGTTGTTTATTTTTACCCGTCTGTTACTCAGTATCCGTTCGAAGATGGTTTTGTCGCTGGCCTTTTGCGTCGCAGCCGCGTTCTTGTCGGCTTTCCTCGATGCGCTTACCGTCGTCGCAGTGGTGATCAGCGTCGCAGTCGGTTTTTACGGGATTTACCATCGTGTGGCCTCATCGCGAGGCGAAGAGAACGATATGCTGGACGACAGTCATATCGATCAGCATTACAAAACTGTGCTGGAACAATTCCGCGGATTCTTGCGCAGTCTGATGATGCATGCGGGCGTAGGTACGGCGCTGGGCGGCGTCATGACTATGGTCGGGGAGCCGCAAAACCTGATCATCGCTAAAGCGGCTGGCTGGCATTTCGGCGACTTCTTTTTGCGTATGTCGCCTGTTACCGTCCCGGTACTGGTATGTGGGCTGTTAACCTGTATGCTGGTCGAGAAGATGCGCTGGTTTGGTTATGGCGAAACGCTGCCGGAAAAAGTCCGCAACGTCTTGCAACAATTTGACGACCAAAGCCGTAAGCAGCGCACCCGCCAGGATAAAATTAAGCTAATAGTCCAGGCGATTATTGGCGTCTGGCTGGTTACCGCACTCGCCCTTCATCTCGCGGAGGTGGGTCTGATTGGTCTGTCGGTGATCATTCTGGCCACCGCGTTAACGGGTGTAACCGATGAGCACGCCATCGGCAAAGCATTTACCGAGTCGCTGCCTTTCACTGCGCTGTTAACCGTTTTCTTCTCAATTGTGGCGGTCATTATCGATCAACATCTTTTCGCGCCGATTATTCAGTTCGTTTTGCAAGCTTCCGAACACGCGCAGCTAACGCTGTTCTATCTCTTTAACGGTCTGTTGTCTTCCATCTCGGATAACGTCTTTGTCGGTACTATTTATATCAACGAAGCGAAAGCGGCAATGGAAAACGGCGCCATCAGCTTAAAGCAGTTTGAGCTGTTAGCCGTGGCAATCAATACCGGTACGAACCTGCCATCAGTAGCGACACCAAATGGTCAGGCGGCATTCTTATTCCTGCTGACCTCCGCGCTGGCGCCGTTAATCCGTCTCTCCTATGGCCGCATGGTCTGGATGGCGTTACCGTACACTATCATTTTGACGCTGGTAGGGTTACTGTGCGTCGAATTCACTCTTGCGCCGGTCAACGAATGGATGACTCAGGCAGGATGGTTGGCAACGCTTTCGTAATGTTTGAGCGGACAATTCACCGCCCGGTTTCGCTTTTTTGCCTGATAATTATCCAATTACACATTATTTCATTTCCCGCTAGTGGCGCACGAATTGAATTGGTTTACACTGCGATCTCTATGCATGTTGCAGGGAAATTATTATGTTACGATTTTTAAACCAGTGCTCACGGGGTCGGGGAGCATGGTTACTGATGGCGTTAACCGCCTTTGCGCTGGAAATGGTAGCTCTGTGGTTCCAGCATGTTATGTTGCTTAAACCTTGCGTGCTGTGTATTTACGAACGTTGCGCCCTGTTTGGCGTGATGGGCGCAGGTCTGGTAGGCGCAATAGCGCCGAAAACGCCGCTGCGATACGTAGCGATGGTTATCTGGTTTTACAGCGCCTGGCGGGGTCTACAACTGGCGTATGAACATACGATGATTCAGTTACACCCGTCGCCGTTCATGACCTGTGACTTTGTGGCGCGTTTTCCAGACTGGTTGCCGCTGGGTAAATGGCTGCCGCAGGTGTTTGTGGCATCCGGCGATTGCGCAGAGCGCCAGTGGTCGTTTTTAACACTGGAGATGCCGCAATGGCTGCTGGGGATCTTTGCCGCCTATCTTGTGGTGGCGATAGCCGTAGTCATAGCCCAGGCGTTTAAGCCTAAAAAACGCGACCTGTTCGGTCGTTGATACGCACGCTCCTTCGGGAGCGTTTTTTTTGCCTGATGTGTTGTTTGCCAGCCATTTAAAGGTGTATATTAAATACATATTTTTTTAGCCACACCAAGGAGATGTCTTATGTCCCACTTACGCATCCCGGCAAACTGGAAGGTTAAACGCTCCACGCCCTTTTTCACCAAAGAGAATGTCCCGGCGGCATTACTTTCTCATCACAACACGGCGGCAGGCGTTTTCGGACAACTTTGCGTGATGGAAGGCACCGTGACCTACTATGGCTTTGCAAATGAAACCGCGACAGAACCAGCAGTGAAAGTGGTAATTAATGCCGGGCAATTCGCCACCAGCCCGCCGCAATACTGGCATCGGGTAGAACTTAGCGATGATGCGCGCTTCAACATTCACTTTTGGGTTGAGGAAGGCCATCAGAACGAAGAGATGTATCATCAGAAAAAAGCCTGATATATATCTGTAACCCAATCACCACCGGGCGACGTCCCGCCCGGTAGCCAGGTGGTCAATGGCGCGGATTAATCGCTAGAGTAGTTTAATTTTAACGTTGTATCCCTCAAGCCCTTTCATCGTTTCTCGCGGCGCGAACTCTATTTCGGAAACTTCTTGCCCGGTTTTCTTCCGTACTTCGGCGACCTTTTTCGTAATGAGTGCCGCGATTTCTTCTTCTGCTTTACGTGTCAACTCTTCGCTGTTCATTAATTTCCTCCTTTGAACTCGCAAACGGTTAAGCGCAAATAAGACAGTGTCGTTATGACGCGCTACTATTTTAAGGTACAAAAATTATAGGCTATCTTTCTGAGAGTTATCAGGATGTTTCACTGCGGGTGAAGCAAAAAAACCGCCTGGCATAGACTGCCCACTAAAGTCAGGCGGCTGCATCAGGCGGTTGGTTAGTAGCACAGGACGCTATCTACGAGGATTTTCAACCTCATTCTGGGTATCCGAATCGAGAGGATCGTCTCCCTCTGGCGTGTCCGGAATATTATCACCAGGAAGCGGTTCATCCTCTGGTAATGGATCGACTAAATCAGGACGTTCAGACATAAAGCCTCCAACTAACCATAGTTATTTAAGATACCCTACATCACTACTTTTGGTTTTTGTTTGGATTTTTTCCTTCGTCTTCGGGTGTCTTATCAGGCTTCCTGGGCTGATCCTTCGAAACGCGCGACAGTTGGTTATTCATAGGTAACTCCTCAGGATAGGCAGCGATATACTGCTTTGAAAGTATAGAGTCGCCGCCATAGGCGCGCGAGCGCAGCGACAAGGAGCGTCAGGGGCAAAGAGAAGGCGGTGATCACGCCAGATGACGGAATTTGCAGGTAATTCCAGTTTTCAGGGACCGCCAGGCGTAAGTTAAAGAATTGTAAACACTCAGCCGTTTTGCTGAAGACTCAATCCGCCCATGACGGTTTGTTTAAAATATGATCCTGCCAGTCCCGCACTTCAGATTCGTTTACCGCGATATGACGGACAGAAATTCGCTCGCCATGCATAGCGGCTTTCGATCCAGTGAGCAGCGGATGCCATGCCGGTAAGGGCTTGCCTTCGGCTAACAAACGGTAGGCGCAGGTCATCGGCAACCATGCAAAGTCAAACAGGTTTTCGCGAGTAAGTTTGATACAGTCTGGTTCAAATTCAAAACGGCGCTCATAATGACGGCACTGGCACGTTTTGATATTTAACTGCCTGCAAGCCACGTTGGTGAAGTAGATTTCATCCGTATCTTCATCCATCAGCTTATGCAGACAGCACTGGCCGCAGCCATCGCACAGCGACTCCCACTCGGCATCGGTCATTTCATCCAGGGTTTTACGTTGCCAGAAAGGTATATCGCTCATTGAAGTTTCCGCCATTGCATTAAAACTGCACCTTATAACCAGTCTGGCCTGCAGATGCAAGTTTTACCGCCTCTGAAGGCGGTAAGCAGATTTTACAGAACGCGGGTAGACAACATTTCGCCATTAAAACGAATGTCCAGCTCATCGCCGCTCAGTAATGGCCCCACGCCTGCCGGCGTGCCGGTTAGCACCACGTCCCCTGCTTTGAGCGTAAAATAGCGGCTCATATAGGCGATAAGGGGCACAATAGGATGAATCATATCTGCGGTCGACCCTTGCTGGCGAACCTCGCCATTAACGTTAAGTCCGATAACCGTATTTTGCGGATCGCCGCAGAAGGCCGCGACAGGGATAAAGCCTGAAATCGGACATGCGTTATCAAAACCTTTGGCTTTTTCCCAGGGCTGTCCGGCCTTTTTCATTTTTCCCTGAATATCGCGCAAAGTTAAATCAAGCGCCACGCCATAACCGGCTATCGCTTTGCGCACATGCTCTTCAGTCGCCTGGCGGAGCGTTGCGCTAATCAGCACGGCAAGCTCAACTTCATGATGAACAGCGCCCATGTCCGCCGGGATCGCCAGCGGCTGGCGGATATCACACAATGCGGTCTCCGGCTTGATAAAAAGCACGGGTTCCTCCGGCGTCGCACTGCCCATCTCCTTGATGTGATTTGCGTAATTACTGCCCACGCAGACCACTTTACTTACCGGGTAATCAAGCAGGGCACCTTGCCAGTTGCGATGTTGATACATATTTTCCCCTAAGGTCATCATGAAATTCAGGCGCAGCGTCATGTCGACGCGAAGCCGAATAGCGTTTAACGGTCAGCGTGCGACGTATTTTGTCCCACTGTAGAAAGATGTTGTTTCAACAAATCTTCCGGCGGCGGCGGCAATTGTAAATAATAGCCCTGCTCTCTTAACGCCTGTTTTACTTTTTCTAGCTCGGCATTGACTAATTTTTTACGCCCATCAAGCGGCAGAATCATCGCTAATTGCGGCTGACCGAATCCTTTCATCAACGCTTCAGGCACCCGTGAAAAATCGTCTTTTTTTTCGACATACAAATAGGTTTGATCGCGCTTGCTACTTCGATAGATCACACAAAACATACTTTTACTCTGAATTAACGGGATGGTGACTTGCCTCAATATAATACTGACTATAACATGCCTTCTGGACTTCGGAATATCACTCCGTATCGGAGATGATAAATAGCAAATTGAGTAAGGCCAGGATGTCAAACACGCCAATCGAGCTTAAAGGCAGTAGCTTCACCTTATCAGTGGTTCATATGCATGAAGCGGAACCAGAGGTTATTCGTCAGGCGTTAGAAGACAAAATTGCGCAGGCGCCTGCGTTTTTAAAACACGCCCCTGTCGTTATTAACGTTAGCGGTCTTGAAAACCCGGTAAACTGGCCGGAATTGCATAAGATCGTGACGTCAACTGGCTTACGCATTATCGGCGTGAGCGGTTGTAAAGACGCCAGCCTGAAAGCAGAAATCGATCGGATGGGTCTTCCTTTACTGACTGAAGGTAAAGAGAAAGCGGTTCGACCTGCGCCCGTTGAGTCGGCAACGCCCAGCGAGCCGCCGCAAAACGCTAATCCCATCACAAAAACGCGATTAATTGATGTTCCGGTTCGTTCCGGTCAGCGCATTTATGCTCCACAATGTGATCTGATTGTTACAAGTCACGTAAGCGCTGGCGCAGAGCTTATCGCTGACGGCAATATCCATGTCTATGGCATGATGAGAGGTCGCGCGCTGGCAGGGGCGAGCGGCGATCGGGAAGCGCAAATTTTTTGTACCCATCTGACGGCAGAACTGGTCTCTATCGCAGGTGTTTACTGGCTGAGTGATAAAATCCCGGCAGAATTTTATGGCAAAGCGGCGCGCCTGCGTTTAGCAGACAACGCTTTGACAGTTCAACCGTTGAATTGATCCCTTTTTAACAAGGAATTTTTATGGCACGCATTATTGTTGTTACTTCGGGTAAAGGGGGCGTTGGCAAGACCACCTCCAGCGCGGCCATCGCTACAGGTTTGGCCCAGAAGGGAAAGAAAACTGTCGTCATTGATTTTGATATCGGACTGCGTAACCTCGATCTGATTATGGGGTGCGAACGTCGTGTCGTTTACGATTTTGTAAACGTCATTCAGGGCGATGCGACACTGAACCAGGCGCTGATCAAAGATAAGCGTACTGAAAATCTCTTCATACTTCCGGCTTCGCAGACCCGGGATAAAGATGCGCTGACGCGCGAAGGCGTTGCTAAGGTGCTTGACTCACTGAGAGCGATGGACTTTGAGTTCATCGTTTGCGACTCGCCGGCAGGTATCGAAACCGGGGCGCTGATGGCGCTCTATTTTGCCGATGAGGCGATCATTACGACCAACCCGGAAGTCTCTTCTGTCCGTGATTCGGACCGTATTCTGGGTATTCTGGCATCGAAATCTCGTCGCGCAGAAAATGGCGAAGAACCGATTAAAGAACATCTTCTGTTGACGCGCTACAATCCAGGCCGCGTAAATAAAGGCGACATGCTCAGCATGGAAGATGTACTGGAGATTCTGCGTATTAAACTTGTCGGGGTGATCCCGGAAGATCAATCCGTACTGCGCGCATCTAACCAGGGCGAACCGGTGATTCTTGACGCCACTGCTGATGCGGGTAAAGCCTATGCAGATACCGTAGATCGTCTGTTGGGAGAAGAACGTCCTTTCCGCTTCGTTGAAGAAGAGAAGAAAGGTTTCCTCAAACGCCTGTTCGGAGGATAAATTATGGCATTACTGGATTTTTTTCTCTCGCGGAAAAAGAGTACCGCTAATATTGCTAAAGAGCGGCTGCAAATCATTGTCGCGGAACGTCGCCGTAGCGATGCCGAACCGCATTATTTACCGCAATTACGGAAAGATATACTTGAGGTTATTTGTAAATACGTACAAATCGATCCGGAAATGGTTACCGTCCAGCTTGAGCAAAAAGATGGCGATATCTCCATCCTTGAACTTAACGTAACGCTGCCGGAAGCTGAAGAGTCAAAATAAGTTCTTTTATGGGAAAATTCCTGGATTAAAAAGGCAGAAGAATCTGCCTTTTTTATTTTTTTGCGTTGCTCAGGACACGGACATTTATTTAACCCGCCATTTTCCCGGCAATTACCGTTGTTAACGCGGGTACTCCTGCAACAGAAGAGCTAACTTTTCCGCCATCAGTTCGGCGCGCCAGCCGGAAACTAATTCCGGTTGCCCGTTTTGCGGCTTTAATTTCCAGTGCCAGTTAAGCAACTGATTAATCTGCCGACGCGATGCCAGTAGCTCGCCACTTACGTGATGCGCCGCGCTCACCTCGGCCACCAGCGCTTTGATTGCCTTAAACGCTTTGCGATAACCCGGCATGTCCAGCAGATTCAACAGCGGTTCAGGCAACGCCTCTTCCGGCAGCGCCTGGGCTTTCGCCACTAGCGATATCAGGGTCTTGCCGTGAAAACGAATCTCGCTGCCGGAAAGTCCCAGACTATCCAGCTCGCCGAGACTGCCCGGCATATAACGCGCGACCGCCCACAGATTTTCCTCACGCACAACGAAGTTTACCGCCATATCGCGCTCACGCGCCTTACGCAGCCGCCAGTCGGCTAAAAGTTGCAGGCAGGCTAACTGACGGGTACGTAGCTGCCAGGCATTAGTGATATCCCGCCATGCTTCTTCCGGCGCCTGAATCTCCTGACGACGCTGCTGCATCAACCGGCACTCATCAAGCGCGGCTGGCAGCCATCCTGCGGCTTCGGTTTCAATCATCAGTTTTTTGGCGATCGGTAACAGATACCAGACATCCGCCGCCGCATATTCACACTGGCGCTCACTCAAAGGTCGAGCTAACCAGTCGGTACGAGACTCGCTTTTATCCAGCGCCACGCCCGTATATTCTTCTACCATCGACGCAAAACCCCACGACAGCGGACGCCCGCAAAACGCCGCCAGAATTTGCGTATCAATCAGGGGTTCCGGCAGTTCGCCAAACGCATTAAGAAACACTTCCAGATCTTCGCTGCCCGCGTGAAGAAATTTGGTGATTCCTGTATCGCGTAGTACCGCTTTTAACGGCGACCAGTCGGTAATGCCGAGCGGATCGATCAGGGCGACATCAGCCCCGTCAAATAACTGGATCAATCCTAACTGCGGGTAATAAGTGCGGGTACGGACAAATTCAGTATCTAAAGCAATCGCCGGACATGCGCGGACAGCCTCACACAGGCTTGCCAGCGCATCGTCCGTTTCAATCATTTGGTAATTCAAATCGTGTTCTCTTTGGTTCGCGCCAAAAAAAACGCCGGCTTAACCGGCGTCTCTCGTTAGCTGACTTAACGCTCAGGCTTTATTGTCTACTTTGCCACGGGCTTCGTCACGCAGTTCTCGTCGTAAAATTTTCCCAACGTTAGATTTTGGCAATTCCTCGCGAAACTCCACCTGTTTGGGCACTTTATATCCGGTCAGATGGCGACGGCAGAAGGTGATCAACGCCTCGTCAGTCAATGCGGGATCTTTCTTAACCACAAAAAGCTTCACCGCTTCGCCGCTACTACCGGAAGGCACGCCAACCGCCGCCACCTCCTGCACGCCAGAATGTTGCATCACCACATCTTCAATTTCGTTTGGATAGACGTTGAAACCTGAAACCAGAATCATATCTTTCTTACGATCGACAATCCGCAGAAAGCCTTCCTCATCCATAACCGCAATATCGCCCGTATGCAGCCAGCCATCTTTAATGATATCATCCGTCGCGTCAGGACGCTGCCAGTATCCCAGCATAACCTGCGGGCCTTTCACGCAAAGCTCTCCAGCCTCACCCGGCGCGACGTCATTATCATCGTCATCCACCAGTTTGGCTTCTGTTGACGGTACCGGCAGGCCGATACTGCCGCTGTGATAATCAATATCATGCGGGTTGACGCTCACCAGCGGGGCGCACTCGGTCAGCCCATACCCTTCCAGCAGGTATTGCCCGGTCAGTTTTACCCAACGTTCCGCAACGGCGTTTTGCACCGGCATCCCGCCGCCGGCTGACAGATGCAGCGAAGAAAAATCCAGCTGCTGAAACTCTTTATTATTGAGCAAGGCGTTGAATAGCGTATTAACGCCAGTCATCGCCGTAAATGGATATTTTGCCAGCTCCTTGACCAGGCCGGGGATATCACGCGGATTGGTAATCAGCAGGTTTTGCCCGCCCAGCTCGATAAAAAGCAGGCAGTTCATGGTTAAGGCAAAAATGTGATACAGCGGCAGCGCGGTCACCACCAGCTCTTTCCCTTGGTGAAGCAACGGCCCATAGGTCGCTTTCACCTGCTCCAGATTCGCCAGCATATTGCGGTGGGTCAGCATCGCGCCTTTCGCCACCCCCGTCGTACCGCCGGTATATTGCAGAAAAGCCAGATCTTCGGCGACAACCTCCGGTTTTACGTACTGCATACGATAACCATGCTGTAACGCGCTGCGA
This sequence comes from Salmonella enterica subsp. arizonae, assembly GCF_008692845.1. GTDB lineage: Bacteria > Pseudomonadota > Gammaproteobacteria > Enterobacterales > Enterobacteriaceae > Salmonella > Salmonella arizonae. The sequence goes on from NZ_VXJW01000001.1 coordinate 702,885, forward strand.
AACGAGATCGCGTCTGGCAAATGGTATTTCGGCACCAGACGCTTGATGTATTTCACGACAAAGTTAACAACTGTACCTTTGGCAGTAGAAAGCTGGTCGCCCATCCGCGTCAGAATAACGTGCTGTACCGACGTTTTTTCGACCACTTTTTCCAGCGTATGGGCAAAGTTAGAAACAATAACGATTGCCGCCGCGCCGCTATCGTTAAGCTGATGCTCAAGTTCGCGCGGCGTATAAAGTGGGTTAACATTCACCACAATCATGCCAGCGCGTAAAATACCAAATAACGCGACGGGATACTGCAACAGATTTGGCATCATCAGCGCAACACGATCGCCTTTTTTTAGCCCCAGCCCTTGTTGTAAATAAGCCGCAAATGCCCGGCTACGTTCTTCCAATTTACGGAAGGTCATCACCTCCCCCATATTGACGAACGCAGGCTGATCGGCATAGCGCGTCGCCGCATGTTCAAACAGTTCAACCAGGGATTGATAACGGTCAGGGTTGATCTCCGCCGGAACATCAGCGGGATAACGGTTAAGCCAAACCTTCTTCAATGCATCACCTCTAAAATGAGTGTTCGTCGTCATCACAACCCCAGTCAATAAACAATTCGTTAACATTATATTAACTCAGCGTACCAGTTTATTAATTATGCAACTGAAAGGTTGCGAAGCGCGTCACTATTTATTTTTATTATGTCTCTATGAATGCAGAAACAGCGGACCAGCCGCTGTTTCTTTTACTGATAAAACAAAAAGTTACTCTGTTACTATCGTTTGAACCTCTGCGGGTCCAGGGTTATACCATCCCCAACCGCCATAGCCATAAGGCCAGGCGCGTCCGCCGTAAAACCACGGATCAATCGGCTGTGGAGGCATGACGACCTGCTGAACAAGATGCCAGCGTTTGTAGCCGGTAGCCTGCATCAGCATAAATTTATACGGCGTATTGCCGATTTTACCATCAACCGTTCCGGTTATCGGGCCGACAACGGTAACTAGCTGACCACGGAAGTCTACCGGGTCCAGAAAACCGTTCACATCCGCAAAAATTCTGCCGCGCGAGGCTTCGCCCAGCACAGGACGCGCGCCGCTGTCGAGCGGTACGGTAGCGATTTCAAGCCGGGTTTTTCCCTGCTGATTTTGTACTGCCACGACTTTGCCGCCGAAACGCGCCTCTTGCCCAATATAGAGTTGCGGCGCATTCATGACACGCACCAAATCCTGTTGTGGCGTCGGACTCGAACCTTTAATAGCATCCGGAATAGTCGCGCAACCGCTCAGCATAAGCGCAAAAGCGCACGCCAGCGCCCCTTTTATTAACCGTTTTTGAACCGCCATGATGCGACTCCTTTTTTTGACGTCTTATTCCACCCTACAGCATAAAGTATGAGGGGTAATAATAGTGAGAGTCATTCTTTGCCGGGAAGTTTCTTCCACGCCACTTCGTTACGCAAATAAACCGGCTCGGCATGTTCCACGGCAACGGTCTCCCCTGCCGCCAGTTTCTGGCTGGCGATGGGCAACATATCTTCAGCCGCCGGGAGCGACACCTCCCCATCGTAAAGCGACAGACCGCAACCCTGCGCCAGATCGGGCCATGCGGACCAGCCCGTTCCTACCGTCGCCCACTGACCGGATAGTTGTTCCAACCGCTCACCGACCTGTTCCGGTTTCAGTACCGCTTCCGTCTCTTCGCCCAGCCAGACGCCCTGCGCATTGCGCTGGTATTCCGCCCAGTACACTTCGCCCATGCGCGCGTCAATTGCGGCGAGTACGCGGGTCGCGCCGGTTTTACGCCACGCGCCCTGAGCCATCGTGGCAAGCGTCGAAACACCGATCATCGGCAGATTTGCCCCTAGCGCCAGCCCTTGCGCAATACCAATGCCAATACGAACGCCGGTAAAGCTGCCTGGGCCGCGCCCAAACGCCAGCGCATCTATCTCATTGAGCAATGCGCCGCTGGCGGCCAGAATCTCCTGCACCATCGGCAGGATACGTTGAGTATGTTCTCGTGGACAAAGCTCAAAGTGAGCATTAATAGTACCGTTGTTCCACAGGGCGACAGAACAGGCCTCTGTGGCGGTATCGATAGCCAGAATTCGCATGGGGTTTCGTGCTTAGATCAATAAAATAGCGCGCATCTTACCATACTCCGTAACAAATTACCCGGCAGATGGAATCGAGAGAAAGCGAACCGCACGGGCGATATCACGCGTGCGCGGCGCAGGCGGCAGGCTGGCGAGAAACGTGGCGCCATAGGGCCGCATCACCAGCCGGTTATCACAAATGACTAACACCCCACGATCGTCCGCATCGCGAATCAGCCGCCCCACGCCCTGCTTCAGCGTAATCACCGCATCGGGCAACTGAACCTCGTCAAACGGATCGCCGCCGCGCAGACGACAGTCTTCCATTCGCGCTTTTAACAGCGGATCATCCGGGGAGGTAAACGGCAATTTGTCGATAATTACCAAAGATAAGGTATCGCCGCGCACGTCCACCCCTTCCCAGAAGCTACTGGTGGCGACGAGCAGCGCGTTGCCCGCGCTAACAAACTGCTGCAACAGTTGTCCTTTACTGGTTTCCCCTTGTAACAATACCGGCAGCGTCATAGTGGCGCGAAACTGCTCCGCCAGATCGCGCATCATGGCATGCGAGGTGCATAGCATAAAACATCGCCCGTTATTGGCTTCGATAATCGGCCTTAGCATCGCCGCCAACTGTCGCGCCGCGCCGGGCTGGTTGGTTTGCGGCAGGTTACGCGGTACGCAGAGTAACGCCTGGCGCGTATAGTCGAATGGACTGGGTAGCAGCATAGACTCTGACTGTTCAATCCCCAGACGCGCCGTAAAATGGCGGAGATCATCATTCACCGACAGCGTGGCTGAGGTAAAAATCCAGCTACCGGGCTTCTGCTCCATCACCTCTTTGAATTTGTCCGCCACGGTGAGCGGCGTCAGCGCCAGGGTGAAGTGGCGCGAGGTGCACTCATACCAGTAGCTGTATCCCGGCTGATTGATCTCTTTTAAGCGTTTCAGCCGTGAACGGTACAGCGTGGCGCGTTCAAAAGCCGCATCCAGCAGCGCCGAACGGCCCAGCGACAGTTTTGCCACGTCGTAACAAAGCTCCAGCGTATCATCCAGCAGTAAAAATGCCCGTTGGATACGTGGGTCGGCTAACAGTTCACGCAAATTTCCCCGGTAGCCGGGCTCCCCCAGTTGCAGACGAAAATCCTGCGCGCTCTGGGCAAGGCGATCGGCGCATTTTTGCAACTGTTGGGTGTCTTTCAGTTCCGTCCGGTAGGCGATGGTGATGTCTTTTGCTAAATCCAGTAACTGACGGCTGGAGAGCGATTGTCCGAAATACTGACTGGCAATGTCAGGCAATTGGTGGGCTTCATCGAAGATCATCACTTCGGCCTGAGGGATAAGTTCGCCAAATCCACTCTCTTTAACCACCATATCCGCAAGAAAAAGATGGTGGTTAACAATCACCACATCCGCATCCATCGCCTTTTTACGCGCTTTTACCACAAAGCACTCTTTGTAGAGCGGACAATCGCCGCCAAGGCAGTTGTCGTTGGTACTGGTGACCAGCGGCCAGGCCTGGGAATCCTCCGCTACGCTGACGCAGGTGCTGATATCGCCATCCAGCGTCTGGTTGGACCAGGAACGCAGTAATATCACGTCGCTTAACGTTTGTACCGGTAAATCGCCGCCCGCCAGCGCTTGTTGTTCCAGCCTCTCCAGACAGAGATAGTTTGAACGTCCTTTCAACAGGGCCGTCTTACCGGTAAACGCCAACGCTTTTGCTACCGTCGGCAGATCGCGGCTGTAGAGTTGATCCTGCAACGCTTTCGACCCGGTTGAAATAATGACTTTTTTCCCGGCGCGCAACGCCGGAGCGAGGTAAGCATAGGTCTTCCCGGTTCCGGTGCCAGCTTCAACAACCAGAGGCTGCGCATTTTCAATCGCTTGTGTCACGGCAACCGCCATTTGTCGCTGTGGTTCGCGCGGTTTAAAACCGGTTATCGCTTGGGCCAGTTGGCCATCTGCTGCAAAATCGTCCGTCACACTGCCCCCTGTTAATTTGCACAGGGATTATGTCAGGGTGAAGAGGCTTACGCCAGTTGCAGAGGTGACTGCGGCGCCACATTATGGCAGTCTTGCGCCATTCAAATGGAAAACAAATGAGGAATAAATAATGACTATCGTGCGTATTGATGCCGAAGATCGTTGGTCAGACGTGGTGATCCACAATAATACCCTTTGGTATACCGGCGTGCCGGAAAACCTGGACGCCGATGCTTTCGGGCAAACGGCTAATACTCTGGCGCAGATTGATGCGGTGCTGGAAAAACAGGGCTCCAGTAAGTCACGTATTCTGGATGCCACTATTTTTCTGAGCGATAAAGCGGATTTTGCCGCCATGAATAAGGCGTGGGATGCGTGGGTCGTCGCAGGCCATGCGCCGGTACGCTGTACCGTACAGGCCGGGTTGATGAATCCAAAATATAAAGTTGAGATTAAGATTGTCGCGGCGGTATAAGCCGGTTATTCATCTTCATCCTCAAAACGCGCCACTATCCGCTCGCCGGTATGGTTGGCGCGAAGTTCGCCCGCCACCTGAGCAATCGCCTCCCCGCTGCTCATACCCTGCGACATCAATTCCTGGATACGTTCTACGGCTTTTTGCTGTTGTTCATGACTGAGTGAAGGTAAACCTGCAAACATGATTAACTCCTGCTAAATTGTTAGCGCTAATTATTTCACGCTACCTGGCGGTAAGCCAGTAGTGTTGTAACGAGTCAGGAATGATGAAGACGTTATCTCCCACTGTTATCACCTTACCTTGGCGTCCGGACGCCGCCGAACACTATTTTGCGCCCGTAAATCATTTGCCCTGGGCGATGCTGCTGCATTCCGGTAATGCCATTCATCCGTATAATCGTTTTGATATTCTGGTCGCCGATCCTGTCACAATGCTGACCACGCGCGCGCAGGAAACCACAGTTTGTACTGCGGGCGCGACCACCGTCACTCTCGACGATCCGTTACGGGTTTTGCAAACACAACTGGAGAAACTGCCTTTTCATCCTCGGCCCGATCCTGACTTACCCTTTCAGGGGGGCGCGCTGGGTCTGTTTGGTTACGATCTGGGGCGGCGTTTCGAAACTCTGCCCGATACTGCCGCGCACGATATCGCTGTACCAGATATGGCGATTGGCATTTACGACTGGGCGCTGATTGTCGATCACCAAAAACAGGTGGTATCGCTGATAAGCTATCACGATGCCGACGCCCGATATCGCTGGCTCACCCGCCAGCGCGCGCCAACCCGGACGCCTTTTACGCTTACCTCGGCCTGGCAATCCAATATGACGCGTTGCGAGTACGGCGAAAGGTTTCGTCAGGTACAGGCCTGGCTGCACAGCGGCGACTGCTATCAGGTCAACCTTTCCCAGCGTTTTCAGGCGGGCTACGAGGGTGATGAGTGGCAGGCTTTCGAACGCCTTAACCGTGCAAATCGCGCCCCGTTTAGCGCCTTTCTTCGTCTGCATGATGGCGTCATATTGAGTCTTTCTCCCGAGCGTTTTATCCAACTGGAAAACGGCCATATCCAGACGCGCCCGATCAAAGGTACGCTGCCACGACTTAACGATCCGCAGGCGGATCGCCAGCAAGCGCAAAAACTGGCTAACTCAACGAAAGATCGCGCCGAAAATTTAATGATCGTCGATTTGATGCGTAACGACATTGGCCGGGTCGCCGTACCGGGCTCGGTGAAGGTGCCGGAACTGTTCGTCGTCGAACCATTTCCTGGCGTTCACCATCTGGTCAGCACCATTACCGCCCGCTTACCGGACTCGCTTCATGCCACCGACCTGCTGCGCGCCGCCTTTCCCGGCGGCTCCATTACCGGCGCGCCTAAAGTACGGGCAATGGAAATTATCGACGAGCTGGAGCCGCAGCGACGCAACGCCTGGTGCGGCAGCATTGGTTATCTGAGTTTCTGCGGCAACATGGATACCAGTATTACCATCCGCACCGTCACAGCGACGCAGGGCCAACTCTACTGCTCAGCCGGAGGCGGTATCGTGGCCGATAGCAAGGAAGAAGCGGAATATCAGGAAACCTTTGATAAAGTTAATCGTATCCTGCACCCACTGGAGAATTAATACGTGGATACCAGCCGTCTGACGCTTGATCATTTCTTATCGCGCTTTCAGCTTTTGCGCCCGCAGATTACTCATGAAACGTTAAATCAACGTCAGGCCGCCGTACTGATCCCTGTGGTTCGCCGCCCCCAGCCGGGGCTACTCTTAACCCAGCGCGCTGTTCATTTGCGCAAACACGCCGGACAGGTCGCCTTTCCCGGCGGCGCTGTGGACAGTTCTGATGCTTCGCTTATCGCCGCCGCGCTTCGCGAAGCGCAGGAGGAAGTCGCCATCCCGCCGGAGGCCGTGGAAGTGATTGGCGTTTTACCGCCGATAGACAGCGTGACCGGTTTTCAGGTAACGCCAGTGGTCGGCATTATTCCGTCAGACCTCCCTTGGCGCGCAAGTGAAGACGAAGTATCTGCGGTCTTTGAAATGCCGCTGGCGCAAGCGTTGCATCTGGGTCGATATCATCCGATCGATGTTTACCGTCGCGGTAATTCGCACCGCGTATGGCTCTCCTGGTATGAACATTATTTCGTCTGGGGCATGACCGCTAGCATCATTCGTGAGTTGGCGCTGCAAATCGGCGTGAAGCCCTGACTATACACCACATCATTCCATTCGGCTAAGCGAACCCAGCCAACCAGATACCTCCTGAAGGTTGACGTGTATATACTTAACTTTACGCGCGCAAGACACGACTTGAGATTACTGTCGCAATATTAGTAAAAACGCGGTTATTCATTAGTTTAATTCATGTGAATAGTTAAGCTGATGCCAGCGTTCCCTCTTACACTATGCGCAGTTATAACATCGTAACCGGAAGCCCCGGTTGCCCTGTCAGGAGTATTATCGTGATTAGCCTATTCGACATGTTTAAGGTAGGGATTGGTCCCTCCTCTTCCCACACTGTTGGCCCGATGAAGGCCGGTAAACAGTTCGTCGATGACCTGGTCGAAAAAGGATTACTGGATAACGTTACCCGCGTCGCTGTCGATGTCTACGGCTCGCTGTCGCTGACGGGGAAAGGTCACCATACCGATATCGCCATTATTATGGGTCTGGCGGGTAATGAACCCGCTACCGTGGATATTGATAGTATCCCCGGTTTTATTCGTGACGTCGAAACGCGCGAGCGTCTGTTACTGGCCCAGGGACGTCACGAAGTCGATTTCCCGAAAGATGACGGAATGAGTTTTCACAACGGCAATTTGCCGCTGCATGAAAACGGGATGCAGATCCACGCCTGGCATAACGACACGGTCATTTATAGCCAGACGTACTATTCCATCGGCGGCGGCTTTATCGTTGATGAAGCGCATTTCGGCCAGGAAGCGACGAATGAGGTTACTGTACCTTATCCGTTTAAATCGGCGAAAGAAATGCTGGAGTATTGCAGCAGTACCGGCCTTTCACTCTCCGGCATGGTGATGCAAAACGAACTGGCGCTGCATAGCAAGAAAGAGATTGAAGAGTATTTCGGTCACGTCTGGCAGACCATGCAGGCCTGTATTGATCGCGGTATGAATACCGAAGGCGTGCTGCCAGGGCCGCTGCGCGTACCGCGTCGCGCCTCTGCGCTGCGTCGTATGCTGGTTTCCAGCGATAAGCTTTCCAACGATCCGATGAACGTCATTGACTGGGTGAACATGTTTGCTCTGGCGGTGAACGAAGAGAACGCGGCGGGCGGCCGCGTCGTGACGGCGCCCACCAACGGCGCATGTGGCATCGTTCCTGCGGTACTGGCTTACTACGACCATTTTATTGAGTCTGTCAGTCCGGATATTTACACACGCTACTTCCTGGCGGCAGGCGCTATTGGCGCACTGTATAAGATGAACGCGTCTATTTCCGGCGCGGAGGTCGGCTGTCAGGGCGAAGTCGGCGTCGCCTGTTCGATGGCAGCAGCAGGCCTTGCTGAACTGCTGGGCGCCAGCCCGGAACAGGTTTGCGTTGCCGCTGAAATCGGCATGGAGCATAACCTGGGACTGACCTGCGACCCGGTTGCCGGCCAGGTTCAGGTGCCGTGTATTGAGCGTAACGCCATTGCCTCGGTTAAAGCGATCAACGCAGCGCGTATGGCTATGCGTCGAACCAGCGCGCCGCGCGTCTCATTGGATAAAGTCATCGAAACGATGTACGAGACCGGAAAAGATATGAACGCAAAATACCGTGAAACTTCGCGCGGCGGGCTTGCCATTAAAGTCCAGTGTGATTAAACGCCATTTCTTGCGTTAATTCCCTCCCTTCGCCCATCTGCTACGGATGGGCGAAATTTTTTGCCTCTTGCTCGTCGACTCCACGTTTCCCCACTACACTTGCTGTGTCGCGGTTGGCTTTTGTCGCCAACGCTTATTGGGCGGCCTGCATGCAAACAGCACAACGGATCATTAATCATTATCGCCGTAATCGTTTCATTGTTTGCACGATTTGTGCACTGACCACGCTCATTCTTACGTTGAGCATCCGATTTATTTCGGAGCGGAACTTAAATCACCATCGCACGGTTGCGTTCGCCAGTCATGCCGTTGATGCGCTGGATAATGTTTTGCATCCCCTCCAGGTCGGACGAAACGTTCTGCTACCATTGCTTGAGCTTCCGTGCGCTACCGCGCATCTGCCGTTGCGGAAACAAGCCGCCCGCCTGCAAACCATTCGTTCTATCGGGCTGGTGAAAGAAGGCATTCTCTACTGCTCCAGCGTCTTTGGCGCCCGTAACATTCCCATCCGCCAGCTTCAGCCTGCTCTCCCCGCAGCCGGCGATCTATTGCTGCTTTCCACAGATCAATCGTTACTGAAGGGAAGTCCAATCCTCATTCAGTGGTATCCGGCTTCTGCCAATGGCCAGGATGGCGTGATGGAAATTGTGAATATCGACTTGCTGACGACCATGCTACTTGAGCCGCAGCAGCCGCAGATTACCAGCGCCAGTCTGACGGTTGGCAAACGGCACCTATTATATGGTCGGGGCGTGGTCGATAATCTTCCGGAATTAAAAAATGAAGAGCGTTACCAGCGCTCATCGCAGCACTTCCCTTTTACTATCAGCGTCACCGGGCCATCGGCAGGCAAACTGGCGTTTAAACATCTGCCGACGCAGTTACCGCTGGCCGTATTGCTGAGTCTGTTGATCGGTTATATCGCCTGGCTGGCGACAGCCAGTAGAATGAGCTTTTCCTGGGAGATTAATCTGGCTCTCGCCGAACGGGAGTTTGAGCTTTTTTGCCAGCCGTTGCTTAATGCCCGCACGCAGCAATGTACCGGCGTTGAGATTCTGTTACGCTGGAACAACCCGCGCCAGGGCTGGATCTCACCGGATGTTTTTATTCCTATCGCCGAAGAACATAACCTGATAGCCCCGCTCACCCGCTATGTGATTGCAGAAACCATTCGACAACGGCACTACCTCCCCATAAGTCACCAGTTTCATGTCGGCATCAATGTTGCGGCAAGCCATTTCCGACACGGCGTGCTCCTAAGGGATCTGAATCAGTACTGGTTTAGTGCGGAACCTGTTCAGCAACTGGTGCTGGAGCTCACGGAACGCGACGCGTTGCTTGACGTTGACTACCGCCTGATGCGCGAGCTGCATCGTAAAGGCGTGAAGTTAGCCATTGATGATTTTGGCACAGGAAACAGCTCGCTCTCCTGGCTGGAAAAGCTACGTCCGGATATTTTGAAAATTGATAAATCCTTTACCGCCGCCATCGGCACCGATGCGGTAAATTCCACCGTGACCGATATTATTATCGCGCTGGGACAAAGACTGAATATTGAACTGGTTGCGGAGGGCGTTGAAAACCAGGCGCAGGCACAATATTTGCGCCAGCACGGCGTTCAAATGTTGCAGGGATATCTCTATGCGAAGCCTATGCCAATTAGCGAATTCCCGCAGTGGCTGGCGGGCAGCCCTCCGCCGCCCGCCCGGCATAACGGACAAATTATGCCCGCTATGCCTCATCTATAGGCCAAAGCAATCCTCTGCATTAGAGGCTATTATTCCTCTTCGTCGTGAGCAGGCTGTTCTTTAACAATCCGAACCAGATCGACACGATAGTCATTAGCTTCGACAATGGTGATCCGCAGCGGCGGAACGTCAATGACGTCACCCACACGCGGAATATGACCTTTAGCGGCAATCACTAAGCCGGCGACCGTCGCAATATCGCCCTCTTCGTTCACCAGATGGTCAACGTCCAGCGCCTGCTGTAGCGCATGGAGATCAGTGCCGCCCTTCACTACCCACCCCCCGGCATCGGCAACGATTTCCGGCGTTTCATCGGCATCCGGGAATTCACCGGCAATCGCTTCCAGAACATCCAACGGCGTAACCAGCCCCTGTACCACGCCGAACTCGTTAGTGACGATAACAAAACTGCCGCGCGCGCGGCGCAGAACGCCTAGCAAATTGATAGGATCAAGCGTCTCCGGCACTACTATCGCCGGGGAAGACGCGGCGATAGCAGCAACATCCGCGCCCTCTTCCAGCGCTACCAGTAACTCTTTCGCCCGAACGATACCGATAATTTCATCCAGCTCACCCCGACATATCGGGAATAGACTATGCGGAGAAGAGAGCAACTGCTGACGGATTTCAGCTACGCTGAGATTCGCATCCACCCAACTAATTTCGCCTCTCGGCGTCATAATGCTGCGCAGGGAGCGCGACGCCAACGTCAGTACGCCGTTAATCATATAGCGTTCTTCTTCGGCGAAGGCGCCTTCCGGCACCGGCATCGCGGCCGGGCTATCCGTTTCATGCTGCGTATTCGCCTGGCGTTTACCGCCCATCAGACGCAGGATAGCGTCCGCAGTACGCGCGCGCAGCGGTAACGTGGACTGATGACGGATAAAGTTACGGCGCGCAATCTGGTTAAACACTTCAATAATGATTGAGAAACCAATCGCCGCGTACAGGTAGCCTTTCGGAATATGGAAACCAAACCCTTCCGCAACCAGACTCAAGCCGATCATCAGCAGGAAGCTCAGACAGAGCACCACCACCGTCGGATGCTGGTTGACAAAACGGGTCAGCGGTTTTGACGCCAGTAGCATCATCGCCATCGCAATCACTACCGCCGCCATCATCACCGGCAGATGGTTCACCATGCCTACCGCCGTAATCACGGCGTCCAGCGAGAAGACCGCATCCAGGATAACAATCTGCGTGACCACGACCCAGAAGCTCGCATAACCTTTACCGTGTCCGGCGTCATGTTCGCGGTTTTCCAGACGTTCATGCAGCTCGGTGGTTGCTTTAAACAGCAGGAATATCCCGCCTAGTAGCATAATTAAATCGCGACCGGAGAAGGTAAAATCCCAGACGGTAAAGAGCGGCTTTGTTAAAGTCACCATCCACGAAATAATCGACAGCAGCGCCAGACGCATAATCAGCGCCAGCGAGAGCCCGATCAGGCGCGCTTTGTCACGCTGCTTTGGCGGCAGTTTGTCGGCCAGGATCGCGATAAACACCAGGTTATCGATTCCCAGTACAATTTCCAGGACGACAAGCGTGAGTAAACCCGCCAAAATTGAGGGATCCATTAATAATTCCATGGCAATCTCCTGCTTAAGGAATGACTAAACGGTGCCCACAACATCTCAAAGGATGCAGGCGGTAACGCGATAAACAAAGTAAGATTATGGCAAGGTATGCCAGATTGACAGGCGCAAAAAGGCCAAAAAGTGAAATGACGTCGGTGACGATCCATACAACGGGCTGCTGCCCTATACCCCATTCTAATTAAACGGAAGCTAAACATAACAGAGGCAACTCTTTTTTGGCAAAGATTTACCTTCCTTTGCAAAGAGATGTAACCGGAATATTTTACACTTCGAAATTTCTCATTATCGAAAACAAAATTACGGATCTCCATCACACAAAATATTTTTTTCGATATCTAAAATAATTCACGAAAATCATGCGTTTTTCGTTGTACCCCTGATCTGAATCGATTCGATTGCGGACGGCGATTCAAAAATACATCTGTCAAGTCGATGTGTTGACAATAATAAAGGAGGTAGCAAGTGACCATTGCTATTGTTATAGGCACACATGGTTGGGCTGCGGAGCAGTTACTTAAAACAACTGAAATGCTGTTAGGCGAGCAGGAAAACGTCGGCTGGATCGATTTCGTTCCAGGCGAAAATGCCGAAACGCTGATCGAAAAGTACAACGCTCAGTTGGCTAAACTCAATACCAGTAAGGGCGTGCTATTTCTCGTTGATACTTGGGGAGGCAGTCCATTTAACGCTGCCAGCCGCATTGTCGTCGATAAAGAGCGTTATGAAGTTATTGCCGGTGTCAACATCCCGATGCTGGTCGAAACGTTTATGGCCCGCGACGACGATCCGAGCTTTGACGAGCTGGTGGCGCTGGCGGTAGAAACCGGTCGCGAAGGCGTAAAAGCGCTGAAAGCGAAACCGGTAGAAAAAGCCGCGTCAGCGCCAGTCGCCGCGCCAAAAGCTGCCGCGCCGGCAAAACCGATGGGGCCGAATGATTATATGATTATCGGACTTGCCCGTATCGATGACCGTCTCATTCATGGTCAGGTCGCTACCCGTTGGACCAAAGAGACCAATGTTAGCCGTATTATTGTCGTGAGCGATGAAGTTGCGGCGGATACCGTGCGTAAAACGCTGCTGACGCAGGTTGCGCCGCCGGGCGTTACGGCGCATGTGGTTGATGTTGCGAAGATGATTCGCGTTTACAACAACCCGAAATACGCCGGCGAACGCGTGATGCTTCTGTTTACCAATCCTACCGACGTCGAGCGCATCGTTGAAGGCGGCGTGAAAGTCACTTCCGTGAACATTGGCGGTATGGCCTATCGTCAGGGTAAAACGCAGGTGAACAACGCCGTTTCCGTCGATGAAAAGGATATCGAGGCCTTTAAAAAGCTCAACGAGCGCGGCATCGAGCTTGAGGTGCGTAAAGTTTCCACCGATCCGAAACTGAAAATGATGGATTTAATTGCCAAAGTAGCGAAATAACCGCCCGGCATTTAATTAGCTTTCACACTTAAGATAGCAATAGGAGAAGTACAATGGAGATTACCACTCTTCAGATTGTGCTGGTGTTCATCGTCGCATGTATCGCGGGTATGGAGTCGGTACTTGATGAATTTCAGTTCCACCGTCCGCTGATCGCCTGTACCTTAATCGGCGCCGTTCTGGGGGACATGAAAACCGGTATTATCATCGGCGGTACTCTGGAAATGATCGCACTGGGCTGGATGAACATCGGCGCCGCCGTTGCGCCTGATGCCGCGCTGGCGTCCATCATCTCTACCGTGCTGGTTATCGCCGGGCACCAAAGCATCGGCGCGGGTATCGCGCTGGCGATTCCGTTGGCGGCGGCAGGCCAGGTACTGACCATTATCGTACGTACCATCACCGTGGCATTCCAGCACGCGGCGGACAAGGCGGCCGAAAACGGCAACCTGACGGCGCTCTCCTGGCTACACGTTTCTTCTCTGTTCCTGCAGGCGATGCGTATCGCTATCCCGGCGGTTATCGTTGCTATCTCCGTAGGCACCAGTGAAGTACAGGGTATGCTGAATGCAATTCCTGAAGTCGTCACGGGCGGTCTGAACATCGCCGGCGGCATGATCGTCGTAGTGGGTTATGCGATGGTTATCAACATGATGCGCGCAGGCTACCTGATGCCGTTCTTCTACCTCGGTTTCGTCACTGCGGCTTTCACCAACTTCAACCTGGTCGCGCTGGGTGTCATCGGCGCAGTGATGGCTATTCTTTACATCCAGCTGAGCCCAAAATACAACCGTGTAACGGGCGCGCCTGCTCAGGCTGCTGGCACTAACGATCTTGATAACGAACTGGACTAACAGGTGAGCGAAATGGTTGATATGACTAAAACTACCACCGAGAAAAAACTCACTCCGAGCGATATTCGCGGCGTATTCCTTCGTTCTAACCTGTTCCAGGGGTCATGGAACTTCGAACGTATGCAGGCGCTGGGCTTCTGCTTCTCTATGGTGCCGGCGATTCGTCGCCTGTATCCGGAGAATAATGACGCGCGTAAACAGGCGATTAAGCGTCACCTGGAGTTCTTTAACACTCATCCTTACGTTGCGGCGCCGGTACTGGGCGTGACGCTGGCAATGGAAGAAAAGCGTGCGAACGGCGCGGAAATTGACGATGGCGCCATCAACGGTATCAAAGTAGGGCTGATGGGACCGTTGGCGGGCGTCGGCGACCCTATCTTCTGGGGTACCGTTCGTCCGGTATTTGCGGCGCTGGGCGCAGGTATTGCGATGAGCGGCAGCCTGCTTGGTCCACTGCTGTTTTTCATCCTGTTTAACCTGGTGCGCCTGGCTACGCGTTATTACGGCGTGGCTTATGGCTACCGCAAAGGCGTCGATATTGTGAAAGATATGGGTGGCGGCTTCCTGCAAAAACTGACTGAGGGGGCGTCAATTCTCGGCCTGTTTGTCATGGGGGCGTTGGTTAATAAGTGGACGCATGTGAATATTCCACTGGTAGTATCCACCATCACCGGTCAGGATGGCCAGACACGCGTTACCACCGTCCAAACTATTCTCGATCAACTGATGCCGGGTCTGGTCCCGCTACTGTTGACCTTTGCCTGTATGTGGCTGCTGCGTAAGAAAGTTAACCCGCTGTGGATTATCGTGGGCTTCTTCGTCATCGGCATCGCCGGCTACGCCGTAGGGCTGCTGGGCCAGTAAGGCTGTTGTACACTACCGGGGCCAAACGGCCCCGTTTTTTTATTTTTCTGGAGGATAAATGACTATCACGGATCTGGTGCTGATTCTCTTTATTGCCGCGTTACTGGCTTATGCTCTCTACGATCAGTTCATCATGCCCCGTCGCAATGGCCCCACCCTACTTTCTATAGCCCTGCTTCGCCGTAGCCGCGTAGACAGCGTTATCTTCGTTGGACTGGTCGCCATTCTTATCTATAACAACGTGACCAGTCACGGCGCGCAGATGACGACATGGTTATTAAGCTCGCTGGCGTTAATGGGTTTTTATATATTCTGGATCCGCACGCCGCGAATCATCTTTAAACAACATGGCTTTTTCTTCGCCAATGTCTGGATAGAATATAGCCGTATTAAAGAGATGAATTTATCGGAAGATGGCGTACTGGTGATGCAATTAGAACAAAGACGCTTGCTTATCCGTGTGAGGAATATCGACGATCTGGAAAAAATATATAAATTTCTTATTGCTACTCAATAAGTTAAGGTATAGCTTTAACTATATTTTCTAATTTCGTTTCGAATCATAATATAGCTAAGGCTATACTTTCTATTGACCAGTTGTTATTTAAGTTAACGTTTTATTGATGAATAAATATAAATGAAAATCGTTTTCAATTGACGAAAAATTAATATTTTATTACTGTTGTTTTATATTCTAAAAATATGTTAATGTTGCGCCGTCAATTGGGGAGTAGCCGATTTCCAGACTCCGGAAATGTACGCGTCAACATACTCGTTGCAAAACGTGGCGCGTACGGGCCAGCTATCGCTGGTCAGGCGAGACCATAGACGCATCTACTGCTGTGTATCTCGCCACAGAATGGCGATATGCATGTTCGCTGGGGGCGGTGATGTGTTTAATGGATACCCCGGTCTGGACGCTGTCATGCACTTTACTGCTACTGTTTTTCTCGCTTTCGGCATGTCGATGGATGCTTTCGCGGCATCAATTGGCAAAGGCGCCACCCTGCATAAACCCAAATTCTCAGAAGCGTTGCGTACCGGCTTTATCTTCGGCGCGGTTGAAACGCTGACTCCGCTGATCGGCTGGGGACTGGGGATGCTGGCGAGTAAATTTGTTCTGGAATGGAACCACTGGATAGCCTTTATTCTGCTGATCTTTTTGGGCGGACGCATGATCATCGAAGGTATTCGCGGCGGTAGTGATGAAGATGACACACCGCTACGTCGCCACAGCTTTTGGCTATTAGTCACGACGGCTATCGCAACCAGCCTCGATGCGATGGCGGTTGGCGTCGGTCTGGCGTTTTTGCAGGTGAACATCATCGCTACCGCATTGGCTATCGGTTGCGCCACGCTTATCATGTCCACCCTCGGAATGATGATCGGGCGCTTTATCGGCCCGATGCTGGGTAAGCGTGCTGAAATTCTCGGCGGGGTAGTACTAGTAGGGATTGGCGTCCAGATCCTCTGGACGCATTTTCACGGTTAACTGTCACGCTGCCAGAGATGAAGGTTGAAATCCGTCTGGCAGCTAAACCCGACGCTGGCGGCCAATTGTTCCCACACTTCCGGCCTGGCGCGCCAGGCGAATGGCGTCATTTGCAACAGTGCCACGGCTTCTTCAGCGTTAAGCTGCATGTGATAAGCAAGGCGGGTACTCTGCTGCAATGAGAATCCGTCGAGCTGCTCGGTATGCGGCGCATGTAGACGCACCTCATCGTAAATGAGCCCTTTTAGTTCCATCAGATGATGCGGCCCCGGCCTGGCGGTAACGACCCAACCACCAGGTTTTACCACGCGCGCCAACTCCTGCGCCTTACACGGGGCGTAGATTCTGATCACCGCATCCATTGACGCATCGGCAAAGGGCAGCCGATAGCTTGACGCCACGCAAAACTTCACCTGCGAATAGCGCTTCGCCGCCGCTTTGATCGCCGTTTTAGCAACGTCCAGTCCAAACGTGGTTATTTCCGGCAACGCATCTGCAAAAGCATGGGTGTAATATCCCTCGCCACAGCCGATATCCAGAATCGCTGTGGCCGATTTATCCAGCCGCCCGCGCAACAGATTAATCACAGCATCGCGTAGCGGCTGATAATGGCCTGCATCAAGAAACGCTCTCCTTGCCTGCATCATTTCTGCGCTGTCGCCCGGATCGCGTGAACGTTTATGCTGTACCGGCAGCAGATTGATATATCCCTCTTTCGCCACATCAAACTGATGCCGCAGTGGACACACAAAACTGTTATTACTCTGCGTAAGAGGCTGATGACAAAGCGGGCAGGTAAAGGACATGACAACTCCGGGCTGGGGACGCTAAAGGGCGCAAGTGTAACGCGAATTGCGCCCAGGGAAAATCCTTTACAAGCCCGGAACCGAAACGTGATTGCCATGCATCACCAGAAGGTGGTCCGAATCGGCTGGCATACCGTCTGGCTCAACATTTTCCAGCCGCAACACATCGCCCATTATCTGGCTGAATACGGGCGCAGATACCGCGCCGCCATAATAAGCCCCATTTTGCGGATTATTAATCACCACCACCAAGGCAAATCTGGGGTTGCTTGCCGGCGCAACGCCTGCGGTGTATGCCACGTACTTATCAACGTATTTGCCATCATCGCCAATTTTTTTCGCCGTCCCGGTTTTAACCGCAATCCGGTAATCTCTAACTGCGGCTTTTGTTCCACCGCCGCCAGGCAACGCCACGCTCTCCATCATATGTTCCACCTCGTGCACCAACTCTTCCGACATCACACGCGTGCCGATCACGGGCGGATCAACTTTTGTGATCGATAACGGACGATAAATACCAAAGCTGCCAATCGTGGCATAAACATGCGCCAGTTGAAGCGGCGTCACCATTAATCCGTATCCAAAGGCGAAGGAGGCGCGATCCAGATCACTCCAGTAACGGCGTTTCGGTAATAATCCACTACTCTCTCCGGTTAAACCAAGGCCGGTAGGCAGGCCGAAACCAAAGCTTTTATAGGTATCCATTAATTTCTGCACCGGCATCGCCAGTGAAAGGTGAGAAACGCCGGTATCGCTGGATTTTTGCAAAATACCGGTTAATGTCAGTTCCGGGTAGTAACCGACGTCGCGAATACGGTGCCCATCAAGAATAAAGGGATGAGTATCAATAACGCTGTCCGGTTGTACGATGCCTTGCTGCAACGCCGTCATAATGACCAGTGGCTTAACGGTAGAGCCGGGTTCAAAGGTGTCGCTGATAGCGCGGTTACGAAAATCGTCCAGTTGCGCGCCCTCACGATTGTTTGGGTTGAAATCCGGGTAACTCGCCATTGAGAGAATTTCACCCGTTGGGATGTTAATCAATACGGCAGCGCCGGATTCCGCTTTGTTCCAGATTACAGCGTTATCCAGCGCATCTTCGGTAACCGTTTGCAGACGTTCATCAATGCTAAGCTGAAGTTCATGAGCAGGAACCGGATTCACTTCCGTAATGTTCTCAATAACATGGCCAAATTTATCTTTACGCACCAGTCGGGAGCCCGGCTTTCCTGTCAGTTGCGCGTTAAAGCTCTTTTCAACACCTTCTATCCCCTGCCCATCGATATTGGTAAAGCCTATCAAATTGGCCGCTACATGACCGGCGGGGTAAAAACGGCGAGACTCTTCCCGCAGATTAATGCCCGGTAGATTCAGTTTATCTATCCATTCGGCTTGCTGAGGTGAAACCTGGCGCGCGAGGTAAATGAAACGGCCTGCCGGGTTGCTGTTTACCCGTTCAGCAAGCGTACTGAGCGACAGATGTAGCGCGCTGGCCAACGCCTGCCAGCGCTGATTGTAGCCAACCCCGCCTTTGCTTATAATGGTCTTAGGATCGGCCCAGACAGCATTAACCGGAACGCTTACCGCTAAGGGTCGCCCCTCTCTGTCGGTGATCATGCCGCGTGGAGAGGCCGTGGTCACTTCACGAAGCGAGCGCATATCTTCTTGTTTCACCAGTTTCGACGGCGTAACAATTTGCAACCATGCTACCCGCCCTAACAGCAATGCCATACTGAGCAGAATGGCAGTGCAAAGTAGCGCAAAACGTATGGGGGTAAAATTACGGGTATCACCGCCGCTTTTCTTTTTCACCTGATCTCCAGCCGAATCATTTTTCAGGTGATTGATTTAACGGGAAACGACAGGAAAAACCAGAAAAAACAATGCTAATAACATCGCGCCTTTGCAACAAATCGCTAACGAGAGCGCATTCAGACACATTTTGAAGGATATTGAATTAAAAAGCCCCGCTTTTTAGCGAGGCTTTATATCTGAGGCTGACGCGACAAACCGCATCAAATCAGTGGTGTCGATCAGATAGCGGTTACGTTAACAGCAGCCGGACCTTTCTGGCCATCCTGAATTTCGAACTCAACGTTCTGGCCTTCAGCCAGAGTTTTGAAGCCATTACCCTGGATAGCGGAGAAGTGTACGAACACATCTTTGCTGCCATCAGCCGGTGTAATGAAGCCAAAACCTTTGGACTCGTTGAACCACTTAACTTGACCTTTAATCTTTGCCATTTGCAAAATTCCTTAGAGTGTTTTCTTTGCCCGCAGGCATAACATAGATAAAACTGAGACATTACTGCTTGAGGCACTAATATAAGGTTCGGCAGAGAAGCGGTATTCAACGTCAACGTGTTTACTCAGGACTTCTTTACTGAAAATGCCACACATAAACAGAACTGTACCTCGTTTAACCCAAAGCCTGTTATCACATACAACGTTAATTATGGCAAGCCATTTTTAAACATGTCTCGATCCGTTGCACAAATTACGAGAACCTTCACAAATTGACAGCACGTTTATGCAACAAAACTGCTGAAGATATATCCTCGCGAGCTGGCGGACACACCGACAACGTCACTGCTGAATAGCCACTTTTTTACCATAGCTCAATAACTTCCCTTCTTCCAGTACATCAAATCACATTTAAAAGCTGTATTTTTAATATCACTTTTTTATTCTGAGTAATGCATAAATTGTCACAATGCTAAAAAACACCTTTTAATCAAAATAATAGAAAAGGGTTTTCCGATACCGCTTCCTGCGACATTCCTCGTCTTTACAGGATGACTTAAAATAATGAACAAACGATGACAATCAACAAAAAGAGAGAGAAACGTTTCGCTTTTAATAGAAAACGATCGGTATCACAAAATTGACATATGCACATTTGTTATGGGTATAAAACTATGTTTCATATAAAGCCATATATTATATAGGGTGTTGATACTGTATTGTCAGTTGCAAGCGCTAACACTGACAAAATCCGACGGGTGAGCGAGGCGCGTGGCATCTTGAGCCGCCTGCGCTCCTGTAAGCGTTATCGTTCAGCAACCAGACGAATGATATCCTCATCCTTTCTCTGTTCGCTTGCCGCTGTTGCGGGTTCAGCTTCTTTTTCTGGTTCGTTTGCTTCACAAAGGCGGCGCAACAACGCGTTTTGCCGCTTCTGTTGATTCAATAACGCTTCGAGCAATTCTATCTGCTCGTTAGCGCGGGAACTGGCCCGGTTGACAAAAAACCAGAGCGTGAGCCCGACCACCAGAACCGCCATTGATACTATTAAAGATGCAAGAGAAAACGCACCAGAGTTTAAAACATCGTTCATTTCACCACCTCAATGTAGAGACGTCATTCTACCACTGCTACACGGGAAGGAAATCTCTGGTATAAAACGTTTACCAGGGAATAAATTTATTGATGGCGCAAATACCGCTGAAAAATTGTACATCCTGATCGCACATGATATTAAACACCTGCGCCCACAGCAACAGACATACCACCACCACGATGCCGAGAACGACCCATCGAAATTTTTTCACTCCACTCTCCGATCTTACATCTTATGCCGCTAAATTATCATGAGTTACCTAAACCAGGAGTAACTGTAGCGGCAATATATGTTTTTAGGAATGATTCACTTGTTTCAATCAATGTACACGCTACTCTTATTCTAACTAAAAAAGAAAAGAGGTAGTAATGCGTTTGATCATTCGCGCAATTGTATTGTTTGCCCTGGTGTGGATAGGCCTGCTGCTGAGCGGCTATGGCGTACTGGTGGGAAGTAAAGTAAACGCGGCGGGGCTGGGCCTGCAGTGCCATTACCTGACGGCACGCGGCACCAGTACAGCACAATATGTCCATACTAATAGCGGCATCATTGGCTTTTCGGAGTGTCCCATTTTCAGAAAAAGCGCTACCGTCGTGGATAATAGCTAAGCGGTAACAAATAATTTCATCACGAAACTATCACGGGTAATTACTCTATATTAGCTGTGGTTTATAAGCATCGTTAAATAATATTTTAATAACCGTTAAATAAGCAGACGGCAATTATCTTCTTTTATGATTCCATCTCACTATATGTTATAAAAAAGCAGATGCATTTTTCGCGTCTGCTTTTTTTAACGTCATGCTAATAAGATTACTTAGAAAGGATAATCGTTGTAACCCATTTGTTCAGAAATTTTACGCGCGGCAGCGTGTAACATAGCAACATATTCCTGTAGGCGCTCTTCTGAAAAGCGCAGCGTCGGGAACGAAATGCTTAACCCTGCGATTACCACGCCAAAACGGTCGAATACCGGTACGCCGATACAACGTAAACCTTCTTCCTGTTCTTCGTTATCTTCACCGTAACCTTGCGCACGTACTTTATCTAACAGTGGCAGCAACGCTTCAGTGCTGGTAATGGTTCGTCCGGTGCTTTGTTTGTACTCTACGCCGTCGAGAATCTGCTTAACCTCATCGCGATCTCGCCAGGCCAGAAGCACTTTACCGATGGCCGTACTGTACAGCGGATTACGACGACCGATACGTGAGTACATCCGCAGATTGTACATAGAGTCAATTTTATGGATATAAACAATGCTGTCTTCATCCAGAGCGCCAAGATGGATAGTTTCTTTCGTCAGACGAGAAAGCTCGCGCATCTGGATGTCCGCACTGCGGATCAAATCAACATTTTGCAAAGCTCGCGCACCCAACTCAAACAACTTTAGCGTCAGAGAGTATTTTTCAGACTCCCCCTCCTGAGCCACGTAGCCAAGCGTTTTCATGGTTTGCAAAAAGCGATAAACAGTGCTTTTCGACATCATAACGCGCTGCGATAGTTCAGTAATTCCTGTTTCACGCTCTTCACCCAGCGCCTGCAGAATGCCGAAAACCTTCAGTACAGAAGATACAGAATCAGGCCGTTTATCCAGATCTGCGTTTACCATTTATCACCTCATTACGAGCGTTTTATAAAATTCAGAACGATTTTTTATTATAATTTCACGCCAGGTCGCCCGCAATCCATCTTTGCTTGCTTCGTTACAAATCTGCGATATAAAGCCTCAATATCGATGCTAAAATCATTACTCAACTCATAATCTCGCTTATTACAAAATACTTATGAAAAAAAAACAGGCCGAGGGCCTGCCCCTCCCACAGAGATACGGCGCTATCCTGACGATTATTATCGGTATTTCGATGGCAGTTCTGGATAGCGCAATCGCCAATGTCGCGCTGCCAACCATTGCTAGTGATTTGCACGCCTCCCCTGCCAGCTCTATCTGGATTGTCAATGCGTATCAAATCGCAATTGTCGTCTCACTACTTTCCCTGTCTTTTTTAGGAGATATGTTTGGTTATCGCCAGGTCTATAAATGTGGTTTAGTCGTATTTCTGCTTTCATCATTGTTTTGCGCGCTTTCAGACTCGCTGCAAATGCTCACGCTGGCGCGCATCGCGCAGGGGTTTGGCGGCGCGGCGCTAATGAGTGTAAACACGGCGCTAATTCGTCTTATCTACCCCCAGCGTCATCTGGGACGAGGCATGGGAATTAACTCTTTTACCGTCGCCGTCTCTTCCGCCGCTGGCCCAACGATCGCCGCAGCGATACTGTCTATCTCATCATGGAAATGGCTGTTTCTGATTAATGTCCCATTAGGCATCATCGCCTTAATTCTGGCTATACGCTTTTTACCGGCAAACATCGCCCATGACGCTAAGCCTCGCTTTGACTTACCCAGCGCGGTAATGAATGCGCTTACATTCGGCCTGCTGATTACCGCGTTGAGCGGCTTTGCTCAGGGACAGTCACTAACATTGATTGGCGCAGAGCTGCTCGTCCTGTTCGTTGTCGGTTTTTTCTTTGTTCACCGCCAGCTTTCTTTGCCCGTCCCCTTGTTACCCATCGACTTGTTACGCATTCCGCTCTTTTCACTCTCGATCGGCACATCAATTTGCTCGTTCTGCGCGCAAATGTTGGCTATGGTCTCGCTGCCTTTTTATCTGCAAACCGTGCTGGGCCGTAGCGAAGTAGAAACCGGCCTGCTGTTGACGCCCTGGCCGCTGGCAACAATGGTGATGGCGCCGCTGGCCGGATACCTGATAGATCGTTTTCATGCCGGTTTGCTGGGGGCTCTGGGAATGGTGATAATGGCAGCCGGACTGTTCGCTCTGATTATGCTGCCCGCCTCTCCCTCCGATCTAAATATTATCTGGCCGATGCTTCTGTGCGGCGCAGGGTTTGGCCTGTTCCAGTCACCAAATAATCACACTATTATGACTTCCGCACCGCGTAAACGCAGCGGAGGCGCCAGCGGGATGCTGGGCACGGCGCGACTGTTAGGTCAAAGTACTGGCGCTGCGCTGGTGGCGCTGATGTTGAACCAGTCTGGCGATAGCGGTACGCACCTCTCGCTGGTCGCAGCGGGGGGCCTGGCCACTCTCGCGGCGGTAGTGAGCGGTTTACGTATTACGCAACCACACGCTCAGGCGTAAAAAAAGCGCGTTATTCGACGCGCTTTTTCATGTTGTCAGTGGGCTTATTATTTCAGGTATTCGCCGCTACGCAGCGCTTCAATACGTTTATCAAGCGGTGGGTGCGTCATAAACAGCTCGCTTAACGATTTCGATTTACCGTTAATACAAAACGCCATCATGCTGGTCGCTTCTTGCGGCTCGTAGCTGGTTTTCAGGCGCTGCAACGCGGCAATCATTTTTTCACGGCCAACCAACTTCGCCGATCCCGCATCGGCATGGAACTCACGATAACGGGAGAACCACATTGTGATAATGCTCGCCAGGATACCGAAAACCAGTTCCAGCACCGTCGCTACGGCGAAATAGATTAGCGGATTGCCATTGCTCCCTTCGCCCTCATCTCGGTTGCCGCCGAGAAAGCCAGCAGCAATTTGCGCGATAATACGCGAAATAAAGATAACGAAGGTGTTTACCACCCCCTGAATCAACGTCATCGTAACCATATCGCCATTGGCAATATGGCTGATTTCATGCGCAATGACGGCTTCTGCTTCGTCAGGACTCATGTTTTGCAACAGACCGGTGCTCACAGCGACCAATGAGGCGTCACGGCGTGCGCCCGTCGCAAACGCGTTAATGTCTGGCGCATGGTAGATGGCAACCTGCGGCATAGCGATACCGGCCTGCCGCGCTTGCGTTGCTACTGTGTTCATCAACCAGCGTTCTCTTTCATTGCGAGGCTGTTCAATAACCTCCCCTCCTACTGATTTTAACGCCATCCATTTGGACATCAGCAATGAAATAAAAGAACCGCCAAAACCAAACAGCAGCGCCATAATCAGCAAGCCTTGTACGCTGCTCGACTGTATCCCTGTCAGGCTCAGAACCAGCCCGAAGACGACCATCACCGCCAGGTTCGTCAGCAGGAAGAGCGCGATTCGCATCATAATTTTCTTTTAACCTCAATTTAACAAAGCGCACTATGCGATTACCCACATCGTATGGGTCTTATGGCTATTTTCAAGTATTATCAGGCTGTAAGTCACGAGAAAAACACAACTTTACATTTTGTAGCATTATACTGACGGCTTTATGAGCTTGTTAAAAAAAACAGGCACAATTTCTTGTGCCTGTTTAGCGTTACTTACCGGCTGCCGCCTGCTCCGCTGGTTTTTCTTGTTCAAGATGCGCCAGGTCCAGAGCAATCTTCACTGTTTCATCAAGATACGGGTCCGGCTCCTGGTAATCCTTCGGCAGATCGTCCAGTTTCTTCAGCAACGGTTTACCCTCGCGTTTAAACCGATCGTTGATACGTGCCAGACGCATGGCGTCTTCTTCATTGTTCTCTTTCTCACGCTGCGCATAATTCAGAGAGACAATGTTGCGCTTACCCTTAATGGCATTGAAATGTGCGATATCCTTCATGATGTATTGGAACTCAGGATCTTTAGCGATACGCACGTTGTGTTCTTTCAATAATTCCGGGCCAAATTGGGTTAAATCACCCGATTTCGTGTACTTAGCCGCATTGATACTATCCCACGGCAAGGCGTTGTCTTCATATTTTTCTCCGGTTTCTGTCTCTTCATTGCCTGTCGGCATGATGATATCCGGTGTGACCCCTTTACGCTGCGTACTGCCGCCATTGACACGGTAAAACTTCTGAATGGTGTACTGCACCGAACCCAGCGCAGGCCACTCAGGGCGCAGCATCTGATCGTAAATTCGATTTAACGAACGGTATTGCTGTACCGTCCCTTTGCCGAAGGTCGGCTCACCGACAATCAGCGCGCGACCATAATCCTGCATCGCAGCGGCGAAGATTTCCGATGCCGAGGCGCTAAATCGATCGACCAGCACTACCAGCGGGCCTTTATAGTAGACCACGCCGTCGGTATCGCTATCCTCACGCACCTTGCCATTATTGTCGCGTACCTGGACTATCGGACCGGAAGGGATAAACAAGCCTGAAAGCGAAACGGCTTCCGTCAGCGCCCCGCCGCCATTTGACCGCAAATCAATAACGATGCTGTTAACATTTTGTTTTTCCAGCTTCTGAAGCTGAACTTTTACATCATCGGTCAAGCCGACATAGAAGCCAGGAATATCCAGTACGCCGACTTTCTCTTTGCCGACAGTTTTCACCGACATTTTAACCGCGCGATCTTCAAGACGAATCCGTTCGCGCGTCAACGTAACAATACGGGTTTTCATCCCTTTCCCGGCTGGCAAAATTTCCAGACGGACCTTACTGCCTTTCGGCCCTTTGATCAGCGCCACAACATCGTCAAGACGCCAGCCGATCACGTCAACCATCGGTTTTCCGGTCTGCCCTACGCCGACGATACGATCGCCCACACTAATTGACTTGCTCTTCGCTGCCGGGCCGCCAGCAACTAATGAGTTAATGACGGTATAATCGTCATCCATTTGCAACACCGCGCCGATACCTTCCAGAGACAAGCTCATTTCGGTATTAAACTGCTCGGTATTGCGGGGGGAAAGATAATTCGTATGCGGGTCGATTTCACGCGCAAAAGCGGTCATCGCCAGCGAGAACACATCTTCACTGTTAGTCTGTGCCAAACGGCGAATGGCAAATTTGTAGCGACGCATTAGCGTTTCGCGAATTTCTTTGTCACTCTTGCCGGTGAGTTTCAGACTGAGTTCGTCAAATTTCACCTTGCCATCCCACAGCGCATTCAGCTCAGCCTCATCTTTCGGCCAGGGTGCCTTACTGCGGTCCAGATTAAACGTATCGTTTCCGGTGAAATCCATTGGCCGCTCCAGCACTTTTAGCGCGTACTGGTAACGTTCAAAACGGCGCTTTTGCGCCAGATTGTAAAGATCGTAAAAAACATCCAGCTTACCTGTGCGCAGCTCGTCGCCCAACACGGTTTTCTTTTTCGCAAACTGCTCGACATCACTCGCCAACAAAACGTTATGGCTATAGTCGAGGAGATTCAGATAGCGATCAAAAATCTTTGCCGAAAATGCCTGATCTAAATCGAACTGACGATAGTGGGAGCGGGTAAAACGCGACGTTACACGCTCGCTCACCGTCGCATGTTGCGTCTCTTCCTTCAGTACGGGAATTTGATCGGCGCGCGTAATATCTTCCACGGCGAAGGACTGGCCTGCTAATGCAAGCAGGCCAGCTAACGCGGTAAGCCTAAAAAAAGTGTTCATGCCAGGCCAGGCCTCCGTTTCAGAACACCAAGTGTTCTGCGCGTACAATCAAAGACATACCCGAATTCAGCTGTACACGGACACCATCTTTGGTGATTTCTAATACGGTGGCATCCATCGCATTATTACCCGCTTTAACCTTGAGGGACTGCCCTACCGTCAATACTGAAATATCAGAAACCGGCGTGTGCTTTTCTTCGCGAGGCGCACGCAGCGCTTTCGACGTCTGTTTATCAGCGCGAGGTTTACGTTCAGCGCCTTCTTTACGACGCGCGACTGGGCGAGGCTTACGCTCGCGTCGCGGCGCGTCTTCTTTTTCGCCTGCCGCCGCGGCAGCTTCGCGTTTTTTCGCTTGCTGCTCTGCGCGCTGCGCCTGAACACGGGCTTTGGCTTCTTCAAGCTGCTTACGGGCATGTTCGACATGCTGTTCTTCCAGTTCGCCGCACGGATTGCCATCAAGGTCGACGCGCGTTGCGCCCGGCTTAACGCCGTACAGGTAACGCCAGCTTGAAGTATAAAGACGTAAAGCGGAACGAAGTTGCGTTTTGCTGAGGTTCATTTCGCCCCCAACTCGCTCTACCAGATCCTGAAAAATACCAATTTTCAGCGGGCGCGCTTCGCCTTCCGCACTAAAACAGCGAGGAAAACGCTCGGCCAGAAACGCGATAACTTCTTTACTGCTATTCAACTTAGGTTGATTTTCCATGAAATTTCCTGATTACAACGGACGTAGCCAACAAGCCGCAGGCATGAACAGGCGTCATTATAATGACGCCATCAGTAATTGCTACGTTATCCGTTGATTATCCTGCGACGCTCGCAAAGAATTTTTTGTAATCCGTCGTTGCAAGCACGGTTTCAAGCTGCGCGACCAGCGTACGCAGGCCGTGTTCATCTTCTTCGGTAAATCGGCCAAACGCCGTACTATCAATATCCAGCACGCCGATAATCTTTTTTCCAACCGCGACAGGTAGCACAATTTCGGCGTTGCTGGCGGCATCACAGGCAATATGGCCGTCAAACGCATGAACATCATCAATACGCTGAACCTTATTCTGCGCTACCGCTGCGCCGCACACGCCGCGACCAACCGGAATCCGCACGCAGGCGATCTTCCCCTGAAACGGCC
Organism: Salmonella enterica subsp. arizonae; assembly: GCF_008692845.1. Taxonomy (GTDB): domain Bacteria; phylum Pseudomonadota; class Gammaproteobacteria; order Enterobacterales; family Enterobacteriaceae; genus Salmonella; species Salmonella arizonae. The sequence continues at coordinate 730,856 of NZ_VXJW01000001.1, forward strand.
CCAACACCAACGTGTCGCCTTCGAGGAGATAAAATCCTGCCCAGTTCACCTCGGTAAGACGTTCGAACAGTAGCGCGCTGGTATTCGCCAGCGTGGCCAGAAAACTGGTTTCACCTGCCATTAACGACTGAAAATCGCGGTTTAACGCCGCGTATAGCTCTGTTTCGCTCATTATATAATCACTTTGTGGTCTTACTCCTAAACACAGGCTATTAAAATAAGCATTAAATGCGTTCTTGCTCAAGGTTATTCCTATCATGAGTTAAGATTACATTATTCTAACACTTTGATTCACGATACATGGCTCTGAACACTTCACACGTCACGCCAACAAAAAAGCTAACGATCTGGTCAATTAGCGAAGCGCTGCCGCGCAGCCACTATCAGCGCTGCCCTGAATGCGACATGCTGTTCAGCCTGCCGGAGATAAGCGCCCATCAAAGCGCCTATTGTCCACGTTGTCAGGCCAAAATTCGCGATGGTCGAGACTGGTCTCTGACGCGGCTGATTGCGATGGCGGTGACAATGCTGCTGCTGATGCCTTTTGCCTGGAGCGAGCCGCTACTCCACATTTACCTGTTGGGCGTACGTATTGATGCCAATGTTATGCACGGTATCTGGCAAATGACGCAGCAAGGCGATCCGTTAACCGCCGCAATGGTGCTCTTTTGCGTGGTGGGCGCGCCGCTTATTCTGGTTTTTTCAATCGCTTACCTGTGGTTTGGCAGTCTCCTCGGCATGAATCTGCGACCGGTTCTGTTGATGCTGGAAAAACTGAAAGAGTGGGTGATGCTGGATATCTATCTGGTCGGTATTGGCGTTGCCTCTATCAAAGTTCAGGACTATGCCTTTCTGCAGCCGGGCATCGGGCTTTTAGCATTCGTCTCGTTGGTGGTTCTTAGCATTCTGACTATGATTCATCTAAATGTAGAGCAACTATGGGACCGATTTTATCCGCAGCGCCCTGCCCAACATGCAGACGAAAGATTGCGCGTCTGTCTTGGCTGCCACTTTAGCGGCTATCCGGATGCAAAAGGACGCTGCCCGCGTTGTCATATTCCGCTACGGTTACGCAGAAAGCAGAGCGTACAAAAGTGTTGGGCGGCGCTGCTGGCGTCTATTGTGTTTTTGCTGCCGGCAAACCTGCTGCCTATCTCGGTAATTTACATTAATGGCGGGCGTCAGGAGGATACTATCCTGTCGGGTATTATGTCGCTCGCCAGCAGTAATATCGCCGTCGCAGCCGTGGTTTTTATCGCCAGTATTTTGGTGCCGTTTACCAAAGTCATCGTCATGTTTACGTTACTGCTGAGTATCCATTTCAAATGTGAACAGGGGCTACGGACGCGAATTCTGTTGCTGCGTCTGGTGACATGGATAGGCCGCTGGTCGATGCTGGATCTTTTCGTTATCTCGTTAACCATGTCTCTGATTAATCGCGATCAGATTCTGGCTTTTACTATGGGACCGGCTGCGTTTTATTTCGGCGCAGCGGTAATTTTGACTATTCTTGCAGTGGAATGGCTGGATAGCCGCTTACTTTGGGATACACATGAGTCAGGAAACGCCCGCTTCGAAGACTGAAGCGCAAATTAAAACCAAACGCCGTATTTCACCTTTCTGGCTGCTACCGCTTATCGCGCTAATGATCGCAGGGTGGCTAGTATGGGATAGCTACCAGGATCGCGGCAATAGCGTGACTATCGATTTTATGTCGGCGGACGGTATCGTACCAGGCCGTACTCCCGTTCGTTATCAGGGAGTAGAAGTCGGCACCGTGGAAGATGTCAGCCTGAGCAAAGATCTGCGCAAAATTGAAGTTCGCGTCAGTATCAAATCAGATATGGAAGATGCGTTGCGCGAAGAGACGCAATTCTGGCTGGTGACGCCCAAAGCCTCGCTGGCGGGCGTTTCCGGCCTGGATGCGTTGGTCGGCGGGAATTACATCGGTATGATGCCTGGTAAAGGCAAGCCCAGAGATCACTTCGTCGCCCTGGATACACAGCCCAAATACCGGCTTAGCAACGGCGATCTGATGATTCATCTCCATGCGCCGGATCTCGGTTCGCTTAATAGCGGTTCACTGGTCTATTTCCGTAAAATCCCTGTCGGACGGGTGTATGACTATTCGATTAACCCTAACAAACAGGGCGTGACGATTGACGTTCTGATTGAGCGACGGTTTACCGATCTGGTGAAGAAAGGCAGTCGTTTCTGGAATGTCTCCGGCGTTGACGCCGATCTAAGCCTGAGCGGCGCGAAGGTGAAACTGGAAAGCCTCGCGGCCCTGGTCAATGGCGCGATTGCGTTTGACTCGCCGGACAATTCCAAACCCGCCGCCCAGGATGACACGTTCGGCTTATATAAAGATTTAGCCCACAGCCAACGAGGGGTAATCGTTAAACTTGAGCTACCCAGCGGAGACGGCCTGAAAGCGGAATCCACGCCGCTGATGTACCAAGGGCTGGAAGTGGGAGAGCTTTCTAAACTGACGCTCAATCCTGGCGGTAAAGTCACAGGAGAGATGACCGTCGATCCCAGCGTTGTTCCGCTGATGCGGGAAAATACGCGTATTGAGTTACGCAATCCTAAGCTATCGCTAAGCGACGCGAATATCAGTTCGTTATTAACCGGAAAAACCTTCGAGCTGGTGCCGGGCGACGGCGAACCACGCAGTGAATTTGTGGTGGTGCCAGGTGAAGAAGCCCTACTGCATGAGGCGAATGCCTTAACCCTGACGCTAACGGCCCCGGAAAGTTACGGCATCGAACCGGGTCAACCATTAATTTTACATGGCGTAAAAGTTGGCCAGGTCATTGAGCGTAACTTGTCCAGTAAAGGGGTGTCATTCACCGTCGCGATTGAACCGCAGCACCGGGATTTGGTACAGGGCGACAGTAAATTCGTAGTCAACAGCCGGGTGGATGTTAAGGTCGGCCTTGACGGCGTAGAATTCCTCGGCGCCAGCGCCAGCGAGTGGATTGACGGCGGGATTCGCATTTTGCCGGGGACAGGCGGAAAGATGAAATCCACCTACCCGCTCTATGCTAACCTTGAAAAAGCGCTGGAAAATAGCCTCAGCGACTTACCCACCACCACTCTGACGCTGACTGCCGAAACGTTGCCGGATATCCAGGCAGGTTCCGTCGTGCTGTATCGAAAATTTGAAGTAGGCGAAGTCATCACCGTCCGTCCACGCGCCAATAGCTTTGATATCGACCTGCATATTAAGCCGGAATATCGCCATCTGTTAACCAGCAATAGCGTGTTCTGGGCGGAAGGCGGCGCGAAGGTGCAACTTAACGGCAGCGGCCTAACGGTACAGGCTTCGCCGCTCTCCCGCGCACTGAAAGGCGCCATAAGTTTTGACAACCTGAGCGGCGCCAGCGCCAGTCGGCGCAAAGGCGATAAACGTATCCTTTATGCTTCAGAAACTTCCGCCCGCGCAGTAGGCGGACAAATTACGCTGCACGCGTTCGATGCCGGAAAACTGGCGGAGGGAATGCCGATTCGTTACCTCGGTATTGATATCGGTCAAATCCAGACGCTGGAATTAATTACCGCGCGTAATGAAGTACAGGCGAAAGCCGTACTTTATCCGGAGTACGTACAAACATTTGCTCGCGCCGGGACGCGTTTTTCTGTTATTACGCCACAAATTTCCGCGGCGGGCGTCGAGCATCTGGATACGATTCTCCAGCCCTATATTAACGTTGAACCAGGACGCGGCGCGGCACGACGCGACTTTGAACTCCAGGAAGCGACCATTACCGACTCACGCTACCTGGATGGATTAAGCATCGTCGTAGAGGCGCCAGAAGCAGGCTCGCTTAATATCGGCACACCGGTCCTGTTTCGCGGTATTGAAGTGGGAACCGTCACCGGAATGTCCCTGGGGTCGCTCTCCGATCGCGTGATGATCACCCTGCGCATCAGTAAGCGTTACCAACATCTGGTGCGCAATAACTCCGTGTTCTGGCTCGCCTCCGGCTATAGCCTCGACTTTGGTCTGACCGGCGGCGTGGTGAAAACGGGGACATTTAATCAATTTATCCGCGGCGGTATCGCCTTCGCTACTCCACCAAGTACACCACTAGCGCCGAAAGCGCAGGCCGGTAAGCACTTCCTGTTACAAGAGAGCGAACCGAAAGAATGGCGTGAATGGGGCACCGCGTTGCCACGTTAAACGCCCGGCTCCGGCGTACTCGCGCCGGAGCGTTTTATGCTACACTGCGCGCCTGTTTTTTTGCCGGCGATACACCTGTGGCTCAACATTCTGTCTATTTTCCTGACGCTTTTCTGGCACAAATGCGTGAAGCAATGCCTTCTACGCTCTCTTTTGATGAATTTATTGCGGCCTGCCAACGCCCGTTGCGCCGCAGTATACGCATCAATACGCTTAAAATATCCGTGGCTGATTTCCTTGCCCTGACCGCGCCCTACGGCTGGTTGCTCACGCCGATTCCGTGGTGTGACGAAGGATTCTGGATCGAGCGCAATGATGAAGACGCGTTGCCGCTTGGCAGTACCGCTGAGCATTTAAGCGGCCTGTTTTACATTCAGGAGGCCAGCTCAATGCTGCCGGTCGCGGCGCTGTTCGCCGATGATAATCATCCGCAACGGGTCATGGATATGGCGGCGGCGCCAGGCTCCAAAACCACGCAAATTGCCGCGCGTATGGGGAACCACGGCGCCATTCTGGCCAACGAGTTTTCGGCCAGCCGCGTCAAAATTCTGCACGCTAACATCTGCCGATGTGGAGTCGCCAATACCGCGTTGACGCATTTCGATGGTCGCGTATTTGGCGCCGCGTTGCCGGAGATGTTTGACGCAATCCTTCTGGATGCACCCTGCTCTGGCGAAGGCGTAGTGCGAAAAGATCCTGATGCGCTAAAAAACTGGTCGCCAGAAAGCAATCTGGATATCGCTGCTACACAGCGCGAACTTCTCGAGAGCGCCTTTCATGCTTTGCGGCCCGGCGGCACGCTGGTCTACTCTACCTGCACGTTAAATCGCCAGGAAAACGAAGCGGTCTGCCTCTGGCTTAAAGAAACCTATACCGATGCCGTTGAATTTTTGCCGCTGAATGATCTGTTTCCTGACGCTGACCGCGCTCTGACGCCGGAGGGCTTCTTGCACGTCTTCCCACAAATTTACGACTGTGAAGGCTTCTTTGTCGCACGTCTGCGTAAAATCTCGTCCCTGCCCGCCCTGCCCGCGCCGACGTATAAAGTGGGAAACTTTCCTTTTATCCCCCTCAAAGGCCACGAAGCCTTACATATTACCCAGGCGGCCAACGCAGTCGGACTGCTATGGGATGAAAATCTCCATCTTTGGCAGCGTGAAAAAGAAGTCTGGTTGTTCCCGGCAGCGATAGAATCACTGATCGGAAAAGTCCGTTTTTCCCGACTCGGCATTAAGCTGGCGGAAAGTCATAATAAAGGCTATCGCTGGCAACATGAGGCTACGGTAGCCCTTGCCTGCCCAAATCATGCTCACGCGCTCGAACTTTCTCCTCAAGAGGCGGAGGAGTGGTATCGCGGTCGGGATATTTATCCGCAAACAATCCCTGCCGTTGATGATGTGTTGGTGACGTTCCAGCATCAGCCGCTCGGTCTGGCAAAACGTATCGGCTCACGAATCAAGAACAGCTACCCGCGTGAACTGGTACGGGATGGCAAACTCTTTACCAGTAACGTCTAACAAGCGCACAAAAAAACCGCACTTTTTGACTGGCGCTTTTGCGCGTGTTGACTACGCTGAAAAATGGACGACTAAACTGGTCGTACCACAATTAGCGTATTAACGGAGAGTACGATGATGAAAACCAGTGTGCGCATTGGCGCTTTTGAAATCGACGATGCCGAGTTACATGGCGAATCGCCAGGAGAGCGAACGTTAACCATCCCCTGTAAATCTGATCCGGATTTATGTATGCAACTGGACGCCTGGGATGCCGAAACCAGCGTTCCCGCCATTCTCAACGGGGAGCATTCCGTTTTGTTCCGCAATCATTACGATCCTAAGTCTGATGCCTGGGTCATGCGTCTTGCCTGACGCGAAAAGAACCCGTCGCCAGGCGGGTTATTTATTCTTCCTTTTCTCATTTCCCCCTTGCGCTAACCTCTCCTACACTATCGTGTAAAGTAGTTAACATTGAGGATGGAATGTTCGCGCTGGTACTTTTTGTGTGTTACCTGGATGGAGGATGTGAGGATATCGTCGTGGACATCTACGATACCGAGCAGCAATGTCTTTATTCGATGGGCGATCAACGTATTCGTCACGGCGGCTGTTTCCCGGTGGAGGATTTTATCGATGGCTTCTGGCGACCTGCGCAGCAATATAGCGATTTTTAACCCCGTCATTTACCTCTCGCTGACGCCGCTATTGTATCTGCGCTAACGTCAATTGTCCGCCAAATACCGCGCCCGTATCAATGTAGTGTACGTTGTCGAAATCCATACGCCGACGCAACGGCGTATGGCCAAACCAAAAATGATCGGCGCCGATAATCCCACCACTTTTTTTCATTAGCCGTTCACGGCTCCAGAGAACCTGATGTAAATCGACCTTTTTTTGCCATTGATAGATTGGCGACGGATAATCGGCATGAGCGATAACATGCGTGTTATGGCGGCAGCGTATTTCCAGTATCCAGGGAAGCCGCTGGCAAAGGGTGAAAAGCATTTCAGCTTGTACAGTTTGTTCAGCCGTCAGGCGAGTAAACCAGTCGCCACCATTCATAAACCACAGCATCGGCTGTGATGAGGCCAGCGCATCAAGCGCCATTTGCTCATGATTGCCGCGAACCGCCCTCATCCAGGACTCACGCAGTAAAGCCAGACTACGTAAGCTGTCTGGCCCTCTATCTATAATATCTCCCACGGAAACTAACAAGTCTTGTTGCGGATCAAATTGATACTCACGTAACTTTTTCATTAATATTGAAAAACAGCCGTGGATATCGCCGACAACCCAGATATGCCGCCAATCCTTCCCCTCTATTCGCTGATAAATCTCTTCAGGCCGCATCATGTTTTTCCTGCCGTTCGTTATCATACCCACACATCAAACCTGGATGGATATAAAAGGATAGCGCGTGCAGGTTGTTTTGCTTAGTAAATATCCTCTGTTGTAAATAGCGTATTTCAACAGTAGAGAATAAATTCATTGTTATCATCGGAATAAAATATAACTGACTGCGCCAGGGGCGTTATCCCCTGACGCTGCGAGTTAACCAATATCGCCTGTTCACATTCAATATTCTCTCTCCTTAAAAACATGCCGGGAACATAAACCACATAACAACACCACACGCTTTAGCACACTCTTTCGCTGAGTGACTTGCAAGACAAACCAGAGCTAAGGCGGGTTTCGTTACCGTGGCTAACATTGCCCCCAAAAACAGAAGCAGCACAAATTTTTTAAAAGGCGGCATAACTCCTCCAGTTAACAGATCGTTTAATCCTTATTAATACATCATCCGTGTACGGGTATCATAGGCTTAACAACACAAGTCGTTACTAAAAAAAACGTCTGGTTGTGCAGGCGTTTAGATTAATAACGATCATCTTAAGCTTTAAAGATAATTTTCTGATTTTATATTAAAAATAAAGATGGCGACGTTTTATTAAAAACGTCGCCATAAAAACGAGCATATAGTTTAATAAAGCCTGCTATCATTTCAGTTATTTAATAGTAGCATTGCGTTTGCTATTTTCAGGAGGCATTCTGAAGATACTTATTCGCAATATTTTCCACAGTTAACTGAAATTGTTGTGGCGTCGGCATCGTTCCCTCATTAAACAGCGGCGTAACTTCTTTCATAATAATCTTCTCAGCATACGCTTTAAAAGACACCTGCTGACTATAATTTATAAACATATGCGGATATTCAACACTCGCTGAAGCGATAAGAGGAACGACAAAAGGATTCGTCCCTGCCCCACCTGGAGTAAATATGCCGTTTTTTATCTCTCCAGGTAGCCCTGCATTTTGCGCAGCCTCTCCTATCTCTTTCAGAAAAGGCGTAATACTGATCCCTTTACTGACGAGTAACTTACAACATTGATCTTTATTATTACTATACACTGATGATAACATGGCTTCACATGTCTGACGAGCATAGTCCGGATCTTTACTCGCATTCCCTTTGATATCCAGGCTATTGAGCTTTTGTAGCATAAAATCTTTAACAATTTTATTGGTTAATACCGCCCTCCCCTCAGAAGCGTTACCACGATGAAAATGGGTAGCCGGCGTGTCTGTTTGCTTGTGCAGGCTAAAACGCTCTGACAGACTCGTAGACAGGCTGATAAAGCTATTTCTAACGGCGGTAATACTTTTTGCAAAAACGCCCTTCTCCGTTGTTGTTTCTTTTACTGGTTCGACGTCACTTCTATGGATTCTATAAAACTGGGGGGACAGATTTATTTTAGTCACGGTAGCTCTCCTTTTGAATATGTATGCATAGCTACACCTTGTTTATATTTCCTTGCTTTCAAAAAATAACCACCCCACCGAAGAACCAGCTTACCCGTTGATTTTAATAAATTTTTATTTACCCTTTAAATTTTAATTGTCTATCACCTGGCGCGTTTATTCAGCAAAATGCGCTCGCGACGCCTTAGCCGACGGAGTTAATCATAGCGCCAGTCGCGACATCCAGCGTGTTGCGACTGCGAGTTATCAATTAGAGCAATGATGAGAGACTGGCTACGATGGCGCCTGTTCAGTCCGGCCTGCGCTGCAACTTTTGATACGTACCCTCTACAATTAAATCTCCTGCACTGGGAAAATGATTTTCAAACTGATTTCAGTTAAAAATTCAAAATATTTTCCTGCTATTTATATTCTGTCTAATTAATACCATCCAGGATGTATGGCATAATCGCTGAATCTGTCAGGATCCGGGAGCGTACCGGAGTGTAATAGAAGAACCATCTGGAGATGTATGAGCAAGGATGAAATTAGTTATCAAATTCTTTACCGGTACTATCTGGAAAAGCTGCACAGCACCTTTACCCGGAGAGTGGATAACGTGCTGTCATTTGCCCTCGTTTTTCTCGGAGTTGGCGTCGTCGTAAACATCGGCAGTTCCCTGATTCTGGGGCTATGCATTGTATGTATCTCCGCACTAAAAATGGTATTCCGCTTCGACACGCGGTCAACACAAGCAGACAAGCAGTCCCGCGCCTGGTTGAAACTTTTTTATAGCCGGCACCGCTTTCCTTCAGATAAGGCCCTGTTCCTTACCATCACATCTCTTGAGCAAGACAAGAGTGAGGTATGGTCCATGCTTATTGGTCCTGCCATAGTTATGACTAAGACCGCACTCGGGAAAACGCCCATTGAGAAATTGACGACTGGTGAAAAACTATGTATATTTTTGAGTGGCGCTACGAAACCTCAGCCCTCTGACCATTGTTGAAGAAAATGATTGCTTCAACGGCTAAAAAAACTCGCTGAGCGTTATTTGAAAGTTTACAGGCTTCCTTTCACTCATAATCAATCCGTAATTTTGTAATGATAACTGCAGTAATCGAATAATATAGATAAATGTGAGAGTACCGATGCGCATCAATTCAGCTCAAACCTATGCCAGGGCGTTTACCGCAAATACACAACTGCATGAAGCTGCTGGAAATTATGAAAACAAACTAGCCACTAAAATCGCCAAAGGAATCGTTGGAGTACTCACTCTAGGGATTGGATATGGTCTTATCCGACTAATTGAAAATTGTTACAATGTGCGTAATAAAATTAATGATTATTGCGCTAATGCCGAGAATATTTATAATGGAATTGCGGTAGCTATAGCGACGGGGAATAACGTTGCCGAGATTAAACTCAAGGACAATACAGTTTTAACATTAATGCAAATTGACCATGGACACATTAGTGAATCCTTTGTAAGGATATCAGATGGTCAGTATACTGAAGAAATTCCAGGAACGTTTAACGATATCTGTATGAAGCTAGGTCAGGAGTTTAATAATGCGCCTGGCCTGTATAACATTAGCAGTCAATATCAGCCTCTGGACTTCTTTTTACAGATGCGAGCCTGCACAATTGAACCAGTCATTAACTTTTCGCCGGTCACCGGGCAATATGAAAATTTATATGGAAATAATATTTGCAATATACATAATGCACTTTGCAAGGCTATATTAATGGAAACACCAGAGGCTAAAGTAACGTTAATCGGAGGGTCGGGAATTGAATTAACCTTCTCGCAAGAATCGGACGACGAACAAAAAAAAACACAGATATCTAATGGGTTACAGGTTATGGAAGTTGATGGTACTTTCACCGATCTCTGCCGGGAATATGAGTTCTTACTTTATGCAAAAGACCAGAATATTGATTTTACAACGCTGGATGAGAGGTTAGCAAAGGTAAAAGCGAATAAAAACTCAGCAGGGGCAATCCCTGGTCTGGATGAATTTACTCTTACAGCACGCTGTATGGCTGACGCAAAAGAGGGGCATCTTGCAGAAGCCACCCAACGGTTTAATGCAGCTTATGGCGAAAGCGCGCCACCTTCAAGGCCCCCACTACGTTTTAAGTAATGAATAATGGAAACGTACGCTGTCCATGCCTGAGAATACTCAAGTTAAAATAATGTTCAAGTAACGCTTCAGGCAGTCTGTCCGGTAGCACATAGCGGAATGCCCGGCTACTGTAAGTAGCCCGTATTATACGATCAGTTCAGTTTGCAATTTATGTAACAGCGCAATATGTTTCTGTCTCCGGACAATGCCACCGACACGCTGCTGACTGAGTACCTCCAGTTGTGCAAGGTCGCTGGACAATTCGTTAAACTCCATTCCCTCAACCTCCTTATCAATTATTTTATTTATCATTTCATGGTAACGAGAATGTATCTCCCAGACGACAAAAGATCAGGCCTTATGCCTGGCCAACGCCGTAACATTTAGGCAGTTAATTATTCAATATGGGTAAAAAGAGAGCCAGTCACAATGGATAAAGTTCCAGGTTTTTGACTTTCTGACAAGTCCCCAGCATTTAGTGTTGTTACTTCATACTGTACTCAGTATTTACCGACACCCTATACTTTTCCATTCGTCGAGATGAACGACTTAAACAGTGATGTCAGCAAAAGCGCTCGCGAAACGCTGAACCGCATACTGGAGGAAATTTTCGAAGAAACAGATACATGGCTGGTTTAAGAGCCCCCTGATTCGTCATCCTGACCAAGTAGAATCCGCCGCGGCTGGCAACCATTCAATACTCGCACTATCGAACGATCGCCTGTTTGCCGCAGCCCGTTTTTGCATAAGACGTGGCTGCGGAGCCCGTCATACCGGGCAGTCGTCAAACCTCCCGGTTCGCTCATCGTTAAAGATGTAGGTGATTACTCCGAGAAGAGAAGTGGTGAACTATACCCGGCTTCATGCGCTGGTAGCAGTTCGTTTTTTCCTGACTCCAAAGCCTCCCGCAACCCCGGCGCGACACATTGCCATCGAACTGAATTAACTGGGCTATGCCCTGACTGAAGGTGTCTCCCCTATTTCACCTGTGCATTATCAGTGCTGTCTGGTGTTGTTTGTCCGGAAATCTCTTTGTCGCACCACACCCCATTCGCCTGGCGCGGTGAATATTGTGCTCAGTTAAGACGCCACCGGGCTTTCAGATAGCTACCCAGCATCTCCTCCACAAGAGGGCGCAGGCCATTCAGAAATTCCTTTTTCGCACTCGCCACCGCCCTTACTCCGATAGTGCGCTCTGCATCGGTATTACCGACCAGCCCGGACGGTTTCAGCTCTGTGTCAGACAGCATCTGGTACGTGTCCTCATAGTCCGATATTTGCTTTTCACGAAGCGCGTTAAAGCGTTCCGGCTCTTTGCGTTCCAGCACGCTGTGTAACGGGCCCCACTGCAGTAACCACTCACTGAACTCGCTGTTTTCGGCGGTTTTCACCTGACGCTCAGCGCTCCGAAGGTCTGAAGTCGTCACGCCGGACGCGCCAAAGAAACGCATTTCTGCCGTCACGCTGGTGAGTTCAAGTGATTCCTTCAGCTTATTCTGATACGCCAGACAGACCTCAATTTCATCAACGAAAGCCAGCGTTCTGACCTTTTCCAGGGCAATCCGTTCCAGCATTTCCATACGGAACATCTCACGCCCCGTGGAAACCAGCCCCGGGAGATTGTTATCGTATACTCCTTTTTCTGCATTATGTACCAGCTGTACGTTCTTCATCTGGTGCAAAGCAAACGTGACCCGGTCCTCGCAGCTTGATGTTGCCTCGGTTGCCATGGCAAAGGTTTTTGCTCTCAGCACATCATCTTCAGCCAGCAGGGCCAGCCAGGACGATATCTGTGCCTTAAAGCCCGCGTCCTTTTCGAAGTTTTCCGTCTCACTCAGTCTGTCCAGGAAGAGGCTGAAGGCGGCGGCGTTATCCTCCTGTCCGGACGCATGCCATCTGTCTGCAGGGTCCGGTTCCCCCTCCCGTGCCGGCATCAGCCAGTCAGCGACCGCCAGGTGCAGTGCCCGGGCTTCCCGGGGGACGGAAGGCCCCGCCATATCGAATCGTATCCTGGGGCCTGAATAGCCAGGAGCGCTGGTTAGGTTCCGCAGAGTCCGCAGAGTGCGTTCAGACAGCGGATTCCCTTCCAGATGTACAGTTGCCTCTGAGGACAGACCAGTGATACTTTCCGGCAGGCGGGTCAGCCTGTTATTAGAGGCCCACAGCGTCTGTAGTCCTGGCGGCAGCGCCGGCAGGCTGCTCAGCTGGTTAGCAGAGACCGCCAACTCCTCTAGTCCTGGCGATAGCGCCGGCAGGCTGGTTAGCAGGTTACCAGAGACAATCAGCTCTCGTAGTCCTGGCGGCAGCGCCGACAGGTGGGTCAGTCGGTTATTAGTGGCCCACAGCTTACATAGCCCTGACGGCAGCGCCGGCAGGCTGGGCAGCAGGTTATCAGATACCGACAGTTCCTGTAGTCCCGTCGGCAGCGCCGGCAGGCTGGGCAGCCGGTTATTATAGGCCCACAGCTTACATAGTCCTGACGGCAGCGCTGGCAAGCTGGCAAGCTGGTTATCAGATACCGACAGCTCCCGTAGTCCTTGCGGCAGCGCCGGCAGGCTGGTCAGCTGGTTACCAAAGGCTGACAGTTTACATAGTCCTGACGGCAGCGCCGGCAGGCTGGTCAGCGGGTTACCATAGATCGACAGCTCCCGTAGCCCTGACGGCAGCGCCGGCAGGCTGGGCAGCTGGTTACCAGCGACAATCAGCTCCTGTAGTCCTGCCGGCAGCGCCGGCAGGCTGGTCAGATTATTATCAGGAATAACCAGTGTTGTAATATGCGGTGGTAAATGGTCTGGTAAGGTGGTGAGGCCTGACTCTCCCACGTTAAGCACTGGATTGCCGTTCTTCAGACAGTTACGCATTTCCCGTACCACTGCTGCGCGGCCGCGTGCCTCTCCTTCTGGCGCCGCCCTTTGCCATGCTGACCAGACAGCATCATACTCTGCTGCCGTCTGTGGCGCCGTTGTGGCAGGGAGGCAGGATGTCCCGGATGCCCCTTCCGCGTGTTCTGTGCGTTCCACTCCCGGTTCTGTTGCCATGGTGAAGTGATGTGTTTCACTGTACCCTTGGCAATTCACGGTATAGTTCCCGGCGTCGTCCAGGGTGACTGATAATATCTCCTGGTTGTCTTCATCCAGGATACAGAAGTGGTTTTCCCCATGCAGGCCGGAATGAATGTTTTCCTCCCATCCGGCATACGCGAGCGTCCTGAGCAGGTCAAATCTGCTGACCACATCCTCCCGCGTCGTTCCGGCCGGCGGGTGACAAATCGTCCGGATGCACTCCAGCGCTGCAGTCTGGTGCGTTGAGCAAAAAAATTCCTTACCTTTTTCCCATGAGCTCATTTCAGGGGGGGTATCAGACCAGGCAATACGATAAATGCGGCTGTTACTGATGGTGGCGGGAAGACATCCGCTTCCAACATGAAAGGGCATAACAAAAAACCTTTATAAATTTACATATAGTATCTGTCCGGCGGACATCATCTCTCCCTGGTCTTAATTTCACAATAAGGTTATCGGCGGAGCCATGGTCGTCCCGCCATGGCGGACCTCAGAAAGTGCAGAAGAAACACCCGTTATAATGACCGGATGACGGGCCTGCTGTTTTACGGGTAAAGGTGTCGATTTTTTCGGGGGCGTTTTCTGCAATGCCCCGCTCATCCGGCGTCAGCGCCAGGACACCCGATTCTGGCAGGCTGAAGTCGCAACCGGTGCTGGCCATCCGATCGTGACATCTGTTGCAATCAAATGGTGAAAATCAAGCTTTTTCTCATTTTTAATGCTAACAGGCTGAAAATTATCGATTACGCGGAGATCTCAACCAGCGTGGCAGACAGAGACGTGGACAGACATAATAATGCCGGAAAAAGTTGAGCGGACATAATCATAAAATAAAAAATATGGCTACTGCCAGCTAGTTAAAAACTATTTATTATTTCACTGACAGATTTTCCTAACTCAAGTGATCTCATTGTACCTGGTAGATAATTTTTACAAAAATCCGGAGGAGGGAAAAACAATATCACCTATGTGAAGTCCACTCAGTTTGTGAGCTGGGCAAGAACATACGTATTGCCAGTTGATTTCTGTGGGGAGCTTGCAGAAAAGTTGCCGACTTGTGAGCAGCACTGACTATCTGATGCGCGCCGGGGTCAGGAAAAACAGCCCGGACGGGAGCATTCCCCCTGACTGCCTGACGAAAAAGTTTGTCGCCGCGAGGAAATCAACTGATATTGAGTTCAGCGAAACCCCACCGCCGTTTCTGATTTTCGGTTTAAAAAATGTTAAAACTAATTTTGTTGTGGTATAAGGGGAAAAAGACCGAATACGGAAATTCGAGGAATCTCGAGGAAAGACAATTAAGCCTTTGATTTAAAAGAAAAATAAAAAAGAGACCGAATACGATTCCTGTATTCGGTCCAGGGAAATGGCTCTTGGGAGAGAGCCGTGCGCTAAAAGTTGGCATTAATGCAGGCTACGTCGCCTTGCCCTTTAAGAATAGATGACAACGCCAGGTTTTCCAGCTTGTGACGAAGGTGATTGAAAAAATCTGCCGCCATGTTTGTCATCAGAGATAAAAAAACCGTAACCCTTTTCGTGAAGGTTTACGGTTTTTTATTAAAAATCAGTCAGCTATTTGGATGGATCACAAAGCTTTTCCGCACGTTCGATAAACGGCGCCAGACTCATTTTCTCACCGGGCTTCGCCGGGTTATCCATTTGAATGACGGCAATAGGCTGAGCGCGTGTTTTGCCTTCCGCCACTTGCTGTTCAGCAATGGCATTCAAGGGATACTGCACCAGCGTACTGGGGTTGATCGCATAGAGCGCATGGCCTGGTCGACAGGTCAACATGACCTCTTCCCGATTAAACGCCCACTTGTCTTTTCCCACTTCAAAACGACTTACGGTAATCACCTGCGGCGCCGCCCACGCAACGCCTGAGATTGCCAGCAGTAGCGTCGGGAGTAGTATTTTTTTCATTCGTTATGCCAGTCCATCAGAAAGGTTCGAGGGTTGCAAACAGGCTGACGATCGCCAGGACTATGCCTCCAGTTCCCCATTCAATTTGCGTCATCCGGACAAACCAGCGGTCAATCCGGGGATTTTCCTGTCGCATACGTGGTACGAGAACATACCGATTCGTCAGCGCAATTGCCACCATAAGCACTACCAGCGCACATTTTAACAAAAGCAACTGCCCATAGGCGGTCTGCCAGATAGCGGTAAATCCCGTGATAAATAACGTGTTGCTGATTCCTGTGAGCAATACGCCCGCCACGAAAAAGTGACCATAACGAGAAAAACGCATCATGGCGCTAATAGCCTGCTGTCGCCAGCGTCCTTGAGCCATGCGCATACAATAAACCACTGGCAACAGCCCGCCAAACCAGGCTGCGGCACAGAATAAATGCAGGGCATGGTTAATCTGCTGTAATGTTCCCGGTACACCGTCGCGCATCGTCGCATGTCCAACGCCTGCCAGCAGGATAAACTGAGCGACGGTCAGAATAAGAAGCCGTCGCTGCATTTTTACCGGCGCAATGACCACCACCGCCAGAGTGACCAACGCGAGGATAATCTGCCATATCCAGACCGCGCCGAAGCGGGTTTGCAGTACTGCGCCCCACACCGGGACGGAAAAAACATCGGGCCATCCACCGCCCATCAGCCCGCCCTGAATCGCCAGCATAAAAGCCGCGCTGATAACGCTCCAGGCGGCGGCATGTCGTTGCAGATGTAAAAATCGACACGTTATTAAACGACGGATCGATGCTGGCGCCAGCCAGGCGCCGTAAAGCGCGCAGCCGTAGACCAGCATCAAACTGGTAAAATGAATAAATCGGAGAGTTATCCAGACGAACGTCAGCATCATTTATTTCACGCTGAAGGTATATTTCCCTGTTGTTTTATGCCCATCCACCGACACAACATGCCAGTCTACCATGTAGGCGCCAGGTTTCAGCGGCTGCTCAAGCGGGATAATAAGTTGCGTTTTATCCTGTTCGTTTCGCTTTGCCGGGCGCGTTTTGATGGACTCTTGCTGAGGGCCGGTGATTGTTGCGCCGCTGAATCCTGGCTCAATACCTTCAGAAAAATTCAGGGTCAGCGCCTGTGGCGCAGCCGTGACGGCAGCATTCGCCGCAGGGTATTGGTGCGTCAGGTGCGCATGCGCCCAGGCTGCTGGCGTCGCAAATGCCGATGCCAGCAGCAGTAAAACTAAACGTCGCGATGGTGCAGAAGAAGCCATATTCACTATTCCTTTTTGTTATGCCTACGTTACAGAGAATAACCTCCAACAATCATTGAGTCGAGGATCAACATTTCCATCTTGCCATTACCGCGAACTCTTAGTACCTTCTGGCGGCAATAAAAAAGGAGATGCATATGAAAACGAATCTGGCTCAGCTTGAACAAGCGGAAATGGATAAAGTCAATGTAGACCTTGCGGCGGCTGGAGTGGCATTTAAAGAGCGCTATAACATGCCGGTTGTCGCGGAGGCTGTTGAGCGTGAGCAACCAGAGCATCTACGCGCCTGGTTTCGCGAGCGGCTGATTGCCCATCGTCTGGCTTCCGTATCATTATCCCGGCTCCCCTACGAACCCAAAGTTAAATAAAAATTATATAACGTTACACTTCCTTACATGCGGATGACTACATTATAAGGCGATTCTTAATCTATGCTTTTTAGAATGGCTGTAGACACTATGAAAAGGAAGTCATTATGTCCTCCTGGAAAATTGCCGCTGCGCAATACGCGCCCCTGAACGCCTCGCCGGCGGAGCATGTCGCTCATCATCTGGAATATATTGAGCTTGCCGCTCGTCAACAGTGCGAACTACTGGTCTTTCCGTCACTGTCGCTATCAGGATGCGGCGGAAGAAATAAACCGTTACCCGCTCCGCCTGACGAGGCGCTTTTGCAGCCGCTCATTCACGCGGCCTGTACCCACTCTATGACTATCATTGTGGGAATGCCTGTTGAGCATAACTGCCGCTTCGTAAAAGGCATCGCCATTTTTGCTCCCTGGGTAACGTCGCCGCTGGTGTTTCACAAAAGCCATGGCGCCTGCATTGCCAGACAGCGAAGCGCTATCAACGTGGTGGACGAGCAGCCAGAAGGGGTTGATATAGATCCGTCATTTACGTTATTCACAACCAGCCAATGCCTTAACGAACCTGAACTACATGCTTCCACATCCCGCTTACAACGTTTTTCGCATAAATATGCGCTTGCCGTACTGATGGCTAATGCCTGCGGCAGTAGCGCGCTGTGGGATGAAAGCGGACAACTCATTGTTCGGGCCGATAGCGGTTCGCTGTTACTGACGGGGCTGCGCACAACGGAGGGTTGGCAAGGCGATATCATTCCATTACGCTAAGGTCTTTCGGTGAGGAATGAACCATGTTGCGGATTATAGACACGGAAACCTGCGGTCTGCAGGGCGGGATCGTAGAGATAGCCTCTGTTGATGTCATTGATGGCAACATTGTCAATCCCATGAGTCACCTGATACGTCCCGATCGCCCCATTACGCCACAGGCGATGGCGATACATCGCATTACCGAATCCATGGTCGCCGATAAACCGTGGATTGAAGATGTCATACCGCTTTATTACGGCAGTCAGTGGTATGTCGCCCATAATGCCAGTTTCGACAGACGCGTATTACCGGAATTACCGGGTGAGTGGATTTGTACCATGAAGTTGTCACGACGCCTGTGGCCGGGAATAAAATACAGTAATATGGCGCTCTATAAATCGCGTAAGTTAAGCGTACAAACGCCGCCGGGGCTACATCATCACCGTGCGCTTTATGATTGCTATATCACCGCCGCCTTGCTGATTGATATTATACGAACCACCGGCTGGACCGCAGAAGAGATGGTCAATATCACGGGCCGTCCTGCGCTGCTAACCACTTTCCCTTTCGGCAAATACCGCGGTAAGGCGGTATCTGAAATAGCAAAACGCGACCCAGGTTATTTGCGCTGGCTCTTTAATAATCTCGATAATATGAGCCCGGAGCTTCGCCTGACGCTTAAACACTATCTCGAGGATGCCCAGGCTGGCCAGCAACGCGGCAATGGAACACCATAATAGCCAGCGACGCTCACAAGTCGTTGCGGGGCGTACCTCTACGCGCTATGTAAGGTTCCCTGCGCCAGGCCGATTAAAAAAGCGAACTCCAGTGCGACGCCTTCGTAGGATTTAAACCGTCCCGACTTACCGCCGTGGCCGGAGTCCATATCGGTACATAGCAACAGCAGACAATCGTCCGTTTTTAGCTCGCGTAATTTTGCTACCCACTTCGCCGGTTCCCAGTATTGCACTTGGGAGTCGTGCAATCCTGTGGTCACTAGCAGGTGCGGATAGTTCTGCGCTTTGACATTGTCATAGGGACTATAGCTTTTTATATAGTCATAATATTCAATGTACTGCGGGTTTCCCCACTCTTCAAACTCCCCTGTCGTTAACGGGATCGACTCATCCAGCATCGTGGTTAGTACATCAACAAACGGTACCTGGGCAATAACGCCATGGAAAAGCTCAGGACGCTCGTTGATAGCGACGCCCATCAGCATTCCGCCCGCGCTCCCGCCCATCCCGTAGCACAGCGAAGGCGAGCCGTACCCCAGTTTTAATAAGGCATCGCAGGCATCAAGATAGTCATTAAAAGTATTTCGCTTTTTAAGGAACTTGCCATCTTCATACCACTGCTGCCCCAGCTCACCGCCACCGCGAACGTGAACGATAGCGTAAACAAAGCCACGATCCAGCAGACTCAGTCGACTACTGCTAAAATCAGCATCAATACTGGAACCGTAAGATCCATAGCCGTACACCAGGAGCGGATTTTGCCCTTTACGAAAATACTTTTGATGATAAACCAGCGATACCGGCACTTCGACGCCATCGCGCGCCATGATCCATAAGTGTTCGCTCCGATAACAGCCAGAATCAAACCCCGGCACTTCCGTCTGTTTAAGTACCCGCCGCTCTCCAGTATCCATATCCAGTTCAAACAACGTATCCGGCGTGGTCATTGAAGAATAACCGTAACGCAGCCGGGAAGTCTCAGGTTCTGGATTATAGGCAAGCCACGTCACATAAGCCGGATCGTCAAACGCAATGCCTATCACTTCGCGTGTTTTACGGTTAATTTGCCGCAGGCTGGTTAACCCCCGTTGACGCTCTTCTACCACTAACCAGTCGGTAAACAGGGTAAATCCCTCCAGCATAATATGCTCTCGCGGAGGGATCAGCTCTTCCCAGGCGTTTTCATTGCGCACGCGGGTGCGGTACAACCCAAAGTTTTTACCGTTCCGGTTAGAGCGCAGGTAAAACTTGTGCTGGTAGTGATCGAGACTATATTCGTGATCTTTGCGGCGCGGTAAGAATGAAAACGGCTCGGCATCGGCCAGTTCCGCGTCAAGTAATAGCACTTCGCTGGTGGTGGCGCTGGCAAGATGAATCACCACATAATGTTGCGAGGTGGTTTTATGCAGGCTGACATAAAAGGTATCGTCTTTTTCTTCATATACCATCTCATCTTGCGACGACGGAGTGCCTATCGTATGCCGCCAAACCTGATACGGCAGCAGCGTCTTCTTATGTTTACGCACGTAGTAAAGGGTCAGAGAATCATTGGCCCAGACAAATTCAGGCGCAACGTTATCCAGCAATTCCGGATACCAGTTACCGCTTTCAAGGTTACGGAAACGCAATCCATACTGACGACGGGATAAATAATCTTCCGCCAGCGCCATGATGGTATTATCCGGCGTGATGGCGAGCCCGCCGAGCGTATAAAACTCGCTGTGCGCGGCGCGCTGGTTCGCATCAAGCAAGGTTTCCCATTCATCCCACTCTTCGCAAAATGCCGATTGTCGTTGATAGATGGCATATTCGCAGCCGGGTTCGTAGATATAACGGTAGCGATAGCCGTTTTTCACATACGGGGCGGAGACTTCTCTGGGCGGGATGCGATCGATAATTTCTTTCAATATGCGATCCTGTAACGCCTGCTGAGAAGTCATGACCCTCCGGCCATACTCATTTTCCTGATGCAGGTAATCAAGGACTTCCGGTTGCGAGCGAGTGTCATCTCGCAACCAGTAGTAATTATCAATACGCGTATCGCCATGTAAGGTCATGGCATAGGGAATTCGATTGGCTTTTGGCAACATGTCGTTTTTTCTTTTGCGTTAATATTTGTCATATATCACGCGGCAAATACAGCGGCTTAGCATAGAAGCTCTGGTTACTCACCTCGGTAAGCACCTGAGATGTCACTGCTTCGCCGCTATCCTGCAACATGAATGACGTAAACTATCCATCCTATAAGGGTGGCAAAAGACACGCATGATGCAAGCGAAACATGTTACTTAATGGCAGGTTATCAACCTGGTAGCGCCTGTTTTTGCTGCTGCAAGTCTTGCTCGATACCATCCCGAACATCCTGAGGGATTTTTAGCGCATCCCCTAAAGCATTCAGATAGCTACGTTCCATAAAGTGGTCAATATCAATGGCGGCGCAGCTCAGGAAGTAGATTTCCAGGGCTTCTTCTTCATTGCGAACATCTTGTGCCAGACGTTGCGGATCGAGCGGCTGCTCGATAGCCTTCTCAATAAATACACGCCCCTGCTCTTCCACTCCGGATTCCCGCAGTTGGTGCTCAATCGCCGCGCGCTCTTTGGCATCAATATGTCCATCGCTTTTCGCAGCGAAAACCAGCGCAAGGATCAGTCGCTCAGTGCGGATATCCAGCGGCGTGCTTTGGCTGCCAAATTGCGGCTCCCCCTGATGCGCAGCGCGTACTTTATCTTTGTACTTGTTCCACAATACGGAACCCGCCACCGCGCCGCCGCCCACCAGCAAGGCGCCAGCGCCATATTTTGTTAATAATTTGCGCGAGGACTTATTGGCGACCAACAGTCCCGCCAGACCGCCCAACGCGCCAGGAACGAGCAGTTTATTTAACCCCTGTTCACCGGAAGACGATGCGGAGGCCCCTTTTTGCCCAAGAAGTGATTGTAATTGGTTCAACCAGTTAGCCATAGTATCCCTCACATACAGACCAATAATAGTCAAGCGTACCTGAGGGGATGTCAGGAATTGTCTGTTACGGCAAAAGAAGCGCAAATTACACCGCTAGCGGGGCCTATATTCCGCCGTGCCGGCTTTGCAATCAACGATGACCTGATAATGAATGTCGGCGCTCTTACCGCGAACGGTTAGCGGAACAGTCCATTTATCATTTTGACCGACAACATCCTGTACATTAACCCACGCTACCGGGTCAGCCTGCCCGACCTTTTTTTGGTCATCTGCCCACCGCACGATACGATTTTGCTGGTAATCGCGCTTCACGCTTGCCGCAATCCCGGCGGCATCCAGCCCTTCGCACTGCGGAAACCTAACCGATTTACTCTCGGTGGGTGCCGCAAATGCCGATACGCTGGCGGATAACAACAGCAGGCTCAACAACGCTCCTCTTTTATTCATACTTTTCTCCTTAGCACAATGGTTCAGGAAAAGCATGGTACAAAACGCCGGGAGCGCAAGTGTGGGTCAGGCGGCTTGCTTTTTCGTTTTACTCACGGCGTGCTTTTCAACCGCCTGCGGAGAAGGCAACTTACCGGTTTTCAGAATAATGCTTAACACCTCCTTATGTTCCGCCATCCACAAAGACAGCGCTTCGCGCTGTCCATCTTCCAGCACGACTGGCGACTGCTCAAGCCAGGTATCAAGAAGATCGGCAGTATCAAGCATTTTGTCCCAGGCGTCAGCTTCCTTTTTACTGGTAAATGACATCTTCTCCTCACCCTCGCGAATGACTACGTATTTAACTTCAACCGCCATTTTGCAGCCCCTTAGATAACTGTATTTATATACAGTATATTGCACAATTTCGAGAAAAGCAATTTATTCGAAAAGACACGCGCAAACGTTTTCTTATATACTGCGCGCAGGTAAATCAGGGGAAAGAAATATGACGTTATTAGGCACAGCGCTGCGTCCGGCAGCAACGCGGGTGATGTTATTAGGTTCAGGAGAGTTGGGAAAAGAGGTGGCGATTGAATGCCAACGACTGGGGATCGAGGTTATCGCCGTCGATCGCTATCCTGACGCTCCCGCCATGCATGTGGCTCACCGTTCACACGTCATTAATATGCTGGACGGCGAGGCGCTACGTCGTGTGATTGCAATGGAAAAACCGCATTATATCGTGCCGGAAATAGAAGCGATCGCCACCGATACGCTGTGTGAGCTGGAGGACGAAGGGCTGAATGTCGTGCCCTGCGCCCGTGCTACGCAGTTAACGATGAACCGTGAAGGAATTCGTCGCCTTGCCGCAGAAGAATTAGGTCTGCCGACATCTGCGTATCGTTTTGCCGACAGTGAGGCCTGTTTTCATGATGCGGTAGCCGCAGTGGGTTTTCCTTGCATCGTCAAACCGGTCATGAGCTCTTCCGGCAAAGGCCAGAGTTTTATTCGCTCGCCCGAACAGCTCGCGCAGGCATGGAAGTATGCGCAACAGGGCGGACGCGCTGGCGCGGGTCGCGTGATTGTGGAAGGCGTGGTGAAATTTGATTTTGAAATTACACTGCTCACCGTTAGCGCCGTCGATGGCGTGTATTTCTGCGCGCCGGTCGGTCATCGTCAGGAAGATGGCGACTATCGCGAATCCTGGCAGCCACAGCAGATGAGCGAACTGGCGCTGAAACGCGCGCAAGAGATCGCCCGTACAGTGGTACTGGCGTTAGGCGGTCATGGCCTGTTCGGCGTTGAACTTTTCGTCTGTGGCGATGAAGTCATTTTCAGCGAAGTCTCCCCTCGCCCGCACGATACCGGAATGGTCACGTTGATTTCACAGGATCTCTCTGAGTTTGCGCTGCATGTTCGCGCTTTTTTAGGGCTGCCCGTAGGCGCTATTCGCCAGTATGGCCCCGCTGCCTCAGCCGTGATTCTGCCGCAGCTTACCAGTCGAAATGTGACGTTTGATAACGTACAGGCTGCGGTTGGGGCAGGACTACAGGTGCGGTTCTTTGGTAAGCCGGAGATCGACGGCGCCCGTCGTCTTGGTGTAGCGTTAGCGACAGGTGAAAACGTTGAAGAGGCGGTGATAAGAGCGAAAAAGGCCGTCAGCAGCGTGATAGTAAAAGAATAATGCGCCATAGCCTGATGGCGACGCTAGCGCGTCTTATCAGGCCTACAGATCGCACTCGTAGGCCCGATAAGCGAGCGCCATCGGGCAGTTAACAGCTTACTGCTTCGCGCCTTCTACCGCTTCGCGCGCCAGTTTGGTGATGCGATCGTAATCACCCGCTTCCAGCGCGTCGGCCGGCACCAACCAGGAACCGCCGATACACAATACGCTTTTCAGCGCCAGATAGTCACGATAGTTTGCCGGAGAGATGCCGCCGGTCGGGCAGAAACGTACCTGAGAGAACGGCCCGGCAATCGCCTGCAGCGCTTTGGTGCCGCCATTCGCTTCCGCCGGAAAGAATTTGAACGCTTTCAGACCATAATCCATGCCCAGCATCAATTCAGAAACGGTGCTGATACCGGGGATCAGTGGAATAGTGCCTTCCGTTGCAGCTTTCAGCAGTGGCTCAGTCAAACCAGGGCTAATCGCAAACTGCGCGCCCGCTTCCGTCACCTCCGCCAACTGCTGCGGATTGAGAACGGTTCCGGCGCCGACAATCGCTTCCGGCACTTCTTTGGCGATAGCGCGAATAGCATCCATCGCGCATGCCGTGCGTAAGGTCACTTCCAGAACGCGAACGCCTCCGGCCACCAGCGCTTTAGCCATCGGCACCGCGTGCTCCAGTTTATTGACTACAATGACCGGGACAACCGGGCCGGTGGTCAGGATTGCTTCTGCACTTGTTTTCCAGTTTTTCATCAGAATTCTTCTCTCGCCTGATTACAAATGTGTCATCTTAAAAAGCGATACAGGTTGCGCCCTGCTCCGCACCCGACAGCTTTTCGCGCAGCGCGCCGAACAACTCACGCCCTGTTCCGATGCGCGACGCGCTCAGGTCCGGACTATGTGGCTGGCGAGCGGCAAGTTCCGCCTCGTCGACCAGCAGAGTTAACTCACCTGTCTGTCCATTTACGCGAATGATGTCGCCATCGCGCACTTTTGCCAGTAAGCCGCCATCGTAGGCTTCCGGCGTAACGTGGATAGCTGAAGGCACTTTACCCGAAGCGCCTGAAAGCCGTCCATCAGTCACTAACGCGATTTTGAAACAGCGGTCCAATAATACACCAAGTGGCGGCATGAGTTTATGTAATTCTGGCATTCCGTTCGCTTTTGGTCCCTGATGACGC
This sequence comes from Salmonella enterica subsp. arizonae, assembly GCF_008692845.1. GTDB lineage: Bacteria > Pseudomonadota > Gammaproteobacteria > Enterobacterales > Enterobacteriaceae > Salmonella > Salmonella arizonae. The sequence continues at coordinate 755,756 of NZ_VXJW01000001.1, forward strand.
ACGACAACGACACAATCCCGGTCAAGCAGCCCCGCGTCAAACGCAGGCAGCACATCATGCTGACTTTCAAATACCACAGCAGGCGCTTCAATAATCTGGTTTTCAACCGGTACCGCAGACGTCTTCATCACTGCGCGCCCCAGGTTACCGCTCAGTACCTTAGTGCCGCCGTGCGGAGAGAACGGCTTATCAAAAGAGGCAATCACATCGCTATCCAGTGACTTTTCCGCGCCTTCACGCCAGTCCAGCTCGCCGTTGTTGAGCCAGGGCTCCAGCGTATAGCGTTTCAGGCCGAAGCCAGCGACAGTGTTAACGTCTTCGTGCAGTAATCCGGCGTTGAGCAGTTCGCGCGCCAGGACAGGTACGCCGCCCGCCGCCTGGAAGTGGTTAATGTCCGCCGGGCCGTTCGGGTACAGGCGCGCCATCAGCGGTACGACTTCCGACAAATCTGAGAAATCATCCCAATTGATCAGAATTCCCGCCGCACGCGCCATCGCCACCAGATGCATCGTGTGGTTGGTGGAGCCGCCGGTAGCCAACAGCGCGACAATGCCGTTGACCACGACTTTTTCGTCGATCATTTTACCGAGCGGCATCCACGAATTGCCATTGCCGGTAAGACGTGTGACCTGACGTGCGGCAGCGGCAGTCAGAGCCTCGCGCAACGGCGCATCCGGATGCACAAACGAAGAACCCGGCAACTGCATCCCCATAAACTCTACCACCATCTGGTTGGTGTTGGCGGTACCGTAAAATGTACAGGTGCCCGGCGCATGGTAAGAGGCCGCCTCCGACTCCAGCAACGCCATTCTGTCTACTTTTCCTTCCGCATAAAGCTGGCGAATACGGACTTTTTCTTTATTCGGCAGGCCGCTCGCCATCGGGCCTGATGGAACAAAAATCGCAGGCAAATGACCAAAAGAGAGCGCGGCCATCGCCAGCCCAGGCACGATTTTGTCGCATACGCCGAGGAATAACGCGCCGTCGAACATATTGTGAGAAAGCCCTACCGCCGCCGACATCGCTATCACTTCGCGGCTGAGTAATGACAGCTCCATACCGTCCTGCCCTTGCGTAACCCCATCGCACATTGCCGGTACGCCGCCTGCGACCTGACCTACCGCATTCACGGAATGCAGCGCCTGACGAATAATCTCTGGATAATGTTCATACGGTTGATGCGCAGAGAGCATGTCATTGTAGGAGGTAATGATGGCAATATTATTGCGCAACATACTTTTCAGCGAGGCTTTGTCCTCTGGCTGACAGGCGGCGAAGCCATGCGCCAGGTTGCCGCAAGCCAACTGCGAACGGTGAACCGTGGCGGTCTTCGCCTGCTCAATACGGGCAAGATAGGCTTTGCGGGTCTGCTGGGATCGTTCGACAATACGTTGTGTTACGCGTAACAAATTAGGATTCATAGAGGCTCCTGGAAGTTATCTGTCCGGCTACCGGGTTTACCATGCGTTTCATCGATGTGGAAAGTCGTTGAAATACGTGATGTCCGGCGATAATAGGGCAAAATCGTTTCAGGCAGTGTAATAAAAAAAGCCTCGCGGGTGAATCCACACGAGGCTTAAAAGTGCAAAAATGATTCTACAATCTGTGTTAGATCATGTTACCGGTAAAATAACACCTAAGAGTAAGAGACAAATTTACTCAAACTCATTCCATGAACGACCGTCACGGGTAATCATCGCCACGGACGCTACCGGCCCCCAGGTGCCCGCCTGATACGGCTTCGGCGCATCGTTGTCCATCGCCCATGCTTCGGTAATGGAGTCAACCCACTTCCAGGCTTCTTCCACTTCGTCACGGCGGACAAACAGCGCCTGAATGCCACGCATTGTCTCCAGCAGCAGGCGCTCATATGCATCCGCCAGGTGCGTCTGATTGAAGGTTTCGGAGTAGCTCAGATCAAGCTTCGTGATTTGCAGGTTATGCTTATGATCCAGCCCCGGCACTTTGTTAAGCACCTGAATATCTACGCCCTCATCCGGCTGCAGGCGAATCGTCAGTTTGTTCTGCGGCAGATCTTGCCAGGACTCTTTAAAGAGGTTCAGTTCAGGCGTCTTGAAATAAACCACGACTTCAGAGCACTTCGTCGGCAGGCGCTTGCCGGTACGCAGATAGAACGGCACGCCAGCCCAACGCCAGTTATCGATATCAACGCGGATCGCGACGAAAGTTTCGGTGTTGCTGCTTTTATTCGCGCCCTCTTCTTCCAGATAGCCCGGCACTTTTTTACCCTGCGCAAAGCCGGCCGTATATTGACCACGAACCGTTTTTTCGCGCACGTTGGAGCGATCGATACGACGCAGCGATTTCAGCACTTTTACTTTTTCATCGCGAATGCTGTCGGCGCTCAGGTCAGACGGCGGCGACATAGCAATCATGCAGAGAATTTGCAGCAAGTGGTTCTGGATCATATCGCGCATCTGACCGGCCTGGTCAAAGTATCCCCAGCGCCCTTCAATCCCCACCTCTTCCGCTACGGTAATCTCAACATGATCGATAGTGCGGTTATCCCAGTTATTAACAAACAGCGAGTTGGCAAAACGCAGCGCCAGCAGATTGAGCACCGTTTCTTTGCCCAGATAGTGGTCGATACGATACACCTGGCATTCTTCAAAATATTCGCCGACCCGATCGTTAATCTCGCGCGAGGTCGCCAGCGAAGTACCCAACGGTTTTTCCATCACGACGCGCGCCGGTTTGGCGTTGAGTTTAGCTTCGCCTAACCCTTTACAGATGGCGCCGAAAGTACTGGGCGGCATCGCAAAATAGTTAATGGTGGTGCGGTTTTTTTGATCGAGCATATCGCCCAGGCGACTAAACGCAGGCGTATCGTTAACGTCAAGATTACAAAAGTCCAGACGGCCGCTCAGTGTATCCCACAAACCTTCATCGATTTTTTCCTTCATGAAGGTTTCCAGAGCTTCACGCACGACGTGGGTATAGGCCTCTTTGTCCCAGTCCGCGCGCCCTACCCCGATGATACGGGTATCCGGATGGATCTGGCCGGCTTTTTCAAGCTGATACAGGGAAGGCAGCAGTTTCCGGCGCGCCAGGTCGCCTTTCGCGCCGAAAATGACCAGGTCACATGCCTGGGCTGTTTGCGTTACCGCCATGTCATTCTCCTCAGTTAATCTCCAGGTACTTTAGCCAGGATATCGTTGTAATTTTATTACACAGCACTGTACTGCTTTTACGAGATTACGGAAACCGTAAACGCTTTTTCATCTGTAAACCGGTGTTTGATTGGCAATATAATCGGCAAAACACCTAATAAAGTTGTCTCTTTTCCACACAAGTCGGAACCTAAAATCCGACATCGGTCATGTAATGAAAAAAAACAACACCTTTTTTAACCATTTTGTCCCCTTCAGCAGTCGTCAGGGGTAATATCTAACAAAACGCGTTCGGTTTTGCGCATCATTGAAATCGCTAATACCCATGAGCCTTGCTAATCATGAATATGCTGGAAAAAGTCCAGTCTCAACTGGAACATTTAAGCAAATCTGAGCGAAAAGTCGCCGATGTTATTCTGGCCGCCCCCGGCAGATCGATTCACTTAAGCATTGCCATGCTGGCCCAGGAAGCCAACGTTAGCGAGCCGACGGTGAACCGTTTCTGTCGCAGCATGAATACCCGCGGCTTTCCTGATTTTAAACTGCATCTGGCGCAAAGTCTGGCCAATGGCACCCCATATGTTAATCGCAATGTGGATGAAGATGACAGCGTTGAGGCCTATACAGGAAAAATCTTCGAATCCGCCATGGCCAGTCTCGACCATGTTCGCCAGTCGCTGGATAAATCGGCCGTCAACCGCGCGGTAGATTTACTGACCCAGGCAAAAAAAATCGCCTTTTTCGGTCTTGGCTCCTCCGCCGCGGTCGCGCATGACGCCATGAATAAGTTTTTTCGCTTCAATGTGCCGGTGATTTACTCCGACGATATCGTACTGCAACGGATGAGCTGTATGAATTGTAGCGATGATGATGTCGTTGTGCTCATTTCGCATACTGGCAGAACCAAGAGTCTGGTGGAACTGGCGCAGTTGGCGCGGGAAAACGACGCGATGGTGATTGCCCTAACTTCCGCAGGAACGCCACTGGCGCGCGAAGCCACGCTGGCCATTACCCTCGACGTACCGGAAGATACTGACATTTATATGCCCATGGTCTCTCGACTTGCTCAACTGACCGTGATAGATGTGCTGGCAACGGGATTTACTTTGCGTCGCGGGGCAAAATTCAGAGATAACTTGAAGCGTGTCAAGGAAGCGCTCAAGGAATCGCGTTTTGATAAAGAATTACTCTCCAGGAGTGATGGCCGCTAAAAGCAATAACAATGTTCTACCCTATTCGTCATCCGGGAATGTTCATTTTATACCGTTAAGGTTTCAGAACGACCGGATCAATGTTCACGCAACACCAAGTTGTTTTAGTCAACGGAGTATTACATGTCCAGAAGGCTTCGCAGAACCAAAATCGTTACCACGTTAGGCCCGGCAACTGACCGCGATAACAACCTTGAGAAGGTTATCGCCGCGGGCGCAAACGTCGTACGTATGAACTTCTCTCACGGCTCGCCGGAAGATCATAAAATGCGTGCTGATAAAGTCCGTGAGATTGCCGCCAAACTGGGGCGTCATGTGGCTATTTTAGGCGACCTGCAAGGGCCAAAAATTCGCGTTTCCACTTTTAAAGAAGGCAAAGTGTTCCTCAACATCGGGGACAAATTTCTGTTAGACGCTAACCTGGGTAAAGGCGAAGGCGACAAAGAAAAAGTCGGCATTGATTACAAAGGGTTGCCGGCAGACGTCGTTCCTGGCGATATCCTGCTGCTTGACGATGGTCGAGTGCAGTTGAAAGTGCTTGAAGTCCAGGGCATGAAAGTCTTTACCGAGGTCACCGTCGGTGGCCCGCTGTCTAACAATAAAGGCATTAACAAGCTCGGCGGCGGGCTTTCTGCTGAAGCGCTGACCGAAAAAGACAAAGCCGATATTCAAACCGCTGCGCTGATAGGCGTTGACTATCTGGCCGTCTCCTTCCCGCGCTGCGGCGAAGATCTGAACTATGCACGCCGGCTGGCGCGCGACGCCGGCTGCGACGCGAAAATTGTGGCTAAGGTCGAACGCGCCGAAGCGGTATGCGATCAAAACGCTATGGACGATATCATTCTGGCCTCTGACGTTGTGATGGTCGCACGTGGCGACCTGGGCGTTGAAATCGGCGATCCGGAGCTGGTTGGTATCCAGAAGGCGCTGATTCGCCGTGCGCGTCAGCTAAACCGCGCAGTCATCACCGCAACGCAGATGATGGAGTCGATGATCACCAACCCGATGCCGACCCGTGCGGAAGTGATGGACGTGGCGAACGCCGTCCTGGATGGCACGGATGCAGTTATGCTGTCTGCCGAAACCGCAGCCGGTCAGTATCCTTCTGAAACCGTTGCCGCAATGGCGCGCGTCTGTCTGGGCGCAGAAAAAATCCCCAGCATCAATGTGTCTAAACACCGTCTCGACGTGCAGTTCGACAATGTCGAAGAAGCCATTGCCATGTCTGCGATGTATGCGGCAAACCATCTGAAAGGCGTTACCGCGATCATCACCATGACGGAGTCCGGTCGTACCGCGCTAATGACTTCCCGTATCAGCTCCGGCCTGCCGATTTTCGCCATGTCGCGCCATGAACGCACGCTGAACCTGACCGCGCTCTACCGCGGAGTAACGCCGGTGCATTTTGATAGCGCGGCTGATGGCGTTGTCGCGGCGCATGAAGCTGTTAATCTGCTGCGCGATAAAGGGTATCTGGTTTCCGGCGACCTGGTTATCGTGACCCAGGGCGATGTGATGAGCACCATAGGTTCAACCAATACCACGCGTATCTTGACCGTTGAGTAAAACCCGCCCATGCCTCTGATAAGCGCTGCGCTATCAGGCATACAGAGGGTGTCGACATAAAGCCTCTCTTTCGAGAGGCTTTATTTATTTGATAGGATAAAGATCTTTACGCTTATACGGCTGAATTTCGCCAGGCTTGCGGGTTTTGAGCAACTTAAGGATCCAGGTATACTGTTCCGGATGCGGGCCGACAAAAATTTCAACCTCTTCGTTCATCCGCCTGGCGATAGTGTGATCGTCAGCGGCAAGTAGATCGTCCATTGGCGGGCGGACCTGGATAGTCAGGCGGTGCGTTTTACCATTATAAACCGGGAAAAGGGGTATCACGCGTGCGCGACACACTTTCATCAGCCGACCAATCGCAGGCAGCGTCGCTTTGTACGTTGCAAAGAAATCAACGAATTCACTATGCTCCGGGCCGTGATCCTGATCCGGTAGGTAGTAGCCCCAGTAACCCTGACGAACAGACTGGATGAAAGGTTTAATCCCATCATTGCGCGCATGTAAACGTCCGCCGAAACGCCGACGCACCGTATTCCAGATATAGTCAAAAACCGGATTGCCCTGGTTATGGAACATCGCCGCCATTTTTTGCCCCTGAGAGGCCATCAGCATGGCCGGAATATCCACGCCCCAGCCATGCGGCACGAGGAAAATGACTTTCTCGTCGTTACGACGCATCTCCTCAATGATTTCCAGACCTTCCCACTCAACACGCTGTTGAATTTTTTCCGGGCCGCGCATCGCCAGCTCAGCCATCATCGCCATCGCCTGCGGCGCGGTGGCGAACATCTCATCGACAATCGCTTCACGCTCGGCTTCGCTACGCTGCGGAAAGCACAATGACAGATTAATTAGCGCCCGACGACGAGAACTCTTTCCCAACCGTCCGGCAAAACGCCCCAACGTCGCGAGCAGAGGGTCGCGAAAAGATGCCGGGGTTAATGCCATCCCCGCCATTGCCGCAGCGCCCAACCAGGCGCCCCAATACTGCGGATAGTGAAAGGATTTTTCAAATTCAGGGATATACTCACTATTATTTTTTTTGGTTTCCATGCTTTTCCAGGGTCTGGTGACGCGAAAAGGAATTGTGAATAGTGTAGCGATGTCTGCGCCTCACACAAAATAAAAAAGCCGGCACACATCGCGTACCGGCTCTGTCAGCACATTTGTTAATCGAAGCGCAGTTGCGGCAGAACCTCTTTCACCTGCGCCAGGTATTCACGACGATCTGATCCTGTCAGACCTTCCGTACGCGGCAATTTTGCGGTTAGAGGGTTAACGGCCTGCTGGTTGATCCATACTTCATAATGCAGATGCGGCCCTGTGGAACGCCCGGTGTTGCCAGAAAGCGCAATACGATCGCCACGTTTCACTTTTTGCCCCGGTTTCACCAGCAGTTTACGCAAGTGCATATAACGTGTGGTGTAAGTGCGTCCATGACGAATCGCGATGTAGTAACCGGCAGCGCCGCTACGTTTAGCGACCACGACCTCGCCATCCCCCACCGACAGCACTGGCGTACCCTGCGGCATCGCAAAGTCAACGCCCCGATGTGGCGCAACGCGTCCGGTAACCGGGTTCAGACGACGTGGATTAAAGTTGGAAGAAATGCGGAATTGTTTTGCGGTCGGGAAACGCAAAAAGCCTTTCGCCAAACCGACACCGTTACGGTCATAGAATTTACCGTCAGCGGCGCGAATAGCATAGTAATCTTTACCATCGGAACGCATACGCACGCCCAACAACTGGCTTTGCTCGCGCTTGCCATCCAGCATCTCACGCGACATCAGAACCGAAAATTCATCGCCCTTTTTCAGCTTCCGAAAATCCATCTGCCACTGCATCGCTTTTATCACCGCGCTGATTTCGCTGCTGGTTAACCCAGCCTCTTTCGCGCTGGCGACAAAACTACCGCCCACCGTACCTTTCAGCAGGCTGTTGACCCAGTCGCCCTGCTGCATTTCACTGCTCATTTTGAAACCGTTGGCAGTGCGATCGTAGGTACGCGTTTCACGGCGGGAGACTTCCCATGTCAAACGCTGTAAATCGCCATCAGCGGTTAGTGTCCAGGAAAGTTGTTGACCAATTTTCAGATTGCGCAGTTCCTTATCAGAAGCGGCAAGTCGGCTAATATCGCCCATATCGATGCCGTACTGATTCAGAATACTGCTTAATGTATCGCCCGTAGAGACGACGTATTCATGGACGCCGACCTCGCCGGCGGTCTTGTCGTCCAGCTCATCCTGAGGAATGGCCTCATCTTCCTGGGCGGCCTGATCGATGGGCTCGCTGGCCTCAGGTAAGAGAGAACGGATCTCGCTTTTCTCCAGTTCAATAGTTTTAATGATTGGCGCGGATTCCGGATGGTAAACATAAGGCCGCCATACGGCGACGGCCAGTGTCAGAACGGTGAGTGACCCCAGCATAACGCGATGGGGTCGGGGCAGATTATTAATTGCCAGGGCGACAGAGCGGGCTATCTGTTGCACGTAATCACTTCCTCGTTAATCTCCTTTCAGGCAGCTCGCATACTGGTTAGCTAATTGGCTTAAAAACGCTGAATAGCTTGTTTTACCCAGTTTAATGTTCGTCCCGAGGGGGTCCAGTGTTCCCATTCGAACGGATGTCCCTCTCGCCACGGCTTCCACGACCGCTGGCCTGAATTGTGGCTCAGCAAAAACGCAGGTTGCTTTTTGCTCAACCAACTGTGTTCTTATTTCATGTAAACGCTGCGCGCCAGGCTGTATCTCAGGGTTCACGGTAAAGTGACCGAGTGGTGTGAGTCCGTAGTGTTTTTCGTAGTAACCATAGGCGTCATGAAAAACGAAATACCCTTTCCCCTTGAGCGGCGCGAGCTCGTTACCGACCTGTTTATCGGTTGCGGCTAATTGTGCCTCAAAATCCTTCAGGTTGGCGTCAAGTTTGGCTCGACTTTGCGGCATAAGTTCCACTAATTTTTTATGGATTGCAACCGCTGTAGCCCGCGCTATCTCTGGGGAGAGCCAAAGATGCATGTTATATTCGCCGTGATGGTGATGCTCGTCACCTTTTTCATCACCGGTATGCGCGTGCGCGTGTTCATCCTCATCATCATCCGCGCCCTTCATGAGTAACGGTTTCACATCGGAAAGTTGCGCAATTATGACCTGCTTATTATCAGGAATATTTCTGACCGACTTCTCCATAAAGGCTTCCATTTCCGGGCCAACCCAGACGACTAAGTCCGCGCCCTGTAAGCGTTTTACGTCTGATGGACGCAATGAATAATCATGCTCGGAAGCCCCATCCGGGAGTAATACTTGCGTATCCGTAACGCCATCAGCAATGGCGGAAGCAATAAACCCAAGCGGTTTAAGCGAAGCAACAACGGCGGCGTCAGCAGCCTGGGTTGCACTCCCCCAAAGCGCGGCGGATAATGCTGCGAAAAGAAGCGTATTTTTCTGTAACATAATGCGTCCAATCATCGTAATGAATGCGTGTAATGTGATATTATAACATTCTATTACTTCTGCAAGCCTAAAATTGACATGACAAGTTTAGTTTCACTGGAAAACGTCTCGGTCTCATTTGGTGCACGCCGCGTCCTCTCTGACGTGTCGCTTGAACTGAGCCCTGGAAAAATTTTAACGCTTCTCGGCCCTAACGGCGCGGGGAAGTCAACGCTTGTGCGCGTGGTTTTAGGACTGGTAGCCCCTGATGAAGGGGTGATCAAGCGCAACGGACAGCTTCGTATCGGCTATGTCCCACAAAAGCTCTATCTCGATACCACGCTTCCGCTGACGGTAAACCGATTTTTACGTTTACGTCCCGCTACGCAAAAAACGGATATTCTCCCGGCGCTTAAACGAGTCCAGGCCGGACATCTGATTGACGCGCCAATGCAAAAACTCTCCGGTGGCGAGACGCAGCGCGTACTGCTGGCCCACGCGCTGCTTAACAGGCCGCAGTTACTGGTGCTCGATGAGCCTACGCAAGGCGTGGATGTCAATGGCCAGGTCGCGTTATACGACCTTATCGATCAGTTGCGCCGCGAACTTGATTGCGCCGTGCTGATGGTGTCACACGATCTACACCTGGTAATGGCGAAAACAGATGAGGTGTTATGCCTGAACCATCATATTTGCTGTTCCGGCACGCCGGAAGTGGTGTCGATGCATCCGGAATTTATCTCTATGTTTGGCCCGCGCGGCGCGGAGCAATTGGGGATTTATCGCCATCATCATAATCATCGCCACGATTTACAGGGTCGTATTGTACTGCGCCGGGGAAATGGTCACTCATGATTGAATTATTACTGCCCGGCTGGCTGGCCGGGATGATGCTGGCCTGCGCCGCAGGCCCGCTGGGCTCATTCGTGGTCTGGCGTCGGATGTCCTACTTTGGCGATACGCTGGCTCACGCGTCGCTGCTGGGCGTGGCGTTTGGCCTGTTGCTGGACGTTAACCCCTTTTATGCGGTCATCGTCGTGACGCTGTTGCTGGCGGCTGGTCTGGTATGGCTGGAGAAACGCCCTCACCTCGCAATTGATACTTTACTGGGCATTATGGCGCACAGCGCCCTGTCTTTAGGGCTGGTCGTTGTCAGCCTGATGTCCAACGTTCGTGTTGATTTAATGGCCTATCTGTTTGGCGATTTGCTGGCCGTTACGCCGGAAGATCTTATCTCTATCGCCACTGGCGTGGTTATTGTGCTGGCTATTCTCTCCTGGCAGTGGCGTAACTTGTTATCGATGACTATCAGCCCGGATCTTGCCTTTGTGGATGGCGTGAAGTTACAGCGCGTGAAGTTGCTATTGATGCTGGTGACGGCGTTAACCATCGGCGTAGCGATGAAATTTGTCGGGGCGCTGATCATTACGTCGCTACTGATTATTCCCGCAGCAACCGCGCGTCGCTTTGCCCGAACGCCTGAGCAGATGGCGGGCGTAGCGGTAGTAACAGGAATGCTCGCCGTAACGGGCGGACTGACCTTCTCTGCGTTCTATGACACGCCAGCAGGTCCGTCAGTGGTATTGTGCGCAGCCTTGCTGTTTATCTTCAGCATGCTGAAAAAGCAGGCGAGCTGAAGGTACAATGCCGGATAAGCGTAGCGCCATCCGGCATTATCAAGTTTAAGGCATTTCCGGTGGCGTAATGCCAAAGTGATTCCACGCACGCACTGTCGCCATTCTTCCGCGCGGCGTGCGCTGTAAAAAGCCTTGCTGAATCAGATACGGTTCCAGCACGTCTTCGATGGTTTCACGCTCTTCGCCAATCGCCGCCGCAAGGTTATCCAGTCCCACCGGGCCGCCGAAGAATTTATCAATAACCGCCAGCAGCAGCTTGCGATCCATATAGTCAAAACCTTCCGCATCGACATTCAACATATCCAGCGCCTGCGCGGCAATTTCCGCTGAAATAGCCCCGTCATGCTTCACCTCGGCGAAATCACGCACACGTCTGAGCAGACGGTTGGCAATACGCGGCGTACCACGCGCCCGCCGCGCCACTTCCAGCGCGCCGTCATCACTCATCTCAAGTCCCATGTGCCGGGCGCTGCGCCCGACAATATGCTGTAGATCGGGCACCTGATAGAACTCCAGGCGCTGCACGATACCAAAACGGTCGCGTAGCGGCGAGGTCAGTGAGCCAGCTCGCGTCGTCGCGCCAATAAGCGTAAACGGCGGCAGATCGATTTTAATCGACCGCGCGGCTGGCCCTTCGCCAATCATAATATCCAGTTGGTAATCTTCCATCGCTGGATAGAGCACCTCTTCCACCACCGGTGAAAGCCGGTGTATCTCATCAATAAATAGCACATCATGCGGTTCAAGATTGGTGAGCATGGCCGCCAGATCGCCCGCTTTTTCCAGCACCGGGCCGGACGTGGTACGCAGATTGACGCCCATTTCATTGGCAACGATATTCGCCAGGGTCGTTTTACCTAACCCTGGCGGGCCAAAAATCAGCAAGTGATCTAATGCGTCCCCGCGCAGTTTTGCCGCCTGAATAAAGATCTCCATCTGGGAGCGCACCTGCGGTTGGCCGACATACTCCGCCAATAACTTAGGGCGAATGGCGCGATCGGCCACCTCTTCTGCGATCGTGGCGCCTGCTGAAATCAGGCGATCTGCTTCTATCATCCTTTACCTCATAACGCGGCGCGTAACGCGTCGCGAATCAGTGTTTCACTGCTTGCGTCAGAATGGGCGACTTTGCTCACCATCCGACTGGCTTCTTGCGGTTTATAACCCAGCGCCACCAACGCAGCAACCGCTTCTTGTTCAGCATCTTCCGAGGTTGGACTGGCTGGCGACATTAATACAAGATCGACCGCTGGCGTAAAGAGATCGCCATGTAGCCCTTTAAAGCGGTCTTTCATTTCCACAATCAATCGTTCGGCGGTTTTTTTACCGATGCCGGGTAATTTTACCAGCGCCGCAGGATCTTCACGTTCAACCGCATTGACGAACTGCTGCGCCGACATGCCGGAGAGGATAGCCAACGCCAGCTTAGGCCCGACGCCATTCGTTTTGATCAGCTCTTTAAACAGCGTGCGCTCTTGCTTATTGTTGAATCCGTACAGCAATTGCGCATCTTCACGCACCACAAAATGGGTAAAGATTATCGCTTCCTTTCCGGATTCCGGGAGCTCATAGAAACAGGTCATCGGCATATGCACTTCGTAGCCTACGCCCCCTGTTTCCAGCAGTACGATCGGGGGTTGTTTTTCGAGAATAATGCCTCTGAGTCTGCCTATCACATGACGCTCCTGCGTAAAGGGCTGAAAAGGTAAAGTCGTATCATAAAAAAAGGCTGGATAGATATCCAGCCTCATTTGTCATTGGCGCAACCTTCCCCGCGCCAGATTGAGTCGGCTCTCGCTCATTTGCATCGCGTTCTGGCTAACATGGCAATGCGTGATCGCGATAGCCAGCGCATCTGCGGCATCTGCCTGCGGATTAGCGGGGAGCTTCAACAACGTTCGAACCATATGCTGAACCTGGCTTTTCTCCGCGCTACCAATACCAACGACGGTTTGCTTAACCTGACGCGCCGCGTATTCAAACACAGGCAATTCCCGGTTGACCGCGGCGACAATCGCTACGCCGCGGGCCTGTCCCAGCTTGAGGGCGGAATCGGCATTCTTCGCCATAAACACCTGTTCGATAGCGAAATAGTCCGGCTGGAACTGGGTGATGATTTCCGTCACGCCTGCGTATATGAGCTTCAGACGGGACGGCAAATCATCAACTTTGGTGCGAATACATCCGCTGCCCAGGTAGGTCAGTTGCCTGCCGACCTGACGAATGACGCCATAACCGGTGATGCGCGACCCCGGATCAATGCCGAGAATAATAGCCATCACGCATCTCCTGTTATGTTCGGATTCAACCACCTCATTCTAAGGTAGCGGCAACCTCATCAGAGATCTCACCGTTATGGTAGACTTCCTGAACATCGTCACAGTCTTCCAGCATATCGATCAGACGCAGCAGCTTCGGCGCGGTTTCCGCATCCATATCCGCTTTGGTTGACGGGATCATGGAAACTTCGGCGCTGTCCGCTTTCAGACCCGCATTTTCCAGCGCATCACGCACTTTGCCCATCTCTTCCCAGGCAGTGTAAACATCAATCGCGCCATCATCATAGGTCACAACATCTTCCGCGCCAGCTTCCAGAGCGGCTTCCATAATGGTGTCTTCATCGCCTTTCTCAAAGGAGATGACCCCTTTCTTACTGAACAGATATGCCACTGAGCCGTCGGTGCCCAGATTACCGCCGCACTTGCTGAAAGCATGACGCACTTCCGCTACAGTACGGTTGCGGTTATCACTCAGACACTCAACCATAATGGCCGTGCCGCCAGGACCGTAACCCTCATAGATAATGGTTTCCATGTTCGCGTCATCATCGCCGCCCACGCCGCGAGCGATGGCGCGATTCAGAGTGTCGCGGGTCATATTGTTGGACAGCGCTTTATCCACGGCCGCGCGCAAACGCGGGTTAGCATCAGGATCGCCGCCGCCCAGTTTAGCTGCCGTTACCAGCTCACGAATAATTTTAGTAAAGATTTTACCGCGCTTGGCATCCTGCGCAGCTTTACGATGTCTGGTGTTGGCCCATTTACTATGACCTGCCATAAATATTTCCTCAAAAAAGCGCGCCTTTTCAGGCGACGTTAATTACAAACTCTTCAATCGCTTGCCGGTTACTCCAGGACTTGGTGAGCGCCGCTGCGGCAGCCGCATCAAGCCACTGGTACGTCAGATGTTCAGTGAATATCACCTGACGCTCATGCGGTAGCGCAAGGCAGAACCAGGATTCCGTATTGTGCATGACACCCGGCGCATAGCGATGACGTAAATGTGAAAAAATCTCAAATTCCACCATGCGTTGGCAGTCGATTAAGGTCAGTTGCTCTGCCGCAACATCAATCGTGACCTCCTCTTTGACTTCACGCACGGCGGCCTGCAACGCGGTCTCCCCGTCTTCCAGACTGCCAGTCACCGACTGCCAGAAATCCGGGTCGTCGCGTCGCTGCAACATCAGCACCCGTTTCGTATCTTTCGCGAAGATAACCACCAGGACCGAAACGGGGCGCTTGTACACTTTATCTTTCACGCGGCCTCGTTGTCGGCTGTTGAGTGATGCCTCCATTTATGAGACTCGCCCTTGCGGGCCGCCGCGATATCACACGAATGATGCCGTGTACATTGTTCATATCAGTTATTCTCGGCCTTCTTCACAACCTGAATACCCAGCTCCGTCAACGCCGCCTGGTTGGCGAAACTCGGCGCTTCGGTCATCAGACACGCGGCGGCCGTCGTTTTCGGGAAGGCGATAACATCACGAATATTGTCGGTACCGGTCAGCAGCATAGTCAGACGGTCCAGACCAAACGCCAGGCCTGCGTGCGGCGGCGTACCGTATTTTAACGCATCCAGCAGGAAGCCGAACTTCTCGCGTTGCTCCTGCTCATTGATACCGAGAATACCAAATACGGTTTGCTGCATTTCACCGTTGTGAATACGCACCGAACCGCCGCCCACTTCGTAGCCGTTAATAACCATGTCATAAGCGTTAGCGACCGCGTTTTCCGGCGCAGCTTTCAGTTCAGACGCCGTCATGTCACGCGGAGCGGTAAACGGATGGTGCATCGCGGTCAGGCCGCCTTCGCCGTCGTCTTCGAACATCGGGAAGTCAATCACCCACAGCGGCGCCCATTTGTCTTCGTCGGTCAGGCTCAGATCTTTGCCCAGTTTCAGACGCAGCGCGCCCAGCGCATCGGCAACCACTTTTTTGTTATCTGCGCCGAAGAAAATCATATCGCCGTTCTGCGCGCCGGTACGTTCAAGGATAGCGTCGACGATGTCGGCGGTCAGGAACTTGGCCACCGGACTGTTAATCCCGTCCAGACCTTTCGCACGGTCGTTAACTTTGATATACGCCAGGCCTTTCGCGCCGTAGATCTTAACAAAATTACCGTAATCGTCGATCTGCTTACGGCTAAGCTGTGCGCCGCCCGGCACACGCAGCGCAGCCACGCGGCCTTTCGGATCGTTAGCCGGCCCCGCGAAAACGGCGAATTCTACCGATTTCAGCAGATCAGCGACATCCACCAGCTCCATCGGGTTACGCAGGTCTGGTTTGTCGGAACCATAACGACGTTCCGCCTCTGCAAACGTCATGACCGGAAAATCCCCCAGATCCACGTCTTTCACTTCCAGCCACAGATGGCGCACCAACGCTTCCATCACTTCACGCACCTGCGGCGCGGTCATGAAAGAGGTCTCGACGTCAATCTGCGTAAATTCAGGCTGGCGGTCAGCACGTAAATCTTCATCGCGGAAGCATTTGACTATTTGATAGTAACGGTCGAAACCGGACATCATCAGTAGCTGTTTGAACAATTGCGGCGACTGCGGCAGCGCGTAGAATTTACCTTTGTGAACGCGCGAAGGCACCAGATAATCGCGCGCGCCTTCCGGCGTGGCTTTGGTCAGCATCGGCGTTTCGATATCGAGGAAGCCGTGATCGTCCATAAAACGACGCACCAGACTGGTAATTTTGGCGCGGGTTTTCAGTCGCTGCGCCATTTCCGGACGACGCAAATCCAGATAGCGGTACTTGAGACGCGCCTCTTCGGTATTAACGTGGTTAGCGTCAAGCGGCAGTGAGTCTGCGCGGTTGATGATAGTGAGAGAGGACGCCAGCACTTCAATTTCGCCGGTCGCCATATCCGCATTGACGTTTTTCGCATCACGCGCACGCACGGTGCCTGTAACTTGAATGCAGAACTCATTACGCAGTTCAGAGGCCAGCTTTAACGCGTCCGCACGATCCGGATCGAAGAACACTTGCACAATACCTTCACGATCGCGCATATCGATAAAGATCAGGCTGCCAAGATCACGACGACGGTTGACCCAACCACACAGAGTCACCTGCTGCCCCACGTGGGACAGACGTAGCTGTCCGCAATATTCTGTACGCATGAGATATCCCTTAACTTAGCCGCAGGCGGATTGTTGCCTGCCATGCAGGCGACGAAGTCGCAGCTTTAGCTGTATGTCACAACTGGATGAAAAAAGGCGGCTATTATACTGGATATTCTGCCGCACGATAAGAGTCAATCCAGCATGGGAGCGATAACTTGCCCGTTTCATGCGGTATCGACACCCGGTTCATACTGACTGTACTTGGGTTTTTCACGCAGGTATTGCGTATGCTCACAAAAATTAACAATATTTGTCGCCGCTTTCTTCTTTAATCGCGCTTAAGGTGTAGCAAAACCCGCTATTTTTAAGGGAGTGATTATCATGCTGAAACTCAACGCGGCCACAACCGCCCTGGTGATTATTGATTTACAGGAAGGAATTCTTCCTTTCGCTGGCGGCCCATACACGGCAAATGAGGTGGTCGCCCGCGCCGCGCGACTGGCGGAAAAGTGTCGCGCCAACGGCTCGCCAGTGGTCATGGTACGCGTCGGATGGTCTGACGATTATGCCGAGGCGTTAAAACAGCCGGTGGATGCCGCAACGCCTGCGCACGCGTTGCCGGAAAACTGGTGGACCTGGCCTAAGGCATTGGGTAAAACTGACAGCGATCTGGAAGTGACTAAACGCCAGTGGGGCGCGTTTTACGGTACCGATCTGGAGCTACAGCTTCGCCGCCGGGGTATCGACACCATCATATTGTGCGGGATCTCAACCAATATCGGCGTCGAATCTACCGCGCGTAACGCCTGGGAGTTGGGATTTAATCTAATTATTGCCGAAGATGCCTGTAGCGCCGCCAGTAGTGAACAGCATCAGGGTAGTATGACGCACATTTTCCCGCGCATTGGCCGGGTACGCAGCGTAGAGGATATTTTAAACGCCTTATGATCTACATTGGCTTGCCGCAATGGTCGCACCCTAAGTGGGCTCGGCTCGGCATCACCAGTCTGGAAGAGTATGCCCGCCACTTTAACTGCGTGGAGGGCAACACCACGCTTTATGCGCTGCCGAAAACGGAGATTGTCGATCGCTGGTATGCGCAAACTACGGATGATTTTCGTTTTTGTTTCAAATTCCCTGCGACCATTTCTCACCAGTCCGCGCTGCATCACTGCGACGCTCTGGTACAGGAATTTTTTACCCGTCTCGCGCCGCTGGAAACACGCATTGGCCAATACTGGCTACAGTTGCCTGCCGTCTTTGGGCCGCGCGATCTGCCCGCCTTATGGCAATTTCTTGATGCGCTTCCCGCCACCTTCACCTACGGCGTAGAAGTGCGTCATCCGCTCTTTTTCGACAAGGGTGAGGATGAACAGCGCCTCAATCGTGGGTTACATGAGCGCGGCGTAAACCGCGTGATCCTGGATAGCCGTCCGGTACATGCCGCTTACCCGCATAGCGAGTCCGTCCGCGAGGCGCAGCGGAAAAAACCCAAAGTTCCGGTCCATGCGGTAGTAACCGCCCGCCATCCAATGGTGCGTTTTATCGGGAGCGATAATATGGCGCAAAACCGTGAGTTTTTCGCCGCCTGGTTGCAGAAACTACCGCAGTGGCGGCAAACCACCACGCCTTTTCTGTTTTTGCATACTCCGGATATCGCGCAGGCGCCGGAACTGGTGAATACGCTTTGGCATGATTTGCGCAACGTCTTACCGGAAATCGGCGCTGCTCCGTCCATTCCACAGCAATCTTCTCTTTTCTGAAAATGCCCCCTATCATAGAGAGTGCCATCAGCCATTTTAAAGGGAGTTTGTATGGTAAGCGCGCTGTATGCCGTTTTAGGTGCGTTATTATTAATGAAGTTCTCTTTTAATGTCGTTCGCTTGCGAATGCAGTACCGTGTCGCCTATGGCGATGGCGGTTTTAGCGAGCTTCAAAGCGCAATTCGTATTCACGGTAATGCGGTGGAATATATTCCTGTCGCGCTGGTGCTTCTGCTGTTTATGGAAATGAACGGCGCCGAAACGTGGATGGTGCATATCTGCGGCATCATTTTAATCGCTGGTCGGCTGATGCATTATTACGGTTTCCACCATCGTCTGTTCCGTTGGCGACGGGCGGGGATGAGCGCCACCTGGTGCGCGTTGTTGCTGATGGTGCTGGCAAACCTGTGGTATATGCCCTGGGAGTTGGTTTTCTCCCTGTATTAGCGCACAATACGCGCCTTTATTTTTCCCGGATGTATACGTTATGTCTCACCGCGACACGCTTTTTTCTGCGCCTATCGCCCGTCTCGGCGACTGGACTTTTGATGAACGAGTAGCCGAAGTTTTCCCCGACATGATTCAACGTTCGGTGCCGGGCTACTCCAATATCATCTCTATGATCGGCATGTTGGCTGAACGCTTTGTGCAACCGGACACGCAGGTCTACGATCTGGGCTGCTCGCTGGGCGCCGCAACGCTGTCTGTTCGGCGCAATATCCGTCATGAGCATTGCCGGATTATCGCCGTCGATAACTCCCCGGCCATGATTGAACGCTGCCGCCGCCATATTGATGCGTATAAAGCGCCAACGCCGGTCGAGGTCGTTGAAGGCGATATCCGCGATATCACTATTGAAAACGCCTCGATGGTGGTGCTGAATTTTACCCTGCAATTCCTTGAACCTGCTGAACGCCAGGCATTGCTGGATAAGATTTACCTGGGGTTGAATCCCGGCGGCGCGCTGGTACTGTCGGAAAAATTTAGCTTTGAAGATGCGAAAGTGGGCGAGCTGTTATTCAACATGCACCACGATTTTAAACGCGCGAATGGGTACAGCGAACTGGAGATCAGTCAGAAGCGCAGTATGCTGGAGAACGTGATGCTCACCGACTCGGTGGAAACACATAAAGCGCGCCTGCGTAAGGCGGGTTTCGAACACAGCGAACTATGGTTCCAGTGCTTTAATTTCGGGTCGCTTGTCGCTTTAAAAGCCGGAGTTGCCGCATGATCGAGTTTGGTAACTTTTATCAGCTCATTGCCAAAAATCATCTTTCTCACTGGCTGGAAATATTGCCTGCGCAGATTGCCGCCTGGCAACGCGAGCAACAGCATGGTTTGTTTAAACAGTGGTCGAACGCGGTAGAATTTTTACCGGAAATAACGCCCTGGCGACTGGATTTACTGCACAGTGTCACGGCGGAAAGCGAAGCGCCGCTCAGCGAAGGTCAACTAAAGCGTATTGATACGTTGTTGCGTAACCTGATGCCGTGGCGTAAAGGCCCGTTCTCGCTTTATGGCGTAAATATTGATACCGAATGGCGTTCCGACTGGAAGTGGGAACGCGTACTGCCGCATCTGTCAGATTTAACCGGCCGGACGATCCTTGATGTCGGCTGCGGCAGCGGCTATCACCTGTGGCGAATGATTGGCGCAGGCGCGCATCTGGCAGTCGGCATCGATCCTACGCAGCTTTTCCTCTGCCAGTTTGAGGCGGTGCGTAAACTGTTGGGTAACGATCAGCGCGCGCATCTGCTGCCGTTGGGCATTGAACAACTCCCGGCCCTGAAAGCGTTTGACACTGTCTTCTCGATGGGGGTGCTTTATCACCGCCGCTCGCCGCTGGAGCATCTGTGGCAGTTAAAAGATCAGTTAGTCAACGAGGGTGAACTGGTACTGGAAACGCTGGTAGTCGACGGCGATGAAAATACCGTTCTGGTACCCGGCGATCGCTATGCTCAGATGCGTAACGTCTATTTTATTCCTTCCGCGCCAGCGTTAAAAAAATGGCTGGAAAAATGCGGCCTTATTGATGTGCGTATCGCTGACGTTTGCGTCACCACCACGGAAGAGCAGCGCCGCACGGAATGGATGGTTACCGAGTCGCTGGCTGATTTTCTTGACCCGAACGACCACAGCAAAACGGTGGAAGGATATCCCGCCCCGCTGCGCGCGGTGCTGATTGCGCGTAAACCGTGAGGGTATGGAGGGGCTGCGTCTCATTTTTCGCCAAATGTTCGGTTTGCAACAAGGCGGCGATGCACTGAATCCCCATGGAGCTTACATCAGTAAGTAACTGGGATGAACGAGGAAAGCCAACACAGTTGCAGGCTGAAATATGCCGGAGAAAGAGAAAAAAAGGCCCCTGTTGAATTGGCAGGGGCCTGGTACGAGCAAGCATCATATTGGGCGACATGATGCAACGGTAAAAATCATTTGGTCTGATGGTGAACAATGACTCCTTTCATTTCAGCGACCGCCGCCCCCTCTACCCTATAACGGGAATACTCGTCCGCCTGAACATCGGCAGACATCGATAACCCCTGATTGCGATAGCGCATCGGCGAAGCCAGTAAGACTCCGGCGGAACTGTGTACTTCCCGTACTCCGGCATTGAGGAAATTCTGCAGGTTATCGGCACGAACGCCTGCACCAGCCATAATGATTGGAGCATCCCCCTGCGCAATAAGTTCCATAATTATTGATAAACCTTGCGCTGCATCGGCTTTTTGCCCGGAAGTCAGCACTCTTGCTACGCCTGCGTCAGCCAGATTCTTTAACGCATTGAAGGGATTAGCGCACATATCAAAGGCGCGGTGAAATGTCACCGCCAGCGGTCCGGCCGCCGCCATTATTTTTTCCATTCGCGGCATATCGACATCCCCATCAAGGGTCAAAACGCCAGTAACAAGCCCGGGAAAGCCCAGTTCTCTGACGAGGCGGATATCCTCCAGCATGGCGGTAAATTCGCCATCAGTGTAATAAAAATCCCCGCCGCGAGGACGAATAATCGGATGTACGGGAATCATAATATGCTCGCGCACGCTGCGTAATACGCCCAGCGAAGGCGTAAGCCCCCCTTCTTTCGGCGCGGCGCACAGTTCGATACGATCCGCGCCGTTTTGCTGCGCGGTGAGTGCGCATTCCATGCTGTAACAACAGATCTCAAGTAACGCCATATTCACTCCTGTCGGCATGTTAATGTGCTGCCTGCTCGCTGGCGATAATCGCTTCAATCGACCACGGATGAAATTTTACCGTGACGCGACCATCAGTCACGGCCAGCGTAGGGTTTGGCAAACGTTCATGCTCGCCCTGCGGCGCACTGGTTTTAACCACGATTCCCGGCTGACTAAGCCCCTCATCCGATAACAACGCCAATGCCCTCGCATTCAATGTCTCCGGCTCGCCGGGCAGCACGATTTCAATATGCTCCCACCCTTCGTGCGGATAGCGTTTTTCTCCCGGCCACGGTAATTCAATGACAGAAAACCGCCAGTGTTCCACATATACCGGTTCATGCAGCTTAAACAGACAAATCGGCCTGCCGTTGATGATATTTTCCGACAGTAGATCGCCACATTGTTCAAAACCGCAACGCCAACGTTCCGCCGTCGTATTCTGGTGGCAGCGCAATGAAATGTGATCAGCCTCAAGTGCGCTAATCTCCAGACCGAGGCGAGTGGAAAGTTCTCTTAACGCCAGAGTGAATCGCGGTAAATCTGCCGAAATATCATGCAGTTCGTCAATATTTTGCCAGTTCGCCATATCAGGAAGCTCTTTTTACTGTGAAAGCCGCTAATTTACGCTGTTGCGTCCCGTCAACCAACCTTTGATTTGATTGGGCGTTTATTGAATGTTTATGCAGATTATTGTTGCGTATATTTCAGGCGACGCGACGCGCGCGCAATGCTGACGCCAACGGGCATTTGCAGTATACTCCCGCCCTAATTCTCAAACTGGCGCGGGTAATACAGTCCGCTTCATAAACGTAAGGTATTCCGGTGAATATTCAGGCTCTTCTCTCAGAAAAAGTTAGTCAGGCCATGATTGCTGCAGGCGCGCCTGCAGATTGCGAGCCCCAGGTTCGTCAGTCAGCCAAAGTTCAGTTCGGCGACTATCAGGCCAACGGCATGATGGCAGTTGCGAAAAAACTGGGTATGGCCCCCCGACAACTTGCAGAGCAGGTGCTGATTCATCTGGATCTCAGCGGTATCGCCAGCAAGGTGGAAATCGCCGGCCCTGGTTTTATCAATATTTTCCTCGATCCGGCTTTTCTCGCTGAACAGGTGCAACAGGCGCTGGCCTCCGATCGTCTGGGCGTTTCTCAGCCGGCTCGCCAGACGATTGTCGTCGACTATTCGGCGCCTAACGTTGCGAAAGAGATGCACGTCGGTCATCTGCGCTCCACGATTATCGGCGATGCGGCAGTGCGCACGCTGGAATTTCTGGGCCATCATGTTATTCGCGCTAACCACGTCGGCGACTGGGGCACTCAGTTCGGTATGCTTATCGCCTGGCTGGAAAAACAGCAGCAGGAAAACGCGGGCGAAATGGCACTGGCGGATCTTGAAGGGTTTTATCGCGATGCGAAAAAGCATTATGACGAAGATGAAGGGTTTGCCGAGCGTGCGCGTAACTACGTCGTAAAATTGCAGAGCGGTGATGCCTATTTCCGTGAGATGTGGCGTAAGCTGGTTGATATCACGATGACGCAAAACCAGATCACCTACGATCGCCTGAATGTCACCCTGACGCGTGACGATGTGATGGGCGAAAGTCTGTATAACCCGATGCTGCCAGGCATTGTCGCCGATCTGAAAGCCAAAGGCCTGGCGGTTGAAAGCGAAGGCGCGACGGTGGTTTTCCTTGATGAGTTTAAAAACAAGGAAGGCGACCCGATGGGTGTCATTATTCAGAAGAAAGATGGCGGTTATCTGTATACCACTACCGATATCGCCTGCGCCAAATACCGTTACGAAACGCTGCACGCCGACCGCGTGCTCTACTACATTGACTCCCGTCAGCACCAGCACCTGATGCAAGCCTGGACCATTGTGCGCAAAGCCGGTTATGTACCGGATTCCGTTCCGCTGGAACACCACATGTTCGGCATGATGCTGGGTAAAGACGGTAAACCGTTTAAAACTCGCGCGGGCGGTACGGTGAAACTGGCGGACCTGCTGGATGAGGCGCTGGAGCGCGCGCGTCGTCTGGTGGCGGAGAAGAACCCGGATATGCCGGCTGACGAGCTGGAAAAACTGGCTAACGCCGTCGGTATTGGCGCGGTGAAATACGCCGATCTGTCAAAAAACCGCACCACTGACTATATCTTCGACTGGGATAATATGTTGGCTTTCGAAGGCAATACCGCTCCTTATATGCAGTATGCCTATACGCGTGTGCTGTCTGTTTTCCGTAAAGCGGACATCGACGAGCAGGCGCTGGCGAGCGCGCCGGTTATCATTAGCGAAGATCGCGAAGCGCAGCTCGCTGCCCGTCTGCTGCAGTTTGAAGAAACCCTGACGGTGGTCGCGCGTGAAGGTACGCCGCACGTCATGTGCGCGTATCTGTATGACGTCGCCGGGCTGTTCTCCGGCTTCTACGAGCACTGCCCTATTCTCAGCGCCGAGAATGACGCGGTTCGCAATAGCCGCCTAAAACTGGCGCAACTGACGGCGAAGACGCTGAAACTGGGTCTGGATACGTTGGGTATCGAAACCGTAGAACGCATGTAAATGCGCCGTCGTTAACATCATCAGGCCTGACTCCGGGTAACGGACTCAGGCCTTTTTATTGCCACAGCGGTATATCTGTAACAAATCACAAGGAATGACACATTTCTATAGAGAGATGGAACATCTTTTACCTGTCCTGGCGCTGACCGCCCCGTATCATTAGGCGGCGGATTGTTCAGGTACAGGTAATGACTTTTAAAGACTTTGATGCGGAAGAGAAACTCTTCCTGAGACGTGTGATTGTGGCGTTTGGTGTAGTGATTGTCTGCTTTGGTATCCTGATCTTCAACCTCTATAACTTGCAAATCCGTCAGCACCACTATTACACCACCCGTTCGAATGAGAACGATATCAAGATGCTACCCGTCGCGCCCACGCGCGGCATCATTTACGATCGCAACGGCATTCCGCTGGTGCGTAACGTAACCTGGTATGATATCGCGGTTACGCCCTATAAAATTGCCGATATGGATGCGCTGCTAAAACAGCTCACCCCTATTGTTGATCTCTCCCCCAATGATATCGCCGACTTTCGCCATGCGCTAAAATCCAGTAGCCGCTATCGTCCGGTGGTGCTCAAAAACGCGCTAACGGATGTTGAAATCGCACGCTTTGCGGTCAATCAGTTTCATTTCAACGGCGTCACGATCAATAGCTATCAGGATCGGCAGTATCCTTACGGCGCGGAGCTGGCGCATGTTCTCGGTTACGTGTCAAAGATAAACGATAACGACCTTAAAGCGCTGGATAAAAAAGGGCTGGCAGAGAATTACGCGGCGGACCATAACATCGGTAAACAGGGGATTGAGCGTTACTACGAAAACGATCTTCATGGCAAAACCGGTTATCAGGAGGTCGAGGTGGATAATCACGGGCGTATTGTCCGCCTGCTGAAAGACGTTCCTCCCATCGCGGGTAAGAATATTCACCTGACGCTGGATCTCCATTTACAAGAGTACATTGAAAGTTTGCTGGCCGGGCAGCGTGCTGCCGTACTGGTTGAAGATCCGCACGATGGTTCAGTGCTGGCGATGGTATCTATGCCCAGCTACGATCCGAACCCCTTTGTAAAAGGCATTAGCTATCAGGATTACGGCAAACTGCTGCACGATAAAAATCTGCCGCTGATCAACCGCGTGACGCAAGGGCTTTATCCTCCGGCGTCAACGGTTAAACCCTATATGGCGATGTCCGCGCTGTTAAGCGGGATTATTACGCCGCAAACTACCTTCTTTGGCGCGCCAACCTGGACGCTTCCCGGCACGCAGCGGCATTACCGGGACTGGAAAAAAACCGGACACGGTATGCTGGATGTCACTAAAGCGATTGAGGAATCTGCGGATACCTTTTTCTATCAGGTCGCTTATATGATGGGTATTGACCGTATCGACACGATGTTGTCTCAGTTCGGCTATGGCAAACCGACGGGCATCGACCTTAATGAAGAATATGACGGGCTGCTTCCCAGCCGTGCATGGAAACAGCGGGTCCATAAAAAAGCCTGGTATCAGGGCGATACCATTTCTGTCGGCATCGGCCAGGGTTACTGGATTGCCACCCCCATCCAGATGGTAAAAGCGATGGTGGCGCTCATCAACAACGGTAAGGTGATTGCCCCTCACCTGTTACTCAATGAAGAGAGCGGCAAAACGGTGGTTCCGTATCGTCCTTCCGGAACAGCGTCACAGATAGCCGATCCGGCGTCGCCATACTGGGGACTGGTGCGTCAGGCGATGTATGGCATGGCGAATGCACCCAACGGAACGGGCTATAAGTTCTTTCACACCGCGCCCTACGGCATTGCGGCCAAAAGCGGCACGTCGCAGGTGTTTAGCCTGAAAGAAAATCAGACCTACAACGCGAAAATGATCCCCATTCGCCTGCGCGATCATGTTTTTTATACCGCTTTTGCACCGTATAAAAACCCTAAGGTCGCTATTGCCTTGATTCTGGAAAACGGCGGAAGCGACGGCGTTACCGCCGCACCCGTCATGCGAAAAATCCTTGACCACCTGTTTGATCCACAGGCTGATACCACGCAGCCGGGTCAGGCGCCATAGTCAAATAAGCAAAGCGCCATCAGACAAGGATACGCCCGGAATATCCGCATACATCAAAAATAGTTACGCAGATATTCCGTCAAACACAGCATTGCCATCGCCTGCCCGTAAGGCATAGAGGTCAACGGAATATTGCGGTAAAAATCGAGATCGTGGCCCATGCCAGTGCCAAATGAAGTTTGCAGCAGTTCGCCCTCCGGAGAAATATGCCGCACAATGCCCTGGACGGCTTTTTCCGCCACTAACGCATATCGCCGATCGACATAGCGTTTGCGTACCGCTTTAAGAATACCGTAGGCAAAACCCGCCGTCGCGGACGCCTCCAGATACGCGTGCGGATCGTCAAGCAGCGTATGCCATAAACCGCTTTCATCCTGACATTTCGCCAGCACGGCGATCTGCGCATTCAGTACCTGAACCAGGTAACGGCGTACAGCATTATTTTCCGGCAAGTCCAACAGTTCAAGAAAATCCGGGATTACAATGGTCAGCCAACTGTTGCCGCGCGCCCAGCGCGCGTTCGCGAAGTTATGATGGCCGTCATAGCTCCAGCCGTGGAACCACAGCCCCGTTTCTCTATCTATCAGATTCTGCACATGCAGCAGGAACTGATAGGTCGCCTCTTCCACATACTCCGGCCGGTTCAACAGTTTACCGATTTTCGCCAGCGGCAACACCGTCATCATTAGCGTGTCGTCCCACATCTGCTGATGATTTTCCTCCGCCAGGGTGATGTGCTGCATCCCGCCGTGATCGGTACGGGGCATGTCATACATCGCCCATTCGGCCCATGATTCAAGCCACGGTAGCCAGGCGGGATTACCGGTCTCTTCATAGCGATACGCCAGCGTTAAAAACGGCGCCATCGTATTGACGTTTTTCGTCGTCGCGCCTTCCGCAAACCGATCGGCAAACCAGTTATCAATGATGTTACACATCGTCTGGTCGCCGGTCTGTTGATAATAGTGATACATTCCGTACAGGCCCACGCCATGCGTCCACTCCCACCCGGCCCAGCCTTTAGTATCGATCACACGTCCGTCGTCCAGTCGCAATAAAAATTCGCCCGTGTCATCTTTAATATTAACCAGGTTATACGTCACCTTTTGTATCAAGGCTTTTAGTTCATCTCTGGCGATAAAACGCTCAGGCTGACGCAATAACGGACTGTGTTTGACTGGATAAACAATCATTTCCTTAACCTCTGTTTAATGTCGAATTCAGCGCTGCGGATAGTGTTGCTCCTGACGCAGCCGGTTTATTACGATTCAGATAACCAATATTGTTGTTACCCCAAAGCGATTCATAAGGCAGACCTGAAAGCATCTCGACCACGGCACGCGCCTGTGGCGTAATGTTTTCCGGCGTCGTACAGCCCGACTCACGCATTTTGGCAGTCTCTTCGCGTAAGACACGGTGGGTGTGCAAATTCAGTCTGAATCTCAGGGAAACCAGGAAGCCAAAGGCAAGCATAACCAGCGTGCCGCAGCTTAAAATCAACAGAATGGTGTGGCCCACGGCGGCGGCTTGCATACTCTGACCAGAGACGAAGCCGGAAAGCTGCATCACAATTCCGACCACCATAACAGCGCCAGCCTGTGAGGCTTTGCGGGTTAGCGTCATAATTCCGGCGAAAATGCCTTCGCGACGCTGACCGGTAATGACCTCATCAACATCAGCAATATAGGTGTAAGTGTTCCACGGTACGTAGTTAATGCCGCCGCGTCCCAGTCCCGCACACGCAGACACCAATAATAATAACCCATAGGCATCGCTCAACCCGATGTAATACACCAATGCATAAGAAAGAGAACTCAGGCCGAATAGTACGACAACCATCCGGTAAGATGGCGCGGGCCCAAAGCGAATGCAAAGCGGGATCATCGCAATAACCGCGATAAACTGGAACGTCGCCATGGTGCCCAGTAAATTCGAGGCGACGGAAGCATCCTGCATCAGCACAAAAACAACGTACCAGGTGAAGACGGCATTGAATACATCCTGAGCGATATACCCTCCCAGATACATCCCCAGATGCTGGCGAAAAATTCTAATACGTAGCGTGGACATGAGTTCAACGACCAGGCGGCGTACGCTCTGGGTAAACGTCAGGCTTTTCTTCTCATCTTCAGCGCGCAGCGCAGCTTCCGTCCATGCCTCCCGCGGACGCTCCCAGGTAAAGCACCAGACAAAAACCAGCATTAATGCGCACAGCACAGAAAAGACCAGGCTGGCATAAAAGAAAGAGACAGGATTATTTTTACCAAATGCTGCCAGCAGGACTCCTGGCAGGAATGACGCCAGAATAGCGGACATTTGCGCCATTGAAATACGCGCGCCTGAAAACCGGGTCTTCTGTTTGAAATCATCAGTCATTTCCGGTACCAGGGTCTCATAAGGCACCAGAATCATGGTATAAACGACATCAAACAGCAGATACGTTAACAGGTAATACCAGAATCCCATACCGCTAAGCCATATTAATGAATAGCTAAATACACATGGAATCCCCAGTAAAATAAAAAACTTGCGTCGCCCGAAGCGCTTACCCAACCAGGTAGAACCAAAGTTGTCCGTTAAAAATCCCATAAGCGGACTGACAACCGCATCCAGTACCCTGGCAGTGGCGAAAATGAAGGTGGCTTCAATCGGGGTAAGGTTACAAAACGTCGTATAAAAATAGAGTAACCATGCGGCGGTTAACGCCGTCGTGCCAGCCCCTAAAAAATCGCCAGAACCATAGGCAAAATAGTTAATTAAACCAATTTTACGTGTTTTCATTGCCGCTAACCCTGCAAATAATGGGGAGACTCCCGGCATCAGGATTCAGGGAGTCATTACACGGCTACAGTAAAAGCTAATTCGCGAGGAAACCTTTTTGTATTTGCCAGATCCAAAAGAGAAATGGCAAAAACACAAAGAGTCCGCTAACGCGCGTCACCGATTTATAAAACATCGTTTCTATTTATTGAAAAGACAAAGCCAAAAATGCGGGCCAGGCAGCAATTTCCTGCTGCCTGGCGAAAAGATGAGGGATTAGCGGTAGTTCACAATGACCTGATTGCTTTGCACTTTTAATGCCGGGATGAGACGACCGCCTCCAGGGACCTCCCAGACAAAACGGAGCGGCTCAACAGCGGGAACATTGGCAAAACCGTGGGTAGTCCCACTCTGACCATCCAGTTCTACGCAACGGGACTGGGAACATAAACGTACCCGTAAGCCCGCGGGTGTCGGACCATTCAGTTCATAGCGCCAGGCGACCAACGTCATCAAACCTGAAACCGGCTGGCGCGCCGACAGTGGCGAAGACGAAGCGGAGACGCCCCGGTAATGTAAGGTTACGCCCATACCGCTGTCCTGCCACGCGCCTTCGCCTGCGGCCTGTACCGTCAGGGGAAAGAGCAGCAAAGCGAGCCATTTACACATTATTTTCCTCCAATAGTCGCCGTCATGCGGATATGACGGTTATCGGAAAGTTCAAGATTCGATAGCACCACCAACTGCGGTAAACTGCGTCGCAAAAAGCGGGACAATAGTGGACGTAGCGCATGGTTAACCAGCAATACCGGCGGCGCGCCAAGCATCTCCTGACGAGAAAGCGCCTCTTGCGTTTGCGCCAACAAACGATCCGCCAATCCAGGTTCAAGGCCGCCGCCGCCCTGCAATGCCTGAAGCAGCAAACGTTCAAGCGCGGTATCCAGTCCAATAACCTGTACTTCTTCATTACCGGGGAACCACTGCTGCGTAATCGCCCGTCCCAATGCCACGCGTACCACGGCGGTTAACTCATGCGGATCGCTTTGTAACGGCGCATGTTCCGCCAGCGTTTCAAGAATGGTGCGCATGTCGCGAATCGGGACTTTTTCCGCCAGTAAGTTTTGTAAGACTTTATGTAAAGTCGTGAGGGTCACGACGCCGGGGACCAAATCTTCCGTGAGTTTAGGCATCTCTTGAGAGACACGATCCAACAGTTGCTGCGCTTCCTGGCGGCCGAACAACTCGGCGGCGAATTGGCCGATCAAGTGGTTAAGGTGCGTCGCCACGACGGTGCTGGCTTCAACCACAGTAAAGCCCTGAATTTGTGCCTGCTCTTTCAGGGCGCTCTCAATCCAGATGGCATCAAGGCCAAAAGCTGGATCGACAGTTTTCTCGCCCGGTAGCGTTCCCGCCGCTGTGCCGGGATTAATGGCCAGCCAGCGTCCAGGATAGGCGTCCCCGCTGCCGATCTCTACCCCTTTCATCAAAATACGGTAGCGCGCCGGCTGTAAATCCATATTGTCGCGAATATGGACAACCGGCGGCAAAAACCCCATATCCTGCGCAAATTTTTTACGAATGCTGCGAATACGTCCAAGTAACTCGCCATCCTGTTGAAAATCTACCATCGGTATCAGGCGATAACCGACTTCCATGCCCAGCGAATCTTCAAGCTGCACGTCATTCCAGGTGGCTTCGACCACCGAGTTATTTTCCGGCATTTTTACCGGCTGCGGCTCCTCCGGCGCTTTTTGTTCACGCCCGCGCAACCACCATGCCAGACCGAGCAAGGCGGCGGTAAAGAGTAAAAATACCAGGTTAGGCATTCCAGGCACCATGCCAAGCAGCCCCAGGACCGCCGCCGCGAGCAGCATCACTCTTGGGTTACTGAACAACTGGCCAACCATTTGCTCGCCTACATCCTGATCGGTACTAACGCGGGTCACGATCACGCCCGCCGCCGTAGAGATAACCAACGCCGGGATCTGGGCGACCAGACCGTCGCCAATGGTCAGCAGAGTGTAGCTTTCCGCCGCGCTGCTCATGCTCATTCCGTGCTGCAATACACCGACCAGCAGTCCGCCCACCACGTTAATGACCATAATGAGAATGCCGGCGATGGCATCGCCGCGCACAAATTTACTCGCCCCGTCCATCGAGCCGTAGAAATCGGCTTCCTGAGTCACTTCCGCACGCCGTTTTTTAGCCTCATCTTCACCAATCAGACCGGCATTAAGATCGGCGTCAATCGCCATTTGCTTACCGGGCATACCGTCCAGCACAAAGCGCGCGCCGACTTCGGCAATACGTCCAGCGCCTTTGGTGATGACCATGAAGTTAATAATGACGAGGATGATAAAGACCACAATTCCGATCGCGAAGTTACCGCCGACCAGGAAATGGCCGAACGCCTCCACCACCTTTCCCGCCGCCGCCGCGCCGGTATGCCCTTCCATCAAAATAATACGCGTCGAGGCCACGTTGAGCGCCAGGCGCAGCAGCGTGGTAAACAGCAGGATGGTCGGAAACGCGGCAAAATCCAGAGTACGCTGAGTAAACATCGCCACCAGCAGCACCATGATCGATAGCGCAATATTAAAGGTAAACAGTAAGTCGAGGATAAAAGCAGGCAGCGGCAGCACCATCATCGACAAAATCAGCAGAATGAGGATCGGCCCGGCCAGAATTTGCCAATGCGTCGATTTCAGGTTGCCGGGCAGGCGCAGCATCGCGACCAGATTATCCATCAGTAGTCTTCTCGTTCATAAAATCCAGCGCTTCTGGCACCGGAAGGTTCTCAGGTTGTGGAGGACGTTGCCCGCCCGCAAGCCGCCAGCGTTTAAGCTGCCAGACCCAGGCCAACACTTCCGCGACGGCAGCATAGAGCTGTCCGGGAATTTGCTGACCGATTTCGGCGTGGCGATATAATGCGCGCGCCAGCGGCGGCGCTTCTAAAGTGGGAACCCGATGTTCAGCGCCGATCTCGCGAATACGCAGCGCTATCAACCCGGCCCCCTTAGCGACCACTTTCGGCGCGCTCATTTTGTTTTCTTCATACTGCAACGCCACGGAATAGTGCGTCGGGTTGGTGACAATGACGTCCGCTTTCGGCACATCCTCCATCATGCGACGCTGCGCGGCAGCACGCTGCATCTGACGAATTTTGCCCTTAACGTGCGGATCGCCTTCGCTCTCTTTAAATTCGTCGCGAATATCCTGCCGCGACATACGCAATTTTTTCAGATGGCTAAAGATCTGGAAAAAAACGTCAAATCCCACCATCGGGATCACGCCCAGAACCACCAGTAACGCGCAAAGCCCGACGAGATTCAGCGCGTTCCCCATCGCGGTAATCGGCGACTCCGCCATCAGGCGCATCATTTGCGGCCAGTTATGCCAGAGGTAAGATCCGGTAACGCAGCCTACCAGCGTAGATTTCAAGACCGCTTTTAGCAGCTCCGCGCCGGTTTGCGCCGAGAACATCCGCTTAATTCCCGGCAGCGGGTTTAATTTAGAAAATTTTGGCTGTAATGACTTACCGCTGAAGATCAGGCCGCCAAGCATGACCGGCGAAATAAGCGCCACCAGCACCACGCCTGCGATGAGCGGCAGCAGCGCCATCATCGCCGCTTTAATGAGCAAAATTATCTGCCCCAGGATCAGGTTAGGATCGTTTACCATGCGGTGATCGAAGTGCAGGCCTGCTGAGAGCATTCCCGCCAGTTGCCGCGCCAGCGACTCACCGCCGAACCAGATAATGCAAACGCCCACCAGCAATATCAGCAGTGAGGTCAGTTCTCTGGAACGGGGGATCTGCCCTTCTTCCCGCGCTTTTTCAAGTCGGTGGGGTGTGGGGTCTTCTGTTTTGTCGTCGTCGCTCTCTTCTGCCACGCAGCAAATCCTGGATAGATCGATAAGCGAGAATGATGCCAGAACCGCTTTACGCCAATGGGCAGAGTAAGCGGTAAAAAAGGCGGGGTTTATGGCGTTAATATAGATGGCCGGATACGATAAGAATATATCGTATCCGGCCTGGTTGATGGGTTCGGACCTGATAAACGCAGCGCCATCAGGTCAAAAAGACTTAAAACCCAAGACTGTCCAGCAGATCGTCCACCTGATCCTGGCTGGCGACCACGCCAGCTTTCGAGGCATCTACCTGCGGGCCGTTAAGCAAACTTTCGTTTTCGCGTTTTGGCCGCGTGCTCTGCTCCGGGATGTTTTCCAGTAGCACCATTAACAACTGGCGCTCAATTTCCTGAATCACGTCCATCATACGCTTGATCACCTGACCAGTCAGGTCTTGGAAATCCTGCGCCATCATGATGTCCAGCAACTGCGCGTTAGTAAAACTGGTATGACCTGGGACATCCTTGAGAAACTGACGCGTATCCGTTACCAGTTCACGGGCGTCGGAAAGTTCGATCGGATTTTCAAACCATTCGTCCCAACGTTGCGTCAGCGCCTTCGCCTCTTTTTCCATCGCATCCTGATGCGGCTGCGAGGCCTCTACGCTATTCAGCGCGCGTTCCGCCGCCTGCGCCGTCATCTGGACGACGTAATCCAGACGGTCGCGCGCATCGGGAATCGCCTCTGCCGCTTCGGCAATCGCCTGGTCCAGCCCCAGTTCGCGCAAGCTGTCGCGCAGCATTCGGGTCAGACTACCGATGCGCGCAATGATGTCTCCTGCTGAACCTTCATCAGCAGGCTTGATAGATGGTTGCATCATCATCGCATCCTCACATGCCCAGTTTCTCAAAAATTTTGTTTAGCTTCTCTTCCAGCGTCGCTGCCGTAAACGGTTTTACGACATAACCGCTGGCGCCAGCCTGCGCGGCGGCGATAATATTCTCTTTCTTGGCTTCCGCCGTCACCATCAACACGGGTAACGCCGACATGGCGCTATCAGCGCGAATGGTTTTCAGCAGTTCCAGACCATCCATGTTCGGCATGTTCCAGTCGGAGATAATGAAACCAAAACCGCCCGCCTGGAGCTTATTCAGCGCATCGACGCCATCTTCGGCCTCTTCCACATTGTTAAATCCAAGCTCTTTTAAAAGGTTGCGCACAATACGACGCATGGTCGAAAAGTCATCCACAACCAAAAATTTAAGCTCTTTATCCGCCATAAAATACTACTCCTGGTTCAAATACGTATCGCCTGTCCGGCACTGATTTTCGCCAGCATCTGCTGGCTCACCTGGCTAAGATCGACCACTTCGCTCACGCCACCCATATTGATGGCCTCGCGCGGCATGCCGAACACCACACAACTTGCTTCGTTTTGAGCAATGGTCCAGGCGCCTGCCTGGTACATCGCCAACATTCCGGCAGCGCCATCGTTGCCCATCCCCGTAAGAATGACGCCTACGGCGTTACGCCCCGCGTGTTTCGCCACCGAATGAAACAGCACATCCACGGAAGGCCGATGCCGGTTCACCGGCGGGCCGTCATGAACTTTGATTAGATAATTCGCCCCGCTACGCGCCAGCTCCATATGCTTGTCGCCGGGCGCAATGTAGGCATGACCTGGCAATACGCGTTCGCCGTCTTCGGCCTCCTTCACGCTGATTTGACAGAGTTTATTAAGGCGCTCGGCAAACGAATGGGTAAAGCCAGGCGGCATATGCTGCGTAATAATCACTGCCGGGCTGGAAAGCGGCAGCGGTTGTAGCACATGGCGGATAGCTTCAGTACCGCCCGTTGAGGCGCCGATAGCAATCAGTTTTTCCGAACTGAGCAGCGGACCGGCCTTTAAGGTTGCCGGGGCCGCCATCGGTTTATGCGCGGCGATGCGGGCTCGCGCGGCGGTACGCACTTTCTCAGCGATCATCTCGCTATACGCCAGCATACCTTCACGAATGCCAAGCTGTGGTTTGGTGACAAAATCGATGGCCCCCAACTCCAGCGCCCGCAGCGTAACTTCGGAACCTTTACCGGTCAGCGAGGAGACCATCACCACCGGCATCGGACGCAAACGCATCAGTTTTTCAAGGAAATCGAGGCCATCCATCCGCGGCATCTCAACGTCAAGCGTCAATACGTCCGGATTAAATTTTTTGATGAGATCCCTGGCGACCAACGGATCCGGCGCGGTCGCCACCATCTCCATATCGCTATGGCTATTAATAATTTCAGTCATGATTTGGCGCATCAGCGCGGAATCATCTACCGACAACACCCTGATTTTACTCATGCTTTATCCTTACTTAGCGCATACACCGTCTGTCCGCGCAGGCTAAACTCGCGCACAAGGTTGCTAAAGTTTTCTGAGTGACCGGCAAACAACAGTCCGTCAGGTTTAAGGAGTGGAACAAAACGGCGCAGAATGTCCTGCTGTGTCGTTTTGTCAAAATAGATCATGACGTTACGGCAAAATATCGCGTCAAAGGGTCCAGGGATGTTGTACTGTTTTTCCAGCAAATTAAGGGAGGAAAATTCAACATAATTGGCCAGTTCCTGACGCACGCGCACCAACCCATCATGCGGCCCTGTACCGCGCATGAAGTAACGCTGTAGCTGGTGCGGCGATAACGTTTTCAGTTCGCTGAGGCGATAAATACCGCTTCTCGCTTTTTCCAGCACTTCAGTATCAATATCGCTGGCAAACACTCTCCAGCGACCGGGAGCCATTCCCAACGCATCCGCCAGCGTAATGGCGATGCTGTAAGGTTCTTCTCCCGTCGATGCCGCCGCACTCCAGACGCGGTATTCGCCGTGGCGGCGGCGCGCATGTTCCGCAAGGATCGGGAAATGGTGCGCCTCCCGAAAAAAAGCGGTCAGGTTGGTGGTCAGAGCGTTGATAAAAGCCTGCCACTCAGCGCTGGTTTGGTTAGCCTCCAGCATACTAAGGTAACGGCCAAAATCATCCAGCCCCAGGGTACGCAACCGACGCACCAGGCGGTTATAAACCATATCCCGCTTATGGTCGGCCAGCACGATCCCTGCGCGTTGGTAGATTAATTGACATATCCGACGAAAATGCGCGTCGGACAGCGCGAGGCGCTGTGTCATCTGTAACATTAATGACGTTTGCCCGGAGGGCAGAGATGATGTCATAGCGCCTTCTTAATCACATTCACAATACAACGGGCGCGCCCTGCGACAACGCCATGCTTCCCGTATTACTCATTTTTTGCTTTTACCTATTGCGAACCAGACGAAAGGTATCGGCTGGTTCGCAAATTAATCGATAACCGACAGCACATCGCGCACATCGATCAGAAGGTTTCCCAGTTCGCATCGTCCCCGGCGGCTAAGGGCCGCGGCGTATTACCAGGCTGAACGTCCACTAACGGACGCGGTTCATGTTTATTTGCCGCAAGCGGTCGCGATGCCAGCCGGAAAGCGGATACCGCCATGGTTAAACGGCTGGCCTGCTCCTCCAGCGCGGCGGCCGCAGCCGCGGACTCCTGAACCAGCGAGGCATTCTGTTGCGTTACGCGATCCATCTCAGAAACGGCCAAAGCGACCTGATCGATGCCCCGACTTTGCTCATCCGAGGCGGAGGCGATTTCGCCCATAATATCCGTGACGCGCGTGACGGCATTGACGATATCGGTCATGGTTTCCCCGGCGCTTTCCACCAACACAGAACCGGTATCGACACGCGCGACGGAATCTTCAATCAACGACTTAATTTCTTTCGCCGCCTGGGCGCTGCGGCTGGCCAGATTACGCACCTCGCCTGCCACTACCGCAAAACCGCGCCCCTGTTCGCCCGCGCGCGCCGCTTCTACCGCCGCGTTCAGCGCCAAAATATTAGTCTGGAAGGCAATACCATCGATAACGCTGATAATGTCAGCGATCTTCTTCGAACTGTCGGCAATTTCGTGCATGGTATTCACCACGCCGTCGACAACTTTGCCGCCATGACGCGCGGTATCGGAGGCGCTTTGCGCCAGTTGCGAAGCCTGGCGGGCGTTATCGGCGTTTTGCTTAACGGTCGCCGTCAGTTGTTCCATGCTGGCTGCCGTCTCTTCCAGAGCGGAGGCCTGCTGTTCGGTACGGGAAGAGAGGTCGGTATTACCGGCGGCAATTTCGCTGGTGCCGGAATAAATCGCATCCGAACCTTCGCGAACCTGGGTCACGGTGTCAGTCAGCGAACGTTGCATGTGATCGACCGTCCCCGCCAGTTCGCCGATTTCATTACGCCCTGAGACAGTGAGCGTTTTCGTCAGATCGCCGCTGGCAATTTCACGGATATGGGCAATCACTCGCGCTAATGGGTTAAGCAGGGCTTGACGAATACCGTACCAAACCACTATCAAAATCAGCACCAGCACGATGGCAAGAATCCCCAGTTGCCATTGCGCAAAACGGTAATCGTGAGCGCTTTGATCAAATGTCTGACGGTACAGGTTTTCGCTCACCTGTGCGTAGTTGCCCAACGCCTCGCCCAGCGCATTTTGCATTCCCTGGGTTGGCTGGGCGAAGTAAGCATCCATATTGCCGTTATCCAGGAACTGGATAAGTTCGGTTAATGCAGCCTGATAGCGCTGATATTTTTCATCAACGCTTGCGCTGGCCTCCGCCATCGCTGGCAATGGAGTCATGTTTTTGAAAGTAGTGTAGTGCGCCGCCGCCTGTGCGAGGGTAGTTTTTGCGTTCTGGAGTAAATCCGTTTTGGCGCTGCTCTGCTGGTTAGAGGTGCCCATCATCATGCGTGCGGCGGAGCGGCTCAGGTTAATGCGCGTTTGCAGCATTAAGTCCCATGTCGACGTGAGTTCACTTTGTTGCTGACGTAATTCGTTAGAAATAACAAAACCTTGCTGGTTATGCTGTAATGAAGAAAACAGCAAACCACCGGAAACAAGCTGTAGCAGTGCGAAAACCCCCAGCACCATCATCAGCATTGTGACAACGCGGATACGGTTAAACATAAGGCACCTTCCTGATAACGAGTTATCAACGTTATCGGCACCTGCGGTAATAACTTTACATTTGCGAAAAGGAAAAACCCTGCGCTAGAAGGTGATATCGACTACAACCGTATCACTATAGACACCAGCGGGCGGCGTAGGCTGGTTAGTAAGAATTTTTGCGTTATAATTATACGTTCGCAGCAGACCATCGGCGCTAATAGCCGAGGATGCCTCGCTCGCCCACCGTTCACTGCCGCTACTGCCCCATCGGTTGTTGGTCGCGCCCTTGTAAATTTCATAATTCAACCGGTTACTGCCACTGGCCATGTTTCTGCTGTTACCGTTTGCATATGCACCATTATTGATACCTACGCTATACACGCTTCCTTTGGTGCAAGTGACCGCCACGCTCTGACTTATCACTGGAAAATTCTTGACCAGCGGCGCGCTGCCAAAATTGACATCGGGCGCAGTAATCGCAATACAGTCATTGGCTACTGTTAACGTTAATTGCAACGTTGTCGCCGCAGTTCCCGTTTGCGCCGTCCCGCAGATCCCTAAAAGACCGACCTGACAAATATTGTAGTAAACGCTGAAATTGAATGTTACCTGGTACGGCCCGGCGCTAACGTTAAGGCCAGACGTGGTACGAAACCAGAGCGGTAATGTAAAACGACGAGATCCCAGTAAGGACAATAGCGTACTGCCGTTCCAGGTATAACTGCCGTTGATGGCAATCTCACTGTTATTTGCGCATCCAGCCTGTCCACATAACCGAACCGGAATAGTGTCCGTGATACTGGTATTATCTGTACGTTTCAGGGCAGCGCGAGTACCGGCTGAGACTGACGCACCGGTGTAGGTTAATGTCACCGTATCGTTATTCAGCAGCCCCAGCACCACGTCGCACTGCACCAGCACATTGGCGCTAGTAGTTTGCTCAGAGCTGTTTAACATAAAAGACGATACGCTACCGAATGCGCCGCTGGTAGTGGCGACGCTACAGGCCGCCCACACTCCGGGCACGAAAAATAGTAAGGCCAACAGCCATAAAATTCGTGCAGTCATAAGGCCTTACTTCGACAAACAAGCGGCCCGTAGGTCTGCAATTTATGATCAGGATTCGCGGCAAGCGTAAGCGTAGCCTCACATCGAGTACCGTCCGGTGTTACTGCCTGCAGCGGCGTTACCGATTCCAGATCCTCCAGCCAGACGATGCCATCGTATCCGACGACCGCGGACGCGTTTTGCGGCCGCAGCACCAAGCTTGCCAACGGTAATGGCTCCCCCTGCTCATTATATAAAATGACGCTGGCGGCCCGCGACTGCTCCAGCGGGAACTCAACCAGAAAACCGCTTTGCCGCCGGATCGCAATACGACGACCGGTCTCTTTCAGGCGAGTATCGGCAGGTAAATTAAGGGTATTAATACTGTAATGCGCCGGATAATACGCCGACACGCCAGCGATCAATAAATAGCCCTGAACATTGGTTTTTCCTACTGGCTGGTTCTCATAATTCACGGGTACATCCGCATGTCCATCAGTGCTAATGAGCGCAAAAGCGTCATTAATTTTATTGGCGGTAAAGAAATGATTATCCATCAGAACCACAGCTCCCTGCGCTTCCCCCCAACCGGTAAATGCATCGCTTTCACCGTACACGCCGCCCTGCAACTCCACATTATTGTTTCGCCAGCCCAGCGTTGCCTGCTGATAGTTGTGACGCTGAGATTGTCGCGCCCATGCCAGATTCCAGCCAAATCCGCCGTCTGTTGGCATAGCATGGTTATAATTTATACGCTGCGTCTGCCCAGCGTCTGGCGTTTTCTCCATGCTCAACGCTGCGCTATCCCGCGCGCCGAGCGGAATTTGTAACGACATCGCCAGCGTCCATTCCCCCTGTTGCTGGTCCCGGCTAGCCGCCAGATAAAGGCTGCTACTTCGCCATAAATTCCGGCTCCAGGAGAGGTTAAGTAATTCTGTTTTTTGCGCGTCGAAAGTGCGAACGCCAATCCACGCGGCGCCGACATTACCAAACGTGCCCATGTTAAACGTCAGCGAATACTGATCGCTGCGCTGGCTCAACGATGCCTGGGGGAAATTATCGTCATCCACACGGGGAAGTTGATCATATAACGCCAGATTGCCAAACCCGCGAGTACGACGACTATGCTGTGTGGCAAGGCTAAAAGCAGAGGTATTGTACTGATATCCCCAGGTTCGCTGTTCGCCAGGATTTCCCCGCATCCGGCTTTCACTTAAGGCGCCATTTACTACGCCGAAACGCCCCAGTCTGACCAGCGCGCCAGCCCCCGCCAACGCCAGCGATTTCGCCCCCTCGCCATGACTTTCCAGAGTAATATAATCACTCGCGCCATAACGGTATGTGGCGCTGCCCAACGCTGGCCCATAGTCAAAATTTTCGAGGCCGTAGTTGCGGCGTAAACTGCCGAACGTTACCGCGCCGTCGGTCATTCCCGTTTTGAGCAGATCGCTGGCGACATAAAATGGAAGTGTAGTACTCACCTGCCTGCCCAGTGCATCGCGGGTAACCAGTACGGCCTCCCCCGCGCCGTTAATATACGGCAGGTTAGTCAAGGTGAATGGCCCAGGCTGAATCTGCGTCGATCCCGCCTGATAACCATTAATAAACAGATCCGCCGCCGTCGGAACGACCGCTTCTCCGGAAAACGTTGGTAAGGGCCAGGTGACTAAATCCGGACGTAGCGAAAAGTCCCTCCCCCATGAAATACCGCCGACACGCACGCTGCTGCTCCAGCTTAAGGCATCGCTAACCACATCGCCCAACCGCCATTGTGTCGCGCTCTCTTCATGCATCGCAGTAAATACCGTGTCATAACGCACATAGCCCTCTTGTTGATTGTTATCCCCTGTCAGACGCTGGCGAAGATAGCCGGTAGAAGAGAAAAAACCGAC
This sequence comes from Salmonella enterica subsp. arizonae, assembly GCF_008692845.1. GTDB lineage: Bacteria > Pseudomonadota > Gammaproteobacteria > Enterobacterales > Enterobacteriaceae > Salmonella > Salmonella arizonae. The sequence goes on from NZ_VXJW01000001.1 coordinate 796,211, forward strand.
ATCGTTAAAAAAGCGTAACTCATGCCAGAGCGATGCCTGTCCATCGCCATGTTGGGTATGACTAGTATAAAAATCATAATTCAGCAGCGCCCCTTGACCGTTTTGCGGCGTGATTTGCGTCGGCTCGCCGCCAAAAGAGACAGGACGCTCAGGTAACCAGTCACGGGGAACCGACAGTAACAGGCGCTGTCTGCCGCTGTCATATTCCGTTTTTACTCCAGACAGTTGCGACATATTAACCTCTCCCGGCGGCAGCTTATCGGCAGGCAGTCCGGCACGTTGTAGATCCACGCTGGCAACATAAAAATCATTCTGTCGCCACGTGACGGGGACCACCTGCTTGCTATCGAAATGGTTGATAATTAACGTCAGGTGAAATACCGCCTGCTCGTTCATAACCTCCCCATCAGGCGGCGGCGGGAGAGCATCATCTCCGGCGTACACACTACTGACCAGGAACATCGCTACGCCGCTTAGCGCGTGGGGCCAGACTGCCATTGCCCACCCTGAGCGTTAATCGTCGCTGTCAATTCCGTCGGCTGTGTCATTCCTGGGGGTAGCGGCCAGCGCCGATAGCTACCTGGAAGCACGTACCCCAACAAGCCATCCGCCAGGGAACGCGTTTCACTTCCCTGGCGCACACTCGTTTTACTGAGGCGAACATGTACCGCCCCTTGGTTACGCACCTCCAGAAATGGCGCCCCATTTTCTCGAATCACACGCCACTGCAACTGCGGTACACTGGCGCGGGCATGATGTTCTTCCCCAGGCCAGGTTGCGATGCCTTGCCCATAAACGAACAGCGGCAAAGAGTAGCGCATCTGTATTTTTAGTCCCATCGGCGGCGTACCGGCGTTATCGGATGAGGGGATCTCATCAACAATAATGCGATAAGCCTGTTCTGCTCCGTCAGGGGCTTTTGTTTGTTTTATCAGCCTAATCAACTGCTTATTCCCTTTTTCAATGCGCACAATCGGTGGGCTGGCAACCACATCTTGCTGATTCTGATAACGCTCGAACCCCCCTTGCTGGCGCCAGCGCACAATACGTACCTGCATGGTCGTCGGCGCGTCGCCCCGATTCTCAATCCACAGTTCGCTTGCGTTCCTCTCTGCGGCAAGCCAGGGATCGATCGGCCACAATAAAATAGCGGCGCCGCTATTTGCCCCAAGTGAAAAAAATAGACCCGCCAGCGCCAGCAAAACGCGCCTGAAAAGGACCGTAAATTTCATCATGTCTCCCTTATTACCATGACAAGGTCACGGTCAGTTGATCGGAATAGGTGCCTGCCGGGCTAAATCCGCTCAAAAATGCGGCGCTGAAAAGCGGTAACGCAATGTTATTGCTGTCGGTATAAAGCACGGGAACAGATTGATTGACGCCTATCTCGCTGTTTGCCGCCAGTGATGCCGAGCTGTATAACCGGTAAGCGACCCGCTCACTGCCGCCTGAACGTTGCATGTTGCGCACTGAGGTATACTGGCGACCACCATCAATACTCATGCTTAACGCCACGCCTGGCGTACAGGCCAGATTCACCGTCGTTCCCGGTACAAAACGAGTATTAATTTGACGATTTTCCACGCCGCTGTATGTGCCAAAGTTCAGTGTACCTAGCGTTCCGCCGCTGCCGGTGGCGACGCTGCACCCCGGCGTAATAGTGGCGTTAAGCTGAAAAGATTGCGTCGTCACTGCCGGAAGCGGCGGTGCCATCCCCCCCAGTAGCGCCAGCATCAGGCATAACCGTTTCCCGCTCCCGTTCAGAAAGCGTGCGTTTTTACGTCGCATGGTTTTTCTGTCAGTAGATAACGCTGACGTTAATGGTGTCGGTATAGATGCCTGGGTTAACCGTAACGCTGTTGCCGCCGCCCTGAATGCGACCATATAGCGTGTAGTTGTCTACGCCTGCGGTGGTATTCGCTTTCGGTATCGGCGTATTGTTAGTGATCTCGTTATTAAAACTGCTGTCGCTATAAAGACGGTATGCGACACCCTGGCTGGTATTCGCTGAATTCATCAGATAACGCGCTGGCGTGCCGGGCGTTCCGATGGTAGTACCAGGTGCGGTCACGTTGGTATTTCCGGTAACCTGCACCGTGTAGTTGGCGGTCGTACACTGGATACCAAAACTGTTGCCGCCGCCCGCGCCAGTTAACTGCGTGGTCAGTTCAGAAAAGGTCGCCGGATGCGTACCAAAGTCCAGCGTCCCGAAATTGATCCCATTTTGACCCGGCGAGCCATTAATCAGGCAACCGTTGGTCAACGTCAGCGTCGCACCAATAGTTCCGTTGCTGGTCACCGCAAATGCCGGAGACAAAGCGCCTGAAGCGAGACCCGCAGCAACCAGCACAAGGTAAATTTTATTCATCTTTTTATCTCCCCAACCCCTCATACTTATCTGGTTATCCCCCAGTACGTGGCGCGACTATCAACGTGAATCAGGAATAACAAATTGGTAAACAAAAATTTAGTTTATGTCTGGGGAATAAACCACTGGCGCAACATAAGCTCATACCGATCGCGTATTGACTTAAAAAATCATATTTATCAATTCATTAAATTAAATGCATGTGAGTTAACGCTACGTTTATCGAGGATATATTCATTCTTATGCGATCATGATCACACAAACACGGTTAAGCAGTCAGGACAAAATGAAGAGGTACAAGGTGAGGGCGATGAAGATGAAATATCATCGCTGGTGGAAGCTTAACGGTTAATATTGCCGGATGACGCGACGCCATCCGGCAATGCCATTATGCGACGTGCGACGCTGCGATATCCAGCAGCGCCATCTCTTCGCTGTTTAGCAGTTTTTCGATATTCACCAGAATCAGCATACGCTCGCCGAGCGCGCCCAGTCCCGTCAAATATTCCGTTGACAAGGTCACGGCAAATTCTGGCGCCGGACGGATTTGTTCTGCCGTTAACGACAGTACGTCAGACACGCCGTCTACCACAATCCCGACGACGCGTTGACCCAGGTTCAGTACGATCACCACCGTATTATCGTCATACTCAACGTCGCCTGCGCAGAACTTCACGCGCAGATCGACAATAGGTACAATCACGCCACGTAGGTTAGTCACCCCTTTAATAAAGGCGGGTGTATTGGCGATGCGCGTCACCTGGTCATAGCCACGGATCTCCTGCACTTTCAGGATATCGATACCGTACTCTTCATCTCCCAGTGTAAACACCAGGAATTCCTGACCTGACGGCTCGCCGGCCAGTTTGCTTACATTACTCATACCGGTCATATTATTCCCTTCTCACTCAATCAGGCGGCTGTGATCGCCATACGTTGTTCGCGGTTTAACCCCTGCAATGCAGAAACATCAACAATCAGCGCGACGCTGCCATCGCCAAGGATCGTCGCGGCGGAAATACCCGGCACCTTGCGATAGTTGCTTTCCAGGTTTTTGACCACTACCTGGTGCTGGCCTATAAGCTGATCGACCAGCAGCGCGTAACGGCGTCCCGCGCTTTGCAGGATCACGACAATTCCCTGTGTGGCTTCGGTTTTCGCCCCTTCCACGTCAAACACTTTCCACAATTCGACCAGCGGCAAATACTCGCCGCGGACTTCCAGAACCCGCTCGCCGCCCGCCAGCGGATGAAGATCTTCTTCACGCGGTTGCAGCGACTCCATCACCGCATTCAACGGCAGAATAAAAACCTCCCCCGCTACGCGAACAGACATGCCATCAAGTATTGCCAGCGTCAGCGGCAGCAGAATACGAATCGTGGTGCCGGAGCCCTGTTTCGACTGGATCTCAACGTGACCGCCCATCTCCTGGATGTTACGTTTCACGACATCCATGCCAACGCCGCGACCAGAGACGTCCGTTACCTGCTCCGCAGTCGAAAATCCCGGCGCGAAAATCAGCATACCCACTTCATCGTCGGTCATGTTTTCATTCACCGCCATGCCCTGCGAAATGGCCTTCGCAAGAATACGTTCACGGTTAAGCCCCGCGCCGTCATCGGTCACTTCAATACAAATATTTCCGCCCTGGTGCTCTGCCGAAAGGATCAGGTTGCCGACAACATTTTTTCCGGCTTCGAGGCGTTTTTCCGGCATTTCAATCCCGTGGTCGAGACTGTTGCGCACCAGGTGCGTTAGCGGGTCGATAATGCGCTCGATCAAACTTTTATCAAGTTCCGTAGAACTGCCGACCAACGTCAGCTCTACCTGCTTGCCCAGTTTGCCTGCTAAATCGCGAACCAGACGAGGAAAACGGCTGAAGACATATTCCATAGGCATCATGCGAATCGACATCACCGACTCTTGCAAGTCGCGGGCGTTACGTTGTAACTGTCCCATACTGGTAATGAGATCGCCGTGGTTTACCGGGTCCAGCTCATTAGAACGCTGGGCCAACATTGACTGGGTAATCACTAACTCGCCGACCAGGTTTATGAGCTGATCCACTTTCTCTACCGCCACGCGAATACTGGTAGACTCGCGTTCACGCGCAGGTTTTTCACGCTCTGCGCGACCTGCATGATGTTCATGCGCCGCGCTTTTGGCGACAGGCGCAACCGCCGCCGGAGGCGCTGTCGGCGCCGCCTCAGTTTTTTCTTGCGCTTTTTCAACCGGCGCGGCGACAACTTTTTCAAAAGCGATCTGATCGGCCTCAATGACGAAACAGAGCACGGCGACAATATCATCTTCTGCGACGCTGCCATCCAGAGTCGCCGACAGTGAATCCCCCCCCTTAACGACATCCGTCAGGGTAGCCAGATTACCCAACTCTTCTTCAAGCAGATCGACCTCACTGGCTTTCAACCGCGAAAGTACAATGCGCAGTTTACTCTCATCATGAGGCGCTTCGGTTTCGGCTACGCGTTCTTCCTGAGTAGCCGCGCTTAATGCCGCAGTTTCGACGACCACTGGCGTGGTTTCGCCCTTCGCTTCCAGCGCCAACTGGCGTAGCGCGTTGCAGATATATTCGAAGCTTGCGGCATCCGGCTCTTCGGAGTTTTTATAGGCGTCGAGCTGTTCCTGCATAATATCTTTCGTTTCCAAAAACAGGTTGATAATGTCGGTATTGAGCTGCATTTCACCGCGTCGGGCTGCATCCAGCAGGTTTTCCATTAAATGTGTGGTTTCCTGCAGAATGGTGAAACCGAATGTCCCTGCGCCGCCTTTAATGGAGTGCGCCGCGCGAAAAATGGCGTTCAGTTGTTCAGCGTCCGGGGATTCCGGCGCCAAATCCAGCAGATGCTGCTCCATATCTGCCAACAGCTCGTCAGCTTCATCAAAAAATGTCTGATAAAAATCGCTAATATCCATGCTCACGCTATCACCTCGGTTCGGCTTGTGGCGATGTGGGTACGCTTGCCGGCGGGACTGCCGCAGGCTGTTGTAATACACTTACCGGCTCATTCTGGCTTTCAGCGTTTTCATGCAAAATGGCCTGTTCCGCCTGCTTGTTTAACACCAGCAGACTTATACGGCGGTTAATGGCGTCATCGGGACCGCGATCGCTCAACCGCATCGTGGCGGCCATGCCTACCACCCGTAATACTTTTCCGTTATCCAGCCCGCCTGCGACCAGTTCGCGACGCGAGGCATTGGCGCGATCGGCGGATAACTCCCAGTTGCTATAGCCTTTTTCGCCATTCGCGTAGGGAAAGTCATCGGTATGGCCCGCCAGGCTAATGCGATTAGGAATACCGTTTAGCACTGGCGCAATCGCGCGTAGGATATCGCGCATATATGGCTCAACCTCGGCGCTGCCGGTTTTAAACATTGGGCGATTCTGGCTGTCGATAATCTGGATGCGCAACCCCTCCTGAACTAAATCAATCTTCAGATGCGGACGTAACGCGCGCAGTTTGGGATCGGATTCGATCAGTTGATCCAGATCGCCGCGCAGTTTATTTAACCGACTCTGCTCCATCCGTTTTTTCAGCTCGTCAATATTCGGCTGCTTTTCCACTTCACCCTGTTGTTGGGTGTAATCATCACCGCCGCCAGGTATCGGACTCTCGCTATTGGCAATTCGATTACCGCCCGTTACCGCAGTGGCCAACGGCGTGCGAAAATATTCGGCAAGCTGAATTAATTCTTTAGGGCTGGAGATGGAAATCAGCCACATCACCAGAAAAAAAGCCATCATCGCCGTCATAAAATCGGCGTAGGCAATCTTCCAGGAACCGTGCGCCCCGCCGCCGTGCGGTTTGTGCTTGCGACGTTTTACGACGACAATGGGATGGGCCTGATTTTTCATGCTTCCTCAGTCGTCTGCTGCTGGTTTGGGTTTCTCACCGCGCGAACATGTTCTTCCAGCTCGATAAACGACGGACGTTCACTGGAATAAAGCGTTTTACGTCCAAATTCCACGGCAATCGGCGGCGCATAACCGTTCAGATTAGACAGCAATGTAATTTTTACGCACTGCATCATTTTGGTGGTTTCGGCGCTCTTCTGGCGCAAAACGGTAGCCAACGGTGAAATAAATCCATAAGCCAGTAAAATACCGAGGAATGTTCCTACCATGGCATGGGCAATCAGCGCCCCCAATTCGGCGGCCGGGCGATCGGCTGAAGCCAGAGCGTGAACCACTCCCATTACCGCAGCTACGATACCAAAGGCAGGCAGCGAATCCCCCACCATCGCCAGACTGTTGGCAGGGACTTCCGACTCGCTTTCATGGGTTTCAATCTCTTCATCCATCAACGCTTCAATTTCGAACGTGTTCATGTTGCCGCTGATGATCAGGCGCAGATAATCCACAATAAAATCAAGCATTACCGCATCGGCCAGAATACGCGGATAACTGGCGAAGATTTCACTCTCTTTCGGATTTTCAATATCGCGCTCAAGGGAGAACATTCCCTGCTGACGTGATTTGGCCATCAGGCGATAGAGCAGCGCCAACAGATCCATGTACATGGTTTTCGTGTATTTCGATCGACGAAACAACAGCGGGATCGCTTTCATCGTGCCTTTGATGGCCTTCCCGTTGTTGCCGACAATAAACGCCCCTATCCCCGCGCCGCCAATGATGACCAGTTCAGCGGGTTGATAGAGTGCCCCAAGGTGTCCACCGGTCATGACATAACCGCCGAAAACTGTACCGATAACCACCAGGTAACCCAATAAGATAAGCACGACATCATCCTTCCGCTGTTGACTATGACAGGATGCGCAGTCGGGCGATTAACGCGATGGTAAGGCAAAAAAAAGCAGCGGTAATGACTTACCGCTGCTGGAGTGTTTGTCCACACCGTTTCGGTTAAACAGCCTCTTCGATCTGTTCATCCAGCAGTTGTGGAATAATATCGGCAGCATCCCGGGAAAGTTTACGTCTTTTTACTGCACGGGATGGCGGCTGGCATAAACTACACGCAAAGCTGCCTACTGGCTGATGCGCATGGGTGATAAAATTTCCGCCGCAGCAGTTGCAGCTTGATAATTCGAGCAGTCCGCTTTCAACAAAACGCACCAGAGTCCATGCGCGGGTCAGAGCCAACAGCGGCCCCTCAGGCGGTTGCGGACACTGCTCAAGATAAAGTCTATAAGCTTTAATTACCGCATCCACGCCGCTACACAAGCCGGTTTTAAGTAAAAACTGCCAGGCATTACAGAACATGGAAGCATGAATATTTTGCTCCCAGGTCATAAACCAGTCTGTCGAGAATGGCAGCATCCCTTTAGGCGGCGGGCTACCGCGTAACTCTTTGTACAGCTTGATGAGGCGACCACGACTGAGCTGTGTTTCGCTTTCCAGCATTTGCAGGCGAGCGCCAAGATTAATCAACTCCATCGCCAATTGGATATCGCGAGCTTCCTGAACTATGCTTTTTTCACTCATTATCACGCCCTTTTCTTACGCGCCGTTTCGTCCGCTTCATTGAGTAAACGCGTTGAAAGCATGATACCTGTGTGAATCTGCTGTAAATCGTCGACGCGCGAATCCTGAGTTAAACGGGTGATCGTCTGATGATCGTCAAACCGGAAATGACAAACCAGCTGGTTCGTCTCAGCCAGTTTGACCATCTGCGGCAGGGTCAACGCGCCCAGTGTATTTGCCATCTCTTCGTTGATACCGAGGCGGAACATCGCAGATGCTTTGTCCTGGACGATCAAACGCTGTGCAAGGAGTAAATATGACAAATTGATGTCATAAATGTGTTTTAGCAACTCGGATGTATGCATTGTTCCCATCCAGAATAACCAACTTTATTTTTGTGCGGCGTAGCCGCACCCCGTGATGTCGCCGGGAAGGCCCGGTAAAAGAAGCAAAAAGGTCAAATGCATAGCAGCGCTCAGACATTGCGACGTATAGCGCAGCCTCCCGTAGGGATTCGCCTTACACGTTTACATCATTTTTTACAAATGCCTAAGATTTTTCCTAATTCGACGCAACTCTACTCGTCAGCCTCGCGACATACAACGGAGCGAGACAGCGATTTTAGAAAATATGTGATGCAAGTCACATATTTTAACTGAATACATACGATAAAACCATCAGCATGGCTTTTATTTTGTTTATTTAATAACCTAGCATTCAATTTTTCTAATCCGTACTGATGAATAGGGGCACGTCAACGCCAAATACTTTTTTGTTTCCCTATGTTAAAATAACGGTAAGGTAATAGATAACAGGCTATTATTTCTATTTTAGAAACGTTTTTATTTTACCTTTAGTAAACAGCAAGTTAAATATTAACCGTTATTAATCAATAATACACCAGCATAAACCCAGCGAGGTAAAGCTCAAGCTCAATTAATTTAACTTTTAGCCCTAATTATTCATCCGGTTAATCAAAGCACCTTAATGACGTGTAAAAAGCGTCTTATGATATTATTCATTTCATAAGAATAATTAATGATTAATTATGATATCCTTCACATTAATGTTGTATTACCACATTGCAGAAATGAGATAAACAGAGTAAAGCTAAAGGACAACCTCATATTCTTGCAATAAAGGAGCGAGTTATGAGCTACACCCATATTCTTGTCGCCGTTGCCGTCACCCCGGAAAGTCACCAGCTACTGGCTAAAGCGGTCTCTATTGCCCGCCCTATTCAGGCGAAAATAAGTCTGATTACCCTCGCTTCCGATCCTGAGCTGTATAACCAGTTCGCCGCGCCCATGATGGAGGACTTACGCGCGGTTATGCATGAAGAGACTAAGAATTTTCTTGAGATGCTTGGGAAGAAAGCGGATTATCCGATTGAACAAACCTTCATCACCTACGGTGAGTTAAGTCCGCATATTATAGATGTGTGCCGCAAACACCATGTTGATCTGGTCATTTGCGGCAACCATAACCACAGTTTCTTTTCGCGAGCGTCCTGCTCAGCAAAAAGTGTCGTTAGCGCCAGCCAGGCAGATGTGTTGCTGGTGCCGTTAGCGGGCGATTAGTCGCCGTTCGCGATACATCAGGCCAGCTTAGGGAACGTCGCCACGTTGTTCTGCTGCCGACGCTCAGCGCTGCGCGGCGTGACCTCCTTTAGATCATGAATAAAACGCTCCTGCCAACGGTTAATGTCATTTTTAACAATCACGTCGAGCATTTCCGCATGACGCGAAATACGCTCGGCAAGCGGCATCGTTAAAGCGCGATTGAGTGCCGCCGCCACGTCATCCCGATCGTAAGGATTGACGATTAACGCCGACGTCAGTTCATTCGCCGCGCCGGCAAACTGTGACAGTACCAATACGCCAGGGTTAGCGGGATCCTGCGCGGCGACAAACTCTTTTGCCACCAGGTTCATTCCATCACGGAGCGGTGTGACGAGCCCGACATCTGAATAACGGAATATCTTCATTAACAGCTTACGGTCAAAATGCTGGTTCAGATAATAGAGCGGCGTCCAACCCAGTTGCCCATATCTCCCATTAATACGACCTGCTTCCGTCTCAAGCTGGTGACGGATATCCTGATACGCCTGTACTTCTCCGCGTGACGTAGGCGCGATTTGGGTATAACGAATTTTTCCCCGGTGTTGCGGATAGTTTTCCAGCAGCGCTTCATACGCCAGAAAGCGTTCCGGCAGTCCTTTCGAATAATCCAGTCGCTCAACGGAAAAAATATTCTTCACATTTTTCAGTTCCGCTTTGAGCTGCACCAATTTAGGCGGCAACGGCCCGGCAGCCTGTAGGGCAATCTCATCGGGTTCAATACCAATAGGATACACTTCTGTCTGGAAGTCTTTACCCCACGCGATATGGTGTTTGCCGCTGCGAGTCGTGACGCGTGTCTGACTTGAAAGACTATCCAGAAAAGCCAGCCGGTCATTTTCCGTCTGGAACCCCAGCAGATCAAAGTCACATAACTGCTCCAGAAGTTCATCATGCGGCGGTAAGGCGTTAAAGATCTCCGGCGTCGGGAAGGGAATATGCAGGAAAAAACCAATTCGGTTGTTCACGCCACGTTTACGCAGTTCGCTGGCAAATGGTAATAAGTGGTAGTCATGCACCCAAATGATGTCGTTCTCTTTGATAAGAGGCAGTAACTTATCGGCTAATAACGCATTAACCCGCATGTAGCCTTCCCATGCCGGACGCTGAAACTGTACCAAATCCAGACGATAGTGGAACGCAGGCCAGAGGACAGCATTAGAAAATTGACAGTAATAATCTTCGTAATCTTGTTCACTCAGATTAAACGATGCCCAGGTAATATTCCCTTTTGTCACCTTTTTTAATGGCTCATCCTCGTTACCTGTCTCGCCACTCCAGCCGAACCACAACCCACCAGCCGCTTTTAGCGCGCCAAGCACGCCAACGGCGAGGCCGCCAGCGCCGCCTTTGTTATCCGGGGGGGCAATTCGATTAGATACTACGACTAAACGACTCATAGCCATCTCTCCTGTTATTCATTACTTCTTGTTCTTGTTGTGGATAATTGATTTGCTCCAGCCAGCGCCAGACGTCGGGTACGCTTTCCAGTCGCCAAGCCGCCTGGGTTGTTCCGACGCCCACTTTCACGGAAATTCCACCAGCGTGATTCACCACGCCAAAGCCAACCTCATCGGTCAAATCGTCTCCCACGAAAACGGGAATCCGTCCCGCAAATGGAGCCTCCTGCATAAAGGAGGCAATCGCTTCGCCTTTGTTGGTTCCCTTAGGTTTGATTTCCACGACGCATTTCCCAGGCTGCAACGCCAGTTGCGGCCAGTGTTGCGTAACGTGTTGCGAAAGCGCCAACAGTGCCGCTTCATGTTCCGGAGCCTGACGGTAGTGCAGCGCAAACGCCATGCCCTTCGTCTCCAGTTCCGCCCCTGGCAACTCCGCTAGCGTCGAACGTAATAATTCCTCCACCTGACGGACTACCGATTCAGGAAGGCTCACGACATAGGTTTTACCATTGATGTCACGACGCTCTGCTCCGTGAACGCCAGCAAGCGGAAAGCGAAAGGGTTTCGCCAAAGCATCCAGCTCGGTCATTGAGCGCCCTGAAATCAATGCCAGTGCCCCTGCGTTGTGCGCCGCAAGACGGTCTAACAACTGAAGGATTTTATGCGGTACGACTACCTGATCGGGATGAGGCTTTATCTCTGCCAGTGTGCCATCAAGGTCAAAAAAATACGCATAGTTCGCAGTGAGTTCGGGGGATACGGTTAACGGTTCTGCCACCCTGGTCTCCTCCTTATCATCATAGTGAGACTCACAAACGGTCTCATTAACCATGTAAGTATAGACAGTGTGACGCTGCTCGCCATTTAGAACGGCCATCACCAGCCGAGGTAGCGGCTGGCGATGGCGTGGAGCTATACTGTTCAGTTGAATGTTAATTCATCAAATCGTACGCTTCGATTTTTGCTTATAACGGTCGAAGATGACTGCTGCCAGAACGATTAAGCCGCGAACCACATACTGCGCAAAAGGAGAAATAGTGAGCAGGCTCATCGCGTTCTCCACCGTTCCTAATATCAATACGCCCGCCACCACATATGAGATTTTTCCGATGCCGCCTTGCAGGAAAACGCCCCCTAATACGCACGCAGACATCACGATTAACTCATACCCCAGGGAGGTCATTGGCTGAGCACTGGTTAGATGCGAAACCTGAATGATAGCATTTAACGTTATTTCCCCGTCCGGAACAGCAATTTTTATCACCTCAAAACCGGATACGACAGCCCCGGGCGAATAACGATTACCAGGGATAATAAATATGGTCGGCTTGTTCGCGAACCGACGCGTCATCTTCCAGCAGTCTGGCGGCAAGGGTTAGCGCGAAATCAAAGACATGCCCCAAACCTTTGCCGCTGATTAAATTGCCGTCTTCAACAACGGGCGCATCCACATAGATTCCTTCCTGAACCGCTTTCCACAGTTCGCCGGAACAAACATAACGACGCCCCTTCAGCAATCCGTGGGCGCCCAGTACCCTTGCCGCAGCGGAACAGATAGGACAAATTAATTTACCTGCCGCGTCATGACGCGCAACGAAAGCGATCACCGCCGGATTATCGGCCAGATTGGCGCTACCCTGCGGACCGCCCGGCAGAACTACCGCATCGAAAAGCGCCTGCTGGCGTTCACTCAGCGTGTTGTCCGCAACCATGGGAATATCATGGTAACTCACCACCGCTCGTGATTCAGCACACGCCAGCGTTTCTACATCAATATGCAAACGCCGCAGAATATCAATAGTAACAATGGCCTCTGCCTCTTCAAATCCTGGCGCCAGCAGCACTGCGACCTTTTTCATTGCCTACTCCTTGTTAACGTGTCAACCATCAAAACCGTGCTCAACCGAATAATGAGCCCGTGTGATTTATGACATTAAAAATGATCTGCCGCAAAATCCTTTTTTATAAAAAAGGTGAATTTGCTATCAACCGTTCTTACATGTGACAGCCAGATCAGATAATGTTTATCTTATTGAGATTACCATGATTTAAACGCCTTTTTTATGATTTGAAACAATGTTTCACAAAGCGAATGGTGATGATGTATAATTATTTTCAACCAGTTATAATTACACAAACACAACAAAAAACATTATCACTGGAAAGTCCCGCTACTGAAAATGTAAAAAAAGATAAACAAGTGCATTTAAGGATTTTCTTATTTTTATTAACGCGCTATTCTCATTACCTATCAATAAACAGGAAATTAGATCGTATAAGGGACTGGCGGAACGGAGTTCTTCTGCTAAAAGTATTTATTGTGCGTGGATGTGAAAGTAGACAATGGCGCGTTGCATTTTTGTCCGTCATGCACATCAACACTTTCTGGAAATAAGGATATTGTTATGGCAGCAGTAGGAATGGTTCAAAAACTCAACACGCAAATGAACCTTGAGTTTTACGCATCAAATCTTTACCTCCATCTAAGCGAATGGTGTTCTGAACACAGTTTAACAGGCACCGCCACCTTTCTTCGTACCCAGGCGCAATGCAACGTGACGCAAATGATGCGCATGTTTAATTTTATGAAAAGCGCTGGCGCCACCCCTATCGTCAAAGCCATTGACGTTCCTGGTGATGAGCTAAGTTCTCTGGAAGATCTGTTCCAGAGAACTCTCGAGGATTACCAGCAACGGGCCAGCACGCTGTCACGTCTTGCGAACGAGGCGAAAGCGCTGAATGATGTCTCAACGCTTGATTTTCTCCATACACTGGAAAAAGAGCAGCAACAGGATGGCGTACTTTTACAAACCATTCTCGAAGAAGTTCGCAGCGCTAAACAAGCAGGGCTATGCCTGGCGCAAACCGATCAGCATCTCCTTAACGTCGTGACCTATCAGCCTCACTGATAACGGCTACCCGAACGGCGATATTGAGACGTTATTAAGCCGGATAACAACGCGAAGCGGCGTATCCGGCCTGCAGTAAGAGGTTGTTAATGAGACTCGCCCTGGGGCGTAAACTTCAGTTCGATCAGCGCTATCGCTTTTTGGATGGCGCGCATTGTAACCGGATCAGCGGCAGCTGGATGGTTTGAAAAGTCGATATTTTTCAACTGACTGGCCATTTTTTCGCGTACTTCTACGGGCGCAATCACATCGATTACATCCAGAATCTGCTTGATAACCAACTGACAAGCGACAACGTCAGAAACCAGTTCCTGGTCGGCATTAAGTGTATGGGACATTATGAACTCCTTATAGTCAGGACGTCATAGTAACCATTCATCGCCAGAAACGGTAGCAACACCGTTTCTGGTCTGCATGCCAAAGATGAAACCTGTCGCCACAGATTTTTTATTTGCACATCATGCCTGGCGAGAGGAGCGAAACGCCCTGTCTTATCGGGCAGGCATTACTCCAGAATCTCACGTACAAACACTTCAATCTCTTTATTCTGGCCGTTTTCAAAAAAACATTCCTGGAAACGCGGCCCTGAAACCGCTGTTTTAACCAGTTCAGGATCGATAGCCCGTAGTGTATCCAGATAATTCTCTTTGACAACCGCAGCCTTAACCTGATTCAAAATGCCCGCATTGCGTACCTGCGGCGCTTTGCGTTCAGGCGGATAGCCCTCGCCTTTACGGCCGGTAAACGCTTTTTCAAAGATAAAACGCACGTTCAGCTCAGCGCCCCAGCCAAAGCCTTTCGCAAATGGCAGGGACAACGCATTGCCGTTGTTGATCTGCGCAAACAAAAAAGCATCTGCCGGATCGATGCAATAACCACAAATGACGCCAGGATGAATATTTAGCGACATGAGCGCGCCCTGACCGGTACCACAGCCAGTAACCACAAAATCAACAGCTTTTGAATTAAGCAGAATACTCGCCATAATACCTAAATGAATGTACGTCAGATGATGGTCATTTTCGTCGCACATGCCGACGTTAAAGACGGGAAATCCCTTTTCATCGGCGACGGCGCTAAGCTCGTTATAAATGATAGCGTTTTTGCTGGCCTGGCTATTTTCCATCATTAGTGCAATTTTCATGGTGTTCCTCCTGAATGCAGGCAGTCGCGCCTGCGTAAATCATGACATTTCGCCCACACTACACCCTTACAAACACAATTTCAAATTTAATGAAACTAAGTTTCGAAAAATAAAAAGAGGCTCACAAATTTTTGGTGCCCGCCGTAAATCTCCTGCCGTTACCTCTAATCAGGGCGAATCCGTAAGTTATTCCAGCCATTGATGATGAAAAGCACGAGGTAGCATGGTGTGATACCGAACTATCGGAGCGATTTTATGAAGCCTCTTATTTTTACTCTTTTACTGCTAGCCCTGACGGGATGTACCATTACTCGACAAGCGCAGGTCAGCGAAGCCAGCCCGATAAGCGGCATTGTGCGCCTGACGTATAACCAGCCGCTATTTTTTACCTCACAGACAGATGACTATGTTTCTCACGGGACCGCGACACGAGAATGCCAGCAAATGGGGTATGCTGATGCTGTCTCGTTTGGTCAGCCGGTAGGAACCTGTAGCATTTATGCTGGCTCTTTGTGTTTGAACACCCGATTTATCCTCTCCTGGCAATGTCGGGGCGTAGCCGTCCCGCAAATAATGCCGCTTTATTATTAAGGTGGCTGGTTTAGCTTAAGCACCACGCACAATGGAGGATAGCGTCTGGTCGCTATTGCCAGCCTCTGGGTGCTGGCTTTCTTTACTTTTATGCTCGCTATTCTTCAGGCTGTATGTGTGTTGGCTTATCTCGCTCCCCGGACGCTTATATAAGCGCCCGGGGATCAGCTGTGTCGTCGACTGCCTGCAACTTGCATTATTTAGAGTATATAGAGGCGTTAATGCGTTTTATTCCCATTCGTATTTTTAATAATTAAATTTAATATTTTACCTTTTGCAAATAATAAAATAACAAATTATAGTGGCGCCACATCACTGTATATCTTTTGCTATTTGTGGAGCGGAACAATGCTGAAAACAGAAATGATCGACAAGCTGAATGAGCAAATGAATCTGGAGTTGTACTCTTCATTGCTCTATCAACAAATGAGCGCGTGGTGTAGCTATCACAGTTTCGAAGGGGCAGCCGCATTTCTTCGTCGCCATGCGCAAGAAGAGATGACGCATATGCAACGCCTGTTCGATTACCTTACCGACACCGGAAGCCTGCCACGTATTAATACCGTTTCTTCGCCCTTCGCTGAGTACACCTCACTGGATGAACTGTTCCGCGCAACCTATGAGCATGAGCAGCTTATTACGCAGAAAATTAATGAACTGGCTCATGCCGCAATGGCCAGCCAGGATTATCCGACATTTAACTTCTTACAGTGGTATGTTGCAGAACAGCACGAAGAAGAAAAATTATTCAAATCTATTATTGATAAGTTAACGTTGGCAGGAAAAAGCGGCGAAGGACTTTATTTCATTGATAAAGAACTTTCAACGCTGGATACGCAAAATTAATCCGACGCTTTCCTGTACGGTGAGATGTACTCTCACTGTACATATTAATGGCGGCAGATCTTACTCTCATGCGTTGAAAAACCGCCATCCACGGCAATAAACTTTCCTTTCGCCGCCAGAAACGCGACCAGTTCCGCCGCCGTCATATCTGACGCTGAACAGGTGTGAAATCGCGCCCGCTCGCCAAAGCGCGCTTTAATTGCCGCTTCCAGCGAGGTATGCGTATACTGCTCGCCAGAGTCAATCATCATATTGAGCACCTCATGACCATGAATAGAATCCATAATCCCTCCTGAATAAAACCCGTAGCTTAATGTGTACTTGTGCGAACGACTTTGCGCTAGCGCAGGTTTGCGATGGTTGCGCGCGCCTCCTCCCATATCAGATTTTATTTATATAAGCGTAAAGTTTATTGTACGTTGATTGTAACGACCATTTGACGAAAATAGCGTAATGCCTTACCCTGCGCCGCGGATATCACCGTTCTTTGTTACCGGGGTAGTGAAAAGCGTGAAAAACAGAACTCTGGGCAGTATTTTTATCGTGGCAGGCACCACTATCGGCGCCGGGATGCTGGCAATGCCGCTGGCAGCAGCTGGCGTTGGTTTCGGCGTCACGCTGGGATTGTTGATTGGACTATGGGCGCTGATGTGTTATACCGCGCTACTGTTACTTGAGGTGTATCAACACGTTCCAGCGGATACCGGACTGGGCTCGTTGGCAAAGCGCTACCTTGGGCGTTACGGACAGTGGCTTACGGGATTCAGCATGCTGTTCTTAATGTATGCGCTCACCGCCGCCTACATCTCCGGGGCCGGAGAGTTGCTGGCGTCCAGTATTAACAACTGGGTCAGCGCCACGCTCTCTCCTGCCGCCGGTGTACTGCTATTCACCTTTGTTGCCGGTGGTGTGGTGTGTGTGGGTACCTCGCTGGTCGATCTTTTTAACCGTTTTCTGTTTAGCGCGAAGATCATTTTTCTGGTCATCATGCTTGCGTTGCTAACACCACATATTCATAAAGTAAATCTTCTTACGCTTCCTTTACAGCAGGGGCTGGCATTATCCGCAATACCGGTTATTTTTACCTCCTTTGGTTTTCACGGAAGCGTGCCGAGTATTGTGAGTTATATGAACGGCAACATTCGCAGGCTGCGCGGGGTCTTTATAACGGGCAGCGGCATTCCGTTAGTGGCCTATATTTTTTGGCAACTCGCCACGCTGGGAAGCATCGATTCGCCGACATTCAGAGGGCTACTGGCCAGCCATGCCGGGTTAAATGGTCTGCTGCAGGCGCTCAGAGAAGTGGTCGCTTCGCCACATGTCGAACTGGCGGTCCACCTGTTCGCCGATCTGGCGCTGGCGACCTCTTTTCTGGGCGTAGCGCTAGGATTATTTGATTATCTGGCCGATCTATTCCAGCGTCGCAGTACGGTGTCTGGGCGTATGCAAACCGGGCTGATTACCTTTCTGCCGCCGCTGGCGTTTGCACTTTTCTACCCACGCGGATTTGTGATGGCATTAGGCTATGCCGGCGTGGCGCTGGCAGTGCTGGCTCTGCTAATCCCGGCCATGCTGGTCTGGCAATGCCGTAAACACAACCCTCAGGCGGGATATCGTGTGGCAGGCGGCACCCCGGCGCTGGCGCTGGTGTTTATCTGCGGCATTGTCGTAATCGGCGTCCAGTTTACGATCGCAATGGGATTCCTGCCCGAACCAGGTTAATACCCAGAAAGGGTTATCGGGCCCGGCCTCTATCCAGCCCCGATAATCATCACGCGATGGTCGTTTACAGGGAATTAATGGAGGCAGCACTGCTTAAATTTTTTGCCGCTCCCGCATGGACAAGGATCGTTACGTCCCACTTTCACCTCTGCTTTTGCCGGCATCTGTCGCGGCGTAGTCTGCGGATGCGCCATCCACCAGGCATGCAGCTCAAGCGCCGCGATACGGATAGCGTCAACACTTTTATCGAACGCTTCCGGACTCATTTTATCCAGCAGGTTAAAGTTTTCTTCAGTGCCGTGTAATGCAATCGCCTCCAGCGCCGGTTTTAACGTATCCGGCAAATCAGACCAGTCGGACAGCGACACTCCACGCATATAACCAAAGCACCATTCTTCAACAATCGTTAGTTCATGGCCATCCACTTCTCGCAGGCCAAACAGCGGCTCGAACTGTTCTGGATAGTCTTCAAGCCGGGCGGCTGTGTCCGCCATGTGCTGGAACACCAGGTCCATAAATCGCGTCATTTCTTTTTCAGATGTCCAGCGCGGTACATACGCGGGTCCACCCCATATCGCAACCAGCCACTGTTCCGGCTCGATTGGATGCGGAGAACTCAGTACCGCAGTAATCAAACCGTCCAGCTCCGCGACATCCAGAATGGCATGATCGGTATTGTATTTCGTCAGCACATCATCCAGCCATTCCAGGTCGCTCTCGTTTAATGGTTCCATTTTCATAACGCTTTTCCTCAGTAATAACTTCCGTCTGTGGTTCTCTTGTTGCAGCGGATAAAATAATTTTTGCAGGCAGTTTGGATGGCAACCATCAGAGGCCAGATTAACACGAAATGAGGAGGATTCCGGAAGTTAATGCACAAAAGGCGAATCGGGAAGCAGTTTTTCCAATAAGAAGCGCCCAAAGCCACACTAAAGCCAGACATGTGAACCGGCGTTAGCGCCCCCCGGGCGGTCATTGCCCACGCACTCTCCGTCGATGAGAGGCCTCCCTGCATCTATTCCTCATCGCAAAGTGGGCACCACTGTCATATATGAGTAAAACACCTTAACCCTTATTGAAAGCCGACATCCTTTACTCAGGGTAATAATCGCTACACTTTCGGCACGCAAAACGGGACAGGCATTCTGAATGTTTCTCGCTATATTATACTCATGCTTACTTATACCGCCGCCGCAGACAAATAAAATCGCCCTCTTAAATAGAGCTTATTTTCAGTAAAAAAGTATTTGATGAGTTCGTCTACCGCTTCTCTGTCAGAAGAAAAAGTTATTTCCATAAACAGAGTATCGTACCCTATTTTGATATTTTTCTTTTTACAGTAGGCACGGATCTCATCCTGCACACTCAACAACGGCAGACTAAACGTGTATAGAGGTTGCGGTTCTTTTTTCACCGCTTTCTCAAAAACTTTACTGACCAGCTCCCCAAGATCGCGCTGCGACCGGGTACGGTTATTAAAATGCAATAAACTACGTCTTTTTACCACCCAGCCTCCAGCCAGATACCGTTGACAATAACTCTCACTTCAATGTGTCAGGAACATGACCACATCCAGGATAGTATGTCAAATAAACAGCCCGCACTATAGAGCATAACTTTTTCAGACACAGTGTACAGGGATACCATCTTTATATCCACCGCACACAGTTGCCTTACTCACGTCTTCGGCGATAATACAGCTTGTCAACCTATTCTATATAACCAAGTTTAAACTGAACTTTACCAGCCAGCGATACCAGTTCAGGATTTTCAGGATAAAAACGGAGTAGAGGGAAAAATACCGCCTCGCCTATAATGCTTCGGCTATTGGCATGATTCGGGCGCAACCCCCAGATATTTTGGTAAGTGACCGGCACCACCTGCCCATTCATGGTTGTGTTGCCGATATACAGCATAATATGCCCTGGAATATAAACCAGCGTAGTAAAAGGTTTACCGTATCTGGTAAGATAATCGATCCGCATTTGGATACTTTTATTGCTGAGATCAACGACTCGTTCAGCAGCCTCTACCTGCGCGGTTGAATGCCTGGGCAGGAATATACCAAACGGCATCAACAGACTGCGGATTTCGGCTGAACAATCATTATAAAAATTAAAATTTCCCCAGCCATAGGGGGCACCGCCCATTGATTTCATTAGCACTGCGATATTTTCCGGCGTCATTTTCCACGGCATAGCTGTAAACGCTTTGTCGCTTAGCCAGACCCAATGGATAGACGCGCGGCCGTTGCTGTCGCGAACGGGCGCTGCGATCAGGAAAAGCCCTGCCCGTTTATACCGGAACGGTAAAATGGTGCCCGGTCGTCCGGTAAAATAATAGACGCCTGCGGTATGGACAGAAACCGGCGCGCTGATAAATGCCCCCAGTTGCTTATAAGCGAGCGAAACCCACTGCTTCACAAATGTCTGATCCACACTGGCAATATCTTCGCTATGAACCCAGCCTGTTACCGTCGGTGAAACAACATATTGCCAGCGCTGGTCTTTGCTTTCCGTCAGTGTATAGACAGGCGTGCCGGGGCGCAGCGAAGACATTTGTAAGTTATCGAAAGGGTACCCCTCGCCCGCTCGACGTGGATCGTTAAATAACGGATCGTCCGTTGGCAGAGCTCTGGCTAAACTCTCTCTGACCATAATACCTCGTCGGGAGGCATGATATATATTGTCAATTCTCGTGTCAGCATTCCCTCTTACCCCCTCTTTCCAGCGTGAAGAATAAAGTCTGAAATTTTCCCCCCAATAAGTACTGCCGTCGCTAAGGAACTGCTTAATACTGGCATCCCGGACCTGGCCTGCATTTTTTTTCAGCAACCCTGTTATATAAACAGCATTCCACGGCGAGTGCGATTCATTATCCATTCCGAAATAATGGGATTTAAGTGCGCTAAAGTAGCGTTGTTGGGTAGTACTATCAATAACCGGAATAGCGAAATCAGCCGAGTCCGGAGGTATCCATTTATCGACGGACTGTGAATAATCCGCTAACGGAAAGCGCGTTTTTGTTGGATCAATATAGTCCTTTTCGGAAATTTCACCTTTGGCCGTTGGTCGATAGGTCATCTGGTGGCAGGCTGTAAGGCACAATGGCATCAATAAAACGGCCCAAGCTTTGTTTTGCATCATCATCTCCGTAAAGTAGGGAAAGCACAAAAGAGAGACTGACCAAAACCGCCATTTACGAAAACCTAAAATTATCTGTAGTTGACCTGTTATTAAGACATAATTACAAAACGTGATTAAAGTGTGATGCAGATCGCATTATCTTATGATGACTATTCGCCTGCTATTTACCTTTAATTATATTGCTTAAAAAGCATCGTTTGCACAATCATATACTCGTTTAATTTGCATAAACACTCCACTGACCAGTCTCCATTTTTTTCAGACAATACATACTGTAGCGTGTCGATCCTATTATTTTTATATATTGTGCAAAATCATTAGCATCGACGTAGCCGATAAAATTACGCGCATTACACGTAAAAGAGGAATACTCATCCGGAAGAAAGTAGGTTACGATTTTCGTATCAGGCTCATACACAATAAAAAAGAGTAGTAAAGCGCATCCTACAATCCCAATACTAATGAAGCTAATAAATAATTTTGCATTATCGGTATATTTCACTGGCATATCTACCTTCTTCATATAAGCAGGAATAAAACATACCAGTATTTTTTATACAGATTAATGAATTTTACAGGCTGATTTACCCAGTATTTAGTATTTACCAGGCATGAACCCTGTAGGTCGGTAAAACGATAACTGCTGTACTGACAGAAATGCCGCTACAGGTATTTTTTACTATGAATAGCGCTGGAGAGTTTACACTCCCAGCTGACGTATATGCTAAAGACACAAAAAAACCACCCGTAGGTGGTTTCACGACACTGCTTATTGCTTTGATTATTCTTATCTTTCCCATGGTACCCGGAGCGGGACTTGAACCCGCACAGCGCGAACGCCGAGGGATTTTAAATCCCTTGTGTCTACCGATTCCACCATCCGGGCTCGGGAAAAAAATTGGAGGCGCGTTCCGGAGTCGAACCGGACTAGACGGATTTGCAATCCGCTACATAACCGCTTTGTTAACGCGCCAAACTTTTCATATCCTTCAGCCAGTATCCGCCTTATGCAAAGGCTTTTAAACTGGAGCGGGAAACGAGACTCGAACTCGCGACCCCGACCTTGGCAAGGTCGTGCTCTACCAACTGAGCTATTCCCGCATAACTAAGTAACTTTGTTAATCACTTGATTTTGTTATCGTCTGGCAATCAGTACTGCCGTTCGATGCGTTGCATTCTACTTACCTGACGCACTGAGTCAACGATATTTTTCGTCACTCACGATCGTTTGCTGAAATTTGCGGCGAAACGATCACTGATCAAGCAAATCTCCACGTGCAGCGCTCAAATATTGCAACATTGACCACAACGTTAGCACTGCGGCGACAAAGAAAAGTGCGATACCCGCATACTCTACCCACAAATTCGGACGCCACAAGAGCCACGCCAGCGCCACCATTTGCGCGGTAGTTTTGACTTTACCGATCCAGGAGACCGCTACGCTACTGCGTTTGCCCAACTCTGCCATCCATTCACGCAATGCAGAGATAATAATTTCGCGGGCTATCATCGTCGCCGCAGGTAACGTCACCCACCAGCTATGATAATGCTCGGTAACCAGTACCATGGCGATCGCCACCAGCACCTTGTCAGCGACAGGGTCGAGGAAGGCGCCGAAACGCGTACTCTGGTTCCAGCGTCGCGCCAGAAAACCGTCAAACCAATCGGTAATAGCGGCAATACAGAAAATCAGCGCGCTGACCATAGGCGCCCAGGCGAACGGTAAATAAAACACCACGACAAAAAATGGGATCAGGATGACGCGAAACAGCGTGAGCAACGTAGGGATATTAAATTGCATAGTGACGGGTAACTATCTGTTGTCAGTGAAATTACCCCTATGTTGCTACAGTGGCCTCAATGTTTCAACGACCAGAAGATCTTTTCTGCGAGACCTTGCGAAATACCCGGCACTTTTGCAATTTCTTCTACGCTGGCGTTACGTAGCCCTTGCAAACCGCCCATATATTTCAGCAACATTTGACGACGTTTAGGCCCAACGCCTTCAATAGTTTCCAGCGTACTGGTGTTTTTTACCTTCGCACGTTTTTTACGGTGCCCGCCGATCGCGTGATCGTGCGACTCATCGCGAATATGCTGAATGACATGCAGCGCTGGCGAGTCCGGCGGCAGGCAAAACCCTTCGCCTTCCGGTTCAAAAAAGAGCGTTTCCAGCCCGGCCTTTCTGTCTGCGCCTTTGGCGACGCCAAGCAGCAATGGGCGATGCTTATCCCAGGGAACATCCATTTCAGCGAAAACGGCTTTCGCCTGGGCGAGCTGCCCTTTTCCGCCGTCAATCAGAATAACGTCCGGTATCTTACTTTCTTCTATGGCTTTACCATAACGTCGACGTAACACTTGATTCATCGCCGCGTAATCATCGCCCGGCGTAATACCCGCGATATTATAACGACGATACTCAGCGCGTATCGGCCCGTTAGCATCAAATACCACACAGGATGCGACCGTTTGCTCCCCCATCGTATGGCTGATGTCAAAACATTCCATCCGCTTGACCGCAGGAAGTTTTAACACTGTCGCCAGCGCGGTCAAACGCTGCGTGACGGTGGACTGCTGTGAGAGTTTGGTGGTTAAGGCCGTCGCCGCATTGGTTCGCGCCAGTTTGAGGTAACGGGCGCGATCGCCGCGCGGTTTCGTCTGGACATAAATACGCCGTCCCGCAAGCTCCGACAGCGAGTCGGCCAGTAGCATTTTATCGCTCAGATTAAAATCGAGTAGTATCTCGCCCGGTAAAGTACGCATCTGGCTGCCTTGCAGGTAAAACTGCCCGACAAAGGTTTCTACCACTTCACCCAGTTCCGTACCGCCAGGCACTTTTGGAAAATAGCTGCGACTGCCCAGCACCTTACCCTGCCGAATAAACAGCACATGCACACAGGCCATACCGGCATCAAAAGCCACGCCGATAACGTCGAGATCGTCGCCCGAATTGGAGACAAACTGCCTCTCCGTGACCCGGCGTACCGCTTGGATCTGATCGCGAATACGCGCCGCCTCTTCAAAGGCCAGCTCCTGGCTGGCCTTTTCCATCCGGGCAATCAACTGCGTTAAAACCTGGTCGTCCTTGCCGGACAAAAATAACCGGACATATTCCACCTGCTGCGCGTACTCCTCCTCGCTGACCAGTCCTGCAACGCATGGGCCTAAGCACCGGCCAATCTGGTATTGCAGGCAAGGACGCGAGCGGTTGCGATAGACACTGTTTTCGCACTGACGGACAGGGAAAATTTTCTGTAACAGCGCCAGCGTTTCCCGCACGGCATAGCCATTAGGAAACGGGCCAAAATACTCACCTTTCGCATGCTTGGCGCCACGGTGCATCGCCAGACGCGGATGCGTATCGCCGCTCAGAAAAATAAAAGGATAGGATTTATCATCACGCAACAAAACATTGTAACGCGGTTGATACAACTTGATGTAATTATGTTCAAGCAACAACGCTTCCGTTTCGGTATGCGTTACCGTAACATCAATTTGTTGAATTTGCGCGACTAACGCTTCGGTTTTACGCGAAGCCAGGTTGCTACGAAAGTAACTGGAAAGACGCTTTTTCAGGTCTTTCGCTTTACCCACATAAATAACCGTACCTCCGGCATCATACATACGATAGACGCCAGGTTGGCTGGTAACGGTTTTCAGGAACGCCTTTGCGTCAAACATTTCACTCACTGGCTTGTTAACGTCTCCGCATTACACAGGCCATGGCGGATTGCCAGGTGAGTCAGCTCAACATCACCATGAATGTTTAATTTACTGAACATACGATAGCGATAGCTGTTCACCGTTTTAGGACTGAGATTCAGTTGTTCTGAAATCTCATTGACCTTCTGACCCTTGGTGATCATCAGCATAATCTGCAACTCGCGTTCAGACAAACTGGCGAACGGTGTTTCTGTTTTTGCAGGCTCAATCTGACTGAGCGCCATCTGCTGGGCAATATCGGAGGCGATATAGCGTTGTCCGGTATACACCGAACGAATAGCATTCACCACCTCCTGGGGCGCGGCACCTTTACTGAGATAGCCAGCTGCGCCAGCCTGCATCACTTTAGCGGGCAACGGGTTCTCCGTATGGACGGTCAGCATGATTACTTTGATATCCGCTGTCGATCGGGCAATTTTGCGCGTCGCCTCAAGGCCGCCGATACCGGGCATATTCATATCCATCAGCACGACGTCAACGGCGTTAGTACGGCACCATTTTACCGCATCTTCTCCGCAGCACGCTTCACCGACAACTTTAATGCCCTTTATATCTTCAAGAATGCGTCGTATCCCTGCGCGCACCAGTTCGTGGTCATCAACAAGAAGAACGTTGATCAAAGGAATATCTCCAGAATAGGGATAACGCTACTGATAGTTAATCGTCCTTATATTAGCTGGTTTTATCTCAACTTTGAAACGTAAAAAAACGCCGGGTATTCGATTTTGCTCTCGTTTTTGGAAATTATGTTGTACGTCGCGTGGAAAAAACCAGCGCTGTAGCCCTTCGGACGGCGATGCCCTGGTGAGTTATTTCATAATGGTGACAAAAATTTCACGTTCCGCTGTCTAAACCCTAATTAAGAAACCAACTTTGTAACAATAATTAACGAGTGAAATACGCAGAATAAACAAAGAATGAAGGAAATATATGCATCACGCGGCAACGTTTATTTTATGGGTAAACCTTCAGCCTTTTGATCAAAAAACAACCACTGCTATTTTTAGCGCAGCTTATGGTATACTCCGCCGCCTTAACATCTGCTATCGCACATTTTCACTGAAACATAACGAGGAAAATAAATGAGTACGCCTGATTTTTCCACCGCTGAGAATAATCAAGAACTGGCTACTGAAGTCAACTGCCTGAAAGCCATGTTAACGCTGATGCTGCAGGCGATGGGCCAGGCCGATGCAGGGCGCGTGATTCTTAAAATGGAAAAACAGATCGCGCAGATGGATGATAAAGCACAAGCAGCAGTATTTGCCAGTACGGTTAAGCAAATTAAACAGGCTTACCGCCAGTAGTAAAAAAACGGCTGTAAGCGTCGCTTTCAGCCGGTTTCGCTTCTGGCGCAAAGAACCGTCAACGCGTCATATCAAACCTGTCGCCGCAGCGTAACAGGCAATCTGCGTTTTATTCGGCGCATTGAATTTCTTCTGCATGTTTTTCTGATGAAAGTTAACGGTATTTTCAGAAATCGACAGAATAATGGCTATCTCCGATGAGGTTTTACCCTCCGCCGTCCACTTCAGAATCTCTTTCTCACGTTTACTGAAACGCATCTCCGGCACCATTACTATGTCGTCTTCCAGTCTTGTCAACGCCGAAAGACTCTCCCGTGCCAGCAGTTGCAACCTGAGTTCCACTTCATCGTAGGTAAACGAGGAGCAGCCCAGACTGCCACGAGAGACCGACAAAAAGCCCACCGCCCGATTCGGCAACATCACACTCTGGGTTACTCCCCTGCGTAATCCGAAACGCTGGGCTGCATCCCACATCGCCTGCGCCTCGTGAAATAGCACGTTATCCCAATGTAAATGGCCCTCCCTGAAATTTTCTGGCTTTAATACCGGATCGATCGCAATATAGTTTTCGGCTTGGTAATGCGTTACCCAAGCCTGAGGATAAGTGGTACGGAGCGATATTTTAGGTCGGGTAAAGGGAACGGGGTGACGAACACACAGCGAATAATAATCAAATTCCAGCCGCTGTGTCTGATACTGTAATTCAGTATAAACACCCTCTGCTGTCGCCATCTCCTGAAAACGTAACAGCATTGCGCGTCGCCAGGTGAAGAAATCATTTTCCTGCATTTTTATGATCACACCTTTGATATTGATAATCATTATTATGTATGGTTCAAGTTATCACATAAATAGCGTTTATATATAAAAAATAACAGATAGATCGCAGAATACTTGAGCAGTATTACAGTTTTTATGCTTGAGCCTGAGGAAGTCGTTAATATTCTGGCAGGATTAGTTGATAAGTGTTCATTACGCTCGCCAGAAGCGCGGTAAATTCGAGCGAGCGCTAAAAAAGCATTATTTCATTAAAAATTTCTCAAGAAACTGGCGGGTACGCGGATGTTGAGGATCGGCGAATATGGTTTTCGCAGGCCCCTGCTCAACGATTCGTCCCTGATCCATAAATATTGCCCGGTCAGCCACGTCGCGCGCAAAGCTCATTTCGTGAGTGATAATCACCATCGTGCGTTTTTCCTGCGCCAGTTGGCGAATCGTATTGAGTACCTCGCCGACTAATTCAGGATCAAGCGCCGAAGTGGGTTCATCAAACAGAATCACTTCCGGGCGCATCGCCAGCGCGCGCGCAATCGCCACGCGCTGCTGTTGCCCGCCCGACAGGCGGCGCGGATAGCTGGTCTCTTTTCCGGCCAACCCGACTTTGGCTAACAGTTCCCGCGCCAGCGCCGTCGCGTCGGCTTTCGGCTCCCCCTTCACTATCACCGGACCTTCAATGATATTTTCCAGCACTGTACGATGCGGGAACAGATTAAAACTCTGAAAGACAAAGCCGACATGCTGGCGCAACTGGCGAATCAGCCCTTTTTGCTGGCTTAATGAGCGGGCGGTATCAATGACAATATCGCCCACTTTAATGGTGCCCGCTTCCGGTTGTTCCAGCAGGTTAATGCTGCGTAATAAGGTTGTCTTCCCTGAGCCGCTTGGGCCGATAATGGCGACGACTTCTCCGGTCTTCACCTTAAGGTCGATACCGTGCAGCACCGTTTGACCGTGAAATTTTTTGACCAGGTTGGTGACTTCGATCGCACTCATTTTGGCTCTCTCTCCTGGCGGTTAAGCTGGTTTTCAAAATAGTTTTGCAGCGCCGATAAAACGGTCGCCATTACCCAGTATATTAACGACGCGGCCAGATACATGGTAAACACCTCCAGCGTTCGCGAGGTAATTAACTGCGCCTGGCGGAACAGCTCAGGCACCTGAATCGTCGCGGCGAGCGACGTATCTTTCACCAAACTGATAAAGCTGTTACTCAACGGCGGAAGCGCGACGCGAGCGGCCTGTGGCAAAATAGCGCGGTGTAGCGTCTGCCACGGCGTCATACCAATACTCGCCGCTGCTTCCCATTGCCCCTTGTCGATAGCCGAAATCGCCGCACGCAGCGTCTCAGACGTATAAGCCGCAGTATTGAGCGATAAACCAATCATCGCTGCCGGGATAGGATCCAGCTCAATACCAAATTGCGGCAGACCGTAATAGATCATAAATAGCTGTGCGATAAGCGGCGTGCCGCGAAAAATCGAGATATAAAAGCGCGCCAGCCAGCGAACCGGCCATAGCGGCGACATCCGCATCAGCGCCAGCACAAACCCCAGCAGCAGACCAAAAAACATACCGCCAATACTCAGTTGCAGGGTAAACACAGCGCCTTTAAGCAAATACGGCAGTGATTCAATAACCAGTTGGATACTTTCTTGCATTCGCGTTGATTACCTGGAGGTTACACATGAGGATGGTAGGCAAACAGAGCAGGCGCCCCACCGGTGTGAATAAAGAGAATTGGCCCTTCATCTTTAAAACGTTTCTGGCTGATGCCGTCTATCAAACCCGCCATCGCTTTGCCGGTATATACCGGGTCCAGCAGCACCCCCTCCAGGCGAGCCAGCAGTTTCACCGCCTCCATCCCCGCGTCATTCGGCACGCCGTAACCTGGGGCAAAATAGTCATCCCATAAATGAATATCCGCCGTCGCGGTCAGCGCCAGCTTACCGGCAATAGCCTGCTGCAAGGCCACCACTTTTGGTTTCTGCCCGGAGACAGAACGTGAAACGGTCACACCAATCAGTTCGATGTCAGGCATCAGGTGTTCCAGTCCAACGGCTAACCCGGCGTGCGTTCCGGCGCTACCGGAGGCCACCACCACCGAAGAGAGTCCTACGACCTCTTCACACTGCTGCGCGATTTCCAGGGCGCTTTCTACGTATCCCATTGCGCCCAGCGCGCTGGAGCCGCCGACAGGAATTACATATGGCCTGAACCCTTGCGCTTCAATACGCGTCGCCAGCGTTTGAAGCTGCGCGTCCGGATCGGTTAGCGCATCGCACATTTCAATTTGCGTATTAAATAAATCCAATAACAGGCGATTACCATTCGTCAGGTAATTTTCTGCGGCGGTGCCGATTGGATTTTCCAGCAAGGCGACACAATGCAGTCCCAGTTTGGCCGCGACCGCCGCCGTCTGACGGACATGGTTCGACTGAATCGCCCCGGCTGTTACCAACGTATCTGCTCCTTCCCGCAGCGCGTCGGCCACCAGAAACTCCAGCTTGCGCAGTTTATTGCCGCCCATCGCAATAGGCGTAACGTCATCGCGCTTAATGTAAATCTCACGCCCAAGATAATCCGACAATCGCGGCAGGTATTCGAGCGGGGTAGGTGCGCCGATAAACTCCAGACGTGGAAAGCGCGTTAAGTGATGTAGCGGCATTAAGTCTCCGATAGTGTTGTAGTGTATTCTTTTTATTATGCACGTTGATACGCCGGAAATAAAAAAGGCGCCGATGAACGCGCCTCCGTTTGCGGACATGGTATGAGGTTGGTATTGCCCGACAGCACTCAGCCTACCGGGCAGTATCGAAGATTATTGGGTTACGTCAGCGCCAAACCATTTTTCGGAGATCGCTTTTAAGGTGCCATCTTTTTGCATTTCCGCAATGGCGTTATCTACCGCTTTAAGCAAATCTTCGTTGCCTTTACGTAACGCAACGCCGGACTCCTGACGCGAAAACGCATCACCGGTGACAGCCAGCGTCCCTTTGGTTTTTTTCACCAGATCCAGCGCCGCCAGACGATCGACTAAAATCGCGTCAATACGGCCTACGCGCAGATCCTGGTATTTCGTAGGATCATCGTCGTAGGTACGGATATCCACGCCCTGAACATGTTGACGTAGCCACTCTTCATAGTTAGTACCCAGCCCGACGCCTACTTTTTTGCCCTGCAGTTCGGCAGCCGTTTTGATCGTACCTTCATTCCCTTTTTTCACCAGCGCCTGAACGCCGGAGACAGTATAAGGCGTAGAGAAATCATATTTTTTCTTGCGGACATCTGAAATCGTGACCTGGTTTATCACCACATCAATACGTTTAGAATCCAGCGACGCCAGCATTCCGTCCCATTTGGTCGGTTTCAGCGACGCTTTAACACCCAGATGTTTTGCCAACGCCTCGGCGAAATCCACTTCAAAACCGGTTAATTTGCCGTCGCCGCCCTGAAAGCTAAACGGCGGATAGGTACCTTCCAGGCCTACCAGCAGCGTGCCGCGTTCTCTAACTTTATTCAGCAAACCCTCATCGGCAAAGCTCTTTGCGCTCATTCCCGCAACCAGCGCCACAGCCATTACTCCCATCAGTGCCTGACGTCCCAGCAGTGCTAATTTCATAGTAACCCCGAATATTGCCGTTAATGACCATAGACTGTGTCCCGCCATGGCGCATCGTCACGTCTCGCGAACCTGTGGAGGACCCAGCCTAATGTAGAAGGTTTGCCGCAATTCACCAACACAACTCTGCTACATCTTATTCTTTTTTAATATATATCAGAACTGGCGGTAAAGGGGGATTTCTGTCTGGACGCAATCTGTTTATGCGCTTTATATTGCTGGTACTTACGCAGTGCGATACGGTAATTATTGGTGCTGGTTTCCGGCAACCATGGCGCCAGGCTTTCGTCGAGAAAACCGTCCTGCAACAGATCGGGGGAGATGTTTTGCTCGCTGAGATAATTGCCAAGGCGCCGCAGACGCACCACATATTCCCGCACCGTGCCATGACTCATCTCGGTTTGTTCAAACAAATACTGTTTGAAACCAATAATATCGAAAAAATCGCTCTGTTTTTTGCAGTGCAAATCACCGCAAAAGCGACACAGCGCCACCCACTCTTTTTGTTCCCGCTGCCAGGCAGCGTCGTCAAGTAGCATATCCAACTGTGAAATGGCGATTTTATTAACAATCTTGCCACGGCGAACCAGCGTAATGCGATCGAGCAATTTGTGACAATGCGCGCAATGCGTCTGGCTGTGTTTAAAGTCTTTAAGATAGCGGCTCAGAGGCCGCCTTTTAGGTTGCTGCACCGTCATGAGAACTCCTGGTAGTCTATACGTTGTGCGGCACTTTTCGGGCGCGATCACTCGCTACCTATAACTTACCCAGTTTGGTGCGTAATCGTTTGATGGCCTGACTATGCAACTGGCTGACCCGCGACTCTCCGACTTCCAGTACCGCGCCAATCTCTTTCAGATTGAGCTCTTCCTGGTAATACAGCGTTAACACCAGTTGCTCGCGTTCCGGCAGCGATTCAATCGCGCCCATTACCCGCTGTCGCAGGTCGCTCTCCAGTAGCTGGTGTAACGGGTTTTCCTTTTGATGCTCTTCAGTCACCAGTTCGATGCTATCGCCATGCTCTTCCCGCCACTCATCGTAAGAGAAGAGTTGGCTGTTATTGGTGTCGAGCAACATCTGGCGATACTCTTCAACAGGAATGCCAAGACGTTCCGCCACTTCGGTTTCCGTCGCATTACGCCCCAGTTCCTGTTCCAGTTGTCCCATCGCCTGCGCCACTTCGCGGGCATTACGCCGGACACTACGCGGCACCCAATCGCGGCTGCGTAATTCATCCAGCATCGCCCCACGAATACGCTGCACTGCGTAAGTGGTAAATGCCGTTCCTTGCAAAGCGTCATATCGGTCGACCGCATTTAATAACCCGATGCCGCCCGCTTGTAGCA
The DNA here is from genome assembly GCF_008692845.1 of Salmonella enterica subsp. arizonae. GTDB lineage: Bacteria > Pseudomonadota > Gammaproteobacteria > Enterobacterales > Enterobacteriaceae > Salmonella > Salmonella arizonae. The sequence goes on from NZ_VXJW01000001.1 coordinate 828,168, forward strand.
GATCGTCCAGTTCCACGCTCGCCGGCAATCGCACCTGCAGGCGCAATGCTTCGTGACGCACCAGCGGTACATAACGCTGCCACAGCGAGTGTTTATCCATTACACCTTCAGCGGTATACAGTGAATTCACGATAAACAGCCCTGCGTTAAATGAGTTATCGGCATGATTATCCGTTTCTGCAGAGGGTTCTATCGGGAGAATAAGACTATAAAAGAAGGGTTATTTCACTTATGTAACCTGTAGCGCCTTTTTAGCGGATAAAAGAGCAGAATAAAATCAGCCAGATAAAATAAACGGGATGCGCAAGAGCCCACCCCGAACAAAATTATGTCAGAAGATGAATCATCGACAGATCGTCGCCAGTACGCACCATTTCTATGTGGCGATGAAAATTCTTCGCCACCTCGCTATTATGCTGGCTGCGTGAGTGAAAACTATACACAATATTGGTCACGTCATCCCACTCAAGCCGCCCACGCTCATGCGCGCTGGCCGCCGTTAATAGCTTAATAAACGCATATTCCGCCACGATAATATACAGCGCGCGTAACGGGTCGACATTCGGCTGGTTGGGGAAATTATTTTCCCAAATTTTATAGAGAATGATATTCCTGAAGGCCCAACCTCCCTGCTGCTCATCCGCCTGTAAACAGCGCACGAACGAGGCCTCAATATCGCTGACCTTCTGCTCCATTGAAACGCCCTTTTCCGCCGTCAGCCCCCGCAGAAGACACTGGATGTAGTGATCCAGGACATAACTTCCTCTGCTCGGAGGAAGCGCTCTGAAGTAATCCTGCATCAACAGTACCAGGGATGTTTTAAATTTCTTATCCGGCGTAATATTAGTGAGTTCCTGAGTTAACGAGCCGGACTGCAACTGGGAAACTAACGTGCCATACACTTGCTCAAGCTCCCTCAATGCAGCGTCATCAATCCTGGGAAACCTCTGCGCGTACATCACAAACTTGATCAACGCATACAATGCCACATCCGTATTGCTGGCCGTATGGTTAATCAAACTCAGGCAAAACAAGTTAAGTAGTTTTTGCTGTGGGGAGAATAGCGGCGCGGTATTGTACTTCTGCTGAATGATCGTCTTTTCATTGAGTGCTACCGCATCAGCATCGTTTAAAATATGCGCTGTCACTTCTGGGCAGGCAAGGCTTAAAGAATATCGCACCTCGTTTTTATAAGTATGATATACCCGTGGGAAGATAGTACATGTCCGGCTTAATGCTTTTGCCCCCATTTTCTTTTGTACCAAACATAAGCGATCTTCATCCAGATACGGACAGCTACCCAATGCAGAAGGTAATTTAATCACCCCCCAGTCAGATACGTCTTTCTTCACTAAAATTATATTGTCTTTGGCGATAGTACGGATAGCGATATCTTTACTGGAAAGATACTTTTTAACCGTCGCTTTATCCAACGCAATCCTCCAGCCCTTACAACAGTGGTCGCGACAGGCCGAGCCAGAACAGGAAAAGCGGGTGACAAAGGCAGGTTCAGTGACGGTAATTTCTTTCATTGCACAGGCTCCGGAATTAAAAAAGGCAGCTTTCGCTGCCTTGATTGTGTACCACGTGTCGGTGACTCAATCGCCGGATTAACGCAGTAAAGAGAGGACGTTTTGCGGAACCTGGTTAGCCTGCGCCAGAACGGAAGTACCGGCCTGCTGCAGAATCTGCGCGCGAGACATGTTGGAAACTTCGGTCGCATAGTCGGAATCTTCGATACGGCTACGTGCAGAAGACAGGTTATTTACCGTGTTGCCCAGGTTAGTGATGGCAGATTCAAAACGGTTCTGCACCGCACCCAACTGGCTACGGAATGCGTCAACGGTTTTAAGCGCATCATCGATTTTTGCCAGCGGATCAACGTTTGCAGCCAAGGCTACGGCAGTACCCTCCGTAGTTTTACCGTCAGAGGAAAATGTTACAGATTTAAAACTTGCATTTCCGTCTTTATCCAAAGTTTGGATAGCATAGAGATCTTTACCCTTATCATCTTTATATTTCACTAAAGATTGATCGGCTTTTAAATCTGCTCCATCAAATTTCACTTCGCGTGATAAGGTAGTTACTGCTGGCGGAGTCCCCGCAGTTGCAGTTACATCTTTATCCGAATCAAAACTAATTTTACCCGTTGTCGTATCTACGGTAGCTGCATAGTATTTAGCCGCCCCAGTAGTAGTATCATCTTTGACAAAGTAATTACCTTTATCATCTTTTGTCAGAGATAATTTATCCGCAGCCGGACCACCAGTTGTTTTTGCGTTATCGAAATCAGCTGCCGCAATTTTTACATCACCAACTACCGAAGCTCCAGAGCTTACAGTGGTTGCGATTCCTTTAGTTACATCTAATTTATCTAAGCCCAGCTCGGTTTTATCGATTTTCTGAAGATCGATTGTGATAGTTTCACCGTCATTCGCCCCAACCTGAATGGTCAGCTGTCCATCCTGGCTTAATACTTTTTTCCCGTTAAAATCGGTTTGTTCCGCGACACGGTTAATTTCGTTCAGGCGCTGATCGATTTCATCCTGGATGGATTTAAGATCTGAACCAGAGTTCGAGCCGTTTGCTGCCTGGACAGACAGTTCGCGCACACGCTGCAGGTTGTTGTTGATTTCGTTCAATGCGCCTTCGGTAGTCTGCGCGATGGAGATACCGTCGTTAGCGTTACGGGAAGCCTGAGACAGACCTTTAATGTTAGACGTAAAACGGTTAGCAATCGCCTGACCTGCCGCATCGTCTTTCGCGCTGTTGATACGCAGACCGGAAGAGAGACGCTCGATAGCGGTGCCCAGAGCGGACTGGGATTTGTTCAGGTTATTCTGGGTCAACAGCGACAGGCTGTTTGTATTAATGACTTGTGCCATGATCTTTTCCTTATCAATTACAACTTGATGTTATTGGGCTGTTGCCCACGGTTTCTCACCGTAACCCTTGTATCGGCACCTGAATTTCGAACTTTAGAAAATTTTTCACTTCCCCCAATTTTTTTCTTAGCCTGCGAAATAGCCGCTTTATGCATCATTATTCCGCGCATTATTTTTGCAAAATTATCATTAAACTTTGCCTCCAGATTGCCGATAACGCGCTTAACTACTGTTTGCAATCAAAAGGAATCAGGCATGGCTTCATTTTCATCATTGGGCGTTGGCTCAGGCTTACCACTAGATACGTTGCTGACAAACCTGACTATTGCTGAGAAAAAGCGCTTAAACCCGATCACTCAGCAACAAACCGATAATACCGCTCGCTTAACCGCATACGGTACCTTGAAAAGCGCCCTGGAAAAATTCCAGACCGCGAATAGCGCGTTAAACAAAGCTGAACTGTTTAGAAGCAGTAACGTCACCAGCAGCACTGAAGATCTGAAAGTATCCACTGAAGCAGGCGCCGCGCCAGGGATTTACACGATTAGCGTGTCGCAATTGGCCCAGGCTCAGACGTTAAGCACGACGACGAAAATAGCCTCAACGAAAGAAGCATTGGGTGACGCCGCTGCTACACGTACCATTAAAATAGAACAGCCTGGTCGTAAAGAGCCGCTGGAGATTACTCTTAATAAAGATCAAACCTCGCTAGATGACATCAGCAAAGCGATTAACGATAAAGATAGCGGCATTTCAGCCAGTATTGTTAAGGTTAAAGAAGGGGAATATCGCTTAGTTTTGACGGCCGCCGAGGGACTGGATAATAAAATGACCGTCTCCGTGGAAGGAGATAGCAAACTAAACGATTTGCTGGCCTATGATAGTAATACTGGTACTGGAGAGATGGAAGAGTTAGTCAGCGCACAGAATGCAAAACTAACGATGAACGGTATTGATATAGAACGTCCAGGTAACAAAATTACCGATGCACCTCAGGGGGTTACACTTGAGCTAACTAAAAAAGTCACCGACGCGCGGGTCACCGTTACCAAGAGTAATGAAAAAGCGACTGAAGCGATTAAAGGCTGGGTCGATGCCTATAATTCTCTTATTGATACATTCAATACGCTAACCAAATATAAAGAAGTAGACCCCGGCGCGGAAACTCAGGATAAAGACAATGGCGCGCTGATAGGCGATAGCGTAGTACGTACAATTCAAACAGGAATTCGCGCCCAGTTTGCTAATGGCGGTAGTACTGGCGCATTTAAAACGCTTAATGAAATTGGCATTTCATCTGACGGTACGACTGGCAAACTAAAAATTGACGACACTAAGCTTAAAAAAGCGCTGGATGAAAATACCGCCTCTGTACGCGAGTTATTAGTGGGCGATGGAAAAGAAACGGGCATCACTACCAAAATTGCCACCGAAGTGAAAAGTTATCTGGCGGATGACGGTATTATAGACAATGCTCAGGATAGCATTAACGCCACGCTGAAAAAGCTGACTAAACAATATCTGGCTGTTAGCGCCAGTATTGATGACACCGTTGCCCGTTACAAAGCCCAGTTTTCGCAGCTGGATACCATGATGAATAAACTGAATAACACCAGTACTTATCTAAGCCAGCAGTTTACTGCTATGAACAAGTCCTGATAACAGAGGTTACCATGTACACCGCGAGCGGTATCAAAGCTTATGCGCAAGTCAGCGTGGAAAGCGCCGTGATGAGCGCCAGCCCGCACCAGTTGATTGAAATGTTGTTTGATGGCGCGAATAGCGCCCTGGTGCGCGCTCGCCTGTTTTTAGAACAAGGTGATGTTGTCGCGAAAGGTGAAGCGTTAAGCAAAGCCATCAATATTATCGATAACGGTCTGAAAGCCGGTCTCGATCGGGAAAAAGGCGGTGAGATTGCGACGAACCTTTCCGATCTATACGACTATATGATTCGTCGTTTACTGCAGGCTAACTTGCGTAACGACGCCCAGGCCATCGAAGAAGTGGAAGGGTTACTCAGCAATATTGCAGAAGCCTGGAAGCAGATTTCACCGAAAGCATCTTTCCAGGAGTCTCGTTAATGACCTCAACCGTGGAGTTTATCAACCGTTGGCAGCGTATAGCGCTGCTCAGCCAATCGCTGCTTGAACTTGCGCAGCGAGGTGAATGGGAGCTCTTACTACAACAAGAGGTCTCCTATCTGCAAAGTATTGAAACGGTGATGGAAAAGCAAACTCCACCGGGCATTACGCGAAGTATTCAGGATATGGTCGCCGGATACATCAAACAAACGCTGGATAATGAACAGCGCCTCAAAGGGCTGCTGCAACAGCGGCTGGATGAACTTAGTGGTTTGATCGGACAATCCACCCGCCAAAAATCGCTCAACAACGCTTATGGCCGTCTTTCCGGTATGTTACTCGTACCAGACGCGCCTGGCGCCTCATAATATTTTCCCGTCTCGCATGAAAATCCCTCCATACTCCAGAGGTCGGCTAAACGACTTCTGGAGCGCGGAAGATGAAAAACCCCACGTTATTGCAGTACATCCACTGGTATTATCCCGACGGCGATCGACGCGCTCAAAAAAAATAACATTGCGGTGCTGCTCGATGTAGTCGTGAACCACAAAATGGGCGCGGACGAAAAAGAACGTATTCGCGTTCAGCGCGTAAGTCAGGATGACCGCACGCAAATCAATGACAATATCATTGAATGCGAAGGCTGGACACGCTACACCTTCCCTGCCCGCGCGGGTCAGTATTCCAACTTTATTTGGGACTACCACTGTTTCAGCGGCATTGATCACATCGAAAATCCCGACGAAGACGGTATTGTTAAGATCTTCAACGACTATACCGGCGATGGATGGAACGATCAGGTCGATAATGAGATGGGTAATTTCGACTATTTGATGGGCGAAAATAGCGATTTTCGCAATCACGCGGTTACGGAAGAGATTCAAGATTGAGCACTCTGGGGCATGCGACGGCTTTCACCTGGACGCCGTGAAACCAGACCTGGCGTGATTTTCAGGGAAATCGGCATGAGTATGTTGTAACTAATGAGCAAAACGCAGCGACTTTTTTCTACAATGGAGACAGCGTTAGCGTATGGAACATTGAGGACGTGTGATTAACGCTCCCGGCGGCAGAACACTGCCGGGAAGCGAAATTACGGCAGCGGCGTCGGCAGTGGCGTTTTTTCTAACGCGGCGGCGCACTCCGGCGTTGGGCGATCAACCCGTTGCAGCGTCATACCATCATATTCCAGGGTATTCCCGTCGCGCTCAATCTCATAAAGCTCACGCTTAACCGTAACATTGGTTAAATCATCGGAGAACATGGTCAGCTTGCCCGGCAGAGCAATAACGCGCTGCCACTGACGACAGTCCAGCGTATCGCCCTCTTTAGTCACCACAAGGCTGGCGATAGCTTCAGGGCTCACCAGCTTACGTTGCGGGCCTTTTGACTGCCAATACCCTTCCAGCCCGGCCGGCGCGGGCGTTTTCACCACATCATTATAGTTTTCCACCTCGGCACATCCGGCCAGAACCAGCAATACGCCAGCGATCGCTACTTTTTTCATCATTCATCCTGCATCAGAAGAAAGAGGAATTGTGGCATTAAAGCCCTGGCACCGCCAGTCTTTCCAGGCGCTGGCCGCAATTTGATCCAGTCGGTATTACCGCTTATTAGGTGTGGGCAAATTCTGCGAACGGTGTAGTATGCGCACTTCTTGTTTCACACCTTCTGAGTTCAGAGGCTAAACACATGTCATGGCAACACTTCAGGAAAACCTGGTTAATTAAATTCTGGGCGCCGGCCCCTGCGGTGATCGCAGCCGGTATTCTCTCTACCTACTATTTTGGCATCACCGGCACTTTCTGGGCCGTGACGGGCGAATTTACCCGCTGGGGCGGGCAAATTTTGCAGCTTTTTGGCATTCATGCCGAACAGTGGGGCTACTACAAGCTGATTCATCTGGAAGGTACGCCGCTAACGCGTATCGACGGAATGATGATCCTCGGCATGTTCGGCGGCTGTTTCGCCGCGGCGCTGTGGGCCAACAACGTAAAACTGCGTATGCCGCGCAGCCGAATCCGTATCGTGCAGGCGGTGGTCGGAGGCATTATCGCTGGCTTCGGCGCGCGTCTGGCGATGGGGTGTAACCTGGCCGCCTTTTTTACCGGAATCCCGCAGTTCTCCCTACACGCGTGGTTCTTTGCGCTGGCGACCGCTATCGGTTCCTGGTTCGGCGCCCGCTTTACGTTGCTGCCGATATTTCGCATACCGGTGAAAATGCAAAAGGTCTCTGCGGCTTCCCCACTGACGCAGAAACCGGCTCAGGCAAGACGGCGTTTCAGGCTCGGTATGCTGGTCTTTATCGGCATGATTGGCTGGGCGTTATTAACGGCAATGCATCAGCCGAAACTGGGGCTGGCGATGCTGTTCGGCGTCGGATTTGGGCTGCTGATCGAGCGCGCGCAAATCTGCTTTACCTCGGCCTTTCGCGATCTGTGGATCTCCGGGCGCGCCCATATGGCGAAAGCGATTATTTTCGGCATGGCGGTCAGCGCCATTGGTATTTTCAGCTACGTGCAGTTAGGCGTTGCACCTAAAATTATGTGGGCTGGCCCGAATGCGGTCATTGGCGGACTGCTGTTCGGTTTTGGCATCGTGCTGGCGGGCGGCTGCGAAACCGGCTGGATGTACCGCGCCGTAGAGGGACAGGTGCATTACTGGTGGGTGGGCCTCGGTAATGTCATCGGTTCGACCATCCTGGCTTACTACTGGGATGATTTCGCGCCCGCGCTGGCAACCAACTGGGAGAAAGTTAACCTGTTGAGTACCTTCGGTCCGCTGGGGGGGCTGCTGGTCACGTATCTGTTGTTATTTGCCGCGCTGATGTTAATCATCGGTTGGGAAAAACGTTTCTTCCGCCGCGCCGGGTTAACTCTCGCTAAGGAATCCGCATGAAAAATATCGTCCCTGATTACCGTCTTGATATGGTTGGCGAACCCTGTCCGTACCCTGCCGTGGCGACGCTGGAAGCGATGCCGCAGCTAAAAAAAGGTGAGATTCTGGAAGTGGTGAGCGACTGTCCGCAATCCATTAATAATATTCCGCTGGATGCGCGCAATCATGGCTATACGGTGCTGGATATTCAGCAGGATGGCCCGACAATTCGTTATCTGATTCAAAAATAAGCGCATACTCCCGCTGTACGTTACGGCGGGAGACCTTTTTACGACATAACAGGCAAAAATCTAAAACGCATAAAAGAAATCAGACAAGGTCGTCTTGTGCGCCGTGGCATAAATCTATTATATAACGTATACCGTTTTAATTTTGTCTGAGATGATGAAAAACCCATGACTATTTTGGCCGAAACATAAAATAATAATTATTATTTTCCGTCTACGCCATCAAAAACCATCAGGTATTTATATCTTTACTCACTGACATCATCAGGTGACATTTATTTATGCACAGCAGAAGCCAAAAAAATGATAAAAATTATTTTCATCTCCATTATTGGAACCGTCTGTCCTGCCGCCGCCTGTTACTCACCCGTCACAGTAATCAATGCATATCCGAGCGTCATTGCCCGCTGTCTCGCTGATAATCTGTCCCCGTATGGGTATATACTGGATCTCCATGAAACAGATATTCCAGGCATTAATAAAGAATTTACCGTGTATTATCGCAACGGCGCACATATTGCAGGAACATTCTGGATTGCAAACTCAATGACAACAGCGTCAGAACGAACAGTAGGAATGTATGGCGTCAGTAAACAAGCGCGTCCTATTTTTAATAAGTCCCTGCAACACTGTGCAACCCGCTTATCGGTGAAATGAGTACGCTTCCTAAAATACTAAACCCAATTAATGACGCAATTTCTATTTTATATTATAAATAATGCAAGCTGCATGACGTTGCCTTTCCGCGCGCCCCCAGCCACTTACTTATGTAAGCGCCTGGGGATTCGCTGCTGATGTGCTGCCAGCCATGACCTAAACTTGCATGCTCATCACTTCCTGATACGCAGCCACCAGCTTGTTGCGCACCTGAATCCCCATTTGCATGGAGACGGACGCTTTTTGCATATCAGCCATCACATCATTAAGCGCAATGCCCGGCTCACCCAGAGTGAACTTTTCAGCCTGAACGCGCGCCTCCGTCTGTCTGTCGCTAATACGATCCAGCGCAGCATGTAGCTGACCGGCAAAACTCACGGTCGGCTGCGATTGCGTTTCTTGACCGCGCGCGCCCACCGCTGTCGCCTGTAACTGGCTGATGACCCCTTCAATCCCCTGTATTGCTGCCATGCTATTCCCCTGGATGACTTTTTACACAACAGAGATTACCAGTTTGTCAATAAGATAAAGGCGTTAAATAACGCTAAAAAACCTCGGTTTTTAGCGCATAGAAAAATTCGAAACCGCAAATAATGAGACCGTCAATTTTTCGAGTTTGCTGACCCGGGAGTGAGTCTTGTTCCACTTTGCAAAAAACGCCGTCCACGATCAGTCACGAGGTGCGAGATGAGTGCGACTGCATCGACTGCAACCCAACCTAAACCTCTCGAGTGGCTTAATCGCCTACGCGCGAATCCCCGAATTCCGTTAATTGTGGCGGGTTCTGCCGCCGTGGCGATTATCGTTGCGATGGTACTATGGGCCAAAACGCCCGATTACCGCACGCTGTTCAGCAACCTTTCCGATCAGGATGGCGGTGCGATCGTCGCACAACTGACCCAGATGAATATCCCTTATCGCTTTGCCAATGGCAGCGGCGCGATTGAAGTGCCTGCCGACAAAGTGCATGAACTGCGTCTGCGTCTGGCGCAACAGGGGCTGCCCAAAGGCGGCGCGGTAGGCTTTGAACTGCTTGATCAGGAAAAATTCGGCATCAGTCAGTTCAGCGAGCAGGTGAATTATCAGCGCGCGCTGGAAGGTGAACTGGCCCGGACGATCGAAACGCTGGGCCCGGTAAAAAGCGCCCGCGTCCACCTGGCGATGCCGAAACCATCGCTTTTTGTGCGGGAACAAAAATCCCCTTCCGCCTCCGTCACCGTCACACTGGAACCGGGCCGGGCGCTGGATGAAGGACAAATTAGCGCCGTGGTACATCTGGTTTCCAGCGCTGTCGCCGGTTTGCCGCCAGGAAATGTCACGCTGGTCGATCAATCTGGACATCTGCTCACACAATCCAATACCAGCGGTCGCGACCTTAATGACGCGCAATTAAAATTCGCTAATGATGTGGAAAGCCGCATTCAGCGCCGTATCGAAGCCATTTTGTCGCCTATCGTCGGTAACGGTAATGTTCACGCTCAGGTGACCGCCCAACTGGATTTTGCCAATAAAGAACAAACGGAAGAGCACTACAGCCCGAACGGCGATGCGTCGAAGGCCACCCTGCGTTCACGTCAGTTGAATATTAGCGAACAAATAGGCGCGGGTTATCCCGGCGGCGTGCCTGGCGCGCTGTCGAACCAACCCGCGCCGCCTAACGAGGCGCCGATCGCCACGCCGCCGGGCAATCAGCAAAACGCGCAGAATACGGCACAAACCAGTACCAGTACGAACAGTAACAGCACTGGTCCGCGTAATACGCAGCGCAATGAAACCAGCAACTACGAGGTGGACCGTACTATTCGCCACACCAAAATGAATGTCGGGGATATTGAGCGTCTCTCAGTAGCCGTCGTGGTGAATTACAAAACGCTGGCGGATGGCAAACCGCTACCGCTGACCGCCGATCAGATGAAACAGATCGAAGATTTAACCCGCGAAGCGATGGGCTTTTCCGATAAACGCGGTGATACGCTAAACGTGGTGAATTCACCGTTTAGCGCAGTGGATGAAACCGGCGGCGAACTGCCCTTCTGGCAGCAGCAATCCTTTATCGATCAGTTGTTCGCAGCAGGCCGCTGGTTACTGGTGCTGTTGGTGGCCTGGATTCTGTGGCGCAAAGCGGTACGTCCGCAGTTGACCCGCCGCGTTGAAGAGGCGAAAGCGGCGCAGGAACAGGCGCAGGTTCGTCAGGAAACCGAAGAAGCCGTGGAAGTACGCCTCAGCAAAGACGAGCAGCTCCAGCAACGTCGGGCTAACCAGCGTCTGGGTGCCGAGGTGATGAGCCAGCGTATTCGCGAAATGTCAGACAACGATCCGCGCGTGGTGGCGCTGGTCATTCGCCAGTGGATGAGTAACGATCATGAGTAATCTTAGCGGTACCGATAAAAGCGTCATTTTGTTGATGACCATTGGCGAGGACCGGGCGGCAGAGGTGTTTAAGCACCTCTCCACCCGCGAAGTGCAGGCGCTGAGTACGGCGATGGCTAACGTGCGTCAAATCTCCAACAAACAACTGACGGACGTGCTGTCAGAGTTTGAGCAGGAAGCGGAGCAGTTCGCCGCGCTGAATATCAACGCCAACGAATATCTGCGTTCCGTGCTGGTAAAAGCGCTGGGCGAGGAGCGAGCTTCCAGCCTGCTGGAAGATATTCTGGAAACGCGCGATACCACCAGCGGTATCGAAACGCTCAATTTTATGGAGCCGCAGAGTGCTGCCGACCTGATTCGCGACGAGCACCCGCAGATTATCGCTACCATTCTGGTCCACCTCAAACGTGGCCAGGCCGCCGATATTCTGGCGCTGTTTGACGAGCGCCTGCGTCATGATGTGATGCTGCGTATCGCGACGTTTGGCGGCGTACAGCCCGCGGCGCTGGCGGAGCTGACCGAAGTGCTGAATGGCCTGCTCGACGGTCAGAACCTGAAACGCAGCAAAATGGGCGGCGTGAGAACCGCGGCGGAAATTATCAACCTGATGAAAACGCAGCAGGAAGAAGCGGTTATTACCGCTGTGCGCGAATTCGACGGCGAACTGGCGCAGAAAATTATCGACGAGATGTTCCTGTTCGAAAATCTGGTGGATGTGGACGATCGCAGCATCCAGCGTCTGCTGCAGGAAGTGGATTCCGAGTCGCTACTGATCGCCCTGAAAGGCGCCGAACCGCCATTACGCGAGAAGTTCCTGCGCAATATGTCCCAGCGCGCCGCCGATATCCTGCGCGACGACCTTGCCAACCGTGGCCCGGTTCGTCTGTCTCAGGTGGAAAACGAACAGAAAGCGATTCTGCTTATTGTGCGTCGTCTGGCGGAAACCGGCGAAATGGTGATTGGCAGCGGCGAGGATACCTATGTCTAATGAATTGCCGTGGCAAGTCTGGACTCCCGACGATCTCGCCCCGCCGCCAGAAGCGTTTATGCCGGTTGAAGCTGACAACGTCATCTTGACAGAAGACGCGCCGGAACCTGAACTCACTGCCGAACAACAGCTGGAGCAGGAGATGGCGCAGCTAAAAATACAGGCCCATGAACAAGGTTATAACGCCGGGCTGGCAGAGGGACGGCAAAAAGGACACGCGCAGGGATATCAGGAAGGCTTAGCGCAGGGGCTGGAGCAGGGGCAAGCACAAGCGCAAACGCAGCAGGCACCGATTCATGCCCATATGCAGCAGTTGGTGAGCGAGTTTCAGAATACGCTTGACGCGCTCGATAGCGTGATCGCCTCACGGCTGATGCAAATGGCCCTGGAGGCCGCGCGTCAGGTCATCGGCCAAACGCCGGCGGTAGACAACTCCGCGCTGATTAAGCAGATCCAACAATTGTTGCAGCAAGAGCCGCTCTTTAGCGGCAAACCGCAGTTGCGCGTGCATCCGGACGACTTACAGCGGGTGGAAGAGATGCTGGGCGCCACGCTCAGCCTTCACGGCTGGCGGTTGCGTGGCGATCCGACATTGCATCACGGCGGATGTAAAGTCTCAGCCGATGAGGGCGATCTGGACGCCAGCGTCGCCACGCGCTGGCAAGAGTTGTGTCGCCTGGCGGCGCCGGGAGTGCTCTGATGACCACACGTTTGACCCGCTGGCTTACCGCGCTCGACAACTTTGAAGCAAAAATAGCGTTGTTGCCGGCGGTGCGTCGTTACGGACGTTTAACCCGCGCCACCGGTCTGGTACTGGAGGCCACTGGTCTCCAGCTTCCGCTGGGCGCAACCTGCATTATTGAACGCCAGGACGGCCCTGAAACCAAAGAAGTGGAATCGGAAGTGGTAGGTTTTAACGGCCAACGTCTATTTTTAATGCCGCTGGAAGAGGTAGAAGGTATTCTGCCCGGTGCCCGTGTTTATGCCCGTAACGGCCATGGCGACGGTCTGCAAAGCGGAAAACAGTTGCCGCTCGGCCCGGCCCTACTTGGTCGGGTGCTGGATGGCGGCGGTAAACCGCTCGACGGACTGCCTGCGCCGGATACGACGGAAACTGGCGCGTTAATCACGCCGCCGTTTAACCCGCTACAGCGAACGCCAATCGAACATGTATTGGATACCGGCGTGCGCGCTATCAACGCGTTGCTAACCGTAGGGCGCGGTCAGCGTATGGGGCTATTTGCCGGTTCCGGCGTCGGTAAGTCGGTTCTGCTTGGCATGATGGCGCGCTATACGCGGGCGGACGTGATTGTCGTAGGACTTATCGGCGAGCGGGGCCGCGAAGTTAAAGATTTCATCGAAAATATTCTTGGTCCCGATGGTCGCGCGCGTTCGGTCGTCATTGCCGCTCCGGCCGATGTCTCGCCGCTGCTACGGATGCAGGGTGCCGCCTATGCGACTCGCATCGCCGAAGACTTTCGCGATCGCGGACAGCATGTGTTGCTGATTATGGATTCGCTGACTCGCTATGCGATGGCGCAGCGTGAAATTGCGCTGGCAATCGGCGAACCGCCTGCCACGAAAGGTTATCCGCCCTCGGTGTTTGCAAAGCTGCCGGCGCTGGTCGAGCGTGCCGGTAATGGTATTCACGGCGGCGGCTCTATCACCGCGTTTTATACCGTGCTGACCGAGGGGGACGACCAACAAGATCCGATTGCCGACTCGGCACGCGCCATTCTCGACGGGCATATTGTCTTATCTCGCCGTCTGGCGGAGGCCGGGCACTATCCGGCAATTGATATTGAGGCGTCAATCAGCCGCGCGATGACTGCGCTCATTACCGAGCAGCACTATGCGCGGGTACGGCTATTTAAACAATTGCTTTCCAGTTTCCAGCGTAACCGCGATCTGGTCAGCGTCGGCGCCTATGCCAAAGGCAGTGATCCGATGCTCGATAAAGCCATTACCTTATGGCCGCAATTAGAAGCGTTTTTACAGCAAGGCATTTTTGAACGGGCCGACTGGGAGAACTCTCTCCAGGCGCTCGATTTGATTTTCCCGACGGTGTGATAAAGCAGGAAGGCGACGATCATGGCACAGCATGGCGCTCTGGAAACACTCAAAGATCTGGCCGAAAAAGAGGTGGATGATGCGGCGCGTTTACTGGGAGAAATGCGTCGCGGCTGCCAACAGGCGGAAGAACAGCTCAAAATGCTGATCGATTATCAGAATGAGTATCGCAGTAATCTGAACACCGATATGGGCAAAGGTATCGCCAGTAATCGCTGGATTAACTATCAGCAGTTTATTCAGACACTGGAAAAGGCGATAGAACAGCATCGTCTGCAGCTTACCCTGTGGACGCAAAAAGTCGACCTGGCGCTGAAGAGCTGGCGTGAAAAAAAGCAGCGCCTTCAGGCCTGGCAAACCTTACAGGCTCGACAAACCGCGGCAGCGCTGTTAGCTGAAAACCGCATGGATCAGAAAAAGATGGATGAATTTGCTCAGCGTGCAGCAATGAGGAAACCCGAATGATCACCCTGCCCCAACTGATCACCACCGATACCGACATGACCGCGGGTCTGACGTCAGGAAAAACCACCGATTCAGCCAAGGACTTTCTGGCGCTACTGGCGGACGCGTTAGGCGCAGACGGCGCCCAGAGCAAAGACGCCCGCATCACGCTTGCCGATTTACAGGCGGCAGGCAGCAAGTTGTCGAAAGGGTTACTGACCCAACATGGCGAACCGGGTCAGTCGGCGAAGCTTGCCGACCTGCTGGCGCAAAAAGCGAATGCGACGGATGAAACGCTTACGGATCTGACACAAGCGCAACATCTCCTGTCTACGCTAACGCCATCGTTAAAAACCAGTGCTCTGGCCGCATTGAATAAAACGGCCCAGCATGATGAGAAAACACCCGCGCTGAGCGATGAGGATCTCGCCAGTCTGAGCGCCTTACTCGCCATGCTGCCCGGACAACCTGTCGCGACGCCGGCTGAAAATCACATCGCCTTGCCGTCACTGTTACGCGGCGATATGAGATCGGCGCCGCAAGAAGAGACACATACGCTCTCTTTTAGCGATCATGAAAAAGGGAAAACCGAGGCGTCGCTTGCGCGCGTCAGCGACGATCGCGCCAAGGGTCCATCACTGACGCCGCTGGTGGTCGCTGCCGCCGCGACCAGCGCGAAAGTGGCGGTTGATAGCCCGCCCGCGCCAGTCACGCATGGCGCGGCAATGCCGACGCTCAGTAGCGCCACAGCGCAACCGCTACCTGTCGCCTCAGCCCCGGTGCTCAGCGCGCCGTTAGGCAGCCATGAATGGCAGCAGACCTTGAGTCAGCAGGTCACGTTATTTACGCGTCAGGGACAACAAAGCGCGCAACTGCGACTGCATCCGGAAGAGTTAGGTCAGGTACATATTTCTCTCAAGCTGGATGACAATCAGGCGCAGCTCCAGATGGTGTCGCCGCATAGCCATGTCCGCGCCGCGCTGGAAGCCGCCTTGCCGATGTTGCGGACCCAGTTGGCAGAAAGCGGGATTCAGTTGGGACAAAGCAGTATCAGTAGCGAAAGCTTTGCCGGACAACAGCAGTCTTCGTCGCAGCAACAACCGCCTGCTCGCGCTCCACGGGCGGACACATTTAGCGCTGAAGATGACCTGGCGATAGCGGCGCCTGCCTCGCTTCAGGTCGCCGCGTACGGCAATGGCGCAGTGGATATCTTCGCCTAACGCCAGAGGTAGCATGATTATCCGCGTCTTTTCCACGCTTTGTCGTGGACAGGACACGGGATAATCAGCCCATAAGCAGTACCGAAACAGGAAGCCCGTATCAGATGACTGACTCCGCGATTAACAAAAAGAGCAAACGCTCGATTTGGATACCTTTGCTGGTGTTGATTACCCTCGCCGCCTGCGCGACCGCAGGTTATAGCTACTGGCGTATGCAGCAGCAACCGACCACGAACGCTAAAGCGGAACCGGCTCCGCCGCCTGCGCCGGTATTTTTTGCGATGGATACGTTTACCGTCAATCTGGGCGATGCGGATCGCGTGCTGTATATCGGCGTGACCCTGCGTCTGAAAGACGAAGCGACACGCGCGCGATTGAATGAATATCTGCCGGAAGTGCGCAGCCGTCTGCTGTTGCTGTTTTCCCGTCAGAATGCCGCCGAGCTCTCAACGGAAGCAGGCAAACAAAAACTGATTGCCGCCATTAAAGAGACGCTGTCCGCGCCGCTCGTTGCCGGTCAACCAGGACAAGTCGTCACCGACGTGCTTTATACAGCTTTTATTCTGCGGTAACGATATGGGCGATAGTATTCTTTCTCAGGCTGAAATTGACGCGCTGTTGAACGGCGACAGCGACACCAAAGACGACCCCACGCCCGGTATCGCAAGCGATAGCGATATTCGCCCTTACGATCCCAATACACAGCGTCGCGTCGTGCGTGAACGCTTGCAGGCGCTGGAGATCATTAATGAACGTTTTGCACGCCAGTTCCGGATGGGATTATTTAACCTGCTGCGCCGCAGCCCGGATATTACCGTGGGCGCCATACGTATTCAGCCGTATCACGAATTTGCGCGTAACCTGCCGGTACCGACCAACCTGAACCTGATCCACCTGAAACCGTTACGCGGCACCGGGCTGGTGGTGTTCTCGCCGAGTCTGGTGTTTATTGCCGTCGATAACCTATTCGGCGGCGACGGTCGCTTCCCGACCAAAGTCGAAGGCCGCGAGTTTACCCATACGGAACAGCGCGTCATCAACCGGATGTTGAAACTGGCGCTGGAAGGCTACAGCGACGCCTGGAAAGCCATTAATCCGCTGGAAGTGGAGTATGTTCGTTCCGAAATGCAGGTGAAATTTACCAATATCACCACCTCGCCGAACGATATTGTCGTCAATACGCCGTTTCATGTGGAGATCGGCAATCTGACTGGTGAATTTAACATCTGCCTGCCATTTAGCATGATCGAGCCGCTGCGTGAGCTGCTGGTGAACCCGCCCCTGGAAAACTCACGCCACGAAGATCAGAACTGGCGCGATAACCTGGTACGCCAGGTTCAGCACTCCGAACTGGAGCTGGTGGCGAATTTTGCCGACATTCCGTTGCGTCTTTCCCAGATTTTGAAGCTGAAACCCGGCGATGTACTGCCGATTGAAAAACCCGACCGCATTATTGCTCATGTGGACGGCGTGCCGGTACTCACCAGCCAATATGGCACCGTAAACGGACAGTATGCGCTACGCGTAGAACATTTGATCAACCCAATTTTGAATTCGCTGAATGAGGAACAGCCCAAATGAGTGACATGAATAATCCGTCCGATGAGAATACTGGCGCATTGGATGATCTGTGGGCTGACGCGTTAAACGAGCAAAAAGCGACCACCAATAAAAGTACCGCCGACGCGGTTTTCCAACAGCTTGGCGGCGGTGACGTCAGCGGCGCCATGCAGGATATCGATCTGATTATGGATATCCCGGTCAAACTGACCGTAGAACTGGGCCGCACGCGAATGACCATTAAAGAGCTACTGCGCCTGACGCAGGGGTCGGTCGTCGCGCTGGACGGGCTGGCGGGCGAGCCGCTGGATATCCTGATTAACGGCTACCTGATTGCTCAGGGTGAAGTGGTCGTTGTGGCGGATAAATACGGCGTACGTATTACCGATATTATTACGCCATCCGAGCGTATGCGTCGTTTGAGTCGTTAATGATGAAGACACAGGCCACGGTTTCTCAACCCGCCGCGCCAACCGGATCGCCGCTAATTGAGGTGAGCGGCGCATTAATTGGCATTATTGCGCTCATTCTGGCGGCGACCTGGGTGATTAAGCGTATGGGATTCGCCCCAAAAAGAAATAGCGCGCGTGGGCTCAAGGTGTCAGCCTGCGCCTCGCTTGGCCCGCGCGAACGCGTGGTGATTGTTGAGGTCGAAAATGCGCGTCTGGTACTGGGCGTAACCGCCTCGCAGATTAACCTGCTGCACACCCTCCCTCCCGCGGAGAGCGACACGGAAACGCCTGTGGTCCCGCCGGCGGATTTCCAGAACATGATGAAGAGCTTACTCAAGCGTTCCGGGAGATCCTGATGCGCCGTTTGTTATTCCTTTCGCTGGCGGGTCTGTGGCTTTTTAGCCCCGCCGCCGCTGCGCAACTGCCGGGGCTCATCAGCCAACCATTAGCGGGCGGAGGCCAAAGCTGGTCATTATCCGTCCAGACCCTGGTCTTCATCACCTCGCTGACGTTCCTGCCGGCGATTTTACTGATGATGACCAGTTTCACCCGCATTATCATTGTCTTCGGCCTGTTACGTAATGCGCTGGGCACCCCCTCGGCGCCGCCAAATCAGGTTCTACTCGGACTGGCGTTGTTTTTGACTTTTTTTATTATGTCGCCCGTCATTGACAAGATTTACGTGGATGCCTACCAGCCGTTTAGCGAGCAGAAAATTTCCATGCAGGAAGCGCTGGATAAAGGCGCTCAACCGTTACGGGCGTTCATGCTGCGCCAAACCCGCGAAGCCGATCTGGCGCTGTTTGCCCGTCTGGCTAATAGCGGCCCGTTACAGGGGCCGGAAGCCGTGCCGATGCGTATTCTCCTGCCCGCCTATGTCACCAGCGAATTAAAGACGGCGTTTCAGATAGGTTTTACGATTTTCATCCCTTTTTTGATTATCGACCTGGTGATCGCCAGCGTACTGATGGCGTTAGGGATGATGATGGTGCCGCCCGCGACAATCGCCCTGCCGTTTAAGCTGATGCTGTTTGTGCTGGTCGATGGTTGGCAATTGCTCGTGGGGTCGCTGGCCCAAAGCTTTTACAGTTAGAGGCGCAAAATGACTCCAGAATCCGTCATGATGATGGGCACCGAGGCGATGAAAGTCGCCCTCGCCCTGGCTGCGCCGCTGTTACTCGTCGCGCTGATTACCGGCCTCATTATCAGCATTTTGCAGGCCGCGACCCAGATTAATGAAATGACGCTGTCGTTTATCCCTAAAATCGTCGCCGTATTTATTGCAATTATCGTTGCCGGCCCGTGGATGCTCAACCTGCTGCTGGATTATGTACGCGCTCTGTTCAGCAATTTACCTTATATCATCGGATAAACAGAGGGATGATACAGGTCACAAGCGAGCAATGGCTATACTGGCTGAATCTCTATTTCTGGCCCTTGTTGCGCGTACTGGCGCTGATTTCAACCGCGCCGATTCTTAGCGAGCGCGCTATTCCCAAGCGGGTAAAGCTGGGACTGGGCATGATGATTACCCTCGTTATCGCGCCGTCGCTACCGGCAAACGATACGCCGCTTTTTTCTATTGCCGCTTTATGGCTGGCGATGCAACAAATTCTGATCGGCATTGCGCTGGGATTTACTATGCAGTTCGCCTTTGCGGCGGTGCGTACCGCGGGTGAATTTATCGGTTTGCAAATGGGGCTTTCCTTTGCCACTTTCGTCGACCCAGGCAGCCATCTTAATATGCCGGTCCTGGCGCGTATTATGGATATGCTCGCCATGCTGCTGTTTCTCACCTTTAATGGCCATTTGTGGCTTATTTCGCTGCTGGTCGATACCTTCCACACCCTTCCCATTGGTAGCAACCCGGTTAACAGTAATGCATTTATGGCGCTTGCCAGGGCCGGAGGGCTTATTTTCTTAAACGGACTGATGCTGGCATTGCCGATCATAACCCTCCTGCTTACGCTCAATCTGGCGCTTGGGCTACTAAACCGCATGGCGCCGCAGCTTTCAATATTTGTTATCGGTTTCCCGCTTACGCTCACTGTCGGCATTATGTTGATGGCCGCGCTAATGCCATTAATTGCACCGTTTTGCGAACATTTATTTAGCGAAATTTTCAATTTACTTGCTGATATTGTTAGCGAGATGCCCGTAAATAATAACCCATAGTCTTTATCCTGTTTTACTAAGGTTTATCCGAAAGTAAATTTAAAGAAAACATCCACCAGGATATATCCGCTGCCCCTTATTTGTTTTTACTTTACTCACATAACGCAACATTCACATTACTTTAAGATGATTCCTGGCAAATTATATGCAACTTTACGGGATAGTAAGTTCGCCTGAAAAACGGCGTAAGCGTGTCTAAGGTGACTATTTGTGTTTCCGTCTGATTATGGTGAGTTATTCAGGTAAGGGGAATTATCGTTACGCATTGAGTGAGGGTATGCCATGTCAACGATTATTATGGATTTATGCAGTTACACCCGGCTAGGGTTGAGCGGGTATTTGGTCAGCAGAGGGGTGAAAAAAAGGGAAATCAACGACATCGAAACCGTTGACGAACTCGCTGTCGCTTGTAGCGCACATCAACCTTCGGTGGTGTTTATTAATGAGGACTGTTTTATTCATACACCTTCAGACAGTCAACAAATAAAGCAAATCATTAATCAATATCCCGACACGTTATTTATTGTTTTTATGGCTATTGCTAACGTACACTTTGATGAATATTTATTAGTAAGAAAAAACTTATTGATTAGCTCAAAATCAATTAAACCTGACTCCCTGGATACTGTTCTTGGCGATATTCTTAAAAAAGAGTCTGGTGTGTCAGGAACGATAAATTTACCAACATTATCTTTAAGTCGAACTGAATCCAGCATGTTGCGAATGTGGATGGAAGGTCAGGGAACAATTCAGATTTCTGACAGAATGAATATTAAAGCAAAAACAGTATCCTCTCATAAGGGGAATATTAAACGAAAGATAAAAACGCATAATAAACAAGTGATTTATCACGTAGTGCGGCTGACTGATAACGTCACTAACGGCATTTTTGTTAATATGCGCTGAGACATCCGGACTGGCAATACACCTCCAGTCCGGCCCAATTAGTCCTGCTCCGCCTTCTCGACGAAAATGCCGTCCTGATGACCTGACTCGTTGAAGAACCAGATGCCGAGCGGGTAATCTTCCAACGAAACCAGGTACATTATGCCTTCACTAAACTCTTCCACTGCCAGAACCACGCCAGGCCGACGGGGACCGCCGTCCGTTTTAACTGTTACCCGATCATTCACCTTCATCCTTTTCCTCCTGTCGCTTTGTGCCAGTGTAGAACAATTTTCCGCGTCTGGCAGCGCCTTGTAGGCGTGTTTGCTGGTTTTCTCAACGGTCTATACTTAGGCTGTCAGGAACCAGCGAGGTAGTGAAGATGAAAACGGCAAAAGAGTACAGTGATACGGCAAAGCGCGAAGTGAGTGTCGATGTTGATGCGCTACTGGCGGCAATCAATGAAATCAGCGAAAGCGAGGTTCAGCGTAGCCAGGAGGATCCTGAGCGAGTGAGCGTAGACGGACGGGAATATCACACATGGCATGAATTAGCCGAAGCATTCGAACTGGATATTCATGATTTTAGTGTAGCGGAAGTAAACCGTTAAAAATGGCCGAAAAAAATCCCGGCCCTACGGGTCGGGATCAAACTTGCTTATGCAAGAAGCACTTGAAAATTCGTTACACCAGGAAATCTGATGTGAGATTTACCTTATCTGCAATTTTTTTGCATGACAAGTAAATATTTTTAAAACGAATGGTTAATATCGTTAATGGTTTGGTGCCAAAGTTGTGACAACGCATGTGTTGTCTGGAAGCGACGGGATCGGTTCCGGTTAGTGTTCTACTTCTTTCGGGTGTGCTTTAGGATTTTTCCTAGAAATAAGCCCGCCGTTGCAACGGAAATGAGGAAAAAATGCTCTCAATCCATGACCCCTTGCTGATTTTTACCGATCTGGACGGCACGTTGTTGAACAGCCACACCTTTGAGTGGCAGCCCGCGGCCGCCTGGCTTACGCGCCTGCATGAAAGCGGCGTACCAGTGATCCTCTGTAGCAGTAAAACCGCAGCTGAAATGCTCCAGATCCAGACGATGTTAAATCTACAGGGACTGCCGCTAATTGCGGAAAACGGCGCCGTGGTCCAATTGGACGTTCACTGGGAAAACCATCCCCATTATCCCCGTCTGATAGCGGGCATTTCTCACAGCGAAATCCGCCTCGTCCTGCATAAATTGCGAGAAAAAGAACAGTTTAAGTTCACCACTTTTGATGACGTTGACGATCAGGTGATAAGCGAATGGACGGGGCTAAACCGGGCTCAGTCTGCGCTAACCCGTCTGCATGAAGCTTCGGTATCACTGATCTGGCGCGATAGCGACGAACGCATGGCGCAGTTTGTCGCCCGCTTAAATGAACTGGGATTGCAATTTGTGCCTGGCGCCCGTTTCTGGCACGTTCTGGACGCCTCCGCCGGTAAAGATCAGGCCGCCAACTGGCTAATTGAAGCGTATCGTCAGCAGTGGCACACACGTCCCCTGACGTTCGGACTGGGAGACGGTCCCAACGATGCGCCCTTACTGGATGTGATGGATTATGCCGTTGTCGTTAAAGGGCTTAACCGGGAGGGCGTACATCTGCGTAATAACGATCCACAGCGCGTCTACCGCAGCCAGAACGAGGGGCCGGATGGCTGGCGCGAAGGCATGGACTATTTCTTTTCCCATTCCTGAGTCGCGCCGCTGTCGCAAATACGGTTACGTCCGGACTGTTTCGCGTAATAAAGCCGTTTGTCGGCCAGCGACTGCAACTGCTCAAAGTCATAGTCACCGTATTCCTCCGCGCTGCTGATCCCCATTGATGCGCTGATACGAAGCGTCGTGCTTTTCGTCACCAGAATTTCTTTATCATTAATGCGCTGGCGTATGCGTTCGGCAATTTGCAGCGCTTGCGCTTTCGTCGCATCGGGCAGGACGATACAAAACTCTTCGCCCCCTACCCGTCCGGCAATATCGTGCGATCGAATGGTGCTGCCAATGAGTCCCGCGGCATGGGAGAGCACGCGATCGCCGGCCTGATGACCAAAGCGATCATTTACGCTTTTAAAATAATCTAAATCCAGTTGTATCACAGAAAAAGGCTTCCGGAATTCCCGGTAGCGCTGTGCCAGCCGAGACGCTTTTTCAAACAGTGCGCCACGGTTATAGAGACGCGTCAGCGGATCGTGCCATGCCTGCCATTGTAGCGAACTTTGCAGAACAAACATGTTTCTGACCATATGTCGAATAACGCCCCAGGATATCAGCAGCATTGCAGTAAAGAGACCCCATAACAGCGTCAGCGCGATACTAATACTGCCGAAATTCCCCTGTATACCTTCGCGAAATGTATGTACGCGCAGCAATACGCCATCAAAATGGTCCAGCCGTTCCCAGCTCACATAACGCGTTCCTAACCGCAGTCCGCCCTCGGTATCTTTTTCTATTTCATGCGCCAGTAAGGTGCGCTCACGGTCATTCAACATATTGGCGGTTTGTTGTTCTGGCGTGGAATCTGCCAACAAACGGAGACGGTTATCATATAGCTGATACTCCCCTTCAATATCCTTTTCGGCCACATCGCGCAGGAACCGCTGTAATGATGCGACGGGAATTTCCATTGCCAGTACGCCATACCAGTAATTATCATGATCCAGCGGCAAACTGGCCGTCACTTTTTGTTGCTCATCAGAAAAATAGGGCCGTGTGGAGGTAAACCACCGTACGCCACGCTGTGGGTTACGCCGTTGGCTTTGCTCGGTAAACCAGGGCTGAGTCACGTACTGATAGTAACGGGATACGATATCGCTGCCGTATGCCGTCGGAAGGGTTGAGAGATAAAACCCTGAGCGAGAAACATACATAGCTTCCAGCGTCAGCATAGCGGATGAACGCGCCAGACGCGCCAGGTACCCCAGCTCCAGCGTAGCGGTTAATTCATTTGCCAGGTCGCTATTATCCCGCGAAAGAAGCGTCGTCCGGGCGACAAATTGATCGGAAACGCCATATAGCGGCAATGTCCGCCGCTTATCCAGCTCCAGTTGCCAGAAACGCCTGGCGCGTCGTTGCTCAAACTGCATTACAGCACTTTGCAATGCAGAAAAAGTCAGCGGCACCACCAGCGCTTCATGCATGCCGTTACGTAAAAAGATCAACCTATCCATATTAAATTGCAGTTGTCGGTCAAGGGCATTAGCGACGCTTCCCAGATGATTGCGCTGGCTGGCAACATACGCGTCTTTCAGTATTATCGCTTCCCGCCAGGTAAGTAGCGTCGAGAAAAGCATAACGATCAAAAAGCAGGTATTGACGACATGACCGGGACCAAAACGCCGCGCCAGCTTTTTAAACCAGCCTTGATTTTCTAATAGTGTTTCGTGCGGCACCCTGGTAACTCCTGGTTATTTATACAATGCCCCCTGATGGCTTACGGTCGTCAGACATCATTAAGGGATACCGCTTAATTCTGGCATAACCTGATAGCAGCATGTCGCAGTATGGTGACTCTCTTTCTCCACAGCAAAACGCCCGGTGTTAACCGGGCGTTTTGTCATCGGGCTTCGTCCCGCACGCGCCTTTCCTTGCCTGGCACGAGCTCATTCTCATGGAATGCCTCCCGCTTTACGCCAAAACCGTCATACCAGCGACATTCTACCATTCCACTGGAATAACCGGTGACGATCATCCGGGGTCCACCCTCTTTCACAGTAACTTCCTCACTGACAGAAAAGACCATACCTGCCTCCTGTATCAGATGAAACGTTTTCACCTTAGACGAGGATAAACAATTTTGCATAATTCATTGTAGAAAATCAGTGCGAAACACCGCGAATTTTCGCCACGCTTTTCACCAGTGCTACCACAATGGCACCGATAATAAAACCGAGCACGAGATTCAGCAGGCCTGGAAGCGTATGCGCCATGAAAGTACCCTGCTGCTGCGCAAAATGTTCGATGGCATGGTGTAGCGGCGCAATACCGTGTACGACAATCCCGCCGCCGACTAAAAACATCGCCAGCGTACCGACAATGGATAACGCTTTCATTAACCAGGGCGCGATAATCAGTAATCCTTTACCGACACTCTGCGCCAGCACGCTGCGCTTTTCTGCCAGCCAGTAACCCATATCATCCAGTTTTACGATAATACCGACCAGGCCATACACGCCAATGGTCACGACCAACGCAATCCCTGCCAGCACCAGCACCTGATTAAGCAGCGGCGCCTGCGCGACTATCCCCAACGTAATTGCCACAATCTCAGCAGAAAGAATAAAATCGGTACGTACCGCCCCTTTCACTTTATCTTTTTCAAAGGCCAAAGGATCTTGCGCCGCCAGAGTCTCAAGACGTTTTTGCCGCTCCGCCGGGTCTTCTTTGTGTTTTCGCGCTTCAAAAGTATGAAGGACTTTTTCTACCCCTTCAAAGCAGAGAAACGCGCCGCCTAACATTAACAAAGGCGTAATGGCCCACGGGATAAATGCGCTTATCAGCAGCGCCAGCGGCACCAGAATAACCTTGTTGATTAATGACCCTTTCGCCACGCTCCATACGACTGGCAGCTCGCGGTTGGCGCGAACACCGGTCACCTGCTGCGCATTGAGCGATAGATCGTCCCCCAGTACGCCTGCGGTTTTTTTCGCGGCCAGTTTGCCCATTACCGAAATATCGTCCAGCAGCGTGGCAATATCGTCGAGCAATGTCAGTAAGCTACTTCCTGCCAAAATGATTCCCTCTGTCTTTTCTTCTGAAACGTTAAGTATGTAGCAAAACGCGCAATGCTGAAACCGACGGCGCGGGTCAATGCCTTTTTATTCAAAAAGGACAATGATAATGCTCGCCAGCGTAATAGTTTTGACGTTTACTGTATCCACCCTTGTTATTTCACTGTGAGAGTTTATGCGTTTCCGGCAGTTATTACCTCTTTTTGGCGCGCTTTTTGCCTTGTACATCATTTGGGGGTCTACCTATTTTGTTATCCGAATAGGCGTTGAAAGTTGGCCACCGCTAATGATGGCAGGCATACGTTTTCTCTCGGCGGGTATTGTGCTCATGGCGTTTTTGCTGCTACGCGGCGAAAAACTTCCGCCGTTGCGCCAGACCGTCAATGCCGTGCTTATTGGTCTATTGCTATTGGCGGTAGGTAACGGTCTGGTCACGGTGGCCGAGCATCAAAACGTGCCATCGGGCATTGCTGCAGTCGTGGTCGCCACCGTCCCACTGTTTACGCTGTGTTTTAGCTACTTTTTTGGTATTAAAACGCGCAAATTAGAATGGGCAGGTATTGCCATTGGCCTTGCCGGAATTATTCTACTGAACAGCGGCGGCAACTTGAGCGGCAATCCGTGGGGCGCGATGTTGATCCTGATAGGTTCGATGAGCTGGGCGTTTGGTTCCGTTTACGGTTCGCGCATCGCTCTCCCCACAGGCATGATGGCAGGCGCGATTGAAATGCTGGCGGCGGGTGTAATATTACTTTGCGCGGCGTTTCTTTCCGGCGAAAAAATCACCACACTGCCTGGCTTATCGGGTTTTATGGCCGTCGGCTACCTGGCGCTGTTTGGTTCAATCATCGCCATTAATGCCTATATGTATCTGATTCGCAATGTCAGCCCGGCGCTGGCAACCAGCTATGCCTATGTAAATCCGGTGGTCGCCGTGTTACTTGGCACAGGATTAGGCGGCGAGAAGCTATCACCCGTTGAATGGGCAGCCCTGGGCGTGATTGTGTTTGCCGTGGTAATGGTGACGCTGGGTAAGTACCTGTTTCCAGCCGGAGCGGTGGTCACGCCGTGTAAAACGGAAGGTTCACGACAGTAGATGAATACCCTGGGTGTCGATCTGCGCGCTGGCGCCGCCGCCGCAGATCCACTCTTCCAGGCGCTCCGCCAGCGCCGCGTCACTCAATTTCGCTCGTCCGCGCAAGGCGCACTCCCACACAATCAGTACCCGCCAGCCAAGCGCCTGTAAACGCTGAATATCGCGCTCGTCGCGCTCAACATTCTTACCGATTTTTTCCAGCCAGAAAGCCGTACGCGTGGCCGGTACGTTGAACAGATAACAGTGATGATGGTGCCAAAAGCAGCCGTGAGTAAAAATCACACAATCATAGTCATTCACCACAAAATCCGGCTTGCCCGGTAATGTTGCGTCCTGAGTATGAAACGTAATTCCCTGCGAAGTTAACAGGCTGGCAAGGCGTTTTTCAATGGCCGTATCGCGGGTCGCTATCGCGCGCATATTTTTACTGCGCGTGGCTTTATCGTGAACGTCCGCCATCTACCGCCTCTCTCTGACGCAACGCTACCGCCTGGTGAATTTTAGTCTCCAGTAGCTTTGCTACCGCGGCAAATACCGGCACCACCACGGAATTGCCAAACTGGCGATAGGCCTGAGTATCCGAGACGGGTATCCTGAACTGGTACGTTTGCGGCGTCTCAAATCCCATTAAACGCGCGCACTCTCTCGGCGTGAGTCGGCGCGGACGATGCTGTTGATTGCCAGCATCGTCGAAATTCACCTCGCCTTTCGCCATGTCCCAGCCACGATCGATCAGAATTTCAGCGCCATCTTTGTAGTAGCGAGCAGATAACGTGCGCGCCACACTTTCTGGATTGTCAGGATAAACCATACCATAGCCAAAACCATTTCCTCGCGCCTGGTGCTTTTTCGCGTAGCAATATAAATATTTCCACAGCACCGGCGTCAGGATATATTTGGCTTCGACGACGGGCTCCAACAGTTCCGCCAGCGCCGGACGGCGCGGAGGATAACAGCGGGCGATATTGCGCAACGTAAAATCGGTTTTCAGGTTCAAATCACGGCGGAACCCCACCAACACAATGCGTTCCCGATGCTGGGGAAGAAAATGCTGCCCGTCGATAATCTTCGGATCGTCCGGACCATTGTCAGCGGCATCCGCCACGTCATATCCCAGCTCATCGAGCGTTTGCATAATAATGCGGAAGGTGTTGCCCTGGTCGTGACTTTTAAGATTTTTCACGTTTTCCAGCACAAACAGTGCGGGGCGACGGGCGTCGATAATTCTCACTACATCAAAAAATAACGTCCCCTGCGTTTCGCAGGCAAAGCCGTGGGCGCGACCCAGCGCATTTTTCTTGGAGACGCCCGCCAGAGAAAATGGCTGACAGGGAAAGCCCGCCAGCAGGACGTCATGTTGCGGAATATACTGACGAATATGTTCCGCCGCCTCATCATCGCCGACCCCTTCCCGGTGGCTCAACGTGATATCGCGGATATCTTCATTGAAGCGATGTTCTAGCGGATCGCAAAAATAGTTCGCTTTATATGTACGTACCGCGTGCTTATTCCATTCGCTGGTAAACACGCACTGCCCACCTATCGCTTCAAATCCGCGGCGAATACCACCGATGCCAGCAAATAAATCGATAAAACGAAAGGCATAATGAGGGTGGTGCGCTGGCGGCGTCGGCAACAGCGTTTTTAGACTAGCGAATTCATTGTCGCTCAAACGATGCCACGCTGTGTTCATCATTACACGCTTTAAGATGGCCGGGCTCCAGTGATGTTCGCCCAAGCCGTTAAGGTGCGCCACCAGCGTTTTAACATCGTAGATTTCCAGCAATTGACTCAACATCGCCTGGACCTCACTTCCTGCGCCGTCGGCGATGAAGTTCCGGGCGTGTGTTACTGAAAGATTTTCCTGCATACATTTAACCGGCCAAAAATAATTGGTGACAGACTAACATAAAATGACGCGGTTTACGTTTCAACGACAGGGGTTACTGATGCGCTGCAAAAGTGTGAATGACTGCCTGATCCCGTGTTTCGTAATCGCCTTTCAGTTAAGCGCTCAGTTTCGCCATGTACGACACCAGAAAATTCGCATTACCCTGCGCCAGGTATCTACCCCGTTCAGTCTGCATTGTCAGCGGCAGTTTCATCAGTTTGGTTTGAAAATAGTCAAGCGTGAATTGCTTATCGTTAAGAGGTCGTCTGTCGGCAAAGGGATCGTCGGCATCAAACAACGCGACGCCCAGCGCGCCGGAAACCGCGAAGACCCGCGCTAACCCAATGGCGCCCAAAGCTTCCAGCCTGTCTGCATCCTGCACGATTTTTGCCTCTGGCGTGGTGGGCACAATGTTTGCGCTGAAACTATGCGCTTCGATAGCATGACAAATGCCCGCCAGTTTTTCTGCGGGAAAGTCAGGAAAATCCCGCAGAAAAATACGTCGGGTTTCTGCCGCAGCTAACATGGAAGAGCGATGCCGCTGCGGATGATTTTTCGCCCGGCTGACAATGTCATGGAAATAACATGCCGATAGAACCACCAGCCAGTCAACGGGCTGCTTTCACCAAGCGTTTGCGCAGTTGTTCAGACACGACGGAAATGGTAGATGTCATGGGCGGCATCCTGCTGGTGGTGGTGACGTAGCCAGTCTTCAAACTGTAATTGCCAGTATCCTGAATCCATACGCCCTCTCTTTATAGCAGACCATTTTTTTACATGCCTGAGCATAGGATCCGCTATGCTGGCATATCCGTCGCCACTTTTACATCCCTGCTTGATTGCGCATTTCTGGCTTCGTGTCGGAGGGGAAAGTTAGGCCTTTGCGAGGCCGGGTGTACCAGGCAATACTCCCCAGAATAAGCCAGACGACGCCCAGAGATAGCGCGTTAAGCCACTTTTCCGTTACGCTGACTGGCGCGCCATTTGGGCCGAGAACAGGCTCGACTTGTATGACGGATATCAGCCAGACGTAACGCGCCATCACCCAGATGAAGTAGACGCAAAAGGTATAAAAAACCCATAACGCTAATTTACCGCCCATGCTACGGGTGGCTTTCTCCTCCCTGGTACTCAAACTTTACTCCGTTTTTGTGATGTAAGTCGAATGACATTAATTACATTATAATGTGATATTTATCACATTTCGACAATGAAAAACCTTCTGCACCTGCTCTTGTTATTCATTACACAAATAATTTTCTCTCAGATAATGTTGCCCCGGGCGCTGAACCAATTGTTAAATAACATAATATTGAGTGAGCAGTAACCTGATAAATAATTAATATATAACCATAACAACTTATTTTTACCCACATCGATACCGTTTTATTTTATTGACATTAAATGTCACAATGATCCAGTTATTAGCCTTCTATCATTTATTTTACTATTACTCACATTGCCGGCATTTATGCCGGTTTTTTTTATTATTTTTCATAATCGGAACATACAATACATATAAAAAACAAATTATATTCACAATAAGAATACTCAAAGCAAAACACATAACTTTTTGTTAAAAATGATAATTATGGAATATGCATTCTTTACACCCCATGCACCTGCATTATAAAAAACCAAATAGCAATAAATTAAAATATTTTATATATACTTATTGCATTTTGCTTTTTAAATGTATTAAAATTAGTAGGGAAGTATAAAATTGTAATAAGTGGATGGCCTGCGTTACTTTTCTGACGATACAGGCAGCGATGGCGACCACTCCTACGTTCGTTTTGGCCTTAAAAGGCAAAACGCAGATCAACGATATGCTGACCGGCTATGGTCAGTGAGAATACAACGTTCAGGCGAACACCACTGAAGGTGAAGGCGCAAACTCCTGTGCTCGTCTGGGCTTTGCCGGTCTGAAATTCGTCGATTACGGCTCTTTCGATTACGGTCGTAACTATGGCGTCATCTACGACGTTGAAGGCTCGACCGATATGCTGCCGGAGTTCGGCGGCGACACTTATACCCAGACCGATGTCTAGATGCTGGGCAGAACCAACGGCGTCGCTACCTACCGCAACACCGACTTCTTCAGTCTGGTGGACTGTTTGAACTTCGCGTTGCAGTACCAAGGTAATAATGAAAATGGCAGTGCTGGTGAAGGTACGGGTAACGGCGGTAGTCGCAAACTGGCGCGTGAAAATGGCGACGGTTTCGGGATATCGACCACGTATGACTTAGGGTTAAGTCTGGGCGCAGCCTACTCCTCCTCTGACCGTACAGACAACCAGGTTGCTCGTGGTTATGGCGACGACTTGAATAAGCGCAATAACTATGCGGGTGGCGAAACCGCTGAAGCCTGGACCGTAGGCGCGAAATACGGCGCCTATAACGTTTACCTGGCGGCCATGTATTCTGAAACCCGCAACATGACCTACTATGGTAACAGCGATGGCGAAGATGTCGGCGGCCTCGATAACAAAACCCAGAACGTTGAAGTTGTCGCACAGTATCAGTTCGATTTCGGCCTGCGTTCGTCACCTGTCTGCGGTCTAAGGGTAAAGATTTAGGCGGTCAGGAAGTCCATTAGGTCCATGAAGCTCATAAGCGGCACCCCATCTGCGCAGGGCCGTCCGCCCGACACCAAAGTGTACGGCGACCTCATCAAAACCAATTTTACCGGAAAGATAATGTTGTACGGCAGCAAGCCGTAGCTCAAGTGAAAATTTAGGACTACTCATAAAAACCTGCGCCTTAGTTAGTTTGATGTCCAACTTTTAGGCTACAGTCCATAAGTGCGGGCTTGTTATTATAATGGTGAGAATTAAATAACGGATAACGACGTAAAGATAGGCTGACACCTCTTCATCTGATAGAGAGGACGACCTCACTCCTTTTATAGGCTGTCTGAAAGAGAAATAACTTTTATCAGAGAAAGGAGAAGAAGAATGCCACCATGGATGATAGATGTAGGCTTCCATGTTTTTTTCTTAACATAATCATCCGGGCATAAAAAAGCTCCTGTAAGGAGCTAATGTGATTTATTTTCTAAAATCTGGCGGAATCTGTCCTGAGCACATATACAGAGCAACATTATCAAAGGTGATCATGGTTGACTTACAAAAAATACATTTCGCGCCAAACGGATTTTGCTCAGTAACATCGAATGTCGATGTTCTGTATTGCGAACCATGGCAACATGGACATCTGAAGTGAATTTTATTAGTGATATTAGTTGCCTTAAAGTGCCACAACGTCGACTGCTGATGGACCTTTTGGCCCCTGCTCTACTGAAAACTCAACTTCCTGATTTTCATTAAGCGTGCGGAAATCATTACTTTGGATTGCAGAAAAATGTACAAACACATCTTTACTGCCATCTTTAGGTGTAATGAAACCAAAGCCCTTTTCAGGATTAAACCATTTTACTAAACCAGTAATTTTCGTCGTCATAATATTGTTACCTTTTTAATTAGCTCTTGGGCAGAATGGCCTGAAAAAAATTATCAGAGAGAAAAAAACCTAAAGAAGTTCTCAAGAGTGACAAATGATGAGAAATATTACAATCACTGCTTCAGATAAGTTTGTATCAAACCGCACAACCATTAACGCACGGTTAACTAAATATAGCAAGCTTTAGTTTTGTTTAAAAAATATTAATTGCTTTTTAGTATTATCACGCTGATTGTCTTACGTTTTTTATCTATACCCGCTGTTGCTGATGCAACCTGGCGTAAATAATCTTCATATAATATCTATTGATAGTCAGTTACGTCTCACAACGCCTACATACCCGGACAATAAATATGCCACTCTCCTGATGCCGTAAACCGGATACATGCGCACCATTGCGAAGTGGAAAGTTTTTCAACGGCGACACCTCCTGTTTTTAGGAACTCAGAAGATGATGATGGTAAGAAAGAGCTCCAGTGCATATACCACACTATACCAAGCGTGACATACCAAATGATCTTACCCCTTCCCTTTCAATGAAATTCATAATACAAAAAACACCTTATATCCTTTTTGTTATTACCTCCTAAATTAAAGAACGTAACGTTAGCTCACAACTCCGACAGGTAATAAAAATGCCAATAATTCAACCAAAACCAGAAGACATTGCAAGATATTTGTGTGCGGCCGGAGCCGGTACGAAAGCGGCAATAAAAGAGGCTACAACACCGCAAGGCCTGTGCCAATGGATTATGAATTTTTTTACCTTTGGCGGAGTAAGGAGAAGCCATGAAATGCACTATCAGGAGGTAATGAAAAAACTGACATCGGCGTTATTACATATAAACAAAAATGATTTTACTAGTGGAGCAAAAATATTTCTTGAGGATATCAATGGATGCACTACATGTTTCTCACGTGGAGCCCCATCCGACTCTGGTATAGACTCCAAAGTCATTGAAGTAACCAAAAATGGGAAGACTGTAACAGGTCAGGTTTATAGCAAGGAATTTTGGAATATATGCCGAATGCTTGTACTGATGCAGGCACATAATATACCTCTGAAGGTGGAGAATGCACTTTTAACCCCGGATGGATTTATGAACCTGTGTGGAGTAGACCTGTCGTATAAAGATCTACAGGGTGAAGATTTGTCAGAAATGGATGCTTCTGGTGCAAATTTCACTGGGGCAAAGCTTTGTGGAGCAAAATTGGATAGTGTATTTTTATGTAATGCAACTTTCTGTGGCGCAAACCTATCCAGTGCAACTATAAGTTTCGCAAACATGACCGACGCAAACCTGAATGACACAGACCTGACTCGCGCACGGGTGAAACAGACAACCCTGACGGGCGCAACTATGATTGGCGCAAACCTGACTAACGCAGTGCTAGAGTATACCACCCTTCATGGTGCTAACATGTCCCGTGCAACCTTAACCAATACAAATTTAACTGGCATCAATATAAAAGATGCAAGAGATACTGCTCCCTCTGCCTCTGCTGCTTTTGTTGATGATGATGAGAATCCTTTTACAATTTTCAGAAAACAACTGGAAGCTACTAACTCGAGAGGCGTTCAAGATTCTCCTGATATCCAGTATTCTCCTCCAACCTACCAGTCGGGTTGGGTGTGATAGCCGATGACTTCAGAAGCACTCCATGATAATATAAACATATTATTCATTATTTCCTTGCAAAGGATTTTATAAGCGAAGAGTATTGAAACAGAAAAATACTTTTTCTTTTATTAAATAAATATCCAACACTTAAGGTTCATTATAAATAACATTTTCAGCGTATTTTTACCTTATTGATATAAGCGAGCAGCAGAGTAAGATCTTTGACTGAAAATATCCCGGAGGGGTACCGACTCGACTGGCTGGATGATCCTACCCGCGTAATGTGGACACGGCGCTAAGCGAGGTTCTGGTTTTCAAATTGTTCCGGACTGAGACCGCCACAGGCACTGTGACGACGCCAGCGATTGTAATCGCACTCGATATAATTAAACACTGCTGTTCGCATTATTTCCCGGCTGGCAAAGTCCTCTCCGTGGATACATTCCACCTTCAGCGTGTGGAAGAAGCTTTCCGCACAGGCATTGTCGTAACAACAGCCTCTGGCACTCATACTGCCCCGCAGATTATGGCGTTTCAGTAAGCTCTGGTAATCCGCTGAACAGTACTGACCGCCTCTGTCTGTATGCACAATGACATTTTCCGGACGTTTACGCCGCCACAATGCCATCTGTAACGCATCGCAGGCAAGCTGTGCTGTCATCCGCGAGGACATCGACCAGCCAGTGACTGACCGCGACCACAGGTCGATAACCACGGCCAGATAAAGCCAGCCTTCACCGGTGCGAAGATACGTGATGTCACCCTCCCACTTCTGATTCGGGCCGCTGGCGTAAAAGTCCTGCTTCAGCAGATTCTCTGAGACTGGCAGACCATGCTCACGGTAACTGACCGGGCTGAACCGGCGCGAGGCTTTTGCCCGCAGTACCTGCCGGCGCAGGCTGGCCGCTACGGTTTTTATGTTATACACCCGTCCCTGAGCACGAAGCTCATCCGTCAGGCGTGGCGCACCGTAGCGCTGTTTTGCGTCACTGAATGCCTCCCGGACGACGTTATCACAGACAAGGCGGAAGTGCTGACGCCGGTTTATCTGATGACGACGCTGATGCCAGATATACCAGCCGCTACGGGCAACCTGAAGTACACGGCACATGGCTTTGATACTGAACTCAGCCTGGTGTTTTTCGATGAAGACATACTTCATTTCAGGCGCTTCGCGAAGTATGTCGCGGCCTTCTGGAGAATGGTCAGTTCCTCATCCCGCTCTGCCAGTTGACGCTTCAGACGGGCGATCTCAGCGGACATCTCCTGTTCACGTTCAGAAGAAGAGAACTGATTTTGCTGTTTGCTTCGCCAGTTGTAGAGCTGTGATTCATACAGGCTAAGTTCGCGGGCGACTGCGGCCACACCAATGCGTTCAGCCAGTTTCAGGGCTTCCTGACGGAATTCAGGCGCGTGCTGCTTGCGGATCTTTTTGGTGGTTGATGCTGGTTTTGTCATGTGAGTCACCTCTGACTGAGAGTTTACTCACTTAGTCGCGTGTCCACTATTGGTGGGTAAGATCATTGTTGCTTATAACTTGATAGCAGCTTGTACTGTGTTGCTGTTTAGTTCGATAGATTGGTCTGCGCCTCGCTCTTAGCAGACTATTAAATTTGCCCATACATCTGTGCCACATACCGCCCACGCCCGTTACCATGCCCCAGATCCATCGCCACCATTGCCAGCGCCTCTTTCCGGCTAAACCCCTGCGCCAGATAGTGACGGATGGCATCCTACGCCTACGCATATCCGGGAATACACACATTTCCAGCCTGCGCTGGATGGTGTTCGCATAATGCGCAGACCAGCGTTTGTGCTCACCGTGCCAGTTTATGGCGATCTGGCGGAACGTATGCCCGTTCTTCTTTTTCTGTTGCGCAATTTTTTGTCAGCAGAAGGAGCAGCTCCTTCACGCACTCTGGCGCGTGCGGCGTCACGTAACTGGTGCGCCTTAAACAGGGAAACATCCGGTCAGGGACCAGAAAGCCTGCTTTTTCTCTTTACCAAGGATGCGGTACTTAATGTACCAGAGTATTAAGCCATTGGATTTGATCAGCAGGTATAGTCCTGAACTGTTTGTGAGCTTGAAGGATTTATCGGTGGGTTTAATCTTGCGGATAGCGGTATCGGTTGATGCCATAGGTGGGGGCTCCATTTTTTCAATGAACCGCGAGGCCCCCCGATTAACCTCCCAAAAGCTATGCATATCAAGAAACCCGATAGTCCTTCTCAGGATAACCGGGCTAAGATAATTTCTTATTTTTTAAACGTCTCCGGACTCGCTGGAATGTCCCGGGACTAAAATCTGGCTCCTCTGACTGGACTCGAACTTCATCTGTATCTCCTGTTATTAGTGGCATTGAAATGAAGGCGTGGTTTTTTACCATCATATTTACCAACATTTTTAATCTTGTGTCGTTAAAATGTCAATTATATTCAATTGGTTATGACAACTTACCTTGCTGAACTTCACTGAACGATCTTCATGTCTGGACTGATTGTTCCGCTGTTTTTACCTGCTCTATACAATAGATTACCGTAACCAAATCCGATATCTTTAGTCATAACATATCAAAGAGATAAGTAAAGCCAGAAGGATAGATACCTCATGACCAAAGCGGAGATCGCGAGCGCTGTAAATGAATGGTTCAACATTGAAAACTACAGCGTCCTGCAAAATTTGACAGTAGAACAACTTTTCCAAGAGATAGAGAACAGGATTGTCGTTTACCGCATGGAGCAAAACCGTGCGGAGCTGTCTCCTGAAAACCTTAGCAGGCATCAGAAATATTACGAAGAGTTGATTGAAGGTAAAGTCGTGTTTGGTGATGTTTTCGGAGGACCAGAAAAAAGACTGTCTTCCAGCTATGCCATCAAGCCTGTCACACACCAAGGGCTATGGGAGGTGGCGGGTTATGTTGCTGCTTTCGATAAATACGTTAACCCTGAAGGAAAACCCCTGCCTCATATGGAAGTCTCGCACTATCTGAAGGAAGCCGGGGTAAACAACGAGGGGCTGATGCTGGTTCAAATTAATCTGGCGGAAACGTCATCCGAAGAAATCATTAATCACCTGAAAGTCATGGTTCCAGAGTGGAAAGAACAGCTACAGGCTCCTGAGCCTCCAGTCAGAGATTTCCGTTTTGGGGTCAGCAACCTCAAAAAAATACTTGATTACAACATTATCCCTATCATGGATCTGCTGTTCTGGGCGCAGGATGAAGAGGTCAGGATTGGTATGCCACAACTGACCAGCTTTTTATACCCTGATGAGTTTAAAGACGGTATCCGTGATGTAGATAAGGTGAAATCAACAGATCATCCGCTGGCTGTCAAGTATCTGACAAAGCTTGCTCACTATCAGTCTTTTGTCGATTTTACCTATAAATACGACGACAGAAGACACTGGAATGTTCAGGATCTGATCAGAGAGGAGCTTGGTAAGGATGAGCAATCCGGTCAGGACTGACCTTCCAAAAGGCGGTGTGTTGCGCAATGCAAATATCGCCTATATTCACAAAGGCTGAGCATACCCTATTTTACCCCTTCCAAGAATATGCGTAAAAAACTTATCCCTGAATGTCCCTCTTAAATCACAAGGAAAATCCATACAATTATCTCATCGAACAACACAGGAGATAAATATGGTTCAAATCAAAACAGATAAACATCCAAAACTGATTCGGTTATCCGAAGTAATAAGAAGAACGGGATTTGGTAAAACGTGGATTTATACGCTTATCAAAACCGGACGTTTTCCTTCACAGGTAAAAACCGGTGTAAGAGCAGTCGCCTTTATTGAAAGTGAGATCGATGCATGGATTGATAACGCTATCGCTCGCTCACGGAATGTATCTAAATAATATAAATAAGAGGAAATAAAATGATAAATACAATGTTGCCCACAATGCAAATAAATGTCAGTAATGACGCCACAAGGTTTTTTATATTGAAAAGCGTAGAGGATTATGATGCCTATTTACAACGTATGCGAAAATACATGGGGGAAAGATTCCATCATAACCTTGAAGACGATAGTTATATGGAAGGTGTATTAAAGTCAATAATAGAAAACGGCAAGAAAGACTTTAAAGATTTTTTGAAAAGGAATAAATATAAAGGTTCGATTAAGGACGTTTATTTTGATGAGGTGCTTGTTC
Organism: Salmonella enterica subsp. arizonae; assembly: GCF_008692845.1. Classification (GTDB taxonomy): domain Bacteria; phylum Pseudomonadota; class Gammaproteobacteria; order Enterobacterales; family Enterobacteriaceae; genus Salmonella; species Salmonella arizonae. Next base: position 866,074 of record NZ_VXJW01000001.1, read on the forward strand.
ATCTAAGGCAGATTCATCAGGTAATGAGTTATCTCATCCTGCATGTCTAATCTGTATCTTTTGTCTGTTTGGTCTCGGAAGGGGCTAATAATCAACTTAATATAGGAATATACCAATGAAAAATGATATATCGGTAGTAGTAAGTATGTTATGTGAAAGAACACCTAAAACACTTAGCGTTATTCAGGAAAGTTTCAATGTTTTTGTTGCACTGAGTGGCTTTCCTGTTGAGGAAATCATGATGGATAAAAACTTATTAGATGCGTTGAATAGATATGTGAATAATGATTTAGTTGATGAAATGGGTTTGGAATATGGATCTGAACTCATCAATCTGGTTTATAACAAATAGTATTTTCCTTGTCCCCATACCGGGACTAAATAAAATGAACGCCAAATAATCATATAAAAGTGAGGGTTAATTATGTCTAAAAAAAGTGTTATTGAAAATAAATCTACAAAACTGTTTATTGATCTTGCATGCAGGTCATTTGATGCAAACTGGAAAGCCTTTCAGGAAGCGAATGGGGAGAGTAGTGAGCGGCTTGATGATTCTGTTTTCATAAGTCTATTTCTTATGTATGTCATTGACCATATTAAGAACAACTTTGTGAAGTTCACGACTCAGGAAGGGGATTGTGGAAATATTAATGAAGTTAACTTTGAGCAAGTTGCTGTTGTGTTGGTTTGGCATACTGAGAGGTTCAGAAAATAAGTTCTGAAGTTGCCCCGGAAGGGGCAAGCTCTACACATAGGAAATAAATATATCATTTCCGCTAATGAATTTATATAACGCTGATATTGCACCATATCATCTTTTAACATTAATCAAAAGGAAATAGAAATGAATACATTTAAGAATAAATCTACTGAAATTTTTTATGTTGTGTCCTTGCATATCTATGCGGAGCTTTTTAACTCAAAGGATAAAACGACCAGTAATATGATTATGACACATGTAATGGATCATGAGTTTATCTGTAAACTAATCGATCTGGCGATGAGAAATGCTGAGAAGCATCTTCTGAAAAAAGCATGGAAAAAGAACGCTGCTGAAAAACTGTCTGAAGTGGACTTTAAAGAGGTCAGGCAGGCATTAGCTAAAATGCATTACACTGTTCTGGCAGAATCAATATGCTGATGTGTGCTTACGGCTATTGGCCCCTTCATGGGGCTGATAACAAGGCTGATTTTGAAGCTAAAAATAATAGTGAATAAGTTCTAATAAAAATATTTTGCTGATGTTATACAGCGAAAAATATTCCAGCTAAGGAGCTAAAAATGATTGATGAATTTCATGTTATGTATATGTACAAGAAAATCCAAGCTGAAGCCGCAACTACCGACATCAAAACGCTGGAACAACTATTGAAGAAGTTCCGTCAAGTCGTTGCGGAGCGACGGGAAGAGTATTATCAGGATATTGGAGAGAAAAAAACGCAGAAATTAAAGACTAAAAGATTACAACAGTTTCTTGAGAAAATGGAACGTGATCGTGTTTCACCCTTTGAGTTATAAAATAAAACGACCATATTGGCAGATTTACCAATATGGTTGGTAATGTTTTTATTTTTTTAGATAGAAAATTTTCGGCGTTTTGTAGTTGATGCGTTAAAATCTGATGAGATAGAAGAAAGCTGTTCAAGGCTCTGTTCAATAGAACGCTGAAGCTCAAGAGCAGCTTCTGTACGTTGTTTGATGACAAGAGCGAAGGGTTCATCAGGTGTTTTTTCTAACAACGTTTTTCTGTAGAGTATGGATTCATGAACCTTCTCAAGGCTCTTGGATGCAAGGGCCGATGAATGACTGACAGGATTGAGTTCTTCAATAAATTTTTCGAGCAGGGATATTTTCTTCCTGTCCAGCCTGAGTAATTCAATATGTGCTGATTTAAATTTCTTGGCTTCAATTAAAAGTGAACCATTAGTTCTTAGTCTGCGATATTCTGCTTTATATTCAGTCATCGTTGGATATTTTTTTAAAGCTTTGATGGTGTTCAGATAGTGAATTAAATCATCATTGTCTAATTTTACTTTCCTCATATATACCTCGTAAATAAAATAGTGAATATATTTATATTACGAGATATAGTGTAAGTGTCAAATATAACCGGGAAATAAGAATGATAATATTCAGATGAAAACTATATTCTTTCTTCTTGATCAACATCTTCAGGATAATCATAAAAAATGTTATCTTCTGAAACAGAGTCCCAGTCAATATCTTCTTCGGGAGTAGAAAGTAAAGGTTTATCATCTTCTTTATCGATTGTTTTTTCTGCGCTGTTTGTAAGTACCGTATCTTTATAAACGGTGACGAATACGTCTTCTATACCTTCACTGGTCGTTCTCAGCGACTTCTTAACATATTCTTTCCTTGTGGCATTTAATGTTCTGTACTGGCCTTTCAGAAAGAGATTTGCGTTTATCATGGTATGCTTCCCTTCTTTGACCAGAATGCCTTTATTTATTAGCTTATTCCAGCATTTACACACGTTAGATTTGCTCATATTAAGCTCTTCTGCGAGTGCCGACTGAGATATACTGGCAATGAGGTTTCCATGCTGCATGAGTTTACATAAGCGGATCATTATTGTGTATTCTGCACCAGACATATTTTTTCCGAGCTTTTCCAGATTATCAAGAAAAGCATGAACATAGGCTATTCCCGGTTGAATATCAGAACTTCTCTCTTTTTTTACATTTACGGTTATTTTATCCTTTCTGTTTCTGTTATAAAAACTGTAAATCTCCAGTTTCTGTTTGTCTGTAAAATGATTTCTGTTTATATATTCTTCCACTTCTTCACTGCTGGAGGTCATTATTGTATTGTAATCAATGCTCATCGGTTATCCTTTTATTGTTATTATGTTTATTCTATATAATGCAGGATATACTTTTGTCAAAAATAAATGTGAAAAAAGGAAAAATAATACACTTTTGCGAAATAGCGTTCACTTCTTTCTGGGAATTTTAACTATAAAAAAGTTTCCACAGAAGAAACTTAAATTTCCGTACAGGAAACTTTTTCCGTGAAATCTCTTTTAAATGTAATAGGTTACGCCTCCTTAATACTATAATATGTTTAATAACCTTAACGGGGAGTGTGCCGGTTAAATGGCACCGTCTATTTTTCTGCTTTGTTTTTACTTGATGTTATGGACAGCAAGTGATTGTTTTATACAATCACGAAGCGCTGCTGATTTTTTAGTAAATATACAATTGTTTTTCCTCTACGTTATAGCGGCTACGCCGCAATTCTTTATGGATAAATCCATCATTAACAGGGATGAACCCTGTTTAAGCAATGTGATTGTTTTGGACAATCACGAAGTACTGCTGTGGATATTGTTTTTCTGTAAACTTAAGAATAAATGCTATATATCGAAAAAGGATCTGATCTTCGGTAAAAGGATCCTTTCCATATTGCAATTAAATAATGGAAACTGTGTTAGCCATTAAATCCCATTGGATATCAGCGCCAGGGCGTAGCCGTGCGGCAGCACATGGGCGTTAGCTCATAAGATAAATATCTTTTCAAAAAGAATGACAAACAAAAAGTAAACCTGTACTGAATTATAAGTTAAATTTGATTTTTCAATGGAAAGTGGTATTTAAATATATAACAAACACAATAAAGAGAGGTAAGCAATGGAAAGAATAAAAATAATAAGTATTTTTAAAATAAACGAAAAAGTACCCTTTATGACATGTATCGCAACCGATATGGAAGAAAGTGAAGACGGAATAAAGCTCATGCTGGAAAGTGATGAAAGCATCTGCATTAAAGATTACGGTTATTACGTCCTGTCAGAAGTTGACTGTGATTTGGACAGAGAACAAATGATAAACAGCTACAGAAGGTTGTTTTCTGAACTCAGTAGGATAGGTAAAGTGACAGTAAATTCATTAATGTCCTGAACTGAAATTAATAAAGAAAGAAGCCATCCTTAGGACGGCCATCTGTGCTGGTATTTAGTTGGATGTAATCTGATTAATAATCACACCTTTAATGCTTTTGTTTTTAAAAAAATACTGGAGGCAGTTCATTTGAGTAAAGTCGCCATAGTTTTTGGTGTTAGTGCAATACTGGACTGTATTGCCATTTGGTTTGTTCAGGAAGATTGACGAGATGTTTTCAAATGAAGCATCCAGCAAAGGAGTTCCCTTAATCGTAATGCTCAAATCACCCTTGTAAGGAGAGCAGTTTCCTTGTTGATCTGCCTTGGCAATTGCAATTGATGTTAGATCCCCTTGCCCCATCTCATTATCAGAGATAAACCAGTAGTTGACACCTTTAGAAGCAAGGCACAGCCATGATGCTTGGTTGCCTTGATTAACAGTCACGCCAGTAGTTTTTGCTATATCTATAAGGCTGCTAAATTCCATCGTATAGACATTATCTCCAATAATCACATTCGGCACTAAGCTTTTGCTAGTGTCGTAGTTAGGGATGGATGAATCGTCTTGGTAGTAGTTGGCACCAAAACCTTCCATTTGTGTAGCCATCGCAACGGAAGATGTTACGGAAAGAGCAAGGAGGAGATATTTCATTTCACCTTTAGCTCCCTGTCACCGCTAGCCCAAATGCTTTTTCTGACGCTGAGTGGGGCGATGATACAACCTTCTGATGAATCCAGTGGATGCTTTTTGCTTGCACCATGAATACGGAAGGCAGAACGTCCGCACATAGAGTTACTCAGACTGGGGGTAAGGTTGAGCGTGTATTTACCTGTATGGGCTGAGTTATGAGGGGATCCGATTGTATAAGTGCCTCTGGGAAGCGGACCTTTACCACTGACACATTCCTGAGAGCTATCATTCTTATAACCTGTTGCACCTGCATAATCGGCTGTGTATTTTTCACCATTACGAGTGAAGGTGTGTGTTGCTACATCGTATTTCCACGCCATTATGCAGCCCGTCCTTTCCATGAATCAGAGTGGATAATATTACCGTCCAGATAGTGCCATGTGATTTTCTCGTAGGCCAAATCTACATATTCAAGATGGTCGTGCCTTTCCCATTGAGGATTTTTAATGTCCATCATAAAAGGCTCAATTTCCGTTACCTTCACGTTTTCCAACGTAGTCCTGAAATATTCCTCTTCTTGGCCGTTGTAGTTGATCCGATAGAATTTGAACACGGCCTTTTTAAGGGTCTGACCAGAAGAGAGCGCTTTGTATAGATAGGCGGATGAGTTATCAACGCTTTTCATAAATGCATATGAACTATGTAAGCGTTTTGCTGTAGCCTTGCCCGTTAGGGGATCGGTAGGCTGTTCTACGGAGTGCATCAGCTCACTTACCTCAATACTTCCCTCCCTGCCGTTCACATCAACACTGCCCTTTATAGGCGCACCGCCATCATCTTCAAGCCATAAGTAAACCGGAATAGCCATTCAACAAACTCCCTTTTAGCATTAAACATTAAAGGGGAAAATTATGTTCCTCATTGCTCTTATCAAAGAAATGTTATTCAACTTTTCTTTGATAGAGATCAATTACATACCGTCAGCAATTGATAATGCCATGTAAAGAAGCAAGAAATCATCCAGTGAATCGTCGCACACCATCACCATCAATCAATTGGTATAAAAGATCAATATATTTGTATTGATCGATTTTAACGATTGAAAGTGGTTGATTGATCGTAACGTTCCGGTGAACTCACATTTTCAAATTTTTTCAGCCCTGTAGCATCGTGGTCATGTCTATCCCCTGAGGCAATAACATGACCACTCACCACACCACCACGCAAAAAGCTCAGCATGTCCGGG
>NZ_VXJW01000002.1 GCF_008692845.1 Salmonella enterica subsp. arizonae
TTTCAATTTGTTCCGGAGTAATGGGAGAGGCTTCAGGCGTTTTTCCCTGCCGCGCATCACGCAACTGCTTCACCCATCGCGTCATTGTGGAAAGGCCGGCATCCATAGCGCTGGCTGCATCTGCCACAGTGTAGTTCTGGTCAACAACCAGCTGAGCGGATTCACGTTTGAATTCCGCGCTGAAATTTCTTTTTTTCATTAAGGCACCTGTGTTGTTTTGAGGTGAGCATATCACCTCTTTTCAGGTGGCCAAATTCAGTAAACCACTACAGAATCAGCGATGAGACGAGCCGATTTACGATACAGAAAAGCGTATCAGTTCCGACATACATATGCCTGCTGGTCACTCGCCGCTGGTGCGAATCCCAATTTTATTGCCGCACAAATGGGGCATGCAAATGCTCAGATGGTCTATACAATATATGGTGCATGGATGTTCGATAATAACCAGTCACAGGTTGATATACTAAATCAGAGACTGGCAGCCACTGCCCCAAGGGTGCCCCAAACAGGGTTGGTAGAAAATTTAATTTAGAAATAACAATACCTTAATCGGTTATACAATCATTGAAAGGATATAATTGATTATCGTAGTTCGGTTTTTGCACGATCGCCTATAAGGAAATCATCATGCGCTATTCTAAACTCTCTTTGCTCATCCCGTGCTCGCTTCTGCTTAACGCCTGTACGACTGTCACTCCAGCCTACAAAGATAACGGGCCGCGTATCGGCGCGTGCGTGGAAGGCGGCCCGGACCGCGTGGCTCAACAATTTTATGATTACCGCCTTCAGAACCGCAGTAATGATATCGCCGCGCTTCGCCCCTTTTTGAGCGATAATCTGGCGAAATTGTTGACCGACGCCAGCCGAGATACGGAACACCGTCAGTTGATGAGCAGCGATCCGTTCTCCAGCCGCGCTACGCTGCCGGATAGCGCCAATGTAGCCAGCGCATCAACCATTCCAAATCGAGATGCGCGCAATATTCCACTGCGGGTGGCGTTAAAGCAGGGCGATCAAAACTGGCAAGATGAAGTGCTTATGATCCACGAAGGCCCATGCTGGGCGATTGACGACGTACGTTATCTGGGGGGAAATGTCCATGCTCCTGCCGGCACGCTGCGCCAGTCGATAGAAAACCATTAACAGGCGGCATCCCCCTTCCCCAATCATACCACCCGTAAATTGTCTGGCATTCTGTACGGAATGCCGACAATTCGTCTTACCATCTATTCCTCCTGCTATTTTGTGCTATGTTAAGGGAAGAGTTTGGGATATATTTAACTTTTAACGCATAAATATTGCATAACTATTCTGTCAAAGGTACTATCTGCGGCTTCAATAGCTATCAGACTGCCAGTATACGAGAGTCAATGAGTATTCAATTAAACGGCATTAATTGCTTTTACGGCGCACATCAGGCGCTGTTTGATATCACGCTGGATTGCCCCGAAGGCGAAACGCTGGTGTTGCTTGGCCCAAGTGGGGCGGGTAAAAGTTCGCTGCTGCGTGTACTCAATCTGCTTGAGATGCCGCGCTCCGGCACTCTGACTATCGCCGGCAACCATTTTGACTTTACGAAAACGCCAACCGATAAGGCGATTCGTGAATTGCGTCAAAATGTCGGGATGGTCTTTCAGCAATATAATCTTTGGCCGCATCTCACCGTTGTGCAGAACCTGATAGAGGCTCCCTGCCGCGTACTGGGTCTGACAAAAGATCAGGCGCTGGCTCGCGCAGAAAAGTTGCTGGAGCGTCTGCGTCTGAAGCCATACAGCGATCGTTATCCGTTGCACCTTTCCGGCGGTCAGCAGCAGCGCGTTGCGATTGCCCGTGCGCTAATGATGGAACCGCAAGTGTTGCTGTTTGATGAACCGACCGCCGCTCTGGACCCGGAAATTACCGCCCAAATCGTTAGTATTATTCATGAGCTGGCGGAAACGAACATTACTCAGGTGATCGTTACGCATGAAGTCGAAGTGGCGCGTAAGACCGCCAGTCGTGTGATTTATATGGAAAATGGTCATATCGTCGAGCACGGTGATGCGGGTTGCTTTGCCCACCCACAGACCGAAGCATTCAAAAACTATCTCTCTCACTAAGATTCGGGACAATGACAATGAAAAAAGTTCTGATTGCCGCGCTAATTGCAGGCTTTAGCCTTTCCGCTACAGCAGCCCAGACTATTCGTTTTGCGACCGAAGCATCCTATCCGCCGTTCGAATCGATGGATGCTAATAACAAAATTGTCGGCTTTGACGTCGATCTGGCCAACGCGTTGTGTAAAGAGATCGACGCCACTTGCACCTTTACCAATCAGGCGTTCGACAGCTTGATCCCCAGCCTGAAATTTCGCCGCTTCGACGCAGTAATGGCGGGAATGGATATCACGCCTGAGCGTGAAAAGCAGGTGCTCTTTACCACGCCATATTACGATAATTCCGCGCTGTTCATTGGTCAGCAGGATAAATTTACCAGCGTCGATCAACTGAAAGGCAAGAAAGTCGGCGTACAGAACGGAACGACACATCAGAAATTCATTATGGATAAACATCCGGAAATCACCACCGTACCGTATGACAGCTATCAGAACGCAAAGCTGGATCTACAAAATGGCCGTATCGACGCTGTCTTCGGCGACACGGCGGTAGTGACCGAATGGCTGAAAGCGAATCCTAAACTGGCTCCTGTTGGCAATAAAGTTACCGATAAAGATTATTTCGGTACCGGACTGGGTATCGCGGTGCGCCAGGGCAACACCGAATTGCAGCAGAAATTCAATACTGCGCTGGAAAAAGTGAAGAAAGATGGGACTTACGAGACCATCTATAACAAATGGTTCCAGAAGTAATCTTTGATGAACGAATTTTTTCCTTTAGTAAGCGCCGCCGGGATTACCGTCGGCCTTGCCGTTTGCGCGCTGATCATTGGCCTCGCGTTAGCTATGTTCTTTGCCGTCTGGGAGTCGATAAAGTGGCGTCCGATTGCCTGGATTGGCTCAGCGCTGGTCACCATTCTGCGCGGCCTGCCGGAAATTCTGGTCGTGCTGTTTATCTATTTCGGCTCCTCGCAACTGCTGCTTACGCTGTCTGACGGTGTTACGCTCAACCTCGGTTTTGCGCAGATCCCGGTGCAAATGGAGATTGAAAACTTTGATGTCAGTCCGTTCCTGTGCGGCGTGGTCGCGTTGTCCCTACTGTATGCGGCCTATGCGTCACAGACGCTACGCGGCGCGCTGAAAGCTATTCCGTCTGGTCAGTGGGAGTCGGGTCAGGCGCTGGGATTATCAAAGACGGCGATTTTTTTCCGTCTGGTGATGCCGCAGATGTGGCGTCACGCCCTGCCAGGGCTGGGCAATCAGTGGCTGGTATTGCTAAAAGATACTGCGCTGGTCAGCCTTATTAGTGTTAACGATCTGATGTTGCAGACAAAAAGTATCGCTACCCGCACCCAAGACCCCTTTAACTGGTACATTCTTGCGGCGGCTATTTACCTGGTCATTACACTGATCAGTCAGTACATCCTTAAACGCATAGACCTGCGCGCGACACGTTTTGAGCGGAGGCCGGACTAATGCTTGAGTATTTACCTGAACTGCTAAAAGGGCTACACACCAGCCTGACGTTGACCGTGGCTTCTATTGCCGTCGCTTTGGTGCTGGCGTTAGTTTTTACCATCATCCTGACGCTAAAAACACCGTTCGTGGTGTGGCTGGTGCGCGGCTATATCACATTGTTTACCGGTACGCCGTTGTTGGTGCAAATTTTCCTGATCTACTACGGACCCGGTCAATTCCCGACACTGCAAGAGTATCCGCTACTCTGGCATCTACTGTCTGAACCGTGGCTGTGCGCACTGATCGCGTTGTCGCTAAACAGCGCCGCTTACACCACGCAGCTCTTTTATGGCGCGATTCGCGCGATTCCGGAAGGTCAGTGGCAGTCCTGCGGCGCGCTGGGGATGAGTAAGAAAGATACGCTGGCGATTTTGTTGCCCTATGCGTTTAAACGCGCCCTCTCCTCTTACTCTAATGAGGTGGTACTGGTCTTTAAAAGTACCTCGCTGGCCTATACCATCACATTGATGGAAGTCATGGGCTATAGCCAGTTGCTCTATGGCCGCACCTACGATGTTATGGTATTTGGCGCAGCAGGCGTAATTTACCTGGTCGTCAACGGTCTATTGACGCTGATGATGCGTTTGATTGAGCGTAAAGCCCTGGCGTTTGAGCGGCGCAATTAACCAGGCAGGATAAGGCATTCTCGCCGCCGTTCGACAATGGTCTGATGGCGCTGCGCTTATCAAGTCTACGATGCATAATATTGAATAAATCCGACGGACAAGTGGTTAACCTGTCCGTCTTTTTTTATCCACTTTAAAATATTTACTCATTTTTATTGCATATAAATTCAATTAATGGCATTGTAAATCTATGCCGCAGACACGGCGCATAATCATAAGATTACGGGAGTGACATCATGAAAAAGTTAGTTCTGGCCGCATTACTCGCCTCTTTCGCCACTGGCAGCATCGCCGCTGAAAAAATCAATTTCGGGGTTTCCGCCACCTATCCCCCGTTTGAATCCCTGGATGCGAGCAATAAAATTGTGGGCTTCGATATCGATCTGGCAACCGCATTATGCAAGCAAATGCAGGCAGAATGTACTTTTACTAATCATGCTTTTGATAGCCTTATCCCGGCGCTGAAATTCAGAAAATATGATGCCGTCATTTCCGGAATGGACATTACTCCGGAGCGCAGTAAACAGGTCGCCTTTAGCAATCCCTATTATGCGAATTCCGCGCTGGTGATTGCCAAAAAAGACACCTATAAAACCTTTGCCGATCTAAAAGGTAAGCGTATCGGTATGGAAAATGGCACCACGCATCAAAAATATCTCCAGGATAAACATCCGGAGGTCAAAACCGTGGCCTACGACAGCTACCAGAATGCGATTATCGACCTGAAAAATGGCCGTATTGACGGCGTCTTTGGCGATACCGCAGTGGTCAATGAGTGGCTGAAAACGAATCCGCAACTGGGTCCGGCAACAGAGAAAGTGACCGATCCGCAATACTTCGGTACCGGACTTGGCATCGCGGTGCGCCCGGACAATAAGGCGTTGCTGGAAAAACTGAATAATGCGCTGACCGCCATTAAAGCGGACGGCACTTATCAGAAAATCAGCGATCAGTGGTTCCCGCAGTAAGACGTATGTTATTAGCCCACCGTGTTGCGAAATGGCAGTATAAATACCTTATTCAGCCCACGGGTCGCCATCGGAAACTATCCTGGCCTGATAAGCGCAGCGCCATTGGACATTCTACAGTTTGCCATCAGTCTCAAACGCCTGCATCAACAGACGATTCGGACTAATACTTGCCGGGTGACGCTGACGCGTACCCGGCTTACAACATTGTTGCGTTTTTAGACAACATCCAGACCCAGACGGCGATACTGCTCCGCCGGAGCATCATTTTCTTTCATCAAACGGATAAGTAAGTTGATCATCCTTGCTTCGATGGCCTCATCATGAATGGGATGTTGCTGCTGCGGATCGTCTCTGAGATCAAACAAGAGATGACCAAAGCTATTCACACCTTTATATTTTTCCCTGGCCGGAATACGTAATACCTGAAGCCCTTTAGTAAAGTTAAACGGAGGTGCCAGAGATAATTTTCCCAGTTCATCCACGTCATAACGCGCGTTCATCTTGATCGGCATTAACGTGTAGTTCGCAATGTCATGCTCACGCCCCGGCTGCGCGGCCCGCATATAAACATAGCGTCCGTCGGTAACATTAACATGCCCGCTAAACACGCCAAACAGCGCGCCTTCCCTGACGGGTTCATCACTGGCAATGACTTTCGCCAGCGGTTGGCCCTGCATATCTGCGGGAATAGGTTGCTGAAAATAATCCAGTAGCGTTGGCGCCCAGTCAATCATCTGCACCAGCGACTGCCGTCGCGCTCCGCATACCGCGCTGCGCGGGTCCCAGATAAACAGCAGGTTATTCGCCACCTCGTTATAATAGGGCATTTGATTTTTAGCCCACCAACCGTGCTCCCCCAGCAAGAAGCCGTGATCGGTACCGACAATCAGCATCGTATCGCGCCAGAGATCGTGTTCATCCATCAGATCAAGGATACGTCCCAGATTGCGGTCGCACATGGAAACCAGGGCCCGATAACGACAGCGAATATGCGCTATCGCCTCCTCGCTTTCACTGACTTTGCCGCGCGGCCAGTCATAATGCGGGCCTTGCCACTCATCGTCATAGAGCGATAAATATTCCTCGGTGGTATAAAACGGTTCATGCGGATCGAACGTCTCAACCTGCAATAACCAGTTATCTTCGGCATGATTTTTATGGATAAAATCGCACCCGGCGTCAAACACTTTCGTCTGGGGAAAATCAGCTTCCTGCTGGATGTATTCGCGGTTCGCCCAGTCGTGACGCCATAGCCCGGAAACGCCGCCTCCGGTTTGTTTTTGTGGAACGCGCAGTACTTCCGGAATGGGCGGCTCGCCAACGCTCGCCTTCCAGTGATCGCCCTCCTGACCGCGTACTACGTCCCAAGAGCTATAGCGGTTATGGTAGTTACCGCCGCCGTCTTCCCAGTAATGCAAATGATCGCTGATAAGATGGGTGTAGATCCCCGCTTTTTTCAATAATTCCGGCATGGAATCATCAAAGGGTTCCAGCGGCCCCCACTCACGATGCAGGAAATTATAGCGCCCGGTGTGCAGTTCCCGACGGGCTGGCATACAGGGCATACTGCCGACATAACTCTTGTCAAAGGTGGCGGCATGTGCCGCCAGGCGTTGAAAGTTAGGCGCTTTCGTTAGCAAATCGCCATAGGGCGGCAAATAGTTTTTATTCAGACTGTCAAACAGCAGAATAATCGCTTTCATGACTCCCCCTCATTTGTTGAGTAGGTGCGGAAAATTTTTCTCTACCACCTCGTAAATCTGTTTACCTATTGATTCGCCATCCATGATATTTTCAATAGGAATGAGATATTGTCCGTGTTTAGGATCGAGGCTGACGACATCAAGTAATTTTTTCGAGATCGCATAAATATCTGCCCAGTCGGTAAAGCCACCGACTTCTCCCGCTGCCGTATGCTCCATATCAAAAGAGAAGTCATATTTTGCTAACGCTTTTTTAACAACAGACTGTAACATTACGCTACTGCCTACACCATAACCGCATACGAATAAAATATTTACAGAATCTTTCATAATAAAATCCTTTATATATAAACCGAATCAACTAAATGGAATAAGGACCAAGATGGAACGTTGAAGCAATGAATTTCAGTAATTCACAAATCGCAGGCCACAGAGTCGCCCAGTCAAATATTCCCGTCCAGCCCACGCCTTCTTTTGCCAGCCCGGTTAAAGGAATGGCCCATACCGTACCGAAAGTCTGAATAATCCCTAACAGGAAAGTACAAATAATAACGGAACGATATCCCCCCATTCGGTTGGCTAATACGCCGATGGGACCGCCGGAAAAGAAGAGCGGAACAAAACCAGGCAATACCATAATAGGGCTATGGATGAGCAGCAGAATGCCCATGGAAAAAATCGTGCCGAAGGTACAAAAAACGAATCCCAGCGTGGCCGCGTTCGGCGAAAAAGGTAATAAAGCAGCAACATCCACAGCCGGTATAGCGTTAGGAATAAAGCGATCCTGCCATCCTTTAAACGAACCGTTAATTTCGCCTACCATCATCCGCACGCCCTGCAGCAAGATGACCATATACATAGAGAATTGCAGGCCCAGATTGATGATATAGATATACCAGGGTTTGCCTTTCGCCATTAACTGTACGTTATCGATCCCTGTCGCCAATAAAAAACCGCCAACGAAGAGCGTCATCACAATGGCGATTGCCGTCACGTTGTGATTAAAAATGGCTAACCAACCGGGAAGTTTCAGGTTTTCGGCGTCATGCTTTTCCGGATCGCCGAATTTATGCGCGAATTTCGAGAAAAACCACAATCCCAACATCTGGTTATGCGCGATGGTAAAACCGGCGTTATTGGTCACTTTGGCGATGGGTTTAACAATAAGCGTGGTTGAAAACGCCCAAAAGACCCCGGTCAATACCCCGGCAATCACAATGGATTGTACCCAACCGAACCCCAGCCAGAAGACAATTAACCACAGTACCGCCTGTGAATGAGAGACCCCGGTATTGCCGGTAAGAAATATACCTTTTGCGCCAGTATAACGGCCAAATAAAACTAATATCAGGTTAGTAAAAAATGCCAGTACAAAAACGTATCCTACATAGCCGAAATTATCGCCCAGCGCTATTTGCGTCGCGGCTTTCATGGCATATGAATCCATTAAGTATCCATGCACGCCATAAGCCTTGCTGACTGACTCTGCAACCGGTTTAAAAGTGGCTGAAAATTGAAAGCCGCCAAATAACACCATCATCAAACCGACCATCGCGCTGATCATACCAGTGATAATTTTTATAGGCGTCTTTTTATCCAGCGCATAGCCAACACCGACTAATATCCCAATTAATATTGCCGGTTCAGTTAAAAACGTTTGAATAACATCTATAAATTTGGCAAACATCGTCTGAACGCCCTCCATAAGCGTGCCTATTCGTTGTCATGATTGACCCCTTTACTGACGTTACGTATTGCTTCGCTGATGCTATTGAAATTTACCCGATAAACCACCTTGTCTAATTTTGCCTTACACGCACTGTAATAATCAAAATTAGTCATTAAAAGATTTAAAGTGATTATTTGTGATTTGATTTGCAAAAACAGGGTAATATATAACCATGATCGATCGGAGTTTTTTATCGATCGATCATGATTATTATTATTTATGGATAATGAGACAGTTAATATAGATATTTTGTATGCCTAGCTTTTGGCGCTACAGCCTGCAAAGCAATGTTAACACTTCATAATGCGCGGTATGCGGGAACATATCGAAAAGCTGAACACGTTGAATACGGTAGTTCGGCAGATGACGAATATCCTGCGCCATCGTCTGCGCGTTACAGCTTGAATAAATGATAAAACGCGGCGCTATTTGTGCAAGATAATCGCACAACGGCTTGCCAATGCCGCGGCGGGGAGGATTCACCAACACCAGATCGGGCGTTTCACCTTGTGCGGTGGCGAATTGGGTGGAATCCAGCGCCTGGAAATGAAGGCGGGTCAATCCCAGCTCGGCAGCGGATTGCCTGGCGCAGGCAATCGCCTCCGGCGCGATCTCAATACCGGTTAATTGCATCTGCGGCGTCGCGCAATGCAGGCCAAATCCGCCCACGCCGCAAAAAAGATCCCACATATGGCGTACCGGCAGTTGCCCTACCCAGTCGCGCGCTGTCGCATATAATCGGCTGGCGACCGTGGGGTTGGTCTGAAAGAAACTTTGCGGACGAATCCACAGCGGCACATCGTTAAAACGTTCCGCCAATGCGTGCTGATCCGTCAGGTAGATTTCCGTCTCCCCTTCCATAATCGCCATATGTACCGGCTGAATATTTGCGGTGATCACTCTGAGCTGCGGCAGTTGCGCGCGCAGCCACGGTAACGCCGCGCGCAGTTGCGTAAGTTTGGTTTCTGAACGCAACACGAAGCGTAGCATCATGCCGCCATCGAACTGACTTTCCGTCAGCAACAGGTATTTCAGTTCACCGCGTTTTCGCGCCACGTTATAAGGCGTGAGTCCGGCACGGGCAATAAAAGGTTTTAGCGCGCTGAATACGGGGGCAAAAGAGGCGGGATACAACGGGCAACCGCAAAGATCGACCGGCGTACCGTCGCGATGCAGCATCCCGAAGAGCGGTTTTTCTACACTACCGCTCACGACCATTTTCGCTTTGTTGCGGAAATGCTGTTCCGGGCCGCCAATCGGCGTGCGCCACTGTTCAACAGGCAGCCCGGCCAGCAAACGATGTAAATCGGCTGTTTTTGCGGAAAGTTGTTCGTTAACCGACTGCGTAATCCATTGACAGGAACGGCAGCGACCCGCGTCATAGAGTGCGCACTGCATACCAAAAAACCTTCATATTATCCGGGGCGACGATTATACACATTATTGCAGCCGGAAGAACCGACGGCTGGGAGCGGGAATAAACAGTAGGGACAGAATTAAAAGATCGGGAAGTTTTTGCATAAACAGTGAATGCAGGATGGCACGCTTCGATTCTCCAGCGATACTAAACAGCTCCGGATACCCGTAGCCCAACGAAGCCGCCCAAAGATACCCGCTCACAATAATTTGCGTCGCCAGGTACACCCAGCGTGCCCAGCTACGCCCTTTAACCAGCGAAAACGCGCAATAAATTTCAATAAAGACCAGCACTAAGCTTGCCAGAAAGACCAGGGTTAAGCTCCACGTTTGCACGCTGCGATGAATAAACTCCCCCATCCCACGTATGCCGAGGGTATTCATAATCATCAGCACATCGAGACCACGAATCAAAATAATCGCCATAGCCGCAACCTGCACCAGAGTAGGCACATTTAAGCGGGCATGTGACGAGGTTGATGGCTTTAAAAATCCCAATGAATGTCTTCCCTGAAAATGATGCCGCGACCCGCGCGGCAACGCATTGCCATAGTGGAAGATTTTAGTGGCTTCAGCCGCGCCTTGCACGCTGGATATCGCGAATCCGCTGTTTTTCCGCTCGCGCCATCAGGTACCAGGCAATAAATCCGACGATTCCTACTACACCGAGGATTAACGTCGCCAACGCGTTGATTTCCGGGTTCACACCCATGCGCACGCTGGAGAAAACCAGCATCGGCAGTGTGGTGGCGCCGGGACCGGAAACGAAGCTGGCGATTACCAGATCGTCAAGAGAGAGCGTAAAAGCCAGCAGCCAACCCGAAATCACCGCTGGCATGATCATCGGTAGAGTAATGACAAAAAAGACCTTCAGCGGAACCGCTCCAAGATCCATCGCCGCCTCTTCAATAGAGCTATCCAGCTCACGTAACCGCGAAGCGATCACCACCGCCACATAGGCGGTACAGAAAGTGACATGCGCCAGCCAGATGGTCAGCATACCGCGATCGGAGGGCCAGCCGATGGCATGACCAAGCGCGACAAACAGCAGCAGCAGTGACAGCCCAGTAATCACATCCGGCATCACCAGCGGCGCGGTGATCATAAACGCAAAGCCGTTTGAGCCGCGAAACCGCCCAAATCGCACCATCACCAGCGCGGCGATAGTACCGAGGATCACCGCCATCGTTGCCGCGCAGGCGGCAATCGTCAGGCTTAGTCCCACTGCGCTCATCATGGCGGTGTCCCGCAACAGCTCGCCGTACCAGCGTGTCGACCACCCCGCCCACACTGTCACCAGCTTCGAGCTGTTAAACGAGTAAATCACCAGCATTAACATCGGCGCATAAAGAAAAGTAAACCCCAATACCAGAATCAGAATGCGCCAGGGCGAGCGAGCGACCGGTAAGTTATTCATCCGTGCTCTCCCACGCTTTTTTGTTGATGTTTATGGAACCACATGATCGGTACTATCAGCAGCAGTAACATAATAATGGCGACTGCAGAAGCTACCGGCCAGTCACGATTATTGAAAAACTCCTGCCACAGGACGCGACCAATCATGATGCTGTCCGGCCCGCCCAGCAGTTCCGGGATCACGAACTCGCCCACCGCCGGAATAAAAACCAGCATTGAGCCGGCGATGACTCCACCTTTGGTGAGCGGAACGATGATACTAAAAAACGTTTTCAGCGGTTGTGCGCCAAGATCCAGCGACGCTTCCACCAGCGAATAATCAATGCGCGTCAATGCGGTATAAATTGGCAAAACCATAAATGGCAGGTAGGCATAAACAATGCCGATATAGACTGCCAGATTAGTGTGCAGGATCATTAGCGGCTGATCGATAATCCCCAGCCACAGCAAAACATTGTTCAGCACGCCGTTGTTTTTCAAAATGCCCATCCAGGCATAGACGCGAATTAGAAAAGACGTCCAAGAGGGCAGGAGCACCAGCAGCAGCAGGATATTGCGCGTGGAGGGCTTGCTATGCGCCACCGCCCACGCCAGCGGGTAGCCCAGCAGCAGGCAGCAGATCGTAGAAATACCGGCAATCTGTAACGATTGCAGATAGGCTTCGAAATAGAGCGGATCGTCGGTCAGTTGCAAAAAATTGCCGAGATTGAGCGTAATCGACAACTGACCGTCAGCCCATTCCAGCAGATCGGTATACGGCGGGATCGCCCGCGCCATTTCCGCCAGGCTTATCTTAAAGACGATCAAAAACGGCAGTAAAAACAGCAGAATGAGCCAGATATAAGGCAAAGCAATAACCAGCTTACGCCCCTGTTTCATTTGCATTCGCGCCACCCATCGCGCCGCGCCGCCGGGTTTGTTGATACGTGCCGAAGGTTCAAGTGTGCTCATGTTTCCCCCTTATACCGTCAGGACCACACAGCTATCCGCTTCCCAGCACAAACGCACTTCATCGCCCCAGGTCGGTAATCCTTTCCGGTAACGGTGCGCATTCTGCAGTTGAGCGCTGATCATCTGACCACTTTTCAGCCTCACATGATAAATAGACAGATCGCCAAGATAGGCAATATGCGCCACTTCGCCGACGGCGAAATTATAGCCATCGGCAGGCGGCGCCTCGCACAGCATGATTTTTTCCGGGCGTAGCGCCACATATACCGGCACATTATCAACGACAGAGGCGGATGTACCAGACCGGGCGCGTCAATGACCAGACCATCCTCTTCACGCGCTTTCAGTAAGCCCCCAAAAACATTTACCGATCCGATAAATTCGGCGCTATAGCGGGTCGTCGGATGCTCGTAAATCTCCTCCGGTTCGCCAATTTGCACGAATTTTCCACGGTTCATGATGGCAATGCGTCCCGCCATCGTCATCGCTTCCTCCTGATCGTGCGTCACCATGACGCAGGTCACGCCGACGCGCTCAAGGATATCAGCCACTTCAAGTTGCATCCGGTCGCGTAATTTTTTATCCAGCGCGCCCATCGGTTCATCCAACAAGAGTAGCTTAGGGCGTTTAGCCAGGCTGCGCGCCAGAGCTACACGCTGGCGCTGACCGCCGGAAAGCTGATGCGGCTTACGTTTGGCGAACTCCTGCATATGCACCAATCCCAGCATCTCATTTACCCGGCTGGCAATCTCTGCTTTCGGCAGTTTGTCCTGCTTCAGACCAAAAGCGATGTTCTGTTCTACCGTCATATGCGGAAACAACGCGTAGGACTGAAACATCATATTAATTGGGCGCTGATATGGCGGAACATGCGCCAGATCGACGCCGTCGAGCATAATCTGCCCGCTGTTCGGCGGCTCAAAACCAGCGAGCATCCGCAGCAGGGTCGATTTTCCACACCCTGACGCGCCCAGCAGGGCAAAAATCTCACCTTTATAGATAGTCAGACTGACATCATCGACAGCATGTTGCCCGTCGAATGACTTCGTCAGGTTGCGAATTTCCAGAAGCGGCGTCAGCGCTTTACGGGGTTTCACCTGCGGGCGGTGGGGGACATCATTCACAAGGCGCTCTCCGGCATAACATAATCACACAAACAAACGGTGGAACGCCCGATAACGCACACTTACCAGGCAATACCGTTAATAAATTACTTACCGCTTTTCACTTTCGTCCATGCGCGGGTACGGACGCGATCAATCTTCGGTTCCTGGACTTTCAGGGTAAACAACTTATCCCGCACATCCGCTGGCGGATAAATTCCTGGGTTATCGCGCACTTGCTGGCTTACCAGCGCCGTCGCCGCTTTATTGGCATTGGCATAGAAAACGTGATCGGAAATATGGGCAATCACATCGGGGCGCAGCAGATAATTGAGGAACTGGTACGCCTCATCTTTATTCCTGGCGTCAGCCGGCATGGCGAACACATCAAAAAATGCCATCGCCCCCTCTTTGGGAATAGAGAAAGAGATATTAACGCCATTTTTCGCCTCTTTCGCCCGGTTAGCGGCCTGCCAGACATCGCCCGCCCAGCCGATGGCCACACAGGTATCGCCATTAGCCAGATCGTTAATGTATTGCGAGGAGTGGAAATAGCGAATGTTTGGCCGTAGCTTCAACAACAGATCGGTTGCCGGGCCGGTGTAGTCATCCGCTTTGCTGCTATTCGGATCTTTACCCAGATAGTTCAGCACGGTGGCAAAAATTTCTTCAGGCGCATCAAGGAAAGAGACGCCGCAGCTTTTTAGCTTCTCCAGATTTTCCGGCTTGAGGACTAAATCCCAGCTATTCACTGGCGCATCATCCCCCAGCACTGCTTTCACTTTATCAACGTTATAGCCAATGCCCGTCGTGGCCCACATATAGGGCATGGCGTATTTGTTGTCAGGATCGTGCTTCGCTACCAGTTTCAGCAGTTCAGGATCGAGGTTTTTCCAGCCGGGAAGTTTGCTTTTATCCAGCGGCTGAAAAACGCCTGCGGTGAGCTGGCGCTCAAGAAAACTGGCCGATGGCACCACCAGATCGAACCCGGTGCTGCCTGCCATTAACTTGCCTTCCAGCACTTCGTTAGAGTCAAAGACATCATAGATAACGTTGATCCCGGTCTCTTTTTCAAAGTTCGCCACCGTGTCCGGCGCGATATAATCTGACCAGTTATAAATGTGCAGCGTTTTTTGTTCGGCAGCGAGCGTGCCGACAGAGACGACCATCAGAGCACCCGCAACCAGACCCGATAGCCATTTTTTCTTTAAGGCGGTCATCATCGCTTTCCTTCTGAAATCCGTTAACAAATGAACCCATTAGGCGTGGTTTAAAACATGCCTGAAATGTGCATACCTTTTCATTTGATAGAAATGAAGAAGAGAGGTCGCCCTCCCTGCCATCAAGCTCGCTATAGAAGCTTCGCAAGAATAACTTTAGCTAAGGTTTGAGGCTATAGCCCAGATTAAAAAACGCCTTTTATCAATTTTTTATGCAGGTTTTGTCTATGTGATAAAGCGAAATGGTCAGAAAGGAGGTGAATAATTCTTTAAATAAAGGTTAATAGCAGCATAAAAAAGCGTAAACAGCAGCCGCGCTGGTAGCGACTGCCTGATTATCGGAAGGGATTAGTGAAGAAAATGGTCAACCGCGCTGGTTTTTTGCGCGTCTTCTTCCGCGTTAAACAGAAGCTGATGCGCCCCGGCCTCAAGGATCACCATAGAGATCTGCTCTTCACTTTGGCGAACAAACCATTCGAACTGTTCGTAGGTGACGCCTTGCATAACGGATAAAGACTGGCACACAACCAGTTTTGGCAGATTATCATCCTGCATATCGAGAAAGGCTTTTACCGTCAACGAACTGGCGTTGATAGCAGAGAGATCGGCTGCCAGCGGCAGCAACGCGGAAGGCCTGACCTCCGCCATCGCGGAAAAAAGAATGGTGTTGTCCACCAAATCGATTTTAGCATCGTAGACGCCGTCAAAATTCTGCATATGCGGCAAATGCAGCGCCTGGCAGGTATCACATTCGAAGAAATTCATGCCCAGGTCGTCGAGCCATTGACGCAACGTATCCAGAGTGGGAACGACCAGTGATATCATAATAATGTGTTACCTCTTACGATGACGATGGAAAAATTACCGGCACAGCTTACGCAAAAAGCGTGCTTCGTACTACGGCGGAATCCACGATTGCGATTAGCCGCCGATTTTAAGGCAAAATTCAGGCGTAGCGTGACGTTCTATCCACTGAATCATTCGCCCCGCGATATCTACGCCCGTAGTCTTTTCGATACCTTCCAGTCCCGGCGAGGCATTCACCTCCATCACCAGCGGCCCGCGCGCGGCGCGTAAAATGTCGACGCCCGCCACATCCAGCCCCAGCGTCTGTGCGGCTTTGATGGCGATATCCCGCTCACGGGGCGTGATTGTCGCGATGCTGGCTACGCCGCCGCGATGAAGATTGGAGCGAAAATCACCGGCTTTCGCGCACCGCTCTATCGCCGCCACAACCTCATTGCCGACGACCAGACAACGAATATCGCATCCTTTAGCTTCGGCAATGTATTCCTGAACCAGAATATGGGCATTAAGTCCCCGGAATGCATCAATGACGCTTTCAGCGGCCTGACGCGTCTCCGCCAATACCACGCCGATCCCTTGTGTGCCTTCAACCAGCTTCACGACCAACGGCGCCCCGCCGACCATATCAATGAGATCGCTGGTATCATCCGGCGAATGGGCGATTCCGGTGATGGGAAGATCGATCCCCTGGCGCGCCAGAAGTTGTAGCGAGCGCAGCTTATCGCGCGCGCGGGTAATAGCTACGGATTCATTCAACGGATAACTGCCCAGCAGCTCAAACTGGCGCAGCGCAGCGGTACCATAAAAAGTAATGGCCGAACCAATACGGGGAATAACGGCGTCAAAATGGGGAAGACGACAACCCTTGTAATGAATCGACGAGGCTGCCGGGTTAATATTCATATAGCAGGAAAGAGGATCGAGTATCTCTACCAGATGGCCGCGCCGCATCGCCGCTTCGCGCAGACGTTTGCAAGAATAGAGCGTTCCATCCCTGGACAATATGGCTATTTTCACCCTGTACCTCGCTGAAGACCCTGAAAAGCCCGCGTATCATACACTGGCCCGCAGGTTTTAGCGCGTCGCCCAACCCTGTTTATGCAAATATTCGAGGATAAATGGGCGATTTTCTTTAATCAGGGTACGACGGATATGATCGCTCCAGGTATCGCGTCGGGGGTTGCTGCCGCGGGTCAGATAATACTCAGCCAACTGCTCGTCATAGCGCGCCAGCAGGTTTTCATCAAGCGGCTGATACTGGTTCTCATGAACCACAAGCGCGGCAGGCAGGCGCGGTTTCAGATCCGGATTATCCGCAGGCCAGCCCAAACACAGACCAAACAGCGGCAATACATGCTTCGGCAATTTCAACAGTTCGGTAACAGACTCAATATTATTACGGATGCCGCCGATATACACGCCGCCTAATCCCAGCGATTCCGCCGCCGTCAGCGCATTTTGTCCCATCATCGCCGTATCAACTACGCCAAGCAGTAGCTGTTCAGCAAGCCCCAACTGAGCGTCAGGGCAGATCTGCAAATGACGATTAAAATCGGCGCAAAATACCCAAAACTCAGCGGCCTGCGCCACATGCTTTTGCCCACCCGTCAGGGGCACTAACGCATGGCGCAGGACCTTATCGGTAATACGGATAATAGAACTGCACTGTAAAAAGCTGGAACTGGAGGTGCTGCGCGCGGCGGCGATAATGGCCTCTCGCTGCGCGTCAGTCACAGGCTCATCGGTAAAATGGCGGATAGAACGATGGCCACAAAGAAGTTCAATGGTCGGACTCATTATGCTTTTCTCTATCTGAACGGAAAGAAATGTCGGGTGGACGTTTCATCAACTGCGGCGCAAGTGTCTGCGCAATACGCCACATCATCGCCACCGCGGCGGGGAGGATCAACACAACGCCCAGGAAAACCATCAACATGCCAGCCAGCGGCGTATTGAACGGCGCGGGCAGCGTAAAGTAATGATTAAGCGATAGCAGAGCGAGCGCCAGCAAAATCATACCGAGGCATTCCAGTAACACTACGCTCTTAGGTAACACGCCTATTGTGCGCATATCAAGCCTCCCGGTAAACTGAAGCACAGTGTAGAACGTTCTGGCCCGGCGTGCTTAACAGATATAGCCTTAGATTATCAAAGGAACAGGCGTAACCTGCTTTTCAACCGCCTTAAATCGCGGCATGATAACGCCTGTTCGCCGTCTGGCTTTATGTTCGAGGAGAGATATGTTTACTGTTATTTTTGGCCGCCCAGGTTGCCCTTATTGCGTGCGTGCAAAAGAGCTGGCGGAAAAACTGAGCAACGAACGCGACGATTTCAATTATCGCTATATTGATATCCACGCTGAAGGCATTACTAAAGCGGATTTGGAAAAAACCGTAGGTAAGCCCGTGGAAACCGTACCGCAGATTTTTGTCGATCAAAAACATATCGGCGGCTGTACGGATTTTGAAGCATGGGCAAAAGAAAATCTGAATCTTTTCGCCTGATTGCCTTGGCTGCGCCCTCTGCCGGAGGGCGCTATCGGTGTTTTTTTCGCCGATGACTAAACAGGCTGCTAATAAACAAATAACAGAGCGCGCCTAAAGCACACCAGAATACGGCGCTAAATAGCCACGCAAGTTCTTGCCATAACGATCGGGTAGGCATAAATACAAAGCGCATTAATACCAGGCAAAACGGCGCCGCCAACAGCGCTCCGATCAGCGGTCGGATCACCTCGCGTCGGTGAGAAAAAAAACTGGCCACCGCGCCAGGTAACGTAAAAAATAATAGCCCAATCTCAGGATGTCCTGCCGCACGAAAAGCGCCTTGTACATGCAAGGTTAATGAAAGACACACCACAATAAAGAGTACAAAACAGCAGACAACGCCTGCCCACCCGTGTTTATGTTTCAATCGTTCCTCCTGACACTCTCTCTATCAAACACGCTTTCCGCCGTGAGGCATCCAGTCAGATAAAGTCATGTGGCATTCCATGCCAAAAACACACCTGCACAATTCTTATAGCCCTTAGTAAACAATAAGATTAAACTAGCAGGATATATTGCTGTGTTGTTTTTATTTGGATGCTGTATGAATACGATTGCACCCTTAATTCATGATAAAAACAGTAGCGTAAATTACCATTTCTTTCAACAGCTTACTCGTAAACAAGAAGTTAGTCTCCGTGAATATAAACGTCGCAGATTTGTTAAATGGGAATTACATCCTGTTATTATTTGTGGTCCTGGCTCTTGGCCTGTGTCTTGGCAAGTTACGTCTGGGTTCAGTCCAACTTGGTAATTCCATTGGCGTTTTGGTGGTCTCTCTATTATTAGGGCAGCAGCATTTTAGTATTAACACCGACGCGCTAAATCTGGGATTTATGCTGTTTATTTTTTGTGTCGGCGTAGAAGCCGGCCCCAACTTTTTTTCGATTTTTTTTCGCGACGGTAAAAATTATCTGATGCTTGCCCTGGTCATGGTCGGTAGCGCTCTGCTAATCGCCTTAGGCCTTGGTAAACTATTCGGCTGGGATATCGGCCTGACAGCCGGTATGCTGGCCGGCTCAATGACATCTACACCAGTGCTGGTTGGCGCAGGTGATACCCTGCGACATTCCGGTATCGCCAGCACGCAACTCTCCTCCGCCCTTGATAATCTGAGTCTGGGCTATGCCCTTACCTATCTGATCGGGCTGGTCAGCCTGATCGTGGGCGCACGCTACTTGCCTAAACTACAGCATCAGGATTTGCAAACCAGCGCCCAGCAAATTGCTCGCGAGCGCGGCCTGGATACCGATGCTAATCGCAAGGTTTATCTGCCGGTTATCCGCGCCTATCGGGTTGGCCCGGAACTGGTGGCCTGGACTGACGGCAAAAACCTTCGTGAGCTGGGTATTTACCGCCAGACAGGCTGCTATATCGAACGTATTCGCCGTAACGGCATTCTGGCGAACCCGGACGGCGACGCGGTGCTGCAAATGGGCGATGAAATTGCGCTTGTCGGCTATCCAGACGCACACGCCAGGCTCGATCCCAGCTTCCGTAATGGTAAGGAAGTGTTTGATCGCGATCTGCTTGATATGCGCATCGTGACGGAAGAGATTGTGGTGAAAAACCACAATGCGGTCGGTCGCCGCCTCGCTCAACTCAAGCTGACCGATCATGGCTGCTTCCTTAACCGCGTCATCCGCAGCCAGATCGAAATGCCTATCGACGATAACGTGGTGCTGAATAAAGGCGACGTGTTACAGGTGAGCGGCGATGCCAGACGCGTAAAAACCATCGCCGATCGCATCGGTTTTATTTCGATCCATAGCCAGGTGACTGACCTGCTCGCCTTCTGCGCTTTTTTTATCATTGGCTTAATGATCGGGATGATCACCTTTCAGTTCAGCAATTTTAGTTTCGGCATCGGCAACGCGGCCGGCTTGCTGTTCGCCGGGATCATGCTTGGTTTCCTGCGCGCAAACCATCCTACCTTTGGTTATATTCCGCAGGGCGCGCTTAACATGGTGAAAGAGTTTGGATTGATGGTATTTATGGCAGGCGTCGGTTTAAGCGCCGGCAGCGGTATCAGCAACGGTCTGGGCGCGGTCGGCGGGCAAATGCTGATCGCCGGCCTTGTCGTCAGCCTGGCGCCAGTGGTGATCTGCTTCCTGTTTGGCGCCTATGTACTGCGCATGAACCGGGCTCTGTTATTCGGCGCCATGATGGGCGCGCGTACCTGCGCCCCGGCAATGGAAATTATTAGCGATACGGCGCGCAGCAATATTCCGGCGCTAGGTTATGCGGGGACTTACGCCATCGCCAACGTTTTACTAACGCTGGCGGGAACGCTCATTGTCATCATCTGGCCGGGATTAGGATAAAACTGAAGATTGCCTTTTAGTGAAAAAATTTTGCCGATAAGTAGAACTTTTCGTTAAAGCATTAGTCATACCTATTGCCACTGCTTTTCTTTGATGTCCCCATTTTGTGGAGCCCATCAACCCCGCCATTTCGGTTCAAGGTTGATGGGTTTTTTGTTGCCTGACGCTGAGTGAGACGACATTGACTCTCCGGCGATCCGCTTTACCATCTGCAAAATCGCTTCACGCGCCAGCGGCGTCCGATCCGTCACAAAATGCAGCGTCATTCCCTCGATAAACGCATCCAGCGCGCGGGCGGTCTGCGAGTCAAACCACTGCGCCAGCGTATTCTGGCTACGCTGCATCCAGTTTTGCATGACTACTTTTAATGCAGGCTTACCGCTGGCATAAGCATATAACTGATACATTAATGCCATATTATCCGGCGTCGTCACCTGCGATCCGTAAATCATTTCCGTTATCGCCTGGCACGCCCCATCCGCATCCATCACCTGCGCAAAAAAATCCTGGTATTGACGCGACATGTTCTCGGTGAAAAGCGTGAAAGCTTCACTTAATAACGCATCCATACCGGCAAAATAGTAGGTCATAGAACCAAGCGGTACCTGAGCGATAGCAGCGATTTTCCGGTGCGTTACAGCATGAACGCCATATATTTTTACCGCTTCCAGTGTGCCCTGAATAATTTTTTCACGCCTCTTAGGGTCATTGGCGCGTCGTACAGTATTTTCTTTCATGATGAGTTTCCACAGCGCATTCAGGATGTACGCGATAGTCCCCTACCGCTTACGCTGAAAAAACAGACAGCAAAAATGTCTGCATAGCGAAGTATGACGATGATGTGTACAAATGTACACAATCTTGCTAATGTTTACCTCTCGTTTATTTTTCCTGGCCTGACGCTATGACCGTCCTCTCCTCACGCAACGCCTTAAAACGTCGTACCTGGGCGCTGTTTATATTCTTCTTTTTACCCGGGTTGCTGATGGCCTCCTGGGCAACCAGAACGCCTGCTATCCGGGATATTCTTTCCGTCTCCACGGCTGAAATGGGGGCGGTCTTATTCGGCCTTTCTGTCGGCTCGATGAGCGGTATTCTTTGTTCCGCCTGGCTGGTGAAACGATTTGGTACCCGTAAGGTTATTCACACAACGATGACTTACGCAGTAGGCGGGATGGTTATTCTTAGCGTCGCGCTGTGGTGCGCCTCTCCGCTGATTTTTGCCTTGGGATTAGCCGTGTTCGGCGCCAGTTTTGGCGCTGCCGAAGTGGCGATTAATGTCGAAGGCGCGGCGGTAGAACGCGAGCTGAATAAAACCGTTCTGCCGATGATGCACGGTTTTTACAGTTTCGGCACGCTGGCGGGCGCAGGTGTCGGCATGGCGTTAACCGCATTAAGCGTCCCGGCTAACATCCATATCATCCTCGCGGCTGCCGTGGCTATCGCGCCCATTTTTATCGCCATTCGGGCGATCCCTGACGGTACGGGTAAAAACGCATCGGAAAGTCCTCACCTTCAGGAAAAAGGATTACCTTTTTATCGGGACATCCAGCTTTTGCTCATTGGCGTGGTAGTGCTGGCGATGGCATTCGCCGAAGGCTCTGCGAATGACTGGCTGCCGTTACTGATGGTAGACGGACACGGTTTTAGCCCAACCTCCGGCTCTCTGATCTACGCCGGTTTCACGTTTGGTATGACCGTTGGTCGTTTTACCGGCGGCTGGTTTATTGACCGCTATAGCCGCGTGACGGTTGTTCGCGCCAGCGCGTTGATGGGGGCGCTGGGCATTGGCCTGATTATTTTTGTCGATAGCGCCTGGGTTGCCGGCGTATCAGTCATTCTTTGGGGCTTAGGCGCCTCGCTCGGCTTCCCGCTGACCATTTCCGCCGCCAGCGATACCGGTCCTGACGCACCGACGCGTGTGAGCGTTGTCGCCACGACCGGCTATCTGGCATTTTTGGTCGGGCCCCCGCTGTTGGGCTATCTGGGAGAGCATTATGGATTACGCAGCGCCATGATGGTCGTACTGGCGCTGGTTATTCTGGCGGCGCTGGTGGCGAAGGCCGTCGCCAAACCTGTATCGACTCCGCAACCGGTGATGGAGCATAACGCATGAGTATCAAATTAATCGCCGTCGACATGGACGGCACTTTTCTGAGCGATCAAAAAACCTATAACCGTGACCGGTTTATGGCGCAGTACCAACAAATGAAGCGGCAAGGCATTCGCTTTGTCGTGGCCAGCGGCAACCAGTATTACCAGTTAATCTCCTTCTTTCCGGACATTGCGCACGAAATCGCTTTTGTCGCGGAAAACGGCGGTTGGGTGGTCAGCGAAGGAGAGGATGTTTTTAACGGCGAGCTGACAAAAGCCGACTTCCAGACGGTTGTCGAACACCTGCTCACACGCACCGACCTGGAGATTATCGCCTGTGGAAAAAACAGCGCCTACACGCTGAAACGGTACAACGATGCGTTAAAAGCCGTTGCGGCAATGTATTATCATCGTCTGGAGTTTGTGGATAATTTTAATAACATCAACGATGTTTTTTTCAAGTTCGGCCTTAATATTACCGATGAACGGATACCGGAAGTACAGGCCGCTCTGCACGGCGCCATTGGCGATATCATGGTCCCCGTTCATACCGGCTATGGCAGTATTGATTTAATAATTCCCGGCGTGCATAAAGCCAACGGCCTGCGTCTGTTACAGCAGCGCTGGGGCATTCATGATAGTGAAGTGGTGGCGTTCGGCGACGGCGGCAACGATATTGAGATGCTGCGTCAGGCCGGGTTGAGTTTTGCCATGTCGCACGCCAGCGAAGCGGTCGCGGCGGCGGCGAAATACCGCGCCGGATCGAACAACCAGGAAGGCGTGCTGGATATCATCGACAGCGTATTAAACAACGAGCCGCCGTTCAACGTCTAGTGGATGCCTCTCTATGCCTGATAACAGAAAGCTTATCAGGCGTAGCCGCTCTCTCAGACTGTTTGCAAATTCCCCGTCCGCTTATCTTTTAAGAAGACCAGCATCAGCAGTAGCCAAAGAATACCGTTTGCCAGATTAAACAGGCTAAATAGGCCATTGCCGCCGCTTAACCAGGCGTGTTTACTTACTTCAATGCCAACGGTAAAAATCAGCATTTGTAGCATTCCCATCGCCGCCGAGACCGTTCCTTTACTCATATCGCTGGAAAAGAGCGTCAGACGCACCAGTCCGGCATTCGCCAGCCCAATGCCAAAAGCATATACGCTTAATCCCGCCGTCATCCATAAATAAGCATGGGATGAAACCACCGTCGCCGCCGCGGCGATGATCAGCCCCGCGACGATAGGCCAGCCGCCCATCACGATCAGCGAGCGAACCGTACGTCGGGAGGTTAAACGCGCCAACACCAGATTACCGGCAATGAGCGCGCCAAAAACGGGCACCTGTAGCAGACCATATTCATAGCTGCTGAGCTGTTCGCCGCTAATGATGATAATCGGCGACTGCGCAATCCAGGCCAACAGCGGCAGGCTGACAAATCCCAGCGCTAACGCCCCTGCGACGAACCGCCGGTTTTTTATCACCAGCCGATAATCCCGGCCCAGCGCCTTAAATGACAGCGTTTCGCCCCGCCGCGTGGCGGTCTCCGGCATTGCGCGCTGTAGCCCGAAAAAGGCGATAGCGGCCAGTGCGGCAAATAAAATAAACATCCCCTCCCACGGCAGAACATGCACCCACGCCGCCCCAACCAGTGGTCCCAGTAGCGGCGCGATTAATGCCACGTTCGCCATCAGCGCGGTAATTTTTATACACACCGCTTCCTCAAAGGATTCCTGAATCGCGGCATACCCTACAGCGCCGATAAAACACAGGCTAATCCCTTGCAAAAAACGCAGGAATGTAAATTGTTCGATGTTTTTCGCCAGTAACGTCGCCAGGCAGGTGACAATAAACCACACGACGCCCGCCAGCATCACAGGACGACGGCCAATCCGGTCAGACAACGGGCCAAGCAGCCACTGTAAGAACATACCGCCCGCCAGATAAGCGGTCATGGACGTCGGAACCCAGTCCAGGCCCGCCTGATACTGCTCAACCACCGCCAGCATACCCGGCTGGATCATGTCGTTGCCAATATAGGTAGAAAATTCGTACAGCACCAGACAGAGAGGAAAAAGTAGCGCCTGACGTCCCAGCCTGACACCTGATTGTAAACGGTTATGCATACCATCTCTTCGCCAATAAAAAACCGCGCAGAGTGTAATGAAAGTCCGGGAACTGAGATAGCGAATTATGAGGCTGCAAGGTAAATAACGCACATTTTTACAGAAAGCCGCTTAGCGCTTGCGTACTTTAAGGTTAATTTAAGTTTGCGCCGTTATCATGGAAGATATTTTATGCCATTGTCTTAATTCTCTTCATGTTGCAACCAAATAAGACAATACCGCTTTTCCTCCCTGTTCCGCTGTGTTTATGCTCATTTTGCACGGGGATGATCGCTGGCTGTCCCTTTTGATTTCATTGCTTTGAGCCTGGATGTTATGCTGGAAAACCTTAACAATTCGCTGTTTTATTTTATTAACGCCACGCCTGATTCCGCACAGTGGACGATTTCGCTTGCGATCTTTATCGCCAAAGATGTCATTAACATCGTCCTGCTCTTAGCCGTGGTACTCTGGCTGTGGGGTCCCCGCGATCAGGTCTGCGCCCAGCGCCAGCTAATCGTTAAAATATGCATCGCGCTGATTATCAGTTTGACGGTCTCCTGGACAATGGGGCACCTTTTCCCGCACGATCGTCCTTTTGTCGATCATATCGGCTACAACTTCCTGCATCATGCCGCCGATGACTCTTTCCCCAGCGATCACGGCACGGTGATTTTTACCTTTGCGTTGGCGTTTTTGTTCTGGCATCGCCTCTGGTCAGGCCTCGTGATGATGGCGATAGCCATTACCATCGCCTGGTCGCGCGTCTATCTCGGCGTACACTGGCCGTTAGATATGATTGGCGCGCTGCTGGTAGCGATGCTTGGCTGCTTGAGCACGCAACTGATCTGGCAACGGTACGGCGCGCCGGTCTACCAGGCGCTGCAACGTTATTACCGTTTCTGTTTCGCGCTGCCCATTCGAAAAGGCTGGGTACGTGACTAAACTGCGAAAAAAAGAGTAATATTAAGCGCTCTGTATGGTGCGGAGCGCTTATTTAACTCTCCAGGGGAACTATGGAAACGCGACGCGACGAGCGTATTGGTCAATTGCTGCAGGCCTTAAAACGCAGTGATAAACTTCACCTTAAAGAAGCCGCGATCCTGTTGGGCGTCTCTGAAATGACCATCCGTCGCGATCTGAATAATAAAAGCGCGCCCGTCGTGTTGCTGGGCGGCTATATTGTACTGGAGCCCCGCAGCGCCAGTCATTATCTATTAAGCGATCAAAAATCCCGTCTGGTGGAAGAGAAACGCCATGCCGCGCAGTTGGCTGCGAGCCTGGTACAGGCGCATCAAACGGTATTTATTGACTGTGGCACCACCACGCCGTGGATCATTGAAGCCATTGATAATGACCTTCCTTTTACAGCGGTGTGTTATTCACTTAACACCTTTCTGGCGCTACAGGACAAACCTCATTGTCGCGCTATCCTCATCGGCGGAGAGTTTCATGCCAGCAACGCCATTTTCAAACCGCTTGATTTCAATGAAACGTTAAACAATATTTGTCCGGATATCGCGTTTTATTCCGCCGCCGGCGTTCATACCAGTAAAGGCGCCACCTGTTTTAATCTGGAAGAGCTGCCAGTAAAACATTGGGCGATGACAATGGCGCAGTGTCATGTACTGGTGGTCGATCACAGTAAATTCGGCAAGGTACGTCCGGCGCGGATGGGGGAATTGTCGCGTTTTGATACGATTATCAGCGATCGTCGCCCCGATGACGCATTTGTGGCCTACGCCAAGGCACAACATATTAACCTGATGTTTTAAACGCAGATTGCCGGATGAGACGCTCTCCCGGCAACGAGGTTATTTTACGAGAACCAGCCGCCAAACCACTGATGGAATTTCATCAGCACAAAATCCCACATCCGACTGAAAAACCCGCCCTCGTCGACGTTTTCCATTACCATTAACGGACGCTGCTCAATGGATTTTCCGTTGAGCTGGAAATCGATGGTGCCGACAACCTGCCCTTTCTTCAACGGCGCCGTGAGCTGTGGTTCATTCAGCGTAAAGCTGGCCTTCAGGTTTTTAAGCTGCCCACGCGGAATTGTCACAGACCCCGCGTCGCCCGCCCCTAAATTGACCTCTCGCTGGTCACCAAACCAGACCCGTTGCGTCACAAATGTCGCGTCAGGTTTAATCGGCGTGACCGTTTCGAAGAAGCGGAAGCCCCAGGTCAGCAGTTTTTCTGACTCATTAAAACGAATACGATCCGTTTTCGCCCCCAGCACGACAGAGATCAGGCGCATATCACCCTGGGTAGCGGATGCGACAAGGTTATACCCTGCCCCTGACGTCGTTCCCGTTTTCATACCGTCGACATGCAGATTCGTGCTCCACAACAGACGGTTACGGTTTGGCTGACGAATATTATTAAAGGTAAATTCTTTCTCTTTATGAAGGGCGTATTCGTCAGGCACGTCGTGGATCAAGGCCTTGCCGAGCAGCGCCATATCGCGAGCGGTACTGAACTGCCCTGGCGCATCAAGGCCATGCACCGTCTGGAAAGTTGTATTCGTTAATCCCAGTCGTTTCGCGTAGGCGTTCATCAGGCCGATAAAAGACTCCTGGCTTCCGGCGACATAGTCGGCAAGCGCAATACAGGCATCGTTACCTGACTGAATGATGATGCCTTTATTAAGATCCGCAACCGATACCTGATCGCCTGGCTTCAGAAACATCACCGATGAACCCCGTAGCGCCGGATTTCCCGTCGCCCAGGCATCTTTGCCTACCGTCACCATATCGGTCAGCTTGATTTTCCCTGCCTTCAGCGCCTGGCCCACCACGTAGCTGGTCATAATTTTTGTCAAACTGGCAGGGTCGAGTTTCTCATCGGCATTGCCCTCCGCCAGCACTTTACCACTGGCGTAATCCATTAAGATCCAGGCTCGCGCGTCAACGTCCGGCGGCGCGATCGTTTGCTCCTCCGCCTTTACAGACGAAGCGAAAAGGAATAAGAGAACCAAGCCTGCAGTGAGGCTACGAAAGGAAGAAGCGTATTGCATCATAGTACCACCCGAGTATCCATTCCAAAAACACACGTCATACCACCGTGTAATAAGTGCGGTGAGTAATAACGCACTCACGACGTTAAAGAAACCGTAACTTGGTAAAGTTTTTAAAGTTTATGCAATAACATCCCGTTACGCTTCCTTCATAACGTTTTTTTACAGGACGTTGTGTAAATGTTAGTTTTATTTTACTGCGGGCCGATTACTGTCATCAGCCTGATAAAACATAAGGGGTCAATATGATTACGCTGTGGGGCCGAAACAACTCGACTAATGTTAAAAAAGTGTTGTGGACGCTTGAGGAGCTGGAACTGCCATACCAGCAAATTCAGGCAGGCGGTAAATTCGGCGTTAACCACGATGCCGACTATCTGGCAATGAATCCTAATGGACTGGTGCCGTTGCTTAAAGATGATGAAACCAACCTGTTACTGTGGGAATCCAATGCTATTGTCCGTTATCTGGCGGCGCAATATGGCCAAAACCGGCTATGGGTTGATAATCCGGCGCGGCGCGCGGAGGGCGAAAAATGGATGGACTGGGC
Source organism: Salmonella enterica subsp. arizonae (assembly GCF_008692845.1). Taxonomy (GTDB): domain Bacteria; phylum Pseudomonadota; class Gammaproteobacteria; order Enterobacterales; family Enterobacteriaceae; genus Salmonella; species Salmonella arizonae. The sequence goes on from NZ_VXJW01000002.1 coordinate 28,191, forward strand.
GAATCAAACATTAAGCCCGGCGCACCGTGTTATCCTGATGGGGTTAGTCAGAACCCCGCCGGAAAAACGCGATCAGGCGGCAATTGAAGCCGGTATCGAAAAGTGTGATAGCCTGTTCGCGCTTCTTGATGATGCTCTGGCCCGCCAGCCGTGGTTCTCCGGGGATAACTTTGGCACCGGCGATATCGCCATTGCGCCTTTCGTCTATAACCTGTTGAACGTGGGTCTGAAGTGGACGCCACGCCCGAATCTGGAGCGCTGGTATCAACAGCTCACCGAGCGCCCTGCTTTTCGTAAAGTGGTGATGATCCCGGTTACCTAACGCGTGGCTGCGGTATCGGGTGAAGGACTTACCTTGAGTAACTGCCCGTCGGACTCATCGGTTAACACATATAAGTAGCCGTCAGGTCCGACACGTACATCACGGATACGCTGCTTTCTGTCACCCAGAATACGGCCTTCTTCCGTCACCGTATTTCCATCGACGCGCATCACAATAACCTCTTTATCTTTTAGCGCGCCGATAAACAGTTTGTGCCGCCACGGCGCAAAAACGTCGCTGGCATAAAAAGCCATTCCGCTGATCGCCGGAGAATCCTTCCAGTAGTAAACCGGTTGCTCCGTCCCCTCGACAATTTCGCCTTTGGCTTCCGGCACTTTCAGACCGCTATAGTTGATGCCCCATGTGGCCAGCGGCCAGCCATAATTTTTGCCTTTTTCCGGGATGTTAATTTCGTCGCCGCCGCGCGGGCCGTGTTCATGCAGCCATAGCGCGCCGCTCCAGGGATTGATGGCCAGTCCCTGCGGATTACGAATACCGTAAGACCAGATTTCCGGACGCGCGCCCGCCTGATGTACAAACGGATTATCCGGCGGGATTTCGCCCTGCCCGGTCAGGCGCACCAGCTTACCCTGTAATTTATCCAAATCCTGTGCGGTAGCGCGCTGGTTATTTTCACCCAGGGCAATAAAAAGAGCCCCTTTCGCATCGAATACCATACGTCCGCCAAAATGGTTGCCGGTAGACAGCTTAGGCATCTGGCGAAACACGGTACGAAAATGTTCCAGGCGCTGGAGATCGTCGCTCAGCCGCCCAAAGCCGACTGCCGTACTGGCCCGCCCTTCACTGTCAGCTTCAGCATAGCTAAGCCAGACGCGGCGAGACTGAGCAAAATCAGGCGCCAGCACGACGTCCAGCAAGCCTCCCTGCCCGTTTGCCCACACTTTCGGTACGCCAGCCAGCGGATCGGAAAGTCCCCGCCCCGCCTGCCAGTGACGCAGTTGCCCCCCTTTCAGGGTAATGAGCATCCCACGGTTATCCGGCAAAAAAGCCAGCGACCACGGGTGATCGAGCCGGGTTTGCAGCACCTCGACGTTCACCGGCGCAAGGTTAGCGTTCGCCCACGAAGAGAAAAGAGAAAAGAGAAAATGAAACTACGGCGAGAAGTATTCGACGCATACCGCCTCCTTCAGGGCTTTGCGTTAAAGCGTAGTAATCATCTGAGGAGGTTGGTTTATTTTTACAAAACATTAAGCGGCGCGGTCCGGTAAAAAGGGGGAGTCGCCTCCCCCTTGTTCAGACCTGTATAAGCGGTGAATGTGCTTTCAGACTCTGAATACTCAGCGTCAAAGTTGTCAGACAGTTTTCAAGTTTATCTGCGTTAACGGCGATAAATGTCGGACAATCATGGTGTCCGCTCATTAAACAAACGGCGGCTGCTGCAAGCGCGCCTTCGGCACGGCGCAGCGCATTCCACTCCTCCTGATCGAGATGCAGTCCCTGCCGTAAAACTTGATCGTGGAGCTCGCGATTCAGTTCAAAAAAATTGTCACGCAGAATGTCACTTTCGCTGACTGACATATACCCCTTCGCTTTTCGCAATTGCAGATAAGCGGCAAGATCGATACGCGCGTTTATCAGCTTGTTGAGAAGATCGGTTCTCAGTCTGTCAACGACCATACCTTTTTCCTCCTCTTTTCAACCAAGGCTCAACATAATAGTATGGTCGTTTTTTAGACAAATGGGTTGTCAGAGATCAAGAATTTTCTTAGCATTAACCTTTTTCACCTTTCGCTGGTAGCAACAAAGGTTGATGCCGCCGCTCCCGATGAGATTACGATACAATTTTTGTCCGGATATCTGTAGAATCCCTGCCCTGACCATTCCAATAAATGAACACTTTTTAAGCTATGAGTAATGTAACCCACCAGCCAAAGATCGGCTTCGTTTCCTTGGGCTGTCCGAAAAACCTCGTTGATTCGGAAAGAATCCTGACTGAACTGCACACCGAAGGTTATGATGTTGTGCCACGCTATGACGATGCGGATATGGTTATCGTCAATACTTGTGGCTTTATTGACAGCGCGGTACAAGAGTCACTGGAAGCTATCGGCGAAGCGCTGAACGAAAACGGTAAGGTCATCGTTACCGGTTGCCTGGGCGCAAAAGAAGATCAGATCCGCGAAGTGCATCCGAAAGTCCTGGAAATCACCGGTCCGCATAGCTATGAACAAGTTCTGCAGCACGTACATCATTACGTACCGAAACCGAAGCATAATCCATTTTTAAGCCTCGTACCGGAACAGGGTGTAAAACTGACGCCGCGCCATTATGCATATCTGAAAATTTCCGAAGGCTGTAATCACCGCTGCACGTTCTGTATCATTCCGTCGATGCGCGGGGATCTGGTCAGCCGTCCGATTGGCGACGTATTAAGCGAAGCGAAACGTCTGGTTGACGCCGGGGTCAAAGAGATTCTGGTGATTTCGCAAGATACCTCCGCCTACGGCGTAGATGTGAAGCACCGCACCGGATTCCACAACGGCGAACCGGTGAAAACCAGTATGGCGAGCCTGTGCGAACAGTTGTCAAAACTGGGCGTCTGGACGCGTCTGCACTACGTCTATCCCTATCCGCACGTCGATGATGTGATTCCGCTGATGGCGGAAGGCAAAATCCTGCCCTACCTGGATATCCCGCTACAACATGCCAGCCCGAGGATCCTTAAGCTGATGAAACGTCCAGGCTCCGTTGACCGCCAGCTAGCGCGCATTAAACAGTGGCGCGACATCTGCCCTGAACTGACCCTACGCTCCACCTTTATTGTCGGTTTTCCCGGCGAAACGGAAGAAGACTTCCAGATGCTGCTCGACTTCCTGAAAGAGGCGCGCCTCGATCGCGTAGGCTGCTTCAAGTACAGCCCGGTGGAAGGCGCAGGCGCGAACGAACTGCCGGATCAGGTGCCGGAAGAGGTGAAAGAAGAACGCTGGAATCGTTTTATGCAGCTACAACAGCAGATCTCCGCTGAGCGTTTACAGGAAAAAGTGGGCCGCGAAATTCTGGTGATCGTCGATGAGGTTGACGAAGAGGGCGCCATTGGACGCAGCATGGCGGATGCGCCGGAAATTGACGGCGCGGTCTATCTGAACGGCGAAACCAACGTCAAGCCGGGCGACATAGTGCGCGTGAAAGTGGAAAATGCCGACGAATATGATTTGTGGGGCAGTCGGGTTTAATGCTCCCTTCCCATCGTGAGAGCCGGATGGCGACATAAATGCTTTATCCGGCTTACGCCACAGCCTGCTACAGGCCCGGCAGACGTCAACGCCACCGGACAGTACCGTAGAAGCTTACCCCTTAATCTTCGGGTCCAGCGCATCGCGCAGCCCGTCGCCTAACAGGTTAAACGCCAGCACTGTCAGGAAAATCGCCACCGCCGGGAAGAGCGCTACGTGCGGCGCGATGACCATATCCGCCCGCGCCTCATTAAGCATCGCTCCCCACTCCGGCGTTGGCGGCTGCGCGCCTAATCCGAGAAACGACAGACTCGCTGCGGAAATAATCGACGTACCGATTCGCATCGTAAAAAAAACCACAATTGACGAGACCGTTCCCGGCAAGATATGGCTAAACAAAATCGTCGCGTCGCGGGCGCCGATACTGCGGGCGGATTCAATAAACGTCTGCTGTTTTAAGACCAGGGTATTTCCGCGCACCAGACGAGCAAACGCCGGAATAGAAAAAATCGCCACTGCAACTATCACATTAGCGATACCACTACCAAGCACCGCCACGACGGCAATCGCCAACAAAATGCCGGGGAAAGCGAACAGCACATCGCAAATGCGCATAATGAAACGATCCCACCAGCCTTCATAATATCCCGCCAGCAATCCCAGTACCGTACCCATTATTGCGCCGATAAGTACCGCGAGCACGCCAGCCGCCAGTGAGATCTGCGTCCCAACAAGAACCCGGCTAAAGATGTCTCTTCCCAGCGAATCGACGCCAAACCAGTGCTGCAAAGAGGGACCATTGTTCAGGCTATCGTAGTCAAAATAGTTTTCCGCATCGTAGGGCGTCAGCCAACGGGCGAAAATCGCCACCAGAATTAACGCCAGTACAAATCCCCCGGCGACCAAAGCGACATGCTGATGGTGAAAACGACGCCAGAACTCCCGCCACGGCGTGCGTATCTGTTCGGGTTTTACCACAGGCATAGCATTTAAAATCGCCTGACGGCGCCAGTTAAATATTCGCATCCTTACTTGTACCTGATAGCCGGATTAATGGCGGCATAGAGAACATCCACCACTAAGTTGATAAGAATAAACTCCAGAGAAAACAACAGTACTTCTGCCTGAATCACGGGGTAGTCACGCATTTCGACGGAGTCCACCAGTAATCGCCCAAGCCCCGGCCAGTTAAACACTTTTTCGACGATAATCGATCCGCCAAGCAAAAAACCAAATTGTAGCCCCATCATGGTGACGACCGGGATCATCGCATTACGCAGGCCATGTTTTAACACCACCCACGTTTCACTGACGCCTTTCGCCCGCGCGGTCCTCATATAGTCTTCGCTCAGGACATCGACAAACGAGGAGCGCGTAAAACGCGCCATGACTGATGCCACCGCAGCGCCTAGCGTCAGGGAGGGTAAAATATAATGTTGCCAGCTATCCGCCCCTACGGTCGGTAGCCAGCCCAGTTCCACGGAGAAAATCTGCATTAACAGCATTCCCAGCGCAAAAGCCGGAAAAGAAATACCGGTCACGGCAAGCGTCATGCCTACTCTGTCAGGCCAGCGATTGCGCCATACGGCGGCGGCGATACCTGCCGCCATACCAAACAGAACCGCCCATATCATACTGGTTATTGTCAGCCACAGAGTCGGCAAAAAGCGGCTGGCGATCTCCTCAGAAACCGGGCGACGGGAAACCATTGACGTACCGAAATCGCCTTGTAAAACATGGGTGATGTAATGCCAAAACTGGACATGAAGCGGCTGATCAAGCCCCAATTGCTGACGAACCAGCGCGATCACCTGCGCGTCGGCTTCCGGTCCGGCTATCAGCCGCGCCGGGTCGCCGGGCAACAAATGAACAAATAAAAACACCAGCACTGCCACAATCAACAGCGTAGGAATTAATCCCAGCAGGCGCTTGAGAACATAGTTAAGCATCACACAAACCTTTTACCGGATGGCGGACAACGCACGCGCCATCCAGCCCCATCGCATTACTTACTTCAAATCCGCATCGTCAAAACTGAAACCGGTATCCGGCATAATCCAGAAACCGGTCAAATTTTTACTGTGCGCAGAAACCAGTTTCTCCACCACTAACGGTATCCAGGGCGACTCTTTCCAGATAATATCCTGCGCCTCTTTGTACAATCGTGTTTTCTCCTGCGGATCGTTAGTCTTTAAGGCTGCCGCCAAATCGCTGTCGACCTGCTTGTTGCTGTAAAAAGCGGTATTAAACTGCGTCGGCGGCCAGTTTTGTGATGCGAAGAGCGGCGATAACGCCCAGTCAGCTTCGCCCGTCGACGCCGACCAGCCGGTATAGAACATTCGCACGCCACTCTCTTTTTGCCCTTTGCCCTCAACCTCCGCAGCGCGCTGGCCAGCGTCCATCGCGGTTATTCGGGCTTTAATGCCAATCTGCGCCAGTTGCTGCTGAGTAAACTGCAACACTTTTTGCGCGGTGCTATGGTTATGCGATGACCACAGCGTGGTACTGAAACCGTCTGGATATCCCGCCTCTTTCAACAGTTCGCGCGCTTTAGCCGGATCATAGGGCCACGGCTGATAGCTTTGCGCATAGGCTATTGACGGCGGCACCACGCCCGTCGCCGGCGTGGCGTATCCGGCAAACGCCACTTTAACCAGCGCCTGACGATTGATAGCGTAATTCAACGCCTCACGCACCTTAGGATTATCAAACGGCTTCTGCGTCACATTCATACTGATATAACGCTGCATAATGGACGGGCTGGCGACCAGTTCGAGGTTTTTATTTTTCGCCAGTACTGCGGCCTGCTCATAAGGAATAGGAAAAGCAAATTGCGCTTCGCCGGTTTGCAGCATCGCCGCGCGGGTATTGTTGTCAGTGACCGGACGCCAGGTAATAGAATCCAGCTTGGGTAAGCCCTGCTGCCAGTAACCGACGAACTTTTTCACTTTTACAAAGTCGGTTTGATTCCAGGTTTCAAGCTGGTATGGGCCAGTACCGACCGGATGAAAACCAATATCCTTGCCATATTTTTCCAGCGCTTTCGGCGAGATCATCGCCGTCGCCGGGTGCGCCAGAATATTAATGAAGGCGGAGAACGGCTGTTTCAGGGTAATTTTTACCGTTGCCGGATCGACGACCTCCGTTTTTGCGATATTTTTATACAGGTTATAACGCTTGAGGTGGTTATCCGGATTGCTGGCGCGATCGAGATTCGCTTTCACCGCCGCCGCATTAAAATCCGCGCCGTCCTGAAATTTCACCCCCTGTCGTAGCGTAATGGTATAGGTCAGGCCGTCATCAGAAACGGTATAGCCTTCCGCCAGTACGTTTTTTACCTTCATGTCTTTATCCAGGCCAAACAGTCCTTGATAAAATGACTTCGCCACCGCCTGCGAGAGTGTATCGTTGGCATCATACGGATCGAGCGTGGTGAAATTAGACCCTACCGCCACCACCACATCTTTGGCCGCCAGGGCCGGAAAAGCCGCAATGGATGAGGCCAGTCCCAGCGCCGCCAGCCATTTATGCGTAATAAATTGCGTCATGTTGTTCTCCTGAAACCCTGCCTGTCTGAATGTTATAAGCGGGAGAGCGCATTATCCTGCAGCGGCCGCGCAACATAATGTCCCGGCCCGACAAACTGTAATGAAACAGCGGGCGTCTCTTCGCCACGTTTATGAATATTGCTGGGTATATCATCTGATAGCAGAACGCGCCGCGGCCGGTGTCTGGAGGGATCGGCAACCGGCACCGCCGCCATCAATTTACGCGTATAAGGATGCTGCGGATTTTCAAAAACGGCGCGCCGCGGCCCCATCTCAACAATTTGACCAAGATACATCACCGCCACGCGATGGCTAATTCGCTCCACGACCGCCATATCATGCGAAATAAACAGGTAGGCGATCCCCATTTCCCGTTGTAAATCGAGCAGTAAATTAATGATCTGTCCGCGAACGGAAACATCCAGCGCGGAGACCGCCTCATCAGCAATAATCACTTTAGGATTCAATGCCAGCGCGCGAGCAATGCAGATGCGCTGACGTTGACCGCCGGAAAACTCATGCGGATAACGCCAGGCATGTTCAGGACGTAATCCGACACGTTCAAGCAACCAGGCCACGCGCTTTGCCGCAGCGTCCCCCTGCCCCAGGCCATGAATCCGTAAAGGTTCCATAATGGAATACCCCACGGTCTGGCGCGGGTCGAGCGAGGCGTAAGGATCCTGGAAAATACACTGAATATCGCGGCGCAACGGCTGGAGCTTACCCGCAGACAGCGTGTCAATGCGCTGTCCGTTAAAGATAATCTCCCCCTGCCGGGATTCAACCAACCGCAGCAACGCGCGTCCGGTCGTCGATTTTCCGCTACCGGACTCGCCCACCAGCGATAGCGTTTCGCCGGGCCAGAGATCGAAACTGATATTCTCAACGGCATGAACTTCACGCGTAACGCGGTTAAAGAGACCGCTACGCAGCGGGAATCGCGTCACCAGCCCCCGAACCTGGAGAATAGGCTCGCCTTCCACCACCGTGTCTTGCTCAATCTGCGATTCATAAGGGGCCGGTTCGTCAGCGGAAATCAACGGGAAACGGCGTGGCAGCGAGTGGCCGCGCATCGCGCCAAGCTGAGGGACGGCGGCCAGTAACGTTTGGGTATAAGGATGCGTCGGCGCATGGAAAATCTGCTCTACGCTGCCGGTTTCCACGGCCTCGCCCTGATACATCACCAGTACGCGATCGGCAATATCCGCCACGACGCCCATGTCGTGGGTGATAAAAATCACGCCCATCGACATCTCTTGCTGCAACACTTTGATAAGTTGCAAAATTTGCGCCTGTATGGTGACATCCAGCGCCGTAGTGGGCTCATCGGCGATCAATACCGCCGGACGGCAAGATAGCGCCATCGCAATCATGACCCGCTGGCGCATACCGCCGGAAAGCTGATGCGGATAACGCGATAAAATCGCCTGCGACTCCGGGATCCGTACCTGATCGAGCATACGTTTCGCTTCCGCCAGTGCCTCTTCGTGGCTGGCGCCCTGATGCAAGCGGATAGATTCGGCAATCTGCTCGCCAACGGTAAATACCGGGTTAAGCGAGGTCATCGGCTCCTGGAAAATCATGGCGATATCCGCGCCGCGCACCCGCCGCATCTGCGCGTCACTCTGTTCAGACAGTTCAATCACCTGACGGTTACGCCGACGCAACAGCATTTCGCCGCAGCGCACATTCGCGTCGGACTGTTCAATCAGCCGCATTAACGCCAGCGCCGTCACTGATTTTCCCGATCCCGACTCGCCGACAATCGCCAGAGTCTCGCCACGCTTCAGACGTAATGACAAATTACGCACGGCGTCTACCTGTTGCCCTTCGTGGTGAAACGCGATATTCAAGCCCCTGACGGACAGAACATCGCGGCTATCCAGTTCATCGCTGTGCGGCACCTGCGGCTCCTTATTCCCGGTAAATTCCTGTGCCAGGCGTATCCCTATTCAGGCGCTGTTCACGGTGGCACACAACTTTTACTATAACTATCAGAATTGTTGTGAGTTATTCATTCGATTTTTGAATATAGAAAGATGCGTAAGGTATGTAAAGGCGCAGGGCCGTCTCTAAGACCGAGGTAGCATACTGCCCGCCGCTGTTTTCTGACATAATAGGCGGATTCAATTTTGCCTCGCAGGAGTGTGTTCATGGAATTTTCCGCCGGATTGATGCCGCTTGAAACGGCGCTGACTCAGATGCTTTCGCGTATTACCCCGCTCACCGCCGTAGAGACGTTACCGCTGGTGAACTGTTTTGGCCGCATCCTGGCGACCGATATCGTTTCTCCCCTCAATGTCCCCGGCTTTGATAATTCAGCAATGGATGGTTATGCGGTACGTTTAGCGGATTTGTCCGCCGATAAGCCGTTGCCCGTCGCCGGCAAAGCGTTCGCCGGTCAGCCTTACCAGGGTGAGTGGCCTGCGGGCACCTGCATTCGCATTATGACCGGCGCCCCGGTGCCGGCAGGTTGCGAGGCGGTAGTCATGCAAGAGCAGACGGAACAAACCGATGACGGCGTGCGTTTTACCGCCGATGTTCGTTGCGGACAAAACATCCGCCGCCGCGGCGAGGATATTCGCCAGGATGCGGTGGTCTTTCCGGTCGGTACGCGCCTGACTACTGCCGAACTGCCAGTGCTGGCGTCGCTGGGAATTGCCGATGCGCAGGTAGTACGTAAAGTGCGCGTAGCGCTGTTCTCGACCGGCGACGAGCTCCAGCTTCCGGGCCAGCCGCTGGAGGCGGGACAAATTTATGACACTAACCGTCTGACTATACATTTGATGCTGCAACAGCTTGGCTGCGAAGTGATCAATTTAGGCATTATTCCCGACGATCCTGGTAAGCTTCGCGCCGCGTTTATCGACGCCGACAGCCAGGCCGATGTAGTGATAAGCTCCGGCGGCGTCTCGGTCGGTGAAGCGGACTATACCAAAACCATCCTTGAGGAGCTGGGCGAAATCGCCTTCTGGAAGCTGGCTATCAAGCCTGGTAAACCGTTCGCCTTCGGCAAACTCAGTAATAGCTGGTTCTGTGGCCTGCCGGGGAATCCAGTCTCTGCGGCGCTCACTTTTTATCAACTGGTTCAGCCTTTACTGGCGAAGCTTGGCGGCAACACGGCAAGCGCTCTGCCGCCGCGCCAGCGTGTACGCACAACATCTCGCCTGAAGAAAACGCCGGGGCGTCTCGATTTCCAGCGCGGCATACTGCAACGTAGCGCCAGCGGCGAACTGGAAGTCACGACCACCGGACACCAGGGCTCACATATTTTTAGCTCGTTTAGTCTGGGCAACTGCTTTATTGTGCTGGAGCGTGAGCGCGGCAGTGTTGAGCCGGGAGAATGGGTGGAAGTCGAGCCGTTTAATGCTCTGTTCGGAGGCCTGTAATGGCGGAACTTAGCGACCAGGAGATGCTGCGCTATAACCGACAAATTATTCTGCGCGGCTTCGATTTTGAAGGGCAGGAAGCGTTAAAAGATGCGCGGGTATTAGTGGTCGGGCTGGGCGGACTTGGCTGCGCGGCAACGCAGTATCTGGCCGGCGCTGGCGTCGGGCAACTGACGCTACTCGATTTTGATACCGTTTCCGTTTCCAATCTCCAGCGTCAAACCTTGCACAGCGACGCGACGGTCGGGCAGCCAAAGGTAGAGTCCGCCCGCGACGCGCTGGCGCGAATCAACCCGCATATTACCATTACGCCCGTTAACGCGCGGCTGGACGACGACGCTATGACCAGCCTGATTGCCGGGCATTCACTGGTGCTGGACTGTACCGATAACGTTAGCGTACGTAATCAACTTAACGCCGGGTGCTATACCGCGAAAGTGCCGCTAATCTCCGGCGCGGCAATTCGTATGGAAGGACAAGTTACCGCCTTTACGTATCGGGAAAACGAACCCTGTTACCGCTGCCTGAGCCGTCTGTTTGGCGAAAACGCTCTGACCTGCGTGGAAGCTGGGGTGATGGCGCCGCTGATTGGCGTGATCGGTTCGCTACAGGCAATGGAGGCCATTAAGCTGCTGGCGCATTACGGTCAGCCTGCCAGCGGAAAAATCGTCATGTACGATGCGATGACCTGTCAGTTCCGCGAAATGAAGTTGATGCGCAACCCCGGCTGTGAGGTCTGCGGGCAGTAGCCACTTTACGGATAAACATACCGAAGCACGGTTTATGGCCGTGCTGTACCAATAGATAATTAAACAGCGCTTTAAGCTGGCTGTCATCAGAAGCGAAGCCAGCTTACCCAAGCTCCTACTGACGATCGGCTCAAGCAGCGCGGCATCATCTTAAACGCCATACCACAGCCTCAAACCGTGATGTTCTACCTCATTTAACGCCTCTTTGTCAGAACCTCTCCATTCGTTGACGCACATCAAGATAACTTTCATTCGAAATTAATTTAATATTTATATGAAATAAGAGAGGCCGTTTATGATCTTCAATATTCAGCGCTATTCTACCCACGATGGCCCCGGTATCCGTACCGTAGTATTTCTCAAAGGCTGTTCGTTGGGCTGTCGCTGGTGCCAGAACCCGGAAAGCCGCGCCCGCGCCCAGGATCTGTTATACGACGCGCGGCTGTGTCTCGAAGGATGCGACCTGTGCGCGCAAGCCGCGCCGGACATCATTGAGCGCGCGCTAAACGGCCTGCTCATCCATCGCGAGAAACTGACCGACGCCCATTTTTCCGTCCTGGCGCATTGCTGCCCCACACAGGCGTTAACCGTGTGCGGCGAAATAAAAGGCGTGGATGAGATCATGGCGACGGTACTGCGCGATAAACCTTTTTACGATCGCAGCGGCGGCGGTCTTACGCTTTCCGGCGGCGAACCGTTTATGCAGCCGGAACTGGCGGCAGAGCTGTTTAAAGCCAGCCATGACGCCGGTATTCATACTGCGGTGGAAACCTGTCTGCATGTCCCATGGAAATACATTGCACCCTCGCTGCCTTATATCGATCTCTTTCTGGCTGATTTGAAACATGTCGCCAACGGACCGTTCAAGCAGTGGACCGACGGCAGCGCTTCGCGGGTACTGGAAAATCTCAGGAAACTCGCCGCCGCTGGCAAAAAAATGGTGATTCGCGTCCCACTGATTCAGGGATTTAATGCCGATGAGGAGACCATTAAAGCCATTACCGACTTTGCCGCCGACGAACTGCGCGTCGGGGAAATTCATTTTCTGCCCTACCACACGCTGGGCATCAATAAATACCACTTACTCAGTCAGCCCTATCATGCCCCGGATAAACCACTGGATGCGCCGGCGTTGCTCGATTTTGCCCAGCAGTACGCCTGCCAAAAAGGTTTAACCGCGACCCTACGAGGATAATTATCATGACCCAACTGAAACTGGACACGCTCAGCGATCGCATTAAGGCGCACAAAACCGCGCTGGTACATATCGTGAAACCGCCGGTCTGTACCGAACGCGCGCAGCATTATACCGAAATGTACCAGCAGCATCTGGATAAACCGATTCCGGTACGCCGCGCGCTGGCGCTGGCCCATCACCTGGCGGAACGCACTATCTGGATTAAACATGATGAACTGATCGTCGGCAACCAGGCAAGCGAAGTTCGGGCCGCGCCGATTTTCCCGGAATATACCGTCTCGTGGATTGAAAAAGAGATCGACGCCCTGGCGGACAGGCCCGGCGCGGGTTTTTCCGTAAGTGAAGAAAACAAACGTATTCTGCATGACGTCTGTCCGTGGTGGCGCGGTCAAACCGTCCAGGATCGCTGCTACGGTATGTTTACCGATGAACAAAAAGGACTTCTGGCTACCGGCATTATCAAAGCTGAAGGTAATATGACCTCCGGCGATGCGCACCTGGCGGTGAACTTCCCGCTACTGCTGGAAAAAGGGCTTGACGGCCTGCGCGATAAAGTCGCCGAGCGCCGCTCACGCATCAACCTGACCGTGCTGGAAGATCTGCATGGCGAACAGTTCCTGAAGGCGATTGATATTGTGCTGGACGCGGTAAGCCAGCATATCACGCGCTTTGCCGCGCTGGCGCGCCAGATGGCGGGCGAAGAGACCCGTGAAAGCCGTCGTAAAGAGCTACTTACCATCGCGGAAAACTGCGAGGTGATTGCCCACGAACCGCCGCAGACCTTCTGGCAAGCATTGCAATTGTGCTACTTCATCCAACTGATTCTGCAAATTGAGTCTAATGGTCACTCGGTGTCATTTGGTCGTATGGACCAATATCTTTACCCCTATTATCGTCGCGATGTCGAACTAAACCAGACGCTGGATCGTGAGCACGCCATTGAACTGCTGCACTGCTGCTGGCTGAAACTGCTGGAAGTAAACAAGATCCGTTCCGGTTCGCACTCTAAAGCTTCCGCGGGCAGCCCGCTGTATCAAAACGTCACCATTGGCGGTCAGAATCTCATCAACGGTCAGCCAATGGACGCAGTGAATCCGCTGTCTTACGCCATTCTGGAGTCCTGCGGACGTCTGCGTTCTACCCAGCCAAACCTCAGCGTGCGTTATCACGCCGGAATGAGTAACGATTTCCTCGACGCCTGCGTCCAGGTCATCCGCTGTGGCTTTGGGATGCCGGCATTTAACAATGATGAAATCGTCATCCCGGAATTTATCAAGCTGGGGATCGAACCGCAGGACGCTTACGATTACGCGGCGATCGGCTGTATCGAAACCGCCGTCGGCGGGAAATGGGGTTATCGCTGCACCGGCATGAGCTTTATTAACTTCGCCCGCGTCATGCTGGCGGCGCTGGAAGGCGGTCGCGACGCCACCAGCGGCAAGGTATTTCTGCCGCAGGAAAAGGCGCTTTCCGCAGGCAACTTCAACAATTTTGACGAAGTGATGGCCGCCTGGGATACCCAAATTCGCTACTACACGCGCAAATCGATCGAAATTGAGTATGTGGTCGACACCATGCTGGAAGAGAACGTCCACGATATTCTCTGCTCAGCGCTGGTAGATGACTGTATTGAACGCGCGAAGAGTATCAAGCAAGGCGGCGCTAAATATGACTGGGTATCCGGTCTGCAGGTCGGTATCGCCAACCTGGGCAACAGCCTCGCCGCCGTGAAAAAACTGGTCTTCGAACAGGGCGTTATCGGTCAACAGCAGCTTGCCGCCGCGCTGGCCGATGACTTCGACGGCCTGACTCACGAGCAGTTGCGCCAGCGTCTGATTAACGGCGCGCCGAAGTACGGCAACGACGATGACAGTGTCGATACCCTGCTGGCGCGCGCTTATCAGACCTATATTGATGAGCTGAAGCAATATCATAACCCGCGCTACGGTCGTGGCCCTGTTGGCGGCAACTATTACGCCGGTACGTCCTCTATCTCAGCAAACGTGCCATTTGGCGCCGCGACTATGGCTACCCCGGATGGTCGCAAAGCGCATACGCCGCTGGCGGAAGGCGCAAGCCCTGCATCAGGTACGGATCATCTCGGCCCAACGGCGGTGATTGGTTCCGTAGGCAAATTACCTACCGGTTCCATTCTCGGCGGCGTGCTGCTCAACCAGAAACTGAACCCAACGACGCTGGAAAACGAATCCGACAAACAGAAACTGATGGTTCTGCTACGGACGTTCTTTGAGGTGCATAAAGGCTGGCATATTCAGTACAACATCGTGTCACGCGAAACGCTGCTGGATGCGAAAAAACATCCGGACCAGTACCGCGATCTGGTCGTGCGTGTGGCAGGCTACTCCGCCTTCTTCACCGCGCTGTCGCCGGACGCGCAGGACGATATCATCGCCCGTACCGAACATATGCTGTAGTTTGCCCAGGCGCCATCGGCAATATGTCCGAACTGCCTGATGGCGCTACGCTTAACAGGCCTACGCAGGCCTATTAATCAGAAGGGATCGGTGCCGTCAAGCACGGCCTGAATGACGTTGAGCGCACCTTGATGGTTATTATCATCAGTGTGATAGCGTGAAAGCGCTTTAATGTTGTCTGCGGCATTGCCCATGGCAAAAGAGTAATGCGCCATTTTCAACATTTCCGCATCATTACCGCTGTCGCCAATGGCGACGACATTCTGTGGCGACCTGTTCCAGCGCTTTAACAGACGACTGATGCCATTCGCTTTATGCAGACCTGGGATAATAAGGTCGATAAAACCGAAGCCGCTGGTGACGGGCTTCATGATGCCATCCAGTGAGATATGCAGTTTGTCGATAACCAGAGGAATTTGCTCATCGGGCAAATTCAGGGAAAACTTAAACAGGATATCGTCAATGTCGTGATAATCTTTTACCGGCTGTAGGCGATGATAATGCTTTGCCATCAGCGCCACGAAAGTATCGGGGGCGTTTTCGCTGACATAAGCGCTTTTCAGACCGCAGGCGACGAAATTAAGCTGCTTATCTTTGAGCAGTTCGCCAATCACAATACGCGACTCGTGCCGGGTTAACTCCCCGTGAAACAACTGATTGCCGTGTTCATACACCAGCGCGCCATTTTCGGCGACGAAGGAAATTTCATCTTTTAGTTCGGGGAAAAAGGAAATCAACTGGTAGTACTGATTACCGCTGGCGACCACAAATTCGATATTACGTTTTTTCATTTCCTGATACTGCGCCATGAAGCGTACCCGGTCGTACTGCTTGGCGTCGTCGAGAAAAGTGCCGTCCATATCGGTAACGACAACGTTAACGGTCATACTTAAGCTCCTGGCTGTAACTGCGACCAGAAACATTTTAATAACGATGTGAGCAGAACCACAAATTTTATTTCGAATGGAAAGTGGCAACACTAAAGAAATAGTCGCATAAAACGCTAAAGCATCCTATCCAGCCTACGTTTTCATCTCGCTTTCCTCCTTGTGACCTCCTGCAATATTTTAGACTTGCATTAACTTAATTTTAACCTAAAGTATCACATGCAATAAATTTTACTTTCGAACGAAAGCTAGTGAGGTTGGTATGACAATTACTTTTACCCACGAAACGCTGCCCCCCGACCCGAAAGCAGCTATTCGTCAGATGAAGCAGGCGCTGCGTGCGCAAATCGGCGACGTGCAGGCGGTGTTCGACCGCCTGAGCGCCACCATAGAAGCCAGGGTGGCGGAAATTAACGATCTGAAGGCGCAGGGACAGCCGGTATGGCCAATTATCCCTTTTAGCGAGCTGGCGATGGGCAACATTAGCGATGCCGCCCGCGCCGAGGTTAAGCGCCGCGGGTGCGCGGTGATTAAAGGTCATTTTCCACGCGAACAAGCGCTGGCATGGGACCAGTCGATGCTCGACTATCTGGACAAGAACCATTTTGACGAGGTGTATAAAGGACCGGGGGATAATTTTTTCGGCACGCTGAGCGCCTCCCGGCCTGAAATCTATCCTGTCTACTGGTCGCAGGCGCAAATGCAGGCCCGCCAAAGTGAAGAGATGGCGCTGGCGCAGTCGTTCCTCAACCGTCTGTGGCAGGTAGAGCGCGACGGCAAGCGATGGTTTAATCCGGATATCAGCATCATTTACCCGGATCGCATCCGTCGCCGCCCGCCGGGCACCACATCCAAAGGACTGGGAGCGCATACTGACTCCGGCGCGCTGGAGCGCTGGCTGCTGCCAGCCTATCAGCAGGTATTCGCCAGCGTGTTTAACGGCAACGTCGAGCAGTACGATCCGTGGAATGCGGCGCACCGTACCGAAGTTGAAGAGTATACGGTGGATAACACCACAAAATGCTCGGTATTTCGCACCTTCCAGGGCTGGACCGCGCTCTCCGATATGCTGCCCGGTCAGGGGTTGCTCCACGTCGTTCCTATCCCGGAGGCGATGGCGTATATCCTGCTGCGCCCGCTGCTGGACGACGTACCGGAAGATGAATTATGCGGCGTCGCGCCGGGTAGGGTATTGCCGGTTTCTGAACGCTGGCACCCTTTACTGATGGCGGCGTTAACCAGCATTCCGCCGCTGGAAGCGGGGGATTCCGTGTGGTGGCATTGCGATGTCATCCACTCCGTCGCCCCCGTCGAAAATCAGCAGGGCTGGGGCAATGTGATGTACATTCCTGCCGCGCCGATGTGCGAAAAGAATCTGGCTTATGCGCGTAAGGTAAAAGCCGCGCTGGAGACCGGCGCGTCACCGGGCGATTTCCCGCGTGAGGACTATGAAACAACCTGGGAAGGGCGCTTCACGCTACGCGATCTGAATATTCACGGCAAGCGGGCATTAGGTATGGATATTTAACTATCATACAGCCCCTCATCTGTGACGACGGTGTGCCCTTTCCCCGGGCGCACCCGTCGTACCGACTCCCGTACCGCCAGACGCCCATGCAACAATAGCGAGCCGATGGGCGCATGGGGGCGAATTAGGCGCTGTTGCAGCATCTGCACCGCCTCCACGCCCAACTCGTCGCGTGGCACGTGCACCGCCGTAAGTGGAACATCTTCTATCGCCGCCAGATTAAACGCGTCAATACTCATAATTGAAACATCCTGCGGCACGCGCAGGCCGCGAAGACGTAACGCATTAATAGCGCCTGCCGCCATAAAATCACCGCCGACCAGCAAGGCGGTCGGTAACCGCCTCCCATCGGCTACATCCAGCCAGGCGCCAATCTTGTCTTCCGTTTCTTTAGCGCTGAAGTTGCTGATACTCAGTAAATCTCGCTCGTCCAGAAAATCCAGGTTGTGCTGCCGCCATGACTCTTTAATACCCGCCAGACGCTGTTCCATCGTGTAGCGGCGCAGGCACATAACGTTCATCACCTCCCGATGTCCCATCTCAAAGAGATAGCGGGCGGCAAAAGCGCCAATCAGACGATGGTCTGGCGCAATTAAAGGCAGCCGCATCCGATCATCGCGACAATTGATCAGTACGCACGGTTTAGCGAGATCCGCCGCCAGATCGTGAATGTGCGGATCGTCAATGCCAATCAGGATCGCCGCCTGGGTCTCCGCGTCATTCATTCTGGCCAGAAACAGCGCCGGGTCACTGTCGTTCTCTTCCAGCGCGCAGTAGCGCAGGCGTACTTCATGCGGCGCGAGCGCTTTACTGATGCTCTGGATTACGCGGTAGTAAAAAATGTCCAGTCGCTCATCAAACGCCCGCGGCGGCGCGAAAACAAGCAAATTGTTAAGCAACAGGCGGCCTGCGGCCATACCTTCCATGACTCCCAACTCGCGGGCGCAGGTCAGAACCTCTTTACGCGCGTGGACGCTGGTATTTGATTTCCCAGCCAGCACGCGCGACACCGTACTGGAAGACAGCCCGGTGCGCGCGGCAATTTCTGCGATTTTCAGCTTCTTTTCCATTTTGTGATCCACTTCAAATTCAGAAATGAAAGAAATTTCATAGCCAAAAAAACCCGGCTTGCCTGACCTGAAAAAGGTGTTTGTACCCTAGCGTAGCGTGCGATGAAAAAACGTGCACAAAACCCGCTTTTCGGCGCTTTTTCACTCTCTTATTGTGAACTGGTAGAACAACCTCCCGCCAGAAACGGTGGAAGGCTTAAGAAATAAATCAAAAAAATCAAAAACTTAAACAATGTGGTGTGACAATTTTCTCAATAACTGTTCCGCCGCGCCTTATACCATTCCGTGGAGACCCTTATGAGCTTGGGCATCAATAATGATATGGCCGCCAACAAGCCCCGCCGCGTAGTAAAAAATCTGCGCTGGTGGATGCTGATCCTCTTTTTGCTTGGCGTCACCGTTAATTACATCACTCGCAATTCGCTGGGCATTCTGGCGCCGGAGCTGAAAAGCAGTCTGGGGATCACCACCGAGCAGTATTCGTGGATTGTCGGCGCGTTCCAGCTAGCCTATACCTTGTTCCAGCCGCTATGCGGTTGGCTAATTGACGTGATTGGCCTCAAACTGGGCTTTATGATCTGCGCCGGATTGTGGGCGCTGGCCTGCTTACTTCATGCCGGCGCTGGTAGCTGGTTACAGCTTGCTATTCTGCGTTTTTTTATGGGCGGCGCGGAGGCGGCTGCGACCCCGGCCAATGCTAAAACCATTGGCGAATGGTTCCCGAAATCCGAACGCCCTATCGCGTCGGGTTGGGCGGGCGTTGGCTTCTCGATCGGCGCAATGTTGGCGCCGCCCATCATTTACGTTGCCCATGCATCTTTTGGCTGGCAGGGCGCGTTTATGTTTACCGGCGTACTGGCGATGCTGTGGGCCGTACTGTGGTGGATATTCTATAACACGCCGGATAACCACCCGAACCTGAGCCAGAGTGAACTGGACTACATTCACCAGGATAAGGAAGCCCCGGCGATAAAATTACCGTTCCTCACTGCGCTGAAAACGGTCGCCAGGAATAAACGTTTCTATGGGATCGCCATCCCGGCTTTTATGGCGGAGCCTGCCTGGGCAGTGCTGAGCTTCTGGGTGCCGCTGTATCTGTCAAAAGAGCTGGGTATGGATCTCAAGCAAATCGCCATGTTCGCCTGGCTGCCATTCCTCGCCGCCGATCTCGGTAGCGTTGCCAGTGGTTATCTGACCAGGCTCTATACCCGTATTTTCGGTTGTACCCGTATCAATTCAGTCATCGCGAGCTCCGTTACCGGCGCATTTCTGATGATTTCACTGGCGATAGTCGCCTTCACCAAAAGCCCTTATATCACCATCATCCTGATCTCCATCGGCGGCTTCGGCCATCAGATCATCTCCTGCATGTTAAGCGCGCTGGTCGTGGAGTCGTTCGATAAGGGACAAATGGCAACTGTTAACGGTATGCGCGGTTCTGCCGCATGGATCGCGAGCTTCCTGTTTTCCCTGATTATCGGGGTGACGGCCGACAAAATCGGCTTCAACCCACTGTTTATCGCCATGGGCTTCTTCGATCTGATTGGCGCCTTCTTCCTGGTTACTTTTATTGCTGAACGTCGCGCACAACGCGCCTGAGAGTGAATGTAGATATGAAAACACTGAAGAACTGGATATTACAAAAACAGTTACCCCACCACGTTGAACTGCTGGTCGACGGCCAGCATACGCTGTGTCTTTACGTGCTGGAGGAAAATCTGTTTCGTGTGCTGATAAAACGTAAAGGCGAACTGGCGCTGGACCGCACCTGGAGTATCGCTCCTGCGCAGGATGTACCGTGGGAAGGCCGCAAGCGAGAAGACCTCAGCGGCTTTACCCTGCCCGTCTGGACACTACGCCAGCAGGACGGCACGCTGATTGTCGCTACCGAATCGCTGCGCGCTACCGTCCACCAGCCGCTGTGGATTGAGTGGCAGTACCGCAATAACGAAGGCAAGTGGCAGCCACTGGTTAACGACCGCACGACCAGCGCCTATCTGCTGAACGCCCACGGCGACGGCGTGGCCCACTATCAACACCGCCGTAAGGACGAGCGTTTTTATGGTTTGGGCGATAAAG
The DNA here is from genome assembly GCF_008692845.1 of Salmonella enterica subsp. arizonae. Lineage (GTDB taxonomy): Bacteria > Pseudomonadota > Gammaproteobacteria > Enterobacterales > Enterobacteriaceae > Salmonella > Salmonella arizonae. Next base: position 48,590 of record NZ_VXJW01000002.1, read on the forward strand.
CGGGCGACCTGCAGCGTACCGGAAAACGCTATGAGATGCGCAATCTTGACGCGATGGGTTACAACGCAGTCAGCACCGATCCGCTGTATAAACATATTCCGTTTACCATTACCCGCCGCGATGACGTTAGCTTCGGGCTATTTTATGACAACCTCAGTAGCTGCTGGCTGGATCTGGGCAACGAAATTGATAACTACCACGCCGCCTACCGTCGCTGGCAGGCGGAAGCGGGCGATATCGACTACTACCTGTTTACCGGCGAGCGTGTGCTTGACGTCACCAAAGCCTTTGTTCGCCTGACAGGGAAAACGCTGTTCGGGCCGAAGTGGAGCCTGGGCTACAGCGGTTCGACTATGCATTACACCGATGCGCCGGATGCGCAAAACCAGTTGATGAATTTTATTCGCCTGTGCGACGAACACGCCATTCCGTGTGATGCCTTCCAACTCTCTTCAGGTTATACCTCGATTAACGGCAAGCGCTACGTGTTCAACTGGAACTACGACAAGGTGCCGCAACCGAAGGTGATGAGTCAGGCATTCCACGACGCGGGGCTACATCTGGCGGCTAACATCAAACCGTGCCTGTTGCAGGATCACCCGCGCTATCACGAAGTGGCGGAACAAGGGTTATTTATCCGCGACTCCGAAAACGATACGCCGGAACGCTCCAGTTTCTGGGATGATGAAGGTTCCAATCTCGACTTTACTAACCCGCAAACTGTCGCCTGGTGGCAGAACGGAGTGACCACGCAATTGCTGGAGATGGGTATCGATGCCACCTGGAACGATAACAACGAGTTTGAAGTGTGGGACGGCGAAGCGCGTTGCCACGGCTTTGGCAATGAGATAGCCATTAAACATATTCGCCCGGTGATGCCGCTGTTGATGATCCGCGCGTCGATGGAAGCGCAGCAACGCTTTGCGCCGACAAAACGCCCGTATCTGATCTCCCGTTCAGGCTGCGCCGGGATGCAGCGCTACGTACAGACATGGAGCGGCGATAACCGTACCAGTTGGGATACCCTGCGCTACAACATTCGCATGGGTTTGGGGATGAGCCTCTCCGGGCTGTATAACCTGGGCCACGATGTCGGCGGTTTCTCCGGCGATAAACCGGACCCAGAGCTGTTTGTGCGCTGGGTACAGAACGGCGTGATGCACCCGCGCTTTACCATCCATTCGTGGAACGATGACCATACGGTCAACGAACCGTGGATGTATCCGGGCGTCACGCCAGCCATTCGTAGCGCCATTGAGCTACGCTACCGTCTGTTGCCCTACTTCTACACCCTGTTATGGCTGGCGCATACCGACGACGAGCCGATGCTGCGCCCTACTTTCCTCGACCACGAGCACGACGCGCAGACTTTTGAGGAGTGCGACGACTTCCTGCTGGGACGCGATATTCTGGTCGCAAGTGTCGTCGTACCGGGTGAACGTCAGCGCCGCCTCTGGCTGCCGGACAACCAAACCGGCTGGTATGATTTCTATACCGGCGCGTGGTTCAGCGGCGGTCAGTGGATTATCGTCGACGCGCCGCTGGAAAAACTGCCGCTGCTGGTACGCGCGGGGGCGGGACTGCCGCTGAGCGATCGTATCTCCTACGTGAACGCGGCTAAAGATACCTCGCGTGAGCTAAAACTGTTCCCGGTGAAAGGCGCAGGCGTATCGTCAGGGTTGCTGTTTGAGGATGACGGTGAGTCATGGGGGTATCAGAAAGGTCACGCGCTGTGGCTGGAATGGGAGATGGTCTGTACCGCCACGACGATTGATCTGACGATAAACGCGCGCGGCGATTATCGCCCAGCGTGGCAAACATTGCAGGTATCATTACCGCCTGGAGAAAAACGCAAGCTGCGGGTAAATAATGAAGACAGGAGTGAGTGGGCACGGTAGTCAATATTGTCATCTTACCGGACCTACGCGTCAGGATACGTAGGCCCGGTAAGCGCATCAGTTTTTAGCTTTCAATCCCTTTACTACGCAAATAATCCTCGTAGTTGCCGCTGAAGTCCACCACGCGCTCCGGCGTAATTTCAATGACGCGGGTCGCCAGCGAGCTAACGAACTCCCGGTCGTGTGAAACAAAGATCAGCGTGCCCTGATACAGCTCCAGCGCCATGTTCAGCGATTCGATCGACTCCATATCCAGGTGGTTAGTGGGTTCGTCCATGATCAAGATATTCGGTTTTTGCATCATCAATTTGCCGAACAACATACGTCCCTTCTCACCACCGGACAGCACTTTCGCAGGCTTTTTGATATCGTCCTGGCTAAATAGCAGACGCCCCAGAATGCTGCGCACTGCCTGCTCGTCGTCGCCTTCCTGCTTCCACTGACTCATCCATTCAAATACCGTCAGGTCATTTTCGAATTCGTATTCATGGTCTTGCGCGTAGTAGCCAATACGCGCGTTTTCCGACCATTTGACGGTGCCGTGATCGGCGTTCAGGTCGCCAACCAGCGTCTTCAGCAGCGTAGATTTACCCACCCCATTGGTGCCGAGTACCGCCAGCTTCTCGCCGACTTCGAGCAGCAAATTGACATTTTTAAACAGCGGACCGTTATCAAAGCCTTTCGTCAGCGCTTCGACTTCAAGAGCGTTACGGAACAGTTTTTTATCCTGTTCAAAACGAATGAACGGGTTCTGCCGGCTGGAGGCTTTCACCTCTTCCAGCTTGATTTTATCGATCTGACGCGCGCGCGACGTTGCCTGACGCGACTTAGAAGCGTTGGCGCTAAAACGGCTGACGAAAGATTGCAGATCGGCAATCTGCGCTTTTTTCTTGGCATTATCGGCCAGCAGACGTTCACGCGCCTGGGTTGCCGCCGTCATATATTCATCATAGTTGCCCGGATAAATACGCAGCTCGCCGTAGTCCAGATCCGCCATATGAGTACACACCATATTCAGGAAGTGACGGTCATGCGAAATAATGATCATCGTGCTGTCGCGTTCGTTCAGCACCTGCTCCAGCCAACGGATAGTATCGATATCCAGGTTGTTGGTCGGTTCGTCGAGCAACAGGATGTCCGGGTTAGAGAACAACGCCTGCGCCAGCAGCACACGCAATTTCCAGCCTGGCGCCACTTCACTCATCGGGCCGTAATGCTGCTCCAGCGGGATGCCCACGCCCAGCAGCAATTCGCCCGCGCGAGCCTCAGCGGAATAACCGTCCATCTCGCCGTATTTTACTTCCAGATCGGCGACTTTATAGCCGTCTTCTTCGCTCATCTCCGGCAAGGCGTAGATACGGTCGCGCTCCTGTTTGACCTCCCACAGCTCGCCATGCCCCATAATGACGGTATCAAGTACGGTGAACTCTTCAAACGCGAACTGATCCTGACGCAGCTTACCGATGCGCTCATTCGGATCGAGGGAAACATTGCCCAGCGTCGGCTCCAGGTCGCCGCCGAGGATTTTCATAAAAGTAGACTTTCCGCTACCGTTGGCGCCGATCAGGCCGTAACGGTTGCCGCCGCCAAATTTGACGGAAATGTTTTCAAACAGCGGCTTACTGCCGAACTGCATGGTAACGTTGCTGGAAACTAACACAGGCTTATCCTGAAAAAAGATGTGACAAACCGCTTATTATGCCACAAGTCTGAAATAAGATCGCGCCCTGTGACAAAGGGCTACACTGAACCGTAAGGGGAAAAAACGTGATTTCATACACATCTGAATTCCCTGTTTACTGGAATGCACCTATAATGCGCTCCCAACATGACAAAATTCTCAACCCATTAGCCTGCTTGGCACAGAATCTCGCATAACATGAATATGAAATTAACAACGCTTTTCGCGGCGGCTTTCGCTGTAGTTGGCTTTTGTAAAACAGCCTCAGCAGTCACTTACCCGCTGCCTACCGATGGTAGTCGCTTAATTGGGCAAAATCAGGTCATCACCGTTCCGGAAGGCAATACCCAACCGCTGGAGTATTTTGCCGCGGAGTATCAGATGGGGCTGTCCAACATGCTGGAAGCCAACCCAGGCGTGGATACCTTCCTGCCGAAGGGCGGTACGGTGCTGAACATTCCGCAACAGCTCATTCTGCCGGATACCGTACACGAAGGCATTATCATTAATAGCGCGGAAATGCGCCTCTATTACTATCCAAAAGGCACGAACACCGTTATCGTCCTGCCGATCGGTATCGGTCAGTTAGGTAAAGACACGCCTATCAACTGGACAACCAAAGTCGAACGTAAAAAAGCGGGCCCGACCTGGACGCCAACGGCAAAAATGCACGCTGAATACGCCGCTGCTGGCGAACCGTTGCCTGCCGTTGTGCCTGCGGGTCCAGATAACCCGATGGGGCTGTACGCGCTGTACATTGGTCGCCTGTATGCTATTCACGGCACCAACGCCAACTTCGGCATCGGGCTTCGCGTGAGCCACGGCTGCGTGCGCCTGCGCAACGACGATATCAAATTCCTATTTGAAAATGTGCCGGTCGGCACCCGCGTGCAGTTTATCGATGAACCGGTAAAAGCCACCACCGAGCCGGACGGCAGCCGTTACATTGAAGTGCATAACCCGCTGTCAACGACGGAAGCACAGTTTGAAGGCAAAGAAGAGGTGCCGATCACACTCAATAAGAGCATCCTGGCCGTCACCAACGAGCCTGACGTTGATCAGACCGTCGTACAACAGGCGGTTCAGGATCGTTCCGGGATGCCGGTTCGTCTGAACTGATTAGCTAGCGCCATCCCCGGACTACGAAGCCCGATAGACACTATCGGGCTTCTCTCACGACACCAGTTGCAATAATTCATATCCCCCCAGCGCCGCCCACGCGAGCATCGGCAGCGAATAAAAATGGAATCGCCACCAGATTCGGCGATCGTTCGCCATCCGTAAGGCAATGAGATTTGCCAACGACCCCGGCAACAGACCAAAACCACCGATATTCACCGCCCACGCCAGCAGCGCCGAGGCTGGCACATAGTTCAGCAGGAGAATGGTACTGGGTACATTACTGATAACCTGCGACAGGCCGATAGCGGTTAGCCAAAGACCCAGATGAGACAATGCGCCAACCTGGTTGAAAACGCCCTGCAACGCCGGCAATTGCGTTAGCAGATGGACATCAATAAACATCGCCATAAATACCAGCAGCAGCGTCCAGTCCACGCTGACTATCACCCTACGCGCCAGCACAATAAACCCGGCCGCCACCAGCACCAGTCCCCATAGCTCCTGCCTGAGCTCAAGCGCGGTAAGAAAAACGACATATAATCCCAGGCAACTCCACACCAGACGGGGCTGCCACTGCGGCGAACGCGTTCCAGTATGATACTGTAACGCCCTGCCCGGAAAACAAAACCAGCACAGGAGCAGTAACGTCAGCATCATCATGACGGCAAGCGGCGCCATTTGCCCACTAAATTCAGCAAAGGTTAAACCAGATCGTCCCCACAGCAGGATATTTTGCGGATTACCGACAGGCGTCAGCAGCGAACCGGCGTTCACCGCCAACGCTTCAAAAATAATCAACCGGTTGACCGGAATCGCGCACAGTTTTTTCAACGTTATCGTCAGCGGTACAACGATAAACAGCGCGACATCGTTTGTCAGAAAGGTCGACAGCGCCGCCGCAGCCAGTACCAGGAACATCGCCAGTTGCCGCTGGGTATGAAATCGGCGCGTCATCTTACGTCCCAGCACATCAAAATAGCCGCTCAGCTCAACGCCTTTAGTGAGCAACATTAAGCCACTGAGTGTAATAATGGTGTGCCAGTCAATTGCATCAGGCCAGGCGCGAGGCGCAAAAGGGACAAACAGACTTAACGCAATACCAACGATGATCAACAACTGAAAAAAGCGCTCACGCCGCAACGCCCGTAAAAAAGCCAGATTCATTCTGCGGGCGTTCCATGCTGTTGCGTGAACGCCAAAAAAGCATCCAGTGTTTCCTGGCTAACATGATGTTCCATCCCTTCCGCATCACGACGCGCAATTTCCGGGCTTACGCCTAACACCAGCAAAAAATTTTCTACAATTTGATGCCGCTCGCGGCTTTCCTGCGCCAGCTTCTCCCCTTCTGGTGTCAGAAAAACGCCGCGCCAGGGGATCATTTGAATGAGTCCTAACGATGCCAGGCGTTTAAGCATTTTGGCCACGGTCGGCTGGGAAACGCCGAGCCGCGCCGCCATATCCACCTGACGCGCTTCCCCTACTTCAATAATTAAATCGGAAATCAACTCAACGTAGTCGTCTATCAACTCACGGCGATGCGCTTCTCTGACCTGACGAAATCCTTCAACATGTTCTTCTACGTTTACCAATTGCGTCACTTTTTTTGTTGTTAGCGTACCTGCGCGACGACTCATTTTGCTTCCTCGTTTCTGTGACGCGTTAACGCGTCAGCCGACAGAGCGGTCATTGTAAACCAGAGTTGTCCGGGCACAAAAAATTAACGTTTTAGCAATAGCTATAAAACATAGCCTGTGCTATATCTGTATGTAATGCAGACATCCCTCACGGATCGATGGGATAGAAACATCAGGAGGTTTAGATGAACGAATTTAAGAGGTGTATACGCGTGTTTAGTCACTCTCCCTTTAAGGTCCGGTTAATGCTGCTTTCTATGCTGTGCGATATGATCAACGGCAAACCGGAGCAGGATAACCCCTCAACGAAATAACGCGGCGTCGCGGTACACCGCGTTATTTTGCATCCTCAAAGGAAATAGCACTCATTTCCCCTGTTTTTTTGTGGTTTTGTTATTCTCTTCGCAAAACATTTTCTTCCCGGCGGTTGACCTTCTAATCCGCTCGCTCTATCTTCTGGCAGCTCTGAATATTTTGCGACTCGCCGTTGCGAACCCAATACGCTTTTTTACGCATAATCAGGCAAGTAATGACCCTTCGCGCCAGGGTTAGCACATGGCGTTTTTGCAATAGTGGCATATGAATTCAACCCTTATCGATTCACTTCTGGCCCGCCGTCAGGCTGTAAGCCCTTGGACGGGCCTCTACTTTTTACAGTCGCTGCTGATTAACCTCGCGCTCGGCTACCCCTTTAGCCTACTTTATACTGCGGCGTTTACCTGCCTATTGCTGCTGCTCTGGCGCTACCTGCCCCGCGGACAAAAAGCGCTACTCGGTATCTGTTCGCTGACGGCCGCGTTCTATTTTCCATTTGGCCAGGCTTACGGCGCGCCGAACTTTAATACTTTACTGGCGCTGCACTCCACCAACATGGAAGAGTCGAGCGAAATCCTGACCATCTTCCCGTGGTATAGCTACCTGACCGGACTTTTTATTTTTGCGCTGGGTATTATTGCGCTTCGCCGCCGAAAAGAAGAGGTCAGGCCGCGCTGGAATAGCCTCGACAGCCTGTGCCTGCTGATCAGCGTCGCGGCATTTTTCGTCGCGCCGGTACAAAATCTGGCCTGGGGCGGCGTTTTTAAGATTATTGATGCCGGCTACCCGGTTTTTCGCTTCGCCAAAGACGTTATCGTCAATAACAACGAAGTCATTGAAGAGCAGCACCGTATGGCGCAGCTATCCGGCATAAAAGATAGCTGGACCGTTACCGCAGTGAAACCCAGATATCACATCTATGTCGTGGTAATTGGTGAAAGCGCTCGGCGGGATGCGATGGGCGTCTTCGGCGGTCACTGGGATAATACGCCCTTCGCCAGTCATATTAATGGCGATTTCTTTATGGATTACATCGCCGCCAGCGGCTCCACGCAAAAATCGCTCGGCTTAACGCTCAACCGCGTGGTGGATAACAAACCGCAATATCAGGATAATATTATCACGCTGGCTAACCGTGCCGGTTTTCAGACATGGTGGTTTTCCAATCAGGGGCAAATCGGCGAATACGACACCGCCATCGCCAGCATCGCCAAACGCGCCGATGAAGCGCATTTCCTGAAAAACGGCGATTTTGAGGCGGATAAAAATACTCGCGACGACGCTCTGTTAACAATGACAGCGCAGGTATTGGCGACAGAACGCACGCAACCGCAGTTGATTGTGTTGCATTTAATGGGGTCACATCCCCAGGCCTGCGACCGCACTCAGGGAAAATACGCGACGTTTGTCCAGTCGAAAGAGACGTCTTGTTATTTATATACGATGACGCAAACCGACGATTTGCTCCGTCAACTCTATACTCAGCTTCGTCATAGCGGCGACAGTTTTTCGCTGGTCTATTTCTCTGACCACGGACTGGCGTTTAAAGAGCGCGGCAAAGCGGTGCAGTACCTGGCGCATGACGACAAATTTCAGCAGAACTTTCAGGTGCCGTTTATGGTGTTATCCAGCGACAGTAAAACGCATCGGATCATTAATGCTCGCCGTTCCGCGAACGATTTCCTGAGTTTTTTCTCGCAATGGACGGGAATTAGCGCCACGGAGATCAAACATCACTATCGATTTATTTCGGAACAAAAGGCCGGGCCCGTTTATATTACCAATTTCAAATTGCAGAAGGTGAGCTATAACCATCTGGACACCGATGTTTTTTCACTAAAATAATGCACGCTCCAGGCAAAAAAATCCGCCCCGAAAGGCGGATTTTTCATTTTCACCGAAGTGATTAGAAGCGGTAACCTACGCCAGCAATCCAGGTGCCAACGTCAACGCTACGAATACGGCTCTGCTCGTAAGAGAAGTCCAGCGCAACATTTTCCATCGGGTTGAATTGCAGACCAGCGCCATAGGAGAAGCCATAATCGCTGGTGTCATGTTTGTAAGTTGGGTAGTCGGTAGTCTGGAATTTACCGTAACCCACACCGACTACACCGTAAATGCTCGCCCAATCGTTCAGACGATAAGCCGGGCCGGCAGTGATGCCGTAGTACTGACCTTTGTTGTAATCGCCCGCACCGTTAGTACGATCTTTTTCGGTGTAGGTGAAGGAACCGATTACGCCCAGCGGGTTGTCATCCTGCTCGTAACGATACTTCAGGTTGAAACCGTTCATTTTGTTCGCTACGCCCTGCGCATCACTCTGAGCGTAACCACCGGTAACGGTAGAAGTAGCCGCTACTGCAGAACCTGCGGAAAAAGCCAGAACAGCGGCCAGTGCTGAAAGACATGCAATTTTTTTCATAACCACCTCAAATGTGCTTTAAGTAAGTCCTAAGTTTTAAATATATCAAAAATTAATGGGAAACTCTTTGCAATTCACGGTGTCTAAAGGCGCCTTTCATGTAACAGAACATTTCCACACCTCGCTATCTTATTCAATTAGCATCACTTTTCCAGTTAATTGCACCAATAATGCGCGTGCGGCGCGATACATTCATCCAGATTATTCCTAAACCATCAGTCTATTTATTCATCAATTTAAGTTCATTTTATGGAATCGTGAGAATTTTTTTCAACGAATCCTGAACTGCCGTGGGGAATTTCCATTACACTGCCACCTTTACTCGTACTGACATTTTTTGACAGGAGAAAGGATGCCGGGGTCGACACGTAAACTACCAGTCTGGTTGCCCATTTTGGTTTTGCTCATTGCCATGTCCTCTATTCAGAGTGGCGCTTCATTGGCGAAATCGTTGTTTCCTCTTGTCGGCGCGCCGGGCGTAACGGCGCTTCGTCTGGCACTGGGAACGCTTATTCTTATTGCCTTTTTCAAACCCTGGCGTTTGCGTTTTGCAAAAGCACAGCGGCTGCCTCTACTGTTTTATGGTCTGTCGCTGGGCGGGATGAACTATCTATTCTATCTGTCGATTCAAACGGTACCGTTGGGTATTGCGGTCGCACTGGAATTCACCGGTCCGCTTGCGGTCGCGCTGTTTTCATCCCGGCGACCAGTAGATTTTATTTGGGTCGTACTGGCAGTGCTTGGGCTCTGGTTCCTGCTGCCATTAGGACAAGATGTGTCTCACGTTGATCTTACCGGGGCCGCGCTGGCGCTCGGCGCAGGCGCCTGTTGGGCTGTCTATATACTTACCGGTCAACGGGCAGGCGCGGAACATGGTCCGGCTACGGTAGCGGTAGGCTCGCTGATTGCGGCCATCATTTTCGTGCCGATTGGCGCAGTTCAGGCTGGCGACGCGCTATGGCACTGGTCGATTCTTCCCTTAGGGTTAGCGGTAGCTTTACTTTCTACAGCGCTGCCTTATTCCCTGGAAATGATTGCGCTGACACGGCTGCCTACCCGCACTTTCGGTACGCTGATGAGCATGGAACCCGCGCTTGCCGCCGTTTCCGGAATGATTTTTCTGGGCGAAACGCTTACGGGCGTACAAATCATGGCCCTGTGTGCCATCATTGCCGCCTCTATGGGGTCTACTCTAACGATTCGACGTGAACCGCAAATTAAACAGGTTGATGTAAAATAGTTGCTTATTTTGCATGATGTGCATAATCATGCAGAATATCATCTCTTGATTCATCCATTATTATCGCTATATTGCCACGTCATTTTTTGACATATTTTTTCTCATTTTCACATTAAAATAAGAATTATTACTCGCCAAACAACACCTTTATATAACCAATTGATTGTAAATAAAAATCAATATTAAAGCTTATCTGTGCTATTAAATTGATAGGTAAATTCAAAAAGCAAAGTGAAAAACCGATGCTATACTTAGTTTCGTTAATTGCCTGGGACACAAACATCAAGAGGATATGAGATTATGAGTACCGCTAAACTGGTAAAAACAAAAGCGTCTAATCTGCTTTATACCCGCAACGATGTATCAGAGAGCGATAAAAAAGCGACGGTTGAGTTGCTTAATCGTCAGGTGATCCAGTTCATTGACCTGTCGCTGATCACGAAACAGGCCCACTGGAATATGCGCGGTGCTAACTTTATTGCCGTACATGAAATGCTGGATGGCTTCCGTGCCGCACTGACCGATCATCTGGATACCATGGCCGAGCGCGCAGTGCAGCTTGGCGGTGTGGCGTTAGGTACCACTCAAGTTATTAACAGTAAAACCCCGCTGAAAAGCTATCCGCTCGATATTCATAACGTGCAGGATCACTTAAAAGAGCTCGCTGATCGCTATGCCGTTGTTGCTAATGATGTTCGCAAAGCTATCGGTGAAGCAAAAGATGAAGACACTGCCGATATCTTTACCGCCGCATCACGCGACCTCGATAAATTCTTGTGGTTTATCGAATCCAACATCGAATAAACATATCTTTACCCTGAATAAGTCGAGTTGCAGTAAGGCGTAGGCGCAGCGAATCTCCGGAGGCCGGGCTTTCGTAGGTGACTGGGCGAGCGAGTCGAGTCAAGGCAGATGCAAATTGATATATAACGGGTATATAAGTAATCCCTATAACCCCTGCCTGTCGCAGGGGTTTTGCACTTAAATAGTGCGCACTTCTTGTACGCCTCTCGCAAAAAGTGAATTATTTGTAATAATCACCTCACACAATCGTTAACTAAAGATTGTTTTAGCAACAAGTTTTACGCTAAATAGACCTTGTGCTTGTATGTTGTTATTTACGCACTAAATCAGTGCCCCAAAACAGTGCAGCATGCTGACTTTGTCCGATTTATTGTGTACAGGAATAATTCATCCCACTGTTAAAACAACGGGTTACAAAATTGGCATGATTCTTTCATTACGCTAAATGCTCTCGCAGGGGATCGCCCCGTGGATAGAAAAGGAAATGCTATGAAGTCTATATTAAAAGTTTCACTGGCTGCACTCACCCTGGCTTTTGCGGTGTCTTCTCACGCCGCGGATAAGAAACTCGTTGTGGCAACCGATACGGCATTCGTCCCGTTTGAATTTAAACAGGGCGACAAATACGTTGGCTTTGATATTGATTTGTGGGCCGCTATCGCGAAAGAATTGAAGCTGGACTACACCCTGAAGCCGATGGATTTCAGCGGCATTATTCCGGCGCTGCAAACTAAAAACATCGATCTGGCGCTGGCGGGTATTACGATTACAGACGAACGTAAAAAAGCAATCGACTTTTCCGATGGCTACTACAAAAGCGGCCTGCTCGTGATGGTTAAAGCCAACAATAACGATATTAAAAGCGTTAAAGATCTCGATGGCAAAGTCGTTGCCGTGAAGAGCGGTACCGGGTCAGTGGATTACGCGAAAGCAAATATCAAAACCAAGGATCTGCGTCAGTTCCCGAACATCGATAACGCGTATATGGAATTAGGCACCAACCGCGCAGACGCCGTTCTGCACGATACGCCTAACATCCTGTACTTTATCAAAACCGCAGGCAACGGACAGTTCAAGTCGGTCGGCGAATCGCTGGAAGCACAGCAATACGGGATTGCCTTCCCGAAAGGCAGCAATGAACTGCGCGAGAAAGTCAACGGCGCGCTGAAAACGCTGCGCGAAAACGGCACCTATAACGAAATCTACAAAAAGTGGTTCGGCACAGAACCTAAATAAAACGGCCTGATATGGGCTTATGGCCCGGTAGTGAGGACACTCACCGGGTCTACGGACGGATAAAACGCCACGGCGTCGCCATCAGGCAATATGCCTGCGGTTTTCACACCATATCCGCACCCGATAGGGCATTTGACTATTTACACCACGGTAACAGGAACGACATATGCAGTTTGACTGGAGCGCCATCTGGCCCGCCATTCCGCTTTTACTTGAAGGCGCTAAAATGACCCTGTGGATCTCGATCCTCGGTCTGGCTGGCGGCCTGGTGATTGGATTGGCAGCAGGTTTTGCCCGCACGTTTGGCGGCTGGTTCGCCAACCACATCGCCCTGATTTTCATTGAAATTATTCGCGGCACGCCTATCGTTGTCCAGGTCATGTTTATCTACTTTGCCCTGCCGATGGCATTTAATGATTTACGTATTGACCCGTTCAGCGCGGCGGTCGTGACGATAATGATAAACTCGGGCGCTTATATCGCGGAAATTACCCGTGGCGCAGTGCTATCAATTCACAAAGGCTTCCGCGAAGCGGGTCTGGCGCTGGGCCTTTCGCGCCGGGAAACCATCCGCCATGTGATTTTACCGCTTGCTCTGCGCCGTATGCTGCCACCGCTGGGAAACCAGTGGATCATTAGCATCAAAGACACTTCGTTGTTTATTGTTATCGGCGTAGCCGAGCTGACCCGTCAGGGCCAGGAAATTATTGCCGGTAATTTTCGCGCTCTGGAAATCTGGAGCGCCGTAGCGGTCTTCTATTTGATTATTACGCTGGTGCTGAGCTTTATTTTGCGTCGTCTTGAAAGAAGGATGAAAATCCTGTGATTGAATTTAAAAACGTCTCCAAGCACTTTGGCCCAACCCAGGTGCTGCATAACATTGATTTAAACATCCGTCAGGGCGAAGTGGTTGTAATCATCGGCCCTTCCGGTTCGGGTAAATCCACTTTATTGCGCTGTATCAACAAACTGGAAGAGATCACGTCCGGCGACCTGATTGTCGATGGTTTGAAAGTTAACGATCCTAAAGTAGACGAGCGGCTGATTCGCCAGGAAGCCGGCATGGTGTTTCAACAGTTTTATCTGTTTCCGCATCTGACCGCGCTCGAAAATGTTATGTTCGGCCCTTTGCGCGTGCGCGGCGCAAAGAAAGAAGAAGCGGAAAAACAGGCGAAAGAACTGTTAGCGAAAGTTGGGCTGGCGGAACGGGCGCACCACTACCCCTCAGAGCTTTCCGGCGGCCAGCAACAGCGCGTCGCCATCGCCCGTGCGCTGGCAGTGAAGCCGAAAATGATGCTATTTGACGAGCCAACCTCCGCCCTGGACCCTGAACTGCGCCATGAAGTGCTGAAAGTCATGCAGGATCTGGCGGAAGAAGGCATGACCATGGTTATTGTCACTCACGAAATCGGCTTTGCCGAAAAAGTCGCCTCGCGGCTGATTTTCATCGATAAAGGTCGTATTGCCGAAGATGGCAGCCCACAGGCGCTGATCAAAAATCCGCCAAGTCCACGTTTACAGGAATTTTTACAGCACGTCTCCTGATATATCGCCCTCCCGGCCCTGCGGCAGGGAGGGTATCATGGAATAATCCCATTTCATTTTCCCTCCTCTGCGCCATCTATACTTAGTGTTTTGCGTCTCTTTTCTCACTGGAGGAGTCATGCGGTGGACCCTGTTCATCTTTTTTTGTCTACTGGGCGCTCCTGCCCATTCCGTCGCCATACCCAGCGTGACCACGGGGACATCAACCAGCCAGCAGACAGCGACAGCGCCGGAGCCCAATACTGAGCAAAAAAAAGCGGCCTACGTAGCCCTGGCTGACGTTCTGGAGAACGAGGCTTCACGTAATGAATTGATAGCGCAGCTACGCGAATCTTCAACCACGCCGCCGACCGAACCGGCGTTTGCGCCGCCTGCGGCCAAAGATGAAAAAACGGTACTGGAGAACGTCACCACCCTCACCCGCCAGTACGGCGACGCTTTCGCCACCCGTTTCGCCCAGCTTTATCGCAACATCACCGATGCGCCGCACAAGCCGTTTAACTCGCAAACTTTCACCAACGCGTTATCCCACTTTTTATTTCTGGCAGTCGCGGTATTTGGTTTTTATAGCGTGATACGGCTTTGCGCCCTGCCGTTATATCGAAAAATGGGCCTGTGGGCGCGAAAGAAAAACCGTGAGCGCAGCAACTGGCTGCAACTTCCGGCGATGATCGCCGGCGCGTTTATTATCGATCTCCTGCTACTGGCGCTGACATTATTTATCGGTCAAATGCTCAGTGATAATTTTCATGCCGGAAGTCGAACCATCGCTTTTCAGCAAAGCCTGTTCCTGAATGCCTTCGCGCTGATAGAGTTCTTTAAAGCGATTCTGCGGCTTATTTTTTGCCCTAATGTACCGGAATTACGTCCATTTACCATTCAGGACGCGACAGCCCGTTACTGGAATCGCCGTATGAGTTCGCTTAGCAGTTTGATTGGCTACGGGCTAATTGTTGCCGTTCCGATTATTTCAAACCAGGTGAATGTTCAGGTTGGCGCGATGGCTAATGTGGCGATCATGCTCTGCATCACTATCTGGGCGCTATACCTGATCTTTAGAAACAAAGCTGAGATTACGCAACATTTGTTAAATCTGGCAGAACGGTCATTAGCCTTTTTTAGCCTGTTTATCCGCGCCTTCGCGCTGGTGTGGCACTGGCTGGCCAGCGCTTACTTTATCGTGCTGTTTTTCTTTTCGTTATTCGATCCTGGCAATAGCCTGAAGTTTATGATGGGCGCGACCGTCCGTAGTCTGGCGATTATTGGCATCGCTGCGTTTATCTCCGGCATGTTTACCCGCTGGATAGCGAAAACCATCACCCTGTCGCCCCATACGCAACGCAATTACCCGGAACTACAAAAGCGGCTTAACGGCTGGCTCTCCTCGGCGCTGAAAGTCGCACGCTTTCTGACCGTCTGCGTCACCGTCATGCTATTGCTCAACGCCTGGGGGCTATTCGATTTCTGGCACTGGCTACATTATGGCGCCGGGGAAAAGATGGTCGATATCCTTATCCGTATCGCGTTGATCTTATTCTTCTCCGCCGTGGGCTGGACGATTCTCGCCAGCCTGATCGAGAATCGCCTGGCCTCCGATATTCATGGTCGCCCGTTACCCAGCGCCCGCACGCGCACCCTGCTGACGCTGTTTCGCAATGCGCTGGCGGTGATCATCAGCACCATTACCATCATGATTGTGTTATCGGAAATCGGCGTCAATATCGCGCCATTGCTGGCTGGCGCGGGTGCGTTAGGCCTGGCGATCTCTTTCGGATCGCAAACACTGGTGAAAGATATTATTACCGGCGTCTTTATCCAATTTGAAAACGGGATGAATACCGGCGATTTAGTCACCATAGGTCCACTAACGGGGACGGTCGAAAGAATGTCGATTCGTTCCGTCGGTGTACGGCAGGATACCGGGGCATACCATATTATTCCGTGGTCCTCTATCACCACTTTCGCCAACTTTGTGCGGGGTATCGGCTCTGTTGTCGCCAACTATGATGTGGATCGCCATGAGGATGCGGATAAAGCGAATCAGGCGCTGAAAGACGCGGTGACGGCCCTGATGCAAACGGAGGATATTCGCGGACTGATTATTGGCGAACCCACGTTCGCCGGTATTGTCGGTTTAACGAACACGGCGTTTACCTTACGCGTATCATTCACCACGCTACCGCTCAAGCAGTGGACGGTACGTTTTGCTCTTGATAGCCAGGTGAAAAAGCATTTTGATCTCGCCAATGTCCGCGCGCCGGTGCAAACGTATCAGATTCTGCCCGCTCCCGTTGGCGGTCCATTGCCTGATTCATTGCCGCCACGCGAACCGACGATTTAGCGTTTACGGGTGATAAAACGGCGACGCTGGTCATCATCCATAAAGGTCCAGGCAATAAAGCGGCTTTGCTTTTGCCCCTGGGCCATCTCTTTTTTCACTACCTTCACCGCGCCCACCTCCGTCAGCGCCCGGTAAAGCGGCGGTAAATTCTCACCGCGCGACACCAACGTCGTAAACCACAATACCTGACGACGGAAGGTTTGGCTTTCAGCAATCATTTTTTTAATAAATGTAACTTCACCGCCTTCACAGCATAACTCCTGCTGTTGGCCGCCAAAGTTTAGCACATCGTCTCTCTTCTGCCCCAGATTGCGACGCTTACGCTCGCTGCCCGCGCGGGCCGCGGCGGCGGAATCGTGAAACGGCGGGTTACAAAGCGTTGCGTCATAGTATTCATTTTTATGAATGATGCCGGTAAAAATGGCCGTCGAATCTTTTTGACGACGCAGACGAATCGCGCGGCTTAGCCCCGTATTTGCCTGAATGATAGCCTGCGCGCTGGACATCGCCGCTTCGCTGATTTCACTGCCGGTAAATCGCCAGCCATATTCATATGCGCCGATAAGCGGATAAATACAGTTAGCCCCCACGCCCACATCCAGAATATTTGCCTGCACCGGAATACTCCCTGTCGTTTCGCCAAGCAGATCCGCCAGATGGTGAATATAATCCGCACGACCAGGCACCGGCGGACATAAAAACCCTTGCGGAATGTCCCAGTGTGTGACGGCATAAAAATGCGCCAGCAATGCCTTATTGAGCGCTTTTACCGCTTGCGGATTGGCAAAATCAACGCTCTGTTCACCTGCGGGCGTGCGGGTAAGAAAGGACGTCAATTCCGGCGTGGTCTGACACAGTGCGGCGAGATCATAACGGTGTTGATGGCGGTTGCGCGGGTGTAACCCCGGTTTCTGGGCGGACATGGCATTCTCCTTTTAGCAGCGGCGTAAGATACCCGTATAACGCCACGAGGTAAATATACCAACGCGAATTCCCTGCCTCGCTCGTTTCATCTGATACCTAAATATTATTTGCCCTTCTTATGGTCTGAAAAGATCGCGCGATGCGATTTTCGAGTCTGACAACGCTACACTTAAAACGTGTACCGATACAATGAGGAGAACGTGATGGCATCCGGCTGGGCAAAAGATGACGCAGTGAATGAACAAATCAACAATACTATTGAAGATGCCGTCGCCCGCGCTCGCGGCGAACTTCCGCACGGCGAAAGTCTCTATGAATGCGAAACTTGCGGCGACCCTATTCCCGAAGCGCGGCGTAAAGCCGTACCCGGCGTTCGGTTATGCGTCTCCTGCCAACAGGAGAAAGATTTACATAATGCAACATTTTCAGGATATAATCGCAGGGGTTCAAAGGACAGCCAGTTACGCTGACTTTTCTTTACCCAAATCACCATTATTATCCATTCCTTTACTCTCATGCTTTTTAGCGTTCTGCGTCGCAAAATGTGCCATTAACTTCGACTCTGTAAAGCCGGGTGACAAGAACGGTAAACTGCACCGTTGAATTAATTAATAATCAATAGGTTATTTGTCATTCAAAAATTTTGAGCAAAGCCGTCAATTCTATTCGATTTTATCTTTCGCAAAAAACCGTGATACTCATCACATCGACGGAACAACGTCCCATAGACAGAATAAACTGCGAGAGATGAACCATGAAAACCATTGAATATGCTGTTGCAGCTATCGCGCTTTCTACCCTTTCTTTTGGCGTTTTTGCCGCAGAGCCGGTTAGCGCGTCCCAAACGCAAAACCTGCACAAAATCGGCGTAGTGTCTGCCGACGGCGCCACCACGCTGGATGGTCTTGAGGCTAAACTGGCCGAAAAAGCCGCCGCCGCTGGCGCAAGCGCTTATAACATCACCTCCGCCGTTGGTAATGACAAAATGAGCGGCACTGCGGTGATTTATAAATGATTTATCTGTCCGTCAGATTTCAGGCTGTAACAACGCTGTTGTCTGAATTCTGACAGGAACGACCCTCGTCTGTTTGCCAACAGACCCACTGCTCTAACCCTCATTAACCCTGTTTGTTACCCTTATTTGCCCGTCCACCTCTGGACGGGCTTTTTTTATTCGCTAAAAAGTCTGTGCGACTCGCGCAAGCCCGTCTTCTAACGTAGCGGCCTCTCCCGTCGCAACCAGACAACAGGCCATTTGCGTTTTTAATGATTGCGGCACCGGTTCACGCCCGGCAAGACAACGCTCAATCCAGCGCGCGGTGACTTCAGGATCTTTATTCGCAGGCATTGAAAGCGACTTGTCGTGCGTGTCGCTCTGACGCTCATGTAATACCTGCACGCCGCGGCTATCAATCAGGCTGATTTGCGGACAGCGTTGCGGGTTGGCATAGACTTCGCCTTCGGTGCCATGCATCAACAAAGCTCGCCCGCCAACGCGGCTAAAAAAGGTCGCCACACGCGGTATATATTCAGGATGAGAAACGCTCGATAAACGCAGCGCCGCGTCCTCAGCAAATGGCGTCGCCAGCTTGGCCAGCGAATGCGCGCTGTTGCGCACGCCCATCCGCCAGCGCATCGCCAGTTGTTTTTCCAGCGGCGGACAGAGCGCGCTTACCGGGACAAAAACCGGCTGGTGCCCATCCAGTTTGGCCTGCGCTTGCCCGGCGTGCAATGTGGGCATCACCCCCATCAGCGCAAAAATCGTTTCGGTCAACACTCGCCCAGGATCTTCGCTCACGCCATGCACCACAACGGGAAATCCAAGCTTGTGCAATAAAATAGCCAGTAGCGGCGTCAGGTTGGCCTGTTTACGCGCGCCATTGTAGCTGGGAATAACGACCGGCATCGGTTTAGCCACAGGCGGCGTCAAACGGAAGGTATGGTGTTGCATAGCGTCATAAAATCCACGCATTTCGGCTTCGCCTTCGCCTTTAATACGCAGCGCCATCAATATACCGCCCATTTCCAGGTCGGGGACGTCGCCATTCAGCATTCGGGTATACAAACCGCGCGCGGTATCCTGATCCAGATCGCGGGCGTGATTTTTACCTCGCCCGATCTCTTTGATGATCTTGCGATAATCCATTGAAAGCTCCTTGAAGTGTGCTCACAGCATTAACGCCGTCGGCGGCGTGCAGGTTTTGCTTTTGGTTTTACTATAACGTCTGGCATAGCAGGCTGCTCTATCGGAAAAACAGGTAAGGCATTCAGTAGACGCTGCCCGTAGTTTTTGGTCAACAAGCGCTTATCATAAATGACCACTTCTCCCCGACAGCCGTGGCTACGGATCAACCGCCCCACCTGCTGAATTAAATTAAATGACGCGCTCGGTAAGCTTTGTACCTCAAACGGATAGCGGTTCAGGCTTTTTAGCCATTCGCCTTCAGTGATCACGACCGGGCTATCGATCGGCGGAAAAGCAATTTTATGGATATGGACCTGAGTCAGTAGCTCACCTTTAAGATCCAGGCCTTCGGCAAAAGACTGAAGTCCAACCAGCACGCTGCGTTCGCCGCTCTCCACCCGCTTACGGTGCAGTTCCACCAGCCGATAACGCGGCTGATCACCCTGGACTAAGAGGAGTAAGCGCAAATCAGCGACATGCTCCAGAAAACGCTGCATCGCCCGTCCGCTGGCGAATAGCACCAGCATACCGTGATGCTTTTTGCTCTCCAGTTGCTCGCGAAAGTAGGCCGCCATTTCGGCAATATGCCGCTCTTCGTTATCAATGGTGGGTTCATAGCGCATCTGAGGAATCACCAGTTTCCCCTGCGCCACATGATTAAACGGCGAATCCAGCGCCACAAAGCGGTCGCCGGCTTTTTCTTTTAAGCCGCTCATTTCCTGCAGGCGCGAAAAGCTATTGAGCGAGCGCAGTGTCGCCGAGGTGACAATAATGTGCGGTACGCTACGCCATAGCAGCTTTTCCAACTGATCGCTGACGCGGATGCCCACACAATGGAACCAGACATGCATTTGCCCGTCCCGCACCTCGCGCGTCGCCCATTTGGACACTGGCGCGCCCGAAGACTGCGCCATTGAAGCCAGCCGCCATAATTTGCTTTGCGCCTCGAACATTCCCAGCGCCCGGTTCATCTGTAAAATTATCCGATGCAAACGCACAATATCGTGCGACCCCGTTTTATCGCTAAGATCGTTAAGGAAGGATTCCGCCAACCCGCGCAGCGTTTCGGTCAGCTTTGCCAGCCGCTGACAGATCGCCATGACCTCATCAGGCAGCTCGCCCATCGCAAAACGGTGCTCCGCTTCCTGCGTCGCGGGCATATACAGATTAAGAATGCCATTGAGCGAGGCGATCAGTTCGTAGACCTCCTCGCAATGGGCGTTAAGTCGCTCAGGGTTCGCTAGCGGCGGCGGGGTTTTAGGGCGAAATTGCTCCATGCAGGTCGCTACCAGTTTGCTAAACAGATCCAGTTGCAGGCGATACCAGGAAGCGGTAATTTCCGCGCTCATCTCCAGCGCGTCGCGAGCGACATCGGGCAGATGATGACCTTCATCCAGTACCAACAGCAGATGCTTTGGTTCCGGCAACACGGCTTCGCTTTCCATCGCCGCCATCACCAGCGCGTGATTCGCTACCACGACCTCCGCTTCCTGTATTTCACGCCGGGCGACAAAGAATGGGCATTCGCGGTAATAATGACAGTTGCGGTTCAGACAGCTAGCTTTATCGGTACTTAATCGCCGCCATAGCTCGTCGTTAATAGCAATATCGGTATGATCCCGTAGACCATCCCATTTATAGCTGTCGAGATCTCCTTTCAGCCTGGCGCAGCGCTTTTGCTCTTCCTGATTATTGGGCGTCAGTTCGTCATCAAGAAAAGCGAGCAGATCCTGCTGCGCAGGCTCGCTACTGGCCAGCGCCGCCAGGTTTCGCGGACACACGTAACGCCCGCGGCCAAAGGCGGCGGTAAAGCGCAGATCGGGAATGATTTTTCGCAGCAGCGGTAGATCCTTGCTAAAGATCTGATCCTGTAACGCCACGTTAGCGGTACTGACCACCAGCGTTTTTTGCTCTTCACGGGCAATGGCGATGCCGGGAATAAGATAGGAGAGGGTTTTCCCGACGCCGGTCGGCGCTTCAATAGCCAGATGTCTCCCTTCTTCCCCGGCCAGCGTTTTAGCGACGTCAGCAATCATCTGCCGCTGCGGCGCACGGGGAATAAAGTCGGGAATCTGCTCCTGAAGCGCCTTATACCAGGCGGCTATTTGCGCTTTCAGCGCAGCGGTCAATGCCATGAGAAAACCTGAAATACTGTATAAACAGCCACTATTGTGTCACATTTCAGGGTCGGGAAATACCTTTTTTGCTGGTTCTGGAAGGCGGCTCGCAACGCCGCTTTGATGTGCCGGATGGCGGCGGCACGCGCCTTATCCGGCATGGGCCACGTGAAATGCAGACCCGGTAAGCGCAGCGCCACCGGGCATTTTTGCGGAATAATATTTACTGGGCGGGCGTAATTCTGCGCGGACGACGCGGCGGGCGTACTTTATCGCCAGCGGGTTTCCCCTCGCCTGTACGCGGTTTTGGTTTTGCCTTCGCCGCTCCGCTATCCTGACGTCGCGGCTGCTGGTTGCGTCCCGCTCCTCCCTGGCTTTGACCGCGTCCACGACCGCCGCCGCGTTGCTGACGGCCATTCTGAATCGGCTCCGCTTTAATCGACGGATCCGGCTCATAGCCCGGCGTAGTAATGCGCGGTATCTCTTTTTTCAGCAACTTTTCGATATCGCGCAACAACTTGTGCTCGTCAATACAGACCAGCGACAGCGCCTCGCCAGTTGCCGCTGCACGCCCGGTACGGCCAATACGGTGTACATAATCTTCCGGCACGTTCGGCAGTTCATAGTTGACCACATGCGGCAGTTCTTCAATATCCAGACCTCGCGCCGCAATATCTGTCGCTACCAATACGCGGAGATCGCCGGATTTAAAATCCGCCAGCGCGCGGGTACGTGCGCCCTGCGATTTATTACCGTGGATCGCTGCGCTGCGAATACCGTCTTTATTAAGCTGTTCCGCCAAATGGTTTGCGCCATGCTTGGTACGGGTGAAGACCAACACCTGCTGCCAGTTACCCTGGCCAATCAGCAGCGACAGAAGCTCGCGTTTGCGTTTTTTATCCACAAAGTGTACGTGTTGCGTCACCTGTTCTGACGCCGTGTTACGGCGCGCCACTTCAATTTCCAGCGGGTTATGCAGCAGCTTTTCGGCGAGCGCTTTGATGTCGTCCGAGAAAGTAGCGGAGAACAGCAGATTCTGGCGTTTTGGCGGCAGTTTTGCCAGCACGCGACGAATGTCGTGAATGAAGCCCATATCCAGCATCCGGTCGGCTTCGTCCAGCACGAGGATTTCAATCTGATCCAGCTTCACCGCATTCTGATGTTCCAGATCCAGCAGACGTCCCGGCGTCGCCACCAGCACATCCACGCCGCCGCGCAGTTTCATCATCTGCGGATTGATGCTTACGCCGCCAAACACCACCAACGAGCGAATTTTGAGATATTTACTGTAATCTCTGACGTTTTCGCCAATTTGCGCCGCCAGCTCGCGGGTTGGCGTGAGGATCAACGCGCGCACCGGGCGACGACCTTTAGCGTGCGGCTGATGGGTAATCAGATGCTGCAACAATGGCAGGGTAAAGCCCGCCGTTTTACCGGTCCCGGTCTGGGCGCTGGCCATCAGATCGCGGCCTTCCAGCACGGCGGGAATCGCCTGCTGCTGAATAGGGGTAGGTTCACGGTAACCCTGCTCGGCAATGGCGCGCAGGATATCAGGGTTTAATCCCAGGGAATCAAAAGACATAACTACTCCGGACCGCCCCGACCGTTGCCGGTGTAGTTTTCAGGGAGATGCTCAAATTTGGAATGACAAAAACCACAATGTCATGAAGGGGCGGAGTGTAGCAGTTTTTGTGATGCGGCGCATAAATTATCCCGAAAGGTGGCAGAGACAAATTAATCGACCACACTGGACAAGTACCATTATGAGTCATAATCTTAATCAATCGATTGATTAAGAATTAGGGCGTGTGATGAATATTCCTACCACGACCACCAAGGGTGAGCAGGCGAAAAGTCAGCTAATTGCCGCCGCGCTGGCGCAGTTTGGCGAATATGGCCTGCATGCCACCACGCGCGATATCGCTGCGCTAGCGGGGCAAAACATTGCCGCCATTACTTACTATTTCGGCTCAAAAGAGGATTTATACCTCGCCTGCGCCCAGTGGATTGCCGATTTTCTTGGCGAAAAATTTCGCCTCCATGCTGAAAAAGCGGAACGTCTATTTAGCCAGCCAGACCCTGACCGGGACGCTATACGCGAGCTGATTCTGCTCGCCTGCAAGAACATGATTATGCTGCTGACGCAGGAACACACCGTCAACCTGAGCAAATTTATTTCACGCGAGCAGCTCTCTCCCACGTCGGCCTATCAACTGGTTCATGAACAGGTTATCGATCCGTTGCACACCCATCTGACAAGATTGGTTGCCGCTTATACTGGCTGCGACGCCAATGATACGCGCATGATTTTGCATACCCATGCCTTACTGGGCGAAGTGCTGGCATTTCGTCTCGGCAAAGAAACTATTTTGTTACGTACCGGCTGGCCGCAGTTTGATGAAGAAAAAGCGGAGCTGATTTACCAGACGGTAACCTGCCACATCGATCTTATTCTGCACGGTTTAACGCAAAGGAGTCTGGACTGATGAAAAAACCTGTCGTTATCGGACTGGTAATCGCAGCGATCGTCGCTGTGATTGCCGGTGGAACCTGGTGGTATCAAAGTCGGCAGGACGATGGGCTGACGCTATACGGTAATGTCGATATTCGTACCGTCAATATCAGCTTTCGCGTCGGCGGCAGGCTGGCGTCGCTGAATGTGGATGAAGGCGATACGATCAAAGCCGGGCAGGTGCTCGGCGAACTGGATCACGCGCCATACGAAAACGCGCTGATGCAGGCGAAAGCTGGCGTGTCGGTCGCCCAGGCGCAATACGATTTGATGCTGGCAGGCTACCGCGATGAAGAGATAGCCCAGGCCGCCGCCGCAGTAAGACAGGCGCAAGCCGCCTATGACTACGCGCAGAACTTTTACAACCGTCAGCAGGGATTGTGGAAAAGCCGCACCATTTCCGCAAACGATCTGGAAAACGCCCGCTCATCGCGCGATCAGGCACAGGCGACGCTGAAATCCGCGCAGGATAAGCTGAGCCAGTACCGTACCGGTAATCGCGAACAAGATATCGCCCAGGCGAAAGCCAGCCTGGAACAGGCAAAGGCCCAACTGGCGCAGGCGCAGCTTGATTTACAGGACACCACGCTTATCGCGCCTTCCAACGGGACATTGCTCACCCGCGCGGTCGAACCGGGCAGTATGCTGAACGCCGGCAGCACGGTATTAACGCTATCACTGACCCGCCCAGTCTGGGTACGCGCCTATGTCGATGAACGCAACCTCAGCCAGACGCAACCGGGGCGCGAAATTCTGTTGTATACCGACGGCCGTCCTGACAAACCTTACCACGGCAAGATTGGTTTCGTTTCGCCCACCGCGGAATTTACGCCGAAAACTGTCGAAACGCCGGATCTGCGCACCGATCTCGTCTATCGCCTGCGCATTATCGTCACCGATGCGGACGATGCGTTACGCCAGGGGATGCCGGTCACGGTGAAATTTAATGACGAGGCACGGCATGAGTGAGGCCGTTATTACGCTGCACGGTCTGACGAAGCGCTTTGCGGGAATGGATAAACCCGCCGTCGCGCCGCTCGACTGTACCATTCATTCCGGTTATGTCACCGGGCTGGTAGGGCCGGACGGCGCAGGAAAAACCACGCTGATGCGTATGCTGGCGGGCCTGCTCAAAGCCGATGGCGGCGGCGCCTCCGTATTGGGCTTCGACCCGATACAAAACGACAGCGAGCTACATGCGGTTCTGGGCTATATGCCGCAGAAATTCGGTCTGTATGAAGATCTTACCGTCATGGAGAACCTTAATCTCTATGCCGATTTGCGCAGCGTTGCCGGCGAGATACGGGAAAAGACCTTTGCCCGCTTATTGGAATTTACCGCCCTCGGCCCGTTCACCGGTCGTCTGGCAGGGAAACTGTCTGGCGGGATGAAGCAAAAGCTGGGACTGGCCTGTACGCTGGTCGGCGAACCGAAAGTGCTGCTGCTGGATGAGCCGGGCGTTGGCGTTGACCCGATTTCACGGCGCGAGTTATGGCAAATGGTCCACGAACTGGCGGGCGACGGGATGCTGATTTTATGGAGCACCTCCTACCTGGATGAGGCCGAACAGTGTCGCGACGTGCTGCTGATGAATGAAGGCGAACTGCTTTATCAGGGCGAACCTACAGCGCTGACGCAAACGATGGCCGGGCGTAGCTTCCTGATGAGCAGCCCACAGGAGAACAACCGTAGGTTGCTGCAACGAGCGCTCAGACTACCGCAGGTGAGCGACGGCATGATTCAAGGACGTTCAGTACGCCTGATCCTGAAAAAAGAGGCAACCGAAGAAGAGATTCGTCAGGCGGAAGGGATGCCGGAAATCACCCTCAACGAGACCACGCCGCGCTTCGAAGACGCCTTTATCGATCTGCTTGGCGGGGCGGGAACCTCGGAATCTCCGCTGGGTTCAATTCTCCATACGGTTGAAGGCACTCCCGGCGAAACGGTGATCGAAGCGCAGGAACTGACAAAAAAATTTGGCGATTTCGCAGCGACGGACCATGTTAACTTCGTCGTACAGCGCGGCGAGATTTTTGGCCTGCTCGGCCCGAACGGCGCGGGTAAATCGACCACCTTTAAAATGATGTGCGGCCTGCTGGTGCCGACGTCCGGCAAGGCGCTGGTGCTGGATATGGACCTGAAAGTCAGCTCCGGCAAAGCCCGTCAGCATCTGGGCTATATGGCGCAAAAATTTTCGCTTTACGGCAACCTGACCGTCGAGCAGAACCTGCGTTTTTTCTCCGGCGTCTATGGTTTGCGGGGCCGCGCGCAGAATGAAAAAATTCAGCGCATGAGCGAAGCGTTTGGTCTGAAAAGCATTGCGTCGCATCCCACCGATGCGCTGCCGCTGGGCTTTAAACAGCGTCTGGCGCTGGCCTGCTCGCTGATGCACGAACCGGATATTTTATTCCTTGATGAACCCACGTCCGGAGTTGATCCCCTTACCCGCCGTGAATTTTGGCTGCATATTAATAGCATGGTGGAAAAAGGGGTCACGGTAATGGTGACGACCCACTTTATGGATGAGGCGGAATATTGCGATCGCATCGGACTGGTGTATCGCGGGAAGCTTATCGCCAGCGGCACGCCGGACGATCTCAAAGCACAGGCCGCCGATGCTCAACAGGCCGATCCGACGATGGAGCAGGCCTTTATCACCCTCATCAATGACTGGGATAAGGAGCATACGCATGAGTAAGTCTCTCTCCTGGCGCCGCGTGCGTGCTTTGTGCGTCAAAGAGACGCGCCAGATCGTTCGCGATCCCAGTAGCTGGCTGATTGCGGTGGTGATCCCGCTGCTGTTGCTGTTTATTTTCGGTTACGGCATTAACCTCGACTCCAGCAAGCTGCGGGTGGGGATTTTGCTTGAACAGCAAAGCCAGGAGGCGCTGGATTTCACTCATGCGATGACCGGTTCACCCTATATCGACGCAACCATTAGCGATAATCGACATGAATTAATTGAAAAAATGCAGGCCGGACGCATTCGCGGACTGGTGGTGATTCCAGTAGATTTCGCGCAGCAAATGGCGCACGCCAATGCCACCGCGCCGATTCAGGTGATTACCGACGGCAGCGAGCCAAATACCGCCAACTTCGTTCAGGGTTATGTTGAGGGCATCTGGCAAATCTGGCAACAACAGCGGGCGGAAGATCGCGGCGAAGCCTTTGAACCGCTCATCGACGTCCAGACGCGCTACTGGTTTAACCCTGCGGCGATCAGTCAGCATTTTATTATTCCCGGCGCCGTGACTATTATCATGACGGTAATTGGCGCGATCCTGACGTCGTTAGTGGTCGCCCGCGAATGGGAGCGCGGTACGATGGAGGCGCTGCTCTCTACCGAAGTGACGCGCGTCGAACTGCTGCTATGTAAGCTTATTCCCTATTACTTTCTCGGTATGCTGGCAATGCTGATCTGTATGCTGGTATCGGTGTTTATTCTCGGCGTGCCGTATCGCGGTTCGCTGCTAATTCTGTTTGTCATCACCAGTTTGTTTTTACTGAGTACGTTGGGGATGGGGTTGTTGATTTCCACTATTACTCGCAACCAGTTTAACGCCGCGCAGGTGGCGCTGAACGCCGCCTTTTTGCCATCGATTATGCTGTCCGGGTTTATCTTCCAGATAGACAGTATGCCTGCGGTGATCCGCGCGGTGACCTATATTATTCCGGCGCGCTATTTTGTCAGCACCCTGCAAAGCCTGTTTCTGGCCGGCAATATTCCGGTAGTGTTAGGTATTAACGTACTGTTTTTGATCGCCTCGGCGGTGATGTTTATTGGTCTGACGTGGCTTAAAACAAAACGTCGGCTGGACTGAGGAATTGCCATCCGGCACTGAGGGCAAGACTATGTTTCATCGTTTATGGACGTTAATTCGCAAAGAACTGCAATCGCTTTTACGCGAACCGCAAACGCGCGCGATCCTGATTCTGCCAGTGCTGATTCAGGTTATCTTGTTTCCGTATGCTGCGACGCTTGAAGTCACAAACGCGACCATCGCCATCTATAACGAAGATAACGGCAAACATTCCGTAGAACTTACCCAGCGTTTTGCCCGCGCGAAGGCTTTTACCCATGTGCTGCTGCTGAATAGCCCACAAGAGATCCAGCCGACTATCGATACGCAAAAAGCGCTGCTGCTGGTGCGCTTCCCGGCGAATTTCTCGCGGAATCTGGATACCTTCCAGTCCGCGCCGATGCAGCTCATTCTTGACGGACGCAACTCCAACAGCGCGCAAATCGCCGCCAATTATCTGCAACAGATCGTCAAGGTGTATCAGCAGGAGTTGATGGACGGTAAGCCAAAGTCCAACAATAGCGAACTGGTGGTACGCAACTGGTATAACCCGAATCTGGACTATAAATGGTTTGTGGTGCCATCGCTGATCGCCATGATCACTACTATCGGCGTGATGATCGTGACCTCGCTGTCCGTCGCCCGCGAGCGTGAACAAGGCACTCTGGATCAACTGCTGGTCTCTCCGCTCACCACCTGGCAGATTTTCGTCGGTAAAGCGGTGCCTGCGCTGATTGTCGCCACCTTCCAGGCCACGATCGTGCTGGCTATCGGCATTTGGGCGTATCAAATCCCCTTCGCCGGATCGTTAGCGCTGTTTTATTTCACGATGGTGATTTACGGGCTGTCGCTGGTAGGATTTGGCTTGCTGATATCATCACTTTGCGCCACGCAACAGCAGGCATTTATCGGCGTCTTTGTCTTTATGATGCCGGCGATCTTACTTTCAGGCTATGTCTCGCCGGTGGAAAATATGCCGGTCTGGCTGCAAAACCTGACGTGGATAAACCCTATCCGCCACTTTACTGACATTACCAAGCAAATTTATCTTAAGGACGCGAGTCTGGGGATTGTCTGGGGAAGTTTGTGGCCGCTACTGGTGATAGCGGTCACTACGGGTTCAACGGCGTATGCGATGTTTAGACGCAAAGTCATGTAGCTTTTTATCTTTCGCCAGTAACGATACCACGGCGGGCCCGGCCAGAATAGCCAGTCCCGCCAGCGCCAGTAAGACATTGTTTTGCAATACGCGGGACAGCAGCCAGAGGACAATCAGCGCGGTGCCGAAGTACCAGGTGGTGGTCAACTCTTCCAAAACATCCGCCACATCGCGCCAGCGTTGCTCATGATGGCGCTGCAACGCCAGCATCAGCAGTACCGTCACGCCATAAAGTACGCATAATCCCAGACCGACACGCACTAATGTGCCGCTCATCCAGCCTATTACCAGCATCGCCACTATCAGTAAATGCAACATAATCTGCCAGCAACCGAGGCCGGTTGCGACACGAACGCGTTGTTGCCACTTCATGGCTTTTCTCCTGAAGCATTTTTCTCTCATTATTCAGAGTACCGAACTTTACGGAAAATTCCGTAAGACCGCATCTTTTTGTGACGACGACTACACTATTTCAATCAGGATAGTGACGCGAACAGGAAGAAAATGACTCAACACACGCGAAATTTTTCATTCAAAGTGCTCACCATTAACACGCACAAAGGGTTTACCGCCTTTAATAAACGCTTCATCCTGCCGGAACTGCGCGATGCCGTCAGAACGGTCGGCGCCGATATCGTCTGTCTGCAAGAAGTGATGGGCGCACATGAGGTGCATCCGCTGCATATCGAAAACTGGCCGGACACCACCCATTATGAATTTTTGGCCGACACCATGTGGAGCGATTTCGCCTATGGCCGCAATGCGGTCTATCCGGAAGGCCATCACGGCAACGCAGTGCTTTCTCGCTACCCCATTGAACATTATGAAAATCGCGACGTCTCGGTCGGCGGCAGCGAAAAGCGCGGCGTGCTCTATTGCCGCATTACGCCGCCCATGCACAACCACCCTATCCACGTCATGTGCGTGCATCTCGGCCTGCGGGAGAGCCATCGCCAGGCGCAGTTAACCATGCTGGCAGGATGGGTGAATGCCTTGCCGGAATCGGAACCGGTGCTGGTGGCCGGAGACTTTAACGACTGGCGGCAAAGAGCCAATCCGCCGTTAAAAGCGGCCGGGCTGGAGGAGATATTCACCCGCGCCCATGGCCGACCGGCGCGTACTTTCCCGGTAAGTATGCCGCTGCTGCGACTCGATCGTATTTACGTCAAGAATGCTAACGCCAGCTCTCCTACGGCGCTACCGCTGCGAAACTGGCGACATTTATCAGACCATGCCCCCCTTAGCGCGGAGATCCATCTATGAAATGCGGCTGGCGTGAAGGTAATCAAATTCAGCTACTGGAAAACGGCGACCAGTTCTATCCTGCCGTGTTTGAGGCTATCGCTCAGGCACAGCAAAAAATCATCCTGGAAACTTTCATCTTGTTTGAAGATGAGGTGGGCAAAAAACTCCATGCCGCTCTGCTAAAAGCCGCACAGCGCGGCGTAAAAGCCGAAGTGTTGCTCGACGGCTACGGCTCTCCCGATCTCAGCGACGCTTTTGTCGGCGAATTAACCGCGGCGGGCGTTATTTTTCGCTATTACGACCCCCGCCCGCGTCTACTGGGGTTGCGAACCAATATCTTCCGCCGAATGCACCGCAAAATTGTAGTGATTGATGATCGTATTGCCTTTGTCGGCGGCATTAACTATTCCGCCGAACATATGTCGGATTACGGCCCGCAGGCGAAACAAGACTACGCGGTACGGGTCGAAGGGCCTGTAGTAGCCGATATCCTGCAATTCGAAGTCGAGAATCTGCCGGGGCAAAGCCCCGCACGCCGCTGGTGGAAGCGCCATCATCAGGCCGAAGAAAACCGCCACCCCGGCGAAGCGCAGGCGCTGTTTGTCTGGCGGGATAACGAAGAACACCGCGACGATATCGAACGTCATTATCTGAAAATGCTGACCCAGGCAAAGCGTGAAGTGATTATCGCTAACGCCTATTTTTTCCCCGGCTATCGTTTGCTCCACGCGATGCGTAAAGCTGCCCGCCGTGGCGTGAGCGTAAAACTGATTGTCCAGGGAGAGCCAGACATGCCGATTGTCAAAGTCGGCGCGCGGTTGCTCTATAACTATCTGGTGAAAGGCGGCGTGCAGGTTTATGAATACCGTCGCCGTCCGCTGCACGGCAAAGTGGCGCTGATGGACGATCACTGGGCGACGGTAGGGTCGAGTAATCTCGACCCGCTCAGCTTGTCGCTTAACCTTGAAGCTAATCTGATCATTCATGATCGCAACTTTAACCAGACCCTGCGCGACAATTTACAAGGCATCATCGTGAATGATTGTAAGCAGGTCGATGAGTCTATGCTGCCGAGACGCACCTGGTGGAACCTGAGCAAAAGCGTGCTGGCGTTCCACTTTTTACGCCATTTCCCGGCGCTGGTGGGCTGGCTACCTGCGCATACCCCGCATCTGGCGCAGGTTCCCCCGCCTGCCCAGCCGGAAATGGAAACCCAGGATCGCGTTGATCCAGAAAATACAGGAGTGAAGCCCTAATGGCTAAATCGCATCCGCGCTGGCGGCTGGCTAAAAAAGTGCTGACCTGGCTGTTTTTTATTGCGGTCGTCGTTCTGCTGGTGGTTTATGCTAAAAAGGTTGACTGGGGCGATGTCTGGACCGTCATCCGCGACTATAACCGCACTGCGCTTTTAAGCGCCGTTGGGCTGGTTATTATTAGCTATCTTCTGTACGGCTGTTACGATCTGCTTGGACGGCTTTATTGCGGCCATAAACTGGCGAAGCGGCAGGTTATGCTGGTATCGTTCGTTTGCTACGCCTTTAATTTGACGCTGAGTACCTGGGTCGGCGGGATAGGGATGCGTTACCGACTATACTCCCGCCTCGGCCTGCCCGGCAGCACGATCACGCGCATTTTCTCGCTCAGTATTACCACTAACTGGCTGGGCTATATTTTACTTGGCGGCATCATTTTTACCTTCGGCATTGTCCAGCTTCCCGACCACTGGTATGTCGATGAAGGCACGCTACGTATTCTCGGTATCGTTTTATTGCTGATTATCGCGGTCTATATGTGGTTTTGCGCCTTTGCGAAGCGGCGATATATGACGATTAAAGGGCAGAAGCTGGTGCTGCCGTCATGGAAATTCGCACTGGCGCAGATGGCGATCTCCAGCGCGAACTGGATGGCGATGGGCGCGATCATCTGGCTGCTAATGGGCCAGAATGTGAACTATTTCTTTGTGCTGGGCGTACTGCTGGTGAGCAGCATCGCGGGTGTCATCGTGCATATTCCGGCCGGCATCGGCGTGCTGGAGGCCGTTTTCCTGGCGCTGCTGGCGGGCGAACATACGTCGCAAGGCACGATTATCGCCGCCCTTCTCGCTTACCGCGTACTTTACTATTTTATTCCTCTGTTGCTGGCGCTGGTGTGCTACCTGGTCCTGGAGGGCCGGGCGAAAAAGCTACGGGCGAAAAATGAGCGGGCGATGGCAAAATAATTTACGGTTATGCATTGCCGGATGGCGTCGGGCAGGCCGGATGACGAAATGCCATCCGGCACAACAACATTAGCGGCGATTACCAAAAATACGCAGTAACATCAGGAACAGGTTGATAAAGTCCAGATAGAGTGTTAACGCGCCGAGAATCGAATACTTACGTAGATTAGCACTATCACGGGTATCAATTTGCTCGCCGATATTTTTCAGTTTCTGCGTGTCATAGGCGGTCAGACCGACAAACACAATCACACCAATATAGGTCACAATCCACATCAGCGTTTCGCTCTTCAGCCAAAAATTGACCAGCGACGCCAGCACGATCCCAATGAGCGCCATAAACAGCATGTTGCCGAAACCGCTAAGATCGCGTTTAGTGGTATACCCGTACAGGCTCATTACGCCAAACATTCCGCCCGTCACCACAAACGTACTGGCGATAGAGGAGTAGGTGTAAACGACAAAAATACTGGATAACGTCAATCCGGTTAGCGCCGAATAAAGCATAAACAGCGTGGTCGCCATTCCGGCGCTAAGTTTATGCACCAGTCCCGACAGTACAAACACCAGCGCAAGCTGGGCAATGATTAACCCAAAGAAGGTGATCTTACTGGAAAAGACAAACATCATGACGGCTGGCGTATTAGCCGCATACCACGCGATAAACGCGGTCAACAACAGCCCGACCGTCATCCAGCCATACACTTGCGCCATATAGGTCTGCAGGCCGGAACGCGCCTGCACTATTGAATCAGATCGTGGAAATCTGTCCATAATGAACTCCTGTGTAGAAATGATACCCTAAAGCGTATCACATTCTACTACCAACGTTTTGCCGACTGTTGGTCGCTGTCGCGCGCTTCGACCCAGCGATCGCCTTCCGGCGTGGCTTCACGCTTCCAGAACGGCGCGCGGGTTTTCAGATAATCCATAATGAACTGACCGGCGTCGAACGCGCTACTGCGGTGCGCGCTGGTTACGCCGACAAAAACAATCTCATCGCCCGGCCATAACTCGCCAATGCGATGAATCACCGTTACCCGGCCCAGCGGCCAGCGGGAGCGCGCCTCGGCGACGATCTCCGCCAAAGCTTTCTCAGTCATGCCGGGATAATGTTCCAGCGTCAGCGCGTTAACGCTATCGCCCAGATTATGATTACGCACTTTTCCGGTAAAGGTGACGACCGCGCCGTCTTCGTCGCGCGCCGCCAGCCAGGGATATTCGTCCCCGACGCTAAACGGCGCAGGGCCGACCACAATTCGCGTTTCACGCATTTTAGCCTCCCGTGACCGGCGGGAAAAACGCCACTTCATCGCCCGCCGCCAGCGGATGGTCAAAACTCACCAGCGTCTGGTTGACCGCCGCCAACAGCTTGCCGTCTTCCAGCGCCAAAGCCCAACGATCGCTCTTTGCCGCCAGATGCTGTCGTAGCGACTCAACGGTGGAAAAATCGGCTGAAATATCAAGTGCGTCAGTTCCTGTAAGCTCGCGAACCTGGGCGAAGAAAAGCACCTTAATCATGCGTATCCACCTTAAAATCTCCTGAGTTACCGCCGCTTTTCGCCAGCAGACGCACCGGACCAATCACCATATCTTTTTGTACCGCTTTGCACATATCGTAGATGGTTAGCGCCGCGACGGACGCCGCGGTTAACGCTTCCATTTCGACGCCGGTTTTACCGGTCAGGCGGCACAGGGACTCAATACGCACGCGATTATGCTCCGACTCGGCCTGAAGCTGGACCTCCACTTTACTTAGCAGTAGCGGATGGCACAGCGGGATCAGCTCCCAGGTGCGTTTGGCGGCCTGAATACCGGCAATACGGGCGGTCGCGAAAACGTCTCCCTTGTGGTGTTTGCCGTCAATAATCATCGCCAGCGTTTCACTACGCATGGTAACAAATGCTTCCGCCCGCGCTTCACGAACGGTTTCCGCTTTAGCGGAAACATCCACCATGTGCGCTTCGCCAGCGGCGTTTATATGGGTTAATTGCGACATCGTTATTTCTTCAAATGAGGATGAAAATTACATGGACGCGTACGGGCATCCAACTGCGGCGCAATGATATTCTCCCATGCGGTTCTGCACGCTGTTGTTGAGCCTGGCATGGCGAATATCAAAGTCTTATTCGCCACGCCAGCCACCGCACGCGACTGCAGGGTTGCGGTGCCGATCTCTTCAAACGAGAGCATTCGAAACACTTCGCCAAACCCTTCCACTTCACGATCGAACAGCGGCAACAGCGCTTCCGGCGCCTGATCGCCTTCGGTTAAACCAGTCCCGCCAGTGATCAATACGACCTGCACCTCATCGCTGGCGATCCAGGCGGAAACCTGGGCGCGAATCGCGTAACGGTTCTCTTTAACGATGGCTTTTGCCACTACTTCATGCCCGGCCTCCTGCGCCGAATCACGCAGATAATGACCGGAGGTATCGTCTTCTTCGCCGCGTCGGCTGGAAACAGTAAGAATAGCGATGCGGGTCGGAATAAATTCAGCGCTTACCTGACTCATCTGAAATCTCCTTATTAAGGATTAACCGCCAATGTAGGATAAATTTTGCGTAATACCAGTATTACTCTGGTGAAGGAAATGGGTCTGTTTTTTCTCTCGCAACGCGTCGGAAATACGTTCCTCAAGCGCGTGTTGCTGTGCGTCATCTTGCAACAGGTCGCGCAAACTCACGCCGCCGTCGCCAAACAGGCACAAATGCAGCTTACCGACGGACGAAACGCGCAGGCGGTTACAAGTGGCGCAGAAATCTTTTTCATACGGCATAATGAGGCCAATTTCACCTGCGTAATCGGGGTGACAAAAAACCTGCGCCGGGCCATCGCTACGTAGGCGAAGCTGGTGGATCCAGCCGCGCTTAATCAGTTCGTCGCGCAATACCTGACCAGAAATATGATGTTTACGGAAGAGGTCGCTCCCCTCGCCCGTCTCCATAAGTTCAATGAAGCGTAGCTGAATGGGGCGAGGCTGAATCCATGCAAGGAAGGTATCCAACTGATGGTGATTCACATCGCGCATCAGCACGGTGTTGACTTTCACCTTTTCGAAACCGGCGTCAAAGGCGGCATCGATGCCCGCCATCACCTGGCGGAATTTATCCTGGCCGGTAATCGCATGGAACTGACGCGCATCAAGGCTATCCACGCTGACGTTGACGCCCGTCAGGCCCGCTTCACGCCAGTTCGCGGCATCACGCGCCAGTCGATAGCCGTTAGTTGTCACCGCGATCTGGCGAATAGCTTCATTTTCACCTACTGCGGCAATGATATCGGTAAAATCGCGGCGTAATGAAGGCTCGCCGCCGGTAAGACGCACCTTTTCCGTGCCAAGACTGGCAAAAGCGCGCGTAACGCGACGAATTTCATCGACGGTAAGGAAACCATTGTTAGTGACGCCGCCAGGTTTGTAGCCATCCGGCAGACAGTAGGTACAACGAAAGTTGCACACATCAGTAATCGACAAACGTAAGTAGTAAAACTTACGCGCGAAAGCATCGGTAAGTTGTGAAGCCATGTACACCTTTCCAAATACGGGAGGCGGAGTCATTTCTTCCTGCGCCCTGGTGGCAAACGCTGAACGTTGTCACGGCCAAAACACCGTATCAAAATGACCCAGGTGCAGAGGCTAGAGTGTTTACTGTGGTTATGCCGATACTAGCGTGTAAATGACAATTTCGCCATCTCGCTTTCGCTATATAAATATGTATATAGCGACATGATCGTGCTATTTAACGACAGAATACGTGAAAATCGCACTTTTACATTGATATACATCATTTAGCGGTGACAACGTCCTCGCTAAAAAGAGGTAGATAAAAACAATTTATCGACTTTTAGCCTGCTAGCTAATTGCTGAAAACCCGCTATTTGCGCTACTGTAGCGCTGTTTATCTGACTTCAGGAATTTTTATGCGCAATCGTACGCTGGCTGACCTGGATCGTGTCGTCGCCCTCGGCGGAGGGCATGGATTAGGACGCGTCCTCTCCTCGCTTTCTTCATTAGGTTCACGCCTGACCGGTATTGTTACTACCACGGATAACGGAGGGTCAACTGGCCGTATTCGCCGTTCGGAAGGCGGGATCGCCTGGGGCGATATGCGCAACTGTCTGAACCAGTTAATTACTGAACCCAGCGTTGCGTCTGCGATGTTTGAGTATCGTTTTGGCGGTAATGGCGAACTTTCTGGCCATAACCTCGGAAATTTGATGTTAAAGGCGTTAGATCACCTGAGCGTGCGGCCTCTGGAAGCGATTAATTTAATTCGTAATCTGCTTAAAGTGGACGCGCAGCTGATCCCGATGTCGGAATTGCCGGTAGACCTGATGGCGATTGACGAACACGGGCATGAGATTTACGGCGAGGTGAATATCGATCAGTTAGCGACGCCGCCGCAGGAGCTCATGTTAACGCCAAAGGTGCCGGCGACGCGGGAAGCGGTACAGGCCATTAACGACGCGGATTTGATTCTGATTGGCCCTGGCAGTTTCTATACCAGCCTGATGCCTGGCCTGCTGCTGGATGAACTGGCTCAGGCGTTGCGACGCACCCCGGCGCCAATGGTGTACATCGGCAACCTTGGTCGCGAACTGAGTCTGCCTGCCGCCAGTTTAACGCTGGTCGATAAACTGGCGATGATGGAACAATACATTGGCAAAAAAGTTATTGACGCGGTGGTGGTTGGGCCGAAAGTCGATGTCAGCGCGGTTAACGATCGGGTGGTGATTCAGGAAGTGCTGGAGGCCAGCGATATCCCCTATCGCCACGATCGTCAGTTATTACACAATGCGCTGGAAAAAGCGCTACAGGCGTTGGGTTAAGCCCGTTTACCGACGACGCTGCGCTTATCAAAAGCCTGTTTATAGCCCCTGGCAAACAGGCTTTCCCAAGCCTTCTCCCCTCTGCTAATCTGCCCCTGGCGACTACCAGTATGGAGTCATAAGCGAGTTTATTCTTTGTTTCGTCAACACTTTCTCCGTGAGCTCAGTAAAGAGTGACTGATTAATTTCTTCCATTACCTGTCGCCCAATAGCACGCTCTGCGTCTGCCCGTATCTCAATAGCACGCTCTGGGTCAGAGTCGCCTGCTATTTTTAAAGCACTCAGTTTAGCGTTGACCCGACTCTGGTACTCATTCGATTCAATATACTCAACCCTTTTATTCATCATTTCCTGCCAATCGTCCGGCGCTATACGCTCCAGCACTTTATGCCATGGCTCCCAGCACGAAAACCACTGATTAAATTGACTATTCTCAGCAACTTTTATCCGTACTTCCGCCTCGTCCAGGTCAGACTCAGTGATACCAGAAACGTTATAGAATCGCATATCCTGGGTCATTGTTGTCAGCGAAAGTGACTCTCGTAACTGGTTCTGAAACCCCAGGAAAACTTCTATTTCGTCAATAAAAAACAGCCGTTTTACCTTTTCTCTCGCAAGCGATTCTATTTTCTCCAGCCGAAAAATTTCACGCCCCGCCATAATCAGTTCCGTGAATTTGCTATCAAAGGCACCTCGTTCAGCATCATAAACCAACGTCGCTTCCTGCATTTGGTGATATGCCAGTGTGACCCGATCTTCACAGCTTATTGTTGCATCCATCGCTATAGTAAATGCCCGTTCCCTCAGCGTACTATCTTCAGCCAATCTCATAAGCCAGGCGGATACTTGCTCCTTAAAATCCGGATGTCTGGTGTTCTGCGTATCGCTAAGACGATCCAGAAATATGCTGAAGGCCGCCGCGTTTACTTCCGTCTCAAACGCCCTCCATTGGTTGACTTCTTCCTCCTTGAGACAGGTTAGCCAACCCTGGACAGCTTCATGCAGTGGTCGAGTTACCCGAACATTTGAAAATTCTCCCATGGCGAAGAATACCCGGGGTCCCCGATAACCCTCGGAGGACATCAGCATTTGCATATTCTGTATTGTTCGTTCTGAAATAGGATTATGCTCTATGAGTATTCTTGCAGGTTGAGGCCCTTCACTCAGGAAAGAGGGTAACGACTCCGGGAGACGGGCCAGTTGGTTGTAAGAAGCCTCCAAGTATTTCAATGCCGCCGGGAGATTTTCCGGCAGGTTAATCAATAGGTTATGGTCAATATACAGCTCTTGTAACGTGGGAGGCAGTGTTTCTGGCAGAACAGTAATCCGATTATTTTTTACACTTAAATTCTTCAACGCTGGTGGTAACGATTCAGGCAGACAGGTTAGTGCATTATCGTCGGCCACCAGAATCTCCAGGTTCATCGGCAATGTTGCAGGCAGAAAGGTTAACGAATTATTAAAAACAAACAATTCCACAATACTTGACGGAAGATGTTCTGGCAGTGCCGTTAAGTTGTTTCTATAAACATCCAGTGTCTGAAGCCCATCAGGCAGAGTGTCCGGTAAGGCCGTGAGAGCATTACAAGAAACAATCAGCGTTTGAAGCGCTGAGGGCAAACGTTCCGGTAATTCAATAATATTGTTACGATCTAGATCCATTATCTCAATGGTATCCGGTAGCGTTTCTGGTAATCTGGTTAAATTATTTTCTCTGACAGAGATTTCCTTGATATTTGCATGTAATTTTTCCGGCAGACTGAGCAGATTATTTTTATCAAGTATCAGAGTTATTATCTGCTCAGGAATACTGTGTGGTATAGTAGTAAGCTTTAATCTGTCCAGACAGAGACGCGTCTCATTCTTTTTCAAACAGTCACGCATTCGTTGTACGGCTTTTTCACGATTTGGCGCCTCTTCTGTTGGCGCACTTTTTACCCACTCAGACCAGATAACATCATAATTCACAGCATCTTTGGAACCGGGGCCGGATGCGCTACTCGCCTTCTCGCCAGCTGTCTCACGGGTATAGGTTACCGTCTCTCCCCCACACTCAACGGTATAACTATCACTATTAAAAATTATAGACAGGATTTCCTGACTATTTTCATTCAAAATACAGTACTGGTTTGTCCCCTCTCTACCACACTGAATATTATCTGCATAAGCAGGGTAAGCTAACCCCTTCAACCATTCAAACTTGCTTTTGATCTCTTCTGGCGAGACAGTTTCAGGTGGGTGACAAAGATAAGAGATGCAGTTTTTTGCTTCAACCTGATGTTCTGAAGAGAAGAAAACACTCGTTTTATTCCATATATCCTCTTCTGGAGGCGCCTCTTTTGATGCCCCGTGACTAATACTTTGATTCCTTACAGTAGATTGCGTATTAGTTATATTAAACATTTTTTCTACCTGTTCCCAAGTAACCTTAAGTAATCTAAAAATAACGGATACAGATATTCTCCGCTTTAAATAAAAGGTCATCTTTGTCATTATGGTGGACAAGTTATTCAGTTTTTGCAGCACTTTCTTTATAAATTCTAGTGCTTTCATCCTCCCCCTTTTTTACGTAGGATAATGTAATCTGTTGCCATAACACGCTTTCAGCGAGCTAATTTAAGATTAAAATGACTACCATAAGGATATCTATACCGATAATACGAGGCGGTTTTTCTCATCGCCGGGGGAGGCAGGTAAATTTAGCGTTGAGCCCGGCCTCAATGCTAATTTTCTTTAGCTGTGATTGAACTGGCTAACGCCCTGATGTTATAAGCTTTTTAGCAATCTCGTTAGCCAGATCCGGTAACTGTTTTTCGTTTCTGACTAACTCAGCGCTTGTCGTTGGACTGAAACTATCAAAAGCAGGCAATTACACAGGTTATGCATACGCGCCTTACCAGGCGAGCGCCAGCGATCGACGCACCGTCAGGACGCCGCGATAAACAACTCGCGTAGCTGATGCAACTGGTCACGAATTTGCGCGGCTTCTTCAAACTCCAGATTCTGCGCGTGCTGCATCATTTGCCCTTCCAGCTCATGAATTTTCTGCTGCAACGCTTTCGGCGTCATATCCAGTTCGACAATCCCGGTTTTCGCCGTAGAACGGCCTTTGCCTTTCCCCTTCGCTTTGGTTTTCGCAATGTTCTGCCCCAGCGCCAGGATATCGACCACTTTTTTGTTCAGCCCCTGCGGCGTGATACTGTGCTCTTCGTTGTACTTCTGCTGCTTCTCGCGACGACGCTCGGTTTCGCCAATCGCCTTCGCCATTGACGGCGTGATTTTATCGCCGTACAGAATCGCTTTACCGTTAACGTTACGCGCCGCGCGACCTATGGTCTGAATCAGGGAGCGCTCGGAACGCAGGAAGCCCTCTTTGTCGGCGTCCAGAATCGCCACCAGAGAGACTTCCGGCATATCCAGCCCTTCGCGCAGCAAGTTAATCCCCACCAGAACGTCAAACTCGCCCAGACGCAAATCGCGGATGATTTCCATACGCTCCACGGTATCAATATCCGAGTGCAGATAGCGTACGCGCTCGCCGTGTTCTTCCAGATATTCAGTCAAATCTTCCGCCATCCGTTTGGTGAGTGTGGTTACAAGAACACGCTCGTTAATAACCGCACGCTGACGGATTTCAGAAAGCAGATCGTCCACCTGGGTCGCCACCGGGCGCACTTCAATGATCGGGTCCAGCAGCCCGGTCGGTCGCACAACCTGATCCACCACCTCATCACCCGACTTTTCCAGCTCATAGTTGCCAGGCGTGGCAGAAACATAGATAGTTTGCGGCGCTAAGGCTTCAAACTCTTCAAACTTCAGCGGACGGTTATCCAACGCTGAAGGCAGACGGAAACCATACTCGACCAGCGTCTCTTTTCGCGCCCGATCGCCACGATACATGCCGCCTATCTGCGGGATCGTTACGTGAGACTCATCCACCACCAGCAGTCCGTCGGCGGGCAGATAATCGAACAAGGTTGGCGGCGGTTCGCCCGGCCCGCGGCCCGACAGGAAGCGAGAATAGTTTTCAATGCCTGAGCAGTAGCCCAGCTCGTTCATCATCTCTAAATCAAACTGCGTGCGCTGGCTTAATCGCTGCTCTTCAAGCAGCTTATTATTCGCTAAAAGAACCTTACGCCTGTCCGCCAGTTCATCTTTTATCTCTTCCATCGCCTGTAGAATACGCTCGCGCGGCGTCACATAGTGTGTTTTGGGATAGATGGTATAACGTGGCACCGTTGCCTCCACCTGCCCGGTTAATGGGTCAAACAGCGACAGGCGTTCCACTTCTTCATCAAACAGCTCAACGCGTAGCGCGATATCGTCAGATTCAGCCGGGAAGATATCGATTACTTCGCCGCGCACGCGGAAGGTACCGCGCTGAAAGGCTTGATCGTTACGGGTGTATTGCAATTCCGCCAGCCGACGCAAGATCGCGCGCTGATCAATCAGCATTCCGACCGTCAGGTGCAACATCATTTTCAGGTAAAGATCCGGATCTCCCAAACCGTAAATAGCGGACACGGAAGCCACCACCACGACATCGCGTCGCTCAAGCAGAGCTTTCGTTGCCGACAGCCGCATTTGCTCAATATGTTCGTTTACCGAAGCGTCTTTTTCGATAAACGTATCCGAACTTGGCACATACGCTTCCGGCTGATAGTAGTCATAGTAGGAGACAAAATACTCCACCGCATTTTCCGGAAAAAACTCTTTCATTTCGCCGTAGAGCTGCGCCGCCAGAGTTTTGTTAGGCGCAAGCACCATCGTTGGCCGCTGCAAGTCCGCAATAACGTTGGCAATGGTGAATGTCTTCCCGGAGCCGGTTACGCCCAATAACGTCTGATGCGCCAGCCCGTCCTCCAGCCCCTCTTCCAGGCGACGTATAGCGTCCGGCTGATCGCCAGAAGGTTTAAAAGCGGAATTCAGTTTGAACGGTTTACTCATGAGCGGCTACCTGATGGTGTGAGCGGGCAGGTGTGTAATTTTACTCTCGACGGCGAATATTGCCAATAAAAGATACTGGATAAAAAAACAGTAACACTTCATAGTATATTGGTTAGCGGCGAATAACCCACGTCGTTGCGAGGTAAAATGTAGACAGCCGCGGGATAAAATTCCAGCAGCGTGCTGGTTATCCCCAAACCAGTGTCTTTTTTAACATTTGTCAAGTCGTATGATGAACGTTTTATGTCAATACCTACCCCATCCTTTACAACCATTGATTTTATATAACTCGCTGTCTGAAAAGGGATATTTTCTCAAGCCGTCTTTCGCGTCAATTTAGTCGCAGGCCGCGTCGCCTCTCGCTTACGTTGTGTTTTCTAACTCTAATACACAAGGTTATCCACAGGAATAGTGGATAACTGCTTCCAGCCCGTATCCCCTGCCGCCTGGCAAAATCCGCGCAGGACGTTTTCGCCGGACGATAAAAAAAAATTATCGCTATTTTCGGCTGATTATTGGCTAATGTGGCGGGGAAAATAGCTACGTACACGCTCACATTTTGAACATTGTCAGGATGGTGACGCCTGAAGGGTCTGGCGAGAGAACAGCAGGATCGTCTGATCCTGCAAAAAGGCAATTTTTAAGCGAGGCTATGCGCGCTCAAGGAGGCTAAGGTCAAGATACTGTCCCATTGCAACCTGCTGTAGAGAAACGTCCAACCATGGAATTTCGCCTAATAATGGGGCCGGTATGACGCGTCGGAGCGTAGCAAGATATTCACCATGACGCGCGCCCGGCGGCTGTACGTCGTTGGCTATCCAGCCGGCAAGCCTTAACCCGGCCTGTTTTACCGCCAGCGCCGTAAGCATAGCGTGATTAATACAGCCCAGCTTCACGCCAACGACCAGAATTACCGGCAGTCGTTCCGCCTGTACCCAGTCGGCAAACGTCAGCGTGTCAGAAAGCGGCGTAAACCAGCCGCCCGCCCCTTCTATCAACACCCAATCTGCCTGCGCCTCCAGCGTTCGCAATCCTTGTGATAAGACCGCCGCCTCTATCGTCCGACCTTCATCGGCGCTAACGATATGTGGAGAGGTAGGCTCCGCAAAAGTATAAGGGTTGATAGCGGAATAGGGTTGCGCCATGCTGCTGTTACGCTGCAAAGCCAACGCATCGCTATTGCGTAGCCCGTCGGTGGTCATTTCGCTGCCGGAGGCAACAGGCTTATAGCCTACAGTTTGATAGCCCAACTGTGTTGCGGCCTGCAATAAGGCGCAACTGGCGACCGTTTTACCGACTTCGGTATCAGTACCGGTAACAAAATAGCGTTTAGTCACGTTCAATCACTCCCATAAAAAGATGGTATGTCAGCGGATATTTCCCCTGCCGCTGCGGCCATGCCAACTGAATTTGTCTAAGCCTGGCGCGTGTTAACACATCCGGCTCCCTCCCTTCATGAAGATGGGTGGCACCAATTCCTTTGAGCGAACGCATCGCGCTCAGGGCATCCTCAAAACACAGTGTTATCGCCTGCGTTTGGCGATACGCCCGCCAGCCGTGCAGCGCATGGTCAATTGCCTCTTCCGGTAAAAAACTATTCGCATGAGTGCGATTATCGACGGCCTGCCATGCCTGACGTAGTTCCGGCAGAGATCCCTGGCACAACGTGGTAAACGCCACGGTGCCGCCAGGCCGTACAACCCGGCACAACTCACTCAACGCGCCGCGTAAATCACCGCACCACTGGACAGCCAGGTTGCTCCAGGCCAGATCGAAGACACCTGAAACATAAGGAATCGCTTCGATATCCGCCAACAAATAGTGATGCGCCGCCTTACGATCGCGCGCCTGTAGCAGCATCGGCAGCGAAAGATCAAGGGCGGTTACTTCGCTCCCCCGTTCACGCCAGTAACGGCTCATACGTCCAGGGCCGCAGCCAGCATCCAGCACACTGGCAAACTGGCGTCCTGCCAACATCGTTAGCAGCGCATCCGCGCTTTGTTGTTGCAAAAAAGCATGCTGCTCATATTGCGACGCAGCCCGGCCAAACGCCGCCGCAATAGCCTGCTTATTCACCTGCGCCATGCAGCACCTCCAGCAGACGATCGATATCGCACGCTTCATGCGACTGCGTTAGCGTTAAGCGCAGGCGCGCCGTACCAGCAGGCACCGTCGGCGGACGAATCGCCGACACCCAGCATCCTCGTCGCCGAAGCGCCTCCGCAAGGCGCAGAGCGCGGATATTATCGCCTACAACTAACGGCTGGATAGCGCTATGGGCATTCAATAGGGTAAATCGGGACGCGTTAACGCCCGCCCGAAAGCGCTTAACCAGATCGGCAAGTTTTTCGCGTCGTTCACAACCTTCATCACTA
This sequence comes from Salmonella enterica subsp. arizonae, assembly GCF_008692845.1. Classification (GTDB taxonomy): domain Bacteria; phylum Pseudomonadota; class Gammaproteobacteria; order Enterobacterales; family Enterobacteriaceae; genus Salmonella; species Salmonella arizonae. Next base: position 93,139 of record NZ_VXJW01000002.1, read on the forward strand.
CGGATCACCGCCAGCGAGGCGCTTAACGCTTGTGCCTGCGCGGGCGGCATACTGGTGCTGTAAACCAGATGGCGGGCGAATTGCAGCAGATAATTCGCCACGCTTTCCGAACAGAGTACCGCTGCCCCGCTGACGCCAAATCCTTTACCGAAAGTCACCACCAGCAACTCAGGCTTCATCCCCTGTAGCCAGCAGGTGCCCCGCCCCTCAACACCAGTCACGCCGATGCCGTGCGCATCATCGACTAACAGCCAGGCATGATGCTTGTGGGTAATTTGCTGGATTTCCGCCAGCGGCGCGCTGTCGCCGTCCATACTGTATATACCTTCAGCCACGACCAGTTGCTGGCCCGGACAAGGCGATTGCAGTAAACGCGACAGATGCTGCGTATCGTTATGGATAAAGCGGCGAAGCTGCGCCGGGCTCAGATTAGCGGCCTCCAGCAGCGAAGCATGACTCAACCTGTCGGCCACAATCCGGTCGTTTTTTTTCATTAACGCGGTAATAACCGCCTGATTCGCCGCAAAGCCAGAGATAAACAGCAACGCTCGCGGATATCCTAACCATTGCGCCAGTTCCTCCTCTAACGCCTGGTGCGCCACGGAATAACCGCTGATATGCCCCGACCCGCCGCTGCCGACGCCAAAACGCGTCGCCGCCTGTTGCCAGGCGCGAATGATCTGCGGATGCTGACTTAAGCCGAGGTAATCATTGCTGGAGAAGTTAAGATACTGTCGCCCGTTCGCTACCAGCCAGCGTCCGGCGCCCTGCGACACCACATAGCGGCGGCGCAACGTATCCGTCGCCCGACGCGCCGTCAGCGCATCGTCGACGCGTTGTTGCCAAGTCATACGGCTGCCGCGTTGTAATAATCATCGGTGTCCGGCGTCATCAGCGTCTGCTCCAGACGTTGCTGCTGCTCGTTATCGCCCGCCAGCACCTTCGTCTGCTGCGGATTCAGTCCCAGCTTGCGGAATAACTGTAGATCCTTGTCCTCTGCCGGATTTGGCGTAGTCAACAATTTGCAGCCATAGAAAATCGAGTTCGCCCCGGCCATAAAGCACATCGCCTGAGTCTGCTCGTTCATCTGTTCACGCCCCGCGGAAAGACGCACGTATGAGGTTGGCATCATAATGCGCGCCACGGCGATAGTACGAATAAAATCAAACGCATCCACGTCATCGTTATCCGCCAGCGGCGTGCCTTTCACCTTCACCAGCATGTTGATGGGCACACTTTCCGGCGGCGTCGGCAGATTCGCGAGCTGCAACAACAGTCCGGCGCGATCGTTGACCGTTTCGCCCAGACCGACAATGCCGCCGGAGCACACTTTAATCCCTGCTTCACGGACTTTTTCCAGCGTGTCGAGGCGCTCCTGATAGGTACGGGTGGTGATGATATTGCCGTAAAACTCCGGCGAGGTATCGAGGTTGTGGTTGTAGTAATCCAGCCCGGCGTTAGCCAGACGCTGCGCCTGGCTCTCGTTCAACATGCCAAGCGTCATACATGTTTCCAGCCCCATCGCTTTGACGCCCTGTACAATCTGTTCCAGATAAGGCATATCGCGTTCACGCGGATTCTTCCAGGCCGCGCCCATGCAGAAGCGGGTCGAACCAGCGTTTTTCGCTTTGCGGGCGGACTCCAGTACCTGTTCCACCTCCATTAAACGCTCAGCTTCCAGTCCGGTTTTATAGCGCGAGCTCTGCGGGCAGTATTTACAATCTTCCGGGCAAGCACCAGTTTTGATCGACAGTAGCGTACTGACCTGTATCTGCTTTGGGTCGAAATGCTGGCGATGAATTTGCTGCGCTTCAAACAGCAATTCCAGCAGTGGTTTTTCAAATAATTCGGTTACTTGCGACAGTGTCCAGCGTGGGTGGCGAGCCATCGGGCCTCTCCAAAATATGTTGTTTGTTTTTGATATGGTGTAGACTCGTAAACCTAAATCTTTTTAATTTGGTTTACAAGCTAATTATGACAACGGACGATCTTGCCTTCGACAAACGCCATATTTGGCATCCTTACACTTCCATGATCTCGCCGCTGCCGGTGTATCCCGTTGCGCGGGCCGAAGGCTGCGAACTGATTCTCGCCTCAGGCGAACGCCTAATTGAGGGAATGTCCTCCTGGTGGGCGGCGATTCATGGTTACAATCACCCGCAGTTGAACGCGGCGATGAAATCGCAAATTGACGCCATGTCGCATGTGATGTTCGGCGGCATAACACATATGCCTGCGGTGAATCTGTGCCGTAAACTGGTTGCGATAACGCCTGAGCCGCTGGAGTGTGTCTTTCTGGCCGACTCCGGTTCGGTGTCGGTGGAAGTGGCCATGAAGATGGCGCTGCAATACTGGCGGGCGCGGGGCGAATCGCGTCAGCGTTTCCTGACGTTCCGCAACGGTTATCATGGCGACACGTTCGGCGCGATGTCAGTGTGCGATCCGGATAACTCCATGCACAGCTTGTGGAAAGGCTATCTGCCGGAAAATCTGTTCGCGCCGGCACCGCAAAGTCGGATGGACGGCGAATGGGATGAAGGCGACATTGCGCCATTTGCCCGCCTGATGGCCGCGCATCGCCATGAAATAGCCGCCGTGATTCTGGAACCTATCGTTCAGGGCGCGGGCGGGATGCGCATGTATCATCCAGAATGGCTCAGGCGCATCCGCAACATGTGCGATCGCGAAGGCATTCTGCTAATTGCCGATGAGATAGCCACCGGATTTGGCCGTACCGGCAAACTGTTCGCCTGCGAACACGCCGGGATCGCGCCGGATATTCTGTGTCTCGGCAAAGCGTTAACCGGCGGCACCATGACCCTCTCGGCAACGCTCACCACACGCCAGGTTGCAGAGACTATTAGCAATGGCGAGGCGGGGTGTTTTATGCATGGCCCGACGTTTATGGGGAATCCGCTGGCCTGCGCCGCCGCCTGCGCCAGCCTGACGCTGCTGGAAAGCGGCGAATGGCGCCAACAGGTGGCGTCCATCGAGTCTCAGTTACGCGCTGAGTTAGCCCCCGCACAAAGTTCGCCCCGGGTGGCGGACGTGCGGGTGCTGGGCGCGATTGGGGCGGTTGAAACCACACATCCGGTCAATATGGCGGCGCTTCAGCGCTTCTTCGTCGGGCAAGGCGTCTGGATCAGGCCGTTCGGCAAACTAATCTATCTGATGCCGCCCTACATTATTCGTCCAGAGCAGTTGCGCCGTCTGACCCAGGCGGTTAATGACGCGGTACACAATGAAACATTTTTTAGCCATTAATCAGCGGTAAGCGATGCTGCTTCTGGCTACACTTCTGGTGAGTCCAAAGGAGAGCGCATGAAACTTATCAGCAACGATTTGCGCGATGGGGATAAACTTCCTCATCGCCACGTTTTTAACGGTATGGGCTATGATGGCGATAATATTTCGCCGCATCTGGCCTGGGACGAAGTACCGGTGGGCACCAAAAGTTTTGTCGTGACCTGTTACGATCCTGACGCGCCGACCGGCTCCGGCTGGTGGCACTGGGTGGTGGTGAACCTCCCGGCGGATACGCGCGTACTGACCCAAGGGTTCGGCTCAGGCCTGGTGGCCGTACCAGACGGCGTCATTCAGACGCGTACAGATTTCGGTAAAGCGGGTTACGGCGGCGCGGCGCCGCCTAAAGGGGAAACGCACCGCTATATCTTTACGGTTCACGCGCTGGACGTCGAGCGTCTTGACGTTGATGAAGACGCCAGCGGCGCGATGGTCGGCTTTAACGTGCATTTCCATTCGCTCGCCAGCGCCTCGATAACGGCGATGTTCAGTTAAACGCTGTGCCGGATGGCGGCGTAAACGTCTTACCCTGCCTGCGGGTTTTGCAGGCCGAATAAGCGCCGCGCCATCCGGCAGCATTCACATAAAGTCCGGCACCAGACGCTGTAACGCGCCTTGCGCCAGCAGTGCCGTCGCACACGCAATATCGGGCGCGAAAAAACGATCCTGCGTATAGTGCGCCACCTGCTCACGCAGTGCCTGCCGCGCCTGTTCCAGTAACGGGCTGGAGGTTAACCCTTCCCGTAAATCTATCCCCTGACAGGCAGCCAGCCACTCCACGGCAATGACGCCGCGGGTATTCGCCGCCATTTCCCATAATCGCCGTCCTGCCGCCGGGGCCATTGAGACATGATCCTCCTGGTTAGCCGAGGTCGGCAGGCTATCCACGCTGTGCGGGTGCGCCAGCGCTTTATTCTCGCTGGCGAGCGCCGCCGCGGTGACCTGGGCAATCATAAAGCCGGAATTAACGCCGCCGTTTTTCACCAGAAACGGCGGCAACTGCGACATATGTTTATCCATCATCAACGCAATGCGCCGTTCCGACAGCGCGCCGATTTCCGCTATCGCCAGCGCCAGATTATCCGCCGCCATCGCGACCGGTTCGGCATGGAAGTTACCGCCGGAGATCACCTCCCCCGCATCGGCAAAGACCAGCGGGTTATCGGACACCGCATTGGCCTCAACCAACAGCACCTCTTTCGTCTGGCGTAACTGGGTCAAACAAGCGCCCATCACCTGCGGCTGGCAGCGAAGGGAATACGGATCCTGAACTTTATTACAGTGGTGATGTGATTCAGCAATGGCGCTGGTTTCAGTCAACAGATGCCGGAACAATCGCGCGGCGTCAATTTGCCCCTGCTGTCCGCGCGCGGCATGAATACGCGCATCAAAAGGACGGCGCGATCCCAGTACGGCTTCGGTGGTCAGCGCGCCGCAGACGACGGCGGAGGCAAACAACTCCTGCGCCTCAAACAAGCCGCGCAGCGCGAAAGCCGTTGACGCCTGGGTGCCATTAAGCAGCGCCAGTCCCTCTTTTGCCGCCAGCGCGACAGGTTCCAGTCCGGCCTTTTTTAGCGCCGTCTGCGCCGGAAGCCATTCGCCCTGCCAGCGCGCTTTCCCTTCGCCGAGCAGCGTCAGCGACAGATGCGCCAGCGGCGCTAAATCGCCCGATGCGCCGACCGACCCTTTTGCCGGAATAAGTGGATACACCCCGGCATTCACCAGAGCGATGAGCGCTTCTATCACACTCAACCGAATCCCGGAAAATCCACGTGCCAGGCTATTGATTTTCAATACCATAATCAGACGCACCATCGCGTCGTCCAGTGGATCGCCTACGCCCGCCGCGTGAGACAGCACCAGCGAGCGCTGTAGGTTTTGCAAGTCTTCATCGGCGATGCGCGTCTGCGCCAGCAAGCCAAAACCGGTGTTGATGCCGTAGGCGGTACGCCCTTCGGCAACGATATCATTAACACACGCGACGCTGGCGTTAATGCTGTCAATGGCGCTGGCGTCCAGGCAAATCTGTACCGGATGACGCCAGATGTCATGCAATTGAGAGAGGCTTAGCTGCCCCGGAGTGAGGGTTATGATATTCATCTCAGCGTTTCCTCTGCGTCGCAGCGACCATGGGTAAATGTAAACCTTGCTCAACAGCGCATTCCACCGCGAGGTCATACCCGGCATCGGCATGACGCATAACACCCGTCGCCGGATCGTTGTGTAACACGCGGCGAATACGCGCGGCGGCCTCGTCTGTGCCATCACAGACAATCACCATACCGGCGTGTTGCGAAAAGCCCATCCCCACCCCGCCGCCGTGATGGAGCGATACCCATGTCGCCCCGCTGGCGGTATTGAGCAACGCATTTAACAGCGGCCAGTCGGAAACCGCGTCGGAACCGTCGCGCATCGCTTCGGTTTCACGATTAGGACTGGCGACGGAACCGGAATCCAGGTGGTCGCGGCCAATCACAATGGGGGCGGATACCTCACCGCAACGCACCATTTCGTTGAATGCCAGCCCCAGTTTTTGCCGCCACTCCAGGCCTACCCAGCAGATACGTGCCGGCAGTCCCTGAAAATGAATGCGCTCACGCGCCATATCCAGCCAGTGATGCAAGTGTTTATCCTCAGCCACTATCTCTTTGACTTTGGCATCGGTTTTATAGATGTCCTGCGGATCGCCGGACAGCGCCACCCAGCGAAACGGCCCGATCCCTCGACAAAAAAGCGGGCGAATATAGGCTGGCACAAATCCCGGAAAATCAAAGGCGTTTTCCACCCCCATCTCTTTCGCCATCTGGCGAATATTGTTGCCATAGTCAAAGGTCGGCACGCCCATTTTACTGAACGCCAGCATCGCCTGAACATGCGCCGCCATTGAACGTTTCGCCGCCTGCATCGTCCCCTGGGGATCGGATAGCGCTTTTTCCTGATACTCCTCCCAGCGCCAGCCGGTGGGCAAATAGCCGTGTAGCGGATCGTGGGCGCTGGTCTGATCGGTCACCAGATCCGGGCGCACGCCGCGATTAACCAGTTCCGGCAGGATATCCGCCGCGTTCGCGCACAGGGCCACAGATACGGCTTTACCTGCGCGAGTGTAGTGCGCAATGCGGGCCAGAGCGTCATCCAGCGTGGCGGCCTGCTCATCCACGTAGCGAGTACGCAGACGAAAATCAATACGGCTTTGCTGGCACTCAATCGTCAGCGAACACGCTCCGGCCAGCGTCGCGGCTAACGGCTGCGCGCCGCCCATACCGCCCAGTCCGGCGGTCAGCACCCAGCGTCCCGCCAGCGTGCCGTTATAATGCTGGCGTCCCGCCTCAACGAAAGTTTCGTAAGTACCCTGCACAATCCCCTGACTGCCAATATAGATCCAGCTTCCGGCCGTCATCTGGCCGTACATCGCCAACCCTTTCGCATCCAGTTCGTTAAAGTGCTCCCATGTCGCCCAGTGGGGGACAAGGTTGGAGTTGGCGATTAATACCCGCGGCGCGTTGTCATGCGTTTTAAACACGCCGACCGGTTTGCCAGACTGAATAAGCAACGTTTCGTCCGCCTCCAGTCGGGTTAGCGCATCAACAATCGCGTCATAGCATTCCCAATTGCGCGCGGCGCGACCAATCCCGCCATAGACCACCAGCTCATGTGGGTTTTCCGCCACGTCAGGATCGAGATTATTCATTAACATCCGCAGCGGGGCTTCAGTAAGCCAGCTTTTCGCCGTTAATGTAGCGCCTCTGGGGGCGCGGATAGTCTGCTGACGATACTTGCTTTCAGGCATAGCAATGACTCCTCATTATTATCGGTCCACCATCGCCGAATGACGTTAAAACGTCGCTATCCGGCACCGCCGCAGACTCATGAATATGAACCAGACATATACTTGTCTATACAAGTAAACACAAGAAAAGTGTTAACAAAAAATCATACATTTTTATTATACTGCGTCAGCAATCACGTTTTCCGGCAGCGGTCCGCTCAGGAGATAAATCGCCCCTGTAGCCGATAGCGCGACCCAGGGAAAAGTAAACGGGCGTGAGAGACAATCCGCGACGCAGACCAGGTGGTACGACGAATGAGCAGGCAGGGTTCGTACTCTTTGATAGTTAACCACGCGCACTCTTGCGCCGTGGCGCGCACCGCCTCAACAATATGTTCCCCTTCCGTTAGCGGCGCAATCCGCGATAGATAGGCGTGCGGCGTGGTCTGGCGGTAATCCTGCGTCAGGTAATCCGCGGCAATATCCGCATTCACGCAGCGATCTTCAATTTGTACCGGTAGATCGTTTTCATAGTGCACCATGACGGAATGGAAAATGTGATCGCTCTCATTTACATTGATAGCGCGGGCCTGTAAGGCGTTTGCCCGCACGCGTTCCAGGGTCACCACCTCACAACGATGCTGATGATGGCGGGCGGCAATCTCTTCGGCGATACTGCGGATTTCAAACAGCGCGGACTGGCCTTTCGGTTCGGCGACAAACGTCCCCACGCCCTGTAAACGTACCAGCCACCCTTCATCCGTCAGCTCACGCAGCGCCCGATTAATGGTCATTCGGCTAAAGCCATACTGGGCGACCAGCTCTGCCTCCGACGGAATGCGATCGTGCCGTTGCCAGACGCCGCCGGCAATTTTCTTACAGATGTCCTGTTTCACCGTTTCGTAAAAAGGCGCAGGCGCAGAACGGGATCGGGATGAATACATGCGTGAAGCCTTCCTTATGCAGATAGTGTTTTCCGGATGGCAAATTAACGCCACCAGTGCGCGATTTGCCAGCCAAGCCGTGCAGCCACGCGCGCTGCTGCGCCATCTTTATCAAAACGTGGATTAAATTCAACCAGATCCGCCGCCTGTAATTTTCCGCTGCGGCAAACCGGCTCAATTAAACGCAGAATCTGAATCAGCGGCACCCCCAGAGCGGCGGGGGCGGAGACGGCCGGCATTTCCCAGACCGGCAATACGTCGAGATCGATAGTCAAATAAATTTTATCCACCCTGGCGATAAACTGCGTCATCTGCGCCAGAGCATTATAACAATCCAGATCCTCCACCACGGTAACATTCCGCCGCGTCGCTTCCCGCCATAGCGCCCGCGTATTCGCCGCACGGCTCACGCCAAAACAGGCATAATGAAATACGCGGCGCTGCGCGTCGCACAACTGCGCCAGTTGACGAAACGGCGTACCGGACGTCGCCCGCTCGGTCTGACGGAGATCCAGATGCGCATCGAGATTAATGATCCCTACGCTTTCCTGCGCAAACGCATCCAGCACGCCTGCGCCGTGCCCAAACGCGGTTTCATGGCCGCCGCCCAGCACCAACGTGCGCATCCCGGCGCATAGACAGCGCCTTACCGCATCGCGTAAGGTCTGCTGAGCGCCTTCCAGATCGGGCGCTTGCGCAACCCAGTTGCCCAAATCCACCAGCCGCTCATGCCCGTCGTGGCTGGCCATATTCGCCAGCGCTTTACGCAACGCGTCCGGGGCGCCTGCCGCGCCGGGACGGCCTGCATTGCGTTTTACCCCTTCATCGCAGGCAAATCCCATTAACGCGATCTGTTTCGGCCAGTCTTGGGGCGCAAAATCCTCGCTGCGTATTACGGTCTGAAACAGACGCCGCGCATCCGCCGCTTCTGCGCTGTCGTCGCGCCCCTGCCAAAGCGTCGGGGAAACCGGGTACCATTGCGTCATATGATTTGTCCCTGGTATACACGCTGATATAAAGGGTTACGCCCCGGCTCATACACTATCTCAACCGGTTGTTCAGCATCCCATACCACAAAATCCGCCCGGAAGCCTGCCCGGAGCTGACCATGCGTCGCCTGTCTTCCCAGCGCGCGAGCGGCATGGCGCGTAACGCCCGCCCATGCCTCTTCCGGCGTCAGACCAAACTGTACGCAGGCCATATTCATCGCCAGATGCAAACTACAAAACGGGCTGGTCCCGGGATTAAAATCGCTGGCGACGGCGACAGGCACCTGATAGCGGCGCAGCAGTTCCACCGGCGGACGCTGCGTCTCGCCCAGAAAATAAAACGCGCCAGGCAGCAGCACACCGACGGTGCCGCCGTCACGCATCGCCGCGACGCCCGCTTCATCAAGATATTCGATATGGTCTGCCGATAAGCCCTGATAACGACTCACCAACTGCGCGCCGCCCAATAGCGAAAGCTGTTCAACATGCCCTTTCACGGGAATGCCTAGCGCCTTCGCCGTCTGCAACACGCGTTCACTGTGCGCCACGCTAAAACCGACGCTCTCACAAAAGAGGTCTACCGCCTCAAATAACCTTTTTTTCCATAGCTGCGGAATAATCGTCTCGCATACCAAGGCAATGTAGCCGTCCGGATCGCCATGATACTCCACTGGCGTGGCATGAGCGGCAAGCAGAGTGGAACTAATGTCGATAGCGTTTTCGGCGGCAAGTTTTGCGGCGACGCGCAGCATCTTTTCTTCTGTCGCCAGTTCCAGACCGTAGCCGGATTTAATCTCCAGGAGCGTGACGCCTTCGTTAATCAGGCGCATCATCCGTTCGTGCGCCAGCAAGTAGAGCGTATCCTCCGCACAGGCACGGGTCGCAGAGACTGTGGCGTTAATGCCGCCGCCCTGGGCGCTGATATGCTGATATGACACGCCGTTAAGCCGCTGCTCCCACTCTCCGGCACGGCTGCCGGCAAACACCAGATGCGTGTGGCAATCGATAAGTCCCGGCGTGACCAACCGTCCCTGCATATCATGGATATTGTCTCCGCTAACAGGAATCTGTGTCTTTGGCACGATATCGCAAATAAGCCCTTCGCGCACAATCAGCGCCAGATTATCCACCAGCCCATACGGGGTTTGCTGCTGCGGGTCCATAGTCGCCAGTCTGATGTTTCTCCAGGCCGTATCGCCCGGTAAAAGTTGCCGCATGAGTGTCGCTCTCTGCCTGTCATGAGTTGTATAGACATTTATTTTCTTTCTGTTCCAGCTTGTCAACTCAAAGCGTGAAAATTGTTACTCAATTATGATAAAGCCATCTGATGCTAAAGGTGTTTCCGTCCTGAAAATACGCGCATCAATCACTGGTCCTAAATCAGACAGTATGGCAACAAGCAACAGAGACGGCAGGGGAAAACAGAAGGTGTTTTTCTATGTTTTATAACTCGTATTCCGGTTGGCAGACAGAGAGAAAACGCTTTTGACATTCATTGTGTTGAGTTTTGGCTACAAATGTGCTCAATGGTGCTTCTGCATGGGTAGTATTATTAATTTGCATTTTTATCATAAACTGTTCGATATTTTAGGTTACTAATACATGAACAGGAAAAAGCAAAATCCATTAAACGCGAAAAGGATACCATATCACCCCCTTGATTAAAATAAAGTAATTTACAAGTTCAAATATCGTCATAACCCCATAGAGAAAAGATTTACAAAGGCATAGTAAAATCAATATTTTTAGTTCAAAACCTTCTATATTACAACAAGCCTGATTTCAAAATTGTTAATTTATAAATATTGCTTAACGTATAGTCTTCACACCACCGAAATTAGCTATTCCACTCTCGCCAGGATTGAAAGAAACGAATGTAACGGCAGAGGAAATTTCTCACATGAGCAAGAAAATTTACAGTGGTTAAAATTTAATCTCATTAGCCCGCAAAAAAGTCACTTACCGCAGTTACTGGATCGCGATATTTCATGCTAGCCAGAAAAACCTTCGACTGATGTTCAACGGAGAACCGTCAACACTTTGTGGGATAAGGAGTCTGGCGGCCAGTTTGTATAGCAGGAAGGTTAACGATAATTTTGTACAGCACTTACCTGGTCACAAAGCAGACAGTATGGTAGCAAGAGACAGCAGGGGTAAAGAATGAGACCTGATTGGTGTAGAATAATGAACGAATTTCGAATGATTTCGAAAATCACTTTTAACTTTTTGAAAAATACTGCTTTTTTATTTTATCGACTTAGTATAAAAAAGCAGGCTTCAATGGATGTCATTTAACTTTTTCAAAGCCCGGAGCAACCTGTGAATACATTATCGGTTTCCCGTCTGGCGCTGGCACTGGCTTTTGGCGTGACGCTGAGCGCCTGTAGCTCTACGCCACCCGATCAAATCCCTTCCGATCAAACCGCGCCTGGCACCGCCTCGCGCCCGATTCTGTCGGCAAATGAAGCGAAAAACTTCGTTGCGGCGCACTATTTCGCCTCTCTGACGCCGAATACCGCGCCGTGGTCGCCGTCACCGATTACTTTGCCCGCGCAGCCTGACTTTGTGGTCGGTCCGGCAGGCACGCCTGGCGTTACGCACACCTCGATTCAGGCCGCCGTCGATGCGGCAATGGTTAAACGCACGAATAAACGCCAGTACATCGCTATTATGCCGGGCGCCTATCAGGGTACCGTCTACATTCCCGCCGCGCCGGGAAGTCTGACGCTGTATGGGACAGGTGAAAAACCGATCGATGTAAAAATCGGTATGGCGATTGATGGTGAAATGAGCATCGCCGACTGGCGCCGCGCGGTGAATCCCGGAGGGAAATATATGCCGGGTAAACCCGCGTGGTATATGTTCGATAACTGCCAAAGCAAACGTGCAGCAACGATCGGCGTGATGTGTTCTGCTGCGTTCTGGTCGCAAAATAACGGACTGCAGCTACAAAACCTGACCATCGAAAACACGTTGGGCGACAGCGTCGATGCCGGAAACCATCCTGCGGTGGCGCTGCGTACCGATGGCGATAAGATCCAGATTAACAAGGTAAATATCCTTGGCCGTCAGAATACCTTCTTTGTGACCAATAGCGGCGTGCAGAACCGTCTGCAAACCGATCGCCAGCCGCGCACGCTGGTGACGAACAGCTATATTGAAGGCGATGTAGATATGGTTTCCGGACGCGGCGCCGTGGTGTTCGATAACACTAACTTCCAGGTCGTCAACTCCCGCACGCAACAGGAAGCCTACGTGTTCGCCCCTGCGACGCTATCCAATATTTACTATGGCTTCCTGGCGATCAATAGCCGCTTTAGCGCATCCGGCGATGGCGTTGCGCAGCTTGGCCGCTCGCTGGATGTTGACGCCAACACCAACGGCCAGGTGGTGATCCGCGACAGTGTGATTAACGAGGGCTTTAACATCGCCAAACCGTGGGCCGACGCGGTCATCTCGAAACGTCCGTTTGCCGGAAATACGGGAACCGTGGATGACAAAGGCGAGGTGCAGCGTAATCTGAACGACACTAACTACAACCGCATGTGGGAATACAACAACCGCGGGCCAGGCAGTAAAGTGGTAACGGAGCCTAAGCAGTAATCGCAGATCCGGTTCATGCTTATAAACGGGACGCGCATCAAATGCAGCGTCCCGTTGTTTTACTGCTTCGCCAGGCGGGCTCCCCTAATCTTCGTTTTCAGTTCTCTTAACGCTGATCCCCTACCCTGCCACTGTCCCGCAGACTTTTCACAAGCCAGTGCCATTATACCTACCCAGACACCTATTCTGATTTTTATTCAAATACTGAACTGACGGGGAAAATATATCCTCCGACCGGACTTGCAAAACGATCCACCCTCTATTCTACATACCACGCCCTTCAGAAAGTGAATTCGAAAAAACCGAACAATGAAGGGGTGATTATTCGAGTAGAGATTCATCGGAAAGTCATGTTTAATATGATAATGATAATCATTCACCACAATGAATCCACAAATACATAACATTAAATATTTTCATGAAAATTATCACATTCATGCGACTGAAGCCGGGAAAACCACCAGCTATGGTCTCTTTTATATTTCTCCTGTTTTCCACCTTTACATCAGCAAAAGAACAAACTCTGGAGACGGGAAATCTAAACAACAAATTAACTCACTATTTAATTAGCAATAATTCTGTGGCAGTAAAAAACATACTACAGACCTGTGGAGAATGTTCACAGTTCATTGACCCACTTTTGCTCGAATGGGCTAATGGCATTCTTGCTCGTCAGGAAAAAAACTACGCCGAATCAATACGGCATTACAGAAAAGTCATCTCTGTACATCCTGACTGGTACAGTGCCAGATTACAACTGGCCACAGTATTGTACCTGAATAAAGATATACTGTCCGCTGAAGCTCAGTTACGTAAATTACGCAGTGAATCTTTACCTGAAGAAGCAGCCGTACTGATTGACTCCTTCATTGCAAAAATACAAAAGACAGACAACTGGGCATTTCGTGGCGGATTCACTTATCTGAATGAAAAAAACATCAATAACGCGCCAGCATCCGGTCGTTCCATCGGTCGATGGAAATCTGAGAAACCACAATCAGGAAAAGGTGTGATGTTTTGGGGAGAGGCAGAAAAAACATTCTCTTTGCCGGATAATCTTTTTGGTATCACACGATTAGCCACCTCAGGGAAAGTATACAAAAATAACCACTCTTATGATGAGCTTGATGGTAGTATCGGACTGGGTTTTGGTTATCGCAATATTGATACTACGATTCTTCTCCTTCCATTTTATGAAAAAAGTTATTATGGCGGAGGCAAAAAATCAGAAAAAGGTCTGAAACCTTATTCTGATACCCGTGGGTTCGGAGTAGAAACCACGCTCCAGCTTTCAAACCGCTGGCGTTTATACTCAGACGTTAAACTGGGTAAAAATGAATATAAAAAAAAGACTTACCTTAACGGATACCGCTACTCACTTAATGAAACTCTGATTTATTTCCCAGATTCACGCCAGTATATTTCTGCAGGTCTTGGATACAGTATGCTCAGAACTGAAGAAAAAGACAGTTCTTTCAATAAGGCAGCATTCCTGACCGGATGGATGTACGAATGGGATGGAGGTGTATCAACGCTATTACAGGCTGCTTATGGTCATAAAAAATACCTGGCCGGAGACTTCTGGGGAATAAAGCAAATTAATCATGAATACAATACTTCTGTCACGGTATGGCACCGCGATATTTATTTTTTTGGCATAACACCAAAAATCACATGGAGTTATCAGCGAACTGACAGTAATCATCCTTTTCACGACACGGAGAGGAATCGTCTTTTGCTGAGTTTCAGCAAATACTTCTGAGGAGATACAATGAAAACCACTTTTATTATAACCAGCATAATCCTGTCGTGTAGCCTGTTAACTGCCTGCGGTGGCGGAGGGGGAAACAGTAGCAAAACACACAGTACCACGACGAATGAAACAACCGAGGTCGTCAGTATAACCACATCAGTTACTCCCGGTTCATCTGGTAATAATTCTGGTGGTGTAACTGAAACAGTCAGTTCAACGGGAAATAATTCCGCCAGCAATACGGATATACCTGTGACGACTGAAGCTACTGAAGCTACTGAAGCTACTGAAGCTACTGAAGCTACTGAAACCACACTACCGAATAAACCGATAATATTAGCACCAGTCAACGAAACTCGTATTTCAGAGGTCAAATACAACACCGGTACAATGCTTACCCGTACAGTAAATGATACTGATTCCACAATGCTTCATAAAAGCAATACAGTACAAGAGCCTGATGCCTATGATCTCAGAATGACAGATGGTGAGGTTATCGTGGATATCAAGCCATTAAATACTGGTGATCCAGCAGACTACCGGGAGCTGGCATCCAAAAACCTTAGTATTTTGAGAGATAAAAGTGGTGAAGCCGTAGGATTTTACGGCATTGTGGAAACGTATACGAGTGAAACCACCCGGAATCTGTCAGGCAAAGAGAAATATGGCAGAGTGGATTATATCGTTGCTATGAACGGAGAAGAAAAGAAGCTTCCTTCTTTAGCGGCTGATTATACCGGTAAAGTTTACTACGATCAGGAGCAGGCTTCAGGAAAAGAAGCCGATATCAGTCTTCGTTATGAAGATCGCCAAGTGACCGGGACAATAATCGACAAAACACGTCCACATTTTAACCTGACAATTGATACCCGTAAACCTCACGATGTGGATGAGGACGGTAGTTTCATGGCCGAGCTGGTTGGTACTAATGACCGTGCAGATCATAAAATGCACGGGTACATTGATGGCGGTTTTTATGGAAAAGACGGTGAAATTGTCGCCGGCTCGATCCGTTCCAGAGATGATGATAGCTGGGGAGGTGTATTCGGAGGCGAAAAACAGGAATAAATAAACGGACTTAATTTCAGGAGGTGGTAGATCCACCTCCGGTAGTTTTAGAGGTGCAGCAGGAAAAGCCTTTACTGGAGGGAACAGCAGCTATATTTTTCCTTATCTGGTTTTAGATAAAGCATTACGTAACCAGTCTCATAACGCCTGCTGACATGGCTTTACTTAATCTGTTTTATTGATATGAAAATGTTATTGTTGATATCGCCTGAACTGTACCTGTCTGAATTTCCCCGGCCCGGATATAATTAATATTAAGACTGACCGCCGGGTTCATCTCACCTCGGTATGTGGAAAATTGCCACTGATTTATATTTCCTTTTACTGATGAATCCGGACCAAATCTCAAAGCTTCCGGAGAATCGTCTTTATATATTTTCAGACCAACCCCGCGGACCGTTGACGTTTTATCCAGTGAAAGTACCGGGCTCTGGTTTGACGTATCCGTTGCATCCGTTAATGTCGCATGGACATCAATGCCGTCCTGACATTTTAACTGTAAATTCAGGTTTCCTCCCGGCACTTCTGAACCGACGGACTGGAACTGTTTTTTATAGACAGTGGCTAACTGAACGGTATAATTCCGTTATGAAAGACTGCAGGTTTTTGTTTTTACAAAAAAGCTGAAACCATCCAGAATGATAAAGGAAGAGCCGCCAAGACTGTTGACACCTCTGTTGCTTGAGATGACTGAAAAGTTTCCCACATGAACAGATGGAATATTAATCCACCCAGGCGAAAGCCTGCCCAGCGCAATGGCGCCAATCCTTATCGATGCCCCCATTCTTGGGACAAGATACCATCTGCCATTAGGCGGTATAACGTCCGTTAAATTATTCCCTTTCATCTCTACGCCTTCGCCAAACCCGCTTTCCTGACTGTCCGCTATCGTAAAAGTCACACCAATATCGTAAACATCTTGTCCATTATATTGCCCCACCACCGGACGGGTTATTACTGCCTGCCCCCTGAGATAATATGGCCAGCAGTAGTCAAACAATACGCTCTCACTGTAATAAGCGCTTCTGCCAACTCGGTACGGATAGGAAAAAGCATCCGCGGGAGCATCAGTATTACTGAACTGAATATCCGGTCTGAGAATAAAATGTAGTGGCACAGTAAATTTGGCCACCTGATTAAAGGTGATATTCTCACCTCAACATAAAACAGGTAACTTAATGAACAAAAAAACCAAACGTACATTCACCCCTGAGTTCAGGCTGGAATGTGCACAGCTGATTGTTGATAAGGGCTACTCATACCGACAAGCCAGTGAAGCGATGAATGTCGGTTCTACCACGCTTGAGAGCTGGGTACGCCAGCTCAGGCGAGAGCGTCAGGGGATTACGCCCTCTGCAACCCCCATTACTCCAGACCAGCAACGTATCCGCGAGCTGGAAAAGCAGGTTCGCTGTCTGGAGGAACAAAATACGATATTAAAAAAGCTACCGCGCTCTTGATGTCCGACTCACTGAACGGTTCACGATAGCTGCCAGACTGAGTGACAACCACACGGTTGTCAGCCTTTGTTCCGTTCTGGAAATACACCGTAGCAGTTACCGGTACTGGCGAAAACAACGCGATACCGTTAATCCGGTGCGCGTCAGGTTGTACAGCGAAATACGCCGGGCGTGGAACCAGAGCCGTGGCTCTGCAGGCGCGCGTACTCTGGCTGAAATGCTGACCCAAAACGGCGTCCCGATGAGCCGTTACCGTGCCGGGCGTCTGATGAAATATCTGAACCTGAGCAGTTGTCAGCCCGGAAAACATCAGTACAAAAATGTCCGTCAGGAGCATACATGCCTGCCGAATCTGCTTGAGCGTCAGTTCGCAGTACCAGAGCCAGACCGGGTATGGTGCGGAGATATTACGTATATCTGGGCGGGAAATCGCTGGTGCTATCTGGCGGTCGTTATGGATCTTTTTGCCCGCAGGGTTATCGGCTGGAGCCTGTCAGCGAATGCCGATACAGCACTGATAAGCAGCGCCCTGCGGATGGCCTGTGAGACGCGTGGTCAACCGAGTGATGTCATATTCCACAGCGTCCAAGGTAGCCACTATACAAGCAGGCAGTTCCGGCAGTTACTGTGGCGATACCGAATCAGACAAAGCATGAGTCGGCGCGGAAACTGCCCGGATATTACAGAATCAACTCCAGATGGGAAAACAGAAGAAGAAGACCGGATGACGATGTGTTCCTGGAGGTCACGGTGACTACAGATAAAATAATACAAGCAGAAAATACGTTCATCCGGTGGCTGAAAACGACGGAAAAGGGTACCGTCTCTCTTGATAATAAAAAGGTAACATGCTGGTACTGTGGCGGAGTATGGCTTCACTACACAGTTAATATTAATGTGATATCTTTATACCTGCACTCGAGTGGCGAGGATGCCTTTGACTCTCTGGCTGACTGTACAAATGAAATCGCCCAGCTTTTATATCAAAACAACCCTGACGTCAGTATCAGATGGACTGAGCATCCACACCGACGTAAATACCTTAAGGAGACGACGGGTACTTAACCGATAAGCCTGTTTTTTACACCGCAACATTGCAAAGAACAGCGAATACTTAAATTCCCGGAGCAATTCAGGCGCGGTTTTACACTCCGTTTCGTGATTTCAGAAGTCGATATCACCCGCATGTCCACGAGACAGAAATCTTATTTCACCCTGTTTCTGGGCCTGGCCGATGTTATGAAGCCACGCTGCGCGCTATTGAACCGACTCCCGAATAGGTGAAAAAAGTTGAACGTTACACTCCAGCCATAACTTTTCCTTACGCTTAAATCGTGGAACAATGTGAACGGTAGCGGCTACGCCAGATAAAGCCAGATACCACGGTAAATAACACAGCGACGAAAAAGGCCGCCATAATCAACCCAGCGGCGGCGCCAGTTTTCGACACCAACGGCACCAGCAATGCACAAAGCCCATAGCCAAGCGTGTGGCTGGTAGCAATCCAGCCCGCACCTGCGCCGTCGGTCAGTTTATCGTTCAGTAAAAGCTGATAAGCGGGCGTTGCCAGAGCAGCCCCAAACGACAGCACCGCACAGCCGAGGTAAAACAACCATAGCTGTCCGGTCAGCATTATCGCCAGACCACACATCATCAGCGCCCCGGCACTCAAGAGCAGCGCTATCGGCGTCAGGCGCTGAGGGCGGAGCACCCCGAACTGCGCGATAAGCGCGGCAACCGCAGCCAAACCCAACAGCCACGCAACCTGATGGCTAATGGCGGCAGTATCCGTGGCGAACTGGCGAGCAAGGGCGGGTGAAAGTCCAAGCTGCATCATGCTCACTGCCGCGGCTAGTAGCAAAGCACAAAGCAGATACGGCAGGCAATTCAGCCTCAGGGTGGCGCTCTTGCGCTCCGCTGCAGACTGCGGTGGCATACCAGGCAAAAGCAGCAGCATCAACAGCGCCAGCAGTGGCGCTGCTATCAGCAGCCCCATCGGCGCCAGAGGGTGAATTGCCAGCATCGCCGCGGCGCACAGCGGTCCGAATAGCCTGCCGCAGCTCAAGCCGGCGCTAATGGTCGCCAGAGCGGTCATGCGATTCCCTTCCCCCGCTCTCTGCAACGCCCAGACCTGACAGGCTGGCACCATCGCCGACACGGTGAGCCCGTAGACGATCCGCGCGATGATTAATATTCCCAGTCCCACTGCCGTCGTTACGGTGTTGGTCGCCATCAGCACGCTTCCCAATCCGAGCAGCGTAAAGCTTGCGCCGTATCCCCCCAGAGCCCACAGCACTACAGGCTTACTGCCCACACGGGCAATTTGCTTTCCCCACCACGGGGAAGACGGCAGGAACAGCATTGAGCCGAGCATCAGCAAAGCCGCCCAAATCGACAGGCTCAGGTTTGTCTGAATTACCAGTACAGGGATCGCGACCAGCAGGCCGTTTTGCCCGACACCGAGTAGCCCCGCACTGAACGCAAGCGGCCAGCAGGATAAGGGTTTTTGCGGCGTTTCCGCTATCTCAAGAGACGTCACGATATTGCAATTCCATGTATTAACTGTGCTTATTTGTAAAATTAATTTCACCAATTTTAACAATTGTTATTGATAATGAGAAACATTATCTGCAAAATTCGCATTATCATAATGTGTGGAATCTGTTTGATTATGACTTTGCCAACTAAAACGCCGGCCCTGGATGTAGCTGCGCAGTGTTTCCTGAATTCCCTGGTTCGCGAAACCAAAGACTGGCGGCAAACTGAATACCAGCCAACCGAATTAATCATCCCGCTGGGCGAACAGCAGGCACTCCATTTCAGAGTGGCTTATTTCTCCCCAACCCAGCATCACCGCTTTGAATTTCCGGCTCGTCTGGTCACAGCGTCCGGTAGTCAACCCGTCGATTTCGCCACCCTCTCCCGGCTTATTGTTGATAAGCTCCAGCACCAACTCTTGCTGCCCGCGACCAGTTGCGAAACCTTCCATCAACGCGTGATGGAAAGCCACGCCCATACACAGCAGGCAATTGACGCCCGCCATGACTGGGCAGCCCTGCGTGAAAAAGCGCTGGACTTTGGCGAGGCGGAGCAGGCACTGCTGGTCGGTCACGCCTTCCACCCGGCACCTAAGTCTCATGAACCGTTTACTCAGCAGGAGGCCGAACGCTACCTGCCAGACTTCGCGCCCCAATTCCCGCTGCGGTGGTTTACGGTGGACAAAACGCAGATAGCCGGTGAAAGTCTGCATCTTAATCTGCAACAACGGTTGACGCGTTTTGCCGTAGAGAATGTGCCGCAGTTACTCAACGAATTAAGCGACACTCAATGGCTATTCCCGCAGCACCCGTGGCAGGGGGAATATCTTCTGCAGCAGGAGTGGTGCCAGGAGCTTGTCGCTAAAGGGCTGATTAAAGATTTAGGCGAGGCAGGCGCGCCGTGGATACCTACCACCTCTTCCCGTTCGCTCTACTGCTCCACCAGCCGCGACATGATCAAATTCTCCCTGAGCGTGCGTCTGACTAACTCCGTACGTACCCTGTCAGTGAAAGAAGTGAAGCGTGGAATGCGTCTTGCACGCCTGGCGCAAACCGACAACTGGCAGAGGCTACAGGCCCGCTTCCCGACCTTCCGGGTAATGCAAGAGGACGGCTGGGCCGGGCTGCGCGATCTCCACGGCAACATCATGCAGGAAAGCCTGTTTGCCCTGCGTGAAAACCTGCTGGTGAACCAGCCGCAAAATCAGACTAACGTACTGGTCTCCCTGACTCAGGCCGCACCGGATGGCGGTGATTCACTGCTGGTTGCGGCGGTAAAACGCCTGAGCGTTCGCCTCGGCATCACTGCGCAGCAAGCCGCCCACGCATGGGTTGATGCTTACTGTCAGCAGGTACTGAAGCCGCTGTTTACGGCTGAAGCGGATTACGGCCTGGTGCTGCTGGCGCATCAACAAAACATTTTGGTTCAAATGCTTCAGGATCTGCCGGTCGGACTTATCTACCGTGACTGCCAGGGCAGCGCGTTTATGCCTCACGCAGCAGACTGGCTCGACACCATTGGCGAGGCACAGGCGGAAAATATCTTCACTCGTGAGCAGTTGCTGCGCTACTTCCCTTATTACCTGCTGGTTAACTCCACGTTCTCCGTGACCGCTGCGCTTGGCGCAGCCGGGCTGGACAGTGAAACGAGCCTGATGGCTCGCGTAAGAACTTTCCTGGCTGAAGTGCGTGACCAGGTGACTCATAAAACCTGCCTCAACTATGTGCTGGAAAGTCCGTACTGGAACGTAAAAGGTAACTTTTTCTGTTATCTGAACGACCACAACGAAAACACCATCGTCGACCCCTCAGTGATCTACTTCGATTTCGCCAACCCATTGCTGGCTCAGGAGGGCTAAATGTCTAAGGCAAATATCGTTCACAGCGGATATGGACTGCACTGTGAAAAACTCGACAAGCCTCTGGATCTTAGCTGGAGCCGGGATAATAGCGTGGTACTGCACTGGCCGGGGCCAATACCTTCGGGGTGGCTACGCGACGCGCTGGATCAGATATTTATCGTCGCGCCGCAAATTTCAGCGGTGGTTCTCCCCTATGCCGAATGGCACGAAGATTCACAGGCGCTGACGCTTTTCGGGCAGGTAAAAAGCGACATCATCCACCGAGCCGCCTTCTGGCAGTTACCGCTATGGCTAAGTTCTCCGGCAAACCTGGCCTCCGGCGAAATGGTTTTTGATGCAGAGCGTGAGATCTATTTTCCACAGCGCGCGCCACGTCCGCAGGGCGAGGTATATCGCCGCTACGATCCACGCGTTCGCAAGACGCTGAGTTTACGCGTTGCCGATCCCGTTCTTGATGCAGAACGTTTCACCCGCTGGATGAACGATCCGCGCGTTGAGTATTTCTGGGAGCAAAGCGGTTCGCTGGAGGTACAGACCGCCTATCTGGAGCGCCAGCTCAGCGATAAACATGCGTTCCCACTCATCGGCTGCTTCGACGATCGGCCGTTTAGCTATTTCGAAATCTACTGGGCGGCGGAGGACCGCATTGGTCGCCACTATTCGTGGCACCCCTTTGACCGTGGCCTGCATCTGCTGGTGGGTGAACAGCAATGGCGTGGAGCCCACTACGTGCGAAGCTGGCTACGCGGGCTGACGCATTACCTGCTGCTGGATGAGCCACGCACGCAGCGCACCGTACTTGAGCCGCGCGCAGATAACCAGCGCCTGTTCCGCCACCTTGAGCCTGCGGGATACCGGACAATTAAAGAGTTCGACTTCCCACACAAGCGCTCGCGCATGGTAATGGCGGAGCGTCATAACTTCTTCATGGAGGTCGGCCTGTAATGAATCGCAAAGATTGGGATTTCGTTAACCGCCAGTTGGCGGCAAAAATGCTGGCCGAACTGGAGTATGAACAGGTCTTTCACGCTGAATCTCAGGGCGATGACCGTTACTGCATTAACCTGCCAGATGCGAAATGGCACTTCAGCGCTGAGCGCGGCATCTGGGGCTGGCTGTGGATCGATGCCCACACGCTGCGCTGCGCGGACGAGCCTGTTCTGGCGCAAACGCTACTGATGCAGCTAAAGCCAGTGCTGTCAATGAGCGATGCCACCGTTGCTGAGCATATGCAGGATTTGTATGCCACGCTGCTGGGCGACCTGCAATTACTGAGGGCACGTCGCGGGCTAACCGCCAGTGACCTGATTGATCTTGATGCCGACCGTCTGCAATGCCTGCTAAGCGGCCATCCTAAATTCGCTTTTAATAAAGGCCGCCGCGGTTGGGGCAAAGCGGCGCTGGAGCGATATGCGCCAGAGTACGCCAATACCTTCAGGCTGCATTGGCTGGCGGTAAAACGTGAGCATATGGTCTGGCGCTGCGACAGCAAGCTGGATATTCAGCAGTTGTTGACGGCCGCGATGGACCCGCAGGAATTTGCCCGCTTCAATCAGGTCTGGCAGGAAAATGGACTGGACCACGACTGGCTTCCGCTGCCGGTACATCCGTGGCAGTGGCAGCAAAAAATCGCCCTCGATTTCATTGCCGATCTTGCCGAAGGCAGGATGGTTTCTCTCGGCGAGTTTGGCGACTTTTGGCTCGCTCAACAGTCGCTGCGCACCCTGACCAACGCCAGTCGCCAGGGCGGGCTGGATATCAAGCTACCGCTGACCATCTACAACACCTCCTGCTACCGGGGGATTCCGGGCAAATACATCTCTGCCGGGCCGCTGGCCTCACGTTGGTTACAACAGATTTTTGCGACCGACGCCACGCTGGTGCAAAGCGGCGCGGTGATCCTCGGTGAACCGGCGGCGGGCTATGTGTCCCATGAAGGCTATGCCGCGCTTGCCCAGGCCCCCTACCGCTACCAGGAGATGCTCGGCGTTATCTGGCGTGAGAATCCGCGCTGCTGGCTGAAGCCGGACGAAAATCCGATTCTGATGGCGACACTGATGGAGTGCGACGAAAACAATCAGCCGCTGATAGGCGCCTATATCGCCCGCTCCGGGCTGGACGCTGAAACCTGGCTCACGCAGCTATTCCAGGTGGTTGTGGTTCCGCTGTATCACCTGCTTTGCCGCTACGGCGTCGCGCTTATCGCCCACGGACAAAATATAACGCTCGCCATGAAAGATGGCGTACCGCAGCGCGTTCTGTTGAAAGATTTCCAAGGCGATATGCGGCTGGTGAAAGATGAGTTCCCGGAGATGAACTCTCTGCCTCAGGAGGTACGTGACGTCACCGCTCGCCTGAGCGCCGATTACTTAATTCATGATTTGCAGACCGGCCACTTCGTGACAGTTCTGCGCTTTGTTTCGCCGCTGGTGGCTCGCCTTGGCGTGCCGGAGAGGCGTTTTTATCAACTGCTGGCAGCAGTGTTGAGTGATTACATGCAGGAACACCCACAAATGTCAGCGCGCTTTGCGCTTTTCTCTCTCTTCAAGCCACAAATCATTCGCGTAGTGCTGAACCCGGTAAAACTGACCTGGCCCGACCAGGATGGCGGCAGCCGCATGTTGCCGAATTACCTTGAGGATCTGCAAAACCCGCTGTGGCTGGCAACCAGGAACTGAATCATGACAAGAACTGTAGATTTTATCGGCGTAGGTATCGGCCCGTTCAACCTGAGCATCGCGGCGCTGTCCCATCAGATCGAAGGATTAAGTTGCCGTTTCTTTGACGAGCGTCAACATTTTGCCTGGCATCCCGGCATGCTGGTGCCGGACTGTCATATGCAGACCGTGTTCCTGAAAGATCTGGTTAGCGCTGTGGCTCCCACAAGCCCGTACAGCTTTGTTAACTATCTGGTAAAGCGTAAAAAATTCTACCGTTTCCTGACCACCGAGCTACGTACCGTGTCCCGCGATGAGTTTTCCGACTACCTGCGCTGGGCCGCCGAAGGCATGAACAATCTGCATTTCAATCATGCCGTTGAGAGTGTTGATTTCGACGAAAAACGTCAGTTGTTTGTGGTTCAGACCAGCCAGGGCGAAAGCGTTGCCCGCAATATCTGCCTTGGCATTGGCAAGCAACCGCACCTGCCGCCTTGCGTAAAAGCGGTGACGCAAACCTGCTTCCACGCCAGTGAAATGAGCCTGCGCCAACCAGACCTCGGCGGCAAGCGGGTCACTATAGTTGGTGGCGGACAAAGCGGCGCCGACCTGTTCCTCAATGCGCTACGTGGAGAATGGGGCGACGCCGCAGAGATCAGTTGGGTCTCGCGCCGCAATAACTTTAACGCGCTGGATGAGGCGGCGTTCGCCAACGAATACTTCACACCTGAATACGTTTCAGGCTTCGTCGGCCTGAATGAAAGCGCACGCCAGAAAATGCTCGATGAGCAGAAAATGACCTCCGACGGCATCACGGCCGACTCACTACTGACCATCTATCGTGAGTTGTATCACCGATTCGAGGTGCTGGGACAGCCGCGTAACACCCGTCTGCTGCCAAGCCGTTCGGTTACCGTGCTGGAAAGCCGCGGCCAGAGCTGGCAACTACTGCTGGAGCATCATCTGGATAATGGCTATGACACTCTGGAAAGCGACGTGGTGATTTTCGCCACCGGCTACCGTCCAGCACTGCCGCAAATACTTTCACCGCTGATGTCGCGAATCGCCATGCGCGATGAGTGCAATTTTAAAGTACGTGATGACTTCACCCTGGAGTGGAACGGCCCGAAAGATAACAACATCTTCGCGGTCAACGCCAGTATGCAAACTCATGGCATCGCCGAACCACAGCTCAGCCTGATGGCCTGGCGCTCCGCCCGTATTCTTAATCGCGCGCTGGGGCGTGATTTATTCGATCTCAGTACGCCGCCTGCGCTGATTCAGTGGCGCAGCGGCAGTCGGGAAAAACCGCAGCCGGAGGCTGCTTCTTTAACTCGCTACACAGCATCTTTGGGCTGATATTTTCCGCCCGTGTGAAGGAATAATGATGATAAGCAAAAAGTATACGCTTTGGGCTCTTAACCCGCTGCTTCTCGCTATGATGGCGCCAGCAGTCGCTCAACAAGCCGATGATGAGACGCTCGTGGTGTCTGCCAACCGCAGCAATCGCACCGTAGCGGAGATGGCGCAAACCACCTGGGTTATCGAAAACGCCGAACTGGAGCAGCAGATACAGGGCGGCAAAGAGCTGAAAGACGCGCTAGCCCAGTTGATCCCTGGCCTTGACGTCAGCAGCCAGAGCCGCACCAACTACGGCATGAATGTGCGTGGCCGTCCGCTGGTCGTGCTGGTTGACGGTGTGCGTCTCAACTCTTCACGTACCGACAGCCGACAACTGGACTCTATCGATCCTTTCAATATCGACCATATTGAAGTGATCTCCGGCGCGACGGCCCTGTACGGCGGCGGCAGTACCGGCGGTTTGATCAACATCGTGACTAAAAAAGGCCAGCCGGAAACCCAGATGGAGTTTGAGGCTGGCACCAAGAGCGGTTTCAACAGCAGTAAAGATCACGACGAACGCATTGCCAGCGCCATCTCCGGCGGCAATGATCATATTTCCGGGCGAGTTTCAGTGGCGTACCAGAAGTTTGGCGGCTGGTTTGACGGTAACGGCGATGCCACCCTGCTTGATAACACCCAGACCGGCCTGCAATATTCCGATCGCCTGGACATCATGGGCACCGGTACGCTGAACATCGATGAAACCCAACAGCTTCAGTTGATCACGCAGTACTATAAAAGCCAGGGCGACGAGGATTACGGACTGAACCTTGGGAAAGATTTCTCAGCCATTAGCGGGACCAGCACGCCATACGTTAGCAAAGGGCTACATTCTGATCGTATCCCCGGCACCGAGCGTCATCTGATCAGCCTGCAGTATTCCAACAGCGATTTCTTTTCTCAGGAGTTGGTAGGCCAGGTTTATTACCGCGATGAGTCACTGCTGTTCTACCCGTTCCCGACCGTAAATGCGAACAAACAGGCGACGGCTTTCTCCTCATCACAGCAAGACACCGACCAGTACGGCATGAAACTGACCCTAAACAGTAAACCGCTGGACGGCTGGCAAATCACCTACGGGCTGGATGCCGACCACGAACGCTTTACCTCTAACCAGATGTTCTTCAATCTGGCTCAGTCAAGCGCTTCCGGGGGCCTGAACAACCAGAAGATTTACACCACTGGGCGTTATCCGTCGTATGACATCACCAACCTGGCGGCTTTCCTGCAATCGAGCTATGACATCAATGATATCTTTACCCTCAGCGGCGGCTTACGCTATCAGTACACTGAGAACAAGATTGATAATTTCATCGGCTACGCGCAGCAACAGCAGATTGCCGCCGGGAAGGCGACATCCGCCGACGCCATTCCGGGCGGCTCGGTCGATTACGACAACGTTCTGTTCAACGCAGGTCTGCTGATGCATATCACCGAACGCCAGCAGGCATGGTTCAACTTTTCCCAGGGCGTGGAGCTGCCGGATCCGGGTAAATACTACGGTCGCGGCACCTATGGCGCAGCGGTAAATGGTCACCTTCCCCTGACCAACAGCGTGAACGTTGACGACAGTAAGCTTGAAGGCGTGAAGGTCGATTCTTACGAACTGGGCTGGCGCTTTACCGGCGACAACCTGCGCACCCAAATCTCAACCTACTACTCGATCTCTGATAAGAGCGTGGTGGCGAATAAAGACCTGACCATCAGCGTAGTTGACGACAAGCGACGCATTTACGGCGTGGAAGGCGCGGTGGACTACCTGATTCCTGATACTGACTGGAGTACCGGGGCGAACTTCAACGTGCTGAAAACCGAGTCGAAAGTGAACGGTAGCTGGCAGAAATATGACGTGAAATTGGCAAGTCCATCGAAAGCGACAGCCTATATTGGCTGGGCGCCGGACCCGTGGAGCCTGCGCGTACAGAGCACCACCTCCTTCGAGGTGAGCGATGCTAAAGGCTACAGCATTGATGGTTATACCACCGTCGATTTGCTCGGCAGCTATCAGCTTCCGGTGGGTAAACTCAGCTTCAGCGTTGAAAACCTCTTCGACCGCGACTACACCACTGTCTGGGGGCAGCGCGCACCGCTGTACTACAGCCCTGGTTACGGCCCCGCTTCCCTGTACGACTATAAAGGTCGCGGTCGCACCTTTGGACTGAACTATTCAGTTCTGTTCTAAACCGCGCGCCTTGCCCGGCTGGCGCCGGGCAAACTCGCAGATTGCAGTTCACTTACCCGGTGGCGCTACCGCTTACCGGGCCTACAGCATGGCGCCGCTTTCCAGGCAACCGCCACCCGACACACAGCGCCGTTAATAGGCGTTCACCACAACCCACATTGGCCCCTGACCGACGGCATAACGACCTTTCTCCGTCAGCAGCCCCTGGGCGCCTGCAATTTCATATACCGCGATATGATGTGATTTTTGACCAGCAGCAATCAGGTATTTCCCGTGGTGATCGATATTAAAGCCGCGCGGTTGGGTTTCCGTCGGCTGGAAGCCTTCAACGCTCAATACGCTGCCGTCTTCGGAGACGCTAAAGACGGTAATCAGACTGGCGGTGCGATCACAGGCATACAGATGTCGTCCATCCGGCGTAATATGAATATCCGCCGCCCAGCGCGTATCGGAAAAATCGGCGGGCATCATATCCAGCGTTTGTACGCACTCTATCTCGCCATGTGGATTTTTAAGCTGCCAGACATCCACTGAACTGTTCAGTTCATTGACGCAATACGCATATTGTTGATTCGGGTGGAACACCATATGACGCGGACCAGCCCCTTCAACCGTATTCACTTCCGCCGGTTCCTGGGCCGCCAGATAACCGTCGTCGCTTAGCGTAAACAGAGCAATGCGATCCTGCTTCAGCGCCGGCACCCACAAGGTACGGTTATCAGGCGTAATATTCGCCGAATGACATCCGTCCAGCCCTTCCACCACATCCACCAGCTCAACCGGCAGGCCATCTTGTAAGCGCGTTACGCTGACATTGCCGGCGTTATACGATCCGACAAAGACAAAACGACCATGATGATCGGTAGAAATATGAGTCGGGCTACCCGGCAGGGCGGATTCGGTGGCAAACGTCAGCGCGCCATCATCCGGCGCAATACGATACGCCAGCACACGAAACTCCGGGCGCACGCCGACATAGAGGTAGCGTTTATCCGGGCTGACCACCATAGGCTGAACCTGACCGGGCACATCCACTACCTGCACCAGCGTCAGCATCCCTTCGTGATTCAGGCTCCAGACGTGAATTTGCTGACTCTCAGGGCTGGCGGTATAGACTGTTTGTTTCATGAATACTCCTTTGCATATAGCATGTAGCTGCAATGACAGGACACAGCTTAACGTAGTCGCTTTTGACGGCGAATGCTGAATTCAGACGCAGAATTTTGTCTGCTTACCATCCCGGTGTACCATGCCGACAGACGGAATGATTACTCTTAATCTGGAAAAAATTATGACTGCACGCGTGATTGCCCTTGATTTAGACGGAACGTTATTAACCCCGCAAAAAACCTTACTTCCCTCCTCGCTCGACGCACTTTCACGCGCCAAAGAAGCAGGCTTTCAACTTATCATCGTCACTGGCCGCCATCACGTTGCTATTCATCCTTTTTATCAGGCGTTGGCGCTGGACACACCTGCTATTTGCTGCAACGGCACCTATTTGTATGATTATCAAGCGAAAAATGTCCTGGATGCCGATCCTATGCCCGTAGATAAAGCATTACAGTTGATTGATTTACTGGATGAGCATCAAATTCACGGCCTGATGTATGTTGATGACGCCATGCTTTACGAGCGCCCTACCGGTCACGTCGTGCGTACCTCCCGGTGGGCGCAGACCTTGCCGCCGGAGCAACGTCCGACCTTTACGCAGGTCTCTTCTTTGGCGCAGGCGGCGCGCGGCGTGAACGCCGTGTGGAAGTTTGCGCTTACCGATGAAGATATTCCCAGGCTACAGCGGTTCGGTCAGCATGTTGAACAGGCGCTTGGTCTGGAGTGTGAATGGTCATGGCACGATCAGGTGGATATTTCTCGCCAGGGCAACAGCAAAGGCAAACGCCTTACCCAGTGGATAGAAGCGCAGGGAGGGTCAATGGAGAATGTGATCGCTTTCGGCGATAACTATAACGATATCAGTATGCTGGAGGCGGCAGGTACCGGCGTTGCGATGGGGAACGCCGACGACGCGGTGAAAGCGCGCGCCAACGTCGTGATCGGCGATAACACTACCGATAGCATCGCAAAATTTATTTACACGCACCTGCTATAGTCAGGCGGTGATGGAAACGCTTTTCACCTGCGCATAAAGCCACAGGCCAGGCTTGATACTCAGCTCATCCCTGGCCCACGGGCTTATTCGCGCCCACAGCGTTCTGCCGCCTATCTCAAGCTGGACTTCCACCTGTCCGTTATCGTCATAACAATTCGCCACTTTTGCCCGCAATACGTTGCGGATACTGGTCTGCTGCGGCGGCTGTAGTACCAACGAGACATCCGACGCCTGAATACGAATACGCAGCGTGGATTGCAGCGGCTGACTGAGTTTATTCACCCAAAGGTGCTGGTCGCCAAGCGCCAGGGCGGTCATAGCGTAATGCGGGTGATGCTCCAGTACGCTGACTTTCAGAATACTGCTCTGTTGCTCTTTTGGCAGCCACGGGTGCATGACGCTGCTGCCCCAGACCTCTTCCAGCGGGCCAAACGCTTTAACCTGACCGTCTTCCAGCACCATGACTTTATCCGCCAGGTGGAGAATTTCGTCGAGAGAATGGCTGACATACAGCATGGGAATATTGATTTCCCGCGCCAGCCGTTGCAGGTACGGCAACAATTCGCGTTTACGCGGGATATCCAGCGAGGCCAACGGTTCGTCCAACAGCAGCAACTCCGGGGCGGTGAGCAATGCCCGGCCTATCGCCACGCGCTGTTTTTCCCCGCCGGAAAGGCTCCCCGGCAGGCGATCAAGCAACGCTTCAATGCCCAGCAGCGACACCAGTTTATCAAACTGGCCAGCCATGCTTTTCGCCATGCCGTAGCGCAAATTGCCGCGTACTTTATAATGTGGGAACAGGCGCGCATCCTGGAAAACGTAACCGATGCGGCGTTTTTCCGGCGTTAAACAGATGCCGTTTTCCGCGTCATGCAATACCCGGCCATTCAGCGCAATGCGTCCTTTTTGCGGGCGAGTCAAACCGCTGATGGCATTAATCAGCGAGGTTTTTCCCGCGCCGGAGACGCCGAAGATAGCGGTGATTCCACTGGCTGGCAGCGTTTCGTTGAGGGTTAAACAGTGCGTTCCCAGCGTCTGAGAAAAATTAAGCTCCAGCATGATTAGCGCCCCGTCCGTTCACGGCTGATCCGCGCCAGCCATTCAGAAATCAACAACGAAATCAGCGCTAATACAATCGAAATCACACACAACCTCGCCGCCGCGCTCTCCCCGCCAGGCGTCTGAATCAAGGTATACATGGCGGAAGGTATGGTGCGGGTTTCGCCCGGAATGTTAGAAACAAAGGTAATGGTCGCGCCAAATTCGCCAAGCGAACGGGCAAACGCCAGCACCGTACCGACAATAATTCCCGGCAGGGTAAGCGGTAAGGTGATAGTCAGAAAAACACGCCAGCGCCCGGCGCCCAGCGTTCTGGCGGCCTGTTCAAGCTTAATATCCACGCCCTCCAGCGCCAGCCGAATGGCCCGCACCATCAGCGGGAAGGACATCACCGCCGCCGCCAGCACGGCGCCGCGCCAGCTAAAGGCAAACGTGAGACCGAACCAGTCATACAGCCACTGGCCAATAAACCCGCGTCGCCCCATCGACACCAGCAGCAGATAGCCGACCACCACCGGCGGCAGCACCAGCGGCAGATGCAGGACGCTATCAAGTAAGGCTTTGCCCGGAAACCGGCATCGCACCAGTAACCAGGCAAAAAAGATCCCAAACGGCAGGCTAAACAGCACGGCCAGGGAAGACACTTTCAGGCTAAGAAAGACAGCCTGCCATTCTGGATCGGTCAGTATCATTACTTCGTCGTAAATCCATAACGTTTAAAGATTGCCGAGGCCTGCGGTCCTTTCAGGTAATCATAGAACGCGCTGACGGTCGCATTTTTATGCCCATCCACGATAGCGATGGGGTATTCCACTTTTTTATGTGAATCTTCCGGGAACGTCGCCACGACTTTGACCCCCTTGCTGGCGAGCGCATCAGAACCGTATACGATGCCCAAAGGCGCTTCGTTACGTTCGACCATCGCCAGCGCGCCGCGCACATCTTCGCCCGGCGCCAGTTTCGACTCAAGCGTTTGCCAGGCGCCCAGCTTTTGCAGCGCTTCTTTAGCATAAATTCCCGCCGGGACGTGTTGCGGATCGCCCACAGCCAGACGCCCGCCGTTCAGCAGACGAATCCAGTCCGTTTTGTTGTCGATGGTAAACGGTTTCTGCTCGCTGGCTTTCGGCGCTACCACGACCAGACTGTTGCCAAGCAACGTTTCACGTGTCGCGGTATCCACCGTTTTTTTATCGACCGCGTAATCCATCCACTTCTGGTCAGCGGAGATGAACAGGTCCGCTGGCGCGCCCGCTTCTATCTGGCGCGCCAGCGTTGAAGAGGAAGCGAATGAGGAGGCCACATCCACATTTTTCTCTTTATTATATTCTGCCGCAATGTCTTGCATCGCGTTTGTTAGCGACGCGGCGGCAAATACGGTGATCTTGCCTTCATCCGCCAGCGCATGACCCGCGATAGCGAAAGATAAAGTCGCCCCTGCGACCAGACGTAACCAGGAATGCGCCATCTGTAGCTCCTTTTGCGTTTCGTTATGTAAAATATAATATAACGATAATTCAAAGGGTTTCCCAGCGGTTATTCATACCCATTAACGAGTAAACACAGAAAATATCGGCAGGAAAAGCAGAAACTTGAGTAACAAAAACGCCCGACTGAGCGGGCGTTTGCGGAAATCAGCGGTTCTGTCTGGACTGGTCTTTCTGACCGATACCGGAAAAAATGTTGAACACCTCACCCAGACCGTAAACCAGGCCGAGGATGATGGCCATCACCACCGGTACCATGATAACGGCAAATACCAGACTTTTTAATAACTCTAACATGGTCAACTCCAGATATAGTCCTTTTTGTATTCTAACCGCATAACACAGAAAAGCACTCCCCTTTTGTGCGGTCGGCTTTGCGCTGGCGCGCTTTTCAGTCACAATAGCCTTTTTACCAGGAGCTGCTTATGCAGGCCGAAATCCTTCTTACCCTGAAACTTCAGCAAAAGCTTTTTGCCGATCCCCGACGTATCTCTTTGCTGAAACACATTGCGCTTTCCGGCTCTATTAGTCAGGGCGCGAAAGACGCGGGAATCAGCTATAAGAGTGCCTGGGATGCGATAAACGACATGAACCAGCTTAGCGAACATATGCTGGTTGAACGCGCGACCGGCGGCAAAGGCGGCGGCGGCGCGGTATTAACCCGCTATGGCCAGCGTCTGATCCAGCTTTACGATCTGCTGGGCCAAATTCAGCAAAAAGCGTTCGATGTGTTAAGCGACGACGACGCTCTGCCGCTTGATAGTCTACTGGCCGCCATCTCCCGCTTTTCGCTGCAAACCAGCGCCCGCAACCAGTGGTTCGGCACCATTACCGCCCGTGATCGCGTTCAGGTGCAACAGCATGTCGACGTACTGCTGGCCGACGGCAAAACGCGGCTAAAAGTCGCGCTGACGGCGCAAAGCGGCGAACGTCTCGGCCTGGAGGAAGGTAAAGAAGTGCTGATCCTGCTAAAAGCGCCGTGGGTTGGCATTACCCAGGATGCAACCATTGCGCGCGCCGCCGACAATCAGTTATCCGGGACGATTAGCCATATTGAACGCAGCGCGGAGCAGTGCGAAGTGCTGATGGCGCTACCGGACGGCCAGACGCTGTGCGCCACTATACCGGCTGCGGATGCCGCTACGCTAAAGGAAGGCGATGACGTTATTGCCTGGTTTAATGCGGACAGTGTGATTATCGCGACGCTGTGCTAAGCACATTGACATCCGTTGCCGAAAGACGTATTCCTGTCATTCATCGCTGCAAAAAATGGGATGCAAAATGTCATCGTTGCAAATTTCGCAAGGCACGTTTCGTCTGAGCGATACAAAAACACTTCATCTGGATTCGCTGACGTTAAATGCGGGCGATAGCTGGGCGTTCGTTGGGGCTAACGGGAGCGGAAAGTCGTCCCTCGCTCGCGCGCTGGCAGGTGAACTGCCGTTATTAAAAGGCGAACGCCAGTGTCGGTTTACCCGCATCACTCGTCTGTCCTTTGAACAATTGCAAAAGCTGGTCAGCGATGAGTGGCAACGCAATAATACCGATATGCTCAGTCCTGGCGAAGAAGATACCGGACGCACTACCGCGGAAATTATTCAGGATGACGTTCACGATCCTGCCCGCTGTGCGATGCTGGCGCAGCAGTTCGGCATTTCCGCTTTACTTACCAGGCGTTTTAAATACCTTTCTACTGGCGAGACGCGAAAGGCGCTGCTGTGTCAGGCGCTGATGTCTGAGCCGGAGTTATTGATCCTCGATGAACCGTTCGACGGGCTTGACGTAACCTCCCGTCAGCAACTGGCGCAACGCCTGGCAACGTTGAACCAGGCGGGTATTACCCTGGCGCTGGTACTTAACCGTTTTGATGAAATCCCGGACTTCGTTCAGTTTGCCGGCGTGCTCGCCGACTGTACCCTGACGGAAACCGGAACGACGTCAGAGTTGCTACAACGGGCGCTGGTCGCTCAACTTGCGCACAGCGAGCGTCTGGCCGACGTACAATTACCTGAACCGGACGAACCTTCCGTCCACCATGCGTTATCCGATGACGAGCCACGGATCGTACTCAACGATGGCGTGATCTCGTATAACGATCGCCCTATCCTCTACCATCTAAGCTGGCGAGTAAATCCAGGAGAACACTGGCAGATCGTCGGTCCTAACGGAGCAGGTAAGTCTACGCTACTTAGCCTTATTACCGGCGATCATCCGCAAGGCTACAGCAATGATCTCACCTTGTTCGGTCGACGGCGAGGAAGCGGCGAAACGATCTGGGATATCAAAAAACATATCGGTTACGTCAGCAGCAGTTTACATCTTGATTACCGCGTTAGTACCACGGTACGTAATGTGATTCTCTCCGGCTATTTCGATTCTATCGGTATTTATCAGGCCGTTTCAGACAGGCAACAAAAGCTGGCGCAGCAGTGGCTGGATATTCTGGGAATCGATAACCGTACAGCGGATGCCCCTTTTCATAGTCTCTCCTGGGGACAGCAACGGCTGGCGCTGATCGTGCGCGCGCTGGTTAAGCATCCGACAATGTTAATTCTGGATGAGCCGCTGCAAGGGCTGGACCCGCTAAACCGCCAACTGGTCCGCCGTTTTGTGGATGTATTACTTCACCAGGGAGAGACCCAACTGCTGTTTGTTTCGCATCATGCGGAGGATGCGCCAGCCTGTATTACTCATCGGCTGGAATTTGTACCGGACGGCGACCACTATCTCTATCGGCAATCTGCATTACCTTAATGCCATTCCGGGCGTGTAAAGCGCTTTTTTCGTGCTTTTTCAGATAAAAGGCGTGATCATGCTGAAATCCGTTGATTTACCATCAAATGATTGACGTCTATTTGTGAGCGAACTCAAGTGTAAACGATTCCACTAATTTATTACATGTCACACTTTTCGCATCTTTGTTATGCTATGGTTATTCCATACTATAGGCTTAACGGAGCGAATTATGAGAGTATTGGTTACAGGTGGTAGCGGTTACATTGGAAGTCATACCTGCGTACAATTGCTGCAAAATGGTCATGACGTCGTCATCCTCGATAACCTCTGCAACAGCAAACGCAGCGTACTGCCCGTTATCGAACGTCTGGGCGGTAAGCACCCGACCTTTGTCGAAGGCGATATTCGCAACGAAGCGCTTATAACCGAAATTCTGCACGATCACGCTATTGATACCGTGATTCACTTTGCCGGCCTGAAAGCCGTCGGCGAATCGGTCGCCAGGCCGCTGGAGTACTATGACAACAACGTCAACGGTACGCTGCGGTTGATCAGCGCAATGCGTGCAGCCAACGTTAAAAACCTTATTTTTAGCTCCTCCGCCACCGTTTATGGCGATCAGCCCAAAATCCCTTATGTCGAAAGTTTTCCTACCGGCACGCCGCAAAGCCCCTACGGTAAAAGTAAATTGATGGTAGAGCAAATCCTCACCGATCTGCAAAAAGCCCAGCCGGCGTGGAGTATTGCGCTGCTGCGTTATTTCAACCCGGTTGGCGCGCATCCGTCGGGCGATATGGGAGAAGATCCGCAAGGTATCCCGAATAACCTGATGCCCTATATCGCCCAGGTCGCCGTGGGTCGTCGCGAATCGCTCGCCGTTTTCGGCAACGATTACCCGACCGAGGATGGTACCGGCGTGCGCGATTACATTCACGTTATGGATTTAGCCGACGGGCATATCGTGGCGATGGAAAAACTGGCGGACAAACCCGGCGTACATATTTATAACCTCGGCGCTGGCGTCGGCAGTAGCGTACTGGATGTAGTCAACGCCTTTAGTAAAGCCTGCGGCAAACCCATCAATTACCACTTCGCGCCACGTCGCGACGGCGATCTGCCGGCGTATTGGGCAGATGCCGGCAAAGCCGATCGCGAGCTGAACTGGCGCGTGACCCGCACGCTTGACGAAATGGCGCAGGACACCTGGCGCTGGCAGTCACGCCACCCGCAGGGATACCCAGATTAAGGACGTTGTTATGACCCCATTTAATCCCGTCGATCATCCGCATCGCCGTTATAACCCGCTCACCGACCAGTGGATTCTGGTTTCGCCGCATCGCGCAAAGCGCCCCTGGCAGGGGGCGCAGGAAACACCGTCTCAGCAAATGCTGCCGGCGCATGATCCGGACTGCTTCCTGTGCGCGGGCAATACACGCGTGACTGGCGATAAAAACCCCGATTATAAAGGGACTTACGTCTTTACTAATGATTTCGCGGCGCTAATGGCCGACACGCCGGATGCCCCAGACAGTCACGATCCGCTGATGCGCTGTCAGAGCGCGCGCGGCACCAGTCGCGTGATCTGCTTTTCGCCCGATCACAGTAAAACGCTGCCGGAACTGAGCCTGCCCGCGCTGACGGAAATCGTGAGAACCTGGCAGGAACAAACCGTCGAGTTAGGCAAAACCTATCCGTGGGTACAGGTCTTTGAAAATAAAGGCGCGGCGATGGGCTGTTCGAACCCGCATCCGCATGGGCAGATCTGGGCTAACAGCTTTCTGCCGAATGAAGCCGAACGCGAAGACCGTTTACAAAAAGCCTATTTCGCCGGGCAGCGCTCGCCAATGCTGGTGGATTATGTACAGCGCGAACTGGCGGACGGTAGCCGCACCGTGGTTGAAACAGAACACTGGCTGGCGGTGGTGCCTTACTGGGCGGCGTGGCCGTTCGAAACGCTACTGTTACCCAAAACGCATGTCCTGCGCATTACCGATTTAAGCGACGAGCAGCGCGACTCTCTGGCGCTGGCGTTGAAAAAGCTGACCAGTCGTTATGACAACCTGTTTCAGTGTTCCTTCCCCTACTCAATGGGCTGGCACGGCGCGCCGTTTAACGGTGAAGAAAACGCGCACTGGCAGTTGCACGCGCACTTTTATCCGCCGCTGCTGCGCTCTGCGACCGTCCGCAAATTTATGGTCGGCTATGAAATGCTGGCGGAAACCCAGCGTGATTTAACCGCAGAACAAGCGGCTGAACGCCTGCGCGCGGTCAGCGACATCCATTTTCGCGAATCCGGAGTATAAAAATGAACCTGAAAGAGAAAACGCGCGCTCTGTTTGCTGAAATTTTCGGCTACCCTGCCACCCACACGATTCAGGCGCCGGGCCGCGTCAATCTGATCGGCGAGCATACCGATTACAATGACGGCTTTGTGCTGCCTTGCGCTATCGATTACCAGACCGTAATTAGCTGTGCGCCGCGCGACGATCGTACCGTGCGGGTGATTGCCGCCGATTACGACAATCAGGTGGACGAATTTTCGTTGGATGCGCCGATCGTGACCCACGATAGCCAGCAGTGGTCTAACTATGTGCGCGGCGTAGTGAAACACCTGCAACAGCGTAACAACGCGTTTGACGGCGTGGATATGGTCATCAGCGGCAATGTGCCGCAGGGCGCCGGGTTAAGCTCCTCCGCCTCGCTGGAAGTGGCGGTGGGCACCGTCTTCCAGCAGCTTTACCACCTGCCGCTGGACGGCGCGCAAATCGCGCTCAACGGACAAGAAGCCGAGAACCAGTTTGTCGGCTGTAACTGCGGCATCATGGATCAGCTCATCTCTGCGCTTGGCAAAAAAGATCATGCGTTGCTGATTGACTGCCGTTCGCTCGGCACTAAAGCGGTTTCCATGCCGAAAGGCGTCGCCGTGGTGATTATCAATAGTAACTTTAAGCGCACCCTGGTGGGCAGCGAGTATAATACCCGCCGCGAACAGTGCGAAACCGGCGCCCGCTTCTTCCAGCAGCCGGCCCTGCGTGATGTCAGCCTTGAGGCGTTCAATGCTGTTGCCTGCGAGCTGGACCCGGTAGTCGCCAAACGCGTTCGCCATGTACTGAGCGAAAATGCGCGGACCGTTGAAGCGGCAAGCGCGCTGGAGAAAGGCGATTTGCAGCGCATGGGCCAACTGATGGCGGAGTCCCATGCCTCGATGCGCGATGATTTCGAAATTACCGTCCCGCAGATAGACACGCTGGTAGAGATCGTCAAAGCGACCATCGGCGATAAAGGCGGCGTGCGCATGACCGGCGGCGGCTTCGGCGGCTGTATTGTCGCGCTGATCCCGGAAGATCTGGTTCCCGCCGTTCAGCAGGCCGTTGCGCAACAGTACGAAGCGAAAACAGGTATCAAAGAAACCTTTTATGTATGCAAACCGTCACAAGGAGCAGGACAGTGCTAAATGAAACGCCCGCACTGGCCCCCGATGGTCAGCCGTACCGCCTGTTAACCCTGCGCAACCGCGCAGGGATGGTGGTAACGCTGATGGACTGGGGAGCCACTCTTCTTTCTGCCCGTATTCCGCTGTCTGACGGCAGCGTTCGGGAGGCATTGCTGGGCTGCGC
Source organism: Salmonella enterica subsp. arizonae (assembly GCF_008692845.1). Lineage (GTDB taxonomy): Bacteria > Pseudomonadota > Gammaproteobacteria > Enterobacterales > Enterobacteriaceae > Salmonella > Salmonella arizonae. Next base: position 131,673 of record NZ_VXJW01000002.1, read on the forward strand.
CAGCCCGGAACGCTATCCTGAACAGACGTCGTTCCTCGGCGCTTCTATTGGCCGTTACGCGAACCGTATCGCTAATAGCCGTTTTACGTTTGCCGGCGAAACCGTACAGTTAAGCCCAAGCCAAGGTGAAAACCAGCTACACGGCGGACCGGAAGGCTTTGACAAGCGCCGCTGGCAAATTGTGAATCAGAACGATCGCCAGGTATTATTCGCGCTCACCTCTGATGACGGCGACCAGGGCTTTCCCGGTCATCTTTGCGCCACGGCGCAATATCGTCTGACCGATGATAATCGAATTTCTATCACCTACCGGGCGACGGTCGATAAACCCTGTCCGGTGAATTTGACCAACCACGTTTATTTTAATCTGGACGGCGATCAGACCGACGTGCGTCAACACAAGCTGCAAATTCTGGCGGATGAATACCTGCCGGTAGATGAATACGGTATCCCACGTCAGGGACTAAAATCGGTGGCCAACACCTCATTTGACTTCCGGATGCCAAAAGTCATCGCCAGCGAGTTTCTCGCCGATGACGATCAGCGCAAAGTTAAAGGTTACGATCATGCCTTTCTGCTACAGACGCAGGGTGATGGCAAAAAGCCGGCGGCCCGTCTGTGGTCGCAGGATGGAAAGCTACAAATGATGGTTTACACCACCGCCCCGGCGCTACAGTTTTATTCCGGCAATTATCTGGCAGGCACGCCTGCCCGTGGGCCAGAACCTTATGCCGACTGGCAAGGGGTGGCGCTGGAAAGCGAACTGCTGCCGGACAGCCCGAATCATCCTGAATGGCCACAGCCTGACTGTATTCTTCGCCCCGGCGAGGAGTATGCCAGCCTGACCGAGTACCAGTTTATTCCGTTCTGACAATATGCCCGGCGACGCTAATCTGCCGGGCTATTTATTACAGATCGTTGTAAGTACCCAGACGAAAACCTTGCGCCAGAATATCGTGTTTCAACGTCGCTGACATCAGCACGTTCAGCTCATCCAGTCGCGAATAACAATAGCGACTTTGCAGAACAATTTTATCGATAAACCCAGGGTGGCACATCAGCTCAACGGACTGTTCTTCTCCTGCTGTTGCGCGTGCCAAAGCCGCAAGAATAAAATGGGCTGAGACATTTTCCGCATAAAAATCGCTGATAAAGTTATCAACGCCTTTTACGACTTGCGTAGAAATAGTGTGTTGCCGATCGATACGCAACGGAAGCCCGGTTTCTCCCGCAAATCGTACAACATGCTTCCAGACCTGGGGAATAAAATGCGCATGGTGATGGCTATCAATATGGGTAGGCGCTCGTCCAAAGAGCCGGACAAAACAGTCATACTGTTTGTGTAATTCAGCCACCAGCTCATTATCCTGAATTTTCCCTTGTGCGGCGGCTTGCCAGAGCCATTTTCCCAGCATACCTTCTCTTTCCAGCGAAGGCATTCTGGACAATGGCGCGCCAAAACTGAGAACAAAATGCAGACCCACGCCAAGCGAAGGAAAATCGGCGCTAATTTCTGCCGCATGTTCAATACCATTGCCATTCATCATGGCCGTTGTAGACGTAACCACCCCGTGGCGATGCGCTTCAATAATGCCGTAATTGATACCAGGGCTTAAACCAAAATCATCGGCATTAACAATTAACAGTTTCGTCATTCTTCTGACCTTCTAGTAATGCTCTTGCTGGCGAAGTACGCTGATCGCATCGGCAAAATGAGGCAAATACGGCTGGTTAGCAAGCATCATCTCCCGCGCCAATATTTCAGCGCCCTGATCTGAACCGACTAAAGGATTGAGATTGAGCGCCAGTAATACATCATCCATTCGTCCACTCAAGGCCGCATTGGCGGCAGCAATTTCAAAACTTTTTATCGTGTAAATTAATCCTAAAACTTTCTCGTCAAAATGAGTAATGCGTGGATGCGGTGTGGCGCCATTTTTACCTAACAGGCAGGTCATTTCTACGGACCAGTCCACAGGAATATTGTTAATATGACCAACATGAGGAATGTTAATATAATGCTCCGTTTGTTTATCATTATAAATTGCATTGATAACCTCACAAGCTGCATCGGAATAGTAAGCGCCACCACGCGCTTCCAATTCCGCAGGCTTACTATTCTGTTCAGGTTTTTTATAAATTTCGAATAACTTTTTTTCCAATTCCTGTACAATCTGCGCACGAACAGTGCCTTTGTAATACTCTCCCATTTCTATTGCCAACATTTCTTTTGATTTAAAATAATACAGTAGATAGGAGCATGGCAATAAATTGAGCGAACGCAGTAACCCTTCACTAAATGGCAGGCTAAATATGTTTTTAACCGAACTGCCGCTCGTCGTGCCGGATGCCACCAGATTCATTACCTCAGCAAAACGTGACTGCCCGTTTACCCAAATATTGCTGATAAACACCAGGTGATTGAGACCAAACAGATCGATAGAAAGCGTATCTTCTTTTGTTAATGACAGAATGTCCTCAATGAGCATCCGCATCCCTACCGGGACGTTACAAACGCCGATAAAACGTTTGAAACGAGTATGTCGATACACGGCTTCTGTCACCATCCCGGCAGGGTTGGTGAAATTAATAATCCACGCCTGAGGACAAATCTGCTGGACATCTTTCACAATATCAAAAATAACGGGAATGGTACGTAACCCTTTAAATAACCCGCCCGCACCGTTAGTCTCTTGCCCAAGATAACCATGTGACAGTGGGATGCGCTCATCCTGCTCACGCGCCTTTAGCTGACCAACCCGGAATTGCGTTGTGACAAAATCCGCATCCTTTAACGCTTCCTGTCTATTTAAACTTTTATAAATCGCTATCGGCACTCCCGCCTGTATGACCATACGTTGACAAAGCGCAAAAATAATATCGAGTTTTTCGCGACCTTCTTCGATATCCACCAGCCATAACTCACTGACAGGTAACTCATCATAGCGTTTAATAAATCCATCAAGAAGTTCAGGAGTGTAACTACTTCCTCCTCCGATAGTCACTACTTTTAATTTTTTCATATATGCTCCTGCTGAGAATTCGCCAATTTCCGTCGATAATTGCCTGGGGTGAATGAAGTCATTTTCTTAAAGTTATTAATAAAAATCCCTGGACTACTAAATCCTGCATCAAAGGCAATATCGGCAACCGAAAAATTAGTGGTCTCCAGTTGTTTTTTACAATAGTTGATCCGAATAGCATTTATTATCTGGCCTGGCGTCTTGTGATAATAACGATTAGTAGCCCGTGTAAGATAAGATTGCGTTTTCCCGGAAAGCCTTACCATATTATTCAACGCGTCATCGGCAAACATTGCTTTTTTGTGCATGTCGCTGACGAGTTGTCTTAGCCAGCCGGGGATTACATCCGACCGCGAATTATCCTCATAATGCTGTAAACGATTGACGATATAAAAAGTGAGTAATTTATTGAACTCATCACATTCTCGCTGATGAATATCCAGTGTTGATAAGGCCTGCTCTATAAAAGTTAAGAAAGCATTAGACATTGTATAAGGCTGAGACGCCACAAAACATGAAGGGAGTATCGCCATATAGTGTTCATCAAAATAGCGTCTACCTACCCCCATGTTTAATATCCGCGTAACCCCATAGTCATAAAACGTTTGATGGTAAGACCCTACCGGAATAAAGACAAAATCACCACGTTCCAGGATTACTCGTTTACCATTTATCTCCTGACTACAGCTTCCTGTCAGAACAAGCGTAAACTCATAGTAGTCATGCTGATGCAGCCCACTTACACTTTCCGTTTTGTCCAGAATAAAAAAGTAAAAATCTTTACCTTTTAAAAACTGGCTTTCATGTACCGTGTTTATTTCCATGTTTACACCTCATCAAAATTTTAAGGCATTGGCGATATCTTCTTCGCTCTCATCCTCATCAATAATGTTTTGTGCTTTATTGGCAATAATGACAAAAGGGAGATAAATTAATGTCGCTATGGCAAGATTCACTAATGCGATAATGAGTGCAGCGATACTGCCGTTAGAATTGAAGAATGCCCCCAGTCCTACTGGCATTGTCCACGGCGCAAAATTTGTAGAGGGTGGAATAATACCTAATGAATATACTAATAATGTGATACCCGCCAGAATAGGCTGAATGAGTACGAAGGGAACCATTAACACCGGATTCATGATAATGGGCAGGCCAAACAGAATCGGCTCATTAATATTAAACAGTCCGGAGGGTAATGCTATTTTAGCTACCTGCCGATAGTCAGCACGGCGTGAGGCGATAAAAATAGCGAAAATCAGGCTCAACGTTGCCCCAGTCCCGCCGAGGTAGACGTAAGATTCCAACATTGGCCCAGTCCAGAAATGGAAGGCTTTACCCGCCGCCAGCGCTGCGTCGATAGAACCATACTCCGTGTAGGTCGCCATATTTTCCATTCCCCAAGGGCCCAAAATGCCACTATTGAGCGCAGTTAATGCCAGTCCTCCATGTACGCCAAAAAACCAGAGTAAGGCATTAAATATCACATATGCCCATCCAACGATGCTACCGAGCGACGCCAGTGGCGTCGCAATCGAATTCATAATCACCTGATGAAAATGGGTGCCAGCCAACGACAGCCCCCATGCAATCAGTCCCATCATGAAAAGAATAATAAAACCGGGGATTAATGCAGTAAATGAGCGCGAAACCGATTCCGGTACGCTGTCAGGTAATCTGATAACCCAATTCTGACGGATAATAAAAGTGAATATCTCAGCAACGACCAGACCAATAATAATACCAGAAATAATATTTGCCCCTCCAAGCCAGTTTGCGCCAATAGCACTCACATCTCCAATTGTAAACGGCGTAACCGTCATAAAAGAGGCGAGCGATAGCAATCCGGCAGCAAGCGCATCCACTTTACGCTCTTCAGCCAGCGCCATGCCGATAAAAAATGGCGTCATCAATGACATTATTCCCAGCGTTCCGTTATATACGCTACCACCTATAACCTTCAGTTGTTCCAGTGATGCAAGGGTATTCACGTCCAGGCGAATACCCATAGACCAGAAAAATGATCCTTCACCAAAACTCAACAACACATTATTTATCAGCACAAATATAGCCCCAACCAGCGTTAGTGGCATTAGCCTGATAAAGCCATTTTTAATGGCGTTCACATGTATCTGTTTACCCAGCGTTACCGCAACAGGTAAAATCACTCTTTCCAGGGAACGTATTGCGCCAGACATAATGAATACCCTCAAATAGAACACCTGATAAGGAAAAATATAAATCTCTTTGACGGATAAAATCACGAACAGAATATTTCTCTCTGAATGACAAACAGGATACATGAGGCCCCTAAAAGGCAGTAATGAGTCAGATCCATGAATTCCTTTTCATTGACCTTTTGACATGACGTTTTTCACATTTCAGGGAATTTTGCCGAAGCGCTAAGCCGATAAGCAGCGTGAGAGAATATTCGCAAATAGTTTATATAGTCACCAATAGCGGCAGGATTTAATTTGGTCTGATGACACTGGTTATGCCTGATGGATTCTCACTTTTAGCACCTAAACACAACCTCTCATTAACACATACCTTACACTCAAGCCTGATTTTCGCTATTGTATAAGGATAAGCGTTGCCGCTGAGGTATTACGGCAATATAATGAGAATTATTATCATTACATATGAGTTATAGGAGTGAGAGTATGGCTGTAACTAAGCTGGTTCTGGTACGTCACGGTGAAAGTCAGTGGAACAAAGAAAACCGTTTCACTGGCTGGTATGATGTGGACCTGTCTGAAAAAGGCGTAAGCGAAGCGAAAGCGGCAGGTAAGTTATTAAAAGAAGAAGGTTTCAGCTTTGATTTTGCCTACACCTCCGTACTGAAACGCGCTATCCATACGCTGTGGAACGTACTGGATGAACTGGATCAGGCATGGCTGCCAGTGGAAAAATCATGGAAACTCAATGAACGTCACTATGGCGCGTTGCAGGGGCTGAATAAAGCGGAAACGGCAGAAAAATATGGCGACGAGCAGGTTAAACAGTGGCGCCGCGGTTTTGCCGTTACGCCGCCGGAATTGACCAAAGATGATGAGCGCTATCCGGGTCACGACCCGCGCTATGCGAAGTTGACCGATAAAGAACTGCCAACGACCGAAAGCCTGGCGCTAACCATTGAGCGCGTTATCCCTTACTGGAACGAATCCATCCTGCCGCGTATGAAAAGCGGTGAGCGCGTGATCATCGCCGCTCACGGTAACTCACTGCGTGCGCTGGTGAAATACCTGGATAACATGGGTGAAGATGAAATTCTGGAGCTAAACATCCCAACCGGCGTGCCCCTGGTGTATGAGTTCGACGAGAACTTCAAACCAATCAAACATTACTATTTGGGTAATGCCGACGAGATAGCAGCGAAAGCGGCTGCCGTGGCGAATCAAGGTAAAGCGAAGTAATCACGTTTGCCGGATGGCGGCATAAATACCTTATCCGGCCTACGAGTGATATGTAGGCCAGATAAGCGCAGCGCCACCAGGCAATAGGTCTAAACTTCGATCACCCCTTCAAGCACCACCTGCAACCTGCCCTGCGAACAGTGCTTCACGCATCCTCGCACCCGGTACACTTCAGCCAGACGTTCAGCGGTAATCACCGTTTCCGGCGCGCCGCTGGCGACCAGCCGGTCGGCGTGGAAGCGAGACTGGGAGCTAAAAGTGATTTGTCCTGACTGGTCATCGTTCGGGCTACGTTATTAAGCAGAGGTGAATTATAGCGCTGAATCATTACGTTATATATTTATTTATATTTCGAGTAGTGTCATGGTGGATGAATCTCATCTGCCAGCGATAAAAAAACCGGCCTTGCAGGCCGGTTTAACACGTTATGAAGATTAACCCCGCCGGGCTTTTACCGCTTCCGACAACTGGCGAAGCAACGCATCGGTATCTTCCCAGCCAATGCAGGCGTCAGTAATGCTTTTACCGTAGGTCAGCGGCTGACCGCTTTCCAGGCTCTGGTTTCCTTCTACCAGATGGCTCTCTACCATCACGCCAATAATCGCTTTTTCGCCGCCCGCAATCTGCTGGCAGACATCGGCGCAAACCTCCATCTGCTTTTGAAATTGCTTACAAGAGTTGGCATGGCTGAAATCGATCATGACCTGCGGCGTCAGTCCCGCTTTGGTGAGCCCTTCTTTCACCTCCGCAACATGCTGCGCGCTATAGTTTGGCGCTTTACCGCCGCGTAGAATAATATGGCAGTCGCCGTTGCCGCTGGTATTCACAATCGCCGAATGGCCCCATTTAGTGACGGAGAGGAAGCAGTGCGGCGCACCGGCAGCGTTGATTGCGTCAATCGCGACTTTAATCGTGCCATCAGTACCATTTTTAAAACCGACCGGACAAGAGAGACCGGACGCCAGTTCGCGATGAACCTGGGATTCGGTGGTCCGCGCGCCAATAGCGCCCCAGCTCATCAAATCGGCCAGGTACTGCGGCGTGATCATATCAAGAAATTCGCCGGCGGCAGGCAGGCCGCTGTCGTTAATATCCAGCAGCAGTTTACGGGCAATACGCAGACCGTCGTTAATCTGGAAGCTGTTATCCATGTGCGGATCGTTAATCAGCCCTTTCCAGCCAACAGTGGTACGCGGTTTCTCAAAATAGACGCGCATGACAATTTCAAGCTCGCCTTTAAGCTCATCGCGTAACGCCAGCAAACGGGCGGCATACTCCTTCGCCGCAGCCGGATCATGAATTGAACAAGGCCCAATCACCACCAGCAGGCGATCATCATTGTCTTTGAGAATTTTATGGATGGCTTTGCGCGCGTGGGCAACGGTATTCGCTGCATTTTCCGTCGCGGGAAACTTTTCCAGCAGTGCGACAGGAGGTAATAACTCGTTGATGTCTTTAATGCGTAAATCGTCGTTCTGATAATTCATGTTTATTCCAGTGTTGCCGTACTTATCCCAATGAATGCAATCCCTCCAATCTATCTCTTCAATTAAATAGTGTAAACGGGCTTTTACACTTTGAACGGATTAATCCTGGAATTAAGGAAAAAAACGCACAAATGTAGCGAAAAACGGGATCTAACCTACACTTTTTAACTGTAACCACTCTGTTTGTGAATTATTGCAAGATTCTCTGCTGCGTTAATAGGCGGCGGCGGAAGCTTTTTATCCCTTTTTGAGGATTTGACTGACACGTGCACTGTTGGAAGAGGTTATCCGACATATCCACCATAACAGGAGCATCTTATGAAAATGACAAAACTGACTACGCTTTTACTTACCGCTACCCTCGGCCTCGCCAGCGGCGCAGTACTGGCTGCTGAATCTAATGCGCAGTCCAGCAATGGTCAGGCGAACTCGGCGGCAAATGCCGGCCAGGTCGCCCCGGACGCCCGCCAGAATGTGGCGCCGAATGATGTGAATAATAACGACATTAATACCAACGGCAATACTAACAACACCATGCAGCATCCTGACGGCTCAACCATGAATCATGACGGGATGACCAAGGATGAAGAACATAAAAATACCATGTGTAAAGATGGTCGCTGCCCGGATATTAATAAAAAAGTGGAAACCGGTAATGGCGTCAATAATGACGTGAATACCAAAACCGACGGCACCACACAGTAATTCTGAAAAAAGTCTGATAACGGGAGAGCTTTCGCTCTCCTTTTTATTTTGTCAGCGAAAAATCAGTATGATGTCTACAGTATTGATGAGAATAACAAAGGAATGACGTTATGGCGCACTCACACTCTCATGCCGATTCACAACTGCCGAAAGATAATAATGCTCGTCGCTTGCTTTTCGCCTTTATCGTCACCGCCGGATTTATGCTCCTCGAGGTGGCGGGCGGGATACTCTCCGGCTCGCTGGCGTTGTTGGCGGATGCGGGACATATGCTCACTGACGCGGCGGCCCTTCTCTTTGCGCTGCTGGCGGTTAAGTTTTCCCGTCGTCCCCCGACTGTTCGCCACACTTTTGGCTGGCTAAGACTTACCACCCTGGCAGCCTTTGTGAATGCCATTGCGTTAGTGGTTATTACTATCCTCATTGTCTGGGAAGCGATAGAGCGCTTTTACACGCCTCGTCCGGTGACAGGTAGTCTAATGATGATGATTGCGGTCGCGGGTTTGCTTGCGAACTTGTTTGTATTCTGGATTCTCCACCGGGGAAGCGATGAAAAAAACCTGAACGTTCGCGCTGCCGCGCTACATGTGATGGGCGATTTGCTGGGTTCAGTCGGCGCGATAGCCGCCGCGCTGATCATTATCTGGACGGGTTGGACCCCAGCGGACCCGATTCTCTCTATTCTGGTTTCGGTACTGGTGCTACGTAGCGCCTTGCGTTTATTAAAAGATAGCGTCAACGAATTACTTGAAGGCGCGCCGGTTTCACTGGATATTAATGCCTTACAGCGCAATTTAAGCCGGGAAATCCCCGAAGTTCGCAACGTACACCATGTGCATGTCTGGATGGTCGGCGAAAAACCTGTCATGACATTGCACGCTCAGGTCATTCCACCGCATGACCATGATGCGCTGCTGGAGCGTATTCAGGACTTCCTGACAGACGAATACCATATTGCGCACGCTACGATTCAGATGGAGTATCAAGTATGCCACGGCCCGGATTGCCGTCTGAATCAGGCGTCATCCGGGTATGCTCATCATCACCATTAATGGGAAAGCGCGCGCGACCCTCGCTCCCGCGCGCTATTTACCCACATGCGGCTACCGTTCACGGCGATAAATGTCAGGATCAGATATTCCAGCGACATCGCATAGACGCCCTGCAAGGCAAAAATCACCACGCTAATGACGTTGATTATCACCCACAGTAGCCAGTTTTCAACGTATTTGCGTGTCATCAGAATCATCGCCGCGATAGACAGCACCATCATGCACGCGTCCCAGAACGGGAACGCGTCCGGTTGCAGTACGGGCATTGTCACCTGTAACCCCAGCATCTGCATAATGCCGACGGCCACTCGCGTCAGGACGGCGAATACGGGATCGATATATCGCGTCATCAAACCGATGGCTATCACACATATCGCCAGCCATGTTATTGCTTTTGGCAATGGCAGCCAGCGGATCTTAAGCTCGGCTTCATTATCATTTGTTTGCCGCGACCAGGCATACCAGCCATAGATATTGGCGGCAAAGAAAAAGAGTTGCAGCAACAGGCTGGCATAAAGCTGGATCTGAAAGAAAATGATCGCAAACAGGGTGACGTTAACCAGTCCAAAAAAGTAATTGCTGATCTTTTCCAGACTGGCAAGCCAAATACAGAGCAGACCCGCGAATGTTCCTACCGCTTCGATCCAGGAGAGATCGTAACCGCCAGCGCCGATCGGAATATAAATCAGTATATTTTGCGTGCTAAAAAAATCCATCTTTCCTCCAGGATCTTATGCTTTACGTCCGAAGTGTAGCCGCAAAATCCAGCATCCGGTTGAGTGGCAGCAATGCGCCCTCGCGTAGCGCCGCATCAACCTGTATCTCATGCGCCGCCCCGCCCTGCTCCAGCCCTTCTGCTATTGCTTTCAGGCCATTCATCGCCATCCACGGACAGTGCGCGCAACTGCGGCAGGTAGCCCCCTCGCCAGCAGTCGGCGCTTCAAGCAGCTCCTTTTCAGGCACCGCCTGCTGCATTTTATAAAAAATGCCACGATCGGTCGCCACGATAAGCTGTCTGTGCGGCAGAGTTTTTGCCGCCTTAATGAGCTGGCTGGTTGAACCAACCGCATCAGCCATCTCGACAATGGACTGTGGCGCTTCAGGATGAACCAGAATAGCGGCATCGGAATATATTTTTTTCAAACGGGTCAACGCCTGGGTTTTAAATTCGTCATGTACGATACACGCCCCCTGCCAGCACAGCACATCCGCTCCGGTCTGTGTTTGCACGTAATTCCCCAAGTGCCTGTCCGGCGCCCAGATGATTTTTTCACCCAGACTATCCAGATGCTCAATCAGTTCTACGGCGATACTGGAGGTCACAACCCAGTCCGCACGCGCTTTAACGGCAGCGGAGGTGTTGGCGTAGACCACCACGGTTCTGTCAGGATGAGCATCACAAAAAGCGCTAAATTCGTCTATTGGGCAGCCTAAATCCAGCGAACATTCTGCCGCGAGAGTAGGCATGAGGATCGTTTTTTCCGGACTAAGGATTTTGGCTGTCTCCCCCATAAACCGCACGCCCGCCACCAGCAGCGTGGACGCGGCGTGCTTCGCGCCGAAACGGGCCATTTCCAGGGAATCGGAAATACACCCTCCAGTCTCTTCAGCAAGTAGTTGAATTTCAGGATCGGTGTAGTAATGCGCCACCAACACCGCATCCCGCTCTTTCAACAGGTGTTTGATTTTCTCACGATAGAATTGCTTTTCTTCAACGCTTAACGGCGCTGGCTTTGGCGGAAAGGGATAAATTGCTCTGTCAGGATCAAACATCACGCTCATCATGCTTTCTCGTTTTACTGGCTTAACGAAACAACCGAATGAAAGCACAACGCACGCCACCATCGGTCAATTTGTTTTATATACTAAACAAGATAGCCGATTGACGAATAAAAGTCACAATAATTGCGTGTGATGAATGCCGGATAAGCGAAGCGCCATCAGGCATCGAATCTCTTAAATCACAGATAGCAAAAAGGCGCCTTTAGGGCGCCTTTTTACACTGGTGGGTCGTGCAGGATTCGAACCTGCGACCAATTGATTAAAAGTCAACTGCTCTACCAACTGAGCTAACGACCCTTTATGGGGTTTAATACTTTACTCTTTTTCAGGAACCCACCGCGGTATTGGTGGGGCGTGCAGGATTCGAACCTGCGACCAATTGATTAAAAGTCAACTGCTCTACCAACTGAGCTAACGCCCCGTTCGGGTATTACCTGAAAAATTTTTTACTCGGTACCAATATAAAAATTGGTGGGTCGTGCAGGATTCGAACCTGCGACCAATTGATTAAAAGTCAACTGCTCTACCAACTGAGCTAACGACCCAAGTGGTGGGTGATGACGGGATCGAACCGCCGACCCCCTCCTTGTAAGGGAGGTGCTCTCCCAGCTGAGCTAATCACCCGATACTGTGCTGGATGCTACTGACTAACCTAATTTAGTGGTGGGTCGTGCAGGATGACTCGGCTTCGCCTCGCCCTACGAGCCGTTGCTGACGCAACGTTATCCTTCACGTTTTATTCTCGTTTCCACCGAACGATTGGTGGGTCGTGCAGGATTCGAACCTGCGACCAATTGATTAAAAGTCAACTGCTCTACCAACTGAGCTAACGACCCACTTTTACGCTGCTTTCGAGTTGTTTAATATCCCGTGGCAACGGCGGCATATATTACTGATTTCAGATTTGAGCGCAACAAAAATTTCGATGCAGGAAACTTAACTGCTTAGGAATCACACGACGCGACCAGAAAAAAGGCGTTTTCTGGTCGCATGGTACGCATTACATCGCATTAAGTCGCTTCTGCGCTTGCTTCGCGCCATCAGTACCAGGATATTTATTAATCACCTGCTGATAAACCGCTTTCGCTTTTGCCATATCGCCTTTGTCCTGCATGATAACGCCAACTTTGTACATCGCGTCCGCCGCCTTCGGCGACTTAGGATAATTTTTCACTACCGAGGCGAAATAATAGGCGGCATCATCTTTTTTACCCTTGTTGTAATTCAACTGGCCCAGCCAATAATTGGCGTTCGGCTGATAAGTCGAATCAGGGTATTTTTTGATGAAGTTCTGAAATGCCACAATCGCATCATCCTGGCGGGACTTATCCTGCACCAGCGCAATTGCCGCATTGTAATCGGTATTCGCATCGCCACTTTGTACCGGTGCCCCTGAGGTTGCCGTACCGGCATCTGGGGCGGGGGACGCAGCGGTTGCCGCCCCGCTCTGATCGCCAGTCGCAGACTGCGCTACGCCGCCATTATTCAAGTTTCCTAGCTGCAGCATGATTTGCCTCTGGCGCTCAATCACCTGATTCAGTTGATACTGATTTTCCTGGATTTGACCGCGTAAAGAATCGATATCGGACTGATTATCGGAGAGCTGCTGCTGAAGTTGGGTTAAAAGCTGGCTGTGAGCGTTAGAGATACGCTCAAGTTGAGTGACGCGGTCTTCGACCGAGCCTGAGCCGACACTACTGATTGGCGCCTGAGCAAAAGCGGCCCAGGGGGCCGCTATACCAATCAGTAACGACAGACTCAACAGGTGATGTCTGAAGTTACTGCTCATGCAATTCTCTTAGTAAACCAGTACAGCGCGACGGTTCTTAGCGTAAGCCGCTTCGTCGTGGCCCAGTACTGCAGGTTTTTCTTTACCGTAAGAAACGATGGAGATCTGGTCTGCTGAAACACCTTTACCCTGTAGGTACATTTTAACGGCGTTAGCACGACGTTCGCCCAGGGAGATATTGTATTCAGGCGTACCGCGTTCGTCCGCATGACCTTCTACGGTGACTTTGTAAGACGGGTTGCTACGCAGGAAGTTAGCGTGCGCGTCCAGCATTGCCGCGAAGTCAGAACGGATATCATATTTGTCCAGATCAAAGTATACGATGTTGTTCTGCTGCAGTTGCTGCATTTGCAGGCGCGCCTGCTCTTCAGATGACATGTTGCCGTTGCCGTTAGCGTCCATACCAGTGCCGGCGCCGTTCAGCATACCGCCTTCGCTACCGTCATTGCTGGCGTTCTTGTTGGAAGAACATGCCGCGACTGCCATAACAGGCAGAGCAATCATCAGGCCCTTCAGCACTTTGTTCAGTTGCATTTCTTTAATTCCTTTAGTAATCAATTAATTATTATCACAGATACGGCGACCAGGCAGGCGATTTCACCTGACCATCAGTGGCCGGAAGACGCGCTTTGAAACGCCCATCTGTAGAAACCAAATTCAGCACAGATCCCATCCCCTGAGAAGAGCTGTAGATTACCATCGTGCCGTTAGGTGCCAGACTTGGCGTTTCATCCAGGAACGTTGACGACAGAACCTGTACGCCACCCGTCACCAGATCTTGTTTGGCAATGTGCTGCTGCCCGTTATTTGAGCTTACCATTACCATAAATTTACCGTCGCTGCTGACATCCGCATCCTGGTTTTGCGAACCTTCCCAGGTAATACGTTGCGCCGCACCGCCGTTAATGTTCATTTTATACACTTGCGGACGTCCAGCCTGGTCAGAGGTAAAGGCCAGAGTCTGACTGTCCGGGAACCAGGTCGGCTCCGTATTGTTGCTACGCCCGTCCGTTATCTGACGAATCTGACCGGAGGCGAGATCCATAACATACAGGTTCAGACTACCGGTTTTTGACAACGCAAACGCCAGTTTCGTCCCATCCGGCGAGAAGGCCGGGGCGCCGTTGTGACGCGGGAAGGACGCAACCTGACGCACTGCGCCATTCGCCAACGTCTGGATAACCAGCGCGGAGCGACCGCTTTCAAAAGTCACATAAGCCAGTTTTGAACCGTCCGGTGACCACGCTGGAGACATCAACGGCTGAGGAGAACGGTGCACCACGAACTGATTGTAGCCATCGTAATCCGACACGCGCAGTTCATACGGGAACTGACCGCCGTTAGTCTGCACCACGTAGGCGATACGGGTACGGAATGCGCCCTTAATACCGGTCAGTTTTTCAAAGACTTCGTCACTGGCGGTATGGCCTGCATAACGCAGCCACTGCTTGTTTACTTTATAAGAGTTTTGCGCCAGTACAGTACCCGGCGCGCCGCCAGTGTCAACCAGTTGATAGGCGACATTGTAGGAACCGTCCGGATTCGGCGTCACCTGCCCAACGACGACGGCGTCAATACCCAGCGCAGACCATGCGGCAGGCTGAACTTCCTGAGCGGTGGCTGGCTGCTGCGGCAGTCTGGACCTGTCTAAAGGATTAAATTTACCGCTGTTGCGTAAATCTGCCGCAACGATACCGCCGATATCTTCAGGCGCAGCGCCCGGTCCGGCCCATTTAAAAGGTACAACGCCAATCGGGCGCGCCGAGTCCACCCCCTGGGTGATCTCGATACGGACTTCTGCGTGCAGCACCGCCGCCCACAGCATCAGAAAACCAAATGCTACTCGTAATGCCTGCTTCATCATATCTCCCATACCTGAGCCTGCGGCCCACGATAATTTAGCAGAATGTTAACAAACTCAAATATACAAAACCACCAGGACCAGTCCTCCCCAACCGTCCCTACTTTCATAGAGGAAAGTATCTACAGTTTAAAGTCTAGTTTGGCATCTTTTATTTTCTCATAAACAGCCTGGCTTGGCGGTTTAGGAATTTTCGCGGTTTTTGCCGCCATTAACGCCGCCTGGCAAAGCGCCGGATCGCCACCCTCAGATGTAATGCTTTTTAATGAGCCATCCGGCGCCAGACTAATATGCAAAACACATTGTTTGCCCTGATACAGGCTCGCATCATACAGACGGCTCTGAATCGCGACCTGAATCTGTTTCGCATAAGCACTGATATCAGCCCCTGTCGCCCCACCGTTAGCGCCCGATGTACCGCTATCTTTAGATGGCTGGCCATTCCCTTTCGCGCCGCCGCCGGTTTTCGGCGCATTTTTGCCAGAGCTGAGATCGCCAAGCAGATCGTCGACTCCCTCTGCGGCGGCCGCTTTTTCGGCAGCCGCTTTTTTAGCCGCCGCTTTATCCGCTGCAGCTTTGTCCGCGGCAGCTTTCTTCTCCGCCGCCTTTTTCTCCGCCGCCTTTTTCTCCGCTGCCGCTTTCTCTGCGGCGGCCTTTTTGTCAGCCGCGGCTTTTTCAGCGGCGGCTTTCTTCGCGGCTTCGGCCTGAGCCTGCTTAGCCGCCTCGGCTTCCGCTTTCTTCTTCGCGTCCGCCGCCGCTTTCGCTGCCTCGGCTTCCGCTTTCTTCTTCGCGTCCGCCGCCGCTTTCGCTGCCTCGGCCTCCGCTTTCTTCTTCGCGTCCGCCGCCGCTTTTGCAGCTTCGGCCTCCGCTTTTTTCTTCGCATCCGCCGCCGCTTTCTGGGCTGCTTCTTCTGCTTGTTTCTGTTGCTGCTGCGCCAGTTTTGCCGCCTCTTCGGCCTGCTTTTGCTGCTCCTGAGCCGCTAAACGCTCTTTCTCAAGTTGTTTCAATCGTGCCTGTTCGGCAGCCTGCTTCTCCTGAAGCTCTTCTTCCTGCTGCTGTTGCAGCTTTTTACGCTCTTCTTCCGCACGTCTGGCGCTGGCCTGTTGATCCTGCTGACGATTGTACTGCTGTACAACGGCGCCAGGATCGACCATCACCGCGTCGATAGCGGAACCGCCGCCGCCGCCGGCAGAAGTCTCTATATGCTCATCAAACGAACTCCAGATCAGCACTGCAAATAAGATGATATGCAGCACGGCTGAAATAATTATCGCCCGTTTGAGCTTGTCATTTTGTTCGGTTGCCTTTGACACTCTCGGTTCCCAAAAAACTGTTCGCCTGTTACTCGCCGTCTTTCAAGCCAGCGGGACGCAGACTTCAGATTGGCTGCGTCATTAAGCCAACCGATTTTACGCCCGCGCTGTGTAACAAGTTCAGCGCTTTAATTATTTCATCGTACGGCACCTCTTTCGCGCCGCCGATTAAAAAGACTGTTTTCGGATTAGCCTGCAGATGACGCTTTGCTTCTGCGATCACCTGTTCAGACGGCAGTTGATCCATTCGTTCTTTATCAACCACCACGCTGTATTGCCCCACTCCGGAAACTTCAATAATGACCGGAGGGTCGTCGTTACTACTGACCGCCTGCGACTGATTCGCCTCCGGCAGATCGACTTCCACGCTCTGGGTGATGATTGGTGCCGTCGCCATAAAGATAAGCAACAACACCAGCAGTACGTCGAGCAACGGTACGATGTTGATTTCAGACTTGAGGTCGCGGCGACCTCGTCCACGCGATCTGGCCATGGCTACCCCTTGTTGCTTTCGCTTACGGTAAACGCCTGACGGTGCAGAATCGCGGTAAACTCTTCCATAAAGTTGTCGTAATTCAGTTCCAGCTTGTTGACGCGCTGATTCAGGCGGTTATAGGCCATGACCGCAGGAATGGCGGCAAACAGACCTATCGCCGTGGCAATCAACGCTTCTGCGATACCCGGCGCAACCATTTGCAGCGTCGCCTGTTTCACCGCCCCCAGCGCGATAAACGCATGCATAATCCCCCATACGGTGCCAAACAGACCGATATAAGGGCTGATAGAACCTACCGTGCCAAGAAAAGGAATATGCGTTTCCAGCGTTTCCAGCTCTCGGTTCATAGAGATACGCATCGCACGCGACGCCCCCTCTACCACCGCCTCCGGCGCATGGCTGTTAGCGCGATGGAGCCGGACAAACTCTTTGAACCCGCTATAAAAGATTTGTTCCGAGCCAGACAGATTATCGCGTCTTCCCTGGCTTTCCTGGTACAGGCGAGAAAGTTCGATTCCAGACCAGAATTTATCTTCAAACGCCTCCGCCTCACGCGCAGCGGCGTTCAGAATGCGCGTTCGCTGGATAATGATGGCCCAGGATGCTATTGAAAAACCAATCAAAATCAACATGATAAGTTTAACCAGAAGGCTTGCCTTCAGGAACAAATCAAGGATATTCATGTCAGTCACTGCTTAAACTCCGCGACAATAGACTTAGGAAGCGCACGAGGCTTCATTTTGAGTGGATCAACGCAAACAATCAGAACCTCAGCCTCATTCAGCAGCATGTTCTCTGCGTTGACAATGCGTTGCGTGAAAACCAAAGCGGTGCCACGCATTGACGTAATTTCTGTTTGAACTTCAAGCATATCGTCGAGCCGCGCAGGCGCGTAATATTCCAGCGTCATCCTGCGCACCACAAAGGCGACCCGCTCCGCCAGCAGCACCTGTTGGCTGAAGTGGTGGTGACGCAGCATCTCCGTGCGCGCTCTTTCATAAAAAGCGACATAGCTGGCGTGATAAACCACACCGCCAGCGTCTGTGTCTTCGTAATAAACCCGAATCGGCCATCGAAACATAGACTTATTCATTCCTGTTGCCTCTTTGTTAGCTTCATCCGCTCACCGCAGGTGCTTATTCTTATAAGTTCCTGGTAGTTCGCGCACTTGCCGCCGCAATGCCACAAGAATGCCGTTGTATATCGCGTTGTATTCACTTTACATCCCGGTAATGCAACAAAAGTAGAGCGTTTAAACGTTGCTACTATACGCGTGGGAATGAGGCTTGGGAATGGGGAGAAGTTAAGGGAGAGTAAAAATATAGGGGCTGATGCAAGCCCCTATATTTTTAAGGAGGTTTCTTAATCACAAGAAGAAGAAAATCAGGCCGGCAATGAGGACGATATCCGCAAGCAGCGGACAAAAAATCCCTTGCCAGTGTACGGACTCAGGACGAAAGCCCACGCCGTGGACTATGCCTGCGCAAACCGCCCACATCAGCAATAATCCGTGCCAGATTTCAAGCGTGCTGGTCTTTGCAGCAAAACGTGACGGGTCCCAGAACATACAACCTGCTAACACTATCGCCATCACGAAGGAAAGCGCCCTTAGCGGGCGCTTATCCATTACCGCATACAATTTTGCGATAATATGGGTCATTAGCTTTCTTTTTGACCGGTTTTATCCGCTTCGACGTGCTCAAGCGCCAGGGCGGTAATGATCCCGAATGCACAGGCAAGAAGCGTTCCCAGAATCCATGCGAAATACCACATTTTAAGCTCCTTACTTAGTACAAAGAGTGGGTGTTGCTTTCAATATGTTCTTTGGTGATACGACCGAACATTTTCCAGTAACACCAGGTGGTGTAGATCAGAATGATCGGTACGAACACCGCCGCAACCCAGGTCATCAGGTTCAGCGTCATCTGGCTGGATGTCGCATCCCACATGGTCAGGCTGGCATTCATCATCGTGCTGGACGGCATCACAAACGGGAACATGGCGATACCGGCCGTCAGAATAATGCAGGCCAGGGTCAGCGAAGAGAACAGGAATGCCCACGCGCCTTTCTCCATACGGGAAGCCAGGATAGTCAGCAGCGGCAGAACCACGCCCAACGCCGGAATCAACCACAGGATCGGGGCGTTATTGAAGTTCACCAGCCAGGCGCCGGCTTCACGCGCCACTTCTTTGGTCAGCGGGTTAGAGGCGGCATGATGGTCAATCGCGGATGTCACCACATAACCATCAATACCATACATCACCCAAACGCCTGCCAGCGCAAAGCATACTAATGTCACCAGCGCCGCAATCTGCGAGGTGGCGCGTGCGCGCAGGTGCAGTTCGCCAACGGTACGCATTTGCAGGTAAGTCGCCCCCTGCGTGATGATCATCCCGACGCTGACAATACCCGCCAGCAGACCAAACGGGTTCAGCAACTGGAAGAAGTTGCCGGTGTAGTACAGACGCAGATACTCATCAACGTGGAACGGTACGCCCTGTAACAGGTTGCCAAAGGCCACGCCGATCACCAACGGCGGCACAAAGCTACCGATGAACACGCCCCAGTCCCACATGTTACGCCAGCGCGGGTCTTCAATCTTGGAACGGTAATCAAAACCGACCGGACGGAAGAACAAGGATGCCAGCACCAGGATCATCGCCACATAAAAGCCGGAAAACGCGGCGGCGTAAACCATCGGCCAGGCAGCGAATAGCGCGCCGCCTGCCGTGATCAACCACACCTGGTTACCGTCCCAGTGCGGGGCGATGGAGTTGATCATAATTCGACGTTCGGTGTCGTTACGACCGAGGAAACGGGTGAGCATCCCCACCCCCATGTCGAACCCATCGGTGACTGCGAAACCAATCAGCAAAATGCCAACCAGCAGCCACCAGATAAAACGTAGTACTTCATAATCGATCATTTGACGACTCCTGTCTTAGCGTGCCGGCTGAGAAGTCACGGTGGACTGCTCAAAGTGATAGCGACCGGTTTTCAGGCTGCTTGGGCCAAGGCGTGCAAATTTGAACATCAGGAACAACTCTGCCACCAGGAACAGGGTATACAGGCCGCAAATCAGGAACATGGAAAACAGCAGATCGCCAACAGTTAGCGATGAGTTCGCCACGGCTGTCGGCAACACTTCGCCGATCGCCCACGGCTGACGGCCATATTCCGCGACGAACCAACCTGCTTCTACCGCAATCCATGGCAGTGGAATACCGTACAGCGCCGCGCGCAGCAGCCATTTTTTCTCACCGATACGGTTACGAATCACGCTCCAGAAGGAGAGCGCAATGATTACCAGCAACAGGAAGCCGCACGCCACCATGATACGGAAGGCGAAGTACAGCGGCGCAACGCGTGGAATTGAATCTTTCGTCGCTTGTTGGATCTGCGCTTCAGTCGCGTCAGTCACATTAGGCGTATAGCGTTTCAGCAGCAGGCCGTAACCGAGATCTTTTTTCATGCTGTTGAACTGGTCGCGAACGGCCTGGTCGGTAGAACCGGCGCGCAGTTGTTCCAGCAGTTCATAAGCTTTCATCCCGTTACGGATACGCTCTTCATGCTGCACCATCAGGTCCTTCAGGCCAATAACCGGCGTGTCAACGGAACGCGTAGCGATAATGCCGAGCGCATAAGGGATCTGAATCGCCAGATGGTTTTCCTGTTTGTCCTGGTCAGGAATGCCAAACAGGGTAAAGGAGGCCGGAGCAGGTTGCGTTTCCCATTCTGCTTCAATCGCAGCGAGCTTGGTCTTCTGTACGTCGCCCATTTCATAACCGGATTCGTCGCCCAGTACGATAACGGACAGCACGGCAGCCATACCGAAGCTGGCGGCAATAGCAAAAGAGCGTTTAGCAAAGGCGAAGTCACGCCGTTTCAGCATGTAGTAAGCGCTGATACCGAGGATGAACATTGCACCGGTAACATAGCCGGACGCCACAGTGTGAACAAATTTCACCTGCGCTACCGGGTTCAGCACCAGTTCGGAGAAGCTCACCATTTCCATACGCATGGTTTCGAAATTGAAATCCGCTGCAATAGGGTTTTGCATCCAGCCGTTCGCCACCAGAATCCATAGCGCGGAGAGGTTGGACCCCAGAGCCACCAGCCAAGTGACGCACATATGCTGGACTTTACCCAGACGATCCCAGCCGAAGAAGAACAGACCTACAAAGGTGGATTCGAGGAAAAAGGCCATCAAACCTTCGATTGCCAGCGGCGCACCGAAGATATCTCCAACATAATGGGAGTAGTACGACCAGTTGGTTCCGAACTGGAACTCCATGGTCAAACCGGTAGCCACACCCAGAGCGAAGTTGATACCAAACAACTTGCCCCAGAACTTGGTCATATCTTTATAAATCTGTTTGCCGGAGAGGACGTATACCGTTTCCATAATGGCCAGCAAGAACGCCATACCGAGCGTTAGCGGCACAAACAGAAAATGGTACATCGCGGTCAAGGCAAACTGTAAGCGCGACAGTTCGACTATATCTAACATCATGACTCCTTGCTCATCGCATGAAGACTCCGAGAGTGAACCCCGTTAGAAAGGGTCACACGCATGCCCCAATACAAATTTATTTGCCGCCTCTCATCGTACTATTCTCTCAGGAAGGAAACAGCAATGATGAAAAGTTACAAACATGTTAATAAAAACCCTAAATTGAATCTGCAAATATATTACGCCGTAAAACCCCTACAATAAACAGGTTTTTATTGGGTCAGATTTGCATTTTTCGACAGTGATCAATTTATGGCTAATCTATCTCTTTTCGGGAAATTTGATCCTGAGCAATTTAACCAATTTTGATGCTCTTTTCCAATACTTAAACATTGATTAAAATCAATTTTTAAAGTTAATGTTAATAATGTTTATTCAGTGATTGCATGGTGAAAATTTTGTTAACTTTTTGTTTTTGCAAACAGTAATGCCAGACCTTATCTAAAAAGAGGCTTATTCGGTAGGGTTAAACTTTTTGTGCGTTTTTTTGCTGTGCCGCGTACAGTGAAAAACAACGCATCGTGATGTTCAATTATTGCCAAATAGCTCACAGATTTTTTCGCCAAGTTATCAACACTTATTATTTTATACATTTCTCCTATTTTTATTTTACTTATAATTAACACCGCATGGAAACTATATCGTTGCACGCGCGTAATCACCCCACCCACATTCCCCCTCCGCAGTCTCCCCTCCCTGACAGCTATCAGAACATTTTGTCAGGTTATCGTCTTAATTATTGCTGATAGTTTTCCAGATAGTCAAAATCAAACAAACATTTTATTAGCTAATTTTTCTTTATTTTAACAACATCGATTCGTCTCTATATAATAATTATATCTAAGATTCTGTTACTACCTTCACAAATTCATACTAGATTTCTACAACACTAATAGTGTAAAGCTGATTTTTCGCAGCACCGAATAAAATAAGAGTTATATCACAAAAATAGCAATAGGTTATTTTCACGTTTTTTTCGAAAACCAAAAGCGCATCAAACCAAACACACAACCATATGTTATTAAACGTTTTTATATTTTCGCAATGAAAACAATAATTTTAAGAAGGTTATTTTGAAAATAGATCAATTGCTTCACCCATCGCTTATAAAGACACTCATCCAATATTAACTGAATGCGACTTAGCGCATGCAAAGAATTTAAAAAAGCACTTACCTTTCAACATCCCTGTAGAGGATTACTCATGAAAAAACCAACGCTTGTTATTGGCGTCATTGGCGCTGACTGTCATGCAGTAGGCAATAAAGTTTTAGATCGTGTTTTTACTGCCCATAATTTTCGCGTAATCAATCTGGGGGTAATGGTCAGTCAGGATGAATATATTGACGCCGCCATTGAGACCGGCGCCGATGCGATAGTCGTTTCATCGATTTACGGACATGGCGATATCGACTGCCTCGGACTACGCGAGCGCTGCATTGAACGAGGCATCGGCGACATCCTCCTTTATGTTGGCGGCAATCTGGTCGTCGGCAAGCATGACTTTGCCGGAGTAGAAGCCAAATTTAAAGAGATGGGCTTTCACCGTGTCTTCGCGCCAAGTCACGATCTTGAAGACGTTTGTCAGTTGATGGCGAACGATATCAACCAGCGCCACGGCGTGGAGCAGCATTGTCTTGAAGAGGCTATGTGATGCAGATAGTTTCTGTCGATATCGGCTCAACATGGACCAAAGCCGCCCTCTTCTCCCTGGAGGGGGACGCATTAACATTGGTTAATCACGCGCTGACGCCAACAACGACACATCACCTGGCGGACGGATTTTTTGCCAGTCTGAACCAGGTATTACATGTCGCCGACGCGCGTCCTCTTTTGCAACACGGTGACATACAACTCAAATATTCTTCTTCCGCGAAAGGGGGGTTGGCCGTCGCCGCAATGGGACTGGTGCCTTCCATCACCCTGGAGTCGGCAAAAATTACCGCTCACTCCGCAGGCGCGAAAATCGCCCAGTATTATGCCTATAAACTCAACCGACATGATATCGCCGAACTGGAAGCCTCACCGCCGGATATTTTGCTGTTTACCGGCGGTACCGACGGCGGCGAAGAGAGCTACGGTCTGGCTAACGCCCGCGCGCTGGCGGAGTCAACGCTGGACTGCGCCATTATTTACGCTGGCAACCGCGATATTCAGGACGAGGTACAGAGAATTCTCGGCCATAAAGATCTCATCATAGTGGACAATATTCTGCCCGATCTCGATCACCCCAATCCCTACGCCGCTCGTCAGGCCATTTGCGATGTCTTCCTGTCGCGCATCGTAAAAGGTAAAGGTCTTGACGTTATCGTCAGTGAAACCGGCGAAGAACCGATGCCGACGCCGTGGACGGTTTATGAACTGGTGAAGGCGATAAGCAATATCGATAACGCGTGGAAAGAGTTCATGCTCATTGATATGGGCGGCGCCACCACCGATGTCTATTCCGCCTGTGCCAATACACTCTCGCCCGATACGGTATTACACGGCGTGCCGGAACCGTTCGTCAAACGTACAGTTGAAGGCGACCTGGGAATGCGCGTCTCGGCCATGGTCGTGGGAGAAAGCACCGAAGAGCTGGTGAAAGTCGTGTTCGCTCAACACCCGGAACGTCAGCAGGCTTTTTATCGCTATCTGCACCATCTGACGGCACAGCCGGATTATCTGCCGAGCAATGAAGAAGAGAGATATTTCGACACCGTACTCGCTGGTTTGTGCGTCGGCTATGCCACGGAGCGCCACGCCGGGACGAAAAAACAGGTCTGTACCTGCGTCGGTAATGTCGATTTGCAGATGGGACGCGATCTGACCACCGTGCGCAAAGTGGTGGGTTCAGGGGGATGGCTCTCCCGCGCCAGCCAGTTCGATATTTACAACTGGCTCAAATACCGGGAACTCAATGACGACGGCAAAAGCATTCTCCTCCCGAACCAGTTTGACTATTACCGGGATTCGAAAGGCCTGCTTCCTCTGCTGGCGAATATCGCCAGACTCTATCCGCAGCTCGCTGCGCGCACCAGCATTCAATGTTTAACCTGTTAAAAACTAAGGCGGCAACGAATGGAACTCCGAAATAAGAAGTTAACCCATGATGAATTCATGACCGAACGGCATCAGGTGTTGCAGACCTAGCATACCGGTAAAGAGGTTGAAAAGTTTGAAGAAGGCGTGAAGTATCAACACACCATTCCTGAGCAAAAACGTTTCTCGCAAGCCTTGCTAAAGGCCGACAGGGAAGGCAGAACGTTGAGCCAACCGCGCGCGGGCGTAGCGCTAATGGATGAACATATTGCGCTGCTTAAAACATTGCAGGAAGAGTGCGATCTCCTGCCCAGCACCATTGACGCCTATACCCGTCTGAACCGCTACGAAGAAGCAGCGGTCGGCATTCAGAAATCTATCGAGGCGGGAACCTCCAAATTGAACGGCTTACCCGTGGTTAACCACGGCGTGGCGGCCTGCCGCCGGATGACCGAAGCGCTGGAAAAACCGATTCAGGTTCGTCACGGTACGCCGGATGCGCGCCTGCTGGCGGAAATCGCCATGGCCAGCGGCTTCACCAGCTACGAAGGGGGCGGCATCTCCTACAACATCCCTTATGCCAAACGCGTAACGCTGGAAAAATCGATCCGCGACTGGCAGTACTGCGACCGCCTGATGGGCATGTATGAAGAACACGGCATTCGTATTAACCGCGAACCGTTCGGCCCGTTAACCGGTACATTAATTCCGCCGTTTATGTCGCACGCGGTGGCCATTATCGAAGGTCTTCTGGCGCTGGAGCAGGGCGTGAAATCGATCACCGTCGGCTACGGCCAGGTGGGCTGTCTGACCCAGGACATCGCAGCGATCCAGTCACTGCGTGAACTGTCGCATGAGTATTTCCAGAATTATGGTTTTGACGATTACGAGCTGAGCACTGTATTCCACCAGTGGATGGGCGGCTTCCCGGAAGATGAATCCAAAGCCTTCGCCGTCATCTCCTGGGGCGCGGCGGTCGCAGGGATGTCAGGCGCCACCAAAGTCATCACCAAGAGTCCGCACGAAGCGTTCGGTATTCCAACCGCTGCCGCAAACGCGCAGGGGCTAAAAGCCTCACGCCAGATGCTCAATATGGTGAGTGACCAGAAATTCCCGTCCTGTCCGGCGGTCGACCAGGAAGTGGAGCTGATTAAGAGCGAAGTTCGCTCTGTGCTGAAGAAAGTCTTCGAACTCGGTAACGGCGATGTGGCGCGCGGGACGGTGCTGGCCTTTGAAGCGGGCGTTCTGGATGTCCCTTTTGCGCCCGCCGCCTGTAACGCCGGCAAAATCTTGCCCGTGCGCGACAACACCGGCGCGATTCGCGTACTGGAAGCAGGCGCGGTTCCGTTGCCGCAGGACATTCTCGCCCTGCACCACGATTACGTCGCCGAACGCGCGCATGTTGAAGGACGCAAACCCTCATTCCAGATGGTTGTTGATGACATCAACGCGGTATCCCACAGTAAATTAATAGGAAGACCATAATGAAAATTAAACAGGCCCTTTTCACCGCCGGCTACTCCTCATTCTATTTTGACGATCAGCAGGCGATTAAAAACGGCGCGGGTCACGATGGATTTATCTATACCGGCGCGCCGGTAACCCCTGGCTTTACCTCGGTACGTCAGGCGGGCGAATGCGTTTCGGTACAGCTCATTCTGGAAAACGGCGCAGTAGCGGTCGGTGACTGCGCCGCCGTCCAGTACTCCGGCGCGGGCGGCCGTGACCCGCTGTTCCTGGCAGAGCACTTTATCCCGTTTCTGAACAATCATATTAAACCGCTACTGGAAGGCCGAGATGTCGATACGTTTCTGCCTAATGCCCGCTTCTTCGACAAGCTGCGTATTGACGGCAACCTGCTGCATACCGCCGTCCGTTACGGTCTGTCGCAAGCGCTGCTCGATGCTACCGCGCTGGCGACAGGTCGCCTGAAAACAGAAGTGGTGTACGACGAATGGCAACTACCGTGCGTACCGGAAGCCATTCCGTTATTTGGCCAGAGCGGCGACGATCGCTACATCGCCGTCGATAAGATGATCCTTAAAGGCGTCGATGTTCTGCCTCACGCGCTGATCAACAATGTCGAAGAAAAGCTCGGTTTCCAGGGTGAGAAACTGCGCGAATATGTGCGCTGGTTGTCTGACCGTATTTTACGCCTGCGTACCAGCCCTCGCTATCACCCGACGCTGCATATCGACGTCTACGGCACTATCGGTTTGATCTTCGATATGGACCCGCTGCGCTGCGCTGAATATATCGCCAGCCTGGAAAAAGAGGCGCAGGGTCTACCGCTGTACATCGAGGGTCCAGTCGACGCCGGCAACAAACCGGATCAAATTCGCCTGCTGACCGCCATCACCAAAGAACTGACCCGCCTTGGCTCCGGCGTGAAGATTGTCGCTGACGAATGGTGTAACACTTATCAGGATATTGTTGATTTCACCGATGCCGGTAGCTGCCACATGGTGCAGATCAAAACGCCGGACCTCGGCGGCATCCACAACATCGTTGACGCGGTGTTGTACTGCAACAAACACGGTATGGAAGCCTACCAGGGCGGTACCTGTAACGAAACCGAGATTAGCGCCCGTACTTGCGTACATGTCGCGCTGGCCGCACGTCCGATGCGGATGCTGGTGAAACCGGGAATGGGTTTCGATGAAGGTCTCAACATCGTGTTTAACGAAATGAATCGCACCATCGCGTTGCTACAGGCTAAGGATTAAGAGATGGGACGTAAGTTTAAGATCTTATCGCCGACCGCTATTCTGGGTTATGGTTTTCCGGAAGAGAGCTTTCGTAAAGCGATGGAGGAATCGCCGGATCTGATTGCCGTCGATGCAGGGTCCTCCGATCCCGGCCCCCACTATCTGGGGGCAGGTAAACCCTTTACCGATCGGGCCGGGGTAAAACGCGATCTGCGCTATATGATTACCGCCGGCGTTAAGCGCAACATCCCGGTGGTGATCGGCACCGCCGGAGGTTCCGGCGCCGCACCGCATCTGGAGTGGTGCCGCCAGATAATCCTTGAGATTGCGCAGGAGGAGAATCTCGCTTTCTCACTGGCGCTGATCCCCTCTGATGTGGATAAAGCGATCGTCCACCAGGCGCTGGATAACGGCAAAATTACCGCCCTGGAGTTCGTGCAGGAACTAACCCACGACGCAATTGAAGAGAGCACTTATATCGTCGCGCAAATGGGGATCGAGCCTTTCCAGCGGGCGCTGAAAGCGGGCGCGCAGGTGGTGCTGGGCGGACGCGCCTACGATCCGGCCTGCTTTGCGGCGTTGCCGATTATGCAAGGCTTTGATGAAGGACTGGCGCTGCACTGCGGCAAGATTCTGGAGTGCGCGGCGATTGCCGCCACGCCAGGGTCCGGTTCCGACTGCGCGATGGGAATCATTGACGAAAACGGCTTTACGCTGAAAACCTTCAATCCACAGCGTAAATTCACCGAAACATCCGCCGCGGCGCACACCCTGTATGAGAAATCCGATCCGTACTTTCTGCCAGGGCCGGGCGGCGTGCTAAACCTGAAAGAGTGCCGCTTTAAAGCCGTTAACGACGGAGAAGTGTACGTCAGCGGCTCCCGTCATGAAGCGACGCCATACGCGCTGAAACTGGAAGGCGCGCGTCAGGTCGGCTTCCGCTGTCTGACCATTGCCGGGACGCGAGACCCGATCATGATTGCCGGAATTGACGCCATCCTTGAAGACGTGAAGGCCAGCGTGGCGCGTAATCTCTCTCTTAAAGATGACAGTATCCGCATGACCTTCCATCTGTATGGGAAAAACGGCGTCATGGGCAACCATGAGCCGATGCAAACCGCCGGACATGAGTTGGGGATCCTGCTGGATGTGGTCGCCCCAACTCAGGATATTGCTAACAGCGTCTGTTCGCTGGTGCGCTCTACCCTGCTGCACTACGGTTATGAAAACCGGATTGCCACTGCAGGAAATCTCGCCTTCCCCTTTTCGCCATCGGATATCCAGAGCGGCCCGGTATATGAGTTTTCCATTTACCACCTGATTGAAGCCAGCGATGCCCTGCGTTTTGATTTCCACCTTGAACAGGTAACACCGCAAGGAGTTCAGTCATGAAACAATCTATTTGCTCGCTGACGCAGGTCATCCGTTCCAAAAACGCTGGCCCCTACGAACTGGTATTAGATATTTTATTTAAAACCCAAGAGGATTATCAGCGCGTCAAAGTCTCGGAACAGTTAACGCCGCAACTTATCGCCAGTTTATATAACGTCAATCCTGATTTTATACATCGTATTATCTGGTTTGATCCGGCGAATGCGGTAAAAATTGTCATGCCACGGGATATTATTTCCGGCAACGTGGGCGACAACGATGTTTATGGCGCGCAACAACATGCGCCCCTACTCGCTATTTCGTTAGATCTGTAGTCATAAATATAACAACATCCATTGGAGTACAGGACTCTGCTGTTACTTCGTACTCCTGATTATTCATGCGGTTGGTCACAACAGGCGTGCGTCTGGTCTGTCTTCTGGCTCAGGCGTCCGCCGCCCTACACATTACACGCCAGCCTTTATCCGATGGAGTAAAAATGAAGAAAATAAGCTTAACAAAAATGATCATCTTAGGATTGATTCTCGGTATGATTGCCGGAGTGATCATTAATAATACAACCTCAACTGAAACAGCGAAAATATATGCTCAGGAAATCTCTATTTTCACCACCATATTCTTACGTCTGGTGAAAATGATTATCGCCCCGTTGGTTATTTCTACCCTGGTCGTCGGTATTGCGAAAATGGGCGATGCCAAAACACTGGGACGTATTTTTCCTAAAACTTTTTTCCTGTTTATTTGCGCCTCGCTGTTATCTATTGCCCTTGGTCTGGTGGTAGTTAATTTATTCGAACCGGGCGTCGGCATTAACTTTGTGCCACACGATGCAGGCGCCGTTGCGACCGTTCAGTCAGAGCCCTTCACTCTGAAGGTGTTTATTTCTCATGCCGTGCCGACCAGTATCGTAGATGCGATGGCGCGTAATGAAATCCTGCAAATCGTGGTGTTCTCCATTTTCCTCGGTTGCAGCCTGGCGGCAATTGGCGAAAAAGCAGAACCGATCGTTAAAGTCTTCGACTCACTGGTCTACGTAATGCTGAAACTGACCGGCTACGTGATGTTGTTTGCACCGTTAACCGTCTTCGCTGCGATTTCCGGCCTGATTGCCGAACGTGGGCTGGGCGTGATGGTCAGCGCCGGGATCTTTATGGGCGAATTCTATCTGACACTGAGTATGCTCTGGGCCATCCTGATTGGGTTATCAGCTCTGATTGTCGGCCCATGTATCAGTCGGCTAACCAGAATGATTTTCGAGCCGGCGCTGTTAGCCTTTACCACCTCCAGCTCTGAAGCCGCCTTTCCCGGTACGTTGAATAAACTGGAGAAATTTGGCGTCTCGCCAAAAATCGCCAGTTTTGTCTTGCCGATTGGTTACTCCTTTAATCTGGTCGGTTCGATGGCCTACTGTTCGTTTGCCACGGTGTTTATTGCCCAGGCCTGTAACGTTCATCTCAGTATGGGCGAGCAAATTACCATGCTACTGATCCTGATGTTGACCTCCAAAGGGATGGCGGGCGTACCTCGTGCATCCATGGTGGTTATCGCCGCCACGCTTAACCAGTTCAATATCCCGGAAGCTGGCCTGATTCTACTAATGGGCGTCGATCCGTTCCTCGATATGGGCCGTTCCGCTACTAACGTCATGAGTAATGCGATGGGCGCGGCGATTGTCAGCCGTTGGGAAGGCGAACACTTCGGCGCAGGCTGTCGGGGCGTCGCGCCGATCAACACGCCGGAGCAGAAACGCTCTGCCTCCGAAAACTCAGAAGTGGCGATGTCCTGATAACGCATGATTCCGGATAGCGCCACTGCTTATCCGGCCTACGCATCGCCCATTTTCCCAGGCCGGGTAAGACGGAAGCGTCGCCATCCGGCAAAAACGTAAAGGTGAGAAGTCACTATGTCAAAACCATTTGTCTGGCAGCAACTTTTTGTTCAGAGTAAAGATAATACAGAATATGAATTACTAACTAATCAACACGTTACGGTAAGTGAGTTAGATGGAGAGGAGGTGATCAAAGTCGCGCCGGAAGCCTTAACCCTGTTGGCGCAGCACGCCTTTTACGAAGCCTCCTTCTTTTTGCGTGCCGCTCACCTGCAACAAATTGCCAACATTCTGCACGATCCGCAGGCCAGCCATAATGATCAGTACGTCGCTCTGCAACTCTTACGTAACGCCGAAGTGTCGGCCAAAGGCGTTCTGCCGAATTGTCAGGATACCGGCACCGCCACGATTGTAGCGAGCAAAGGACAACATATCTGGACGGGCGGCGATGATGCCGAAGCGCTAAGTAAAGGCGTATATCTCACCTTTCAGGAAAATAATCTGCGTTATTCTCAAAATGCGCCCCTGGATATGTATACCGAGGTCAATACCCAGACCAATCTGCCCGCTCAAATAGACATTAGCGCCGCGCCGGGCAGCGAATACCGCTTCCTGTTTGTCAATAAAGGCGGCGGCTCCGCTAATAAAGCCGCACTATTTCAGGAGACAAAATCTATCCTGCAACCAGAAAAACTCACCGCGTTCCTGGTAGAAAAAATGAAAATGCTGGGAACCGCCGCCTGTCCGCCTTATCACATCGCTTTTGTTGTGGGCGGCTTGTCCGCCGACCAGGCGCTGAAAACAGCGAAACTGGCTTCAACCAAATATTACGATAACTTACCTGACCATGGGAATGAACTGGGCCAGGCGTTCCGCGATACTGCGCTTGAAAAGGCCCTGCTCAATACCAGCCGCGAATTTGGCATTGGCGCGCAGTTTGGCGGTAAATATTTCGCCCACGATATCCGCGTAATTCGCCTGCCTCGCCACGGCGGCTCCTGCCCCATCGCAATGGCGCTCTCCTGTTCCGCCGACCGTAATATCAAAGCGAAAATCAATAAACACGGTATCTGGCTGGAAAAACTTGAGCGCCATCCGGGAAAATTTATCCCCGAATCCTGTCGCGTGGAACACAGCGCCCAAAGCGTTCAGCTCGATCTGAATCGCCCGCTATACGATATCCGGCGCGATCTCGCCGCGCTACCGGTGGGCACGCGGCTGTCGCTCAGCGGCCCGATTGTGGTCGCCCGCGACATTGTCCATGCCAGGATCAAAGCGCGAATGGATAACGGAGAACCCATGCCGGACTATATGAAAAACCACATTGTTTATTACGCGGGTCCGGCCAAAACGCCAGACAATCAGGCCTGTGGTTCGCTCGGTCCCACGACTGGCGGACGCATGGATAGCTATGTGGACGCATTCCAGGCTGCGGGCGGCAGTTTAATCATGCTCTCGAAAGGCAACCGCAGCCAACAGGTGACAGAGGCTTGCCGCAAATATGGCGGCTTTAGCCTCGGCAGTATCGGCGGCGCGGCGGCCCTGCTGGCGCAACAGTATGTGAAAAACCTGCGCTGCCTCGAATACCCCGAACTGGGAATGGAAGCCGTCTGGATGATGGAAGTCGAAGGTCTGCCCGCCTTTTTGCTGGTGGACGACAAAGGCAATAACTTCTTCAGCCAGTTTGAACAACAGCATCGCTGTGCCTCCTGTCCGGCGGGCCTGTAAGGAGATCCTATGGAAGCGCGAGACAATACCGAACGCCATCGTCAACGACAGCAGAAATTAAAAACACAGGTGGATAGCCGTGTAGCGGCGGCGACGGTTAAAAAAGGGGTTCTGATCGTCTTTACCGGCAACGGCAAAGGTAAGTCTACCGCTGCCTTTGGCACCGTGACGCGCGCCGTCGGCCATCGTAAAACCGTTGGCGTCGCGCAGTTCATCAAAGGTCAGTGGGATAACGGCGAATACAACGTGCTGCATCCGCTTGGCGTGGAATTCCATATTATGGGAACCGGTTTTACCTGGGAGACGCAAGATCGCGAAGCGGACAAAGAGGCGGCAGAAGCGGTTTGGCTGGAGAGTAAGCGGATACTGGCCGATCCGCGCTACGATCTTGTGGTGCTGGATGAGCTTACCTGGATGCTGGCTTATCACTATCTGGAGACGCAAGAGGTGGTCGAGGCAATTATCAGCCGCCCGCTGGAGCAGAACGTGATCGTTACCGGACGCGGATGTCACGCCCGGCTGCTGGAACTCGCCGATACGGTCAGCGAAATCCGCCCGGTGAAACACGCTTTTGACAGTGGGATCCAGGCGCAGGCCGGTATTGACTGGTAGACGTATTGTAGCCGGATAGCGCTTATCCGGCTTACAGAACTCAGTTCTCCCGGGAAACAACCGACTTTTGCAATAACCACTCGCGGAAGATCCGTAAATGACAAGACTCTGTTTTATCTTCGCGCCAGGTCATGATAAAACGATTCCCGGTACGTATCGGAACATCACACGGGATCACCATGTCGCCATTATCCAGATCGTGCTGAATGGCAAACCGGGGCAATAGCGCCACGCCCAGATTAGAGCGCACCGCGGCGATCAGCATCGACAACAAATCAAAGCGCGGTCCGTTATTGACCTGTGGGCTGCTGATGCCTGAAAGCGCGAACCACTCCTGCCAGCCATTGATGCGCGTGCTTTGATGCAATAGCGTAAATTCGTTCAACAGTTCATCCACCGCCAGTTTTTGTTGCGGCTGAGACAGTAAGCTCCCGCTGCATACCGGTAAGATCTCTTCTTCGAATAAATATTCTCTTTCTGACCACGGAGAACAGAAGTCCTCCCGCATAATGGCGGCGTCGTACTCCCGGTTAAGAAAATCGCCAATATTGGCCAGAGAATGAATATTAATAATAATATCTGGGTTTAATTTATTAAATTCACGTAAGTTCGGGATTAACCAGTGAGTACTAAAGGTCGGGTTTACAGCCAGTTCAATAACCTGAACGGTGGGCTGCCAGGTCATAATTGAGTTAGTATCTCGCTCCAGTTTGTTAAGCGTTTCTTTAACAATGCTCAGGTAATATTTTCCGGCAGCATTTAAGAAAATCCTTTTTTTGGCATGATTAAATAATGAGGTATGTAAAAACTCTTCCAGCGCATTCACTTGTCTGAACACCGCACTTTGCGTTAGCGCCAGTTCCTCGGCTGCTCGGGTATAACTTTCGTGACGCGCGACTACTTCGAAGGTTACCAACAATTCGGTCTTGGGTATTTTTCCTCTCATAACGTCTTCCATATGCAGCGTACAAAAAAAGTTTAAATAATAAAATTAATATAATCACTCAGGTTTTCGCTGAGAGTTATATTTTATTTTATCTATAAATTCCATTGATCCATCCCATGTTTCAGACATACTGGTGATCAAATATCAACCAATAATACGCAACTCCAGCAATAAACACAATTTAAACATAATTAACTACAAATGAATAGCGTCAATAAGTTCTTAATAATTTTTCAAGTTAATCTAACTTAATCAGAAAAAGTTCCCGCGATTTATTAAACGGTATCTTTAATACTTCAGGAAAATAATGCCGATACTCTTATTGTTAAAATAGCTTTTTTATTCTGTCATTAAACAAGCTATCTGTGTCGGCGATACATCTGAGGAGACATGTGATAGGTGGCATGAAAAACACGGCAAAAGTAACTGGTTTGCGCATATTGCAACTTTCTGGCGATATGATCGATTGTCTGATCGGTATTACGCAGTAACTCACCGGCGCGGTGCATTCTTCTTTGATTAACCCAGGTTTTAAAATTTATGCCCTGCCGTTTTTTAAAGAAACGGCTAAAATAGTTCGCGCTCAGGCAAACATGCGCGGCCACAGAGTCAAGCGTCAGTTTGCTATAGAGGTTAGCCTCAATATAGCGTAATACTGCAATACGTTTTTTTTCATGGCGGGAAAGAGAATAATCCGTCTCCGATGAGGTCAACAGGTTTTCCACTAAAATAGTATCGGTATTTGATGTAAAAGAGTTAACCATAAAACTGAGTAAATTTACTGCCGCCGCCAAACGGTTATTATCAATGACCTTTAGACTCCACCATGCTTTTCTTAATGCAGTATCATTCTCCCATGGTTCAATATTCATCAAATCAATCGCTTTATATTCCTGATTTTTTACCCGTACCTTACCACAAACAATAAAACCACAAACCTGTTGATTCTCCACTAGCGGGACAGAGAAAAAACTTAACCCAGCATAACAGTTTAGGATCTGCGGTTTTGACGCAGATAAAGCGTGCCAGGCGCAATATCTGTCGCATTGCGGGCAATATTTCGCGTAATAATTATGGGCGCGCATCAGAGTACAAAATGGATTACAGGCGACATTTTCTGTCCCTGCATTTCCATTAATATCAACGATGAACGTGGTAAATTCAGTCGCAGCGGTAAAAAGCCTGGCGAGGGTATGAAAACGTAGTAAATAGCGTTTCTGACGACATGGCGGTGACATACGTTTCCCCCGGCAGTAAATCAATTAAAGCCAGTAATATGCAGCATTGTCTCTTAGGGAAAAATGATGCTTTTCGCAAAAAATAATACCTTTTAAACAAAACAATATGAATCACAGGCAAGATATCGCCATAAAAAAGGCCACCTTAAAGGTGGCCAACCATGTCGAAAACGGACATTTATCTGTTCCCACAGGAACAGCGGGTTTTTATTTTATAATTGCTTTCAGCGCTTCGCCGATATCGGCCAAGCTGCGAACGGTTTTCACGCCTGCGGCTTCCAGCGCGGCGAATTTTTCATCCGCAGTGCCTTTGCCGCCAGCAATGATGGCGCCTGCGTGGCCCATACGTTTGCCTTTCGGCGCGGTCACCCCGGCGATGTAGCCGACAACCGGTTTGGTCACATGATCTTTGATATAAGCAGCCGCTTCTTCTTCCGCGCTACCGCCGATCTCACCGATCATCACAATCGCTTCAGTCTGCGGATCCTCCTGGAAAAGCTTCAGGATATCGATAAAGTTAGAGCCTGGGATCGGGTCGCCGCCGATACCCACACAGGTGGACTGACCGAAGCCGTAGTCGGTAGTCTGCTTAACCGCTTCATAGGTCAACGTACCGGAGCGGGAAACAATGCCCACTTTGCCCGGCTTATGAATGTGGCCCGGCATAATGCCGATTTTACATTCGCCTGGAGTTATAACACCTGGGCAGTTCGGCCCGATCATACGCACACCAGCTTCATCCAGCTTCACCTTCACCGTCAGCATATCCAGCGTCGGAATACCTTCGGTAATGGTGATAATCAGTTTAATGCCCGCATCAATGGCTTCCAGAATGGAGTCTTTGCAGAACGGCGCCGGAACGTAGATAACGGATGCGGTTGCGCCCGTCGCATCTACTGCTTCACGCACGGTGTTGAACACCGGCAGGCCCAGATGCGTGGTGCCGCCTTTACCTGGCGTCACGCCGCCGACCATTTGCGTACCGTAAGCGATCGCCTGTTCGGAGTGGAACGTCCCCTGGCTACCGGTGAAGCCCTGGCAGATAACCTTGGTGTCTTTATTAATTAAAACGGACATTATTTCCCCTCCACTGCGGCAACAACCTGCTGAGCTGCATCCGTAAGACTTTTCGCTGCAATAATATTCAGGCCGCTGTCAGCCAGTTTTTTCGCGCCGAGTTCGGCGTTGTTGCCTTCCAGACGAACGACAACCGGGACATTAACGCCCACCTCTTCCACTGCGCCGATGATACCGTCAGCGATCAGATCACAGCGCACGATACCGCCGAAGATGTTAACCAGAACCGCTTTCACGTTGTCATCAGAGAGGATGATTTTGAACGCTTCGGTGACACGCTCTTTGGTTGCGCCGCCGCCAACGTCAAGGAAGTTAGCTGGTTCGCCGCCGTGCAGCTTAACGATGTCCATCGTGCCCATCGCCAGACCTGCGCCGTTCACCATGCAGCCGATATTGCCATCGAGCGCCACATAGTTCAGTTCCCACTGCGCCGCCTGCGCTTCACGCGGATCTTCCTGAGACTGGTCGCGCATTTCACGTAGATCCGGCTGGCGGAACAGCGCGTTGCCGTCAGCGCCCAGTTTACCGTCGAGGCAAATCAGATCGCCCTGTTTGGTTATGACCAGCGGGTTGATTTCGATAAGCGCCAGATCGCGCTCCAGGAAGATAGTCGCCAGGCCCATGAAGATTTTGGTGAACTGCTGCACCAGTTTGCCTTCCAGACCCAGTTTAAACGCCAGCTCACGTCCCTGATACGGCATCGGGCCGGTCAGCGGATCGAGCGCGACTTTATGGATCAGGTGCGGGGTTTCTTCCGCCACTTTCTCAATTTCCACGCCGCCTTCGGTGGAGGCCATAAAAACCACGCGACGGGAACTACGGTCAACGACCGCGCCGAGATACAGCTCTTTGCCGATATCAGTCGCCGCTTCAACCAGAATCTGGTTGACCGGTTGACCATTGGCGTCTGTTTGATAGGTCACCAGACGCTTGCCCAGCCAGTTTTCCGCAAAGGCGCGAATGTCCTCTTTGCTGTTTACCACCTTCACACCGCCCGCTTTGCCGCGGCCCCCTGCGTGAACCTGACATTTCACTACCCACGGGCCGGCGCCGATTTTAGACGCGGCTTCTTCGGCTTCACGCGGAGTAGTACAGGCATAACCCACCGGCGCCGGTAAGCCATAACGGGCAAAAAGTTGTTTTGCCTGATATTCATGTAAGTTCATGTGTTCTGTCCATCCTTCAGGTAATCGTTATCTTAAACCTGTAGGCCGGATAAGGCGTTTACGCCGCCATACGGCAATGATGCACCGCCTGATGGCGACGCCTCGGCGTCTTATCAGACCTACAGGGCAGGTGATGCTCTTGTTGACTACACGTCCAGCAGCAGACGGGTCGGATCTTCCAGCAGCTCTTTGATAGTGACCAGGAAGCCCACGGATTCGCGACCATCGATCAGGCGATGATCGTAAGAAAGCGCCAAGTACATCATCGGCAGAATTTCCACCTTGCCGTCTATCGCCATCGGCCTGTCTTTAATGGCGTGCATTCCCAGGATCGCGCTCTGCGGCGGGTTGATGATCGGGGTAGACATCAGCGAACCAAATACGCCGCCGTTGGTAATGGTAAAGTTACCGCCGGTCAGATCTTCTACAGTCAGCTTGCCGTCGCGGCCTTTGACGGCCAGTTCTTTAATTTTCTTCTCGATATCAGCCATGCCCAGCGTATCCACGTCACGCAGTACCGGCGTGACCAGGCCGCGCGGCGTAGAAACCGCCATGCTCACATCAAAGTAGTTGTGGTACACCACATCATCGCCGTCGATAGAGGCGTTCACTTCTGGATAACGCTTCAGCGCTTCAACCACCGCTTTCACGTAGAAGGACATAAAGCCCAAGCGGATGCCGTGACGTTTTTCAAACACTTCGCCGTACTGCTTACGCAGATCCATAATCGGCTTCATGTTGACCTCGTTGAACGTCGTCAGCATGGCGGTTGAGTTTTTCGCTTCCAGCAGACGCTCGGCCACACGCTTACGCAGGCGAGTCATCGGCACGCGTTTTTCCCCGCGAGCGCCAAGCGCTGGCTGCGCGGCAGGCGCGGTTTCCGGTGCTTTAGACTCGTCTTTCGCTGGCGCTTTCGCCAGATGTTTTTCCACATCTTCACGGGTAATACGACCGCCGACGCCAGTACCTTTAATGGCGCTGGCTTCCAGATTGTGTTCAGCCAGTAGGCGACGGATTGCCGGGCTGAGCGCATCATTGTTTTGTTCTTCCAGCGACGCCTGCTGGCGCTGTGCCGGGGTAGACGCTTTCTCTTCGGATTTCGCGCTGGTCTCTTTACCCGCGCTATTGCCTTCACGCAGGCGACCGAGGATCTGGCGAGAGGTTACAGTAGTCCCCTCCTCTTCCAGAACCGCATCCAGAATGCCGTCCGCTGATGCCGGTACTTCCAGTACCACTTTGTCAGTTTCGATTTCTACCAGCACTTCGTCACGGACAACCGCATCGCCCGGTTTTTTATGCCAGGTGGCGACGGTTGCGTCCGCTACGGACTCAGGCAGGTCGGGAACAAGAATATCTACGCTACTCATTATTTATCCTTTATTTAATCGACGTTCAGCGCGTCATTAACCAGATCTTGTTGCTGTTTCTGGTGAACGGACATATACCCTACCGCCGGTGAGGCGGAGGCCGGGCGACCTGCGTAACGCAGAGCGGCCCCAAATGGAACTACTTCACGGAAATGATGCTGGCTGCAGTACCACGCGCCCTGATTAAGCGGCTCTTCCTGGCACCAGACAAAATCATGTACGTGAGCATAAGGCTGCAGCGCTTCCTGCACCGCTTTATGCGGGAACGGATAGAGCTGTTCGATGCGCACGATAGCGACATCTTTCTGATCGTTTTTACGCCGTTGTTCCAGTAGATCGTAATAAACCTTACCAGAACACATTACCACGCGTTTCACGGCTTTAGGGTCCAGCTCGTCAATTTCGCCAATGGCTGGCTGGAAGGCGCCGTTCGCCAGTTCATCAAGCGTAGAGACCGCCAGCGGGTGACGCAGTAGCGATTTTGGCGACATTACCACCAACGGACGGCGCATCCCGCGCAGCGCCTGACGACGCAACATATGGTAGACCTGCGCCGGAGTAGACGGCACGCAAACCTGCATGTTTTGCTCGGCGCAAAGTTGCAGGTAACGCTCCAGACGCGCGGAGGAGTGCTCCGGTCCCTGCCCTTCGTAACCGTGCGGCAACAGCATCACCAGACCGCACATCCGGCCCCATTTCTGCTCGCCGGAGGAGATGAACTGGTCGATAACCACCTGTGCGCCATTGGCGAAGTCGCCAAACTGCGCTTCCCAGATGGTCAGAGTACGTGGTTCCGCCGTGGCATAACCGTATTCAAAGGCCAGCACCGCTTCTTCAGACAGCACGGAGTCCCAGACTTTAAACTGTCCCTGACCGCTGTGAATATGCTGCAACGGCGTATATGTTGAGCCGTTCGTCTGATTGTGAATCACCGCATGACGATGGAAGAAGGTGCCGCGACCGGAGTCTTCCCCGGACAGGCGTACCGGAATACCCTCATCAACCAGCGTGGCGTAAGCCAGATTTTCCGCGCCGCCCCAGTCAAATAATTTCTCGCCTGCTGCCATCGCCTGACGGTCGCCGTAGATTTTCGCCACACGAGACTGCATTTCAATGGCTTCCGGCACGGTGCTGATACGTTTAGCCAGCTCCTGCAGACGCTTCATCTCAACTTTGTTCGGGTAGTTTTCGTCCCACTCGTGGTTGAGATACGGCGACCAGGTAAAGGAGTGCATGTTCATCGGACGCCACTCTTTCACTACACACTCACCGGCATCCAGCGCATCGCGGTAAAGATTGACCATTTCGGTGGCGTCTTCCAGCGTTGCCACTTTATCGGCTTCCAGTTTGTCGGCGTAGATTTTACGCGGCGTCGGATGCTTTTTGATTTTCTGGTACATCAGCGGCTGAGTTGCGCTCGGCTCGTCGGCTTCGTTGTGGCCGTGACGGCGGTAGCATACCAGGTCGATGAACACATCACGTTTAAAGGTGTTACGGAAATCCAGCGCCAGACGGGTCACAAAAGCGACGGCTTCCGGATCGTCCGCGTTGACGTGGAAAATAGGCGCCTGAACCATTTTGCCAATATCGGTACAGTAAGGCGTTGAACGCGCATCCAGCGGGTTGGAGGTGGTAAAGCCGACCTGGTTGTTGATAACGATACGTACCGTACCGCCCACTTCGTAACCGCGCGCTTTCGACATGTTCAGCGTTTCCTGAACCACGCCCTGGCCGGTGACTGCCGCATCGCCATGAATGGTGATGGGTAACACTTTGTTGCTGCTCGGTTCGTCCAGTCTATCCAGACGCGCACGCACAGATCCCATCACCACCGGGCTCACGATTTCCAGGTGCGATGGGTTAAACGCCAGCGCCAGGTGAACCAGACCGCCTTCCGTTTCGATATCTGACGAGAAGCCCATGTGGTACTTCACATCGCCGGTGCCAAGATGTTCTTTATGCTTACCGGCAAACTCGTCGAACAGATCCTGCGGTTTTTTACCCAGTACGTTGATCAGTACGTTCAGGCGACCGCGGTGCGCCATACCTAGCACCACTTCGCGAGTGCCGCTATTACCCGCATGGCGAACCATCTCTTTCAGCATCGGGATTAACGCGTCGCCGCCTTCCAGCGAGAAACGTTTCGCACCGGGGAATTTAGCGCCCAGGTAACGTTCCAGCCCTTCGGCGGCGGTCAGTTCGTTCAGGAAGCGTTTTTTCTCGTCAGCGCTGAAGGCCGCGCGACCGGATTCGATGCGCTGTTGGATCCAGCGTTTCTCTTCGGTGCTGGTGATGTGCATATACTCCGCGCCAATCGGGCCGCAGTAGGTCTGTTTGAGCGCGTCAAGCAGCTCACCCAGCTTCATTGTCTCTTTGCCGCTGGCAAAAGAGCCGACATTGAAGGTTTCCTGGAAATCGGCCTCGGTCAAATCATGGAAAGAGGGGTCCAGATCCGCCACTCTTTCTTGTTTCCACAGTCCCAGCGGATCGAGGTTTGCATGCTGATGACCACGGAAACGATAAGCGTTGATAAGCTGCAGGACTTTAACCTGCTTCACATTAGTGTCAGGGTCGGAAATCGTAGAAGAGTAACGTGAGCCAGCCAACGCCTGCCGCCGGAAATATTCACGTGTTTTTGAATGGAGTTGATCCGGTTTGACTCCGGTACCAGGTAACTGCTGGAACGTTAAACGCCAGTTAGCGTCTACCGAGTCAGGATCGGTTAAGAAGTCTTCATAGAGCTGTTCTATCCAGCTCTGATTCGAACCAGAGAGGTAAGAAGAGTCCAACCAGGCTTTCAAAGCGCTGTTCTGCATCGTGATCCCTTAAGCATTCGTATGCTTACTTCACCGTGGATACTAACCACGCATACGACGTATGCGTGCCGGGGTTCACTTGTTGCGGACTGTCGTGTCATCTGCGTCCGCTAAGGAACCTTTAAAAACTGTCTAATCATGTGGCAGTTTTTAGAGGTTTCCTGCACGACCGGGGAATCTCTTCCCCGGCAACTACAACTACTTATGCGCTACGCTGCAACAGCATCGACTTAATATGGCCGATAGCGCGCGTCGGGTTCAGTCCCTTAGGACATACACTGACGCAGTTCATAATACTGTGACAGCGGAATACGCTGAATGCATCGCTCATCCCTTCCAGACGACTGTCGGTCTCGGTATCACGGCTATCGATCAGGAATCGATACGCCGCGAGCAGCCCCGCCGGACCGATAAACTTATCTGGGTTCCACCAGAATGACGGGCAGGATGTTGAGCAACAGGCGCAAAGAATACATTCATACAGCCCATCAAGTTTTTCACGCTGCTCCGGCATCTGCAAATGCTCGCGAGCCGGTGGATTTTGCCCATTATTCAATAAGTAAGGCTTAATCTTCTCATATTGTGCGTAGAATTGCCCCATGTCTACCACCAAATCGCGGATGACCGGCAAACCGGGTAGCGGGCGAATCACAATCTTCTTACCTGGATGATGCAGCGCCGAAATCGGGGTGATACAGGCCAGACCATTCTTACCGTTCATATTCAAGCCATCGGAACCACACACACCTTCGCGGCAGGAACGGCGGAAAGACAGACTGGGATCTTTTTCTTTAAGCTGGATTAACGCATCCAGCAGCATCATGTCACGCCCTTCTTCGCCTTCCAGGGTGTAATCCTGCATACGCGGAGCGTTATCAACATCCGGGTTATAACGATAAATCGAAAATTCGAGTTTCATCATCCTGTCTCCGCAATTAATAAGTACGAATCTTCGGCGGGAACGCCGGACGCAGTTTAGGTTCCATATTGACGCTTCGGCGCGTCATGGATTCCGTTTGCGGTTGATACAGGGTATGACACAACCAGTTGGCATCATCACGCTCCGGGAAATCGAAGCGACTATGCGCGCCGCGGCTTTCCGTCCGGAAATTCGCGGATACAGCAGTGGCGTAGGCGGTTTCCATCAGGTTATCCAGCTCCAGACACTCAACACGCTGGGTATTAAACTCACTGGAAGTGTCATCCAGACGGGCGTTTTTCAGGCGCTCGCGGATCACTTTCAACTGCTCAAGCCCTTTCGCCATCGCATCGCCTTCACGGAATACGGAGAAGTTATGCTGCATACACTCCTGCAGCGCTTTGCGGATAGCCACCGGATCTTCGCCGTTGCGGTTGTTGTTCCAGCGATTCAGGCGCTCCAGAGAACCTTCAACATCGGACTCGCTGGCGTCGCGCAGCACGCCCTGCTCGGCGATGGATTCCTGCAAATGCAACCCCGCCGCGCGGCCAAAGACCACCAGGTCCAGCAGCGAGTTACCGCCCAGACGGTTGGCGCCGTGTACGGATACGCAGGCGATTTCACCCACCGCGAACAACCCCGGAATGACCACGTCTTCGCCCTGCTCGTTCACAGTCAGCGCCTGGCCGGTGACTTTGGTCGGAATACCGCCCATCATGTAGTGGCAGGTCGGGATAACCGGAATCGGCTCTTTCACCGGGTCAACGTGGGCGAAAGTACGGGACAGCTCCAGGATACCCGGCAGGCGGGATTCCAGCACCTCTTTACCCAGGTGATCCAGTTTCAGTTTAGCGTGCGGCCCCCACGGGCCGTCGCAGCCGCGGCCTTCACGGATTTCGATCATGATGGAACGCGCCACCACGTCACGACCCGCCAGGTCTTTGGCGTTCGGCGCATAACGCTCCATAAAGCGCTCGCCATGTTTGTTCAGCAAGTAACCGCCTTCGCCGCGGCAACCCTCTGTAACCAGAACGCCCGCCCCGGCGATACCGGTCGGGTGGAACTGCCACATTTCCATGTCCTGCACCGGGACACCGGCACGCAGCGCCATACCGACACCGTCGCCGGTGTTGATGTGGGCATTAGTGGTGGACTGGTAGATTCGCCCTGCGCCGCCGGTCGCCAGCACGGTCGCGCGGGCTTTAAAATAA
Source organism: Salmonella enterica subsp. arizonae (assembly GCF_008692845.1). GTDB lineage: Bacteria > Pseudomonadota > Gammaproteobacteria > Enterobacterales > Enterobacteriaceae > Salmonella > Salmonella arizonae. The sequence continues at coordinate 175,136 of NZ_VXJW01000002.1, forward strand.
ACCACTTCGCCGGTTTCAATGCATAAAGCGGTACACCCCACCACCGCGCCATCCTGGTTTTTCACCAGATCCAGCGCATACCATTCGGAGAAAATCGTAGTGTGGTTTTTCAAATTCTGCTGATAGAGCGTATGTAGCAAGGCGTGACCGGTACGGTCAGCCGCCGCCGCGGTACGTGCCGCCTGCTCACCGCCGAAGTTCTTCGACTGGCCGCCGAACGGGCGCTGATAGATACGTCCATCATCAAGACGGGAGAACGGCAGCCCCATGTGCTCCAGCTCCAGAATCGCTTCCGGGCCGGTCTTACACATATATTCAATAGCGTCCTGGTCACCAATGTAATCCGACCCTTTTACGGTATCGTACATGTGCCATTCCCAGTTATCTTCATGGCTATTACCGAGCGCCACGGTGATGCCGCCCTGCGCGGAAACGGTATGCGATCGGGTTGGGAACACTTTAGACAGCAGCGCACAGGTTTGGCCGCTTTGGGAAATTTGCAGCGCCGCGCGCATACCCGCGCCGCCTGCGCCGATAACAACAGCATCAAATTCTCTGACTGGCAGTTTCATCACACACCCCACACCACAACAAATCCATAGATGACGTAAACCACCAGAGCAACAACGATAACGAGTTGCAGTAACAGGCGCACTGCCAGTGGTTTAACGTAGTCGGTCAACACCTGCCACATGCCGATCCAGGCATGAATCAAGATGGAAAAAAGCGCCAGCAGGGTGAAGACTTTGGTGAAGGCCGATGAGAAGAAACTGGTCCAGACTTCAAAGGTCAGCTCGCCGCTCGTGGCGAAAAAACCCACCATGTAGATGATGTATAACGTCAGAACGATAGCAGTAGCACGGACCAGGATGAAATCATGTACGCCATTGCGTCCTAATGCGGAGGCGTTGCTTACCATACGAGGACTCCTGCGAGAAGTGAAAGCACGACAGTGATAACAAAAGAGATTTTGGCAGAGCGTTGACCCGCTTCGAATGTTTCTTCCAGATAACCAAAATCCATTAACATGTGACGAATTCCAACGATGACGTGATACGCCAACGCGGTAAGGATGCCCCACATGATAAATTTAACGAGGAAGCCGTCCATGATGTCGGCGGCTTGCTGGAACCCTTCCGGGGAAGAGAGGCTGGTGCCCAGTAGCCACAGTAGTATGCCGACTGCGATGAAAGTAATCACACCGGATACGCGATGGAGAATGGACGCTATCGCTGTGATGGGGAACCGAATCGTTTGTAGATCCAGATTGACAGGTCTTTGTTTTTTCACATTTCTTATCATGAATAACGCCCACATGCTGTTCTTATTATTCCCTTAAGACTTCGGTTACAGAGGTGAATCTACCTGTAGCCAGAAAGACGACGGGATTTCCTTCCTCCGGTCTGCGTGCGGGTCAGACAGCGTCCTTTCTATAACTGCGCGTCATGTAAAATACTGCTTCCAGTAGCTAAAACGACACGTTACAACGCTGGGTGGCTCGGGATTGCAGGGTATTCCGGAGGCCTGGCGGCAGTATAGGACGTTCACAAAATCATTACAATTAACCTACATATAGTTTGTCGGGTTTTATCCTGAACAGTGACGCAGGTCACGATAACAACATTTTTTTAATTTTCAATCATCTGATTTGACAAACATTAAACAAAGTTGTTACAAACAACACCAGAAAAAGCATATAATGCGTAAAAGTTATGGGGTCACTCTTTCACCTGCTAATAAGTTATGCAACAGTGTGATGATATTGACCCATTCTTTCAGGACAGTTATTAGTGATAGACAGGTTACATTACCCGGATTGCTACGTTCCTGATTTGCTGCTAATTCGACATAAATCAAACCGTTACCTGCAAGCGCCCATTGCTCTGTACCCAGGTCATCCCCTCTTTCACAGAGCGGCGAGCCAAATAACAAACTGGTAACGGTTGATTGATGCATACACAGAATCTTTCATGCACTAACGACGAGGAAGATGACGTGGAGAAGGCAAGTCTGAGTTCCGGCAGTCTTAAGCAATAAGGCGCTAAGGAGACCGTAAATGGCTGATAAAAAGGCAAAAATCACCCTCACTGGTGACACTGCTATTGAACTGGATGTGCTAAAAGGTACACTCGGTCAAGATGTTATTGATATTCGTAGTCTCGGTTCAAAAGGAGTTTTCACTTTTGACCCTGGTTTCACCTCTACCGCATCCTGCGAATCTAAAATCACCTTCATCGACGGCGACGAAGGCATTTTACTGCATCGCGGTTTCCCGATTGACCAGCTTGCTACCGACTCCAACTATCTGGAAGTCTGTTACATCCTGCTGTACGGTGAAAAACCGACGCAGGAGGAGTATGACGAGTTCAGAACGACAGTCACCCGCCATACGATGATCCATGAGCAAATCACTCGCCTGTTCCACGCTTTCCGTCGCGATTCACATCCGATGGCGGTGATGTGCGGGATCACTGGCGCGCTAGCGGCGTTCTACCACGACTCGCTGGATGTGAATAATCCACGCCACCGTGAAATCGCGGCGTTCCGTCTGTTGTCCAAAATGCCGACAATGGCGGCAATGTGTTACAAATATTCAATCGGTCAGCCGTTTGTTTATCCGCGCAACGACCTTTCATACGCCGGTAACTTCCTGAACATGATGTTCTCCACGCCGTGTGAAACCTATGAAGTGAACCCGGTACTGGAACGCGCGATGGACCGTATTCTGATCCTGCACGCCGATCATGAGCAGAACGCCTCTACGTCAACGGTACGTACCGCAGGCTCAAGCGGCGCCAACCCGTTCGCCTGCATTGCCGCCGGGATCGCCTCTCTGTGGGGACCCGCGCACGGCGGCGCAAACGAAGCCGCGTTGAAAATGCTGGAAGAAATCAGCTCCGTTAAACACATTCCGGAATTTGTTCGTCGTGCGAAGGACAAGAATGATTCTTTCCGCCTGATGGGCTTCGGTCATCGTGTTTACAAAAACTACGATCCGCGCGCTACCGTGATGCGTGAAACCTGCCACGAAGTGCTGAAAGAACTGGGTACGAAAGACGATCTGCTGGAAGTGGCGATGGAGCTTGAGCACATTGCGCTGAACGACCCGTACTTTATTGAGAAGAAACTGTACCCGAACGTCGACTTCTATTCCGGTATTATTCTCAAGGCAATGGGTATTCCGTCTTCGATGTTCACCGTGATCTTCGCCATGGCGCGTACCGTCGGCTGGATAGCCCACTGGAATGAAATGCACAGCGAAGGCATGAAAATCGCCCGTCCTCGTCAGCTTTACACCGGCTACGAAAAGCGCGATTTTAAATCGGCGCTGAAGCGTTAATTGAAAACCGGATGGCGACACAACCATCGCCATCCGTTACATTTCCCCTTTTTTCTTATCCTCATTATTTTATTGTCATCCCGTACTCTCTATGATTAATTAAGGTTTCGCTAAATATCATCAGGGAGCATGGAATGCCGATTTTGCAGTGGTTTTTATTGTTCCTGTTATCGCTGCTTATTTCCCTTATTTTCCTCTGGCTGCATCTTCCGGCGGCGATGCTGCTCGGTCCGATGATTGCGGGTATCGTTTTTAGCTTACGGGGCTGTTCGCTGCAACTTCCGCGCGGTATTTTTCTCGCTGCGCAGGCTATTCTTGGCTGTATGATCGCCCAAAATCTAACCGGTTCGCTATTAACCACCCTTGCCCTCTACTGGCCGGTCGTGCTTCTCGTGTTGCTGATAACGTTGCTTTCCAGCGCTATAGTCGGCTGGCTTCTGGTGCGTTACAGCTCGTTGCCCGGCAATACCGGCGCATGGGGGTCTTCGCCTGGCGGCGCGGCGGCGATGGTAGCGATGGCGCAAGATTACGGTGCGGATATCCGATTAGTGGCGTTTATGCAGTATCTGCGGGTACTGTTTGTCGCTGGCGCTGCGGTGTTGGTGACACGCCTGATACTCGGCGATAGCGCGATAGCGGTCAGCCAGCAGAAGAGCTGGTTTCCGCCGCTTAGCGGTAATTTGTTGACGACGCTCCTGTTAGCGATTGTGGCGGGCATTGCCGGTCGTCTGATGCGTATCCCTTCCGGCACGATGCTGCTCCCGATGCTGGCAGGCGCGCTTCTCCATTCGCATGGCATTATTGAGATTGAATTACCCGAATGGTTGCTGGCCGTGGCCTATATGGCGATAGGCTGGCGTATCGGTCTGGGCTTCGACAAACAGATTTTTTTTATGGCGTTGCGTCCATTGCCGCAAATCTTATTTTCAATTTTCGCGCTGATGGCGATTTGCGCTGCGATGGCGTGGGGAATGGCCCGCTACATGCAGATTGATTTTATGACGGCTTATCTTGCCACCAGTCCCGGCGGTCTGGATACGGTTGCCGCGATCGCGGTCGGAAGCAGCGCCGATATGGCGCTAATCATGGCAATGCAAACCCTACGGCTGTTCAGCATTCTGTTAGCAGGTCCGACAGTGGCCCGTTTTATTTCAACCTATGCGCCAAAACAGAGCGCATAACGCTGATTATTTCTGGCAGTGGGGACACCAGTAAAACGGGCGTGAGGAAAGCGTTGTCTTTTCGATAATGCCGCCGCACCGCTCGCACGCTTCGCCATCCCGGTGGAACACCTTAAAGCGAAACTGCGCGCCATGATGCTTATTCTCATCCGTCTGGCCGCGCGTAGCGTAGGAAAGACGTGGAATATCCAACAGCGCGTGGGATAGCGTGTTCAGTTGCGCCTCGCTGAGATCTTTCGCTTTATGCTGCCCGGTTAATTCTGACTGCCAGAGGATTTCAACGCGCAGATAATTCCCCAGCCCTGCCAGAAAGGCCTGATCCAGCAGCAGCCCGGAGAATTGTCGGTTGCGAAAACGCGGCGACAGCAATCGAGCTTTAACCTCTTCCGGGGTAAGACGCGCGTCCAGCACATCCGGACCGACTCGCTGTAAAAAAGGGTGCGTCGTGAGCTGCTCTGCTGTCAGCATTTCGATATCAGACGCGCTGTAAAGCAGAATAGTTTTATCCGCTGTTTGTAGCCTGACGCGCAATATACGTGTGGTGTGCGGTATTTCACCGGTGTCGATCACCCGCCATACGCCATAAAGTTGGTTGTGACTGTAGAGCGTCAGGCCATTTGAAAAGTGGGTCAGTAACGCTTTTCCGCGCGTCTCTATCCGGGTAACCATTTGACCTGTAAGCTGCGATTCATATGGTTTTAACTGTGCAAAGGCAAACCAGACATCGGTTAAGAGTTTGCCTTTAATTGCCGCCTCCAGATGATCCGCCGCACGACGAATTTCCGGACCTTCAGGCATAATAATATCCTTTGTTAACAGATGAGTAGTGAGCTGTAGCGCTCACTATGACAGCATCGTCTTTCAGCTACAGCGCCGTCGCTATCGCTTTGATCATGTCTTTTTATCCGACAGCTTCTGCATCGCTCGGGAACAGTACTAAAATTCGCCACCATTAGCATCATCGACCTCTAACTATAGGCGCTACATAACATAATAACGCGTAATTATTGTTGAAAAAAGTTCGCCATTTTACGAAAGCCGTCAGTCCTTTCCCCTGGGGTAAACATGGGCGGGCAAAAGTGTAGCGGTATTAGGCGCAGCTATGTAAGGTTATTCCAGATATTTTTGTTAGCGCTTTTAGTGTCCAGATCTGGATTGTCAATTACATCAGTTCCCCACAGCTACATCAGTTTTTCCAACAAGGGCCCGGTCATCCACTTATCGCTGGACTGCTGCAGAAAGCGGGTGACTCTGGCCTGACGACGGCTTTCAACGCTCACAGGATGATTTATGGCAACAGGCAGGATATAGTGAAACTGACAGAACAATTTTCCAGCATTATGCGGTTGCGGTTATGTAATAAATCAGCACGCATAATAAGCCCCAGCTTTTTGACTTTTTATGATTTGATACTTAAGGGCGTCGATAAATTAGTTATCAATCTGTTCGATATCACTTTGGTTATTTTTAAATAATATATTAAGAGGGGATGTATGTTGTATTGAATACATTTCCCCCCTCTTGATATTAAGAAAACGGTATACAATAAGCTTTAGCAGACGTAATATAATAGCTTCAATCGTCTGATTCTCAGAAACTAACGTGTATATTACGCGCATTAAACGCGGCGCGTAGCCTGCGTGCGAATGCAAGCGCATACTCGCCGTCGCCATGAATGCACACCGTTTGCGCCGTGACATTCGTCCACACGCCAGTAACGCTTTTCACTCTCCCGGCTTGCACCATATCCAGCGTTTGCGCCAGCGCTTGCCCTTCGTCGAGAATCAGCGCGCCAGGTTGCGTGCGCGGCACCAGGCTACCGTCGGCCTGATAGCCGCGATCGGCAAACACCTCCTGCCGCGTCGCCAGGCGATAGCGTTCACCGGCCCGGATCAGTTCGCTTCCCGCCAGTCCAACCAGTATCAGTGACGAATCATAGTCGTGTACCGCTTTCGCAATCGCCTGTGCCAGACGGGGATCTTTCGCCGCCTGGTTATAGAGCATACCGTGCGGTTTGACATGGCGCATCACGCCGCCTTGCGCCTGAACAATCGCCCCCAGCGCGCCGATTTGGTACAACGTCTGGGCGTATACCGTTTCCGGCGGCAAAACCATCGCCGTCCGCCCAAAATTATCCCGATCCGGAAAGCTGGGATGCGCGCCGATCGCCACGCCGTTTTTCAGCGCCTCGCGCACGCAGGTCAGCATGGTTTGCGCATCGCCGGCGTGAAAGCCACAGGCGATATTGGCGGAGGAGACCAGCGTTAATAATTCGCTGTCGCTGGCAAAGCCTTCGCCCAGGTCCGCATTTAAATCAATTTTCATGCTGGAGTCGCCAGGTTAGCTGTTCCAGATAGCGCTGACGCTCGCGGCGCGCGTTGAGCGCCTCTTCCAGCGAACATTGCACAAAATGGATCGGTTGCCCCAGCGGGACTTGCGCCAGATGGTACATATCCGCCTCAATGATGCAGGCAATACGCGGATAGCCGCCAGTTGTCTGGGCATCATTCATCAGCACAATAGGCTGACCGTTGGAAGGCACCTGCACGACACCGGGCAGCAAACCGTGAGACAGCAGCTCGCGATCCGTTGTCCGCTTTAATGATTGCCCCTGCAAACGATAGCCCATGCGATTACTTTGCGGACTGAGTTGCCACGGCGAACGCCAGAATGCTTCTTGCGATGCGCGATCGAACTCACGGTATTCCGGCCCCGGCAAAGCGCGGATGCGATTCCCCCACAGTAACTGCTTCACGCCCTGCGGCCCGCTAAAATGTCGCGATGGGTTGCCCGTCGCCAGCCGATCGCCATCTTTTAGCAACCGCCCTTCCAGCCCACCGATACCAGACTTCAGATCGGTGCTACACGATCCCATCACCTCCGGCACAGCAATACCGCCCGCCACCGCCAGATAGCTACGCATCCCGTGAAGCGGACGATGCAGCGTGAGGCGCTGGCCCGCTTTTACCGGCAATCGCCAGCCTGTCCAGACAGGTTGATTATCCAATTGTGCCTCGCAGCCCGCGCCGGTGAGAGCGAACCAACTCTCGTTTTCAAATTCGACGACCAGTTGTCCGAGGGTGATTTCCAGCCCCGGGGCATTCGCGTCGTTCCCGACCAGGAGATTAGCAGTCTGAAAGGCGGGCTTATCCAGCGCGCCGCAGTGGCTCAGTCCTGCCTGACGAAAACCGTGGCGTCCGCTGTCCTGCACAGAGGTGTAAATCCCCGCGCGAATAATATTCAGCATACTCCCTCCTTTTGCGGCACAAAGCGTACGCTATCGCCTGGGCGTAGCAGAACCGGGGGCTCCCGTATCGGATCGAATAACTTCAACGGCGTGAGGCCTATCAGTTGCCAGCCGCCCGGCGTGGATAATGGATAAATGCCAGTCTGCGCGCCGCCGATGCCGACGGAACCTGCCGGAACCTGCAAGCGCGGCTCCGCGCGTCTCGGCATATGAAGCGGTTCTGGTAAATTCCCAAGATAGGGAAAGCCAGGCTGGAAGCCTAAAAACCAGACGACATACTCAACGGAGGCATGCAGCTCCACGACCTGCTTTTCACTCAAACCGCTGTGCCGCGCCACCTCCGCCAGATCCGGTCCGCCTGCGCCGCCATAAATCACCGGGATCTCAACCGAACGCGAGTCCGGCTCCAGCGCCTCGCTCTCTTCCCACCAGCGCTGCAGACGTTCAATCGCATCCAGCGCCAGGGTTTGCGGTTCCCGCAGGATTACGGTGATATTGTTCATCCCAGGAATCGCTTCCACGACGTTCGGCATATCGACCAGACGCTGCGTCAGACGCCAGATACGTTTCTGGCTCGCCAGCGTAATCGGCGGTTCAAGTTCCAGGACGACCGCCGTTTCGCCTAACAGATAACAACGCGCTCGCTGCACTTTATTCCCCCTCAGTTATGCCGGGTTAGGGATATCAATAAACGTCACATCCAACTCCGTGTTTTCGTTCAGCCATTCGCTCAAGGCGCGAATACCGCCACGTTCAGTGGCATGGTGCCCGGCGGCATAAAAATGCAGCCCCTGCTCGCGCGCAGAATGAATAGTCTGTTCAGACACCTCGCCGGTAATAAAAGCGTCAACGCCGAAGCGGGCGGCGCTATCAATAAAACTTTGTCCGCCGCCGGTACACCAGGCGACACGCTGGACATTCTCCGGTCCGGTATCGCCGCACCATAGCGGTTTACGCCCCAGACGCGCTTCAATCCATGAGGCCAGTTCCAGCCCCGGCACCGGCATTGAGAGTTCCCCCCACGGCACCAGCGGCTCAATTTCTCCTTTCACGGTAATACCCAATAGCGTCGCTAACTGCGCGTTGTTGCCCAGTTCAGGGTGCGCATCCAGCGGCAGGTGCCAACCGTACAAATTAATATCATTTGCCAGTAACGTTTTTAAACGACAGCGTTTCATGCCGCGAATAACAGGAGACTCGCCTTTCCAGAAGTAACCATGATGAACAATGACCGCATCGGCCTGCAAACGCACCGCCTCATCGAGCAGCGCCTGACTTGCGGTCACGCCGGTAACGATTTTCTGTACCGTCTCTTTTCCTTCGACCTGTAAACCATTCGGCGCATAATCGCTTATTGCCGCACTGTTCAGCTTGTCGTTAATCAGTTGTTCCAGCTCGGTGTTTTTCATCATCGCTCCCTTTAACCCACGTTCTGCTTTCCCGTTACGGGTTCAGCCTCCGTTAACATAGCCTCCCGTTAGCAGTTCGTCGATAAACATTTGTTTGACACATCAAGAAACAATCACACCCTGAGTTGGTGCAAATTACTTACCAAAACACGATCTGTTTAATGTATATTTATGCAATAATAACGCATACAGCAAAACAAATCATTTCTGTATCAAGTTGGTAACTTTAAGGAAACATGGCGATACAACAGGCTTAATAAGCTTATAAAGAAAGGCATTATCTGAGAATGTCTCTTTCTTGCCGTAGCGCCTCTACCCCGGAAATATGATGAATAAACAAGCATCTCAACCCCACGCCATTTATTACGTTGTCGCCCTGCAAATTTGGGAGTACTTCAGCTTTTATGGTATGCGCGCCCTACTGATTCTTTATCTCACCAATCAGCTAAAATACGACGATAACCACGCCTACGCGTTATTCAGCGCTTATTGCTCGTTGGTCTACGTCACGCCGATCCTGGGCGGTTATCTGGCGGATAAAGTGCTTGGCAACCGAATGGCGGTGATGCTGGGCGCATTTTTAATGGCGGTCGGTCACTTAGTGCTGGGCGCCAGTGAGATCGCTCCAGCCTTCCTTTATCTGTCGCTGGCGATCATTGTCTGCGGCTACGGCCTGTTTAAATCGAATATTAGCTGCCTGCTGGGCGAACTGTACCAGCCGGAAGATCCGCGCCGCGACGGCGGGTTCTCGCTGCTTTACGCGGCGGGCAATATTGGTTCGATCGTGGCCCCTATCGCCTGCGGCTATGTGCAAGAGGAGTACAGTTGGGCGATGGGCTTTGCGCTCGCCGCCATTGGTATGCTGGCGGGACTGGTGATCTTCCTGTGTGGAAATCGTCATTTCACCCACACCACCGGCGTTAATAAAGCCGCTTTGCGCGCCAGAAACTACCTGCTGCCAAACTGGGGCTGGCTGTTGATCCTGCTGGTAGCGGCGCCGTTGCTGATTACCGTTCTGTTCTGGAAAGAATGGGCAGTTTATGCCTTAATCGTGGCGACCGCGATCGGCCTGGTCGTGCTGACAAAAATTTATCGCCAGGCGCAAACGGCAAAACAACGCAAAGAACTGGGGCTGATTGTCACCCTGACCCTGTTCAGTATGCTGTTCTGGGCGTTTGCCCAGCAGGGCGGCAGTTCTATCAGCCTGTATATCGACCGCTTTGTGAACCGCGATATTCTGGGCTATTCCGTTCCCACCGCCATGTTCCAGTCGGTGAACGCCTTTGCCGTGATGCTGTGTGGGGTCGTCCTGGCCTGGCTGGTTAAAGAGAGCGTAAGCGGTAATCGCACCGTGCGTATCTGGGGCAAATTCGCGTTGGGTCTCGGTCTGATGAGCGCCGGATTCTGCATTCTGACCCTGAGCGCGCGCTGGTCCGCCGCTTACGGACACTCCTCAATGCCGCTGATGGTGCTGGGGCTGGCGGTGATGGGCTTTGCCGAGCTGTTTATCGACCCGGTCGCCATGTCGCAAATTACGCGCATTGATATCCCCGGCATCACCGGCGTATTAACCGGAATTTATATGCTGCTGTCCGGCGCGATAGCTAACTACCTGGCGGGCGTCATCGCTGACCAGACCTCGCAAAGCGCCTTTGACGCCAGCGGCGCGGTTAATTACGCCATCAACGCCTATGTCGATGTTTTTGAACAGATCACCTGGGGCGCGTTAGCCTGCGTAGGCGTTGTCCTGCTAATTTGGCTGTATCAGTCCTTCAAATTCAAAAGCCGCTCGCTGGCCGTCGAATCCTGATAGCAGAATGTCCGGTAGTCTGCGCTACCGGGCCTGTATTACCCCCCTTTTCTCGCCGCCTCATAGGCGGAAAGCGTCGCGATTCTCGCCTGTTTGTGATCCACAATGGGCCGAGGATAATCAAGCACGACTCCCGCTTTTTCCGCCCACCGCCACGGCTCGTGAATCGCTTTTCCAGGGATATCGCGTAATGCCGGTAGCCACTGGCGGATAAATTCGCCGTCGCGATCGAACCTCTCCCCCTGAGTCGTGGGATTAAAAATACGAAAATAAGGCGCGGCATCAGTACCGGTTGAAGCGGCCCACTGCCAACCGCCATTATTGGCGGCAAGATCGCCGTCAATAAGCTGCGACATGAAATAGCGCTCACCCAGCCGCCAGTCAATCAGCAGATCTTTCACCAGAAAGCTGGCGGTAATCATACGTAAACGGTTATGCATCCAGCCTGTCGCATTAAGCTGGCGCATCGCCGCATCGACAATGGGATAACCGGTTTCGCCTTTCCGCCATGCCTGAAAATAATGTGGATTCTCCTGCCACGTGACGCGTTTCGTCCAGCGGATAAACGGCTGGTGTTTGCATAATGCCGGATACCAAGTCATTAAATGACGGTAAAATTCCCGCCAGATGAGTTCATTCAACCAGACGCTTCCTGGTCCGCCGTCCAGCGCCTGCGGCTGCTCCGCCAGTAATCGGTGCAGGCACTGTCGCGGCGACAGGCCACCCGTCGCCAGGCTGGCGGAAAGCCGACTGGTGCCTTCAACCGCAGGGAAATCGCGCCGTGACGCATACTTGTCTGCGCCCTGCGCGCAAAACTGACGTAGCTGCGCGATGGCCGCGTTTTCTTCAACCGGGAAAAGCGCGGCGTCAAACGCCTGTTGCGGGTAGTTAAGCGAGACTGGCGTTAAGGGGGTAGAAAGCGCGCCGCTTGCCCGGATCTTCGGGGCCGGAACGCACGGCGGGATATCCTCTTTTAGCCGTTTCAACCAGGCGTTTTTAAACGGCGTAAAAACTTTATACATTTCATGATTGCCGGTCATCACTGCGCCGGGTGGCAGAATCACGCTATCGTCAAAGCCTTCGCAGATGACAGATTGCAGCGCTTTTTCCACCGCTGCATCACGCTGACGCTCATTAACCTCATACTCGTAGTTATAAAACAGATGGCTGACGTCATGCTGTCGGCAAACGTTTTTGACTGTCTCAATACTGGCGTTAAAATCCGCCACTTCATGAAACAGCATCGGAATCCCTTTCTCTGCAAGGGCCGTCTGTAGCGCATTGAGCTGCGCGCTGATGAATGCCGCCTGCCGCGGCGCCATATCATGGGCCTGCCACTGCGCGGGGGTGGCAATATAAAGCGCCAGTACCCGCGCGGATGCATCGCGGCAGGCGGCGGCCAGCGCAAGGTTATCCTGTAAACGCAGATCGCGCCTGAACCAGACTAAATGGGTGGGCATACAACTCCTGAAAGATGAAACGTCACGGCAGAATAGCGTTAAACAGTGTAGACCCTGGCGCATAAAAAAACCGCCAGCGGCTGACGGTTTTTCAGAAGCGCCCAATACCCTTACCAGTTGCCGTAAGGGTATTTTTTATCTTTGATAAAATCTTCGGTTTCTTTTATATATTTATATCCACGGCTAAATCTGGTTACCCCCTTGCACATCGCCAGTTTTTCACCGGATACCGTCTCGACCAGAATATCTTTATCCTCCGTTAATCGCGTATTGGGCTTGCCATTATTTACCAGCCAGACACGCACTCTGCCTTCCGGCGCCAGACCAATTACCAGATAACGGTGGTACTCCTGCACGCTGGCATCCCATGGCGACGGGTAAGGGGTCAGCATCATTTCCCAAACCGGATAACCAAACGTTATCCACGTCTCATACACTTTTTTATCGATTATCGAATCCCAGCAGAAATGCATAGCCTGGGGAGGATTTTTGGCCTTATTGAAATCTGAATGGATACCCATCACCTCTTCATTCCATTTTCCAACACTGGCTGAACTGGCATTTGTGCTTCCTAGCATCCTGTACCGATACAGTATTCCATCCGTGTCCAGCAATTCCACATAGGTCACATCTGCTGGCAACGCATTTGGATAAAGGAAATTGAAATACCACTCATCATAGGGGGCAAGTAGCGAGGTTAGCTTTTTATCCGCCGCATGAACGGGTATTTCTGCGCACAGCAAAAGCGTCAACATCAGTATGGTCGTCACTCCGGATTGTATTTTTATCATCGCTTACCAGTTTCCGTAAGGATATTTTTTATCTTTGATAAAATCTTCGGTTTCTTTTATATATTTATATCCACGGCTAAATCTGGTTACCCCCTTGCACATCGCCAGTTTTTCACCGGATACCGTCTCGACCAGAATATCTTTATCCTCCGTTAATCGCGTATTGGGCTTTTTAGTGTTCTCCAGCCAGACTCGCACCCTGCCTTCCGGCGCCAGACCGATTAGCAAATAACGGCGGTACTCCTGTATGCTGGCATCCCATGGCGACGGGTAAGGGGTCAGCATCATTTCCCAGACCGGATAACCAAACGTTATCCACGTCTCATACACTTTTTTATCAATTATTGAATCCCAGCAGAAATGCATAGCCTGGGGAGGATTTTTGGCCTTATTGAATGACGCCATCCCAACGCTAAGGTCATCCTCCCATTCCGCAACCGTTGTTGAGCTGGGTATCGTGCTATCCAGCATCCTGTACCGATACAGTATCCCATCCGTGTCCAGCAATTCCACATAGGTCACATCTGCTGGCAACGCATTTGGATAGAAAAAATTGAAATACCACTCATCATAGGGGGCAAGTAGCGAGGTTAACTCTTTACTGGTTGCGGTCATCGACAGCCCCAGCAAACCGCCCAGCAGTAACAACCTGAAATTACGCGTCATTTTTGAGGATTCCCTGCCATGTCATAAACGGTCCGGGTCCAGTTTTCATCCGGCCGGTTAACAAAACTAAATGTCTTGGAAGACGAGACTGCAGATGAAATATTATTTTTCAGGTGATAATCAACGGCATTCCAGTTGGCCGAACAGTGAATATACTTGCCGATAGTGTTCAACTCATCTGAAGAAAACTGAAGCGAATTGGCCCCATTAAAGGCATTTTTTGCTTGTGATAAGGCTTTCTGGCATATCGCATCCAGTTCCGTCGGCCAGGAATAATCATTATTCTCCTGCATAGCATCAAACACAACGCCAGCCTCTTTGGCGACCTCATACATCACCCTGAGGGCAACTTTAGACCAGTCATTGCTGACGATTCGCTGGAAGGTGACCGCAGCGGCTACGCGCTTTTTCGCATTGCCAAGGTGATCCGGCGATACCCTTTCATCCGTATTGGTCTCGACCTTCATAACGCCTGACGGCAACATGGGGGCCAGCGCAAAGTAATGCGGCAAAGTTTCTGCCTGCAGGACCGCCTTCTGATAGACGCCGGTCGCCTCTGTCGGCACGTCGGCTAATACGGTTTCAACAGCGGGCCGACTCAAAAAAAGATATTCCTCTTCCTGCGGGTTATATCCCCCGCCAATATCGGCATGTGCCCCCGGTAAGCTTAATTCAGGCCATTGCTCTTTTACGCTATTAAGGCAAAAGTTATAACGGCACTCGTGCATCGCCGTCAGGTGAAAAACCTGTTTTGCCACCCCCGGCGGTAAACCTATTTTAACCGCCAGATTATTACCGTCATGGGGGTCAAGACCGTCCAGCATTCCCCCTACGGCGGTGACGGTGTCGAAAAGGCCTAAAAATTGCACCTCACCTGCCGGTTTTCCCCGGTATTCAACGGGCTGAAAAGCGGTCGCGATCGTCCTGACCAGCACAGGATCTTGCTCAAAGACGCGGTTGGTAAAGTGGCGGGCGGCTGCGGCGCCGCGGCTGAACCCAAAGACATCAAACTGCAAACCCGCGATCATAATATCTTTGCCCTGAAGAGCGCCAACCACTTCCGTCAGTATCCTGCGCAGTTGGACCATCGCGCGATCGGTTTTGGCGATAACCCCGGTATCGTTATTTCCCAGCCCCATCCCCCACAGAGAATCGGCTTTGTTATTCTCGGTGCCAATACCTTCGATATAGATATCGCGTTGAATATTCTTTACCCCATCTTTAAGCTCTGGTTCTTTATGATACAACTTATTCAACCAGTAAATATTCGTATAATAATTCAGATAACTGCCTGCTTCCGTTCCGTCAAACCCCGCTTTCTTTATGCAACTCTGGTTAAACTCCGTTAACGTCCGCACATCAAGCCCATAGTTTTCTGGGTTGCATTTCTGCATCCGTAAATTCGTGTTGAGCAGGTTGTTCCCCGTACCGTCAAAGAAGACGCCAATGGTTAAGACAATTTCTCTTTTTTTTGCAGGGATATCAGGTCGTTCAACCACGGGAAGGGTTGCCGGAAAGAGTCGATTGTAGTTTTCTGGCGTTAACAGGACACTGTATTCCGTATTAGCTATCAGATGTTTTGAGCGGATATAATCATAATGTATTGTGATAAATTCTTCAGGCATTCCCTCTGTTCGGGAATGCATTGAGTATGCTGTAATACCCGCTCCGCGAACCTCAATATGATAATATTTCTCCCACCTTCCCCAGCGGTTAATACGATAAAAGCTAAAATCCAGAGAGCAACACTCATTGTTATTTATCGCCTGGGTAAACAGCGGCGAGCTTTTATCAATCAGCTTACAAAAGCGAATCCCATGATGGTTGACGCCGTCCACAGTACTGCTGACCAGTGCCTGCAGGCTAAAAACAAAAATTTCATTTTCATGTCCAGTCTGGTAACGATTGCCGACAGAGGGTTCACTGCCGCAGCCTTCGGATATGATCCCCTGACGTTCGCCGACTATTTTTAAATAAATAATATCGCTCATATATATTTGCCATTTTTATATCTTATGCGAATATAGCGAAGGGAAATATAAACAATCTGGATAAATTTTATTTAGCAATAAAAGCGTATTTTGCACAACAATAGTCGAATTATTTTCCCGGGCTAATAATGTTAGCAAACCGTATATATCCTAAATAATTTGAGTTGCAGGCAAAATGCCAGCATGTTTAGCAACGCAAAGCATTGGTCCTGAAATCTACGCTGTTTTTTCCCATCGTATCAAATCTCTGCTGCGGTATTTGAGCCTGAGATCGCCGGATTGCTCATAGACAAAAACCGCCAGCGTGGCGGCTGACGGTTTTTCAGGCTGGTCGCGATTAATAAAAGTCGCAGGTGGCTTTTTCAGCCTGCGCCATCCATACCGGTTTATCACTGGTTTTCGACCAGACACGGTGCAGATAACTATAAAAACGCGCGCGGTCTTTCCAGAAGAGCATCACCGGCAGCGCCAGCACGCCTGCGGTCACCGCGAAAGCACGACGGACAAAAATGACATGCGTCGGATAGTCTTTATAGCGTTCCATACGTTTCCCCCCTTTATACCGATGCTACCCGCCTCGGTATAGATTGAATCGGTGAATAGCACCGAAAAGTTGAACCTCGTTACCTGATTAAAATAGTACCGCTTTCTGTGTAATTTTACCACTCATCCGACCACTTATTTTCACACTTTTCCAGTAAATTTACACTCGAAATGTAAATTAGTTACATAAAAGTTAAATTAATACTAACCATTAGTTAAATAATGGTCTTTGCCATTTTTATACTTTTTTTACATTCCTCCCGCCAATTTTTGCGAAATCTTTGCAGCCAAAAAATTACCTTTCTCAGGAGTAAAACAATGCCACTGGAGGTGCTCTGTGAGTGCAGGCGTGATAACCGGCATCGTGCTGGTTTTCTTACTTTTAGGTTATCTGGTCTATGCCCTGATTAATGCGGAGGCGTTCTGATGGCCGCGCAAGGATCTTTACTGATCGCCAGTTTTTTACTGATTTTATTGGTACTGGCGAAACCGTTGGGTTCGGGCCTGGCAAGGCTCATCGTCGCCGCTCCGTTGCCGGGCGTGGCTGGCGTTGAACGCGTCCTTTGGCGCACGCTTGGCATTACCGGCCACGAGATGAACTGGCGTCAGTATTTACTGGCGCTACTGACGCTCAATCTGCTGGGACTGAGCATCCTGTTTTGCCTGCTATTCTGGCAGGAGTGGCTGCCCTTAAATCCGCAGCGGCTACCGGGGCTTTCCTGGGATCTGGCGCTGAATACCGCCGTCAGCTTTGTTACCAATACCAACTGGCAAGCCTACAGCGGCGAAAGTACGCTAAGTTACTTTAGCCAGATGGCGGGGCTGACGGTGCAAAATTTCCTGTCGGCGGCGACCGGGATTGCGGTGGTTTTTGCGCTTATCCGCGCCTTTACGCGACAGAATATGCACACGCTGGGTAATGCCTGGCAAGATCTGGTACGCATTACACTGTGGATATTATTTCCTGTCGCGTTAATCATCGCGCTGTTTTTTATCCAACAAGGCGTACTGCAAAACCTGTCCGCTTATCAGCCCATCACCACCCTTGAAGGCGCTCAACAACTCTTGCCGATGGGACCGGTTGCCTCGCAGGAGGCGATCAAAATGCTTGGCACCAACGGCGGCGGTTTCTTTAACGCCAACTCTTCGCATCCGTTCGAAAACCCCACCGCGCTTACTAATATGGTGCAGATGCTGGCGATATTTTTGATTCCAGCCGCGCTCTGTTTCGCCTTTGGCGAAGCGGCGGGCGATCGCCGTCAGGGACGCGCGCTGTTGTGGGCAATGTCATTTATTTTTGTTGTCTGTGTGGCGGTGGTGATGTGGGCGGAAGTTCAGGGAAATCCGCACCTGTTGACTGCGGGCGCGGACAGCAGCGTCAACATGGAAGGTAAAGAAACACGCTTTGGCGTGCTGGCGAGCAGCCTGTTTGCCGTCGTCACGACCGCGGCGTCCTGCGGGGCGGTAGACGCTATGCACGACTCGTTTACCGCACTGGGCGGGATGGTGCCGATGTGGCTGATGCAAATTGGCGAAGTAGTTTTCGGCGGCGTCGGTTCAGGTCTGTACGGCATGTTGCTGTTTGTCCTGCTGGCGGTGTTTATCGCTGGGCTGATGATCGGCCGCACGCCGGAGTATCTGGGGAAAAAAATCGACGTGCGCGAAATGAAGATGACCGCGCTGGCGATTCTGGTCACGCCGATGCTGGTCTTGTTGGGTTCGGCGCTGGCGATGATGACGGATGCCGGACGCAGCGCAATGCTGAACCCTGGCCCGCACGGTTTTAGCGAAGTGCTATATGCCGTCTCCTCTGCCGCCAATAACAACGGTAGCGCCTTTGCGGGTCTGAGCGCTAACTCGCCTTTCTGGAACTGTCTGCTGGCGTTCTGCATGTTCGTCGGACGTTTTGGCGTGATTATTCCTGTCATGGCCATCGCCGGATCGCTGGTCAGCAAAAAAGCCCAGCCGGCTAGTCAGGGAACGCTGGCGACCCACGGCGCGCTATTTATTGGACTGCTCATCGGCACGGTACTGCTGGTCGGCGCGCTGACGTTTATTCCTGCCCTGGCGCTTGGCCCGGTAGCGGAACATTTCTCTTTACCTTGAGCGATGTGGAGTACATTGATATGAGTCGCAAGCAACTGGCGCTGTTTGAACCTGTTTTACTCGTACAGGCGCTAACGGATGCCGTAAAAAAATTAAGCCCACGCGCCCAGTGGCGTAACCCGGTGATGTTTGTGGTCTGGGCCGGCAGCGTGCTAACCACTCTGTTAACGCTCGCTATGGTAACAGGACAAATAGCGGGAAGCGCCTTGTTCACAGGGGTTATCAGCCTGTGGTTATGGTTCACCGTACTGTTCGCCAATTTTGCCGAAGCGCTGGCGGAAGGCCGCAGCAAAGCCCAGGCAAACAGTCTGAAAGGGGTGAAAAAGACCGCGTTCGCTCGCCGCCTGCGCGCCCCGCGCCATGATGCGCAGGCCGATAACGTGCCCGCCGCTGAACTGCGGAAAGGCGACATTGTCCTGGTCAACGCGGGCGAGATTATTCCCTGCGACGGCGAGGTCATTGAAGGCGGCGCCTCGGTGGATGAAAGTGCGATTACCGGCGAATCCGCGCCCGTGATCCGCGAGTCTGGCGGCGATTTCGCCTCTGTCACCGGCGGCACGCGAATTCTTTCCGACTGGCTGGTGATTGCCTGTAGCGTCAATCCTGGCGAAACCTTTCTTGACCGGATGATCGCGATGGTGGAAGGCGCGCAGCGGCGGAAAACGCCTAACGAGATTGCCCTGACGATTTTGCTCATCGCCCTGACCATTGTCTTTTTACTGACGACCGCCACTCTGTGGCCCTTCTCCGCCTGGGGCGGTAACGCGGTCAGCGTCACCGTGTTGGTGGCGTTGCTAGTGTGCCTGATCCCCACTACCATCGGCGGGCTACTCTCCGCCATTGGCGTAGCCGGAATGAGCCGAATGCTGGGCGCGAACGTGATAGCCACCAGCGGCCGCGCCGTAGAAGCCGCCGGCGATGTTGACGTGCTGCTGCTGGATAAAACCGGCACTATCACGCTCGGCAACCGCCAGGCGTCCGATTTTATTCCCGCCCAAGGGGTGGACGAGCGCACGCTGGCCGACGCCGCGCAGCTCGCTTCGCTGGCCGACGAAACGCCGGAGGGCCGCAGCATCGTTATCCTCGCCAAACAGCGCTTTAATCTGCGTGAGCGCGATGTGCAGTCACTTCATGCCACCTTTGTTCCGTTTACCGCGCAAAGTCGCATGAGCGGAATTAATATCGATAATCGGTTGATCCGTAAAGGATCTGTGGACGCGATTCGGCGTCATGTCGAGAGCAATGGCGGCCATTTTCCCGCCGATGTTGAGCAAAACGTCGAGAGCGTGGCGCGTCTTGGCGCGACGCCGTTGGTCGTAGTGGAAGGCACGCGCGTACTGGGTGTTATCGCCCTCAAGGATATTGTTAAAGGCGGTATTAAAGAACGCTTCGCCCAGCTACGGAAGATGGGCATTAAAACGGTGATGATCACCGGCGATAATCGCCTGACGGCAGCGGCAATTGCCGCAGAAGCCGGTGTGGACGATTTTCTTGCCGAAGCCACGCCGGAAGCCAAGCTGGCGCTGATCCGTCAATATCAGGCGGAAGGACGGCTGGTCGCCATGACCGGCGACGGCACTAACGATGCCCCGGCGCTGGCGCAGGCTGACGTCGCGGTGGCGATGAACTCCGGCACCCAGGCGGCAAAAGAAGCCGGTAATATGGTGGATCTGGACTCTAACCCGACCAAATTGATTGAAGTGGTGCATATCGGTAAGCAGATGCTGATGACGCGCGGCTCGCTCACCACCTTCAGTATCGCGAATGATGTAGCGAAATATTTCGCCATTATTCCCGCCGCGTTTGCCGCTACCTATCCGCAGCTAAACGCGCTCAACGTGATGGGGCTGCATTCGCCGAACTCCGCCATTCTGAGCGCGGTGATCTTTAACGCCCTGATTATCATTTTTCTGATCCCACTGGCATTAAAAGGCGTGAGTTATAAGCCGCTTTCCGCATCGGCCATGCTGCGCCGTAATTTATGGATCTATGGTCTGGGTGGCCTGGTGGTGCCGTTTATTGGTATCAAAGTGATTGATGTGCTGCTGACCCTGCTGGGTCTGGCGTGAGGTGTATGATGATCGGTTTACGTCCTGCTTTTTCGACAATGTTATTTCTGCTGTTATTGACCGGCGGCGTGTATCCGCTTCTGACCACGGCGCTGGGGCAGTGGTGGTTTCCCTGGCAGGCTAATGGCTCGCTGATTCATAAAGACAATGTGATACGCGGCTCAGCGCTTATCGGACAATCGTTTACCGCCGCGGGCTATTTTCATGGCCGGCCCTCCGCCACCGCCGATACGCCTTATAACCCACTGGCGTCGGGCGGAAGCAACCTGGCCGCCAGCAATCCCGAACTGGATGCGCAAATACAGGCCCGCGTCGCCGCGCTACGCGCCGCTAACCCCCAGGCGAGTTCCGCGGTTCCGGTTGAGCTGGCGACGGCGTCGGCAAGCGGGCTGGATAATAATCTGACGCCCGGCGCCGCGGCATGGCAAATCCCCCGCGTGGCGGCGGCTCGCCAGCTTCCCGTTGAACAGGTCGCGCAACTGGTTGCAGAATATACGCACAGGCCGCTGGCGCGCTTTCTTGGGCAACCGGTGGTGAATATTGTTGAGCTTAATCTGGCGCTGGATGCGCTACAGGGACACAGAGCGAAATGAACGACGAACCCTTGCGTCCTGACCCGGATCGCTTGTTGGAACAAACGCCCCCGCCCCACCGGGGGAAGTTGAAAATTTTCTTCGGCGCCTGCGCAGGCGTCGGAAAAACCTGGGCGATGCTGGCGCAAGCGCAGCGGCTGCGAGCGCAGGGGCTGGATGTGGTGATCGGCGTGGTAGAGACGCATGGCCGTAAAGAGACCGCCGCGCTACTTGACGGGCTGACCATTCTGCCGCCAAAACGTCACTCGCACCGGGGGCGGCAAATTCGCGAATTTGACCTGGATGCCGCCCTCGCCCGGCGTCCGGCGCTGATTTTAATGGATGAGCTGGCGCACAGTAACGCGCCTGGCTCACGCCATCCTAAGCGCTGGCAGGATATTGAAGAGCTGCTGGAAGCGGGAATCGACGTTTTCACCACCGTGAACGTACAACATCTGGAAAGTCTGAACGATGTGGTGAGCGGCGTCACGGGGATTCAGGTGCGCGAAACCGTCCCCGATCCCTTTTTTGATGCCGCCGATGAAGTCGTACTGGTCGATCTGCCGCCCGACGATCTGCGCCAACGGCTCAACGAAGGTAAAGTGTATATCGCCGGTCAGGCGGAACGCGCTATTGAACATTTTTTCCGCAAGGGCAATCTGATCGCTCTCCGCGAGCTGGCGCTACGCCGGACAGCCGATCGCGTGGACGATCAGATGCGCGCCTGGCGCGCGCATCCGGGCGAAGAAAAAGTATGGCATACCCGCGATGCGATTTTACTGTGTATCGGGCATAACACCGGCAGCGAAAAACTGGTGCGTACCGCGGCGCGTCTGGCCTCCCGGCTCGGCAGCGTCTGGCACGCCGTCTATGTCGAAACGCCAACGTTACACCGCTTACCGGAAAAACAACGGCGGGCCATTTTAAGCGCGCTGCGCCTGGCGCAGGAGCTTGGCGCGGAAACCGCCACTCTGTCCGATCCCGCCGAAGAGAAAGCGGTCGTGCGCTATGCCCGCGAGCATAATCTGGGGAAAATCGTGATGGGCCGTCCGGCGTCGCGACGCTGGTGGCGACGTGACGCTTTCGCCGACCGTCTTGCCAGGCGCGCGCCGGATCTTGATCAGGTGATCGTCGCGCTGGAAGAGCCGCCTGCCCGCGCGTTGACGCAAGCGCCTGATAACCGGAGTTTTAAAGAGAAATGGCGTGGGCAGATTCAGGGCTGTCTGGTCGCCGTGGCGCTTTGCGCCATCACCACGCTTATCGCTATGCAGTGGCTGGTCGCTTTCGACGCCGCCAATCTGGTGATGCTCTATTTGCTGGGCGTAGTGGTGATCGCGCTGTTTTACGGACGCTGGCCGTCGGTGGTGGCGACGGTGATTAACGTGGCGAGTTTTGATCTCTTTTTTATCGCGCCACGCGGTACGCTCGCCGTTTCGGACGTGCAGTATTTGCTGACCTTTGCCGTGATGCTGACGGTTGGTCTGGTGATTGGCAACCTTACTGCCGGGGTGCGCTATCAGGCGCGCGTCGCCCGTTATCGGGAGCAGCGTACCCGCCATTTATATGAAATGTCTAAAGCGCTGGCCGTCGGGCGTAGCGAACATGATATCGCCGTCACCAGCGAGCAGTTTATCGCCTCGACGTTTCAGGCGCGCAGCCAAATTTTATTACCCGATGCTCACGGTAAGTTGCTGCCTCTCACCCACCAGCAAGGCATGACGCCATGGGACGACGCGATCGCACGCTGGAGTTTTGATAAAGGCCAGCCTGCCGGCGCAGGCACCGATACCCTCCCCGGCGTCCCTTATCAAATCCTGCCGCTGAAGAGCGCCGACAAAACGCACGGTCTGGCTATCGTCGAGCCAGGCAATCTGCGTCAGTTAATGGTGCCGGAGCAGCAACGCCTGCTGGAAACGTTCACTCTACTTGTCGCCAACGCTCTGGAACGACTGACGCTGACCGCCAGCGAAGAACAGGCGCGTCTCGCCAGTGAGCGCGAAAGTATTCGTAATGCGCTGCTGGCGGCGCTGTCACATGATTTACGCACGCCGCTGACGGTGCTGTTCGGCCAGGCGGAAATTCTGACGCTGGATTTAGCCAGCGCGGGATCGCCCCACGCACGTCAGGCCAGTGAAATCCGTCAGCATATTCTCAACACCACCCGGCTGGTGAATAATTTGCTGGATATGGCGCGTATTCAGTCCGGCGGGTTTAATCTTAAAAAAGAGTGGCTCACGCTGGAAGAGGTCGTCGGAAGCGCGTTACAGATGTTGGAACCGGGTTTATTGCATCCGATTACCTTGTCGCTGCCGCAACAGTTAACGCTTATCCATGTCGATGGCCTCCTATTTGAGCGCGTCCTGATCAACTTGCTGGAAAACGCGGTTAAGTACGCCGGGCCGCAGGCCAGTATCGGCATTGATGCTGCGGTTAAGGACGATCGTTTACAACTGGATGTCTGGGATAACGGGCCGGGTATTCCTGCAGGGCAAGAACAGACAATTTTCGATAAATTCGCCCGCGGCAACAAAGAGTCCGCCGTCCCCGGTGTGGGGCTGGGGCTGGCGATTTGCCATGCTATCGTAGAGGTACACGGCGGCACGCTCACCGCCTATAATCGATCACAGGGCGGCGCCTGTTTCCGTGTTACACTGCCGCAAGGAAAACCACCTGAACTTGATGATTTTCATGAGGATATGTGACAAACGTTCTGATTGTTGAAGATGAACAGGCCATCCGCCGCTTTCTGCGCGCCGCGCTGGAAGGCGATGGTCTGCGCGTGTACGAAGCTGAAACATTACAACGTGGTTTACTGGAAGCCGCCACGCGAAAACCCGATCTGATTATTCTCGACCTTGGTCTACCGGACGGCGACGGAAACGATTTTATTCGCGACCTGCGTCAGTGGAGCGCGATACCAATTATTGTTCTTTCCGCCCGCAGTGAAGAAAACGATAAGATTGCCGCGCTTGACGCCGGGGCTGACGATTACCTGAGCAAGCCATTCGGCATTGGCGAGCTGCAGGCGCGTTTACGTGTCGCGCTGCGACGACACGCCGCCAGCCCTTGTGCCGATCCGAGAGTCCGCTTTTCTAACGTTACGGTCGATCTCGCCGCACGGTTGATCCACCGTGGCGATGAAGAAATCCATCTGACGCCGATTGAGTTCCGCCTGCTGGCGGTATTACTCAATAATGCAGGTAAAGTATTAACCCAGCGACAGTTACTAAACCAGGTCTGGGGGCCTAATGCCGTGGAGCATAGCCACTATTTGCGCATCTATATGGGGCATCTACGCCAGAAACTGGAACAAGATCCCACCCGCCCACGCCATTTTATTACCGAAACCGGAATTGGCTATCGCTTTATGCCATGAATAGCTATTCATTATTTTTAAATAAATTCTAATTTTTGTGTCATTTATTTTCGGCATCGCGAATAATTATTTTCGCGGCCACATTATATTTTATGGAGAGCATAAAACATTTAATTAACATTGACTAAACAATTAATTATCTCACAGCACGATATGCATAATCGTCGACTAATTATTTTGCAAATGATCGTTTTTTGTTGATCCGGTTCACAGATTGCTGGCAGATCCTGGATAAAATAGCCATGCTTTCAATAAATCAATGAAAGGATCTCAAAATGGAAAATAATAATCGTTTTATGCCCCATATAAGGCGGACAACGCATATTATGATGTTTGCCCACCGTAATAGTTTCGACTTTCATTTCTTTAATGCCCGGTAGTTTTTCTGCTACGGGTACTTCAGCATACAGGTCTTTCCGACCCTTATGTCATTCAGGTCTATTGCCTAAATAACTCAAATTGTTAAAAGCGACGGTATGGTAACTTCTTTACGCCCAGCCCAGTAACCACCTGGCCTGACAGAAGAAACTCCGACTCAACGCAGTTTTGTTATCACGGCTTCAGCCTGTATATCGTAGTACTCAACTTCTTAAATCCTGTATTTTCCGCGACCGGACGGGTTAGGATTTATTACATCTAAAATAAAGCTAATTTACTGATTTTTTATCAGCGGGATAGCTTTAATTTTTTCCGGAAGAATCAGTTTCTCCTTCGAGAAATTGAGGGCCTGCTATTACCTGAAATAAAGAGATGAAAAAATGACAGAATTAAAAATTGCCGTTAGCCGTCACTGCCCGGATTGTTTTTCTACACAGCGTAATATTGTAAATGTTGATGAAAGTCGTTTTATCGACGTGGCTGCCATCGTGTTATCTATCGACGATATTGAACGAGGAAAACTCGATGAAATCGACGCAACGGGTTACGGTATCCCCGTGTTTATCGCGACGCATGACGAAGGGCGCGTACCGCCTGAATATCTGTCGCGTATCTCTGGTGTATTCGAATATAATGAATCCCGTGCGGCCTTTTATGGTCGTCAGTTGGAAACAGCGGCAAGCCACTACGAAACGCAGTTACGTCCGCCGTTCTTCCGCGCACTGGTGGATTATGTCAACCAGGGCAACAGCGCATTTGACTGCCCGGGGCACCAGGGCGGCGAATTCTTCCGCCGTCATCCTGCCGGTAATCAATTCGTGGAATACTTTGGCGAAACGCTCTTCCGCTCCGATTTGTGCAACGCGGACGTGGCCATGGGCGATCTGCTGATTCACGAAGGCGCGCCTTGCATTGCGCAACAACATGCGGCAAAAATCTTTAACGCCGATAAAACCTACTTTGTGCTGAACGGGACTTCCTCCTCTAACAAAGTCGTGCTAAACGCCCTGTTAACGCCGGGCGATCTGGTGCTGTTTGACCGTAACAACCACAAATCTAACCACCACGGCGCATTATTACAGGCGGGCGCAACGCCTGTTTATCTGGAAACCGCGCGTAACCCGTATGGTTTTATCGGCGGGATCGATGCTCACTGCTTTGAAGAAGATTATCTGCGCGAGCTGATTAACGAAGTCGCGCCGCAGCGCGTCCGCGACGTCCGTCCGTTCCGTCTGGCCGTCATCCAGTTAGGCACCTACGACGGTACCATTTATAACGCCCGTCAGGTCGTCGATAAAATTGGTCATCTGTGCGACTACATCCTGTTTGACTCCGCCTGGGTCGGCTATGAACAATTTATTCCGATGATGGCCGACTGCTCGCCGCTGCTACTGGAACTGAACGAAAACGATCCGGGTATTCTGGTAACGCAGTCCGTTCACAAACAACAGGCCGGGTTCTCCCAGACCTCGCAGATCCACAAAAAAGATAGCCATATCAAAGGGCAACCGCGCTACGTTCCGCATAAGCGCATGAATAACGCCTTTATGATGCACGCGTCGACCAGCCCGTTCTATCCGCTGTTCGCCGCGCTGGACGTTAACGCCAAAATGCACGAAGGCGTCAGCGGCCGCAATATGTGGATGGATTGCGTGGTTAACGGCGTCGATACCCGTAAATTAATCCTCGAAAACTGCCATCATATCCGTCCGTTCGTGCCGGAACTGATTGACGGCAAGCCGTGGCAGTCATACCCGACATCGGAGATCGCCTGCGATCTGCGTTTCTTCCACTTTGTCCCGGGCGAACATTGGCATGCGTTTGAAGGCTATGCCGAACATCAATACTTTGTCGACCCATGCAAACTGTTGCTCACCACGCCGGGCATCAATGCAGCGAGCGGCGAATATGAAGACTTTGGCGTTCCTGCCACGATCCTCGCTAACTTCCTGCGTGAGAACGGCGTCGTCCCGGAAAAATGCGATCTCAACTCCATCCTGTTCTTGCTGACGCCGGCAGAAGACATGGCGAAATTGCAACAGCTTGTCGCTCTGCTGGTTCGTTTCGAAAAACTGCTGGAAGCCGATGCGCCGTTAGCGGAAGTATTACCATCCATTTACAAACAGCATGAAACGCGTTACGCCGGCTATACCCTGCGTCAGCTTTGCCAGGAGATGCATGATCTCTATGCGCGGCACAACGTGAAACAACTGCAAAAAGAGATGTTCCGTAAATCGCATTTCCCGAAAGTCAGTATGAATCCGCAAGAGGCCAACTATGCCTATCTGCGCGGCGAGGTTGAACTGGTTCGCCTGCCGGAAGCGGAAGGTCGTATCGCGGCTGAAGGCGCTCTGCCTTACCCGCCGGGAGTACTGTGCGTCGTTCCGGGCGAAATCTGGGGCGGTTCTGTCCTGCGTTATTTCAGCGCCCTGGAGGAAGGGATTAACCTGCTGCCGGGCTTTGCGCCTGAACTGCAGGGTGTTTATATCGAAGAACACGACGGCCGTAAGCAGGTCTGGTGCTACGTCATTAAGCCTCGCGACGCGCAGCGCTCCCTGTTGCAGGAGGAAAAATTATGAGTAAACCTAAAGCCAACAAAATGGGGGTCGTACAGCTCACTATTCTGACAATGGTCAACATGATGGGCTCCGGGATCATCATGCTGCCGACCAAACTGTCTGAAGTCGGCACGATATCCATTATCTCCTGGCTGGTCACCGCCGTCGGCTCGATGGCGCTGGCCTGGGCGTTTGCGAAATGCGGTATGTTTAGCCGTAAATCCGGCGGCATGGGCGGTTACGCCGAATATGCTTTCGGTAAATCCGGCAACTTTATGGCGAACTATACCTACGGCGTCTCGCTGCTGATCGCCAACGTGGCTATCGCCATCTCCGCTGTCGGTTATGGCACCGAGTTGTTCGGCGCCGCGCTGACGCCGCTCCAGATCGGCCTGGCGACTATCGCTGTATTGTGGGTTTGTACCATCGCAAACTTTGGCGGCGCGCGTATTACCGGGCAGATCAGTAGCGTTACCGTCTGGGGCGTCATCATTCCGGTTGTCGGCCTGTGCATCATCGGCTGGTTCTGGTTTAGCCCCAGCATGTACGTGGCGTCGTGGAACCCGCACCATGTTCCGTTCTTTAGCGCGGTCGGTTCTTCCATCGCTATGACGCTGTGGGCATTTCTTGGGTTGGAATCCGCCTGCGCTAACGCAGATGTGGTCGAAAATCCGGAAAAGAACGTCCCCATCGCGGTACTGGGCGGTACGCTGGGCGCGGCGGTCATTTATATCGTTTCGACCAACGTGATTGCCGGGATTGTGCCGAACATGGATCTGGCAAACTCCACGGCGCCGTTTGGCCTGGCATTTGCACAGATGTTCACGCCTGCGGTAGGTAAAGTGATCATGGCGCTGATGGTGATGTCCTGCTGCGGCTCATTGCTGGGCTGGCAGTTCACTATCGCCCAGGTCTTTAAATCCTCCGCTGACGAAGGCTATTTCCCGAAAGTCTTCTCTCGCGTAACGAAAGTCGACGCGCCGGTTCAGGGGATGTTGATTATTGTGATTATTCAGACTGGCCTGTCGCTGATGACCATTAGCCCGTCGCTGAATAGTCAGTTTAACGTCCTGGTTAACCTGGCGGTGGTGACGAACATTATTCCGTATATTCTGTCGATGGCCGCGCTGGTTATCATTCAGAAAATGGCGAATGTGCCGTCATCAAAGGCGAAAGTCGCTAACTTCGTGGCCTTCGTTGGCGCCATGTATAGCTTCTACGCGCTATATTCCTCCGGTGAAGAAGCCATGCTGTACGGCTCAATTGTGACCTTCCTCGGCTGGACGTTATACGGCCTGGTCTCACCGCGTTTTGAATTGAAAAATAAACACGGCTGATGGCGCGCCCGGGCTACGGTAACGGTAGTCCGGGCATTTTCACTCTTTGAATAAGATAATAGAAATGAGTAATCCAGAACGGGAAGTCACTGATATAGCAGAAATACTGGCTATTCTCAGTAAACACGAAGTGTGTCGGATAGGGGTTAACGACAATTTCTGCCCATATGTTGTCCCCGTAAATTTTGGCTACGAGTATCAGAACGGACGCTGGATATTTTATTTTCACGGCGCACGCACCGGGAAAAAGATGCGTCTGTTACGAAAGAACCCGGCAGTATGCGTTGAAATAGACGGCGACCACGGATTACTGCGCGCCGACGATCCCTGTGATTATAGCTACGCCTACACCAGTGTTTTCGCCACCGGGCTGGCATCGATATTGCAAACGCGCGAGGAGATGCGCTACGGCCTGGACGTCATTATGCGCCAGACCGATCCGGGAAAAGCCTTCAGTTATCGGGAAGATATGATGAAAGCGGTTTGCGTGGTGCGTATCGAATGCGATGCCCTGACCTGCCGCCGACATCTGGCGACTCAGAGCGAATAAGTCAGATATCACAAGCGCCTTATCCGGCCTGGAGGCGATTTACAGGCCTGATAAGCGCAGCGCCGTTAATACAAAAAAGGAGCCTTACGGCTCCTTTTTCTTCCATATCGCCCATCAGGCGTTTTTCAATACTTCACTAACGATTTCAACGGCTTCTTTCTCAATCTGCTTGCGATGTTCTTCCCCAAGGAAGCTTTCGCAATAGATCTTGTAAGCGTCTTCCGTACCGGATGGACGCGCGGCGAACCAGCCGTTGTCGGTCATTACCTTCAGGCCGCCAATCGATGCGCCATTACCCGGCGCTGCGGTAAGACGCGCGGTGATCGGGTCGCCTGCCAGCGTGCTGGCGCTCACCATTTCCGGAGACAGTTTAGACAATGCCGCTTTCTGGGCCGAGGTCGCTGCCGCCTGCAGGCGGTTATAGCTCGGCGCGCCAAAACGCGCTGCCAGTTCATTGTAATGCTCCTGCGGGTTTTTCCCGGTAACGGCGGTGATTTCCGCCGCCAGCAGGCACATGATGATCCCGTCTTTATCAGTAGACCACGGCGTCCCGTCGAAACGCAGGAACGAAGCGCCCGCGCTCTCTTCCCCGCCGAAACCAAAGCTGCCGTCGAACAAACCGTCAACAAACCATTTGAAACCTACCGGCACTTCCACCAGCTTACGACCTAAATCATTCACCACGCGGTCAATCATCGCGGAAGAGACCAGCGTTTTACCGACAGCCACCTCGTTGCCCCATTGCGGACGATGCTGGAACAGATAGTTGATCGCCACTGCCAGATAATGGTTCGGGTTCATCAGCCCCGCAGGCGTCACGATGCCATGACGGTCGTAGTCCGGATCGTTGGCAAAGGCCAAATCGAATTTATCACGCAGCGCCAGCAAACCCGCCATCGCGCATTCAGAGGAGCAATCCATGCGGATCGCGCCGTCTTTATCAAGGTGCATAAAGCGGAAGGTTTGATCAACCTGATCGTTGACCAGCGTCAGGTTGAGCTTGTAATGCTCAGCGATACGTTTCCAGTATTCGATACCGGAACCGCCCAGCGGATCGACGCCCAGCGTCAGACCCGCTTTCTGAATCGCCGCCATATCAACAATATCCGCCAGCCCTTCGACAAACGGTTGTACCAGATCTACCGCTTTAACGTGGCCTGAGGCCATTGCCGCATCCAGAGAAATGCGTTTAACGCCTTTCAGGCCGTCAGCCAGTAGCGTATTGGCGCGCTCTTCTACCACTTTAGTGACGTTGGTATCCGCCGGGCCGCCATTGGGCGGATTATATTTAATGCCGCCATCTTCCGGCGGGTTGTGCGACGGTGTAATCACAATACCGTCCGCCAGCGGACCGCCTTTTTTGTTATGGACCAGGATTGCATTTGATACGGCAGGCGTTGGCGTGAAGCCATTGTTTTCCTGCACGATAACATCTACGCCGTTTGCCGCCAGCACCTCCAGCACGGAAATGAAAGCCGGTTCCGAGAGCGCGTGAGTATCTTTACCCACATAGCAGGGGCCGGTAATGCCGTTTTTCGCCCGCTCTTCAGCAATCGCCTGGGCGACCGCCAGAATATGCGGTTCGTTGAAACTGTGACGGCCTGCGCTGCCGCGATGGCCGGAGGTGCCAAATTTCACGGCATGTTCTGCATTCCCTGCTTCTGGTTTCAGTACATAATACTGCGCCGTCAGTTGGGCGACGTTAATCAAATCACTCTGTTGCGCAGGTTGTCCTGCACGGTTGTGGATTGCCATTGCCTGGTCCTTCTAATGCAAGGATTAAATTGTTCCGCAAACCTTTTCAATCAATTCCGCCGGGAATTGCATTGACTGCATGATATGTTCAATCATGCTGCATTTACGGCCGGTGTTGGTGTTGGTGATCACCCAGTACGGCGTGCCGGGAACATGCTTAGGTTTAGTTTGATTCCCATTTTTCAGCAGCGTTTGTTCATCCGGCGCAAAATAGACGCGCGTGCGGCCATGCAGCGACTCCGTCGCCTCTGCAAACGCGTGGTGATCCAGTGAATAGAGTGTAGTCAGAATCAGCATAAAGCGGTTGACTGCTTTTTTCTGCTCGGCATATTCGTCAGACAAAAGTAGCTCACGCATCGCGCGAACTTTGTCTTTCACCGGATTGACCGGTTTCACTTCTGCGATGAGTTGCGCCGAAGGCGTCCCTTTCGCTGCCGAAGCAATTGGCTGAGTAGTGGCGGAAAACTTCAACATACGCCGTAAAATGTCGGATGCGCTCTCGCCGATATGCTTGGTGTGGCTGGCAATATAGCTATAGAGTTCATCATCAACTTCAATCGTTTTCATCTTAATCCAGTGCGATGTCTTTGCTGAATACAAGTTATTGGGATTATAGGAACAAATCCCAACAGCGGATAGCGTTAAGCCCGGCTGACAAAAAAACTCGGAGTAAACCTTAGAGGTTGCAGCC
Source organism: Salmonella enterica subsp. arizonae (assembly GCF_008692845.1). Lineage (GTDB taxonomy): Bacteria > Pseudomonadota > Gammaproteobacteria > Enterobacterales > Enterobacteriaceae > Salmonella > Salmonella arizonae. The sequence continues at coordinate 206,966 of NZ_VXJW01000002.1, forward strand.
CAGTGGCAGAATGGTCAACATAATACCCTAACCCGACAGAGCGAAAAAAAGAACTTTGCCATGAAATTAAACATCCGAGCGCAATCTGCACAAAACCTGCACAATAATTCCCCCATCGTTCTTGTTCATGGTCTGTTTGGCAGCCTGGACAACCTCGGCGTACTGGCGCGCGATCTGGTGATCGATCACGACATTATCCAGGTCGATATGCGCAATCATGGTTTATCGCCGCGCGATCCAGTCATGGATTATCCGGCAATGGCCCAGGATCTTCTGGATACGCTCGACGCGCGGCAGATTGAAAAAGCGACGTTTATTGGTCATTCCATGGGCGGAAAAGCGGTAATGGCGCTGACGGCGCTGGCGCCCGATCGCATCGATCGTCTGGTCGCGATTGATATCGCCCCCGTGGATTATCATGTTCGCCGCCACGATCGCATTTTCGCGGCCATTAACGCCGTCAGCGAATCCGACGCGACATCCCGCCAACAGGCGGCAGGGATTATGCGCCAGCACCTCAACGAAGAAGGCGTGATCCAGTTTCTGTTAAAATCCTGGGCTGAAGGCGAATGGCGTTTTAATGTTCCGGTATTATGGGACCAGTATCCGCATATCGTCGGCTGGGAAACCATTCCGCCCTGGGAACATCCGGCGCTGTTTATTCCAGGCGGTAACTCGCCGTACGTGACCGAAGCGTACCGCGACGCGCTGCTGGCGCAATTCCCTTTGGCGCGCGCGCATGTGATCGCCGGCGCGGGCCACTGGGTACATGCCGAAAAACCAGAGGCGGTTCTGCGCGCCATCCGCCGTTATCTCCACGATAAACGCTAACTGATTAAAAACTCATCGCCTGTGCGCGATTACGCGCGCGGGCGTTGGCGTCGCTTTCTCGCTGATGTATGATGGCGCGCTATCCATCCGGGCATAAGCCTGGCTGATTGTTTCCCCCGAAGTCACCAAAACCATGGCCAAAGAACAAACGGACCGTACGACATTAGATTTGTTCGCGCACGAGCGTCGCCCGGGACGACCTAAAACGAATCCGCTTTCGCGCGATGAACAGTTACGCATCAACAAGCGCAACCAGTTGAAACGCGACAAAGTTCGTGGCCTCAAGCGTGTCGAATTAAAACTCAACGCACAAGCAGTTGACGCGCTGAATGAGCTGGCCGAAGCGCGCAACATTAGCCGCAGCGAGCTCATTGAAGAAATATTAATGAAGCAGCTTATGGCGCTGCACGGCCAGGTTTAGTCTGAAAACAAGTTTTGTTTCATATTTCGTGTAGCAGAGCGTGCAGTCCCACGTGATTGCTGTTTCCGCATGTCTACCTGTTCTGCTATGATTGCCCTTATCCGTGGGCAATTCGCCACCACCATTTCAATAAGTTTCAAGAGGTTATTTTACTCATGGCAATCACTGGCATCTTTTTCGGCAGCGACACAGGTAATACCGAAAATATCGCAAAAATGATTCAAAAACAGCTTGGTAAAGACGTTGCCGATGTGCATGACATTGCAAAAAGCAGTAAAGAAGACCTGGAAGGGTATGACATTCTACTGCTGGGCATCCCGACCTGGTACTACGGCGAAGCGCAATGCGACTGGGATGACTTTTTCCCGACTCTCGAAGAAATTGATTTTAACGGTAAGCTGGTGGCGCTGTTTGGCTGTGGCGATCAGGAAGACTACGCGGAATACTTCTGTGATGCGCTTGGCACTATTCGCGACATTATTGAGCCGCGCGGCGCTACGATTGTGGGTCACTGGCCTACCGCAGGTTATCATTTTGAAGCCTCTAAGGGTCTGGCTGACGACGATCATTTTGTCGGCCTGGCGATTGACGAAGACCGCCAGCCTGAACTGACCGCCGAGCGTGTTGAGAAATGGGTCAAGCAAATTTCAGCGGAATTGCACCTCGACGACATCCTCAACGCCTAATCTTATGTGGCGCAGCCCTATGACTGCGCCGCATCAATAGACAAGACCAATCAAAATAATTGCTACAAATTTGTAACTTTCGCATCCATCCCTGTACAATGTCCGGGTGTAATAAGGTGGCGCCAGAATTTGCAGGCAAAACCATCGTTTTATTAACTCTTGCGAGATACTTGCGGTTTTCATTTCGGCATGGCAGTCCTATAATGATACGCATTATCTTGAGTGCAATTTCTGCCACTTCTCTAATGAAGTGAATCGTTTAGCAACAGGACAGATTCCGCATGACTGACAACAATACCGCATTAAAGAAGGCTGGCCTGAAAGTAACGCTTCCTCGTTTAAAAATTCTGGAAGTTCTTCAGGAACCAGATAACCATCACGTCAGTGCGGAAGATTTATACAAACGCCTGATCGACATGGGTGAAGAAATCGGTCTGGCGACCGTATACCGTGTGCTGAACCAGTTTGACGATGCCGGTATCGTGACCCGCCATAATTTTGAAGGCGGTAAATCCGTTTTTGAACTGACGCAACAGCATCATCACGATCATCTTATCTGCCTTGATTGCGGAAAAGTGATTGAATTTAGTGATGACTCTATTGAAGCGCGCCAGCGTGAAATTGCGGCGAGACACGGTATTCGTTTAACTAATCACAGCCTCTATCTTTACGGCCACTGCGCTGAAGGCGACTGCCGCGAAGACGAACAAGCGCACGATGACGCGACCAAATAAGTATAAATCTTTCGAAGAGCCAACCGCCCGGTTGGCTTTTTTATATCCTCTTCTTTCTGCCGCTTGATGTTTATTTAATGTAAAAAAATCGCCATCGCATCTCAGAAGAGCAGAAATGGAGCTACGCCAGTTACGCTATTTTGTCCGTATTATTGAAACCGGCAGTATGGGCAGCGCCATGCAGGATCTTGATATTGGCGTTTCAGCATTAAGCCAACAGATGTCACGCCTGGAAAACGAGATCGCCATCCGTCTGTTGCAGCGCACTTCGCGAGGCGTTACGCCGACTAATGCCGGACAGGCCTTTTATTCCCAGGCCCAGCTTGCGCTGCGACATGCCGACAACGCGATTCTCGCCGCCAGAGAGGCGCGACTTTCCGGTCATGTGAGCGTAGGAATGGCCCCTAGTACCGCCTCTATACTGGGTATACCGTTTATCCCTGCCATGCAGGAAAACTATGCCGATGTCCGACTGCATGTGGTGGAAAGCTTGTCCGGTAATCTGGAAAGAATGATTAATACCCGCCAGATTGAGATTGCTGATTCATCCGCCGCTGGCTGGTGACTTCTATCAAATTTTTCCGCATAGCCTGCTGGCGTGGATGTTTGGCTCAGTTTTTGTGCTGGCAATCGGTTTGCTTATGGCGGGCGTGATCCGCTTCTGGCGTAAGATCTCGCCGGGCATACCGCATTCGGCGGAGATTGCGGAAGCGTCGCGCAACGCGTTTACGCTGAAATATCTCGATGGCGGACATGGCAAAGGCTGTAACGAAGCGGACGATGCGTTCACGCTGCTGCGCCGTCGCTTTCATCACTTTACCTTTTACGGTTTTATGCTCTGTTTTGCCGCCACGCTTGTGGCGACGGGCTATCACTACGTCGCCGACTGGGAAGCGCCCTACCCGTTCTTTAGCCTGCCGGTCATGCTTGGCACTCTGGGCGGCATCGGTCTGCTTATCGGTCCGGCCGGGCTACTGTGGCTCAATCTATGGCGGTCACCGTTGCATGGCGATGCGCGCCAGAAACCCATGGATCGCGGTTTTATTCTGCTCCTGCTATTAACCAGTCTTACCGGGCTGGCGCTGCTGGCAGGCAGAGACACCCGCGGAATGGGCATACTGCTGGCGCTCCATTTAGGCGTGGTGATGGCGCTCTTTCTCACCCTTCCCTACGGAAAATTCGCCCACGGATTTTTCCGCTGCGCGGCCTTACTCAAATGGGCAGTTGAGAAGCGACGCGGAAAACATGCGGGGGATACAGGCAACTGACCCGCGGCATCTTACCCATAAAACAATAAAGACAGTGGATAGCAAACCCTATGGCACAACACATACCAGCAACATCGCGCGCCAGCACGTTTAGCGCAATACTGGGCGTAACCAGCGGCAATTTTCTTGAACAGTTAGATTTTTTCTTGTTCGGATTTTATGCCACCTATATCGCCAGAACTTTTTTTCCGGCGGAAAGCGAATTTGCCTCATTAATGCTGACCTTTGCCGTCTTTGGCCCCGGTTTTTTAATGCGCCCCGTCGGCGCGATTGTGCCTGGCGTCTATATTGACAGGATCGGACGTCGTAAAGGGCTAATGGTGACACTGGCGATTATGGACTGTGGTACGCTGCTTATCGCCCTTGTCCCCGGTTATCAAACGATCGGCCTGGCTGCGCCTGCATTGGTACTGCTGGGCCGGTTATTACAAGGATTTTCTGCGGGCGTCGAGTCAGGCGGCGTCTCGGTCTATCTGTCCGAAATCGCAACGCCAGGCAATAAAGGGTTTTATACTAGCTGGCAATCCGCCAGTCAGCAGGTTGCGATCGTCGTTGCCGCGTTGATTGGTTATAGCCTGAATATCACGCTGGGACAAGACACGATATCGGAGTGGGGCTGGCGAATCCCGTTCTTTATCGGCTGTATGATCATTCTGTTGATTTTTATTTTACGTCGTTCATTACAAGAAACAGAGGCGTTTTTACAACGCAAATATCGCCCCGACACCAGGGAAATTTTCGCTACTATCGCCAAAAACTGGCGCATCATTACGGCCGGAACGCTGCTGGTGGCAATGACCACCACAACGCTTTATTTTATCACCGTTTATACGCCGACCTATGGCAGAACCGTGCTTAATCTCAGCGCGCGGGACAGTTTGATCGTCACCATGCTGGTGGGCGTGTCCAATTTTATCTGGTTACCTATCGGCGGCGCGATTTCCGATCGGATTGGCCGTCGCGCCGTGTTAATGGGCATTACCTTACTGGCGCTGATCACCACCTGGCCTGTCATGCAGTGGCTGACCGCCGCGCCCGACTTTACCCGCATGGCGCAGGTACTGCTGTGGTTCTCTTTCTTTTTTGGCATGTATAACAGCGCAATGGTCGCGGCATTAACCGAAGTGATGCCAGTCTACGTGCGCACCGTCGGTTTCTCGCTGGCCTTTAGCCTGGCGACGGCGATTTTTGGCGGCCTGACGCCGGCCATTTCTACCACGCTGGTCAAATTAACCGGCGACAAAAGCTCGCCCGGCTGGTGGCTGATGTGCGCGGCGTTATGTGGACTCGCCGCGACGGCTATGCTGTTTGTGCGCCTGAGTCGCGGCTATATCGCGGCAAGGCAGGATTTTATTGCGCGCTATTATGACTGTGAATCTCCTGCCAGACCTTATCGCAGTCAGCCTTGACCGCCTGATCGTTACCCGTGCGCGTCGCCTGAATGCACTGCTGATAGTCCAGTACCCTCACGCTCTCTTCATTAGCAAATTGCTGATGTTTGCGGTCTTTTTTCAGGACATTCAGTATGCTTTGGCAGGCCTCTATCTTCTCAGGCGAGCCCTGTGCGGTGTTAATACAGGCGCTGTACGCCTCTTTCAGGCGGTTATCTTCTTCCACCGCGGGTGATGACGCACAGGCCGCCAAACCGGCGGTCATGCTGGCGATAAGTAATATTTTTTTCATAGCTCGTTCCTCAACAGCGCGGCAGCGCTGACGCCTGCCGCATCTGACATCAGAAAATAGTGAATGGCGCAATAACGATAAATTTCACGTCACGCTCATCCTGGAAGATGTTGCCGTAACCGCCGCCCCAGCTTGGAATACTGGAGTGGTTGTCGTATTCGGTGAAGTGCAGTTTGAACATGGTGCCTTTGGCGCGCCCCTCCTGCAGGGTATAAACCGCATCCAGACTGTATGAGGACTCTTCGATAGTACGGTTTTTGTCGTAGTAAGCATCCGGGTTACTTTGCCAGGTTGCCGGTTTGGCATCCCAGGCGTAAACGTAAGAAGCACCCACAGCCCAACCCGGCAGATTCCAGTTTTTCAGGTCATACATCGCGCCGAAGAAAACCGCCTTTTCACCGTTAGCGTTAAAGTCGGAGCGGTTATCCCACCAGATATCCAGACGACCGTTTGAAGAGGCGTAGGTTGGCGTCATACGTTGCAGAAAATAGCCCTGCTGACCGTCCGCTTTCACCCAAGTGCCTTCCAGACGCAGGTCAACCACTTCCGCGACTTTGTAGCCGAAGGTCAACGCCTGCAGCCAGGCCGTACCGTCGTAAATATCATTCACGCTGCGATCGTCTACTTTGTCGCGCGCGCCGTAGAACTGGTAACTGGTGGTGAACGGATTGCCGCCTAAATCAAATTTATAGCTGGCCTTCGCGAAATATTGATCGACATAGCCTTCGGACTGACCAAACGCCGCTTCCAGCACCAGATCATTTTTGAAGTCGTACTTCGCGCCGATCGAGTGGAGATAGTCCACATTGGTTTTTTTATCCGCCTGATAAAACTTATCCATTTCGGTATGCCACGGCGCTTTATATTCGTTAGTCCACATGTAGGAAAAACTTAACGCGCCCGCATCGCCATAGTCAAAACTGGCGCCGGCTTCCGCCCCCTGATAGGTACCCGGCATAAAACTCCAGTGCGGCGCTAACAGCGTCTGACCGGTAGGCTGAATATAACCGGCGCGCGCCCAGACCGGGCCATATTTAAATTTCGCTGCGGCCTTATAAAGGCTGATGCCGCTCTTATCGCCGGAATAGTCTTCGTCGTAGCCTTTATTCTTTTTCGAGAAGGCAATTTCGTTTGGATGACCGCTGTCGCCGTTTTCCGCCATTTCAATCGCGGTAAACGCCGCGATATCCAGACCGAACATATCCGCAGCGTAACCAGACTGAAAATCCAGGTTAGCGTTCCAGGTCGCATGAGAAAGGTTAGTTTTATATTTGTCGCCGTCGGTAACATCTTTACGATCGCGTTCGCGCTGCCAATAATAGATGCCGCCCGTTAACGTAGAGTCGTCGAAAAAGCCGGAGGCTTGCGCCTGCGGAACAACGATCCACCCCGACATTGCTGTGATACCGGCGATAGCCAGAGCCAGCGTACTACGTTTGCCACTAAACGTACGCATAAGTTAATCCTCTTTGACGTATAAATTGCTGCCGACAAAAGCGAACAGCGAAAAAATAAAAATAAAAAGTAGCGCTGAGAAACCTCATTTACTACGTTAAATAGACTATTTTTCGCGATGCGAATTATCAATCTCTTTCTGTAACCAGTATGTAATAATATGAGCAACCGCACATATTTAATTGCTTTCTGTTACATTCATCTTCCTGTATGGAAAGCAGGTCGTCAAAAAGAAAATTAGTTTGTTTTCCATACGCCTCAAAACAATTGTCTCCTGTTGACCTGGTGCTAATAACATCTTCATTAATTATAATAATAATTTTCGGAGAATAATTAATTCGCCCCGCAAAAAAGAGAACGACTTAGAAATGCAGAGAAAAAACGCCGCAGATTGCGGCGTTTGGAAGGGATTTATTACAGCGTTAAACCTGATGGCGCTGCGCTTATTCGCCCGCTTTCGCCCACGTATCACGCAGGCCCACGGTGCGGTTAAAGACCAGCTTATCCGCAGTTGCATAGCGACTGTCGAGGCAGAAGTAGCCTTCACGCTCAAACTGGAAAGCTTTCCCTGCTACCGCCGCTTTCAGCGACGGCTCACCATACCCCTGCTTAATCACTAATGATTCCGTATTGATAACGGACAGAAAGTCCTCCGCTGCGCCCGGATTCGGCACGCTGAACAGACGGTCGTAGAGACGAATTTCAATCGGCAACGCATGTGCTGCGCTAACCCAGTGGATTACGCCTTTCACTTTACGCCCGTCAGCCGGATCTTTACTCAGCGTATCGGCATCATAGGTACAGAAGATGGTGGTGATATTGCCTTCAGCATCCTTCTCTACGCGCTCCGCTTTAATGACGTAGGCATTACGCAGACGCACTTCTTTACCCATCACCAGACGCTTGTACTGCTTGTTCGCTTCTTCGCGGAAATCCGCGCGATCGATCCAGATCTCACCGCTAAACGGCACTTCACGGCTGCCCATCTCCGGTTTGTTCGGATGGTTAGGCATGGTGACTATTTCACTCTCACCCTGCGGGTAGTTTTCGATAATCAGTTTTACCGGATCGATAACCGCCATCGCGCGCGGCGCGTTTTCGTTCAGATCTTCGCGAATGCAGGATTCCAGCGACGCCATCTCAATGGTGTTGTCCTGCTTGGTCACGCCGATGCGTTTGCAGAACTCCCGAATGGAAGCCGCAGTATAGCCACGACGACGCAGACCGGAGATGGTCGGCATACGCGGATCATCCCAGCCTTCTACGTGTTTGTCCGTCACCAGCAGGTTCAGCTTACGCTTAGACATCACGGTGTATTCCAGATTCAGCCGCGAAAATTCGTACTGGCGCGGGTGAACCGGAATGGTGATGTTGTCCAGCACCCAGTCGTACAGACGACGGTTGTCCTGGAACTCAAGAGTACACAGAGAATGAGTAATGCCTTCCAGCGCATCGCTGATGCAGTGAGTAAAGTCGTACATCGGATAGATGCACCACTTCGTGCCGGTCTGATGGTGCTCGGCGAATTTAATCCGATACAGTACCGGATCGCGCATCACGATAAACGGCGACGCCATATCGATTTTAGCGCGCAGACAGGCTTTACCCTCTTCAAAACCGCCGGTACGCATTTTTTCAAATAGCGCGAGGTTCTCTTCGACGCTGCGATCGCGGAACGGGCTGTTTTTGCCCGGCGCGGTCAGCGTACCGCGGTATTCGCGGATCTGCTCCGGCGTCAGCTCATCAACGTAAGCCAGGCCTTTATTGATGAGCTCGACCGCATAGGCGTGCAGTTGGTCAAAGTAATCGGAGGAGTAGCGAATATCGCCAGACCAGTGAAAGCCTAACCACTCGACGTCGTTTTTGATCGAATCAACGTACTCGATATCTTCTTTCACCGGGTTGGTGTCATCGAAACGCAGGTTGCACTGGCCCTGATAATCTTGCGCGATGCCAAAGTTCAGGCAGATAGATTTCGCGTGGCCGATGTGCAGATAGCCATTCGGCTCCGGCGGAAAACGGGTATGGACAGTGGTATGTTTACCACTCGCCAGATCTTCATCAATAATCTGACGAATAAAGTTAGTCGGGCGGGCTTCAGCCTCACTCATCGTGGATTCCTCAAAGCGTAAACAACATATAACGGCATATGATCTTATAAGCCGGAGAGACTGACAACCTTTAGTTACTTAAAAAGTGGCTTTGCAGAAAATATGGGGGCTGATTGCGGTAAAAAAAGCGGCGAAGGTTTCCCCCGCCGCTTATGTTTCCTGTGATATCGCCGGATGGCGTCTTACGCCTTATCCGGCCAGGAAGCGATTATTTGCTCTTGATCTCGTACAGTGGCGTTTGACCCGCTACTACGTGACCATCCGCTTTGATGACCAGACCGCTGAAGTCATCGATATTGCTACAAACGACCGGGCTTATCATGGAGCGCGCATTGGCATTCAGGAAGTCCAGATCCAGTTCCAGAACCGGCTGACCCGCCGTGACTTCCGCACCCTCTTCTACCAGACGCTTGAAGCCCTGACCGTTCAGCGCGACGGTATCGATACCCATATGGACAACGATCTCCGCGCCTTTTTCGGTTTCCAGGCAGAACGCATGGTTAGTGTTGAAGATTTTCACGATAGTACCCGCCGCCGGAGAAACCACGGTTTTATCGGTGGGTTTCACCGCCACGCCGTCGCCGACCGCTTTGCTGGCGAAGGCTTCATCCGGTACCTGATCCAGCGCTACCACATCACCAGTGACTGGAGAAACCAGCTCAGCGATAGTGACGGCATTCGGCGCCGCCTGTGGTTTGGCCGCCGGGGCAGGCGTAGCAACGTGAGCCGCATCAGCAGACACCGCCGCGACCGGACCACGCGCCACCACTTTCTTCATTTCATCGCCAATCGATTCCGCTTTCGCGCCGACAATAACCTGAATGGTCTGTTTGTTCAGTTTCACCACGCCGGAAGCGCCGAGGCGTTTGCAGGCCGCATCGTTGACGCGAGCAGAGTCATTCACCGTCAAACGCAGACGGGTAATACATGCATCGATCGCTTGCAGGTTATCCGTCCCGCCAACAGCGGCGATATAGCTGGTCGCCAGTTGCGTTAACCCTTCTTCGGTGTTGCTGTTGGCTTCTTCCGTTACCATATCATCAACTTTATCTTCGCGGCCCGGCGTTTTCAGGTTAAACATACGAATAACCGCGCTGAACAGCAGGAAGTAGATGATAAAGAATACAACGCCCATCACCAGCAGCATCCAGACGTTATTACTGGCCGCTGGCAGGTTATACATCAGTGCATAGTCAATCGCGCCTGCCGAGAAAGAGAATCCCGCATGGATACCCAGCAGCGTCGCGACAAACAGGCTGATACCGGTCAGAATGGCGTGCAGAAGGTACAGCAGCGGCGCAAGGAACATAAACAGGAATTCCAGCGGCTCGGTTACGCCGGTCAGGAACGCAGTGATCGCGACAGAGAGCAGCATACCGCCCACCATCGGACGACGTTCTTTCGGCGCGGCGAAATACATCGCCAGAGCGGCGCCCGGCAGACCAAACATCATGATCGGGAAGAAGCCGGACATAAACATCCCCGCCGTGCCGTCGCCAGCATAGAAGCGATTGATGTCGCCGTGGAATACGGTGCCTGCGGCATTGGTGAATTCGCCAATCTGGAACCAGGCGATGGTATTCAGTACCTGATGCAGACCGGTTGGGATCAGCAGACGGTTGATGAAACCAAAGATACCGGAACCCAGTGCGCCAGCGGAAACGATCCATTCACCGCCCGCATGGATGCCATGCTGTACCGGCGGCCAGACATAACCGAAAATAGCGGCCAGCACCAGACAGAAAAAACCCGTTGCGATCGGCACAAAACGTTTTCCGCCGAAGAAACTGAGAAAATCAGGCAGCTTAATACCAGACCAGCGATTATAAACCGCGCCGCCTACCAGACCGGTAATAATCCCCGCCAGCACGCCCATGTTGATTTCCGGGTTAATCGTCACCATCGCTTTGGTCATAACAAAATACCCGACTGCCCCCGCCAGCGCTGCCGCGCCCGCGCTATCTTTAGACCAACTGGATGCCACGCCGATAGCGAAAACCAGCGCCAGGTTGTCAAAAATAGACCCGCCCGCTTGCGCGATAAACGGCATATTTAGCAAATCTGGTTGACCAAATCGCAGCAACAGCGCTGCGACCGGCAACACGGCGATAGGGAGCTGCAACGCCCTACCCAGCCGCTGGAAAAAACCTAAAATATTCATCTTATTCCCCCTACGAGACGCCGATATGGCTTCTTTGAAGCCGTTTTTTATTGTGCTGCAAACGTTAAAAACGCGATGTTCTGTAATCGAACGGTAAGATCATCTCCTTCAGAGTGTGTGGAAAATTAATTCGCCTCGCAAATTAAACGCGTGTTATTTGTGATTATAATCACTAAATATCGTAATCATCCCTACCACCTACTGGCTAACATGGAAAACTTATTTTATGATTCAAAAAATCAGGACGGATTGAACACGGATTCTGGATATCCAGGTTACGCTTAATACTATCCGCCAAATTTTGACATTGATTATTGAGGTGAAGAATGAGACTGATCCCCCTGAATACCGCAGAACAGGTTGGCAAATGGGCCGCTCGCCATATCGTTAACCGTATTAATGCGTTCAAACCGACCGCCGATCGTCCGTTTGTCCTGGGACTGCCTACCGGCGGTACGCCGCTGACGGCGTATAAAGCGCTGGTTGAGATGCACAAAGCAGGCGAGGTCAGCTTTAAGCATGTGGTCACCTTTAATATGGACGAATATGTCGGCCTGCCGAAAGAGCATCCGGAAAGCTACTACAGCTTTATGCATCGTAATTTTTTCGATCACGTTGATATTCCAGCAGAAAACATCAATCTTCTCAACGGTAACGCACCGGATATCGATGCAGAATGCCGTCAATATGAAGAAAAAATTCGTTCTTACGGAAAAATCCATCTGTTCATGGGCGGCGTCGGCAACGACGGTCACATCGCTTTTAACGAGCCGGCATCTTCTCTGGCTTCCCGTACCCGTATCAAAACGTTAACCCACGATACTCGCGTAGCGAACTCCCGCTTCTTTGACGGCGACGTAAATCAGGTACCGAAATATGCGCTGACGGTTGGCGTAGGCACGCTGTTAGACGCGGAAGAAGTGATGATTCTGGTGCTGGGCCATCAGAAAGCTCAGGCGCTACAGGCAGCGGTTGAAGGCAACGTCAATCACATGTGGACAATTAGCTGCCTGCAACTCCATCCTAAAGCGGTTGTAGTATGCGATGAGCCGGCCACAATGGAGCTTAAAGTTAAGACATTAAAATATTTCAATGAATTAGAAGCAGAAAATATTAAAGGTCTGTAATGTTGTCTCCGCCCTGCCAGTCAACGCGGGGCAGTAAATTTTTGATATCGGGGGTCGGAATGTATGCTTTAACTCAGGGCCGGATCTATACCGGTCACGAAATTCTTGATGACCATGCGCTTGTTGTCGCTAATGGCCTGATTGACCGCGTTTGTCCGATGGCCGAACTGCCGCCGGGAATAGAACAACGCTCGCTTAATGGGGCCATTCTCTCCCCCGGTTTTATTGATGTGCAGCTAAACGGCTGCGGCGGCGTGCAGTTTAACGATACCGCAGAAGCCGTCAGCGTTGAAACACTGGAAATTATGCAGAAAGCCAATGAAAAATCGGGCTGTACTAGCTTTCTGCCAACGCTTATCACTACCAGCGACGACTTGATGAAACAGGGCATTCGCGTCATGCGCGAGTACCTGGACAAACATCCGTACCAGGCGCTGGGCCTCCACCTGGAAGGTCCCTGGCTTAACCTGGTAAAAAAAGGCACCCATAATCCTGATTTCGTGCGAAAACCAGACGCTGCGCTGGTCGATTTCTTGTGCGATAATGCCGACGTCATCACCAAAGTCACACTCGCGCCGGAAATGGTGTCTGCTGATGTGATCGCTAAACTGGCGAATGCGGGCATTGTGGTTTCCGCAGGCCACTCCAACGCGACGTTAAAAGAGGCAAAAGCGGGCTTCCGCGCCGGGATTACCTTTGCGACTCACCTGTTTAACGCGATGCCGTATATTACAGGCCGTGAACCCGGTCTTGCTGGCGCAATCCTGGACGAAGCGGATATTTATTGCGGCGTTATCGTCGATGGCCTGCATGTCGACTACGTCAACATTCGCAATGCCAAACGCCTGAAAGGCGACAAGCTTTGTCTGGTGACAGATGCCACCGCACCGGCGGGGGCCAACATTGAGCAGTTCATTTTTGCCGGTAAAACAATATACTACCGCAATGGACTGTGTGTGGATGAAAACGGTACGCTGAGCGGTTCGTCCTTAACCATGATTGAAGGCGTACGCAACCTGGTCGCGCATTGCGGCATCGCTCTGGATGAAGCGCTGCGCATGGCCACGCTCTACCCGGCTCGCGCTATCGGCGTTGATAAGCATCTCGGAAGCATTGCGCCCGGTAAAGTCGCGAACCTGACCGCGTTCACCCATAATTTTAGAATTATCAAGACCATCGTTAATGGTGACGAGGTCGTTGACTTGAGTAAATGAGAATATGACGCCAGGCGGACAAGCTCAGATAGGTAATGTTGATCTCGTAAAACAGCTTAACAGCGCGGCCGTTTACCGCCTGATTGACCAGCACGGTCCTATCTCGCGCATACAAATTGCCGAGCAAAGCCAGCTTGCTCCCGCCAGTGTAACGAAAATTACGCGTCAACTCATTGAACGCGGGCTGATTAAAGAAGTCGATCAGCAGGCCTCCACCGGAGGCCGCCGCGCTATCTCTATCGTCACAGAAACCCGCAACTTCCACGCCATTGGCGTTCGCCTTGGGCGTCATGACACCACCTTAACGCTCTACGATCTGAGTAGTAAAGTGATCTCTGAGGAGCATTATCCGCTGCCGGAGCGCACCCAGGAGACGCTGGAACACGCACTGCTCAACACTCTCGCTGTCTTTATTAACAACTGTCAGCGTAAAATCCGTGAATTGATCGCTATTTCCGTGATCCTGCCAGGGCTTGTCGATCCGGAAAGCGGCGTGATTCGTTACATGCCGCACATTCAGGTTGAAAACTGGGGACTGGTCGAGGCGCTGGAAAAACAGTTTCACGTCACCTGTTTCGTTGGACACGATATCCGTAGCCTGGCGCTGGCAGAACACTACTTCGGCGCCAGCCAGGATTGCGAGGACTCGATTCTGGTGCGCGTCCATCGCGGTACAGGCGCCGGAATTATCTCTAACGGGCGCATCTTCATTGGCCGTAACGGCAACGTTGGCGAAATTGGGCATATTCAGGTGGAGCCGCTGGGCGAGCGCTGCCACTGCGGAAATTTTGGCTGTCTGGAAACCATTGCCGCCAATGCCGCGATTGAACAACGAGTGCTGAATTTGCTTAAACAAGGCTATCAAAGCCGTGTTCCGCTTGACGACTGCACGATTAAAACCATCTGTAAGGCGGCAAATAGGGGCGACAGTCTGGCCTCGGAAGTCATTGAGCATGTCGGTCGCCATTTGGGCAAAACGATCGCCATTGCTATCAACCTGTTTAATCCGCAAAAAATCGTCATTGCCGGCGAGATCATTGAAGCCGATAAAGTCCTGTTGCCAGCTATAGAAAGCTGTATCAATACGCAGGCGTTAAAAGCATTTCGCAAAAATTTGCCGGTGGTACGCTCCACGCTGGATCACCGTTCTGCTATCGGCGCATTTGCATTAGTTAAACGCGCCATGCTCAACGGAACATTACTGCAACGTTTGCTGGAAAGTTGATGCGCTCTTATAGTATCGGATTATTCACAAATTCCCTGGGTAGTTCATGACCATCAAGAATGTAATCTGCGATATCGACGGCGTGCTGATGCACGACAACGTAGCCGTACCCGGTGCGGCGGAATTTCTGACGGGGATTCTGGAAAAAGGTCTGCCGCTGGTGCTGCTGACCAATTACCCGTCGCAAACCGGTCAGGATCTGGCGAACCGCTTTGCCACCGCTGGCGTTAACGTGCCGGACAGCGTGTTTTATACTTCAGCAATGGCGACAGCCGATTTTCTGCGCCGCCAGGAAGGTAAGAAAGCGTATGTCGTAGGCGAAGGCGCGCTCATTCACGAACTCTATAAAGCGGGTTTTACGATCACCGATGTGAACCCTGATTTCGTCATCGTCGGTGAGACCCGCTCCTACAACTGGGACATGATGCATAAGGCGGCATTTTTCGTCGCTAATGGCGCGCGCTTTATCGCCACCAATCCGGATACCCATGGCCGCGGTTTCTACCCGGCCTGCGGCGCCCTGTGCGCAGGCATTGAAAAAATCTCCGGTCGCAAGCCGTTTTATGTCGGCAAACCAAGCCCGTGGATAATCCGCGCGGCGTTAAACAAAATGCAGGCGCACTCGGAAGAGACCGTTATTGTTGGCGATAACCTGCGTACCGACATTCTGGCGGGATTCCAGGCCGGTCTGGAGACCATTCTGGTACTTTCGGGCGTATCAACGATCAATGATATCGATAGTATGCCGTTCCGCCCGAGTTGGATTTACCCTTCCGTCGCTGAGATCGACGTTATCTGATTATTCCCTCGCCCAGGCCGGGTACGTCTTATCCGGCCTGTAGAAAATTCATTAAAAAAACAGCCATAAAAATGATAATTATTTAATTAAAAAGCACATTACATATGCTTTTTTTATCAATCATCAACCGCTATTGCATTTTTTCCTTTCTGGTCGGCAAAACCCTTGCGCCCTCTCCCGGTTTGCGGCATTTTTTACTGCAAGCAAACACAAAAAGTATGACGCAACAGATTACCGGAGAAGGTTATGTGTTCTATTTTCGGCATATTCGATATTAAAACAGATGCAGTTGAACTGCGTAAAAAAGCCCTTGAACTGTCACGCCTGATGCGCCACCGCGGCCCGGACTGGTCAGGTATCTACGCTTGCGATAACGCGATTCTCGCACACGAACGTTTATCAATAGTTGACGTCAACGCCGGCGCTCAACCACTGTACAATGAAAAGAAAACCCACGTGCTGGCCGTCAACGGCGAAATTTATAACCATCAGGCATTACGCGCAGAATACGGCGATCGTTATCATTTCCAGACCGGCTCCGATTGCGAAGTCATCCTCGCGCTGTATCAGGAAAAAGGTCCGGCATTTCTTGACGATCTGCAGGGAATGTTCGCCTTTGCTCTATACGACAGCGAAAAAAACGCTTATCTGATTGGTCGTGATCATATCGGTATTATTCCGCTGTATATGGGCTATGACGAATTCGGCAACTTCTACGTGGCCTCGGAAATGAAAGCGCTGACGCCGGTCTGCCGTACTATTAAAGAGTTCCCGGCGGGCAGCTACCTGTGGAGCAAAGACGGCGAGATCCGCCAGTACTATCAGCGCGACTGGTTTGAGTTCGATGCGGTAAAAGACAACGTTACCGACAAAAACGCGCTGCGCCAGGCGCTGGAAGAGTCGGTGAAAAGCCACCTGATGTCCGACGTCCCCTACGGCGTACTGCTCTCCGGCGGTCTGGACTCGTCGATTATCTCGGCGATCACCAAAAAATTCGCCGCCCGTCGCGTCGAAGATCAGGAACAATCCGAAGCCTGGTGGCCGCAGTTACACTCTTTTGCGGTAGGTCTGGAAGGCTCGCCTGACCTGAAGGCGGCCCAGGAAGTGGCTAACCATCTCGGCACTGTGCATCACGAAATTCATTTCACCGTCCAGGAAGGTCTGGATGCGATTCGCGATGTGATTTACCACATCGAAACCTACGATGTCACCACTATCCGTGCGTCGACACCAATGTATCTGATGTCACGTAAAATCAAGGCGATGGGCATCAAAATGGTACTGTCCGGCGAAGGATCTGACGAAGTCTTCGGCGGCTATCTCTACTTCCACAAAGCGCCGAACGCCAAAGAGCTGCATGAAGAAACAGTACGCAAGTTACAGGCGTTGCACATGTATGACTGCGCCCGCGCCAACAAAGCGATGTCTGCCTGGGGCGTAGAAGCGCGCGTGCCGTTCCTTGATAAAAAATTCCTCGACGTGGCGATGTGTATCAACCCGCAAGATAAAATGTGCGGCAACGGCAAAATGGAAAAGCACGTACTGCGCGAGTGTTTTGAATCGTATCTGCCGGCGAGCGTGGCGTGGCGTCAGAAAGAGCAGTTTTCGGACGGTGTGGGCTACAGTTGGATCGATACACTAAAAGAAGTCGCGGCAAAACAGATTTCCGATCAACAACTGGAAACCGCACGTTTCCGCTTCCCATACAACACGCCGTCGTCTAAAGAGGCGTATTTGTACCGGGAAATTTTTGAAGAATTGTTTCCAGTGCCGAGCGCGGCGGAGTGCGTACCGGGCGGCCCGTCCGTAGCCTGTTCCTCCGCCAAAGCAATTGAGTGGGATGAAGCATTCAAAACGATGGATGACCCGTCAGGGCGCGCGGTCGGCGTGCATCAGTCGGCATACCAGTAAATAACCATGACGAAAGAGCTCTTAGGGGCTCTTTTTTTATGACAAACCACTTTCTGAAAAGTGATTAATAACCAATAATTGCCGAATATTACGTCACGCTGTTCGCAACCTAACCAAACAGACACTTTCCAACGTTTTTCGATGAAAAAGAGGTTGACGCTTCAAGGCTCAATACGCATAATGCGCCCCGCAACGCCGATAAGGTAACGTGAAAAAAGATGGCTACGTAGCTCAGTTGGTTAGAGCACATCACTCATAATGATGGGGTCACAGGTTCGAATCCCGTCGTAGCCACCATCTTTTTGCGGGAGTGGCGAAATTGGTAGACGCACCAGATTTAGGTTCTGGCGCCGCAAGGTGTGCGAGTTCAAGTCTCGCCTCCCGCACCATTCACCTGTAAGCGTTGTACGGATGGGGTATCGCCAAGCGGTAAGGCACCGGTTTTTGATACCGGCATTCCCTGGTTCGAATCCAGGTACCCCAGCCATATTTTTTCGAGTTTGCGGTTCACCGCGACGGTATTGGGGTATCGCCAAGCGGTAAGGCACCGGTTTTTGATACCGGCATTCCCTGGTTCGAATCCAGGTACCCCAGCCATCGAAGAAATCACTTGGCTACGTAGCTCAGTTGGTTAGAGCACATCACTCATAATGATGGGGTCACAGGTTCGAATCCCGTCGTAGCCACCATATTCAGGAATGTCGGGGTCGCCCGGTAATCCGAAAATAATTTGTTGGGGTATCGCCAAGCGGTAAGGCACCGGATTCTGATTCCGGCATTCCGAGGTTCGAATCCTCGTACCCCAGCCAACTTTAAAAGCCGTTCACGATTGGGGTATCGCCAAGCGGTAAGGCACCGGATTCTGATTCCGGCATTCCGAGGTTCGAATCCTCGTACCCCAGCCAACTTAAAAAAGCTCGCTTCGGCGAGCTTTTTGCTTTTCTGTTCGGAACGCCGGGGGTGGTAAAACTTACCCGGCCTACAAGGCAGGCCTGATAAGAGCAGCGCCATCAGGCACACAACATTCTACACTCCTAACGCATATTTCAGCGCCTGACGTTTTAGCACGCCTGCGCGCTGCGCCGCCATCAGCCCCATATTGCGTAAAATACGCAGCGGCGGTAGTTCATTGCTAAACCCGGCATAAAACAGATCCATTCCACTTTGCATCATAAAATTATCTGCCATGCGCCGCGTCTGATAGCGTTTCAACACCGAATGGCTGGCCCAGGACTCGCCATAGCTACGGGCACTCGCCAGCACATCAATCAACGCATCAACATCCCGATACCCCAGGTTGACGCCCTGCCCTGCCAACGGATGAATGGTATGCGCCGCGTCGCCCACGAGCGCCAGTCCCGGTCGCACATACTGCAACGCGTGACGACGGGTTAGCGGAAACGCGCCCGCCGCGACGGGTGTCACGGCCCCCAGACGCGTCGGAAAGTGCTTGTTTATTTCCACCTGCAATTGCGCCATGGATAAACCTTGTAGCTGGCGAATACGTGCTGGAGCGTCATACCATACCAGCGACGCCCAGTCGTCGAACAGCGGTAAAAAAGCGCGCGGCCCTGTTGGCGTAAACTGCTGCCAGGTGCTGTCGCCTGGCGCATTTTCACACTTGACGGTGATAAGCATACACGACTGCGCATATTGCCAGGCATGAATGCCAATTCCCGCCATTTGCCGTACCTGCGAATTCGCGCCGTCGGCGCCAATAACCAACTTTGGCGTAATACGTTCGCCGTCAGCCAGTTCCAGCGCACAGCCATCGTTGTGGCGGTGCAACGCTGCCAGTGAAGCCGGAACGCGCAGCGTCACGCCGGGATGCGCCTCCAGCGCCTGCCACAGCGCCTGTTGCAGGACGTTGTTCTCCACCATATAGCCTAACAGCGGCAGCTTGAGTTCAGCGGCGTCGAACACCACCTGGGCGTTTTCCCACTCCCAGGTCTCCAGTCGCCGATAGGGATGGCTACGCATACCCTGCACCGTCTCCCAAACGCCCTGCCCCTTGAGAAGAGATACAGATGCCGCGCTAATGGCCGAAATCCGCACATCAGGCTGACTGTCAGCCATAAACGGCGCAGGCGCGGCATGTTCTATTACCATCACCGTAAACCCTTGCTGCGCCAGTCCCAGCGCCAGCGCGCCGCCGACCATTCCCCCGCCGACAATGGCAATTTCCGTTGGTTGATTTGTCATGGTCATTCATCCTGTTACGTTTTAAACAAGTTTACAGGATTTTTTACCCATTAGGGCTGACGTCAGTCATACTGGTCACAACCGCGCCAAAGCATTACACTATGCGCCCTGCTTTTCAGCCACTATTTCGCAAGAGCAAGTCGATGACTAAAAAACTCCATATTAAGACCTGGGGCTGTCAGATGAACGAGTACGATTCATCGAAGATGGCCGATCTGCTGGACGCCACCCACGGGTATCAACTGACCGACGTGGCGGAAGAGGCGGATGTGCTGCTGTTGAATACCTGCTCAATCCGCGAGAAGGCTCAGGAAAAAGTCTTCCATCAATTAGGTCGCTGGAGACTGTTAAAAGAGAAAAATCCCGATCTGATTATCGGCGTCGGCGGCTGCGTGGCGTCCCAGGAAGGCGAGCACATTCGTCAACGCGCCCATTACGTCGACATTATTTTTGGCCCGCAAACCTTACACCGCCTGCCGGAGATGATTAACTCCGTGCGTGGCGACCGCAGCCCGGTGGTCGATATCAGCTTCCCGGAAATCGAGAAGTTCGACCGTCTGCCGGAACCGCGCGCGGAAGGCCCGACCGCTTTCGTTTCTATCATGGAAGGCTGCAATAAATATTGCACTTATTGCGTGGTGCCGTATACCCGCGGTGAAGAAGTAAGCCGTCCCTCTGACGATATCCTGTTTGAAATCGCTCAGTTGGCCGCGCAGGGCGTGCGAGAAGTCAACCTGCTGGGCCAGAACGTTAACGCCTGGCGCGGGGAAAACTACGACGGCACCACCGGCACATTTGCCGATCTGCTGCGTTTGGTTGCTGCCATCGACGGCATTGACCGTATTCGCTTTACTACCAGCCATCCGATTGAGTTCACCGACGATATTATCGAGGTGTACCGCGATACGCCGGAGCTGGTCAGTTTCCTGCATCTGCCGGTACAGAGCGGTTCCGATCGCGTGCTAAATCTGATGGGGCGAACCCATACTGCGCTGGAATATAAAGCGATTATCCGTAAACTGCGCGCGGCAAGGCCGGACATTCAGATAAGCTCTGATTTTATCGTCGGTTTCCCTGGCGAAACCAGCGATGATTTCGAAAAGACCATGAAGCTTATCGCCGACGTCAACTTTGATATGAGCTACAGCTTTATCTTCTCCGCGCGTCCGGGAACACCTGCTGCCGATATGGTTGATGACGTACCGGAAGAAGAGAAGAAGCAGCGTCTGTATATTCTGCAAGAGCGTATCAATCAGCAGGCGATGGCGTGGAGCCGACGTATGCTCGGCTCCACACAGCGCATTCTGGTGGAAGGCACGTCGCGTAAAAATATTATGGAGCTGTCTGGTCGTACCGAAAACAACCGGGTGGTGAACTTTGAAGGAACGCCGGAGATGATTGGTAAGTTTGTCGATGTGGAAATTACCGACGTCTACCCTAATTCACTACGCGGGAAAGTGGTACGCACCGAAGATGAAATGGGGCTGCGCGTCGCCGAAACGCCGGAGTCCGTGATTGCCCGTACCCGTAAAGAAAACGAGCTGGGCGTAGGATTCTACCAGCCTTAATCCTGATGGAAAGACAATAATGCCCGATAGCGCTGCGCTTATCGGGCCTACTGGTCATGGCCCGTTGCCCGACGGGCCTTGCAATTTTCCCTCTTCATCCCCATCTTCATTGCATTGCTTGCGCCTTTACCCACTGGCGTGAATAATTTCCTTACAGGCCGGTAGTCATCCGTTATCCGGCGATACAAACACAAGAGGAACGGTTTGAATATAGACACTCGCGAAATTACCCTTGAGCCCGCAGATAACGCCCGTCTGTTGAGCCTTTGCGGGCCGTTTGATGACAATATTAAACAGCTCGAACGTCGTCTCGGTATTGAAATCAACCGCCGTGACAATCACTTTAAACTGACCGGTCGCCCAGTTTGCGTGACCGCGGCGACAGATATTTTGCGAAGCCTGTATGTCGATACCGCTCCGATGCGCGGTCAGATTCAGGATATCGAACCGGAACAAATTCATCTGGCGATCAAAGAAGCGCGGGTGCTGGAGCAGAGCGCGGAAAGCGTGCCGGATTACGGCAAAGCTATCAATATCAAAACCAGGCGTGGCGTGATTAAACCGCGTACGCCGAACCAGGCGCAGTACATTGCCAATATTCTCGATCATGACATTACCTTCGGCGTCGGCCCAGCGGGTACCGGGAAAACCTATCTGGCTGTGGCGGCGGCGGTAGACGCCCTGGAGCGCCAGGAAATCCGCCGCATCCTGTTGACCCGCCCGGCGGTGGAAGCTGGAGAAAAACTCGGCTTTCTGCCAGGCGATTTAAGTCAGAAGGTAGATCCCTATCTGCGCCCACTGTATGACGCGCTATTTGAAATGCTCGGCTTTGAGAAAGTCGAGAAGCTGATTGAGCGCAACGTGATTGAAGTCGCGCCGCTGGCTTATATGCGCGGACGCACGTTAAACGACGCCTTTATCATTCTTGATGAAAGCCAGAACACCACTATCGAACAGATGAAGATGTTCCTGACGCGCATCGGCTTTAACTCGAAGGCCGTGATCACCGGCGACGTGACGCAGATCGACCTGCCGCGCAATACCAAATCCGGCTTGCGTCACGCCATTGAAGTGCTGGCGGAAGTCGATGAAATCAGTTTCAACCTCTTTCACAGCGAAGATGTGGTGCGTCATCCGGTCGTTGCGCGCATTGTTAACGCCTATGAAGCCTGGGAAGAAGCCGAACAAAAACGTAAAGCGGCGCTGGCGGCGGAGCGTAAGCGTGAAGCCCAGGAGCAGGAACAGAAATGAGCCAGGTAATCCTCGATTTACAGTTGGCCTGTGAAAACCACTCGGGCCTGCCGGATGAAGCTCAGTTTCAACGCTGGCTGGACGGCGTTATTCCGCAGTTTCAGGAAACGTCGGAAGTCACAATCCGTCTGGTGGATGAGGCCGAAAGCCACGACCTTAATTTGACGTACCGCGGGAAAGATAAACCCACTAATGTTCTCTCCTTCCCATTTGAAGCGCCTCCGGGCATTGAAATGCCGCTACTGGGCGATCTGATTATTTGCCGTCAGGTCGTGGAGCAGGAAGCGCAGGAACAGAGCAAGCCGCTGGAGGCGCACTGGGCGCACATGGTGGTACACGGTAGCCTACATTTGCTGGGTTACGATCATATAGACGATGACGAAGCGGAAGAGATGGAGTCTCTCGAAACGGAGATTATGCTTGCTATGGGCTATGAGGATCCGTACATTGCCGAGAAGGAATAGCATGCCGGATAGCGGCGCATGCGCCTTATCCCGCCTGTGTTCATGCATTTTGTAGGCCTGATAAGCGTAACGCCATCAGGCAATACATGCCATACCGGGCGCTGAGTTTACGCGCGCCGGACACGTTATAACTAACATGAGAACCCATACGACGCCATGAGCGACGACAATTCACACAGTAGTGACACAGTAAACAGTAAAAAGGGATTTTTTTCCCTGCTACTCAGCCAACTTTTCCACGGTGAACCCAAAAACCGTGATGAATTGCTGGCGCTGATCCGTGATTCCGGGCAGAACGAGCTTATCGATGAAGATACGCGCGATATGCTCGAAGGCGTAATGGACATCGCCGACCAGCGCGTTCGCGACATTATGATCCCGCGCTCCCAGATGATTACCCTGAAACGCAACCAGACGCTGGACGAATGTCTCGATGTTATCATTGAGTCCGCCCACTCGCGTTTTCCGGTGATCAGTGAAGATAAAGATCACATTGAAGGGATTCTGATGGCCAAAGATTTGCTGCCGTTTATGCGCAGCGATGCCGAAGCCTTCAGCATGGACAAAGTGTTACGCCCCGCCGTTGTCGTGCCGGAGAGCAAACGCGTCGATCGTATGCTCAAGGAGTTCCGCTCCCAGCGTTACCACATGGCGATCGTGATTGACGAGTTCGGCGGCGTTTCTGGCCTCGTGACTATCGAAGACATCCTTGAACTGATTGTCGGTGAAATTGAAGATGAGTATGACGAAGAAGACGATATCGACTTCCGTCAGCTTAGTCGCCACACCTGGACGATTCGCGCCCTGGCGTCGATCGAAGACTTTAATGACGCTTTCAGCACCCACTTCAGCGATGAAGAGGTCGATACCATCGGCGGACTGGTAATGCAGGCGTTCGGCCATTTACCGGCCCGCGGCGAAACTATTGACATTGATGGTTATCAGTTCAAAGTGGCGATGGCCGACAGCCGTCGTATTATTCAGGTTCATGTCAGAATTCCGGATGACTCGCCCCAGCCCAAACTGGACGAATAACATAATAGTGGACTAAAAATGGCATTTGCCTCGTTAATTGAACGCCAGCGTATTCGCCTGCTGCTGGCGTTATTATTCGGCGCCTGCGGAACACTGGCTTTCTCTCCGTATGACGTCTGGCCCGCGGCGATAGTGTCGCTTGTCGGGTTGCAGGCCTTAACGTTCAATCGCCGCCCGCTCCAGTCTGCCGCTATCGGCTATTGCTGGGGGCTCGGACTTTTCGGCTCCGGGATTAACTGGGTTTATGTCAGTATCGCGCAGTTTGGCGGGATGCCGGGCCCGGTTAACGTTTTTCTGGTGGTATTGCTTGCAGCTTATCTCTCGCTATACACCGGACTGTTTGCCGGTATTTTGTCGCGCCTGTGGCCGAAAACCGACTGGCTGCGCGCCGCTATCGCCGCGCCTGCAATATGGCAAATCACCGAATTTTTACGCGGCTGGGTACTGACCGGCTTCCCCTGGCTGCAGTTTGGCTATAGTCAGGTAGACGGTCCGCTAAAAGGGCTGGCGCCGGTGATGGGCGTCGAAGCGATCAACTTCCTGCTGATGATGGTCAGCGGACTATTAGCGCTGACATTGGCGACGCGGAACTGGCGCCCGCTGGCTGCCGCTATCGTTCTGTTTGCCCTGCCCTTTCCGCTACGCTATATCCAGTGGTTTACGCTGGAACCGTCCAAAGCAACCCAGGTATCGCTGGTGCAGGGCGATATCCCGCAGTCGCTGAAGTGGGACGAAAACCAGCTACTGAATACACTAAAAATCTATCTCAACGAAACCCGACCAGAGTTAGGCAAATCACAGATTATTATCTGGCCGGAGTCGGCGATTCCGGATCTCGAAATCAATCAGCAGCCCTTCCTCCGTTCGCTGGACGAGATGTTGCGCGAAAAAAATAGCACGCTGATCACTGGAATAGTCGATGCGCGGCTCAATAAACAGAACCGGTACGACACCTACAATACGATTATCACGCTAGGCAAGGATAATCCGTACAGTTATGACTCGCCCAATCGCTACAACAAAAATCATCTGGTGCCCTTTGGCGAGTTTGTCCCGCTGGAGTCTATTCTGCGTCCGCTGGCGCCGTTCTTCGATCTGCCCATGTCTTCTTTTAGCCGCGGCCCTTATATCCAGCCGCAGTTACATGCGCACGACTATAAGCTGACGGCGGCCATCTGTTATGAAATTATTCTCGGCGAGCAGGTGCGGGATAACTTCCGCCCGGACACCGACTATCTGCTGACGATTTCTAACGACGCCTGGTTTGGTAAGTCCATTGGCCCGTGGCAACATTTCCAGATGGCGCGGATGCGTTCGCTGGAGCTGGCGCGTCCGTTGCTGCGCAGTACTAATAACGGTATTACGGCGGTGATTGGCCCGCAGGGCGAAATTCAGGCGATGATCCCGCAGTTCACACGCCAGGTACTGACCACCCACGTCACGCCAACCACGGGTTTAACTCCCTATGCCCGTACCGGCAACTGGCCGCTATGGGTACTGACCGCGCTGTTTGCTTTTGGCGCGGTAGTGATGAGTCTGCGACAACGACGGAAATAATCTCTCCCCAGGCCGGATGGCGCTTCATTTATCCGGCCTGAAAATCCTCCTTTTTCCCCCATTCTGGCACGTCTATTGCTTTGTTAAACATGGCAAACCTGTTCTGGCTGCTTGTGCAACCTGGTCGCACCAGAATCGCTCGTCGGTAGCACCTGAACGGTGCAATGTAGGATTTTTGCCTCTGAACGGTGCGGCGCACTTCGCAAAAATAAACAATATCGCAGCAAAATATTTACAACAAGCCACACTAAATGTTAACAAACACACATAACACTGCACGCGCAAGTTGCAGGCAATAACAACATCACAATAGCTATCAATGCGTCAACGGCGCAGATGATAAAGGAGTTGGATATGCAATTACGTAAGCTAACCACAGCAATGTTGGTCATGGGACTGTCTGCGGGCCTGGCGCACGCAGAAGATGGCGCGCCTGCCGCCGGTAGCACCCTGGACAAGATCGCCAAAAATGGCGTGATCGTCGTTGGCCATCGCGAATCTTCTGTGCCCTTTTCTTATTACGACAACCAGCAGAAAGTGGTCGGCTATTCCCAGGACTACTCCAACGCCATTGTTGAAGCGGTAAAAAAGAAACTGAACAAGCCCGATCTGCAGGTGAAGCTGCTCCCGATCACCTCGCAAAACCGCATTCCGCTATTACAAAACGGAACCTTCGATTTTGAATGCGGTTCAACGACTAACAACCTTGAGCGCCAGAAACAGGCCGCCTTCTCCGATACGATTTTCGTCGTCGGGACGCGACTGCTGACTAAAAAAGGCGGCGATATTAAAGATTTCCCGGATCTGAAAGGCAAAGCGGTCGTCGTAACCTCCGGAACGACCTCTGAAATTCTGCTGCATAAGCTTAACGAAGAGCAAAAGATGGGGATGCGTATTATTAGCGCGAAAGACCACGGTGACTCGTTCCGCACCCTGGAAAGCGGTCGCGCCGTCGCCTTTATGATGGATGACGCGCTGCTGGCCGGCGAGCGCGCCAAAGCGAAGAAGCCGGATAACTGGGAGATTGTCGGTAAACCGCAGTCCCAGGAAGCCTACGGCTGTATGCTGCGTAAAAACGACCCTGAGTTTAAAAAGCTGATGGACGATACCATCGCTCAGGCGCAAACCTCCGGTGAAGCGGAAAAGTGGTTTGATAAGTGGTTTAAAAATCCGATCCCACCGAAAAACCTGAACATGAATTTCGAGTTG
Source organism: Salmonella enterica subsp. arizonae (assembly GCF_008692845.1). GTDB lineage: Bacteria > Pseudomonadota > Gammaproteobacteria > Enterobacterales > Enterobacteriaceae > Salmonella > Salmonella arizonae. The sequence continues at coordinate 233,878 of NZ_VXJW01000002.1, forward strand.
TCTGACGAGATGAAAGCCCTGTTCAAAGCACCGAATGATAAAGCGCTTAACTAACTAAAACTAAATGGGGCGGGAACTCCTGCCCTCTCGATTGTCGCTCAGCACGGACAGACTATAAGCCTGATGGTCGTTCCCCATCGGGCCTGAAACCGCAAATCGCCGGGCAATAATCTTCGAGGGTAGCGCTGCTACCCTTTTTTTTCGGAGTAGATGTATGTCAATAGACTGGAACTGGGGGATTTTTTTACAGGAAGCCCCTTTCGGCAATACCACCTATCTCGGCTGGATATGGAGTGGTTTTCAGGTCACCGTAGCCCTTTCGATTACTGCCTGGATTATCGCTTTCCTGATAGGATCTATTTTTGGCATTTTACGTACCGTTCCCAACCGTTTCCTCTCCGGGTTGGGTGCTTTATATGTAGAACTGTTTCGTAACGTGCCCCTGATCGTGCAATTCTTTACCTGGTATCTGGTGGTGCCTGAACTGTTGCCGGAAGATCTCGGCATGTGGTTTAAGGCGGAACTCGATCCCAATATTCAGTTTTTCTTCTCCTCTATGATCTGTCTGGGACTGTTTACCGCCGCCCGCGTTTGCGAACAGGTGCGCGCTGCTATTCAGTCCCTGCCTCGCGGACAGAAGAACGCGGCGCTGGCGATGGGGCTAACGCTGCCGCAGACATACCGTTATGTCCTGCTGCCGAATGCCTATCGCGTTATCGTGCCGCCTATGACGTCAGAGATGATGAACCTGGTTAAAAACTCAGCTATCGCCTCAACCATCGGTTTGGTGGATATGGCGGCGCAGGCAGGCAAGTTGCTGGATTACTCGGCGCACGCCTGGGAATCTTTTACCGCCATTACGCTGGCCTATGTGCTAATTAACGCCGTTATCATGCTGGTCATGAGCCTGGTTGAACGTAAAGTCCGTCTGCCGGGCAACGTGGGGAGTAAATAATGTACGATTTTGACTGGAGTTCGATTATCCCCTCCATGCCCTATCTGCTGGCCGGGTTGGTCATCACGCTGAAGATCACCGTCACTGCCGTTGTCGTGGGGATAGTCTGGGGAACCATTCTGGCCGTAATGCGCCTCTCAAGCTTTACCCCTATCGCCTGGTTTGCTAAAGCGTATGTTAACGTTTTCCGTTCCATACCGTTGGTTATGGTCTTGCTGTGGTTCTATCTGATTGTGCCCGGCTTTCTGCAAAACGTGCTGGGGCTATCGCCGAAAACCGATATCCGCCTGATCTCCGCAATGGTTGCATTCTCCATGTTTGAAGCGGCTTACTATTCCGAGATTATTCGCGCCGGTATTCAAAGTATTTCCCGCGGGCAATCCAGCGCCGCGCTGGCTCTGGGGATGACCCACTGGCAATCCATGAGGTTGATTATTCTGCCGCAGGCGTTTCGGGCGATGGTGCCGCTGTTGCTTACGCAGGGCATCGTGCTATTTCAGGACACCTCTTTAGTTTATGTATTAAGCCTGGCGGACTTCTTCCGCACCGCGTCTACTATCGGCGAACGTGACGGTACGCAGGTCGAAATGATTCTGTTCGCCGGCGCCGTTTATTTTGTTATTAGCCTGAGCGCATCTTTACTGGTCAGTTATTTGAAGAAAAGGACAGTTTAATGATTACCCTGAAAAATGTTTCAAAATGGTATGGTCACTTTCAGGTGCTGACCGATTGTTCAACAGAAGTGAAAAAAGGCGAAGTGGTAGTGGTCTGCGGCCCATCAGGTTCCGGTAAATCAACGCTGATTAAGACCGTCAATGGTCTGGAACCGGTGCAAAAAGGCGAAATTACCGTTAACGGCATTATTGTGAACGACAAAAAAACCGATCTGGCGAAACTCCGTTCCCGCGTGGGCATGGTATTCCAGCACTTCGAGCTGTTCCCTCACCTGTCGATCATCGAAAACCTAACGCTGGCGCAGGTGAAAGTGCTGAAACGCGATAAAGCCGCCGCCCGCGATAAAGGGCTCAAGCTGCTTGAGCGCGTTGGGCTCTCGGCGCACGCCAATAAATATCCCGCCCAGCTTTCCGGCGGCCAACAACAACGCGTGGCGATTGCCCGTGCGCTGTGTATGGATCCTATCGCCATGTTATTCGATGAACCCACCTCCGCGCTTGATCCAGAAATGATCAACGAGGTGCTGGACGTCATGGTCGAACTGGCCCACGAAGGCATGACCATGATGGTAGTGACACACGAAATGGGCTTTGCCCGTAAAGTGGCGAACCGGGTGATTTTTATGGATGAAGGTAAAATCGTCGAAGATTCGCCAAAAGAGGAGTTCTTCGCTAACCCCAGTTCCGATCGCGCAAAAGACTTCCTTGCGAAAATCCTGCACTAACATTCCCGGCGCGCACGTCAAAGTGCGCGCTATCTCACGCTTTACCTCTTCGCTTCTCGAAACGTATCCAGCCGGGCGTTAACCTTGTCACAAAGTACTACTGACAAGGAGCCACAATGGCACTGCCTATTATTCTTGATTGCGATCCAGGTCATGATGACGCTATCGCCATCGTTCTCGCCCTCGCCTCCCCTGAACTGGACGTGAAAGCGATCACCTCTTCCGCTGGCAACCAGACGCCGGATAAGACGCTGCGCAACGTACTGCGAATGCTGACGCTGCTCAAACGATCTGATATTCCTGTGGCGGGCGGCGCGGTCAAGCCTCTGATGCGCGAGCTGATAATCGCCGATAACGTTCACGGCGAAAGCGGCCTCGACGGCCCGGCGCTGCCGGAGCCGTCTTTCGCGCCGCAAAACTGCACTGCCGTAGAGCTGATGGCAAAAACCCTGCGCGAAAGCCCGCAGCCCGTCACCCTCGTCGCCACCGGCCCGCAGACCAACGTCGCGCTGTTGCTCAATAGCCATCCGGAGCTGCACGCGAAAATTGCGCGTATCGTAATCATGGGCGGCGCAATGGGCTTGGGGAACTGGACGCCTGCTGCGGAATTTAATATTTACGTCGACCCGGAAGCGGCCGAAATCGTCTTCCAGTCGGGTATTCCGGTGTTGATGGCCGGGCTGGATGTCACCCATAAAGCACAGATTCACACTGCCGATATCGAGCGCTTCCGCGCGATTGGCAACCCCATTTCCACCATTGTCGCCGAACTGCTCGACTTCTTCCTCGAATATCATAAAGACGAAAAATGGGGATTTACCGGCGCGCCTCTGCACGATCCGTGCACCATTGCCTGGCTGCTGAAAGCGGAACTGTTTACCACCGTTGAACGTTGGGTCGGCGTGGAAACTCAGGGGAAATATACCCAGGGGATGACGGTAGTGGATTATTATTTTCTGACGGGGAATAAGCCAAACGCCACCGTAATGGTGGACGTGGATCGCGAAGGGTTTGTCGATCTGTTAGCCGAACGACTCAAATTTTACGGGTAATTTTCGCCGGATGGCGCTATCGCTAATCCGGCCTGAGGAAAGGGTATGTCGCAGGCCGCATAAGACGCAACACGTCGCCATCCGGCAAAGATAAATCACGGCTCGAACGGTCTTCTCTGGAACTGGTCATGCCCGCATTTCGGGCACAGCGGCAGCACATCCGGCGTATAGACCGCTAAATGGAAGTGGCATTTCTCGCATACCAGATTGCCCAGACCCACTACCTCTCCGCTGTGATAAACTCCGTGGTGATTGAGATCCTGAAAGACTTCACGCCACTCTAGTTGTGTTTTATCGGTAATATCCGCCAGCTCCTGCCACAGACTCTCTTTAATGACCCGCATAAAGACGCTGTCGTCCTGGCTCTCTTCGTAGCTCATGGCGAATTCTTCCAGATCGCGTCTGACGGCGCGCGTCAATTCATCCAACTCGGTCCGCGTTAACTCCCCTGTTTGCATCACACGCTGGCGCGCCTGCTCCACCAGCGCATTAATGTCGCGCTCGCCATTGCGTAAACGCTCGCTTAATGAGGCCACCAGTTCGCGGTAATATTGAGCAACTTTGTTCATCACGTCGTCTCCCGGATCGTTAACTGCCTATAATAATAGACCTTATTTACGTTACGCTTTGCAAGGCTGTCCACAGAGTCTGTAAATTCATGCAAGAAAATCGTAGCGCTAATTCACCGCGGAATGCGTGAAAAGCTGTTTTGGCGCGGGCGTTTGGGCTATGCTATGCGGATCTAAACACCACCTCCAAAGCTACATTTGTAGCTGTATTGAAAACAGGACTACTGGCTGCCATGCAAGAGCAATACCGCCCGGAAGAGATAGAATCCAAAGTACAGCTTCACTGGGATGAGAAGCGCACATTTGAAGTGACCGAAGACGAGAGCAAAGAGAAGTATTACTGCCTGTCGATGCTTCCCTATCCTTCTGGCCGACTACACATGGGCCACGTACGTAACTACACCATCGGTGACGTGATCGCCCGCTACCAGCGTATGTTAGGTAAAAACGTGCTGCAGCCTATCGGCTGGGACGCGTTTGGCCTGCCTGCGGAAGGCGCTGCGGTGAAAAACAACACTGCGCCGGCGCCGTGGACGTACGACAACATCGCGTACATGAAAAACCAGCTCAAAATGTTGGGCTTTGGTTATGACTGGAGCCGTGAACTGGCGACATGCACCCCGGAATACTACCGCTGGGAACAGAAGTTCTTCACCGAGCTGTACAAAAAAGGGCTGGTATATAAGAAAACCTCTGCGGTCAACTGGTGCCCTAACGATCAGACCGTTCTCGCCAACGAGCAGGTTATCGACGGCTGCTGCTGGCGCTGCGATAGCAAAGTTGAGCGTAAAGAGATTCCACAGTGGTTTATCAAAATCACCGCTTACGCAGACGAACTGTTGAGCGATCTGGATAAGCTGGACCACTGGCCTGATACCGTGAAAACGATGCAGCGCAACTGGATTGGCCGCTCTGAAGGCGTGGAAATCACCTTCGACGTGAAAGGTTACGATAACACGTTGACCGTCTATACCACCCGCCCTGACACTTTTATGGGCGCCACCTACCTGGCTGTGGCTGCCGGTCATCCGCTAGCGCAGAAAGCGGCGGCGAACAATCCTGAGCTGGCGGTTTTCATTGACGAATGCCGCAACACCAAAGTTGCCGAAGCTGAAATGGCGACCATGGAGAAAAAAGGCGTTGATACCGGCTTTAAAGCGATCCACCCGTTAACCGGCGAAGAGATCCCGGTATGGGCGGCAAACTTCGTGTTGATGGAGTACGGCACTGGCGCGGTGATGGCCGTTCCGGGCCACGACCAGCGCGACTATGAATTCGCCACCAAATATGGTTTGACCATCAAACCGGTTATTCTGGCCGCCGACGGCTCCGCGCCGGATCTCTCCACGCAGGCGCTGACCGAAAAAGGCGTGCTGTTTAATTCCGGCGAGTTCGACGGCCTGGCCTTTGAAGCGGCGTTTAACGCCATTGCCGACAAGCTGGCGGCAAAAGGCGTCGGCGAACGTAAAGTCAACTACCGTCTGCGCGACTGGGGCGTTTCCCGTCAGCGCTACTGGGGCGCGCCGATCCCGATGGTCACCCTGGAAGACGGCACAGTGATCCCGACGCCGGAAGATCAACTGCCGGTGATCCTGCCGGAAGACGTAGTCATGGACGGCATCACCAGCCCGATTAAAGCCGATCCGGCGTGGGCGAAAACCACCGTTAACGGTACGCCTGCGATGCGTGAAACCGACACCTTCGACACCTTTATGGAATCGTCATGGTACTACGCACGTTATACCTGCCCGCAGTATCAGGAAGGTATGCTGGACTCAAAAGCAGCAAACTACTGGCTGCCGGTGGATATCTACATTGGCGGTATTGAACATGCCATTATGCACCTGCTCTACTTCCGCTTCTTCCATAAGCTGATGCGCGACGCCGGTATGGTGACCTCTGATGAACCGGCTAAACAACTGCTGTGCCAGGGCATGGTGTTGGCGGATGCGTTCTATTATGTCGGCGAAAACGGCGAGCGTAACTGGGTTTCGCCCGTTGACGCTATCGTCGAGCGCGATGAAAAAGGCCGCATCGTAAAAGCAAAAGACGCAGCGGGTCATGAGCTGGTCTACACTGGCATGAGTAAAATGTCCAAGTCCAAAAATAACGGTATCGACCCGCAGGTCATGGTTGAACGTTATGGCGCGGACACGGTACGCCTGTTTATGATGTTCGCTTCTCCGGCGGATATGACTCTGGAATGGCAGGAGTCCGGCGTAGAAGGCGCAAACCGCTTTATTAAACGCGTCTGGAAGCTGGTTTACGAACACACCGCTAAAGGTTCTGTCGCGGCGCTGAACGTAGATACGCTGAACGACGATCAAAAAGCGCTGCGTCGCGATGTGCATAAAACCATTGCCAAAGTGACCGATGATATTGGCCGCCGTCAGACGTTCAACACCGCCATTGCGGCGATCATGGAGCTGATGAACAAGCTGGCGAAAGCGCCGCAGGACAGCGAGCAGGACAGAGCTCTGATGCAGGAAGCGCTGCTGGCGGTCGTGCGTATGCTTAACCCGTTCACGCCGCACGTCTGCTTTACCTTGTGGCAGGCGCTGGAAGGCGAAGGCGATATTGATAACGCGCCGTGGCCGGTGGCGGACGATAAAGCGATGGTCGAAGAGTCCACGCTGATTGTGGTACAGGTAAACGGTAAAGTGCGCGGCAAAATCACCGTACCGGTAAATGCCACTGAAGAGCAGGTGCGCGAGCGCGCAGGCCAGGAACACCTGGTGGCAAAATATCTTGATGGCGTTACCGTGCGTAAAGTGATTTACGTTCCGGGTAAACTCCTCAATCTGGTTGTTGGCTAAGCGCGGGAGGAAGCGTGCGATATCTGGTAACACTGTTGTTATCTCTGGCGGTGCTGGTCACCGCCGGATGCGGCTGGCATCTGCGTAGCACTACGCAGGTTCCGGCTTCAATGAAAACGATGATCCTCGATTCCGGCGATCCGAACGGTCCGCTAAGTCGTGCGGTACGTAATCAGTTACGGCTGAATAACGTAAACCTGCTTGAAAAAGACACAACGCGTAAAGACGTCCCGTCTCTGCGGCTTGGAACGGTGACTATTTCGCAGGATACGGCATCGGTGTTCCAGGACGGCCAGACGGCGGAATATCAGATGGTGATGACCGTCAACGCCTCGGTATTGATTCCGGGCCATGACATCTATCCTATCAGCACGAAAGTATACCGTTCGTTCTTTGATAACCCGCAAATGGCGTTGGCGAAGGATAATGAGCAGGCCATGATCGTTCAGGAGATGTACGACAAAGCCGCTGAACAGCTGATTCGTAAGCTGACCAGCGTCCGCGCGGCGGATATTCAGACGACGAAAGAGGAGGCTACCGCAGATAATGAGACGGTGCCCCCTGCCTCTACGCCAGCGCGCGTCTCCACTACGCTGAATCACTAATGATCAGGTTGTATCCTGAACAACTCCGTGCGCAGCTCAAAGAAGGGCTGCGCGCGGCATATCTGCTATTGGGTAACGATCCGCTGCTGTTGCAGGAAAGTCAGGATGCCATTCGTCTGGCGGCTGCGTCGCAAGGATTCGAAGAGCACCACGCTTTTACGCTCGATCCAAGTACCGACTGGGGATCGCTTTTCTCACTTTGCCAGGCGATGAGCCTGTTCGCCAGTCGTCAAACGTTGGCGCTGCAACTGCCGGAAAACGGGCCTAACGCGGTAATGAATGAGCAACTCGCCACGCTGATCGGTCTACTGCATGAAGACCTGCTGTTAATCGTGCGCGGAAATAAGCTCACCAAAGCGCAGGAAAACGCCGCCTGGTACGCCGCGCTGGCAGACCGGAGCGTTCAGGTCAGTTGTCAGACGCCGGAGCAGGCGCAGCTTCCCCGCTGGGTTGCCGCCAGAGCGAAAGCACAGAATTTGCAACTGGATGACGCCGCGAACCAACTGTTGTGCTATTGCTATGAGGGCAATCTGTTGGCGCTGGCGCAGGCGCTGGAACGACTGTCGCTGCTTTGGCCTGACGGTAAGTTAACGCTTCCTCGCGTGGAGCAGACCGTCAATGACGCCGCCCACTTTACCCCTTTCCACTGGGTGGATGCGTTACTGATGGGGAAAAGCAAACGCGCGCTGCATATCCTGCAACAGCTACGCCTTGAAGGCAGCGAGCCGGTCATTCTGCTGCGGACCCTCCAGCGAGAGCTGCTGCTACTGGTAAATCTCAAACGTCAGTCCGCGCATACGCCGTTACGCGCGCTGTTTGATAAGCACCGGATCTGGCAAAACCGCCGCCCCATGATCGGCGACGCGTTGCAGCGTCTCCATCCTGCACAGCTTCGCCAGGCCGTGCAGTTACTGACGCGTACAGAAATTACGCTCAAACAGGATTATGGTCAGTCGGTATGGGCAGAGCTTGAAGGGCTATCGCTCCTGCTCTGCCATAAGGCGCTGGCAGACGTATTTATTGATGGGTGATATGAAATCGTTACAGGCTTTATTCGGCGGCACCTTTGATCCGGTGCATTATGGACATCTTAAACCTGTTGAAACGCTGGCGAATCTGATCGGCTTATCGCGGGTGATTATTATGCCTAACAATGTGCCGCCGCATCGCCCCCAGCCGGAAGCCTCCAGCGCGCAGCGTAAATATATGCTGGAGCTGGCTATCGCCGATAAGCCGCTTTTTACGCTGGATGAACGCGAGCTACAGCGAAACGCGCCCTCTTACACTGCGCAAACGCTGAAAGCATGGCGCGAAGAACAGGGTCCCGAAGCGCCGCTGGCGTTTATTATCGGCCAGGACTCGCTGCTTAACTTCCCCACCTGGCATGATTACGACACCATCCTTGATAACACTCACCTGATCGTTTGTCGTCGTCCCGGCTACCCCCTTGAAATGACGCAGGCGCAACACCAGCAGTGGCTGGAACAGCATCTGACCCATACGCCGGACGATCTGCACCAGTTGCCAGCCGGTAAAATTTACCTGGCGGAAACGCCCTGGCTTAATATCTCCGCAACCCTCATCCGCGAACGGCTGGAAAAAGGCGAATCCTGCGACGATCTGTTGCCGGAAAACGTGCTGAACTACATCAATCAGCAGGGGTTATACCGGTAAGCACATTGCGCAGCGCCGAAAGCAGACGCTCGTTTTGCGCAGTGCTGCGTATCGCCACACGATAATAGCGGCTGTCCAGCCCCGGGTAGTTAGCGCAGCTACGGATTAAAATCCGCTGCGTCAGCAACCGTCGCTGCAGGTCAATATCCTCTCGCTCACAGCGTAACAACAGATAGTTTGCCCGCCCGGGATAGACCGTCAGCAGGGGGAGCTGACAAAGCGCCTGATAAAACCGGGCGCCCTCCTCCCGTAACCAATGCCAGGTCGCCTGTTGCCAGGCACTATCCTGTAACGCTACCTCACCGGCAAGCGCCGCCAGCGCGTTCACCGACCACGGCATTTGTTGGCGACGCATCCGCGCCACCGCCGCGTCATCGCTATTGACGAGATATCCCAACCGCAGGCCGGGAATGGCATAAAATTTGGTCAGCGAACGCAGCACCCAGATATGCGGATTATCTTTAAGAGCAGGAATAAAGCCCGCCTCATGCGGAATAAAATCGATAAACGCCTCATCCAGGATCAGGTTAATGTTCAGCGATTTGCAGCGTTCGGCAATGGCCTGTAATAACTGCCGCTCCGGCAGCAGGCCGGTAGGATTATTGGGCGTACACAGAAACAGGCAGTCCAGATCGGGCGTCAACGCCTCAAGAATGGCATCGGTAAGCTGCCAGCCATCCGCTTCGCGTAGAGACCAACGACGAATTTCACAGCCAATTTGCGCCAGCGCCCGGCCATACTCCGCGAAACCTGGCGTGACAATCATTGCACGACGCGGTTTAAGGCCGCTCGCCACGGTAAAGATTGACTCCGTCTCGCCATTTCCCGCCAGTATCCACGATGCCGGCACCTGATGATGACGCGCCAGAGCCTGGCGCAGATGAAAATAATCGGCGTCCGGGTAGCGCTCAATACAGTCCAGATTGTCGATAAGCGCGCGTTTCACGCTGACAGGCATACCCAGCGGATTAATGTTTGCGCTAAAATCCAGTAACTGGTCAGGCGAGATGCCCAGCACCGTCGCGGCTTCCCGAATGTTACCGCCATGCGCGCTGTTGAATAACGCCATTATGCCTCCGACCAAAAAACGCTATTTTAGTGAAAAAACGTTGCGCAATCAGGGCCATTATCATGTTTTGCGCATTTAACCATCATGAGGGATACCATGCGATTGTGGCTGGTGCGTCATGGCGAAACCGAGGCCAATGTCGCCGGGTTGTATAGCGGACATGCTCCCACGCCGTTAACGGAAAAAGGGATTGGCCAGGCGAAAACGCTACATACCTTATTGCGCCACGCGCCATTTGACAGGGTATTGCGCAGCGAACTGGAGCGCGCGCGCCATACCGCCCGACTCATACTGGAGGGCCGGGATACGCGGCAACACATCTTACCTGAGCTTAATGAGATGTACTTCGGCGACTGGGAAATGCGCCATCACCGCGACCTCACCCGTGAAGATGCTGAAAGCTATGCCGCCTGGTGTACGGACTGGCAGAATGCGGTTCCGACCAATGGCGAGGGTTTTCAGGCTTTTACCCGGCGCGTAGAGCGCTTTATCTCGCGACTCGACGCGTTCAGCGATTGCCAGAACCTGCTGATCGTCAGCCATCAGGGCGTACTCAGCCTGTTGATTGCCCGTCTGCTTGCAATGCCCGCCGCCTCGCTATGGCATTTCCGGGTAGAACAGGGATGCTGGAGCGCAATCGACATATGCGAAGGGTTCGCCACCCTAAAAGTATTAAATAGTCGTGCCGTCTGGCGGCCTGAGTGATGAATTTTCCGTTTTTTCTCGCCGCAGCGGTTTCGCCCATTGACAGCCCCCGACAGGCTGTTATTCTCCGCAGCCAGGCTTTTTTCACCTTGCAGAGCTTTGCAGAAATTGTTTTACAAAAATGGCGATGCTTTCTGTGACGTGGGATGGGATGATAATCTGGTTTTAAACGCCGATCCGGCGACATAAGTCCCGGTATCGCCGCTGATTCAGGTATACTACACGGCGTCCCGCCGAAAGGTTAGCGTTAACTCGCAACACCTTACCGGTCCAGCCTGTTGGCCTTTTTTCTATCGTTATAACGCAATTATTCACCCAGGGGGAAAACTTGCAGGGTAAAGCGCTCCAGGATTTTGTTATCGACAAAATTGATGACCTGAAAGGTCAGGACATCATCGCCTTAGATGTTCAGGGTAAATCCAGTATCACCGACTGTATGATTATTTGTACCGGCACCTCCAGCCGTCACGTTATGTCTATTGCCGACCACGTTGTGCAGTCATCGCGCGCGGCCGGTATGCTGCCGTTGGGCGTCGAAGGCGAAAATGCGGCTGACTGGATTGTCGTCGATCTGGGCGATGTGATTGTGCATGTCATGCAGGAAGAAAGTCGCCGCCTGTATGAACTGGAAAAACTCTGGAGTTAATGCGTGAAGCTGCAACTTGTCGCTGTCGGCACGAAGATGCCCGACTGGGTTCAAACGGGATTTACGGAATATCTGCGTCGTTTTCCGAAAGATATGCCCTTTGAGCTGATCGAAATCCCTGCGGGCAAACGCGGCAAGAACGCGGATATCAAACGCATTCTCGACAAAGAGGGCGAGCAGATGCTGGCCGCCGCCGGTAAGAATCGCATTGTTACCCTGGATATTCCAGGCAAGCCGTGGGATACGCCGCAGTTAGCCAATGAGCTGGATCGCTGGAAACAGGACGGGCGCGACGTCAGTTTGCTGATTGGCGGACCGGAAGGATTATCTCCCGCCTGCAAAGCGGCAGCGGAACAGAGTTGGTCGCTCTCGGCGTTAACGCTCCCTCACCCGCTGGTTCGGGTTCTGGTCGCGGAGAGTTTGTACCGGGCGTGGAGCATCACAACCAACCACCCTTATCACCGTGAGTGATCGTGAAGTCTTGAGAAGATTAAGCAGCGGATGAAACGACAAAATTCTTTTCGTGACTATACGGCTGAGTCCGCACTGTTTGTGCGTCGGGCGCTGGTCGCCTTTTTGGGTATTTTGCTGCTGACCGGCGTACTGATCGCCAATTTGTATAATCTGCAAATCCTCCGTTTTACCGATTACCAGACCCGCTCGAACGAAAACCGTATCAAGCTGGTGCCAATTGCGCCAAGCCGCGGGATAATCTACGACCGTAACGGCATTCCCCTTGCGCTGAACCGCACTATCTATCAGATTGAAATGATGCCGGAAAAAGTGGATAACGTTCAGCAAACGCTGGATGCGCTACGCAGCGTGGTCGATTTAAACGATGACGATATTGCCGCTTTTAAAAAAGAGCGTGCCCGCTCGCATCGTTTTACCTCTATCCCGGTAAAAACGAACCTGACGGAAGTGCAGGTCGCGCGCTTTGCCGTCAACCAGTACCGTTTTCCGGGCGTTGAAGTAAAAGGCTATAAACGCCGCTATTATCCATACGGATCGGCGCTGACTCACGTCATCGGCTACGTATCGAAAATCAATGATAAAGACGTCGAGCGTCTCGACAGAGAGAATAAACTGGCGAACTACGCCGCCACCCATGATATCGGCAAGCTGGGCATTGAACGCTACTATGAAGATATTCTGCATGGGCAAACTGGTTATGAAGAGGTTGAAGTCAACAACCGCGGTCGCGTTATTCGCCAGCTCAAAGAGGTGCCGCCGCAGGCAGGACACGATATCTACCTGACGCTGGATCTCAAATTACAGCAGTATATTGAAACGCTGCTGGCAGGCAGCCGCGCGGCGGTGATTGTCACCGATCCGCGTACCGGCGGCGTGCTATCGCTGGTATCCATGCCAAGTTACGACCCTAATCTTTTCGTGGACGGCATCTCCAGCAAAGATTACTCCGGGCTGCTTAACGATCCGAACACGCCATTAGTGAACCGCGCGACTCAGGGGGTCTACCCACCCGCTTCTACCGTTAAGCCTTACGTCGCCGTATCGGCGTTAAGCGCTGGCGTCATCACCCGTAGTACCAGTCTTTTCGACCCAGGCTGGTGGCAGTTGCCGGGATCTGAAAAACGCTACCGCGACTGGAAAAAATGGGGCCACGGCCATCTGAACGTCACCAAATCCCTTGAAGAGTCGGCGGATACCTTCTTCTATCAGGTCGCCTATGACATGGGGATCGATCGCCTGTCAGAATGGATGGGGAAGTTTGGCTATGGTCACTACACCGGAATTGATCTCGCAGAAGAGCGTTCTGGCAATATGCCAACCCGCGAGTGGAAACAAAAACGCTATAAAAAACCGTGGTATCAGGGCGATACGATTCCGGTAGGCATCGGCCAGGGCTACTGGACAGCGACGCCGATTCAGATGAGTAAGGCGCTGATGATCCTTATTAACGACGGCGTAGTTAAAGTCCCGCACCTGTTAATGAGCACCGCGGAAAACGGTAAACAGGTGCCATGGGTACAGCCGCATGAGCCGCCGGTGGGCGATATCCACTCCGGATACTGGGAAATTGCGAAAGATGGCATGTACGGCGTCGCCAACCGTCCCAACGGTACGGCGCATAAATATTTTGCCAGCGCGCCCTATAAAATCGCAGCGAAATCGGGCACCGCGCAGGTCTTTGGCCTGAAGGCCAACGAAACGTACAATGCGCATAAAATCGCCGAACGCCTGCGAGACCATAAATTGATGACCGCCTTTGCGCCGTATAACAATCCCCAGGTCGCCGTCGCGATCATCCTTGAAAACGGCGGCGCAGGCCCGGCAGTAGGCACGATCATGCGCCAAATCCTTGATCACATCATGCTGGGCGACAACAACACCCATTTGCCTGCGGAAAACCCGGTGGTTGCAGCGGCGGAGGACCAATAATCATGACGGATAATCCGAACAAAAAAACCTTCTGGGATAAAATTCATATCGATCCCACGATGCTACTCATTCTGCTGGCGTTACTGGTTTACAGCGCGTTGGTCATCTGGAGCGCCAGCGGCCAGGACATCGGCATGATGGAGCGTAAAATCGGTCAGATTGCGATGGGGCTGGTGGTCATGGTGGTGATGGCGCAGATCCCGCCGCGCGTGTATGAAGGCTGGGCGCCCTATCTCTATATCATTTGTATTATTCTGCTGGTCGCCGTTGATGCCTTCGGCGCCATATCCAAAGGCGCGCAGCGCTGGCTCGATCTGGGGATTGTTCGTTTTCAGCCTTCGGAAATAGCCAAAATCGCCGTGCCACTGATGGTCGCCCGCTTTATTAACCGCGACGTCTGTCCGCCCTCGCTGAAAAATACCGCCATCGCCCTGGTATTAATTTTTATGCCTACCCTACTGGTCGCCGCCCAGCCGGACCTGGGGACGTCTATTCTGGTCGCTCTTTCTGGTCTTTTTGTCCTATTTTTATCTGGCCTGAGCTGGCGTTTAATTGGCGTCGCCATTGTATTGATCGCTGCATTTATTCCTATTTTGTGGTTCTTCCTGATGCACGATTACCAGCGCCAGCGCGTCATGATGCTACTTGACCCAGAGACCGATCCGCTTGGCGCGGGCTATCATATTATTCAGTCTAAAATCGCTATTGGCTCAGGCGGCCTGCGCGGTAAAGGCTGGCTGCATGGCACCCAGTCGCAACTGGAGTTTTTACCCGAACGCCATACCGATTTTATCTTCGCGGTACTGGCGGAAGAGCTCGGTCTGGTGGGCATCCTGATTCTGCTCGCGCTCTATATTTTGCTAATAATGCGCGGTTTGTGGATTGCCGCCAGAGCGCAAACGACATTTGGTCGCGTGATGGCTGGCGGATTAATGTTAATATTATTCGTTTATGTCTTCGTAAATATTGGTATGGTGAGCGGTATTCTGCCTGTGGTTGGAGTACCTTTACCCCTGGTCAGCTACGGGGGCTCCGCACTGATTGTGCTGATGGCCGGGTTCGGGATTGTGATGTCGATCCACACCCACAGAAAAATGTTGTCGAAAAGCGTATAAGGGGTGCGCAATGCGTAAGCAGTTGCCTGTAATCTGCGTCGCGGCAGGGATAGTACTACTCGCGGCATGTACTAATGACGGCGGTCAGCAGCAAACCACCGTCGCGCCGCAGCCTGCGGTATGTAATGGTCCGGTGGTGGAAATCAGCGGAGCGGAACCGCGTTATGAACCTCTGAATCCAACCGCAAATCAGGATTATCAGCGTGACGGTAAAAGTTATAAAATCGTTCAGGACCCGTCCCGCTTTAGCCAGGCTGGCCTGGCCGCTATTTATGATGCGGAGCCTGGCAGTAATTTAACCGCCTCGGGGGAGATGTTCGATCCGATGCAACTTACCGCCGCTCATCCGACACTGCCTATCCCCAGCTATGCGCGAATCACCAACCTGGCCAACGGTCGCATGATCGTCGTGCGTATTAACGATCGCGGCCCCTATGGCACCGATCGGGTCATCTCCCTGTCCCGCGCGGCGGCGGATCGTCTGAATACCTCGAATAATACTAAAGTACGGATTGACCCCATTATCGTGGCGCCGGATGGGTCGCTCTCCGGCCCGGGAATGGCCTGTACTACGGTGGCGAAACAGACCTACGCTCTGCCTCCCCGGCCTGATTTAAGCGGCGGAATGGGAAGCGTCTCTTCAACGCCTGCGCAGCCGCAAGGCGACGTTTTTCCGGTCAGCAATTCCACTCTGAAAAGTGACGATACTACCGGCGCGCCGGTGAGCGGCAGCGGCTTCCTCGGCGCGCCGACCACGCTGGCGCCTGGCGTGCTGGAAGATAGCGAACCAACGCCAGTCTCCGCGCCAGTTAGCGCGCCTGCCGCAACAGCTCCCGTTTCTGCCCCGGTTAGCGCGCCTGCCGCAACGGCGAGCGGTCGTTTCGTCGTCCAGGTCGGCGCCGTCAGCGATCAAACGCGCGCGCAGCAGTACCAGCAGCGTTTAAGCCAACAGTTCAGTGTACCAGGCCGCGTAATGCAAAACGGCGCGGTCTGGCGTATTCAACTGGGGCCGTTTGCCAGTAAAACGGAAGCCAGCGCGTTACAGCAACGTTTGCAAACAGAAGCACAATTACAGTCCTTTATCGCCAGCGCGCAGTAACATATTGCAGGCATCTGTACTGTCAATTTCTGTAAATGACATTAACAAAGTCACGCGGAAAGTCGGATGCCTGCCTGTTACGCTTTTGCTATAGTAGGGCACTTTTTTTAATTTCATCACGGACGTCGTAGTTCAGACCATGAAGACCATTTTTTCCGCTCGTTTCATGCAGCGCATGGCGCTCACCACGGCGCTTTGTGCCACGTTTATCTCAACCGCACATGCCGATGACCTGAATATCAAAACTATGATCCCAGGTGTTCCGCAGATCGATGCGGAATCCTACATCCTGATCGACTACAACTCCGGCAAAGTTCTGGCGGAACAAAATGCCGACGAACGCCGCGACCCGGCCAGTCTGACAAAGATGATGACCAGTTACGTCATCGGACAGGCAATGAAAGCGGGTAAATTTAAAGAAACCGACCTGGTTACCGTCGGTAATGACGCCTGGGCTACTGGTAATCCAGTATTTAAAGGCTCCTCGCTGATGTTCCTCAAGCCAGGAATGCAGGTGCCGGTCTCCCAGCTAATACGCGGCATTAATCTGCAATCCGGCAATGACGCCTGTGTTGCGATGGCCGATTTCGCCGCCGGCAGCCAGGATGCTTTCGTCGGGCTGATGAACAGCTATGTGAACGCGCTGGGGCTGAAAAATACTCACTTCCAGACCGTACACGGCCTGGACGCCGACGGACAATACAGTTCAGCTCGCGATATGGCGCTGATTGGCCAGGCGTTAATTCGCGATGTGCCTAACGAATATGCCGTTTATAAAGAGAAAGAGTTCACCTTTAACGGCATTCGCCAGTTAAACCGTAACGGTCTGCTGTGGGATAACAGTCTGAATGTGGATGGCATCAAAACCGGTCATACCAGCAAAGCAGGCTATAATCTGGTCGCTTCCGCAACGGAAGGCCAGATGCGGTTGATCTCCGCCGTGATGGGCGGACGTACCTATAAAGGCCGTGAAACGGAAAGTAAAAAACTGCTGACGTGGGGCTTCCGTTTCTTTGAAACCGTTAATCCGCTGAAAGCCGGTAAAGAGTTCGCCTCTGAACCCGCCTGGTTTGGTAATACCGATCGCGCCTCGCTGGGCGTAGATAAAGACGTTTACCTGACGATTCCTCGCGGCCGTATGAAAGATCTGAAAGCAAGTTATGTACTGAATACCGCGGAACTGCACGCCCCTCTGCAGAAAAACCAGGTGGTCGGCACCATCAACTTCCAGTTAGACGGAAAAACCATTGAGCAGCGTCCGCTGGTCGTACTGCAAGAGATCCCGGAGGGGAACTTCTTCGGTAAAATCATTGATTACATTAAATTAATGTTCCATCACTGGTTTGGATAAAAATTGAGCTCTTGAAAGTGTGATTTGCGTCCCCATATACTATGCATCAGTAAAACTCCCGTCCTTTGGCGGGAGTTATTATTTTTTTACGTAATGCCGGAGCTGACATGAAAACCAAACTTAACGAACTGCTTGAATTCCCTACGCCATTTACTTACAAAGTAATGGGGCAGGCGTTACCTGAGCTGGTTGATCAGGTGGTTGAAGTGGTACAGCGCCATGCGCCTGGTGATTACTCTCCGACGGTAAAACCGAGCAGCAAAGGCAACTACCACTCGGTCTCTATCACCATTAACGCCACCCATATTGAACAGGTTGAAACGCTGTACGAAGAACTGGGCAATATTGATATCGTGCGAATGGTATTATAATACATCCAGACGGTTACCCGGCCTTGTCCGGGTAACTTTCCTCCTTCCCCGCTGTGATATACTTTTCTCTCTTTTTCATTCTCTACGGAGATGCCGTTTTGTATCAGGATAAAATCCTTGTCCGCCAGCTCGGCCTTCAGCCCTATGAGGCTATCTCTCAGGCCATGCATGACTTTACCGATATGCGCGATGAAAACAGCTATGATGAAATCTGGTTGGTTGAGCATTACCCGGTGTTTACCCAAGGCCAGGCCGGTAAAGCGGAACATATATTGATGCCCGGCGATATTCCCGTTGTTCAGAGCGATCGTGGAGGACAGGTGACATATCATGGGCCTGGACAACAGGTGATGTACGTTTTACTAAACCTGAAACGGCGCAAGCTGGGCGTGCGTGATTTAGTCACCTTACTCGAACAGACCGTGGTAAATACGCTGGCTGAAATCGGCATTGAGGCCCATCCGCGCGCCGATGCGCCAGGCGTCTACGTAGGTAAAAAGAAAATTTGCTCACTGGGTTTACGTATCCGTCGCGGCTGTTCATTCCACGGTTTAGCGCTAAATGTTAACATGGATCTTTCCCCATTCTTACGCATCAACCCTTGTGGTTATGCCGGAATGGAAATGGCAAAAATAACGCAGTGGAAGGAAGACGCTACCACGGATAATATTGCGCCCCGCTTGCTGGCGAATATTTTAGCGCTGCTAAATAATCCACCACATGAATATATTACTGCTTAATGAGTAAAATATAATGGCCCAAGAAATTTATGGGTCATTGATCATATTTGATTTGAATACTTTACTTCTCCCCCCGCTTTCTATATTTTCGTTATATCCCTGCCGTTCCGGCCAGGCGGTATGGCCTCTTCAGTCCTCATGATGAGGAATTTTCCGTAAGCAAAATACCGGTCTCGATGTTACTTATCTAATTGAAATAAAAAAAGAATATTCACATGAGTAATATTTAAACTAATTTATAAATGCAAGCTATATTATTTCATCTATTATTCATAATGCGAATAAATTCGGAGCCAGATCGTGAGTGATAATAATCAGACAGAAAGACAACCTGCCGCTCAACACCTACAAGACAAACCGCAAATTTTCAGAACACTGAGAAATATCGACCTCAATCTGTTGACGATTTTCGAAGCTGTGTATGTTCATAAAGGGATCGTCAATGCAGCGAAAATTCTTAATTTGACGCCGTCAGCTATCAGCCAGTCAATTCAAAAATTACGGACCATATTTCCCGATCCGCTGTTTATTCGGAAAGGACAGGGCGTAACGCCCACGACATATGCTACACATCTGCACGAATACATCAGCCAGGGGCTGGAATCTATTCTTGGCGCCCTGGATCTCACGGGCAGCTATGATAAGCAACGCACTATTACGATTGGCACTACGCCCTCGGTCGGCGCGTTGGTGATGCCGGTTATTTACCAGGCCATCAGGACGCGTTATCCTCAACTTTTGCTACGCAATATTCCGGTAGACGATGCCGAAAGCCAGCTTAGTCAGTTTCAGACCGATCTTATTATTAATACCCATAGCTATAACAACCGGAGCATTCAGCATCATGTCCTGTTTAGCGATACGCTTGAAATTGTTTGCCGCCAGCATCACCCTTGTCTGGCGAGCGCCATTTCTGAAGAGAGGCTGAACAGCGCGGATCACACCTTTCTGATGATGGAGGGACAAAATCTCTCCCTTCTGCGCCTGCGACTGCAGGAGACCTTTCCCGATCAGCAAATCAGTTTTAGCAGTTACAATATTTTTACCATTGCCTCGCTGATCGCCAGCAGCGATCTGTTGGGACTGATGCCCACCCGCTTCTACACCTTATTTAGCCGCTGCTGGCCACTTGAACGCCTTGCCTATACGCCGGTAAATAATGAACAGATCGAGTTCTCGCTGCATTACAATAAGCTAAGTCTGCGCGATCCGGTGCTGGAGAGCGTCATTGATATTATCCGTGAGGCGTTCTGACAAAAATGTTACATCCAGGTCACGGAAGATATGGGCAAACAGCACAAAACAACAACTATTTTACATTTTGCCGGGCTGTCAGGCTGCTTTATGGCCCTTATCAATGATATACTGCGTGTCACAAATTCAAAAATAGTTGATAAATACAACTTTCCCTTGAATTGAAACGCTTTCCTTCGTTATTCGCAACTGGAACACGCACGCTATGAGTAAACCCATTGTGATGGAACGCGGTGTAAAATACCGCGATGCCGATAAGATGGCTCTTATCCCGGTAAAAAATGTGATCACAGAGCGCGACGCTCTGCTCCGTAAACCGGAATGGATGAAAATAAAACTTCCGGCGGATTCTACCCGTATCCAGGGCATCAAAGCCGCAATGCGCAAAAATGGCTTGCATTCTGTCTGCGAGGAAGCGTCTTGTCCGAATCTGGCTGAATGCTTCAACCACGGCACCGCCACATTTATGATCCTCGGCGCGATTTGCACCCGCCGCTGTCCGTTCTGCGATGTTGCCCATGGCCGCCCCGTTGCGCCGGATGCGGAAGAGCCGCAGAAACTGGCGCAAACGATCGCCGACATGGCGCTACGCTATGTGGTGATCACTTCTGTCGACCGTGACGATCTGCGTGACGGCGGCGCCCAGCATTTTGCTGACTGCATCACCGCCATCCGAGCCAAAAGTCCGGAGATAAAAATAGAGACGCTGGTGCCAGACTTCCGTGGACGTATGGATCGCGCACTGGAGATCCTTAACGCGACGCCGCCAGATGTGTTTAACCATAACCTTGAAAACGTGCCGCGTATCTACCGCCAGGTACGTCCTGGCGCCGACTACAACTGGTCGCTGAAATTACTGGAGCGCTTTAAAGAAGCGCACCCGGAAATTCCGACAAAATCGGGTCTGATGGTCGGCTTAGGCGAAACTAACGCAGAAATTATTGAGGTTATGCGCGACTTACGCCGTCACGGCGTCACCATGCTGACGCTTGGTCAGTATCTACAGCCAAGCCGCCATCATCTGCCGGTGCAGCGCTATGTCAGCCCGGAAGAGTTTGACGAGATGAAAGCGGAAGCACTGGCGATGGGCTTTACCCATGCCGCCTGTGGGCCTTTTGTTCGTTCTTCGTACCATGCTGATCTCCAGGCCAAAGGCATGGAAGTGAAATGATCATGTAATACACGCTTACATTTCAGGTAGTAAAAAACCGGCAACTCGCCGGTTTTTTTACTCTGCAGAGCAAGCGCATCACGCCATTACTCCTTATGCGAGAGCTTTTCAGCCTGAACGCCGCCATCGACGTCTTTCTTAACACCCACGTCTTCATCGTTCATTGCTTTCTTGAATCCTTTAATGGCCGTGCCCAGGTCTCCGCCCAGCGTACGTAACTTTTTGGTACCAAACAACAGAACAACCAGTGCGGCAACCACCAGCAGTTTGGTAATACTAATCTCACCCATAGATACCTTCTTCACTAAAAACAGGCTGCATAACGCGCCGGATTAACCTGAGAATATTAACGGTCTTTCGACGCGCGCACACAATAGCAATCTGTAACAAGGTGAATCAAGCTTTGCGTAAAAAAACATCATAATAATTGCGGTGGCGCAAATCGTCGCTGCTGCAAAAGAGGAAGCTGCTCCCGCGCCTGGTCTATTCGATCTCTGAATATTTCCGCGACGATCAGCGCCGGGCGATCGGCAGCCGCCGCGACCGTTACGCCCAATGGATCGATAATACGACTTTGGCCAATATTGCGATTACCACACTCCCCGGCCGCAATCATATAGCAGGTGGTATCCAGCGCTCTCGCCGCCAGTAGCGTCGACCATTGCAGCTCTTTTAACGGGCCGCGAACCCAGCCCGCTGGCAGCACTAACACTTCGGCGCCCTGTAAAGCCAGCGCTAGCGCCATTTCAGGAAAGCGCAGGTCATAACAGGTCATGAGCCCGACCTTAAACCCTTCTACGTCCAACACAGGCGCGATAACGGTTCCGGCATCAATAGTGTGGGACTCTTGCATCGAAAATGCATCGTAGAGATGCAGCTTCGCGTAGTGCGCAACAATATTACCCGCTCGTAACGCTACCAGCATATTAACCGCTCTTCCGGGCGTTGACGGAACGGGAAAAGTTAATATTGTCGTCATACTATTATGAGCGCTTTCTTCCTGAAGGCGCGTCATAAAGGCACCATCCAACGACTGCGCGACGCGGATCGGCAGATCAATGTCGATGTCATCTCGCGCTAATATCCCCTCTGGCAGCACCAGAATCGATACACCGCGGTCCGCCGCCTGAGACATTAACGAAACGCAGACTTGCACATTATTTTCCCATACAGGGCTCACGATAAATTGCCCGGCTGCAACAAGCATATCCCCATCTCCCATCTGCCTGAACTCGCCAATTATGCCTGTTCAGCGTTACACTCTTCCTGTATAGCAATTAAATAAAGGATTCGGCATTGTTACAGCTTCTTTTAGCAGTTTTTATCGGCGGTGGAACGGGGAGTGTAGCCCGGTGGATGTTAAGTATGCGTTTCAACCCGCTCCATCAGGCGATTCCCATCGGTACGTTAACAGCAAATTTACTTGGCGCATTTATTATCGGCATGGGGTTCGCATGGTTTAACCGCATGACACATATCGATCCGATGTGGAAGGTGCTCATCACTACCGGCTTTTGCGGCGGCCTGACGACCTTTTCTACTTTTTCTGCCGAAGTAGTATTTTTGCTGCAAGAGGGACGCTTTGGTTGGGCGTTGCTGAATGTGCTGATTAACTTGCTGGGTTCGTTTGCCATGACAGCGCTGGCATTCTGGCTATTTTCCGCAGCAGCGGCGCGTTAAGCGCCAAAAAAACCCGCCAGGAGGGCGGGTTTTGAAATCTTGCTGCCGTATGCTTACAGAGCAATTACGTTTGCAGCGGAAGGGCCTTTGGCACCGTTAGTGATTTCGAACTCTACGCGCTGACCTTCAGCCAGAGTTTTAAAACCATTGGTCTGGATTGCAGAGAAGTGTACAAACACGTCTTTGCTGCCATCTTCCGGAGTAATGAAACCGAATCCTTTGGATTCATTAAACCACTTAACGTTACCTTTAATCTTAGACATCAAAATTACCTTTACATGAAAAATAGACACAAATGCTGTGTCGGGTACCAGTACAACAATTGTGGTGCATTTTGTCCAGTCGAACTTTGTGAAAAAGTGATAAATATCGCGTTAATTTTCAGAAAACCCTATCTACTTATTGTTTTTTAAGGATTTTCAATTCACAACGGAAGAATGCCATTCCCCGTCAAAACTGGAAACGCATCCAGGCGAAATAAACGTTTCCGTTGTTATACGACCCCGGAATGTAGGTCATCTGAAAGGTGGCGGAACCATAGCCTATTGACGCTAAAGGCAACAACACCGGGACAGGAATATAATGCCAGTTGTCGCGCGCCGTAACGCCTGCAGTAAAGCCCAGGCCCAAGCGAAAATGATCGTCTTCCAACGGTCGCCAGGTCTTCTCCCAGCCATAGCCGCCTATGGGTTCCCATTTGTTAAATGAATCTTTAAAGGCCATCATATAAAGACCATGCCAGTTGCCTTTGTCGTCCCAGCGCGACTGACCAAAACCAACGCCCCACGGTCGCTCGTTATAGCGATCCGTTTTCTCTTTATCGTAGGCAAACCGAGCATGCCAGGTAATGGCGGGAACATACAAATCATAATGCTCAGGCTGTCGCCACGTTTCTGCGACGTTATCGGTAAAAGTATTGAACCACCCTTTATCCATAGCAGATACCGGAGGAAGAACCAGCCATGGCGTAATAAGAGTAGCGATAATAAAAAAATGCTTTCTGATGATCATCACAACATACATACCGTTCAAAAATTCGAACGTGATAATAACAACATTAACCTGAATAAAATCTTAACAAAGCATGAACGAAAAATAACCTGAAATATGAGTGGGTCAACGGCGTTTGATTTGGCATTCAGAACATTCGGCACTCCTCGTTGCGCCTTCACAAAGAATACGAAGTAAAATACAACCCACACACAACGATTAAAAACAATAAAATAACAATAAATTAATATTTATAGCACTACTGAAAATTACGCAAAACATATTTCATCTTTAGCGGCGACATGAAAAAATAACAGCGCCGTGATTTTAATCAGTAAGGCGCCATCCTTTATTCGGTACATTTTTATACCACTTTTTGTGATGCTTATTTTTTAATCTTGGTGTCGATAAGACAGGGGAAACAATGCTAACAGTTATAGAGCTCCTTATCGGAGTCGTCGTTATTGTGGGCGTAGCGCGCTACATCATTAAGGGATATTCCGCCACCGGCGTTTTATTTGTCGGCGGTCTGGTTCTGCTCATTATCAGCGCGCTGATGGGGCATAACGTATTACCTGCCAGCGAAACCAGTACCGGCTATACCGCAACAGATATTGTTGAATACATTAAAATTTTGCTTATGAGTCGCGGCGGCGATCTTGGCATGATGATCATGATGCTGTGCGGCTTTGCCGCCTATATGACCCATATCGGCGCGAATGATATGGTCGTTAAGCTGGCGTCGAAGCCTTTACAGTACATTAACTCGCCCTATTTATTGATGATTGCCGCCTATTTTGTCGCCTGCCTGATGTCGCTGGCCGTCTCTTCCGCGACGGGGCTTGGCGTACTGCTCATGGCCACTCTCTTCCCGGTGATGGTCAACGTCGGCATTAGCCGCGGCGCGGCGGCGGCTATTTGCGCCTCTCCGGCCGCCATCATCCTCTCGCCGACGTCTGGTGATGTGGTTTTAGCCGCCAAAGCGGCGGAAATGCCGTTAATCGATTTTGCGTTCAAAACCACGCTGCCGATTTCTATCGCCGCGATTATCGGTATGGCGATTGCGCACTTTTTCTGGCAGCGCTATCTGGATAAAAAAGAGAACATTTCGCATGAAATGCTGGATGTCGCGGAGATTACCACGACGGCCCCTGCGTTTTATGCCTTTTTGCCGTTCACGCCAATTTTCGGCGTACTGATTTTCGACGGTAAATGGGGGCCGCAACTGCACATTATTACCATTCTTGTGATCTGTATGCTGCTTGCCGCCGTGCTGGAATTCATGCGCGGCTTCAATACGCAAAATGTGTTTTCCGGTCTGGAAGTCGCTTATCGCGGCATGGCGGATGCATTTGCCGGCGTCGTGATGCTGCTGGTCGCTGCGGGCGTTTTTGCCCAAGGGCTGAGCACAATTGGCTTTATCCAAAGCCTGATCTCAATAGCCACCTCTTTTGGCTCCGCTAGCATTATTCTGATGCTGGTATTAGTGATTTTAACCATGCTGGCCGCGATGACTACCGGTTCAGGCAATGCGCCTTTTTACGCCTTTGTTGAGATGATTCCTAAACTGGCGCACTCATCCGGTATCAACCCAGCCTATTTATCAATCCCAATGTTACAAGCCTCAAACCTGGGCCGCACGATTTCGCCAGTCTCCGGCGTGGTGGTCGCTGTTGCCGGAATGGCGAAAATTTCACCGTTTGAAGTAGTGAAACGAACGTCCGTTCCGGTCATGGTCGGTCTGTTGATAGTCATTATCGCCACGGAAATTATGGTGCCGGGCGCCTCTTCCGCCGTTACTGGCGGCTGATAGCCGGTAAGCCGGGGCGAGGGAAAACATCGCCCCGGCATCTTAAACCAGGCTTAGCCGCCGTGATAAATACGCTGCGGCCTACCCACTTTGCCATGAAGAATCTCAGCGACAATCAGATGGCGGCTCGCGCAATATTCCAGATAGCGTCGGGACGTGGTGCGGCTTATCGTCAACGCCTGCGCAACGGTTTCAGCCGTATGGCGTACTGTCGGATCGGCAAACAATTTCATCACCGCATTAAGGGTTAAGGCGTCAATACCTGTCGGCAAATCCCCTTTCGGTTCGCCGCGCGCATAGGCGTTGAACATTTCATCTATCTGCTTCTGGCTTGCGCTATCCGCACTCGCCAGCATACGTCTGCGCTGTTGATAGCGGGTCAGCGTCTGCCCCAGGCGTTCATAAGCGATAGGTTTGACCAGATAATCAAACGCGCCGCTACGTACCGCTTCCGCTACCGTCTCCATGTCGCTGGCTGCGGTAGTAAACACCACGCCGCCAGGATAGCGCGACTGCATTAATTCATGCAGCAGCGTAATCCCCTTCCCATCCGGCAAATAATTGTCCAACAGAATTAATCCAGGTTTGAACCGGTCAATCATCATTCTCGCCTGCGCCAGATTGCCCGCCAGCCATATCTGGTTAAAACCAGGAATATGGCGAATATATTCCGCGTGCATTTCCGCCAGAAGCGTTTCATCCTCAACGATCAATAGGGTTAGTGGTTCTGTCATTGTTTTTTTTTCACTTTCGGAAGGAATAAAGAAAATAAGGTGCCACAAGGATCATTATCTTCCAGTGTAATGACCCCGCCACAGCGCCCCACATAACTTGCAATCAGATATAACCCGATACCATGCTCACCGGGTTCGTCGGTTCTGGTACTTACACCCTGTTCGAAAATTTTTTCCCGTAGCGCTTCAGGAATGCCGCAGCCCTGGTCGGCAACTTCTATGATCACCTCGTCGCCCTCGTCGCTCAGAAAAAGTTCAACGGTATTGTCGCCTTCCTGAGTACGTAAACTCGCTTCAAACGCATTATCCAGCAGATTCCCGACGATGGCGGCGAACTCAGTGCTATCCAGCCCCTCCGGCAGTTGATGTAACTGGCTGCCGGGAACTATCACCATCTTGAGGCCCATTTCGCGCGCACGCTGAACTTTGCCGAACAGCAACCCGGCCACCTGGCGATCGGCGAAAGCGCCGCGTAAACTATCAATAAGTTGCTGCTGCGCCTGTGATTCGCCCTGCACCATCTCTCTGACCCGATCATACTCTTCCATTTGCAGCAGGCCGTTCAGGGTCGACATCCAGTTTAAATGCTCATGGCGTAGCGTACGCAAACTCTCGACATACTGTTTAATCTGGGTTAGCTGCGCATTCAACGTTGCGATTTCATCCTTGCTGCGAAAACTAATAATAGCCCCCAGTAATTCATCGCCGGAACGGATAGCCTCACGATTGGCGATGACGCTCAGGCCATTGAAGTTAGCCATCACATCCTGGCGTTTTTCCGCAATCCGGCAGGTAAAAAAGTCTGCCGGATTGACGACTTCCGCTATCAGCTTGCCCAGCCACTGACGCCCCGGCGACGGCAGCCTCAGCATTTTTCTCGCATTGCGGTTGATTGCGGTGATATGTCCCTCCGGATCAACGGCGATCAATCCTTCATAGACCGAACTAAACAGCGCTTCCTGCTGGCGTACCACGCGGGCAATCTGTTTCGGTTCCATCCCCAGCATTTGTCGGCGGATATGCGCGGCGAAAAACCAGGAAAGCAGCATTAATACCATCAGCAACAGTACAAAAACCCCCGCCATCGGCAATAAAAAGTCCAGCCGCCAGGAGTCGATTTTACTGACCAGATAGCCAATTGAAACAACGCCGATCACGTTGCCTTCGTTGTCAAAGATAGGCGTTTTGGCGCGCATCGCCATCCCTATCGAGCCCTTGCCGGTAATGAAATAACTTTCTCCTCTTTCCAGCGCGCCGGGTTTCGTAAACTGCATGGGATAGCCGATTTTTTTCGGATTCGGATGGTAAAGCCGGATCGAGTTGCGATCGCCTATCACCACATAGTCAAAATCCGTCCCGCGCTGTAGCTTATTCGCGATTGTCGCCAGGTGTTTATAGTCCCGCTTTTTTACGGCGGCGATAATGCTGTCGTTAGAGGCAATAATTTTTGCCTGATTCATCGCCATGTCACGAACATGGGACGCCAGATAATCTTCGAAGCTGGCAGAAAAATATTGTGCTAACGCTGCCACAATGAAAACGGAAACCACCAGAATGAGCAGAAAAATACGCAACGGAAACGCGAGTTGCCGAAAAAAAGGAAACAGCTTTTTATTTTTCTGATATGGCATTAACGTTCCTTACGGGCATTTCGCTGCATACTTACCGCAAATGTAATAAAAATGTTTTAAGTAACTTGAGGTATATAAAAACCGATCGTTACAGATTCCCCACATTAAATCAATTAAACAACTAAAACCCACCTTCTGAATGGTGATTAAATTAATTAAAAAACTTAAAACCATAAAACACATAAAAACCATCTAACCCTTTGTGAAATAAATCAAAATTCATCTCCAAAATACTCCTTAAGATGTATACGTCAGAGAGAAAACGAAATAATCCGCAATAAAAATTCCCACACTCTGACTGAAAAGAAAAAGTTATCAAGTTGCAACACAACGCAACATACATATAAAAGTGGCAACAAGCATATCACCAGGATATTTCTTACTATGTTTGGCAATAATGTATTCACCCGGGTAAAACGCTCTGAAAATAAAAAAATGGCGGAGATCGCTCACTTTCTCAAAGAGAATGATTTAAGCGTCGATACTACTGTAGAGGTGTTTATTACCGTCACCCGTCATGACCGTCTTATTGCCTGCGGCGGTATCGCCGGAAATATCATTAAATGCGTGGCCATTAGCGAATCAGTACGCGGCGAAGGCTTAGCGTTAACGCTGGCGACGGAATTGATTAATCTCGCCTGGGAACGGCACTGCACCCATCTTTTTATTTATACAAAAACTGAATACGAAGCGCTGTTTAAACAGTGCAGCTTTTCGACGATAGCCAGCGTCCCTGGCGTGATGGTATTAATGGAAAATAGCGCGACCCGGCTGAAACGGTATGCGGAATCGCTGGCGACATTGCGTCATGAGGGAAAGAAAATTGGCTGTATCGTGATGAACGCCAACCCTTTCACTCACGGCCATCGCTATCTCATCCAACAGGCGGCTGCGCAGTGCGACTGGCTGCATCTGTTCCTGGTCAAAGAAGATACGTCACGCTTTCCCTATGAAGACCGACTCGATCTGGTCCTTAAAGGGACGACCGATATCCCGCGCTTAACCGTTCACCGCGGCTCCGAATACATTATTTCTCGTGCGACGTTCCCCTGCTATTTCATTAAAGAGCAGAGCGTCATTAATCACTGTTATACCGAAATCGACCTGAAGATTTTCCGCCAGTATCTGGCGCCCGCGCTTGGCATCACACACCGCTTTGTCGGTACGGAGCCATTTTGCGCCGTTACCGCCCAGTACAACCGTGATATGCGTTTCTGGCTGGAGACGCCAACGCTTCCCGCCCCACCCATTGCGCTGGTGGAAATAGAGCGGCTTTGCTTCCAGGAAACACCGATATCCGCCTCCTGGGTACGCAAGCTGCTGGTTAAACACAATCTCACGGCTATCGCGCCGCTGGTTCCCGACGCCACCCTGCGCTATTTGCAGGGCATGGCCGAACGCCATCCTGGCAGCGCGGCAGCCCGTCAAAAGTCCCCCGTATTAGCAACAGGTGAAAAATGAAAATAAACCAGCTAGCCGTCGCAGGCACGCTTGAGTCCGGCGATGTGATGATACGCATTGCGCCGCTCGATACACAGGATATTGACCTGCAAATCAACAGTAGCGTTGAAAAACAGTTTGGCGAGGCCATTCGCGCCACCATCCTGGAGGTGCTTTCTCGCTACGACGTGCGCGGCGTACAACTGAACGTCGATGATAAAGGCGCTCTGGACTGCATTTTGCGCGCCCGACTGGAAACGCTACTGGCGCGCGCCAGCGGTATTGCCGCTCTGCCCTGGGAGGACCGCCAATGATTTCCGCCTCTCTGCAACAACGTAAAACCCGCACCCGCCGCAGTATGTTATTCGTACCGGGCGCCAACGCGGCGATGGTGAGCAATTCGTTTATCTATCCGGCCGACGCGCTGATGTTCGACCTGGAAGACTCCGTTGCATTACGCGAAAAAGACGCGGCGCGCCGTCTGGTATATCACGCGCTGCAACACCCGCTTTACCGTGACGTCGAAACCATCGTCCGCGTGAATGCGCTGGACTCCGAATGGGGCGTCAACGATCTGGAAGCGGTCGTGCGTGGCGGCGCGAACGTGGTGCGTTTACCGAAAACCGACACCGCGCAGGACGTCATTGATATCGAAAACGAAATTCTGCGCATTGAAAACGCCTGCGGTCGCGAACCGGGCAGTACCGGCCTGTTAGCCGCCGTGGAATCGCCGCTAGGTATTACCCGCGCGGTAGAAATCGCCCACGCCTCTGAACGGTTGATCGGGATTGCGCTGGGCGCGGAAGACTATGTTCGCAACCTGCGCACCGAACGCTCTCCGGAAGGTACCGAACTGCTGTTCGCCCGCTGCGCTATTTTACAGGCCGCGCGTTCCGCCGGCATTCAGGCCTTCGATACCGTCTATTCCGACGCTAACAACGAAGCCGGTTTCCTGCAAGAAGCCGCCCATATTAAACAACTGGGTTTTGACGGTAAATCACTGATCAACCCCCGCCAGATCGAACTGCTACACAACCTTTATGCGCCGACGCGTAAAGAAGTGGCTCATGCGCGTCTGGTGGTAGAAGCCGCAGAAGCCGCCGCCCGCGAAGGTCTCGGCGTCGTTTCCCTTAACGGCAAGATGGTCGACAGCCCGGTGATTGAACGCGCCCGTCTGGTGCTCTCCCGTGCAGAACTTTCCGGCATTCGCGAAGAATAAGGCAAAAAAATGACGCAGAAAAACGAATCTCAACGCCAGGATCGCGTAGCGGCCTGGAGCCGTCACGCAGAAAGCAAACTGAGCGCTTACCAAAGCGCGGCAAAATTGAACCTACAAGCGCAAAAACCGCGCGACCACAAATTGTGCGCCAGCCTGGAAGAGGCCATCCGCCGTTCCGGTTTACGTGACGGTATGACCATCTCCTTTCACCACGCGTTTCGCGGCGGCGATCTGACGATTAACCTGGTGATGGAGACCATCGCGAAGATGGGCTTCAAAAACCTGACGCTGGCTTCCAGTTCGCTGAGCGACTGCCATGCGCCGCTGGTTGAACACATTCGTAACGGTGTGGTCTGCCGTATCTACACGTCAGGCCTGCGCGGCCCGCTGGCGGAAGAAATTTCTCGCGGCCTGCTGGCTGAACCGGTTCAGATTCACTCCCACGGCGGTCGTGTACATCTGGTACAAAGCGGCGAACTCAATATTGATGTTGCGTTTCTTGGCGTACCCTCCTGCGATGAATTCGGTAATGCTAACGGTTATACCGGCAAGGCCTGTTGCGGTTCGCTGGGTTATGCCCGCGTGGATGCTGAAAATGCGCAACAGGTTGTCCTGTTAACGGAACAACTGCTGCCTTATCCACATAATCCGGCCAGCATCGCGCAGGATCAGGTCGATCATATCGTCCTGGTCGACCAGGTTGGCGATGCCGATAAAATCGGCGCGGATGCCACCCGTATGACCACTAACCCGCGTGAACTGCTGATCGCCCGCAGCGCGGCGGAAGTCATTGCCAACTCCGGCTACTTCAACGAGGGTTTCTCGCTGCAAACCGGCACCGGCGGCGCATCGCTGGCGGTGACTCGCTTCCTTGAAGACAAAATGCGCAGCCGCGATATTCACGCCGACTTCGCGCTGGGCGGCATCACCGCTACTATCGTCGATCTGCATGAAAAAGGTCTCATCCATAAGCTGCTGGATGTCCAAAGCTTTGACCGGAATGCCGCTGAATCACTTGCCCGTAACCCGAACCATATCGAAATTAGCGCTAACCAGTACGCCAACTGGGGCTCTAAAGGCGCTTCCGTCGACAGACTGGACGTGGTGGTGCTGAGCGCGCTGGAAGTAGATACCCACTTTAACGTTAACGTGCTAACCGGCTCCGACGGCGTTCTGCGCGGCGCATCCGGCGGTCACTGCGATACCGCCGTCGCGGCGGCGCTGTCCATCATCGTCGCGCCGCTGGTACGCGGTCGCATCCCAACGCTGGTCGATAACGTCACCACGTGCGTCACTCCGGGCTCCAGCGTCGACATTCTGGTCACCGACCACGGTATCGCCGTCAATCCGGCGCGTCCAGAGCTGGCTGAACGCCTGAAAGCCGCGGGAATGAAAGTGGTATCGATTGAGTGGCTGCGCGAACGCGCGCAACTGCTTACCGGTCAGCCCCGCCCTATCGAATTCACCGACCGCGTGATTGCCGTCGTGCGTTATCGCGACGGTTCAGTGATCGATGTCGTGCATCAGGTGAAGGAATAAGCCATGCGCCTGCTTCCGGAACTCGCCGCCTGTCACGATGTTTCTATTCCTGAGCTGCTCGCCAGCCGGGATGAAAGGCAAGCAAGGCAGCGCGCCTGGCTTACGCGTTACGCAACTCCACTGGTCTCCTTTACCGTGGTGGCGCCAGGCCCGATGAAAGACAGCGCGTTAACCCGCCGGATCTTTAATCACGGCGTGACTGCCCTGCACACGCTGGCAGAAGAGTATGGCTGGACCATCCGGGAGCAGGCTGCACTGGCTTCCGCCAGCGGGCCGGAAGGGCTGCTGGCGATTGACGCGCCCGCTCAGGCGCTCAAACAGGCGACCATCGCACTTGAACAGCGTTATCCACTGGGGCGCCTGTGGGATATCGATGTCCTGACGGCGGAAGGAGAAATACTCTCCCGCCGCCATTTCGCGCTTCCCGCTCGCCGCTGTCTGCTGTGCGGGCAAAGCGCGGCTGAATGCGCGCGGGGTAAAACCCACGCGCTGTCTGATTTACTGATCCATATGGAGGCGCTGCTACATTATGTCGATTCCCGTCAACCCGACTAACGCCTCCATTCAGCCTCAGTCGCTGTACGACGCCTGGGCCGATCTGGCCTGGCGCGCCATGCTGACCGAGGTAAATTTATCGCCAAAACCCGGCCTGGTAGACCGGCTAAACTGCGGTGCGCACAAGGATATGGCGCTGGAGGATTTTCACCGCAGCGCGGAGGCGATTCGCGACTGGCTGCCGCGCTTTATGGAATATGGCGCAAGCTGCACGCGTCTGCCGCCAGAGTCGGTTCTGGCGGGCCTGCGCCCATTGGGTATGGCCTGTGAAGCGGCGATGTTTCGCGCAACGGCGGGCGTCAATACCCATAAAGGCAGCATTTTCTCGCTGGGGCTCCTGTGCGCCGCTATTGGCCGCCTGTATCAGCTACGCCAGCCGATAACCGCACAAACGCTTTGCGCTACCTCCGCCGCCTTTTGCCGCGGCCTGACTGCGCGCGAGCTGCGCCAGAACAATCTACAGCTCACCGCAGGTCAGCGCCTGTATCAGCAATTAGGACTAACCGGCGCGCGCGGCGAAGCGGAAGCGGGCTACCCGCTGGTCATTCGCCACGCGCTGCCACACTACCGCGCATTGCTGGCGCAGGGACGCGATCCGGAACTGGCGTTGCTCGACACGTTATTGCTGCTGATGTCGCTCAACGGCGATACCAACGTCGCGTCGCGCGGCGGCTCGGACGGCCTACGCTGGTTACAGCAGCACGCATCATTTTTATTACGTCAGGGCGGCATACGTACTCCTGATGATCTCGTTTATCTCCACCAGTTCAATCAGCAATGCATTGAACGCAATCTCAGCCCCGGCGGTAGCGCCGATCTGCTGATCGTGACCTGGTTTTTAGCGCAAATTTCGCAAGTTAATCATTAACACAATTATAGAAAATATCCTTTCCGGAGAGTCATTTATGTCTTTATCCAAAGATAATATATGGAAGTTGTTGGCCCCATTAGTGGTGATGGGCGTCATGTTTCTTATCCCTGTTCCAGATGGTATGCCGCCGCAGGCCTGGCACTATTTTGCGGTTTTCGTCGCGATGATTGTCGGTATGATCCTGGAGCCGATACCGGCGACAGCGATCAGTTTTATTGCCGTAACCATTTGCGTTATCGGCAGCAATTACTTGTTATTTGACGCTTCAGAACTGGCCGATCCGGCGTTTAAAGCCAGTAAACAGGCGCTGAAATGGGGGCTTGCCGGTTTCTCCAGTACCACTGTCTGGCTGGTCTTCGGCGCGTTTATTTTCGCGCTGGGCTACGAAGTGACCGGACTGGGGCGCCGTATTGCTCTGTTTTTGGTAAAATTCATGGGCAAACGCACGCTGACGCTCGGCTATGCAATTGTCATTATTGATATTTTGCTGGCGCCGTTTACCCCCTCCAATACCGCCCGTACCGGTGGTACTGTCTTCCCGGTAATCAAAAACCTGCCGCCGTTGTTCAAATCGTTTCCAAACGATCCTTCCGCACGCCGCATCGGCGGTTATTTAATGTGGATGATGGTGATCAGTACCAGCCTTAGCTCTTCTATGTTTGTTACTGGCGCGGCGCCAAACGTGCTAGGTCTGGAGTTCGTCAGCAAGATCGCCGGCGTCCAGATTAGCTGGCTGCAATGGTTTCTCAGCTTCCTGCCGGTGGGGATTATTTTACTGATCGTTGCGCCGTGGCTCTCCTATGTGCTTTATAAACCCGAAGTGACCCACAGTGCGGAAGTCGCGGCTTGGGCTGGCGACGAGTTAAAAAGCATGGGGCGCCTGTCCCGCAAAGAGTGGACGCTGATTGGCCTGGTACTGCTTAGCTTAGGCTTGTGGGTTTTTGGCGGAAAAATTATCAACGCCACCGCCGTAGGTCTGCTGGCCGTCTCGCTGATGCTGGCGCTGCATGTCGTTCCGTGGAAAGACATTACGCGTTATAACAGCGCCTGGAACACCCTGGTGAACCTCGCTACGCTAGTGGTCATGGCTAATGGCTTAACCCGCTCCGGCTTTATCGACTGGTTCGCTAATACCATGAGCACTCATCTGGAAGGTTTCTCGCCGGATGCGACCGTCATTGTGTTGGTACTGGTGTTCTATTTCGCGCACTATCTGTTCGCCAGCCTTTCCGCTCACACCGCGACCATGCTGCCGGTCATTCTGGCGGTGGGTAAAGGCATTCCGGGCGTCCCGATGGAACAACTGTGTATTCTACTGGTGCTGTCTATCGGTATCATGGGCTGTCTGACGCCGTATGCCACCGGTCCTGGCGTGATTATCTACGGCTGCGGTTACGTGAAATCCAGAGACTACTGGCGTCTTGGCGCAATCTTTGGCGTCATTTATATTGCTATGCTGTTGCTGGTGGGCTGGCCAATTCTGGCAATGTGGAATTAAACATTACGCCAACGCAGGTTAAAAATGATGCCGTTCAGGTTCGCCTGAACGGCATTTTTTATGATTAAATGGGTAATATTCATAATGTGTATAAATTACCGAATTCATCATGAGAGCAATAGGGTCTTACAGTCCGTTGTTGGCTGTCCTCTTAACCCCGTTTTTTGCCGCCAGCGCCAACGATCTTCAGGCGCAACAGTACGGGGATTTTACTGACTATGTGCTGGCGCTTTCCTGGCAAACCGGTTTTTGTCAAAGCCAGCATGAGCGCCATCACCGGGAGCCCGATGAGTGCCGTCTGCAAAAGGAGCCAGTCAACAAAGCAGACTTTCTGACCGTTCACGGCCTGTGGCCAGGACTACCCAAATCTATCGCCGCAAGCGGCGTTGACCAGCGACGCTGGCAGCGCTTTGGCTGTGCGACGCGGCCAATCCCAAATCTGCCTGAAGTCAGGGCCAGCCGGAAATGCGTCGCCCCCGATCCCGGACTTTCGCCTGACATTGCGGTAATGCTTAGGGAAGTGATGCCCGGCGCAGGTGGTAACTCCTGCCTGGAGCGCTACGAATATGCCAAACATGGCGCCTGTTTCGGGTTTGATCCGAATGCCTATTTCGGCACCATGATACGGCTGGATAAAGCGATAAAAGGCAGCGCACTGGGGCATTTTCTGGCGGATAATTACGGAAAAACCGTTAGCCGCGCCGCGTTTAATAGCGTAGTCGAACAAATGTGGGGCAAGGATAATGTCAAAGCCGTCAAAGTAAACTGCCACGGCAATCCCGCTTATTTAACAGAGATTCAGTTTTCATTAAAAGCGTCGATGATTAACGCTCCGCTCTCCTCCGCCTCATTCCTGCCGCAGCCGCATCCCGGCAATTGCGGGACACAGTTTATTATCGATAAGGCCGGTTATTGACGAAACAGAGGTTTTAAACCATATCCAAATTTGAGAACACGCCCGAATGTAGACTAAAATTCACTCAAGGCTATGACGTTTGAGGATTTACCCGAATGTGAACTAAATCACTTCAAAGACGGGGTAAGTCTCAGTATCATCATGAGAGTTAAACCCTCGCCGCCAGACGGTGAGGGTTTTCTTTTGGGACCATTTACCTGCACTACTCGCAGTATCGATGACATGGAGTAAGAAATGTCCAGACCCACTATTATCATTAACGACCTTGACGCCGAGCGTATTGATCGTCTGCTGGAACAGCCTGCGTATGCGGATCTGCCGATTGCCGACGCGCTCAACGCCGAACTGGATCGTGCGCAAATGTGTTCGCCACAAGAGATGCCGAGCGATGTCGTCACCATGAACAGCCGCGTTAAATTCCGCAATTTGAGCGATGGTGAAACACGCGTGCGCACGTTGGTGTATCCGGCAAATATGACGGATAGCAGTACCCAGCTTTCTGTGATGGCCCCCGTCGGCGCGGCGTTGCTGGGACTGCGCGTCGGCGACACCATTCACTGGGAACTGCCGGGCGGCGCCTCCACCCATCTCGAAGTGCTGGAGCTCGAATATCAGCCTGAAGCCGCGGGCGACTTCCTGCGTTAAACCCCATCTGCATAAGCGTTAATGCGTTTACACAGAGGATGCCTGCGCATCCTCTTTCCGTGAGCCCTTTCATTTCTGCCTGTTTCAGACAACGCCGCCTGGCATCGGGTTGATTACTCCCGTCGCCTGTTTCTGCGCCGCTTGTGCCGACGTCGCTCCCGGCACCAGGATGACCTTCCGGCACTCTTCTTCGCGTTTTTCGAAAATTTCGTAGCCGCGCGCCGCCTCTTCAAACGGCATATAGTGCGTGACAATCTCTTCCGGCTTCAGCAACCCTTTCTCAATAAGCGGTAATAATTCCCCCAGCCACGCGTGAACATGGGTTTGACCCATTTTAAAAGTTAGCCCCTTATCAAAGGCGTCGCCGAATAAAAAGCCGTGAATAAAACCGGCATACACGCCGGGCACGCTGACCACGCCGCCGCGTCTGACCGCCGCGATACATTGGCGCAACGCTTTGCCGCTGCTGCCTTCCAGTTTAAGGTTCGTCAGCACCGTCTCCGTCATGCTGCCTTTCGCTTCAAAGCCTACGGCATCAATTACCGCGTCCACGCCGCGGTGCCCTGCCGTCTGCTCGATGATTTTTTCCGCCGGATCGTTCTCATCATCAAAGTTGATCGGTATCGCGCCGTAACGTTCTTCGGCGAAACGCAAGCGCCAGGGGTGGTGATCAACGACGAAGATCTGCTCCGCGCCCAGCAGTCGCGCACAGGCGATAGTCAATAATCCTACCGGCCCTGCGCCAAAAACCGCCACGCTGGAACCTTGCTGAATCTGGGCATTTTTTGCCGCCTGCCAGGCGGTAGGCAAAATATCAGAAAGAAACAGCGCTTTATCGTCAGATAACAGCGGCGGCACCTTAAATGGACCGACATTACCTTTTGGCACGCGAACATATTCGGCCTGTCCGCCGGGAACGCCGCCATACAGATGGCTATAACCAAACAGCGCCGCCGGCGGCGGGATCTGTTTTTTATTCATCGCCGCGCCGTGTCCGTCGTTAGTGTTTTCACACGCTGAATATTGCTGTAGTCGACAGAAAAAGCAGTCACCACAAGCAATGACAAACGGGATAACGACCCGATCCCCTTTCTGAATATTCTTCACATCATGTCCGGTTTCAACCACTTCGCCCATAAATTCATGGCCGAAAATATCGCCATGTTTTACCTGTGGGATCTTGCCGCGATAGAGATGCAAATCAGAGCCGCAAATCGCGGTGGCGGTAACACGCAAAATGATATCGTCAGGCTGCTCAATGCCGGGATCGGGTACGTTTTCAACCTTTACGTGATGTGGACCATGATACGTCAATGCTTTCATGCAGCCTCCGGGGTAACGGTGAATGTCGCGTTCGACTATAAAAGGGTAGCTATCCCGGAGAGACTGCCGGCAAAACAGGCGGCTTTAGGATTTTTCCTGGAAAATACAACTCTTTTTTAACGCCAGGTTACCGTAATATTTAAAATTGCCAGACAAATAGCAGAAAGAAACATTATTATATGCTTGAATAAATTCAGTATTGATTAACAGGGAGTAACGGGTATGTATAAGACAATTATTATGCCGGTTGATGTTTTTGAAATGGAACTTAGCGATAAAGCCATTCGCCACGCTGAGTTTCTGGCGCAACAGGATGGCGTCATTCATCTGTTGCATGTACTGCCTGGGTCCGCGAGCATGAGTCTGCACCGCTTTGCCGCCGACGTGCGCCGCTTTGAAGAACATTTACAGCATGAGGCGGAAACGCGCCTGCAAACGATGGTGGGACACTTCACTATCGATCCTTCGCGAATCAAACAGCATGTTCGCTTCGGTAGCGTCAGAGACGCGGTAAATGAATTAGCCGAAGAGCTGGATGCCGATGTCGTGGTGATCGGTTCGCGCAATCCGTCGATTGCCACGCATCTGCTGGGATCTAACGCCTCAAGCGTGGTACGCCACGCAACGCTGCCGGTGCTGGTTGTGCGTTAATTCACATGCCCCGGAACGACAACAGCCCTGCCAGGAGCAATCCTGACAGGGCTTTTTGTTACTAAGAATTGACAGAAAAAAACCGCCTGACAGTAAACAGGCGGTTTTATATCGCAGGTGCTCTTACTTCTTTTTTTATGCCGTTTTGGTGCGAATCAGATAATCAAAGGCGCTCAACGAAGCTTTCGCCCCTTCGCCTGTGGCGATGATAATCTGTTTGTAAGGAACGGTGGTACAGTCGCCTGCAGCGAAAACGCCCTTAACGCTGGTTTCACATTTTGCGTCAATAATGATCTCGCCCATGCGGTTACGCTCAAGCGCGCCTTCCAGCCAGTTGGTATTCGGCAACAGACCAATCTGCACAAAAATCCCCGCCAGCGCGACGCTATGAATATCACCGCTTACACGGTCAAGATACTCCAGGCCCACCACTTTCGAACCGTCACCCTTCACTTCTGTCGTTTGCGCATTCAAAATGATATCGACGTTTTTCAGGCTACGCACTTTATCCTGTAATACCTGATCCGCCTTCATTTCCGGCGCGAACTCCAGCAACGTAACGTGTTCCACAATACCCGCCAGATCGATGGCCGCTTCGACGCCGGAGTTGCCGCCGCCGATGACTGCAACGCGCTTGCCTTTAAACAACGGACCGTCACAGTGCGGACAATAGGTTACGCCTTTGGTACGATACTGATCTTCGCCCGGCACATTCATATTGCGCCATTTCGCGCCGGTGGCGATGATGATACTGCGCGCTTTCAATACTGCGCCGGACGCCGTTTCAATCTTATGCAGGCCGCCTTCTGACGCAGCCGGAACCAGTTTACTTGCGCTCTGACTGTCGATAACGTCAACGTCGTAATCGCTGACATGCGCTTTGAGCGCGCCCGCCAGTTTCTGGCCTTCGGTTTTCGATACCGAAATATAATTTTCGATATCCACCGTATCCAGCACCTGACCGCCGAAGCGCTCGCCCATCAGACCGGTACGGATACCTTTGCGCGCCGAATAGACCGCCGCCGCCGCCCCCGCCGGGCCGGAACCGACAATCAGCACATCATACGCGTCGCGTTTGTTAAGCGCTTCCGCCGCACGTTTTTCTGCGCCGGTATCCACTTTGGCAACAATCTCAGTTAGAGTCATACGTCCCTGGCCAAACTCTTTACCGTTGACAAAGACCGCGGGAACGCCCATCACATTACGCTCGGTGATCTCGTTCTGGAAAGTACCTCCGTCAATCGCCGTATGTTTAATACGCGAGTTCAGCACCGCCATCAAGTTCAGCGCCTGCACCACGTCCGGACAGTTATGGCAGGAGAGGGAATAATACGTTTCGAATTCAAAATCACCGTCAATATCACGAATCTGTTCCAGCAGCGACTGCGCTTCTTTTGACGGATGACCACCGGTCCACAGCAGCGCCAGAACCAACGAGGTAAATTCGTGGCCCAGAGGAGAGCCTGCAAAGCGCGGCCCCTGCTGAGAACCTGGATTCGTAATCAGAAAAGACGGCTTGCGAACCGGCAGAGTATTGTCTTCTTTAAACGTAACCTTATCTGACAGCTCGGCGATTTCAGCCAGCAATTCTTTGATTTCCGCCGATTTTGCGCTGTCATCCAGCGTGGCAATCAGCTCAACAGGTTTTGTCAGTTTCTCAAGGTAAGCCTTGAGCTGGGTCTTCATATTCATGTCGAGCATTTTTCTTCCCTCTCTCAAAACATCATCATGCAAGCTGCCTTATTCGGGCTGCCTGAATGCAACTTGCATCATGGTGCGGAATAAAACAGGCGCAAATTAGCGCCTGTAGGATGCCGGATGGCACTGCGTTTATCCGGCCTACCTCAGGTAGGCCAGCGCCGCCGGACATACGACATTAAATCTTACCGACCAGGTCCAGAGACGGAGCCAGTGTCGCTTCGCCTTCTTTCCATTTCGCCGGGCATACTTCGCCTGGGTGAGCGGCAACATACTGTGCTGCTTTAATTTTACGCAGCAGGTCAGACGCGTCACGGCCGATACCTTCAGCGGTAACTTCGATCGCCTGGATGATACCCTGCGGATCAACAACGAAAGTCGCACGGTCGGCCAGGCCTTCATCTTCACGCATGTTGTCGAAATTACGGGTCAGGGCGCCAGTCGGATCGCCGATCATCGCATATTTGATTTTCGCAATAGTTTCAGAGCTGCTGTGCCATGCTTTGTGCGTGAAGTGGGTATCGGTCGAGACGGAATAAACATCTACCCCCAGCTTCTGCAATTCTTCATAATGGTCGGCAACGTCGCCCAGCTCAGTAGGGCAAACAAAGGTAAAATCGGCTGGGTAGAAGAAGAAGACGCTCCAGCGGCCTTCGGTATCTTTCTCAGTGACTTCAATGAATTCACCGTTTTTGAACGCCTGGTTTTTGAAAGGTTTGATTTTGGTGTTAATTAAGGACATCTATACTTCCTCCGTGTTTTCGTTAAGGAGTAAGTTAACGAAGTTTTGCTGATTCGGCTAATGCGTTTCCATTATCAAATCAATAAGCGTTAACTAACAACCCGATTCGGGCGACATTGTGAACACTACGCCCTGTCAGCCATCTAAAGTAAAAAGGCCACCTGACAGGCGGCCCCATTACCTGAACTACCCGTAGGTAACTTCAGAGCCAGTACAACTCCTCTTTCAAATTGCAGACCCGTTGTCTGCAACTCGAAACGCACAGAGTATATGCTGGCTAAGTGTTGCGCTCTACATTACCTTAACAAAGGCTGTAACAGCGAAAAGGATTACATCATCCCAGCACAGAAAGGGCAATCTTACCGCGCCAGCTCTTACCTATGTCTGTGATAGGCATCATCATTAATACTCTTTTCGCTTTGATCTTAAAAGGAAAAAATATGATTAAACGTACACTACTGCTTGCTATGCTGCCCATCCTCGCCCACGCGGAAGAACTGCCTGCGCCGGTTAAAGCCATTGAAAAACAGGGAATAACTATCCTGAAATCCTTCGAAGCGCCGGGCGGCATGAAGGGCTATCTCGGGAAGTATCAGGATATGGGCGTTACGATTTACCTGACGCCGGACGGTAAACACGCTGTTTCCGGCTATATGTATAATGAAAAGGGTGAGAACCTTAGCAACGCCTTGATAGAAAAAGAGATATACGCCCCCGCCGGGCGTGAAATGTGGCAGAAAATGGAAAAAGCGTCATGGATACTCGACGGTAAAAAAGACGCGCCGGTTGTGTTGTATATCTTCGCCGATCCTTTCTGCCCCTATTGTAAGCAGTTCTGGCAACAAGCTCGTCCGTGGGTCGAATCCGGTAAAGTACAATTACGCACATTACTGGTCGGCGTGATTAAACCGGAAAGCCCGGCCACAGCCGCAGCGATCTTAGCCGCTAAAGACCCGGCAAAAACCTGGCATGACTATGAGGCTTCCGCAGGAAAGATGAAACTTAAGGTTCCGGCGTCCATCTCTCCGGCGCAGATGAAAGTTATTAATCAGAATCAGCAACTGATGGACGATCTTGGCGCTAACGCTACCCCGGCAATTTATTACATGAATAAAGATAACACGTTGCAACAAGTTGTCGGTTTACCGGAAAAAGCGCAGTTGGACGCCATGATGGGGCAACCTTAACGCGGAAACCAGAAAAGCAGGAGCTTAATAGTACCAGCCCGATATCGCTGCGCTTATCGGGCCACGTCCTCCTGGCATTAGAGCGATGCCGGACCAGAATGCCGTTCGACGCAGATCTTTTAGTTTTATCACGTGATTGTCAGATATGTAAATTATATCCACTTTTACTGTAATTATTTACTCGCTAAAATATTCACAACTGTGGTATTTTAGTTTGAATAAACTCTACGTTAAGTTCAATAAACATAATCTTGGTAAATTATTGAGATTAAGTCATAATCATGAAACATACCATGATAACGCCGGGAAGATATTATGGCTAACCTTTACGACCTTAAGAAATTCGATCTTAACCTATTGGTTATATTTGAATGTATTTATCAACATTTAAGCATTAGCAAAGCTGCAGAAACGCTCTATATCACGCCTTCTGCTGTAAGCCAGTCATTGCAACGCCTGCGCACGCAGTTCAATGATCCACTATTTATTCGTTCAGGCAAAGGAATTACGCCTACCGTAACAGGCATTAATTTACATTATCATTTAGAAAATAACCTTAACAGCCTGGAGCAAACTATTAATATAATGAATCAATCCAGTCTGAAGAAAAAGTTTATTATTTATAGTCCACAAATATTGATAACTAAACAATTACTGGAAATGGTTAATTATCTTCGTAAAGAACCATTGGTTGAAATTGAACATCATGACATTTTGACAGCGGATGAACCCCTTGCAGATCTTCTCGCCTACCGTAAAGCAGATATCGTACTCTCTATGTCTCCCATCAGTAATCGCTCCATTGTTTGTACACATCTGCATATGGTGGATTGCGTGCTGGTTTGCAGTGAAAACCATCCCAGATTGCGAGAAAGCGCAAGTGTTGAAGAACTGTTGCAAGAGACGTTTACGCATCTCATCGCTAACGATGAAGTCGCAGTAAAAGAGCATCAGGCATTCCTTGATCATGTATTAGCAGAAAGAACTATAGGCTTTAAAAGTAAGTCGCTTATCACTATTGCCAATGCTATTAGCGTTACAGATCTTATTGGTTTTTTACCCAAAACTGTGGTGACTTATTATCAACCCACAGTTAAGCTTAGAAAGGTTTCCACACCTTTTTCTATCCCTGCTAACCCACTTTACCTTATGTATAATAGAGCTTCGATGAATAATAGCGGATTTGCTGAGTTAATTGAGCACATTACAAAAAAATATTAATAACAAGGTTAACAAACAGCCACTAATATAAATTTAACGCATATTTCAATATGATTTATTTACTTGATAAATATAATAAAGTATTGCAAGTTAATCTAATCAGCTTATCCTTTATGTTAATTGTTTTAAATGTACTATAGTTAACATATTGGAGAATATCCAGAGATGTCAGTTTATAAAGTTCCGCTTGACCAAAATGTCCTGGAAGCGGCTCAAGAGCGTATAATGTGGACCCTGGAAACATTACCCCGGGTCTGCGTCTCATTTTCTGGTGGTAAAGATTCAGGAATTATGCTGCACCTGACGGCAACGTTGGCGCGCAAAATGAATAAAAAGATCCACATACTCTTCATTGACTGGGAAGCGCAATTCTCCTGTACTATCGCCTATATTGAATCGTTACGTGAATATTACGCGGACGTTATTGAGCGTTTTTATTGGGTTGCATTACCCTTAACCACACAAAATTCACTTTCACAATACCAACCGGAATGGCAATGCTGGCAACCGGGAGCCGACTGGGTACGACAACCACCAGAAGATGCGATCACCGATCCTGCCTTTTTTTCGTTTTACCAACACGGTATGACCTTTGAACAGTTCGTTCGCGATTTTGCCGACTGGTTTTCAGAAAATCGCCCTGCCGCTATGCTGGTCGGTATTCGTTCAGACGAATCCTATAACCGGTTTTTCGCTATCGCTAACTCGCATAAGCTGCGCTTTGCCGACGATAAACCCTGGACCACGTTAGCCCCCAAGGGGCACACCTGGTATATCTACCCCATCTATGACTGGAAAACCGCAGATATCTGGACTTGGTTCGCCAAAACAGGTAAACCATGTAACCCACTGTATAATTTGATGTATCAGGCTGGCGTACCGGCCCGTTACATGCGTATTTGCGAACCGTTCGGCCCGGAACAACGGCAGGGATTATGGCTGTATCATGTTATCGAACCTGAGCGCTGGGCGGCCATGTGCGCCAGAGTCAGCGGCGTACTCAGCGGAGGAATATACGCCGGACAGGACAGCTATTTTTACGGCCACCGGAAAATTTTAAAACCCGCTCACCTTAACTGGGAGGAGTACGCGTTGCTCCTGCTACATAGTATGCCTGAAGTCACTGCCGAACATTACCGTAATAAAATCGCCGTTTATTTGCAGTGGTATAAGAAAAAAGGCATGGACTCGATCCCGCAAACGCAGCAGGGCGAT
This sequence comes from Salmonella enterica subsp. arizonae, assembly GCF_008692845.1. Lineage (GTDB taxonomy): Bacteria > Pseudomonadota > Gammaproteobacteria > Enterobacterales > Enterobacteriaceae > Salmonella > Salmonella arizonae. Next base: position 278,437 of record NZ_VXJW01000002.1, read on the forward strand.
ATCGGAACGCGGGACATTCCGTCGTGGCGACGGATCTGCAAGGTATTATTGAACAATGATTACTGGTGCCGGGCGCTGTCATTCAGTCCAACAAAGCCGAAGAGTTACCACCGCTATAACGAACGCATGAAAGCTAAACGTCAGGAATGGAAAATCTTATGCAACACCGACTCACAACTGAAATAATTCACTTTCTCTCTGAACTGCCTGAAGAGGAGAGGATTGCCGCCATTAATGAATTTAGAATGGCGATACATAGCGTTAGTCCTTTTCGCAATGAGCCTGTCGATTGCGTCCTGTGGGTGAAAAATGACCATATTTCGCCTAATGACTACAACCCGAATAACGTTGCGCCGCCGGAGAAAAAATTGCTGCTCAAATCGATTGAAAAAGATGGGTTTACTCAGCCGATCGTGGTGGTAAAAGCCGATGCGGAGGAATACGAGATTGTGGATGGTTTTCACCGTCATGAGCTGGGCAAAGGAAAAGCGGTCCTGAAAACACGTCTGAAAGGCTATCTGCCGATAACATGTCTGGACAGAGAACGCCACGAACGGATGGCGGCAACTATCCGGCATAATCGCGCGCGCGGGCGCCACCAAATCCACGCCATGTCCGAAATCGTGCGCGAACTTTCTCTGTTGGGCTGGGACGAAAGCAAAATCGGTCAGGAGCTAGGCATGGACGCAGATGAAGTCTTGCGCCTGAAACAGATCAACGGTCTGCAGGAGCTTTTTGCAAACCGTCGCTTCTCCAGAGCGTGGACGGTAAAATAACTACAGTTTACACAGGCGATCTGCGGCGGCCAGCAGCGTTAATTCCTGTTTAGCGAAACATAAACGTATAAGCTGATGCGGGAAAGGGGCGGCGCAAAAGACAGAGAGCGGAATAGCGGCAACACCGACGTCTTTGGTTAGCCACTGACAAAACTCAACGTCATTTAGCGTCGACACAGCGCTGTAATCGATTAACAGAAAGTAGGTGCCTTCACAGGGCAGCACTTTTAATCGGCTTTGCGCCAGCGCGTTAACCAGCATATCCCGTTTTTTCCGATAAAAATCGGGTAACGCGCGATAGTGTTCCGGCGCGGCGCGCAGCATATCCGCCAGTGCCAACTGCGCCGGCGTATTGACGCAAAACGTCAGGTACTGGTGAATTTTGCGTATTTCGGCACTAATGGCCGCAGGCGCAACGCAATAACCGATCTTCCACCCCGTCATATGGAAGGTTTTACCAAACGACGAAACGACAACCGCCCGCTCTCGCAACTGTGGGTGCGCCAATACGCTGGCATGGCCCTCGGCAGCAAAACAAATATGTTCGTACACTTCATCGCTTAATACATAAATTTCTCGCTCGCCGATGGCCTGCCACAGCGCCTCAATATCTGCCTGGCGCCAGACGGTGGCGGTAGGATTGTGCGGCGTATTAAGGATCACCAGTCGCGTGCGCTCGCTAAGCAACTCTGAAAACGCCTGCCAGTCCACGCTAAAATGCGGCGGCGCAAGCATTATACGTTTTAACACTCCGCCAGAAAGCTCAACGGCCGGCGCATAACTGTCGTAGCTCGGATCGAAACAGATAACCTCATCACCTTCCCGCACCAGCGCGGTAATCGCCGCATACAATGCCTCTGTGGCCCCCGCTGTGACGATAATATCACACGCGTCATCTGGCCGATAACCATATAGCTCCGCCGTTTTATCGGCAATGGCCTCCCGCAGCGCCTGCGCGCCCATCATCGGCGCATATTGATTCGCACCCTGCGCGACATAATAAGCCAGCCGCTCTTGCAAATAACGAGGACAATCAAAATCAGGGAAGCCTTGCGATAAATTTATTGCCTGATATTTCTGCGCCAGCGCGCTCATTTGCGTAAAAATCGTGGTGCCAAGACTGGGCAATTTGCTTTGTGGAATCAGTGGATTATTTCTCATTATCTTCCTACCCGCCAGTGAAGTGATTGTTGACACACTATAACACGGTGTTAGCATTTGGCAATCAAGACGTTTAGATGGCTAAATATAATAACACCGATCAGAAGACTATAAGGACAGCACAACATGAACAACACTGAAATCCGCGTCGTTACCGGCCCGGCGAATTATTTTTCCCATAGCGGAAGCCTTGGAAGAGTGACGGATTTTTTCACGCCGGAACAGCTTTCCCACGCCGTTTGGCTGTACGGCGAACGCGCGATTACCGCTGCCCGGCCTTACCTACCGGAAGCGTTTGAATGCGCTGGCGCAAAACATTTGCGGTTTACCGGTCATTGTAGCGAAGGGCATGTTGCCCAGCTGGCGCACGCCTGCGGCAACGATCGTCAGGTGGTGATTGGCGTCGGCGGCGGCGCACTGCTTGATACCGCAAAAGCACTCGCCCACCGCCTGACGCTGCCGTTTGTCGCTATCCCGACGATCGCGGCGACCTGCGCCGCCTGGACACCGCTTTCCGTCTGGTATAACGACGCGGGACAGGCGTTGCAGTTCGAAATTTTTGATGATGCCAATTTTCTGGTGCTGGTCGAACCACGCATTATTCTGCAGGCGCCCGATGACTATCTGTTGGCTGGCATTGGCGATACGCTGGCGAAATGGTATGAAGCCGTTGTACTTGCGCCGCAGCCTGAAACATTGCCATTGACCGTTCGACTGGGCATTAACAGCGCGTGCGCCATTCGCGATCTCCTGTTGGCAAGTAGCGAGCAGGCATTAGCGGATAAACAGCAACGACGACTGACACAGGCATTTTGCGACGTTGTGGATGCGATTATCGCTGGCGGCGGGATGGTTGGCGGCCTCGGTGAACGGTATACCCGTGTCGCCGCCGCCCATGCGGTACACAACGGCCTGACCGTCCTGCCGCAAACGGAGAAATTCCTGCACGGAACGAAAGTGGCTTATGGCATTCTGGTGCAAAGCGCGCTACTGGGTCAAGATGAGGTTCTGGCGCAATTGATTGCGGCGTATCGGCGTTTTCATCTGCCAACCCGGCTGGCTGATTTAGCAGTGGATATCAAAAACCACGCAGACATTGATAAGGTCATCGCCCATACTTTACGTCCGGTCGAATCTATTCATTTTTTACCCATTGCCTTAATGCCGCAGACGCTGCGCGCCGCTTTCGAGAAGGTAGAGACATTTAACGTGTAATGCCCAGGCCGGATAGCGCTACGCTTATCGGGCCATAATCATCCCTCACTAACAGCAACGCGCGCCGCCTTTTCCACCATAGCGCGCATCCTGCCGCTCGCGGAAAAATTCTTCATAGGTCATCGGCGTCTGATCGGGGTGCGTCACGCGCATATGCTCAACATAGTTGTCATAGTCTGGCACGCCAATCATCATTTTTGCCGCCTGCCCCAGATACTTTCCGGCTTTCGAAAGCGTATCAAACATCGTTGTCACCTGTCATTCAAGCACCCTCCCCTTGTCCTGGAGAGGGCTATTAATGAAAAAAGATTAGTGCGCGCCTTTCGCCTGCGTCACGATCTCATCCACATTTTCCGGCATCGGCTCATACGGCGTTTCATTCGCCGTCGGTTTATCAATTTTCAGAGCGGCCAGCGCCGTCTTAATAGAGAACAACGCCAGCACCACGACCACCACCATAAAGAAGATCGTTAGCCCGGCATCCAGACGGTTATTGAATACCAACTGCGCGAGCTGCGATTCGGTGTACTGCGGAGAAATATTGCCACTGTCAATCATCGCCTGGAATTTGTTGGCAATGGCCAGAAAGCCGATTTTGGTATCCGGACTAAACGCTTTCTGCCATCCCGCCGTCAGCGTACAAATCAGCAGCCAGGCCGTCGGCACCAGAGCGACCCACGCATAGCGCTGACGCTTCATTTTGAACAGTACCACGGCGCAAAGCATCAGCGCCATTCCCGCCAGCATCTGGTTAGCGATACCAAACAGCGGCCACAAGGTGTTAATACCGCCCAACGGATCGACCACGCCCTGATGGAGGAAATAGCCCCACGCCAGTACACACAACGCAGTAGCAAGCAGGTTCGCTGGCAGCGAATCGGTACGTTTCAGCCCTGGCGACACCACGCCCAACAGATCCTGCAACATAAAGCGCGCCGCACGGGTACCTGCATCCACCGCCGTCAGAATAAACAGCGCTTCAAACAAAATGGCGAAGTGATACCAGAACGCCACATCCATCATGCCGCCCAACGCGCCATGTAAAATGTAGGCCATCCCTACCGCCAGCGTTGGCGCGCCGCCCGCGCGGGAGATAATGGATTGTTCGCCGACTTCATTGGCAATCTGGTGTAGCGTATCCGGCGTGATAGCGAAGCCCCAACTGCTAACCACCTGTGCGGCAGAAGCCACGACATCCGCCGTCCCCGATGGCGCCAGTACCGCCATCGGGCTATTCATCGCAAAGTAAACGCCTGGATCGATAATACAGGCGGAAACCAGCGCCATAATGGCGACGAAAGACTCCATCAACATCCCGCCGTAGCCAATAAAACAGGCCTGACCTTCATTGGCCAACATCTTCGGCGTCGTGCCGGAAGAGATGAGCGCGTGGAAACCGGATACCGCGCCGCAGGCAATGGTGATAAACAGGAACGGGAACAGATCGCCCGTCCAGACCGGTCCTGTGCCATCAACAAATTTGGTCAGCGCCGGCATGGTCAACGTCGGACGCATAATCAGGATCCCGACCGCAAGACCGACAATCGTGCCAATTTTCAGGAAGGTAGAGAGGTAATCACGCGGCGCGAGCAGCAGCCAGACCGGCAGTACCGCCGCAACAAAACCATACCCCACCAGCATCCAGGTAAGCTGCACGCCGGTAAAGTCAAAGTACGGCGCCCAGGTTGGGCTTGCCGCCACCCATCCGCCGGAAATAATAGCGAAAATGAGAAATACCAGCCCAATGACCGACACCTCGCCGATGCGCCCCGGACGCAGATAGCGCAGGTAGATGCCCATAAAAATCGCCAGTGGAATGGTGAATGCGACAGTGTACGTTCCCCACGGGCTATGGGTCAGCGCTTTCACTACAATCATCGCCAGGACGGCCAGAATGATCACCATGATCATAAAGCAGGCCACTAGCGCGATCACCCCTGCCGTCGCACCCATCTCCTCTTTAACCAGTTCGCCAAGCGAACGCCCATCGCGCCGGGTCGAAACGAACAGCACCATAAAGTCCTGTACCGCTCCAGCCAGTACGACGCCCGCCAGCAGCCAGATCATCCCCGGCAGATAGCCCATCTGCGCCGCCAGCACCGGCCCGACCAGCGGCCCCGCGCCAGCAATGGCCGCAAAATGGTGACCAAAAAGCACCTTCTTATCAGTCGGGACATAATCCAGACCGTCGTTATGACGCACTGCGGGCGTCATACGCGTTGGGTCAACCGCCAGCACTTTCCTGGCGATATAGAGTCCATAAAAACGATACGCAATAAGATAGACGCAGACCGACGCCACCACAATCCATAGCGCGTTGATCTGTTCCCCACGATTTAACGCAATATATCCCAGGGCAAACGCACCCAATATGGAGAGCGCTGTCCAGACGAGGTATTTCCCTGACTTATTCATAGTTGTTGTCCGTTTGCGTGTTCCAGATAGAATGTTACATTTTGTTTCTATAACACCTTTACTGTAATTAACAACACAACAACATAATAAAATCGGAGCGTTACTCATTTTTTACATTACAGTGTTAACTGGATCACTTCCTTTTTTCGTTAACGCTGCAATTGCAGTTTATTTTGTCAGAGCTATCCCATTACCGCCGTTCCCAGGCGACAGGTGCAGCAGCGCCTCCCCTGCTCATCAAAAAGCGTAATTTCCCAGCTTTGATTCTGCCGCCCCAGATGCAGCGGCTGGCAGACGCCGCGCACTTTCCCCTGCGAGACGGCGCGGTGGTGGGTGGCGTTCAACTCTGTCCCAACTACGCACTGCCCGTCGCGGGTCATCAGATAGCCTGCCATTGATCCTAACGTCTCCGCCAGCGCTGCTGATGCGCCGCCGTGTAGCAGGCCAAACGGTTGATGAGTGCGGATATCAACGGGCATTTCCGCCTCCAGCACCTCATCGCCCAGGCGGGTGTATACGATACCCAGATGTGCTACCAGCGTGTTCTGGCTGGTAGCGTTCAATTCATCCAGCGTTAAATCCCGTTTCCAGATCATCATCAGGCTCCCAATGTTGAACCACCGTCCACCACAATATCCTGCAAGGTAATGTGGCTGGCCAGATCGGAGGCAAGGAACAAGATGGTACTGGCTATCTCCTGTGGACGGGCGATTTTGCCGAGCGGAATACCAAGCTTAAACTGCTCGCCGAAACCGCGAATGCGCTGCTGTTCAGCCTCTTCGCTCACCCATAATGCACGCTGCATATCGGTGTCGGTCGAGCCAGGCGACACCACATTACAGCGCACCCCGCTGCCCGCCAGCTCCAGCCCTACGGTCAGCGCCAGGCTTTTCAGCGCCGCTTTAGAGGCGCCGTAGGCGCTCATACCGATACGCGGCGTATGCGCCGCATCCGAGGCAACGGTGACAATCGCTCCGCCCTGCTGACGGCGAAACTGCGCCATCGTTTGCGAAAACAGGTTAAACGCCCCGCCCACATTGACCGCAAATGTCTGTTGCCAGTCGTCGACGCTAAGCGCGTCGGTCGCTCCCATACGCAAAATACCGGCGGCGTTGACCAACACATCCAGCCGTGGTGTTTTTTGCAATATGCGCTGGCACACCTGAGCGACCTGCGCGGCATCCGCCACGTCCATAACTTCGGTAGTAAAGGGGTAATCCGCTGGCGTAAATTCACGATCGAAGCCGATTACCCGGGCTCCGGCGTCGACAAAGGCTAGCGCCGTCGCGTAGCCAATCCCTTTCCCCGCGCCGGTCACCCATACCGTTTGGTCTGAAAAATCAATACCAGGCATTACTGCACCTCGCGAGAAAGCAGTGCCCACCAGGCATCAATGGTCGGATTTTTCGCCAGCATCACGAAGTCGATATCGCCGTGTACTTTACGCCAGCGCGCCGCCAGTCCCATCATTCGTACAGAGTCCAGGCCATAATCAATCAGGTTTTCATCGTCCAGCGGCTCGTCGGTCTCATCCAGCAACGGCAGAATCAACGCCCGCAGCGCCGCTTTACTGGCAGGAACCGGCGTCGGCAACAGCGATTCAGTCATGACGACCCGACCTGAACGTCCCGCCACATAGTTCAGGGCCATCAGATGCTCTTCCCGGCTGAAATCCGCCAGCGCATCCGCCACCATAAACGGCTTAATGTCGCGCATAAACGCATCGGTAGCGGTAGTCATACAGCCAATATGCGCATACACGCCGGTAATGATGAGTTGATTGCGTCCGGTATCTTTTAACATCTGTTCCAGCGGCGAGCGGTGAAACGCGCTATAACGCCACTTCACCAGCACCGTATCCGCCTCATCCGGCATTAAGGCTTCCACCACGTTTTGCTGATCCGGAGAACGCGTCAGTCCCGGTCCCCACATATCATTGAGTAACGCGCGGTCTTCATCGCTTTGCTCTTTCGGCTGAGCGGTGTAATAGACCGGAATATGATGCTCTTTACAGTACTGGCGCAGGGCGGCGATATTGGCAATCACCTGCTCCATCATTGGACAGTTGCGGCCCCAAAAGCTGACAAAGTACTCCTGCATATCGTGGATGAGCAGCGCAGCGCGCTCCGGTTCAAATACCCAGTTCACTTTATTGGTCAGGATGTCCAGTGCGGTGGGCAGCGCGTAAGACTGTAGTTTCGGGATTGCCATCTCTCTTTCTCCTTCAGAGCGGTGAACGGGACGCCAACCACTGGCGTAATTGTTTTTTATCGACTTTACCAACCGGCGTCAGCGGCAGTGACGCAACGCACTCTACGCGATCCGGTAATTTAAATTCCGCCACTCCCTGCTCTCGCAGGAAACGGCGTACCTGTACCGCACGCAGCGGCTCTTTTACCACCAGGTATGCGCAACTTTTTTCCCCCAGCAGTTCATCTTCCATGCTGACCAGCGCCGCATGGATCACCGCCGGGTGGCGCAGTAACAAGTTTTCTATCTCTTCGGCGGCTATCTTCTCGCCGCCCCGATTGATCTGATCTTTTTCACGTCCGTGGACGGTGATGTAACCGTCTTGATCAATGGAGATCAGATCGCCGGAACAGTAAAAGCCGTTGGCGTCAAAAGCGTTGGCATTGTGTTGCGGACTGTTGAAATAGCCGCGGAAAGTATAGGGGCCGCGCGTCATCAGACGGCCAATCTCGCCCGGCGGCAGAGGATTTCCGTCGGCATCCGCCACCCACACTTCGTCGTCCGGGCACATGGGTCTTCCCTGGGTATGGATAATCCGTTCCGGACTATCGTCCAGCCGGGTATAGTTCACTAACCCTTCCGCCATGCCGAAGACCTGCTGCAACTGACAACCAATTTCAGCCGGAATACGGGCGGCCAGCGTCGCGGAAAGCCGCGCGCCGCCAACCTGCAATAACCTTAATGACGCCAGTGGCGCATTGCCGCCCCACTCCTGGATAGCCTGTAGCCATAGACTGACCGCTGGCGGCACCAGCGCCGTGGCATTAATCTGGTGTTTTTCGATCAGCGGGAAACAGAGCGTGGCGCTGGGATCGGTCGCCAGCACTACCGTTCCTTTGGCGAGAAAGACGCCCAGGGCGCCCGGCGAACTCATGGCGTAGTTATGCGCGGCGGGAATCGCGCACAGAAAACGCGTCTCCTCGTTGAAACCGCAAATCTCATTGCTGCGGCGCACGCTGTAGTAATAGTCGTTATGGGTACGGGGAATAAGCTTTGGCGTGCCGGTAGTCCCCCCGGAAAGCTGAAAGTAGGCCACGTCGTCAGCAGGTGATGGCGTGGCGGTGAAATCTTCCGCCGTCTGACGCATCGCCGCGTCCAGGCTGTGATCGCCGTCGTCGTTACGCAATAACACCACCCGCACAGAGCGATGTTCAGCTACAAACGTGTTGAGAAAGGCCTCCCCGGTGAACAGCGTATGTTGGCGATCGGCAATTACCAGCGTCGGCGCGATCTGCGTCGCATAGGCGTTAAGTTCGGTGCGTTGATGGCTAAACAGCGCCAGAACGGGCGCTACGCCAAGCTTCAACAGGGCGAAAAAGGTGATATACAGTTCCGGCACATTCCCCAGTTGCACCAGAGCGGTTTCACCGGGTTTGATGCCCTGACGGCGTAAATTGCAGACCAGGTTATCCGCAGCTTGGTTGAGCTGGCGATAGCTGAACGCGCGCTCGCCTTCAATGACCGCCGTCTTGTCGCTGTCAGCGTGGCGGGTCAGAATGTCGGTCAACGGCACGTCTTGCCAGTAGCCTTTTTCACGATAACGGCGGGCAAATTCATCCGGCCAACGGGTGAAAGGTATACGCATCATCGTTCCTTAATGCAGTCCAAAAACGTTCAACATCGTAGAGAGTTTGACGCCCGTTTCCCGCCACTCTCCGACTGGCGAAGAGGCGGGGACAATCCCGGCGCCGGCGAACAGGCGTACCTGATTACCGCGCAATTTCGCACAACGAATCGTCACTACCCACTCGCCATTTCCTTCGGCGTCGCACCAGCCGACAATGCCGCCAAACAGTTCCCGATCGAACGGTTCCAGTTCAGCGATCAGCTTTTTCGCGACCTGATGGGGGAAACCGCTTAGCGCAGGCGTCGGATGCAGCAGACAGGCCAGCGTCAGCGCGTTTTCTCCGGCGTTGGCCTTGCCCTCAAACGGCGTACCGAGATGCCATAGCGTCGGCGTGGTAATCAACTGCGGAGAGGAAGGTAATTGCAGTTCCGTGCTGCGATCGCGCAGGATCTGCTTCATCGCCTGCGTCACCAGCTCATGTTCATGGCGATCTTTTTGTGAAGCCAGCAATCGGTTTCCCGCCTCGCGATCCAGAACGTCATCCGGCTGTCGGCGTGCCGAGCCTGCTAACGGCAGCGAACTAAACCGCTCGCCCTCTTTGCGTAGCAACAATTCGGGGCTGGCGCCCAGCAGAACGCCGCCATCCGCCAGTGGCACATGGAAGTTGTAACTAACAGGATTCTGCGCAACCAGCCGCTCCAGCAATGCTCCGCTATCCACCGCCACATTAGTGGTGATATCTATCAGCCGGGAAAGCACCACTTTATCGACGTCTGGCGTGGCGGTCAGCATAGCCGCGCGTGCGACCATCGCTTCAAAAGCATCCTGCTCCGGAATCGCCTTTCGCGCCGTCACCGTCACCGGCTGATGGTCAGTAAAATAACGCGCCGTGCGCTGCTTTTCCTGGCGAGAAAAAAGCTGCCACTCTAGCGGGATAAATAGCGACGATGGCTGACAGGTATCAAAGGGGATCGCGCCCACCAGGATAGGATTTACAATGCCCTGCGATTTGGCCGCAGCAAACTGCTGTCGCAATTTCTGCTGGAAAGGGCTATCCGGCGAATCCCCGGAGACCGCAGGCTCGGTATAACGGGCGAAACACCCGGAGGTGGTAAAACTGCGATACGGCGACATGAAGAAAAAGCGGTCGGGAGCAAGCGTTGCCATTGTCTCCTGAGCGTCCTCGGCCAGTGACATATCCATATCATCCTCCAATGATAAAGGCTTATATACACTTCATCCTTCAAGCTGCCTCTTTGTTGGCTGCGCTCAGAAACCCCGGTCACATAGTTATCTATGCTCCCGGGGATTTCTTCCCTTGCCGCCGCGATGCTTCTTGAATGATTTTGTGTATAATAATGATTATTATTTCTATTTTTAGTGCGATAACCTAAGAGTAAAACGTCGCTCTGTCAACTCTGGTCATGACTTAAATGGCGCTAAGGCTTGCATCTCGCTGCCGCTGATATGAAAATGAGAAGCATTAACTTTATTAATAACAGGACGCTATTGTGAGACTCCCCGCCTTTTATCGTTGGCTGCTTTTAGTGGTTGGTTTATCAGTTTCAGGAATATCCTTAGCCCGGGACGCGGGTTGGCCCCGGCAAATCCAGGATAGCCGCGGCGTTCATACGCTGGACCACAAGCCCGCGCGTATCGTCTCTACCAGCGTGACGTTAACAGGCTCGCTGCTGGCAATTGACGCGCCCGTCGTCGCCAGCGGGGCCACTACGCCGAATAACCGCTTTGCCGACGATCAAGGGTTTATGCGCCAGTGGAGCGACGTAGCAAAGGCTCGCCATGTCGCCCGGCTGTACATCGGCGAACCGAATGCTGAAACGGTCGCCGCGCAAATGCCGGATCTCATTTTGATTAGCGCCACCGGCGGCGACTCCGCGCTGGCGCTTTACGATCAGCTCTCCGCTATCGCGCCGACGCTCGTCATCAATTATGACGATAAAAGCTGGCAGAGTTTGCTCACGCAGCTTGGCGAGATCACCGGTCAGGAGAAACAGGCCGCCGCGCGAATAGCGGAATTTGAGGCGCAACTGACGACGGTTAAACAGCGAATCGCCCTGCCGCCGCAGCCGGTTAGCGCGCTGGTGTATACCCCTGCCGCGCATAGCGCCAATCTGTGGACGCCAGAATCAGCACAAGGCAAACTATTGGCGCAGTTAGGCTTTACGCTGGCGACATTGCCCCGTGGGCTGCAAACCAGCAAAAGCCAGGGTAAGCGCCACGATATCATTCAGCTTGGCGGTGAAAATCTGGCCGCCGGGTTAAACGGCGAATCTCTCTTCCTGTTTGCCGGCGACAACAAAGATGTCGCGGCCCTATATGCCAATCCGCTGCTGGCGCACCTGCCAGCGGTGCAAAATAAGCGCGTCTATGCACTGGGTACGGAGACGTTCCGTCTGGATTATTACAGCGCAACATTGCTACTTAACCGGCTTGCCGCCCTGTTTTAGCCTTGTCGGGGTTTTATCCGACTGACCAGACAGATTTTGTCGGTCGGATAAACGCGCCCTCATCAGCCAGCATCGCTAGCCGGCGGCGTCTGGCGAAAGCGGCGTAGCTCGCCCAGCACTAACAGTAGCAACAAACCGATAATCACCAGCCCGAATCCACTCACGCTCGCGGAAGCGACCGGCGTCATCATTGCGCCAAGACCGCCTAACAGCGCCGCGCCGATAGCGTCTCCCGTGACGTTTTGCGCGGTCCACAGGCCGTTCATTCGCCCCAGCATATTTTCCGGCGTCTGGGTTTGCAGCAGAGTATATTGTAATAACGAACTGATGGCGCTGAGCCAGCCAAACAGCGCCAGACAGATAACACCTGCGATCCAGACCGGCATGATGGCGAACAGCCCCACCGCCAGAAAAGAACCAACTGTCGAAACCAGCATAATGAGCCCCGGACGAACGCTATGCGCCAGTTGCCCGCTGGTCAGCGCGCCAATGGCCGCCCCCAGCGGAATTGCCGCATACAGCAAACCGATTTGCGCCGCCGACATCTGCCAGCTCATCGCCAGCGCTGGATAGAGTACGCGTACCGCGCTTGCCATCGTCACCAGGCCGCCAAGCAGCGCAATACCGCCGATAAGCGGACTGGCAAGCAAAAAATGAAACGCCGCCAGCAACGCGATAAAAGGATTTTCCCGCGGCTGCGGAGGGACAGGCAGTCGCGGCAGCGTCAGTAACGGCAATAACGTAATAAACGTCCCGGCAGCCGCCAGCCCATAGTTCCAGGCTACGCCGCCGCTGGCAAGCAATATGCCCCCCAACATCGGCGAAATAACCGATCCCAGACGTACCGTCAGCATGGTAATCGCGCCGGCCTGCATCAGATTTTCTCTTCCGACCAGCGCTGGCGTCGCCGCCAGTAAAGCGGTCACGCCCAGCGACGCGAAAAAGCCGTCCCACAGGCCAAGGAGATATATCGCCAGCAATGACGGTTCCGGCAACAGCGCATTCACGCACAGGCCAATAAAGCCAATACCGCAAGTACCGCGCGCCAGCAAAATCACCTTTTTGCGTTCGTAGCGATCGGCCAGTACGCCGCCCACCATTAAGCCAATAAACATGGCGCCGCCGGTTAACGTTACCGACAGCCCTACCTGCCAGGTGGAGTGCGTCATCATTTGGATCTGTACCGGAACCGCCACGCCAAGCAGCCCCAGCGAGACAATAGAGATAAAACGGGCCAGAAATACTGCGCGAAATGCAGGATGCGTCTTCAACAGGCTGAGATTGAGCAGCCAGGATTGTCGATTCATTACAACGCCTTAATGCGAGTTTTTTAAATATCCATTCAATGGCTGCACATGCTAACATAACAAAATAAGATAGATAACGATAATTACTATCATTATCAGGGAAGTTACTATGTCATGCTCGTTTTCCGTGACGCGCGCGTTCGCCGTGCCCGGATTGTTGTTATTACTGATTCTGGCTGCGGTGTTAAGCCTGGTTATTGGCGCGAAACCGCTGCCCGCCGCCGTCGTGCTGGACGCGTTCACCGGCGTTTGCCAAAGCGCCGATTGCACCATCGTCCTGGATGCGCGTTTGCCGCGAACACTGGCCGGATTACTGGCGGGCGGCGCTTTGGGTCTCGCCGGGGCGCTCATGCAAACGCTCACCCGTAATCCGCTCGCCGATCCGGGGATTCTGGGTGTTAACAATGGCGCCAGCTTCGCCATCGTACTGGGCGCGGCGCTGTTTGGTTTCTCCACGCCGCTGGAGCAGCTTTTCATGGCATTTAGCGGCGCGCTTATCGCATCACTGATTGTCGCCTTTACCGGCAGTCAGGGCGGCGGTCAGTTAAGCCCGGTTCGCCTGACGCTGGCGGGCGTGGCGCTTGGCGCGGTACTGGAAGGACTAACTAGCGGTATCGCGCTGTTAAATCCAGAGGTCTATGACCAGCTTCGCTTCTGGCAGGCGGGATCGCTGGACATTCGCAGCCTGCAAACATTGAAAGTGGCTATCGCGCCTGTGGTGATCGCCGGGATCGTGGCGCTATTGCTGAGCCGCGCGCTGAACAGCCTGAGTCTCGGCAGTGATACCGCGACGGCGCTGGGCAGTAAAGTGGCGCGCACTCAACTTATCGGCTTACTGGCGATTACCGTCTTGTGCGGCAGCGCAACGGCGCTGGTCGGCCCTATCGCTTTTATCGGTCTGATGATGCCGCATATGGCGCGTTGGCTGGTCGGCGCCGATCACCGCTGGTCGTTGCCAGTGACACTATTGGCGACCCCTGTCCTGCTGCTTTTCGCCGATATTATTGGGCGCTTGTTGGTACCCGGCGAACTCCGCGTTTCGGTCGTCAGCGCGTTTATCGGCGCGCCGGTACTTATATTTCTGGTACGCCGTAAATCAAGCGGAGGCGGCCTATGATGTTTCTTTCGCGTCGGCTTATCATAAGCAGCCTGCTTCTGGCGGCAGGCTGCTTCGCCATTGGCTTATGGAGTTTACAACGCGGCGCCGTACATCTTGATACCGGGCAGATTATTGCCGCGCTACTGGGTGACGCGCCGCGTAACATCACCCTTGTGGTGACCGAATGGCGGTTGCCGCGCGTATTAATGGCGCTGCTGATTGGCGCTGCGCTTGGCGTCAGCGGAGCGATTTTTCAGTCGTTAATGCGTAACCCGTTGGGCAGCCCGGATGTGATGGGCTTTAATACCGGCGCCTGGAGCGGCGTGCTGGTCGCAATGGTTCTTTTTGGCCAACATCTGACCGCCATCGCGCTGGCGGCGATGGCGGGCGGCATCGTCACGTCATTGATTGTCTGGCTGCTTGCCTGGCGTAACGGGATTGAAACCTTCCGGCTAATTATCATCGGTATCGGCATCCGCGCTATGTTGGTCGCCTTTAATACCTGGCTCTTGTTGCAGGCGTCGCTGGAAACGGCGCTAACCGCCGGATTATGGAACGCCGGGTCGCTCAACGGTCTGACATGGGCGAAAACCTGGCCTTCGGCGCCGCTGATTATTGTGATGCTGACAGGCGCCGCGCTACTGGTACGTCGCATGCGGCTGCTGGAGATGGGCGATGACAGCGCCTGCGCGCTGGGTGTTAGCGTGGAACGGTCACGCCTGATGATGCTGCTGGTGGCGGTATCGCTCACCGCGGCTGCTACGGCGCTGGCTGGCCCCATCTCGTTTATCGCTCTTGTCGCGCCGCACATCGCCCGCCGCCTTAGCGGCACAGCTCGCTGGGGATTAACCCAGTCGGCGCTGTGCGGCGCGTTATTACTACTGGCCGCTGATGCATGCGCGCAACAACTGTTTATGCCTTATCAGCTTCCGGTAGGCGTCGTCACCGTAAGCCTCGGCGGTATTTACCTTATCGTCTTGTTAATTCAGGAGTCCCGCAAAAAATGACCGAATCCGTAGCCCGTTTGCGCGGCGACCAGTTAACTCTGGGTTATGGCAGCTATACTGTCGCAAAAAACCTTAACGTTTCGATTCCGGACGGCCATTTTACCGCGATCATCGGCCCTAACGGCTGCGGCAAGTCGACGTTGCTACGCACGCTAAGCCGTCTGATGACGCCCATTGACGGCCATGTCTGGCTGGATGGCGAACAAATACAGCGTTACGCCAGTAAAGAGGTGGCGCGACGAATCGGTTTGCTGGCGCAAAACGCCACCACGCCGGGCGATATCACCGTACAAGAGCTGGTCGCCAGAGGGCGTTATCCGCATCAGCCCTTATTTACCCGCTGGCGCAAGGAAGATGCCGACGCCGTCGCCAATGCGATGCGTGCAACGGGTATCACTTCACTGGCGACGCAAAGCGTCGATACCCTGTCCGGCGGTCAACGCCAGCGGGCGTGGATAGCCATGGTGCTGGCGCAGGAAACGTCCATCATGTTGCTGGATGAGCCGACGACCTGGCTGGATATTAGCCATCAAATTGATCTGCTGGAATTGTTAAGCGAACTCAATCGCGAAAAAGGCTATACGCTTGCCGCCGTTCTGCACGACCTGAATCAAGCCTGCCGATACGCCACCCATTTAATTGCATTACGTGAAGGTCACATTGTGGCGCAGGGCGCGCCGAAGGAGATTGTTACCGCTGAGCTTATCGAAAAAGTCTATGGCCTGCGTTGTATGATTATCGACGATCCGGTTGCCGGTACGCCGCTGATCGTACCGCTGGGGCGGCAATAGTTACCCATACATACGAAAAAGCCGGATAATCGCTATCCGGCTTTTTCGTGTAAATCAGACTAATCGTTCATCTATTGTTAGCGCGTTTTCCATTTTACGCGAGACCATCGCATGACGCAGTAATACGCCGCCGCAAGCCATCATACCGCCAATTAGCGTCGCCAGGATAATAATGATCGCTTTACCCGGACCATCCTTTTTGACTGGCAAAGACGGAGACAATTGATATTTAAATGGGGTAAACGTCACGTCTCTTACATTCATTGCCGCCAGTTGTTCAACATGATATTGACGGTTACGCAAATCACCGTTGATCTCGGCCATGTCCGTGACCCCTTTCTCAATTTCCAGTTTGCGGGAAATACCATCAGCGCCGAGGGAAATAGAAAAATCCGGATCATCTTTTACCGCCTGCCCATTACTGTAAACTGGTTTCTTAATTCCGGCGGCGTTGGCTATTTCCAGCGAATAACGCAGTCGTTGAATATTGGCATCAAGTTGATTTCTGAGGCGCACCCGATCCATCGCCAGCTTTTCCTGCTCATAGCGGGTTTTGATTTCCAGTTGGTTACGAATATTTTCCAGTGTCTCTTTCACGACGATAGCAGAGATGTACTGAATATAGCCAGACAGCACTTTTTGCGCTTCTTCCCGCGTCGGCGCGGTAAAGCTCAACGTCCACGACGTGAATAACGATGTTTCATTTTTCTTACCGACATTGCTGTCCACCGCTTTCATTTTTTCGCTCAGCGCGACAATTGCCCGATGAAGATCCTGCTCGTCTATTTTCGCGCCTTTTAATTGATCCATAACATACGGAGAAGAACGAAGATATTCTTCCAGCAGCAACAGCGAGCTAAACTTTTTAATGAACAGATTAAATACACTGACCCGATCAACGCTTACATCCATATCCAACACACGCAGCGCGGTCAACGTTCTCTCCAGTCCCTGCCACTGTACCGATTCGGCCGGCGTGACAATCGCCTGGCTGGTCCATTTTTGCGGCAGTAGAAATGACAGGAGCAACCCCATGCACGCAAAGGCGAAAATGGTAGCAAGAATATGACGTTTAGCCTGCCATAACACCTCCATAAGGCTAAACAAATCGATTTCATGACTGTTGGCGGGCGGCAGTGAGTAACCTGCAAATTGCTGATTTTTTTCTTGATTTATATTAAGAGATGACATGCCGTATGACCTGAAAACTTTATCCAATGAAAGAACACCTTCCTGTCGGAGATTCTAACAGTAAGTAAGAATTATCTGAAACAATCTTTGCGCACCCGCGTCAGAAAAGCACAATAATCGGAATAGGACTTGTCTGCAACATGTATCACTTATGTTAAATAAATTAATAATTGCAATAAAAACCTCATAATAATTATTATGAGGTTTCGCGATTTAATTTGTTAAAAACAGAGACAACGCCCGTTATTTATTAATGAGCTTGTTGATAATAGGTCCAATTGTTTCAAAGGCGGTGGGAGAAATAATATCCACATGCGCGTATGGCTGGCGATAAATAGTCAAAGAGGTTATCCACGGTGACCAACTTTGTTCAGGCGATACGCCTTCCGGCACCGTTTTATCCGCCACAAAGAGCGTAGCATGTCCATCAAACGGTATGCTATGCGCCGTCGTCAGCAGACGGACGGCATCCGCATAATTGCCTTCAATAGCGGCAAATAAGGCGTCGGATGCATTTCCCTGCTGGGCGGTGACAAACGCCGCGCGTTCGCGTTCAATTTCCGCCAGTACGTCCGGATTAAGGCCGTTCGCCTTTTTTCCCCGCCAGTTTTGGGTTTCCGGCGGCCAGGTATCCAGTAATCCCAAAAACGCTACCGTTTCGCCGCGCGCGCGCAACCGGGCGGCGATCCCTTGCGCCAGCGTCCCGCCCAGAGAATAGCCTAATAAATAATAAGGGCCATGCGGTTGCCGGGCGAGCAACGTCGCCAGATGATGTTCACATAACTCATCAAGGGCTGTTGCTGTTTGCATAGGACCTGCAGGACGGGGGGACTGAATCCCCATGATTGACCACGACGGGCTAAGATAACGTGATAATACGCTAAATTGCCAGGCGAAGCCCGACGCCGGATGGAAACAGAATAACGTTGGGCCATCGCTTTCACGCAGCGGCAACAGCGGCCCGAACCCCAGGTTACGCGAGCGTTCATCATCATCAGCGTCAAGCAACTTACTCAACTGCGCCACGTCAGATGCTACCATCACCTGCCCCGGCGTCACCTGGCGATTAAACGTCTGGCTTAACTGGGCGGCCAGTTTCATCGCCAGCAGCGAGTGTCCACCCAGCGCAAAGAAATCGCTTTCAACGTCGTTAATCTCACAGCCCAGCAGGCTAGAAAACGCCGCAGCGACAGCGACCTCCGTTGCGGACTGCGGCGCACGTCCTTTCACGCATGGCGTCAGTTCCGGCAGCGGCAGGGCTTTACGATCCAGCTTTCCATTAGCGCTAAGCGGCAAACTAGCAAGCTGCAACAGCACAACCGGCACCATATGCGCGGGGAGCTTTTGGCGTAATTTTTCCTGCAACGCCGATAGCTCCAACGGCAAACCGGAGTGCGAAACCAGATAGCCGACCAATTGCCGAGCATCTCCGCCCGTCGCCGCCGCCTGATTAAAGACACAGGCATGTGCTACCGCCTGTTCAACATCCGGCAGCGTTTGCATTACGCGATCAATCTCACCCAGTTCAATACGTTGACCACGAATTTTGAGCTGATCGTCGCTGCGCCCCAGGTATTCCACCGCGCCGGAATCCAGCCAGCGCACCACATCTCCGGTGCGGTACATCCGTTCGCCTGGCGCAAAAGGATCGGCGATAAAGCGGCTGGCGGTAAGATCCGGACGCCCCAGATAACCCTGCGCCAACTGAATACCGGTCAGATAGAGATCGCCCGCCACGCCCGGCGGCACCGGCTGCATATGCGCATCGAGAATACGCAAACCGGTATTCCAGACGGGATAACCAATCGGGATGCTGTTGCCGTCGACAGCCGCCAGCTCAGCGCCGCAAGCCGGGTACCAGCTCACATCCACCGCAGCCTCCGTCGGGCCGTACAGATTGTGTAGCGGCGCGCCGGTCAACGTTTCCCATTCGCGACACAGCGCCGTCGGCAGCGCCTCGCCGCTACAGAAAACCCGCTTGAAGGCGGCGCAACTTTTTCCAGCCGACGCTGGCGTTAGCGAGGCAATAAAAGCCGACAGCATCGACGGCACAAAATGGGTGGTCGTGATGCCGTATTGCGCAAAGAACTGCTGCATCGCGAGCGGGTCGCGGTGCGCTTCCGGCTCGGCCATCACCAGTTTCGCCCCGGCGATAAACGGCCAGAAAAACTCCCATACCGAGACGTCGAAACTGCACGGCGTTTTTTGCGCCACTACATCATCCGCCGTCAGCGGATAGTGATCCTGCATCCACAGCAGCCGGTTCACTATCGCCGTTTGCCCCACCATTACCCCTTTCGGTCTGCCCGTCGAACCAGAGGTGAAAATGATATAAGCGGTATGATGCGGTAACGACAGTCCCAGCGGGGTTGCGTCACTGACCGGTAGCGGTTCGCTATAACACAAATATTCCATTCCCGGAA
Source organism: Salmonella enterica subsp. arizonae (assembly GCF_008692845.1). GTDB lineage: Bacteria > Pseudomonadota > Gammaproteobacteria > Enterobacterales > Enterobacteriaceae > Salmonella > Salmonella arizonae. Next base: position 298,107 of record NZ_VXJW01000002.1, read on the forward strand.
TATCGTGAAAGCGCGCCAGTTGCGCCTGAGTCGTAATTAACAGTTTCGGCTGCGCATCTTCCAGCATCATTCGCAGCCGATCGTCAGGATAACCGGTGTCCAGCGGCAGCCAGGCGGCGCCCGCCTCGACAATGCCATGCAGCGCTATGGTCAGGAAAACTGACCGCGGCAACGCCACCGCCACGCTATCGCCAGGCTGAACGCCGCGTTCACGAAGCGCGTGCGCCAGCGCCACAATCTGTTCGCGCATTTCATGGTAGGTAAAGTGATAATGCGCATCCACCAGGGCGGGAGCATCTGGCGTTTTTCGCGCCTGCCGCGCTACTAAATCGCTGAGCGTGGCGACGGGAATAGTTACCGCCGTGTCGTTAAGGCGCGTTAACTGCGTTTGTTCCTCCGCCAGCAGCATTTGCGCGTCGCCGCAGCGCAGCGCGGGATTATCAGCAAATTGCGTGATAAGCGCCATCAACCGTAAGGCATGGCGAGAGAGCATGGCGTCATCGTAACGCTGCGAGTTCGCCAGCAATTCAATATCCAGACCGCCGTTTTCATCCGGAAAAAGCGCCAGTTCAAGATCGTTAACCGGCCCCGTCGCCAGGGTATGGGTTTGCGCCTGTATGCCAGGAAGATCCAGATGATAATCAAACACTTTTATATTGAGCACCGGGCCAAATAGCGGCGTCTCCCCTGCGGCTCGCCCGCTATCGCGTACAATCTGTTCGGCGTCGTAACGCTGGTGGCGGCGCATCTTCTTTAACTGCACCGCAAGACGCTTCGCCAGCGTTGGCAGATCTTCCGTCGCATGAAGGTTAACCGCCAGCGGCAACACGTTAAGGACAGGCCCGGTCGCCGTTAACGCCGCCGAGCCCATCCGCCGCATAAAGATAAATCCGGCGGTGTAATCCATCCGCCCGCATAATCGTCCCAGCCACAACGTCACCAGCGCCAGGGCAAGATCCGCTCGCGGTATCTCAGGCATGTGCGCCGCCAGTTGGCGAAACGCCCCCTCCGGCGCGCTCAATTTCATACGCAGAACATCCGCCGTCGCCGACCGTCCCGGCAACGGCGCGGCAGAAATTGACGCCGGCGGCGGCAGCTCACGACGCTGCTGCGCCCAGAAGGCGCCATCACGCTGCCAGGCCTCGCTCTGGCGATAGCGCTGATACTCTTCGACCACATCCGCAAAGGGGGTAAAAGGCGAGTCAGGCGTAGGGTCGCCGCTCTGCCAGGCGCGATAAATCGCCGCAATCTGGCGGGTTATCGCCGGGAAGCTAAACCCATCAACCAGCAAATGATGGTAGCGCTGATACCAATACCAGCGCATATCATCAATGCGCATTAACTGGTGAAACGCCAGCGGCTTACCGCTATCTGCGCGCAGGTTTTGCCGTAAGTCTGCCTGCATTAACGCCAGCGCCGCGTGATGAGGCTCGGCCTGGTCGCGTAAATCGACAATCGTGGGCTCGCCGAAAGTGCGCTCTGGATCGATCCATTGCCAGACCTCGCCGTTCTCTTCGGTAAAACGCATCTGGAGCGTATCCGCCTGTAGCATCCCCACTGCTACCGCTTTTGCCAGCAAGGCGGCATCCAGTTCGCCGGTCAGTTCCACATAGTGCGCCACGCTCCAGGCGGAAGGAAAATCAGAGAGTTTTTCCGCCATCCAGATCCCCGACTGGGCGGCGACTAACGGTAAACGCTGTGTCATTTCGCCTCCTGCCTATCGGCATAATGCGCCGGATTCAGTGTCGTCCAGCGCGTATTGAGCCACTGCTGGCAGGCATCCTGCGATTGCGGTTCGCATACTACGTCCCAGCCTGCGGGAAGCGCGCACGCTGCTGGCCAAAGGCTGAACTGACGCTGCGCATTTTGCAGGATGTAAAATTGTCCCTGCGGATTATCGAAAGGATTACTGAATTCCATACTCAACTCCTGTCGTGGACATGTGCCCGGTTAAAGCGTGTCGATGAGCGGCTGCCAGAGCAACATTAACCCTTGCGTTAGCCCGCCGCGCCAGCAAAGCGCATCGTGTCCGCCGTCAACCTGACGCCAAAAAATAGTCTGCGGCGAGGTACTCAGTTGGGCATAAAGCGCCTGATTCGCCTGAAAAACGAAAGGCTCACGTATGCCGGCTTCCAGTACGATGCGCAGCCCGCGCGCGCGTAATGCGCCGTTTTTCAACCCGGTAATCACTTCCCCCTCCTGCGGGTTGACGCGATGGGGCCACCAGAAAGATCCTGACTGGCTTAGTACACAGCCAAAACGCGCTGGCCAGTTCAGGCCGGCATACAGCGCCGACAGGCCGCCAAAACTCTGTCCGGCGACTACCGTCCGTGCGGCATCATCGCTAAAGGGCGTTACGGCTCTGACCTGCGGCAACAGTTCCTGCTGCACCGCCAGCCAGAAGTCGGCATTGCAGGGCAACTCCTGGCTACGACGCTGGGTATCAATCGCATCAATCAGCAGATAGACGGCGCCGGGAAGCATACGTTGATGAGTCAGCGAGGCGAGCGCAGGCCAGACGGGCATACTTTCCGCCCAGAACTGACCATCCAGCAGAATAGCCAGCGGCCTTTCTTCCGGCGCCTCGTCTCCGGTCGTCAATATCCATACGCGGCGGGAATTACCCAGACGTTCGCTATGCCACTGCATCATCAAAGGCGGTGAGTACGGCGTTTCAGGGCGATCCCATCCAGGTTGGAGAGGCGCATCCGGCATTTCCAGCGCCGAAACCGCATGGCCACGCCCTCCCCGCCAGCTTTGTGAATTAAGCGGATCGGCAATCGCCTGCGGTAGTAGCTGACGCCAGCCTTTACGCAGCGCGTTCCGATCGGGCGTTTCGCCCGGCGCAAAAGCGGAAAAAATGTCATCGCGCTCGGTGGGAATGAAGCAGTAGCTGCCGCGCCAGTTAGCGCCAAGCACCGTGCTCCAGCGCCAGACATCCGTTCCGGCAATACGCGCCATCGTCTGAGGCTGCGCGTTTTGATGATGATCGGTCACGCCCGTGATGTAGACCCAGACACGCCGTATCGGGGAGTATTTTTCGTTTCCCTGCGGGTCGCGCCACCAAAAAGTGACCCGATAATTTCCGTCTTTTTCCCGTCCCCATTCCGGCCCGGTTTTCGTCCTCCACCAAGCCTCACTTCCCGTCGCCAGCGAACCTTCCATCATAACCCTATGTTTATTATTGGTTTTATATATAAATAGCGAAATATATTGATAATATTATTGATAACTATTTGCATTTGCAATAGCGTATTGTCGCGCTACAGGAAGCGCGCACACAATTTCACCACCCCGGCCAATGCCTTTGACGGGCGTTTTGGCGTATGTGGCTAAAGAAAAGCAGGATATACAATGAACAAGAAGATTCATTCCCTGGCCTTACTGGTCAATTTAGGGATTTACGGGGCCGCTCTGCCCGTGATGGCGGAAGAAAAAACCGATAGCGCTGCGCTCACCAATGAAGACACCATCGTGGTGACCGCTGCCCAGCAAAACCTGCAGGCGTCAGGCGTATCCACTATCACCGCCGATGAAATCCGCAAAAATCCACCCGCACGCGACGTATCAGAAATCATCCGCACCATGCCGGGCGTTAACCTGACCGGCAACTCCACCAGCGGTCAGCGCGGGAACAACCGCCAAATCGATATTCGCGGTATGGGGCCGGAAAATACCCTGATCCTGATTGACGGTAAGCCCGTTACCAGTCGCAACTCTGTGCGCCTGGGCTGGCGCGGCGAACGCGATACCCGCGGCGATACCGCGTGGGTGCCGCCGGAGATGATCGAACGTATTGAAGTACTGCGTGGTCCTGCCGCCGCACGTTACGGTAACGGCGCGGCAGGTGGCGTGGTGAATATCATCACCAAAAAAGGCGGTAGCGAGTGGCACGGCTCATGGAACACGTATTTCAACGCGCCGGAACATAAAGACGAAGGCGCGACTAAGCGCACCAACTTTAGCCTGAACGGCCCGCTGGGCGGGGATTTCAGCTTCCGTCTGTATGGCAACCTCGACAAAACGCAGGCTGATGCGCGCAATATTAACCAGGGACATCAGTCTGAGCGAACCGGAAGTTACGCCGACACGCTACCGGCCGGGCGCGAGGGGGTGATTAACAAAGATATCAACGGCGTGGTTCGTTGGGATTTCGCTCCGCTTCAGTCGCTGGAACTGGAGGCCGGTTACAGTCGCCAGGGCAACCTCTATGCCGGCGATACGCAGAACACCAATACGAACCAACTGGTGAAAGATAATTACGGAAAAGAGACAAACCGTATTTATCGGCAAAACTACTCTCTGACCTGGAACGGCGGCTGGGATAATGGCGTAACCACCAGCAACTGGGTGCAATACGAACATACCCGTAACTCCCGTATGCCGGAAGGCTTAGCGGGCGGTACCGAAGGAATTTTCGATCCGAAAGCGTCGCAAAAATATACCGATGCCGATCTGAATGACGTCACCCTACACAGCGAAGTGAGCCTTCCTTTTGATCTGCTGGTCAATCAAAACCTGACGCTGGGTACCGAATGGGCCCAACAACGTATGAAAGATATGCTTTCCAACTCGCAAACCTTTATGGGGGGAAACATCCCGGGTTACAGCAGTACCGATCGTAGCCCGTATTCAAAAGCGGAAATTTTCTCTCTGTTTGCCGAAAATAACATGGAACTGACCGACAGCACTATGCTGACGCCAGGGCTACGTTTCGATCATCACAGTATTGTAGGGAATAACTGGAGCCCGTCGCTGAACCTGTCGCAAGGTCTGGGGGATGACTTTACTCTGAAAATGGGTATTGCACGCGCTTACAAAGCGCCGAGTCTGTACCAGACTAACCCGAACTATATTCTGTACAGTAAGGGGCAGGGCTGCTACGCGACTGGCGCCGGCACCGGCATCGGCTGCTATATGATGGGCAACGATGAGCTGAAAGCCGAAACCAGTATCAACAAAGAGATCGGTCTGGAATTTAAACGCGATGGCTGGCTGGCCGGCGTCACCTGGTTCCGCAATGATTACCGCAATAAGATCGAAGCAGGTAAGGTGCCGTTGCAGCGTATCAACAACGGCAAAACGGATGTTTATCAGTGGGAGAACGTTCCGAAAGCGGTCGTTGAAGGCCTGGAAGGCACGTTAAACGTACCCGTTAGCGACACTGTGAACTGGACGAATAACGTGACCTATATGCTGCAGAGCAAAAACAAAGAGACCGGCGAACGCCTGTCGATTATTCCGCAGTACACGCTCAACTCAACCCTGAGCTGGCAGGTACGCCAGGACGTTTCTCTGCAATCGACCTTCACCTGGTACGGCAAACAAGAGCCGAAGAAATATGATTATCAGGGTAAACCCGTTACCGGAACAGATAAGCAATCGGTCAGCCCCTACAGTATCGTTGGCCTGAGCGCTACCTGGGACGTGACCAAAAACGTCAGCCTGACCGGCGGCGTAGATAACCTCTTTGACAAACGTCTATGGCGTGAAGGTAATGCGCAAACCGTTAGAGATACTAAAACCGGCGCCTATATGGCGGGCGCTGGCGCGTATACCTATAACGAACCGGGCCGCACGTGGTATATGAGCATTAATACCCATTTCTGATGCCAACCTTCCCTCCCTCATTCGGGGGAGGGAGTTTGAAAGAGATCATGCTGACATCCCATTTTTCCCTTCCCTTTGCCGAACACACGCTGCATATCGTCGACTTTGATGCGAGTAGCTTTCATGAAAACGACCTGTTATGGCTTCCTCATCACGAACGGCTCCGGTCTGCCGGACGCAAGCGGAAAGCTGAACACTTAGCAGGCCGCATCGCCGCTGTTCATGCGTTGTGCGGGATAGGTATCAGGACGGTGCCCGGTATTGGCGATAAGCGACAGCCGCTATGGCCGGACGGCGTATTTGGCAGTATCAGTCACTGCGCGTCAACGGCACTGGCAGTCATCTCCCGGCAACGCGTCGGCGTTGATATAGAAAAAATCATGAGCCAGCAAACGGCGACAGATCTGGCGCCGGCCATTATTGATAACGATGAGCGCCAAATTCTCAAGGCAAGCTCGCTACCTTTTCCGCTGGCCCTGACGCTGGCCTTTTCCGCCAAAGAGAGCGTTTATAAAGCGTTTTCAGGCAACGCCACGCTACCGGGGTTCGATAGCGCAAAAATAACATCGCTTACCGCCACGCAAATCTCGTTAAATCTCCTGCCAGCCTTTGCCGCCACGACGACTGAACGTGATGTCCGGATAAGGTGGTTTCAACGTGATAATCGCGTTATTACCCTTTGCTCCTGAAATAACGCCCCTTCTCCACGACAAACGCGTCCCCGCTTCTATACTTAGCGCGATACCACGATAAATGAGATCGCTATGCCGCTGAATGATTTTCACGTTTCTGAACCGTATACGCTGGGTATTGAGCTGGAAATGCAGGTGGTCAATCCGCCAGGCTACGATTTAAGCCAGGACTCTTCTACACTGATTGACGCCGTTAAGTCCCGACTCACCGCGGGAGAAATTAAGCACGATATTACCGAAAGTATGCTGGAAATGGCCACGAACGTCTGCCGCGACATTGACCAGGCGGCGGCGCAACTTTCTGCCATGCAGCAGGTTATTTTACAGGCGGCGTCGGAACACCACCTTGGCATTTGCGGCGGCGGCACTCACCCTTTTCAAAAATGGCAGCGTCAGGAGGTTTGTGATAATGAGCGCTATCAGCGCACACTGGAAAATTTCGGCTACTTAATTCAACAGGCGACGGTTTTCGGCCAACATGTTCACGTCGGCTGCGCGAATGGCGACGATGCGATTTATCTTTTACACGGGTTGTCGCATTTTGTGCCGCACTTTATTGCGCTCTCCGCCGCGTCTCCCTATATGCAAGGATCTGACACCCGTTTTGCCTGCGCACGCCTGAATATTTTTTCCGCTTTTCCCGATAACGGTCCCATGCCGTGGGTGAGTAACTGGCAAGAGTTCGCAGGATTATTTCGTCGTCTGTCTTACACCGCAATGATCGACAGTATCAAAGATTTGCACTGGGATATCCGCCCCAGCCCTGACTTTGGCACGGTAGAAGTTCGGGTAATGGATACGCCGCTCACCCTTGATCAGGCCATCAATATGGCAGGGTTAATTCAGGCAACTGCTCACTGGTTGCTGACCGAGCGTCCCTTTAAACCGCAGGAACAGGACTATCTGTTATATAAATTCAACCGTTTTCAGGCCTGCCGCTATGGTCTGGAAGGTATGCTGACCGATGTCTATACCGGCGATCGCCGTCGGCTGGCGGACGATACGCTGCGTCTGCTGGATAACGTTACGCCTTCTGCGCGCAAAGTGGGCGCCGACAGCGCCATTGACGCGCTACGTCTGCAGGTAAAAAAAGGCGGTAATGAAGCGCAATATATGCGGGAATTTATTGCCGACGGCGGTTCGCTGATAGGCCTGGTGCAAAAACATTGTGAAATCTGGGCGGGGCAATAGACAGCAAATTTGCCTTACGTGGCGATATCCCGGACAATGGCATTTTAACTTACGTTTAACAAAACCATGCAATATCTGCTTGAATCATTGATGACCGCAGCCGGTATTCTGCTGATGGCCTTTCTCTCCAGCCTGCTGCTGCCCGCCCCTTCGCTCGGCCTTGCGCTGGCGCAAAAACTGGTTGGGCTCTTTCATCTTATGGACCTCAACCAGCTTTATACTTTGCTGTTTTGTTTATGGTTTCTGTTGCTCGGCGCGCTGGAATATTGTGTTATTCGCTTTATCTGGCGGCGCTGGTTTGCGCTGGCCGATTAAGCATTTCAATGCGTGCGCCATGCTTTTCTTTACGGTAAGCGCCTGGCGGCAGGTTGAATGTGCGGGTAAAAATGCGCGTAAAGGTTTGCTGCGAATCAAAACCATACTTGAGACAGATATCATACACTTTCTGATCGGTGTCACGCAGATCGCGCGCCGCCAGTTTTAACTTCCGTTCACGCACATAGCGCCCCAGACTCTCCCCTTTGTACTGCATAAAAAGGCGTTGCAGGTGCCACTTGGAATAGCCCGCATGGCGGGCAATATCATCAATACGTAACGGCTGATTCAAATTATCATCAATCCACTCGACAATCGTGTCGATAACCTGAGCGGAAATAGTCATCGTGCTCTCCCCTCTATCAAACTCGTCAACGGCTCCCACACCGTACATTTACTGCAATAGCAATAAGCATAGTAATAACCACACAAATTGTGAGACGGCTTATGGCATGGCCTGCAATACGCTTTTCAACCGCTTCACGTGGGCAGCTCTTGATTATGAGTGAGTAAGCACTCATTATAGAAAGCAACGATACGCCGTCAAGGTACTTTTCAAAGGTTGATATTCACCGTTGCGACGTGACAACGGGCGTGATTCAATCATCTTTTTACAGACATAAGGGTAACGTGTAGTGGCTCGTCCGAAGAGTGAAGACAAAAAACAGGCATTACTGGAAGCGGCAACCCAGGCGATAGCGCAATCCGGTATCGCCGCCTCAACAGCGGCGATCGCGCGTAACGCTGGCGTTGCAGAAGGAACATTATTTCGCTATTTCGCGACCAAAGATGAGCTGATTAACACGTTGTATTTGCACTTGAAGCAGGATCTCTGCCAGTCAATGATCATGGAGCTGGATCGCTCCATTACCGATGCCAAAACGATGACCCGTTTTATCTGGAACAGTTATATCAACTGGGGTCTGAACCATCCCGCCCGCCACCGGGCGATCCGTCAATTGGCCGTCAGCGAAAAGATCACCAAAGAGACGGAAAAACTGGCCGACGATATGTTCCCCGAACTGCGCGATTTATGTCATCGCTCCGTTTTGATGGTGTTTATGTCGGATGAGTACCGCGCCTTCGGCGACGGTCTTTTTCTGGCACTGGCCGAAACGACAATGGATTTCGCCACGCGCGATCCCGCTCGCGCTGGTGAATTTATTGCGCTGGGATTCGAAGCCATGTGGCGCGCGCTGACTCGCGAGGAGCAATAATGGACGGCCAAACGCTGCACGCCTGCGCAAAACGCTTTGCGCTGGAACGGCCTTTTACCGAACACTGCTGGCCTTTCGGCCCGCAGTACGATGTGTTTAAGGTCGGCGGCAAAATATTCATGCTTTTCACTGAACATCGCTGTCGCCCGCTAGTGAACCTGAAAGCAGACCCGCAAAAATCTCTGGTGAATCAGCAAATTTACCGCAGCATTACGCCTGGCTATCACATGAATAAGAAACACTGGATTTCAGTTTATGCGGGGGAGGATATCACCGTATCGCTACTCAACGATTTGATAAATGACTCATGGAATCTGGTGGTAGACAGCCTGCCCAAAAGAGATCAACAGCGTCTGCGGCCGCGCTGATGTAATACTCGTCGCAATAACCGCATTTTCCTCCCTTATCTTTTTGCCGATAACCCGGTACCCTGCTGATACAAAAGGGTACTAAACCAACCAGGAGCATTTATGGATATCGTTTCTGTCGCCTTAAAACGCTACTCCACTAAGGCGTTCGATCCCAGCAAAAAACTGACCGCCGAAGAAGCGGATAAAGTAAAAACACTACTACAGTACAGCCCCTCCAGCACCAATTCCCAGCCGTGGCACTTTATTGTCGCCAGTACGGAAGAAGGCAAAGCGCGTGTCGCAAAATCCGCCGCCGGAAACTACACGTTCAACGAACGCAAAATGCTGGACGCCTCCCATGTGGTGGTCTTCTGCGCGAAAACCGCGATGGACGACGCCTGGCTGCAACGGGTGGTCGATCAGGAGGAAGCCGATGGCCGTTTCGCTACGCCGGAAGCTAAAGCGGCAAATGATAAAGGTCGCCGCTTTTTCGCCGATATGCACCGCGTCTCGCTGAAAGATGACCACCAGTGGATGGCGAAACAGGTTTATCTGAACGTCGGCAACTTTCTGCTGGGCGTCGCCGCGATGGGTCTCGACGCCGTCCCCATTGAAGGTTTCGACGCCGACGTGCTCGACGCTGAATTTGGTCTGAAAGAAAAAGGCTATACCAGTCTGGTCGTGGTGCCAGTCGGCCATCATAGCGTCGAGGATTTCAACGCCGGACTGCCGAAATCACGTCTGCCGCTTGAAACCACACTGACGGAAGTCTAATCCCCTGCCTAAGCCGGACGCCCGTCCGGCTTTTTTCACCTTTCTGCCAGGTTCCCCAATGATCAATGGCGCGAAGTGCCAGGTTTTACATCGTTAGTGTTAACTTCCCCTTTCAACCTATTGAAAATAAATAACATTTAAAACTGGCACGCCGTTTGCCATATCTGGATACCCCCTATCTGGATGAAGGAGAAAACGGGTGAGACATGTTTATGTGGCCAGCCATGGCCCTTTTGCCCGCGGACTTATTAACAGTCTATCGCTGCTGATTGGCGACGAACACGGCGTGACACCGGTTTGCGCCTACGATGGCGATATTGTCACCACGGAGCAGCTTGAACAAACCCTCGAAAATCTGATCGCGCAGGCCAACGGCGAAGAAGTGGTGGTGTTTACCGATCTGCTCGGCGGCAGCATCAACAATAGCGCAGCGAAAGTGCTGATGCGTCACCGTCACGTTTTTGTGGTGGCTGGCGTCAACATGACCCTGCTGCTGGAGTTTTTACTCTGTGAAGAAGAAAGCACAGACGCGGCCATTACCTACGCCACCAATGCGGCGCGTGAATCCATTGTCTTTATCAACACGCTAATAACACAACCATCCGCTGACCTACAGGGAGAATCCCATGATCAAATTAGTGCGCATTGATTACCGCCTGCTGCACGGCCAGGTGGTCTTCGCCTGGACCCGGGCGCTGGATATCGACCATATCATCGTCGCTAACGCTAACGCCGCCGGCGACGCGTTTGTCTCTATGTCATTAAGTCTGGCAAAACCCGCTGGCGTGTCGCTGGACATTATTACGGTGGAACAGGCGGCGGAAAAACTCGCCAGCGGCAAGCTGGATCACAAAAAAGTGATGGTGGTACTGGGAAATACCGCCGAAACCCTCGCCTTCGCCGAGAAAGTGCCAGGGATTAACGTTATCAACTACGGCGGTATCGCGCAAAAAGAGGGCGCGCAGCAGTTCGGCAAAGCCATATACCTGACCGAGCAGGAGATTGCCGATAGTCAAGCGCTAAAAGCCAAAGGCATCCGTCTGGAAATGCGCCAGGTTCCGGCCCATTCCGCCGAATTGCTTAACGATAAACTCTGAACCCGGAGGTCACTATGTTGCTCACCGCAACGCTGCTCGGCCTGATTGCCGCACTGGGCATTCTTGACGGGCGCTTACTCGGCGTGTCGATGATTGACCGTCCGCTGGTGATGTGCGCCCTCACCGGTCTGGTCTGCGGCAATTTACATGAAGGCATTCTGATCGGCGCGACGCTGGAACTGATCTTTTTAGGCAATGTCGCTATCGGCGCCGCCGTACCGCCTGATGTCGTCACCGGTTCGGTACTGGCGACCGCGTTTTCTATTATGTCCGGGCGCGGGCCCGAAGCGGCGCTGACCATCGCGATTCCTATCTCTATGCTGGCGCAGACTCTCGGCGTCCTGGTGCGCGTGGTTAACGCCCGCTTTGGCCACATGGCCGATCGTTATGCGGCGCAGGGTAATACCCGGATGGTTGCCGTTATGCACCTGGGAGGCCCAACGCTGCTCTATTTTCTAAGCGGTTTTCTGCCGGTCTTTTTCGCCATTTTGCTCGGTTCTGCCGCCGTCACCTGGTTCCTCGACGCTATTCCCGCCTTTATTACCAATGGCCTGGTTGTCGCCAGTAAGATTTTGCCGGCGCTGGGATTCGCGTTGCTGATCAGCATGATGCTTAGCAGCAAATTAATGCCTTACCTTGGGCTGGGCTTTCTGATCGCCGCATATACCAAACTGGACATCATCGCCATCGCGCTGTTTGCCGTGGTGCTGGCTTTCATTATCAGCCAGTTTCTTAACACATCCCAACAGGAGGGCTAATCATGAGTGAAGTGACGCAGACCCTGATCGACGACGCACAGGCTCACTCGCAAAGCGAAAGCCGCATCACCGCCCGCGATTTACGCAGCGTTTTCTGGCGCTCCTTTACGTTGCAAGGATCGTGGAACTATGAACGCCAGCAGCATATGGGCTATGCCTTCGCTATGTCGCCAGCGCTGAAGCGTATCTACCAAGACCCCGCCGAGCTGGGGCGCGCCTTACAGCGCCATCTGGTGCTGTTTAATACCACACCGCATCTGTCAACGTTTGTCTTTGGCCTGTCGATTGCGATGGAGGAGGAAAATCAACGCAACCCGGACTTTAACGAAGAGTCGATCAATGCCGTTAAAACCAGCCTGATGGGGCCGCTGGCCGGGATTGGCGATTCCATCTTTTGGGGATCGCTGAAAGTTATCGCCGCCGGGATGGGGATCTACTTTGCCCAGCAGGGCAGCATTCTGGGGCCAATTCTCGCCCTACTGGTCTATAACATTCCGCACATCCTCTGCCGCTGGTACGCCCTCAAACTGGGCTACCGGGCGGGGACCACCTGGCTGATGCGCATCTGGCAAAGCGGGTTGATGGACAGGGTGACTTATATCGCGTCAATCGTCGGGTTGATGGTCGTCGGCGCCATGACCGCCAGCATGATCGACATTACTACCCCGCTGAGCTTTACCGCCGGGCAGACTACCATGAAAGTGCAGGATTTTATTGACAAAATCCTCCCTTCCCTGCTGCCGCTGCTCTTCACGCTCGGCATGTACAAACTTATCCGTAAGGGCGTGAACATTAACTGGATCCTGTTAGGCACCGTCGCGTTTGGGCTTCTTGCCAGCGCGCTGGGCCTACTTTGACGAGAGGTAATACTATGCAAGTAGAAGACTATATGAACGAGACGCCCCTTCGCCTGCTGGAGATGCTGACGCAGACGCGGGAAGATCTCTGGCGCGCGGCGCAGGCGCTAACGGAACGCGGCGTCACCCGCATTATTCTGACAGGCTCCGGCACGTCATACCACGGCGCGCTAACCGCTCGCGCATTTATGCAGCGCTGGTGCGCATTGCCGGTGGATGTCTGCTGGCCGTTTATGCTTGACAACGAGACGCTTGCCCGCAGCGGCAAGGCACTGGTTGTCGGCATCTCCCAGGGCGGCGGCAGCCTCTCAACGCTGGCGGGGATGGAGCGCGCCCGCGATATTGGTCATATCACCGCCTCAATGGCTGGCGTGGCGCCTGCGACTATCGACCGGGCGGCGGATTATATCCTTACCGTTCCCTGCGGCGAAGAAACCGCTGGCGCGAAAACAAAAGGCTATCACTGCACGGTTCTCAATTTGATGCTGCTGGCGCTCGCCGTCGCCGGGCAGCAACAGCGGCTGGATGGCGAACAGCGCCGGTCACTGCTGCTGCGGATGGAAAAGACCTTTAACCACCTGCCCGCGCTGATTACCGCCTCGCAGGCGTGGACGCAAACCAATGCGCTGGCGCTGCGCGATAGCGCAGATATTCGTCTGACCGGCCCGGCAACGCTGTTCGGTACGGTGCAGGAAGGTGCGCTCAAGATGCTGGAGACGTTGCGCTGCCCGGTATCGGGCTACGAATTCGAGGAGTTTATTCACGGTATTTACAATGCCTTTAATGCGCAATCCGCACTCATTATGCTCGACCCGCAGCCTGACGCGCGTCAGGATCGGCTGGCGCAAATACTCGGTGACTGGACGCCGTCTATTTACCGCATCGGCCCGCAGGTAGAAAATAATGGTCTGAATCTGAATTTCCCGTTTGTCAATGATGAGGACTTTGCTGTCTTTGAATATATCATTCCACTACAAATGCTATGTGCGATATTACCCCCGCAAAAAGGCATTAATCCGGCGATACCCAAAGATCCGCAATTCCATCAAAAAATGAAAAGTAAGCAAGAAATGTAATTTTTATTAATGCTCGTTATTATCCGCGCTGTTGCGGAGGACGCGCTACACGCTAAGGAGATAAATATGTCTGTTGCTCATGGAAATGCCCGCCGTATTATTAGTGATATTTTAGGTAAACAAAACATTGAACGCGTCTGGTTTGTCGGCTGCGGCGGTTCATTAACCGGCTTCTGGCCAGGAAAATACTTTCTGGACTGTGAAGCGTCAAAACTGGCTGTCGGTTATATCACCAGTAATGAATTTGTCCACGCCACGCCAAAAGCGTTAGGAAAAAATAGCGTCGTTATTCTCGCCTCGCAGCAGGGCAATACGGCGGAAACCGTCGCAGCCGCCCGCGTGGCGCGTGAAAAAGGAGCGGCGACCATCGGTCTGGTTTACCAACCTGACACGCCGCTGTGCGAATACAGCGACTACATCATTGAATATCAGTGGGCGCGTTATCCGGAAACGGTCGACCCTGCACAACAAAAAGCCGCATACAGCCTGTGGCTGGCGCTGGAAATTCTCGCCCAAGCAGAGGGCTATGCGCAATACGATGAATTAGTCAGCGCGTTTGGGCGCTTTAGCGACGTTGTTCACGGCGCCCAACGGCAGGTACAAGAAGATGCTCGGCGTTTCGCCGCCGAATGGAAGGATGAGAAGGTGGTCTATATGATGGGCAGCGGCCCCTCTTTCGGCGCCGCGCATCAGGAGTCTATCTGTATTCTGCTGGAAATGCAGTGGATCAACTCCGCCAGCATACATAGCGGAGAGTATTTCCACGGACCGTTCGAAATCACCGAGCCGGGCACGCCGTTTATATTGCTACAAAGCAGTGGTCGCACTCGCCCGCTGGACGATCGCGCGATTCGCTTTATTGAACGCTATCAGGGAAAACTGCAGTTGATCGATGCGGATAAACTCGGCATTCAGGATCTGCCCACCGACGTTGGCGAATACTTCTGCGGCCTGTTGCACAACTGTGTGCTGGACGTTTATAACCTCGCTCTGGCGACAGCCCGTAACCACCCACTGACCACCCGCCGGTATATGTGGAAAGTTGAATATTAATAGTTATGCCGGATGGCGGCTTCGCTTTATCCAGCCTACAAAGCGATCTGTAGGCCTGATAAGCGTAGCGCCATCAGACCTTTCTTCTGCGGGGCGCTAGCGCCCCTTTTTCCCTGAACTACCGCGGCTACCAGCGGAAATCCTCTATCCGTAATTCGAAAATATCGTGGATATAGCCAATTTCCGCTACCGGCAGCGCCACGTTATAAAGAATTTTCAACCGCTGAAACGAATGATTTACCATCGCGATAAATTCACCATGTCGCTCGTTAAATTCCGTCATGTTTTTATAGTGGGTAATTTCATTGCGCATGACCAGTCGCTCAATCATACAGCTCAAATGAACATATAAACTAATAATCAAATTATTATTAAAGCTGAAGCCCAGCGTATTTTGCCATTCGGCAATAATCGTTTCGATATGCCCTATCGTCTTATTGGCATTAAGAATAGTCAGCGAATTAACCACATTATGCAACGAAAATTCGCGAACCATATTTTTATTAATTAACGCAATTTGTTTATCGTTAAGATAACCGCTTAATAACTGACTTAAATGCGCATACCCCTGCTCGCCAAGCAGCTCTTCAATCCCCACCCAGGGAACGCCCGCCAGCTGCGGGTCAATGGTGCCGACAACCGCAATCACTTCATACTGATTCAGCAACGAGGTCGCCATTCGGCTGTTTTTCAGGCGGGTATATTCACAGGCGATAATATTAATATCAAAGTCGGTCAACTGACTTTTTTCCATCAAATTTTTAAATTTAAACGCCGTCCCGATGCCGGTAATACAGGTCACCAGCAGCGCGCGCGCTTTTTTCTGCGCGGGCCAGAAGACATCCCAGCGCGACTGATTTAACGGGACGATCTCTTCGGCGATCTGTTCGATGTTTTTTTGCAGCGCGATCTCGCTGGCCACGTTCAACGCCAGACGCGTCGTAACGTTATCGACCACCACCAGCGGGCCATGAATTACGCTCAAAAGCGCATCGGCGATCTCTTTGGTGTATCCCATATCGATCAGCACCATGACGCCTGCGCGGGTATCCGTATGCTGGAGATAATCGACAATGGCCCGGCTGACATCGCTAAACGCGACCTCCATCGGCATATCCATCGCATGATAAATCTTTTCGCCAATCAGACGGTTCGCCACGCCTGCAATGCTGCTGGCGGTCGAATAACCATGCGCGATGATCAGCGCTTTTACCTTACCGCCGCTGGTGGCGTCAATGGCATTACTGACGATGGCCGCCACGACCAGTCTGTCGAGCGTGTCGATTAACAAATCATATTTATTATTTACCACGTCCAGCAGTTTTTGCGCCACACGCTGCGCCAGTCCCGGCGCCTCCTCCAGCCAGCGCAGCATCACATGGCGAACCGATGGCGACGCCTCCACCGGCGTTAACGGCAGGCTGGTAAGGTAACGTCCGGTGAGATAAGCGAATTCCGCATTCAGTTCGAGATCGTAATGTGCAGCGATCGCTTTCCCGACATCTTCGATAAAACGCAGCCGCTTGTCCTGACGAGCGCGAGGGCTCTCTTTATTCATTAAGGCATCGAGATATAACGTGAGATTTTGATAGACCAGCTTGTCAAACGTCCGTGCGGAAATATTCTCCTGCGCCAGCTCTTCGCACAGGCCGCAAATGTTTTCCGTCAACCGTAAATATTCCTGATGCTGACCGGAAACTCGCGGAAAACCGCCACCTTCGCGATAAATCATGACGCGTTCCGCCGTCTGCGGAACGGTAAAGGGCACCTCCATCAGCAGACGATCCGGCAGTTGCCCGGCTTTTACCTCCAGTACCCCATCGTCACGCTGGCCGAAAGTCCAGGCGCTGGCGCAAATATTACGAATGAGATTTTCCAGGCCGCCGACATTCCCTTCCAGGGTCTCCTGCATCAGTTGGCTGATAATTTCACTATCCAGCGACAAATCGTGATGAAGACGCTGCGCCTCGCGACGGAAAAAATGGTGAATAAACGCCAGCCGCTCATACTGTCCGCGTTCGGCGATAGGCAGAATTTTGACAATGACCGGTATCCGGCGAATAAATGTCGCCAGAAAGTGTTTTTCCAGATCTTCGGTAGAGGCGAATATCAGGCGTACCGTGGCGCTGCGTTCATCGCTGCTTTCGCCTAAGCGACGCCAGGTGCCGTTATCCATAAAATGGAACAGTTTTTCCTGCCCTTCCGGCGGTAAACGGTGCACTTCATCGATAAACAATACGCCGCCATTACTGGTCTCAATTAACCCGGATACCGCTCTGTCTGCGCCGGTAAACGCACCTTTGGCATGACCAAACAATTTTGACGTCAGCAATTCCGGGTTATTAGCGTATTCGGCGCAGTTAAACACGGTAAAGGGCGCCTCCGGGGGCAAAATGCCCTGCTCGATGGCGTACTGCCAAAGCTGACGCGCCAAAAAACTTTTTCCTGTCCCCGTCGGGCCGCGCAGCAGCAAAGGCAAGCCCGCGCCGGGATAACTGATCGCCGCCTTACACTGACGCAGGGACTCCTGCAAGCTGCCCTGCGCGCCAATGAGCAGCTCCAGACTGTCCTGCCGCTCCGCGCACAGCGCCTGAATGGACGCGTAATCCCCCTGTCGAACCGCCAGTCGGTGGTAACGACGTAGCGCCTCGACGGGCAGGAACAGCACCGGGCGGCTATTCACTTTGACCACCCGCTGCTCACGATGCAAGTTATTAAGATGGTGACTAATAATGCTGCGTTTTTGCCTGAGACTGTCGGCAATCGCCATTGCGCTAAACCCGCTTAACGCGTCGGCTGTTAGTGAACATCCGGCCAGCCGTAGCTCCAACTGACGAAATATGGACTCTTTATTCATACCTGCGCCCCGCCAAAAACGTAAACTCCGCTTATACGATAATTTACAAACGGCGTCACAGGCTTCACCCACATTTTTGAAAATACTTACTTTTTATAAAACTTACCGTTGCGCTTTCGGCTCATCGTGTCACGAACGAACGGGATTGGCCTTCCCTGGCGTCTCATCAGAATCGGGCGCTAAATCCGACGTTATAGCGGGTTTGATTGCCATCGTTTAACCCTGCCGTTTGCGCCAGCCCAACGAAGCCTGACACCGCTGCCGACAGCGGAAAATCTGCGCCAATCTCAATATCAACCCAGTTTTTATCCTGCGCTTTCCCGGCGCGGCTAAACGTCAGCGCGGTCGTTTTAAGACCGCCGTTCGCCACATACGTATCATCGCCAAACTGGCGGCGATAATTAATCTGCGCCCAGGAATGAATGACGCTGTCGCGAAGATCCAGACGCCAGCCAGCGCTACCCACCTGCGAGTGGGCGTTTTGGTCGCCAAAACGCATTGATGTGCTGGTATTGAGCTTCTCGCTATAACCATTAACGTGGCTGTAATCCCATGCATATTGCAGCATCGGTCCGGTCGTTAACCACGGCATCACGACAAAATCGTAACCGCTAGTTAACCTCGCGCCCCACAGCCGACCGTTGGTTTCGCCCTCTTCCACGCGTCTTAGCGCACCGAGCGTTATACTGCGCTGAATGTTACTGAATTTAGCGGTCAGGTAGTGTAAATCGCCATCCAGCCACGCCTGCCCGGCGCGTAAATGGCTGAACACGGCGGCCTGAAAACTGCGGGCGTCATAATGATAGTTATCGTCAGGACGTTGCTTATCCAGAGAGCCGGCTATCAGCCCTCCCAGCAGTACCTGCTCGTTAAGCTGATAA
Source organism: Salmonella enterica subsp. arizonae (assembly GCF_008692845.1). GTDB lineage: Bacteria > Pseudomonadota > Gammaproteobacteria > Enterobacterales > Enterobacteriaceae > Salmonella > Salmonella arizonae. The sequence goes on from NZ_VXJW01000002.1 coordinate 316,835, forward strand.
TCGACGCCAACCGTTAGATTATTATGATTACCGTGACCCTCGGCCTCATTATTATCATAACGTTGATATCCCCCGCTGTATCCGCCGAACATGCCCAGCGAACCGACAGGATTTTCCCCCTGGCGAAGCTGCTGATAACGGCTGTTAAGCGTGGTACGACTGCCTTGCGCCATCGACTGAACGCTTTGGTTCAAGTATGTCGCCTGTACCGGCGCGGCAATAATCGACTGAATATATTGCGCGATAATGGTATGGACCTGCGGGCCGGGATGTAAATGATCGGCAAACAGATAGTTCTGTGACGCATTAAAACCCGGCATTGCCGAGGAACACGCTGAGGCGGATACGCCCGGCGGGCAAGCCATACCCACAGTATTTGTCAGACCAAACGCCTGCGGATTGTCGAGGATTTCCTTAAAGAGACCGTTGATATCGGCACGGGCAATATTGCCGCCGTGTTGCTCCAGTCCCTTCTCTTCCGTCTGATTATAATAATCAGTCAGAGATGACGCCTGCCCTGCCGCCGTTTCATAGCCCGCCAGCAGTTGCTCAACGAGCTGTTGCTGAATAGACGGGTCACTGCTTACCGTTGCAGCCGCCGCCAGCAACGCCTCGCGGATCGCCTGTTGCCGGCTGGCTGAATCGGGCGTCGATCCCGCCGCCAGCGCATCTAACGCCGCTTTTAGCGCCGGGGGCGCCGCTGCGCCAAGCCCGGCGGTGATTACCGCCTCCAGCAGCATTGGCGTCGCACTAATGTCCGGTACATTTGGCACCACCACCAGCCCTGCGCCGGCACCCAGTAGCAGCCCTACCTGTGCCGCCGCGTTGATTGCGCTATTATCGGCTATTTGCCGCGCCATGGCTGGCTGCGCGATTGCCGCCGCCAGATCGTTTCCACCGACCCAATGAATATATAAACCGTTGCGATCGGCTTTCCCTCCCGTTTTAGCAAGCCACTGCCGCACCTGATCCGCCGTATTATCCTGGGGATTTAATTCCGACGTTGCCGTCGCGCCGCCTGCGGCATAATTAGAACCGCCTTTGCTGGAAGGACTTAATGCCAGCCCATATCGGTCGGCCAACTGCTCATCATAGAGATAATTTTGACTACTATCCCAGGTCCAGCGACCATTATTACCGGTATCGCTAAGACTATCGCCGAATACTGTAAGAGAGTCAAATGCATAGACAGATAATGGCGTGGTCAGCGCCAGCGAGAGTATGTGGTGTTTTACCAGGGTACGCTTTCGGGTCATCTCATGTTCCTTAGTGTTATTGTTGGTAGGTACGACGGTACAAATCATCATCCGGCAAATACATTGCAATCGTTTTAAGCATTGTGATTGAGATATTTCATCCATTGTTTACGGACTGGCGCCTGTTCAAAACGGGGTTCCGGCGTAAAATAACGGCGTTATGCGGGCGCTGGATAAAATATAGCGTATGGATAAACCCAGAAGCGCTTTTACCCGTCTCTTGCTGATTATGCCTGAAGCGCAGGCATCCTGATTTGCATAAATGCCATTCAGCAGTCATCATAGGCTGCTGTTTATAAAGGAGAGATTATGCAGGAATTGATATCCCAGGTAGAAGATTTAGCGGGTATTGAAATGAATCACACCACGTCGCTGGTGGTGATATTTGGTATTATTTTTCTGACGGCTGTTGTCGTGCATATTATTTTGCACTGGATAGTACTGCGCGCTTTTGAAAAACGCGCCAGCGCCAGTTCCCGCCTGTGGCTGCAAATTATCACCCAGAATAAATTATTTCATCGTCTGGCTTTTACGCTGCAAGGCATCATTGTCAATATTCAGGCCGCGCTCTGGCTGCAAAAAGGCAGTGAGGCTGCGGATATCCTGACGACTTGCGCGCAGTTATGGATTATGACCTACGCCCTGCTGTCGTTATTTTCCCTGCTGGACGTGATTTTCAATCTGTCGCAAAAATGGCCCGCCGCTTCTCAACTGCCGCTAAAAGGAATATTTCAGGGCATTAAGCTAATCGGCGCGATTATCGTCGGCATTCTGATGATCTCACTGCTGATTGGCCAGTCACCGGCGATTTTAATCAGCGGGCTGGGCGCAATGGCCGCCGTGTTAATGCTGGTCTTTAAAGACCCGATTCTTGGACTGGTTGCCGGTATACAACTTTCCGCCAACGATATGCTCAAACTGGGCGACTGGCTGGAAATGCCGAAATATGGCGCAGATGGTGCGGTTATTGATATTGGTTTAACCACGGTAAAAGTGCGCAACTGGGATAATACCATCACCACTATTCCCACCTGGTCGCTGGTTTCCGATTCGTTTAAAAACTGGAGCGGCATGTCCGCTTCCGGCGGACGCCGGATTAAACGCAGCATAAATATTGACGCAACCAGCATCCACTTTCTGGATGATGATGAAAAACAACGACTGTTAACCGCACATCTGTTAAAGCCGTATCTTACCAGCCGTCATCAGGAAATCGATGAATGGAATAAACAGTTGAATGCGCCCGAATCAGCCTTAAATCACCGTCGGATGACTAATATTGGGACGTTTCGCGCCTATCTGAACGAATATTTACGTCACCATCCGCGCATCCGTAAAGATATGACGCTGATGGTACGCCAACTGGCGCCTGACGATCATGGTTTACCGATAGAGATCTATGCCTTTACCAATACCGTCGTGTGGCTGGAATATGAGAGCATTCAGGCCGATATTTTCGACCATATTTTTGCCGTGGTGGAAGAGTTCGGCTTGCGCATTCATCAGACGCCGACCGGCAGCGATATTCGTGCGCTGTCAGGGGCATTAACGCATTAATGGATTGCCCGATCGCATGATCCGGGATCGGGCAAAAAAATTAAGAGGCCTTACGGCGTAAAACGTTAAACGCAATAAACAGGAAAACAACCCATACCGGCAGTAAAATCGCCGACAATCGCATATCATCAATCGTACACATTAACACCAGAATCAGCGCCAGAAACGCAATGCACAAATAGTTCCCGGCGGGATAAAGCAGCGCCTTAAATTGCGTTTCGCGCCCTTGACGGCGCATTGCCGCGCGAAAACGTAAATGCGCGAGACAGATCATTATCCAGTTCAGCAATAGCGTCGCGACAACCAGCGCCATCAACAGGCTAAACGCTTTTTGCGGCAACAGATAGTTGATCAGTACCACCAGCGAGGTAATCGCCCCGGAAAGCATCAGCGAGTTCACCGGCACGCCGCGATGGCTGACGCGGGTTAAAAATTTCGGCGCATTGCCTTGTATGGACAGGCCGAACAGCATTCGGCTATTTGAATAAACACCGCTGTTATACACCGAAAGCGACGCTACCAGAATAACGAAATTCAGCGCCGAAGCGACCACGTTACTGTCCAGATTATGGAAGATCATCACAAAAGGGCTGCTATTGGATTTCACCTCCACCCACGGATAGAGCGCCAGCAAAACCACCAGCGAACCGATGTAGAACAGCAAAATACGGTATACCACCTGGTTAACCGCTTTCGGGATGCTTTTTTGCGGATCGCGCGCTTCCGCTGCGGTAATGCCGATCAGTTCCAGTCCGCCAAAGGAAAACATAATCACCGCCAGCGACAGAAGCAAACCATGCCAGCCGGTAGCGAAGAAGCCGTTATAACGCCAGAGGTTATCAATACTGGCATGTTCGCCTCCATGCCCGGAGAACAGTAGCCACAGGCCAAAACCTATCATGCCGATAATCGCCAGCACTTTAATCAGCGCGAACCAGAATTCCGTTTCGCCATACAGACGAACGTTCACCAGATTCACGGCATTAATGATAATAAAAAACGCCGCCGCCCATATCCATGTTGGTACGTCAGGCAGCCAGTACTGCATATAGATGCCCGCCGCGGTCAGCTCCGCCATCCCGACCAGCACAAACATGACCCAATAGTTCCAGCCCGACAAAAAGCCCGCAAACGGCCCCCAATATTTCCAGGCGAAGTGCGCAAACGATCCGGAAACCGGCTCTTCCACGACCATTTCACCCAACTGGCGCATAATGAGAAAAGCGATAATCCCGGCAACGCCATAGCCCAACAAAACAGCCGGCCCCGCCATCTGAATCGCCGGACCGATGCCCAGAAACAGCCCGGTGCCAATAGCGCCGCCCAGCGCGATTAGCTGAATATGACGGTTTTGCAACCCCCGCTGAAGCGTCGGTTCATTCTTCGACGCGGCATCCGACACGCTGGCGCCGGATGCAGTTGACGCGTTTTTCACGTCCTACCCCTGTATCGTTTTTATTGAGGGGCACCTTTTAACATTTCGTTCTCGCTGCCGCAAGGCGCAATCGTTTGTCACGGCTAAACTCTGGGCGTTACCGTCATCGCGCAAAAAAAGATGTCACGGGAAGTAAAAAGAAAAGAATGCGCGCCGATAGAGAGCGTTACCGGTGAAAGACGACGAGTATAATATATGTGAATAACTCTGGACGAAAAGTACGACACCCTACAGAATACATTTAGTATTTTTTCAGTATTTTCAAAAAGGTGAATCAGAACTATCATCTGTTATCCGTTTTTGAGCCACGCCAGGCATCAACGTCATGAATAAAATCATTAAACGTTTAGAGATCATCAAAAGCGCCATCGAACTTGAGGACGAAGAGATTATCCATCAGCAGCTCATCTACCTGAAAAATGAGCCGCAGGATGCCGTAATCAGCACGATTGCCGAGGCGATTGAAGCTCGTCGTTTCAGTGATGCCATGCAGGAAATCTCCGCCTGGCTACAGGCTCAACGGGCGCTCTCGACGTGGCAAGATCCCGCTATCGCCGCCAGCAAACTGGAGTTGAAAGCGCTTGAAGCCCAACTTCGCGATCTGATTGACAAACGAAATGCGCGGGTACAAATCCTCGATGATTTTAACGACCTCTACCATCTGCGTCTTGGGCCGTTAATGAGCCGTATCCTGGAGTTGCGTAAACAGCTCGCCGTAAGTATGCAGCGCAAGCAAGAAGCGGAAATAAAACGTCGGGAAAAGGATTATCAATCCTGCCTGCAATTTATTTCCCAGGCCGTGGATCAACTGGCAACGTTAAAGCAGCAGTGGATAGGATTGAATGCCGCCTCACGGCAGGCTATGGGGATCCGTCAACGAATCCAGCAACAGACGGAGTTAATCACCGCGTTGCTGGCGGAAATTCGCGAGCTGGAAGCAGATTTTTCTCATCAGGATGACAGCGCCTCCCGCCAGGCGCAGGAAGACGCGGAACAGGAGTATCATCAGTACCAGGAGCAACAGCAGGAAGCGCAATTCCGCTACGCCTGCGATCAACGTTTGTCGGCTGACGAACGCAGTGAATTAAAACGCCTGTGGCGCCAGGCCAGCCGCCTGTGTCACCCGGATGTGGTCGCCGATGAATTGAAAGAAAAAGCGCACCAGATGATGGTACAGCTCAATCAGGCGCGGCAGAATGCCGATCTGGCGGCAATTCGCGCGTTATTGACGCAGTTGCAAAGCGGTCTGGAACCGATGATGGCAAGCGACAGGTTGAATAACCTGGAACATCTGCGCAATAAAATACGCCAGCTCCGCACGCAAATCGACGCGCTGTTGAAAGAGATTACGCAACTGGAAACAGAAAACGCCTGGCGGCTCGCCTCTTCCGTTACTGATAAAGAGGCCTATTTCTCCGAACAGGAGCGGGCGTTAACAGAAATTCGCAATACGCTGGAGGCGCAGGTCCAGCAGGTGGAACAGGAACTTCTTACCGGTTAGCGCTCGTTCACTTGTCAGCCATAAAAAATTGTCGGATGGCGCCTACGCAGCCATCCGACGAATCGCGGCATCAAGAGGGTAAGAGGATAGCTACTGTCGCTGTGAAAGTAGCGAACGGGCGGAGTCCGCCATGATCATCACCGCGCCTGCCAGCATTAATGTATCTTTCAAGACCAGCCGTCCGGCGCCCGATAAATACGGGAAACCATAATGCGCATCGCCCAGCGGCATAACCCAGGCCTCCGGCGTGGTGATTAAAAACGATAGCGTTACAAATGGCGTCAGGAATGCCAGTACGCCGCCCGCCAGTCCTAACCAGCGGCTGAAAGGATTAGCCAGTACCAGCGCGGCAATAATCAATTCCACCACGCCCAGGCCATCCGAAAACGCATACGTATTATTAGCCGTTTGCCAGGCGCGCTCCTCCGGCTTTAATTCGCCCTCATGAGTCAGATGCTGACGATATTCCTCAGGATGCTCATAGAAAAATGACATAAATGGACTGTTCGCTACAAACGGAGTAATACTGTCCGCCTCATAGGGCACAAATTTCAGTAACCCAATCCAGATGAAGACGATGGCGATACTCAGGCGGATTAATGTTAATCCAAGCCGATCCCCCCGACTTAACAGACGAAGATATTTATCCATACCCACTCTCCTTATTTATATAAAATCGCAGTGGCATAACCCGTATTATCAATACGCATTGACGTAATTTTCCATGATGATGCATGTTTACTTTTAGCCAGTCTGGCAATAGCGTCTTCAAGCATCGAAGGCGTCGCTGAAACTGCAGAAACGCTGATATGTTCAACGTGGGTTAACGGCTGTGTGGAGGCGGAAAATGCCAGAGGCGCGGCTAATAATGAGGCAATAAGTGTTGTGATTTTTAACATCGAGATTTCCAGTGATGGGTTATTTCAATGGCGCTATAATACGTTACTCCTTACAGATACCTTTTCTTTTAGACGCCAGCATAATTGTCCTGGCGTATTTTTATGGCATAACAGGCAAAAAAAAGCCCTGATTAACAGGGCTACGCTATCTATGTTTTACTTAATGAGAGAGAAGAGATCGTTTAAAGATTCACTCATTGTAGGATGGGTAAATATCTGATCGCGTAACACCGTATAAGGTAAGTCCGCATCCATAACGGTTTTAACGATATTAATCATTTCATGAGAATCGACGCATAACAATGACACGCCTAAGATACGCTGCGTATTCACGTCTACTACCGCTTTTAGTACGCCACGGGTATCGTTCATAACACGGGCGCGAGGGATCGCCGCCACCGGTAATGTCGCCACCTGCACCGTTGCGCCGCTTGCCCGCGCTTGTTCTTCCGTCAGCCCGACACGAGAGAGCGGCGGCGTCATAAAGACGGAATACGGCACATTCAGGCGATCGCGGGTACTGCGTTTGCCATCCCCCAATAAACCGTCGCGTACAATGCGGAAATCATCTAGTGAAATATAGGTAAACTGCAACCCACCGGTAACGTCGCCCATCGCCCAGATATTCTCCGCCGTGGTACGCAGGTAATCATCAACTATAATCCCGCCGCGTTCGTTCACCGCCACCCCGGCGTTTTGAAGCTGTAAGCCAGCAGTCGCCGGTTTCCGTCCCGATGCCACCAACAGGGCATCCACAAGATGCGCGCCTTCCGGCGTTTCTACCTGTACTACGCCCTCCTGTGACGATACGGCCTGCACGCTGGCGTTTAACATCAGCTCGACGCCCTTTTCCTGCAAAATGCGGGCAATCGCCTGCGCGATGTCCCGATCCTCACGGGGCAGGAATTGCGGCGCGGCTTCAAAGATAGTGACCTTCGTACCGAAGTTGGCGAACATTGACGCAAATTCAAGGCCAATGTAACCGCCGCCTAAAATCCCCAGGCGCGCCGGACGTTGGCTCATACTGAGTAGCCCGGTGCTATCAAACACGCCCGCCGTAGTCGTTAGGCCCGTAATAGCCGGGATCACCGACTCTGCGCCAGTATTAATGAAGATCTTTTCTCCTCGTAATACCCGCTCGCCGTCCGCCTGAAATACCCGTAGGGTCTGGTTATCAACAAACTCCGCCCTTCCCTCAATCACATCAACATTGTCCAGGTCGGCAAGGTTATGAAAATTCTTGTCGCGTAAAAAACCCACAACTGCCGCTTTACGTTGCATGGCGGCAGAAAAATCTCCCTCGCGCTCCGCATCATGCACCAGCGTTTTCGTCGGAATACAGCCAATGTTGATACAGGTTCCGCCGAACATACTGGCAGACTGTTCGATAATCGCCACGCGCCATCCCGTCTTCGCCAGAGTTGCCGCCAACGTTTTTCCTGCCTTGCCAAAACCAATAATGAGCGCCTGATACTGTGTCATCTTCTTTCTCCGCCAAATCACCATCTGTTTGTCAGGACAAGTATAAATAACGTCAAAAAAGACAGGGTTATCCGCAACGCGCCATTTTTTGTCTTATCGTCTAAATTGGCGCTTAGCAAAAACAAGGGTAGAAATAACATTAAGTCCGAAATATAGTGAAAAGATACAGAAATGGTTATCCCCATTTTTGAAAATGAATCTGTTCTGGAGTCTATATGGATGCGCTTAGTCGGCTATTAACGCTTAACGACCCTCAGGGCTCAATCGATAAAAATTGCCCGTTGGGCGGCGACTGGCAACTGCCGCACGCCGCTGGGGAGCTATCGGTGATTCGCTGGCATACCGTTATGCAGGGCGAAGCGCAACTGGAAATGCCTACCGGCGACGCCATTATGCTTACGTCGGGAAGAGTGGTATTTCTGCCGCAAAACTCCGCCCACCGTTTGCGCCAGTCTGGCAAAGAACCGACACATATCATGTGCGGTAGTCTATGTCTGCACACGACGTCACGTTATTTTCTTACCGCGCTGCCGGAAGTGTTATGTCTTGCCCCGCCATCGCATAGCCCCGCCAGTATCTGGCTTAACGCCGCCACTTTGCTGTTACAGCAGGAGGCAGAACGCCATTTACCTGGCGCTGACGCCTTATGTAGTCAGCAGTGCGCGACTCTGTTTACCCTCGCCGTTCGCGACTGGCTGTCGCAGGCTGGCACGGCGAAAAGCGTGTTGAATTTATTACTGCATCCCCGGCTGGGTCGCGTGATTCTTCACATGCTGGAAGCACCGGCACACCCCTGGACGGTCGAAACGCTGGCGCAACGGGTACACATGTCGCGGGCGAGTTTCGCCCAGTTATTTCGCGACGTGTCCGATACAACACCCTTAACTGTCTTAACGATGCTGCGCCTGCAAATCGCCGCTCAAACTCTGTCGCGCGAGGCGCTGCCGGTGATTGTAATCGCCGAGTCAGTAGGTTATGCGAGCGAATCCTCTTTTCATAAAGCGTTTGTCCGAGAATTCGGCTGTACGCCAGGCGAGTACCGTAAACGGGTAAACGCGCTCGGACAATAAACGTACGCCGGGCCCGCCTACAGTTTGACGCCGCAGGCGGGCATTTTTACCGATCGATATCCATATTGATGTAGCGTCCACCTTCCAGCCGCTCCCGCTAGGGCAGCACTTTCAGCAATAGCGGATGATAGAGTCGAATCAGAAAACGGTTGAGCGGATTACGACGCTTCGCGCGGATTTTCCCGTGTAACCAGTACCCAATCAAAACCGAAATCACCACAACAGCCAACAGCGCGATACCCGCCTTCACATAGGTTTTGGTAAACTCCAGCGGGTCGACCAGGCCTCCCTCCTGGCCATCAAAGGTAAAAATGGGGATAGCGCACGATAATCAACTTACGCTGTCAACTGAGGGCTTATAGAAGCTACCTTATCGTTTTTCATTAGTATCCTATTGAAACACCTGATATAGCCTGCAGCTCTCACCGTATACCCTGTTCCGGGCTGTTCGAAGTAGTTTTGGAAAAACATGAAGCCTGCGTGATTTTCTATAACACTTCAACAAAACTTTCGATACCTTTTGATTTTCTTCTTTATCGCTTTTTAAGACTTTTATTGATTAAAAAATCTTTCGATATGTTTTTTTGTGATCCAACGTAAGGAAACGAAAGCATATAAAAGATAATATCTCTGCGAGTTGGCAGCCAGCAAACACTCATTGCCCATACCTGATGTCCGGACCACATTTTTCCGGCAGTGGAGCTACAGATGCAGGAAACCTCCCTATAAATCCCGCAATGTAGCGTATTTCTATAATTACAAGGGTTAGATATTATTATGAAAGCGAAGTTGTTAGTTACTTCTGGAACAGCAGCCTGTCTGGGGATCATTGCTGCACTTCTGCCCGTCTGTGTACACGCTGCGAAAGTGAATGCAACACTGAGTTGGGTGACGGGAGATTACGGTACGCCATATGATTACAGTGGTCCGCGCCTGGATATGAACCTTAATCCCGACGGTTCTAACTGGTACTATGATTTAGGTTTTCGTAAACAATTCCACGACTCCCGCCAGCGCTATCAACGTGCTGAGGCTATGGTCGGCTATCGTTTCCGTTTTGACGAGGGTTGGATCCAACCGAGCTTTCGTATTCGTGAAGATTTAACCACTTACGATAACGGCAATCGAACTACCATTAATTTTTATACCGCACATTTGACCGGCCAGCGTCTGTTATCTGAACGTTTTACATTTGCGAGCAGTATGATTCTGGGTATTGAACGTGAAGAGGTAAATACGGCATCGAATCAGTCTGTACGCCGTTCAGATCGCTTAACCTGGGAAATTGAACCAGGCGTACGTTTCAAGTCGAGTGCCAATACCATGATGACGTTGAACTATTTTAATGCCGGTAAACGTAGTGACAAAGGCGATACCTGGGGATTGACCGATAACTCAAGAAACCAGCAAATGCGTTTCTATTTTAACTGGAATACGCCAATTGGTCTGGTGCTCACCCCATATGTTCGCTATGCCCTTAATTATGGTGAAACGTCCGGATGGTACGAAAGCGCGGCATACAGTGAAACCAAAACAAAAAGTAAAGTTAACCGTTTAGCCCTGCAGATGGCTTACCCTTTATCCGATAGCTTCCGACTTCAGGCAGAATACTATATTGAAGATGTTAAATATAAAGAAGGCTATACCATGGGTAAAGAAAACTCTTCATCTAAATATATGAAAGTAGGCGTACGCGCAACATTCTAAAGATTTACTTATGCCTGGCATAGAAACTTAAAATTCAGCATTAAATAATTCCGGGTTTCAATACAGCATTAGATTCATTCCTGAGAAAGGGAAGGTATTATTATGTCTAAAAAATTTAGGGCGAAAGTTCTCGCGGTCACTATATCCACTATTTTACTATCAACAGCATTTAATACAGCTGCGAGTGCTTGTCCACCTTATATACCAGCGGGCAGTACTTGTGATGCAATAATTGCCTCCGATGGTAAAGCCGTGACCTTAGCGTCAGACTTATACGTTACCGAAGGTAATGGCCTGACCTATACTGGCAGCACACCATTTGTCGCCCAGTATATCCGTAAAAACATTACTGTTGTCGGAGAGAATGCGTATGCTATCTACGCCGATGGTAATACGTTTTTTAATAACAACATTAATCTTGAAAAAGGGATTAATGTTATCAGTGAAAATGGCACAGCAATTAAAATTGACGGTTCATTTAAACAACCGGCCGTTCCTAATATAGGTATATCAATAAAAGATGGGTCGACGGTTAAAGGTAAAGAAAATGCCATTGACTTCTCAGAAGCAAAGACAGCACTGAGAATAGATGTCAACGGTAACGTCTACGGGAATATTATAGGTAATGGTCTGGAAGGAAATAAAGTCAACTTTGCTTACCAAAGCGGAGCACAGCAAGGGTTGTTTGATGGTTATGTTATTTCCGGGGTTGAGAAAATAGAAAACTGGGGAAATCTGAGTATCATTGCTAAAGATAAAACCATTTTCTGGAGTGGTGATTTTAATAATAAAAAAAATGCGATTTTAAATTTTAAGATTGGTAATTCCGCTAATTTAAATACACCTTTATTATTGATTGAAGGCAAGACCGTATTTAATACAGGAAGTAAGGCATTATTCTCTTATGTAGGGAATAACATCAACGATATCGTCAATAAGGATATCATTCTCATTCAATCAAATGGGGGAATGAGTGGTACTGTTGAGGTCGGACAAGGTGGCGTAAACGCGGTTAGCGATCTTTCGCCATTGCTAAAACAAATCGACTCCTGGATAACTACCACCGATCCGGTTGTGAATGGTGGCATTCAAGGCAATCAGCTAGTGGTACGCTACGGGGTGAACTACGAAGGCGGTGATAATTTTGTCAACATCGCTAAACAAGGTGGCATAAGTGAGCAAAGGCTCCAGGCAGCAAGTTATATCGTTAACTATGCATTGTCCGAATACAACAAAACTCAGTCCGTACGAAGCGGTGAACTCCTGGCATTGTTAACCTCAGCGGGTAACAGTAATACAGGCGACGACGGTGCGAATTCATCTGTTGTTGACAACGGCAGCAATGGTATTGCCCGGTTAGTTGAACAATTAACCCCGAATGCTGAAGGTAGTGAGGTCCGCGCCGCCCTGCGTGTGGTCGATAAGATGCGTGACCAGGCAAATAACCGTAGCTTCTATTTACGCAATCAGGAGACCGCAACGCCGTGGAATTTCTGGGCGCAAACTCTGTATACACATGGACGCCAGGGCAATGAGGCTGATATTTTCGGTTATCAAACTAATGCTTACGGCATAAATATTGGTATGGATCGCCGCTTCAGAGATGAAGCTTTATTCGGTGTCGCGTTCGGTTATCAAAACAGCCATATAAATATAAATGGTTATGGTAATACAAAAGATGTAAATAGCTATGAAGCTATGGCCTATACTGGTTGGTTCAACGACCGCTATTTTATTAACGGTAACATTAATATGGGCTATAATAAAAATAGCAGCACCCGTAATATTGGTTCCTTAAATGGCTATCAGGGAAATACCAGGGCTGAAGCCGACTATAACAGCTTGCAGATGGGTTATCAGGCCAGCGCCGGTATAACATTTGACCTTGATATCGTTAAATTACAGCCGCGAGTAGAATATAACTATCAGTGGTTCCGGGTGGAAGATTATGCCGAAAGCGGTTCACCAGCCAGTCTGGAAGTAGATCGGCAGTCTTATTCAGTGAAACACCTGGGTGCCGGTTTTACCGCCTTCAATACCTACGATTTGGCGTTTGGTAAATTTACCCCATCACTCTCCTTAATGGGATACCGTGATTTAAATGATTCAGAAGTTATAACCGAAACTGCGGGTTTAGTGATGGATCAGGGTAAAGGAAAAGGCCGTTTTACTATCACCGGCGATAGCATCGGTAATGATATTTTTGAAGCCGCACTGAAATCTTCTTTAACGCTAAAAAATAATATTATCCTGGACGGCAACTTGAATTACTACAAACGTGATGGTTATAACGAAGGATATATAGGTCTGAGCGTTTCTAAATACTTTTAAGTGCAAGTCGCCAGAACTCTTTTGTAGGTATAACGCATCGGGATACAGCATGACCTTTATCCCGATGGGTATCGCCTCTCTTCATTTCTCTGTTGCATCCTTTTATTGAGTAGCGAAGATTATGTATACACCTTTCAGATTTAAACTTATAGCCCTCACCGTCGCAACCTTGCTGGGAGCAGCAGCCTGTACATCACATCCATCAGTGAATAACGCTAAAAGTACAAATAATGAAATCAATAAAAAAATGCTGATGCAGGCGACAATTATTGATTTTGACGGCAATAACATCCCTGAATTTGTCTCCGCAAGTAAAGATTCAACGCTGTCATTGAGCCCTGAGCGCTATATCATGGGCAATAAATCGCTTAAATGGGACTGGCAGGCGGGCAGTTCCGTGACGATTCATCACCCTATCAAACAGGTACCCGACTCCGTTGCGTCTAAGATATGGGGTCGTAAGGCCACGCAAGTGCTATCGTTTTGGATCTATAACGAAAGCCCGGTTGACGATTACATGATTGTTGATCTTGGCCGTGGTCTGGGACCTGCTGGTTCACCTGATACCGGCATTAAAGTCAAAATGAACTTTAGCGGCTGGCGCGCAATCGGCGTTTCACTGCAAAACGATCTTGAAGGACGCGAAATTGAAGGCTTGGGCATCAGTGAAAACGAAGCCGGTGAGAGTGGCGCCCGCAATACCATTGCCAGTGGGGCAAAAAGTGATATGGATGACATTCGCTTTAAAGCACCGCTTAAAGCGCCCTCCGGCACTTTTTATATCGACCGTATCATGTTGTCTATCGATGACGCTCGATATCAATGGTCTGATGACCAGGTTAAAACACGCATCCAAATTCCAGAAATTGATTTTCGGCTACCTAAAAAGTTACCGACCCCAACGGCAAGTGAATTAGCAGCTACTGATAGCATTCGCGATGCCCTGGTGCGCATATTTATCCAAGTGAATACCGACGAGAATGGACTGGTCATTGTCGACAATTATGAAAAATTACGTAGTGACTTTGCTGCATTACGTATTAAACGTAGTGCAGAGGGTAAATTGTCCGGGCGGCATATAATTACAGATAAACAGAAGGTGTTGTATCAACCTGAATTTATGAGCGCCGTCGACAAACAGCGCTTTAACGATTATGTTTATCTCGCTGATTATGCCACGCTGATGTTTAATATCAGCCGTACCTATCAGGTCAGTACTGCGCCTGCACAGCGACAGGAACTGGCCGACATGTATATACTGATGACACAACATTTATTGGATCAGGGATTCGTTGACGGCAGCGCGCTGGTCACGACCCATCACTGGGGATACAGTTCTCGTTGGTGGTATATCTCGGCGCTGATGATGAGCGATGAACTGGAAAAACATCAGTTACGTCAGCAGGTCGCTGATGCCCTGCTGTGGTATTCACGGGAGTTCAAAGCTAACTTTGACATGCAGCCGGGGGCGGAGAGTTCGGATCTGGACTATTTTAATACGCTTTCGCGTCAGCACTTGGCTCTGTTAATGCTTGAGCCCGATCCGGCGAAACGTATTGCATTATTAAAACGTTTTGGTGAATACATCAACGTGGCGCTGTCACAAATCCCGCCCGGCTCGCGAGATGGCCTACGCCCTGATGGTACGGCATGGCGTCACGAAGGCAACTATCCAGGTTACTCATTCCCGGCCTTTAAAAATGCCAGCCAGCTGGTTTACATGCTGCAAGGTACACCGTTTGAGGTCAGCAAAGAAGGACGTGCTGCGCTGAAGAAAGCGATGGTTTCAGCATGGATTTACAGCAACCCGGCGACCTCATTGGGGCTCGCGGGTCGTCACCCGTTCAATTCATCAAGTGTGAAATTATTCCAGGACTCGTTCCGGTGGTTGGCCCTGGCCGGCAATCCGCAAACCGGCGATAAAGTGGATAAAGATCTGGCAGCCATCTATCTGCAAATTACCAGAACGCCAGAGAGCGAAAGCGAAACGCTTTTTGGTCAGACGATTAAGCCCGCTTCTTTGCCTCAGGGTAACTGGACCTTTAACGGCGGCGCGTTCGGAATTCATCGTTTTAGCGACAAAATGGTGACCCTGAAAGCCTACAACAGCAATGTTTGGTCTTCAGAGATTTACTATGCCGATAACCGTTATGGCCGCTATCAAAGTCATGGTGCTGTTCAGGTTCTGCCTTATGGTAGCCAG
Organism: Salmonella enterica subsp. arizonae; assembly: GCF_008692845.1. Lineage (GTDB taxonomy): Bacteria > Pseudomonadota > Gammaproteobacteria > Enterobacterales > Enterobacteriaceae > Salmonella > Salmonella arizonae. The sequence goes on from NZ_VXJW01000002.1 coordinate 332,276, forward strand.
AAAGAGATAGGTTTTACACAAGACGGTTGGGACTGGAACCGCAATCCGGGGACCACCACGATTCATTTACCGTTAGCCGAGCTGGACAGCCCTAACCCGCATACGCTGATGTTACGTGGCGATCAGCCTTTCAGCGGTCATTCATCGTTGGCGGGTAAATATGGTATGTTCGCCTTTAAGTTTGATGCGCCATCAATGCCGAAATTTGATAGCAGCTTTACCGCTCGTAAAACCGCGTTAGAGACGGAAAATCGTCTGGTCTTATTAGGCAGTAATATTAGCAACAGTACGACTAAATACCCAACAGAGACAACGCTTTTCCAGCACGGCATCACGGATAAAGCGCACGCTCTATGGGTGAACGGCGAACGCATTACCGCATTCCCGTATCAGCGTACTCTTGGGGAAGGTGATTGGTTAATCGACGGTCATGGTACCGGTTATTTATTAACGGCCGGCGCGAAAGGAGAAGTACGCCGTCAGCATCAGGTCTCGGCGAATAATAAAACCCGTAAACCAACGGAAGCTGACATCAGCGTGGCGTGGCTCTCTCACGGCAAGAAACCACAAGATGCTGAATATGAGTACCTGATGGTGCTTGAAGCCACGCCCGGGAGTATGCAACAGTTGGCTAACGATTATCGCGCAGGCAAGAAACCGTATGAGGTATTGCGTAAAGACAATGTTGCACACATTGTGCGTGATAATGTGACCCAAACCATCGGTTATACCGCATTTAGTGCGGTGACACCTGCCGACGGCGTGGTGAAAAGTATTCCTCAGCCCGCGATTATTATGACCCAATCACGGGGAGACAAAGAACTTATTGTTAGCGGCGTTACACCAGACCTGAACATGACCCGTACCACGGCGGCAACCCCGGTGCCTATTTCAGTGACGCTTAACGGTCAGTGGCAGGCTAGCGTCCCGAACCCGCAGGTTAGCGTCAGGACCGCGGGAGGTACCACGGAGTTGACGTTCTCGAGCTATTTTGGTATTCCGCAGGAGATTACTCTGAAGCAACAGCTGTAGTTAGGTTATTATTACGTTAATAAATACCCTCCAGCATAGCCCTGCCTCTTATACACAAATCCCCCGACAATATTGTCGGGGGATTTTTTGAACCTTTTCCCCATACTGTGATCTTTTTTTAATACTCCCTCCACTTCTGGTGCTTTACTACCGAACGCTGTGCAACCGTAACCAGATTAACGAACGCGGTGTCTTTCAGCCTCGCCTTATCCAGACGTTCAAAGATACGGGAAAGCAGGTCGGCGCTCCAGCGGGAACGAAGCCAGCCAAAATACTGCGGGAAACTCTGTACCAGAAGCGGCAGAATGTGCAGGATATCCGTGACCGGCCAGCGAGGCGCGCGTCCCGGCCTGAGGCTTTTTAGTCCGTCAACACCATATAAGGTAAACCAGTTTATCCATCTGCCGACGGATGAGCGGGCAGCACAAAGTAGTCTGGCGACGTCGGTAACAGTCATTCCCTGATGCATCTGGCATGGTTTTTATCATGGGTCTGTTGGACTTCTTTACGCATCAGTCGCCGTTCTTCATCAGGGATAAATGCTATGATCGGCATAACTCTGTCCGGTTGGTGATTGGTTTTGATTTGGCTATTAATCAGATCGCCCAACTCGGATTGAGTTCCTTTCCGGTGTTCTACTATTTAGAGAGGTTATTTAGTAAAAGGATTTTGGTGAAAGCTAAGGACGGAAAATAAATATCAACTATGATGTGAATATTATGAATAAATTTAAAAGTGTATTTGTTGCTATATCAGCCATAGCATTTTCTTCATCTACAATGGCTACAGAAAGAGGCAATAAAAGATTTTCATGTTTTTCATTCCCGTAGTGTAAAATCTGGCCGCCAGATATACCAATACCAGAACTACCATGGGGTAAAACATACTGGTAAATCAAATAACCTTTTATTACTCAAAGAGATTGATTATAGAGAACTAAATTACCGAAATAACTCATAATGACTGGCTGATTTATCCGACCAGTCAGTTTATTCACCATCGGCGCATGTTTACTCCAGCATAAGTTGAAAACCTGAAAAATAAAAATATCGATGCTTATTATTTTTTCATTAAGTAAATTTTCGCTCAACAAACTTAATTATTCATTGCATGAAGATGAAGTGTGAACAATGCTTATGAAGGATATAAATAGCAAGGATAATCTGAGTATTTTCAGGAGAAATTATGAAAAATCGCATATCTTTACCATTACTTTTGGTGCTGTCGGCAACAGCTTTTTCGGCATCAGTGATGACTATCAGTGATTCCCACCACCACCAGATAATACAAAATATTCCTCCAGTGGCTGGCTGCCAGATATCCTGAAAACACTGGATTGGTGTCAGGTTTGTGGCTGTTAGTATACAGAATATTACTTCTGGATGGCATATTTTATTGACACCAGTCTGATTTTTCACAATGTTAGATTACCCCCTTCCAGCGCCGGAGATAATTGGCGGGCGCAGCCCAAAGTTGACGCCAGGGCAATGAGCGCAGGCCAGGTGCCTTATGGGGTCAGGTGCGCCGCGGCGACAGGTAGCGATTATTTATGATGTAGGGCTATTGACGCTATACAGAAAATTCCCGGCTAATAAATCTGGAGGTTCCAAATGTTGTAGACGTTAGCAGGTGTAGTAATTTATAGATGCTGACAGGCTTGAATTATTTTTCTCTGAAAACTACTGCATGTAAAAGGGTCTTCCCTTGTTGGGATGGGATTCGTATATATTTATATCTTAGTGAGTTATGAATCATACTTGTGGTTTTGCTTGGGAGGTAACATGTTTACAATTGATAGTACTAACAGGGTGGCGACTACAGTCGCTCTATATGCACATGTAAGTAGAGTTAGTTTAGAGGACGAGACTACATTTGTAACTTCTGCATCTTCAGATGAACATACCTCAATACACGAGTATGAGTCTTCTTTGCAATGCTTTGTCTTAAATGATCAGCATGTTCCGCAGAATACATTAGCTAAGGATGTTGAAGGCTACAATAGAGGTTTACAGGAACGTATAAACCTCGAGTACCAGCCCCTGGAAAGCATTGTTTTTCTACTCGGCACCCCTGCAGTCTTAGAGACTACAGAGTCTTTATCGTTACCAGTTTCCCCGCAAGCTCTAACCCAAAAATTATTAAGCATTAGTAACAATGATAAGTGTAAATTATCAGGTAGCGCTGCCCCAAACAGTCATAACGCATCGTCCGGTTATATTGCTCAATACAGCCATTCTGCTGAGGTTTTCCCGCCTGAATAAAACGAAGCGTTATAAATAGCTGCGCCGAATAGGAGAATACTTCGATGGAACTCAGTCCGGATTGTACGAGCTGATCAATAGCTAAAAATCACAAATCACCAACCGGACTGAGCGATGCCGATCATAGTACCAATTTCCCGCACCGAACGACGCCTGATGCAGAAAACTATCCATAAAACGCTGTTGCAGAAAGTTTTTTCCAGTTACTGAAGCGTGAACTGATAAAGAAAAAGATCTACGGAGCGCGGGAAGAAGCCCGAAGCGATATTTTTGATTACATCGAAATGTTTTATAACAGTAAACGCTGGCATGGTTCGAGCAATCAGATGCCATCTACTGAATACGAAAACCAATATTATCAACGGTTCGGAAGTGTCTGGATTATCCGTGGCTATTCAAATCGTCTGACTCTACTCACACTAACAATCAATTGCTTGCGTTAAATAAATATAAATTTACTTCTATATCAGACATCTATTTCGGTTTAATTTACGGTTCATGATGTATTTTGAAACTACCATATGCAATGTATGGAATATGAAGCATATATTGCCAAGATACAATCAAAAGCAATACTGTGAACGGATATTATTATAAATGCAATCATCATCCAGATAAAGGATAACATTTCCAGAAAACGAATATGATACTGGCGAATACTAATGAAACCGTCAAGAACTACAAATTTTTTATCATTCAATTTAAACAAACAACAATAATTCAGCGACTCAACAAGAGAATAGATTATGAAAAAGAACTTTTTTCACCTTCTGATAATGATTATCTGCACTTATATTTCTTTTGCCTGCGCGAATATCAGCGACTACAGAGTTATGACCTGGAATCTTCAGGGATCTTCAGCATCTACAGAAAGTAAATGGAATGTCAATGTCAGACAGCTTTTAAGTGGTACTTCCGGTGTGGATATTCTTATGGTCCAGGAGGCCGGTGCTATTCCCACCTCGGCGGTTCCTACCGGACGACATATTCAGCCTTTTGGTGTGGGTATTCCCATTGATGAGTACACCTGGAATCTCGGAACCACCAGACGTCAGGATATAAGATACATCTACTACTCGCGTATTGATGTTGGAGCACGCCGTGTTAATCTGGCAATAGTTTCCAGACAAAGAGCGGATAATGTTTATGTCTTGCGTCCGACAACTGTCGCATCTCGCCCCGTCATTGGCATCGGGCTGGGTAACGATGTTTTTCTGACGGCGCACGCACTGGCTAGTGGAGGTCCGGATGCTGCAGCTATTGTCAGGGTTACCACTAATTTTTTTAGACAACCTCAGATGCGGCATTTATCCTGGTTTCTTGCCGGAGATTTTAATCGCGCCCCAGACAGACTCGAAAGTGACCTGATGACTGAGCATCTGGAAAGATTTGTAACCGTACGCGCACCTACAGAACCCACGCAAATTGGTGGTGGTATTTTAGATTATGGGGTCATTGTTGATCGAGCACTTTATTCACAACGGGTTGAAGCATCACGTAATCCACAACTCGCTTCTGATCATTATCCTGTGGCGTTTTTAGCACGGCGTTGTTGATGAGAAGTTCATCAATAAAAATAATGTCTTCGTGATATGTATTCCTTGGTAGTACAGCACATGGGCTTAATAACAGGTAAAATTATGAGTTGTTTTACTACTCCAGCAATAATGGAAATGTTAGGTCATTATAGATGGCGGGTTTACGAGCCGTTCAGATTTTATCTCAGTAAAGATAAAAATGATGTAATTGAAGTACCAGTCGGTTTCATTACCGATCTAGCCACTGTTCCGCGTATTTTCTGGTCACTGTTACCACCGGATGGAGAATATGCTAAAGCAGCAATCATTCACGATTACTTGTACCACTATTCACTACGTAACAGAAAAGAATCGGATCTAATATTCCTGGATGCAATGAAAGTACTCGGTGTGCCAAAAAAGAAACGAATATTAATGTATCTTGCTGTAAGGATGTTTGGATGGAAATATTACAATTCTCATATTTCACAGTGTGATTAATTTTCTCAGGCTGAGTTTCAAAATTAACAAACTGGATGTGTTATAAAAAAAACATGGCCCCACCCTTTAATGGTAATTATGATTCTTCATAACTTTATCTGCTTCACCGGAAGTGACACAAACTGTTTTAATCTATCCATTGCAAAAAGTTGTGTTGCAGATTAATGAAAATTATGGTCTAACACACTCCTTCATCCATACGTAAATAATTCATTAGCCTGACGCTGTTCAGCCAGTTCCAGATAGCGTTGCCTCTGACTACAATTTAGCGCACGAATAAGTATCATTTCACCTTCGCTCTTCTGGCTAGAGAGGAAAATTTTCAGCGCCGAAAGATTACGTGGACTGTAGTCTCCCCCAAATTTAGTCTTACCGCTTAATAGAGTCCTCTGGTTAAAATACAACCAATGGAGGTACGCTATGAAGAAAAAACGTTTCACCGAATCCCAGATCCTGAGAGTCCTGAAAGAAGTTGAAGGCGGTCGACATGTAACGCTTGCCCAACCGGAACCCGCAGCCTTTGGCGGTCCCCATTAACATGAATCCCTGTTGGTCAGTGGATTTTATGAGTGACGCGCTGATGGATGGAAGGCGGTTCAGATTGTTTAACGTAGTCGATGATTTTAATCGGGAAGCGCTGGCAGTCGAAGTGGACTTAAATATCCCGGCGCATCGCGTAGTGCGCGTTTTGGAGCGGCTCAGCGCCGAAAGAGGCTATCCGGCGTTTATCCGAAGTGATAATGGACCGGAACTTACCGCCGCCATCCTGTCGGAGTGGGCCGAGCAGCATGGAGTCATACTGGATTTTATTCAACCGGGAAAGCCAATGCAGAACGGATTTATCGAACGGTTCAATAAGACATTACGAACAGAAATACTCAATATGTATCTGTTCCGAACGCTGTCTGAAGTCCGAGAGTTAACAGAAAACTGGCGAACGGAATATAACGAGGAACGCCCGCATAGCTCACCTGGCGGCATACCGCCGGTTACCTATGCAAGGCAAAAACTGGCCGGAGACTCTAACTGGCAGTGGTACTAAAAACCGGAGTGACTACAACGCCAGCAAACCAGAAGCCCGGTTCTTTTTTAGTAGGCCATGGAAATGGAGAAGATTTACAGGTTGAAAGGGTGCAAAAAGTGCTGGAAGAAAAACGAGCAATAGAAATTGGATTTAATGGAAGGTGTACACGTTAGTGCACATGTGGCGGTTTTAAGTGCTTGGTGAATATTGCGTAACTGTATGATTTTAAATGGCGCGCCCTGCAGGATTCGAACCTGCGACCCACGGCTTAGAAGTTCCTGGAACCACATTCTAAGTCAATAACATACCGCGTCATACCTGCGCTCACACGTCCCATGATGCGAAAAGATACCAATCCATGCCAATAGTTAAAAACGGATGACTGTCCCGAATCCGTCCCACCTGCCCTATCCCACAAACCGGCGTTCAGATGCTCACCAAGAAAACCACCTCACCCTCATAACTCAGTAAGCGTCCCGTGTAGGACGTAGCGTAAGGATTATTTTACGGTTTCGAGGTTCCAGGGCAGCAGTTCGTGCACCCGGTTCGATGGCCAGTCGCTGATTTTCCACAGCACGTCGCGTAACCATGTCTCGGACTCCACTCCGTTCAGTTTGCACGTACCCAGCAGGCTGTAGATGATCGCCGCTGCCTCGCCGCCCCTGTCTGAGCCGAAGAACAGATAGTTACGCCGGCCCAGCGCCACGCACCGTAAGGCGTTTTCACAGATGTTGTTGTCGATCTCCACCCGACCGTCGCTGCAGAGAACACGTTCAACGCATCACACTGCTTCAGCATATAACCGAACGCCTTCGCCATCTCCGCATGCACCGACAACGTTTTCAACTGCGCCTGTATCCAGTCGTACAGCGACTGGCTTTTCTCTTTCCTGACCGACAGCCGTGTTTGCGCCGGGCTGTGGACTCTGTCACCTGTAATAGTGTCCATCCAAATTTAAGTGGACACTATCATCGCCGGATTGACAGGGTTCTGACAGACGTCCTCCACGGTGCGCTTACCTTTTACCTATTAAGGAATATTTTTGCTTTTTAAAGGTATTAAACCATCTCGGTGATGTAACAAAAACTTTCCCTGCCATAGATTCTGACTCTAATTCTCGTGGTAATGCATCATATTCATTAGCTGCTATACTTGAATTACTAAAATCAGTATAATAAATAAGTTTCCTTCTTGTTGCCATTCTATATTTACACACCCATTCATCTGCTGAAAGAATTAATGGGCCATTCAGATTACTCATACCTCTATTTTCAAACTGATGGGCTGTAACATCAAACACATAGTCTTTTCCTTCTTTATTTCCAACCACTGCAAAATGATTTGTTGGCATTTCCTCTGTTGGTTTATCCCAGATAAATATACCTCGATAACGAATATTATCGAACCCTTTTTCATTCATGAAATTGCTTACAGGAGTCATTAATGACTCACACTGCCCTGCCGGATTCATTATTTTATTATTTATCATTGGATTCTGTTTCAATTCATCCAGATAGGCCGCAGCATCAATATCACTGGTTAGGTTGTAAGTTATATCTGTGCGTTCCACTTCCGGTTCTGTTGCCATGGTTAAGTGATGTGTTTCACTGTACCCCTGGCAATTTACGGTATAGTTCCCGACGTCATCCAGGGTGACTGATAATATCTCCTGACTGTCTTTATCCAGGATACAGAAGTAGTTTTCCCCGTGCAGGCCGGAATGAATGTTTTCCTCCCATCCGGCATACGCGAGCGTCCTGAGCAGTTCAAATCTGCTGACCACATCCTCCCGCGTCGTTCCGGCCGGCGGGTGACAAATCGCCCGGATGCACTCCAGCGCTTCAGTCTGGTGCGTTGAGCAAAAAAATTCCTTACTTTTTTCCCATGAGCTCATTTTAGGGGGGGTATCAGACCAGGCAATACGATAAATGCGGCGGTTACTGATGGTGGCGGGAAGACATCCGCTTCCAACATGAAAGGGCATAACAAAAAACCTTTATAAATTTACATATAGTATCTGTCCGGCAGACATCATCTCTTCCTAGTCTTAATTTCACAATAAGGTTATCGGCGGATTCATGGTTGTCCCGCCATCCCCCCCCCATGTCAGGGTAGTTGTCGCCTCTAACTGAAAAAAAATCCAGAGGGCTGGAGAAGCTGTTCATGTATAATCGCTACACATTATTGCCATCAGTCCGCTCTTCCTTCATCCTGGCTTCCACCATAGCGATATGGACGGCTTCCTGTTTCTGATTCCAGATGCTGTCAGCCGGCATTTCAACACGCACAGAAACAAATGAGTCTGACGGTATATCAATCGGATCTCCATTTGTCAGATTATCAATCTCGTTTCTGGCAAATTTTGGCGATTGCGGATGTGTACGATGGTATGTTTTTACAAGAATCGAACCGTCTGTATTTACCTCATAATCAAGCCAGATACGGGGTTGCTTGTTTATATCAAGCGGGATATCAAATCCTCCGTCAGTACCGCCCCATGCAGCATCAGCGTTCATCCCCAGACACCCAGATATCAAATATTCCCCAACGGCAAGCCGCGTTACCGTTATTCCCTCCGACTCATTGTTTACATCAAAACTACCGTCTGCATAAATTTTAACAACCGGAGACGCTATCTTTATAAAACCATTTGTGTCTACTGAGGTATTGAGGTCCCTGACCAGAAAGTCTCGCCAGTTGGTTAACCGCGGAGAGCTTCCGCCAAATCTTTGACGAATTCGCGGAGCAGACTCCTGTATTGACGGGAATGAAACTTGTGAATAATTACCGTTTTCACCAGTATTTCCTGATTCAGAAATGTTCAGAATAGTTGAATATGAATATGGTTTACCATTACCACCAGCTTCCTGCCCATCACCGAGGAAAAACGAACATGTTGGTAAATGTGGATCACCTGCATTTGTCACATTTCTGTTTACCTGAAGCGCCCCTAACCGCGCTATCGTTGTAGCGCTGAATGATACCACATGCAAAGTGTTGCGTAATCAGATAGGCAAGCATCACAAATGGGTGTTCGTACATACCACGGCGGCTAAGCGAGCAGATGGAACATCAACGCCAGCAGTCAGGAAGATGCGTATTGACAGCAAGACATCATGGTTATCAGCTTGTCGTCGTGCAGGCATTGAGGATTTCCGACTCCATGACCTGAGGCATACATGGGCAAGCTGGTTAATTCAGTCCGGAGTTCCACTGTCAGTGCTTCAGGAAATGGGTGGCTGGGAGTCTATTGAAATGGTTCGCAGATATGCTCACCTTGCACCTAATCATTTAACAGAACACGCGAGGGAAATAGACGACATTTTTGGTGATGATGTCCCAAATATGTCCCACTCCATAATTATGGAGGAAATAAAGAAGGCGTAACTCGTTGATATATCATGGCGCGCCCTGCAGGATTCGAACCTGCGACCCACGGCTTAGAAGGCCGTTGCTCTATCCAACTGAGCTAAGGGCGCCTTGTGAAGTGAAGACTTCATGTAGACGAAACGGGAGAATTATACGGTCAGGTCTTCCTGAGTCAATGGCTTTTGTTCCGGTTGCTGACTAAGTGTACGAATATCATCTTTTCTGACGCCAGGGTGGTTCCAGGAAATCGCCTGGGCACAACTCAGTATGCATAAAGTGACAATTAAGGCCGCCAGTATTTAGAAAATCAATAAATTCCTTTAATATTTCACTATAATTCACCAGCTATTTAGTATATTTTTTATGCTGCGTATCGCTATTAAGGAACAAAACCGTCACTTTGAGCATGGTTTGAAAATCATCATGGCGCGTCTGGTGAATCAGTGGCAGCAGAAAATTTACTTTCTGCCGCCAGAAGAGATGATAATGCCGATGTCCCATTTCTGGCACTGGATGATGATTGGTTCAGCGCAGGCTGTTACCAGATACCGATGCATACCCAACATCAGTTGCGGGTGATTATTTGTAATGAATACGATAAAGAAAAGCTCATGTTCAGGCCATGTCTGTATATGTTACCGCATATTTATCGAGGAGATGATATTGAAGAAATCACCCATAAAAGGATATTGATTTTGCATAAGCGAGCGCTTCGACATAGCGTTCCCTCTACCATTTGCCACTACCGCACGACTCATCATTTTTCTGTAACAGAACGTCATCTGTTAAAACTGATCGCCAGTGGTTATCATTTAAGCAAAACGGCCGCATTACTTTCATTTTCAGAAGAGCAGATAAAGTCACTCCGACGGAACATTCTGCGAAAATTACATGTTAAAACGGAGCAGCAGTTCTTACAGTATATTAGCGTTAATCTTCATTTCTTGATCAGTCAGTAAACTTACTTAACGTTTTACAAGGCTTGCGAAATATCTCACCAATAATTAAGTAACGATACCTACTGGCATTTTTTTAACACTGCCAAAATGATACCCATAATATCCTGATAGATTCAGGAATCGAAAATATATGGCTGTATAATAAATATCTGGTGGAATATTTGAAAGGACATCCAGGAACCTTGTATCTGAGCTGCATAAAAATGCGCCGGGCTATTTCTATTGAATATAAGAGCGCAGCCAGTGTGCTGATAGAAGGCATTGAAAGATCAGAGCAACGATGCAGTGCTTTTTACTCTGGTGCAGCGATGAGGCAAGATTATTTATAGCCAGCGACATTACCAGATATAAATGAGGAAATGGAAAAAGCAGGATGCGCAGCATACCACGCAGAGAAAGATATCGTTGTTTCAGAAGGACCAAAGACAGCACCTGCCGTTATCACTCTCCAGCGCCGCAGATATTTGATTGCCTTGAATTACTGAACCAACAGCTCTATTATGCTTTTCCGGCTGGTATCATTTCTCAGGTAATAATTACAACAGACAACTACATGGGGTATTCGCTAAGTCGCTACTTATTTTCCGGAAAGCGCACCGCAGCATTCCGCTCACTGCAGGATATTTCTTTGCGGATCGAAGAGAGTTCGCTCAGACAGCTAATTGTGGATATAGAGTCACTACCCGTGTCACGCGTTGAGGCGCTTAGCCAGCTACGCGCGCTCAGCAGGAAACGAAGCGATATCCAGATTTACCTGCTGGTATCAGATAAAGCCCCCGCTATAGCACAGTTTATCCGTATGGCTGGTCGTTTTTTTGTCCTGTCGAGGCGGCAAAATATGGCTTCATTACGCGAAACCTTATTATCGGGTTCCACCGTTCCTCTCTTGTCCGAAAGCTTTAGCCGCACTGACTGGTTGATGATTGAAAATTTAGCGCAAGGCGCCTCTTTAAAAGAAATAGCGCGCCAGCAACGGATACATTATCACCGTGTGGTTTATCGGCTTAATCAACTTATCACCCTTCTTAACCTCCCTCACAGACAAAGCTTTCTTCGGCTGATCCAGCAACTAAACGTTACTTTCCCCGACATATTTTAACGAACTAACTTTCTGTCGAATAAGATTTTTTAAGAAATTACTTATTTTCACCCCGATTAAATGTAAAATTTTCACATAAAATTAATATTTACAACTTGTCCTGGTAAGCGATAAACATCCTTTCCATACACGCCCCCCTGTCCTTCCTCGTTCTTTGAGACACTCAGCGTAAAAACCTTTCTTTTTTACATAACAAACACTAAACAATTAGCTTTTTATATTATTTTTACAGCTAAAAACAATGGATTAATTCAGCTAATATCAACTCTAAAGAAAATAACTCTATAATGCGCAAATTCAATATAACGCTACAGAATATCCTAACCGCTGTTCGTAATTCGCAACTCACAAGACTTTTCCGAGAAATCAGACCAGGTATAATCCATATTGCTTTTACTTAATCAGAAATTTCTTTTTTGTTGGTGCGAAATGGGTATGCCATATATTTATTGTTCTTACGCAAAATAGCCAGCCAACAGGGAGGTCTCATTCTTTATTATTGCTCCACCGCATGGTGTGTGGAACTGACTATTTAATAATCTTCAAGGTGTCTGACGCTTATTCCAAAACGAAGGACGCATAACAGTCTGAGGCATACAACAATGAAACCTGCATCTGTTATCATTATGGACGAACACCCTATAGTAAGAATGTCAATCGAAGTTTTACTTGGTAAAAATAGCAATATTCAGGTTGTCCTGAAAACGGATGATAGCCGAACTGCGATAGAGTATCTACGTACTTATCCTGTCGATCTTGTCATCCTGGATATTGAATTACCTGGTACCGACGGATTTACCTTGCTTAAACGGATCAAATCTATCCAGCAAAATACCAGGGTACTTTTTTTATCGTCAAAATCAGAGGCTTTTTATGCCGGAAGAGCAATAAGAGCGGGTGCAAACGGATTTGTGAGCAAACGCAAAGACCTCAATGATATTTATAATGCGGTAGAAATGATCTTATCCGGCTATTCTTTTTTTCCATCTGAGACACTTAATTTCATCAGCAGTACCCGCACGCCTAAAGGCAGACACCATGATATGCCGCTTTCTAACCGCGAAGTTACCGTGCTGCGCTATCTGGCAAATGGGATGTCTAACAAAGAAATTGCTGAGCAACTTTTATTGAGTAATAAAACTATCAGCGCACATAAGGCCAATATATTTTCTAAACTTGGCCTTCATTCTCTTGTTGAACTTATCGATTACGCCAAATCACACGAATTATTGTAAGCGTACTCCCGGCGAATTATCGTTCGGGAGTCATAATAGCGTACATCAATTATAGTTGATCATAAAGGTCGCATCCGCGTTAGCAACACCGGGCTGCACGCCATCCGCTAAGGCGATATAGTTCGCATAGAATGTCAGAGACGCATTGCCGTTATTGTCAATATCAACGGCCTTGCTGGCCTGTTCAAGCGGCAATCGACGTTGATCGCCATCGCGAATTTCAATCGCCAGTTTTTGCGCCATTACCGTATCAGCCAGCGCCAGTAATGCCGTGCCGGGCGTCGGCGTCCCGGAAAACGTTATCGACGCCGACCCCGGCGGGCAGCCTTCAAGTTTCAGGCTAAATGCCACCGGTGGTGTGGCGTCACCGGCGGCGTGAAGCTGTTTTGTCGGCCAGGTACCGAGGTTAACCGACTTGTTACTGTCGCCCGCAATTACGGCGCAAGTAAAATCCACTACGTTACCGCGCAGTTCAATATTAATGTCGCCCAGAGATGAATTGGCCTGACACAGTAGACTGAACAAAATACAACCGATAGTGATGAGAACACGCCGAAGGAACATAACGCCTCCTTAATCATAATCTACTCGTAGATAGCCGCGCGCAGTAAACGGCCCTTCGACCGGTTTATTCCCCGTCACGCTGATAGGCCATGCGCGGATACCTACGTGAGCAGCGGCGTTATCATCAAGACGAAACGGAATTTTACTTGACAAATTATTGGGCATAAGCGGCGTGCCGTTGCTATTAGCAACCACAAAGCCTACATCCGGATTATCAGACACCATCGCCTGCCCTGAGGCCTTTTCGGCTTCAAGCCGCATGGATAAATAGGCCTGCGCCGCGACGTTGGTACATTTGATGGCAATGGTTTTTGTTTGCGGCGTGACGCTTTGCGGACGATTACCCGCCCCCGCCTGACTAAATAACGACGCGCCAATATCGCCGAAGTCAAACTCCACTACCTGGCCGGCATTCACTTCACAGTTCTGCGGTACTTCCACTTTACCGCTGTAGCTAATGGTATATACCGGCGTACTCAACGCGTCGCCGGTAGAGGTCGTCACATAGACGGTAAACATCGTCTGGCGAGGGATCGTCACCATATTAATAAAAGGCCGTATCACTTTTAATTTAAAAACCAGCTTTGAGTCCTGCACGCCAAACGGCCTTTGCTGCGACACGTTATAGTCGACGCCCATACGAATATAGTTACGCGGCGGATAAAATACGCCAGAATAACTATCGGTGATGCTCATCGCGCCCAGAAGATAGTCATTCAGCTTGAGGTATTTAAAATTTCCTTCGGTGCTTTGTACCGGTACTTCTGATACATAGCTACGGTAGGTGTAATTCACCGTCGTCCCCGCTGGGCACGTCGCGTTTACGCCGACCCAGCCTGATTTTTCCGGCAGCGTAACCACCTGTCCCGGCCGATTATTGCCGCTGGTGAAAACATCTGACAGGTCGTAAAAGATATCGGTCGGCGTTCCGTTTGAATTGCGGCAAACTGTCGCCAGGGCGGGGTGGGTGAAAAAGAGCGCGGTCCCCGCCAGCAATAGCGCTGAGTATATTTTCATCTCTATTTTCCTTTTATGACGACGGACGAATACAGGTCGCGCTGGCTATCGTAATCGCCTGCTTCAGGCTATCTTCCGCCAGGGCGTAAGGGGCGAGACAACGCGCATTTTTCCCCTCTCCCCACTGGATCAGCAGTTCGCCTTTTAGCGGTAAGCCGCTCAGATAAATTTGCCCGTCATCGCCGACCATGCTGGTAACGCCGCTGGCGGTTTCTCGTACTATCGCGCCAAACGGTAGCGGACGTTCGTCAAGCCTCGCGGTAATGATTGCCCTTACGCCTATCCGCGTATCAAAAGCAGCCCGCACCAGCGCGCCCTGGGTCGGCACCACGCTGCTGACGTTATTCTCGACATCGGTATGGTTGTCCATCGTGTTGGTATCTAACGCGACGCGGTTATAGCGATATACCGTGGCGTAGGGCATTACCGCATAGCCCCGCCAGTCCGTTTTCACGCCGGTCTGGTTTTCGATGCGCACGCCTTTCGCTCCCGGCGCTTTAATCAAGACATTGGTATCGCCCAACGGTTGGCTAAACGTAATCCCATCCGCATGACCGACTACGCCGCCAGAAAGCTGCCAGTTATAGTCATGCTGATCGCGATCGTAGTTATACCCCACGCCCAGCGTACCGTAAGTTGCCTGCCAGTTAGCGCTGGCCCTGCCGCTGTAGCCATTGGTACTGCTACGCCCCTGCGTCACGCTGTAGCTCAGATTACGTCCCTCCAGGAGCGTACCGCCCACACCGGTTTGCCAGCTATTGTCGCCGTCGCGGTTGCGGTTGGCGTTAAACGTGGCATAAGTACGATCGAGAATGTTGTCGCGCGCATAGCGTCGTCCGGTCAGAACGCTAAACGGAACGGACATATTAAATGCCAGAATGCGGTCAGTGCCTGAGATCCCCACCGACTCGTTCCACGACCATGACAGCGAATAGCTAATACCTTGCCATCCGCTGGCGTATCCCAGTTGATACCAGGTATTGGTATCCGACATATTCCAGTAATTTTGCTGACTACCGGAAAGATACAGTGATCCGTAATCACCCAGATTTTGCGAAATGTTGACCTGAAAACGGTCTTTTTTGCTGTAGCTGAGATTGTGGTAGCTTTGCGCCACCAGCACGTTATGACGTCGTCCGTCGCTATCGTATTCGTAGTCGTAACCTTCCATGCTGCGGTATGCCACATCATCAAGGGTATAAAATCCGCGCGTGGAATAGCGGTAGCCCAGTAGTTGAAAATGGGTGCCGTAGTTATTCAGCGATTTGGCGTACAGAAAACGCAACGACTGCCCCTGATAGGTACTGTCATCTGCCAGTTGGCTGCGCGCATGCGTGACATCAATCGACACGGCGCCCCAGTCGCCCAAATTTCGCCCCGCCCCGACCACCACGGCACGGTAACGATCGGCAAGTTGCGTACCGCCGTAAGCCGTAATTCCCGCTGGCAGACCGGCAATTACCGTCCCCTGGAAAAAGAATGGCGAAGACTGCTGGCTATTGCCGCTGCGAAAATCCCCGGCCACCAGGTCATACTTCACCCTTCCCTCACGCTGCAATAGCGGAACGGTAGAGTAAGGCACCGTGTAACGTTGTTGGCTACCGTCTTTTTCATCTACCGTCACCTCAAGGTCGCCGCTGGAAGAGGTGGGATTGAGATCGGTAATCGCAAACGCGCCCGGCGACACATAGCTTTGGTAGATAACATATCCGTTCTGTCGTATCGTCAGCTTTGCCGCCGTCCGGGCGATCCCTCTGACCGTGGGCGCATAGCCCTGCAGGCTATCGGGATACATATTGTCAGAAGAGTACAGACGCGCTCCGCGAAAGCCGACGCTGTCGAAAACATCGTTCCCGGTATTGCTGTCCCCCATGACCAGCTCGCTTTTCAGCGGAATAATGGCGCGCTGTACCCAGGTGCCAATGTTGTTCCAGCGTTGCGAATGATAGCCGTCCCCTTTCGAATAGTTCCAGGCTCCGTTATTACGCAGCCGCCAGGGGCCATAGTTCAAACCGCTCAGCAGACTCAAAAAATAGCTATCGCTGTCTGTTCCGCGGCTACCGGTAAAACTGTAATTAATGAGCGCGGCGGGTATCCCTTCATCCCACTCTTCCGGCGGGATATATCCACGCGCGCTGTTGAGCATTGACGCCTGCGGCAAGCTAATATTTAAGCGCATCGACGCGAAATCGAACGCGACCTCCGCGCCCGGAATTTTCTCAGGAAGGTGAATACACGTGCTATCAACGCCTTTATCTGAGACCGGAAACGCCGCGGTATTCACGCCCAGCCGTTTCATCCACTCCGGTGTAAAACAAGGCATCAGGCCACCGGATTTATCGCCGGTGCCCACTGTGCCAGCCTCAAAACGAATATCCTGCGTCGCTACGAATTCGTCGTTACGCCAGATATCCACCCGGTAGATACCGGGCGGCTGATGATTACCTTTTTCAAAGCGAGATAAATCCGCCACGGACGCGGTATCCGCCGACAAAAACGCAGGGTTGAAATAACTTTCGCCGCGGCTCGTCAGCGGATACAGCGCCGCCAGTACCGACAGTGCCACGCCGCTCAACGGTGACACATAGCCGGGAAATCGTCCTGCAAACCAGGTTGTCTTCTTCATTGTTTTCTCATGTGGCTTCACGCGCCCTGCTTACCCGAGACTGGCCGTTGTAGCCGTCGTCAATGCGCCGTAATCATTGACGGTCTGAAATGTCACGTTCCCCTGCGTGCCAGCCGGTAAGGGAATTTGCACGTCGCTTTTTGGCGCGATCATCACGTTACCGATCTTTTTCGCGCTCACGCTGATATTGACCAGCGTGAGGTAATAAGCTGATGGGTTGGTTACTTTGAGATAATTACCGACATGGGAAAAATTCAGCAAGGCAGGCGCCTCTTCCGGCGTCTGCGGCAAATTCGCCGGACGCACGAACAGTTTGATGCGCGACAGAATCGCCAGTTGCAGAACGTTTTTTCCTTCAATATGACTTTTATCTACCGACGGGATGGCTTTCACGTTCATCCAGAATAACGACTCCCGATCCACAGGTAGCGGTTGCCCGGCGTAGATAATACGCAGCGTGTTTTCGCTTTTGGGTTCGCTGACGAATAAAGGCGGCGTAACGATAAACGTTTTTTCTTTCTGCCCGGCGCTATTTTCGATCCATGAATTGACGAGATAACGTTCTTTAGTATCGCTATTACTGATTGCCAGAGAAGTCTGTTTCGCCGCCGAGGGATAAATAACACGCGTGGCGCCTAATGCAATTCCCCCCGCCGCCTGTACATTCAGCGAGGTAAATAGCGTGAGAAGAACAATAAATCCTAATTTTATACTATTCAGCATGGTAAAAAATACCTTTTGCATTAAGTTATGTCGGCAAGAAAAATCACGGGTAAACCAGCGTAAACCACACTTCTGAATGAATTCGTCCCGGCGTCATATTTTCTGAAATTGCCCGATAACGGGCGGTAAAATGAAAAGTCATTTCTTGCGTTAAAATGGGCGCGTAATGAAGCGGTAACGAGTTAGGTATGATTTGCCGCTGCTGATCGTCAAATAACGCCAGGCCGATTCCGGCATTCCCGATACCTTCGCCTCTGGCCAGAAAAACATGGGGATCTTCCGCAGGCGTAACGCCGGCAAACGCAATACCAACATGACGCCAGACCTCCGCGCTACAGGAGATTAACCGTAACGAAAATGGCACGCTGACGGGAGCGAAGCTGCCAGGACCGGCAAAAGCATTGGTACGATACTGTCCCATCAGTACGCGCAAATCCTGACTTTCAGTAGCAACAACACAACCGCCGTTGACCAGTTGTCCGCGCAGGTGAATACGCCCGCTCTCCACCATTACCGGCTGCGCAATGACGGGCGACAGCCAAAGAAGCCCCACTAGCGCCGCGCCTTTCCTTATCATCTGCTATGTTCTCTTTCATCTCCGATGGCCTCTTCCATTGAGGCGTCTTCCTTCCCTGGCGTTCCCTGACGGGATTATTCGTATTTCATAATAAAGGTGGCGTCGGCATTAGCCTGGCCTGGCGTCGTGTCGGCGACGGTTGCCTTGTAGCGTGCGGTAAAACGTAGCGTATTGGTGCCTTCAATCAGCGCCTGCTTCGCCGAGAAAGTCGCGCCGTCCGGCTTCAACGGTGAGGAGGTATTATCAAGAATCTCAATCCCGACGCCGGTCGCGGTGGTGCTATTGTCCGCAGAGGAGACGGCCAGCAAATTATTGTTGGTTTTATCTGCCTGACCAGAGAATGCAACAGCAGCAGTGGCCGCCACTTTCGGATCGCAATCATTCAAAACGATGGTAAAGGGCACCAGTGCCGTCGTATCGCCAACCGTCGTAAAGCTGGCGGTACGGTATTGACCCAGAGTCACGGTTTGATCGGCTGACTTAGTGCTTACGGCGCAGGCCGCATTGACCAGTTTACCTTCGAAATGAATAGTACCGCCGCTCACGCTCACTGGAGTAGGAGTAGGATCAGCCGCAACCGCTGCGCCAGCGACAAATATCAGACTCGCAATAGTAGAGGTCATTAATTTATGTTTCATGGATTTCCCTTGAATTACACACATCCGGTTCCGGCATCCTGTCGGTTCCGTTTGAATTATTATTGACATAGCATGTCAGAAAAATTATCTCTTCATCCTGTAAAGATAGATATTGCAAAACCATTACTTTTCTGTTTCTCACCTGAGTATCAGAAGCAGTAATTAATTTGTGCAAATATGGCACTTCGTCACGATAATAAATTAAACATTTCGATAAATAAAAAATAGCCGCAAACTCTTTTAATGGCCTAAGTTAATTCTTATTAAGATATAAGAATGGTCCAATGTTATTTTGTATAAAGGGTGGCGTTATACCGCCTGGTACTATTAGCGACGGGGAATGACGTTAACAATGACCAGAGTGATGAATTGTTTTTTTTGGTTAATCCCGGCGCGTCCACTGGTCACGCATCACCTTCGTCAACGGAGGGGTAGACGAAGCGATCGCATCGGAAACACAAACGTTAACTGACAGCGAGGCCCGCTTCTGACAAAATAGCGTTATCCCCTTTGACTTGAAGTAACAGATGGAATCCTCTCTCTGATGGCAGCAAAGATTATTGACGGTAAAACGATTGCGCAGCAGGTGCGATCTGAGGTTGCTCAAAAAGTTCAGGCTCGCGTCGCAGCGGGTCTTCGCGCTCCCGGCCTGGCTGTGGTGCTGGTCGGCAGCAACCCGGCCTCACAGATTTATGTGGCAAGCAAACGCAAAGCGTGCGACGAAGTGGGGTTCGTCTCCCGCTCCTATGACCTGCCGGAAACCACCAGCGAAGCCGAACTGCTGGAGCTTATTGACACTCTGAATGCGGATAGCACGATCGACGGTATTCTGGTGCAGTTGCCTTTACCGGCAGGTATCGACAACGTAAAAGTGCTGGAGCGTATCGCGCCGGATAAAGACGTAGACGGTTTTCACCCTTATAACGTTGGCCGTCTGTGTCAACGTGCGCCGCGCCTGCGTCCCTGTACGCCTCGCGGTATTGTGACCCTGCTTGAGCGTTACAACATTGATACCTACGGCCTGAATGCGGTGGTCATTGGCGCGTCCAATATCGTTGGACGCCCGATGAGCATGGAGTTGCTGCTGGCTGGCTGTACGACTACCGTTACGCACCGCTTTACCAAAGATCTGCGTCATCATGTCGAACATGCTGATTTGCTCATTGTCGCCGTCGGTAAACCGGGGTTTATTCCCGGCGAATGGATTAAAGAAGGCGCGATTGTGATTGATGTCGGTATTAACCGTCTGGAAAATGGCAAAGTCGTTGGCGATGTCGTGTTTGAAGAGGCTGCGGCGCGCGCGTCATACATCACGCCAGTACCGGGCGGCGTCGGTCCGATGACGGTCGCCACGCTTATCGAAAACACGCTGCAGGCGTGCACTGAATATCACGATCCACAAGGAAAATAACATGGCGACATTCTCTTTAGGCAAGCACCCGCACGTCGAACTATGCGATCTGCTCAAGCTGGAAGGCTGGAGCGAAAGCGGCGCTCAGGCGAAAATCGCTATTGCCGACGGGTTGGTCAAGGTCGATGGCGCGGTTGAAACTCGTAAACGCTGCAAAATTGTCGCCGGGCAAACCGTCAGCTTTGAAGGTCAAAGCGTGAAAGTCACCGCCTGAGTTGCGGCGGTGAATGCGCCGGATGGCGGCTAACGCCTTATCCGGCCTACTATACGATGCACGGTAGGCCGGAATAAGATGACTTGCGTCGCCATCCGGCAATACGACAATTACTTACGTCGCCAGGTGGTTCCCTGCGGGCCGTCTTCCAGAATAATGCCCATTTCAGTGAGACGATCGCGCGCCGCGTCCGCCGCCGCCCAGTCTTTTGCTTTACGGGCATCCAGACGTTGTTGGATCAAGGCTTCGATTTCCGCGACTTCACCGTCATCCGCCTGCGCGCCGCTTTGCAGGAAGGCATCAGGCTCCTGCTCCAGCAGCCCCAGCACGCCGGAAATTTTTCGCAGATGAGACGCCATCGCATTCGCGGCCGTCATATCTTCGCTCTTGAGTCGGTTGACTTCACGCGCCATATCAAACAGGACGGAGTAGGCTTCCGGCGTATTGAAATCGTCGTTCATCGCCTCCACGAAACGCGCTTCGAACGCCTCGCCGCCCGCCGGAGCCGCTGATTTATCCGTTCCGCGCAACGCTGTGTATAACCGCTCCAGCGAGGCGCGCGCCTGCTTGAGGTTCTCTTCGCTGTAGTTCAGTTGACTACGGTAATGACCGGACATCAGGAAGTAGCGCACGGTTTCCGCATCGTAGTATTTCAGCACGTCGCGCACGGTAAAGAAATTACCCAGCGATTTGGACATCTTCTCGCGATCCACCATCACCATGCCGGAGTGCATCCAGTAGTTGACGTATTCGCCGTCATGCGCGCAGGTGGACTGGGCAATTTCGTTTTCATGATGCGGGAACATCAGATCGGAGCCGCCGCCGTGAATATCAAAATGGTTGCCCAACTGCTTGCAGTTCATGGCCGAACATTCAATGTGCCAGCCCGGACGCCCTTCGCCCCACGGCGACGGCCAGCTCGGCTCGCCCTCTTTCGACATCTTCCACAGCACGAAGTCCATCGGGTTACGCTTCACGTCAACCACATCAACGCGCGCCCCCGCCTGAAGCTGCTCAAGATCCTGACGAGAAAGCTGCCCATAAGTCGGATCGGTAGGTACATCAAACATCACATCGCCGTTATCCGCCACATAGGCATGTCCTTTCTCGATTAAGGTTCGGGTGATCTCGATAATTTCCTGAATATGGTGCGTTGCACGCGGCTCGCTGTCCGGACGCAGAATATTCAGCGCGTCGAAGTCCTGATGCATTTCCGCAATCATTCTGTCGACCAGCGCGACAAAACTTTCGCCATTTTCATTGGCGCGCTTAATGATTTTATCGTCGATATCGGTAATGTTACGCACGTACTTCAGCTTATAGCCGAGAAAACGCAAATAGCGCGCGACAACGTCAAAAGCGACAAACGTACGCCCGTGGCCAATGTGACAGAGATCATAAACGGTGATACCACACACGTACATACCGACTTCCCCGGCATGAATGGGTTTGAATTCCTCTTTTTGGCGCGTCAGTGTATTAAAAATTTTTAACATCGAAGATTCCGTATAGACGTGTGTGGGTAATAATCTCCGTATGATACATATTATTCATCATCGAAGCAGCACACTTTGCAAGGTGATCGCAGCTTACGGTTATGCTATAACAAACCCCTATATGGGCCCTATTGAGGGCTAAAGCACCACTCTATTGGAACAGGATGCAAAAATGGTTACTTTCCACACTAATCACGGCGATATCGTAATCAAAACCTTTGACGATAAAGCGCCTGAAACAGTTAAAAACTTCCTGGACTACTGCCGTGAAGGTTTTTATAACAACACCATTTTCCACCGTGTGATTAATGGTTTTATGATTCAGGGCGGCGGCTTTGAGCCAGGCATGAATCAGAAAGCTACCAAAGAAGCTATCAAAAACGAAGCCAACAACGGCCTGAAGAATACCCGTGGTACGCTGGCAATGGCGCGTACTCAGGCGCCACATTCCGCTACCGCGCAGTTCTTCATCAACGTGGCAGACAATGACTTTCTGAACTTCTCCGGCGAAAGTCTGCAAGGCTGGGGCTACTGCGTCTTTGCGGAAGTCGTAGAAGGTATGGACGTGGTAGATAAAATCAAAGGCGTCGCCACTGGTCGCAGCGGTATGCACCAGGACGTACCAAAAGAAGACGTCATCATTGAAAACGTGACCGTCAGCGAGTAAGCGTGGCGACACTGTTTATTGCAGATCTGCATCTGCAAACGGAAGAACCGGCGATCGTCGCCGGTTTTCTGCGTTTTTTAACTACAGAAGCCCGTCAGGCCGACGCGCTGTATATTCTTGGCGATCTCTTCGAGGCCTGGATTGGCGATGACTCCCCTGATCCGCTACATCGTGAGATAGCCGCCGCCATCAAAGCGGTGGTGGATTTTGGCGTTCCCTGCTTCTTTATTCATGGTAATCGCGACTTCCTGATTGGCAAGCGATTTGCTCGCGAAAGCGGAATGACGCTCCTGCCGCAAGAAAAGGTACTCGATCTGTATGGCCGCAAAGTGCTGATTATGCACGGCGATACGCTCTGTACCGATGATGCCGGTTATCAGGCGTTTCGCGCCAAAGTCCATAATCCGTGGGTCCAACGACTGTTCCTTACCCTGCCGCTGTTTATCCGCCGCCGTATCGCCGCCAGACTGCGCGCCGGCAGTAAATCCGCCAACAGCAGCAAATCGCTGGATATTATGGACGTCAATGCGCAGACCGTCGTCGCCGACATGGAGAAACACCACGTACAGTGGTTGATTCATGGTCATACCCACCGCCCGGCAGTGCATGAACTTTCAGCTAACGGTCAGCCCGCGTTCCGCGTGGTGTTAGGCGCATGGCACCATGAAGGTTCCATGGTAAAAGTCACGCCGGACGACGTTGAGTTAATCGCCTTTCCCTTTTAAATGATCGTCGAATCGTCTATTACGGCGAGCACGCAACCGTTTTCCTTGGCTGATTATCATGCTATTCTCTGACACCTCAAAAGCAGCGTGTCCCGCACCACAGGAGTTTTAAGACACATGTCTTCCCGCAATAATCCGGCGCGTGTCGCCATCGTGATGGGGTCCAAAAGCGACTGGACTACCATGCAATTCGCCGCCGAAATTTTTGAAATTCTGGATGTTCCGCACCATGTAGAAGTGGTTTCCGCCCATCGAACCCCTGATAAACTGTTCAGCTTCGCCGAAACGGCGGAAGAGAACGGATATCACGTGATTATTGCCGGCGCGGGCGGCGCGGCGCATCTGCCGGGAATGATTGCGGCAAAAACATTGGTGCCGGTACTCGGCGTTCCGGTACAAAGCGCAGCATTAAGCGGTGTGGATAGCCTTTACTCCATTGTTCAGATGCCGCGTGGCATTCCGGTGGGTACACTGGCTATCGGCAAAGCCGGGGCTGCGAACGCCGCGCTGCTGGCAGCGCAAATTTTGGCCACACACGATAATGCGCTGCACCAGCGCCTGAGCAACTGGCGCAAGGCGCAAACCGATGAAGTACTGGAAAATCCCAATCCACGGGGGACGCTATGAAGCAAGTTTGCGTTCTCGGCAACGGACAACTGGGTCGGATGCTGCGTCAGGCGGGCGAACCGCTGGGTATCTCCGTCTGGCCGGTTGGCCTGGATGCGGAGCCTACCGCCGTTCCGGTACAGCATAGCGTCATTACCGCAGAAATTGAGCGCTGGCCGGAAACCGCGCTTACCCGCGAGCTGGCGCGCCACCCGGCCTTCGTCAATCGCGATGTATTTCCGATCATCGCCGACCGTCTGACACAAAAGCAGCTTTTCGACAAACTGGGACTGGCGACCGCCCCCTGGGAACTGTTGTCAGATAAAGGCCAATGGTCTGGTCTGTTCGATAAACTGGGCGAACTGGCGATCGTTAAGCGTCGCGTTGGCGGCTATGACGGTCGCGGGCAGTGGCGTCTACGCGCGGACGAAACCGGGGAACTGCCGGATGACTGTTATGGCGAATGTATTGTTGAGCGTGGTATCCATTTTTCCGGCGAAGTGTCGTTAGTCGGCGCGCGCGCGCGCGATGGCAACACCGTCTTCTACCCGCTGACGCACAATTTGCATCAGGACGGCATCTTGCGGACCAGCGTCGCTTTCCCACAGGCGGACGCCGGGCAGCAGGAGCAGGCGGAATCAATGCTGTCAGCAATTATGCAGGCGCTGAACTACGTCGGCGTGATGGCGATGGAGTGTTTTATCACGCCGGAAGGTCTGTTAATCAACGAGCTGGCGCCGCGCGTGCATAACAGCGGACACTGGACGCAAAATGGTGCCAGCATCAGTCAGTTTGAATTGCATCTGCGCGCGATTACCGGTCTGCCGTTGCCCGCGCCGGTGGTTAACGCCCCGTCGGTGATGGTCAATCTGATCGGCAGTACGCTAAATTACGACTGGCTGAAACTGCCGCTGGTGCATCTGCACTGGTATGATAAAACGGTACATCCAGGGCGAAAAGTCGGCCATCTTAATCTGACCGACAACGATACGTCACGTCTTAGCGCTACTCTGGAAGCGCTTTCTCCGCTCTTGCCGCCAGAATACGCCAGCAGCATTATCTGGGCGCAAAGTAAGCTTAAATAACACATAAAATGCCGGGTGAATGATCTTCCCCTTTCCCGGCTCCTCCCTGAGCGCGTAAAATCTCGCTATTGCTGTTTTGTTTTTCGAGATTACACATGAACCATGAAACGAACTATCACGCGCTCCTCATTGCCGATACGCCTTTAATTGATGTACGCGCGCCGATTGAGTTTCAACAGGGCGCTATGCCGGGCGCTATCAACCTGCCATTAATGATGGACGACGAGCGAGCCGCCGTCGGCACCTGCTACAAACGTCAGGGCGCGGATGCGGCGTTAGCGCTGGGGCATCGGCTGGTTTGCGGCGACATTCGCCAGCAGCGGCTTGAGGCATGGAAAGCCGCGTATCAACGTTTCCCCAACGGGTATCTGTGCTGCGCGCGCGGCGGTCAGCGCTCGCATATCGTACAACGTTGGCTGCAAGAAACGGGGATTGACTGCCCGCTTATTGAAGGCGGCTATAAAGCGCTGCGCCAGACAGCAATTCAGGCGACCTGGCAACTGGTGCAAAAACCGATTCTTTTAATTGGCGGCTGCACTGGCAGCGGCAAAACGCAACTGGTGCGACAACAGCCCAACGGCGTGGATCTGGAAGGTCTCGCGCGTCATCGCGGCTCCTCTTTTGGCCGCACGCTAAAACCGCAGCTCAGCCAGGCCAGCTTTGAAAACAAACTTGCCGTTGAATTGCTGAAAATTAACGCGCGTCAGACGCTAAAAAGATGGGTACTGGAAGATGAAGGGCGAACGATCGGCGCCAACCATCTACCTGAATGTTTACGTGAAAGAATGGCGCAGGCGCCAATCACGGTAGTGGAAGATCCGTTTGCGCTTCGTCTGGAACGACTGCGTGAAGAATATTTCATCCGCATGCATCACGATTTCATCCACGCCTACGGCGATGAAGGCGGTTGGCAGGCGTATAGTGAATATCTTCATCATGGACTTTTCGCCATTCGCCGCCGTCTGGGGTTGCAACGCTTTGCCGAACTAACGAACACGCTGGATATGGCGCTGGCGGATCAATTATCCAACGGTAGCACCGACGGACATATGGCATGGCTGGTTCCGCTACTGAATGAATATTACGACCCAATGTATCGCTATCAACTGGAGAAAAAAGCCGCGAATATCGTTTTTCGCGGCACATGGCAAGAAGTTGCCAACTGGCTAAAAGCGCAATAGCTTATTTTTATTGTCGGATGACGCTACATTGATCCGGTTTAGTGTCTGTCGCGCTTGTCGGCGCGTTTTGCCAGCCAGTCGCCCAGCATCTGAACGACCTGAACCAGCACAATCAGCGCCACTACGGTAACGACCATCACTTCGGTTTCATAACGGTAGTAGCCATAGCGAATCGCCAGGTCGCCTACCCCGCCGCCGCCGACAATCCCGGCCATCGCCGAGTAGCCGATTAAGCTCACCAGCGTAATCGTCAGGCCGCGCAGCAGCCCTGCGCTGGCTTCCGGCAACAGTACGGTACAGATAATACGTATCGGACTGGCGCCGAATGCCAGTGCCGCCTCAATAATCCCTTTATCGACTTCGCGGAGCGCGCTATCCACCAGACGCGCATAAAACGCTATTGCGGCCACCGACAGCGGGACGGAGGCCGCAATCGGGCCAATCGTATTGCCCAGCAAAAGCTGCGTTAGCGGCAGTAACAGCACCAATAAAATCACAAATGGCACCGAGCGGATAATATTCACCAGAACCGAGGCGACGAGATAAATAAAACGGTTCTGCCAGAACAGATGACGATCGGTGACAAAAATCAGAAAACCGAGCGGTAGACCGCCAAGAATCGCCAGTACCGTTGAAATACTCAACATCTGGAACGTTTCATTGAACGCCAGCGTTAAATCCGGCAGTAAATCATCCACGGATCACCTCCACCTGTGCGGTACGTTGACGGATATGCTCCACGGCGGCCGCCACCGCCGTTGGATTATGCGGCGCGGTTAATTGCACCATCAGAATGCCCAACGCGCGTTCGCCGATATACTCAATCTTGCCATGCAGGATATTGACCGCGACGCCAAACTGGATCGCCACCTCCGACAGCACCGGCTGCTCCGCCGAATCGCCGATAAACAAAATTTTCAGCAACTGCCCGGGCAGGTGTTCCCGTAAACGTTCCGGCAGGGTCAAATTAAGGGTATGGGACACTAACTGCTGTATGAAAGCATGTTGCGGGTGGGCAAACACATCAAACACCTCGCCAGACTCCACAACCTTACCGCCCGACATCACCGCCACGCGATCGCAAATAGATTTGATCACGTTCATTTCATGGGTGATCAGCACAATAGTGATCCCGAGCTGTGCATTGATCTGTCTTAGCAGCGCCAGAATAGTGGCGGAGGTTTCCAGATCCAGAGCGGAAGTCGGTTCGTCACACAACAAAACATCCGGGTGGTTAGCGATGGCGCGGGCTATCCCCACCCGCTGTTTTTGCCCGCCGCTGAGCTGTATCGGAAAACGGTTCGCTTTATCGGCCAGGCCCACCAGCGTTAAAATTTCCGCCACCCGCGGCGCGATTTTGCTGCGCTCACAGCCAGCCGCTTTCAGACTAAACGCAACGTTTTGCGCCACTGTCCGGGTATGCATTAAGTTAAAATGCTGGAAAATCATACCAATACGCTGCCGCGCCTGGCGTAACGCTTTTCCGTCCAGCGCCGAAATTTCCACGCCGTTGACGTTGACGCGCCCCTGACTGGGACGCGTTAAGGCGTTCAGAGTTCGCAGCAGAGTGCTTTTTCCTGCGCCGCTGGTACCGACAATGCCAAAAATCTCGCCTGCGGCGATATGCAGGCTCACATTATCCACCGCGCGCGTGGGAGTACCGCGACCGGCGGTAAAATCGACGCAGACTTTTTCTATTTCAATCATATTCACCTCAGAAATTGGGGATGGCCGCCGCTGCAATCAGGGTGTCGCGGTCATCCATTCCGGTTTCTGGAAGGCGCTATAAATATTCTTTGGATCGTCGATGACCGCACGATAAGCCGGCGATTTCACCGCCTCGACAATATCTTTGGCAAACGGCTTATCGGCATCTTCACTGCGTACCGCAATGATATTTTTCAGATTCTCATCCAGGTGTTCCTGCTTAATCGCGCCAGAGAGATCCAGTCCTGCCGCCACAGCAAAGTTCCCGTTAACCAGCGCGCCGGTCACGCCATCCAGCGTGCGCGGTAGCTGTGCGGCCTCAAGCGGTTTAAAAACCAGTCCTTTTGGATTGCTGGCGATATCCCGTTCAGAGGCTTTGGTCGGATCGATATTGTCCTTAATCGTGATAAGCCCCAGCGATTGCAGGAAGCGAAGACCGCGCGCCAGGTTGGTCGGATCGTTAGAAAGGGTAATAATATCCCCTTTTTTAAGCTCATCCAGGTTTTTGATTTTACGTGAATAGAAGCCCATCCCGGCAGTTGGTACAACAATAAGTTTGCTGAGTTTCAGCCCCTTGTCAGCGGTGAATTTGTCAAAATAGAGGGTATGCTGAAAAAGGTTGGCATCAATGCTGCCGTTAGATAACGCCATATTGGGCTGGACATAGTCGCTAAACTCGCGCACCACGATCTTATAACCTTTTTCTTTTAATGTCGGCGCAATCGCCTGCTTAACCATGTCGCCATACGGCCCTGGCGCGACGCCAAATACGATCGTTTGCGGGGAGCCATCGGCATGGGCAAACTGTAATCCGCATGCCAGTAATAGCGTGCCGGCCGCAATGCGTAAACTCTGACCCAATCCCATAATTTCTCCATGTTAAATAGTGTGATGCAGTGCTGGACACCGTACATGCGGCGTCATCTGTTTTGGCCCAAACGAAAGGCTATTTCATAACATGACACAGATCACAGCCTGCTGTCCTTGAAATTATTTCATGATGTTTCCAGGTGTGTCGTTAAATGTGCGAGGCAGGCGCTTATGCGTTTTTCAGAATGGAATAGCGTAAAGGCAAAAATGCCGGATAAGATGTCTTAACGTCGGCATCCGGCACAGAAAAACGATTTAGAAATCGTAACGCAGGCGCACCAGGTTAGGTTGTCGGTACTGGAGTGAAAACATGTTCATAATCAACGCGGTCGCCCATAAAGTACGGTTGAATCGATTTCACGGCATACTGCCCCATCGGGAAAGCGTAACCAACAAAATATTCCAGCCCCCACGCATCACCTGTAATGATTTACGCTACTAAAAAAATGAATCACTTACCAATTTGTGCGACTAAACAAGTACGCGCCGCTTTAAAAACCGGCGCGAAATTATTCACATTATGAATTAACCGTTAAACTGGCGGAATAGCGCTTTACCTTTCAGCAAACGGACGCCAAGCCAGCCGCCGCATACGGAAAGCAGTAGCGCGCCGCAAAACGGCAGTGTCACCCATAAACGCCAGTCCGGCTCCCAGGGGAAATCAAAAACGTTAATTTGTAAGACCGCCAGCGCCGTTTCCGCGCCAATCGCGGCGACCAGCCCGGAAACCAACCCTAGCATGGCGAATTCGCACCAGAGTGTGGTACGCAACAGTTTCTTTCCCGCTCCTAACGTGCGCCACACCACCAGCTCCTGATGGCGCTGACGCATCCCGACCTGCACCTGGGCCAGTAATAGCAACATGCCGCAGAGGGTGACTAACACGACCATCACCTCCAGCGCCCGGCTGACCTGCTCCAGCACCTGCCCCACCTGTTTCAGGATCGCCCCGATATCTAACAGGCTGACGGTAGGAAACTCACGGTTAAGCTGCGTTAACATGCCGTTGCCATTCTCCCAGCGAAAACTGGTCAACCAGCTTTGCGGTTGCCCGTCCAGCGCCCCGGAAGGAAAAATGAAGAAAAAGTTGGGCCGCAGGCTTTCCCAGTCTACTTGACGCAGGCTGGTGACTTTGGCGCTAAACGCCTGTGTATCGCCCATAAAGGTTACGCTATCGCCGAGCCTGACGTTCAGCCGTTTCGCCAGTCCTTCCTCCATGGAGACTTCGCCCGGTTTTGGCGGCCAGTGGCCGGCGACCAGCGGATTATGGTCCGGGCGCGTATCCAGCCAGGTTAAATTCAGTTCGCGGTTGAGCGACTCATCCTGCCGGCCTTCCGTCGGACTACCGTTTATCTTCGTTAACCGTGCCCGCACAATCGGGTAAAACGTCTGCGGAATCACCTGATGTTCCGCCAAAAAGGCTTTCAGCGGCGCAACCTGTCCTGAAGCAATATTGATAAGGAAATAGTTCGGACTTTCCGGCGGGAGCTGCTGTTGCCAGCGTTCGAGGAGATCGCCGCGCAGCACCAGCAATAGCGCCAGCAGCATAAACGAAAGCGAAAACGCCGAAAGCTGACTCAACGTTGACCACGGCTGGCGCAGCAGGCGGCTGACGGCCAGACGCAGCGGTAGCGACGTCAACGTCATGCCGCGCAGCACGTTAAGCAGCATCCAGCCCACCAGGCCGCACAGCAGATCCAGTACCACGGCGCCCGCCAGAACCGCCCACAACAGCATACTTCCGCCCATCAATCCGGCGAGCAGCGCCACCACGACGGCACAGGCAACGGGAAGGTACATTTTTAACGGCCAGACGCGGGCGACGACATCGCGGCGCAGGACCCGTAGCGGCTGGGTCGCAAGCAACAACCGATAGGGCCGTAAACCAACCAGCAAAGAGATGACCGTCATCGCGCCCAGCGCCCACAGCCAGGGCCACAGGCTTGCGGACGGCAAATCGGCGGGCAATACCGGTTTTAGCAGCGCCAGCAATACTTTTTCAAACAGTAACCCAATCGCGCCCCCTGTGACGGCGGAAAGCCCCAGCACCATCAGCCACTGTCCGATGATAAGCTTACGCAACTGCGCCCGGCCCGCGCCCAGCGTTTTTAAAATCGCCACCAGATCGTAGCGGCTACGGCAGTAATGGCTCATCGCCACCGCGACGGCAGCCACCGCCAGCAGTAGCGTTAGTAGCGCCGAAAGCAGTAAAAACTGCTGCGAACGTTCAAGCGATTTCCCCAGCGCCCCGTCATCCTGATCCAGCCCATACCAGCGATGTTCAGGTTTAAGCTGCGGCAACAGCCAATTTTCATAGCCAGCAAGCTGTTGCGGCGTTCCGCCGAATTTATATCGCCACATCACGCGACTCCCTGGCTGTATTGCGCCGGTTTTTGCCACATCGGCCATATTCATCATCAGACGCGGCGCCATCTGAAAAGGGTTAACCCCGGAATCCGGTTCCTGTACCACTTCACCGGCAATACGTAAGGTGGCGTCGCCGACATCTATGGTATCGCCCGTTTTCAGATTAAGCAGCGCCATCAGACGCGGTGCCAGCAGTACGTTACCCGGCTGCGGTTTAACTCCGGCAGGACGGGTTTGCAATTCGCCGTACATCGGGTAAACGCCATCTACCGCCTTCACGCTAGCCAGTTGCGGCGTATCGCCGGCAAACGTCATTGTCGCAAAGGTTAACTGTTCGCCCACCTTAAGGCCGCGTTTACGCGCTTCCTCAATCCAGGCTTTCGGCGCCTCTCGCGAACTTTGCAGCGTCCGATCGCCCGCCATAAACTCGCGGCTTTGCTGACTTAACCCTTTTTCCATCCGGTCGCTGATACTGCCGAGCGCCAGTACACAGGCTACCGCCAGACTTAGCGCCAGCCAGACAATAATCAGCGAGGGCGATCGCCATTCACGCCAGAACCAGCGGGCTATCATGCCTCCTCCTGTAACTTACCGTTGACCAGCCGTAACCGCCGATCGCAGCGCGCCGCCAGCGCCAGATCATGCGTCACCAGAATCAGAGTGGTGCCGTGCTCGCGGTTCAGTGAAAATAGCAGGTCGGCGATTTTATCTCCGGTCTGACGGTCAAGATTACCCGTCGGTTCATCGGCAAACAGCACATCAGGACGCCCATTAAACGCGCGCGCCAGCGCTACGCGCTGCTGTTCGCCGCCGGAAAGCTGCGCCGGAAGGTGATCGCGCCGTTTTCCCAGCCCCAGTTGTTCGAGCAGCGCTTTCGCCCCCGCCTTGCTCTGAGCGTTATTTTCACCACGCAGCAGGGCTGGCAGTTCGACGTTTTCCAACGCGTTGAGCGTAGGAATCAGCATGAAGGATTGAAAAACAAAGCCGACATGCTGAGCGCGAAGCTGCGCCCGCGCCTCTTCGTCCATCTGGTGAAGCGGTTTCCCCACCAGACTGACCTCCCCGCTACTGCCGTCGTCCAGTCCGGCGAGAATCGCCAACAGCGTAGATTTCCCCGATCCTGATTCGCCAATCAGCGCAATGGTTTCGCCGCGTTTGACAACCAGTTCAACTCCAGTAAGGATGGAAAGCTCATGCTCACCCTGACCGACGGACTTCCTGAGACGATGAACTTCAACACTATTTTCCGCTGGCATTTGCCCTTCCTGTTTTTGTTCCTGTTAACCTTCCGCGTCGCCGCCGCAGACACCTTATTAGTTCTGGGCGATAGCCTTAGCGCCGGTTACCGTATGGCTGCCAGCGCGGCGTGGCCGTCGCTGCTTAATGATAAATGGCAAAACCAAACGCCGGTCGTTAATGCCAGTATAAGCGGTGATACCTCGCTGCAGGGGCTGACGCGTTTGCCTGCGCTGTTGCAACAGCACCAGCCACGCTGGGTACTGGTGGAGCTTGGCGGTAACGATGGCCTGCGTGGCTTTGCGCCTGCGCAAACCGAACAAACGCTACGTAAAATCATCCAGGCGGTGAAAGCCGCCAATGCCCAACCGCTATTGATGCAAATTCATCTGCCCGCTAACTATGGTCGCCGTTATAATGAATCCTTTAGCGCCATTTATCCTAAGCTCGCTAAAGAGTTCGATATTCCTCTGTTACCGTTTTTTATGGAAGAGGTGTATCTGAAACCCCAGTGGATGCAGGATGACGGTATTCATCCCAACCGCGACGCCCAGCCGTTTATTGCCGACTGGATGGCGAAGCAGTTGACCCCTTTTCTCTCCTGAATAATTCGAGTTGCATGAAGGCGGCACGTAAGAGAATTTCCAGGAGCATAGACACCTATGTGACTGGGGTAAACGAACGCACAGGCAACTTGAAGTATGACGGATATAGTTAACCACGACTCTTAAATCAACGGAGATCCTGACAGGTAAAGTTATGCAAAAATCGGTCTTAATAACAGGATGTTCCAGCGGAATCGGTCTGGATAGCGCGCTTGAACTTAAACGCCAGGGCTTTCAAATCCTGGCGGGCTGCCGCAAACCTGATGATGTCGCCCGGATGAACAGCATGGGATTTACCGGTGTGTTGATCGATCTCGACTCTCCTGAAAGCGTGGATCGTGCCGCCGACGACGTGATCGCTCTGACCGATAATCGTCTATACGGGATCTTTAACAATGCCGGCTACGGCGTTTATGGCCCCCTTTCCACCATCAGCCGTGAGCAGATGGAACAACAGTTTTCCAGTAATTTTTTCGGCGCGCATCAGCTTACCATGCGCTTACTTCCCGCCATGTTGCCGCATGGCGAAGGGCGCATTGTGATGACCTCATCGGTGATGGGGCTAATTTCTACTCCTGGGCGCGGCGCTTATGCCGCCAGCAAATACGCGCTGGAAGCCTGGTCTGACGCGCTGCGCATGGAACTACGGCACACAGGCGTTAAAGTGAGCCTGATAGAACCCGGGCCGATTCGTACCCGTTTTACGGATAACGTTAACCAGACGCAACGCGATAAACCGGTAGAAAATCCCAGCATCGCCGCACGTTTCACCCGCGATCCTGACGCGGTGGTAGCGAAAGTCCGCCATGCTTTTGAAAGCGATAAGCCTAAGCTGCGCTACCCCGTTACGCTGGTCACCTGGGCGGTGATAGCATTGAAACGCATATTGCCGGGCCGTATGCTGGATAAAATTTTACAAAGCTGAGTTGAAGCGCGCCTGTCAGCCCCCATGTAAACGTGACACAGACAAAAGAGAGCGACGCCATGTCCGTACAGAATATTGTCAATATTAATGAATCCAACCTGCAGCAGACCTTAGAACAGTCCAGGACCACGCCGGTACTGTTCTATTTCTGGTCTGAGCGCAGCCAACACTGTCTGCAGTTAACGCCGGTACTGGAAAGCTTGGTTGCCCAGTACAATGGTCAGTTTATTCTGGCAAAGCTGGACTGCGACGCCGAACAAATGATCGCCGCTCAGTTTGGTCTGCGCGCCATCCCGACGGTCTATCTGTTCCAGAATGGCCAACCGGTCGATGGTTTCCAGGGGCCGCAGCCGGAAGAGGCGATCCGCGCTCTGCTGGATAAAGTGCTACCGCGCGAAGAAGAGCTAAAAGCGCAGCAGGCGATGCAGTTAATGCAGGAAGGCAACTACATTGACGCGCTGCCGCTGCTGAAAGACGCCTGGCAGCTCTCTCATCAGAACAGTGAGATTGGCCTGTTACTGGCGGAAACACACATTGCTCTGAACCGTTCAGAAGAGGCCGAAGCGGTGTTAAAAACCATCCCGCTACAGGATCAGGATACCCGCTATCAGGGGCTGGTCGCGCAGATCGATCTGCTTAAACAGGCGGCAGACACGCCGGAAATTCAGCAGCTTCAGCAGCAGGTCGCGGAGAATCCGCAAGATGCGGCTTTGGCGACGCAACTGGCGTTGCAGTTGCACCAGGTCGGACGTAATGAAGAAGCGCTGGAATTGCTGTTCAGCCATCTGAGAAAAGATCTTGCCGCCGCCGAGGGGCAGACGCGAAAAACCTTCCAGGAGATCCTTGCCGCGCTCGGCACCGGCGACGCGCTGGCCTCGAAATACCGCCGCCAGTTGTACGCGCTACTGTATTAATTATCTCTTGCCTGATGGCGCTACGCTTATCAGGCCTCCCCATCCCCCAGGCCGGATGAGTCGTTCACGCCGCCATCCGGCAAGTATCATGATTTCTTGAGCTGCGTCGCCGCTAACTGGTGACGCGAATTATAGAACTTCCGATAGGTTAAATAGCAGGCAATGATGGTAGACAGGCTGGCAGTCGACAACAGCATAAACGTTACCATAATTTGATATTTAATCGCTTTTACCGGATCAATCCCGGCAAAAATCAGCCCGGACATCATCCCCGGTAGGCTCACCAGCCCAACAGTCTTTGCCGAGTCGATCGTCGGGATAAGCGATGCGCGAATACTGTCGCGGATAAGCCCGGCAGAGGCCATTTTCGGCGTTGCGCCCAGGCTTAATTTTTCCTGGATTTGCTGCTGCTCGCTGTGAAAACGTAGCCCCAGTTGGTTATAGCACAGTCCTACCGCCACCATCGCGTTGCCGGCGACCATGCCAGCGACCGGAATAACCTGCATCGGCGCAAATTCAATCGAACCGGTAAGCACCAGTACCGCCAGCGTTAGCCCGGCGCCGACGGTGATGGCGATAAACGACGAGAGAAATGCTTTATCAATATACTTACTGCGCTTTTGCGCGTTCCAGGCGGCGTTAAAACAGATGAATAGCACCATCCATAGCGTCAGAGCGGCATGATTAACGCCAAAGATGTATTTCAGTACATAGCCGACAATAATAAGCTGTATCACCGCCCGGCCTACGCTCCACAGAATATCTTTTTCCAGCGTCAGCTTTTCTTTATGACTGATGAGTATCGCTATCACCACCAGCAGCATCGATAACGCCAGCGAGGTATTAGTAATATTATGCTCGTTCATAACGCGCCTCCTGCATCTCTCCGGCTGATGGCGTTAACGTTATCACCTTATCCGCGTGTTGAATTTCATCTGTGTCATGCGTTACCCACAAGACGGCGATCTGCTTATCGCGAACATAGCGATGAATAATATCATTCACATTCCGTTTGTTATGTTCATCCAGCGCGCTGGTTATTTCGTCGAGTAACAGTATTTTCGGCAGAAACTGTAGGTTGCGGATTAACGCGACACGCTGTTTTTCCCCACCGGAAAGCGCGGTAATCGGTTTTTGCAGAATCGTCTCCGGCAGTTCAAAACGCGCCAGCGAGTCTGCGAAAGCTTTCGGTTGCGGGCGCTGATGGCGAATTTGCCAGGGAAAAATCAGATTATCGTAAACCGTATCGCCAAATAGCGCTGGCGTCTGAGCGCAATAAGAAACCTGCTGGCGATAGGTTTCCGGACTCAAGGTAGTAATATCCTGCCCCTCAAAGAGAATCACGCCGACATCAGGACTCACTAACGAGGCCACTATTTTCAGCAGCGTGCTTTTGCCACAACCAGAAGGTCCGGTAATGAGCTTAAATTCGCCGTGTTGTAGCGTAAAACTGATGTTATTCAATACCTTTGTCGTCTCGGTCTGATAACCGACCTGCTTTAACTCAAGCAACATATTACGTTCTTTCATTTATTGCGCATCCATTGTTCATATTTTTATAGCGATAGTGTATCCCTGTCATTAATAAGGGGGGAACATGCCTTACTGAATCAGGTATAATTCGCTTAATTCGTCAGCAAAATCGGTTTATGGACAACGCAACAGGAGGTTTAACTATGCTTATTCTTATCCCTATTCTCATTTTCGTCGCGCTGGTGATCGTCGGCGCGGGCGTCAAAATTGTTCCGCAGGGATACCAGTGGACGGTAGAGCGCTTTGGCCGTTACACCAAAACCCTGCAGCCAGGATTAAGCCTTGTTGTGCCGTTTATGGACAGAATTGGCCGCAAGATCAACATGATGGAGCAAGTACTGGATATTCCTTCGCAGGAGGTTATCTCAAAAGATAACGCCAACGTCACTATCGATGCTGTCTGTTTTATTCAGGTTATCGATGCGCCGCGCGCCGCATATGAAGTCAGTAACCTGGAACTGGCGATCATTAACCTTACCATGACCAACATCCGAACGGTGCTCGGTTCGATGGAGCTGGATGAGATGCTCTCCCAGCGCGACAGCATCAACACACGTCTGTTGCATATTGTCGATGAAGCCACCAATCCGTGGGGAATTAAAGTTACCCGTATCGAAATTCGCGATGTCCGTCCGCCTGCGGAATTGATCTCTTCGATGAATGCCCAGATGAAAGCGGAACGCACCAAACGCGCCTATATCCTTGAGGCCGAAGGGGTACGTCAGGCGGAGATCCTGAAAGCCGAAGGGGAAAAACAGTCGCAGATTCTGAAAGCCGAAGGCGAACGCCAGTCCGCTTTCCTGCAGGCGGAAGCGCGCGAACGTTCCGCCGAAGCGGAAGCACGCGCTACGCAGATGGTGTCTGAAGCCATCGCCGCCGGAGATATTCAGGCGGTAAACTACTTTGTGGCGCAGAAATACACCGAAGCGTTACAGCAAATCGGCTCGGCGAATAACAGCAAAGTGGTTATGATGCCTCTGGATGCCAGCAGTCTGATGGGCGCTATCGCCGGGATCAGCGAGCTGGTTAAGGACAGCGCCAGCGAACGGAAAAAACCATGATAGCGATGATTCTGGTACATCCGCATATCTTCTGGCTTAGCCTCGGCGGTCTGTTGTTAGCTGCGGAAATGCTCGGCGGTAACGGCTATATGCTGTGGAGCGGCGTGGCGGCAGCGATTACCGGCTTAACCGTCTGGCTCTTACCGCTCGGCTGGGAATGGCAGGGCGTCCTGTTTGCGGCCTTAACGTTACTGGCGGCCTGGCTTTGGTGGCGCTGGCTGGCGCGCCGCGTGCGGGAACAAAAGCCGACCGACAGACGACTTAACCAGCGCGGGCAACAGTTGGTAGGCCGCCGGTTTATGCTCAATGCCGCGTTAGTTAACGGGCGGGGACATATGCGTGTCGGCGACAGCTCGTGGCCAGTATGCGCTGACGAAGACATGTGCGCGGGTACGCATGTCGAAGTGATCGCCGTGGAGGGCATCACCCTACGCGTCCGCGCCGTTTCATCAACGTGACTTTTGCGCCTTGTGATGACAGCAGCCGGAAAGATTATCAATAATCGGACAGTCGGCGCTGTCATCGCCGGGACAACGCTCAGCCAGCGCCAGCAATTGATCGCGCATTGATTGCAGCTCACTGATGTGGCGCTCTATCTCCGCGACCTTTTCTAAAGTCCGCTTTTTTACATCAGCGCTATGACGTCGCGGATCGTTAAACAGATTGACCAGCTCGCCGCACTCTTCCAGATTAAAGCCCACCTGCCTCGCCTGTCGCAGCAACGTCAGCTCGTTTAAATGTTTCTGTGTATAGGTACGATAACCATTTTCACTACGTAATGGCGGCGTCACCAGCCCTTTCTCTTCATAAAACCGAATGGCCTTGCTGGTTAAACCGGTTTTTTTCGCCACATCGCTAATATTCATATTTTCCCCTTGACCTTAACCTTGCTGGAAGGTTTAACCTTTATCACAGTGAGTCACTACGATTACTAAGGTCAATGAATTGATGACCAATCATAAAGGAGTTTTTACTATGTCTCAAACTATCGACCTGACCCTGGACGGTTTGTCCTGCGGTCATTGCGTTAAACGCGTGAAAGAAAGTCTTGAACAACGTCCGGATGTTGAGCTGGCGGACGTCACTGTAACCGAAGCGCACGTCACCGGCACCGCCAGTGCGGACGCGTTAATTGAAACCATCAAACAGGCCGGGTATGGCGCGACGTTAAGCTACCCAAAGGCTAAACCGCTGACAGAGTCATCAATCCCGTCGGAAGCACTGGCAGCGGTTCCTCATGAGCTTCCGGTAGCGACGGCCGATGAAGAAAGCCAACAGTTGCTGTTAAGCGGCATGAGCTGCGCCAGTTGCGTTACCCGCGTACAACATGCGTTGCAAAGCGTACCGGGCGTCACACAGGCACGGGTAAACCTGGCGGAACGCACTGCGCTGGTGATGGGCAGCGCGTCCGCCGCTGATTTAGTACAGGCGGTGGAAAAAGCCGGCTACGGCGCAGAGGCGATTGAAGATGATATTAAACGCCGCGAGCGCCAGCAGGAAACCGCCATCGCCACCATGAAACGATTTCGCTGGCAGGCAATCGTCGCTCTGGCGGTCGGTATACCGGTCATGGTCTGGGGGATGATCGGCGATAACATGATGGTGACTGGCGACAACCGCAGCCTGTGGCTGGCGATTGGCGTAATCACGCTTGCGGTAATGGTCTTTGCGGGCGGTCACTTTTACCGTAACGCGTGGAAAAGCCTGCTGAACGGCACGGCGACAATGGATACCCTGGTGGCGCTGGGCACCGGGGTCGCCTGGCTCTACTCCATGAGCGTCAACCTGTGGCCGCAGTGGTTCCCGATGGAAGCGCGGCACCTCTATTACGAAGCCAGCGCGATGATTATCGGTCTGATTAATCTCGGACACATGCTGGAAGCGCGCGCCCGTCAGCGTTCCTCAAAAGCGCTGGAAAAATTACTCGATCTCACTCCGCCGACCGCGCGCGTAGTAACAGAAGAAGGCGAAAAAAGCGTCCCGCTGGCGGACGTTCAGCCAGGGATGCTGCTGCGGCTAACCACTGGCGATCGCGTACCGGTGGATGGCGAAATTACCCAGGGCGAAGCGTGGCTTGATGAAGCCATGCTGACCGGCGAGCCTATTCCGCAGCAAAAAGACGAAGGCGACAGTGTTCATGCCGGCACCGTCGTACAGGACGGCAGTGTCCTGTTCCGCGCCAGCGCGGTGGGCAGTCATACCACGCTGTCACGCATTATTCGAATGGTGCGCCAGGCACAAAGCAGTAAACCGGAAATAGGCCAACTGGCCGATAAAATCTCTGCGATATTTGTCCCCGTGGTGGTAGTCATTGCGCTGATCAGCGCCGCTATCTGGTATTTCTTCGGTCCGGCGCCGCAAATTGTGTATACGCTGGTCATCGCCACAACCGTACTGATTATCGCCTG
This sequence comes from Salmonella enterica subsp. arizonae, assembly GCF_008692845.1. Classification (GTDB taxonomy): domain Bacteria; phylum Pseudomonadota; class Gammaproteobacteria; order Enterobacterales; family Enterobacteriaceae; genus Salmonella; species Salmonella arizonae. The sequence continues at coordinate 372,429 of NZ_VXJW01000002.1, forward strand.
CCCCTGCGCATTAGGCCTGGCGACGCCAATGTCGATTATTTCCGGCGTAGGCCGCGCTGCCGAATTTGGCGTGCTGGTACGCGACGCCGATGCCCTGCAACGCGCCAGTACGTTGGATACCCTCGTTTTTGACAAAACCGGGACGCTGACGGAAGGCAAGCCGCAAGTGGTAGCGGTGAAAACCTTCAATGGCGTTGACGAAGCTCAGGCGTTACGCCTGGCAGCCGCGCTCGAACAAGGGTCCAGCCACCCGCTGGCCCATGCGATTCTGGAGAAAGCCGGCGACAATAAACTGCCGCAGGTTAACGGTTTCAGAACGCTGCGCGGGTTGGGCGTTAGCGGCGAAGCGGAAGGCCATCAACTGCTTCTGGGGAACCAGGCGTTGCTGAATGAACAGCATGTCGCCTCGGATGACATGACGGCGGAAATCACCGCGCAGGCCTCGCAAGGCTCTACCCCGGTCCTGCTGGCGATTGACGGTAAAGCGGCGGCGTTGCTGGCGGTACGCGATCCGTTGCGTAACGATAGTATTGCCGCGCTTGAACGCCTGCATAACGCCGGATACCGTCTGGTAATGCTCACTGGGGATAACCCGACGACGGCTAACGCGATTGCCAAAGAAGCGGGCATTGATGAAGTCATTGCGGGCGTTCTGCCGGATGGCAAAGCCGATGCGATTAAACGTCTGCAAAGCCAGGGTCGTCAGGTAGCGATGGTCGGCGATGGTATCAATGATGCGCCCGCGCTGGCACAGGCGGACGTCGGTATCGCGATGGGCGGCGGCAGCGATGTGGCAATTGAAACTGCGGCGATTACGCTGATGCGCCATAGCCTGATGGGCGTGGCGGATGCGCTGGCCATTTCACGCGCGACGTTGCGCAATATGAAGCAAAACCTGCTTGGCGCGTTTATCTACAACAGTATTGGTATTCCGGTAGCCGCCGGTATTCTGTGGCCGTTTACCGGTACCTTGTTAAACCCGGTGGTGGCGGGAGCGGCGATGGCGCTGTCTTCCATTACCGTCGTGAGCAATGCCAACCGGTTATTGCGCTTTAAACCGAAAGCGTAAACCGTTGCCAACTTACCCAGTCTGGCAGAATTTAACCAGGCCGGGTAAGACGCTTTCGCGTTACTATCCGGCCTTTTCCCACCTCGCGAATTCATTGTATCTTCCAGGGCCACGCGCTAGCATGATGGTCTACTCAAGGAGGTCGTATGGATCTGTTGTACCGGGTAAAAACGCTGTGGGCCGCATTGCGCGGCAATCATTATACCTGGCCCGCCATCGATATCTTTTTGCCTGGCAACCGTGATTTTCACCTCGTCGGCAGTATCCATATGGGCACGCGCGATATGGCCCCCCTCCCCGCCAGACTGCTTAAAAAGCTTAAACGCGCCGATGCGCTGATTGTCGAAGCCGATGTCTCCGGTCATGACACCCCGTTTGCCAGTCTGCCGACGTGTGCTGCGCTGGAGGAGCGCATCAGCGAGGAGCAGTTGCACAGTCTGCGAAAAATCGTCGAAGAGCTGGGCATTTCCCTGTCGCTGTTTTCCACTCAGCCGCTATGGCAAATCGCCATGATTTTACAGGCAACTCAGGCGCAACAGTTAGGTTTACGCCCCGAATACGGAATCGATTATCAACTTTTACAGGCCGCGAAGCAGACGCAAAAACCGGTGATCGAACTGGAAGGCGTCGCCAGTCAGATTGCGCTTTTGTGTCAGTTACCGGATAACGGTCTGGCGCTGCTGGATGATACGCTGACGCACTGGCATACCAACGCCCGTCAGCTACAACAGATGATGAGTTGGTGGTTAAAAATGCCGCAGCAGCATGGCGATATCACCTTACCCAGAACGTTTAGCCAGTCACTGTATGATGTGCTGATGCATCAGCGTAATCTTGCCTGGCGGGATCGACTTAACGCTATGCCGCCAGGGCAATATGTGGTCGCCGTTGGCGCACTCCATCTTTATGGGGAAGGAAATCTGCCGGAATTGATGCGTTAAAAAAATGGCCAATATCGCTATTGGCCCGTCAAAGAGGAATTTCATCGTTATTATTATCCCGACGCTTTCGCTTCGGATCTTCAGATTGTCGCTCAAAGTTGCCGCAACTGCCAAGACCTAATGCACAAGATTACACTATTTTTTAGTCCGCTTTCGGGCGTATGCTGATGGCAAATCACGTCTGTAGTAAGAAGGAACGTTATGACACCCGCAGTTAAGTTACTCGAAAAGAACAAGGTTCCGTTTAACATTCACACCTACGATCACGATCCGAATGAAACTAACTTTGGCGATGAAGTGGTGCGTAAGCTCGGGCTAAACGCCGATCAGGTGTATAAAACGCTTTTGGTCGCCGTGAATGGCGATATGAAGCAACTGGCCGTCGCCGTGACGCCTGTAGCCGGGCAACTGGATTTGAAAAAAGTCGCCAAAGCTCTGGGCGCGAAAAAGGTCGATATGGCCGACCCGATGGTGGCGCAACGCACCACGGGATATCTGGTCGGCGGGATCAGTCCGCTGGGACAGAAGAAACGGCTGCCCACGCTGATTGACGCTCCAGCCCGCACGTTTGCCACTATATATGTTTCCGGTGGTAAACGCGGGCTGGATATTGAACTGGCGGCTGACGATTTGGCCGCCATACTGGGAGCCACATTTGCCGATATTGCGCGCCGGGATTAAGCCTGCGCGAAAAAGTTTTGCCGGATGGCAGCGCAAGTGCCATCCGGCAATGATAGCTATCACTAGCGCTACAGCCAGCTCACCTCGCCTTTTGGCGCAAAAGCCGCCGCATCCAACGGTGAATTTTGCTGAATAAACTCTTTCAGCACTTCCGCGTCAATAAACCCGGTATTCACGTATCCCGGTTTGTTATCAATGCGCGGATAACCATCGCCGCCCGTGGCGTTGAAACTCAGCGTCGCCATGCGGTAGGTTTTGGCCGGGTCAATGGGCTCGCCTTTGATTTTCAGGTCGGTAAGCTTGCCCTCTTTGGCGACAAAGCTCACATTAGCGAACTGTGGATAGGCGCCGGAGTCCGGTTTCATCTGCGCCACGGCGGTGAGATAATCAATCACCTCTTTGCCGCTCATATCGGCATACACCACAATGTTGCCGAACGGCTGCACTCTGAGCACGCTTTTATAGGTAATATCTCCCGACTCAATCGAGTCGCGAATACCGCCGCCGCTCATCACGCCAAAATCGGCGCCGGTGCGCGCGATCTGCGCGGCCAGAATCACTCGTCCCATATTGGTCTGGACAAATCTGACCTTGCTGCGATCGCCTTCAAGAAGGCCATTCACGCTACCGATTTTCACCTCCAGTTGCGCTTTACCTTTATTCTGGAACGGCGTTAATAACGAGAGCATTTGCGGATTTTCTGCGATTTCCGGCGTGTAAAGTACGCGCTCGCTTTTCCCGTTATCCCAGGTCACTTTTTTCTTGAGATTCACCGGAATGAGCTGGTAGTTGACCATTTTCATTTCGCCGTTACGGAATTCGAAATCCGCACGGCCTACATATTTACCCCACTCATGCGCCTGCACGATCCAGATACCGTTTTGCTTATCCGGCGCGCAGGGCGTTCCCGGTACGTAATTCACCTGTTTTTTATTTTCCGACGCCATGCATACCGGATCCTGTGAGTGACCGCCCACAATCATTGCCAGCGAACCGGCAGGCAAACTGCGCGCCATCTCTACATCGCCAGGCGCATTCGAACCGTGATCGCCGTTGTCATAATGCCCCATATGCGTGGCCGCGATAATCACGTCCGGTTTTTCATTCATATTAAGTTCCTGAATCACAACTTTTGCTTCTTCAGCAGGTTTACGAAACTCAATATCGGTAAAATATTCCGGGTTGCCTATTTTCGCCGTGTCATCGGTAGTTAAGCCGATCACCGCGATTTTTATATCCTGTCTTGTAAAAATAGCCCACGGTTTAAACAGACGCTCGCCGGTACTTTTTTGATAAATATTGGCGGAGAGAAAAGGAAACTTCGCCCACTTTTCCTGCTGGCGCAATACGGTGAGCGGGTTATCAAATTCATGATTACCGACGGCCATAGCGTCGTAGCCAATCAGATTCATCCCGCGGAAATCGGGCTCCGCATCCTGGAGATCGGACTCCGGCACACCAGTATTAATGTCGCCGCCGGATAACAACAGGACGCTTCCCCCCTCTTGCGCCACCTCTTTACGGATACTGTCTACCAGCGTTTTTTGCGCCGCCAGACCATATTCGCCATATTCGCTGCGCCAGAAGTGACCGTGGTGATCGTTGGTATGCAGGATAGTAATTTTATAGGTCTTATCCTTTTCATAAGCCTGTACAGACTGGCTCACCAGCGCGAACGCCGCCAGTAACGCCAGCGCCACACCCCGTTTCAAAAATTTCATGTTTCTCTCCCTGACTCAATATCAACCGCAGAAATTACCTTTCCTTGCAATAATAGACAAATATGTTTTCAGAATTGAGACTTCCTTCAAACACATTTCACAGGTATGTTAGTCTGGTAATAATTAACATCATGTTATATCCAACATCGCATAAAATTTAAGTGACTTTCTATGGCCATGAGTGAACCACCCCAGCCGTTAGCCAGCGCGCCCGTAACGGCCGCTAAAGCACGTACGTCGTTTGGTATTTTGGGCGCGATTAGTCTTTCCCATCTGCTGAACGATATGATCCAGTCGCTAATCTTAGCCATTTATCCCCTGTTACAGGCGGAGTTCTCGCTGAGCTTCGTTCAGATAGGCTTGATCACCCTGACGTTCCAGCTCGCCTCATCGCTGTTGCAACCGGTCGTCGGCTACTGGACGGATAAATATCCCATGCCGTGGTCGCTGCCTGTCGGCATGTGTTTTACCCTGAGCGGGCTGGTACTGCTGGCAATGGCGGGAAGTTTTGGCGGCGTATTGCTCGCTGCGGCGCTGGTGGGTACCGGCTCGTCCGTTTTTCACCCGGAATCGTCCCGCGTGGCGCGTATGGCCTCTGGCGGACGTCATGGTCTGGCGCAGTCTATCTTCCAGGTCGGCGGTAACTTCGGCAGTTCATTGGGTCCGCTGCTGGCTGCCGTGATTATCGCGCCCTATGGCAAAGGGAATGTCGCCTGGTTTGTGCTGGCCGCGCTGCTGGCGATCGTGGTGCTGGCGCAGATCAGCCGCTGGTATGCAGCCCAGCACCGGATAGCGAAAGGCAAGCCAAAAGCGATAATCGCTAACCCGCTGCCGCGCAATAAAGTCGTACTGGCCGTAAGCGTGTTATTGCTGCTCATTTTCTCGAAATATTTTTATATGGCGAGCATCAGTAGCTACTACACCTTTTATCTGATGCAAAAATTCGGATTATCAATACAAAACGCGCAGCTCCATCTGTTTGCCTTCCTGTTTGCGGTGGCTGCCGGGACGGTAATCGGCGGGCCGGTGGGCGATAAAATCGGCAGAAAATATGTGATTTGGGGCTCTATTCTCGGCGTCGCGCCATTTACCCTTGTTTTACCCTACGCCACGCTGTACTGGACGGGGATTTTAACGGTGATTATCGGCTTTATTCTCGCGTCGGCGTTTTCCGCCATTCTGGTGTATGCCCAGGAGCTGCTGCCAGGACGCATCGGTATGGTTTCCGGCCTGTTTTTCGGGTTTGCCTTCGGGATGGGAGGCCTGGGCGCAGCGGTGCTGGGGCTGATTGCCGACCATACCAGTATCTATTTAGTTTATAAAATCTGTGCTTTCCTGCCGCTTCTGGGGATACTAACCATATTCTTACCTGATAATCGACATAAAGCCTGATCTCATGGCGGTTAAAATTATGCTTTAGCCGCCTGTCTATCCCGATACCGTCACACTTTGCCTATCCCAGACTTGTTAGTTTTCCGATCCGTGCTCTTTTTACCGCTAAATCCCATTTTCCTATAAAACTCAACCATTTTTTATAAACATCGTGATTGAAATTGTCATAAACTATTACCCGGAGTTTTGGAATCCAGCAACCAAAGGAGACGGAATGCATCACGCCACCCCGCTTATCACCACCATTGTCGGCGGCCTTGTGCTCGCTTTTATTCTCGGCATGATTGCCAACAAATTGCGTATTTCTCCACTGGTGGGATATCTGTTAGCGGGCGTTCTGGCTGGGCCGTTTACACCGGGTTTTGTTGCGGATACCAAACTGGCGCCGGAACTGGCGGAGCTCGGCGTTATTCTATTGATGTTCGGCGTCGGTCTGCATTTTTCGCTGAAGGATTTGATGGCGGTAAAGTCTATCGCCATTCCCGGCGCCGTCGCCCAGATAGCCGTGGCGACGTTGCTGGGTATGGCGCTTTCCGCCGTGCTGGGATGGTCATTAATGACCGGCATCGTCTTTGGGCTCTGTCTGTCTACTGCCAGTACCGTCGTCCTGCTGCGCGCGCTTGAGGAGCGACAACTCCTTGATAGCCAGCGCGGACAAATCGCCATCGGCTGGCTGATTGTCGAAGATCTGGTGATGGTGCTGACGCTGGTCTTAATGCCCGCCGTCGCCGGCATGGTGGAAAAAGGCGATGTCGGCATAGCCTCGCTGGCGGTCGATATGGGCATGACTATTGGTAAAGTGGTGGCGTTTATCGCCATCATGATGTTGATCGGACGCCGCCTGGTGCCGTGGATTATGGCCCGCAGCGCCGCCACCGGCTCACGCGAATTATTTACCCTTTCCGTACTGGCGCTGGCGTTAGGCATTGCGTTTGGCGCGGTAGAACTGTTTGACGTCTCCTTTGCGTTGGGCGCATTCTTCGCTGGAATGGTGCTTAATGAGTCGGAGCTTAGTCACCGGGCGGCACACGATACGTTGCCGCTGCGCGACGCATTTGCCGTCCTGTTTTTTGTTTCCGTCGGCATGTTGTTCGATCCGTTAATTTTGATCCAACAACCGCTGGCAGTGCTGGCGACGCTTGCTATTATCATCTTTGGTAAATCGATCGCCGCATTTTTCCTGGTGCGTTTGTTCGGTCACTCGCCGCGAACCGCGCTGACCATTGCCGCCAGCCTGGCGCAAATCGGCGAGTTCGCCTTTATTCTCGCCGGACTCGGCATGGCGCTCAACCTGCTGCCGCAAGCGGGACAGAACCTGGTGCTGGCAGGCGCTATTTTGTCGATTATGCTTAATCCCGTAGTGTTTACCCTGCTGGAGAAGTATCTGGCGAAAACCGAAACGCTGGAGGAGCAGACGCTGGAAGAGGCTATCGAAGAAGAGAAGCAAATTCCGGTGGATATCTGTAATCATGCCCTGCTGGTAGGTTTTGGCCGTGTCGGCAGTCTGCTGGGGGAAAAATTACTGGCGGCGGGTATTCCGCTGGTGGTTATCGAAACGTCCCGTACCCGCGTGGATGAACTGCGCGAACGCGGAATTCGCGCCGTGCTGGGCAATGCCGCTAACGAAGAGATCATGAATCTGGCGCATCTGGACTGCGCTCGCTGGCTGCTGTTGACCATCCCCAACGGTTACGAAGCCGGTGAGATCGTCGCCTCGGCGCGGGAAAAATGTCCGGGGATTGAAATTATCGCCAGAGCGCATTACGACGATGAAGTCAATTACATCACCGAGCGTGGGGCGAATCAGGTGGTAATGGGCGAGCGAGAGATCGCCAGGGCGATGCTGGAACTTCTTGAAACGCCGCCAGCGGGTAATATGGCGCCGGGCTAATCCTGTCGCCGGATGGTGGAAAACGCATTATCTGGATTATATATTGCCGGGTTCTCCGTAGGCCCGATAACCACAGCGCCATCGGGCAACGCAGATTAGCGCTCCCAGTACGACTCTTCCAGACTATCCTCACGCTCCGGCAGCCCGCGCGTCAGACGCGGAGAGTGCTGGTTCAGCACCTGATAACTGACACGGTTAGCATATTTACACACCTGCGCCAGCGATGAGTAGGTCAGCCAAGTGAATTTGTGCTTACTGGAATTCGGCACGTTGGTACGATGGTAACTGTTCGCCGTAATATCGTGCAACAGCGCCGCCAGCGCGCCATCTCCCGCGCCGTTGGTGTTCATGATTTTTTCCGGCCCGCCCATATACGGCGCAATATGCGAATAAATGCGCAGCGGGTTCATACAATCTTTATGGCGCATCGCCCGGCTAAATTCATACTGGTTAAATTCAGCGATAGCCCCCGGCAGCAACGGATGCTGGGTTTTACGTTTTGCTTCCTCTTCGGTGAAGCCTGCCATATATAACCCTATCGGCCCGGCGGTGCATAACACCAGATCGACCCAGTCCAGCGCCTTATCCGCCGCCAGCAGCGGATCGTTTTCGCCGGTCAGCGCTTCCGCTTCTTCTTCATTCATTGCCAGAATCGAGACATTCTCTTTGAGAAACGCCTGCCACCACTGCGGATTATCGGCGATCACAAATTTGGTTCCCAGCGTCATGACAACCGGCACGTTATGCTTTTTCGCGTATTCGATCGCTTTCATCGTCGCGTCAGGCATCGGTTCGCCAGGCTTACAGCGCACCAGATATGAGGTCAACACCAGCGCGGAGGCGCCAGCGATCACCGCTTCCGGAATACTTTCCGCCCGTAGCTGATTCATGTGGCCGGGGCTGATAGCGAAAGTACGCTCGCCGGATTCGCCAATCAGCGTGAAACAGCGGCCAATCGGGCCATCTACCGCTTGCAGATAATTCAGGTCGGTACGGCTGGAAGTATTACACAGGTAGCGATAAGCGTAGCTGCCAATCTCAATATTGCTGCACATCACGCCCAGTAACACCGAACGGTCATCCGCCAGTACCGAGTAATTATGCATCGTATTGCCTATGGTGCCGCCAGCAAACTGATGGGTGATCAGATTTTCCCGCGTCAGTTCCTGATACAGCTTCTCCGCCACCTCGTCTTCTATCACCAGAGAATGCCCGGCGCTTAATCCATAGCGTGTAATAAAATCGTCATCCACTTTCGCCTCAATATCCACCAACGTCTGGTCGATACCGACGACCCAGGAGGCGTTGGTTTCCTGTTCTGGCTGAATTTGTTGTAACAACGGGTCACGCGCATTGACGGGAAAATAGTGTTTGGATTTACGTTTACCGGGAAATTTCATGATTGTGCTTACGGATGAATAACGGAGCGCAGCATGGTAGCACATTCCCCCTGCTGCGCGCGACGGACGATGGCGTTTCAATATCAGACGACGAGATCGCAGTTTCTCCAGCCGCGTTTTTTACAATGGTTCACTTTCACAAGGAGCGTTTTATGAAGCCGGAAAATAAAATTCCCGTACTTACCCGACTGTCAGACGAAATGAAAGCCGTCGTAAACTTCCAGCAACCAGGCCTTCCCCCCTGGCCTGCCGATGGCGATATTGAGATCCAGCGTCAGTATTATCTTCTTGAGCGCCGTTTCTGGAATGCCGATGCGCCGCCCATGCCCGCCCGCACCTGCGCCGTCCCTATGCCTTATGGCGACGTAACGACCCGAATCTACTCGCCGCAGCCGACCAGTCAGGCCACCTTATACTATCTGCACGGCGGCGGATTTATTCTCGGCAATCTGGATACGCATGACCGGATAATGCGTCTGCTGGCGCGTTATACCGGCTGCACCGTGATCGGTATTGATTATTCGCTGTCGCCGCAAGCGCGTTATCCGCAGGCCATTGAAGAAACCGTCGCGGTATGCCGCTACTTTTCTCAACATGCTAATGAATACTCGCTCAATGTGGAAAAAATCGGTTTCGCCGGAGATTCCGCAGGCGCCATGCTGTCGCTTGCCAGCGCGCTCTGGTTACGTGATAAGCAAATTAGCTGCGGTAACGTTATCGCTATTCTGTTGTGGTATGGGCTGTATGGATTACAGGATTCGGTAAGCCGCCGTCTGTTCGGCGGCGCGTGGGACGGCCTGACGCGAGAGGATCTGGAGATGTACGAAAAGGCCTATCTACGTAACGAAGAAGATCGGGAATCGCCCTGGTATTGCCTGTTTAATAACGATCTGACGCGCAATGTGCCGCCCTGTTTTATTGCCAGCGCGGAGTTTGATCCGCTCATTGATGACAGTCGTTTGCTGTATCAGACATTACAGGCGCATCGGCAGCCCTGTGAATACAAAATGTATCCCGGCACGTTGCACGCCTTTCTGCACTATTCGCGAATGATGAAAAGCGCCAACGATGCCTTGCAGGACGGCGCGCGCTTTTTTATAGCGAGGATTAAGATGCTGCGTTAACGGTACGGCGCCGTGAGTTTCAGCATCATATCAATGTGTTCCGGCGTCGCATTCAGCGCCGGAATGTACGCGTATTTTTTGCCGCCCGCTTCAAGGAAAATCTCGCGGTTCTGTTCCGCAATCTCTTCCAGCGTCTCCAGACAATCCGCCGCAAACCCCGGACACATGACCTGAATATGGCCCGTTCCCTTTTCGCCCAACATTTTTAACGTTTCGTCAGTATAGGGTGTCAGCCACGGTTCGCGGCCAAAGCGCGACTGGAATGTCATCATTACCTTTTCCGGCGGCAGCCCCAGCGCGGAAACCAGCTCACGCGTGGTATCACGACAGCGCTGCGGGTAGTCGTCGCCTTCATCCGCGTAACGTTGTGGAATACCGTGATAGGAGAGCAGGAGCAAATCCGGCTCGCCATGTCTGGCGAACGACTCACGCGCGCTTTTCGCCAGCGCATCAATATAAGCGCCGTCATCCGCGTAATCGCGAATAAATGAAATACCGGGAATTCGGCGTTTACGCGCCAGTATCCGTCCCAGTTCATCCCAGACTGCGCCCACCGTTGAGCAAGAGTATTGCGGGTACAACGGCAGAACGACGATATGGTCGACATCGCTTGCTAACAGTTCATCGACAGCGCTTTCCAGCGAGGGCGAACCGTAACTCATCCCCAGCGCGACGGGCGTATCCGGTAGCCGCGCGGCCAGCCCCTGTTGTTGTTCACGGCTATATACCATGAGCGGCGAACCGCCATCCATCCAGATGGATTGATAGAGTTTCGCGACGCGCGGCGAGCGCAGCGGTAAAATGACGCCGCGCAGTAGCGGCCACCACAGCGGACGAGGAGTATCCACCACGCGTCTGTCGCTTAAAAATTGTTTAAGGTAGCGCTTTACCGCTTCGGGGGTTGGGGCATCTGGCGTGCCAAGGTTAGCCAGCAGGATACCGGTTTTCGTCTGACGCATTGCCGCCTCTTATCTATTCAACTTATTGATAATTGTAGCGGAAATGCAAAAAAGAAAAACTAATTGCTGTGAGAGGCACAAAGCGATGTTGCCCGATGGCATTATGCTTATCGGGCAATTTACGGATTAACCGAGAATTTTTTCCAGGTCAGCACGCACGTCGGCAACGGCCTGCGTACCGTCAACTTTGGCGTATTTAGTGTTGCCCGCTTCCGCTTCTTTCTGGTAGTAGCCAATCAGCGGCGCGGTCATCTGATGATATTCCACCAGACGTTTGCGAACGGTCTCTTCCTGATCGTCTTTACGAGTTGTCAGATCTTCACCGGTGACGTCATCTTTGCCTTCTACTTTCGGCGGATTAAACTTAACGTGGTAAACGCGGCCAGACGCGGCGTGTACGCGACGACCGACAATACGGTCAACGATCAGTTCGTCCGGTACGTCAAATTCCAGCACGTAATCCACCACAATACCCGCGTCTTTCATCGCGTCAGCCTGCGGGATCGTGCGCGGAAAACCGTCCAGCAGAAAGCCGTTACGGCAGTCTTCCTGTGCGATGCGCTCTTTAACCAGCGCGATCACCAGTTCATCGGTCACCAGTTTACCGGCGTCCATGATATCTTTCGCCTGTTTGCCCAGCTCGGAGCCTGATTTCACTGCGGCGCGCAGCATATCGCCGGTGGAGATTTGCGGAATACCATATTTCTCCATGATGAACTGAGCCTGAGTTCCTTTACCCGCGCCCGGAGCGCCAAGCAGAATAATACGCATTACGAAAATCCCCTCAAAGGTTGTCGATATTTTTAAAAAAGCGCTAAACGATACCACCATCACGCATTTCGCTCAAGGAAGCAGCCCCGGGCTGAAACGGTTAACGATGGGAAAATTGAAAATAAGGCGAGAAAATGCCGGATGGCAGTGTAAACACCTTATCCGGCCTGGGATCAACGAGATGTTGTAGGCCGGATAAGACGCTTTAGCGTCGCCATCCGGCATCATAACGCTATCAGGACACCAGCAGTTGGTTCATGCGGCGGATAAACTGGTTCGGATCCTCCAGCGTGCCGCGTTCGGCAAACAGCGCCTGATCCAGCAGCAGCTCGACCCACTCTTTAAACTGCGCTTCATCCTGGGTATCGGCAGTGCGTTTGACCAGCACATGATCCGGGTTGAGCTCAAAGATATATTTCACTTCCGGCACGGACTGACCGGCCGCGGCGAACAGTTTCGCCATCTGGGTGCTCATTTCATCCGCATCAGTGGTAACAATCGCCGGCGTGTCGGTCAAACGGTGCGTCAGACGCACTTCTTTCACGCGATCGCCCAGCAAAGTTTTGACACGCTCCACGAACGGCTCAAGCGCCTTTTCCGCTTCTTTCGCATTTTCGTCTACTTCATCTGCCAGTTTTTCGATGGACTCATCGGCTTTAGCGACCGACTGGAATGCTTTACCGTCAAACTCGGTCAGGTAGTTCATCATCCACTCGTCGATGCGATCGGAGAGCAGCAGCACTTCGATGCCTTTCTTACGCAGCAGTTCCAGGTGCGGGCTGTTTTTCGCCGCCGCATAGCTGTCTGCGGTGATGTAGTAGATTTTTTCCTGCCCTTCTTTCATCCGGGAGACGTAATCTTCCAGCGACACGGTCTGGGCGGAAGAGTCGGTATGGGTGGAGGCAAAGCGCAACAGTTTGGCGATCGCTTCCTGGTTGGCGTGATCTTCCGCCGGGCCTTCTTTCAGCACCAGACCGAACTGTTTCCAGAAGGTTTGGTATTTTTCCGCGTCGTCTTTCGCCAGTTTTTCCAACATTTGCAGAACGCGTTTGGTCAGGGCGCTGCGCAGATTACGCGTTACCGTGCTGTCCTGCAGGATTTCACGGGAGACGTTCAACGGCAGGTCGTTAGAATCAATCAGGCCGCGCACGAAACGCAGATAGTTCGGCATGAACTGCTCGGCATCGTCCATAATGAACACGCGCTGTACGTACAGCTTCAGACCATGTTTGTGATCGCGGTTCCACAGATCCCACGGCGCCTGCGACGGGATATACAGCAGGCTGGTGTACTCCTGCTTACCTTCCACACGGTTGTGGCTCCAGGTCAGCGGATCGGTGAAATCATGCGCGATGTGCTTGTAAAACTCGTTGTACTCGTCGTCTTTAATTTCCGACTTGTTGCGGGTCCACAGCGCCTGGGCCTTGTTGATTTTCTCCCAGGAAATCACGGTTTCGCCGTCTTTTTCTTCCCGTTTTTCAATCTCTACCGGCAATGCGATGTGGTCGGAATATTTGCTGATAATCGAACGTACTCGCCAGTCATCGAGGAACTCGTCTTCCCCTTCACGCAGGTGTAAGGTGATTTCCGTACCACGGTCATTTTTGGTGATATCGGCAACGGTGTATTCGCCTTCGCCTGCCGATTCCCAGAACACGCCATTTTCCGGCTTGTCGCCTGCCGCACGAGTACGTACGGTCACTTTATCGGCCACAATAAACGCGGAGTAGAAGCCTACGCCAAACTGACCGATGAGCTGGCTATCTTTCGCCTGATCGGACCCCATTGATTCGAGGAAAGATTTGGTGCCGGACTTGGCAATGGTGCCTAAGTGGTCAATCACCTCATCACGATTCATCCCCACGCCGTTATCGGCAATGGTCAACGTACGCTTATCTTTATCGAAAGAGACGCGCACACGCAGCTCGCCATCTCCTTCATACAGGTCCGGGTTTGACAGAGCGCGGAAACGCAGCTTGTCCGCCGCATCTGAGGCGTTAGAGATGAGTTCACGCAGGAAGATTTCTTTATTGGAATAAAGAGAATGGATCATCAGGTGCAGAAGCTGTTTAACTTCTGACTGAAAACCACGCGTTTCTTGTCCTTTCATGTGGATAGACCTCAACAATGCCATTTTTAATGGTAAAAATACGTTGAGGGTGAGATGGGGACAAGCGGGTGTGATTTCAAGCGGAGGCCGCGAATGCCGCCTCCGTTTGTTCAGAAAATAATCTTATGGCGTCCCGCCAGAGAGTGGGACAGTGTCGTGCCGTCGACCATCTCCAGCTCGCCGCCAACCGGTACGCCGTGGGCGATACGACTGGCCTCGACGCCATACTGCGCGCACAGCTCAGCAATATAGTTCGCAGTAGCTTCCCCTTCAACCGTTGGGTTGGTCGCGAGGATCAGCTCGCTGATTTTTTCTGACGCCAGTCGCTGTTCCAGGCGATCGAGACCGATATCGTCCGGCCCGATGCCGTCCAGCGGCGACAGGTGCCCCATCAGCACGAAATACCGTCCGGAAAATTGCCCGGTCTGCTCAATGGCGTAGATGTCCGCAGGACTCTCCACCACGCAAATCTGGCCGTTTTCCTGACGCCGCGGGTTGGCGCAGATATTACAGACTTCCTGCTCGGTAAAGGTGCGACAGTCGGCGCAGTGGCCGATTTCCGCCATCGCCCTGGTCAGCGCCTGCGCCAGGCGCATTCCGCCGCTGCGATCGCGCTGCAACAGGGTAAACGCCATTCGTTGCGCCGACTTCGGGCCAACGCCCGGCAGGCAGCGCAGCGCTTCCATAAGCTGAGTTAACAGCGGACTGGTTTGCATCAGAACGGCATCTTAAAGCCTGGCGGCAGTTGCATACCGGAAGAGACGGAAGCCATCTTCTCTTTCTGCGTCTCTTCAATGCGGCGCGCCGCATCGTTAAAGGCCGCAGCAACCAGATCCTCCAGCATTTCTTTGTCATCTTCCAGCAGGCTTGGATCAATCTCTACACGACGGCAGTTATGCGCACCGTTGATGGTCACTTTCACCAGACCTGCGCCGGATTCGCCGGTCACTTCCAGTTGCGCAATCTCTTCCTGCATTTTCTGCATTTTTTCCTGCATCTGCTGGGCCTGTTTCATCAGATTGCCCAGACCGCCTTTTCCAAACATAAGCTCTCTCTCTTGATGGTTCACAATCGCAAGCCGGGCTTACGATCAAATGGGGCGGATACTCTCTTCATCCAGTTCTGCGTCGAAGAGTCGGCGCAGCGTCTGGATATTATTATCCGCGATAATAGACTCACGCGCCTGCGCGAGTTTCTCTTCATAAATGGCCTGACGCCATTCCAGCGGCGTGCGCACCGCTGGATTATCATCTTCAACGATGGTCAGTTCAACCGTTGAACCTGCCAGCGCGCTAAGCGCCTCAGCCAACTTTTGCTGCGCGCCGGTAGAATTCAGATGACGCTGGCTGGAGCGCAGATGCAGACAAACCACGTTGCCGCTCTGCTCCTTCCAGGCATTTAGCGCCACCTGCTCCACCAGCTTAGGCAAAGAAAGCTGGCTTACCTGCGCCGCCCACGGATCGCGCTCACTGGCTTCCGCCGCCAGTTTAGCCGCCAGCTCCGGCGTTTTTTCATGCTCCAAAGCTTTTTTCAGTGCTTTTGGCGTAGCCACCACTTCTTTGGTTTGCGCCACCGGCGTGGTGGCTTTCCAGCGATAAGCCTCTTTCTTCGCTGGCACCGTTTCCAGCGCAGACGGCACCGGACGCGCCTGTACGCGCTCAGAAACCGAAGCCAGTCGCTCCAGCGCAGAGTTATTCACCGGCCGCGCGCGAGATGCGGCTGCCGGTTCACTCTTTTTTGTTTTGGTTGCTCCCTGCGCGCGCTGTAGCTGATTACGCGCCGCCAGTACCTGACTGGTGGACGCTGGCAGAGGCGCTGTCGATGTCTGCGGCGCAGTCTGCTGCGGCACCTGCGGCGGCGTCATAACCGCCGTTGGGGCTATGGGAGCAAAAGACTGCCGCGGCGTTTCAGGCTCCGGCAAGGGCATACGCGGGTGAAACGCCAGCGCACGCAGTAACGTCATTTCAACGCCCATCCGCCGATCCGGCGCCCAAGGCAATTCTTTACGGCCAATCAACAACGTCTGATAATAGAGCTGGAGATCGCCGGGAGGCACCGTCCGGGCAAGTTCGCGCATCCGTTGCTCAATAGCCGCCATATCGCTGCCTAACGCGGCAGGCGAAAGTTGCACCATCGCAATACGGTGCAGCAGGCTAAGCATTTCGACCAGCAGCGCTTCCCATTCAATACCGCGCGCCGCCGCCTCGTTGATAAGCGACATGACGCGTTCGCCATTGGCATCAACCACTGCTTCCACCAATGACAAAGCCTGGTCGTCGTCCAGCGTGCCGAGCATCGCGCTTACCGCCTGCGTCGAGACCTGCCCGTCGCCGCTGGCGATCGCCTGGTCAGTCAGACTTAACGCATCGCGCAGGCTGCCGTCAGCCGCGCGTGATAACAACTGCAACGCGCGGGGTTCATGAGCGATATGTTCCTCATTAAGAATATGCTCAAGCTGATGGCGAATCTGTTCAACATCCAGCGCTTTGAGATGAAACTGTAGGCAGCGCGACAAAATGGTCACCGGTAGTTTCTGCGGATCGGTGGTGGCCAGTAAAAATTTCACATGCGCCGGCGGCTCTTCAAGCGTTTTAAGTAGCGCATTAAAGCTATGGCGCGACAGCATGTGGACTTCATCGATCAGATAGACCTTAAAGCGACCGCGCGCAGGCGCGTACTGGACGTTATCCAGCAGGTCTCGGGTGTCTTCGACTTTGGTACGCGACGCAGCGTCAATCTCAATGAGATCGACAAAACGCCCCTGCTCAATTTCCCGGCAGTTATCGCAAACGCCGCACGGGGTCGCGGTGATACCGGTTTCGCAGTTCAGCCCCTTCGCCAACAGTCGGGCAATAGAGGTTTTACCGACGCCGCGAGTGCCGGAAAAAAGATATGCGTGATGAATGCGCCCTAACGACAAGCCGTTCGCCAGTGCGGTCAGCACATGTTCCTGGCCGACAACGTCAGCAAAGGTTTGTGGGCGCCATTTTCGGGCTAAGACCTGATAACTCATTGGCAGGCTCTGAAACGCTGGAAGGTGGATTCATAGGAGGGTAATGCTAACACAACCTCGCCGATACAGCGAGGTTGTGTCTCTGGCTAAAGTATCAGATGCGGACAGCCTGAATCAATGCCCTGGAAACGGCACCAGGCTATAACAGGTAATACCCTGTTTTTCCAGACGCTGTTCGCCGCCCAGATCGAACAAATTGATGATGAACGCCGCATCGGTGACTTTTCCGCCCAAACGACGGATCAGTTTCACGGTCGCTTCAATGGTGCCCCCGGTTGCCAGCAAATCGTCCACCACCAGCACATTGTCGCCGGGTTTAATCGCGTCAACATGGATTTCCAACTGATCGGTGCCGTACTCTAATTCATAGGTCTCGGCAATGGTTTCACGCGGTAATTTGCGCGGTTTACGTACCGGAACAAAACCAACGCCCAGCCCAAGCGCAACCGGCGCGCCAAACAGGAAGCCACGCGCTTCGGTGCCGACCACTTTGGTGATACCCGCCTTTTTATAACGCTCAACCAACAGTTCAATACTGAGCGTATAGGCTTTCGGATCTTCCAGTAAGCTGGTGACATCACGGAAAAGAATGCCCGGTTTCGGGTAGTCCTGAATGCTTTTGATGCTGTTTTTGAGAAACTCAAGCTGCTGTGCAGTCGCGGTCATGGATATATGCCTGCTAAGTACGGTGTCACTCACGGCGCAATACTCTTCGGTCAGGGTTAACTCCCGGTTACTCTTTGACCGCCTGCGCCTGTGCTCGAAAACGGTCGAATTTACTGGCTGCGACCGACAATTGCAACAGCGATTCGTGTGCTTCAGCGCTTTTGTTGCTTTTCATCAATCACCGGTATCCGCCACATAAAAATCAGCAGGCAGGTCAGAATAACCAACAACAGCACCCGCACCCACATCATATTTACCAGCCACAGCGAAATACCGAAGGTCAGCAATATCAGCGCAATCGCTCGCGGTTTCGCTCCCGGCGGCATGGCCCGATAGCGCTGCCAGTGGCGCAGATAACCGCCAAACCATGAGCGGTATAACAGCCAGACATGGAAACGCGGCGACGAGCGAGCGAAACACCAGGCCGCCAGTAAAATGAACGGCGTAGTAGGCAACAGGGGCAAAACAACGCCTAACGTTCCTAATACTACCGCCAGCCAGCCAATGATGATTAAAATAGTACGTTGCATAATGCGAATCGTTATCAAACAGAAGGCTACTGTAGCACAGCCTGTCTTATTTTCATCGGGGTGTTGAATTGAAAACCGCTATGCTGTTACAGACGCTGGAAGAGAGGCTGGCGACGCTACGCCAGCACTGCGCGCCGCTGGCGCAACATGCGACGCTAAGCGCGCGATTTGACCGACATCTTTTCCGTACCCGCAGTACTCTGCTGCTGGGATACCTGGAAGAGGCAGACGCCAATCTCGCCGCGCTGCGTCAGGCGGTAAAACATGAGCAGCTACCGCAAGTCGCCTGGCTGGCCGAGCATCTGGCTTCGCAACTGGAAGCAATATCGCGTGAAACCGCCGCCTGGTCGCTGCGCCAGTGGGACGCCGCCGCGCCAGGGCTTGGCCGTTGGCAGCGCAGACGAATACAGCATCAGGAGTTTGAACGTCGACTGCTGGCGATGACGCAGGAGCGCAAAGTTCGCCTGGCGCAGGCGACCCGTCTTGTCGAACAGCAAACGCTGCAAAAGGAAGTCGAAATCTATGAAGGACGACTGGCGCGCTGTCGGCATGCGCTGGAGAAAATAGAAAACGTACTGGCACGTTTAACCCGTTAATCCAGGAGAAAGTATGTCGCTTGAAAACGCCCCGGATGAAGTCAAACTGGCCGTGGATTTAATCGTTCTGCTTGAAGAGAATCGTTTACCGGCGCGAACGGTGCTACGCGCGCTGGAAATTGTCATGCGCGATTATGAAAACAAGTTAAAAAGTACGGAAGACGGCTCGCAAACAGAGTAATTGCCCGCTGGTTTGTCCTCATTGTCGCTGACAGAGTGGTCGCCACAGTCAGGCAACAAGGAACGGGCCATGGAACGTCTACCCACCACGCCGCACGATGCGGTCTTTCGACAGATGCTGATGCAAAAAGAGGTCGCCCGCGACTTTCTGGTTATCCACTTGCCAGAAGCCTTTCTTGCAATCTGCGATCTGGATTCGCTGAAGCTGGAGTCTGGGAGTTTTGTTGAAGACAATTTACGCAGCCGCTATTCAGATATTCTCTACTCTCTGCATACCCAACACGGCCCCGGGTATGTTTACGCACTCATTGAACATCAGAGCAAATCAGACCGGCTGATGGCTTTTCGCCTGATGCGTTACGCCATTGCCGCAATGCAGCGTCATCTGGATGCCGGTCATGATACCTTGCCGCTGGTGGTGCCAATCCTTTTTTATCACGGTCCGGAAAGCCCGTGGCCCTATAGCCTTAACTGGCATAATATGTTTGTGAAACCGGATATGGCGAAGGCCTTATACAGCCATGAATTTGCGCTGGTCGACCTGACGATAATGCCGGATAATCAGCTTTTGCAGCATCGGCGGATAGCGATGTTAGAGCTCCTGCAAAAACATATTCGTCAACGCGATTTAAGCGAACTGCTCGACCCCCTTATCACGCTTTTAACGCAGGATCATTTGACGGACACGCAGCTTAGTGTGCTGGTCAACTATATGTTGAAAGCAGGAAACGCCGCAGAACCCGGGGCGCTGATTCGTCAACTGGCGCAGGGCGCGCCGCAGTATAAGGAGCAACTGATGACAATAGCGGAATGGCTGGAAGAAAAAGGCCGCACGGAAGGGTTGCAAAAAGGGCTTGAGCAAGGGTTAGCGCAAGGCCGTGAGGCCGAAGCGCGCGCTATTGCCCGCAAAATGCTTGCCAACGGGCTGGAACCCGGGCTCATCGCCAGCGTCACCGGCATTACGCCGGAAGAGCTTTCTACGCTTTCGCATTAGCGGCGCCGCGCGCACTAATAAAGCGCGCGGTCCGCAGCCTTTTAGCTTGCCGCCGGCGCCAGATCGCCGCCGTTGAGATCGCTTTTCACTTCAGTGACTTCGTCGCCCTTCGCGTTGTGCAGGTGCACCTCAAGCTGGTTAAAGGCGATATTGATATCATTTTCGCGGCACAGGCGATCGATAGCACGGTTAAGTTCATCCACCGTATGGCTACGATCGCGTAATTCACGCACGTACAGACGCAGTTCATGATCCAGCGTGCTGGCGCCAAAGGTGGTGAAGAATACGGCAGGTTCCGGATCGTGCATCACCTTCGGATGCTCCATCGCCGCCTGTAGCAGGACTTTTTTGACTTTCTCCAGATCCGAGCCATAGGCCACGCCAAGCCGGATCACCAGACGGGTTGTGGTATCGGACAGTGACCAGTTAATCAGCCGCTCCGTCACGAACGCTTTGTTCGGAATGATCACCTCTTTACGATCAAAATCGGTAATAGTGGTGGCGCGAATACGAATCTTACTGACCGTGCCGGAGTAGGTGCCGATCGTTACCGTATCGCCAATGCGTACCGGACGTTCGAAGAGGATGATTAACCCCGAGACAAAGTTACCGAAGATCTCCTGTAAACCAAAACCGAGACCCACCGACAACGCCGCCGCCAGCCACTGGAGTTTATCCCACGAGACGCCAAGCGATCCGAATACCGTCATCGCGCCAACGGCGATAATGATGTAGTTAAGGATCGTGGTGATCGCATACGAGGCGCCCTGGCGCATATTCAGGCGTGAAAGCACCAGCACTTCCAGCAGGCCGGGTAAGTTGCGAATGAGCGCCCAGGCCACCATCGCGGCGATAATGGCGAATAACAAACTGCCCATCGTTACGCTTTTCACCACCGCAGCGCCAGCTTCGGAGCCGTTGTAGTGCCACAGCGTGATGCTATCAAGATAGCTGAATACAGTGATCAGATCGGACCAAATCGCCCAGAACATAACGCCGAACAGGGCAATCATCAGCAGCATCGTGATACGTAACGTTTGCTGGTTAATTTGCTCCAGCGCGATGGTGGGTTCTTCCTGTGGTTCCGCGCCCTCCGCTCCCTCTTTAATCAGGTTTTGACGGCGAGCCAGAGCGCGGCGCCAGGCAATCCGACGCGCCGCTACGCTTAATCCACGCAGCACCGTTTGATAAAGCAGGTTCCAGATAATGACCAGATAAACGGTTTCAATCCAGCGCCCCGCCAGGCGCAGCGTGGTATAGAAATAGCCGGTCGCCGTTACTACCATTAACGCTACAGGAATGATAGAAAGAATCGTCACGGTCACCAGTCGAATGCCGTGAGATTCTTTATCACGCCAGCTTTCCCGACACAGCGGCCACACCAGCAACGTTATCACTAACAGGTTGAGGAAAATAACTGCCTGCCCCAGCACGTCATCCATCAGGTTCAGCGGCGACAATTCCGCCACCACAGACCAAAAATGCAGCGGCAGCAATGCGAGGCTAATGCGTACAATCTGGAGACGCCAGTGGCTGGTCAACTGCGTCGGCATACCAAAATGGCGTATCGCCACGCCCTCTTTTTCCAGTACCTTCCAGCACAGCCCAAAGACCAGCCAGAAAAGCGCGAGCTTCTTACTAAAGGCCCAGAGCAGATCGCTGATATTTAACTGCATGGTCAACAGGATCAGTCCAAGCGCGAGGATAATCAGGCACACCGGCAGCGCGCGGATTAGATCGATCAAAATAGCTTTCGGCGTGTTGAGTTGACTATCGTTACGCAACGACCCCACGGCGGCGGCCAGCTTCTGTTGATACGCTTTTAACCATTTCAGGCGCCAGCGGATTAAACTGGCGATAAGCAAGAGCGGCAACCCGGCCAAAAAAGCAATAAATACCGCGGGCCAGGCTTTTTGCCAATTCACGGTGATTTTCATTGCGCTGAACTGCTCTTTTAACGTTTGTGGGAACGCTTTAAGCCAGTCCCAGCCCATAGGGCGATTACTGTTCACCCAAAAAATCTGCTGCGTCAGAATGGACTTCAGATTTTTCGAGACGCTCATCAACTGCTGCTGGTTAATTTGCAGGTTAATCGCCATCATCAGTTGATTACCCAACTGTTTATTCAGTTGATCCAACAGTTCACGGCGCATCTCCACTACCTGTAGCAGCGCATCGTGAACCTCATCATTCACCTCGCTGGTATGCCCCTCTTCCAGTTTGTCGACGAATGCATTACTTTGGAATAAGGCATCACGCTGCTGGTTGATTTCAAACTGCTCCAGACGCAAATCCGCAATGCGGTTGGTCATATCTTCGAGTTCGTCGGCGGAAGGCAAGGTCTGCTGCTGTTGATAAAGAATACGCGACAGCAACAGACTACCTTTGAGTACGGCAATCTGTTCTTTGATATTTCTTTCCGACTGCAGCGCGCGATCGAGCCAGTTTTTCACTTTGATATTTTGCTGCATCAGCATATTGCCGTTTTTGGTCGCGACAATCAGGCGCTGGCTGAGTTGATGGTTAATATCCAGTTCCTGCTTTACCAGCGGGTTTGCCTGGATACGCGCCGTTTCATCCGGCGAAATAGCTTCCTGGGCCGTTTTTTCCGTTAGCGTAAGTCGTTTACTGTTGACCGCTTCCTGCAAAAGTTGAAGCTGATGCTCAAGGCGGTTACTGTTGGCCGTCACGTAATCCCGCTGTTTTTGCAGGGTATCCTGCAAAACGGTATTTCCTTCAAGACTCTTACGTTGCTGGTCGATCTGCGCATTAAGCAGCGCCTGCTGTGCCTGTAATAACACCTGTTGGCTAGGGCGAAGCGCGGCTTCGCCGACGTTATTGCCGTCCAGACGGTTACGGATTTGCTGTATTTGCTGTGAGGCGGTATACATGGCGTTTTGCACGCGCTCCGGCTGGGTCTGTAGCGAAACAAGCTGGCTGTTATAAGCAGCAAGATCGCTTTGCGAATTTTGCAAATCATCCAGTACCTGCGCCACACGTAACTCAAGCTGGCGTAACGAAAGCGTACTCAGCGTTTTTCGCATTTCATCATCACTATTGACATCGCTCAGAGCATTCAACGCGTCCGTCGCCTGGCGCATTTTTTCGGGCGCCTGCGCCACCTTCTGCCGCAGTTGTACGGTCTCATCTTTAACCCGTTCGATTTTCTCCAGCGTGGCTAACGTATCAATAAGGTCTTGTTGGACAAGCTTATCCTGGGCGGAGAGATCTTTTTGCTTATTCAGGGTATCCAGTTGGTTTTGCACATCGGCCTTTGACGGCAAGTCGCCATTCGTTTGCCCCCGGGCAAACGCCAGAGACTGACAGGACAGCATAATAATAAGGAAGCTAATTGTAATAAAAACAAGATGCTGTAAACGATTATAAAGCTGTAACATAGTCATGAGGATGAAGTGTCTGAACCGGCAAGCAGAGCGGAAATAATTAAGCCGCAAGAGTATCACGCCTGTAACAAACAGAATAGCGAGACAGAAAACGTCCAGGAGTTTTCCTGGAATAGTATCAGGGGGCGTCGTTGACCGTCGACGCTCGCAGGGTCGGACACAGTTGATACATCTCCAGCAGTATGGTGACGTAGGCGCGAGCTTCTTTTTTTAAATCAAACGATTGTGGAGCAAATAACCAGTTTTCCATAATCCCTGAAATAAAGCTGCGCATCAGTATCGCGGCACGACGGGTCAACAGATTTTCAGGCAGCATTTTAGCGTTAATACAATGTGTTAACGTTTGTTCTATCCGCTCGTAACTTTCCAGACAAAGGCTACGTTGCGCCTGTTGAACTACAACCATTTCTCCGACAAACTCACATTTATGGAATATAATCTCCATCAATAAGCGGCGTCGTTCTTCTGTTACAGTAGCTTCAAGAACATGGACTAAAATTTCTCTTAATACAGATAGTGGATCGTCGGGGAATTTTGCCTGATACTCAATCTCAAGCTCACCAATATTGGATTCTGATAGCTCCCAGATCTCACTGAATAAATCCGACTTATTTTTGAAATGCCAATAGATTGCGCCGCGCGTCACGCCAGCAGCGTTCGCAATCTCCGCCAGCGAGGTCGCGGATACGCCTTGCTGCGAGAACAAACGCAGGGCCACATCCAGGATGTGTTGTCGTGTCTCCAGCGCTTGTTCTTTGGTTTTTCGTGCCATATGTCGGTGAATTTACAGGCGTTAGATTTACATACATTTATGAATGTATGTACCATAGCATGACGATAATATAAACGCAGCAATGGGTTTAAGGACCTTTGACCATTGACCAATTTGAAATCGGACACTCGAGGTTTACATATGAACAAAAACAGAGGGTTAACGCCTCTGGCGGTCGTTCTGATGCTCTCAGGCAGCTTAGCGCTAACAGGATGTGACGACAAACAGGACCAGCAAGGTGGCCAGCAGATGCCAGAAGTTGGCGTTGTCACGCTAAAAACGGAACCACTGCAGATCACCACTGAACTTCCGGGTCGTACCGTTGCTTACCGTATCGCCGAAGTTCGCCCGCAGGTAAGCGGAATTATCCTGAAGCGTAATTTCGTTGAAGGAAGTGATATCGAAGCGGGAGTCTCTCTCTATCAGATTGATCCTGCGACATACCAGGCGACTTATGACAGCGCCAAAGGCGATTTAGCAAAAGCGCAGGCCGCCGCGAATATCGCTGAACTGACGGTGAAGCGTTATCAAAAACTGTTGGGTACGCAGTACATCAGTAAGCAAGAATACGATCAGGCACTGGCTGACGCGCAACAAGCAAATGCCGCCGTTGTCGCAGCAAAAGCCGCCGTTGAAACCGCACGTATTAACCTGGCATATACCAAAGTTACCTCACCGATTAGCGGTCGTATTGGTAAGTCGTCCGTAACAGAAGGAGCACTGGTACAAAACGGTCAGGCGTCGGCGCTGGCGACAGTACAACAGCTGGATCCTATTTATGTCGATGTGACCCAATCCAGTAATGACTTCCTGCGCCTGAAACAGGAGCTGGCAAACGGTTCGCTAAAACAGGAAAACGGCAAAGCGAAAGTCGACCTGGTGACCAGCGACGGTATCAAATTCCCGCAATCCGGTACGCTTGAATTCTCCGACGTTACCGTCGACCAAACGACTGGGTCTATCACTTTGCGTGCCATCTTCCCTAACCCGGATCACACCTTATTGCCAGGAATGTTCGTCCGCGCACGTTTGCAGGAAGGGACAAAACCGGCGGCATTACTGGTTCCGCAACAGGGCGTTACCCGCACGCCACGCGGCGATGCCACGGTGCTGGTGGTTGGCGCTGATAACAAAGTGGAAATCCGCCAAATCGTCGCCAGCCAGGCGATCGGCGATAAGTGGCTGGTGACTGACGGGTTGAAAGCGGGCGACCGCGTAGTCGTCAGCGGGCTGCAAAAAGTACGTCCTGGCGCACAGGTTAAAGTGCAGGAAATTACCGCGGATAACAAACAGCAAGCCGCAAGCGGTGATCAGCCTGCTCAGCCCAGGTCTTAACTTAAACAGGAGCCGTTAAGACATGCCTAATTTCTTTATCGATCGCCCTATATTTGCGTGGGTGATCGCCATCATCATCATGTTGGCAGGGGGGCTCGCGATCCTCAAATTGCCGGTAGCACAATATCCGACTATTGCGCCCCCAGCAGTGACGATCTCCGCGACCTATCCTGGCGCTGATGCGAAAACGGTACAGGATACCGTCACGCAGGTTA
Organism: Salmonella enterica subsp. arizonae; assembly: GCF_008692845.1. Classification (GTDB taxonomy): domain Bacteria; phylum Pseudomonadota; class Gammaproteobacteria; order Enterobacterales; family Enterobacteriaceae; genus Salmonella; species Salmonella arizonae. The sequence goes on from NZ_VXJW01000002.1 coordinate 398,193, forward strand.
TCGAGCAGAACATGAACGGTATCGATAACCTGATGTATATGTCTTCAAACAGTGACTCCACGGGGACCGTGCAGATTACTCTGACCTTTGAATCGGGTACCGATGCGGACATCGCACAGGTTCAGGTTCAGAACAAACTGCAACTGGCAATGCCGTTACTTCCCCAGGAAGTTCAGCAACAGGGCGTAAGCGTTGAGAAATCCTCAAGTAGCTTCCTGATGGTCGTGGGCGTCATTAACACTAATGGCACCATGACCCAAGAGGATATTTCGGATTACGTTGCCGCCAATATGAAAGATCCGATCAGCCGTACTTCTGGGGTGGGCGACGTTCAGCTGTTTGGTTCGCAGTACGCGATGCGTATCTGGATGAATCCGACAGAGCTAACCAAATACCAACTAACGCCAATTGACGTGATTAACGCTATCAAAGCGCAGAACGCCCAGGTCGCGGCAGGTCAGCTCGGCGGTACGCCACCGGTAAAAGGCCAGCAGCTTAACGCATCGATTATTGCCCAAACGCGTCTGACTTCGACGGATGAGTTCGGCAAAATCCTGCTGAAGGTGAACCAGGATGGCTCCCAGGTTCGTCTGCGTGATGTAGCGAAAATTGAGCTTGGCGGCGAAAATTACGACGTTATCGCGCAATTTAACGGTCAGCCGGCTTCAGGTCTTGGTATCAAACTGGCTACTGGCGCCAACGCGCTGGATACCGCTGCCGCTATCCGCGCCGAATTGAAAAAAATGGAGCCGTTTTTCCCGCCGGGGATGAAAATCGTCTACCCGTATGACACTACGCCATTCGTGAAGATCTCTATTCATGAAGTGGTAAAAACGCTGGTCGAAGCGATCATCCTCGTGTTCCTGGTCATGTACCTGTTCCTGCAGAACTTCCGCGCGACGTTGATTCCGACCATTGCGGTTCCGGTGGTATTGTTGGGAACCTTTGCCGTGCTTGCGGCCTTCGGCTTCTCAATAAACACACTGACGATGTTCGGGATGGTGCTCGCCATCGGCCTGCTGGTGGATGACGCCATCGTGGTGGTCGAGAACGTCGAACGTGTTATGACGGAAGAAGGTCTTCCGCCGAAGGAAGCGACGCGTAAATCAATGGGGCAGATTCAGGGCGCATTGGTGGGTATCGCGATGGTACTATCGGCGGTATTTATTCCGATGGCCTTCTTTGGCGGCTCAACCGGGGCGATTTATCGTCAGTTCTCTATCACCATCGTATCGGCGATGGCGCTGTCAGTGCTGGTGGCGCTGATCCTGACGCCAGCGCTGTGCGCCACGATGCTCAAACCCGTCGCTAAAGGCGATCACGGCGAAGAGAAAAAAGGCTTTTTCGGCTGGTTTAACCGCATGTTCGATAAGAGCACGCATCATTACACCGATAGCGTAGGCAATATTCTGCGCAGCACCGGTCGTTATCTGCTGCTCTACCTCATTATCGTCGTCGGCATGGCTTATCTGTTCGTTCGTCTGCCAAGTTCCTTCTTGCCGGATGAAGACCAGGGGGTATTCCTGACGATGGTTCAACTCCCTGCTGGCGCGACGCAAGAACGCACGCAAAAAGTGCTGGATGAGGTGACGGATTATTACCTGAACAAAGAGAAAGCCAACGTTGAATCGGTATTCGCCGTCAACGGCTTCGGTTTTGCAGGACGTGGTCAGAATACCGGTATTGCGTTCGTGTCGTTGAAAGATTGGGCTGATCGTCCTGGCGATGAAAACAAAGTTGAAGCGATTACCCAACGGGCAACCGCAGCGTTTTCACAAATTAAAGATGCGATGGTCTTCGCCTTTAACCTGCCAGCGATTGTTGAGCTGGGCACCGCGACCGGGTTTGACTTCGAGTTGATTGACCAGGCGGGTCTCGGTCATGAAAAACTCACCCAAGCACGTAATCAGTTGTTCGGCGAAGTGGCGAAATATCCTGATCTGTTGGTAGGCGTTCGACCTAACGGCCTGGAGGATACGCCGCAGTTCAAGATCGATATCGACCAGGAAAAAGCTCAGGCGCTGGGCGTATCTATTAGTGACATTAATACCACGCTGGGCGCAGCATGGGGCGGTAGTTATGTAAACGACTTTATCGATCGCGGCCGCGTGAAAAAGGTTTACGTGATGTCCGAAGCGAAATACCGCATGTTGCCGGATGATATTAATGACTGGTACGTCCGTGGCCGCGATGGTCAGATGGTGCCGTTCTCCGCATTCTCCTCTTCTCGCTGGGAATATGGCTCGCCGCGTCTGGAACGCTATAACGGTTTGCCTTCAATGGAAATTCTGGGCCAGGCGGCGCCAGGCAAGAGTACCGGTGAAGCGATGGCGATGATGGAAGAACTGGCCAGCAAGCTGCCAGCGGGCATTGGTTATGACTGGACCGGAATGTCCTACCAGGAGCGGTTGTCCGGCAACCAGGCCCCTGCCCTGTATGCTATCTCGCTCATCGTCGTCTTCCTGTGTCTGGCGGCATTGTATGAGAGCTGGTCTATACCGTTCTCCGTAATGCTGGTCGTGCCGCTTGGGGTTATCGGCGCGCTGCTGGCCGCTACCTTCCGCGGGCTGACTAACGACGTTTACTTCCAGGTGGGCCTGCTCACAACCATTGGGTTATCGGCGAAGAACGCGATACTTATCGTCGAATTCGCCAAGGACTTGATGGATAAAGAAGGGAAAGGTCTGGTAGAAGCGACGCTGGAGGCCGTGCGTATGCGTCTGCGCCCGATTCTGATGACCTCATTAGCGTTCATGCTGGGGGTTATGCCGCTGGTTATCAGTTCCGGCGCGGGCTCCGGCGCTCAAAATGCGGTAGGTACTGGCGTACTGGGCGGGATGGTAACGGCAACCGTATTGGCTATTTTCTTCGTGCCGGTCTTCTTTGTGGTGGTACGCCGCCGCTTTAGCCGTAAAAGCGAAGATATAGAGCACAGCCATTCTACACAACATCATTGATCTACTGATTGTTGATAAGGCCGCGCAAGCGGCCTTTTTTTGCGTAAAAGTCATAAAATACGCTTATTGTTAGATTGTATATTTTTTGCCATATTAATAAAACGTATAGCCCCTACCGCTTTAAAGGCTTTTCTTAGGAAACTCGGCCATTCCTTTAATTCACCTATTAATTAAGAAATATTAAGAATATTCCTGGCTATTTTCTTCTGCCAGCGGCTATTGTTTTAACCTGAAAAGCTGAAAAATGTTAACCCAATGATTACACAAACAATAAAAATGCTTTCTTTTTAAGCACCCAGCACTGACTGTTAAAACTCGAAAAAGTATGGCGACAAGCGGATTTGACGCAATTGTAATTTTTCGTAATATGACGATGAAAAGTTTTTTAGAGTAGATTATAGTTAAATCATAAGGTGACATGGGGAAGTACCAGGTTAGTCGGTTGTATCCATCCCGAAGGTGTTCGGTTAGTTCAAGCCACTAAAAAGGGGATGCATTATGGACGAATACTCACCCAAAAGACATGATATAGCACAGCTTAAATTTCTTTGCGAAACCCTGTATCATGACTGTCTTGCAAACCTTGAAGAAAGCAATCATGGTTTGGTTAATGACCCAACCTCAGCAGTCAATCTCCAGCTCAATGAGCTGATAGAGCATATTGCAACCTTCGCACTTAATTATAAGATTAAGTACAATGAAGACAATAAATTGATTGCGCAGATAGATGAATACCTGGACGACACCTTTATGTTGTTCAGCAGCTATGGTATTAATACGCAGGATTTGCAAAAATGGCGTCAATCGGGTAACCGACTGTTTCGCTGTTTCGTCAACGCCACAAGGGCCAACCCTGTTAGTTTGTCTTGTTAAAAATTATTACAATCATAGGTAGAATTTATGTCTGATAAACCATTAACTAAAACTGATTATTTGATGCGTTTACGGCGCTGTCAGACAATTGACACTCTGGAGCGCGTCATTGAGAAAAATAAATATGAACTGTCCGATAATGAGTTAGCTGTATTTTACTCAGCGGCGGATCACCGTCTTGCAGAATTGACGATGAACAAACTTTACGACAAGATCCCCTCTTCAGTATGGAAATTCATTCGTTAATCACTCTGTATTGCTTTTCAGGGAATAATAAGGTGTTATCTGACCCTTCGCTTTGGCTAGTAGCATATTGGACTATTATAGAACAGTGACAGAGATCACATACAAATAGCAGGGAACGTTCCCTCGAATAATATATCATTACTTATACTGCGATAATATCCACTAAGGGGAACGCGCGGTGAGTGACGAAAAACAAAAAATGATCGTTGGGGCGCTGTATTGCCCGACCGATAAAACTTTATGCCAGGATCGTCTGCGGGCACGCCAACTCATCCATAAATACAATCATACTACGCCTGATGAAATAAATAAGCGTCAGGCAATCTTACGCGATCTGTTGGGCCGAAGCGAAGACGCCTATATTGAACCCTCTTTTCGCTGCGATTATGGCTATAATATTTTTCTTGGTCACTCCTTTTACGCTAACTTCGACTGCGTCATGCTCGATGTTTGCCCAATTAATATCGGCGATAACTGCATGCTTGCGCCAGGGGTACATATCTATACTGCCACGCACCCGCTGGACGCCGTCGAACGCAATAGCGGCAGAGAGCTAGGCAAACCTGTTACTATCGGAAATAACGTCTGGATAGGCGGACGAGCCGTCATTAATCCGGGCGTAACCATTGGCGATAACGCCGTCGTCGCCTCAGGCGCGGTAGTGATAAAAAACGTACCGCCAAACGTTGTGGTAGGCGGAAATCCGGCGCAACCAATTAAAAAATTGTAGTGAAAATGATAACTGTTATGCTTATTCGTGGTTAATCTGTTACTTTTTTTCACGCTGTGACTGCATTTAAAATAGGCTTTTATTACCCGTATGTCGCACAAATCATGAAGGCAAAAGATGACAGAGATACAGCGCTTGCTTAGCGAAACTATTGATGACTTAAACGTCCGTGAAAAACGCGATAACAGACCGCGTCTTAGCATCAGTTTTATCCGCAAACATCCTGGGTTATTTATCGCGATGTATGCCGCCTGGTTTGCGACGCTGGCAGTCATGCTGCAGTCAGAAACGCTGGTAGGGTCAGTGTGGCTGTTAGTGGTACTGTTTATTGTATTTAATGGCTTTTTCTTTTTCGACATCGCCCCGCGTTATCACTATGACGACATCGATGTGCTGGATCTCCGGGTCTGTTACAACGGCGAATGGTACAATACCCGTTTTGTTCCCCCCGCGCTCATTGAGACGATTCTTCGGTCTCCCCAAGTGGATAATGAGCATAAAGTCCAACTGCAAAAAATGGTGGCCCGTAAAGGCGAACTTTCCTTCTACGATATTTTTACGCTGGCCCGCGCAGAAGCAAGCCGGTAATAAAAAAGTGCGCACCCTCCCTGGTACGCACTGCTTTCCCTGAACTGTTGGTTTTTTAACGTCTTTTTTTACGCCCCTGAACCGCCTTAAAACGCGGATTTGTTTTACAAATCACGTATAAGCGTCCTTTGCGTTTGACTATCTGGCAATCCGGATGCCGTTGTTTTGCATTGCGAAGTGAGTTTAACACCTGCATTTCATTTACCCCCTTTTAGCGCCGATAAAATGGCCAAAACGTTTCTGGAAGCGTGCGGCGCTACTTTCGCTATCAAACGTTTTCTGTTTACCGGTATAAAAAGGATGCGATTTTGATGACACATCAATAGTGACATACGGATATGTCACGCCGTCCAGTTCGATTTCACGTTTAGTTTTGATAGTTGATCTCACTTTCACATATTCATTTGCACTGGTATCGTGAAAGACGACGGTGCGGTATACAGGATGAATATCAGGTTTCATTGCGCCCTCTCGATTATGTTATAACATAACAATAAAATACTCCATTAACGATCTTTTTTCAACCAGCAAACACTCACGGCCTTTTCCCACCGCCGAAAGCAACGTAGCGTAACGCGTTAGTTTGGCTCCGGCATCTGTAAAATCGATAAAATAGCTTTATCATTCGAGGGCGCAATTTACTATCGGATATACTTTCTCTACGCTGTGTTTATAAGGACATCACTGTGACAACACGACATCTGGTCAGTCTGGTAACGGGAGTACTTATCTTGTCTGTCCTTTTCCCGGTAGGATTGAGCCTGTGGCTGGCGCACCGTCAGGCTGAAAAAAAGTTTAATGAAGAGCTCAATATCTTCTCGTCCCGGGTTGCGCTACGTACAGAAAGGGTCAGTGACCAGGCAAAAGCCGCATTAACGTATATCGCCTCCTTTAAAGGCGAGCCCTGCAGCAGTGCCCATTTACTCGCCATGCGCCGCGTGTCTTATAGCTTTCGGTATGTCCAGGAAGTTCTGTACCTTAAAAACAGGATTCCTGTTTGCTCCTCACTTGAAAAAGAGAGCCATATTCCCGCGTTCCCTCCGCCCATGAAAATCACTCAGGACGGTTATCGCGCCTGGTTTACGGCGCAAAACGATCTGGGTATAAAACGCTATATGGCGGCACTCGGGAGCGATAACTATATCGTGATGATCGACCCGGCATCCTTTATTGATGTAATTCCGTTCGGAGCATGGCCGATTGACGTCGCCATTATTGGCCAGGAACACAATACTGTGGTCGCCAGCAGCGGTAAACCTGACCCCGCAATCCTTCCGCTAATTCAGCATGAGACACCCCTGCGACTGGAAAACCGAGGCATTCAGTACGCTATTCACCCTTTTCCGGAAATGGATATCACTATCGTAAGCTGGGCATCCACCGCCCCGCTGGAAAAGAGCTGGTATCGCCAGGCGTTTATCTGGCTACCGGCGGGCATAATAACGGGTCTGCTGGCCGCGGCGTTTATTCTGCGTATTTTGCGTCGGCTACAGTCGCCCCGACACCGTCTCCAGGATGCGATAGACAATCGCGAAATCAACTTACACTATCAGCCTATTGTCTCCCTGAGCAGCGGAAAAATTGTCGGCGCCGAGGCCTTAGCTCGCTGGCAACAGGCGGACGGCACCTTCCTTTCACCGGAAATTTTTATCGCGCTGGCTGAACAAACCGGGCTTACGGAGCCGCTAACCCGGTTAATCATCGAAACCGTTTTTGAAGACATGGGGAGTTGGTTAAGGGCCCATCCAGAACAACATATTTCAATCAATCTTGAGGCATCCGATCTGGCGTCGGAAACGCTCCCGGCGCTGTTAAGCACGCTGCTGAACCGTAGCCAAATTTCTCCGTCGCAAATCGCGCTTGAGTTAACGGAGCGCGAGTTCGCCGATCCGAAAACCAGCGCGCCAATTGTCGCCAGATACCGTAACGCGGGACATTCCATTTATATTGATGACTTTGGCACCGGCTATTCCAGCCTCAGCTACTTACAAAATCTGGATGTGGATGTCCTTAAAATTGATAAATCTTTTGTCGATGCGCTGGAATATAAAAACGTCACGCCGCATATTATTGAAATGGCGAAAACGCTCAAACTTAAGATGGTCGCAGAAGGCATCGAAACGATCAGGCAAGCGCAGTGGCTACGCCAGCATGGCGTGCATTATGGTCAGGGCTGGTTATACAGTAAGCCGCTACCCGGCGCGGCATTTATTCTTTGGGCGGAACAGCGGCTATAACGTCGCACAGCAGAAAAGAACAGTGTGGAGAGGCACAAATGGGTGGGGGCCCTGCCAGCTAAGCTTTTTCTAACAAAACCTATGTATTTCAATGCACTAAAAAGCGGTGAGGCAATGATTTTGTATCACCAAAAGTATACACTGGCAAGCCGTTTTCTCATGCGACAGACACAAAAAAACCGGGGCTGACCCGGCTTTGTATGGCTTTTGACCAAACTCCATCTAAGCTACATTTTCCACTACAATGTAGGATCGCCCAACCTCATCAATCAGTGGTTGGAGGTTCGTATTACTGCCTTTGACTGTAAATAGGTCTTCTGGCTGTTCATCTTTTACGGCTTTTTTAACATAACCATAATACGGACGACTAACCGCAGTCCTTAAAGATACCTCCGTACAAGAAGATAAAGCGACCACATTTTCCCCTGTATACTTGAACACTGGCGGCTCATAGTTTTTGATCACGCTCCGGCAAGAGTTCACAAATTGTGTGAACGCTTCAATTTTACCTGCTAGAGCCAAACGACGGGCATGTTCTATCTCATCTACCGTGAGATCGGGAGCGGAAATCTGGACCACCTCGTCTTCACGCGACAATCCGTTACACAATTTCAAATGATGATACAGTGCCCTGGAAGCACATCTTAGAACCCTTGTCATGCGTTCCGTGTTCCGTTTGGATGGCTCAGTATTTTTACCTTGAGAAATATTATAATCCCACATCTGCCGATGTACTGTTGGCGTATCGATATGATCCAGTTGTTCTAAGATTGCAAGAATTCGCTCTCCTTTGAACCTTCTTGTCTCTTCTTCCTGCCCCAATGCACCGCAGATACAATCTTCCACAATGCGTGGCAACTCCCCCAAGGAGCCATACCCTCGTAAGAAAATGCGTACAGCTGTATTATCAACCCCTTTTGCTACAGCACCCTTAGTTCTCGCCATATTGTTCTCCTTTTTAAATAGACATAAGTAATCCTCCGCTATCGCTGGTAGCGATCAGGATATGTGGCCTTCCTTTGTGGATGGCATTTGGTTTTAAAGTACCGTGTTTACGGTAGCTTGATATGTCTCGCTGTGCGCCAGACGACGTTAACGCTTATACGATAAGAATGACCAACATACGATTGCAGTCGCGCTGACCACCATTCTCGTACAGAGCGATCTAAATCGCTTTTCCACACACATGCTGGCACAGCCAATGATGTAAACATCAGCAAGGAATTTCAGTACCATGATGTAAACACATAGCGGGGTATCAGCTAGGTTACCTGAGTCCACGATTGGAACAGACCACACAGAGACAGGCTATCAGCCTGTTGATGTTGTGGGATGTAACAGAGTGGTAAACGAAGGTTATGGTATGGACAGATAAGTCTGTTCACGTCTGGGCAGACCATTACCATTATATCTTCTAAAGTGGCGTAGCCGAGTTGTCACGGAGTGACGTAAGTAAATAACTAAACAACCATCCAGATGACACCAGTCATCCTGCTGTTGGTTTTCACTCTTTTGCTTTTGTTTCGACGAGATTATGAGTGTTAGTGTGTATATATGTCGAAACGAGATACAAGGAGACCGAAGCCCGTATGGGTGATGTTACGTGAGTTTTCATTCCTGGAGAAGGAAGGAAAAGACAGAGTAACGAAGTCTCTTATATTATTGTGGCGTTTTATTCCTATCACCCAGTATGGGCGAAAAGGAATGAAGGAATACTATATTGTGGCGTTTTATGGCACATCTTCGCTACCTGATGTGTGCGAACGCCCCTCAAGCCACTCCGAACTTCAACCCGCCATTATCCACTTTCTGAAATCATTGTCAAGCAAAATGCATGCCACTAGTATATATTTTTACGTTTATATGATAAAATACTCATGTGATGAATGACTTACAGAGAGATTATTTTGTGCTTTGCCTTTAGACCACCAGCATTTTTTCTGCCATCGGTAGAAGAACGTAAGGAGCTGGTCAGAACCCTGAATGATTTCGGGCTAACGCTGACAACTTCAAGAATCCATCTTCTTCACCACATGAAGCAAACCCAGATCCCGCTTACGGCTTCAGACTTGTCAAAACAGATAGAACTCCCGCTATCAACAACACACAGGAATCTTTCGATGTTCGCTGACTGCGGACTAGTCGATTTCATTGTTGATCGCGCAAGCGTCTGTCGTTGGTATTTTCTTTTCGCAGACCGCCCTAACTTCTGCCCAACGTGCAATCAGACTTACAACGCCGCTCGCTGATACAACCAAATGACCGCATAAAGCGGCTGAGACTGACGCATACAAACAGCGCCAGCGAGCAACCACGCCCCTTTACTACCGATACGGAGTTCCAACATGACTACAAAAAAGAAATCACAGGCCCAGATTTCCCCGGAATTGAAAACTTATCTCGACAACATCGCAGCGAAGTACAAACCAGATCCGGGGGCCCTAAAGCGTCAAATTGATAATGCGGAAGCTCGCTACAGCCGAACACAACAGTTTTCTGACATTCCAGCGCGGCTGGTGGTTAAACTCCAGAGCCTGATCCTAGACGGCTGGCGGTTTTGCCCTTCAGCTAATTCTTCAGTGCTTTCCAATGCTGCGATGATTTCTGTTAAGTTGCAGAAACCGGAGGCCTTGATCGAAGAGGAGTTGAAGACGCTACGCTCCAGAGTCTCCAACGCTTACCACGATCAACTTTTTAAAGCGATGGAGCGTGAGATTGACGAACTGATACATGAAGCAGCACAGGACGCACAACAGAAAGCAGTTCAGCAAGCAGCTGCCGAAGAAGCTGCAATGCGTGACCAGTTGAGGGCTGCCCTCGGTATGGTGAAAGCATGACAGCGCAATCCAGCCAGACCAAGGGGCAAGAGAGCCCCGTTACCGTCATCGACGAAGATGCATTGAAGCGAGCCATTCAGAAAGCAAAGGAGATTGCAGACGCTACCCCGGAAAAATACCGTCGGGTACATCCAACTTTACAATAACGTTACAAAAGCTATGATCGCAAAATCCTTCATATAACACTCTCTACGCTCTCGAAAATAATAGGCAGATAATTATTATCGACACCACAAAACGCGCTCACAATGGCGCTCATTGCGTTTAACAGGGCTTTACCTTCACACTTAAGGTTTAACTTTTAAATATAGCGTATCATTCTCATCTCTGCGAGAAAATATTCAATCCATTCAGTCCACGGCCTCTGAGGCTGGTTTTCGATTTTCCCGGATCAAATAGCTGAAATGCAGACATAAAAGCCCCGCACATCGCGAAGCTCACGTTCTCACATATTGAGAGAACTTTTCCCGCAAGCATCACAAACCATGATTTATTAAATTCATTCACTTGGTGCAAGGAGATACTATCGGGTCGGTGGGTATACTCCGATCCGAAGAAGTAGCCCGTAAAAGAACATATCGTCTACTTGAAGTTGTTACTCAGGAGGTTTTATGGCACTTTTAAACAGAAGCGACCTTCAATTTCAATACGCATGGTCAGCCTTATCTCCCGATGACCCGCGTATAACGGGAAAACCGGATAGTACATTGCTTAACCGCCATGAAGGGTATGAGGTTCTTTCGTTCCTTAACCGCTTAGCTCATGCAAGTAAGTGGGATACCAAATCGCCAGCACTCAAAGCAGAAAGGCTGATCAAGAACCATCTGCCCGGTGACGTGCGTAGTCACAAGAATGTCTGGCAATGGCTCGTGGATAACTGGAACAGATATCAGTAATTGGCCCCCATGTGACAATTATACAACCGACGCAGCAATGCTGCGTTCGGTTTTTCGTCGAAGAAAATATCACAACGGCGCTTCAGCTAGTTCCTTTTTGATGCGGAAAAACGTAGCCCGCCCACATCCCACCAGCTTATAAATCTCTTCGTTAGAGTATGTCCCCTTAGCCAAATACTCAGCGACCTTCCTGCGAGTCTCGTCGTCTTTTTGTCGCCCTTTGAATACTCCTTTCGCCTGCGCGATCTTGATGCCTTCATTCTGGCGCTGACGAATAAAAGAGCGCTCCAGTTCACCGACGGCTCCGAGCATTGTGATCATAAATTTGCTGGTGGGCGAATCATCAAACACCATGTGATTATCGATAAACTCAACTCTCACACCATTTGTGGTCAGTTCCTCCAGAATTTCCAGCAGATCGCGGGTATTACGCGCCAGACGGTCAACGCTTTTAACTCGAACTGTGTCGCCAGGGCGAACTTTACTCATTAGCTCTTTTAGAGCTGGCCTGTCTGCATCCTTACCGCTAGCTTTATCGATCAAAATTTCGTCAGCCTTCGTCGCCAGCACTTCAACTTGACGCGCCTCATTCTGATCTTTGCTACTTACCCGCACATACCCGAAAGTTTTCATGTCCACCGCCCAGTCTCTTATTAATGGCTTAAACGATACAGTATCATATGAGTTATAACAACGGTGTTTAGATACTAACATTGAGCATGGAGAGTAAGTATCAATTGTGTCTACTCAAACGAGACAGTAACCACCAGCAATAACCCCTACGGATATTTACCAAATATCTAACGTGTCTATTACGAGCGGAGAAAACCCGTTAGGCCGTGCTGAGAATGCAACTGTGATATTTTTCTTCTGTGTGCAATTTCGGGAGGGGGGTACTTCTGGAATCTTCGCGGCGCGGGAGTGGGTAGGATTTGGGGGAATTTCTTCCCCCTGGTCTGTCAATCAAGCAGGTTACTCAATGGTGCCAGCGTGACATAAATATAATCGTCGTCACGTTCCACGATGGTGATCGGCATGTCCACCCCGTTCGATAACACCGCTTTTGCCCGGTAATGCTTATTTGAAACTTTCTTTACGTCCTCTACGGCAAGGCATTGAACATCACTATTTTTGTCTTTGAATATCGAAGTGGTGATCTCGCAGGCCGATGTCTTCAGGGCTTCGTTATCATCGATGGTTGTGCTGATAAAAATACAGCCCAGCGTAATCGCGATGAAAGCTAACAGCCAGAGCCATTTTTTCATCCCTGCGTCTCTGGCGCGAGCGTATACATAGATGGGGGGCAAAATAACAATCCTCAGCGCAGATCCCACGATATGAGTTTCGGACTCAACTCCAGAGCGCACCAACGCCCGTTGGTCAAAAACAGCACAGAACAACAAAACCGCATACAACGCAGCATAGGCCACCTTTTCATGCATCGTGAAGTAAAAGGTTATAGGGAACACCACCGGCGCTGCCATGTAGAGATAGAAGTACAGATTATTGTCTTTCAGTTGGTTAGTGGTCAAAGCTGTCATCCTTTCATACTGTGAAGTGAAAATTTCAGGCACCCACTTTAACCAGTTTTATGAATTATTTCGATCTTATCGATAATTTTTATCGATCGATAAGATTAGATTATTTTCATAGGGACACTCAACAATGAGTCGGCAGTGAGAACAACGAGGAGATGTGTGTAGGAGCATAATGTGGTGTTCACAGTTTTCTCTTGCGTCCGTAGGTAGCTCTTTACATTGATGAATTTTTATTCTCAGTATGGTATATGTGGGTATTGAGATGAAGAAATGTCATCATGTTCCATTTTTGGGAACATAGGTTGACAGTGTCGATTATGAACATTATGATGTTCCCAGATTAGGAACAAAGTGCATGGCTATGCGGCTACTCGGAAGAGATAAGTTGGAAGAACTTAAGCGCTATGAGCCTTCCAGTAAAAACTGGATTGATGCGTGGTCAACAGAGCTAAGTTTAAGCAATTGGAAATCAAAGGAAGAAGTGAAAAAGCACTTTCCCAAAGTAGAAAATATTGGTGATCAAACCTTTGTTTTTAAGGTGGATTGCTGTGCTTCTTATGTTGAAACGATCATTGATTTCAATCGGTTGTTGGTTTTTGTTACCTCTGTGAAGGGTAATGATAATGGATATTAGAGTAATTAGAACAGATAGGCAGCATCAGGAGTATTTGGAACGTATACATTCGTTATTAGTTATGATGCCGTCTCCTGGAACTGATGAAAATGAGGAGTTAGAGTTACTTATCACACTTGTAGAAGCATACGAGAACTCTAAATATCCTATAGAGCCACCAGATCCAATCGATGCTATTACGTTCCGTATGCACGAGAAAGGGTTAAAACAAGTTGATCTTGTACCCTATTTGGGAACAAGAAGTAGAGTTTCTGAAATTTTGTCAAGGAAAAGACCTTTGACTGTTCCGATGATAAAAGCACTTTCAATCGGACTTGGCATTTCTACTGATACGTTGATAGGTATAAATGCTGATCAGAACAAAACAGGTGATGATAATGTTGACTGGTCTAAGTTTCCGATTAAAGAAATGATTGGGAGAGGATGGATTTCTGAAGCCAGTGATACGATAAAAAAATCCACAGAAGAACTAATTAAAGGATTTATTAATCAAATTGGCTGGCAAACAGGTAATGTCGCATTTAAGAGAACCCTTTCTGGGGATGCGTATTCTCCTTCGACAAAATATGCACTTTATGCATGGGTTAGTAGGGTTGTGCAGCGAGCGCGTGAACGTAAAAATCTGCTTGGGAACTTTGACCCAGCAATTTTTTCTACAAGCTTCTTGAGGGATTTGGCACAACTAAGCTGGTTCGAAACAGGTCCCTTACTTGCTCTTGAATTTCTTGAAAAACATGGAATAGCCGTTGTTATCGAACGAAGCTTAAAAGGCACTCGCATAGACGGAGCAGCATTAAAGGATATTGACGGCATGCCGATTGTTGGTTTGACATTGAGACATGACCGTCTCGATAATTTTTGGTTCACACTACTCCATGAAGTTGCTCATATATGGAAACACGTTCATTCTGAAGAGACATTTTTAGATGATATTGATGCTACTTCTGACGATAGGCAGGAATCTGAAGCAAACCGGCTTGCTAGGGAAGCATTTATACCTAGGGCAGTCTGGAAGAGAAGTGATGCATACTCTTCTCCGTCTAAAGAAACCATCGATTGTCTTTCTAGGGAACTGAAGATTAATCCGGCAATCATTGCTGGAAGAATAAGACGTGAAAGTGGTAACTACCGCCTGTTTGCTGATCTCATAGGGCAAGGCGAAGTAAGTAGAATATTAAACGCTTCAAACATGAATTGAAACCTCAGGAGAACTGAACCATGTACCCTACATACGTGCCGATCCTAAGAGCAAAAGCTGGTGAGTTTGAAGCATTGAAAAGACTGAAACCTGTTTACTCGCAAAAAATTTGGCCATTTTTTGAAATTCCCCAATTAACTGAGAACGATAAGAAATCTAAGGCCTTAAGCGGCTCATCTCAGATGAAAAAGGATTTTCTTACTAAAATTGCGGATGGAATCAATAACGCGAATTCATCATCATCAATATTTTTCGACTTTTTTGATTGGAAAGCAGATAGCTACATTGAAACAGGTGAGCATGTTTTGAGCTACATGTACAGAGCATTAGCCTCAAGTGGATCACTTGTACATCCAGTTATAGGATTCGACCGTTGGGATATCCTAGACTATCAAAATGCCTTGAAAGGATTAGTTGTACCCGAAGGGACAATGTACTGTTTACGTATTGATTCTACATCTATAGATGATGCTTACGACGTAGATTATTTTACAGATACGATTCATGAGATTCTGGATTCGCTTGGGCTTTCCGGTGCTGAAGTGATGGTAATGTTTGATTTTGGAGATGTTACTCATAAGTCTATTGTATCAATGCATGCCGATATGCAGCATCTCATTACCGCCGTTGATGAGTTTGGCTTTGCTAGTATCATGATAGCGGGTTGCTCGTTCCCAATTATCATAAATGATGCAGTAAAGGAAGTGGATTCAACAGACCTCGTTGAACGTAAGGAAATGCATGTTTGGAAGGCAATTTATTCTGATATGAAATCACCATTTCTTTTTGCTGATTATGGTATTCGGAATCCCAAAGGTGCTGATGGTGTAAAAGCAATTCATGCTAACGGGAAAATTAGGTATACCATTGAAAATAAATATTTTGTTGCAAGGGGTCACTCTAAGCAAAAAGGTAATAAAGGGGCGCAAATGTATGACTTGGCAAGAGTCATTGTCAAATCTCCTTACTATTTAGGGGCTGGCTTTAGTTGGGGGGATGAGAGAATTGAGGCTTGCAGCAGAGAAGAAATTAAGGGTGGCCCGACCCAGTGGATTAGCTACGATACCAACCATCATATGAGTTTTGTTGTTGAGGAAGTCTCAGAGTTTCAACGCAGTCGTATTACGCCAAGAATTGTTACCGCATAAATCATCTTAAAATTATGGTAGCGTACTGTAAATAGAATGGCTGGGCTTTGTCCCGGCCTTTCTTTTGTCTGTTAACCTGCTTTATCTGTCACACAAAGTGAGATACAGTCTGCGACACAAGACAAATCCAGCGCCGCAGATGCCTGACGTATGGTTGAACGAAGCCGCCTTATCGGTCAACTTTACACATAAAAAAACCCTGCTTCAGCAGGGCTTATAATCTTGTCGATTTCATCACAACCAATCGAAAATTAATGATTGTCCTTACGAGATGACGCATAATCACTGATTAAAAAATCATCATATTTTGCAGGCAAAAGTGCCACCTCCCCCCACCCTAGCTGGGGTGTCATATAACCCATGCCGACCTCATCTACTCGACTATAAAAAACAGTTATCCTCCCACGATTTTTATCATTAAAAAATCCTCTCCCTTCAGCGGTATCATTAGTGATACGTACTCTGAAATCCCTAAATGATGTTCCTTGGTTGATCTTTAACCAGACATTACTATGGCCTGTAAACGTCTCAATTTTCCAAAACGTACCAAAAAAGAATGCTGGATCAGGAGAACCCTCAGTTATGTCATTGATTTCTTTTAGTGAGTCACAAAATCTGTAGCGCTTTGCTTTACCATCTGCGCCAACAAGGTAAATCTCACGGTAATAATTATGATCGAAATTAACGCATAAAGACTGAACACTAGTTACTTGGCTCGGAACCTTGAAAGACTCACCATGATGGCGGGAAATAGGCAATGAAACCTCTTTGCCATTTTTTCTCTCAAAATGAGAATCGACAGGCACCTCACTGCCCTCAGAATCGATCCTTGGATTGTTATCAGGACGAGACTCGAGAAAACCGCTTATGACTATAAGCTATTCATCTTCAACGGCTTTTTTTGCATCCTCTTGAGATGCATATTTTTTGTACTGAATGGGGCCACATCTCAAACTACAGAAAGGCGCATTATCATCTTTAAGGTGTTTGTAATAGGCCGGAACTTCATTCGTAGTCATGCCCTTGTCAGGATCGGCAGGCACTCGAGTTATA
This sequence comes from Salmonella enterica subsp. arizonae, assembly GCF_008692845.1. Classification (GTDB taxonomy): domain Bacteria; phylum Pseudomonadota; class Gammaproteobacteria; order Enterobacterales; family Enterobacteriaceae; genus Salmonella; species Salmonella arizonae. The sequence continues at coordinate 415,128 of NZ_VXJW01000002.1, forward strand.
TGTTCATAGCAAGAAGGACAAAAAATATATCCTTTCATAGACAGTGAATAAGCAAGCGGCTCGACAGTATTCCTTTTGAGGGCGAGAAGCGTATGCTCGCCTTTAATCCAATCAGGATCGTAGTATGCATAAGCGATTCTACGAGTTGGCATAATTATCCTACCCCCATCAATAGTGCATTAGCATGATTTCCAGACTATCACTTTTGGAAACCTCGCTAAAACAACACAGATCACAAAACCTCTATATTTAAAGGGGTTATGATTGGCACTCAAGATTTTCGAAGCGTATTTATCCCCTTTGGAACCATCGTGAATTTGCTTATCCAGATAACTTTAGAGTACCTCAATTAACTCGACGAGCGTCCTAACAGCAATCCCCTTCCCGTATCGGTTGTACGTGATCGTTGCGTTCGAGTGTCCGAGCACCTGCGAAGCGAACTGTTCAGGGAAGCCATTCTGTTTAAATGTTGTGGCGGCATAGTGGCGCAGTGAATGATATTCAGGCAGGCTATGCTTGCCTCTGAACCTCGTAAACCAACGGCTGAAATAGTGACCATAGCTCCCAAGATGCAATGTTAGCTCAGGGAACAGATGTCCTTTTCTTTCTTTGATAAAATCAAGTAGACCAAGTGTCAGCAGTTGCGAATTGATCGGAACGAATCGGCGCGAACTGTCCGTTTTAAGCGTCTGATTCGGATTCAAGTTATCAACACGGAAGCACCAAACTCCGTCAACTTTCATCACGTCATTGTGGTAAAGCTGGCAGATCTCATTCTGCCTCATCCCCGAATAGCGACCAATCAGAATGATCCACCGTTTCCAATCCTTCACGCCATGTAAAGCAATGTGCAATCGTTTCAGATCGTTGAGCGTGTATGCTGGACGGCGATCCATTGGTGCGGTTATTTCCTTAACACCCATCCCCTCAAATGGGTTTCGAATCTCATCATCCGTGCGAGTTGCAAGCCATTTGAAAAACGCCGAGTTCTTTTTGATGTAACGGTTTCTGGTGGATGCTGAACCTTCAAGGCCATCAACAAACGCCGCCGCGCTTCGTTTGCTGAAAGGCTCTTTTGTAGAATTCAGATATGCATTTACGCACCTATTGATCGTCAGTATTTCCCGTTCACCAACCTCTCCTGTTTTAGCCCTAGTGTACTTATCAAGCTCGCTCTTCAGGCTCTTGAAAGGCTTTTTCTGTTGTGGTTGTTGGAAGGAAGCAGACGGGGTTGCAGTGTGTGCCGGGATGGACTGCGGAACGCAGTGGAAAGGTTGTGAGGTGAGATATTTCTCCACACGGAGCAAATCTTCACGCTTGGAACGTGTGCGAAGAGAAATACGAATTTCACGGCGTTTCCGAGGTGTCAGGTAGACCCTACGGTAGTACCAGATCCCGTGACGGGAAAGCATCAGATGCGACATTGATTAGCGTCCTAAGTGATACACGAAAGTTGTATCACCGCCGTTTCAATGCACGAAAACAGAGGGTTACATGATGGATATCATGCACTTAGCAGAAATGGGTGGGGGCCCTGCCAGCTACATCCCGGCACACGCGTCATCTGCCTTGGCTGCTTCCTTCCGGACCTGACCTGGTAAACAGAGTAGCGTTGCGGGAGAACCAACAGAGCCCCCATTGAGAGCGTTGTGAACCAACGCGCAGGCGCATTATCACTGCTATATCGTGCAATTGCAACCCATCAGGCATCGGATGCTGGTTTCTTGCGCATCCGGGCTTTCCTCCCCCCTTATTCCAGATTATCCTGAAGCATTAACGCAGGATTCTATTATGGATATTCAGGACACATTTCCTCAACGCGTCTGGCAAATCGTCGCCTCGATCCCGGAAGGGTTTGTCACGACCTACGGCGATGTCGCCCGGCTTGCCGGTTCGCCTCGGGCGGCGCGTCAGGTCGGCGGAGTTTTAAAACGTCTGCCGGAAGGCAGCACTTTACCATGGCATCGGGTGGTGAACCGCCACGGCGCTATATCTCTTACCGGGCCGGATCTACAACGGCAGCGTCAGGCATTACTGGCGGAAGGCGTGGTGGTGTCAGGAAGTGGGCAAATCGATTTACAGCGCTATCGCTGGGTGTATTAACCCTCTCCATTACGGAGAGGGTTGGCGCAGGATTAATACTGGGTAGGCGCAGGAACAGCAGAAGACGGATTAACCTGGGTTGGCGAGGTCGATGGAACCGTCGTCGTGGCACCACCGCTGGCCTGAACAGGCACCGCCGTTTGCTGTACCGGGACCAACGTCAGATCCGCTTTGGTGCCGCCATTATTAATCACCGGTTTCACGCTCTCAGTAATAAATACCAGCTTGTTGTCAACGGTGATTGCCGCGCTCAGGAGAATACGCGCATTAGGTTGAATATCTGATGGGGTAAACGGCAGCACAAAACTGAAAGGCGCCTGTTTACCTTCGGTCCGTACCGCTTTTTGCGACAGCACCTTAGACGGCGTATCTGCCAGAGAAGCATCAGAAAGCGTCACGGTCAGTACCGCATCTGGCGGCAACGCCACCTTCTGGCGGATCCAGACGGTACCGGAAACATTGGGTTGCTGAATAGTAGACTGGTTAGCTGTAATCGACATGTTAGGGTTTGGCGCAGGCGTCTGGATATCAGCGCTTTTATCAGCGCAGGCCGCCAGAGATATCGCAACCGCTAAACCACTTACGATGTGCACGAGTTTCATTCAATTCTCCTTATCATCAATGCACCAGCAGGCCTTTCCCCCCGCCGGAAGAGTGGTTAACAGAAACATAACGTGATTAAGTGTGGCACATGTCACTTATTTTTGCCTGGAATTGGTCTGTTATTCAGACTTTTGTACCCATCGGACCACTTGCAAAATTGCGTTATACTCTGCCCTACCTCGCTTCGGCATCGTTGTCACCTGGAGAGCATGTATGAGTCAGACGCTAAATAATTTGCTGACATTGTTGAATCTGGAAAAAATTGAAGAAGGACTCTTTCGGGGCCAAAGTGAAGACTTAGGGCTGCGTCAGGTATTTGGCGGTCAGGTGGTGGGCCAGGCGTTATATGCCGCCAAAGAAACGGTGCCGGAAGAGCGACTGGTGCATTCATTCCACAGTTATTTTCTGCGGCCGGGCGATAGCCAAAAACCCATTATCTATGACGTAGAAGTGCTGCGCGATGGGAATAGCTTCAGCGCCCGCCGCGTTGCCGCTATTCAGAACGGGAAACCCATCTTTTACATGACCGCCTCATTCCAGGCGCCGGAACCGGGTTTTGAACATCAAAAAACCATGCCGACGGCAGTCGGGCCGGAAGGACTACCGTCAGAAACGGAAATCGCGCAATCGCTGGCGCATTTACTGCCGCCGATTCTGAAAGAAAAGTTTCTCTGCGATCGCCCGCTGGAAATTCGTCCCGTCGAATTTCACAATCCGTTGAAAGGTCACGTCGCCGCGCCTGTGCGTCAGGTATGGATTCGCGCCAACGGCACCGTTCCGGATGACATTCGCGTCCATCAATATTTACTGGGATATGCCTCTGACCTGAATTTCCTTCCCGTCGCGCTTCAGCCTCACGGCATCGGTTTTCTGGAAAAGGGCATTCAGATCGCCACTATCGATCACTCTATGTGGTTCCATCGCCCGTTCAATCTTAATGAATGGCTACTTTATAGCGTGGAGAGCACTTCCGCCTCCAGCGCCCGGGGCTTTGTTCGCGGCGAGTTTTATACTCAGGATGGCGCGCTGGTCGCCTCGACCGTGCAGGAAGGGGTGATGCGTAATTACAATTAAAAACCATGCCGGATAAAACGCTTTCGCGTCGCCATCCGGCATGGTGCGCAATCACGCGTTATACGCGTTCTCACCGTGGCTGTTCACATCCAGCCCCTCCCGCTCCTGCTCTTCCGGCACACGTAGTCCAACAAGGATATCCGCCAGTTTGTAGCCAACAAACGCGACAACGCCAGACCAGACTACCGTAATAGTAATACTTTCCAGTTGTATCATAACCTGATGCCCCATCGTGACGCCGTCGGCAAAGCCAACACCGCCCAGCGAACTGGCGGCAAAAATGCCAGTCAGGATACAGCCGACTATCCCGCAAACGCCGTGAACGCCAAATACGTCGCACGGATCATCTACCCGTAACAGACGTTTAAGCATGGTGACTCCCCACAATCCCGCCAGACCCGCAATAACGCCGATAACCAGCGCGCCGCCAACGCCAACATAGCCACAGGCTGGCGTCACGCCGACCAGACCGGCAATCGCGCCGGAACACGCCCCCAGCAGGGAAGGCTTACCGCGTAGCGTCCACTCGCCGATAATCCACCCCAGAATCGCGGCGGCGGTCGCCACCACGGTGTTCACAAAGGCCAGCGCGGCTATCTCGTTTGCGCTACCCGCAGAACCTGCGTTAAATCCAAACCAGCCGATATACAGAATCGCAGTACCGGTAAAGACCATCGGCAGGTTATGGGGTTTAAATGCTTCTTTCCCAAAGCCGACGCGTTTGCCAATTAAATAAGCCCCCACCAGCCCGGCGATAGCGGCGTTAATATGCACCACCGTACCACCGGCAAAATCCAGCGCGCCGTGAGCAGCCAGCAGGCCGCCACCCCACACCATGTGCGAAATTGGAATATAAGAGAGCGTGAACCACACCACGACAAAAATCAGTACTGCCGAAAAACGAATACGCTCCGCCAGCGCGCCGACAATCAGCCCGACAGTAATACAGGCGAAAGTTCCCTGAAACGCGACATGAATATACTGATAAATCGTGCCCATTACCGCCGTCAGCGCAATGTTCTTCAACATCGCCCCGTCGATATTGCCGAAGAAATGATTCCCTTCGCCAAAAGCCAGCGAATAGCCGTATACCACCCATAAAATACAGACCAGCGCAAAGGTGACGGTCACTTGCGTTAAAATCGACAGCACGTTTTTAGCGCGGATTAATCCGCCATAAAACAGCGCGATACCCGGTATCGTCATAAACAACACCAGCGCGGCGCAAATCATCATAAAAGCATTATCAGCTTTATCGGCAACCGCCGGCGCGGCTATCGTTAGCCCAGGCAGCAGCGCCAGTGAAGCCAGTGTGGTTTTTATCATCGCTATCTTCATTTTTCATTTCCTGTTGCTGTGTGCCGGGTCTTACAGCGCCGCTTCGTCGGCTTCGCCGGTACGAATCCGGATAACGCGCGTGAGTTCCGCGACAAAAATTTTGCCGTCGCCAACTTTTCCGGTATAGGCCGCTTTATTGATGATATCGATCACCTCTTCCAGTTGGTCGTCGGCGATAGCCACATCAATTTTGACTTTCGGCAGGAAATTCACGCTGTACTCCGCGCCGCGATAAAGCTCGGCGTGTCCTTTCTGACGACCAAATCCTTTCACTTCGGTGACGGTCAGCCCCTGAATGCCAATGGAAGAAAGCGCTTCCCGCACGTCCTCCAGCTTGAACGGTTTGATAACTACGGTAACCAGCTTCATAAACCCCCTCCACTAAGAATTAGGTAAGGCAGTAGCGCATACAGACTATTCAGAATGGACTTTGCAAAGGGTGTGCCAGAAATGAGTGAGTGGTGAAGGGCGCGGTTAGCGGGACATCGCTATATTGACGCGCCCCAAAATCGGAGCAGGAAAAGAAAAATGCACCATGACGGTGCATGATGGATGAGATTTCGCCCCGTCGCGTAAAACGCTACGTCGCGGGGCCGGACTCCTCGTGTACGCTGGCGGCTAACTCCTCACCAACTAACTGCAATTGATACATTTGCCAGTAGCGCCCTTGCGCCGCCAGCAATTGTTGATGCGTCCCACGCTCCACTGCCTGGCCGCGATGGAGCACCAGAATGGTGTCAGCCTCTACGATAGTCGATAGCCGATGGGCGATAACCACCAGCGTGGTGCGCTCGCGAATCGCCGCCAGCGCCTGCTGTATCGCCTGTTCAGTGCCGGAATCGATGCTGGCCGTCGCTTCATCAAGAATTAATATTTGCGGGGCGTCAACCAGTACGCGCGCCAGCGCCAGCAGTTGTTTTTGCCCGACGGACAGCGTATTTCCCTGCTCACCAAGACGCGTATACAGCCCGTCGCTCAGGCTGCGCGCCAGTTCTGCCAGTTGTACTGTTTCCAGCGCCTGCCAGACCTGCGTATCTGAGACATCGCGCCCCAGCGTCACATTGGCCAGAAAGGTGTCCGCCATCACTACCGGGTCCTGTTGAACCATCGCCACGCCCTGACGTAAAACGCGATGATTAAGGGAAGAGATTTCTCGCCCATCCAGCCGAATCTCTCCCTGCGTCAGCGGGTAGTACCCCATCAACAAGCTGGCGAGCGTGCTCTTCCCGCTGCCGGTGTGTCCAACCAGCGCCACAAAGCTACGGGATGGCACTGATAGCGTAATGTCCTGTAAAACAAGATTATCGTCGCGGTAAGCAAACGACAGATGATCAATATCAATCGCGCCGCTTTGCAACGGCGTATCGTCACTGCCATAGCGCTGGCGTGGGCGATCCATCAGTTCAAAAACACGCTCTCCCGCTACAACTGCCTGCTGTAGCATGGATTGCTGGGTGGTCAGTTCAATGAGCGGCTCGTTCAGGCGCGACAAATAGCTAATGAACGCATACAGCACCCCGACCTCAATCGTGCCGACAGACGTAAAACTGAAGAGCATCAACAGGCCGCACATGATGAGCGCAGAAAACAGGCTAAGGAGCGGACGCAATAAAAAGCCGTCTAAGCGTAGCGTCTGCATCCGCGCCAGGTAGTGCGAACGGCTGGCCTCTCCCATTCGTTCACCAAAGCGCGCCTGCTGGCGAAACTGCTGGATGACGCTCATCCCGTTGATAATTTCGTTAAAGCCGTCGTTAATATCCGCCAGATATGCCCGCATGCGGCGTACAACTGGCGTACTGTAGCGCTGATAAATGATCATCACGGTCAATACCGCAGGAAAAATCAAAATCGCTACCAGCGCCATCCGCCAGTCAAGGCTGAACATCGCGACCAGCATGGCGCCAATCAGCGCCGCGCTACGTAACACCGTCGCAACGACCGTGACGTACAAATCGCGGATGACTTCCGTGTCGTTTGTCACGCGCGAAATTAATTGTCCGACAGGCTGCGTGTCGAAGGCGCTTAACGGCTGGCGCAAGGCGGCATCCATTACGTTAGTACGCAACGTTTGAACCACGCCAACGGCTGCCTGATTAAATAGTAAAGACTGGGCATAATGCAGGCCCGCCGCCAGAAACTGCAGTCCCACATAGGCAGCCGCCAGCCCCACAACCTTACCCAGCGGTAAAAGGTGTTGGGCCACCATATTATCAATGAAATAGCTGATCAGCAGCGGACCGCTAACCTCCGCCGCCGCCGCAATCCACAGCATAATCACCGCGACAGAGAGCGGTTTTCGCCAGGGCGAGCCATACGCCAGCAACCGTTTAAGCGTCGGCCATAGCTGTCCAAAACTACGCATTCGCCGCCTCCTCGCCGCTTTCCGGCGCGTCATCCAGCGCGGCCTCCAGTTGCTGATAGCGATACATATCGCGATACCAACCAGGCTGCTGCGCCAGTTGATCGTGATCGCCGCGCTGAACAACGTGACCATGTTGCATCACCATAATTTCATTGGCATCGGTCAACGCAGATAAACGATGCGCGCTTATGATGACCGTGCGCCCTTCGCCCCACTGGCGCAAATTATGCAAAATCTGATGCTCCGTGCGACCATCTACCGCCGAGAGCGCATCATCAAGAAGCAGAATTTCCGCATTCAACAGTAGCGCTCTGGCAATTGAGATACGCTGTTTTTGCCCTCCCGATAACATTACGCCGCGTTCGCCTACCTGCGTGTCGTAGCCCTGAGGAAGACGGAGAATATCCTCATGTACGCTGGCTAAACGCGCCACCTGTTCAATCTCTTCCTGGGTCGCCTCCGGGCGTCCGAGCGCAATATTATTGGCAATAGAGTCCGAGAACAAAAACGGCGTCTGACTGACCACCGCCAGTCGGCTACGCCAGCTATCAAGCTGCAGATGCGTCAACGGCATGTCATGGAAACGGATTTCTCCCTGCGTCACATCAAAATGGCGCTGGATAAGCGACAATATTGTGCTTTTCCCCGCGCCGGTCGGACCGCATATCCCCAGTATCTGACCCGGTTTAAGACGAAAGTTCACATTCTCCAGCGCCGGATGCGTCGTTTGCGGATAGCGAAACTCACGAATGGCCGCCGTCAATTCGCCGCGCCCCGCCGGGACCGGCTCTTCGCCATCATTAACCACCGGGGCTTCCGCCAGCATCGCTCGGATGCGGCTGTAAGCGGCGCTACCCCGCTCCACAATATTAAACATCCAGGCCAGCGCCAGCATGGGCCAAATCATCAACCCCAGATACATCATAAAGCTGGTGAGTTCGCCCAGCGTCAGGCTGCCGTTAACCACCATCCAGCTTCCACCGCTAATCGCGAGCAGGTTCGCCATGCCAATGGCGATGTAAATCGTCGGATCAAAACGCGCGTCGATACGCGCCACTCGCATATTTTTCTTGCCGGTATCTTCGGCATCCGCCGCAAACAGCGAGGACTGACGGTCCTCCAGACCAAACGCTTTGATCATGCGGATGCTGGTCAGACTCTCCTGCGTGCGGTCGTTCAGGCTGGAGAAGGCGGCCTGCGCCCCTTTGAAGTAATCATGCAGCCGATCGCCGTAACGTTTGATCATCAGCGCCATAATCGGCATCGGCAACAACGCTAATAGCGTTAGCTGCCAGCTAATTTGCGTCGACATGACAATCAGTACCGCGCAGCCCATTACCAACGAGTCAACCAGCGTCAGAACGCCCTCGCCTGCCGCAAATACCACGCGATCCACATCATTCGTCGCGCGGGCGATAAGATCGCCCGTCCGATGGCGCTGATAAAATTCAGGATGCTGCCGACTAAGCTGGCGATAATAATCTTCACGCAGTTCAACGGCTAATTGATAAGAGGCGCCAAATAGCAGCACACGCCAGACATAGCGCAACAAATAGACCACCACGGCGATCAGGGCAATGGCGCTAATCCACATCGCTATCCGGCCAGAAGTAAAATGCTGTGCGGTTACGCCATCCACGACAATCCCCACAACTTTAGGCGGGATCAGCTGAAGAATCGAAATAAGCATAAGCAGGGCCACCGCGCCAAGATAGCGACGCCATTCCCGGCGAAAGTACCAGCTTAATTGAGCAAATAATCGCACGCGTTATTTCCTGATATGATTTCCGGCAATACCGGGAGAATTATTCAATGGGCAGAGAAGTGGTATACTTAATCTGTTCCATTGCAAAACTGGAGGTGACGTCTGACAGTCCTGGAACGCTATTGACCAGACGTTTATAGAAATCGTCATACCGCTTCATGTCGGCTACCTGAACTCGCATCAGATAATCGTATTCCCCCGCCATTCGCCAGAAGCCAAGCACTTCCGGCATCTCAGTGACAACAGTCACGAACCGACAGTACCATTCACTGCTGTGGTGCTGCGTTTTTATCAACACAAAAGCTGTTAATCCCAGACCCAGTTTTTCCGGGTCCAGCAGCGCGACCCTGCCAAGAAGGATACCGTCGTCTTCCAGGCGCTTAAGCCGCTTCCAGCAAGGCGTTGTCGTCAAATTAACGGCATCCGCCAGCGCCTGCAAAGAGAGGGTACAGTCCTGCTGCAATAAGGAAAGCAGCTTACGGTCAATTTTATCTAACATACCCACCCCGTAGAGAATATTTTTCTCCTTCCATTGTAATTTAAAGGTCAAATAGCAACAATTTTTTCCGTGCTTTTCGCTAATCTGGGCACAAAATGATAAACGGATATTAATGATGAGTAGCAATTGGGTTAAAAATGCCATTAATGAAATTAACGCTGACCACCAGCGCTCAGCGGATACGCATCTTATTCGTCTGCCCCTGTCGGCATTTCCAGGTATTCAGCTTTATCTGAAAGATGAAAGCACGCATCCCACCGGTAGCCTCAAGCATCGCCTGGCGCGCTCGCTGTTCCTTTATGGGTTGTGCAATGGCTGGATTAAAGAAGGCACCCCGATTATTGAAGCGTCATCAGGCTCAACGGCGATTTCGGAAGCCTGGTTCGCGCGTTTATTGGGACTGCCGTTCATCGCCGTCATGCCCGCCTGTACCGCAAAACGTAAAATCGAGCAGATTGAATTTTACGGCGGTCACTGTCATTTTGTGGAACGCGCATGCGAAATTTATGCCGCATCCGAGCAACTGGCGCATGAACTGAACGGTCATTATATGGATCAGTTTACCTACGCAGAACGTGCTACCGACTGGCGGGGTAACAATAATATTGCCGACAGTATTTTTCGCCAGATGCGCAGCGAACCCCATCCAGTGCCTCGATTTATAGTCATGAGCGCCGGAACGGGCGGAACCTCTGCGACGATCGGACGCTATATTCGCTGCCAGGGCTATGATACTCAGCTAATGGTGGTTGATCCGGAGAACTCCGTCTTTTTACCTTACTGGCAAGATCGCGACGCTTCATTACGCAGCCCGGTGGGCAGTAAAATTGAGGGAATTGGTCGCCCGCGCGTAGAGCCTTCTTTTATTCCGGATGTCGTGGATGAGATGCTGCGCGTACCGGACGCCGCCAGTATTGCCGCCGCCCACTGGCTGGAAACGCAGCTAGGCCGTAAAGTCGGCGCCTCTACTGGCACGAATATGTGGGGAGCGTTACAGCTTGCGGCCCGGATGCGCGAGGCCGGAGAAACCGGCGCTATTGTGACGTTATTGTGCGATAGCGGCGAGCGCTACCTGGATACCTATTACCATCCGGCATGGGTTAGCGAACATATCGGCGATTTAACGCCGTGGTCAGCGGCCATCGCAGCATTACTTACTGCGGGCTAAAAACCAATAAAAAAAGCCAGACTGAACGTCTGGCTTGCTGGAAGAGATCTCTCATTCGGGGGAATAAGGTAGATGCGGGTTGTCCAGCCAATGTGTCAAAAAGTGAGATACCGCCTGATGACCACAATGTCCGATGACTGACAGATGTGGTAGCGCGGCGATAAGTTGCGGCATGGCGTTGCCCATAATTAGCCCCTGCCCGACGCTGCCCAGCATTTCCCGATCGTTCATCGCATCGCCAAACGCCATGCAGTCTGCCAGTGAAAGCCCCAAATGGTCGCTCAATACCGCCAGCGCAGAGCCTTTATTACATCCCAGAGGTAAAACTTCCAGGCAGTCGACAGCAGAGAAACAGAGGTGCGCGCGCTCTTCCAGCGTCTCATTAAGTTGAATGCGCAAGCGGATCAAAGAGTCATGATCGCCGCAAAAACAGATCTTCATCACCTGATGGGCTGGGATGCTTTTTATATCGATAACCTGATAACGAAAACCGCTGTAAACGTGCGCCTGGAGTAATGCGGGGCTCTCCTGACCTGTAAACCAGCCGTTGTCATTAAAGACATGCATACTGGCCCCGGTATCCCAGGCATGGTGCATCACCGTATCGGCAACCTGAGGTTCGAGATCCTGACGATACAGCACATCGCCTTCCAGCGAGTGAATTCGCGTCCCGTTACCGGTGATAAGATAAGCATCCAGTGAAAGCGTCCCCAGAATATGCCGCATTTCCAGAACATGACGACCCGTAGCGAATGTCAGGGTGATATCTCGTTCGCGCAGACGCGACAGCGTGGCGATCGTTTCTCTACCCAACTGGTGATCGGGCATTAATAACGTGCCATCCATATCAAATGCTGCCAGGCGGGCCATCTCTTTCTCCACACTGTGACGCGGTTAACTTTTCGTTCAGTATGACCTGAGATATACGGAAGTAATAGTGAACAGATAAAAGGAAGTGTTCCGGGTTTCTATGAGGCTACTGAATCGACTTAACCAATATCAACGCCTCTGGCAGCCTTCCGCCGGGGAAATGCAATACGTCACCGTTAGCGAACTAGCCGAACGCTGTTTTTGTAGTGAGCGACATCTGCGAACGTTGCTGCGCCAGGCTCAGCAGGCAGGTTGGCTAAAATGGGAGGCGCAGTCCGGGCGCGGAAAGCGCGGACGGCTACAGTTTCTGGTCACACCGGAATCGCTCCGTACTGCCATGATGGAGCAGGCGCTGGAAAAAGGGCAGCAGCTCAACGTGCTGGAGCTGGCGCAACTGGCGCCTGGCGAGCTACGGGCGATGCTCCAGCCCTTTATGGGCGGTCAATGGCAAAACGACACACCGACATTACGTATTCCCTACTATCGTCCGCTTGACCCGCTGCATCCGGGTTTCCTGCCAGGCCGCGCGGAACAGCATCTCGCAGGGCAAGTTTTTTCCGGGTTAACGCGCTTCGACCGCGACAGCCAGTATCCCTGCGGGGATTTGGCGCATCACTGGGATGTTTCCGTCGACGGTTTACGCTGGGATTTTTATATTCGCTCCACGCTGCACTGGCATAATGGCGATACGGTGGACACCTCGCAGCTACATGAACGTCTTGAAAGGCTGCTTAATCTCCCCGCGCTAAATAAATTGTTTATTAGCGTCGCACGTATCACCATAACGCATCCGCAGTGCCTGACCTTTTTCCTTCATCGGCCTGATTACTGGCTGGCACATCGTCTGGCGAGCTATTGTAGCGCTCTGGCGCATCCTGACCAGCCTCTTATCGGCACTGGTCCTTTTCGCCTGGCGTTGTTCACGCCGGAGCTGGTACGTCTGGAAAGTCACGACTATTATCACCTCAGCCATCCGCTACTTAAAGCGATTGAATTCTGGATCACCCCGCAACTGTTTGCCCAGGATCTGGGCACCAGTTGCCGTCATCCGGTGCAGATCGCCATCGGCAAACCGGAAGAGCTGGCGACGCTGAGTCAGGTAAGTAGCGGCATCAGTCTGGGCTTTTGCTATTTAACCATTAGGAAGGGCTCACGGCTCAACGTACAGCAGGCGCGGCGTCTGGTGCATATTATCCATCACAGTTCTCTGCTGAAAACATTGCCGGTAGATGAGAATTTGATTACGCCAAGTCAGGGGCTGCTACCCGGCTGGACAATCCCGCAATGGCAGGACGTTGATGAAACGCCATTGCCGAAAAAACTTACCCTGGCGTATCACCTTCCCATAGAACTTCATACGATGGCGGAGCAGCTTCGATACTACCTTGCGACACTCGGCTGTGAGTTAACGTTGATTTTTCATAATGCAAAAAACTGGGATAACTGCCCTGCTCTGGCGCAAGCGGATCTAATGATGGGCGACAGGCTGATCGGCGAAGCGCCGGAATATACGCTGGAGCAGTGGCTACGTTGCGATCAGATCTGGCCACATGTTCTGGACGCGCCAGCGTTTTCACATTTGCAGGCGACGCTTGACGCCCTGCAAATTCAGCCAAATGAAAAGGATCGCCGTGCCGCGCTGCACCGGGTTTTTGCCGACCTGATGGATGATGCCACGCTGACGCCGCTGTTTAATTACCACTATCGCATCAGCGCCCCGCCGGGCGTTAATGGCGTTCGGCTCACCCCCCGCGGCTGGTTTGAATTTAGCGAAGCCTGGCTTCCGCCGCCTTCGCAGTGAAGAAGCTGGTCGGTATTATCCGCACGCGTTACCATATTGGCTTTCGTCATTTATCAGGATAACTATGAAACGCGCCGTTGTTGTATTTAGTGGAGGTCAGGACTCCACCACTTGTCTGGCGCAAGCGCTACATCAGTATGATGAAGTGCATTGTGTCACGTTTGATTATGGTCAGCGCCACCGCGCAGAGATTGATGTCGCACGTTCTCTGGCGTTAAAACTTGGCGCACGCGCGCATAAAATGCTGGATGTCACTTTGCTGAACGAACTGGCGGTAAGTAGCCTGACGCGGGATAGCATTCCGGTGCCGGATTATGAACCAAACGCCGACGGCATCCCCAACACTTTTGTACCCGGACGCAATATTCTCTTTCTGACGCTGGCGGCGATTTACGCTTATCAGGTCAAAGCCGAAGCGGTGATCACCGGCGTTTGCGAGACCGATTTTTCCGGCTATCCGGACTGTCGCGATGAGTTCGTCAAGGCGCTGAATCGCGCCGTGAATTTGGGCATGGCGAAAGATATCCGCTTCGAAACGCCCTTAATGTGGCTTGATAAAGCTGAAACCTGGGCGCTGGCTGATTATTGGGGCAAGCTGAATTTGGTTCGCGAAGAGACGCTGACCTGTTATAACGGCATCAAAGGCGACGGCTGCGGTCATTGCGCGGCCTGTAATCTACGCGCCAACGGCCTGAATCATTATCTGGCGGATAAAGCGGCAGTAGTGACGGCGATGAAGCAGAAAACGGGTCTACAGTAAGATAATCCGCTTACGTTGCCGGATAGCGACGCTGATGCGTCTTATCCGGCCTACAAAACCGAAGCATTTGTAGGCCTGATAAACGTAGCGCCGTCAGGCAACGAGGCGTTATTGTGCCATCTGCTCCAGCTTTTCACGCAATTCGCCTTCCAGCGGCAGCGCTTTTTGCGTTTTTAAATCAATGCAGACAAACGTGATAAGCGCATCCACTACCACCTGCCCTTCAGGCTCCAGCGTGATCGTCTGACTTAATACGCCGCTTTTACCGTTAAGCTGTTGTACCTGGCTGGTAACGGTCAGTAGATCGCTCAATACCGCCGGTCGACGGTAATTTATATTGATGTTTACCACCACGAACGCAATATTGCGGGCCGTCATCCACTGAAAGCCGTCGCTGTTTTCCAGCCCATCCCAGCGGGCTTCTTCCAGAAACTCCAGATAGCGGGCATTATTAACATGCTGATAAACATCAAGATGATAACCGCGAACTTTAATCTGTGTTTGCATAGCGCAATAACCTTATGTTGTTGTTATAAGTAAACGACAAGTACAGAGGCCATAACTGGTATGACCTCTCTTAGTCTGGCAAATTTTTGCCACTACGCAAGTTATTACAATGTTAAAACGGTCAGGTTACGCTCCACCAGCGAACTGCCCATTCCCGGCACCTGCTTTAAGTCATCCACCGTTTTAAAGGGCCCATACTCCTCCCGGTAGCTTACAATCGCCTGCGCTTTCTTCAGACCGACGCCGTTCATCACTCGCGCCAGATCCTCTGCTGACGCGGTATTAATGCTTACCCTGGTACCGTCATCATCGCTGGCTTTTGCAGGTTGCGTGGCTTTGCTTTGCGCATTCGTTGGGGTATCCGCTTTGGTTTGAGTCGCCTGACTTTTGGCGGTAGGTTCTGCAGCCAATGCGCTTTGAGCCATGCCTGCACAGGTTAAAGAAAGCGTAATAAGCAGGGCTTTAATTCCGTGTTTCATACTGTTTTCTCCTTGTTTGTTAACAGTGAAGCCACGATAGCGGGACGGAGAAAAATGAACAAACGGCAATTCTCAGAAATGGAAAAGGCCGCGAAAGCGGCCTTTGTGGGATACAACTTTTTGCAATTTTTTGCGAAGCGCCTCGACGATTACTGCTGCTCCAGAGCGTCGCCGATTTTGATTTTCGCCTCTTTACGCAGATTACTCATCAGCGCCTCAAAGACAATTTGCGCATTGTTCTGCGTAATGCCCTGCATCATCGCTTTTTTCTGGGCTTCCGGCATGGAGCCCGCTTTCACCTCGTCAAGCGCCAGCAGAACGATGTTACCCTGCATATCGTTCGCCACGCCATAGACTGGCTTATCTTTCGTCGGGAGGCTTAACGCAAAGGCCGCCTGACTCACAGGATCCTGACTAGTACGGCTTAACGTTTTAGGTTCGCCAAAGCTGAGACCCGCTGCTTTCATCGCTTCCGCGCCTTTGCCCGCTTTCAGCTCAACCAGCAGTTTTTCAGCATCCAGTTTTGCCTGTTGTTCAGCTTTATTATGCTTCACCAGGGCAATGACCTGTTCTTTCACCGCTGCTAACGGCTTCACGGCTTCAGGTTTATGCCCGCTCACGCGCACGACAAAAGCCCGGTCGCCATCCACGGTGATAATGTCGGAATTCGGCCCCGGCGTGCCATTTTCGCCCACCAGACCACCATTAAAGATAGCATCGGCTACCGGTTTGAAGTTCAGCTCTTCCGGTAAGTTGTCATGGCTAAACCAGCCGGTTTCAACCGCTTTTACGCCAGCGACCTGTTCAGCGCCTGCTAACGACTCATTGTCGTTACTTGCTGCATCGCTCACTTTCTGCTGCAAAGCATAATAAGCGTCCAGCGCTTTTTCCTGTTTCACTTTCGCGGCAATGTCGTCGCGAACCTCGCTCAGCGGTTTCACTTTGGCAGGCTGAACATCATCCAGACGCGCCACCAGAAAACCGACAGACGACTTGATCACGCCAGATATCTGGCCTTTCTCTTTCAAACCCGCGTTTTTCAGTTCCGGCACCGTGGCAGACTCTTCCAGCCAGCCCATATCGCCGCCATTACGCGCAGAGATGATGTCGGTAGATTTCTCTTTCGCCAGCGTGGCGAAATCTTCGCCCTTGTTCAACGCATCCAGTACAGCTTTCGCGTCATCTTCCGTTTTGGTCTGAATAATGCTGTAACGATGACGCTCCGGCTGAGTAAACTGATCCAAATGTTGGTCATAATAGGCCTGAATATCCGCATCGCTGACCGGCGCTTGCATCGTCGCCGCATCCAGCTTGATGTAGCTTACGCGGAACTGTTCCGGCGTCATAAAGCGGGTTTTATTCTGATCGTAGTAGCTGGACACTTCCTGATCGGTCGCCTGCTGCTTCGCCGCCAGCGCGTTGACATCAATAGTGGCTTCACGCACTACGCGCTGTTGAGAGACTAATGCCGCCAGCTCGTCGGTTTCCCCTTTTAGCATAAAATCAGTACCGGCCACGCCGTTGATCAGTTGCTGAGTGGTAAGCTGGTTACGCAGCGCCTGAGCATACTGATCGGCCGTCATTCCCATCTGATTCACAATCGCGTTATAGCGGTTGTTGTCAAACCGACCGTCCACCTGAAAAGCGGGAGTGGCGAAAATCGCCTGCTTTACCTGCTCATCGCTGATGCCCAGTTTCAGTTCGCGGGAATATTGATCCAACAGAGCTTCATCTATCAGACGATTCAGCACCTGCTGGCGCAGACTTTTCATATAACCTTCGTTGGCCGCCAGTTCAGAATACCTGTCGCCCAACTGCTGCTGCATACGGTTACGTTCGTTGTTAAACGCATTCTCAAACTGTGCCCGGCTGATTTCCTGGCCATTCACTTTTGCGGCGTAGTTATTGCTTCCGCCAATCAGGTAACCACTAACGCCGGTCAAAATGAACGACACGATAATGATAACGAAAATAATCTTGAGCACGAGACTGTTTGCAGCCGTGCGTAAGCTGTCCATCATGGTGTAACCACACTCCGCTGTAGGTGACTTTACACTTTATCCTTCAGGCGGCTTCTCTGCTGGCTACCGAGTGACTCGCTCAGTTGCCGCGTCGACGCGACTTGAATGATTTGCGTATATATACTTCACGCGGCATCGCGTTTTCTGAACGCGGCGCGCGAAAGCCTATTGTGACAAGAAACGAGGGCAATTGTCAGCCCGCAACGCACAGAAAGTCCCGAATCGCCAATAAAAAAGGCACATCAATTGATGCGCCCTTGTACTTTGTCACATCCCCCGAGGGGATCACGTTTAGTTTACCGCGTCTTTCAGCGCTTTACCTGCACGGAAACTCGGCACTTTGGCAGCGGCGATGGTGATCTCTTTACCTGTTTGCGGGTTGCGACCAGTACGGGCAGCACGCTCTTTAACAGCAAAAGTACCAAAGCCTACCAGTGCAACGTCATCCCCTTCTTTCAGAGATTCGGTAACAGAAGCAATAATCGCATCTAACGCACGTCCAGCCGCAGCCTTAGAGATATCAGCCCCTGCAGCAATTTTTTCGATCAGTTGAGATTTATTCACTCTTCTCTTCCTCTTTATAATTTATATCGCACCTGAATCCTTCGAAGTACGACCGCGCAGCAGTTATATCAGGCCTGCCACGCCCTTACAACACCCGTTAATAGTGGCAGACCCAATCAATGATCTAAATTAGCTATACAAAAAAAGGCTGGCAAGTCCGAAATAGCCTGCCAGCCCTGTTTTTATTAGCGCTATTTGCGCGAGGTCACTATTTTGCGGTTACAACCTGCATTCCAGACGGTTCGTTTTGCAGAGCAAACGTCAGAACTTCCTCAATACGCTTCACCGGATGAATATCCAGATCGGCAATCACGTTATCCGGAATCTCTTCCAGATCGCGTTTATTTTCGAATGGAATTAAGACCGTTTTAATCCCGCCGCGATGCGCCGCCAACAGTTTTTCTTTCAGGCCGCCGATCGGCAACACCTGACCACGCAGCGTAATCTCACCGGTCATTGCCACATCTGCGCGCACCGGGTTACCAGTTAGGCAGGAAACCAGCGCGGTACACATAGCGATACCGGCGCTTGGACCGTCTTTCGGCGTTGCGCCTTCCGGCACATGAACGTGGATGTCGCGTTTTTCGTAAAAGTCCGGATTAATACCCAGTTTTTCCGCACGCGCGCGCACCACAGTCAACGCCGCCTGAATGGACTCCTGCATCACCTCTCCGAGCGAGCCTGTATAGGTCAGCTTGCCTTTGCCCGGTACGCAGGCGGTTTCGATGGTCAGCAGATCGCCGCCTACTTCCGTCCACGCCAGTCCCGTCACCTGGCCTACGCGGTTTTCGCTATCCGCACGACCATAATCAAAACGCTGTACACCGAGGTAATCGTGCAGATTATCGCCATTGATAACAATGTTTTTCAACGATTTATCCAGGAGCAGTTGCTTAACGGCCTTGCGACACAGTTTAGAGATTTCGCGCTCCAGACTACGCACGCCCGCTTCACGCGTGTAATAACGGATAATGCCGATAATCGCGCTATCGTCGACCGTCAGTTCGCCTTTCTTCAGCGCATTACGCTCGATCTGCTTGGGCAGCAGGTGGCGTTTAGCAATATTCAGCTTTTCGTCTTCGGTATAACCAGACAGACGGATCACTTCCATTCTATCCAGCAACGGCGCCGGAATGTTCATGGAGTTGGAAGTAGCGACGAACATCACATTGCTGAGATCGTAGTCCACTTCCAGGTAGTGATCGCTGAAAGCCACGTTCTGCTCTGGATCCAGTACCTCGAGCAGGGCAGACGCCGGATCGCCACGCATGTCCGAGGACATTTTGTCGATCTCATCGAGCAGGAACAGCGGGTTTTTAACCCCCACTTTAGCCATTTTTTGAATCAATTTACCCGGCATAGAACCAATGTAAGTCCGGCGATGACCGCGGATTTCCGCTTCATCACGTACGCCGCCCAGCGCCATACGGATGTATTTACGCCCTGTCGCTTTGGCGATGGACTGGCCCAACGAGGTTTTACCTACCCCCGGCGGCCCTACCAGGCACAGAATCGGCCCTTTCAGCTTGTTCACACGGCTTTGCACCGCGAGATACTCAAGGATACGGTCTTTAACGCGCTCCAGACCATAATGGTCGGTATCAAGGATTTCCTGCGCCTGACGCAGGTCTTTTTTGACCTTGCTCCGCGCATTCCACGGCACCTGAACCATCCAGTCGATGTAACCGCGCACCACCGTCGCTTCCGCCGACATCGGAGACATCATTTTCAGCTTCTGCAGTTCTGCTTCCGCTTTCTCTTTTGCCTCTTTCGGCATTTTCGCCGCGTCGATCTTGCGCTTCAGCGCTTCGTTTTCATCCGGCGCGTCGTCCATTTCGCCGAGTTCTTTCTGAATCGCTTTCATTTGCTCGTTCAGATAGTACTCGCGCTGGGATTTCTCCATCTGCTTTTTCACGCGGTTGCGAATGCGTTTCTCAACCTGCAGCAGATCGATTTCAGACTCCATCATCGCCATCAGATATTCCAGACGTTCATTAACATCGGACATTTCCAGTACGGACTGTTTATCCGCCAGTTTCAGCGGCATATGCGCGGCGATGGTGTCAGCCAGACGTGCAGGGTCGTCAATGCTATTGAGCGACGTCAACACTTCCGGCGGGATTTTTTTGTTCAGCTTGATGTAGCCTTCGAACTGGCTGATGGCGGTACGCACCAACACTTCTTGTTCACGCTCATCAATGGCTGGCGAATCAAGGTACTCCGCCTTCGCGGAGAAATGTTCGCCGTTATCAGACAGCGCGGAAATGCGCGCGCGCTGTAACCCCTCGACCAGCACTTTTACGGTGCCGTCAGGCAGTTTCAGCATCTGCAAAATAGAGGCCACGGTCCCGACGGTGAAAAGATCGTTTACACCCGGCTCATCCGTTGATGCTTCCTTCTGGGCGACCAGCATGATTTTTTTATCATGGTCCATAGCCGCTTCCAGACAACGGATAGATTTTTCCCGCCCTACAAATAAGGGTATGACCATGTGCGGATAAACCACCACATCGCGCAATGGCAATACGGGGATTTCAATGCGTTCAGAACGCTCAGGATTCATAGAGCTCTCTCTTAGTTTAGTGTCCGCCAGGTAATCAGATAGTATAGCTGTGCTCCATACCACCTATAACATGTACGTCAGTATATGGGGATGTTTCCCACACATTCAACGGCGTGTTTACAGGAAAAACGAAAGGGGAGATAAAATCCCCCCTTTTTTGGCTAACTGATTGTATGAATGTTTAATTATTCGCCAGAAGCCTGCGCTTCCGGTTTGCCGTAAATCAGCAACGGCTTACTCTGACCGTCAATGACGGACTCGTCGATCACCACTTTTTCGACGTCTTCCATAGATGGCAGATCGTACATGGTATCCAGCAGCGCCGCTTCGACGATAGAGCGTAGACCACGGGCACCGGTTTTACGCGCCATTGCTTTCCTGGCGATAGCGTCCAGCGCTTCGTCACGGAATTCCAGATCGACGCCTTCCAGGTTAAACAGCGCCTGATACTGCTTAGTCAGGGCGTTTTTCGGCTCTTTCAGGATTTGAATCAGCGCTTCTTCGCTGAGTTCGTTCAGCGTCGCCACAACTGGCAGACGACCGATAAACTCAGGAATCAGACCAAATTTGATCAAATCTTCCGGTTCAACCTGCGACAACAGCTCGCCTTCGCTGGCTTTGTCGGACTTCGCTTTCACCGTCGCGCCAAAACCAATGCCGGAGCCGGTTTCAACACGATTGGCGATCACTTTATCCAGACCAGCAAACGCGCCGCCGCAAATAAACAGAATTTTAGAGGTATCAACCTGTAAGAACTCCTGCTGCGGATGTTTGCGACCGCCCTGCGGCGGAACTGCGGCGACGGTGCCTTCGATCAGTTTCAGCAACGCCTGCTGTACGCCTTCGCCGGAAACATCGCGGGTAATCGACGGATTGTCTGATTTACGCGAGATCTTGTCGATTTCATCAATATAGACAATCCCACGCTGCGCTTTTTGCACGTCGTAGTCGCATTTCTGCAACAGTTTCTGAATGATATTCTCAACGTCTTCACCCACGTAACCCGCTTCGGTCAGCGTGGTAGCATCCGCCATAGTGAACGGCACATCAAGCAAGCGCGCCAGCGTTTCCGCCAGCAGCGTTTTACCGGAACCGGTTGGTCCAATCAGCAAAATGTTGCTTTTGCCCAACTCGACGCCATTGCTGGTGTCGCCGTTGCGCAGACGTTTGTAATGGTTGTATACCGCGACCGCCAGCACTTTTTTCGCCTGCTCCTGACCGATAACGTAATCGTCCAGATGGATGCGAATTTCATGCGGCGTCGGCAGCGCACTGCGTTCACGGTGCGGAGCAACTTCTTTAATTTCTTCGCGAATAATGTCGTTACATAAATCGACGCATTCGTCGCAGATATACACGGATGGACCGGCAATCAGCTTGCGCACTTCATGCTGGCTTTTGCCGCAAAAAGAGCAGTACAACAATTTGCCCGAGCCATCTTTGCGTTTATCTGTCATGAGTCAAAACCTCTTCTTTGTTCTTTGTGCCGCACACGACGACGCAAATGCCATTCTCAGGCGCAAGCCGCTATTCAGCGTTGTGCCGCTTTTATCTATTATAGCGGCACACTTGCGTCCAGGGCATCAATTACGATGGGTCAAAATTGAGTCAACCAAACCGTACTCTACCGCTTCAGGCGCGGAAAGGAAGCGATCGCGCTCAGTATCACGCTCAATCTGCTCAAGAGATTGACCCGTATGGTGCGCCATAAGTTCATTCATGCGCCCTTTTACTTTCAGAATTTCACGGGCGTGAATTTCAATATCCGTCGCCTGGCCCTGGTAACCACCCAGCGGCTGGTGGATCATGACGCGAGAGTTCGGCAAGCAGAAACGTTTGCCTTTCGCCCCGGCAGTCAGCAGAAACGCCCCCATGGAGGCCGCCTGTCCCATACAAATGGTGCTGACGTCTGGCTTAATAAACTGCATGGTGTCATAGATGGACATCCCCGCTGTAATTACGCCGCCAGGAGAATTAATGTACAGATAGATATCTTTTTCCGGGTTTTCCGCTTCCAGGAACAGCATCTGCGCCACAATCAAGTTAGCCATATGGTCTTCGACCTGACCGGTCAGAAATATGACGCGTTCCTTTAGTAGACGAGAATAGATATCAAAAGAGCGCTCACCGCGTGAGGTCTGTTCAATGACCATCGGCACCAGCGCCATATGAGGGGCAAAATTATCTCGTTCTCCGCTGTATGACATTTCCGTCTCCTGGATAAAAATTGAAAAAACCTGCTGTACTGATTGTAACCTGATGGACGGATTATCAGCCAGTCCCTCTGTAATGGGTACGGCATCGCCATAATTCAAGCATAACAATCTTTTGCTCTAACGCTAACACTGAAACTCGGTTTTCGCACCCTTACCATGCAAAATGCGTGACAAAAAAACCCGTCACTGGAAGGTGACGGGTTCTTGTGCGAATTTCGTACTTAATTATACGACGAATCAGGCCTGCTGGTTCATCAGCTCATTGAAGGAAGTAGCTTTTTCAGACACTTTCGCTTTCGCCAGAACCGCTTCAATGGCCTGTTCTTCCAGCGCGACGTTACGCATGTTGTCCATCAGCTCTTTATTTTTGCTGTAGAACTCAATCACTTCTTTTGGATCTTCGTAAGCTGAAGCCATCTCTTCGATCAGGCCTTTCACGCGAACTTCGTCCGCTTTCAGCTCATTGGTGCGAATTACTTCACCCAACAGTAAACCAACAACTACGCGACGCTTAGCCTGTTCTTCGAACAGTTCGCGCGGCAGTTCCAGAGCCTGTTTCTCGTTGCCACCGAAACGCTGAGCAGCCTGACGGCGCAGAACGTCGATTTCGCTATCAATCAGCGCAGACGGAACATCAATGTCATTCGCTTTTACCAGACCTTCGATCGCCTGCGACTTAACACGGTTACGCACAGCGCCCTTCAGCTCGCGTTCCATGTTTTTACGCACTTCAGCGCGCAGCCCCGCTACGGAACCATCTTCTACACCGAAACGTTTGATGAACTCTTCGGTCAGCTCAGGCAGTTCGCGCTCTTCAACTTTCTTAAGGTTGATGGCGAATTTAGCGGCTTTACCTTTCAGGTTTTCAGCGTGGTACTCTTCCGGGAAGGTCACGTCAATGGTGAACTCTTCGCCTACTTTGTGACCTTTAACGCCGTCTTCGAAGCCCGGAATCATACGACCCTGGCCCATTGCCAGAACGAAATCGGTCGCTTTACCGCCTTCGAACTCTTCGCCATCGACAGTGCCGATGAAGTCGAGGGTCACGCGGTCTTCCGCATCAGCGGCGCCGTCTTTTTCTTTCCAGGTCGCCTGCTGCTTACGCAGGGTGTCCAGCATCACATCAACGTCAGCGTCGGTGACTTCAACGACCGGTTTTTCAACTTCGATGGACTCCAGACCGGTCAGCTCAACTTCCGGATAGACTTCAAACTCGACGGAGTAGGTGAAATCTTCACCCACTTTGTATTCACCTGGAACATAGTTCGGCGCGCCTGCCGGATTAATTTTTTCTTTGATGATCGCGTCAACGAAATTGCGGCTCATCAGATCGCCCAACACGTCCTGGCGAACAGAAGCGCCATAACGCTGAGCCACGATATTCATCGGTACTTTGCCTTTACGGAAACCGTCAATACGTACTTTTTTCGCTACGTTGACCAGCTCGCTTTTTACAGCGGTCTCGATGCTGTCAGCAGCGATTGTAATCGTTACACGGCGGCCAAGGCCCTGAGTGGTTTCAACTGAAACTTGCATCTTGTTACCTCAAAAAATCACTGTGCTCGGTCAACTCTACTCCGCAAGCACATGCTATTTGCTTCGCGGAACCGGGATGTTCTCATAATTAATCACATTCCCTGTCGTCAGAATCATCCCGAAGACGTTCATATATAAGACGGCGCATTATAGCGGCATCACTTTTGTGAGTCGAGAACGGTGATTGCGCGATGCTGCGGCGTTTTTCACAATTCCCGGCTAATTTTTGTCTAAATACTGTACGATTCGCTCAAAATTCAGACAAAACAAAACGGCCCGCAGGCCGTTTTCACATAATTCTGTAGCAACATACTGGAAAAGCGGAGGTAGTTGCAAATCCGTTTTGCTACGCGATGCTTCCCGCGCCGCGACAAGGAGGCGACGCGAAGATAGTATCCTGCAACCCTTCCCATTCTTTGAGGGTATAAGTATGCAGTGCCAGCGCATGTACGGTTGTGGAGAGTTCCGCCGTTAACGTACCGTAAATCATCCGATGACGATTAAGAAAACGTTCTCCTGTAAATCGATCGCTTACCAACACGACCTTAAAATGGCTTTCCGATCCTGCAGGAACATTGTGACGATAGCTTTCATCCACAACTTCGAGAAACACGGGGTCGAACGCTGTCCTTAATTTTTCTTCTATTTGCTCACGTATCATCATGAAATCTCCTCCGACAACGCTGTGATGTCACCCATCCCTTTAAATACTAGCCGCTTTTACCGTTTCCATTACAGCATGACAACAAAAATTTAGCTTTCGTCTGATTATTTCAACCAAACGTATGAAGCTTACTGACTTAATCATTCGTTTAGCGGTCAAAATCCCGCTCGCGCCGTTATCAATAACAAATCGTACATTGCGACGAATTTACCTGCGTTGACCACTTCCCCTCGCCGTTAGCGGTGTTATGATGGCGGGAATTTTTATCTATCACGTTTTAAGCGTCATTGAGAGCCCGAATATGTTAAAAAAACTTCTCTTTCCGTTAGTCGCTCTGATTATGCTGGCAGGATGCGCCACACCACCGACGACCATTGACGTCGCGCCGAAGATCACCTTACCGCAGCAAGACCCGAGCCTGATGGGCGTTACCGTTAGCATTAACGGCGCGGACCAACGCCAGGATCAGGCGTTAGCTAAAGTCACGCGTAACAACCAACTGGTGACGTTAACCGCCTCCCGCGATTTACGCTTCCTGTTACAAGAAGTGCTGGAAAAACAGATGACGGCGCGGGGTTATATGATCGGGCCAGGCGGCGCGGTTAATCTGCAAATTATCGTTAACCAGCTATATGCTGATGTTTCCCAGGGCAGCCTGCGCTATAACATCGCCACCAAAGCGGATATCGCGATTATTGCGACTGCGGCAAATGGCAACAAGATGACCAAAAACTATCGCGCCAGTTATTCTGTTGAAGGGCCGTTCCAGGCCTCCAACCAGAATATTGCTGACGCGGTGAACAGTGTTCTGACCGATACCATCGCTGATATGTCTCAGGACACCAGCATTCACGATTTTATCAAGCAAAACGCCCGTTAATTGCAACGGTAAAGCCCGGCGGAAGTCGGGCCTGTAGATGCCTATGCCAAATCATTACTTACGCATTTTCCAGCAACCGCGCTCAGCAATTCTGCTGATCTTAGGCTTTGCCTCCGGTCTCCCGCTGGCGCTCACCTCCGGTACGCTACAAGCGTGGATGACCGTCGAGAATATCGATCTTAAAACGATTGGCTTTTTCTCGCTGGTCGGTCAGGCCTATGTCTTTAAGTTTCTTTGGTCCCCGCTGATGGACCGCTACACGCCGCCTTTTTTAGGCCGTCGTCGCGGTTGGCTGCTCGCCACACAATTGTTATTACTGGCGTCAATTGCAGCAATGGGCTTTCTTGAACCCGGCACGCAGCTACGCTGGATGGCGGCGCTGGCGGTAGTGATTGCTTTTTGCTCCGCCTCGCAGGATATCGTGTTCGACGCCTGGAAAACCGATGTTTTACCCGCAGAAGAACGCGGCGCCGGCGCGGCAATCAGCGTTCTTGGCTACCGATTGGGGATGCTGGTTTCCGGCGGCCTGGCGCTATGGCTGGCCGATCGCTGGCTCGGCTGGCAGGGTATGTACTGGCTGATGGCGGCGTTGCTCATTCCCTGTATTATCGCCACCTTACTGGCGCCGGAGCCGACCGATACCATCCCGGCCCCGAAATCACTGGAACAGGCGGTCGTCGCGCCGCTACGCGATTTTTTTGGCCGCAATAACGCCTGGCTGATTTTACTGCTCATTGTGCTTTATAAATTAGGCGACGCCTTCGCCATGAGCCTGACCACCACCTTTTTGATTCGCGGCGTCGGGTTTGACGCAGGCGAAGTCGGCGTGGTCAATAAAACGCTGGGCCTGCTGGCGACGATCGTCGGCGCGTTATACGGCGGCATGTTAATGCAGCGTCTTTCGCTGTTCCGCGCGCTGCTGATTTTCGGCATTTTACAAGGCGCGTCCAACGCCGGTTACTGGTTGCTCTCCATTACCGATAAAAACATGTTCAGCATGGGCGCTGCGGTCTTTTTCGAAAATCTGTGCGGCGGGATGGGAACTGCCGCTTTTGTCGCCTTATTAATGACGTTATGTAATAAGTCGTTTTCCGCGACGCAGTTCGCCCTACTGTCGGCTCTCTCCGCGGTAGGCCGCGTTTACGTTGGCCCCGTAGCGGGTTGGTTCGTTGAAGCGTATGGCTGGCCGACATTTTACCTCTTCTCGGTTGTCGCCGCCGCTCCCGGACTCTTGCTGTTGCTGGTCTGTCGGCAAACGCTGGAATATAGCTGGCAGAGCGAACGTTTCATTCCCCGCACGGCATACCGTAGCGCCTACAATCTCGCGCTTTTAATCCTG
Organism: Salmonella enterica subsp. arizonae; assembly: GCF_008692845.1. GTDB lineage: Bacteria > Pseudomonadota > Gammaproteobacteria > Enterobacterales > Enterobacteriaceae > Salmonella > Salmonella arizonae. The sequence continues at coordinate 442,240 of NZ_VXJW01000002.1, forward strand.
CTCGCGGGCGTCGTTTTGCTGGCAGTATGGATCCTCCTGCTGACCATGAATGCGATGAACTACACCCACTTCTCATTCCTGCCAGGATTGCTTGAGACTGCGGTTGCGGTTGCTGTATGCGGCATTGTCTTTGGTGGATTGCTGGACTACCTGGCGTTACGAAAAACACGTCTGACCTAAAACGTTATTAGCCGTTGTAATAACGACCCGGAATTATAACGGCTAAATAAACATCAATTGATAAAAAATATATTTGTCTTTTTGTGCGCAACAGAATTTTGGAAATTATTGGTAATTTCTACAATACCTATTTTCTTTACACGATTCAGCCAACGAATTTTAAATTTTCGACGCCGATTGTCTTTTTGTTGATAATAAATTGTTAAGTAATTGTTTTATTTTTACATTGGTTATACCAATTACCCTTCAACATTTCACTTACAGACATCATCCGTTATAACGCAAAGTTTCAACAGTGTCTTAAAGTTATTTAGACACACTTGGCAACATATGTGACAAGTACGGCAGAACTTGGTAACACAGCCCCAATCATGTTTACAGTAATGTAACCTTACCGTAAAATGCCCCTACACTTTAAACGCCACCAGGTCCCGTGGAATTGAGGTCGTTAAATGAGACTCAGGAAATACAATAAAAGTTTGGGATGGTTGTCATTAATTGCAGGCGCTGCATTACTCAGTGGCTGTAATTCTGCGCTACTGGATCCCAAAGGACAGATTGGACTGGAACAACGTTCACTGATACTGACGGCATTTGGCCTGATGTTGATTGTCGTTATTCCCGCCATCTTGATGGCTGTTGGTTTCGCCTGGAAGTATCGTGCGAGTAATAAGGATGCGAAGTATAGCCCGAACTGGTCACACTCCAATAAAGTGGAAGCAGTGGTCTGGACGGTGCCTATCTTAATCATCATTTTCCTTGCTGTACTGACCTGGAAAACCACGCACGCGCTTGAACCAAGCAAGCCGCTGGCGCATGACGAGAAACCTATCACCATCGAAGTGGTTTCCATGGACTGGAAATGGTTCTTCATCTATCCGGAGCAGGGTATCGCAACCGTTAACGAGATCGCCTTCCCGGCGAACACGCCGGTTTATTTCAAAGTGACCTCCAACTCCGTGATGAACTCCTTCTTTATCCCGCGTCTGGGTAGCCAGATTTATGCCATGGCCGGTATGCAAACGCGTTTGCATCTGATCGCCAACGAACCCGGAACCTACGATGGTATCTCCGCCAGTTATAGCGGGCCGGGCTTCTCTGGTATGAAGTTTAAAGCTATAGCCACCAAAGACCGCGCAGAATTCGACCAATGGGTCGCAAAAGCGAAGCAGTCTCCGAACACCATGAATGATATGGCGGCGTTCGAGAAAGTGGCTATGCCAAGCGAGTACAACAGGGTGGAATATTTCTCCAGCGTGAAACAGGATTTGTTCAAGGATGTTATTAACAAATTCATGAGCCACGGTAAGAGCATGGACATGACCCAACCTGAAGGCGAGCACAGCTCACATGAAGGGATGGAAGGCATGGACATGAGCCACGCGGAATCCGCCAACTCCAAGGGTTGAGGAAGATAAGATGTTCGGAAAATTATCACTGGATGCAGTACCGTTCCATGAACCTATCGTCATGGTAACGATCGCTGCAATTATCGTCGGGGGACTGGCGATACTGGCAGCGATTACTTACTTCGGTAAGTGGACCTACCTATGGAAAGAGTGGTTAACGTCGGTTGACCATAAACGCCTCGGCATCATGTATATCATCGTCGCGATTGTGATGCTGTTACGTGGTTTTGCCGATGCCATTATGATGCGTAGCCAGCAGGCGCTTGCCTCCGCAGGCGAAGCGGGTTTTCTACCGCCGCACCACTACGATCAGATCTTTACCGCTCACGGCGTGATCATGATCTTCTTTGTGGCGATGCCCTTCGTTATCGGTCTGATGAACCTGGTGGTTCCGCTGCAGATCGGCGCGCGCGACGTTGCTTTCCCGTTCCTGAACAACCTGAGCTTCTGGTTCACCGTTGTCGGCGTTATCCTGGTTAACCTTTCACTGGGCGTGGGTGAGTTCGCGCAGACGGGATGGCTGGCTTATCCGCCGTTATCGGGAATAGAGTATAGTCCCAGTGTCGGGGTCGATTACTGGATATGGGCGTTGCAACTCTCAGGTATTGGTACGACGTTAACCGGTATCAACTTCTTCGTGACGATCCTGAAGATGCGTGCGCCGGGAATGACGATGTTCAAGATGCCGGTCTTTACCTGGGCCTCTTTGTGCGCCAACGTACTGATCATCGCCTCTTTCCCGATTCTGACGGTTACCGTCGCGTTGCTGACCCTGGATCGCTATCTGGGCACCCATTTTTTTACCAACGATATGGGCGGCAACATGATGATGTACATCAACCTGATTTGGGCCTGGGGCCATCCGGAAGTGTACATTCTGATTCTGCCGGTCTTCGGGGTATTCTCCGAAATCGCAGCGACCTTCTCGCGTAAACGTCTGTTCGGCTATACCTCGCTGGTCTGGGCGACCGTGTGTATTACCGTGCTGTCGTTTATCGTTTGGCTGCACCACTTCTTCACCATGGGTGCGGGCGCGAACGTTAACGCCTTCTTCGGTATCACCACCATGATTATCGCCATTCCGACCGGGGTGAAGATCTTCAACTGGCTGTTCACCATGTATCAGGGCCGTATCGTCTTCCACTCCGCAATGATGTGGACCATCGGTTTTATCGTGACCTTCTCGGTCGGCGGGATGACCGGCGTTCTGCTGGCAGTACCGGGCGCGGACTTCGTCCTGCACAACAGTCTGTTTCTGATTGCGCACTTCCATAACGTGATCATCGGCGGTGTGGTGTTTGGCTGCTTCGCAGGTATGACGTACTGGTGGCCGAAGGCGTTTGGCTTCAAGCTGAACGAAACCTGGGGCAAACGCGCCTTCTGGTTCTGGATTATCGGCTTCTTTGTAGCCTTTATGCCGCTGTACGTACTGGGCTTCATGGGTATGACCCGCCGCCTCAGTCAGCAAATTGATCCGCAGTTCCATACAATGCTGATGGTTGCAGCCGCCGGCGCCGCGCTGATTGCGCTGGGTATCCTGTGCCAGTTGATTCAGATCTTCGTTTCCATTCGCGACCGCGAGCAGAACCGCGATCTGACCGGCGATCCGTGGGGCGGTCGTACCCTGGAGTGGTCAACTTCTTCTCCACCGCCATTTTATAACTTTGCCGTTGTGCCGCACGTTCACGAACGTGACGCCTTCTGGGAAATGAAAGAAAAAGGCGAAGCGTACCAACAGCCTGGACATTATGAAGAGATTCATATGCCGAAAAATAGCGGTGCCGGTATTGTTATCGCCGCCTTCGCGACGGTATTTGGCTTCGCCATGATCTGGCATATCTGGTGGCTGGCGATAGTCGGTTTCGCAGGCATGATAATTAGCTGGATTGTGAAAAGCTTTGATGAAGATGTGGATTATTACGTGCCGGTTCGCGACGTCGAAAAACTGGAAAACCAGCATTTCGATGAGATTACTAAGGCAGGGCTGAAAAATGGCAACTGATACTTTAACGCACGCGACTGCCCACGCGCACGAACACGGGCACCATGACGCAGGCCAGACCAAAGTTTTCGGATTTTGGATCTACCTGATGAGCGACTGCATTCTGTTCTCTATTCTGTTTGCTACCTATGCCGTTCTGGTGAACGGCACCGCAGGCGGCCCGACAGGTAAGGGCATTTTTGAACTGCCGTTCGTCCTGGTTGAAACCTTCCTGCTGCTGTTCAGCTCCATCACCTACGGTATGGCGGCGATCGCCATGCACAAGAATAACCAGAGCCAGGTTATCTCCTGGCTGGCGTTGACCTTCTTGTTTGGCGCCGGATTCATCGGGATGGAAATTTATGAATTCCATCATCTGATTGTCGAAGGTATGGGTCCGGATCGCAGTGGTTTCTTGTCGGCCTTCTTCGCACTGGTCGGCACACATGGTCTGCACGTCACTTCCGGTTTGATCTGGATGGCGGTGCTGATGGTGCAAGTCGCCCGTCGCGGCCTGACCAGCACTAACCGTACCCGCATCATGTGCCTGAGCCTGTTCTGGCACTTCCTGGATGTGATTTGGATTTGCGTGTTCACTGTTGTTTATTTGATGGGGGCGATGTAATGAGTCATTCTACCGAGAGCGGCGGCGCATCCCACGGCAGCGTAAAAACGTACATGACCGGCTTTATCCTGTCGGTCATCCTGACGGTTATCCCATTCTGGATGGTGATGACCGGCGCTGCTTCTCCAGCCGTTATTCTGGGATCTATCCTGGCAATGGCAGTGGTACAGATTCTGGTGCATCTGGTGTGTTTCCTGCACATGAACACCAAATCGGATGAAGGCTGGAACATGACAGCCTTTATCTTTACCGTGTTGATCATCGCCATCCTGGTTGTAGGCTCCATCTGGATTATGTGGAACCTCAACTACAACATGATGATGCACTAAGAGCGGCGAGTATGATGTTTAAGCAATACCTGCAAGTAACGAAACCAGGCATCATCTTTGGCAACCTGATCTCGGTGATCGGGGGATTTCTGCTGGCCTCAAAGGGCAGCATCGACTATCCCCTGTTTATCTACACGCTGGTCGGGGTGTCACTGGTTGTGGCGTCGGGTTGTGTATTTAACAACTTCATCGACAGGGATATCGACAGGAAGATGGAAAGGACCAAGAATCGGGTGCTGGTCAAAGGCCTGATTTCTCCTGGCGTCTCGCTGGTATACGCCACCCTGCTGGGTATTGCTGGCTTTATGCTGCTGTGGTTTGGCGCAAATCCTCTGGCCTGCTGGCTGGGGGTGATGGGCTTCGTGGTCTACGTTGGCATATACAGCTTGTATATGAAACGCCACTCTGTCTACGGAACACTGATTGGTTCTCTCTCCGGCGCGGCGCCGCCGGTGATTGGCTACTGCGCCGTAACGGGCGACTTCGACAGCGGCGCGGCAATCCTGTTGGCAATTTTCAGCCTCTGGCAGATGCCGCACTCTTACGCCATCGCCATTTTCCGCTTAAAGGATTATCAGGCGGCCAATATCCCGGTTCTGCCGGTGGTAAAAGGGATATCAGTCGCTAAAAACCATATCACGCTGTATATCATCGCGTTTGCGGTTGCTACGCTAATGCTGACGCTGGGCGGCTACGCAGGTTACAAATACCTGGTGGTCGCCGCGGCGGTCAGCGTCTGGTGGCTCGGCATGGCGCTACGTGGTTACAAAGTGGAGGATGATAAAGTCTGGGCGCGCAAGCTGTTCGGTTTCTCTATCATTGCTATTACCGCCTTGAGCATCATGATGTCCGTTGACTTTATGGTGCCGAACTCACAGAGTCTGCTGACTTACGTCTGGTAAAACCCTGTCACTCAACGTTATTTAAGCTCCACGTGATATAAAAATAACAGGATCATCGAGAGATGAATCCTGTTATTTTACTGTCTCAATAACAACATCCTAAAGTTAGGTCCATCACTTTCACTATCTGACAACATCATTTGCACTGCTCAGCACCAGCGCGTTAGAACATACTCTAACCTATCCTATTGATTTTCAATCATAAAAATTATTTATCGACATTTTTAATATAAAAACAATATTTATAATGATAAATAAAAAACAATTGCACTATTTTTTTGGTTAAATGATTCCTGTTAATAAAATATTCATAAGTATAGTTATGGCACGGCATGAGAATAATATCCTGCCGATACATACAATTATTTATATTCAATATCAAACAACAGGATTATATTATGAACGAACAAGATGTTTATCTGATCAGCAATGAATCTGGCGCCGATAAGTGCCCGGAAGGCAAACTGGCACTATATACTAATGTACGATTCAACACAGGTGAAATGGGAGACATCCTTATTATTTCGCCTAATGTTCAGCTTAATAAAGCACAACTGGAAAGTTATGGTTTTATCGTTGGTGCGCATGACGGTGTTTCTTCTGTTGTTAATAATATGGGCCAGGATGCCACGCTCGTCTCTGGTTTATATTTAGATGGACAAACATTAACGGTTAAACCAGGAACAAATATCCCTACTCTTATTGAGTGTCCTTTAGGTAGTGGAAACTGGAATGACGCGGTTAACTCAGTGGTTTCAGCCGATATTGAAACTGTTGATTTAACCATAAGTATTGAGAGTGAGATTATTCTGGAGGAAGAGGAAGGATATTCAGCACTACTGCAAATTCACAACAATAGCAGTGAGTCCGTAGACAACGTAACTGTTACGGCCAGCTCCAGTAATTCAGCCGTTTTTTCTGTCGAAACGGGCACCCAGACCACCAGTATCGCCGGAAATGAAACAACGAACGTACGTATTCCTTTGCTGGGCAAAGGTCAGGGCTCAGCGACCTTAACCTGTCAACTTACAATGCCATTCGGCATCGTTAATAATGGAAATAATATGACGCAAACTGCCGTAACCGTAAGCGACGTTCGTCCGTTACATGTAACACAAAGCTTTGCTGGTGACTGGCAAGATACATGGCCCAGCACCAAATATATTTATAGCTATAAACTGATTCTCAGCTCTGCTGAAACTGAAGTTGATAAGTGGGAATTATCATTTGCACTTCCTGATGGAGCAGAGGTTTATCCTAAGTGGCTGGAGAGCGAAAGTAGCTGGGTTAAACTTAATACAGAGAAATCGGTTAATGGTAACGTGTATCTGGATAGCGAACCTGGCCATGTTATCGCACCGGACAAGAATATCGAACTGGATATTCAAATCCTGTATCCTAACCAATCATCTGATTACCAGACCCTAAAAAATCTGCGTCTCATGCAACTGGCATAATCGCAGTATTGTTGCTATAAATAGCCACCTTCACCCAGACCGGGTGAAGGTGTTCTCAATACTGCAATAATCACTTATCTATTTTCATCACTACTGCAGAATATAATTTAATCGCCAACTTACTATTACTGACGTCTGTCCCCCATAACCTGCACCAGATAGCAGTACCTGAGTAGCGTTTCTCCCTCATCAGATCTCGCTGACAATGAGTAATCAGCTTATGTCTCTTTGCCGCGCAAATGAGTCAATAATGTAATATTTGTTAATTAAGCCTCTATTTACCCTGCCCGCTCTCCGCACTACACTACTCCCGGCTAATATATTGAGGTGGCAATGAACGATTACAAAATGACGCCGGGCGAGCTGCGCGCCACCTGGGGTTTGGGAACGGTATTTTCGCTGCGTATGCTTGGCATGTTTATGGTTCTGCCCGTGCTGACTACATACGGTATGGCGCTTCAGGGCGCCAGCGAAGCGCTCATCGGGATAGCTATCGGCATTTATGGCCTGGCGCAGGCGATTTTTCAAATTCCTTTCGGATTGCTTTCTGACCGCATTGGTCGTAAGCCGCTGATTGTCGGCGGACTGGCTGTATTTGTCGCGGGCAGCGTCATTGCCGCCCTCTCCCACTCAATCTGGGGCATTATTCTGGGACGCGCGCTACAGGGGTCCGGCGCTATTGCCGCCGCCGTCATGGCGCTACTGTCGGACTTAACCAGGGAGCAAAACCGCACCAAAGCGATGGCATTTATCGGCGTCAGCTTTGGCATCACCTTCGCCATTGCCATGGTATTAGGGCCGATCGTTACCCATATTCTGGGATTGAACGCGCTGTTCTGGATGATCGCCGCCCTCGCTACCCTGGGCATTATTCTGACGCTCTGGGTGGTTCCCAACAGTACAAACCATGTGCTGAATCGCGAATCCGGCATGGTCAAAGGTAGCTTCAATAAGGTGCTGGCGGAGCCGAGGCTGCTCAAGCTCAACTTCGGCATCATGTGCCTGCATATTTTATTAATGTCCACCTTTGTCGCCCTGCCCGGCCAGCTTGCCGATGCCGGTTTCCCTGCCGCCGAACACTGGAAGGTATATCTGGCGACCATGGTGATCGCCTTTGCCGCCGTCGTGCCTTTTATTATCTACGCTGAAGTCAAGCGGCGGATGAAGCAGGTATTTCTGTTCTGCGTGGGACTTATTATCGTCGCAGAAATCTTGTTGTGGGAAGCGGGCCAGCATTTCTGGGAGCTGGTGATTGGCGTACAACTCTTTTTCCTCGCCTTTAATTTGATGGAAGCGCTGCTGCCTTCCCTTATCAGCAAAGAGTCGCCTGCAGGGTATAAAGGAACGGCGATGGGCGTCTATTCTACCAGCCAGTTTCTTGGCGTGGCGCTTGGCGGCTCGCTGGGCGGCTGGATAGACGGCACGTTTGACGGACAAACCGTCTTCCTTGCCGGGGCCGTACTGGCGATAGTATGGCTGGCGGTGGCAAGTACGATGAAAGAGCCGCCCTATGTCAGCAGCCTGCGTGTGGAAATTCCAGCGGATATCGTTGCTGACGACAGGCTAAAACAACGGCTGTTGTCAATGAAAGGCGTAAGCGAAGCGCTCATCGTGGCGGAAGAACATTCTGCTTACGTCAAAATCGACAGCAAAGTGACCAATCGCTTTGAAGTTGAACAGCTTATCAGCAAAGGATGAATGCAGAATTGCCGGATGGCGACGAGGCCTTATCCGGCATAACAGCTTAATCGCGGAAGTTTTTGAACTGGAACGGCTGGCCTAAATCGCCGCCGCGAACCAGCGCCATTACCGATTGTAGATCGTCACGTGATTTTCCCGTCACGCGAATCTCTTCCCCCTGAATTTGCGCCTGCACCTTCAGTTTGCTGTCTTTAATCAGCTTGACGATTTTCTTCTGCACGGCGCTTTCAATGCCCTGCTTCAACTTCGCTTCCACAAACCAGGTTTTACCGCTGTGTACGAACTCGGCCGGTACATCCAGCGAAGCGCCTTCAATGCCGCGTTTAAGCAACTTGGCGCGCAGAATGTCGAGCAACTGATTGACCTGGAAATCGGACTCGCTCAACACCTTGATGGTTTTATTGGCATCGTTCAGCTCAATAGTCGCCTCTACGCCACGAAAGTCAAAACGTGACTCAACCTCGCGGACCGCGTTATCCACGCCGTTACGCGCTTCATGCAGATCAACTTCAGAAACAATATCGAAAGATGGCATCTTTTCTTCTCCCTTCATTTTCGTTGCGTTGCATAATACCTGCAACGAGGCTTAACGAGAAGCTTAGCTGATGACGCTATAATTAGCGCCATAACACCTGGCGCTGTTGCAGGTGAGGAGGAGGAATGAAAATTACTGTACTGGGATGCGGAGCCTTAGGACAACTTTGGCTTACGGCTCTGTGCAAACACGGACATGACGTACAGGGCTGGCTACGCGTGCCACAACCTTATTGCAGCGTAAATCTGATCGACACCGATGGTTCCTTTTTCAATGAATCGCTGACGGCAAACGATCCGGATTTTTTAGCGAAGAGCGAACTATTGTTAGTCACGCTGAAAGCCTGGCAGGTTTCCGACGCAGTACGAACTCTGGCGTCAACTCTACCGGTGACGTCGCCTATTCTGCTCATTCATAATGGAATGGGTACTATAGAAGAACTGCAAAATATCCAGCAGCCGATGTTGATGGGGACTATCACCCATGCTGCGCGCCGCGACGGTAATATCATTATTCACGTTGCCAACGGTACTACGCATATTGGCCCGGCGCGCGAGCAAGACGGCGATTACAGTTATCTCGCTGAGATCCTGCAGGGGGTACTGCCCGATGTCGCCTGGCATAACAACATCCGCGCAGAGATGTGGCGCAAACTGGCGGTTAACTGTGTTATCAACCCGCTCACCGCATTATGGAACTGCCCGAACGGCGCGCTGCGCCATCATCCTGATGAAATTAACGCGCTTTGCGAAGAGGTCGCCGCCGTGATTGAACGTGAAGGTTACCACACATCGGCAGACAATTTACGCTATTATGTTGAGCAAGTGATTGACAGTACGGCAGAAAATATCTCATCCATGCTGCAGGACGTGCGCGCCATGCGACATACCGAGATTGACTATATCACCGGTTATTTACTCAAGCGCGCCCGTGTGCATGGTCTCGCCGTTCCGGAAAATAGCCGCCTGTTTGAAATGGTAAAGCGAAAGGAGAGTGAGTATGAGCGCTCAGGCACTGGTATGCCTCGCCCCTGGTAGTGAAGAGACCGAAGCGGTTACTACTATCGATCTGCTGGTTCGCGGCGGAATTAACGTCACCACCGCCAGCGTCGCCAGTGATGGCTCCCTGACTATCGTCTGCTCGCGCGGCGTGAAACTACTGGCGGATGCGCCGCTGGTTGAAGTCGCCGACGGCAATTATGACATCATCGTGTTGCCCGGCGGTATTAAGGGCGCCGAATGCTTTCGCGACAGCACATTGCTGGTCGAAACGGTGAAACAATTTCATCGTTCCGGGCGCATTGTCGCGGCCATTTGCGCCGCTGCCGCTACGGTTCTCGTGCCGCATGACATATTCCCCATCGGCAATATGACCGGTTTTCCGGCGCTGAAAGATAAGATTCCCGCCGAGCAGTGGCAGGATAAGCGCGTGGTGTGGGATGCGCGGGTAAAATTATTAACCAGCCAGGGGCCGGGCACTGCTATCGATTTTGGGTTAAAAATCATCGATCTGCTGGTTGGTCGTGAAAAAGCGCATGAAGTGGCTTCGCAACTAGTGATGGCCGCAGGGATTTATAATTATTACGAGTGATTCGCTTGCCGGATGGCACCGCGCATATCCGGCCTACAAGATCCTATAATCTGTAGATCGGATAAGGCAATTATGCCGCCATCCGGCAAAAGGGTTACGGACGATAGACCTTCACATTGGCAAAGCCCTGCTCGCGCAGATAGAGCGCCTGTAACCGACTCATCACGCCGCGTTCGCACCACAGCAACCAGGTTTTGCTCTGATCGAGGTCGCCAAATTTGGTGCTCAGCTTGTAGAACGGCAGAGAAACAACGTCAATCCCTTCCACTTTTAGCGGCTTGTCATCCTGTTCATCGATAGAACGGATATCCAGAATCACATCATTGGCGCCAAAACCGCTAACGGTTTCTACCTCCACGACCTCCTGCTGGGCCTGCTGGGCGATTTCACGAATGTCAACGTTGTTCGCTTCTTCTACCACCTTATCGAGAATACTGAAGTCGAAATTTTCTTCTTCGGCTTCAATTTTCGCTTTAATGGCTTTTACCGTCGGACTTTTTGAAATCACGCCACAGTATTCCGGCATCGTACGGGCAAAATCTTCCGTACCAATCTGGCGCGCCAGGTTGATAATATGCTCTTTATCGTAAGAGATTAGCGGGCGCAGGATTAGCGTATCAGACACATTATCGATCAGGCGCAGGTTAGTCAGCGTCTGGCTGGAAACCTGCCCCAGCGCTTCGCCGGTCACTAGCGCCTGCACGCCGTAACGTTCCGCCACTTTCGACGCCGCGCGCACCATCATGCGCTTGAGTACGACGCCCATCTGACCGTCATCGACTTTCTCCAGAATCTCGCCGACGACTGGCTCGAAGTTAATCGCCACAAAACGCACCCGATGGGAACTGCCAAAGCGGTTCCACAAATAATGCGCCACCTGGCGAACGCCGATTTCATGTGCCGCGCCGCCAAGATTAAAGAAGCAGTAGTGTACGCGGCAGCCGCGACGCATCAACATATAGCTGGAGACGCCGGAGTCAAAACCGCCGGAAATCAGCGACAATACATCTTCCTGGGTGCCAATCGGGAAACCGCCAATACCTTCATAACGCCCTTTGATCAGGAACAGACGGTCATCTTCCACTTCCAGATGTACCGTCACATCCGGGTTAGCGAGCTTCACGCGCGCCGATTCAATATGCTGATTTAATCCGCCGCCAACATAGCGCTCCACTTCAATGGAACTAAACTCATGCTTACCGCGACGTTTTACGCGCACACAGAAGGTTTTACCCTCAAGTTGCTCGCGATACTGCGCCAACGCTTTCTCGAAAATGTCGTGCATATCGGTGAACGGCACATCTTCGACTTCAAGAATATGGTGAATCCCCGGAATGCGGGTCAGCGCATCGCGAATCGCCAGACGCTGGTTTTCATCTTTGGCGCGAACTTCAATGTTATCCCAGTGACGGACAACCGCGAGGGTCTCATCGTAGTGCTTTAAAACGTTACGGATGTTCCCGGCTAAAATTTTTATAAAGCGCAAACGCACAGATTGGCTTTTGATAGTGATTTCCGGGAACAATTTAATGATAAACTTCATGGCGGCAATGGTTCTTTAGCAAGCTATCTAAGGCTTGTCGTGGAAAAAAATAGTACAGCAGCCCACACCTACGGCTGCATCCAGGCGCGGAAGTATATCACTATCACGGACATCTTGCGCATTTCCCCTTACCATTGCACGTTATTTGCTTATCAGTGCGAGTCCGTTACCATAGACTTGTGCTGCCATTACAGAGAGTCAAACAGTCATCATGCCGAAGAAAAATGAGGCGCCCGCCAGCTTTGAAACCGCGCTGAGCGAGCTGGAACATATCGTTACCCGCCTGGAAAGCGGCGATTTGCCGCTTGAAGATGCGCTAAATGAATTTGAGCGCGGCGTACAACTGGCGCGTCAGGGGCAGGCAAAACTGCAGCAGGCGGAACAGCGTGTGCAAATTTTGCTGTCTGATAATGAAGAAGCTTCACCTGAGCCTTTTATCGCGGATAATGAGTAAATGGACTTTATGCAGCAGCTCCAGGCTTGCGTATCGCAAGCGAATCAGGCGCTGAGCCGTTTTATCGCGCCACTGCCCTTTCAGAACACTCCCGTAGTCGAAGCCATGCAATATGGCGCATTATTAGGCGGTAAGCGCCTGCGGCCATTTCTGGTTTACGCCACCGGTCAGATGCTTGGCGTCAGCACGGCGACGCTGGATGTGCCAGCCGCTGCGGTTGAATGCATCCATGCATATTCGCTGATCCATGACGATCTGCCGGCGATGGACGATGATGATTTGCGCCGCGGCCTGCCGACTTGCCATATTAAATTCGGCGAAGCCAATGCGATTCTGGCGGGAGACGCGCTGCAAACGCTGGCGTTTGCCATTATCAGCGACGCGCCGATGCCAGAAGTCGCCGATCGCGATCGTATCGCAATGATTGCCGAACTGGCGAACGCCAGCGGTATCGCCGGAATGTGCGGCGGTCAGGCATTGGATCTGGCGGCAGAAGGCCAGCAAATAAGCCTGGACGCGCTGGAACGCATTCATCGCCATAAGACTGGCGCGCTCATTCGCGCCGCCGTTCGGCTTGGCGCATTGAGCGCTGGCGATAAGGGGCGGAATACTTTGCCGATACTTGATCGCTACGCGGAGAGTATCGGCCTTGCCTTCCAGGTTCAGGATGACATTCTGGATGTGGTGGGCGATACTGCAACGTTAGGTAAACGTCAGGGCGCAGACCAGCAGCTTGGCAAAAGTACCTATCCTGCACTTCTGGGTCTTGAGCAAGCCCGGAATAAAGCCTGGGACCTGATAGAGGACGCCCGTCAGTCGTTACATCAACTGGCCGCACAATCACTGGACACCTCGGCACTGGAAGCGCTAGCGAACTACATAATCCAGCGTGATAAATAAACCCCATATCCTATGAGCTTGCGATGAGTTTTGATATAGCCAAATACCCTACCCTGGCATTGGTCGACTCCACCCAGGAGCTACGACTGTTACCGAAAGAGAGTCTGCCGAAACTCTGCGACGAGCTACGCCGCTATTTACTCGACAGCGTAAGCCGTTCCAGCGGGCACTTCGCTTCCGGGCTGGGCACGGTGGAACTGACCGTGGCGCTGCATTATGTCTATAACACCCCGTTTGACCAACTGATCTGGGATGTCGGTCACCAGGCTTATCCGCATAAAATCCTTACCGGTCGTCGCGACAAAATCGGCACCATTCGTCAGAAAGGCGGCCTGCACCCCTTCCCGTGGCGCGGCGAAAGCGAATACGACGTGCTGAGCGTCGGGCATTCCTCCACCTCCATCAGCGCCGGTATCGGTATTGCCGTGGCGGCGGAGAAAGAAGGTAAAGATCGCCGCACCGTCTGCGTGATTGGCGACGGCGCAATCACCGCCGGTATGGCATTTGAAGCGATGAACCACGCAGGCGATATCCGGCCCGACATGCTGGTCATTCTTAACGACAATGAAATGTCGATTTCGGAAAACGTCGGCGCGCTCAACAACCATCTGGCGCAGCTACTTTCCGGCAAGCTTTACTCTTCCCTGCGCGAAGGCGGAAAAAAGGTCTTCTCCGGCGTACCGCCGATTAAAGAACTGCTCAAGCGTACCGAAGAACATATTAAAGGCATGGTTGTGCCGGGGACATTGTTCGAAGAGCTGGGCTTTAACTACATCGGGCCGGTAGATGGTCATGATGTGATGGGACTTATCAGCACGTTGAAGAATATGCGCGACCTGAAAGGCCCGCAGTTCCTGCATATCATGACCAAAAAAGGCCGCGGCTATGAGCCCGCAGAAAAAGATCCGATCACTTTCCATGCGGTGCCTAAATTCGATCCTTCCAGCGGATGTTTGCCGAAAAGCAGCGGCAGTCTGCCAGCTTATTCAAAAATCTTCGGCGACTGGCTGTGTGAAACTGCCGCCAAAGACAGCAAGCTGATGGCGATCACTCCGGCAATGCGCGAAGGTTCCGGCATGGTGGAATTTTCACGTAAATTCCCGGATCGCTATTTTGACGTGGCAATCGCCGAGCAGCATGCCGTCACTTTCGCCGCAGGTCTGGCGATTGGCGGCTATAAGCCCGTCGTTGCGATCTACTCGACTTTCCTGCAGCGCGCTTACGACCAGGTCATTCACGACATCGCGATCCAGAAACTGCCGGTCATGTTTGCCATCGATCGCGCCGGCATCGTTGGCGCGGATGGACAAACGCACCAGGGCGCGTTCGATCTCTCTTATCTGCGCTGTATTCCGGATATGGTGATCATGACGCCAAGCGACGAGAATGAGTGTCGCCAGATGCTATTTACCGGCTATCACTATAACGACGGCCCGACGGCAGTACGTTATCCACGCGGCAATGCGCAGGGCGTGGCGCTAACCCCGCTGGAAAAACTGCCTATTGGTAAAGGCATTGTGAAGCGTCATGGCGAAAAACTCGCGATTCTGAACTTTGGCACATTAATGCCAGAGGCGGCGAAAGTCGCCGAAGCGTTGAACGCCACGCTGGTCGACATGCGCTTTGTTAAACCGCTGGACGAAACGTTAATTCTGGAAATGGCCGCGCGGCATGAAGCGCTGGCGACGCTGGAAGAAAACGCCATTATGGGCGGCGCAGGAAGCGGTGTAAACGAGGTGTTGATGGCGCATCGTAAACCCGTACCGGTACTGAATATCGGTCTTCCGGATTTCTTTATCCCGCAAGGGACGCAAGAAGAAGCCCGCGCGGAACTGGGGCTCGACGCCGCAGGCATTGAAGCGAAAATCAAGGCCTGGCTGGCATAATCCCCTCCTCGCTCCTGCTATGCTTGAAGAGTGACGGGTATAACAGGAGCGGAGTAATGCAATACAACACCTTAGGAAATACGGATCTTCAGGTTTCCCGCCTTTGTCTGGGCTGCATGACATTCGGCGAGCCGAGTCGCGAATGCCGTTGATTTAACGCTGAAACCGGAGCAGATTGCCGAACTGGAAACGCCGTACAAGCAGCATCCGGTGGTCGGATTTAAATAACGGTCGGCACCCGATAGCGCTACGCTTATCGGACCTACAATAGACTCCAGGAAAGAGTTAAATTACACCGATCGGCCAGTGGTGACCGATAAAATACAGTATTCCGGCGGATATCACACCAGCGACGATATCATCGATCATGATCCCCATGCCGCCATGCACGTTGCGATCAAACCAACGGATCGGCCAGGGCTTCCACATATCCAGAATGCGGAAAATAATAAACCCGGCCGCTACCCACTGCCAGGCAGTCGTCGGCAACGCCATCAGTGTTATCCACATGCCGATAAATTCGTCCCAGACAATACTGCCGTGATCGTGTACGCCCATATCTTTCGCTGTCTGATGGCAAAGATAAACGCCAATGCAGATGCCAAACATTACGACCAGCGAATAAAGCTGCCACGGCAGAAACGTCATCAGATACCAGAAAGGGATCGCCGCCAGCGAGCCCATCGTGCCTGGCACCACGGGACTCAGCCCGCTACCAAACCCGGTGGCGAGCAGATGCCACGGATTGCGCAAATTCAGGCGGCTTTTCGCAACATCTTTATGGCGTGGCAAAATGGTCATATCCTTTCCAGTCAAAGGTAACAGGCATTCCGTCACGTACAAAACTCAGCCCTTCAACATCCGCGCTCATTTGGCCAATGCAGGTAAAGGGGACGCCCAGTTGACCGATAGCGACATCCAGCGCGCCGCGGTTCAGTTCCGGCACCGTAAAGCACAGCTCGTAGTCTTCGCCGCCGGAAAGCGTCCAGCGCAGCGCCTGCCCGGCATCAACATGCCGCATCATCGCGGCGGATTTGGGCAGCGCATCAACATCCACCTTTGCTCCACAGCCGCTGGCCTTGACGATATGCCCCAGATCGGAAATCAGGCCGTCGGAAATATCGATAGCCGCGCTGGCAATATCACGTAGCGCCTGGCCGTGTAAAATACGCGGCGTGGGGCGTAAATGACGTTTAATAAAATAGTGGGCGTCTGTCTCCTCCGACACCAGGAGCCGGTTTTGCAAAACCGCCAGCCCGGCAGCGCTGTCGCCTGGCGTACCGGTGATATAAATCCAGTCGCCCGGCTTCGCACCAGCGCGCTTGAGCGCGCGCCCTGCCGGAATATAACCGTGGATACCCAACGTCATCGACAACGGTCCACGCGTGGTGTCGCCGCCGATGAGCTGCATATCATAGTAATTTAATAACTCAAACAGGCTGTCGCTAAAGGCCTCCAGCCACGGCTCATCCACTTCCGGTAACGTTATCGCCAGCGTTAACCACGCCGGATCTGCCCCCATCGCGGCCAGATCGCTTAAATTCACCGCCAGAGCTTTATAAGCCAGATCGGCAGGATCGATATCAGGGAGGAAGTGGTTGCCCGCCACCAGAGTATCGGTACTGATCGCCAGCGTCTGTTTTTCAGGAATATTCAGGAGCGCGCAATCGTCGCCAATACCGGTTTCAACATCAAGACGAGTGCTTCTTACACGGTCAAAATAACGGGCAATCAGGGAAAATTCGCCACATGCCATACGTTATGCCTCAGCAGAAAAAAAGAAAAGGCCGGAGACGACGGGTATCGTTCGCCCGCTACCTTTCCGGCCTGTGAATCACTTTTTGTTGGGACGAATCACTGGAGCTGCTTTATCCAGTACGCCATTGACGAATTTATGGCTGTCTTCAGCGCCAAAGGTTTTCGCCAGTTCAATCGCTTCGTTGATGGCCACTTTATAAGGCACATCGCTGCGTTTTGACAGCTCAAACAGCGCAATACGCAACACGGCTTTTTCAACCTGCCCCAGCTCTTCAAGCAGACGGGACAGATAAGGTTTCATTAAACCATCCAGGTACGCGCTGTTAGTCGCCACCCCGGACAGCAGTTCACGGAAATAGAGAACGTCGACGTCTTTTACGTCCTGTTCCGCCAGGAACTGGTATTCAACATCAGCGATGTCGTTCTGGGACAACTGCCAGGAGTAAAGCGCCTGGACGGCACACTCACGGGCGCGGCGACGAGCAGCAGGTTTCACGGAATTCCCCTTACAAAAAATCAGGCCTTAATGGCTTTCAATACATTAATCATTTCAAGCGCGGTCAGCGCAGCTTCTGCGCCTTTATTACCGGCTTTTGTACCAGCACGTTCGATGGCTTGTTCAATACTCTCGGTGGTCAGTACACCAAAGGCTACCGGCACGCCGCTGTCCTGGGCAACGTTTGCCAGTCCATTGCTGGCGCCGCCTGCCACATATTCAAAGTGCGCAGTACCTCCGCGAATCACGGTTCCCAGCGCAATCACGGCGTCATATTTACCGCTTTTCGCCAGCGCATCGGTTGCCAGCGGCAATTCATAAGCGCCTGGCACCCACACTACGGTAATATTATCATCTTTTACCTGACCAATACGCGTCAGGGCATCAACAGCGCCATCCAGCAGGCTGTCGTTGATAAACTGATTGAAACGCGCAATAGTGATGGCGACACGAGCGTCAGGGGCGGCAACGTTAGCTTTAATAATGTTCATATTCTCTCTTCCAGGGTTCATTTGGCCCCGCAGGGGGGCGGATTTTATCATAATAATTTAATCGCTGCTCCCCTTTCGACGGGAGATCTCATGCGCTCACCATGTGCAGGCAAACATCCGGGCCGACATGACGTATTTCGCTGAAGGTAAATTGCGGCGCATCGGCGAGCTTCTCAAGCCCCGGCAATTCGCATAATCCCCGCGCCTGTGTTCCCAACAATTTAGGCGCGACATAGACAATCAGTTCATCAACCAGCCCGGCTTGCAGCAACGCGCCCGCCAGCCCCGGTCCGGCTTCAACCCAAATGCTATTAATCTGCTGCCTGCCTAATTGCATCATCAGCACAACCAGATCTAAATGTCCGTTGTGCGCCGGCACGCTGATAGTACGAACCGAATCGGGCCACGCGCGGCTATCTTCCTGGATACGGGCAATCCACGTTTCGCCAGGCTGTTGCACAATACGATGCGCAGGCGTTACCCGGTTTTGGCTGTCGATAACAATTCGCACCGGCTGGCGCAGATTTTCCTGCGGGTAAGAAGCCTGCGTAGATGCGTCTAACTCCGCCCAACGCACCGTCAAGGCCGGATCGTCAGCCAATACCGTCGCGCTACTGGTTAAGATAGCGTGGCTTTGCGCACGCAAGCGCTGAACGTCGCGCCGGGCCTGCGGCGAGGTGATCCACTGGCTTTCGCCGCTGGCCATCGCCGTCCGTCCGTCCACGGAGGCGCCCAGCTTAAGCTGAAGATAAGGGAACCCGGTACGCATTCGCTTGAGGAAGCCTTTATTGAGCGCCTCCGCTTCACTCATCATTAACCCGTGGCTGACCGCAATTCCCGCCTGTTGCAGACGATACAGCCCGCGTCCGGCGACCTGTGGGTTCGGGTCCTGCATCGCGGCGACAACGCGCGCGACGCCAGCCGCAATCAGCGCATCGCAACATGGCGGCGTTCGCCCGTGATGGCTACAGGGTTCAAGCGTGACATAGGCGGTTGCGCCTTTGGCTTTTGCGCCCGCCATCCGTAGCGCGTGTACCTCGGCGTGCGGCTCTCCGGCGCGCTGGTGATAACCTTCGCCGACGATTTCTCCATTATTAACAATGACGCAGCCGACATTAGGGTTCGGGTGAGTGGTGAAACGTCCACGCTGCGCCAGTTTTAGCGCTCGCGCCATATAAAACTCATCCTGCATGGCTTAGTCCTGTAGGCGAGCGATTTCTTCGCCAAAATCTTTGATATCTTCGAAACTGCGATAGACGGAGGCAAAGCGAATATACGCGACTTTATCGAGTTTTTTCAGTTGCTCCATGACCAGATTGCCAATCATCTTACTGGGAACTTCACGCTCCCCAGTGGCACGTAATTTTGACTTAATATGATTCAATGCCATTTCAACATCGTCCGCGCTGACAGGCCTTTTTTCCAGCGCTCTCAACATACCGCTGCGCAGCTTATCCTCATTAAAGGGTTCGCGCACATCGTTGCTTTTTATCACGCGCGGCATCACCAGTTCAGCCACTTCAAATGTCGTAAAGCGCTCATTACAAACCAGGCACTGCCGACGGCGGCGTACGGACGAGCCCTCGCCTACAAGACGAGAGTCAATGACTTTGGTATCTACGGCGAAACAAAATGGGCAATGCATACGGCATCCTGAACAGATGGTTTAGAAAACGTTATTTTACCCTGAACTGGCGCGACAACAAAGGCAGAGCGCTTTTGAGACAAAGGATCGATGCCTTTGTTCGTTTAGAAAGCTACCATTACGCTATCGGACCATGAAGGAAATAATTGACATGACAAGACGTTACCTAAGAGTCATCCTGGCAGGAAGTCTCTTAAGCCTGACCGCCTGCGCGCCGCAAAGCGAAGTTCGCCAGATGCATCAAAGTATTAGCACTCTGAATAAAGAGATGAATCAACTGAATCAGGAAACGGTAAAAATTACCCAACAAAATAAGCTGAATGTGGATTCAACTCGCGGCGTCTATCTGTTGCCTGGCGCAAATACGCCTGCCCGTCTGAAGAGTCAGATCGGTACGCTACGTATGACGTTGCTGGATATTGCGCCTGTCGCTGACGGCACCCACGCCATGTTACGTATTCAGGGCGAGTCCCGCGATCCGCTGCCGGCATTCAGCGCTACCGTAGAGTATGGTCAGATTCAGGGCACTACGGAGAA
The DNA here is from genome assembly GCF_008692845.1 of Salmonella enterica subsp. arizonae. Classification (GTDB taxonomy): domain Bacteria; phylum Pseudomonadota; class Gammaproteobacteria; order Enterobacterales; family Enterobacteriaceae; genus Salmonella; species Salmonella arizonae. The sequence goes on from NZ_VXJW01000002.1 coordinate 462,659, forward strand.
CTATCAGGAGGTGGATGTGCAGCGCCTTCTGGTAAACGCGCCGGCCAGTTTGCTGGCACCCAGTGATGTCAATATTCCGTTACAGTTAAAGAGCATTACGCCTGAGCGGTTAGGTTTTATTCGCATCCACGATATCCAGCCTGTTAATCAATGAACGTTCTGGCGGGGCGTTTTGTGCGCTCCGTAACATACCCTGCGCTACTTTTGTTGCCCTCTTGACATTTTCGTCATTTCTGGCATGGATTGGCAATATTCATGAAAGCCAGTACAATCGCCATGCCTAAAATACGCAAACGTGAACGCAATCGATTACGTAAATGATAGATATGTGAAACAACACATATTTTTGTGAGCAATGATTTTTATAATAGGCTCCGCAGAAACACGAAATATTTAGAAACGCAAATTGCGTTTTTTTCACTCCCGCAAGGGATTTCAAACAGTGGCATACATATGAAAAAAACTTTAATCGCAGTCAGCGCAGCGCTTGCGCTCACCTCATCTTTTACTGTTAACGCAGCAGAAAATGATCAGCCGCAGTATCTGTCCGACTGGTGGCACCAGAGCGTAAACGTGGTAGGAAGCTACCATACCCGTTTCTCTCCGAAACTGAACAACGACGTCTATCTGGAATATGAAGCCTTTGCCAAGAAAGATTGGTTTGATTTCTATGGCTACATCGACATTCCCAAAACCTTCGGTTGGGGTAACGGCAACGATAAAGGCGCATGGGATGACGGCTCCCCGATGTTTATGGAAATCGAACCGCGTTTCTCAATTGATAAACTGACCGGCGTGAATCTGGGATTCGGCCCATTTAAAGAGTGGTACTTCGCCAACAACTATATCTACGATATGGGCGATAATAAAGCCAGCCGCCAGAGCACCTGGTACATGGGTCTGGGGACAGATATCGACACCGGTCTGCCGATGGGGCTGTCGCTGAACGTGTATGCGAAATACCAGTGGCAAAACTACGGCGCGTCCAATGAAAACGAGTGGGACGGCTACCGTTTCAAAGTGAAATACTTCGTCCCCATCACCGATCTGTGGGGCGGTAAACTGAGCTATATCGGCTTTACCAACTTTGACTGGGGATCTGATTTAGGCGATGATCCGAACCGTACCAGCAACTCAATCGCTTCCAGCCATATCCTGGCGCTGAACTATGATCACTGGCACTACTCGGTCGTTGCGCGTTACTTCCATAACGGCGGACAGTGGCAGAATGGCGCAAAACTGAACTGGGGCGACGGCGATTTCAGCGCGAAATCTACCGGCTGGGGCGGCTACCTGGTCGTGGGCTACAACTTCTGATTCGCGTAATACGCCGGGAATCTCCGGCGTATTCACGATAAAATGCCGGGCAGAGACTGCGCTCCGGCATCTTTGCTCTCACTTCTTCTTATTCATCATCGCCTTCAGATCGGCAAACGGGTTATAGGTCGCCTCGCCGACATCTTTTTGCGCGTCTTCCCCGGCAATGACCGTCGAACCGTACTGATCGGCTTCGGTATATTTGGAATGTTCATGATCGTGACAGTAGAGGCACAGTAGCTCCCAGTTGCTGCCGTCTTCCGGATTATTGGTATGGTCGTGATCGATATGATGCACCGTTAATTCACGCAGATTTGAATACTCAAACTCACGGGAACAGCGTCCACACACCCATGGGAATAGTTTCAGCGCCTTTTCACGATAGCCGCTTTCCAGCCGCGCATAATTTTTAGGGATAATCGCCATGTCAGATACCTGGATAATAGAAGGGGTGATGCGCAAGTGTCCCGCGAAGTCGGGTTTTTGGCAATCCTCAAAAAGAAGAGTCTGTTACGCCATCTTTTCGCGTTGGATGGCGCATGGAAAAATCCCGGTCAGATGGCCGGGATGTAGAGTGTTATATCAACGCCTGTTTACGGCAGAATAGACGGTTGATCCGCCCCTTCTTTCTCGACTTTCTGCTGCAGCATATGCTCGCGCTTCATACCAAGTTTCAGCGCCAGCGCCGATGCGACATAGATAGAAGATGCCGTACCGATAGAGACGCCGATCAGCATCGTCAGTGAGAAGCCTTCCAGTACCGGACCGCCGAAGAGGTACAACATCAGAATCACCACTAACGTCGTACCGGAGGTAATCAACGTACGGTGTAGCGTCTGGGTCAGCGACACGTTAAATATTTCGTAAGGCGTCCCGCGACGAATTTTGCGGAAGTTTTCACGAATACGGTCAGAGACCACGATACTGTCGTTTAGCGAGTAACCGATCACCGACATCAGCGATGCCACGATGGTCAGGTCAATCTCAATATGGAAAAGCGACAGTATCCCCAGCGTAATGATCACGTCGTGCGCCAGCGCGATGACCACTCCTGCCGCCAGCCGCCACTCAAAGCGGAAACCAACGTAAACGAGGATAGAGATTAACGCCACCAGCAGCGCCATAGCGCCGGTTTGCGCCAGATCGGCGCCCACGCTTGGCCCCACGAATTCAATACGCTTTACGGCCGCATTCTGGTTGGTGGCTTCATTAATGATCGTCACTACTTTACTGCCCAGTACCTGACCGCCGGTTTCGCCTTCGGTTGGCGGCATACGCACCATAATGTCGTGGCTGCTGCCAAAGTTCTGCAACTGCGGCTCTTCGAAGCCCGCCTTTTGCAGAGCTTCGCGCATCACGTCCATTTCAGCCGGTTTTTCCAGCGTGATTTCAATCACCGTGCCACCGGTGAAATCCAGCCCCCAGTTAAACCCGCGTACGCCCATAATAACAATGGCCGCGATCAGCAACAGCCCGGAGATGCCGAATGCCCAGAAGTCCCAGCGCATAAAATCATAGACTTTACGGCCGTGGTTTAGTTGTTCAACAGTGTATTCCTGTGCCACATCGCACTCCTCAAATTGACAGCTTAGTGACGCGCTTGCCGCCATATAGCAGGTTTACGATAGCACGCGTACCGATAATCGCGGTGAACATCGACGTCGCCACACCGATACCGGTCGTAATCGCGAACCCTTTAATCGCTCCGGTACCGACGGCATACAGGATGATGACTTTAATCAGCGTCGTGATGTTAGCATCAAAGATGGAACTGAACGCGCCGGCATAGCCTTCGTTGATCGCCTGCTGTACCGTGCGGCCATTGCTCAACTCTTCTTTGATACGTTCGTTAATCAGAACGTTGGCGTCGACCGCGACCGCAAGGGTTAAGACGATACCTGCAATACCCGGCATACTGAGTGTTGCCCCCGGCAACAGCGACATAATACCGACAATCAACACCAGGTTAGCGACCAGGGCGCTGGTGGCAATCAGACCAAACTTCTTATAGAAGAAGATCATGAACAGGATGGAGACCACCAGACCAGCCAGACACGCTTCCAGACCCTGCTTAATGTTTTGCATCCCCAAGGTCGGGCCGATGGTGCGTTCTTCTACGATCTGAATTGGCGCAATCAGAGCGCCCGCGCGCAGCAACAGCGAGAGCTGGCGCGCTTCGTTTGGATTGCTAATGCCGGTGATACGGAAGCTGTTCCCCAGGCGAGACTGGATGTTGGCGATGTTAATCACCTCTTCCTGTTTCACCAGTACGGCGCGACCGTTAGCATCTTTCTTACCGCTGTCTTTATACTCCACAAACAGGGTCGCCATCGGTTTGCCGATGTTGTCCTTAGTGAAGTTAGACATGATGTTGCCGCCCGCGCTATCCAGCGAGATGTTAACCTGCGGCTGGTTGTACTCATCCTGGCTTGACGTAGAGTCGGTGATATGGTCGCCAGTGAGTATCACGCGTTTGTACAATACAACCGGCTGACCTTCACGGGTCTGCTTCACTTCGGAATCCCCCGGCACGCGCCCGGCGGCGGCGGCGGCCTGGTCAACGTTAGTATTCACCAGACGGAATTCCAGCGTTGCTGTCGCGCCCAGAATTTCTTTCGCGCGTGCAGTATCCTGAATGCCCGGCAGCTCAACCACAATACGGTCGGCGCCCTGGCGTTGTACGACAGGCTCGGCGACGCCTAGTTGGTTAACACGGTTACGCAGAATGTTAATGTTCTGCTGAACGGCGTACTCGCGCGCTTCACTCAGGCGCGCATCGGTCATTACCGCGCGAAGCGCGTTGCCGCCCTGGCTGGAAATCACAAGGTCACGATGACGCGGCGTCAGATACGTGATCGCCTCATCACGCGCTTTGCTGTCACGGAACGTGATGCTCAGCCCATAATTATCTTCTTTACGAACGGTCGTATAAGGAATGCCTTCTTCACGCAGATCGCTGCGCAGGCTATCGATATTCTGTTCCTGGAGTTTACCCAACGCGGTATCCATATCCACTTCCATCAAGAAGTGAACGCCGCCGCGCAGGTCAAGACCGAGCTTCATCGGATCGGCGTGAATAGCCGCCAACCAGCGCGGCGTCGCCGGCGCAAGGTTAAGCGCGACGACATATTTATCCCCCAGCACGCTCACCAGAGCTTCGCGAGCGCGCAACTGAGTATCGGTGGAGTCGAAGCGCGCAAGAATAGCGCCCTCTTCCAGTGCCACAGACTTAGCGGGAATTTTTTCTTCTTGTAACGTTTTCTGGACCTGGATCAGCGTTTGCTCACTGGCGGCGACGCCGCGCACGCCAGTGATTTGAACAGCCGGATCCTCACCATACAGGTTGGGAAGTGCGTAAAGCAGGCCGACGATAATCACGACGACCAGCATGATGTACTTCCACAAAGGATAACGGTTTAACACGGCAGTTCCCTTTGGGAAAACGAAATATTACAGCGCCTTCATGGTGCCTTTCGGCAGAACGGCAGCTACGAAGTCACGTTTGATAACCACTTCCGTGGTGTCATTCAGCGCGATGGCAATGTAGCCAGATTCCGCTACTTTGGTCACTCGACCGACCAGACCGCCATTCGTCAGAACTTCATCACCTTTCGCAATGGAGTCCATCAGCTTTTTGTGCTCTTTGGTGCGCTTCTGCTGCGGACGCAGGATCATAAAATAGAAAATCAGACCAAACACCACCAGCATTAAAATCAGAGACATCGGGCTGCCCTGCGCTGGAGCACCTGTTGCCGCTACCGCATCAGAAATAAAAAAGCTCATTCAAATTCCCTCATTATTAAAATTAATCAACATTCAAAGGTGGAACGGGTCGCCCCTGACGTTGGTAAAACTCGGTTACGAAGCTCTCTAATTTACCCTCTTCAATAGCCTTGCGTAAACCCGCCATCAAACGCTGGTAGTAACGCAAGTTATGAATGGTATTGAGACGCGCGCCTAATATTTCGTTGCAACGGTCAAGATGATGCAAGTAAGCGCGTGAATAATTGCGACAGGTGTAGCAATCGCATTCGGCGTCAAGCGGGCTGGTGTCGCTTTTATGCTTCGCGTTACGAATCTTCACCACGCCATCGGTCACAAACAGATGACCATTACGGGCATTTCGCGTTGGCATGACACAGTCAAACATATCAATACCGCGACGTACGCCTTCCACCAGATCTTCCGGTTTACCCACGCCCATCAGGTAACGCGGTTTGTCAGCCGGGATCTGCGGGCAGACGTGCTCCAGAATACGGTGCATATCCGCTTTCGGCTCACCGACAGCCAAACCGCCGACAGCGTAGCCATCAAAGCCAATCTCTACCAGACCTTTCACCGAGATATCGCGTAAATCTTCGTAAACGCTGCCCTGAATGATGCCAAAAAGCGCATTTTTGTTGCCCAGGCCGTCGAAACGGTCGCGGCTACGTTTCGCCCAACGCAACGACATCTCCATCGAGCGTTTCGCATAGTCCCAGTCTGCCGGGTACGGCGTACATTCATCAAAGATCATCACGATATCGGAACCGAGATCGTACTGGATCTCCATCGACTTTTCCGGATCGAGGAAAATCGGATCGCCGTTGATCGGATTGCGGAAGTGTACGCCCTGCTCGGTGATCTTACGGATATCGCCGAGGCTAAAGACCTGGAAGCCCCCGGAATCGGTCAAAATGGGCCCTTTCCACTGCATAAAATCATGCAGATCGCCATGCAGCTTCATGATTTCCTGCCCCGGACGCAGCCACAGGTGGAAAGTATTACCGAGAATGATTTGCGCGCCGGTCGCTTCAACTTCCTCCGGCGTCATGCCTTTTACAGTACCGTAGGTGCCAACGGGCATAAATGCGGGTGTTTCAACTACGCCGCGTTCAAACACGAGACGGCCGCGACGCGCGCGACCATCGGTGGTATCTAACTCAAATTTCATTATCACTCCTGCGTCAGAAAAACAGTCTGACGTTAAATACGCGCATCGCGGACTTATTCCCCGACCCGTTCAAAAATAGCCTGCGGATTGTACGTGATAAACATCGCGTCCCCGTAGCTAAAAAAGCGATATTTTTGTTCCACCGCAGCCTTATAAGCATTCATGGTGTGCTCATAACCGGCAAACGCGGAAACCAGCATAATCAACGTAGATTCCGGCAGGTGGAAGTTGGTGACCAACGCATCAATCACTTTGTATTGATAACCCGGATAAATAAAGATTTGCGTATCGCCGAAAAACGGCTCTATCAAATCGCTTTTTGCCGCCTGCGCCGCGCTCTCCAGTGAGCGTACCGAGGTCGTGCCCACGGCGATAACACGATTACCGCGCGCTTTCGCCGCCAGCACCGCGTCAACCACCTCTTGCGGCACTTCCGCGTATTCGGAATGCATAATGTGATCTTCAATAGTATCGACACGCACCGGCTGGAAAGTGCCCGCTCCTACGTGTAGCGTGACAAACGCCATTTCGATACCTTTTTCCCGAAGCGCCGCCAGAAGCGGCTTATCAAAGTGCAGCCCGGCAGTCGGCGCGGCGACGGCGCCCGGTTTTTCACTGTAGACCGTCTGGTACAGTTCGCGGTCGGCGTCTTCGTCCGGACGGTCGATATACGGCGGCAGCGGCATATGTCCGATGGCGTTGAGAATATCCAGCACCGGACGTTCGTCATTAAATTCAACTTCAAACAGCGCGCCGTGACGCGCAGTCATGGTTGCGTGAATGTTTTCGTCATCGCCCAGTAGCAGTTCCGTACCCGGTTTTGGCGCTTTAGAGGCGCGAATATGCGCCAGGATGCGTTTATCATCCAGCATACGCTCGACCAGCACCTCAATCTTGCCGCCGCTGGCTTTACGGCCAAAAAGACGCGCCGGGATCACGCGGGTATTGTTAAAGACCAGCACATCGCCAGGGTTGAGCTTATCGAGCAGATCGGTGAAAGTACCGTGCGTCAGCGCGCCCGTCGGCCCCTCTAATGACAGCAAACGGCAGCGACTGCGCTCCGGCTGTGGGTAGTGGGCAATCAGGGATTCGGGTAGTTCAAAGGAAAAATCGGTAACGCGCATGACTCTGACTCAGACTAAAATAAGAGGCGGGTAGTCTAGTGCCGGGGCGTTCCCGCTGCAACCGTTACCCGCGTTTTGGACAGAGAATCAATAATGAATTTTCTTGCTCACCTGCATCTGGCGCACCTTGCCGACAGCTCGCTTTCCGGTAATCTTCTGGCCGATTTTGTCCGGGGAAACCCGGCAACGCATTATCCTCCTGACGTCGTAGAGGGTATTTATATGCATCGGCGTATTGACGTCATGACCGACAACCTGCCGGAAGTCCGTGAGGCGCGAGAGTGGTTCCGCCATGAAACGCGGCGCGTGGCGCCCATTACGCTGGACGTAATGTGGGATCATTTTTTATCACGCCACTGGACGCAAATTTCCCCCGATTTTCCACTTCAGTCGTTTATCGGCTATGCTCATGCGCAGGTCGCGACTATTTTGCCCGATTCCCCGCCGCGCTTTGTCAACCTGAATGATTATCTTTGGTCAGAAAAATGGTTAGAACGTTATCGCGATATGGATTTCATTCAAAACGTGCTGAATGGCATGGCGAATCGTCGTCCCCGGCTGGATGCCCTGCGTGATTCCTGGTACGATCTGGATGCGCACTACGACGCGTTAGAAGAACGCTTCTGGCATTTTTATCCGCGTATGATGGCACAGGCCGCCCGCAAAGCGCTTTGACTGCCAGATAGCAAGGGCGATGCGTCAAATACTCGTTGGCAAAAAAATCTCCCGCTGTCATAAAGGGGTCATCATTACGATTTATAATGATCCGATCGATAGGCAAAAGCTGTCTTATTGATTGTCAAGACCGCATTGTTTTGTCGCTTCGCCCTTCCTATACTGCCCGCGTTGCGTTCTAAAACCTTTAATATTGCAGGAGAATTATTATGGTACTGGTTACTCGTCAGGCCCCGGATTTCACCGCTGCAGCGGTACTGGGTAACGGTGAAATTGTTGATAAGTTCAACTTCAAACAGCACACCAATGGTAAAACGACCGTTCTGTTCTTCTGGCCGATGGACTTCACTTTTGTTTGCCCGTCTGAGCTGATTGCATTTGATAAACGTTATGAAGAATTCCAGAAGCGCGGCGTTGAAGTGGTCGGCGTTTCTTTCGACTCTGAATTCGTCCACAACGCATGGCGTAACACCCCTGTCGATAAAGGCGGCATTGGCCCGGTGAAATACGCGATGGTCGCTGACGTGAAGCGTGAAATACAGAAAGCTTACGGTATCGAACATCCGGACGAAGGCGTTGCGCTGCGCGGCTCTTTCCTGATTGACGCTAACGGTATTGTTCGCCACCAGGTCGTAAACGATCTGCCGCTGGGGCGTAATATCGACGAAATGCTGCGTATGGTCGACGCGCTGCAGTTCCACGAAGAGCACGGCGATGTCTGCCCGGCACAGTGGGAAAAAGGAAAAGAAGGCATGAACGCCTCTCCGGACGGCGTGGCTAAATACCTGGCTGAGAACATTTCCAGCCTGTAAGCCAGTATATTGACGAAAGGCTCGCGATAGCGAGCCTTTTTTACGCGTGCTGTTTTACGAGCCACAGCGTCTCAACAATTCATCCATACCGTCGCGGAAATTACGGGCAGAGTAAGTATCCCTTCGCTAATGTTCCCCCTTCCCGTTTTACATTGCCATCCGGCCACGTTAAGCAACGGCGAAGCTTCCAGCGCCACCTCACAGGCCTCGCCCCGATTAATCGCTACCAGTGCCCGCTGCTGCTGATAAACCCGCACGAACACCACTACGTCACCTTCGGCATACAGCGCCTGACATCCGCCGCGACGCAGCGCCAGACTGCGCTGGCGCAGTTTCGTCATACGCTGATACAGCGCCAGCAAGTTACCGTCCTGCTTACTTTCATCCCACGGGAACGGTTTGCGACACATCGGGTCATTCGCGCCGTCTACGCCCACTTCATCTCCGTAATAGATACACGGCACGCCGGGCCAGGTAAACAGCCAAACCACTGCCAATGGCAAACGTGCCACATCTTTCCCCAGCAGGGTTTTAAAACGCGCGGTATCATGACTGTCGAGTTGATTAAACATGCGCAGTTGTTGCTGGTGCGATAATCCGGCGCGGTAGTTATCCATCCACGCCATACAGATCCGGGCATCAATATGCTGCGGCTCGTAAGCGATATCGGTATTGGCGAGGAATCCCCACAGCGGGAAGGTGAAGCCGCGATAATTCATGGCGGCATCTTCCGCATCGGCCTGTAGCCACTGCCGCGCATCGCCAAAATGCTCTCCTACAATATAGGCTTCGGGCTGCGCCTCTTTTGCCGCCTGGGTAATACCGACGACGTGCTGCAAGTTTTTGCGCGCGCCGCCCGCCTCGCCCAGCATATGCACGACATCCAGGCGCCAGCCGTCCATATTCCACGGCGCGTTTAGCCAGTGACGAACAATACTGTCCTCACCGCGATAGATCTCCTCCACCAGCGTTTCTGATTGATAATCGAGTTTCGGCAGGCTCGGATAACCCAGCCAGTCCAGCGCCACGCCTTCTGGTGAAAAGGAGTACCAGTCGCGCCACGGCGAGTCCGGATGATGACACGCGCCGCCAGTGCTGCATTTATGTCTGTCAAACCATGCATGCGAGTCGCCGCTATGGTTAAATACGCCGTCCAGCACCAGCCGCATTCCCTGCGCTTGCGTTTCACGCCGCAGACGTAACAGTGCTTGATCGCCGCCAAATTGCGGATCGACATGACGATAATCTTCCGTATCGTACTTATGGACGCTTGGCGCGGTAAATACCGGATTCAGATACAGCGCCGTCACGCCCAGTTTTTTCAGATACGGCAGCTTCTCGCAAATGCCGTTCAGACAGCCGCCATAGAACGTAGAACCGCCTGCCTGTGTGGTTAAGGGATCATTCCAGTCGCGCAGGACAATTTCCCGGCCAGCGGCATGATGGTAATATACTCTGTCCTGCTCTGCTTCACGCGTCTCGCTGCGGGCAAAGCGATCCGGGAAGATCTGATAAAAAATTTGATCGGCAACCCACTGTGGTCCGCTATCCGGCACATCAACCGCAAACTGTTCCAGACGCGCAGGCGGAAAACGGCTAAATCCCTGCGGCGTAAACCACTGCTGGCGGTCATGCCAAAGCAATTTAAAGCTGTAGCGACGACGGGGCTGTCCTGATGCGATACCGAGCGTGGCTCGCCACGCCGTCACGCCCGGCTGCGGTTGACGGCGTTGTTTGCGCATCGCCAGTGAGATTTCTTCATTATCGAATTCTGAGCGCAACGTCACGCGAGAAGGCAGATTTTCTCCGCTCAGCCACAACGTAATGGTCAATTTATCGTTGTGTTGCTTAACAAACGGAGCAACCGGTAGGTGCCAGGCGTTTAACATCACGTATCCCCTCTGCTGAAAAAAAGCCACCTTGCCACAGGGATTTAAAGGATAACTCATCATTCGATGGTTTATTAGGGGGAGGAGACGCGAGGAGGAGGTTGCCGGATGGCGCTACGCTTATCCGGCCTACGGTAGGCCGGATAAGGCTGCAAAAAATGACTACGCCTGCGCCAACCGACGGTCGCGACGGCGTTTAAACGTCCAGCCAATCAGCAGCAGAACAATCCAGGCGAACCCCACATATAGCGAGATGCGGGTATCAGGATGGTAGCCGATAAGCGCAATAATGAAGACCAGGAAAATCAAACCAGCTATCGTCGTGGCGACGCCGCCAGGCACCTTAAATTTTAGCGCTTTTACCTCTTCCAACGGTAAGCGGCGACGGAAGGCAATTTGCGACAGCAGGATCATAATCCACACCCATACCGTCGCGAACGTCGCCAGCGAAGCAATCACCAGGAAAACGTTTTCCGGCATAATGTAGTTCAGATAAACCGCAAACAGCAGCGCAATGGTCATCACCAGCACAGTAACCCACGGAATACCGCGGCGTGAAGTTTTGGCAAAGATTTTCGGCGCGCTCCCCTGCTCCGCCATACCATGCAGCATTCGGCCTACGCCAAACACATCGGAGTTGATAGCGGAAAGCGAGGCAGTCAATACCACAAAGTTCAGAATGCTGGCGGCAAACGTAATCCCCATATGCTGGAACGTCAGAACAAACGGGCTACCGTCCGTGCCGACCTGATTCCACGGATAGATAGACATAATGACGAACAGCGTACCGACATAGAATACCAGGATACGCATCGGTACCGAGTTAATGGCTCGCGGAATAGATTTCTCCGGGTCTTTCGCTTCCCCGGCGGTGATACCGATAATTTCAATCCCGCCATAAGCGAACATCACCATTTGCAGCGACATGATCATTCCCAGCCAGCCATTGCTGAAGAACCCGCCATTGCTCCACAGGTTATGAATGCCGGTGGGCTGCCCGCCATTGCCAATTCCCCAGACAATGATGCCGATGCCCGCGGCAATCATGATAATAATGGTGGCGACTTTGAAGAAGGAGAACCAGAACTCCAGCTCGCCAAATATCTTGACGCTCATCAGGTTGATGGCGCAAATGATCAGCACCACGCTAAGAACCCAAACCCAGTGCGGCACGGCGGGGAACCAGACGCCCATGTAAATACCGAACGCGGTCACGTCGGCAATGGCGACGATCAGGATCTCAAAACAGTAGGTCCAGCCGGTAATATAGCCCGCCAGCGGGCCGAGGTTTTCCTGCGCATAGCGTGAAAATGAACTGGCGGCTGGGTTGTGAACGGACATTTCCCCCAATGCGCGCATAATGATATATGCCGCGACCCCGCCAATAATATAGGCCAATAGCACGCTCGGCCCCGCCATTTTGATGGCGTCCGCCGAGCCGTAAAACAGGCCGGTGCCAATTGCCGAACCCAATGCCATAAAGCGAATGTGCCGGGTGCTCAGCCCACGCTTTAGCTTATTATTGCTTTCCATCAATTTCAGACCTATCAACACAATAAAAAACCACGGGGCGTTAAGCCCCGTGGTGTACACATATGTCAGCGATTTTAGTGAGCGCTGGAAGTCACCTGTCGACCCGCCGAGCGATCCCAGATAATCGCCAGGATCACCATCACTACCGTTGGCATCAACCACGCCAGTCCCTGTTCCGCCAGCGGTAAACTCTGACTCCAGGCTGGCAGCACATCGCCAAAGGCAGATGCTTTGATGCCGTCAAGAATACCAAAAAGCAGACTGATAAACATTGCCGGTGCGATGACGCGAGTGGAATTATGCCACCATGAGCGGGTGAAACTTAATACCACCAGTGCGATACACGGCGGATAAATAGCCGTCAGCACAGGAATAGATATTTGAATCAGATGGCTCAGCCCCAGATTTGACACCACCATAGAGAAGCCGCCGAGGATGAAGACCAGCGTCCGGTAAGACAGCGGAATATACTGCGCGAAGAATTCCGCGCAGGCGCAGGTCAGCCCCACCGCCGTCACCAGACAAGCGATAAAGATCAGCGCCGCCAGCAGGAAGCTTCCCGCGCCGCCAAAGGTATGCTGAACGTAGGCATGAAGAATCGCCGCGCCGTTCGCTGACTGATCGACCAGCGTCGCGCTGTCAGATCCTAAGCGGAACAAGGCAAGGTAAAGCAGCGTCAGCCCTACGCCCGCCATCAGGCCGGCCCAGACCGTGTAACGCGTCAACAGGCGCGCTTCGGTAACGCCACGAGAACGCGCCGCGTTCACAATCACGATACCAAACACCATCGCGCCCAGCGTATCCATTGTCAGATAGCCGTTCACAAATCCGTTAGAAAAAGCCGTATTCTGATAAGCATCCAGGGAATTGCTGATTGGGCCGGCAGGCCAGACGATAGCCGCGACGGAAAGAATGACCAGCGCAATAATTTTTAACGGCGCCAGAAAATTCCCTACCGTATCCAGCAGTTTACCCGGATAGAGGGAAACCAGAATAACGATAGCGAAATAAACCAGGCTGTAAATCAGCAACGGCATTGCAGAACCGCCAGTCAACGGGGCGATACCGACCTCAAACGACACCGTCGCGGTACGCGGCGTCGCAAATAACGGCCCGACAGCCAGATAACAAACGGTCGCCAGCAGGATGCCCGCCACTTTACCAATCGGCGTACTCAGGCTGTCTACACCGCCGCCGACTTTCGCCAGCGCTACAACGGTAAGAACCGGTAGACCAACGGCGGTAATCAGAAAGCCAATAGCCGCTGTCCAGACGTGTTCACCCGCCTGCAAACCGACCATTGGAGGAAAGATAATATTGCCTGCGCCAACGAACAGCGCAAATGTCATAAAGCCCAGAGCGATGATATCGCGCGATTTTAACTGATGGGTCATAAAGTCTTACTGCCTGTGGATGGTGATGTTGTAAACATTAAAATTTTTGCCTTTCCCGAAGGATTATAAAACGGCGTTTTTTATCAATTTCAGCGGGAAAAACTCCCGGACCGATGCGGCGAAGAATTGTTTTTCGATTGACCGCGCAAATGCAGTCGTAATGACAGCACCTGGAGCGCAATTTAAACGCTTATAACGTTTTAAAGCAAGGTGGGATCTAAAAACCAGATGAATATAGCGATATGAAATTTACAACCAGAATAAAACACCATTCTCATGAAAAAGTTATGGCTAATCATGCGAACAAAAAACCACCAGACGTTGAAAGTTTCAGCGAGCCCGTAATAACTGCAAAGAAAATAAGCCAGCATCCGCTGACTTATGGAAAGTTATACTTACGAAAGGCAATTAATCGCTATTTTTGGCAATTAAACGTTCCGGCAGTACGAAGCTAAATCGCGTTCCTTTACCAGGCGAACTGTCGACTTCCAGGCGGCTTTCATGATGATTCAGAGCATGTTTCACAATCGCCAACCCCAGGCCGCTGCCGCCCGTTTGCCGCGAACGCGCTTTATCGACACGGTAGAAGCGTTCAGTCAGACGAGGAATATGCTCAGCGGCAATCCCGGGGCCGTTATCTTGCACACAAAACTCGGCGCCATGCACGACATGTCGCCAGCTCACCGTAATATGCGTTCCCGCCGGCGTATGGTTTACCGCGTTATACACCAGGTTTGAAATCGCGCTGCGCAACTGCTCTTCGTTGCCCAGAACGTTAAGACTATCGTCGACCTCAAACGTAAAGGTATGCTTATTCTGGCTTAGCGTCTGCGCTTCACGCTCCACGACGCGCAGCATCATCGGCACATCCACCTTTTCATTTAATAACAGCACCGGGGCCGCCTCAATTTTAGACAGCGTAAGTAATTGTTTTACAAGTCCTTCCATACGATACGTTTGCTCGCGCATCGTATGCAGCGCTTTCTCTCGCGTCGCCCCCTCCAGCGTCTGTTCCTGCATCATTTCCAGATAGCCTTGCAATACCGTCAATGGCGTGCGCAGCTCATGGCTCACGTTGGCGAAAAAGTTACGCCTGGCGCCTTCAAGCTGATGCATTTGCGTAACATCGCGCGCCACCATCAGGAGCTGCTTATCGGTATAAGGCATGACACGGATCTCCAGATGTCGCCCGGTATTCAGCACCAGATGGAGCGGACGGCTTAAATCACGCGCTTTTAAATACTGGGTAAACTCCGGGTAGCGCAGCAGGTTGAGAATATTCTGTCCGTTGTCATCCGGCCAGCGTAGCCCCAGTAGCTGTTGCGCCAAACCGTTACACCAAAAAATACCGCCTTCTTCTGTAGTCAGTACCACCGCATCGGGCAGCGACTCCGCGCCGCTACGAAAGCGCTTAATCAGGTTCCCCAGCTCGCGGCGGCGCTTTTTATTTCGCAACTGCATCTGGTGTAAACCGTATAACAGCGGCTCCCAACTTCCCCGTCCGGGCGGCGGCGTCATACTTCTGTCGACCCAAAGCCACCAGGAGAGACGTAATAAATTCCAGAAATGCCAGGCAAGCAGTCCCGTCACCGCCGCCAGTAAAAACCACGGCAGATAACCTAAAAAAGCGCTAAGGATAAGCGCGGGGATGCAGCAGAGCACTAGCTCCAGCACCAGCCTTTTCCATGACAGCCGTTCCAGCACGCGTCATACTCCCTCAAGAATGGAAAGCCTTCTCCGCCATAATCCTCTGATCTGCTGGCGGAAAAGGCATTAAAAGCGGGTCGAAAAACGATACCCTGTCCCGCGTACCGTTTGCACCATCCGGTCGTGGCCGCTGTGCTCCAGCGCCTTACGCAAACGGCGAATATGCACGTCGACCGTCCGGTCTTCAACGTACACATTGGTGCCCCAGACATGGTTGAGCAGTTGTTCACGACTGTAAACCCGTTCCGGATGTGTCATAAAGAAATGGAGTAATTTAAATTCGGTCGGCCCCATATCCAGCGGATTGTCGCCGGTCATCACGCGATGAGAGCCAGGATCAAGACTCAGTCCCTGCATCTCAATCACCTCTTCAACCGCCATCGGCGAGATGCGCCGCATAACGGCCTTGATGCGCGCCACCAACTCTTTGGGGGAAAACGGCTTGGTAATATAATCATCGGCGCCGGTTTCCAGCCCGCGCACCCGATCTTCTTCTTCACCTCTCGCCGTCAGCATAACCACAGGAATATCCCGGGTCATGGATTCACGTTTGAGATGTTTAATAAACTGTAACCCTGACCCGCCAGGTAACATCCAGTCAAGGAGGATGAGATCCGGCCAGGGTTCATTAAGTTTATTCACTGCACTGTCATAATCTTCGGCTTCTACGGGCTGAAAGCCATTTTGTTCGAGCACGAAGCACACCATTTCACGGATCGGCGCCTCATCTTCTACGACCAGAATACGTCTCGCCATAATTTGCCCTGTTAGTCGTTAGTTATCAATGCCGCGCCATTATGCGTCAGATTTATGACAGATTTATGAAAAAAGGGGCGGCATTGACAGCATGTTGATGATTTATGACACAGTTGAAACATTCCTTTACCGTGTTCCAGCGGTAAATTGCACCCAAAAAGGAAGGAGATGACGTGTATAATCCCGTTCACGCTTTTTTGCATGGAACTATTATGCGCATCCTCCACACCTCTGACTGGCATCTGGGACAAAATTTCTACAGCAAAAGCCGCGCCGCGGAGCATCAGGCTTTTCTCGACTGGCTGCTGGATACCGCACAGTCACAGCAGGTGGATGCCATTATTGTCGCGGGCGATATTTTTGATACCGGTTCCCCGCCAAGCTATGCACGAGAACTTTATAACCGTTTTGTCGTTAATTTACAGCAAACAGGCTGCCAGCTGGTGGTGCTGGCCGGTAATCATGACTCCGTCGCCACGCTAAATGAGTCGCGCGAAATTCTGGCGTTTCTCAATACAACCGTGATCGCCAGCGCGGGCTACGCGCCGCAACTGCTTCATCGCCGCGATGGTTCTCCCGGCGCCGTGCTGTGCCCCATTCCCTTTTTGCGCCCGCGCGACATTATTACCAGTCAGGCGGGGCTGTCCGGCAGCGAGAAACAACAGCAGCTTCTTCATGCGATTGCCGATTATTATCAACAACAGTACCAGGAAGCGTGCCTGCTACGCGGCGAACGGAACTTGCCGGTTATCGCGACAGGGCACTTAACTACTGTCGGCGCCAGCAAAAGCGATGCGGTACGCGACATTTATATCGGTACGCTGGATGCCTTTCCGGCGCAGCATTTCCCACCAGCGGATTATATCGCACTAGGACACATCCACCGCGCGCAATGTGTCGGCGGCACAGAACATATCCGCTATTGCGGCTCCCCCATCGCACTCAGCTTTGATGAATGCGGCAAAAGCAAATGCGTGCATCTGGTGACGTTCGAACAGGGGAAATGGCAAAGTACCGAAAGTCTCCCCATTCCCGTTAGCCAACCACTGGCGGTTTTAAAAGGCGATCTGGCGTCAATTACTGAACAGCTTGAGCAGTGGCGCGGCGTTAAGCAATCGCCCCCCGTCTGGCTGGATATTGAAATCACCACTGATGATTATCTGCATGATATACAAAGAAAAATAAAAACATTAACGGAGTCGTTGCCCGTAGAAGTGTTACTGGTGCGTCGTAGCCGCGAACAGCGTGAGCGCTCGCTGGCGAACGAACGGCGGGAAACGCTAAGCGAACTTAGCGTGGAAGAGGTTTTTGCACGGCGTCTGGCGCTGGAAGCATTAGACGCTCTACAGCGCGAGCGCCTAAATCAGCTCTTTTCCAGCACGCTCTACGCGTTGAATGAGGAGCATGAAGCATGAAAATTCTCAGTCTGCGGCTGAAAAACCTGAACTCGCTGAAAGGAGAATGGAAGGTCGACTTTACCGCCGAACCGTTTGCCAGTAATGGGTTATTCGCCATTACCGGCCCAACCGGCGCAGGGAAAACCACCTTGCTTGATGCCATCTGTCTGGCGCTGTACCACGAAACGCCGCGTCTGAATACGGTATCTCAGTCGCAAAACGATTTGATGACGCGCGATACGGCGGAATGTCTGGCCGAAGTGGAGTTTGAGGTAAAAGGCGAAGCCTGGCGCGCCTTCTGGAGCCAGAATCGCGCACGAAATCAGCCTGACGGTAATCTCCAGGCCCCACGCGTAGAGCTGGCGCGATGTGCCGACGGAAAAATCGTTGCCGATAAGGTAAAAGATAAACTGGAGATGATCGCCACCCTGACCGGGCTGGACTACGGGCGTTTTACCCGTTCGATGTTGTTATCACAGGGGCAGTTCGCCGCCTTTCTTAACGCCAAAGCGAAAGAGCGCGCAGAGCTTCTGGAGGAGCTCACCGGCACGGAGATTTACGGGCAGATCTCCGCGCAGGTATTTGAAAAACATAAAACGGCCCGTCTCGAACTGGAAAAGTTACAGGCGCAGGTAAGCGGCGTCGCGCTGCTGGCAGAAGAACAGTTACAGCAACTCGTAGCCAGTTTGCAGGCGCTTACTGATGAAGAGAAACGTCTGCTGGCCAGCCAACATACGCAGCAGCAGCATCTTCACTGGCTGACACGAAAAAACGAACTCCACGCTGAGTTACGCGCCCGGCAACAGTCACTATACGAAGCGCAAGAGGCGCGAGAAAAAGCGCAGCCGCAGCTCGCGGCGCTGACTCTGGCGCAACCTGCTCGCCAGTTGCGCCCGCATTGGGAGCGTATTCAGGAACAAACTACCGCCGTTGAGCGGGTTCGCCAACAAATTAATGAAGTGAACGCTCGCTTACAAAGCGCGTATCGCCTGCGCCTGCGTATCCGCGCCTGCGCGTATCGGCAATTCACGCAACTGGACGCCACACGGCAGCGGCTGAAAACATGGCTGACGGAACACGACGGCATCCGCGTGTGGCGTAGCGAACTGGCTGGCTGGCGAGCATTATTAACACAACAATCCAACGAACGGGCGCAATTAAGCCAATGGCAACGGCAACTGATGTCCGATACGCGTCAGCTCGACGCGCTACCGCCGCTTGCGCTCGACCTCACGCCACAAGCGCTGGCGGAAGCCAGGGCGTTACATACCCAGCAGCGTCCGCTACGCCAGCGTCTCGCCGCGCTTCAGGGGCAAATTACCCCGAAACAAAAGCGTCAGGCGCAGCTACAGGCGGCTATCACGCGCCATCAACAGGAACAGACGCAATACACTCAACGCCTGGCGGATAAACGCCTGAGTTATAAAGCCAAAGCGCAGGAACTTGCGGACGTTCGCACCATTTGCGAGCAGGAAGCACGCATCAAAGATCTGGAAGGCCAGCGGGCGCGCTTACAGCCCGGTCAGCCGTGTCCGCTTTGCGGCTCAACGACGCACCCCGCTATTGACGCCTATCAGGCTCTGGAAGTGAGCGCGAATCAAGCACGACGCGACGCGCTGGAAAAAGAGGTCAACACACTGGCGGAAGAAGGCGCGGCGCTGCGAGGCCAGTTAGATGCTTTAACGCAACAAGTACAACGGGATGAAAGCGAGGCGCGGTCGCTTTTGCTGGAGGAGCAAGCGCTTACTGAGGAATGGCAAACGTTATGCGCCGCCCTGAGCGTTCAGCTTCAGCCGCAGGAGGACCTCTCTGGCTGGCTGACCGGGGCGGAAGAACATGAGCAGCAGTTGGATCAGCTAAGCCAGCGTCATGCTCTACAAACGCAAATCGCCGCGCATACCGAACAGGTAGCGCGGTTTACCGCGCAGATTGCGCAGCGTCAGGCATCGCTGACGGCCGACTTAGCGCTGTATAAGCTTTCCCTTCCTGCGCCAGAAGATGAGGCTACGTGGCTGAGTGACCGCGCTGACGAAGCGAAAATGTGGCAACAGCGTCAAACTGAGCTCGCGGATTTGCAAACGCAGCTCGATCGGCTTGCCCCATTGCTGGAGACGCTACCGCAGATGGGCACCGTTGATATCGACGACGACGTGCCGCTGGATAACTGGCGGCAGGCGCATGATGAGTGCGTATCGTTACAAAGCCAGTTGCAAACCTTACAGCAGCAGGCGACGCAAGAGCAGCAGCGCGCGACCGAGGCGACCGTGCATTTTGACGCAGCGTTAAAAAATAGTCCCTTTGACAGCCAGACCGCGTTCCTGGCTGCGTTGCTGGATGAAGAGACCTTAACCTGCCTGGAAAAACAACAACAGGCGCTGGAAAGCCAGCTACAGCAAGCGAAGGCGTTAAGCGTACAGTCTGCGCAAACGCTGGCTGACCATCAGCAACAGTCACCCGCTGGGCTGAACCCAACCTGCACGGCGGAACAACTTTCGCAGAAGCTGACACAACTGGCGCAACAACTGCGTGAAAACACGACACGCCAGGGGGAAATCCGCCAGCAAATTAAGCAGGATGCCGATAATCGGCAGCACCAACGGGCGTTGATGGCGGAAATTGCAAAGGCTTCCCTGGAGGTTGAAGACTGGGGTTACCTCAATGCGCTAATCGGCTCTAAAGAGGGCGATAAGTTCCGCAAATTCGCCCAAGGGCTGACGCTGGATAATCTGGTCTGGCTGGCGAATCATCAGCTCACCCGTCTGCATGGTCGTTATTTATTGCAACGCAAAGCCAGCGACGCGCTGGAGCTGGAGGTCGTGGATACCTGGCTGGCCGACGCAGTGCGCGATACGCGAACCTTATCAGGCGGCGAAAGTTTCCTGGTTAGCCTGGCGCTGGCGCTGGCGTTATCAGATTTGGTCAGCCATAAAACGCGCATTGACTCTTTGTTCCTCGACGAAGGCTTCGGCACGCTCGATAGCGAAACGCTGGACGCCGCGCTGGATGCGCTCGATGCGCTGAATGCCAGCGGTAAGACCATCGGCGTTATTAGCCACGTGGAAGCGATGAAAGAACGTATCCCTGTGCAGATAAAAGTGAAAAAAATCAACGGACTTGGTTATAGCAAACTGGACAAAATGTTTGCCGTGGAATAACGCGGCCGCCATCCTGCGCGCAACAGAATGTCATGACGTAGCATAATAATGAATATACAAAGACGGATAAAGAATGGTATTACCTCGCGCTTATCCGCAAGCTATACGTTGTCAGGCTGCGACGGTTCACAGCCACGGCGCGTAACATGCGCTTTCATTTTCGGCAGGTGGTATGAAAAAAGTCATTTTTTCTTTGGCGCTGGGTACGTTCGGACTGGGGATGGCCGAGTTTGGCATTATGGGCGTGCTGACGGAGCTGGCGCGCGATGTCGGAATAGCGATTCCCGCCGCCGGGTATATGATCTCGTTTTACGCTTTTGGCGTAGTGCTGGGCGCTCCCATAATGGCGCTTTTTTCCAACCGTTTTTCGCTAAAACACATTCTGCTGTTTCTGGTCACTCTGTGCGTGATTGGCAACGCCATGTTTACCCTTTCATCATCCTATTTGATGCTCGCTATCGGCAGGCTAGTTTCCGGCTTTCCACACGGCGCCTTTTTTGGCGTCGGCGCCATTGTCTTGTCAAAGATTATCCGTCCAGGGAAAGTCACCGCCGCCGTCGCGGGTATGGTTTCGGGGATGACGGTGGCGAATCTGGTGGGTATTCCATTCGGCACTTACCTGAGCCAGGAATTTAGCTGGCGCTACACCTTTTTATTGATCGCGGTTTTTAATATCGTCGTGCTCACCGCGATTTTCTTCTGGATGCCGGATATTCGCGACGAAACCAAAAGCAGCCTGCGCGAGCAGTTCCATTTCCTGCGTAGCCCCGCGCCGTGGCTTATTTTCGCCGCCACGATGTTCGGCAATGCGGGCGTCTTTGCCTGGTTTAGCTATATCAAGCCATTTATGATGTACATCTCCGGTTTTTCGGAGACGAGCATGACGTTTATTATGATGCTGGTCGGGCTGGGGATGGTGTTAGGCAATCTGTTAAGCGGCAAACTCTCCGGCAGATATACTCCGCTGCGCATCGCGGTAGTGACTGACCTCGTTATCGTATGCTCTCTCGCGGCGCTCTTTTTCTTCGGCGGATACAAAACGGCATCGCTGACTTTCGCGTTTATCTGCTGCGCTGGTCTGTTTGCGCTCTCTGCGCCGCTGCAAATCTTGCTGCTACAAAACGCCAAAGGCGGCGAACTTCTGGGCGCGGCGGGAGGGCAAATCGCGTTTAATCTCGGTAGCGCGATTGGCGCCTGGTGCGGCGGGCTGATGCTGACGCTAGATTTTGCGTACCACTACGTGGCGCTTCCCGCCGCCCTGCTATCGTTTTCCGCCATGTCGTCGTTGCTGGTATACGGACGTCTAAAACACAAGCTGCCATCGGTCACGCCTGTTGCCGGATGACGCGCCATCCGGCCCAAAACGTTATGCCAACGGCCACAGCCAGGCCGCGCCGCGCACGCCGCTCGAATCGCCATGCCGCGCCTTACGTACCGGCGTCTCGCATTCGCCGCCAAAAACAAACGATTTCATCAGCGACGGAACCGTCTTGTACAGGCGCTCAACATTGCTCATACCGCCGCCCAGCACAATGACATCCGGATCCAGAATATTCACGACGTGAGCTAACGCTTTCGCCAGCCGTAGCTCATAACGACTTAACGCCAGCTCCGCCACTGCGTCCTGCGTTTCGACCAGATGAATAATCTCATCGCCTTTTAGCAGCTTACCGCTCAGACGCTGGTAATCCGTGGCAAATCCCGTACCGGAAATAAAGGTTTCGATACAGCCTTGTTTACCGCAATAACAGGGAATTTCTTCACGGTAACGCAACTCATCGTCATCCATCCACGGCAACGGATTGTGGCCCCATTCGCCTGCCGTACCGTTGCCGCCGATGTGCGCCCGGCCATTTAGCGCTACGCCCGCGCCGCACCCGGTACCGATAATCACCGCAAATACCGTTTGCGCCCCCGCCGCCGCGCCATCTACCGCCTCTGATACCGCCAGGCAATTGGCATCGTTAGCTAACCGCACTTCACGCTTCAGACGACGGCTTACATCGTTATCGAATGGCTGGCCGTTAAGCCACGTAGAGTTAGCATTTTTCACGACGCCGGTGTAAGGCGAGATAGAACCAGGAATGCCAATGCCGACGCTGCCGGTCTGGCTGGTCGCCTGTTCCGCCATGTCGACCAGCGCAGCGATGGTTTCTATCGTTTGTTGATAATCGTCCCGCGGCGTAGGCAGACGATGGCGAAACCGCTGTTCTCCTGCATCGTCAAGCGCAATGACTTCCGTTTTTGTGCCTCCTAAATCGATACCAATACGCACATACCGCTCCTCATTTTTTGGGAATATCAATAGGGTAGAACCCACCGTTCTGATTGGCAATGCAAGCCTGCCGACAATTCGTTACTATACCGCCTGGATTTAACGACAAGGCCGTGGAAATTATCATGCTGTGGTTCAAAAATTTAATGGTTTATCGTCTTAGCCGCGATATCGCATTGCGCGCCGAAGAGATGGAGAAACAGCTCGCCTCAATGACGTTTACCCCATGCGGTAGCCAGGATATGGCCAAAATGGGCTGGGTTCCGCCGATGGGCTCTCACAGCGATGCGTTAACGCACACCGCCAATGGCCAAATTATTATTTGCGCGCGCAAAGAAGAGAAAATTCTGCCATCGCCGGTAATTAAACAGGCGCTGGAAGCGAAAATCCAGAAACTGGAAGCCGATCAGGGACGCAAGCTGAAGAAGACGGAAAAAGACTCCCTGAAGGATGAAGTACTGCACTCGTTGCTGCCGCGCGCGTTTAGCCGCTTCAGCCAGACGATGATGTGGATTGATACCGTTAACGGCCTGATTATGGTTGACTGCTCCAGCGCGAAAAAAGCGGAAGATACGCTGGCGCTGCTGCGTAAAAGTCTCGGCTCGCTACCGGTCGTCCCGCTGGCGCTGGAAAACCCGATTGAATTGACGCTCACAGAGTGGGTGCGTTCCGGTACGGTCGCCCAGGGCTTCCAGTTGCTGGATGAAGCCGAATTGAAAGCGATGCTGGAAGATGGCGGCGTGATCCGGGCGAAAAAGCAGGATCTGGTCAGCGACGAGATCGCCGTTCATATTGAAGCGGGTAAAGTGGTAACGAAGCTGGCGCTCGACTGGCAACAGCGCATTCAGTTCGTGATGTGCGACGACGGCTCTATTAAGCGTCTGAAATTCTGCGATGAACTGCGCGATCAGAATGAAGATATCGACCGGGAAGACTTTGCCCTGCGTTTTGACGCGGACTTTATCCTGATGACCGGCGAGCTAGCGGCGCTGGTTCAAAGCCTGGTGGAAGGATTAGGCGGCGAAGCGCAACGCTAATAAGAGAGCCCCTCTCTGTCGAAGAGGGGACTCATCCTTACAAATAGCGACACAGATACGAGGTGGGCTCAGCAATCTGTAGATGAAACTCGCTGTGACCAGGCACGTTAAACACATCACCTGCCGTATACACTTTCCATTCGACAGTCCCCGGCAGCAGTACCTTTAACGCACCGCTCACAACCGTCATCTCTTCTGGTTCGGCGGTGCCAAAGGTATACTCCCCTTCCGCCATCACGCCGACGCTGGCCCGACCGGTGCTACTGCTGGTAAATCCAATAGACTTCACTTTCCCGGAAAAGTATTCATTGCTTTGTAGCATAAACAGGCCCCGTCTCGTTATGAAATTAACAACTAATATAGAGTCCTGATGTTCGGCCTGTCACGTGAAATTAAACAAGCAGTTCTGAAGCCAACCGCGCAATCAAAACATTAGAGAGTAAAACCGGCACATCCAACGCCTGCTGTAAGATATCCCGATGACGCTGATGAAAGCCCAGACAATCAAGCATAATAACATCCGCGCCTTGATCCAGTAGCGCCTGCCCGGCATCAATTAACTGTTGCTCAGAACCGTGAACCGGATTCGCCAGTGAATAAACCGGCGGTTTTTGTAATACCTGCCATTTTTTTTCCTGCGCCGCCAGAAGCTCTGCAACTGGCACAATAACGCCGACCTGATGCCCATCCACAATAGAGGCGACAAGCGGTGGAATTATACGCAACGGTTCAAGCAAAATAGTATTGCGGGCAGCCATGCTTTTAATCACGGCGGTGCTCATCAGTATAATGACATCATAACCCTGGTTATCCAGCACCTCGACAACGCTTTGCAAGTCTCGCTCTACTTTCTGGCGGGAAACATGAGCTATCTGGTTATCATTCAACAATGTCAGAAGCGGATCGTCGCCAGGCTCTACGGCGTAATCCGCCATAACGTCTTCCCGGCTCATTTTTCCCAGCAGGCTGTGATGGGTGATGTGTTGTTCGTCGATGTATTCCGTCAGAAGCGGTAACACTTCGCTCATTGGCACAACGCCGATTGTGAGGATTGCCAACGACGCACTCATTTTTACTCCACCTTCTTAACTTCGTCGTAATTCCCAGGCAAATATTTACACGACCACCGCGCTACCTGCCCTACAAATCTCAAAAAGCGTAGCAGCAGATGAGCAACGTATTGTGTAAAGATTCCAAATAATTCCAGTACTATATTGTTATCGCTTAATTTACGGTTTTAGTTGTTAGTATAAATGTTTCAAAAATGTGATGGAGATACAATTTAAGGGTACTCAGAATCCCTTCCGAGTCATTCATGCGGCTATGATTTATCCGGATCTTCATAACGTTTTTTCGCATCCATCGCTTCTTCTGCGGTCGGATGCTCGCTAATAAGCGAATCAGGTTTCGGATGGTCAGCCCGTAGCTGATACCACGTCACCGTCTGGCCCGGCGCGCCTTTTTCAATGGTGACGATATAAGCTTCCCGCGGATAAGGTGGTCTGGTTGGCATAGCGTTTCCTTTATTCTGGGTGAGCGTTAAGTATAGACATCTCCCTGTAACCGTTGCGTCGACGTCGGTAGCGCCGCCATAATTTCAGAAACGACCTGGGTCGGCGCTTTCGTCGCGTCAATAATGTAATGCGCCGTTTCGCGATACAGCGCGTCACGCTGGTCAAGCACTTCCCGAACCTCTTCGTTCAACGGCTTCCCGGTTAGGGTCGGACGCAACTCCACTTCAGGTTCAGCCTCAAGCCGATTAACCAACGTTGCTACCGGCGCACAAAGATAAATCACTACGCCAACACGGCGCATATAACGTCTATTATATTCCGTGAGAATAATACCGCCCCCTGTCGCAACGACTGTCGAAGGCGCGCTTACCGCTTCCAGGGCTGTCGTTTCCCGGACGCGGAATCCTTCCCAGCCCTCTTTTTCAACGATATCAGCAACACTCATCTGCGCATACGATTGCAGCCAGCGATCGGTATCCGTAAATCGGAAACCGGTTGCCTGCGCCAGCGCCATACCGATGGTGGTTTTCCCACAACCTCGCGGGCCAACAAGATAAAGAGGTTGCATCATAGCAAGCGTTCCCCCGGGAGCTGCGCATACGCAGGATTTGATATCAGCAATGTTGTAATCATATCACCAAACTAGTACAACGCGGATACGTAAATAATAATTTACATAAAGATACTAACTTCACGATATTAGTACTATAACAAGAATTACGAATGAATGAAGTGTAAAATTTTCATTACAAGATTTATTTTTTACGCTGAATTTCCAGCCACCACTTATCCAACTCAGCGGCAAAATGTTGACGATCACGCGGCGAGAGACTGTTTGGTCCCCCCGTTTGTACGCCGCTGGCGCGTAGCGTGTCCATAAAGTCACGCATCGTCAGACGTTCGCGAATCGTGGCTTCGCTATAGCGTTCTCCACGAGGATTAAGCGCCGCGGCGCCTCTTTCCAGTACTTCAGCCGCCAAAGGGATATCCGCAGTAATAACCAGATCGCCCGTTTCGCATTGACGCACGATTTCATTATCAGCCACGTCGAATCCGGCGGCTACGCGAAGCGTGCGGATAAAACGCGAAGGCGGCACGCGCAAAGCCTGATTTGCAACCAGAATAAGCGGTAGCTGCATCCGCTCGGCGGCACGATACAAAAATTCGGACACGCATCCGCATCCACCCAGATAGTCATAATGTCTCCCTTACGGTATACAATCGTTTATTGTCTCGCGCTTTTGTCTTTCGTCAAAGTGCTGTTTCTCCTTCTGCCCGTTTTCAATCCGCGTTAAGCTACTCCTTCCCCATAACACACAAACATAGGGAGTGACGAGATGGAGAAGAAAATCGGTTTTATTGGCTGCGGTAATATGGGCAAAGCTATTCTTGGCGGGCTCATTGCCAGCGGTCAGGTGCTTCCCGGTCAAATCTGGGTCTACACCCCCTCCCCCGATAAAGTTGCCGCCCTGCATGACCAGTACGGCATTAATGCGGCACAAAACGCGCAGGAAGTCGCTCAGATCGCGGATATCGTTTTCGGCGCGGTAAAACCGGGCATTATGGTAAAAGTGCTGAGTGAAATTTCCTCCAGCCTGAACAAAGACTCTCTGGTGGTCTCTATTGCCGCAGGCGTAACGCTTGATCAGCTTGCGCGTGCGCTGGGGCACGACCGTAAAATTATTCGCGCCATGCCGAATACGCCATCGCTGGTCAACGCCGGGATGACCTCCGTCACACCCAATGCGCTGGTAACGCCGGAAGATACAGCTGATGTACTGAATATTTTCCGCTGTTTTGGCGAGGCGGAAGTGATTGCTGAGCCAATGATCCATCCGGTGGTTGGCGTGAGCGGCTCTTCTCCAGCCTATGTCTTTATGTTTATCGAGGCGATGGCGGACGCCGCTGTTCTGGGCGGTATGCCTCGCGCTCAGGCTTATAAATTCGCCGCGCAGGCCGTCATGGGAACGGCAAAAATGGTACTCGAAACCGGAAAACATCCCGGCGAACTGAAAGATATGGTATGTTCGCCTGGCGGAACGACGATTGAAGCAGTACGCGTTCTGGAAGAACGTGGGTTCCGCGCCGCGGTAATAGAAGCGATGACGAAGTGTATGGAGAAATCAGAGGCGCTCAGTAAATCCTGAGGCCCGGCTGGACGTCATGCCGCCACTTCGGTGCGGTTACGTCCGGCATTCTTTGCTTTATAAAGCGCCATATCTGCAGACTTTAGCCATCCCCGATAATAACCGATTTGTGGCGTTAACGGCGCCACGCCTACGCTGATACGTAGCATTACCTGTGGAGCGCCCGGCAAGCGTAATGTATTCAACCGCTCATGCACGCGCGACAGGGCAGTAATCGCGCTATTTGCCGACGTTCCGCACATAATCACCGCAAACTCGTCGCCACCGAAGCGCCCAATAATATCTCTCCCACGTAACGTTATCTGTAATTGACGCGTCAGGGCGATAATAGTCTCATCCCCAATACCATGCCCCAGGTATCGTTAATGCTCTTAAAATGATCGATATCGATAATCAGCAATGTCGCCTCCTGATAGTGGCGTCGGCAGTGATCGGATTCATTACGTAATAAAATTTCCCTATGCCGTCGGTTATAGACGCCGGTCATGCCATCCCGCGAGCTCATATCCTGCAATCGTCGCTTATGCTCCGCTAATTTAATGGCTGTCTGATAACTTGCTCAAGCAAACAGGAGCGGATACAGCACAATAACAGGCAAAGAGAGCGTGACTTCCAGCGACGAGCTTCGCATAGCGATGGGTAGCCCGGTAAGCTGTAACGTCGCCAGACATGACGCCAGAAAAAGCCCCCTTCCGGCAAAGAATAACCGCAGCCCGCCAGCGCCTATCAGATTCATGCTCATCATCCTAAACAGCGCAGCGGCAGGCAACATATTTACGCCTATCAGCGCGATCCACATGCCAGTGAGGATCACATCCGCTTTCAGGTTATAAATTTCCTGCTGTAGCGGATCGGGTGCTTTCGTCGCCCACTGCCAGGCCAGCTGCGGCCAGACAAAAGACCAGCCGACCAGCAATAACCACCAACCTCCGGAGACGTGTTACGACACTAACACTGCGGCCACGGGTAAAAACATTCCCCCTAACCCCACGGCGCGCGGTAGCCTGATGCGCCGTGCAAAGCGCAACCCGGAACGCTGATGATCATCAGGAGGGTCTGCTGGCGCTACCGCCTCTTCAAGCGCTTTTCGGTAAAAATTTTCATCATTCATTATTTTTGGGAATATTTAGAAACATTTTCCCAAATTATAAGAACAGAGCGCATGGAGGGAGTATGAGATTTCGGGTGAGCGTTTGTCGAGGCTCACCCGATAGCACTACGCCGCTTTTTTCAGGCAAGCGCTCATAAACTTGCTGCGGTCGTCGCCTTTCAGCGATTGTTCCGTCGCCTGGACATTGCATTCACGCATTTTCTGCTGTTGCGGCGTCAGGCTTTTCTCACCAGGAGCTGATTTACTGTTTTTCAGACAGTCGCTAAGGTAAGTTTTACGCGCATCGCCTTTCAACGCCTTCGCTGTCGCCTGCTGATTACAGGTGGTCATGCGCTGCTGTTGCGGCGTTAACGGTTTCTCGGCAGCGCCGACTGTAGTTAAAAAGACCAGGCCAAAAAGTAAAGTTACCAGTAAAGTTATTTTCATAGCACCATCCTTTTGTCAGAGTACACCCTATACATTGCCCCTTTGAGGAATATCCCAGGGACTTTATATAAGTCTGGCTGCTACTGGCAAAAATACCACCCGACAATAAAAGTATTACTTACCTTTCTCAATGTATATTTTATTGATTGACAAACCGTAGGCTCATGTGCAATTCGATTATTCATAGCCGTACCAGCATGATAGAGAAGAACAACGCACAGCATTACACTGTTATTACCATAGCCGCTTCGTTTTTATTTTCTTCTGTTTAATACAGAGCAAAATAAAAACGAAGCGGCTATGGTTATTTCATAAAAGTAACGTTATAACAACCATGTTTTTTTTTAATTACGATTAGTGCCGGGGATGTCTCAGCAACTTTTTTACATACTGGCGCAGCAATTCCGTATCGTGATCAGGAACGCTGGCATCCGGCTTTACGCCTTCAAGCGCCCCCTCTACCTGACGTATCAACATCTGTTGCTCGCTTTGCGCCATATTACGTAACATTGCTGTAACGATAATCTCTAACGCTTCTACCTGAGCAACCAATTCTTTCGACTCTTCTTCTTTTTGGGCTAGCTTAAGCAACAACTCTGCTATGAGATTTTTCATGACCATATTTCCTTATTAGTTCCAGGGTGACGTTATCACTATGAAGAACCACTGCCTAGAGGCTGAAAGTACTATTTTTATGATACAGGAAGAAATTTACACAAATAATTGTCACCATCGCCGCAGCGAAACGTTTCTCAAGCCGTAAACGAGACGATAATAAACCATCAAAAACAAATAATCACGCTATCTCATAATTTAAAGTTATACTATCTATAGAAAAATTTCACTGCTGAAGAATATATCTTTTAATTTAAACCATATCGTAACGGCTGGAGCACCGTTACGATACAAATCTATTGGGCTTTCGCTTTTTGCGCGTTACGCCGCCGACGTAACGCCAGGGTCAGTTGCCCAATGTTGATCAGCACGATCGCCGCAGTGACGATAAAAACCCAACGGAAACCCGCCATCGCCGATACCGTCGCACCCATCAACGGTCCTACCACGTTACCCAGGTACATAAATGACTGGTTGTAGCCAAAAATACGTCCGGTAATTTGGTCACTGGAGTATTTCACCAACAATGTTTGTACGGCGGGTAACATCGCGCCATCGGCAAAGCCCAGCAAGAAACGTAGCAACCCCAACTGGAACGGCGTGGTTACCCAGGACATAGCGAAGAAAAGCAGTACCGCACAGATAAGCGTGCTCATCAGAATTCTTTCCGTGCCGATTCTGTCGCCAAGTTTTCCCAGACGAGGCGCGGAGATAAGCGCGGAGATACCGGGCACAGAGGCAATTAATCCGCTAAGAAAGGCTAAGTTATTACTGTCCGGCATCATTGATTTGATAAACAGCGCCAGGATTGGACTGATGGAGCCATTACAGAGTTGAATGACCATTGTGGTAAAAAACAAACTGATCACTAGCGCAGGATAAGGTAACGACGCAAAAACGGCTTTACCGCTCAGACGTTCGCTTTTCTTGATGACCGGGCGCACGCCTTCTTTAATTAAAAACAGAGTGACCAGAAAGCTCACTACCATCAGCATGGCGGTAATCAAAAAGACCGCTCGCAGACCAATATGATCCGCGACGAAACCGCCCATTAACGGCCCGCCGATGACGCCGCTAATCTGCGCGGTAGAAAGCGTACTGAGCGCCCAGCCGCTACGTTCGCGCGGGACCTGAGAGGCCACCAGCGCCATAGCATTGGGGATATAGCCTGACGTTAAGCCCATGATTCCGCGCAGCAGGAAGAGTTGCCAGACATGGGTCGCGAATGCCTGGAGAAAAATAGCTATCGCCATCCCAAGCGACGCGCGCAACAGCATAAGTTTACGCCCTTTACGATCGGCCAGGCTGCCCCACATTGGCGATACAATGGCGGAAATAAGAAACGTGATGCTAAACGTTAACCCGGACCACATTGATAATGCCTCATGGGAAAAAACGCCAAGCTGGGAAATATAAAGGGGTAAAAATGGCAGGATTTGACTGATTGCCAGCCCGGTAAAAAAACAGCCAAACCAGACGGAAATTAGATTAACTCTCCAGGATTCCATAAGACTCGTAACGATAAGTAGCTGAAAATACGCGCTAGCTTAGCAAGCTATCTTTTTTCTGGTGGTTCCAGAGGTGCGGTATGTCACATTTTGCTATTTTGTCTTCCTGTTCATCATTTTTGTGAAATATCTCATATTATATAGGCGCATAGTCCAGACGTTTATACTTTAACGACACACGCCGTAGCCACGCATCCCAAGATGAAAATGGTTAGCATGAGCAGCGTTATAGTCAGGTCCGAGCCCATTACCATAATAATGGCAACTGGCGTTTAACATAGCGCGCAGCCAGGGCCCCGTCTCTTCACGCTTCCAGCCTCGCAGGACGGTGATTTTCCGGCCATCCGACAGTTGAAATCCGCTGACATCCAGCGCTTCTGCGCCTGCATGTTCGCTACGGCGCGCATCCGAACGGTGATAAATATTACGGCAGGCATAGCTGCCCAGATGTTCGATCCGGATCAGGCGGCGCTTCATCCAGGTTTCTGTTAAGGATTTTGCCTGCTGTTCGACAAACAGCGCGGAACTCAGCGCCAATGGGCAGGAGGCTAAAAAACTACTGCTCAATTTTACCTGACCAAAATCTCTGACGCGCACTACATGGGTTAAGGGACATTCGCCAGCGCTATCCGCCACAGGTTGTGATGAAATTAATCCCTGTTGATTGGCCGCCGTCAAAAGTTGCCGGCACTGCGGCGGCGTAAGGCGCTGTAGTTTGAATGTAGTGATCCAGCCTGGCGGATCGGAAAGTTGTAGCGGAGAAAAAGGATTATAATAAGAAGGAAGGCAACAATATCCCAGCCCGCCAATGCCGCCCAACAGCACAATAATCAGAAACCCCTTACCTTTCACGCGGCCTCCGTTCTCACATCCCTTAAAGATTATGGCAGAAGCCCGCGAAACCCGCGTTTTGTCGTGGTAATGTATACGCTTTGCATTCGATGGAATGGGTTTTTAAGATGGCGAAATTGCGGGTAGGAATAGTATTTGGCGGCAAATCGGCGGAACATGAAGTGTCTTTGCAATCAGCGAAAAATATCGTTGATGCGATCGATAAAACCCGCTTCGACGTCGTGCTGTTAGGGATAGATAAGGCGGGGCAATGGCATGTTAACGATGCGGAAAATTATTTGCAGAATGCAGACGATCCGGCACATATCGCGCTACGTCCTTCGGCAATCAGTCTGGCACAGGTGCCTGGCAAACACGAACAGCAATTGATTAACGCCCAGAACGGGCAGCCGCTACCGACGATAGATGTAATTTTTCCTATCGTCCACGGTACGCTGGGTGAAGACGGCTCATTGCAAGGGATGCTGCGCGTCGCAAACTTACCGTTTGTCGGTTCAGACGTTTTGAGCTCTGCGGCCTGCATGGATAAAGACGTTGCCAAACGGCTGCTGCGCGATGCAGGACTAAATATCGCCCCGTTTATTACTCTCACCCGAGCGAACCGCCACGCGTTTAGCTTTGCCGAGATGGAATCCCGCCTGGGACTGCCGCTGTTTGTTAAGCCCGCCAATCAGGGCTCTTCGGTCGGCGTAAGTAAAGTCGCTAACGAAGCGCAATACCTGCAGGCGGTCGCGCTGGCCTTTGAATTCGATCATAAAGTAGTCGTGGAACAAGGGATCAAAGGGCGCGAGATCGAATGCGCCGTATTAGGTAACGATAGCCCGCAGGCCAGTACCTGCGGCGAAATCGTACTGAATAGCGAATTTTACGCCTACGATACCAAGTATATTGATGATAATGGCGCACAAGTTGTCGTGCCTGCGCAGATCCCTTCCGGGGTGAATGACAAGATCCGCGCAATCGCGATTCAGGCCTATCAGACGCTGGGTTGCGCGGGCATGGCTCGTGTCGATGTCTTTTTAACGCCAGAGAATGAGGTAGTGATTAACGAGATTAATACGCTGCCAGGTTTTACCAATATCAGTATGTATCCAAAACTCTGGCAGGCGAGTGGCCTGGGCTATACCGATTTGATCAGCCGCCTGATTGAGCTGGCGCTGGAACGCCATGCGGCGGATAACGCCTTAAAAACCACGATGTAATAACGCACGCCCGGTAGCGCTACGTTTATCGGGCGTCTTTTGCCTTATCATCTTCGCGCCGACGAATGATAAGCCCCGCCAGCCAGAAGCTGATAATCCATGTTATCAGCCCAACGCCATAGGTTTGCCATCCTTTCGCCTCAAACCCCAGCAATCCCACTACGCCGTTCAAAATAAAGATAAGGCCAATAGCAAAGGCATAGTAGTGCCAGTCACGACGAATTTTTACAGGCAAACGCATAACGACTCCGACATGTTAACAATAACAAAAACATATTTTTACATACTTCTTGCGGGCGAGTCTGTGGGGGATACGGAATTTCTTAAAATGTTAATTTATTTTTATTAAAGTTGCAGTTTTGTGACAAATAACAAAAATTTACGCGGTGTATACATTCCAGATGTGAAATTACCATGATTCTGATATTGACAAACGCAATGACCTGTCAGACTTCACAGTAAGCCGATGGCATAACGCCAGATCGTAGCCGATCATCCTGGAGGTCTTTATGGCTGATTTCACTCTCTCAAAATCGCTGTTCAGCGGGAAACATCGAGAAACCTCCTCTGCGCCAGGAAATATTGCTTACGCCGTATTTGTACTGTTTTGCTTCTGGGCCGGGGCGCAGCTTTTAAACCTGCTGGTTCATGCGCCGGGCATCTATGAGCATTTGATGCAGGTACAGGATACAGGTCGACCACGGGTAGAGATTGGGCTGGGCGTCGGGACGATTTTTGGCCTGGTGCCCTTCCTCACGGGCTGCCTCATTTTTGCCGTTATCGCCGCGTTTTTGCGCTGGCGTCACCGTCACCAGTAAACCTTAGCGCGCTGGCGAAAATATCCCAGCGCAAAATTTATCGCCCCATACACCGCACCCGCCGTTCATCAACTCGCTTAGCAAACCAGGCGGTCGTCAGCTTGCGCGTGATCTTCGGGCTTTCCAGTTGAATACCGGGCAACATTTCCCGCGCAAGTGTCCTGCCCGTTTTGGCCTCGGCCAGTTTATAGACGTTCTTGTAGAGCGCCGTTTTTTCAAACGCCAGGCTATCGCCCTTCTCCAGTTGACTGCGAATTTCACGCTCACTCATTCCCAACTGATCTGCCAGTTTACGAGCCGCTAATTCTGTTTTGCCTGGCTCCTTGCTGTTATAACGAATCAGATCGCCATCCAGCGCCAGTTTTACGCCGCTGGCTTTACTGACGGCATTCTGGAACGCGGCATTACGGCTGGCATACCACCCTGCGTTGAAGTCGGCGAAGCGGAAAACAGGCGCGCTGTAGTTCGCCGGGTAATTCAGCAAATGGTATGTCCCAAACCACAGTCCGCCACGACGCGTAAAGACCTCCTGACGTACCGTGCCCGCCATCTTCCAGGGATAGCCTTTAGCATGCTGTTCGGCAAAGGCGATACTGACCTGCATAGGGCCGCCAGTATGCACCGGGTTATATGAGCCAAATAGCGTCTGCCCCATAGGGACCATATTGATAAAATCGTCAAAAATAGCGCTAAGTTGTTTTTCGGTTCTTACCGTGTCCAGACGTTCGCTATAGCTTTTTCCGTTGGGGGAGTTAATTTTCAGCGTGGTATGCACCAGAAACAGCGGAATGTGCAGCCGTTCAGCACGGCGATCAATCTCCTGCCAGGCTATTTTACTTAGCCCCGGCACGACAGGATCCGCCTGATAACCGGACTCCTGCTGTGCGACAGCCAGCACCGAACAGATATTTTCCACCGTCGGCGCCAGACCCTGGCTCTTGAACGTTATCGCGATATCTTTTGCCCAAGCCTCTCTGTCTTTGACGCTGGCCGGCATTTTCTGGCGTACAACGTTTGCAACGTCGACAGGCTTCTCGCCCTTGTTGACAGACTTCCCGGATTGACTACTACAGCCAGCCAGCATTGCGACAGCCAGAAAAGGCAGAAAATAAAGACGGGACACCGTCGACATAACGTTTCCTTCTGTTAGCTAAAAGAGTGAGTCACTTCCTGAACTGGCTGACCATCCAGTTGGCGTTCAAAACTACGCAAACGCTTATAGATAGACATCAGTTCCACCAGCGTCGTCCAGGAGTTAATCAGATACTGGAACGAACCCCGTACCTGGCCAAACACATTGGTGATTTGCGTCATCAGACCCAACGTAATCGTACCGGCGACAATGGAAGGAAACAGCAGGAGCAGACCGAAAACGTTATCAACCTGCAAATAGAGAATGCGCGCAATGTTGAAATACATATAGTGAAAGTAGAGACGGAAGTAGTTATGGCGCACCGCGCTAAATAGTTCACGGACGGTCGGCGGCGTGGCGCGACTGGTGTCATCTTCGCCGTAGACCAGCTCCTTACGATAAGCCGCTTCTACTCGCTGGTTTTTAAATTCCAGCCCCGGCAATTTGATCCCGACGACCGCCAGCAGACCCGTTCCCATCAATGACCAGACTATGGCGGCAATGACCAGGCCGTAAGGAATATGTCCCACGACGGGTAAATCCGGCACGTGCGCTGACAGGGTAACTAACACCGGCAGAAAGGCGATAAGCGTCATAATGGCATTGATAAAACTCACGCCCATGTTCTCCAGAGTAGAGGCAAAACGCATGGTATCTTCCTGCACACGCTGAGCGGCCCCTTCGATATGACGCAGATACTGCCAGTGCGCCATATAATGCTCATTCATTGCGGTACGCCAGCGAAATACATAGTGGCTGACAAAGAAATT
Organism: Salmonella enterica subsp. arizonae; assembly: GCF_008692845.1. GTDB lineage: Bacteria > Pseudomonadota > Gammaproteobacteria > Enterobacterales > Enterobacteriaceae > Salmonella > Salmonella arizonae. Next base: position 498,758 of record NZ_VXJW01000002.1, read on the forward strand.
GTTCAATACGCCGACCACTACTGCGATAAGCGCAATACCGAGAAAAACCCCCACCTCATGATAGAATTGACCAATCGTCACCTTGTGCGGCGAGCTGAGCGCCGTTTGAATCAAATCATAGAACGGCGCGTACCAGGCGTTAACCGCGACGCCAACCTCCACCAAAAACCAGGTGACAAAAATAATAAGCGAGGTGCCAAGTATCGACCAGTATTGCCAGCGGTGCGGGCTATAGATGAACCAGAACGTCGCAAATAAACCAATGCAAATCAGGTAATAAGCATAAAAAATCAGATAATCCAGCGACCAGAATCGCGCTGCGCTGATGGGCACCTTATCGGATGCGCCCACAAGCCTCGCAACCCAATCACCGCCTCCAGCCTGCCAGAAAATGACGGCGACCAGCGCCCAAACAAACGCCGAAATGAAAAACGGCCCTGGCTTTGGGAAAAAAGATTTAAACATCATGCTCTCCTGCTAACTTCTTATCTTTATTACGACTGCTGTGACGACGGCAATATCAAGCCATGCCCAGGCAAAAGAAAGGGCTAAATCAGGCATTGTGACCTACGCTGTGACGCTTAGTTCGCACTTCTGCCCAACAGAATTGTTTCGACGAGTTTCCAACCAGACACACAGGCTGACGCTATCAGATTACCACAAGCGCTATATCACAAAAGTAAACATTCTCCATCACGAAAACCCGCCGTTACGTTTTCTCACCCATTTTTTTCTCTTTAACACTTTGCAATGTGCTGCCGGGTAGTATAAATACGCATAACCTCTGTTACTTCATTTATGGACATCACCGTTGAAACGTAGTCTGCTTTTTACTGCCACGCTTTTTGCAACATCAGTTACTTCTGTCCAGGCGGCCCAGCCGATTGCCGATCCGGTTTTTGCCTCTGATATTGTTGATCGTTACGCCGAGCATATCTTTTATGGTAGCGGCGCCACGGGTATGGCGCTGGTGGTGATCGACGGCAACCAACGCGTGTTTCGTAGTTTCGGTGAAACCAGACCGGGCAATAATGTTCGTCCACAGCTTGATTCGGTCATTCGTATCGCGTCGCTCACCAAGCTAATGACCAGTGAAATGTTGGTGAAATTGCTCGATCAGGGAACGGTAAAATTAAACGATCCCCTCAGCAAATATGCTCCTCCCGGCGCGCGTGTCCCGACGTATAAAGGTACGCCGATTACGCTGGTCAATTTAGCTACCCATACCAGCGCGCTCCCTCGAGAACAGCCCGGCGGGGCGGCGCATCGTCCGGTATTTGTCTGGCCAACCCGCGAACAGCGCTGGAACTGGATCTCCACTGCAACCTTAAAAGTGTCACCCGGCTCGCAGGCGGCCTATTCCAATCTGGCGTTCGACCTGTTAGCCGACGCGCTGGCGAACGCATCCGGCAAACCTTATACGCAACTGTTTGAAGAGAAGATTACCCGCCCGCTGGGAATGAAAGACACTACATTTACCCCGTCTCCCGATCAGTGTAAGCGCCTGATGGTAGCAGAGAAAGGCGCAAGCCCCTGTAATAATACACTGGCAGCCATCGGCAGCGGCGGAGTCTATTCTACGCCGGGAGATATGATGCGCTGGATGCAACAGTATCTGTCGTCAGATTTTTATCACCGTAGCCATCAGGCCGATCGTATGCAAACGTTGATTTTTCAGCGCACGCAGCTAAAAAAAATGATCGGGATGGACGTACCGGGTAAAGCCGATGCGCTCGGTCTGGGCTGGGTCTATATGGCGCCAAAAGACGGACGTCCGGGCATTATCCAGAAAACGGGAGGTGGCGGCGGTTTTATTACCTATATGGCGATGATCCCACAATATAATATTGGCGCTTTTGTGGTCGTAACCCGTTCCCCCCTCACTCGATTTACCAATATGAGCGACGGTATTAACGATTTGGTTACTGAGTTAAGCAGTAATAAACCGATTGTTATTCCTGCATCCTGAGTTGTCGCGCCTCACCGCATATCAGATGAGGCGCGACATTTTGTTAATATTCGGAGAGCAAACGATTAATACCGATCAGTTTGCCTTTCTTCATTTCAATATAATTACCCTTACGCAGGGCTGCGAGTACTTCTGCCACCACCGATCGTGATACGCGCGTTCGGTGATGAATATAATTCACGTCACCAATACGTGCGCGAAAATCTTCATCCCATTCAATCATTGTTATTAACGTCGCCCGCATCAGGTCGTAAGAATTATTGACAATGAGCTGCTTGTCACGAAATGGCGGTACCTGACTTTTCCATGCTAACCAGTAGAAGGCTTCACGCTATAGTAGGTTCTGCTCAATGGTGGCGAGAGTTTGTGATGACGAAAGGCGATAACCGATGCAACCGCTTTCCGTAATTGATTTATATTGTGCCGCTTTTTTCGCCACACCATCGGGTAAGCCGAAAATAAAGGGGGTCTGCACAATACCAATAACAACCTTTTTACCCTAAATTAACGAAACAATACCCTCTAAAATAACAAATGTATAGGTATTACTTTCATCAGGCGAGCGGATACCTTCCTGAAAATACATTACAACTTCAAATATTAATTTTCAGTATATAAAACAGTGCTATTTTCTCCCGGCGCTGGCGTCGCGCCCGCTGAGTTAAGGACCGTTTTCGTAAAACATCTGCCTGTAGATTCAGGTATACTAGGCCTTCGATTCCACAAACATCAGGCAGACCATGACAGACCTTATCCATCGCCCTCGCCGCCTGCGCAAATCCGCTGCGTTGCGCGCCATGTTTGAAGAGACAACACTCAGCCTGAATGACCTGGTGTTGCCGATCTTTGTTGAAGAAGAACTCGACGATTACAAAGCTATTGATGCCATGCCCGGCGTGATGCGCATCCCGGAAAAGCAGCTAGCGCGAGAGATTGAGCGTATCGCTAATGCTGGTATTCGTTCCGTTATGACCTTCGGCATTTCTCACCATACTGATGACACCGGCAGCGATGCCTGGAAAGAAGACGGTCTGGTGGCAAGAATGTCCCGCATCTGTAAGCAAACCGTACCGGAAATGATAGTCATGTCCGATACCTGCTTCTGCGAATACACCTCGCACGGACACTGTGGCGTGTTGTGCGAACACGGTGTGGATAACGATGCGACACTGGCTAACCTCGGCAAGCAGGCCGTTGTCGCGGCGGCGGCTGGGGCCGATTTTATTGCGCCCTCTGCGGCAATGGATGGACAAGTCCAGGCCATCCGCCAGGCGCTGGACGCCGCCGGTTTTACCGACACGGCAATAATGTCCTACTCAACCAAGTTCGCCTCTTCTTTCTACGGTCCCTTCCGTGAAGCAGCAGGTACCGCGTTAAAAGGCGATCGCAAAACGTATCAAATGAACCCGATGAACCGCCGTGAAGCGATTCGCGAATCCCTGCTCGACGAAGCCCAGGGCGCGGATTGCTTAATGGTGAAACCGGCCGGCGCATATCTGGACGTGCTGCGTGAAATCCGCGAGCGCACAGAGTTGCCGCTTGGCGCTTACCAGGTGAGCGGCGAATATGCCATGATTAAATTTGCTGCTATGGCTGGCGCCATTGATGAAGAAAAAGTCGTGCTGGAAAGTCTGGGCTCGATTAAACGCGCTGGCGCCGATTTGATCTTCAGTTACTTCGCGCTGGATCTGGCGGAGAAAAACATTCTGCGTTAATTCTGTCACAGGGCGGCGCTCTGCCGCTCTTTCTCGACTTTACAGTATGTATCTCCCCCAATATTCAGTCGTTGGCGCTGACCTGTTGCCGGGTAGCGCCGCTAATACGGCTTATCCGGCATACGGTTACTCCTCTATCGCCTGGCGAATTTGCTGCAACGACGCGGGATCATCAATGGTCGTCAGGTCGCCAGGATCGCGTCCTTCGCAGATCGCCTGAATCGTGCGTCGAAGCATCTTTCCGGAGCGCGTTTTGGGAAGCTGCGAGACAAACCAGACATGAGCCGGACGACCAAAGTTACCGATCTGGCTATCCACCAGCGCTATAATCGCTTTTTCCTCGTCGCGCGCCGCCTCGCGATCCTCCAGCGTGTCGCCCTGTTTAGGTATGACGAACGCCACCGCCACCTGCCCTTTCAAAGCGTCTTTTATCCCCACCACCGCAACTTCCGCCACGTTCGGGTAACTGGAGATACTTTCTTCTATTTCTCGCGTCCCTAGCCGGTGACCGGCAATATTAATCACATCATCGGTACGGCCAAGAATAAAGTAATAACCTTCGTCGTCGCGAATCCCCCAGTCAAAGGTGGCATAAACCTGGCGGTTAAACAGTGACCAGTAAGTCTTCACAAAACGCGCATCGTCGCCCCAAATTGTCTGAATACAGCCCGGCGGCAGCGGCCCTTCGATCACCAGCATTCCCTTTTCGTTTATGCCGCAGGGTTCGCCAGTGACTTCGTTGAGTAGCTGGACGTTATAACCGTACATCGGCACGCCCGGGCTTCCCAGACGCGACGGCCTGTCGTCCAGATCGCGCGCCAGCGCCATGATCGGCCAGCCGGACTCCGTCTGCCAGTAGTTGTCGATGACCGGCACGCCCAACGTCTCCGTCACCCAGGCGGCTGTCGGCTCGTCCAGCGGCTCACCGGCCAGATAAAGCACCTCCAGCGAGGAGAGATCGTGATTACGAATTTGCGCCGTCGGGAATTTCTTCAACACGCGAATCGCGGTCGGCGCGGAGAACATACGGTTGACCTGATATTTCTCAACAATCTTCCACCACACGCCGCAATCCGGCCAGGTTGGCAACCCTTCGTAAACGATGGTCGCCATCCCCGCCAGCAGCGGGGCGTAAACAATGTAAGAGTGTCCCACTACCCAGCCGATATCCGACGCGCAAAAGAACACGCCGCCCGCTTTGCCGCCGAAGATAGTGTCCATTGAAGTTGCCAGCGCCACCGCATAGCCGCCGACGTCGCGTTGGACGCCTTTCGGTTTGCCGGTGGTCCCGGAGGTATAAAGAATGCACGAGGTTTCATTGGATTCCAGCCATACCACCGGCACGCGCGCGCCGAGATGTTGCTGGCGCAACGTGGCAAAATCCAGATCTCGCCCGTCCACCCGCGCCATTTTCGCCAGTCCTCTGTCCACCAGCAGAACGTGTTTCGGCTGATGCTGCGCCTGCGCAATAGCGTCATCAAGCAGCTTTTTATATGGCAGGATTTTACCGCCGCGCGACCCAGCATCCGCCGACACAATCAGCGCCGGTCTGGCATCGTCAATGCGCGCCGCCACGCTGTGCGAGGCAAAACCGCCAAAGACCACCGAATGGATCGCGCCAATGCGCGCGCAGGCCAGCAGGGTTATCTGCGCTTCGGCAATCATCGGCATATAGACCAATACGCGATCGCCACGCTGCACGCCAAGCGACAGCAACATGGCGGCCACAGCGTTGACTTCATCATGCAACTGGCTGAAGGTAAACGTGCGCTCTTCATCGGTCTCTGATGAGATGGCAATCAGCGCCAGCGCCTCCGGCTGTTTATCCAGCCAGCGGTCAATGGCGTTATGGCATAAATTAGTGGTGCCGCCGCAAAACCAGCGGGCAAACGGTGGACGGCTATGATCCAGCGTCTGCGTAAACGGCTGTCGCCAGTCGATACGCCGGGCCTGCTCGGCCCAGAACGCCTCCGGTTCGTTAATGGAACGCTGATAAAATTCGCTAAAAGACATCACGCTCTCCTGTTGAACTTACGCCTTACTGCTGGCTGGCTCAGATGACATATAAGTCGAGGTACTCGTTAACCGGCATCTGCTCCAGGCGGGTTCGGTCCAGGGAGACATCCAGAATGCGTTGCTGCTGGCGAGTCGGGAACTGACGCGCCAGATTGATTTTAAATTTTTCGATAAGTTTCGGAATACCGTCGGCGCGGCGACGCGCATGACCAATCGGATACTCCACGACAACCTCTTCAAAGCGTGAGCCATCAGTAAATTCCAGGGTGATCGCATTGCCGATAGCTCGTTTTTCCGGGTCGTGATAGTCGGCGGTAAAAGCCGGGTCCTCATAACACACGATCTTCTCGCGCAGGGCGTCAATACGCTTGTCCTGCGCCAGCTCGTCTTCATAGTCCGCCGCGGTTAAACGTCCGAACAGCAATGGCACGGCGACCATATACTGGATACAGTGATCGCGGTCAGCCGGATTATTGAGCGGGCCTTTTTTGTCGATAATGCGGATACAGGCTTCGTGGGTGCGGATGGTCACTTTCTCGATATCCACTGCCGTTTTGCCCGCCGCCTGCATCTGATCATACAGCGTCATCGCCGCTTCAACGGCGGTTTGCGAGTGGAATTCTGCCGGGAAGGAAATTTTGAACAACACATTTTCCATCACGTAGGCGCCGTAAGGCCGCTGGAAACGGAACGCTTCACCTTTGAATGAGACGTCGTAGAAGCCCCAGGTTTTCGCCGTTAGCGCCGATGGATAGCCCATCTCACCGGTTTTCGCCATCAGCGCCAGGCGCACCGCGCGTGAGGTGGCATCGCCTGCCGCCCAGGATTTACGCGTACCGGTATTCGGCGCATGACGATAAGTGCGCAACGACTGCCCATCCACCCACGCCAGCGATACCGCGTTGAGGATCTCATCGCGCGTCAGCCCCAGCATTTCAGCAACTACCGCGGTCGAGGCCACTTTTACAAGCAGCACATGGTCAAGACCAACGCGATTAAACGCGTTTTCCAGCGCGATACATCCCTGAATTTCATGGGCTTTGATCATCCCGGTCAGTACCTGTTTCATGGTCAGCGGCGTTTTGCCTGCGGCGACAGCGTTACGTGACAGCCAGTCCGCAATCGCCAGAATGCCGCCGAGGTTGTCGGAAGGATGGCCCCATTCGGCGGCAAGCCAGGTATCGTTAAAATCGAGCCAGCGAATCATCGCGCCAATGTTAAAAGCCGCCTGTATCGGGTCGAGCTGGAACTGGGTGCCCGGCACGCGCGCGCCGTTGGGCACAACAGTACCTGGTACGATCGGCCCAAGCAATTTTTTACAGGCTGGGTATTCCAGCGCTTCCAGACCACAGCCGAGCGTGTCGAGCAGACAATAATGCGCAGTGTCATACGCAACTTTCGAGGTGATTTCGTAATTCATGACGTAATCAACGATATCCACGATTTCATGGTCGAATTGCGGGCGGATGTTCAGTTGTTGGGTAGACATAGGGTACGTTTCCTGCGTTTTATTTTTGATAAGAGTGAATTAGCAACGTTCGTCGATTGCGACAAACGGGCGATTGTCCGGTCCGGTATAGTTGGCAGATGGGCGAATAATTTTATTGTCCTTGCGCTGTTCAATAATGTGCGCCGCCCAGCCGGTAACGCGGGCGATGACAAACAGCGGGGTGAACATTTCGGTAGGGACGCCCATCATGTTGTAGGAGACCGCCGAAAACCAGTCGAGATTCGGGAACATCTTTTTGGTCTCCCACATCACGGTTTCCAGACGGTCGGCGATGTGGTACATCTTCAGCGAGCCGCCTTCTTCTGAAAGCTGTTTCGCTACCCGTTTGATCACCTGATGACGCGGGTCGGCGATGGTGTAAACCGGATGGCCAAAACCTATCACCACCTCTTTGTTTTCCACGCGCTTACGGATATCCGCTTCCGCCTCATCCGGCGTTTCATAACGCTGTTGAATCTCCAGCGACACCTCATTCGCCCCACCGTGTTTCGGGCCGCGCAGCGCGCCAATCGCGCCGATAATCGCGGAGTAGACGTCCGAGCCGGTACCGGCAATCACCCGGCTGGTAAACGTCGAGGCGTTGAACTCATGCTCGGCGTACAGCACCAACGAAATATGCATCGCCTTTTCCCAGCTTTGGGTTGGCTTTTCACCATGCAGCAGATGCAAGAAATGACCGCCGATAGAATTGTCGTCGGTTTCTGGCTGAATACGTTCGCCGTTGTGGCTATAGTGATACCAGTAAAGAAGGATGGAGCTGAGCGAGGCCAACAGCTTATCGGCAATATCCCGTGCGCCGGAGACGGTATGTCCCTCTTTTTCCGGCAAGGTACAGCCCAGCGCGGAAACGCCGGTACGCATCACGTCCATCGGGTGCGATGCCGCCGGTAAGGCTTCCAGTACGGTACGGACATTGGCGGGTAATCCGCGCAGCGCTTTTAATTTGCTTTTATAAGCGCTCAACTCGTCGCGGGTCGGCAATTTTCCGTGGATCAGTAAATGCGCGACTTCTTCAAATTCGCAGTGCTCCGCCAGATCGAGAATGTCGTAACCGCGATAGTGCAGATCGTTACCGCTTTTTCCCACGGTACACAAAGCGGTGTTCCCGGCAGGTACGCCAGACAAGGCGACGGATTTTTTGGGCTTAATGACATGGTTATTATTTTGCTGGATCGTGGTGTCGCTCATAGTGTCCTCGTCATTTTTGTAATGTGTAGGGTGTTGAGGGTATGCCTCGCGTCGGCCTGATAAGGCGAAAACGCCCCCAGGCAATGCCGGATGGCACTACGTTTATCCGGCCTACGATTTTTTGGTGTACAACGCGTCGAGCTTCTCTTCGTACTGGTAATAGTTAATGCTTTCGTATAGCTCGTTGCGGGTCTGCATGATGTCGATCACGCGCTTTTGCGTCCCTTCCTGGCGCAGCACGGTATAGACTTTTTCCGCGGCGCGGTTCATGGCGCGAAACGCCGACAGCGGATAGAGCGCCATCGCCACGTTTGCGCTGCGCAACTCGTCGGTAGTAAACAGCGGCGTCGCGCCAAACTCAGTGATGTTGGCAAGGATCGGCACCTGCGCCACATCGGCGAACTGGCGGTACATCGACAGTTCGGTGATCGCCTCCGGAAACAGCATGTCAGCCCCCGCTTCCACGTAAGCCTGCGCGCGATCGAGAGCCGCCTCTAGTCCTTCCACCGCCAGCGCATCGGTACGCGCCATGATCACAAAGTTCGGATCGGTGCGCGCATCCACCGCCGCCCGAATCCTGTCCACCATCTCCTCTTTCGAGACGATCGCTTTATTTGGACGGTGTCCACAGCGCTTAGCGCCGACCTGATCCTCAATATGCAGTGCGCCAGCGCCCGCTTTAGTAATGGCCTTTACCGTCCGCGCGACGTTGAAGGCGGAGGAGCCAAAGCCGATATCCGCATCCACCAATAGCGGCAGCGGGCAAACATCCGTGATACGCCGGATATCGGTCAACACATCGTCCAGCGTCGAAATCCCCAGATCCGGCAGTCCGAGCGAGCCAGCCGCTACGCCGCCGCCGGAAAGATAGATAGCCTGATACCCGGCCCGTTGGGCTAACAGAGCATGATTGGCATTGATAGCGCCAACGATTTGCAATGGATTTTCTTTGGTGAGCGCGGCGCGAAATGCCTGCCCCGGCGAATGTAAAGACATATCTCGTCCTCATGCTATTAAATTGTTAATCTAGATATGTTAACTAAAGCAAGGGCTATGCCAGACAAAGAGGTCGAGAAAAAATTAAGTAAAATAAAATTTAAAAACAGATAATTACAGTGACTTCGTTTATAAAAAAGTGTGATTAAGGAAGAAGAAAAGCGTGTCAGTTAACGTTTCATGAAACGAATTATTCTGTTTCATTGCAACATTTATGAAACACGTTTAAAACAACAACTCGGCCCTTAAACATGAACCTACTGCGATGGCGACTACCCACGGCGCTCCGCGCGATAATACCGATAAACCGGTGATCTGGACGGTCTCCGTAACGCGTTTGTTCGAATTGTTTCGGGATATCAGCCTGGAGTTCGATCATCTGGCGGCCATTACGCCTATTCAGCTCGGCTTTGAAAAGGCGGTGACCTACATTCGTAAAAAACTAGCGACTGAGCGCTGCGACGCGATTATCGCGGCGGGTTCTAACGGCGCCTATTTAAAAAGTCGCCTGTCGATACCAGTGATCCTCATCAAGCCCAGCGGATTCGATGTATTACAGGCGCTGGCGAAAGCGGGAAAACTCACCTCGTCTATCGGCATCGTGACCTATCAGGAGACCATTCCGGCTTTACTTGCCTTTCAGAAAACGTTTCACCTCTGTCTTGAACAGCGAAGCTATGTCACCGAAGAGGACGCGCGCGGGCAAATTAACGAACTTAAGGCCAACGGCATTGAGGCCGTCGTCGGCGCGGGATTGATTACCGATCTGGCGGAAGAAGCGGGAATGACCGCTATCTTTATTTATTCCGCGGCGACCGTTCGTCAGGCTTTCCATGATGCGCTGGATATGACCCGTCTGACACGTCGACAGCGCGTGGATTACCCATCCGGCAAGGGATTACAAACCCGGTATGAACTGGGCGATATACGCGGCCATTCGCCGCAAATGGAGCAGGTCCGCCAGACGATTACACTCTATGCCCGCTCCAGTGCGGCAGTGCTGATTCAGGGGGAGACGGGGACCGGAAAAGAGCTGGCGGCGCAGGCGATTCACCAGACGTTTTTTCACCGCCAGCCTCACCGTCAGAATAAGCCATCCCCTCCCTTTGTCGCCGTCAATTGCGGCGCGATTACCGAGTCATTGCTGGAAGCGGAACTGTTTGGTTATGAAGAGGGCGCGTTTACCGGTTCACGACGAGGAGGCCGTGCGGGCCTGTTTGAAATCGCACACGGCGGCACGCTGTTTCTTGATGAAATCGGCGAAATGCCCTTGCCGTTACAAACCCGACTTTTGCGCGTACTGGAGGAAAAAGCCGTCACTCGCGTCGGCGGACACCAGCCGATCCCGGTGGATGTCCGGGTGATCAGCGCTACGCATTGCGATCTGGATCGGGAGATAATGCAAGGACGTTTTCGCCCCGATCTCTTTTACCGCCTGAGTATTCTGCGCCTGACGCTTCCCCCTTTGCGCGAGCGGCAGGCTGATATTTTGCCGCTCGCGGAAAGCTTTTTAAAACAGTCGCTGGCGGCGTTGGAAATTCCGTTTACCGAATCGGTACGTCATGGATTGTCGCAATGTCAGCCGCTTTTGCTGGCGTATCATTGGCCCGGTAATATTCGCGAACTGCGTAATATGATGGAGCGACTGGCGCTTTTTTTAAGCGTCGATCCCGCGCCAATGCTGGACAAGCAATTTATACGGCAACGATTACCTGAACTTATGGAAAATACAGCAGAACTGACGCCTCCAATCGTAGAGGCGCTCACGTTGCAGGATGTGCTGGCGCGCTTTAATGGCGATAAGACCGCCACGGCGCGTTATCTGGGGATTAGCCGTACCACGCTTTGGCGTCGTTTAAAAAGATGCGCTAAAAAACCGTCGGGTAATTAAGGCGGATACCGGTTGCCAATAAAAAAATACCCGCCGGAAATCCAGACGGGTATTTTTATGATCCAATGCTTTTATTTCTTTTTATAAATATCAGCCGTACCATGAATTTTATTTTCTGTCTGCCCGGACGTCAGCACGACCACATCCGCCCCTTTCTCATCCGCCTTCTTAATTAAATCTTCTCTGGCATCCAGCGGTGACATTTCCCCAGTGGTGGAAATCGTGCCAATTTTCGTGTACTGCGAAGCGACTTTATCAAACTCCGTTTTTTTCATCATTTCTGCGGCATAGGCATTTGTCACGGCAAACGCTAATACGCCAAGCATAACCTTGTAGCCCGTTTTCATAGTAAACCCCTCGTTTATTATTACGCTATCATCGCTTTATCAGAACAAAAATACCGTTCGGACTGATTAAATAAGTAGCGTAGATTGCAGGAAAAATCCAGTCAGCCCCCGTTCTGTCGGCGTAACAACGCGGATTAAAAAGCCCCTGCTTTGTGATCTCACTCGCAATCGTCTGGTTTGACTATTCATAAGATGAACGTTATTTCTTGAGGCTATGGGAAGAGTTGTCTATGGAGCCGTTTCATGCCGTTGTACTTACCGTCAGTCTGTTTGTGTTAACTTTTTTTAATCCCGGCGCGAATCTGTTTGTGGTGGTGCAAACCAGCCTCGCATCAGGTCGACGGGCGGGGGTAATCACCGGCCTGGGCGTCGCCACGGGAGACGCCTTTTATTCCGGACTAGGGCTTTTCGGTTTGGCGACGCTCATTACGCAATGTGAAGCGGTATTTTCTCTTATCAAAATTGTCGGCGGCGCCTATTTATTATGGTTCGCCTGGAGCAGTATTCACCACCAGGCGACGCCGCAAATGAGCACGCTCCAGGCGCCGATTGCCGCCCCGTGGACGATTTTCTTTCGCCGGGGATTAATGACAGATTTATCCAATCCGCAAACCGTACTGTTTTTTATCAGTATTTTTTCCGTAACGCTGAGCGCAGAAACGCCCACATGGGCGAGGTTAATGGCCTGGGGCGGGATTGTGCTGTCATCCGTTATCTGGAGAATTTTCCTCAGCCAGGCCTTTTCACTCCCAGCAGTGCGCCGCGCTTATGGGCGGATACAGTGCATTGCCAGTCGTGTTATCGGCGCTATTATCGGGATATTTGCGCTCAGACTTCTCTATGAAGGCGTGACGCGACGATAGCGCATTGGCAAAGGCGCGCTTCCGCCAGAGACGAAAGCGCACCAGGGAAGTATCAGTCAGGAGCGAAATCCTGCGGAGGTCATAAGTAGTCTAAACAACATCCCGACGCCCGCCAGCAGAAGTACGCTGGCGCACCATATCGCTACCATCCAGACTACTCGCCGCGACCATTTTTTCACTTGCGCCATCAGTGATATCCCTCTCCATGTCGTACTTTTCCACGGAAGACGTAGTAGCTCCAGAAGGTATAAGCCAGAATGACCGGGATGATTACCAACGCCCCAACCAGCATAAAGCCCTGGCTTTGCGGCGGCGCTGAAGCGGCATACAACGAAATATCCGGTGGAATAATGTTCGGCCAGATACTGATGCCTAATCCGCTGAAACCCAGAAAAATCAACCCCAGCGTGAGAATAAACGGACGCGCATGGGATTCTGGTTTTTTCACGCTGCGCCATAGCCAAAAGCTAAAGGCCAACACCAACACAGGCACCGGCAGGAAGTAGTACAAGTTAGGCAGCGTGAACCAGCGCTCGGCGATGTCATCATGGGTCAGAGGCGTCCACGCGCTAACGCCGCCCATCACCAGTAACAAGACGATCAACAACGGGCGCGACAGCTCACACATCCGGCTGTGCAGCGGGTCTTCGCTTTTCATAATCAACCAGGTGGCACCCAGCAACGCGTATGTCACCACCAGCCCCACACCGCAGAACAGGTTAAACGGCGTTAGCCAGCCAAGCTGCGAACCGCTGAAGGTTCGCCCTTCCACCTGAAAACCGCTCACTACCGCGCCAACCACAACGCCCTGGGCAAAGGTCGCCAGAATTGACCCAGCGATAAAGGATTTATCCCAGAAGGCGCGATGCGATTCGGTGGCTTTAAAACGGAATTCAAAGGCGACGCCACGGAAGATCAGGCCAAGCAGCATAATCACCAGCGGGATAGTCAGCGCATCGGCGATGACGGCATAAGCCAGCGGGAATGCGCCGAAAAGCCCGGCGCCGCCCAGCACCAGCCAGGTTTCGTTACCGTCCCATACCGGCGCGACCGAGTTCACCATCACATCGCGATCGTGTTTATCACGAATAAACGGAAACAGGATACCGACGCCCAGATCGAAACCATCCATCACGATATACATCAGCGTGGCGAACACGATAATAGCAAACCAGATAACTGGAAGATCGATGGTCATTCGCGTTTCTCCTGCTCAAGCGATTCCCCTACGGCAGAAATAGGGCGTGCGGGTCTGCCATCGGTTTCAGCAGTCGGTATTTCCGCCGGCTGCGGCCCTTTCTGGATAAGGCGAATCATATAAATATACCCAACCCCAAAGACCAGGGAATAGACCACAAAGAAGGCCAGAAAACTGATGCTCATTTGTAAGGTGCTGTGCGCGGAGACCGCATCACGCGTACGCAGTAGGCCATAGACCACCCACGGCTGACGCCCTACTTCAGTAGTCACCCATCCGGCAAGGATAGCGATAAGACCGGACGGCCCCATCCATAACGCAAAGTGCATAAAGGGCCGCGAATGATACAGTCGATGTCGGTATCGTAGCCACAGGCTGGCCAGCCCCAGCAGGATCATCAGCACGCCCATGCCCACCATAATGCGGAATGACCAGAACACCACGGTAGAGTTGGGGCGATCCTCTTTAGGATAATCTTTAAGCGCAGGCACCTGTTTATCCAGGCTATGAGTCAGGATCAGACTACCCAGCGCCGGGATCTCAAGCGCATAGCGGGTCCGTTCCGCCTTCATATCCGGCCAGCCCACCAGCGTAAGCGGCGTTGGTTCGCCGGGCGTATTTTCCCAGTGTCCCTCAATCGCGGCAATTTTGACCGGCTGATGCTTTAGGGTATTAAGGCCGTGCATATCGCCAATCAATGCCTGAACGGGCGCAACCACAACCGCCATCCACAACGCCATTGAGAACATTCGGCGGATAGCCGGCGTATCGTTACCTTTCAATAAATGCCAGGCGGCGGACGCGCCGACAAACATCGCGCTACTTAAAAACGCCGCGACGGACATATGCAACAAGCGATACGGGAACGACGGGTTGAAGATCACCGCAAACCAGTCCGCCGGGACCACCTGACCATCATGAATTTCAAATCCCTGCGGGGTATGCATCCAACTGTTAGACGCCAGAATCCAGAACGTGGATATTAACGTGCCCAACGCCACCATACAGGTAGATAAGAAATGCAGGCCCGGCCCGACTTTGTTCCAGCCAAAAAGCATCACGCCTAAAAATCCCGCTTCAAGGAAGAATGCGGTGAGGACTTCATAGGTTAACAAAGGCCCGGTGATACTCCCGGCGAACTGGGAAAAGCCGCTCCAGTTCGTCCCGAACTGATAAGCCATAACCAGCCCGGAGACCACGCCCATCCCAAAGTTGACGGCAAAAATTTTGAGCCAGAATTGATAGAGCGAGCGCCAGACAGGATTACGTGTTTTTAGCCATAAACCTTCCAGTACCACCAGGTAACTGGCTAAGCCAATGGTAATCGCAGGGAAAATAATGTGAAAAGAGACGGTAAAGGCGAACTGGAGTCTCGCTAAAAAGAATGCATCAAACTCCATGATCCCTCCCGTTTATATACAGTCACTTTGTGTAAAATATTCACTGTTCGCAACCAGGTTGAAACGAAACGGTTATTTTCCCCAAACGTGAAAATGCCGGGGAATATCCAGATAAATTACGATTTTTTTTGCGGTTGGCTATCAGGTTTATCACCCGACTCTGGCGCTTCGGAGGGATCGTCTTTTTCGACAGCGAAACGGTAGTATTTATTTAGCATAACATGTCTCCCTTAGTTACATTCAATTGGCAATATCTACCCTGCCATTATGAAAAATAACGGCAAAACAAAACACAGCGTTCTCAAGACTATTCGCAATTTCAGCAAAATACTCTTAGCTGAAAGTTAAGAATAGACGTAAAACGATAACCTTCAAGTCAACGCTGTTTAAGAGACGGATGATAAGCGAAGTGAGAATGACCGGAGCGCTCGCTGCGTTGCGGTCATTTTATAATGTCTATCAAAAAGATAGCCGTAAAGGTCCATCTAAATTCGTTAGTTCCACTTCCCTTCAATCAAGCCATTGATCGTAGAAAATACCGTCGGCGCGCTGGTCGCTTCCACATACTCGACATTGATATTTTGCCGACGCAGCATATCGAAGAACTTACGTTGCGCATCAAGAATAACGTGATCGCCTACGCGCATATTTTCTGCTTTAGTTTCAACCAGTAAATAAACGCTGTCGGCGTGCTGACGCTCAATACGGTAGACAAAATCCGGCGTAGTAGAGCCCCCCGTGTATTTAGGGATCTGAATGGCCCGCCTGGGGAGTTTGCCAAACACGGAAACCTGTTGCGGATAATGGTATTTTAATAGCGGCAATTCTGGGTCGACGCTGTCATAACGCAACGGCGGTATTTGATAGAGAGAACGGGGATCATCTATTGCATTTTCATCCACATTTTTGCCCAGCATTTCAGCGTTAATCTCCTGCCTGAACTGCCGTACTGTAGGATCAAACACCGACGTTGAAGCCTGCAAATCAAGAGGCAGATAATCGTGGCGCTGCGCAAAATGCGCATTAATCCGCGCCTGTAACGCGCGGGTCATATTGTCCAGCGAGATCTCGCTTAAATAGCGCGAATCTCCCTGCAAAACATCGCGCAGCATCGCCATTAACACCGGGTGCAGAACGTTAACCGACAGACTGGTACGTAACGCCAGTTGCTTAAGGAAGTGGCCATATTTCATTCCCGCCATGAATTCGCTGGCGGCTAATTCGCCTTCCCGCTGCGCCACTTCAAAACGACCATTATCCTCATTCGACACCAGCCGTTGTTGCATCTGGCTTGGCTTCTGGCGAACGTATAACGTCGGGTCGCGCAGCACCCCAGCGGCAATCTGTTCCAGTGAAGAACCGCTACGCTCGAATTGCAGCATATAACGACGGGAAAACTGTTCCCAGATACCGCTAAGTTGCTCCCAATTCTCTTTACGTAACCTGACCCGCAGTCGGGAGGCGGGCTTATTATCACGAATGCGATCCGCGCGCACGCGCGCCTGCGTCAGCTCAGGGTAGAACTCCAGTAGCCACGCAAAACCACTTTTGGTTTCCCCGTTAAACGTGACGCTGGGTTTAAACTCATTACTCCGGTTGATAAGCTTTTTATCGTCCAGATCTTCCAGCAAACGAAGCTCCGTAAACGTTGGATCGACTTTTTGCCGCTCGGTGACGATGAGTGTGATCATCGCCTCATCCAGTTTCTGCTCATTGAGCTGAACCTTGCTGTCGCGATTAATCTCATCAACCAGCATACTGGCGAACGTTTTTTCATCATAACCAATCAGAAACGCCAGTCGGGACGGCCACTCTTCCTGCTGAACGCGATGGCCGTTTTCGTCCACCGGTAGCCGCAGACCGCGCCCTACTTCCTGAATTTTGCTCGACTCGCTACCGGAAGAACGTAATTTAGCAATGACAAAAACATTCGGGTTATCCCAGCCTTCGCGAAGCGTCCATTTTGAAAACAGAAAGCGGCGCGTTTCCCAGTTGCCGTGATGGTCTGAAAAACTGAGCAACTTCTCTTTATTTTTCAGAATATCATCTACTTCAGCCTGGATCGCCTCATCGCCGCTTCCCCGGTCTTCGCCAAAATAGCCAGCGTGGACGTTTTGGTTATCCGAGTGCAGGCTGGCGAGCGTGGCCTGAAGAAACGACAGATACTCCACTTCCCGCGGCAAGGTCTTGCGCTGATAATCGTCAATGAGTTGTGTCAGCTTCTTTTTCAGCAAGCGCTCAAAAGTGACTTTCAACCAGCCTTCGTCATCGCGATAGCTTTTAATGCTGTCAATAAAGAAAAGGCTTAATGTTTTAATACGCGGAGCATTATTTTCTTGCTCATTACTGCGCAAGAAATTTGCCTGCTCGATGTCAAAATGCTTATCAATAGCGTTCTGAATAATCAGTTCCTGGTAGCTCGCGCCAAAGGTTCCTGGCACCAGCGCCATCCCGGCCTCCAGCTCCAGGTCGTTCGACAACATTTTACTGCCGGCATATTCAATACTGCCTTCAAATCCTGCATCGACATCGGCGAGATTTTCGCCCACGCCAACCTCGGCAATTTTGCTCCCCCGTCGGAGGATTAATTTCTTTGCCGTGACGCTGTCAACGATATAACGATTATTGGCCTGCTCTTCGGGGAGATTCGGGTAATAAATATCAATACCTTTCACCAAACCATCGTTAAAACTGTCCACCGCGTTGAGATCAAACTGCGGTTTCCGGCGATAGTAATCTTTACGTACACATTTATTTTTACCCTTACCTTCGACAATATCCGGGAAGGTAGCGCCAAAGCGTACGATCATTTGCGGCTGAATAGCCTGAATCGCTCGATAAAATTTGTTATCTCGCGCAAAACGATGCGGTTCATCAATAATGACCACCGGTCGCGTCATTTGCAGCCCTTTAACTGGCGACGTCAGCCCGCCCAGTAGCGTTTGATCGTAATCGTCTCGCGTCATACTGGCAGAATTGAGCATTTGCGCATTGATCAGCAAAACCTGAATCGTATGGCTATCACGACGGCTGGCATCAGTAAAACTTAATAGCTGGGCCGGAAAATTTTTACGCCCCGACTTTACTTTAAAATCACCGGCGTTGATGGTGCAAAGTTCCATCCGCGTATTTTCGTAGAACTGTGAAAAATGCTGTCTGGCGTAATCGCTGGTGATAAAGTTCCGCGCCCCTTCTTTAATGGCTGGCGTCGGCACCACCAGTACAAACTTGAAGAGACCGTATTTCTGGTGCAGTTCATACATCAACCGGGTATAGACATAGGTTTTACCCGTCCCGGTCTCCATTTTAACGTCAATATTGGCCTTATCGTCGTAGCGTCCGTTAATCAGCGGATTAGCATAGTGATTATGATCGACCTGCGCGTGATCGATACCGGTGAAACTCGCCAGAATCGCCGCTAACGCCTGTTCCTGATGGGGAAGTTCTTCCAGTAAAATATTCATCGTCATCCCCGCTTAATAACGCTTCACCAGGTTCACTTTTTGATCGAGCTGTTTTAAGCCGATTTCCAGTTCACGAATGGATTCAAGGTCGAAAGAGTAGCCGTAAATGACAATAGTCTGAACCGGAAGCTGGTGCGTACCCATGCGGTTGAGTAGATCGCGGGTCTGCTCTGTTCCCCATCGTTCATCAATCAGATACAGGCGCGTATTATCAACATACATGGCGCGATAGCCGGAAAAATCAATGGTCTGTACGTCAATATCCATTTTATAGCCATCGGTGACCAGCCATGTTGTTAATATAGTCGCTTCGCCGCTTGCGCCGCCCGGCACGCCCAATCCTCTGGCGGAAAAAGGATTGATCATGTCGGTAAATCCCGATTCGGTGAAAGCGACCAGTTGACCGCTGGAATTGATAAAATGACCGGTAGCAATATCGAAGCTATCCAGATCGTCCAGCGTTTGCTGTGTTGGGGTGGCAAAACGATAATGTTTAAAACCGAGATCGCCATTCGTCGCAGGATTGGTGGCACGGATCTTCGCCGCAACGCGTTTAATTCGATCGCGGCTGATTTCATCAATGGTGTTGTAACCCGCTTTTTTGGCGATAGTGTTATGGTTTAGTGTCTGATCGAGAGTACAAAGAATAAACGCGCGCTGCCCTCCATCTTCTTCATTCAGCGCCATCACTGCATGAGCCGTGGTGCCGGACCCGGCAAAAAAGTCCAGAACGATGCCGTTTTTATCGATAGCGAGCTTGATGATTTTCTTCAATAACGCGGTAGGCTTCGGCGTATCAAAAACGTTGTCGCCGAAGAGATCCAGAATCTCCTTTTTCCCCTCTTTATTCGACGCTACGTTATCCCAGTAATTGGTGGTTGGCTGCCCTTTACTGTGATGCGCGTACATGACTCGCTGGGGAATACCGCCGTTATCTTTGCCAAAATAGACCAAATTATCGGCCACCAGTTTTTGGTAACTGGCTTCAGGATAAGCCCATAACCTTTTGTGTACCGTACCATTCGGCGTGGTAATTTTATAGGTATAGCCGCCGCCGCTCAGCCCTTTTGACACCGTTAACGGCACCGGTCGCCATTTTCCATCTGGAAACTGTTCGGTCGGTTCTTTATAGGATTTCTGAATATACTCTTTAGAAAGCGGTTCTAAACGTAAGGCGCCCTGGCCGGTTTTGGCATAAACAAGAATGTATTCCCCCTGGGTGGAAACGTTATCAGAGTCGTTAGAAATCTCTTTTTTGCGCTTCCACATCACATTGGTGACAAATCCGCCTTCGCCAAAAATCTCATCCATCATTAATTTAAGATTGGCGTGCTCATTATCGTCGATAGAGATAAAAATAAATCCGGTATCTTTAAGAAGTTTCCTGGCCAGGAAAAGACGCGGATACATGAAAGATAACCACGCGGAGTGCGTCGATTTTCCCTGAATGGATTTTAAGCGCGCCAGTTCAGTATCATTAAGACCGAACATATCCTGCAACGCCCGATCGCTATATTCAAAATGATCGGGATAGACAAACCCGTCCGACCCGGTGTTATAAGGTGGATCGATATAGATCATATCGACGGTATCAGCGTAATTATTTTGCAGATGGCGTAAAACATCCAGATTATCCCCGGTCAGAAAAAGATTATGACTGTTTTTGTTTACAGCCAGAGTATTATGTTCCACGTCAGGGACGATAACGGTAACGGATTTTTCACCCGCTTGTTTTTTTGCATAATCTTTGCCAATAAAATCAATCTGATAACCGCTAGTCAGCTCATTGATATTACGTTCTTTCAGCGCGCGCTCAAATCTGGCGAGATCAAATCCGCCTTTCGCGATCAGTTCGCCCTGCTCGTCATAGCGATCGGCAATAAAAAATTCCGGTAATGCACGTTGTAACTCAGACAGAAAGGCGCTATTCGGGGCAACAGACTCGTTGTGTTTTTGGTTATCTTTCAACATGATATCTTCGCTCCGTTGATAATTTTAAGGTCCAACAATCAATTTCTTATAAAGAAAAAAGTAAGCGATGATTGTAATGGTCACGAAAGGCAGATGCCATCATTAACCTTGGTTGTTCATTGAAAGGACGTGAAAACGACGGGAGGAAGGAGCGCTCCCGGCGACAGTATGCGCCAGGAGCGTACTTTTTACGTGCGATGACCGACGGCCGACTCCGGAAGTGAGTCGCTATCTGTACCGGAGATGACGACTCCCCGGGTCTCGCGACCAAATGCCACAAATACACAGATTAAAATAGCCACCGCGCCAGCCACGATCGCCATTGCCAATCCGTAATTTCCACCATGCGTTTCCGCGATGCGGGCCTGTAACGTCGCATTAACCGACGCCAGTAAATTACCGAGTTGGTAAACAAACCCTGGCAGCACGGCGCGCGCATTCGCCGGAACCAGCTCGTTCAGCCAGGTCGGCACGACTCCCCAGGCGCCCTGCACCATAAACTGCATCAGGAACGCGCCCAGGCCAATCGTGAATGATCCGCTGGAAAATGCCCATAGCGGGAGTACCGGAAGCGCAAGAAAAGCGGCGATCATGATCGCTTTTTTACGCCCAATACGTTCCGATAGCGTACCGTAGAAAATGCCGCCGAGCATCGCGGCAATGTTATAAAAAATCGCAATGATACTGATCAGATGCGGATCAAAACCATGCTGCATCTTCAGGAAGGTAGGATAGAGATCCTGCGTCCCGTGACTGAAAAAGTTAAAGAAAGCCATGACCAGCACCAGATACAGACACAACTTCCACTGCTTGCGCAGAACAGGAAGCAGCGCGGTATTCTCTTTACGCGCTCTGGCCGCCAGCCAGACGGGTGATTCCGGCACTTTAAACCAGATATAAGGCAGCAACACAATGGGCAGGGCGCCAATCAGGAACATACCGCGCCAGCCAACCATACTGTAGAAGAGGCCAAAAATAACCGAGGCGAACAGATAGCCGCAGGGATAGCCCGCCTGAAAAATGCCCGACATCAGGCCACGCGAACGATCGGGAATGGTTTCCATCGCCAGTGATGACGCGACGCCCCATATCCCGCCCATCGCCACGCCGTACATGACCCGAAAAATCAGAAATGCCATGAAGGTGGGCGACCAGGCGGAAAGCAGTTCAAACACCGTAAAGAACAGAATATTGAGCATCAGTATCGGTCGACGTCCGTACTTTTCCGCCATTCGGCCAAATAGCAGCGCGCCAATGGGACGCACCGCCAGGGTCAGCATAATCGCAATGGAAACGTCCGATACGGAAGCGTGAAACCATTCGGCGAGATCGCTAAGTACAAAGACAAGGATAAAAAAATCAAACGCATCCAGCATCCAACTGGTAAAGCTGGCAAACGCCACATGCCGTTGTGTCATCGTCCAGTTCAGGGGAGTGTACATAGGTAATGTCCTGCATCAAAAATAACATCAAGCTTTGACGCGGCGAGGCGAAGAGAAACTCTCCCATCGTCAAAGCGACGTAACAAGGTAGCGTTGCGCTACTTATTTGTTATGTTTTTGTATATAGCAGGTAAAACATTGGCAAAAATAGACAAATTATTACATATTATTAACAAAACTTACTGCCACATGATTTGTCACAGTTTTTATAGGGATTCTGTCCTGTAAAGAAAAGCGAGGCGTGATTATCGTATCGTGGTCGGCCTGTTACCAGACCGATCGCAACTGGCTATTGACTATTACAGATCGTTCGGCAGGAAACCGGTCTTTTGCAGGGCTATGGCCATCTGTTCTCCGGATAGCGACGTTTCCACCTCAACCAAACGCGTCACCGGGTCAGTTCTCACCGTCGCATTAGCATCGAGAGCCAGAATCATCTTTTTTACCATACTGGCGCAGCCGCCTCAGGTTATGTTATCAATATGGAACCACATGATGAACCCCTTTTGTGTGGGAACTGTTGCCAGTCTGGGCCTGGCCAGTGTTGGAAGGCCAAGCGTAATTTCAGGTCTTACAGACGCGGCAGTGAATCATCGCCTTAAAGATTTGCGCAATGTGCTACATATTCTGGATGCGCCTGACCAGCTCATCGATAGGTGTCTGCGCCAGGCGTTTGACGTCAACACTTTGCCGCGACTGGTTATTCCCAAAATTCAGTAGGCCTCTGATTTAATTGGCTAAAAAGCCAAGAGCATGCGCAGCGTATAAAATGTAACTGGCTAACGTCAGCCTGGATATAAGCCCAATAGCCAGAATCCGTCCGACTTGCCGCGGGAACCAGACTAATCTATTCATAGTAGCGAATCATGCTGGCTGAAACTTTCGATGCTTTAGCTGCTTTACCGATGTTTATGACGCTTCTCCTCATGTCGTGGTTGTGTAGGATAGGATTGCCATCGCCGACAAACGTCATCTGCCCATACGCTGCTTTCTGGCGCCGCGATTACTGCCTCCGCCGATGCCGTCCCTCGGACGGTGGCGCGTTCCGTCGCCAGATTCTCCCTGGCGTCCGTTACACCAGGTACAGCCTTAATACCTTTTTCAGCGCGAGCGGCATACGACACGCAAGTCATACCTTCAATAAGTAAGCTTATCGCGTCGTGACAATTTTCTGGCTGACTCATGACGAATTTCCCATCGTGACTATTCGGTATCAGAAAGCCTAAAGCTTGTCATTGTGGGCAGGTTAAGCTTATTCAGGCTGAACAGTTCGGTGAGAATGAGAGATGACTCACAAAAGAGGGATGATGCGAAACATTCACTGCACGATGCTGACAAACGCCCCGTAAAAAACCCGTCAGGAACGCTTGACCTTTCCTTCGTTGTAACGGCTGAACTTTACCAAAAATTCTGCGGTAGTGCTTCGGAATGTCCAGAAGGCTGCGGCTGAGGAATCCCGGTTCCTATGGCCAGTTGTACCAGTGCTGGATCCTCCCACAGCGCCAGCCCACTTCACTATTATCAGGGGATTCACCGCTCTGCTCACTCATGACCGAACGGAGCTCCTCCAGGCTTTTTAACAGGCGTTCTGCCTAGGTGAGATTCAGTATCGGATCGGTGTTTTTCAATTTTCAGCTCCTTAGTAGGCTAATTTGGAGTCACGCTGATAATCACACTCAGATTGATATATTTAGTAAATCTCCATTAAACATATCTCTCGTCGGTTTCCCGTCGCGCAGATCCGGTTTCTGGCGTTCCCGGATCAGCTATTCAGGTTGGAACAAAAACTTAACAGACATACAGACCGTAGCACTGGCCTGGAAAAACAGCGTGATGATACTCTGCTGGAGGTTATGTGTGAGAAAGAGACTGTGCGGCCCTGCGTGGCGAAACTGATCTTTGTGTGCGCTTTATTGACCTATGGAGGCGTATCATCGTTTGTGATGGTGTTTGTAGTCTATCTGTGTGTTGCTGAAAGAGAGCAGGTATCGGCATCCACGTTACAGACGACCCCGACAGTATGTCTGACGTGCTCCCCTGTCAGCGGTCATCAGCATCCCACCAGATCTGCCCTGAATCATGGATGACTGTGGCGGGTCTGACTGGTTAACCCCATTGGTATAATGGGGTACAAATAAGGTAACGGGGCATCCAGGGAAAATAATTCTTTTCCTGAGCAAGGATATCACGCATTTTTCGGGACATAGTCGTACGGTAACACCGTCAGTCTGCGTTTTATAGTGATCTCGACGTGACAGAAATTCGGGTAGGCCGAAATACTCAGTCTGACTGAGACTATAAAAAATTCAGCCTACTATATTATACATTAATTATGAGTTACAACGATGCACTTTGATATAAAAGATTTAAAATTATTCCTTGCTATCAGTGAAGAAGGGAGCTTAACTCGTGGATCGGAAAAAACATACATGTCTGCCGCATCTGGTTGCGTACGTATACGTAATCTTGAACAGAGTATCAATCTGAGATTGCTGTATCGCAGTAGCAAGGGGGTAACGTTATCCCCAGCAGGTGAAACATTTAAACACCACGCCAGTCTTATTGTGAATCAAATGGAAATGTTACGTAGCGATATGCAGGAACATGTTAAAGGTATCAAAGGACATGTCAAAATATTTTCCAGTATAACTGCTATTGCAGAGTATCTCCCCCCATTGTTGGGCCATTTTCTTACACTATATAATGATGTGAATATTGATCTCAGGGAGTATCCAAGTCCGGAAATTGTACGTTCTGTCATTGAGGGAAGAACAGATCTCGGAATTGTTGCTGGTAATATTACAACAGATAATCTTGAAATACTGCCGTTCCGTACTGATAGGCTAGTGCTTATCACCGCGACAGACCATCCATTCGCTGACAGAAAAAGCGTAACCTTTCTGGAATTAATGGAATATGAACAAATCAGCCTGCCTGAAGGAACTGGAATGTTTGAATTTATCCGAAAAAAGGCAGAACTAGTACAATCTAAACTAAAAATTAGAATACAGGTCGGCAATTTTGAAACATTTTGCCGTATGGTTGAAGCAAAAGTGGGCATTGGTATTATGCCTCACTCTGCTGCATCCCGTTTGCGTCAGTTGCATGAGTTTGCTATTATTGATCTTGATGACCCTTGGTCATTAAGAAAATTACAGCTCTGCGCCAGAAGCTTTAACAAATTACCCGGTTACACACAAAAGCTGGTTGCTATGCTCATACCTCAGACAGAGCGATAGTGTTACATCCCCGTATAATTTGGTCCGCTGCCACCTTCAGGAGTAGTCCAGGTTATATTTTGTTTAGGATCTTTAATGTCACAGGTTTTACAGTGAATACAGTTCTGCGAATTTATTTGTAGACGAATATTTTGTGTTTCACCATCCTGTAAAAATTCATATACTCCGGCAGGGCAATATCGTGCTTCGGGGCCACCATAAATATTCAGATTAATTGATATAGGGATATTCTGATCACTAATTTTCAAATGTACTGGCTGGTCTTCATCATGGCAGGTGTTGCTGAGATAGACGGATGACAAAATATCAAACGTCAGTTTACCGTCAGGTTTATCATACACTTTTCTCTGGCTTGTGCTGGCAGGTCGCAAAGTAACATTGTCCGGTTGGTTATTTTTTACACGCCAGGGGATTTTTTTTATACCCAGCCGGGGAAGCAGCCAATGCTCAATACCAGCCATGATAAATCCCACCATATGCCCTTTTTTGAACCAGGGTTTGAAATTACTGCCATTTTCCAGTTCCTGCCAAAGCCAGCTCTGTTGCAGCAATGTTTGATATTCTGTCAGTAAGTCGTTTTTTCTATTGTCCAACAAAGCATTAAATATAGCGTCAGCCGCTATCATGCCACTTTTGATAGCTGTATGTATGCCTTTGATTCTACTTGCATTGAGTGTACCGGCATTACAACCAATTAGTAGACCACCGGGTAAACAGGGATCAGGCATAGACGGAATCCCGCCGTTATTGATCGCTCTTGCGCCATAACCAATACGCCTACCCTGGTCAATATATTTACGTATAGAAGGGTGTGTCTTCAGGCGCTGCATTTCCTGAAAAGGATTTAACCAAGGGTTTGAATAATCAAGCCCCACAACCAGACCTAGTGCAATTTTATTATCATTAAGATGATAGAGAAATCCTCCCCCGAATGACTCTTTATCCAGAGGCCAACCTGTAGTGTGTATTACAAGCCCCGGGCGGGACTGGTCTGATGGAACCTCCCACAATTCTTTTATGCCGATGCTAAAACTCGGGGGGGCTTTACCTGTATCAAGATGAAATTTTTTGATCAGCTCTTTAGCCAGATGTCCGCGGGCCCCTTCGGCAAAAACAGTATACTTTGCCAGAATTTCCATTCCACTCTGGAAACCCTCTTTCATGCTACCATCCCGATGACGTCCCATATCACCAGTTGCCACACCGATAATGTTAGCATCCTGATCATACAATATCTCAGCCGCCGAAAATCCTGCATAAATATCCACGCCTGCCGTTTCTGCCTGATCAGCGAGCCATTTTATGAGATTACCGAGACTTATTATAAAATTTCCATGGTTGCGAAAATTGTCAGGAATGAGTGCATCCGGGATATTAATACTTTTTTCATTCATCAGTAAAAGTAATTTATCCTGAGTAACCGGTTGTTTAATTGGTGCACCTCTTTCTTGCCAATCAGGAATTAGTTCATTCAGCGCTCGGGGATCCATGACTGCCCCACTGAGAATATGAGAGCCAGGTTCAGATCCCTTATCAAGGACGATAATAGACAGTTCTTTTCCTGCGTCATTTGCCTGTAATTTAAGTCTGAGAGCGGCAGATAATCCGGCAGGTCCTGCTCCCACAATAAGAACATCACATTCTATCGTCTCACGTGATTGCCGGGTATTAGAAAGTGTATCGTTCATTATTAACCCCTAAATTTCATCGCCATAGGAATAGCTATATTATGTAAATCAACTAGTATTGATACTGTAACCAGTGAAATAAATCCCATACTAATAAAACAGTTGGAATGTATAGCAATGCTCCCCAGAAAAAGGTGTCCATAAGGCTATATAGCCGATTGTCACATATTAAAAACAAACGTCGACGATGATAAAACACCTCAAAAGATGTATATTTGGCTTTCTTTTCCAGATAAAAAAGATATATGCGAATTATCTATAATCTTCTTTTCACAATTGCGGGCAAAATCCCCACCTTCTGGGTGTTCTATTTTAATTACCCATGTACCATAATCAGCCAACTGTCGGGTACAGAATGGAGAGGCAATGGCATGTTCAATCAAGACTATAATGACTTCGGGCAGCGGTAACTGTTTCATGATATTTTCCAACTTATGTGGGATCAGAATGAACGTGGCATCTCCAGTACATGCTCAGCGATATAACTCAGAATCAGGTTGGTAGATATGGGAGCAACCTGATATAAACGTGTTTCTCTAAACTTACGTTCGATATCATACTCACAAGCAAAACCATAACCACCATGAAATTGCAAGCAGGCATTGGCTGCTTCCCAACTGGCTTTCGCAGCAAGATATTTCGCCATATTAGCCTGTGCTCCACAGCTAAGTTTCTGATCAAAAAGCTCGCAGGCTTTAAAACGCATCAGATTAGCCGCTTCTACTCCAATAAATGCTTCTGCAATAGGAAACTGCACCCCCTGATTCTGACCAATGGGACGTCCAAAAACCTCACGCTCGCAGGTATAGCGGGTAACACGATCAATAAACCAATATCCATCCCCTATACATTCTGCCGCAATCAAGGTACGCTCTGCGTTTAAGCCATCAAGTATGTAGTGAAAACCCATACCCTCTTCACCAATGAGGTTCTCTTCGGGAATTTCCAGGTTGTCAAAGAAGAGTTCATTGGTTTCATGATTGACCATGTTGGGAATAGGTTGTACCGTCATTCCATTTTTCATAGCCTCTTTAATATCAACCATGAAAATAGACATCCCTTCGGATTTACGTTTTACATCTCCAAGCGGAGTAGTTCGAACCAGAAGAATCATCCAGTCTGAATGTTGAACACGTGAAATCCAGACTTTTTGTCCGTTTATTACATATCGGTCTCCTTTTTTTACAGCTGTAGTTTTTATTCTGGTGGTATCTGTACCTGTTGTAGGTTCTGTGACGCCCATCGACTGCAGGCGCCATTCACCAGAAGCTATCCGTGGCAGCCAAAATTGTTTCTGTTTATCGGAGCCATGGCGTAACAAAGTATTCATGTTATACATTTGACCATGACAGGCTCCAGAATTTCCACCCGATCTATTGATCTCTTCCATGATAATAGATGCTTCAGTTAAACCAAGTCCTGATCCTCCAAATTCCTCCGGGATGAGCGCAGCCAGCCAACCTGCTTTGGTTAGTGTATTAACAAACTCTTCAGGATAACTTTTTGTTTCATCTATCCTACGATGATATTTATCATCAAATTCACTACACAATGAACGAACCGCATCACGAATATCTTGATTTTTATCCTTTTCGATACTTTTCATAATTTTTCCTCAATAAACCAGCACCGTGGCTTTCATTGATATATAGTTGTCCGGCCCTGCGGCCCATAATGTCGCAACATCACCATCAACACGTCCACATAACCGTATTGGATCAGGACTGAACAAGGGGGATATAGCACGGAATTGCAGATTGCGGATTGTCACGTCAGGGCGGTTGTTCTTTAACAGGTCGACCAGCAGGGTTGCTGTCAGTGGACCCTGGACGACCAGCCCAGGATACCCTTCTTCATTCCTGACATAATCAAGATCATAGTGAATGCGATGAGTATTAAATGTTAATGCTGAATAACGAAACAGCAGCGGTGGATCTGGCTTAATTTTGTGAGAAAACTGTTCTTGTGGAACATCATACGAGGCTTTCTTCTTGTGCTTCTTGTGAGATGTAACAGCTTCACAATAGACAATAGTGTGAACTTCGGTCATAATATCTCGTTCGTTGGATCTATATAGATGTTCAACATTAACGAACACCAGTTTCCCGCTAGAGCCCCTTTTCTCAAGAATCTCTTTGACTCGCGACGTTTTTTCAACTTTTTCACCCAGAAGGAATGAAGTATTCCAGGTCATTTGACTCGATGCCCACATTCTTCTTGGTAAATCAACGGGGGGTAGAAAATGACCTTTTATCGGATGACCATCAACGGATAGATCTGACTGGCGGTCGGCAGGAAGAAAATAGAGCCAGTGCCATAATTCTGGCAGAATGGCCCCTTCTTTAAAGTTTTCGATATCTTTATCCAGAGTGGCGGCCAGCAGCTTAGCGGGACCGGGGTTAAGATAATCGGTGTTGCGCAGAATGCCAGGCCGCCAAATTTGAATATCTGTATCTTGCATAAAAGTCACCTTTAATCAGGAAAATATATGATTTATAATTTATCTATAAGCTCAGGTACAGCTTTGAATATATCTGCTACCAGACCATAATCCGCAATAGAAAATATAGGCGCGTCAGGATCCTTATTAATAGCGACAATGATGCCTGATTCTTTCATTCCAGCAAGATGTTGTATGGCACCAGAAATTCCCAAAGCAATATAAAGTTGAGGCGCAACGATTTTGCCGGTCTGACCAACCTGATAATCATTTGGGGCATAACCAGCATCTACCGCAGCCCGGCTTGCACCGACGGCAGCCCCTAATTTATCTGCCAGATTTTCAACAAGCTCTTTGAACGCCTGCGCACTTCCTACTCCTCGTCCACCTGATACTACAACTCGGGCGGATTGTAAGTCTGGACGGTTACTTTTATTAACATCTTGACTAATAAATTTTACCTGATCTGAACCAGTAACAACCTCTGTAGATGCAATGGGGGCTTTTCCCCCCTCTTCCGCAGCCGCAAATGCGGTAGGACGAACAGTTATCACTTTATATTCATCATCACTGTGCACTGTGGCAATAGCACTACCCGCATAGATTGGACGTTCAAAGGTATGTTGATCAATGACACGCGTAATATCACTAATCTGAGATACATCAAGTTTTGCGGCTAAGCGTGGCGCACAGTTTTTTCCAAAAGAGCTTGCAGGGAAAAGAATTGACTGATAATGATTTTTGTCTCTGTTCAAAAAATAGCAGATCTGTTTTTCCACATTCTCTGCCAGAATGTGTTCGAATAGTGCACCGTCAGCAACAAATACAGTGGATACCCCCTGAATATGACTGGCTTTAACTGCAATATTTTCTATACCATACCCTAACATAAGTATATCTATATCACTATCAATGGCTTTCGCCGCAGTGATTGTACTGAGTGTTGAAGGTAAAAGAATGTTGCCATTATGTTCAGCAATAACTAAAGAAGCCATGTTTGTCTCCTTAAATTATTTTTTCTTCGTTTTTTAGTTTATTTAGCAACGTGCTAATATCCGGAACAATTATGCCGGCCTCCCTTGTTGCTGGCTCATCGACTTTGATAGTAGTCAATTTGGATGACGGGCTGATACCAAGTGAATCGAAATTTATCTCCTCAACAGTTTTTTTCTTGGCTTTAATAAAATTCGGCAAGCTGATATTTCTCGGTGTATTCAGTCGGAGATCTGTTGTGAGTACTGCTGGCAGAGATAAACTCAATGTTTCTGCTCCTCCATCAATCTCACGAACAGCAGTTAATAAATTATCAGAAACAGTAACTTTACTAATATTAGTGGCCTGAGGAAGATCGAGTAATGCTGCCAGCATTTGACCTACCTGATTACAATCATCATCAATAGCTTGCTTGCCTAATAATATAATATCGGGTTTTTCATTCTTAGTAATAGCTGTGATAGTTTTGGCTACAATCAGTGGATCAAGAGACTTTTCTGTTAATATATGTATTGCCCTGTCAGCCCCGTATGCCAGTGCTGTACGCAATACGTCTCCTACACCTTTATATCCTATAGACACTGCAACAATCTCGCTGATTACCCCCCGTTCTTTTAAACGTACTGCTTCTTCAACTGCTATTTCATCAAATGGATTGATACTGAGTTTACAGTCAGAAATATCAACATCAGAATGATCTTGCTTTATTCTAATTCTAACGTTATGATCGACAACTTGTTTTACACAGACTAAAACTTTCATTAGTGACTCCTTCATATATTTACTAAATACTACGAGTCAAAATTCCCTTTGCTTTTTTCGGCAACTTCTCTGGAAATTATTTTTCTCAGATGTCACCGTATCTTCTAAATCAATGATTACGCCATCAGCACATGTGTTATTTGCTTTTTCAAATCGTTCAGGACAATTCTCAGGAACGAAAAAAAAAGACTGTTCTAAAATTTGCATTCTCGTCTCCCGTTTAAATGGGGTACCTGATAATTCAATGTATCTTAAAAAAAGATTTTGCTGAATTAGCTTTTATCTAATCCCCCGTTAAAATTGATTCAGGTTCTCTGGTAACAGAAAGCAAAATGTAAATTATTGTTACAACAACAAAGATAAAAATAAAATTTAATGCTTTGATATCAGTAACGTTTCAGAATAGTAGACGGTCGACATTACGCACCTGTTCAGGAGTAAATTCGCCTATACCGTTCCTCGAGAACATCACTGATTGTCTGCTGAACCGGATTTAGTCTTGTCACCTTTGGCGGAGAACAGGCTGACGATACAGGAGAGCATTAAAAATCCCGGGACAGTCATCTACAGGGGTTAGAATGACCAACATCGTTTCATAACAACACCCGTGACTTGGGCATGAAGCTCCACTTAATCAAAATCGCTGTTTGTGGAGTAAATCCCATGGCCTGCCGTCGGCTAAGAATCACTGCTGATACGTCACTGGCCGCACTTCACTTCATTTTCCAGATTGTGTAGGGCTGGAGTGATGATTACCTCCATCAGTTTCATATTTACGGCAAATATTACTGTCTCTCTTACGACGGTAACATCGCTTTGATGATTCAACCTTAAGGTCGAAGATTCTGGTCATAGTCATACTTAACCAGTGCGTCTTCGGAAAAGTAATCGTTAGGGTCGGATTGTTTTGGTACGCTCACCTTTCAGCTTGGCATATCACCGAGCATGCGAGCAAAATCGACGCAATTATAAATCGCAATGGCACAAATAAGGCACAAGGGGAGAAGGTGGTTTACTTTGTAGTGGTCAACTAAAACTGGCCACCGCGTTAGAGTTTTTCCAGTATCGATTTTCCGATTCGTTTGGGGGTAACCCACCGTTATATTCGTGCGGTCTTAGTGCGCGTAATATCCAACGATATAGTCCGTTATGGCGTGAGCTGCCTCGCTGAAGCTTACGTAACCCACCACCGGCATCCATTCGTTCTTCAGACTCCTGAAGAAGCGTTCCATTGGGCTATTATCCCGGCAGTTTCCGCACCGGCTCATGCTCTGCCTGATCCGGTATCGCCACAGTAACTGCCGGAACTGCCTGCTCGTATAATGACTGCCCTGGACGCTGTGGAACATCACCCCGGCTGGTTTGCCACGCGTTTCCCACGCCATTTCCAGCGCTTTGATGGTCAGTCTGCTGTCCAGTGAGAACGACATTGCCCGGCCCACCGGTTTCCTGGCGAACAGGTCGAGAACAACAGCAAGGTATGCCCAGCGTTTACCTGTCCAGATATACGTCACGTTGCCGCACCACACCTGATTTGGCTCTGTCACTGCGAACTGCCGCTCAGGGTGATTCGGGATAGCAATGTGTTCATGGCCACCACGTTTATACCGGTGAGCAGGTTGCTGACAACTGACCAGCCCCGGCTCTTTCATGAGCCTGCCGGCAAGCCAACGTCCTGTACGGAAGCCTCTCAGCGTTGCCATGGTTGCGATACTTCTTGCGCCGGCAGAGCCATGGCTGATGTTATGCAGCTCCAGAACCTGGCTGCGTAATACAGCCCGCCTGCCGTCTGGCTTTTCTTTTCAGGGCGGTTTTCCCGGTATTTGTAGCTGCTGCGATGAACCCCGAACACGTGGCAGAGTGTGGCCACCGGATAATGCGCTCTGAGTTTCCTGATTATCGGGAACCGTTCAGAGAGTCTGACATCAAGAGCGCGGTAGTCTTTTTTAGTATTTCGTTATCCATTTCAATACGTTGTGTTTTTTTCTTAGCTCATGTATTTCAATTTGTTCCGGAGTAATGGGAGAGGCTTCAGGCGTTTTTCCCTGCCGCGCATCACGCAACTGCTTCACCCATCGCGTCATTGTGGAAAGGCCGGCATCCATAGCGCTGGCTGCATCTGCCACGGTGTAGTTCTGATCAACAACCAGCTGAGCGGATTCACGTTTGAATTCCGCGCTGAAATTTCTTTTTTTCATTAAGGCACCTGTGTTGTTCTGAGGTGAGCATATCACCTCTTTTCAGGTGGCCAAATTCAGTGTGCCACTTCAATCCGTATCGAATGAGGGTAAGAGTTGATAAGAGTTGATTAGATAAACTTATGGTTTTCCAGATGCTGTTGTTGTTTCAAGTGCCTGATCATCACTTTACCCTCAGACATAAACTCGGTCCCATACCGTACAAGCCCGATACCTCTTAGTTCCGCATCGATGGCGTAGCGCAACTCCCCGGGCACTTGCTGTTCGAGTAAGGTTACATTAAGGGACTGCAAACGGGGTTCATACTTGAGCAGAACACCGGCCAGCGTATCGATCAGCTCGTGGGCGGTCCCGGGCATGCCTTGCAGGATTTTGGTCATATCCGGCAAACCATAATCTTGGAGATGGGATTGGGTCCCGGCCCGGGCGTTCAAAATACTCTGGATGTTATCCAGCACGGATAAAATGACCGGGTCTTCTTCGTTTACAGCTTCAAGGGGAAGGTCCCCTGTAAAGTTGCCAGTAAGAATTTCATATAAAGATGGGGATTTACGGTCCATAACAATAACCTAATTTGCATTGCCATCATGTTAAAGTCTAACTTAAGGCTGCTATACAGCAGTCATGATGTTATTCTATGACCTAGGAGTCCTTAAATAATGGAAGCCCTTGAGATTTCCTCCATTCTTTGACGATTTCAATTACCCTATGAGGTTCCCCGTCTTCGTCTTTTTCAGGGTAAACAATTAAGTCGCTGCCTTTAGGGTGTGCCGTTACTTGAATAAAGTTATCCATTAATTTATCAAGATACTCATCCAGCTTACTTCCCTTTAAATCTTTAGCCTGCCTTGTGCTTTTCCTAAATTCTTTAAGAATGGCTAAAAACTCTTGCTCTGTATACTCTTCAATTTTGTTCTTTAAAACTATTGAGCTCATAATTTCACCTAACTCCATATATCTACATCGCCGCGATGCAGCGTCACAGCTTGGCATCTCAGAACGTCAGGCGCAACGGCTTATCAATCGTTACCGGGTTTCTGGTGCTGAAGGACTTGTCAGCCGTAAACGCGGCCAGCCCAGCAATCGCCGGTTGACCGAATCGCTTAAACTGCGCGTACTCACGCTGATACGTGAAAACTACAGTGACTTTGGGCCCACGCTGGCCGCTGAAAAACTCAGGGAACGCCATGATATCCGACTTTCAATCGAGACCGTCCGCAACTGGATGACGTCTGACGGACTCTGGGTCCCGCATGCTCGTCGCAAGTCACGGGTTTATCAGCCCCGACATCGTCGTGATTGTCTGGGTGAACTGATCCAGATCGACGGCTCCCATCATGACTGGTTTGAAGGTCGTGCGCCAAAATGCTGCCTGCTTGTATTTATCGATGATGCCACCGGCCGCCTGATGCATTTGCGGTTCAGCGAGTCAGAAACAGCCTTTGATTACATGCTGGCAACCCGGGAATACATTGAGCAGCATGGGAAGCCGGTATCGCTGTACAGTGACAAACACGCAATATTTCGCGTCAGTGGTCCGGAGAACCGCAATACCACCGTTACCCAGTTCGGACGTGTACTCTTTGACCTGGCAATCGAGCTTATTTGTGCCAACAGCTCTGAAGCTAAAGGCCGCGTGGAACGTGCGAATCAGACTCTTCAGGATCGGCTAATCAAAGAAATGCGTCTGGAAGGTGTTACCGGCATTGAGGCCGCGAATGCCTGGCTTGCCACTTTCATTGCAGACTTTAACCGCCGATTCTCACGTCCGGCCAGGTTCCCGAAAGATTTGCATCGTCCGGTGCAGGAAAGCCCCGATGAATTAAGAGACATCTTTGCCTGGCATGATGTCCGTACCGTGTCGAAATCACTGACTTTCCAGTACGATAAGATCCTTTATCTCATGGACCCAACAGAAGAAAACAGCCGTCTTGCCGGTGAGAAAATTAAAGTGCTGGATTATCCCGATGGCACCCTCGCCTTCCACTACGGACACCGGAGCCTTTGACCCTGGCCCAAATTCAGTACAGTGCTAAATCAGAGATCTTCGTCTTTCTGACCCTGGCCCAAATTCAGTACAGTGCTAAATCAGAGATCTTCGTCTTTCCGGAGACTTCGGATAAATTCAGCCGGAGTCATGTCATTTAATGATGAATGCGTTCTCTCATGATTGTATTCCCTGC
>NZ_VXJW01000003.1 GCF_008692845.1 Salmonella enterica subsp. arizonae
TAATTCCCGGCTGATGTCCGGTCCACAACAGATCCTGATGATAGCTGTCGCGCACGCGGCGCAGGGGTTCGCCCCGCCAGTACACCTCCCCGCCGTCCGGGCGCGCCAGCCCGGTCAGCAGGCGCAGCAGGGTGGTTTTCCCCGCGCCGTTGCCGCCGGTGATTTGCACCCACTCCCCGGCGTCCACGGTGAACGACAGCCCGCGAAACAGCGTCCTCTCGTCCCGCTCGCAGTGCAGTTCTCTGGCTTCAAGCATTCCCACGCATTAACGTCCTGTCAGAATCCTGGTTTAACATCACGCATATCCGGAAGTTTATGCGCGATCCCTTTGTGGCAATCGATACAGGTCTGTCCGTCTTTTACCGCCTGATCGTGCATTTTCGCCGCGACGCCTTTTTGCGCTGTCAGATCCATAAAGTCGAAATTGTGGCAGTTGCGGCATTCCTGCGAATTGTTGTCTTTCATACGTCGCCACTCATTTTGCGCCATCGTCAGGCGATGAGCTTCAAATTTCTGCGGTGTATCTATCAATCCAAATACCTTAGCGTACAGTTCCTTACTGGCTTTTATCTTACGGATCATCTTTGGCCCCCACTCATGCGGCACATGGCAGTCAGGGCAGGTGGCGCGAACGCCGCTACGGTTGTTGTAGTGGACGGTTTCCATATATTCCTGATACACCGTGTTGCGCATTTCATGGCAGCTAATACAAAACTCTTCGGTGTTGGCTTTTTCCATCCCGGTATTGAAGCCGCCCCAGAAGATAATACCGCCGATAAAACCGATTAACAGCAAGGTCCCCAGCGCCAGACGGCTGGGGCTGCGCCACCATCGCCAGACGCGCTTTATCCAGCCGGGTTTACGGTTAGAATTTTCCATAATGACCTCTTATTTCCCGTAACCTTTCGAGGGGGTAAAGGTATTGTCGACAATCGGCGCGGTATCAGACTGCGGTACGTGGCACTGCCGGCAGAAATAACGACGCGGCGCGACGTTGCCCGACACTTTACCGTCGCTGTCCATAAAGTGCGTCGGGCTGATACGCGGCGCGCCCGTAGTACGATAACTTTCTACGCCGTGGCATTGCAGGCAGCGGTTGGTATTGGTGGTCACCTGGTAGCCCTCGACGCTGTGCGGGATCATCGGCGGCTGGTTGACGTAATTCAGCGGCATACGCTCCTGCTCTTTCGGCATACGAATCGCCCCTTCCTGCGTCCCGGATACTTCCGGCGACTGGCTCAGATCCACTCCGTTTGCCGCCCAAACCGCACCACTTACCACCAGGGCAAGCGTGGCCATCCATTGACACAGCGCTTTCATCAGGTCATGGCTTTTCATGATTTCGCTCCCGAACTCCATCGTGTTGTTATTGTAAAAACATCCTCAGAACAGACATCCACGCAGCGGCCGCAGGTCATGCAGTCGCGGTGGGTTACCTGCGCCGGGCTTTGCTCATCCAGCACCGGCGCACGTAGCACATGCGGTTCCGGGCAAACATGAAAACAATCCATACAGCGATTACATTTCTCGCGTTTTTTGGCCGCCACGGTCACTACGCCTTTACTGCCCAGCACGCCATATAGCGTTCCCATCGGGCAAATATGACCGCACCAACCGTGCTCAACGACTAATAAATCAAATAAAAACAAAGCAATAATCAGCAGCGCGCCGCTACTAAATCCCATGACCAGGCTACGGCCTAACAGCGACACGGGATTGATCCATTCCCACAGCAACGTGCCAGTCAACGCCGAACCGATTAACACCACCACCAGGAGTACGTACCGTATATGGCGCGGAATCGTCGCAGACTGATTCAGGTCAAGCTTCCTGCGCATCCAGTTAGCCAAATCGGTAACGGGATTTAGCGGGCAAACCCAACTGCAAAATACTCGCTTTCCCGCCAGCGCATACAGCACAGTGATAATTACCGCTCCCGTCAGCGCTACGGCCGCGGGAAGATGTCCACTGGCGAGGCTTTCCAGGGTAATCAGCGGATCGGTCAGCGGGAGGGTATCGAACAGCAAACTACCGCTGTAGTTGCCATGCAAAACCCAAAAACCCAGCCACGGGCCGCTGAGAAACATCCCCAGCACCATAAACTGGCTGATACGCCGTAACACCAGCCAACGGTGGCTGCGCCACCAACCTTTTTTCACCCACGCTTCTCGCCCGGCGTCACGTTTACGATTTGCCATCTTTCCCCTCCAGCCAGCCGAAGCGGTAATGGTGCCCTAGCTCCCCTTTCGCCAACGACAACGGCAACACTTTTATCGCCGGTTGCTCCAGTACGCAGACTTTTTCGCATTTACCGCAGCCGGTACAGGCGTCGCTGTGTACGGTGGGCAGAAAACGCGCATGTTTGCCGGTACGCATGTTGCGATCCAGTTCCAGCGTGATGGCCTCATCAATTTTCGGGCATTCGCGGTAACAAACGTCACAGCGCAACCCCTGAAAGTTAAGGCAGTTTTCCTGATCCAGCAGTACAGCCAGCCCCATGCGCGAGTCATCAATGGAGACGATATCTTTATCCAGCGCCCCGCTGGGACAAACTTTGGCGCACGGAATGTCTTCACACATTTCACAGGGGATGTCGCGAGCGACGAAATAGGGCGTACCAGCCGATAGTCCGGAGGCCAGCGTCGCCAGTTTTAGCGTGTCGTATGGACACGCCTGAACGCACTGCCCACAGCGCACGCAGGCGCTGGCGAAGG
Organism: Salmonella enterica subsp. arizonae; assembly: GCF_008692845.1. Lineage (GTDB taxonomy): Bacteria > Pseudomonadota > Gammaproteobacteria > Enterobacterales > Enterobacteriaceae > Salmonella > Salmonella arizonae. The sequence continues at coordinate 2,715 of NZ_VXJW01000003.1, forward strand.
CGTTTTCATTCAGCGCACCTGGCGGGCGCAGCCGCACACCCGTTGCGCGCGCGGTTTGCTGTTGCAAGCCCAGCGCCACGCCAACCGCCGCCAGCCCGCCCGCAGTGCGCACAACATCACGCAAAAAGCGGCGGCGGCCATTTTGGAGTTTCGCTGTACGGGACATAGCGCGTTACACCTTCGCCAGTTTAACGGCGCATTTCTTGAAATCCGTCTCTTTAGAGAGCGGGTCCGTCGCATCCAGCGTCAGGTTGTTCACCAGTTGAGCGGCATCGAAAAACGGCATATACACCAGCCCCTGCGGCGGGCGGTTGCGGCCACGCGTTTCGACAAACGAAATCACTTCGCCGCGGCGGGACGATACTTTAACCTTATCGCCGCGACGCAGATCGCGCGCTTTCGCATCCAGCGGGTGGATAAAGACCACTGCTTCCGGGAAGGCGCGATGCAGTTCAGGCACGCGGCGCGTCATACTGCCGGTATGCCAGTGTTCCAGCACGCGACCGGTGGAAAGCCACAGATCGTACTCGTTGTCCGGCGACTCCGCCGCGGGTTCAAACGGCAGCGCGAAGATCACTGCTTTGCCATCCGGTTTACCGTAGAATTTGTACCCTTCCCCCGCTTTTACGTAGGGGTCGTTGCCTTCGCTGTAGCGCCACTGTGTCTCTTTACCGTCAACCACCGGCCAGCGTAAACCGCGCGCATTGTGGTAATCGTCGAACGGCGCCAGATCATGACCGTGGCCGCGTCCAAACCAGGCGTATTCTTCAAACAACCCTTTTTGCAGATAGAAGCCCAGTTCACGGGATTCGTCATTTAACTGATCCTCTTTCAGCTCGCTCAGCGGGAATTTGCTGACCGCAGGCGTGGCGAACAGGACGTCATACAGCGTTTTACCGCGCAGCTCCGGCTTCTGAGCCAACAACGCTTCCGGCCAGACCTCCTCGGTTTTAAAACGACGGGAGAACTGCACCAGTTGCCAGAGATCGGATTTGGCTTCGCCCGGCGCTTTAATTTGCTGACGCCAGAACTGCGTGCGGCGTTCGGCGTTGCCATAAGCGCCTTCTTTTTCAACCCACATGGCGGTCGGCAGGATCAGATCCGCAGACAGCGCGCTAACGGTCGGGTAAGGATCGGAGACAATGATGAAGTTACGCGGATCGCGCCAGCCCGGCATACGATCTTCGTTGATGTTCGGCCCTGCCTGCATATTGTTATTACACATCACCCAGTAGACGTTCAGTTTGCCGTCTTTCAGCGCGCGATCTTGCGCCACCGCGTGTAAACCCACTTTTGCCGGAATAGTGCCAGCGGGGATCTGCCAGTGTTTTTCGCAGATATCGCGGTGTTTTTCGTTCGTTACGACCATATCTGCCGGTAGACGGTGTGAGAAAGTTCCCACTTCACGCGCCGTACCGCAGGCAGAAGGCTGGCCGGTCAGGGAGAAAGGACCGCAGCCAGGCTGGGAGATTTTGCCGGTCAGCAGATGCAGGTTGTAAACCAGGTTATTCGCCCACACGCCGCGGGTATGCTGGTTAAAGCCCATCGTCCAGTAAGAGATCACTCTCTTGTTCGGATCGGCATAGAGTTGCGCCAACTGTTCCAGTTGGTCTTTCGGCACGCCGGTCATTGCAGCGGTTTTGTCCAGCGTATACTCCGCCACGAAGGCTTTATACTCGTCGAAGCTCATCGGCCCGGAAGCGTCGGAGCCCGGATTCTTCGCCGCTTTTTCCAGCGGGTGCGTCGGGCGTAAGCCGTAGCCGATATCCGTCGCCCCTTTACGCAGATTCACATGCTTTGTAAAAAAATCCTGATTTACCGCATCGTGCTGAATAATGTAATTGGCGATATAGTTAAGGATCATCAGATCGCTTTGCGGGGTAAAAACAATACCGTTGTCCGCCAGTTCAAAGCTACGGTGCTGGAAGGTGGAGAGGACCGCGACCTTCACGTTCGGATCGGACAAACGGCGATTAGTGATGCGCGACCATAAAATCGGGTGCATCTCCGCCATGTTGGAACCCCACAGCACAAACGCATCGGCCTGCTCAATATCGTCGTAGCAGCCCATCGGTTCATCCATGCCAAAGGTGCGCATAAAGCCCACCACCGCCGACGCCATGCAGTGACGCGCATTCGGGTCGATGTTGTTAGAGCGGAAACCCGCCTTGAACAATTTTGCAGCGGCATAGCCTTCCCAGATGGTCCATTGACCAGAGCCAAACATGCCGATCGCTTCTGGTCCTTTCTCTTTCAGGGACGTTTTAAACTTCTCTTCCATCACATCGAAGGCTTGATCCCAGCTCACTGGCGTAAACTCGCCGTCTTTGTGATATTTGCCGTCTTTCATGCGCAACATTGGCTGCGTCAGACGATCTTTACCGTACATAATTTTGGGCAGGAAGTAGCCTTTAATGCAGTTCAGACCACGGTTGACCGGCGCGTCCGGGTCGCCCTGGCAGGCGACCACGCGGCCCTGCTGCGTTCCCACTAACACACCGCAGCCCGTTCCGCAAAAACGGCACGGCGCTTTGTCCCATTTGATGGCTTCCTGCTGCCCGACAACGGCGCGGGCGACGCCCGGCACGCTCAAACCGGCAGCCGCCGCAGCGGCCGCAACGGCGTTAGCTTTCATAAAGCTACGACGACTGAGTTTCATGGTGTTTCCTCACCTTGCTCATCCTGCTGGTGATAAACCAGCGACACCGCCAGTACGCCCTCAACATTGCGTACTGACTCAATTGCTTGCATCAGCGATTCGCTCTGCTCTGCCTCTACCACCACGATCAACTGGCCGCTTTCAACGTCGCTTAACGCGACTTCGCAACCCGGCAACGTCTGCAACTGTGTGCGGACGGCGGCGATATTCTGACTTTTGGCCTGTACGACCAGGCTACAGACCTGCCAGTTAGTGTGCATGGTTGTTCTCCGCTTTAATGGCTGACACTGGACAGATAGCGACACACGCCCCGCATCCGTTACAGGCCTGCGGGTCAAGCTGCGGCTGGTAAATACCGGATAACGTGGGGCGAAAGGTAATGGCCATAGGCTCACAACTGTCCTGGCAACGATGGCATTCAACCGATTGCCTGGCGAGGCAGTTTTCTCCGAGCGTAAAAATCAGATCCCAGGCCCTGGTGTGGCGCGGAAGAAAAAGAGACTCGCTACAGGCTTGCGCGCAGGCATAACAAAAACTGCACTCGCCCTGTTTGAAATCTACGCCCGGATACCCTCCCGTTCCTCGTTGCAGGATATTGGACTCACACGCCTGGATACAGGCGTCGCAACGCAGACACTGGGCAAGAAAATAAGACGCTTCTCTGGCCCACGGCGGAAGAATCCCATTGCTGGCGTTGCGCCAACTGCCGGTCAACATGCTTCGACGGGATAAATCAACCATGATATCGCCCTTCCTTAACGACACGCTTCCATAGGGGTAAATAGCAATAAAAACCGCACAATTTATGAGTAGTTATTTTTGTAAATAAGATATTTCAGGATGTGTTAGAGATGCATACCCCGATAGAGGTAAATGCTGTTGCCGGATCAAAAGACTGCCGGGTAAAGGCCGACAAACGTGCTTTTTCTCACATTTCAATGAGTTATATAGATATTTATATAACGAAAAACACAAGCAGCCAATAATATTATTCATACCTTAAATATCAGAACATTCCACTGGATAATAAGATTGCTATTTATTAATAAACTTAAAAATATGAATTAATACGGATTAATAGATAATGTAAATGTGTTAACCTGTCCCTTGTGCATACAGAAATAGCAGAAAGGAAATACTGTGAACAATAAAATGAAGATGTTTGTTCCTGCCGTCGTCTTCGCCGCCAGCGCCTCTGCCTGGGCCGTCAATGGCGATAACGCCCAGCCGCTGGAGAAAATCGCCCCCTATCCGCAGGCGGAAAAAGGAATGAAGCGGCAAGTGATTACCCTAACCCCTCAGCAGGATGAATCTACCCTTAAAGTGGAATTGTTGATTGGTCAAACACTAAACGTGGATTGTAACCAGCATCGTCTCGGCGGCAAGCTGAAAACAAAAACTCTGGAAGGCTGGGGCTATGACTATTATGTCTTTGATAACGTCACCTCTCAGGTATCGACCATGATGGCCTGTCCTGAAGGTAAGAAAGAGCCAAAATTCGTCACCGCCTGGCTGGGTCAAGACGGGATGCTGCGCTACAACAGCAAGCTGCCGATCGTGGTGTATACCCCGGCGAATGTGGACGTGAAATACCGCATCTGGAAAGCGGACGCTAACGTACAAAACGCCGTAGCGCGTTAATTTTCACAGCCCGGTCACGCTTATCGGGCATTCGCCTCCCAGTTTGTGCCGCGATGCGGGTTTCTGTTTATTGGGTTATACGTAAAACACTTCTGGAAACCCGCTCGTGGGACAGGTAGTATGCGGCGCTTTACTATTCGCCGCACGGACGCCTGTCGGTCTGCTGTAATCAGGCCTGATTTGACCTGAGAGTGTTTATGTCTGCAACGTCTTTCCCCTCTACTACCGCTACGGAATATGCCGTTAGCCGTGTAATACGTTCCCCGCGCCTGTTGGTTCGCGAAACGCTGGCTGGCGTGCTTACCGCGCTGGCGCTGATCCCGGAAGTGATCTCCTTTTCAGTTATTGCGGGCGTTGACCCTAAAGTCAGCCTGATCGCTTCCGTGGTGCTGTGTCTGGCGATGTCCGTATTAGGCGGTCGTCCGGCAATGGTCACGGCGGCGGCTGGTTCCGTCGCGCTGGTCATCGGTCCAATGGTCAGCCAGCATGGCGTACAGTATATTTTGCCCGCGGTAGTCCTGGCCGGCGTTATTCAGATCCTGTTCGGGGTGCTGGGAATGGCGAGGCTGATGCGCTTTATTCCTGCCGCCGTGATGACAGGATTTGTTAACGCGCTCGGCATTTTGATTTTCTTTGCGCAGGTGCCACACTTCTGGAGTAAAAGTCCGTTAATCTGGGGGCTGTTTGTCCTGACGCTGCTGATTGTATTGTGGGCGCCACGCGTGATTAAAAGCATTCCCGCGCCGCTAATTGCCATCGTCCTGCTGACCGTGTTTACCGCCACAACCGGGCAACTGCTGCCTACCGTCGGCGATGAGGGCCCCATGAGTCGCGGGCTGCCAGGGCTGACGCTGCTGTCCGTCCCGCTTAACTGGCAAACGCTGGCGATTATCTGGCCCTGCGCGTTGAGCATCGCCTTTGTCGGCCTGATGGAGTCGCTGCTGACGGCGAAACTGGTGGACGATTTGACGGCGACGCCATCGAATAAAAAACGAGAAAGCGCCGGGCTGGGTATCGCGAATATCCTGGCCGGTTTTTACGGCGGTATTGCCGGCTGTGCGATGATTGGCCAAACCATAGTCAACGTTGAAATGGGCAAAGGCCGCAGTCGCGTCTCGACGCTGGCCGCCGGCGTAGTGTTGTTACTGCTGGTCACGGCGCTCAGCGAGGTGATGGCGAAAATCCCGATGGCGGTGCTGGCAGGTATTATGGCGATTGTGGCAGTGAAAACCTTTAGCTGGCACAGTATCCAGCCCGCTACGCTGACGCGTTTACCCATCGCGGAAACGCTGGTGATGCTGGTTACCGTGGCGGCAACGGTCTATACGGCAAATCTGGCGATTGGCGTCGTCGCTGGCGTTATCGCTATGCTGTTGCTTCCCCGCATTGTCAGACAGAAAAACGCGGTGACAGCAGAAATCCCATCGCCCGCCCCGGAAAAATAAGCCTGGCGTTACGCCATTAACCATGCCTGATAGCGCTTTGCTTATCAGGCCGTTCATCCGGCGCCATAGTCGCGGTACGCGCTACCGCATCGCGCGAGGCGGCGTCACGTTCTTCGCCGGTGAGTTCAGTTAGCTGTCCGTTACGCATTTCAAGCAGACGATCGGCGTGAATAAAATAGTGATCATCATGGCTGATGGCGAAAATGGTTTTCCCCATTTTCTGCATTAACGGCAGCAGTACCTGATAAAACTCCCGGCGGAAATGCGGGTCCTGATCGGCGGCCCACTCATCCAGCAAAATAATATCGCGCTCTTCCGCCAGCGCCAGCAGCAGCGCAATGCGTTTTTTTTGCCCTTTCGACAGGTTAAGATTCAAAATGCGCCCGTCGTTTAGTTCCAGCTTGTGCGTCATTTTCAGGTGCTCAAGCCATTTATCGACCAGCGCGGGATTCGCGGGTTTCCCCTGCGGCCCCAGCAGGCGGTCGAATAACCAGACATCGGTGAACACCGCAGAAAACAGTTTGCGATAATCTTCCGGCTGCCCGGCGGCAATAGGCTGCCCATCAAGTAAAATCGCGCCCGATTGCGGCTGGTATAAACCGGTCAATAACATCGCCAGCGTCGATTTTCCGCTACCGTTGCCGCCAATTAAAAACAGCAGCTCGCCGCGGTGAATCGTCAGGTTAATGGGCCCCACGGAAAACGCGTTATCCTGGTAGTGAAAAACCACGTTGCGTAGCTCCAGCGTCTGCCAGCCCGGAAAGGCTTTCGGCTGCGGGAAATCGGGTTTATACGGGGCGAGCGCGAATTTATTCAGTTTATTAAATGCCACCTGGGCGGCCAGTAGCGTTGGCAACGCCCCCACCGCAGACAGTAGCGGCGTGCGCAGGAACAGCAGCGTCAGCGAATAGGTCGCCGCGACGTTGGTATCAGCCCAGCCGAGGCTATTCGCCATCCAGAAGACCAGGCCTATCGCCCCCAGCATCATAATATTCGACCAGTTGACGGCGCTCAGATGAAAAGTATCGGCACGGATAATGTGATGACGGTACTCTTTGGCGTCCGGGGTATAACATTGCTTAAAAATCTGCTCCGCACGCTCACGGTTCAACGTTAGCTCCTTGCGTCCTTCCAGCACCGTCTGATAATCGTTGTACAACTTATCTTCAGTCTCGCGCAAAGTCGCCATATGCCGGTAAACCCGCGCCACCAGCACGAATCCGCCCCAGATAGTTATGGTCATCCAGACCGTCGTGACCAGCAGCATTTTTGTCGATAACATCGCCAGATACACTGCCGAGCCGACGGTGAGGATAATGCCCTGCACCAGTTCAGGCAGACGCACAAAGGCGATAGTAATATTGCGAATATCGCTGGTCAGACCGGCCAGTAAAGAGGCGCTGCCCAGTTGCTCAATACGTTCGACATGCGTATCCAGGATGCGCTTGATAAATTCACTGCGCAGGCGGTAAACGAAATGGTGTCCCAAAGTGGTTAACGCCAGTTGGGAACCTAACGTTACGGCCATTAGCAACAGGAGCAGACCGAGAAATTCCGGCAGCACCATGACGGTCGTATCCACCGTTTCAATCAGGCGCTGATTGATAAACGCGATTAGGCCAATCCCCAACGCCGCGCTGGCGAGGCTAAGCGCCATCACGCTAATAAATGGCCAGCGGTACTGCCGCCAGACAAGAATAAGAAGTTCCATGTACACAACCCGGACAGATAATAACAGCCCGCAGTTTAACTAACTCCACCTTCACAGCAATAATAATTCTTATTTTTATTCTTTTTCAGCCGCCTGACGGAAAGTCAGATTGTAGCGAAATTCACCGGTCATGGGATGGAAGCCCGCTTTCAGCGTCTGAATACCATGATAAAACAGCCGGGACTCGCTGCCCCAGACCACAATATCGCCATGCTCCAGTAAGATACGCTGAAGCGGATCGCTGCGATGCAGGCCGCCAAACTGAAAAACGGCCGGCACCCCCAATGAAACCGAGACGATAGGGGCACGCAGATCCGGCTCGTCTTTATCCTGATGCAACGACAACTTTGCGCCGGGCGCATAGCGATTGATCAGGCAGGCGTCCGGCTGGAAGTTCTCATACCCTGCCGCGAGCGCCGCCTGACGGCATACGCTGGCAAACGATAACGGCAGAGCAGGCCAAGGCTTATCCGTCAACGGATCGCGCTCAGAATAACAATAGCCGTGACGATTGGTGGTCCACCCTAACTCGCCGCAGTTGGTCATCGCTACCGACATAGTGTATCCGCCCGGCGTCACCATCTGACGAAACGGAGACTGACTGGCGACAAACCTGATATCGTCTAACAGCGACTGCGCCGCGCGAAAAGCAAAACGGCGCAACACCACCGCGCCAGGCGCCAGCGACTCTTGCCAGGGTTCTTCATCAGCAAATAGATCCAGCATCGCTACTCCTCTTTTTGCGCTTCTCGCTTTAATAGCTGCGCTTTTCGACTCACGCCCCAACGATAACCGGAGAGCGCGCCATCGCGACCCACGACCCGATGACACGGAATCACCATTGCCAGTTTATTTGCGCCGCACGCGCTGGCGACCGCGCGCACTGCAGTGGGTTTGCCGATACGCGCAGCAAGCTGCTGATAGCTCACGGTTTCACCGCAGGGAATCGCACGTAACGCCTGCCAGACCTGCTGCTGAAAGGCCGTTCCCTGGATATCCAGCGGCAGCGAGAGCAGCACATCGCGTGTGTTGATAGCCGCGACTACCTGCTGCACTCGTTGCTGAAAACGCACGTCGGCAGGTTCGTGGCGGGCGGCCGGAAAAAGGGTGTGTAATTCAGCCAGTAACGTATCATCGCTATCACCGGGGAGAATCGCGCAAATCCCCCGCTCGCTCTCCGCCACCAGACACCGTCCGTAAATCCAGTCCGTCAGCGCATAGCGAACGGAAACATTATCGCCGCCTTTGCGAAACTGCTTTGCCGTCATGCCCAGCGTTTGGTCGGCATGACGATAGTAGCTACTGCTATCCGGGAAACCTGCACGATAAATCGCTGCCGTGACCCGCTCTCCTTTCGCCAACGCCTCACGCAGCCGACGGGCGCGCCACGCCTGCTGCCACCCTTTCGGCGTCATTCCGGTGCTCGCTTTAAACAGACGGTGCAGATGAAATGGACTCATCGCCACCGCTTGCGCCAGGGACGCCAGCGTCACCGGCGTCTCCTGTTCAAGTAACCGGCAGGCGCAGGCAATCTTATCCAACTGCCGCTGCTGCGCGCGCGCATCATCCGGTTGACAACGCTTGCAGGGGCGAAAACCGGCATCCAGCGCCTGCTGCGCGTTGGCAAAAAAGCGGACATTTTTGCGTAACGCCCGCTTCGAGCGGCACGAGGGACGGCAAAAGATTCCCGTGGTTCGCACCGCAAAAACGAAACAACCATCCGCGCTGGCATCGCGCGCCTGCACCCGCTGCCAACATTCATCATCGGTAAGTAACGCTTTTTTCATCATAGACTCCTTCATTAAGCATAGTGCTTGCTTATATGCAGTATGTCCGTAAAGCAGCCCACAAAAACCCGTAATCTTGCGTTTTAATTCTTATCGCTCACCAGAAACGTTTTGAACTGCGGTGACATCCAGGTGGTAAAGCCTTCGCCCTCTTTCATGATCATAAAGACCGCCAATCCTTCCCGCCGCACGACCTCTTTCGCCTTTTTCGTACCGAGCACCATCAGGCCGGTGTCCCAGCCGTCTGCTTCCAGCGCCGTTGGCGCGATGACCGTGACCGATACCAGGTTATGTTCAATGGGGCGCCCCGTTTGCGGATCGATAACGTGTGATACGCGCTTGCCATCCAGCTCATAATAGTTGCGGTAGCTGCCGGAGGTACTGATGCCATGCCCGTTGATATCCACAATCGCTTGTACCGCGTTTTCCCGGTCGGTCGGCTTCTGAATCGCGACACGCCACGGCTGCCCCTGCGCATTCATCCCGCGACTGCTTAATGCGCCGCCCACGGAGACCAGATAACGCGCAATGCCCTCCTGCTCCATCAGACGCGCCAGATGATCCGCCGCATAGCCCTCCCCGACCGTTGAGAGATCAACATACAGATCCGGCAGATCTTTTTGCAAAAACTGATGTCCCGCCCTGTCGATAACCTGCAAATGTTGCAGGCCTGTTTTCGCTTTTGCCGCGTCGATTTGCACTTGCGTTGGAATATGCAGCGGCTGCCGCTCCGGCCCGAATCCCCACAGATTAACCAGCGGGCCCACGGTGATATCCATAGCGCCATTCGTCTTCGCGCCGATACGCAGCGCTGAAGTCACGATATCCGCCATTGCTTCGCTGACCGGCCAGAGCGCAAGACTGCGTGAATGGTTAAAGCGCATCAGCGCGGAGTCTTTTTTGTAAGTAGAGAGCAACCGATCGTCAGCATCAAGCTGGGTCTGGATTTTCGTCCGCAGCTCTACGGCGCGTTTCGCATCGATGCCAACCACGCTCACCCGCCAGAAGGTGCCCATCGTTTTACCTTCCAGCACCTGAGCGTCAGGCGAGGTTGTTGTCGTTTGGGAAGCGTCATCGCAACCCATGAATAAAAAAGCGGTCGCCATAAGCACAGCCCGGCAAAAAGTCATTTTCATCGCTGATGATCCTCATTCGAATGGATGCAAGCGTATAGTAAAACGTCGTAGTTGTACGCCGGAACAAGGTATGAAAAAAGGGCCCGCAGGCCCTTTTAGCAACATCTTTGCGCTGATTAGAACTGGTAAACCAGACCCAGTGCGACGATGTCGTCGGTGTTGATGCCCGCATCGCGGGTAAAGTCGTTTTTATCCAGCAGGTTGATTTTGTAATCAACATAGGTGGACATGTTTTTGTTGAAGTAGTAAGTCGCGCCGACATCAACATATTTTACGATGTCCTGGTCGCCATAGCTGGCGCCGTAACCGTTGCTGATGTCCTTACCTTTAGACTGCAGATAAGCCAAGGACGGACGCAGGCCAAAGTCGAACTGGTACTGAGCAACCACTTCAAAGTTCTGCGCTTTGTTGGCAAAGCCGTAAGAGGTAGACGGGTTACTGCCGTTAGAGGTACCAAAACGGGTCGCGTTATAGGTCTGAGAATACTGCGCCGCCAGATAGATGTTGTTAGCATCGTATTTCAGGCCGCCGGTGTAGACCGTGGCGCGATCGCCGTTACCATACAGGTGAGCATTAGCAGTGTTGTTCTGATCGGCAGTACGTTTAGACGTGGTGATAGCGCCGCCAACCGAGAAACCTTCGCCGATGGCGTAAGTCAGCGATCCGCCGTAACCGTCGCCGTTCTGGTTCAGCAGGCTGCGACCGCTGGTGTTTTCACCGCTCACGCTGCCGTTTTTGCCCTGATACTGTAACGCGAAGTCCAGACCATCCACCAGGCCGAAGAAGTCGGTGTTACGGTAAGTGGCATAGCCGTTACCACGCTGCTGCATAAAGTTGTCAGCGCCGTAGGTGTCGCCGCCGAATTCCGGCAGAACGTCGGTCCAGGAGGTCACGTCATAGGTCACGCCGTAGTTACGACCATAATCGAAGGAACCTGCGTCAGCGAATTTCAGACCTGCAAACGCCACACGCGTCCAGGCGTCGTTGCTACCTTCAGTCTGGTTGCCCTGAATCTGATATTCCCACTGGCCATAACCGGTCAGCTGATCGTTAACCTGCGTTTCGCCTTTGAAGCCGATACGCATGTAGGTCTGGTCGCCGTCGTTGCCTTTGTCGTCAGAGAAGTAGTGCAGGCCATCAACTTTACCAAACAGGTCTAATTTGTTGCCGTCTTTATTATAAATTTCAGCCGCATTCGCTGCGCCCGCCACCAGCAGAGCTGGTACCAGGAGGGACAGTACTTTAACTTTCATGTTATTAACCCTCTGTTATATGCCTTTATTGCTTTTTTATGCCACTGCTTACTGGTTAACCCTCATTAACCAGTCGGCAAGTCCATTCTCCGCAAAAATACAGAATAATCCAATACGAATATGATACTAAAACTTTTAAGATGTTACAGTTATCGATATAGGTGTTTCAAAATATTAATTTTACGGAACTTTTTTAAAGCAAAAATCAAGTAAAAATAAGCACAAACAGATAAAACATATTTTCAAAACCTTTAAAATCAACGGATTATATTCATAAAATCCATAGCACTGAATGATAAAACAAAATCTTCATTCGCAACTAAAATAGTGCCCGCTATCATCATTAACTTTATTTATTACCGTCATTCATCTCTGAATGTCTGTTTACCCCTATTTCAACCGAATGCTTCGCATTCGGTTTTTTTTACGATTTTTTACACAAAACTGGCTGTTCTATGCTACCAGCCTAAAACTATAACAGTTATTTACTACCGCCTTCCCCTTAAGTTCGTAAGGCATTATTAAATAATTTCTTGATATTTAGCGCTAAACATCTTTAAGTAATCTTTATATTTGTACCGCTCCGCGAAGACTGAACGATTTTCCTGCCGCGCCGACGGAGCGCGTGTTAAGTTGCCCGGCATAACGTAAGAGTCTGGAAATTCATTCATTACCCTTTATACTGCCCTTTCACCTTTAGCGTTGCTTTTACAGGTCGTAAACATAAATGAGTCAGTCTGACACAACGGTCTCTACCCGATTCTCCCTTCTACCGGGAAGCATTACCCGTTTCTTCTTATTACTGATCATTGTGCTGCTGGTAACGATGGGCGTTATGGTACAGAGCGCCGTCAACGCCTGGTTGAAAGACAAAAGCTATCAAATAGTCGACATAACCCACGCTATTCATAAACGCGTGGATACCTGGCGGTATGTCACCTGGCAAATTTATGACAATATCGCCGCGACCACTACGCCATCGACAGGCGAAGGACTTCAGGAAACGCGACTGAAACAGGATGTGTACTATCTTGAAAAGCCCCGGCGTAAAACTGAAGCGCTGATTTTCGGCTCCCATGACAGCGCCACTCTGGAAATGACACAGCGTATGTCAAGCTATCTGGATACGCTATGGGGCGCAGAAAACGTACCGTGGTCAATGTATTACCTCAACGGACAGGATAATAGCCTGATTCTTATCTCCACCCTACCGTTGAAAGATCTCTCTTCCGGCTTTAAAGAGTCCACTATTGGCAATATCGTTGATTCCCGTCGGGCAGAGATGTTGCAGCAGGCGAATGCGCTGGATGAGCGCGAAAGTTTCTCCTCATTACGAAAACTGGCCTGGCAAAATGGTCACTATTTTACGCTGCGCACGACCTTCAATCAGCCGGGGCATCTGGCGACGGTAGTGGCGTTTGATCTACCCATTAATGATTTAATCCCGCCGGGAATGCCGCTGGACAGTTTTCGGATAGAGCCTGACGCAACCCAGGCGACGGGACGAAGCAGTGAAAAGGAGGCGCCTGATAGTGTCAGTATTAGCTTTAACGGTTCAAAAATTGAGATCTCCTCAGCACTGAACTCGACCGGAATGCGCCTGATCTGGCAGGTGCCGTTCGGTACGCTTTTGCTTGATACCTTACAAAATATTCTGCTGCCTTTACTGCTGAACATCGGGCTGCTGGCGTTGGCATTATTTGGGTACGCCACGTTCCGCCATCAGCCGGGACGGACGACGGAATCGACATCCGGCAGCGCGGCGAATAACGAGCTTCGTGTTTTACGCGCTATTAATGAAGAGATCGTTTCGCTGTTGCCGCTGGGTCTGCTGGTCTACGATCAGGAAGGAAACCGCACCGTGATCAGCAATAAAATCGCCGATCATCTGTTGCCGCATCTCAACCTGCAAAATATCACCAGCATGGCCGAACAGCATCAGGGCGTGATTCAGGCGACGATTAACAACGAATTGTATGAGATTCGTCTATTTCGCAGCCAGGTCGCTCCCCGCACGCAGATTTTTATTATTCGCGATCAGGACCGGGAAGTACTGGTGAATAAGAAGCTTAAACAGGCGCAGCGCCTGTATGAGAAGAATCAGCAGGGTCGCGCCGCATTTATGCAAAATATCAGCAACACGCTTAAAGAGCCTGTGCGCCAACTGGCGGTTAACGCCTCAGCGGCCACGACGCCGGAAAGCCTGAAACTGGCGGATCAGGCGGATGTATTGGTCCGTATGATCGATGAAATTCAACTGGCGAACATGCTGGAAAATGACGCATGGAAAAGCGAAGCAACGCTGTTCTCCCTTCAGGATCTTATTGACGAAGTCGTGCCAGCGGTGCTACCTGCTATTAAGCGTAAAGGGCTGCAACTGCTAATTAATAACCATCTGAGCGGCAACGATGAGCGCTGGGGCGATCGCGATGCTCTGCGCCGAATTCTGCTGTTGTTGATTCAGTACGCCGTCACGACAACCTCTATGGGTAAGGTTACGCTTGAGGTCGAGCAGGATGAATCTGTCGCGGAACGTCTGACGTTTCGCATACTGGATACAGGCGAAGGCGTAACGTTAAACGAGATTGATAATCTGCATTTCCCGTATATAAATGAAACGCAGGGCGATCGTTACGGCAAAGCGAATCCGCTCACTTTCTGGCTGTGCAATCAACTGGCGCGCAAACTTGGCGGTCATCTCAACATTAAGGCGCGAGAAACACTGGGTACGCGCTATACCGTTCATGTCAAAATGCTTCCTCACGATCAGCATACTCAGATTGAAGAGCGCCTGCTGGACGACGTTAGCGTGATGGTCGATGTAACGTCCAACGAGGTCCGCGCAATTGTGTTACGTCAGTTAGAAAACTGGGGCGCGACCTGCATCACACCGGATGAACGACAGATAAGTCAAGAATATGATCTCTTTTTAACGGATAATCCGTCTAATCTTACTGCCTCCGGCTTGCTTTTAAGCGATGATGAGTCAGGCGTGCGGAAAATTGGCCCTGGCCAGTTGCGCGTCAACTTTAATATGAGCAATGCTATGCAGGAAGCTGTACTACAACTTATCGAAGAGCAACTGGCGCAGGAAGAGATTCCGGCCTCTCCGCTCGGGGGAGATGAAAATGCCGAGCTTCATGCCAGCGGTTATTATGCGCTATTTGTAGACACAGTACCGGATGATGTTAAGAGGTTGTATACTGAGGCGGCAACCAGCGATTTCGCTGCGCTGGCCCAAACGGCCCACCGCCTGAAAGGGGTGTTTGCCATGCTTAATCTGGTACCCGGCAAGCAGTTATGTGAAACGCTGGAACATCGGATTCGTGAGAAAGATGCTCCAGGTATAGAAAAATATATCAGCGACATTGACGCCTACGTCAAAAGCTTGCTGTAGCAAGGTAGCCCAATACATGAACAATATGAACGTAATTATTGCCGATGACCACCCGATTGTACTGTTCGGTATTCGCAAATCACTTGAACAAATCGAGTGGGTGAATGTTGTCGGCGAATTTGAAGATTCCACAGCATTGATCAACAACCTGCCGAAATTAGATGCGCATGTGTTGATCACCGACCTTTCCATGCCGGGAGATAAATACGGCGATGGGATCACCTTGATCAAGTACATCAAGCGCCATTTTCCGAGCCTGTCGATCATCGTTCTGACCATGAACAACAATCCAGCGATTCTGAGCGCCGTGTTGGATCTCGATATTGAAGGGATCGTACTCAAGCAGGGCGCGCCAACCGATCTGCCTAAGGCGCTGGCCGCGCTGCAAAAAGGCAAAAAATTCACCCCGGAAAGCGTCTCTCGTCTGCTGGAGAAAATCAGCGCAGGCGGCTACGGCGACAAACGCCTGTCGCCGAAAGAGAGCGAAGTATTACGCCTGTTTGCCGAAGGTTTCCTGGTGACCGAAATCGCCAAGAAGCTCAACCGCAGTATTAAGACCATCAGCAGCCAGAAAAAATCGGCGATGATGAAACTGGGCGTCGAGAATGATATCGCGCTACTCAACTATCTCTCTTCCGTGACGCTAAGTCCGACCGACAAAGAATAAATCGCTCACGTTACCATGCCTGATGGCGCTGCGCTTATCAGGCCTACAAACCGACTCATCTCTTGTAGGCCTGATTAGGCAACACCGCCATCCGGCATTTTTTATGTCCGTGTTTTACGTACCCGCTCGGCGTACACCGCCAGCGTCTGCTTCAACACATCCAGCGTCACGGGCTTCGACAAACAACTGTCCATACCGGACTCCAGACAACGTTGTTTCTCTTCCGCCAGCGCGTTCGCCGTCACGCCGACTACCGGCAGCGTTAGCCCAAGCTGACGGATGCGCTGCGTCAGGCGATAACCGTCCATGTTCGGCATATTTACATCGCTCAGAACGATATCGACAGGGTTCTTACTCAGCACATTCAGGGCGTCCACGCCGTCATTGGCTGTCTTACACTGATACCCCAGCGATCCCAGTTGATCGGCCAGCAGACGACGGTTAATCGGATGATCGTCAACCACCAGGATCATCATGTCGTCATTTGAATCTGCGGTTTTATCTGCCGGCGGCAATGCGGTGGAAAGCGCTTCACTATCCAGCTCAATACTATAGATACGCGCCAATAGCGCAGGCAACTCATGCACCAACGCCACACTATGCACCCACTCGCCCGGTGCCCTTTCCAACGAAATCCCGATATGACGGCGGCAAAAGATGACCGCAGCCCTCCCTTGCCAGGTATGTTCCAGCACATCATCAACAATCAAAATATCGTCCGCTGCAGGTTTTTGTCCTTCATAACGCTGCGTATGAACGCCGCTACGCGCCAGAGTGGTCTCAATAAACTGACACAGAGAAGTATTGCGTACCGCCAGCCAACAACAGGTTCCGGCAAGTCCTTCCATGCCCTTTTTCACTGGGTATTGCGCGCCATAAAGCGGAATACGCAGCGTAAACTGGCTTCCCATGCCGGGCTCGGAATCGACGGAAATATCGCCGTCCATCATGCTGATCAATTTTTCACAAATCGCCAGCCCCAGACCAGTGCCCTGGAAGTTACGCTGTACGCCGGTTCCCACCTGGAAGAAGGGATCGAACAAGCGGACCACCTCTTTCGCCGGGATACCGACTCCGGTATCCCGCACGCTAATACTGAGATAATCGCCGTCACAGCGTACATGCAGCACGATACAGCCGATGTCAGTAAATTTAATAGCATTACTCAGAAGATTTGAGATGACCTGCTGTAAACGCATCGGGTCGCCGTTCAGCGATACCGGCACGTCAGGCTCAATAAAGCAATACAGGCCGAGCTGCTTACGCACCACCAACGGCAGATAATTGGCGGTGATATGATTCATCACCTCCCGCGGGGAAAATTCGCGCGGCTCAATCTTTAACTGTTCCGACTCAATTTTCGAGAAATCGAGAATGTCGCTGATAATTTTCAACAACAGGCTGGAGGAGTTATTCATTGCCGTGACCAGACGATCCACGCCTTTTGGCAGCTCTTTGGTTTGCAGCAGATCAAGATTACCGATGATACCGTACAGCGGCGTGCGTAATTCATGGCTGACGGTCGCAAGGAACATGGATTTAGACTGGCTCGCCTGCTCCGCCGCCTGCGCCATCTCCTGCAACGACTCTTCCATTTTGACGCGCGTGCTAACATCTACCAACACGCAAATCGCCACGTTTTCATTGCGATAGCGGGAATGTACGAAGCTAATTTGCAAATTAGTATTATTACTGGTCAATACATCAACGAAGTTGACCTGCTGACCGCAAATGATTTGTGCCAGGCGCTGTCTGTCTTCATGCGTGAGCATGTTCAGATAGGTGTGCGCCAGTTCGTTACTCAGAATGTTGACGCCATCAATCGTGCGCAAAATACAGATCCCCACCGGCGCGGAGGCGACGATTTTGCGGTTGAACTGCTCATGCTCTTCCAGACGCTGAGCATCGCTTTCCGCTGGAATAAAAATTCGCCGCTCATACATCCGCGCAAGCGTAAACAACCCAGCCCCCACCAGCACGTTCAACAGGATAGCGTTCAGGATAAGAATACGAATACGCTCCAGGACTAAATCTACCGGCACAGAATAGACAATACTGAGCGAAGATGGCGGCAGGCTTTTTTTGAGCACCAGTTCGCGAAAACCTGGCGTATAACCAAACCAGGAGCGCTCCTGCATCCAGCGCGGCTCCGCTTTAATATTGCCATCAGGACCGGTCAACGATATCAGCGAATGGCCGTTTTCATCAATAATGGTGACGCCCATCGGCAAACTGCCTGGCGTAAAAAAATTTTCCATGCGGATGGACTGCTCGACGCCCAGCAACGCCTGCAGACGGTTGGCCAGATACACTGGCGTCAGCGCATAAAAATACCCCACGCCCTGACGCGCGCCCTGGCTTATCCAGAAAAGGTTATTCCCGCTTTCCTCCTGCGATGCGTTGCGGTATTTCATAATCCGCTCATGCAGCGCTTTTAACGCATCATCGCGCTCCACGGGCATTTCGCGCAGACCGAAATTCGCCATACAAAGGTTATCGCTACCAATCAGGAAAACGCGGTTAAGATCATACGCCGCAGAAAAATTGTCGCGCCAATAGCGCATAAACCAGGCCAGTGACTCCAGCGATCCACGCCAGTCAGCCCCCATCGCCGCACAGTCAGAATCGGCGAATAGCGGTTCAAAGTCCGGCACCACCACTTTGTCATCACGCGCACGCGACGACATTACGCCGTTTTCCGCCGTTAAACGGTTCTCGGCGATATATTTGAGCTCTTTCATCACGTCCGACGTGCGCTGGATAAAACGCTGCGCCTGATCGGAGCTAAGGTTAAACTCCTGACGAATTTCAGACTCCCGCTGGTGCAGGGCATTGACGATGTAAAACACCGAAGCAAAGGCAATTAAGAGCCAGATGAGTAACGCCAACGCTCTGAATAAATAGCGAGAGACTTTCAGCGTGGTTCGAAAGGAAGCAAGGTATTTCAAAGGGGCGAAGCTCCGCCTCAGGATGTAAATAGAGTGTGTCTAAGGTAGCGGTAAATGACGTAGCCCGCAACGGCAAAGAAAAAAGGGCCGGATATCCGGCCCTCGCACAGCAATAGCATTACTCGTCAGCGTCATCCGCAACGTCGTCATCGCTTTCCGCTTCCGGGGCGATATCCTCGTCCCCTTCCGCCACGCTGCCGTCGATAGCGTCGAGTTCTTCGTCATCCACCGGTTCTGCAACGCGTTGCAGCCCCACCACGTTTTCATCTTCCGCCGTACGGATAAGGATAACGCCCTGGGTGTTACGGCCCACCACGCTGATCTCGGATACGCGGGTACGCACCAGAGTACCGGCATCAGTGATCATCATGATCTGGTCGCAATCGTCTACCTGTACCGCGCCGACAACGGAGCCGTTGCGCTCGGTCACTTTAATAGAGATAACGCCCTGCGTCGCACGCGACTTGGTCGGGTACTCGTCCGCCGCCGTCCGCTTCCCGTAACCGTTTTGCGTTACGGTCAGAATAGCGCCTTCGCCGCGTGGGATGATCAGAGAAACCACTTTATCGTCCCCCGCCAGCTTAATGCCTCTTACGCCGGTCGCGGTACGCCCCATCGCACGGACGGCGTCTTCTTTGAAGCGCACCACTTTACCGGCGGCCGAGAACAGCATGACTTCGTCAGAACCGGAAGTCAGGTCAACGCCAATCAGTTCGTCCCCCTCGTTCAGGTTCACCGCGATAATACCGGCGGAACGCGGACGGCTGAACTCGGTCAGCGCCGTTTTCTTCACGGTACCGCTGGCGGTCGCCATAAAGACGTTGACGCCCTCTTCGTACTCGCGTACCGGCAGAATCGCGGTGATACGTTCATTGGCTTCCAGCGGCAACAGGTTGACGATCGGACGACCGCGCGCGCCACGGCTGGCTTCCGGCAACTGATAGACCTTCATCCAGTACAAACGACCACGGCTGGAGAAGCACAGAATCGTGTCATGGGTATTGGCTACCAACAGACGGTCAATAAAGTCTTCTTCTTTAATACGCGCGGCAGATTTACCTTTCCCACCGCGACGTTGCGCTTCGTAATCCGTCAGCGGTTGATATTTGACGTAACCCTGGTGAGACAGCGTCACGACCACATCTTCCTGGCTGATCAGATCTTCGATATTGATATCAGCGCTATTTGCGGTGATTTCAGTACGACGCTCATCACCAAACTGATCGCGAATTAATTCCATCTCTTCGCGGATCACTTCCATCAGACGATCGGCGCTGCCCAGAATGTGCAGAAGTTCAGCAATCTGTTCCAGCAGCTCTTTATATTCGTCGAGCAGTTTTTCATGCTCCAGGCCGGTCAGTTTCTGCAAACGCAGATCCAGAATCGCCTGTGCCTGCTGTTCAGTCAGGTAGTACTGACCGTCACGCACGCCAAATTCCGGCTCCAGCCACTCCGGACGCGCCGCGTCATCGCCCGCGCGTTCCAGCATTGCAGCGACATTACCCAGATCCCACGGACGAGAAATCAGCGCCGCTTTCGCTTCCGCCGGCGTTGGCGCGCGACGGATCATCTCAATGATCGGGTCGATGTTCGCCAGCGCAATTGCCAGAGCTTCAAGGATATGCGCACGGTCACGGGCTTTACGCAGTTCAAAAATAGTACGACGGGTCACCACTTCACGGCGGTGGCGCACGAACGCTGAAATGATATCTTTCAGGTTCATGATCTTCGGCTGGCCGTGATGCAGTGCCACCATGTTAATACCGAAGGAAACCTGTAGCTGGGTCTGGGAGTAGAGATTGTTAAGCACCACCTCGCCCACCGCATCGCGTTTTACTTCAATTACGATGCGCATCCCGTCTTTGTCAGACTCGTCGCGTAGCGCGCTGATGCCTTCTACGCGTTTATCTTTCACCAACTCGGCGATTTTCTCAATCAGACGCGCTTTGTTCACCTGATACGGAATTTCGTGAACGATGATGGTTTCACGGCCCGTTTTCGCGTCCGTTTCCACTTCCGCGCGGGCGCGGATGTACACTTTACCGCGACCAGTGCGGTAGGCTTCTTCGATACCGCGACGACCGTTGATAATGGCCGCCGTCGGGAAGTCCGGTCCTGGAATATGTTCCATCAGCCCTTCAATGCTGATGTCTTCGTTGTCGATATATGCCAGGCAGCCGTTGATCACTTCCGTCAGGTTGTGCGGCGGGATATTCGTCGCCATACCCACTGCGATACCGGAAGAACCGTTGACCAGCAGATTCGGAATTTTGGTCGGCATGACATCCGGAATTTTCTCCGTGCCGTCATAGTTATCAACGAAATCCACCGTCTCTTTTTCGAGATCGGCCATCAGTTCGTGGGCGATTTTCGCCAGGCGGATCTCCGTATAACGCATCGCCGCCGCAGAGTCGCCGTCAATAGAACCGAAGTTACCCTGACCATCCACCAGCATGTAGCGCAGCGAGAATGGCTGCGCCATACGAACAATGGTGTCATATACTGCGGAATCGCCGTGGGGATGGTATTTACCGATGACGTCACCAACGACACGGGCAGATTTTTTATAGGCTTTGTTCCAGTCATTGCCCAATACGTTCATGGCGTAAAGTACGCGACGGTGTACCGGCTTCAGGCCATCTCGGACATCCGGCAGCGCACGACCAACAATGACCGACATCGCATAATCCAGATAGGAGCTCTTCAGCTCTTCCTCAATGTTGACCGGTGTAATTTCTCTCGCAAGGTCGCTCATCTAACCGCTATCCCTCTACTGTATCCCGGATTCAAAGGTCGCAAATTATAACACAACCGCGTTGATTGAGGTAAACCAATACCGTTTATTCGCTGGGAATGCCTGATATACTTATTCGTCTTGCTAAATAAGGAGTAGAAGCCCCTATGAATGCCGAAAAAGCGCCGGAACGCCATAACGTTGACCATGAAGAAATTGCCAAATTTGAAGCAGTCGCGTCGCGCTGGTGGGATCTGGAAGGCGAATTTAAGCCGCTGCACCGTATTAACCCGCTGCGTCTGGGCTATATTGCTGAACGCTCCGGCGGCCTGTTCGGTAAAAAGGTGCTCGATGTCGGCTGCGGCGGCGGTATTCTGGCGGAGAGCATGGCGCGCGAAGGCGCTACCGTTACCGGGCTGGATATGGGCTTTGAGCCTTTGCAGGTCGCCAGACTGCACGCGCTGGAAAGCGGCATTGAGGTAGAGTATGTGCAGGAGACGGTTGAAGAACATGCGGCAAAACATGCTCAGCAGTACGACGTCGTCACCTGTATGGAAATGCTGGAACACGTTCCCGATCCGCAATCGGTCGTCCACGCCTGCGCCCAACTGGTTAAACCCGGCGGCGAGGTGTTCTTCTCAACGTTGAACCGCAATGGAAAATCCTGGCTGATGGCGGTCGTCGGCGCCGAGTATATTCTGCGCATGGTGCCAAAAGGCACGCACGACGTGAAGAAATTCATTAAGCCCGCTGAACTATTGAGCTGGGTCGATGAGACCATCCTGAAAGAGCAGCATATCACCGGGCTGCACTACAATCCGATTACGAATACTTTTAAACTCGGCCCCGGTGTAGACGTTAACTACATGTTGCATACCCGCGCTAAAAAAGCATGACGTCAAAGAATTTTCCTATGGAGGTTGCGTCAGATCATCGGGCGCAATCTATCTCTTCGATGAAGAAATCAGCACTCGATCAAATTTTGATTTTTTTTTATGAATTATTGACATCCTCTCCAGGCCTTATCAGACGCGCACTTAGCGATTCTTGCTCTTTTGCAACCGCAATTTAACGCCAAAATCAACTCTTGTACTCAAAAGAATCCCTACTAGAATACTCACCATATAGCGTTTCATTTATCGACAACCCCCTATATATAGTATTTATCCACAGAGTTAGTCACAGCATGGCGTTGTGGATAAGCGGGGGGATATTTTTTCTTTCACGGATAGGTAAAACAGGTAGAAAACCACATGAATCAGAGTCTGCTGGTGACAAAGCGTGACGGCCGTACTGAGCGCATCAATCTCGACAAAATTCATCGCGTTCTTGATTGGGCGGCAGAAGGACTGAACAACGTATCGGTTTCTCAGGTCGAGCTACGCTCGCATATTCAGTTTTATGATGGGATTAAGACCTCCGATATCCATGAAACGATTATTAAGGCCGCCGCAGACCTGATCTCTCGCGATGCGCCGGATTATCAATACCTGGCCGCGCGCCTGGCGATTTTCCACCTGCGTAAGAAAGCCTTCGGCCAGTTTGAGCCGCCCGCGCTTTACCGCCATGTGGTAAAAATGGTTGAGCTTGGCAAATACGACAATCATCTGCTGGAAGACTACACGGAAGAAGAGTTCAAGCAGATGGATTCGTTTATCGTTCACGATCGCGATATGACCTTCTCCTACGCTGCCGTTAAGCAACTGGAAGGGAAATATCTGGTGCAAAACCGCGTGACCGGCGAAATCTATGAAAGCGCTCAGTTCCTTTATATCCTGGTAGCCGCTTGCCTGTTTTCGAACTATCCGCGTGAAACGCGTCTTGACTATGTAAAGCGTTTTTACGATGCGGTCTCTACGTTCAAAATTTCGCTGCCGACGCCGATTATGTCCGGCGTGCGTACCCCGACCCGTCAGTTCAGCTCCTGCGTACTGATCGAGTGCGGCGACAGTCTGGATTCCATCAACGCCACCTCCAGCGCCATTGTAAAATACGTTTCCCAGCGCGCCGGCATCGGCATCAATGCCGGACGTATCCGTGCGCTGGGTAGCCCGATTCGCGGCGGCGAGGCGTTTCACACTGGCTGTATTCCGTTCTACAAGCACTTCCAGACGGCGGTGAAATCCTGCTCGCAGGGCGGCGTGCGCGGCGGCGCGGCGACGCTGTTCTATCCGATGTGGCATCTGGAAGTCGAAAGCCTGCTGGTGCTGAAAAACAACCGTGGCGTCGAAGGCAACCGCGTTCGTCACATGGATTACGGCGTGCAGATCAACAAACTGATGTACACCCGTCTGCTGAAGGGCGGCGACATCACGCTGTTCAGCCCATCCGACGTGCCGGGGCTGTACGATGCCTTCTTCGCCGACCAGGACGAATTTGAGCGTCTGTATGTAAAATACGAAAACGACGACAGCATCCGCAAACAGCGTGTGAAAGCGGTCGAACTGTTCTCTCTGATGATGCAGGAACGCGCCTCTACCGGTCGTATTTACATCCAGAACGTCGACCACTGTAATACTCACAGTCCATTCGATCCGGTTGTCGCCCCAGTACGCCAGTCTAACCTGTGTCTGGAGATTGCTCTGCCGACCAAACCGCTGCACGATGTCAACGATGAAAACGGTGAAATTGCGTTGTGTACGCTGTCTGCATTCAACCTGGGCGCCATTAAAACCCTGGATGAGCTGGAAGAACTGGCTATTCTGGCAGTACGCGCTTTGGATGCGCTGCTTGATTATCAGGACTACCCGATTCCGGCCGCCAAACGCGGCGCGATGGGCCGTCGAACCCTGGGCATTGGCGTGATTAACTTCGCCTACTGGCTGGCGAAAAATGGTAAACGTTATTCCGACGGCAGCGCCAATAATCTGACGCATAAAACCTTCGAAGCAATTCAGTATTATCTGCTCAAAGCTTCCAACGGACTGGCGAAAGAGCAAGGCGCCTGCCCGTGGTTCAACGAAACCACCTATGCAAAAGGCGTCCTGCCGATCGACACTTACAAAAAAGACCTGGATGCGATCGCCAACGAACCGTTGCACTACGACTGGGAACAACTGCGTGAATCGATCAAAACCCACGGTTTGCGCAATTCCACGCTATCGGCGCTCATGCCGTCGGAAACATCGTCCCAGATCTCCAACGCCACCAACGGTATCGAACCACCGCGCGGCTACGTCAGCATCAAGGCCTCGAAAGACGGTATCTTGCGTCAGGTCGTGCCGGATTATGAGCACCTGAAAGATGCTTACGAACTGTTGTGGGAGATGCCGAATAATGACGGTTATCTGCAACTGGTGGGTATTATGCAGAAGTTTATCGACCAGTCGATTTCCGCCAATACCAATTACGATCCGTCGCGTTTCCCATCAGGAAAAGTGCCGATGCAGCAACTGCTAAAAGATTTGCTCACCGCGTATAAATTTGGCGTGAAAACTCTGTACTATCAAAATACCCGCGACGGCGCGGAAGATGCGCAGGACGATCTGGTGCCATCTATTCAGGACGATGGCTGCGAAAGCGGCGCATGTAAGATTTGATGAACGATGCCGGGTGGCGCTACGCTTACCCGGCCTACAATTGCACGGCTTGTAGGCCGGATAAGGTGTTTGCACCGCCATCCGGCGCTCATCCCACAAAGGATTCATATCAATGGCATACACCACTTTTTCACAGACGAAAAACGATCAGCTCAAAGAACCCATGTTCTTTGGCCAGCCGGTCAACGTTGCACGCTATGACCAGCAGAAATATGACATCTTCGAAAAACTGATCGAAAAACAGCTCTCTTTCTTCTGGCGTCCGGAAGAGGTCGACGTCTCCCGCGATCGTATCGACTATCAGGCGTTGCCGGAGCACGAAAAACATATCTTCATCAGCAACCTCAAGTACCAGACGCTGCTGGATTCCATTCAGGGACGTAGCCCGAATGTAGCCCTGCTGCCGCTCATTTCCATCCCGGAGCTGGAGACGTGGGTAGAAACCTGGGCGTTTTCAGAAACGATTCACTCGCGCTCTTATACCCATATTATTCGTAACATCGTCAACGATCCGGCGGTCGTTTTTGACGATATCGTGACCAATGAGCAAATTCAGAAGCGCGCCGAAGGTATCTCCGCCTACTACGACGAACTTATTGAGATGACCAGTTACTGGCATCTGCTGGGCGTTGGCAGGCACACGGTGAACGGCAAAACCATTACCGTGAACCTGCGTGAACTCAAGAAGAAGCTCTACCTGTGTCTGATGAGCGTCAATGCTCTGGAAGCCATCCGCTTCTACGTCAGCTTCGCCTGCTCCTTCGCATTTGCCGAGCGTGAACTGATGGAAGGCAACGCCAAAATTATTCGTCTCATCGCCCGTGACGAAGCTCTGCATCTGACTGGCACGCAACACATGCTGAATCTATTGCGTAGCGGCGTGGACGACCCGGAGATGGCGGACATCGCCGAAGAGTGTAAACAGGAATGTTATGACCTGTTTGTGCAGGCGGCGCAACAAGAAAAAGAGTGGGCGGACTATCTGTTCCGCGACGGTTCGATGATCGGCCTGAATAAAGATATTCTGTGTCAATACGTTGAATATATTACTAACATTCGTATGCAGGCGGTGGGTCTGGATCTACCGTTCCAGACCCGCTCCAATCCAATCCCGTGGATTAATACCTGGTTGGTTTCTGATAACGTTCAGGTCGCGCCACAGGAAGTGGAAGTCAGCTCTTATCTGGTCGGACAAATCGATTCGGAAGTTGATACCGACGATCTGAGTAATTTCCAGCTCTGATGGGACGCGTTACGCTACGCATCACTGGCACACAACTGCTGTGCCAGGATGAACACCCTTCTCTGCTGGCCGCGCTGGAATCGCATGACGTTGAGGTGGAGTATCAGTGCCGCGAAGGATATTGCGGCTCTTGCCGTACACGACTGGTCGCCGGTCAGGTTGACTGGATTACGGAGCCTTTAGCGTTTATCCAGCCGGGAGAAATTTTGCCCTGCTGCTGCAGGGCAAAAGGCGATATCGAAATTGAGATGTAACTCAGTGCAACTCGCTGGCGGAAACCAAAGGCATCGCGCCACGTTTTTTCATCTGAGCGGCATACAGTACGCCAGCGAGCACTACGAGCACCGCGCCAGCAACATAAATCATACGATAGCCAACCGGCTCAACCATCATTCCCATGATAAAGGCGCCAATCGCCATTCCGCCATCCATCGCGTTAAAGAACAGTGAATTCGCTACACCGATTTTATGCGGTTCAACCGAACTGATAATTTGCGTCTGGAAAACCGGCGTGACCGAACCGTAGCCGATACCGATTAAACCGCCGGAAATAATCATCATGATGCTGCCATTGGTGTAGCCCAACGCCACCAGACCGATGGTAAAGGCCAACAGGCAGGGATAAACAACATATTTCGGACCTTTTCTATCACAAACATTCCCGGTGAAGGTACGGCATATCATCAGGAAAATAGCGTAGCACAGCAGAAAATTACTCGCCGCCGCCATTAAATCCAGCTCACGAGCGTACAGCGCCAGGAAAGCCGACACGCCAGCATAGGAGAAGGTAATGAAAAAGGTGACCAGCGCAAAAGGCAAGGCGGCGCGGTCAAACATCGCGGCAACCCCCAGGCTCGGCCTGGAACCATCTGCGTGACGGATTACCGGAGGAACCGTCACAATAAGGGAAAGCACAATCCCCAGCACCGCTACAGCGGTACAGAGCCAGAATGCAGCAGTGAAAGCGTTCCAGCGGGCCATATTAAGCCCTATCCACGGGCCTACTACCATCGCCAGGCCCATTGCTAAAGAGAAAAAGCTGATGCCCTCTCCACGTCGGGAGGCCGGAATCAACCGCGCTGAAATAGTTCCTTTTACCGTGGTAATAACACCAAACGTAATTCCATGAAGCACGCGGATAAAGAGCAGCGACTCAATGGAATGGCAAGCCGGATACAGCGCGGTAATTACCAAAAAAGCCAGAGAAGAGAGCACCAGAATCTTTTTATTCGAATATTTTCCTACCCATTGCCCGGCAAACGGACGAATAACAATTGCCGCGGCCAGAAAACATGTCACTAATAAACCCGCCTTATCCGCAGCGGCATGCAGGCGGTCAGCGATATAAATAGGTAATAAGGTTAGCAGTACATAAAAGACAAAAAAGATAATAAAACTGACTACGGTTATCGCCCAAAAATCCTTCGTCCATAATTTTTCTTTCATTCTTAACGACCCGTTCAGATGGCGCACGCAGTCAACGCTCAGCTCAACTGAACACCTGGCAGGTGCGTCAAAATGTGATGTATTCGATAGAATAGCAGTATAAACAAGCGCAATCTATTAGAGAAATTAATCGTTTTAATTATATTAATCAGGTTTTACTAATGACTTTAACTCAAATCCACGCCCTGCTTGCCGTGCTGGAGTACGGCGGATTTACCGAGGCCAGCAAGCGGCTGTATATGACGCAATCCGCCGTCAGCCAGGCCATCTCCGCGCTTGAAGACGAACTCGGCGTTGACATTTTGATTCGCGAGCGTCGTAAAGAGATTGAGATTACCGCCGCAGGTAGTCGCATCGTCAGGCACTTACGCGCCATCCAACGCGACGTCAACGCGGTAAAAGAGATTGCCGAACAAGAAAAAACGAACCCGACGCGCACGCTACGGATTGGCTGTTTTCCCAGCGCCTGCGCCTGTATTTTACCCGGTGTGATTCGCTATTTTGAAAGCCATCATCCGAATGTAAAAATAATCCCCTATGAAGAGAACAGCACGGCTATTATTGATTCGCTGCAGAACGGAAGTATTGATGCCGGTTTTGTTCCTTTTCCGGTCAACGGTATGTATTGCGTTCCCATTTATCGGGATAAATTCACCGTAGTGGTACCTGATAATCATCCCCTGGCGACCAACAGTACAGTAACGGTCGAAGAATTGATGGACGAACCGCTTATTGTCAGTAAAGGTCGTTATGAATTAAGCATTATGGCATTATTTAAAGAAAAGGGTATTGAGCCAATATTTAAATATGAATTTAACCATCCAGATACTGCGCTGAGTTTTATTCGCCAAGGATTAGGCATTGCCTTATTGCCAGAATTAACGTTAAAAGCTACAGCAGGGAAATTATGTTCCGTGGCGCTGGAGCCCACGTTTTATCGACAGATTTCCCTACTGGCAAAAGAACCGCCGGTAGAAGGAAGTCCGCTATTTTTACTGCAAAAATGTATGGCAACACTGACCGATGAGGGCTTGCTATAAAGCACCACCGCCTGATGGCGCTACGCTTATCAGGCCTACGTTGCCGAACATTGCGGTAGGCCGGATAAGGCATTTACGCCGTCATCCGGCCCTTCACTTCTACGATGACATACCCTTAGTCATTTTTTTGCAGGAACATGACCGCTTTATCTGGGAAGTCGGTGAACAGCCCGTCAACCCCCGCCTTGTTATACAGGATATCGTATAGCTGATTGACGTCCGTGGCGTAGTCCGGCAATTGATCGGCGCGCACAGTATATGGATGAACTACCATCTTATTCTGATGCGCGTCTTGCGCCATGCCAGTCAGCTTGATATTCCCTTTCGTCGAGCCTTCCGCAACTAACATATGGTAATCCGGGCCAATACCGTCCGCATATTCCGCCACCTGCTTCATGGCGCCCGGTTTAAACATCCAGTCGTAGTTGTAATTTACCCAACGACCATCCGGCTGTTTCTGCTGTGTTTCATTCCAGTCGGTATACGCAATAAGCTGAACCAGATTGAGATCCATCCCCATTTTGGGTTCCAGTTCATGCTTAATACGTTTAAGCTCAGCGACATCAAAACACTGCAAATAAACATTATCCTGCTTGCCGGTGTAACCGTACTTCTTCAGCACGTCCAGCGTTTTCGCGGCAATATCTTTCCCTTCCTGATGATGGAACCACGGCGCTTTAATTTCCGGATAAATACCGATATTTTTACCGGTAGAGTGATTTAATCCCTGAACGAATTCAATTTCCTCTTCAAAGGTATGAATGCGGAAATCAGATTTTCCCATCGGGAAACGGCCCGGATAAGTTTGTACTTTTTTGCCGTTTTCAATATCAAACCCTTCGGTAAACTTCAGGGATTTAATTTCATCCAGCGTAAAATCGATAGCGTAATAGCGTCCGTCTTTACGCGCCCGGTCCGGAAAACGGTCAGCGACGTCAGTCACCCGGTCAAGGTAGTGGTCATGGAGGACGACCAGATGGTCATCCTTTGTCATCACCAAATCCTGTTCCAGGTAATCTGCCCCTTGCGCATACGCCATCGCTTTCGCAGGTAGCGTATGCTCCGGCAGATAACCACTGGCGCCACGGTGGGCGATAACGACTTTTTCCGCCGCCACGGCGCCGCTTCCGATTGCCATTCCTGCCAACATCAATGCCACGCTAAGATTTTTCAGTGTGGTTTTCATGTTATTAGCCTCCGTTGCGTTTTAACTGCAGCTCATCATGATGGCGTTTTTCGCCAATCATCACGACCACCAATAGGATTACCGCCAGAATGCTGCCGCCGATCATCACCATGAAGCCGCCATCCCACCCAAAGAAGTCAACGGTATAACCCACAATGGCGCTCGCAGCGACGGAACCGCCCAGATAACCAAATAGACCGGTAAAGCCCGCCGCCGTACCCGCCGCTTTTTTCGGCGCCAGTTCCAGCGCATGAAGACCAATCAGCATCACTGGACCGTAAATCAGGAAACCGATAACGATCATACAAATCATATCAACGGTTGGGTTTCCAGCCGGGTTCATCCAATAAATGATGGTCGCAATAGTGACCAGGGTCATAAAGAATACGCCCGTCGCGCCACGGTTGCCGCGGAATACTTTGTCTGACATCCAGCCGCACAGCAAAGTGCCAGGAATACCCGCATACTCATAGAGGAAATAAGCCCAGGAGGATTTATCCAGAGCGAAATGCTTCACTTCTTTCAGGTAAGTTGGCGACCAGTCGAGGATACCGTAGCGCAGCAGGTAGACAAACACGTTGGCGATAGCGATATACCACAGTAATTTGTTCGGCAATACGTACTGCATGAAGATTTGCTTCGCCGTGAGCTCTTCTTCCGCTTTTTCGTTATAGTCGTCCGGATAGTCGTTTTTATACTCTTCGATAGGCGGCAAACCGCAAGATTGCGGCGTATCGCGCATCATCGCGAAAGCGAACAGCGCCACCACAATCGCGCCAAAGGCTGGCATATAGAGCGCCGCTTTCCAGTCGTTAAACCACGCCATCCCCAACAGAAATAGCAGTGGCGGGATCCCGCCGCCGACGTTATGCGCGCAGTTCCAGACCGACACAATACCGCCGCGCTCTTTCTGCGACCACCAGTGTACCATTGTACGACCGCACGGCGGCCACCCCATCCCCTGGAACCAGCCGCAAAGGAACAACAGCACAAACATCACTGCGATGCTGGACGTCGCCCACGGTACAAACCCCATAAATAACATGACTGCGGCGGCCAGAATCAACCCTGCCGGCAGAAAAACGCGCGGATTCGAGCGATCGGACACCGAACCCATAATAAATTTCGAAAAACCATAAGCGATGGAAATCCCGGATAGCGCAAAGCCCAAGTCGCCGCGTGAAAAACCCTGTTCTACCAGATAGGGCATCGCGAGGGCAAAGTTTTTGCGCACCAGATAATACGCGGCATAGCCAAAGAATATCCCCAGGAAAATCTGCCAGCGTAACCGACGATAGGTCGGATCAATCTCCGCCGCAGGCAAGCGCGCTTTATGTGGCGCTGGTTTAAAAATACTCAACATATTGTAGCCTCCGTGGCCCATATTTTATTTAGAGGTAAACACCGCAGTTCGTTCAAACAACCCCGCTGCTCCCAGTGTGGCCGCGATGTTAAGTAAAGATCGGTCTCATGAATGTGAATTACAGCACATATTGTTACAGATTTATGAATAATGTTCAGAAAGGCGCACGGAATCACGTTTCATTTTCGAATAATGAGCGATTATGCGCGAAATCAAACATTCCATATGTTTTGTATGGCTAAATGATAAAAAACGAACTGTGAGGAAAAACAATGAAAACTCGCGACTCGCAAGCAAGTGACGTGATTATCATTGGCGGTGGAGCAACAGGCGCTGGGATCGCCCGCGACTGCGCACTGCGCGGTTTACGTGTCATTCTGGTGGAGAGGCATGATATTGCGACCGGCGCGACCGGGCGTAACCACGGGCTGCTGCACAGCGGCGCCCGTTATGCCGTTACCGACGCGGAATCTGCGCGCGAGTGTATTAGTGAAAATCAAATCTTAAAACGGATCGCCCGTCATTGCGTCGAACCGACGGATGGTCTGTTTATTACGTTGCCGGAAGATGATCTTGCGTTTCAGGCCACCTTTATTCGCGCCTGTGAAGCGGCGGGCATTCGCGCTGAAGCCATCGATCCGCAGCAGGCTCGCATCATCGAACCTTCCGTTAACCCTGCGCTCATCGGCGCGGTAAAAGTGCCGGATGGCACCGTGGACCCTTTCCGCCTTACCGCCGCCAATATGCTGGATGCCAGAGAACATGGCGCAATCGTGTTAACGGCGCATGAAGTGACCGGGCTCATTCGTGAAGGCGCAACGGTCTGCGGCGTCCATGTGCGCAACCATCTCACCGGCGAAACCCAGACGCTTCATGCGCCAGTGGTGGTCAATGCGGCAGGTATCTGGGGGCAACGGATTGCCGAATATGCCGACCTGAGTATTCGCATGTTCCCGGCAAAAGGGTCGCTGTTGATCATGGACCATCGGATCAACCAGCATGTGATTAACCGCTGCCGGAAACCGTCGGACGCCGACATTCTGGTGCCCGGCGATACGATTTCACTGATCGGCACCACTTCTACCCGTATTGATTACAATGAGATAGACAGCAACCGTGTCACCGCAGATGAAGTAGATATCCTGCTGCGTGAAGGGGAAAAACTGGCCCCCGTCATGGCGAAGACGCGTATTCTGCGCGCGTATTCCGGCGTCCGCCCGCTGGTGGCCAGCGATGACGATCCTAGCGGTCGAAACGTCAGCCGCGGTATCGTGCTGTTCGACCACGCCGAGCGCGACGGGCTTGAAGGCTTCATTACCATTACCGGCGGAAAGCTAATGACTTATCGCCTGATGGCGGAATGGGCAACCGACGCCGTGTGCCGCAAACTGGGTAATGCTCGCCCCTGCATCACGGCGGATACGGCGCTGCCTGGCTCAGAAAAGTCTACGGAACATACTCTGAAACGCATAATCTCGCTTCCCGCGCCGCTACGCGGATCGGCGGTTTATCGGCATGGCGATCGCACGCCGGGATGGCTAAGCGAAGACCGCCAGCACCGTAGCCTGGTCTGTGAATGCGAGGCCGTCACGGCGGGTGAAGTACAGTATGCCGTCGAAAACTTAACCGTGAATAGTCTGCTGGATCTACGCCGTCGCACTCGCGTGGGCATGGGCACTTGCCAGGGCGAACTGTGCGCCTGCCGCGCAGCCGGGCTACTGCAGCGTTTTAATGTGACGACTGCGACGCAATCTATTACGCAACTCTCTGAATTTCTCAATGAACGCTGGAAGGGCGTACAACCTGTCGCCTGGGGAGACGCGCTACGCGAAAGCGAATTCACGCGTTGGGTTTATCAGGGTTTATGCGGTCTGGAGAAGGAGCACCAGAATGAAATTTGATACGGTTATTATGGGCGGCGGCCTCGCCGGTTTGCTGTGCGGGCTGCAGCTCCAGCAGCATGGATTACGCTGCGCCATCGTCACTCGCGGACAAAGCGCGCTGCATTTTTCTTCCGGCTCGCTGGATCTGCTCAGCGCCCTACCCGACGGTCAACCGGTGACGGAGATTACCGCCGGGCTTGATACGCTGTGCCGCCAGGCGCCTGAACATCCTTATTCGCGTTTAGGGGCGCAAAAAGTCCTTACGCTGGCGCAGCAGGCGCAAACGCTACTTAACGCCAGCGGAGCGCAGTTATACGGCGATGTACAACAGGCGCACCAGCGTGTAACGCCGCTTGGCACATTACGCTCAACCTGGCTTAGCTCGCCGGAAGTGCCGGTCTGGCCATTGTTCGCACAGAGAATTTGCGTCGTCGGCGTAAGTGGATTACTGGATTTCCAGGCTCACCTTGCGGCAGCGTCGCTGCGCCAGCGCGATCTCAACGTTGAAACGGCAGAAATCGACCTTCCTGAACTGGACATACTGCGCGATAACCCGACGGAGTTTCGCGCGGTCAATATCGCGCGTCTGCTTGATAATGAAGAAAAATGGCCGCTACTTTACGACGCGCTGTCGCCGATGGCGACAAACTGCGACATGATCATCATGCCCGCCTGTTTCGGGCTGGCGAACGATACGTTGTGGCGCTGGCTTAACGAACGTCTGTCCTGCGCGCTCACGCTGCTACCGACGCTGCCGCCGTCGGTGCTCGGTATTCGTCTGCACAATCAGCTACAACGCCAGTTTGTCCGTCAGGGCGGCATCTGGATGCCGGGCGATGAAGTGAAGAAAGTCACCTGCCGTCACGGTATCGTGAGCGAAATATGGACCCGCAACCATGCCGATATCCCGCTGCGTCCGCGTTTTGCCGTACTTGCCAGCGGTAGTTTCTTTAGTAGCGGTCTGGTGGCTGAACGTGAAGGGATCCGCGAACCCATTTTAGGACTCGACGTACAACAAACGGCCACCCGCGCCGAATGGTATCAACAAAATTTCTTCGACCCACAGCCCTGGCAGCAGTTTGGCGTTGTGACGGATGACGCTTTCCGCCCTTCCCTTGCGGGCAACACGGTAGAAAATCTGTATGCAATAGGTTCTGTGCTGGCGGGGTTCGATCCTATAGCCCAGGGATGCGGCGGCGGCGTCTGCGCAGTCAGCGCCCTCCAGGCCGCGCACCATATCGCTGAGCGTGCAGGAGAACAGCAATGAGCGACACACGTTTTGAAAGTTGTATTAAATGTACGGTGTGCACCACCGCGTGCCCGGTCAGCCGCGTTAATCCCGGCTACCCCGGCCCTAAACAGGCCGGGCCGGATGGCGAACGTCTGCGTCTGAAAGACGGCGCGCTATATGACGAGGCACTGAAATATTGTATTAACTGCAAGCGCTGCGAAGTCGCCTGTCCGTCGGACGTGAAGATTGGCGATATCATCCAGCGCGCCCGCGCGAAATACGATACGACGCGCCCGTCACTGCGTAACTTTATTCTCAGCCATACCGATCTGATGGGCAGCGTGTCAACGCCGTTCGCGCCAGTGGTCAATACCGCCACCGCCTTAAAGCCAGTGCGCCAGTTGCTTGATTACGCGCTAAAAATCGATCATCGCCGCGCCTTACCGAAATATTCTTTCGGCACCTTCCGCCGTTGGTATCGAAGCGTGGCGGCTGCGCAGGCCAAGTACACAGATCAAGTCGCCTTTTTCCATGGCTGTTTTGTGAATTACAACCATCCGCAGCTCGGAAAAGATCTGATTAACGTACTGAACGCAATGGGTACCGGCGTACAACTACTGAGTAAAGAGAAATGCTGCGGCGTGCCGCTGATCGCTAACGGTTTTACGGATAAAGCTCGCAAACAGGCTATCAGCAATGTGGAATCGCTACGCGAGGCGATTGCCGTCAAAGGTATTCCGGTCATCGCCACGTCATCCACCTGTACGTTTGCGTTGCGCGATGAATATCCTGAAGTGCTGGACGTGGACAACGCCGGACTGCGCGAACATATCGAGCTGGCCACCCGCTGGCTATGGCGCAAACTGGATGCCGGGCAAACGCTGCCGCTGAACCCTTTGCCGCTGAAAGTGGTTTACCATACGCCGTGTCATATGGAAAAAATGGGCTGGACGCTTTACACGCTTGAACTGTTGCGTCAAATTCCGGGGCTTGAATTGACGGTACTTGATTCACAGTGCTGCGGTATTGCCGGCACGTACGGATTTAAAAAGGAAAACTATCCGACATCGCAGTCCATCGGCGCGCCGCTGTTCCGCCAGATTGAAGAGAGCGGCGCCGACCTGGTCGTCACCGATTGTGAAACCTGTAAGTGGCAAATTGAGATGTCGACAAGCAAACGCTGCGAACATCCCATTACGCTACTTGCCCAAGCGCTCGGCTAAGTAAAAAGCGCCGGGCCCCCTCCGGCGCCATCGCCCTAATAACTGAAACCGCTTATCCATCAAGCATAAACGCGGCACTCCTTTCTGCAATAACCTGTCCTATCTGGCCAACCATGACCGCTAACGCGCAGTAGCATGACAGGTAGCGAAGTGACTGATTATACAGTCATATCACTTGTATCTACGCGTTACCAGCCCCCTTAGGGGGGGGCACTGAATATCCCCAACAATAATTGAGCGTTATATGAATAATAAGAAAATCAGGTCTATGCCCGATGTAATAATTATCTCCACTAACAATAATACTTTTATAAATAACTACAATTACATAATATTCTCCTCTTGCCAACCAGGAAACAGTTCAAAATGAATATATGTGTAAACTCACTTTACCGATTGAGCACACCGCAATTTCAAAATTTATATTCAGAAGAGGTGAGCGATGAGGGACTTGCGTTGTTGATTCGCGAAGTAGAGAACGGTGATCAGAATTGTATTGATCTGTTATGCAATCTTGCTCTACGCAATGATGACCTGGGACACAAAGTTGAGAAAATTCTTTTTGATCTCTTTAGCGGAAAAAAACATGGATCACCAGATATAGACAAAAAAATCAATCAGGCTTGCCTTATGTTATATCAAACCGCCAATAACGACATTGCAAAAAATAATACTGATTTCAAAAAACTACATATTCCCTCCAGATTACTTTATATGGCCGGTTCCGCAACACCCGACTTTTCTAAAAAACTAGAAATAGCGCATAAAATTCTTGGCGACCAGATCGCTCAGACAGAGGAAGAACAGGTAGGCGTTGAAAATCTATGGTGTCCTGCGCGCATGGTATCGTCAGATGAGCTATCACGTGCAACGCAAGGTATGACTCAGGGATTGTCTTTATCGGTGAATTATCCTATTGGGCTTATTCATCCTACCACTGGAGAAAATGTGTTAAGCGCTCAACTACATGAAAAGGTTGCTCAATCAGGTTTATCCGACAATGAAGTTTTCCTGATAAATACAGAAAGTCACTGGATTTTTTGTCTTTTTTATAAAATTGCAGAAAAAATAAAATGTCTTATATTTAACACTCATCATGATTTAAACCAAAATACTAAGCAAGAGATTAGAGCAGCAGCAAAAATTGCAGGCGCATCAGAAGAAGGTGACGTTAACTTTATTGAAATCGATTTACAGAATAATGTACCAAACGGCTGTGGTCTATTTTGTTTCCAAGCATTGCAACTCTTATCGGCTACCGGACAAAACGATCCCGTTGCTGTACTGCGAGAATATTCCGAAAATTTCTTAAGGCTTTCAGTAGAGGAACAAACATTATTTAATACCGAAACTCGGCGAAAAATACATGAATACAGTCTCACGTCATAGTGAGTACTTATCCTAAAATGATACTGATTCTCTGCAAAAAATTATAAGTAATATAAACCAGTTTAAGAATGGGAAGGTCAGGCCTTCCCACTGAAAATTCTATGCTGTCAATGATTCAACCACGTTTATCCAGCCATGCTCGCTGGTCATATCCTCGCCATTAAGCCAGCGGCGCAGCATAATTAGCGCCATCATCGCACAGACTTCCTGACGTATTGCCAGACTGTAACAGTTGGCGCTAAAACGCACGCGTAAGGCATACGTGCCATCCGGCGTCGCCAGCGCGAAATTAAGATGTTCGTTTTCCAGCCCCGACACGGCCAGCGCCAGACCGGCATAATGGTTGCTGCGTCGTTCTGTCGTCCAGTGCGCCGTTTGCGCCAGCGTTTCTTCCTGAGAGGGGACGACTTCGCTGGCAAGAACAGGCGCTCCGGCGCGGGAAAGCTGTAGCGCCAGTAAGCCGCTGGTGTATTGCTCGCTCAACGTCAGGCTAAGTTGCCTTTCCTGCAGGCAACGGGCTATTTGCGCCGGCAGGTCTTCCGTACCTTCAAAAATTAGATTCTGCCCGGCAACCCGCCTGACCTCCGACCACAACGCCAGCATTGCCTCCCGCTGCGTAGCCGGGCCGGTCAACTTCAGTTCAATGATCGGCATTGATGAGCGATACCCCATCGTCACGCTGGGCGGCAACGACAGCGAATCAAGGCTCTGCGCCAGGTCGCTTTCTGAACGACCAAAGGTCGTTAACCGCAGGCAAAGCGGCGGCTCCGGCAGCGAAAAACGCGCGCGTAACCGCGGCAAGATTTCCTGCTCCACCATAACCTTAAATTCCGACGGTACGCCGGGGGTGAAAAACATCAGGCAGCGATTGAGCTGTAGCGCAAATCCACAGGCAGTACCGACCGGATTAGGAATAAACTCCGCACTGGCAGGCAGCTCCGCCTGTTTACGGTTGCTCGGCGCCATCACGCGACCACGTTGCTGAAAGTAGCGTTCCATTTCAGCCAGCCACTCCTCGTGGAGTACCAATCCTTCGCCTTTTGCCGTTGCCGCAGCGAGCGCGCTTAAATCATCGCTGGTCGGCCCTAACCCGCCATTAACAATCAAAACATCAGTATGTTGGCTGCGTTCACGCAAGATGGCGACCAGACTGTCCAGATTATCGCCTACCGTATTTCGCCGCGACAACGGAACACCCTGATTAAAGAAAAAATCAGCCAGCCAGGCGGCATTAGTGTCAACGATTTGTCCATGTAACACTTCATCCCCGGTGGATAGCATTTCCACATTTAGCATCGTGTTCTCCTGCTCTTATGATGAAAACACTATAACGCAAAGCCGGATATACCGTGGATAGAAGAATAACGGGAGAAGGAGGAATATGGCGCGACGATGGCCGCGCCGTTAGCATCAGAAGCTGGCGTTGACGCCAATATAAGGGCCGTCCGCAATCGCGTTATCACGGTTGCCATCTTTACCCGCCAGGTTCAGGTAACGATAACCGGCTTCAATGCTCAGCGGGCGCATAAGGGTGAAACGCGCGCCGGCGTTCGCTTCTTCATAACTTTCGATACCGCTGGACAGCGAATCTGGTGAATAATAATACTCGCCGAACAGACGGAAGCTGTCGCCGATTTTCCATTGTAACCCACCGCCGACAGCCGCCGCATAGCCTTCATCACTGTCTTTCGGATTGGTATAAATACCTTTACCGCCAACCGTCGCCAGCAGCGGTCCCACCGGAATGTTCAGCCCCAGACCAACGCCCGCGGCATCGCCATCATCATCGTTGTGCATCCAGTTACCGCTTAGCGCCAGTCCCGTCGATTCCGTACCAAAACCCACGCCAATGTTGGTGTAATCTTTGCCCGCCTGGCCGCTAATACTTATGGCCTGCGCCGATGCAGAAACGAACAGCATTCCGGCAAAACCTAATAATATGCTTTTTTTCATTTTTACCCTTTCCAGCAAGCACATAAAGAAAAACTCCCCAAAACGGCAGAATTGTACTGCCAGACGCTGAGGAATCAATGCACTAAAAAACCATTCCAAAAACATATTGTAACGAAATACTACTTTCACCATGACGCATCATTGCGCCATCACATGACGACGCCTGCATCAACAGGATTAACAAAAAACGCAGTCTGCGTTATCGCTTCCATTTTTCACAAAGAATTTCGCAGAATGATTTGTTAAGCTGATGGCATGGTGGTTTAAGGAAGCGACTTATGCGTCAACGAACTATAGTTTGCCCATTAATTCAAAATGATGGCTGTTATCTGCTGTGCAAAATGGCCGACAACCGCGGCGTCTTTCCCGGTCAGTGGGCGCTGTCGGGCGGCGGGGTCGAACCAGGCGAACGTATTGAAGAGGCGCTGCGTCGGGAGATTCGGGAGGAACTCGGCGAGCAACTGATTCTGAGCGATATTACGCCGTGGACCTTCCGCGACGATATCCGTGTTAAAACATATGCTGATGGCAGACAAGAAGAGATTTATATGATTTATCTCATCTTCGACTGTGTTTCCGCCAATCGCGATATATGCATCAACGACGAGTTTCAGGACTACGCCTGGGTCAGGCCGGAAGAATTTGCTCTGTATGACTTGAATGTAGCGACACGCCACACGTTAAGGTTGAAAGGGCTATTATAATAACGACAGCCGCCTCAGGCTGTCTTTACACTTTTATCATTCCTGTCAGCCGGGAACAAACTCACCATCTAAAAAGAGTTTTCCGTTTGCCGCATGCATAACGAGCGCATCAAGATAGTCCGGTTCAAACTTTACGCCGCGCTTATTTTTTGCAATATATGTCAAACAATGATTATGTGTAAAAATGACTACGTTTTTATTCTGTGACTTTTTCAGTAAGGTATTGATGGAAGCATAAATACCGCTGCCGCAATCCATCATTTTTTTATCCACTGTAAGCGATCTGCCCGCCGAAAACCAGGTTGCCGACTGGATGGTACGCACTGTATTACTGGAATAAAGATTGTAATTTTGTATATCGGCATTAAAATCTTTACCCAGCGATCTGGCATTCTGCGCGCCGTTAACCGTAATTCCCGAACTGTCTGACAGGCAGGTGTTATCGGAACGATCGCACCGCTCGGCATGGCGAAATAACACCACAACCGGATACTGCTTCGCCAGCGCCGCCAGCGTGTTACCGTTAATCTGCGGCAAGCCGTTACCGCTCCAGGCATGTTGCGAGGTCAACCCGGCGATAATAACCCATGCCCCCGCAAGGAGCGCAAAATAGCTTTTGTTTTTAATAAAACGCAGGATAAATGCCAGCACATTAACCTCTCAGGCAGACAATGCCGCTAACTTAATAGCAGTACGATTAAAATAAAATTCCGCGAGGGAAGACGCAGACCAAAAACATAAAACAGATTTATGGCGTGCATAAAATGCCTTAAGCTTTAGGCAAAAGCAAAGCATAACTCCGTTAAAAATTATATTTTTATCTTACCTTAATTTCTTAATGTTAATTTAATCTTCATACAGTAATGTTCAGCTAAATGCGTTAAAAATAAGTCCTTTTCTACTCTCCGAATATTTGAAAAACGGCTTGTAATGGCTTAAGGAAAAATAATGTCGGACTTTTTGCCGTTCTCCCGCCCGGCGATGGGCACGGAAGAGCTCGCAGCCGTTAAGACCGAACTGGACCCAGGTTGGATAACAACCGGCCCTGAAAATCAGGGACTGGAAGCGGAATTTTGTCGGCTAACAGGCAACCAATATGCCGTTGCCGTAAGTTCTGCCACCTCCGGTATGCATATCGCTTTGATGCCGCTGAACATTGGTGAAGGCGACGAAATCATTACGCCGTCGATGACATGGGTTTCTACGCTAAATATGATCGTTTTACTCAGCGCGAACGCCGTAATGGTCGACGTCGATCGCGATACGCTGATGGTCACACCTGAACACATCGAAGCCGTCATTACGCCGCGAACAAAAGCAATCATCCCCTTACATTACGCTGGCGCGCCTGCCGATCTGGACGCTATTCACGCTCTTGGCGATTATAGCATTACTGTGATTGAAGACGCGGCGCACACGACAGGAACCGGGTACAAAGGTCACCACATTGGCGCCCGGGGCACCGCGATTTTCTCCTTCCACGCCATTAAAAACATTACCTGCGCAGAAGGCGGCATCGTTGTCACGGTTAACCCACAATTTGCGGATAAACTGCACAGTATCAAGTTTCACGGACTTGGCGTTGATGCCTGGTATCATCATGTGTGGCAGACTCATTGCGGCCACCGGAGCATTCGCCAGCTTGAAGAAGATATCGCGCGCGGCATAACGGCGCTTCAGGCTATTATCGGAAAACCTGTCACCTGCTCAGCCTCAGCCAAGTGGCGAGGGGATAGGCGCATTGTTCGTGCGAAAGAACCGTTCAACTTGCGGTATAACAGCGATTGCCGTAGAAGCGCCTTATTCCGTCCGGGATTGATTCCGGGCCAGGCAGGGACGCCGCAAATCCCCGTAACCTTACCAACGTGGGATAAGATTATCGGCCCCGCCGTTCAGGCGCAGGCGTTCAATGCCTGGATTATCTCCCACATGTTGCAGGACAAAGGCACGCCGGTATACACCATCCATGCGGAAGTCGAAGAGATTGTCCATCAGCCGCTGTTTGAAGATTTGCTCGTTCGCGCACGCGACACGGGGATCACCTTTTGTCCTCTGGGCGAACTGCTGCCGACATCGCCAGGAATTCTGCCGTTGGGGCAAATTGTACGTAGACACATCCCGGGTCGTGACGGTTGGCTGGAGGGCCAGCAGACAGTGAGCGCCTCATGATGAAACCGATACGTTATTATCTGGCTTTCGCCGCGTTTATCGCTCTTTACTATATTATTCCTGTCAACTTCCGCCTACTCTGGCAGCCGGATGAAACACGCTATGCCGAAATAAGTCGGGAGATGCTGGCATCTGGCGACTGGATCGTACCGCATTTTCTGGGATTACGTTATTTTGAAAAACCGATAGCGGGTTACTGGCTAAACAGTCTGGGTCAGTGGCTTTTTGGCGCCACCAATTTTGGCGTGCGAGCTGGCGCTATTTTGACGACATTGCTGGCCGCTGCGCTGGTGGCATGGCTGACGCTCCGCTTATGGCGGGATAAACGCACCGCGTTGCTCGCCTCCGTTATCTTTCTATCACTCTTTGCCGTTTACAGCATCGGGACGTATGCGGCGCTTGATCCAATGATCGCGCTTTGGCTTACGGCCGGTATGTGCTGTTTCTGGCAGGGAATGCAGGCCATGACCCGAATGGGCAGGATTGGGATGTTTTTGCTACTGGGCGCCATCTGTGGACTGGGGGTGCTAACCAAAGGCTTCCTCGCCTTGGCCGTACCGGTGATAAGCGTGCTGCCATGGGTCATTGTCCAGAAACGCTGGAAAGAATTTTTGCTTTACGGCTGGCTGGCGGTACTGAGCTGCCTGATGGTTGTCGTTCCTTGGGCAATCGCCATTGCCCGACGCGAAGCCGATTTCTGGCATTACTTTTTCTGGGTGGAGCATATTCAGCGATTCGCCATGAGCGATGCCCGGCATAAAGCCCCCTTCTGGTACTATCTGCCAGTGCTGCTCGTGGGAAGTTTACCGTGGCTGGGGTTACTGCCTGGCGCGCTTAAACTGGGCTGGCGCGAGCGAAACGGCGCATTTTATTTGCTCGGATGGACGATCATGCCGCTTCTCTTTTTCAGCATTGCGAAAGGGAAACTGCCCACCTATATCCTGTCCTGTTTCGCACCGATAGCAATATTAATGGCGCGCTTCGTCCTGCATAACGTGAAAGAAGGCGTCTTCGCGCTACGTGTCAACGGTGGGATCAACCTGGCGTTCGGGTTAATCGGGATCGTCGCGGCGTTTGTCGTCTCCTCATGGGGGCCGCTGACATCGCCGGTGTGGACGCATATCGAAACCTATAAAGTTTTTTGCGTCTGGGGCGTCTTTACTGTTTGGGCGTTTGTGGGCTGGTATAGCCTCTGTAATAGCCAAAAGTACATGTTGCCAGCGTTTTGTCCTCTGGGGCTGGCGCT
This sequence comes from Salmonella enterica subsp. arizonae, assembly GCF_008692845.1. GTDB lineage: Bacteria > Pseudomonadota > Gammaproteobacteria > Enterobacterales > Enterobacteriaceae > Salmonella > Salmonella arizonae. The sequence continues at coordinate 45,708 of NZ_VXJW01000003.1, forward strand.
GTTATTCGGCTTTTCCGTCCCCGACAGAGTCATGGAATCCAAACAGCCGCAGTTTTTTGTCGACATGACCCGGGTGCCGTTGGCATCAAGCCGCTATATTCTTACCGACAGCGTCGGCGTCGCCGCCGGGCTGGCCTGGAGCCTGAAACGGGACGATATTATGCTCTATGGTTACACAGGCGAACTCAGGTATGGTCTTAGCTACCCCGATGTCCATGATAAATTCGTTAAAGCCAACGATTTCAACGCCTGGCTCAATCAGCATCGTCAGAGGGGCATTATTACATTGGTACTCTCAATAGCCAAAGATGAAGACATTAGCGCTCTTGCCATTCCTCCTGCGAGCAATATTGATTATCAAGGGCGTCTGGTGTTAATTCAGTATCAGCCTAACTGATCGGCGTAGCTCTGGTGCTCGCCAGGCTGTTCAGCGTCGGCAGTCAGCTCTGTCAGAAGCACGCGACACGGCCATTGACGGCGAGCGGACGCCGCCACCTGATGCTGTGTCTGGGGTTAGTGCTGATATGCATGGGCGCGGCGATAGTGCTGTAGCTGCTGGTGCTGACTTGGCGTCGGATTGATTATCTGCGGTATTATCATCCTGGGAAGCGCAGCGTAATGGGCGTAATGTGGGGACTGATAAGCGTTGCGATTGCCTCCCTCGCCCAGTTGAGTCTGGGGTTCTCCATGATGCGACTGCCATCAATAGCGCATCCACTGGCGTTTATTGCCGGGCTGGGCGCCTTCACTACCGCGACCCTGGCGCTATTTGCCGGTTTGGCGGGATATCTGATTCCCGTCTCCTGCTGGCAGAAAACATTACACTCGCTCGCGTTAAGCAAAACCTATGCGCTGCTTAGTCTCAGCTACGTGCTTGTCAGGGTTGTTACCCGCTCTGTAAGGCGCCTTCTGTCTAAAAGCGATGCTCGGCGTATTGTGCATTGTGCATTGTGGCGGGGATAATGCTGATTTTCCTGCCCGCCAGCTCATGATGGCTTGCGCGTCAACCGCTGCCATTCGTCGCAGGAATAACATCGAGCATTAATAATTTTTAGGATCTGGTGTTTTTCCCGATTGATACAATACTGCGCATCTTTTAAAGGCGACAGGATATCGCCGGGACTCAGTAAGATCATGGAGTTCGCCTCGGCTATCATCTTTAGCGATCCGCCGCTATCGCAAAGCACCAGAACATGGCGCGCCATTTTTTTGACGTAATGCGATTTCTTAACCAACCATTCCATAGCGCCCCCGTTTCAAGTTTATTGATCACAACACGTTACACATCAACGGGTAAACAAAACGGCAATAGCGATGGAATGGTTGTATATTAACCTGACATTAATTTTTACCGCTCTTACACACCCACTGCTGGAGCGCACGGCGAGATATTTTAATCCCTCCGTTTTTCAGTTCTGGCGGCAACGTCAACCAGCGCACCGGCTGCTGAAAACGCGCCAGCTTGTCGCTAACCCATTCAGCGAGGTTCACCTCTCCAGCCTGCGATACATACTCCACTACCGCAACGGGGCGATGACCAAACTCTTTATCCTCCACCGGCACGACGAAGGCTTGCTGCACCAGCGGGTGCGCGTTAATAATGCGTTCGACTTCCTCCGGCTGAATACCCTCGCCGCCGCTAAAGAACAGGTTATCCAACCGTCCGGCAATGGTGAGTCTGCCGTGATTCAGCGCGCCGCGATCGCGCGTAGCAAACCAGCCCTCGTCATTAACCAACGGGATCAGTTTGCCATCACGCCAATAGCCTTCCGCCATGCTGGCGGCGCGCAGCCAGACTTCATTATCGACGATTCTGACCTCTCTGCCGGGAAGCGGCGCGCCGACATCATCCGAACCATCGGCCTCTTTGGCGCATACCGTAGAAGCGAACTCCGTGAGTCCGTACCCGCACCAGCAACGAATCCCCTGCCTGCTGGCCTGGTTGGTTAGCTCAACCGGGATCACCGCGCCGCCGAGCAAAACGGCTTTCAGCGTCACCGCCGCCTGATTCGCCAGTAGCCGCCACAGTTGCGTCGGCACCAGAGAAGCATGAGTACATCCCGCCAGCATCTGCTCCAGCGGTTGCTTATCACGTACCGTCATTCGCGCCCCAGCGAAGAGCCAACGCCACATAATGCCCTGCCCGGAAACGTGGAACAGCGGCAGCGATAGCAGCCAGTCATCCTGGGGGCCAAACGGCATTAGCGAAAGCACTCCTTGCGCGCTGGCGAGATGTGCCCGGTATGTGTGTATGGCGGCTTTTGGCAATCCTGTGGAACCCGATGTCAGCGTCATGGAAACCAGACGCTGCGGTTGCCAGGCCACGGCATACGCTTCTGTACTTTTTCGCATCTGCAACGCGGCTAACCCGGAAAAGGCGTTTTCGCCTTCCAGTGTCAGTGCAAAACGCAGCGTTAACTCCGGCACCAGCGCCTCCAGCAATGTCTGGGGCAACTGCGGGTTGACGGGCAGAACCCGCGCGCCGCACTGCATCAGCGCAAGCCATGCCAATAGAGTGTGCGGATGATTCCAGGCGCGCAGCAGGACGCCGTCACTCTCCCGTACCCCCTGCGCGGCAAACCCGCCCGCCAGCACATCAATACGCTCACAGAGCGCGCGCCAGCTTAACACCTCATCATTCAGACGCAGCGCGGGCGCAGATCCGCGAAGCTGTCGCCAGTGGCGCCACGGCCAGTCAGTCAATGTCATAACAGCCGTTCCAGCTCATCACGATTCAGGCAGGGCAACGCGCTACCGGGCCAGGGGCGAACCTGTTGCGTCTGCATCAAATGCAAGGTATCCAGTCCAGGCAGCGTTCCCGGCGTCAACCAGGCGGCAATTCGCGCCAGTTGCGTCAGGCCGAGGCTCGACTCAATCGAAGAGCTGATGACCGCCGTTAGCCCCAGCGCATGGGCGGCTGCGACTTGCGCACGCACTTTATCAAGCGCTCCGGTCAGCATCGGTTTAATCACCACGGCGCTGACGCCCTCCTGTGCCTCGAAAACAAAGTCCGGCTCACGCAGGCTTTCATCCCAGGCAATCGCGATGCCGGTTTCACGGGCAAAGGCGCATGAATCATCACGCGTCTTACACGGCTCTTCCAGAAAAGCGATGCGGGGACGGTAGTCCGGGTTAACATACTTTGCGAACTGTTGGGCTTTCAGTGGCGTCCAGGCGCGGTTAGCATCCAGACGCAGATGTAAATCCGGGATCGCCTCCAGCAGCAAATTAACCACCATGCCGTCACGTACCGCTTCATAGAGACCGACTTTGACCTTGGCGATTTTCTCGCCGGGCATATCGGCAAGCCGCAGTACCAGATCGTCAGGATCGCCAGTACACAGCGGCGCAGCGCGATAGTCCGCCGCCGCCGGCAACACGCCGGTCAGTTCCGCCAGCGCGCAGCTTGCGCCAAACGCGACCGAAGGCATCTCCGGTAACGCGTCGCTTCTCTGAAGCCAGTCATTCACCCACGTTAACAGCGCTGTCTGCGCCTCTTCCCAGGTTTCCGAACTGAATCCCGGAAGCGGGGAAATTTCGCCCCACCCCTCACGCTCGCCGTCACGCAGACAGACGTACAGCCCGTCGCGAGTTTTTAACCGCCTGTCGCGCAGAACCACCCCCGCGTCCATGGGGATCTGCCAGCGGTATACCTGCGCGCTACGCATTATGGGTTCCGTTTGAATTTGCTGAAGTCAGGCTGACGTTTCTGGTTAAAGGCGTTACGGCCTTCCTGTCCTTCTTCCGTCATGTAGAACAGCATCGTGGCATTGCCTGCCAGCTCCTGCAGCCCCGCCTGACCATCGCAGTCGGCATTCAGCGCCGCTTTCAGGCAGCGCAGCGCCATCGGACTGTTTTGCAGCATTTCACGGCACCAGCGCACGGTCTCTTTTTCCAGATCCGCCAGGGGAACAACGGTGTTGACCAGCCCCATATCCAGCGCCTGTTTCGCGTCGTACTGACGGCACAGGAACCAGATCTCACGCGCTTTCTTCTGGCCAACAATACGCGCCATATACGAAGCGCCCCAGCCGCCGTCAAAAGAACCGACTTTCGGGCCAGTCTGACCGAAGATGGCATTTTCCGCCGCGATGGTCAGGTCGCACATCATGTGTAGCACATGACCGCCGCCGATGGAGTAACCCGCGACCATCGCGACAACCGGTTTTGGACAGGTGCGAATCTGGCGCTGGAAGTCCAGCACGTTCAGATGATGCACGCCGGAGTCATCCTGGTATCCGCCGTAATCGCCGCGCACCTTCTGGTCGCCGCCCGCACAAAACGCTTTATCGCCTTCGCCGGTCAGAATAATCACGCCCACGTTGTCGTCGTAACGGGCATCCGCCAGCGCCTGAATCATCTCTTTGACGGTCAACGGACGAAATGCATTGCGCACCTGCGGACGATTAATGGTGATTTTTGCAATACCGTCGGTGGATTTTTCATAACGAATGTCGGTGTAACCCTCCGAGCAGTCGTGCCATTCTACCGGTGCGTAAAGCATTGTTTCATCAGGATAGATCATAGTGTGTCCTTTAGTCAGAGACGCAGAATCTGAGCCAGACTGTCTACTACGCCAGCGGGATTTTCCCGATGCGCGTTGTGTCCGGCGTTACGAATGACATGGCATGTCGCCGCCACTTCCTGCGCCAGGGCGCGGAATTTGCTGTCGCGTTCGCCACATAAATAATAAAACGGAAATGTCAGCGCGTTGAGCGCCTCGCGTAAATCCGGCTGGGCGGCAAGCGATGTCGCCTCCAGCATCGCAGCCAGCGTTTCGCCGTTATTCTGGCTACGCAGCGCCGTCAGCGCCTGCCTTTGCTGCGCCGTCAGCGAGGTAAAAACCGACTGCTGATACCAGTCGTGAAAAACCGTACTCAATGGTTCACGACGAAAACGCTCTGCCCAGCGCCCGTCGGACAATCGTCTTTCAGCGCGCGCCTGTTCATTTTGCAGCCCCGGATGACCGCCTTCGACTACCAGGCCGCACAGTCCGGGTATTCCCTGGCAGGCCGCCATCATCGCCACCCGGCCGCCAAGAGAGTATCCCACCAGCCAAAATTTTAGTATGTTGTAACTAATTAAAGTAGCGCGCAATAATTGGAAGACATCGGCAAATCCGCCGACCGGGATAGCCGCCGATCCGCCATGTCCCGGTAAGTCAATATAGAGCCGCGAACAGGTGTGAAACTGCTCGCCGACCGGCTGCCACTCGCGGCAATCGCCAGAAAAACCGTGCAGGAAAACCAGCCAGGGCATCCCAGACTGTCCGGGCATTTTCTGCGCGTGCAACATCATAGATGGCTTACCTGCGCCAGAAGCTGCTGCAACGTCTGCGCGCCGTCCGTCTCATTTACCACCAGCTCAATCAGCGTCGTTGCCGGGGTTCGCCACGCGCTCGCAAGCGCCAGCTCCAGCTCTTCCCAGTTTTCCGGGCGATGATAGCGCAGGTTAAACATGGCGGCCGCATGGTCAAAATGGACGTTTTGCGGCATCAGATAAAAGCGCTCACGCTTGCTTTGCGGCGTCGGCAGCAGGGAGAAGATCTGTCCGCCATTATTGTTGACCACAATCAACACAAACGGCGCGGACACCTGGCGCAGCAACGCCAGCGCGTTAAGATCGTATAGCGCGGATAAATCGCCGACAATGGCAAGCGTCGATTTGGCGCTGGCGCGCTGCACGCCCGCCGCCGTGGAGAGCAGGCCGTCAATGCCGCTCGCCCCGCGATTGCTGTATACCGGATACCCGGCCGGCAACTGCGACAGCGCGTCGATCAGACGCACCACCAGACTATTGCCTACGAACAGTTGTCCCTGCTCCGGCAGATAGTCGCGGATACGGTGCGCCAGTTGCGCTTCGCCAAAGGTGTCGCGCTGCGCGACCACCCGTTGCCACGCCAGTTCCGCCAGACGCGGAATCTCCACACACCAAGGTTTACGTTTTTCCGCCGGATGCAGTTCCAGCCAGTCGGCGATTTTCGCCACCAGTCTGCGCCCACGATGGTGCGCCGGGTCCAGACGACCTTCAATATTGTCGATTACCCAGTACTCTTCCGGCTCGCAGGTCGCCTGCCATTGCAGTAAGCGTTTTCCGGTAAGGCTGCTGCCAAGCTGGACGACAATCTGCGCCTGTTGCAGTTCGGTCACCGCTTTGGCGTTGCCGAGCCACAGGTCGGCGCACGGCAGCGGCTGCCCGGTTTGCGACAATACGTCGCCAATTAATGGCCAGCCCAGAGTCTGCGCCCACTGCGCCACTTTTTTGCCCTCTTCCGCGCTCATACGCCCGGCTACAACGACGCCGCGTTTTTGTCGCCAGAAGAACCAGTCGCGCTGTTTGTCGCTTTCCCGTCGACGCGCTTCGCGCAGCCAGGGTTTTTCATCCTGCCACCAGTCGCCGAGACGCTGCTGCCAGACCAGACCGGTGTCATTCATATCGCCATACAGCGGTTCGGCAAAAGGACAGTTAATGTGCAGCGCCCCCGCATGGAGCATGGCAAGCGCATTGTCGATGGTCGACACCAGCCAGCGCGCCGGAATATCCTGCGTCGGACGCGGCAACGAGAGCGTTTGGGAGGGATGCGAGGCGAATATTCCCGCCTGGCGGATCGCCTGGTTGGCGCCACAGTCAATTAGCTCAGGCGGGCGATCGGCAGTAAGTAAAATGAGCTTCTCTCCCGTCAGACCCGCTTCAATTAGCGCCGGATAAAGGTTCGCCACGGCGGTGCCTGAGGTCACAATAACGGCAACAGGCTGTTTGCTGGCTTTCGCCAGCCCTAACGCCAGATGACCAAGCCCGCGCTCATCAAAGTGCGTATGGTGAATAAAAGCAGGATTCTCTGCCGCCGCCAATGTGAGTGGCGTGGAGCGGGAACCAGGGGCGATACAAACATGCCTGACGCCATGACGGGTTAAGGCTTCCAGGATGACCGCCGCCCAGCGCCGGTTAAATGCACTTACTGACATGAGTTTGTCCGGTATCAATCATTGGGACTAAGTATAAAGAGCTGCAAAAATGGATTATTGATATGGGTCGGGAATATGTGACTCATTACGCATCCATCTGCAATAAGGTACGTAACCCGGCCGCTTTATTATCTATTTCCTGCCATTCCTGCTCAGGGTCGGAGCCCCGGACGATCCCCGCGCCGGCATACAGTCGCACCACATTGGCCGTCACTTTGGCGGAACGTAACGTCACGCAAAACTCGCTTTGCCGCGTGGAGAGATAGCCAGCCGACCCGGCATACCATTCACGTTCGAACGGCTCATGTTGTTCTATAAAACAACGCGCGGGTTCACGAGGGATTCCGGCGACCGCCGCGGTAGGCTGTAACTGATGCAGGCAGAGCGTGTCGTCTGCCTGATTAAGCGCCGTCCAGATACAGCGTCGCAAATGCTGTACTTTACGTAGCCTGAGCACCTGCGGCGGCAGCACATCCAGCGAGTGGGTGCAATGTTGCAGTCGCTGGCAAATGTCTTCGACGACCAGAATATTTTCTCGCTGGTTTTTATCGTCTTTCATTAACCATTCACCAAGCTGCCAGGCTTTGTGGTTATCCGGATGGTTCGCCACCGTCCCGGCCAGCGCTTCAGTACGCAGCGCCGTTTCACGCCGCCGCCAGAGCCGCTCCGGAGATGATCCCAGAAAGGCGCTATCGGCGGAAAAGGCCATAAAAAAGTGGTAGCAGTTGAGATTTAAACGACGACTGGACGCCATCATCGCGGCGGCATTGACCGGACGGGAGAATTGTAAGTCGGTGGCCCGTGCCAGCACAACTTTATCAAACGCCTCTTGCGCAATGGCATGGGTGGCCTGCTGAATCAGTTTTACCCAACCGTCTTTATCCGGCCAATGCTGCTCGCCCGTTAGCGAGAGACGCAGCGCCGGAACAGGCTTAATGCCGACCAAAGAAGCAAGAAACGCTCTCGCCTGGCGCGCATCATCGCGTAGCGAAACGTCACTATGCAGATGTAAGCGTAAAGTCGCCGTACCACCGCTCCGCCGCCACTCCAGTCTCGGCAGCAATAAATAGCTCTCTTTCGGCTCAAACGCATTCAGCCCCCAAATACGCAGGTCGGGCTGCTGGTGCTGGCGTAAAAACCGTTGCGCCAGATCAAGCGATGAAAATACGGTGACTGCCCCAAGAACGGCAGCTTCTTCATCGCCATTGCGCTGCTGCCAGTAGAATTGGGGAAAGGATGACTGGCTGGCCAGCCAGCTCAATGCATCAAAGGCATCGTTTAACGGGAAAGGCGCCTCGAAAACGCAAAGACCTGGCGTCGCTGGTATCTCTTGCGATAGCTGACGCGTCAGATTTTCCAGCGCTGTAGTAATAGAATGCACGCGGACCCTCCCTGTTAAAAACCCCACATTATACGGGGTACTGCCCTAAAAAAGCAGTACCTCATTTAGGGAGGGTTGCGATTCTGTTCAGTTAGAGAGGATTTAGCGCCGCGCCAGCAGCAATCCAAGCACCAGTCCCACCGCCGCGCCTACGCCAATACCCTGCCAGGGCTTTTCATGAACGTAGTCATCCGCTTTGTAAACGGCCTGTTTTGCCCGGTAATAATAGCTATCCGATGCCTGGCTTACGCGATTTTTCACCTCTTCCAGAGCCTGTTCCGCGCGAGCTTTCAGTTCAATGTATTTTTGATCGGCGGGATCGCCTGAGGAACGTAAAACCTCTTCCAGCGTTTCGCTGAGCAAAGTCAGATCATCATCAACACGTGATTCACCAAATTGATATGACATTCTCATTCTCCGTTGTGTTAACACCTGCTCCTAACTATAGTCAACGGTTTCGGTTTATGCCTGATGAACCTCCCGCGCCATTCCCCGGTGCGGAATGCCGTCTTCGTCATAAACATCGGTGACCGGAATAAAACCAAACCGCGCATAAAAAGGTTGCAGATGCGCCTGCGCCCCCAGATATAGCGGCTTATCCGGCCAGTGCCGCCCACAAGATTCCAGCGTTTTCGCCATTAATTGCTGGCCCAGTTTCGCTCCTCGCCAGGCATCGCTGACGATCACCCGGCCAATGACAACCGGGTCTGATTCGTTATCGCTTTTCAGAATCCTCGCATACGCCACCAGCTCGTCGTGATGCCAGCCCAGAATATGGCGATTGTCGCCGACTAAATCATCGCCATCCACATCCAGGTAAGGACAGCGCTGTTCTACCACAAAAACCGCGCAGCGCAATTTGAGCAACGCGTAAAGTTGAGGAACGGTAAGTTCGCTATGATGGAGATCCTGCCAGTCAATCATGATGCGCTCCTGTGTTGTGGTAATCTTGGGCTAAACGATAACCAAACGTGTAAGGACAAGATGGAATTAATTTTTTTAGGTACGTCCGCAGGCGTTCCCACCCGTTCACGCAATGTAACGGCAATTTTATTACACCTGCAACATCCAACGCAGCCGGGAGTATGGCTTTTTGATTGCGGCGAAGGGACACAGCATCAAATGCTTAATACCGCGTTTCATCCCGGTAAGCTTGAGCGCATTTTTATCAGCCATCTTCACGGAGATCATCTGTTTGGCCTGCCGGGTCTGCTATGCAGCCGGTCGATGGCGGGGAATCCCCATCCGCTAACCGTATACGGACCTCAAGGCGTGCGTGAGTTTATTGCAACCACACTGCGTCTTAGCGGTTCATGGACCGATTTCCCGCTGCAAATTGAAGAAATCAGCGCCGGGGATATTCTTGACGACGGTCTGCGTAAAGTGACCGCGTTCAGGCTGGAGCATCCACTGGAGTGCTACGGATATCGCGTTGTTGAACATGACAAGCCTGGCGCGCTGAATGCCAGAGCGTTAAAAGCCGCAGGCGTTACGCCAGGTCCGCTGTTTCAGGCATTGAAGGCGGGGAAAACCGTCACGCTTGCCGATGGAAGGCAGATCAATGGCGCCGACTACCTTGCTCCCGCCGTGGCCGGGAAATCAGTGGCGATTTTCGGCGATACCGCGCCCTGCGAGGCCGCCCTCGCGCTGGCGCAAGGTGTGGATGTGATGGTACATGAAACCACGCTGGATGTGTCAATGGAGGAGAAAGCCAACGCTCGCGGACACAGCTCCACCCGTCAAACCGCGACGCTGGCGCGGGAGGCTGCCGTCGGTCGGCTGATCATGACCCATATTAGCTCACGCTATGATGATAAAGGCTGTCAGCGCTTACTGGCGGAATGCCGCGCTATTTTCCCGGCGACGGAACTGGCTTACGATTTTTCTGTTTTCCCGGTTTAGCGCTCCATTTTTTGTCCTCATTGCCGATAACACTAAAAAAGGCAGGCTTTCATAATGAGGTTAGGATGGATAATTTTCAGAAAGATATTGATGACAGGGCGAATTTAACCCTGTCAAACCGTTTTGAACTACTGTTATTCCGTCTTGGTACATCGCTGCATGAACAGAAGTCAGAGCTGTTCGGCATCAATGTATTTAAGCTGCGCGAAATCGTACCGATGCCTGCCTTTACGCGCCCGGCAGGCATGAAAGCGCCGCTATTGGGCATGGTTAATATTCGGGATCAGGTTATCCCGGTGATTGATTTGCCTGCGGTAGCTGGCTGCAAGCCGGAAACCGGGTTAAATATTTTGCTGATCACCGAATATGCGCGCAGTGTCCAGGCTTTTGCCGTCGAGTCGGTGGAAAATATTATGCGCCTTGACTGGAAGCAGGTGCATACCGCCGAGAAAGCCGTTAACGGCCGTTATATCACCAGCATCGCCTGTCTGGACGAAGACAAAGAGACCAATAATCTGGCGCTGGTGCTTGATGTCGAACAGATCCTTTATGATATTGTCCCCTCAAGCCACGATCTGCGCGCCACCAATCTGAAGACCAATAAATTTAATATTACCCCTGGCGCGGTAGCCATTGTGGCGGAAGATTCCAAAGTCGCCCGCGCGATGCTGGAAAAAGGGCTGAACGCGATGGAAATCCCGCATCAGATGCATGTGACAGGCAAGGATGCATGGGTGAAGATCCAGCAACTGGCGCAGGAAGCGGAGGCCGAAGGTAAGCCTATTAGCGAGAAAATCGCGTTGGTCCTGACGGATCTTGAGATGCCGGAGATGGATGGTTTTACGTTAACGCGTAAAATCAAAACCGATGAACGGCTGAAAAAGATCCCGGTCGTTATTCACTCTTCCCTTTCCGGCAGCGCCAACGAAGATCATGTGCGTAAAGTGAAGGCCGACGGCTACGTCGCAAAGTTTGAAATCAATGAACTCTCGTCAGTGATACAGGAAGTGATGGAACGCGCGGCGCAAAACATCAGCGGCCCGCTGGTAAGTCGGCAGTTGCTAAGTTAAATTCCGCTCGCTGAGATCGTAAATGCCGGATGGCGGCGCGAGCGTCTTATCCGGCTTACAGTCCATATTAATTTCAAAATATTACATCAGGCAATAAAAAACCCGCTTCGTGAAGCGGGTTTTTCTTTTTACTTATTGCTTACATCAACGGCGTCGCTAACTGCACAAGGCTAATCAACGGCTGCGGCCAGACACCCAGCACCAGCACCAGCAACGCGGAGATCAGCACCACGATACCGCCTGCGCTGTACTGCCAGTTTATCGGCGCGTCGCGTCCCGGCTGCTGCGGCGCGTGCAGGTAGAGACTCACGGCGACGCGCAGGTAGTAGTACAAACCAATCGCGGAACCGACCACCACAGCGGCGACCAGCCACCACAGGCTGGCCTGAACGCCAACCGCCAGCACGTAGAATTTGCCGATAAAGCCCAGCGTCATCGGGATACCTGCCAGCGACAGCATCATCACCGTCATCACCGCGGCAAGAACAGGACGGTGCCAGAACAGACCACGGTAAGAGAAGAGCGAATCAGCATCCGGGCCGCGGAACGGACTGGACATCAGGCTGACCACGCCAAACGCGCCGAGGCTGCTGAACAGATAACCGGCCAGATAAACACCCACCGCTTCCATCGACATCTCGCCGCTCTGCAACGCAATCAGCGCCACCAGCAGATAGCCGAGGTGAGAGATAGAAGAGTAACCGAGCAGACGTTTGATGTTGGTCTGGCTCAGCGCCATCAGGTTACCGAAGATGATAGAGGCAAAGGCGATAATGCCCAGCACCACGCGTACCGCTTCGCTGTCGCCTACCGGCGCATACAGGAACAGACGCATCACCACGCCGAAGATAGCAATTTTGCTCGCTGTCGCCAGGAAGGTGGAAACCGGCGCAGGCGCGCCCTGGTAAACGTCTGGCGTCCACAGGTGGAACGGCACCAGAGAGAGTTTAAAGCCCAGACCGACAATCATCAGGCCAAAGCCCGCCAGCAACAACGGCTCGCGCAGCATACCATCGCCGAGGCTCTTACCGAGCGCTTCGAAAGACAGGTTGCCGGACTGCGCATAGACCAGCGCCATCCCGAACAGCAGGAAAGACGAGGCGGCGGCGGAAAGGATGGTGTATTTGATACTGGCTTCCAGCGAGCGTTTCTGGCGGAAGGCATAACCAATCAGGCCGAACAGCGGCAGAGAGATCAGTTCAATACCGAGGAACAGCGCCGCCAGGTGGTTGGCGTTCGCCAGCAGGATTCCCCCCAGGCTGGCGATTAACACCAGCAGGTAGAACTCTTCCTGGTTATCGTTATAGCCTTCAAGCCACGGATAGGCAAAGGTGCAGGTGGCGAGGCTCGCCAGCAGCACCAGCCCGGTGTAGAGCATCGCAAAGCCGTCAACGCGCATTAGCGGCGTGACGTCCATTGCCCCGGCCTGGCCGACAAACCAAAGCGAAACCAGAGCAGCGTTAAGCCCAATGACCGACAGCGTGGCATTGAGGAAGTGATTGCGTCGCCACGCAATGGAGAGCATCACAACCACCACCGTCAAGCCGACGATCAGCAGCGGTAGCAGCGCAATCAGGTGTTGTGGAGTTATTGTCATGGCGATTTACGGCCTTGTAGTAGTAACGGAATTAACAAACCACTGCTGGATGTTGCTCATCGCAGAATGCGAGGTATCCAGAATCGGCTGCGGATAGAAGCCAAGTAGTACCAGAAGCACCACCAGCAACAGAATGATAAACAGCTCGCGCAGCGACATTCCTGGCAGTTCCTGATTGGCAATCTGGCTCTTCGCTTTACCAAAGTAAGCGCGATGCAGCATCGCCAGCGAGTAAACAGAGGCGAATACCAGCCCAAAGGTGGAGATAACGGTAATTACCGGAACCACCTGGTAGCTACCGAACAGAATCATAAATTCGCCGACAAAGTTACCGGTGCCCGGCATACCGAGCGTCGCTACCGCGAAAAACATAGACAGCGCAGGCAGCCATTTCATTTTACCCCACAGGCCGCCCATCATACGCATATCGCGGGTATGCAGACGTTCGTACAACTGGCCGCATAGAATGAACAGCCCCGCCGCGGACAAACCGTGAGCGATCATCTGAATCACCGCGCCCTGGTACGCCAACTGGCTACCGGTGTAGATAGCGATCAGCACAAAGCCCATGTGGGAAACAGAGGTATAAGCAATCAGGCGCTTGATGTCGTACTGGGTAAAGGCCATCCACGCCCCGTAGAAGATACCAATAACGCCCAGCCACATGGCGATAGGCGCGAACTCCGCCGAGGCGTTCGGGAACAGCGGCAGGGAGAAACGCAGCAGACCGTAAGCGGCGGTTTTCAGCAATATACCAGCCAGGTCGACGGAACCGGCGGTCGGCGCCTGGGAGTGCGCATCCGGTAACCAGCCATGCAGCGGAACCACCGGCATTTTCACCGCAAAGGCGATGAAGAATCCCAGCATCAGCAGGTATTCCACGCCATGAGACATCGGCGTATTCAGGAGCTCTTCGTAATTAAAGGTCCAGACGCCGGTGGCGTTGTAATGCACAAATACCAGCGCCAGGATGGCAATCAGCATCACCAGACCACTTGCCTGGGTATAGATGAAGAATTTTGTGGCCGCCGTGATACGCGTTTTACCGTCGGAAGCTTTGTGCCCCCACAGCGCTATCAGAAAATACATCGGCACCAACATCATTTCCCAGAAGAAGAAGAACAGGAACATGTCGATGGCCAGGAATACGCCAATAACGCCGCCCAGAATCCACATCAGGTTCAGGTGGAAGAAACCCTGATATTTTTCGATTTCTCGCCAGGAGCAAAGCACCGCCAGAACGCCGAGCAGGCCGGTTAGCACTACCATCAGCAGCGACAGCCCGTCGAGCGCCAGATGGATAGAGATGCCAAAACGCGGGATCCACGGCAGGACAAACTCAGATTGCCACTGTGGAATACCGGCGGATTGCGTCAGTGAATAACCGCCCTGCAACCACAGTTGCAAGCCGAGCGCCAGCGTCAGTCCCATAGTAATCAGGGCAATCCAGCGCGGCACCTTCACGCCAAAGCGTTCGGTCTGCCAGCACAGGAAGCCGCCGATAAAGGGGATTAGTATTAACCAGGGTAATAACATAGCTAAGTATGTCCCTTATATTTACTCCTGCTCAGGCTATCTCACTCGCCAGCCCGAATCCCGGCAGTGCTCGCAATCCTCACGTACTTAAGTACGCTCCGGTTGCTGTGCGCTGGCGGTATCCGGTCTGACTTCGCCGATGACGCCTGTACTTCAGGAACAGTTACCTAAAATTTATTCTTAGTTCACAGACCCGGCGCAACGCCGGGTATATTCACTCAGCCAACAACTCAACGCAATACCATCAGCAACGCCAGCACCACAACCGCGCCGATGCTCATGGATGCTACATACCAGCGCAAATAACCGTTCTCGCTCAGTACCAGGCCTTTGCCTGCAAAACGGGAAAGGATAGCCGGAATGTTCATCAACGCATTAAGCGGGTCGCGCTTCAGCAGCCAGGCGATACCGAGGAATGGCTTGACGAATACTTTGTCGTACAGCCAGTCAAAGCCCCAGGCGTTATACCACCAGGTACCCAGCAGGCGGCCTGGCGCGCTGTTGGCGATCGACGTCACAAGCGTGCGTTTGCCCAGCCACAGCCATGCGGCAATCAGGATGCCCGCAATCGCCACCACGCCAGAGGTAATTTCCAGGGTCAACACACGACCGTGCGCCAGTTCAGTTGTCTGCGGCAACACCCCCTGCAATGGCGGCACAATCAGCGCGCCAATGAAGGTAGACAGGATCATCAGGACAATCAGCGGCAGATGGTGGGTAATCCCCTTCCCTGCATGAGCATGAATTTGTTCTTTACCGTGGAACACGATGAAAATCATACGGAATGTGTACAAGGAGGTCATAAACGCGCCGACCAAACCTGCCACCATCAGATTGATATGACCGTTCGCCATCGCACCGGCGAGGATCTCATCCTTACTAAAGAAGCCCGCAGTGACCAGCGGCAGGGCCGACAGCGCCGCCCCGCCCACCAGGAAGCAGGCATACACCAGCGGAATAGACTTACGCAGACCGCCCATCTTAAAGATGTTCTGTTCGTGATGGCAGGCCAGAATCACCGAACCGGATGCCAGGAACAGCAGCGCTTTAAAGAAGGCGTGGGTCATCAGATGGAAAATCGCCGCATCCCACGCCTGCACGCCCAACGCGAGGAACATGTAGCCAATCTGGCTCATGGTGGAATACGCCAGCACGCGTTTGATGTCGGTCTGCACCAGCGCGGCGAAACCGGCCATTACCAGCGTAATCGCCCCGATAATCCCCACCAGATGCAGGATTTGCGGGGTCATCAGGAACAGGCCATGCGTGCGCGCAATCAGGTATACACCGGCAGTAACCATCGTTGCGGCGTGGATCAGCGCAGAGACCGGCGTCGGGCCGGCCATCGCGTCGGCAAGCCAGGTCTGCAACGGCAACTGCGCGGATTTACCGACCGCGCCGCCCAGCAGCATCAGCGTCGCCCACATCAGCATGTTGTTGCCGTCGGCAAAGTGCGCTGGCGCCAGCTCCACCATTTCGCGGAAGTTCAGCGTACCCAGTTCGTTGTACAAAATGAACAACGCGAAGGCGAGGAAGACGTCGCCCACACGAGTGACGACAAACGCTTTCATCGCCGCAGCGCCGTTCTTCGGATCGCTGTAGTAGAAGCCGATCAACAGATAGGAACACAGCCCCACGCCTTCCCAGCCGAGGTACATCAACAGCAGGTTATCGGACAGCACCAGAACCACCATGCTGGCGATAAACAAGTTGGTGTAAGCAAAGAAGCGGGAGTAGCCCTCTTCCCCACGCATGTACCAGGAAGCGAACATATGGATCAGGAAACCGACACCGGTAACTACAGAGAGCATGGTCAGCGACAGGCCGTCCAGCACCAGATTAAAACCGATGTTGAAGTTACCTACAGACATCCACGTCCACAGCGGCTGGCTGAACGCCTGTTTACCATTGGCGAAAAAGTCCATCCCGACAAACGCCGTCACCAGCGCCGCCAGACCAACAGATCCCACGCCGATAGTCGCGGAGAGATTTTCCGACCAGCGTCCACGAGAGAACGCCAGCAGGACGAAGCCAATCAATGGCAGAATAATGGTTAAGGCAAGCATGTTCATCCACGCATCTCACTTACTGAATCGATGTTCAGGTTCTGGCGACGGCGATGGAGTTGCAGCAACAGCGCAAGTCCAATACTCGCTTCCGCAGCCGCAAGGCTGATGGCGAGAATGTACATCACCTGACCATCGGTCTGGCCCCAGTAGCTCCCGGCGACCACAAAGGCCAGCGCGGAGGCGTTAATCATGATTTCCAGCCCGATCAGCATAAACAACAGATTGCGGCGGATAACCAGACCGGTTAAACCCAGGACGAATAAAATCGCAGCGAGGATCAGTCCATGTTGTAAAGGGATCATGCGCGCTCCTCCGTTTTTCTTTTCGCGCGGTCATCGGCGCGGTTGCTTAGCACTTCGCCCGCACGCTCTTCACGACCGACGTGGAACGCCACCACCAGGCCTGCCAGCAGCAGCATCGACGCCAGTTCGACCGCCAGAACATAAGGCCCGAACAGCGTAATGCCCACCGCTTTCGCGCTGATCGACGTACCGTCGATACCTTGGTCGTTGACGCCCAGAATAGCGTACACAATGACCGCCAGCATAATGGCCGACAAAAGCGCCGGGCCAATCCACACCTGCGGTTTCAGCCACTGGCGTTCCTGTTCGATTTCGCTGCCGCCGAGGTTGAGCATCATCACCACGAACACAAACAGCACCATGATGGCGCCTGCGTAGACGATAATTTCCAGCGCACCGGCAAAATAAGCGCCCAGCGAAAAGAACACCCCGGAAATCGCCAGTAGCGATATCACCAGATACAACAGCGCGTGTACCGGATTGGTATGGGTGATCACTCGCAGGGTCGCGAGGATGGCTATCAGGCCACAGATATAAAAAGCGAATTCCATTGCCCTCTCCTTACGGTAACAGGCTCTTGACGTCGATAGGCTTGGCTTCGTTCTCTGCTTCGCCTTTATCTTTGCCGTCGATTGCCATACCCGCCATCCGGTAGAAGTTATATTCCGGGTATTTGCCCGGACCGGAAATCAGCAGATCCTCTTTTTCGTACACCAGATCCTGACGTTTGTATTCGCCCAGTTCGAAGTCCGGGGTCAACTGAATCGCCGTGGTCGGGCACGCTTCTTCGCACAGGCCGCAGAAGATGCAGCGTGAGAAGTTAATGCGGAAAAATTCCGGATACCAGCGGCCATCTTTGGTCTCCGCTTTTTGCAGAGAGATACAGCCTACCGGACAGGCTACCGCACACAGGTTACAGGCAACGCAGCGCTCTTCACCGTCCGGGTCGCGCGTGAGCACGATACGGCCACGGTAACGGGGCGGTAAATAGACCGGCTCTTCCGGATACATCCGCGTTTCGCGTTTGGCGAACGCATGCAGGCCGATCATCCAGATACTGCGTACCTGAGTGCCGAAACCTACTAATAATTCTTTTAAGGTCATGGTCTTTGTGTCCCTTATTGCGCCTGCCACAGAATGACAGCCGCCGTTACCAGCAAGTTGATGAGCGTCAGCGGCAGGCAGACTTTCCAGCCGAAGGACATTACCTGGTCATAACGCGGACGCGGTAACGACGCACGAATCAAAATGAACATCATCATGAAGAACGCGGTTTTCAGCGCGAACCAGACGAATGGCGGTAAGAACGGGCCATGCCAGCCCCCAAAGAACAGCGTTACCATCAGCGCGGAAACGGTGACGATGCCGATGTACTCCCCCACGAAGAACAGACCGAATTTCATACCGGAATATTCGATGTGGTAACCGTCCGCCAGTTCCTGCTCGGCTTCCGGCTGGTCAAACGGGTGACGGTGACAGACCGCTACGCCCGCGATGGCGAAAGTAACAAACCCAAAGAATTGCGGAATCACGTTCCACAGATGCGCCTGGTTATTGACGATATCGGTCATATTAAATGAACCGGCCTGCGCCACCACGCCCATCAGGGAAAGACCAAGGAACACTTCGTAGCTCACCGTCTGGGCAGACGCGCGCATCGCGCCCAGCAGCGAGTATTTGTTGTTGCTCGACCAACCGGCGAATAGCACCGCGTAAACCGCCAGACCGGCCATCATCAGGAAGAACAAAATCCCGATGTTTAAATCGGCCACCACCCAATTAGGGCTAACCGGCACAATGGCGAAGGAGAGCAGCAGCGAAGTAAACGCGATCATCGGCGCCAGGGTAAAGATGACGCGATCCGAGAATTTCGGCACCCAGTCTTCTTTAAAGAACATCTTGATCATGTCCGCGACTAACTGGAGCGAACCGCCCCAGCCAACGCGGTTTGGTCCATAACGGTTCTGGAACAGACCCAGCAGACGACGTTCGCCAAAGCTCATGAATGCCCCGCAGGTGACGACCACCAGCAGAATCACGACCGCTTTGAGAATGCTCAGCAGGATCTCAATCAGATCCGGTGTAATCCAACTCATTGTTGCGCCTCCCGCAGATCCTCAAGACGCGCGCCAGCCAGAACCGGCGCGATGCCAGGCATACCCATCGGCAGCCCTACCTGCCCTGCCGCTAATCCTTCAGAGATTTCAACCGGCAGCGTCACCGTATTGCCATCGTAGCTAAAGGAGACGCGCGTCCCGGCATTGACCCCCAACTTCGCGGCATCCACCGGGTTGAGTTTGATATACGGCTGCGGCATACGGCTCTGGAAGACCGGAGAACGCTGAGACAATTCGTCGCTGCCAAACAGGTGGTAGTACGGCGCAACACGCCAGTGTCCGTCCTGCGCCTGGAAGCTTGCCGGAACGGTAGTGAAATAATCCAGACCGCCCTCAGTGGCTTCAATCAGACGCACGCCTGGATCGCCGTGACGCAGTTTGCCGCCCACTTCATCCTGGAATTTGTTCCACGCCTGCGGAGAGTTCCAGCCTGGCGCCCAGGCGAACGGAATTTCAGAACGCGGAGCGGTCGGTTGGTTATTCCCTTCCATGGAGAAGGCGAACATGGTGTCTTTATCCTGCGGCTGACGCGGTTCGTGCACGCTGATGTTGGCGCGCATGGCGGTGCGTCCGCTGTAACGGTGCGGTTCACGCGCCAGCTTCTGCCCACGAATGCGGAAAGACGCATCCGGCGCGGCGTCTTTAATGCCGGCAAATTGCGGCATGGCGGCAATGACCGCGTCGATCACGTGGTCAAGCTGCGTCCAGTCCACTTCGCGGTTTTCGACGGTGCTGTGCAGCGAATGCAGCCAGCGCCAGCTTTCCAGCATAATCGTCTTGTTATCGTAGTAGGCCGGATCATAAACCTGGAAGAAGCGCTGCGCGCGGCCTTCGTTGTTGATGACCGTACCATCGCTTTCGGCGAAGCTTGCCGCGGAAAGCACCAGATGCGCGTTTTCCATAATCGCCGTGCGCTGATGGTCAACCACCATCACCAGCGGCGCTTTGGCGAGCGCGGCGTTCACGCGCGTAGCGCTTGCATGACGGTGGAGATCGTTTTCCAGCACCACCACCGCGTCCGCACTGCCGGTTTCCAGCTCGCTCAGCGCATCGTCAAGCGAACCGCCGCCCATCATACCCAGCCCCATGCTGTTCACGGAACGGGCAATCATAGTAATACCGACGTCGGCGCCACGGCCTTTCAGCGCTTTCGCCACGTTGGCGGCCGCCTGAATCACCTCACTGCTACCGGCGTTAGTGCCGGAGATAATCAGCGGTTTTTTCGCGCCAAGAAGCGCCTGCACAATGACATCAATTTTGTTTTGCAGATCGCCGCTGATGCCGTCGACCGCAGGCGCTGTATTGTCCAGCGCATGAGCAATCGCAAAGCCCAGGCGCGCCTGATCTTCCACCGGCGCGCGGTAGGTCCACGCGGCGATGTCGTCCAGGCGGGTGCTGTCGACGTTACTGACAAACAGCGGATGCTTCGCACGCTGGCCAATGTTAAGGATTGCCGCAATCTGCCAGTCGGCCACTTTCTGCGCCGCCGCCATTTCACGCGCTTTACCTTTCACCGCCTGGCGTACCGCCAGCGCAACGCGCGCGCCAGTCTGAGTAACGTCTTCGCCCAATACCAGTACCGCGTCATAAGATTCGATTTCACGCAGCGCTGGCGTGTAAATTCCGCCTTCACGCAGCACTTTCAACGCCAGTTGCAGACGTTCCTGCTCGCCCTGGGCGATACCGGTGTAGAAGTTTTCCGCGCCGACCAGCTCGCGCAACGCAAAGTTGCTCTCAATGCTGGCGCGTGGCGAACCGATACCGATCACTTTCTTCGACTGGCGCAGAATATCCGCCGCGCCCTGCATCGCCTGCTCAGCGTTGAGAGTAATAAAGTCATCGCCACGACGCTGAACCGGCTGACGCGGACGGTCTTTCAGGTTCACGTAGCCGTAGCCAAAACGACCTCGGTCGCAGAGGAAGTAGTGGTTAACGGTGCCGTTGTAACGGTTTTCGATGCGGCGCAGTTCGCCATAGCGCTCGCCCGGGCTGATGTTACAGCCGATGGAGCACTGCTGGCAGATGCTTGGCGCAAACTGCATGTCCCATTTACGGTTATAACGCTCGGAGTGCGTTTTATCCGTAAAGACGCCAGTCGGGCAGATTTCCACCAGGTTGCCGGAGAATTCGCTCTCAAGCACTCCGTCCTCCGGGCGACCGAAATAGACGTTGTCGTGCGCGCCATAGACGCCCAGATCCGTGCCGTCGGCATAATCTTTGTAGTAACGCACGCAACGGTAGCAGGCGATGCAGCGGTTCATCTCATGAGAGATGAACGGCCCCAGGTCCTGGTTACGGTGGGTACGTTTGGTGAAACGGTAGCGACGGAAGCTGTGACCCGTCATGACGGTCATATCCTGAAGGTGGCAGTTACCGCCTTCTTCACAGACCGGACAGTCGTGCGGGTGGTTAGTCATCAGCCACTCCACCACGCTTTCACGGAACTGTTTCGCTTCTTCGTCGTCAATAGAGATAAAGGTACCGTCGGTGGCCGGCGTCATACAGGACATCACCAGGCGACCACGCGTATCTTCCGCGTTTTGGTATTGCTTCACCGCACACTGGCGGCAAGCACCGACGCTTCCCAGCGCCGGGTGCCAGCAAAAATACGGAATATCAAGGCCGAGGGACAGACATGCCTGTAGCAGATTGTCCGCGCCGTTGACCTCGTATTCTTTGCCGTCTACATGAATCGTAGCCATTAGCATGCTTCCAAATTAAAAATCGTTAACTCACCAGCGCTCTTTGAGCAGGTTCGGCTGAATACCATTGATTAAATGGGTATTGCTGAACGGCTGCTTGATGCCAGCTTCGAATTCTTCGCGGAAATACTTAATTGCGCTTTGCAGTGGCTCAACCGCGCCCGGCGCGTGCGCGCAGAAGGTTTTACCCGGACCGAGGAAACGACACAGTTGCTCAAGCGTCTCGATATCTCCCGGCTGGCCTTCGCCGCGCTCCAGCGCGCGCAGAATTTTCACGCTCCACGGTAGACCATCGCGGCATGGCGTACACCAACCGCAGGACTCGCGGGCGAAAAACTCTTCCAGGTTACGCACCAGCGATACCATGCCGATTTCGTGATCTACCGCCATCGCCAGCGCTGTCCCCAGACGACTCCCCGCTTTACCGATGCTTTCGAACTCCATCGGCAGGTCGAGGTGCGCTTCGGTCAGAAAGTCAGTACCCGCCCCGCCCGGTTGCCAGGCTTTGAATTTCAGGCCATCGCGCATCCCCCCCGCGTAATCTTCGAGGATCTCGCGCGCGGTGGTGCCGAACGGCAACTCCCAGAGGCCCGGATTTTTCACGCGGCCCGAAAAGCCCATCAGCTTAGTACCGGCGTCTTTACTTTTTGAAATGTTCTGGTACCACTCCACGCCGTTGGCAAGGATCGCCGGGACGTTGCACAACGTTTCGACGTTGTTCACGCAGGTCGGCTTGCCCCATACGCCGGAGGTCGCCGGGAACGGCGGCTTGGAGCGCGGGTTAGCACGGCGCCCTTCCAGGGAGTTAATTAGCGCGGTCTCTTCACCGCAGATGTAACGCCCTGCCCCAGTGTGGACAAACAGTTCGAAGTCAAACCCGGTGCCCATGATGTTTTTGCCAAGCAGGCCGGCTTCGGTCGCTTCGGCAATCGCGCGGCGCAGATGCACAGCCGCTTCGATATATTCGCCGCGCAGGAAGATGTAGCCACGATATGCTTTCAGCGCAAACGCGGAGATTAGCATCCCTTCCACCAGCAGGTGCGGCAGTTGCTCCATCAGCAAACGGTCTTTATAAGTACCCGGCTCCATTTCATCAGCGTTACACAGCAGGTAACGGATGTTCATGGATTCATCTTTCGGCATCAGACTCCACTTAAGACCGGTGGAAAAGCCCGCGCCGCCGCGCCCTTTCAGACCGGCGTCTTTTACCTGACTGACGATTTCATCCGGGGAGAGCCCGGTCAGAGCCTTACGCGCGCCTTCGTAACCGTTTTTGCTACGGTATTCGTCCAGCCAGACCGGCTGTTTGTCATCGCGCAGACGCCAGGTCAGCGGATGGGTTTCGGGAGTACGGATAACGTTTTTCATTTATACCGCTCCAGTAGTTCAGGAATAGCTTCCGGGGTCAGATGGCTGTGAGTATCCTCATCAATCATCATGTTCGGCCCTTTATCGCAATTCCCCAGGCAGCAGGTCGGCAGCAGCGTAAAGCGACCATCAAAGGTTGTCTGCCCCGGTTTGATGTTGAGATTTTTTTCCAGCGCGGCCTGAATCCCCTGATAGCCGGTGATATGGCACACCACGCTGTCGCAGTAGCGAATCACGTGGCGACCGACCGGCTGACGGAAGATCTGGCTGTAGAATGTGGCGACGCCTTCGACGTCGCTCGCCGGAATACCCAGCACATCGGCAATAGCGTAGATCGCGCCATCCGGCACCCAGCCACGCTGCTTTTGAACGATTTTCAGCGCTTCAATGGACGCCGCACGCGGGTCTTCGTAGTGGTGCTTCTCGTGCTCTATCGCTTCACGCTCTGCCGCACTCAGCTCAAAAGCCTCGGTTTGTGGTTGTTGATTCTCGTGCATAATTAGCGGTCCACATCTGACATAACAAAATCGATACTACCCAGATAGACAATCAGGTCAGAGACCAAGCTGCCGCGAATCGCCGAGGGAATCTGCTGCAGGTGCGCAAAGCTCGGCGTGCGCACGCGGGTACGGTAGCTCATTGTGCTGCCGTCGCTGGTCAGGTAGTAGCTGTTGATTCCCTTAGTCGCTTCCACCATCTGGAACGACTCCTGCGCCGGCATGACCGGGCCCCAGGAGACCTGCAAGAAGTGGGTGATCAGGGTTTCGATATGTTGCAGCGTGCGTTCTTTCGGCGGCGGCGTGGTCAGCGGATGATCCGCTTTGAACGGGCCTTCCGGCATGTTGTCGAGGCACTGCTGAAGAATACGCAGGCTCTGACGCAGCTCTTCCACTTTCAGCATCACGCGGGTATAGCAGTCGGAAACGCCGCCGCCCACCGGCACTTCAAAATCGAAGTTTTCATAGCCAGAGTACGGACGCCATTTACGCACGTCGAAGTCGATGCCGGTGGCGCGCAGCCCCGCGCCGGTGGTGCCCCACTCCAGCGCCTCTTTCGCACCGTAAGCGGCAACGCCCTGTGAACGCCCTTTCAGAATGGTGTTGCGCAGCGCGGCTTTCTCATAAGAATCCAGACGCTTCGGCATCCACTCAAGGAATTCACGCAGCAGACGCTCCCAGCCGCGCGGCAGGTCGTGCGCGACGCCGCCGATACGGAACCAGGCAGGGTGCATACGGAAACCGGTAATCGCCTCCACCAGATCGTAGATTTTCTGGCGGTCGGTAAAGGCAAAGAACACCGGCGTCATCGCACCGACATCCTGAATAAAGGTTGAGATGTACAACAGATGGCTGTTGATGCGGAATAGCTCAGAAAGCATGACGCGAATAACGTTAACGCGATCCGGCACGGTGATGCCCGCCAGTTTTTCCACCGCCAGCACGTAAGGCATTTCGTTCACGCAGCCGCCGAGGTACTCAATACGGTCGGTGTACGGAATGTAGCTGTGCCAGGACTGGCGTTCGCCCATTTTCTCGGCGCCACGGTGGTGGTAGCCGATATCCGGCACACAGTCGACGATCTCTTCACCATCGAGCTGAAGGATAATACGGAACGCGCCGTGCGCAGACGGGTGGTTCGGGCCGAGGTTGAGGAACATAAAGTCCTCGTTGTCAGTCCCGCGCTTCATGCCCCAGTCTTCCGGCTTAAAGGTCAGCGCTTCCATCTCCAGGTCCTGCTTGGCTTTGGTCAGCTCAAACGGGTCGAATTCGGTCGCGCGCGCCGGATAATCTTTACGCAGCGGATGGCCTTCCCAGGTTTGCGGCATCATAATGCGCGTCAGGTGCGGGTGGCCTTCGATGTCAATACCAAACATCTCCCAGGTCTCACGCTCATACCAGTTGGCGTTAGGGAAAAGTTTGGTGAAGGTCGGCACGCGCAGGTCGTTTTCAGACAACGCCACCTTGAGCATGATATCGCGATTACGCTCAATGGAAATCAGGTGGTAGAAAACGGAAAAATCCGCGGCGGGTAACCCGTCACGGTGCGTACGCAGGCGTTCATCCATGCCGTGTAAGTCAAACAGCATGACGTAAGGTTTCGGCAGTTTCTTTAAGAAATCGCCAACTTCCAGTAATTGTTCACGCTTGACCCAAACAACGGGGACGCCAGTGCGGGTCGCCTGAACGGTAAAGGCATCCGGCCCAAAACGGTTGCGCAGTTCGCCGATGACCGGATCATCAAGATGATCGCGGGTACTCCATGCAGCGTCTTGCGCGGTTAAGTCGGTCATATTGTTCACCATTGCAAATGGTCCGTGGTGACTGTCGACAGGGCTTCGCTGGATTTATGTAGTGATAGGCGAAGTAAAGTGCCGCTGCCCGACAGGCGCAAATTAAATCTCGTCCGGGGTACGCAGGTTCGTGACGGCAATACGCTCGCCGCGTTTACGTTCGCGTTCTGGCTGCATATTGGCGCGATACACGCCCTGATCGCCTACCACCCATGAGAGCGGACGGCGCTCTTTGCCAATTGATTCTTGCAGCAGCATCAACGCCTGCATATACGCTTCCGGACGCGGCGGACAGCCTGGGATATACACATCCACCGGAATAAATTTATCAACGCCCTGCACCACCGAATAAATATCGTACATGCCGCCGGAGTTGGCGCAGGCGCCCATAGAAATTACCCATTTTGGCTCCAGCATCTGGTCATACAGACGCTGAATAACCGGCGCCATTTTGGTAAAGCAGGTACCGGCCACCACCATCAGGTCAGCCTGACGTGGCGACGCACGCAGTACTTCCGCGCCGAAACGGGCGACGTCATGTACTGCGGTAAAAGAGGTCACCATCTCTACATAGCAGCAAGAAAGGCCGAAGTTGTAGGGCCAAATTGAGTTTTTACGGCCCCAGTTAACCATGTCATGCAGTTTGCCCATGAACACGTTTTTGTTAACTTCCTGCTCCAGGGGGTCGGTTACAATCTCCTGTTTTTGCAGGGGGTAACGGTCATTCTCACCGTTAGGATCTATGCGGGTGAGCGTATAATCCATCTTAATGCCTCGCGGTTAGCGTTGACGATTAGCGATACTGTTCGTTTCCGGGTTCATACGCTCGCGGCGTGAACGCGCGGGCGTCCAGTCCAACGCGCCGATACGCGCCAGATAAACCAGACCAGCCAGTAACACAAAAATAAAAATTGCAGCTTCCACAAAGCCAACCCAGCCGCTTTCGCGGATAGAAGTTGACCATGCGAACAGATACAGCGCTTCAACGTCGAAGATAACGAAGAACATGGCTACCAGGTAAAACTTGGCAGACAGGCGTAAGCGGGCGGTGCCGACCGAGTCGATACCTGATTCAAACGGAACGTTTTTGTGCCGCGCGCGCGCGCGACCGCCCAAAAACCAACCGCCAACCAGCATCAGGCAACACAGGCCAATGGCAACGATAAGAAAGATAGCGAATGCCCAGTGATGAGCGATGACTTCAGTGGATGTTGACATACTCATTGCTTACTCATCAAAAGTAGCGCCAATTTCTCTGCTCTTTACGGCAGATGGACACCACATCGATTCATGGGGAGGAATAAAAAACCCTACAATTACTGTGGAAAATGATAAAAACAGCTAATTGATGTGGTTTTTTACTCCTTTCTATAACCTTTTGTCAACTTTAACAAAAGTTCCTTCACGTTAATTTACATCAATTCATTGTCATTAACACCAAATACCATCCTGGAGAAAAGGCCTACCCGACCAGGAGGAATTTTATGTTGTTGAATCGTGTCCGTTGTGAAGCAAAAGAGATAACACACACCTATTTTGACAGGAATTTGTGAAGATGCCTCCCCCTAAATGGGAGTATTTTCTTGATCTGTGACACGCTTTTGTTAATTCACCCCGCAAAACAGCAACAATTTCTCTAGTTTTTTAACATGCAAATTCATAGAATGGATGCTCTGGTTGTTTTTCACCCACATTAAACAGCAATTCGTTACTGGCTGATTTACCGCGTCTTTTACAATTTGTGCGATTAAAATTATACAGATGGACGCAAAAAAAGAGCCGCTAAACGTTTTTTCATCGTCAGCGGCTCTTTTTTACATTTACGACTTAGCCCCTTTTCCTTGCAAGCTATTCAAAACCGCCTTCAACCATAAGCGAATCATCTCCGTCCTCTGCAGAAAACTGATTGTAATGCCACGGGTTTTGATAGCTTTCCATCGCATGGAAAATCACCATCGCCAGCTCATTCTGGCTATCGGGATCGCGACACAGCAGATATTCCGTATCGGGCAAAGGCGGTAATCCGTCTGCGGCGCCCAGCACGCGAAGGTCGGGACTCATCATCTCGACAGGTCGAGCCGTTACGCCGAGACCGGCTTTAACTGCCGCGCGTACTGCCGGTAATGTCGAAGCCACATAGGCTAGCCGCCAGGGAATACCCGCTGCATTCAGCGTATCCAGCACCATATCGCGGAATGGGCTGGGATCGTCCAGCAACACTAATGGTACGGGTTCTCCCCTTTGCAAAACATACTCAGCCGCACAATACCAATGGGTAGGTGACGTCCGCAGGTTCAGACAGTCCAGCGAATGAGGTTGGTTAGTCGTCACCACCAAATCCACTTCCTGCAATTTAACCATATCCACCATATAGGCGTTGCGTTTAACCCGGACATCAAGCGCGAGTTTCGGATAAACCGAGCTGATTCGGCTAAGCAAAAAAGGCAGGATAGTGTCAGCTGATTCATCAGAAGCGCCGATTGTTAACACTCCCTGAAGATTACTAAACATTAATGATGAACACGCCTCATCATTAAAACGGAGTATTTTTCTGGCGTATCCCAGAAGCTGGATACCGTGTTCAGTCAAAAGTTTGTTACGACCATGGCGGGCGAACAATTCCTTTCCCACGAGTTGCTCAAGACGCTGCATTTGCTGGCTGACCGCAGACTGAGTACGACATACCGCCGCAGCCGCCGCGGCGAAGGTGTTCAGATCGGCAACAGCCACGAACGTTCTCAGCAGATCGAGATCGAGGTTAATTATCGGACGATTTGCATTTATCATAATTTTTCACTTACTGGCGGGTCATATCGGGCTGACCTGGTTAATGCTGTGCATTCAGAAACAAGCAATTCCATTTGTAACGTGCATCCTTCGCAGTGCCACCTGGTTACCCAGGTAAATGTTAGAATGTAATTGAAAATACGACCAAAACACTTCTCTTACTTGACGATATAATACCGAATGCCACCTATCTGGATATATCGAAAAAATGTGTCTACCTTTAGGCGTCTACAGATTTCTGCTAATGGTAAACGTGTAAATTTTGTAACAGCGCCAAATAATTTACCTACACGCAATGATATAAAAAATATATTTAACAATAGGTTATGTATAATCTCGCGCCATAAAAATTAGCAAAAAACGCAGACTACGCCCCGTTTCGGCTCATTATCTTAACCTAAAACCGCTATATTTATAAGTATTATTACGAATAATCTTAATCCGGGATATGTTATACTAATCGGACCAGCAAGATATTATTACGGCTTTAGTAAATGCTTTTTAAATATTAAATAATAATTAATTAAGAATCCTACCATTCATTAATTATACTTAACAATGCTTTCACGCCATCTGTCGCCGGAAAGGTCTAACCCTCTCATTTAACCGTTAATACTCAGTATTTCCGAAATAGTCGGCGCTACACTATCGATGAATTCTTATCTCTCATAAAACAGTTAATGTTCAAAAAAATAAAACGCCGCCTCACGAGCAATCATCCAGAATAAAATACCACACCTTAAAATAAAAACAGGAAATCCATCCAATAAAGTGACTTTTCAAAGACTTAAATAGCGAAAAAGCACTTTAAAAATAAACAAAATCTTCTTCTGCCAACTCTTCAAAACTCACCGTCGTGGGAGTACATTGTTTCGTGCTGACTTCCACGGCAGGGAGTGGCAATAACAGCTAAAAGGTCAAGATTCATGTCACCCATTGAAAAATCCAGCAAACTCGAAAACGTCTGTTATGACATTCGTGGACCCGTTCTGAAAGAAGCGAAACGCCTTGAAGAAGAAGGTAATAAAGTTCTTAAACTGAATATCGGCAACCCCGCCCCCTTCGGATTCGAAGCGCCGGACGAAATTCTGGTCGATGTCATCCGTAATTTGCCGACGGCGCAAGGGTATTGCGACTCGAAAGGGCTTTATTCCGCTCGTAAAGCAATTATGCAGCATTATCAGGCCCGTGGAATGCGCGATGTGACCGTGGAAGATATCTATATTGGTAACGGCGTTTCCGAGCTGATCGTTCAGGCGATGCAAGCGTTGCTTAACAGTGGCGATGAAATGCTGGTTCCCGCCCCCGATTATCCGTTATGGACGGCGGCAGTCTCGCTTTCCAGCGGCAAGGCGGTACACTATCTTTGCGATGAATCTTCCGACTGGTTCCCGGATCTTGACGATATCCGCGCCAAAATCACCCCGCGTACGCGCGGCATTGTTATTATTAATCCAAACAACCCTACTGGCGCCGTTTATTCTAAAGAATTGTTGATGGAAATTGTCAACATTGCGCGCGAGCATAACCTCATCATCTTCGCCGATGAAATTTATGACAAGATTCTCTATGAAGACGCCGAACATCACTCAATCGCCGCACTGGCGCCAGACCTACTGACTATCACCTTTAATGGTCTGTCTAAAACCTATCGCGTCGCCGGATTCCGCCAGGGTTGGATGGTATTGAACGGGCCGAAAAAACATGCGAAGGGCTATATTGAAGGGCTGGATATGTTAGCTTCAATGCGGTTGTGCGCCAACGTTCCGGCGCAACACGCCATTCAGACCGCGCTCGGCGGCTATCAAAGCATTAGCGAATTTATTCTTCCCGGCGGCCGTCTGTATGAACAGCGCAACCGCGCCTGGGAGTTGATTAACGATATCCCCGGCGTCTCCTGCGTGAAACCGCGCGGCGCGTTGTACATGTTCCCGAAGATCGACGCTAAACGTTTCAATATTCACGACGACCAGAAGATGGTGCTGGACTTCCTGTTACAGGAGAAGGTGCTGCTGGTGCAAGGTACCGCCTTTAACTGGCCGTGGCCGGATCACTTCCGTATTGTGACGCTACCGCGTGAAGATGACCTGGAGATGGCCATCAACCGCTTTGGACGCTTCCTCTCAGGCTACCATCAATAATCTTAAATTCAGGCTACTTCGGTAGCCTGAATTGCATCTTCGTCTCCCTCCCCGCACAATGAAGTCTGCCGCAGTGAAGACAAAAGGTAATCTATGAAGCAGAGCCACTTTTTCGCCCATCTCTCCCGCCTGAAGCTGATTAATCGTTGGCCGCTGATGCGTAACGTGCGCACAGAAAACGTCTCCGAGCATAGTCTGCAGGTGGCGATGGTCGCCCATGCTTTGGCAGCGATAAAAAACCGTAAATTTGGCGGACAGCTCAACGCTGAACACATCGCGCTTCTGGCGATGTACCATGATACCTCTGAAGTACTGACCGGCGATCTACCGACGCCGGTAAAATATTTTAATTCCCAGATTGCCCAGGAATATAAAGCCATCGAAAAAATCGCTCAGCAAAAGTTGGTTGATATGGCGCCGGATGAATTACGTGATATTTTTGCCCCGCTTATTGATGAAAATGCCTGGAGCGAAGAAGAACAGGCCATCGTGAAACAGGCCGACGCGCTTTGCGCCTACCTGAAATGTCTGGAAGAGTTATCGGCGGGAAATAATGAGTTTAAGCTTGCGAAAACGCGGCTGGAAAAAACGCTGGCATTACGCCGTAGCCAAGAGATGGACTATTTTATGGCGGTGTTCGTGCCAAGTTTCCATCTTTCTCTTGATGAGATAAGCCAGGATTCACCGCTTTAGTAGCCGGATGGCGGCTGACGCCTTATCTGCCCTACGGGATGAGTAGGCCTGATAGACATAGCGCCATCAGGCATTCCCCCGCATATGTTTAAAACGGGAACAACATCGGAATCATCACGATACAGACCGCCATTACAATGAGAGTGAACGGCACGCCAAGTTTTACAAAATCGCTAAAACTATAGCTTCCCGGCCCCAGAACCAGCGTATTGACCGGCGAGGAAACCGGCGTCATAAAGGCGGCCGATGCCGCCATCGCCACCGCCATCGCAAACGGATAAGGCGATACGCCCATCGATTTCGCCGCCGCCAGTGCAATCGGCGCCATCAGTACCGCCGTTGCCGTGTTAGAAATAAACAGTCCTATGGCGGCGCACAGCACAAACAGACATCCCAGCATCATATACGGCCCATAGCCGCCGCCGATATCCATTAATCCTTTCACCACCAGAGAGACGCCGCCGGTTTTTTGCAGCGCCAGCGCAAACGGCATCATACCCACAATCAAAATAATGCTCGGCCAGTGAATTGCTTTGTATGCGCTTTCAGCATCAATACAACGAAATTTCCCCATTAGCAGGCAGGCGATAATCGCCGCGATCGGGTTAGGGATTTCATCGGTCAACATCAGCGCCACCATGAGTACCAGGCAGAAAATAGCATGCGGCGCCTGGCTGTGCGCCGGAGAGGCTTCGCTGACCTCGACCGGCATATTCAGCACCACAAAGTCGCGGCCTTTTTGCCCAAGCTGGCTGATTAATTTCCAGTTCCCCACGACCAGAATAATATCGCCCATCAATAACGGCTCATCGGCCAGCGATCCTTCCAGCGCGATGCCGTCACGTTTCAGGCCGACCACATTCAGTCCGTAACGGGTACGGAAGGCGATTTCACGCACCGACTTGCCTATTAGTTCAGACTCCGGAATAAGCGAAATTTCCGCCATCCCGACATCCAACGCCTGATCGGAAAAATATTCTCCACGCAATACCATCGGTTCCAGCAGTTGCTCGGCGCAAAACTCTCTGAGATCAACCTCCACCGCCGACATATCAATCAGCAGAACGTCGCGAGCGCGAAATTCCGATACGCCGTTCACATTGACGATAACCCGCCGAAAGCGCCGCCAGCGTTCAACGCCGATAACATTTGCGCCATAACGTTCGCGCAGTTTAAGGTCGTCCAGCCGCTGTCCCACCATCGGCGAACCAGGGCGAATCGCCAGGCGACGAGCGCGTCCCGTCAGGCGGTACTCACGGATAAGGTCGCGGAAAGTGCGCCGCTTACCGCCCTGCTGTCCGGGCGCATCGCCTTTTAGCATGAAGCGCATCACCAGCATATAAACAATACCGAGCGCCAGCACCACTAGTCCCAGCGGCGTCACGCTAAAAAAACTGAATCCGTGAAGGCCTTCACGCAGCAGTTCACTGTTAACCACCAGGTTCGGCGGCGTCGCCACCAGCGTCATCATCCCGCTGATAAGTCCGGCAAAACTAAGCGGCATCATCAGACGCGAAGGCGAGGTCTGCATATGCATAGAAACACTAAGAACGACGGGGATAAAAATCGCCACCACGCCGGTTGAACTCATGAAAGCGCCAAGCCCGGCGACGGTGATCATCAGTAAAACCAGCATCTTGATTTCACTGCTGCCCGCCATTTTAACCAGCCAGGTGCCGACCACCGTAGCAACGCCGGTGCGCACAAGGCCGTCGCCAATAATAAATAAGGCGGCGATAAGAATGACATTCGGATCGCTAAAGCCGGAGAAGGCTTCCGGAAGGGTCAAGGTACCGCTAAGAACAAAAGCGACAATGACGAATAAAGCAACCGCATCCATACGTACTTTGCCCGTCGCAAACAACACGACGGCAATCACCAGTAAAGAGAGAACCCAAATCAATTCACCGTTCACAACATATCCTTGTCAGATGAGTAGATAACGTGATTCTGCCATAAATATGCCCCGCCAGAGCGGGGCGATATCATGATCAGGTCTTTCTTACCACCACCACATTGCCGTTTGGTTGTTTAGCGACCGACAATTGCGTCAGGCTATCCAACACAAAATCAACGTCCTTCAGACGCGGCGTGTCAGCCGGCGCATTGACCGCAATGACATGGCAGCCCGCAGCCAGCCCGGACAGCACGCCAGCCGGGGCATCTTCCACCACGGCGCACTCCTGAGGCGCCAGGCCAAGCAGTTGCGCGCCGAGCAAATACGCATCCGGCTCCGGCTTGCCGCGTTTGACTCGTTCGGCGGTGACAAACACTTCTGGCGCAGGAAGGCCCGCGACCTGATGGCGCGCACGGGCGACCGGCATCGAACCGGAGGTGACGATAGCCCACGGAATGCCCACGTTATTCAGATGATTGAGTAAATCCATCGCCCCAGGCAACGCGGTAATCCCTACGGTCTCAGTGGCTTCTATTTGCTCCAGGCGCGTAAACTCGGCGGCAATTTCCGCCTCCGATTTCCCCGGCATAAAATGCCGCAGCGAGGTGATCGCCTGTTTACCGTGGATAAAACCTAACACCTCATCATGATCGAGATTGAAGCGATCGGCCCAGTTACACCACGCGCGCTCTACCGCAGGTAAGGAATCCACCAACGTACCATCTAAATCGAACAGAAAACCCTTACACTGCACGCTTACCCCCTCAGGCATTAATGATTTGATTGATTTCATTCGCGCTCAGGTGGTATTGACGTGGACAGGCGTGCCAGACATTCAACATACGCTGATACTTTTCCCACATCGGCGTCTGGGCATTAAAGCCGTGCGTCCCGGCGTCAAAGTGAGTGTAACGCCCTTCGACATTCACCATAAAACGGACATAGCCGAGGTAGCGCGCTTCCGTCGCGGCGTCAAAGCCCAGGAAAGTGACGCGACGTTCGTCGATGGCTTGCGTATCTTTGAGGTTGGTCCAGGAGACGTGCAGGGCATGGTACATCTCCATAATATCGATGATGGTACGGCAGGTCTCTTCCGTCAGCTCGCCAAACTCGCGATCCAGCTCGCGCATTTGCAGGCCGTAACCGCGTTCAATAATTGTTTGTAAGCGACGGTAACGCTCGGCGTTGGCGGGATCGAGCATCGTCATCATTTTGTATTGGTTAGACAAAATCAGACGTTGCGCGTTGGTCATTTCCATTTTGAACTCCTGTATCACGCTATAGCGATGAAAAAAAAGAAGGCATTGGTATGCCTTCTTTTATATGCGTAATCCGGGGTCAATTACAAATCATCCAGGAAAGTTTTATCCAGTTGTTTGAAGGCGCGCTTAAGCGTGTCAGCTAATGCCTGGTAATCCGGCTTTCCTTCTACCGGCGCCAGCGCTTGTCCAGCCTCCTGCAATTTACCGCGAACTTCGTAAAACCAGTTAAGGATTGAAGGCGGCAAGGGCGTCACGGAACGTTTCCCTAACCACCATAATCCCTGCATAGGCAAGCTCAGGGCGAACAGGGCGGTCGCCACGGCCGGACCTAACTGACCGCCCAGCGCTATCTGCCAGCATAACGTAAAGACCGCGACAGGCGGCATAAATCGTATGGCATAGCGCGTCATACGAATGACGCGGTTTTCGACGAAAACGGGCGCCAGCCGTTTTTCCATCGGCCACGTCTTCGCGTAGTGCTGCCCCCGGCGGAATAAGCTAAAAAAATTTACGGAGCGATGATCCGGTGTCGACATGGCCTACCTCAACTTCACATATAAAATTTAAAAAATTTGTGCAAAACAACAACTACGAGGGACAACGTTCAAAACATTTTGTCTTCGATACCCACTATCAGGTATCCTGTGTCGGCCTGTCAAAGGCCGGTAGTTTAAAATCATTGAGTCGTCAATATTACACATAGTATGCCATTGGCTGAAAAATACGCAAAATGGCATAGACTCAAAGGTATTTCTTCCATCATGCTAAAAAAGACTCCTGCGCATGATGTTAATCATAAATGTCAGGGCTATCATGCGCTACGCTCTATGGCTCACTGACGTTTTTTTAGCCACGTATCATAAATAGGTACTTCCATGTCGAGTAAGTTAGTACTGGTTCTGAACTGCGGTAGTTCTTCACTGAAATTTGCAATTATTGATGCAGTTAATGGTGATGAATACCTTTCTGGTTTAGCCGAATGTTTCCATCTGCCAGAAGCACGCATCAAATGGAAAATGGACGGCAGTAAACAAGAAGCGGCTCTAGGTGCAGGCGCCGCTCACAGTGAAGCGCTGAACTTTATCGTTAACACTATTCTGGCACAAAAACCAGAACTGTCTGCGCAGTTAACTGCAATTGGTCACCGTATCGTACACGGCGGCGAGAAGTATACCAGCTCCGTAGTCATTGATGAGTCCGTCATTCAGGGCATCAAAGATTCCGCCTCTTTCGCACCGCTGCATAACCCGGCTCACCTGATTGGTATCGCCGAAGCGCTGAAATCTTTCCCGCAGCTAAAAGACAAAAACGTTGCGGTGTTCGACACTGCCTTCCATCAGACTATGCCGGAAGAGTCTTATCTGTATGCCCTGCCGTATAGCCTGTACAAAGAACACGGCATTCGCCGCTATGGCGCACACGGCACCAGCCACTTCTATGTAACTCAGGAAGCGGCAAAAATGCTGAACAAGCCGGTAGAAGAGCTGAACATTATCACCTGCCACCTGGGCAACGGTGGTTCTGTTTCTGCTATCCGTAACGGTAAATGCGTGGATACCTCTATGGGTCTGACCCCGCTGGAAGGCCTGGTTATGGGTACCCGTTCCGGCGATATCGATCCAGCAATCATCTTCCACCTGCACGACACTCTGGGCATGAGCGTGGATCAGATCAACAAAATGCTGACCAAAGAGTCCGGTCTGCTGGGTCTGACTGAAGTGACCAGCGACTGCCGTTATGTTGAAGACAACTACGCCACCAAAGAAGACGCAAAACGTGCGATGGACGTTTACTGCCACCGCCTGGCGAAATACATCGGTTCTTAC
Organism: Salmonella enterica subsp. arizonae; assembly: GCF_008692845.1. Lineage (GTDB taxonomy): Bacteria > Pseudomonadota > Gammaproteobacteria > Enterobacterales > Enterobacteriaceae > Salmonella > Salmonella arizonae. The sequence continues at coordinate 81,613 of NZ_VXJW01000003.1, forward strand.
ACCGCTCTGATGGACGGTCGTCTGGATGCAGTCGTGTTCACCGGTGGTATCGGTGAAAACGCCGCGATGGTTCGCGAACTGTCTCTGGGTAAACTGGGCGTGCTGGGCTTTGAAGTCGACCACGAACGTAACCTGGCGGCCCGCTTCGGCAAGTCTGGTTTCATCAACAAAGAAGGCACTCGCCCTGCGGTGGTAATCCCAACCAACGAAGAGCTGGTCATCGCGCAAGACGCGAGCCGTCTGACTGCCTGATATCACACCGCCAGCCTCGCTGGCGGTGCTGTTTTGTAACCCGCCCGCGCTGGGTGGTAACGAAAGAGGATAAACCGTGTCCCGTATTATTATGCTGATCCCTACCGGAACCAGTGTTGGCCTGACCAGCGTCAGCCTCGGCGTCATCCGCGCTATGGAACGCAAAGGCGTTCGTCTGAGCGTCTTTAAGCCTATCGCCCAGCCGCGCGCTGGCGGCGATGCGCCTGACCAGACTACCACGATCGTTCGCGCGAACTCTACTCTGCCGGCGGCTGAACCGCTGAAGATGAGCCACGTTGAATCTCTGCTCTCCAGCAATCAGAAAGACGTGCTGATGGAAGAGATCATCGCAAACTACCACGCAAATACCAAAGACGCGGAAGTGGTGCTGGTTGAAGGTCTGGTTCCGACCCGTAAACATCAGTTCGCTCAGTCTCTGAACTATGAAATCGCGAAAACGCTGAATGCGGAAATCGTCTTTGTCATGTCTCAGGGCACCGACACGCCAGAACAACTAAACGAGCGCATCGAACTGACGCGCAGCAGCTTCGGCGGCGCGAAAAACACCAATATCACTGGCGTTATCGTCAACAAACTGAATGCGCCGGTTGATGAACAAGGCCGTACTCGTCCGGATCTGTCCGAGATTTTCGACGACTCTTCCAAAGCGCAGGTCATCAAAATCGATCCAGCTAAACTGCAGGAATCCAGCCCGCTGCCAGTTCTGGGCGCGGTGCCGTGGAGCTTCGACCTGATTGCGACCCGCGCTATCGATATGGCGCGTCACCTGAACGCGACCATCATTAATGAAGGCGATATCAAAACCCGCCGCGTTAAATCCGTCACGTTCTGCGCGCGTAGTATTCCGCATATGCTGGAGCATTTCCGTGCAGGGTCGCTGTTAGTAACCTCCGCTGATCGTCCGGACGTGCTGGTTGCAGCCTGCCTGGCGGCAATGAACGGCGTGGAAATCGGCGCTCTGCTGCTGACCGGCGGCTATGAAATGGACGCGCGCATTTCTAAACTGTGCGAACGCGCCTTCGCCACTGGCCTGCCGGTCTTTATGGTGAATACCAACACCTGGCAGACCTCGCTGAGCCTGCAAAGCTTCAACTTGGAAGTGCCGGTTGATGACCACGAGCGCATCGAGAAAGTTCAGGAATACGTTGCGAACTACATTAACGCTGACTGGGTCGAGTCGCTGACGGCGACTTCCGAGCGTAGCCGTCGTCTCTCTCCGCCGGCGTTCCGCTACCAACTGACCGAACTGGCGCGTAAAGCCGGTAAACGCGTAGTGCTGCCGGAAGGCGATGAACCACGAACCGTCAAAGCGGCGGCAATCTGCGCTGAACGCGGTATCGCCACTTGCGTACTGCTGGGCAACCCGGATGAAATCAACCGCGTCGCGGCATCCCAGGGCGTTGAGCTGGGCGCAGGCATTGAAATCGTCGATCCGGAAGTGGTGCGTGAAAGCTATGTCGCCCGCCTGGTTGAGCTGCGTAAGAGCAAAGGCATGACCGAACCGGTTGCCCGCGAACAACTGGAAGACAACGTGGTGCTCGGTACGCTGATGCTGGAGCAGGACGAAGTCGACGGTCTGGTTTCCGGCGCGGTCCACACCACCGCAAACACCATCCGTCCGCCGCTGCAGCTTATTAAAACCGCGCCTGGCAGCTCCCTGGTCTCTTCTGTGTTCTTCATGCTGCTGCCGGAACAGGTTTACGTTTACGGCGACTGCGCAATCAACCCAGACCCGACCGCAGAACAACTGGCAGAAATCGCGATTCAGTCTGCGGATTCCGCCATTGCCTTCGGTATCGAACCGCGTGTAGCGATGCTTTCCTACTCCACCGGCACCTCTGGCGCGGGCAGCGATGTAGAGAAAGTACGCGAAGCGACGCGTCTGGCGCAGGAAAAACGTCCTGACCTGATGATCGACGGTCCGTTGCAGTACGACGCCGCGGTCATGGCTGACGTAGCGAAATCCAAAGCGCCGAACTCGCCGGTTGCTGGTCGCGCTACCGTGTTCATCTTCCCGGATCTGAACACCGGTAACACCACCTACAAAGCGGTACAGCGTTCTGCCGACCTGATCTCCATCGGGCCGATGCTGCAAGGTATGCGCAAGCCGGTGAACGACCTGTCCCGTGGCGCGCTGGTTGACGATATCGTCTACACCATCGCCCTGACGGCGATCCAGGCTTCTCAACAGCAGCAGTAACATAACAGTACCAGCAAATGCCGGATGGCGGCGTGAACGCCTCATCCGGCCTACAGGTGAGATATCGTTGTAGGCCGGATAAGACGCGTTAGCATCACCATCCGGCATTCTGCTATTTATCCTGCAAAGCCGGAATTTTTTGCTTAACTGCGCTGCATCAATGAATAACTATTCCCTTCTTCTCATACTTAGCCTCTTTGCTTTGCAACAGGGATAGTCCGTCATGTCTGTCGTCACAGAATCAAAACCAGCCAGAAAATGGGCGATGCCCGATACGCTGGTCATCATCTTTTTTGTCGCCATTTTAACCAGTATCGCCACATGGGTCGTACCCGTTGGGATGTTTGATAGCCAGGAGGTGCAGTATCAGGTCGATGGCCAGACAAAAACCCGGAAAGTCGTCGATCCACACTCTTTTCGCATTGTGACCAATGAGGCCGGTGAAGCGCAGTATCATCGCGTACAATTTTTCACTACCGGCGATGAAAGGCCGGGGCTAATGAATTTTCCATTTGAAGGGTTAACGTCCGGCTCAAAATTCGGCACTGCCGTCGGCATCATTATGTTTATGTTGGTGATTGGCGGCGCATTCGGCATCGTGATGCGTACCGGAACCGTAGATAACGGCATTCTGGCGCTGATTCGCCACACGCGGGGTAACGAAGTTTTATTTATTCCGGTGCTGTTTGTTCTCTTTTCGTTAGGGGGCGCAGTATTCGGCATGGGGGAAGAGGCGGTCGCCTTTGCGATTATCATTGCCCCGCTGATGGTCAGACTAGGCTACGACAGCATTACCACCGTCCTGGTGACTTATATCGCCACCCAAATTGGCTTTGCCAGTTCGTGGATGAACCCCTTCTGCGTGGTCGTCGCCCAGGGGATTGCCGGCGTGCCGGTACTTTCCGGCTCCGGGCTGCGTATTGTGGTCTGGATTGTCGCCACGCTGATTGGACTGGTTTTTACCCTGGTTTACGCCTCACGCGTGAAAAAGAATCCGCAGCTCTCACGCGTCCACGAATCCGATCGCTATTTCCGCGAACAGCAGGATGAAGTCGTCCAGCGCCCTTTCACCTTCGGTGACTGGCTGGTACTGCTGGTCCTGACCGGCGTAATGATTTGGGTCGTCTGGGGCGTGATTGTCCACGCCTGGTTTATTCCGGAGATCGCCAGCCAGTTTTTCACCATGGGCGTGGTGATCGGCCTCATCGGCGTTATCTTCCGCCTCAACGGAATGACAGTCAACGTAATGGCGTCCTCATTTACCGAAGGGGCGAGAATGATGATCGCGCCCGCGCTGCTGGTCGGTTTTGCCAAAGGCATTCTGCTGCTGGTAGGCAACGGCGAAGCCGGAGAACCCAGCGTGCTTAATACGCTGCTTAATAGTATCGCGCATGGCATAAGCGGGCTTAATAATGCTATCGCCGCCTGGTTTATGCTGCTCTTCCAGGCGGTATTTAATTTCTTTGTGACGTCCGGTTCGGGTCAGGCGGCGTTAACCATGCCATTGCTGGCGCCGCTCGGCGATCTGGTCGGCGTTAACCGTCAGGTGACGGTCCTGGCCTTCCAGTTTGGTGATGGCTTCAGCCATATTATCTATCCGACATCGGCCTCGCTGATGGCCACGCTGGGCGTGTGCCGGGTCGATTTTCGCAACTGGCTTAAAGTGGGGGCGTCGCTGCTGGGACTGCTGTTTATTATGTCCAGTGTAGTCGTCATTGGCGCGCAGATGATGGGCTATCATTGATCCAAAATGCCGGATGAGCATCAGCGTCATCCGGCAATATCTCCATGATTAAAGCATTGATTTCGCTGCTTCTACAATCGCTGCGGCGGTGAGTCCGTACTCTTTTTGTAAGAAATCTTGCGTTCCTACCTGCCCATACCGCTCTTTGACGCCAACACGGCGCATCGGCACCGGGCAGTTTTCCACCAGTACTTCCGCCACCGCTGACCCCAACCCATTATGGATGCTGTGGTTTTCACAAGTGACGATACGCCGCGTTTTTTCCGCGTAGTTTTTCACCAACATGCGATCGATAGGCTTTAAGGTGAACATATCAATAACTGCGGCGCTCACGCCTTCCTGCTCCAGTTGGCGCGCCGCCTCCAGCGCCTCCGCCACCATAATGCCGTTAGCGATAAGCGTAATATCATCGCCCTCGCGCAGTACGTTGCCCTTGCCAATGGTAAAGGTAGAGCCTGGCGCATAGATACTCGGCGCCTGCTTACGGATGGTACGCAGCCAGTAAAAACCGTCCAGGTCCATTAGCTGGCGTAAAATATCCGCGAACATCACCGTATCCGTCACCTCCAGTACGACGGAGTGCGCCAGACCGCGAACAATCCCCATATCTTCAAAAGACATATGGGTGCCGCCGTTATGGCACGCCGTCACCCCGGCATCTGAGGCGATCACTTTGACGTTGTTACGCTGATAATCCAGCGCCATAAAAAGCTGATCAAAACAGCGACGGCTGGCAAAAGCGGTAAAGGTATGCACAAACGGTTTACGACCGGTCAGCGCCAGTCCCGCCGCAGTGCCAATCACATTTGCCTCCATAATACCGCAGTTAATGACATGCTGCGGGTAGTCACGCGCCACGCTGTCCATCGCCATCGAGCTCATTAAATCAGCCTCAAGCGCAATAATTGGGCTTCCTGCCTCAATCTGCCTGGCGACAAAACCGGCGTAAACTTTGCGCATTTCGATATTATCTTTAAGCCCTGCGGGCGCAAGCTTAATCATGCGTGACCTCCAGTTGATGAATGGCCTCATTGAGCGTCTGCTTCATATCATCCGTCAGGCGTAAATGGTGAGAATTCGTTAACTGTTCCAGGCATGGCACCCCCTGCCCTTTAATGCTGTCAAGGATCACTACCCGTGGTTGGGCATCGGCGGGCGGCACTGGCTGAACGACCGCCAGTAGTCCGGCGATATCATCGCCTTTGACGGTGACGACATCGAAACCAAACGCGCGGAATTTCCCTTCCAGATCGAACGGATTGATAATCTCCTCCAGCTCGCCGTCAAGCTGCTGTTTGTTCCAGTCAATGAAAACGGTCAGATTATTCAGGCGGTGGTGGGCAATAAACTGAAACGCCTCCCAGCACTGCCCTTCATTCAACTCCCCATCGCCGACAATGCAAAATACCCGGTTGGGTCGCCGCGCCAGTTTATGCGACAGCGCCATACCGCCCGCGATAGAGATGCCCTGTCCCAGTGAGCCGGTCGTGGCGTCCACGCCGCGCGTTTTTAGCCGATCCGGATGGCTGGGCAGACGGGTGCCGTTCTGGTTAAGCGTATTCAGCTCTTCGCGCGGGAAATAGCCTTTAATCGCCAGGGTACTGTACAAGGCGGGGCCCGCATGGCCTTTCGACAGCACGAAGTAATCACGCTCCGGCCAGTCCGGGTCGGCAGGGTCGATTTTCATCACCGCGCCGTACAGAACCGCCAGAGTTTCTACTACCGACATGCTGCCGCCATAGTGACCAAAGCCAAGATGGGTTAAGGATTTGAGCGTGGCGACGCGAATCTCGCGCGCCAGTTGGGTGATTTCGGTTACGTTCATTCTTTCGCTCCGCTATTTTCCTGCACTTCGGCATTCGCTTTTTTGTTTTTGGCCAACACGTTGTACGCCACCAGTAGCGCGAATAGCGCCACCACCAGCCCCGTGATAGCCATCGGCGACAGATAACGCGCCAGGTTGCCCAGCACAATACCGATTGCGCCAAAGTCAGCATCCGAGAACGTGGTATTGGCGAAGCCGATCGCGCCGAGAACCGGCAGTAACAGCACTGGCAGGAAAGTGATTAATAACCCATTAGCAAATGCGCCGATCATCGCGCCACGACGACCGCCGGTGGCATTGCCAAAGACGCCTGCGGTCGCGCCGGTAAAGAAGTGCGGCACTACGCCAGGCAGGATCAGCACAAGCTTCATCTGTCCGAGCAGGAAAAGTCCCACCAGTCCACCGAGGAAGCTGAACAGGAAGCCAATCAGCACCGCGTTAGGGGCATAGGGATACACCACCGGACAGTCCAACGCCGGACGTGCGTTTGGCACCAGTTTTTCTGAAAAACCGGTAAAGGCCGGAACAATTTCCGCCAGAATCAGACGAACGCCTTGTAGAATGATGAACACGCCGGCGGCGAAGGTGATCGCCATGATGATGGCGTACACCAGATAGTTTTGCCCACCGCTAAACGTCGCTTCGACATAGTCACGCCCTGCGCTGACTGCCATGATCAGATAGATAATCATCATGGTCAGCGAAATTGAGATAGAACTGTCGCGCAAAAAACTGAGGTTTTTCGGCAGGTTCATCTCTTCCGTGGAGCGGGAGCCTTTACCACACAGGCTGCCAATCCAGCCGGAAAGCACATATCCCAGGGTACCAAAGTGACCAAACGCAATGTCATCGGTGCCGGTAATCCGCCTCATATAGCGCTGGGCCAACGCCGGGAAGAAGGCCATCACCAGTCCCAGGATCAGCGATCCGGTGAATACCAGCCCTACGCCCTCGAAACCCGCGACGGTCAGGATTACGCCAATCATACAGGCCATGTAAAAGGTGTGATGCCCGGTCAAAAAGATATATTTAAGACGCGTAAAGCGCGCCACGACAATATTGGCCACCATACCAAATGCCATAATTAACGCCGTGGACGCGCCATATTTCTCCAGCGCGATTGAGACTATCGCTTCATTATTAGGAATTATGCCCTGAATATTAAAAGCGTGTTCAAACATACCACCCAGCGGGTTTAATGAACCCACCAGTACGGTTGCGCCGCCGCCAAGCACAATAAAACCTAAAATAGTTTTAATCGTGCCTTTTACCACATCGGAAAACGCTTTTTTTTGCGCCACCAGACCAATAAGAGCAATTAACCCTACAAGCACCGATGGCACTTTTAAAATATCAACAACAAAATTCAGCGTTTCAAGGATAAACATATCCACCTCGCCAGCAAAAATTATTGTTTAGCGAACCATGCGCGCAGTTGCGTTTCCAGTTCGTTGATGTCGATGATGTTATTGATCACCACCAGTTGGCTTTCCGGTACGCTGGCGCTGGCCGCGATATCTTTGGCCATTACAAAAAGATCGGCGGCCCCGGGCGTGGCCGATGAGAGATCGGAGTGTTCCACCTCGGCGTCAATATTGAGTTTCTTTAATACTTTTTTAATGTTCATTTCTACCATAAAACTACTACCCAGGCCGGAACCGCAAATTGCCATGATTTTCATTATTGTCACCTTTTAAAAGTAGAGTCGGTCTGCATCACGCACGGGCGCGATGTTATTTACAGCAAAAGAAATGTAATAAAATCAGAAACGGTCAATAATCTTTTTAATGTCCTCCAGGTTTTTTGCCTGATGTAATTTTTCCATATCTACATCACTGGAAAATAATTCCGCCAGCGCCGATATCATTTCGATATGACTGTGCTTATCAGGCGCCGCCAGCATAATAATGATGTCAACCGGATCGAACTCGTCTGCGCCAAATGAAACGCCGCGCTGTAGTTTCAGTAACGATAAACCTAACCCTTTCGCCCCCTCTTCCGGCCTCGCATGCGGCATCGCTAACCCCGGCGCTAATACATAATACGGCCCAAGCTTTTGGTGCTGCTGAACAATCGCCGTAATGTATTCCGGTGTGATAACGCCTGCGTCCAGCAGGGGTTTGCCGCAAATTTCCAGCGCCTGCTGCCACGTTTCCACGCTCTCCTGTAGCGTGATGGTTGCGTCAGATAACCAGGTTCCCAGCATGTTATTCGCCCCCACGGTGTATCAAATTATGAACAAACTTTATTCAAGCCATTCGATATTAGCTGCGATCGTTATCACAAAGATAGCGCTACCAGAGACTATTACTCAGAATTGTGATAGCGCTATCAAATTAAAATCATCGTGTGAAATCACAGCAAAAAAGAGGATTTAAGGCGTATACTGCCAATCATGCGAAGCAAAGAACGACAATAAAAAAGCATCTCAACATGTTGTAATGACGCAGGAATTTGTATGTCGATACCCCGTAAACGGCGCAGTACCGGTAAAGTCACTATCGCCGATGTAGCCCAACTTGCCGGTGTAGGCACGATGACCGTATCACGAGCCTTACGAACGCCAGATCAGGTCTCTGCTAAACTCCGGGAAAAAATCGAAGCGGCAGTGCATGAGCTGGGCTATATGCCTAATCTCGCCGCCAGCGCGCTGGCATCTGCTTCATCGCACACCATCGCGATGGTCGTTCCAAACCTTGCGGAAGCGGGGTGTTCTGAAATGTTCGCCGGACTGCAACAGATTTTACAGCCTGCGGGCTACCAGATCATGCTGGCGGAATCACAGCATCGCGTGGAACAAGAGGAGAAGCTGCTCGAAACATTGCTAGCTTCCAACATTGCCGCGGCTATTCTTCTTAGCGTCGAACATAGCGATACCGTGCGCCAGTGGCTGAAAAATGCTTCTATTCCGGTGATGGAGATGGGCGCTATTCGCAGCGATCCTATTGATATGAATATCGGTATTGATAACGTTGCGGCTATGTATGAGCTGACGGAAATGCTGATTCAGCGCGGTTATCAGAATATCGGACTGCTGTGCGCCAATCAGGAGCAGTGGATTTTTCAGCAACATCTGCACGGCTGGTACAAAGCGATGCTGCGCTACCATATGTCGCCCAGCAGGGTTATCAATGCCGCCCTGCCGCCCAATTTTTCTACCGGCGCGTCGCAACTGCCGGAGTTTTTACTGGCGTGGCCGGAGCTGGACGCGCTGGTATGCGTCTCGGATGAGCTGGCCTGCGGCGTGTTATACGAGTGCCAACGACGTCGTATCAAAGTCCCGGACGATTTAGCGGTTGTCGGGTTTGGCGATAGCGATGTTAGCCGGGTATGCCAGCCGCCGTTAACGACGATGACCGTACCGCATCGTAAGATTGGCAGCGAAGCCGGACGGGCGCTACTGGAAAGATTAAATCAGGGAAACTGGAGCGATAGAAAATCCATCGCTTCCAGTTTATGTATGCGGGAAAGTTGTTAAGACGCTTATTCCGTCTCTTCCGGTTTCTCCTGAAGCGCGGCTTCGTTTTTGGCGTTGCGGGTCATCCACAGCGCCAGCGCTTTCAGCGAGTCCGGCGTAAATTCATCACAGCGCGCGGTGATCTCTTCCGGCGTCAACCAGCAGACTTCGCTGACTTCATCTTCCTGAAGCGCGAAAGGCCCGTGGGAAACGCAGCTAAACAGCGCGCCCCAGACCCGACAATATTGGTCTTCAAAGTAAAACAGACCGTGTTCGGCAAACGGCACGCCTGCAATACCCAACTCTTCTTCCGCTTCGCGGCGGGCAGATTCCAGTAGCTGCTCATCCGCCTGGACCACGCCGCCTGCGGTAGCATCTAACATACCGGGCAAAAAATCTTTTGTTTCGGTACGACGCTGCACCAGAATTTTACCCATACCATCGTGAACGACGATATACGTCGCACGATGTCGTAAGCGTTGCGCACGCATCTGTTCCCGGCTGGACTGTGCAATGACTTCATTATCTTCATTCACAATATCCACCCATTCCGTACCTGCCAAACGACGCTGTTCCACCATCAGGAAACCTTCTTATTTTCTGGCGCTCTTACGGCGCATTTATGTTTGTGAAGTAAATTACGAATTAATCGCGACCTGCGCAATGATACTTTGATCATTGAGTGCGATTACGCTCAACACATTATCATCCAGGATGCCATAGCTTGCCGTATACCCGCCTTTCGGGATGCTTACTGACCCTGGATTAAAGTGATACAACCCTTCCTGCTGCTGCGCCACCGGCAGATGCGTATGACCATAAACCACTACATCGCCAGCATTCAGCGCGGGCAGGTTCGTCGGTCCGAAGAGATGCCCATGTGTTAAAAATAGCCGCCTCTCTTGCGTCAATATTTGCTGCCACGGCGCAGTTATCGGGAAATGCAGCAGCATCTGATCCACTTCGCTATCGCAGTTGCCGCGCACGGCAATAATCTGCGTCGCTACCGCGTTCAGGCGCTCGGCAACCTGGATGGGCGCATAGCCTTCAGGCAGCGCATTTCGCGGCCCGTGGTTAAGTACGTCGCCCAATATCACCAGCCAACGCGCGCCGCTTTGCGCGAACCGTTCAAGCACGCGTTCCGTAGCGGGTAAAGAACCATGAATGTCCGATGCGAACATCAGTTTCATCGCTCACTCCTTGTTGTGAAAAACGACGTTATCATACTGGAATATGAATAGATTTTCAGCCTGAACGCTTCGCGGAAAGCGCAACAAAACGCTGTACGGAAGCACGTTGCCACTGGAACGTCGCATACTCCGCCAGAGACGCCGGCACGTCATCGCCATGCAGCGCCAGACGATTGATCATCAATGCCAGATCGGTATCAGCAATGCACCATTCGCCAAATAAATTTTGCGTCCCCTGCCCCAATAGCGCTTCAGCCGTCGCAAACAGTTTTGCCGCGCTGGCTTTTCCAGCCTCGCTTAGCGGCGCTTTTTTCGCCCCGGCAAACACTACATCGGTTGGCCGTTCTTCGCGAAGAGGCAGTAAATCACTGCGTAGCCACGCCTGAATCTGTCGCGCGCGGGCACGCTTTTGTAAATCGTGCGGGTAGATACGTTCCCACTGCGGCGGCGCGAAACGCTCCTCCAGGTATTCCGCAATAGCGGACGATTCGCTCAGCTCAAAATCATCTGTTTCAAGCACCGGTACGCGCTGCGTCAGCGCATATCCCCGCCAGGAAGGTTGCAGATGCTCTCCCTTGCCCAGATCGCGGGTTTTCAGCATAAAGGAAAGGCCTTTCTCCTGTAACGCCACCCAGGCGGACAATACGTAGGGAGAGAAAAAGCTCGCATCCGACCACAGCACAATAACAGGCTTACTCATAATGTCCTCTTGAGGGCGTATTAGGTTTCTCCCCAAAATATAGCGTCTTTCGCCTACTGTCACCTGATGAAAACTCACACACGTCTGGAGGCTTTCTATACTTAATTCAGCCCAGACTGTTTACGCAAATGCAGGAGCCAAAATGATTGACCTTTACTACGCCCCCACGCCCAACGGGCATAAAATAACGCTATTTCTGGAAGAGGCGGAGCTGGCGTATCGTTTGCTAAAAGTGGATATCAGCAGGGGCAATCAGTTTCGCCCTGATTTTTTGGCTATCTCTCCCAATAATAAAATTCCTGCCATCGTCGATCACGCCCCGGCAGACGGCGGCCAACCGCTGAGTCTTTTTGAGTCCGGTGAAATTCTTCTCTACCTGGCGGAAAAAAGCGGCAAACTGCTTAGCGGGGAGCTGCGTGAACGCCATATCACGCTACAGTGGCTGTTCTGGCAGGTCGGCGGGTTAGGGCCGATGTTGGGCCAGAACCATCACTTTAACCACTTTGCGCCGCAGACGATCCCCTATGCAATTGAACGCTATCAGGTGGAAACGCAACGCTTATACAACGTACTGAATAAACGTCTGGAAGCCTCCCCGTGGCTGGGCGGCGACCACTATAGTATTGCGGATATCGCCAGTTGGCCGTGGGTCAACGCGCATCAGCGTCAGCGAATTGACCTTGATACATACCCTGCAGTGTATAACTGGTTTGAACGCATTCGCACGCGTCCTGCGACAGCGCGCGCTATGTTAAAAGCGCAACTGCACTGTAACAGTACGGAAGAGTAACGCGGCACTATTTTCATGTATGATGTGGAGGTTTATGGAACAAACCTGCAATGGCAGAGCCTGACGCTATTATTTGTATTAAAAACCTGGCATTAGGGAAGAGGAAAACCTCAATACTCTGGAGGTCATATGCAGATTCTGATTACCGGCGGTACAGGCCTGATTGGGCGTCATCTAATTCCTCATCTGTTAACACTGGGACATCAGGTGACAGTCGTTACGCGCAATCCCTACAATGCGCGTCAGATTTTCGATTCCAGAGTGGCATTATGGAAAGGGCTAGCGGAACGTGAGCACCTCAATGAAATTGACGCCATCGTCAATCTGGCTGGCGAACCGATTGCCGACAAACGCTGGACGCCGCAGCAAAAAGAACGGCTGTGCCAAAGTCGCTGGGCTATCACGCAAAAGCTGGTGGATTTAATTCATGCCAGCGCAACGCCGCCTGCGGTGTTGATATCCGGTTCCGCCACGGGCTATTACGGCGATCTGGGCGACGTTGTCGTCACTGAAGACGAACCGCCGCACAATGAATTTACGCATAAACTTTGCGCCCTCTGGGAGCAGATTGCCTGTCGCGCGCAGAGCGATCAGACCCGCGTCTGCCTGCTGCGTACCGGCGTCGTACTGGCGCCGCAAGGCGGGATTCTGGGGAAAATGGTTCCGCCGTTCCGCCTCGGTCTCGGCGGCCCAGTGGGTAATGGTCGACAATATCTGCCCTGGATTCACATTGACGATATGGTCAACGGCATCCTGTGGCTGCTGGATAACGATCTTCGCGGTCCTTTCAATATGGTCTCGCCGTATCCCGTCCATAATGAACAGTTTGCTCATGCGCTGGGACGCGCGCTGCGCCGCCCGGCAATTATTCGCATTCCGGCGACGGCAATTCGCTTATTGATGGGAGAGTCGTCAGTGTTGGTACTGGGCGGACAGCGGGCGTTGCCAAAACGGCTTGAAGCCGCCGGATTCGCGTTTCGCTGGTATGATTTAGAAGAGGCGCTGGCGGATGTGATTCGCTAGCCCCGACGCCTAATCCCGCCCGGTAAGCACCGGGCCTCTTTTATTTCAGCGAACCTTTCAGGAACTGCTGTAGACGCGGGCTTTGCGGATTGCCGAACACCTGTTCCGGCTCGCCTTCTTCTTCAATTTTCCCCTGATGCAGAAAAATAACGTGCGAAGAGACATGGCGGGCGAAGCCCATTTCATGCGTGACCACGACCATCGTTTTCCCCTCTTCCGCCAGTTGTTGCATGATGCGTAAGACTTCGCCGACCAGTTCAGGATCGAGCGCCGAAGTGGGTTCATCGAACAGTAAAACGTCAGGTTCCATCGCCAGCGCGCGCGCAATAGAAACGCGCTGTTGTTGACCGCCTGAGAGATGGACAGGATATTTGCCCTGAGCGCGCTCATCAATCCCGACCTTCGCCAGATATTTCAGCGCCCGCTCCCGCGCGTCGTGCTTGCTTAATCCCAGTACCTGAACCGGCGCTTCCATCACATTTTCCAGCACCGTCATATGGCTCCAGAGGTTAAAATGCTGAAACACCATCGTCAGACGGGTACGCAACAGACGTAGCTGATTTTTATCCGCAACTTTGAGCTGCCCGTCTTTGTCACGCACCAGATTAATATTCTGACCGTTCACGATAATCGCGCCTTCGCTCGGTTTTTCGAGGAAGTTAATGCAGCGCAAAAAGGTGCTTTTACCGGAACCGGACGAACCGATGATGCTAATCACATCTCCAGCGCTGGCCTGCAAAGATACCCCTTTTAGCACTTCATGACCGCCGTAGCGTTTGTGCAAATCGATAACGTTTAATTTATTTTCTGACATCATGTTACTCGAATTATTTAGAGGAAACGTGCTGCAACCAGCGTCTTTCCGCCCGGCGGAACAGGCTTATCAGGACATACGAAATGAGTAAATACAACACGGCGGCAATGCCAAACGCGGTAAACGGCTGGTAAGTCGCTGAGTTAATATCACGGGCGATTTTCAACAAATCCGGCACCGTCGCGGTAAACGCCAGCGCCGTAGAGTGCAGCATTAAAATCACTTCGTTGCTGTAGGCAGGCAGGGCGATACGTAATGCCGACGGCAAAATAATGCAGCGATACATTTTAAATGACGAGAAGCCATACGCCCTTGCAGCTTCAATTTCACCGTGCGGCACCGAACGAATCGCCCCGGCGAAAATCTCCGTGGTGTACGCGCAGGTATTCAGCGTTAGCGCCAGTACGGTACAATTCAACCCGCTGCGAAAAAACGCGTTAAGAAGGTCAGTGCCTTTCACTATTTCCAGCGTATACATCCCCGAATAGAACACCAGTAGCTGTACATACAGCGGTGTGCCGCGAAAAATATACGTAAACAGCCAGATGGGAAAACGGATGAATTTATTGCTGGAAACGCGGCCCACCGCCAGAATCACCGCCAGAATGCCGCCCATCACCACCGATGAAATTAACAGCCACAGAGTAATCGCCACGCCGGTAAAACGATAGCCATCCGTCCACAGCAGGGATTTCCAGTACTCCTGAATAATCTCAATCACAGATCGGCCCTCTTCACGCCCACGGAATAACGACGCTCAAGTAAGAGCAGCACGCCATTAGAGACGGTGGTAAATACCAAGTAGATAAGTCCACAGACCACGGCGAAATAGAAAGGCTCCCAGGTGCTTTTACCGGCAAGCTGCGTGGCTTTGACGACATCTTCCAGGCCCAACAGCGACACCAGCGCCGTCGCTTTGAGTATCACCTGCCAGTTATTGCCAATCCCCGGTAGGGCGTAACGCATCATCGCCGGGAACATAATCCGCCGGAACGTTTGCCATCTGGTAAAACCAAAAGCCGTCGCCGCTTCGATATGGCCTTTCGGCACCGCCATAAACGCGCCGCGAAAGGTTTCGGTAAAATAGGCACCGTAGATAAAACCAAGTGTGATAATACCGGCCACCATCGGATCAATATCAATCTGGTCGATACCCAGATAATCGGTCACCACGTTAAGCGCGATTTGCAATCCGTAGAATATCAGCAACATTAATACCAAATCAGGCACCCCGCGGATCAGGGTGGTATACCCTTCAAAAATGAGCCCCGTTACCCGGTTTTGCGAAAGCTTCGCCCCCGCGCCGACGAGACCTATAAGCACGGCCAGCACCACAGAACTGAGCGCCAGTTCCAGCGTGACGAGCGCGCCCTGTAAAATTACGCCTGAAAACCCGTACAACATGCAGCCTGTCCTGTTGTGTGTGGTGAAGTAAGAAGCCTCTTTTGCATTTTTGCCTCTCATTCTGCCGGATGGCGGCGTTGCCTTATCCGGCCTACGACGCTCCCCGTAGGCCTGATAAGCGCGGCGCCATCAGGCAATGAAGACGATCAATATTCTTTGGGCTTTATCTGCACCGACGGTGATTAACCGCCATAAACATCAAAATCAAAGTACTTTTTCGCCAGCTTTTCGTAAGTACCGTCAGCACGCATTTCAGCAAACGCTTTGTTCAGCGTTTCACGCAGCTCGTTATCCTCTTTACGCAGTCCCATACCGGTTCCTACGCCGAATAACTTCTCATCTTTCACCGACGGGCCGCCGAATTTATAGGTTTTTCCGACAGGCTGTTTAAGGAAACCTTCGCTGGCCGCGACCTCATCCTGAAAGGCTGCATCGATACGTCCAGCCGTCAGATCGGAATAAATATTGTCCTGCCCCTGGTAAGAGACGATCTCAATTCCTTTCGGCGCCCAGTGCTCGTTACCGAAGGTCTCCTGCGTCGTCCCCTGTAGCACGCCAACGCGCTTGCCTTTCAGCGATGCGACGGTCGGCTGGATATCAGAGTTTTTCGCAACCACCAGACGGGAATCAGCGGCATAAAGCTTGTCGGTAAACGCAATCTCTTGCTGGCGCTTTTCAGTGATCGATAGCGAGGACATGATGGCATCAATTTTCTTCGCTTTTAAAGACGGAATCAGCGCATCCAACGGGTTTTCCACGAACGTACACTGTGTGTTGATACGTTTGCACAGTTCTTTGGCCAGATCGATATCAAAACCGACCAATTCACCTTGTGCATTTTTGGATTCAAACGGCGCGTAAGTCGGATCGGTACCAATACGAATTTTTTGTGGAATAGCGGCAAATGCTGCGGTAGCGCTGGAAAATGCCAGCACCAGGGAAAGGGATAACGCCAGTTTTTTCATAACTATCCTCAACAGACTGTCTTTATAGGAGATCTTTTCAGACCCGATGCGGCTATCGTGCCATTAATCAGACCGACAAGGCAAAGCATTCTACCTCGTCAGCCGGTTTATTTTGCATAAAAATCGATTAAGTATGCATTTATGCACCTGTTCCGCAACGGCTTATGCACCAAAAAAGTGCAAAATATCTATTTTGTACCGTGATAGTTCCCAAACACGGTGCGCTGTCCCCTTATCTCAATCGCCGTAGACATTAAAATCGAAGTACTTTTTGGCCATTTTGTCGTAAGTCCCGTCCTGACGCAGTTCGGCCAGCGCTTTATCAAACGCGGCTTTTAGCTCGGTATCGTCTTTGCGCAACCCAACCCCCGTCCCGTCGCCAAAGTATTTTTTATCCTTAACGGAAGGGCCGGCAAACGCATACTCTTTGCCCGCTGGCTGTTTCAGGAAGCCTTCGCTTGCGGCGACTTCATCCTGCAATGCGGCATCCAGCCGACCAGCGGTCAAATCGGAATAGATAAGGTCCTGGTTGGCATAAGCCACTACATTCACACCTTTCGTGCGCCAGTTATCATTGGCATAAGCCTCTTGCGTTGACCCTTGCAACACGCCGACATGCTTGCCTTTCAGCGATTCCAGCGTCGGCTGAATGGGGGAACCTTTTGCCGCAATCAGGCGTGAATCCGCCGCGTAAAGTTTGTCGGAAAACGCAATTTCCTGCTGGCGTTTATCGGTAATAGAGAGCGATGAAATAATGGCATCGATTTTTTTCGCTTTCAGTGAGGGAATAAGCGCATCAAAGTCGCTGGCGACCCAGGTACATTTCACCTGCATACGCTGACACATTTCATTTCCGAGATCGATATCAAAGCCAACGAAGTCGCCTTTGGCATCTTTCGATGAGAAAGGCGCGTAGGTGGTATCCGTTCCTATACGAACCGTTTGCGGGAGCGCGGCGTAACTGGCCGCCGTCGCGCCCAAACCTATCAGCAAAGACAAAGCGAGAACGGTCTTCTTCATACATCCCCCTCAGGTAGCGTCATTTTCTTATGTTTTACGTGGTGTTGTGTTTACAGACTTTTTCATGCAGGTCTTATGCCATTTTCACGTCAGCGGAACGATTGGACGTTAAATTTGTTAATAAAAAGTTGCAATATTGTCCTAATGTTGAAGATAGCAGGAATGACGGTTGAACCGCAGCGTTTCGGCGGCTTTTAACGAATTAAATGTTGAGGATATGATCGCGGTTACAAAATTGCCCTGAAACAGGGCAACAGGGACAACATTGCACGCTAAACAGACAACGCTATGCGCCCTGCCAACGAACAAAAAGATCATGCGGAAGTGGAATATCAAACTGATCCAGAACCCTATTAACAGTTTGATTTATAACATCATCAAGGGTTTTAGGAAGATGATAAAAGGCCGGAACCGGCGGCATAATCACCGCGCCTATCTCAGCGGCCTGGGTCATTAAACGCAAATGCCCGATATGTAGCGGCGTTTCGCGCACACACAGCACCAGAGGTCGCCGCTCTTTTAATATCACATCCGCCGCGCGGGTAAGCAGTCCGTCAGTATAACTGTGGACAATCCCCGAAAGCGTTTTAATGGAACAAGGCAGGATAACCATTCCCGCCGTCGGGTAAGAGCCCGAAGAAATACTGGCGGCAATATCGCGCGCATCGTGCGTCACGTCAGCCAGCGCCTGCACCTCGCGCAATGAAAAATGGGTCTCCAGCGCCAGCGTTTGCCGGGCCGCCTGGCTCATCACCAGATGCGTTTCCACGCTCTCGACATCGCGCAAAATTTGTAATAAGCGCACGCCATAAATCGCTCCGCTGGCGCCGCTTATTCCTACAATAAGTCGTTTCATGTTCTCTTACCGTTTACGAGCGCCGTTCATCCCACTGTGTTACGTAATCGGCTCAAAGTGGGTCTGAAGAGATACCATGACAAAAGAATCCCTGTCATAAAAGCCAGCTCAACCAACATTATCACTCCCCCCTGCTCACTAAACCAGGTACCGACCATAATGGCAAAATTGGTGATAATGACAAACCGGGCCGTCCAGGGGAAAAGCGGCGATCGATAGCGTAGCAAATCGCTGGCGTAGGTTCCATTACACACCGATTGCCGGAAGCGATACTGACACCATCCAATGGTTATCCATGCAAGGCAACCCACCTGCCCGGTACTGGCGATCAGATATAAATAAAATTGCTGCGCGGGAATATAGCGGGTCAGCAACGACACCAACGCCAGCAAGACCGTGATTAAAATAGCATACACCGGCACGCCGCCGCCGTTCGTTTTACCGAAGCAGGCTGGCGCAAAGCGATCGCCCGCCATAGACCATAACATACGCGAACGGGCGTAAATGGCCGAGTTAGCGGCAGAAACCGCGGCGGAAAAGATCACCAGCGTCATCAGCGTATCCGCCCCCGGAATGCCCGCGTGGGAGAATACCCATACAAAGGGACTTTGTCCATTTGGCGCCAGTTTATGCGGATAGACCAGCGCCAGCACCGCAATCGCCAGGCCGTAAAACAAAATGATTCTGAGACCGATCCCCAGGATCACTTTCGGTAAAATAGCGTGCGGCGATTCTGTCTCCCCTGCCGCATTTCCTACCAGTTCCACCCCCTGGAAGGAGTAAATCACAATCGTCATGCAGACCACAATCTGCTCCCAACCGTGGGGAAACCACATTCCATTGGTTTTTAACGTCGGGTGCCAGTCACTATGGCCCATTAGCGAATAGATCATCACCCCGCCCGCACAGATAAACAGTACGATAGCGAAAACTTTAATGGCCGAAAGCCAGTATTCGCATTCACCAAAACTTTTTGCGGAGGTGAAATTGATGACCGTCAGGATGAGCAGAATCGCCAGGCAGAAAATATATACCGGAACCGCGGGGAAAAACTGGTGGGCAATAAACCCTGCGGCAGTGAGGTCGGCCGCAAGGGAAAAGACCCAGCTAAACCAGTAAAGCCAGCCAATGGTATAGCTCCAGACAGGTGACGGCATAAACATCAGAGCATAATGTTGAAATGAGCCGGAGTGCGGGAAGGCGCATGATAATTCGCCAAGACACATCATCGTCGCCAGCATAATGGCTCCGGCAAACAGATAGGCCAGTAAGGCTCCCGCTGGCCCGACGCTGCTTAACGGTTCGGCAATGCCGATAAATAAGCCGGTGCCAATCGTGCCGCCCAGCGACATCATCAGCAGATGCCGCCGCGACACAGCGCGGCGGTTATGCGTTAACGCGTAAACCTCCAGGCGATGCCTTTGGTCTGGCAGGCCATTAACAGGCCCGTATAATCCAGTTCAAAGCGAACTACATCGCCTACTTTTAGCGGCTGACGACAATCTTCAATATCGACTAATGTATGATCGCTGGTTTGTCCTAAGATAGTGATAGCGTCATCGCACGGCACACAGTTATCCGACGGCACATCCTGGCGCCCAAACGCCAGCAATGCGCGTCGGCGTATGCCACGATCGACAAAGGTTTTACTTTGCAAAAAGGCATCGACGCCCAGCTCCCCGACCGGGACGGTCGGTTTACTGTTCAGTTCGATAATTTCCGCTTCCAGGATATACATATCAGAACAGGCTTTATCGACCGGTTTTGCGGAGTGGTGAAATTCATTCAGGTATTTCATGTCGACATATTCAATGCCGAACTCATGTAGCCCGCCGATGCGCAAATGATTCAGACCGTGCGGCCAGATACCTTTATCCAGCAGGTGATAGCTAGTGCAGTTCCCCGCAGAAAGCCGCCGGACAGGAATACCGCTGTCGGCTTCCAGCCGGGCGGCCAGCGCCAGAAAATCCTCGCCATTTTTTACTGTTGGCAATACGGTGCCGTAACAATTAAAGTTGGTACCCAGTCCATATAATTCCAGAGCGGGCAGGTCAGCAATAAGGGTAATGGTCTCAAGAATACGTTGATATTCGCTAAACCAGATACCCTCGCGTAAATCGCCCATATCTACCATTAGTAATACCTGATGCGTTTTCCCCAAGCGTTGGGCTTCATGCGATAATGCCCGTAATACGACTGGCTCGCTATTTAAACTGATATCCGCGTAGCGCACGACATCCTCGATTTCACTCAGGCACGGGCTACGTAACAGGCAGGTCGTACATCCTGTCTCGCGTATTTTTTTCAAGTTATAGGTTCGTGATTCAGCAATAACGGTAATTCCGCCGTTGAAAACCGCCTGCGCGGTTTCCACGCAGCCGTCAAAAACTTTATTGACAGCCATCACTTCAATACCGCTGCTTGCCAGCAGTGCTTTTTCCGTGCGGGCGTTCTCTTCCAGCTTGCGTAGATTTATTTCGAGAACTGGCATATACATTTTATTTTCCCCCCGCCATGCCTAAACGGGCATTACGTTTCTGCGCCCGATGGTAAATGAACTCCGCGACGACAACCGCCAGTACCGCCCCGCCAATAATTTTCCCGGCGTACTGGAAATATCCGCCCATATCAATTTGAGAAGGCGGAATAAATAACAGCGCAACGGCAAAGGCGATAGAAAGAAAGCCCAGCGCGGGTAAAATAGCCGGTAAAACCTTGCCCGGAATTTTAAAACTTCTTGGCGTATCCGGTTGGGTCTTACGTAAACGCCAGAACGCCGGGAACATCACCAGATAAGGAATAAAATAGGTGATAGTCGTTAGCGCCGTTAACATCCAGTAAGCCGCCGCAACGCTTGGCGAAATAAAAGTCGAAAAACACAGAACCGTGACAATAATCGCCTGTACCGTCAACGCAAAAGCGGGAGTTTTCCATACCGGATGTAATTTGCCGATTCGGTCCCCCAGCAGATTATCTTCGCGAGAAGCTTCCTGGAGCATATAAATCGGCCCCACCAGCCAGGAGTTAATCTGCCCGAGAGCGCCAAAAAACATACAGATGGCCATAACAGGAATTAACCACGGCATATGCAACGTGTCCGCCGCAGCATGCATAGCCTGCATGACACCCGCCACGATGTCGGTTTTCCCGGCGGGTAAAAGCGTGTTTAGCGCCCAGGTACCGACCATATAGATCCCAACGATAACGGCGGCGGAGACGGCCATCGCTCGCGGAAAATCACGCTGTGGATTACGGGTACGCCCGGCAATCATCGGGGCGACCTCCAGTCCGGCAAACGCAAACATCATGCTGGATAAGAAAACGATCGTATCCCAGTGTCCAAGATCCGGAATCCAGTTTTTCGCTGTAGCGTAGTCCGTCTGCATCTGGTGTCCGGTACATAGCCATACCACCGCCAGCAAAATGAGGATGGCGGAGGGAATAAATACGCCGCACCAGGCGCTGATGCTATTAATAATTTTTGTCCACGCCATCCCGCGGATATTCATCAGCGTTAATAGCCAGAAAATCACCGCAGAACCAATACCGATAAACGCTTTATTTTCCGCCAGGCCGCCGCCGATCATATAGCCCAACGCGGTAAAGCCGAATTGCAGCATTAATGGGAAAAACAGTACGCAGGAAAAGAGAAAACAAACTACTACAATCCATGCAATACGTTTACCAAATGCCTCTTTAATCCAGACAAATATCCCGCCATCTTTCGGCCAGCCGGTTGACAGCTCGCCGCATACCATCGCTAAAGGAAAAAACAAACAAAATGCAGCTATCACCCATAACAACATGGCCGATGCCCCGTAAGGCGCCACATTAGGGATTTGCCGCAAACTCAGAATAGCGATGACATTCATAAAGACAATGTCTTTGATGCCAAGTAAGCCAGAATTCGTGTTACTCATGGCCATCTCCTGTTATGCATTCAGGCATCACTGCCCTCTTCTTATCATCTGACGACGGGCCTCAGCATGAAACTGAAGCCCAAAACAGTATTAATAGATGTCGTACTTGACCATATCTTCGTAACTGTCTTCCCGACGAATCAGACGCGTCTCACCATTTTTATCGATCATCACCACGCCCGTGCGCGGACGGTTGTTATAAACGGTTTGACTTTCAATGGTGTATGCCCCGGCATCAAGAAACGCGACAATATCGCCAACATGAGTCTCCTTCGGCAGTAAAAACTCTTCGCCTTTCACTCCCATGTGGAAATAATCCCCGCCATCACACAGCGGCCCGGCTAATTTTATCCAGGCATCGTGCGCTGCCGTCATACGGGAGGCGTTATAGACATAAAAGAACCAGTCAAAATGTTGGCTGTCTGAAAGTACGCTGTAACCGGCGTCGACAAATTTCCATTCAACGTGGCATTCCACATTGCCGTTAAGATCGTAATTCGTTTTACGTTTTTCGCAGGAGACTTCCGTCAGTAAAACCGCCGCCGACCCGGTCACTTTACGTCCGGGTTCAATACATATTTCCACATCGGTGCGCCATTTATGCACTTCGCGAATGACCGCATCGGCAAAATCCTGTGCGGTAATACCGGCATACATATTATCTTTTAGCGGGTCGCCATTCTCGTCGTCATATTTATAGGGAACCGGGATCCCGCCGCCCACGTTGATCAAATCAAATTTAATACCGAGCACTTCTTCCAGGCGACGGGATTCATCCACCAGCACTTTGGTCGCTTTTGCGAAAGGCTCTGACTCCGGCACCTGATCGCCCACATGCATATGCAAGCCGCGTAAATGCACATAAGGCATCGCCAGAATGCGGCGGCAGGTTTCTTCCGCCTGTTCCAGGTCGAGACCCGACTTCGCATGGAAAGCGGTAACCAGTTCCGCATGCGTCGCCGAGGGAACATTCGGCTCTACGCGGACGCAAACATTGGCGACTTTCTTCAGCTTGCGAGAAATGGCATCAATATGTTCCAGCTCATACAGGCTATCAACATTAATAAGATACAGATCGTTGGCGATGGCATATTCCAGATCGGCAGGCTTTTTCACCACGCCATTGAAGACGATCTGATCGCCGCGAAAACCTATCTCCAGACACTTGCGAACCTCATATTGTGAGTTTGCCTCCGCGCAAATTCCGGCGTCGCGAATGGCTTTCAACACCCCCATGACCGAGCAGGTTTTTGACGCAAAGAAGGTTTTGGTATTTTTATGCGCCGCAAATGCCTGCTGGATTTCATGAATGTTACGAATAATCTCCGGCTCAGAAAACACATAGAATGGCGTGGGGTACTGGCGCGCCAGAGCGTCCAGATCGACCCCTTCAAAACACAAATGACCGTCTTTGTGCTGGAAACGGCGATCGCCGTTGATTACCTGCTCACGTAGCTGGTTGTAATTCTGCATAATCGAGTCAGTCATAACGCCCTCTGCTTAATGTTTATGGTAAAAATCCTCATTCTTTACAGGGATAAAGCAAAAGGCATGCCACTATTTTTTATCAAAATAATCAATAAGTTATAAAAATAAGCTTTTTCTCATTTTCGTCATTGAGTTTGCTATTCATCACAACGACGAAAATTCGTCACTTTTATAATGACAACATGAACAATAGATATGAGGAATGCGCGTATGGCATCCACCAATCAGGAACTGGCCTCGGCGCTCAGGATGTTTTCCCGCTTTTTCGATTTGATTCATCAGCCGTTGGCCGTCATTAATGAGCGTGGTGAATACGTTTACTACAATCAGGAAAGCGCGGATCTGGACGGCTACAGTATTGAACGGGCAATGGGAAAACATATGCTGGATGTCTATCCGGGCATGAAAGAGGCCCAAAGTACGATGCTTTCATCGTTAAAAAAAGGCGTGGAATACATTGGTCATTATCAAATTTATTACAATGCGCGAGGCCAGGCCGTTGACTATCAGCACACCACCGCGCCGCTCTATGCAAGCGATGGCGGCATGGTCGGCGTTATCGAAATCGGCAGGAATATGTCTGGCGTCAGACGGCTCCAGGAACAGGTGGTAGAACTGAACCAACTGCTGTATGCCGATCACCATGAAAAGCACCATGCCATTATTACCGAAAACCCGGAAATGCTCAGTAATATCGCCAAAGCCAAACGGCTGGCCGCCAGTAATATTCCGGTGACGATTGTCGGGGAGACGGGAACGGGTAAGGAGCTATTTTCCCGCCTGATACATCAATGCAGCAAGCGGGCGAATAAACCGTTCATCGCCCTGAACTGCGGCGCTCTACCGCCTACGCTTATCGAAAGTACGCTTTTCGGCACCGTGCGCGGCGCCTATACCGGCGCGGAAAATAGCCAGGGCTATCTGGAGCTGGCAAACGGGGGAACGCTCTTTCTTGATGAGCTGAACGCCATGCCGATAGAGATGCAAAGTAAGCTGCTGCGATTCTTGCAGGATAAAACCTTCTGGCGGCTCGGCGGACAACAGCAACTCCACTCTGACGTCAGGATCGTTGCCGCCATGAACGAAGCGCCCGTCAAATTAATTCAACAAGAACGCCTGCGGGCAGATCTTTTTTATCGGTTGAGCGTCGGAATGTTGACGCTACCGCCGCTGCGCGCCCGCCCGGAAGATATTCCCTTACTGGCGAATTATTTTATTGATAAATACCGTAATGACGTGCCGCAGGATATCCACGGATTAAGCGAGACGGCGCGTAATGGCCTGCTCAATCACGCCTGGCCGGGTAATGTCAGGATGCTGGAAAATGCGATTGTGCGCAGCATGATCATGCAGGAAAAAGACGGGCTGCTTAAACACATCATTTTTGAACAGGATGAGTTAAATTTAGGCGTACCGGAAACCACAGCGGAAAATCCCCTTCCCTCATCGCCCGATCCGCAGTATGAGGGGTCGCTGGAGGCACGGGTTGCCAGCTACGAAAGGCATTTAATAGAAACCGCGCTGGATACACATCAGGGAAACATTGCCGCCGCGGCCCGTAGCCTTAACGTATCCCGCACTACGTTACAGTACAAAGTACAAAAATACGGTATCCGCTTTGGCGTGGTGCGTAATTGAAACCGGCCAGCGGCGCGACGCCGCTGGCAAAACCTATTAACCTTCGTTATGCATTTCCAGGTTTTCCATTTCGTTCTGGAACAGCACCGCTTTGGCGTCGTCATTACGTAATGAATCCAGGAAGTCGAGGTATTGCTGATCTACGTCTTTGGTAACATATACCCCGTTAAATACCGAACATTCAAACTGCTGAATATCCGGGTTTTCCGCGCGCACGGCTTCGATCAGATCGTCCAGATCCTGGAAGATAAGCCCATCGGCGCCGATGATCTGACGAATTTCGTCCACCTCTCGACCATGCGCGATCAGCTCATTGGCGGTCGGCATATCAATGCCATAGACGTTGGGGAAACGAATTTCCGGCGCGGCGGACGCCAGGTAAACCTTCTTCGCGCCCGCTTCCCTGGCCATCTCGATGATCTGCTCCGATGTGGTGCCACGCACGATAGAATCATCCACCAGCAGGACGTTTTTATCGCGGAACTCCGCGCGATTAGCATTGAGCTTGCGGCGCACAGATTTACGACGCAGTTGTTGGCCCGGCATGATAAAGGTACGTCCCACGTAGCGATTTTTGACAAATCCCTGGCGGTACGGCTTGCCGAGAATACGGGCAATTTCCAGTGCGATATCGCAGGAGGTTTCCGGGATAGGGATAACTACGTCGATGTCCAGATCTTCCCATTCACGAGCGATTTTTTCGCCAAGTTTAGTGCCCATATTCACACGAGCGCTGTAGACGGAGATCTTATCGATAAAGGAGTCAGGACGGGCAAAGTAAACGTACTCGAACAAACAGGGGTTACTGACCGGATTATCCGCGCACTGGCGCGTGAACAGTTGCCCCTTTTCGGTAATATAGATAGCTTCGCCCGGCGCGACATCGCGCAGAAATTCAAAGCCCAGTGTATCCAGCGCCACGCTTTCTGAAGCGACCATATACTCTGTACGACCATCGCCAACGTCACGCTTACCCAGCACCAATGGGCGAATGCCGTGCGGATCGCGAAAGGCTACCATGCCGTGACCGATAATCATCGCCACGCAGGCATAGGCGCCACGGATCTGACGGTTAGTCGCGGCAATCGCGGCAAAAATATTGTCGGCTTCCAGCGGGTAGTGACGGAAGTTGTCGAGCTCGCTGGCGAAAATATTTAGCAGGATTTCGGAATCGGAAGTCGTGTTGATATGACGGCGCTTTTCTTCAAACAGTTTTTTACGCAGCTCATGCGCGTTAGTCAGGTTGCCATTATGGGCCAACGTGATGCCATACGGCGAGTTAACGTAAAAAGGTTGCGCTTCGGAAGCGCTGGAGCTGCCTGCGGTAGGGTAACGCACATGGCCGATCCCCATGTTGCCCTGCAAACGCTGCATGTGGCGAGCTTCAAAAATATCGTTCACCAGCCCGTTTGCCTTACGCAGGCGGAAGCAGTTATTCGCATCTATGGTGATAATACCGGCAGCATCCTGACCACGATGCTGGAGCACTGTTAACGCGTCATAAATCGACTGGTTGACCGGCATAACACCGGCGATACCGACAATACCGCACATACGTCATTTTCCTCGTTAAGCCACATCTCAGAACCTGTTACGTTCTGGGCAAAAAACTCGACGAGCTTTGCAGATAGTCAAAGAACCATCTGATGATGAAACTGAACTGCGGGATGAGCTGCGATTTGCTCCAGTCTTCGCTTTTCGACAGGCCGGTAAAGGTATCGAGGAAGAACAGAATGGCGGCGACAATCAGCGCGCCTCGCAGTGCGCCGAAACAGATCCCCAACACCCGGTCAGTCCCCGACAGGCCGGTCTTTTCTACTAGCTGACCTATCACAAAATTCACGATAGCGCCGACGATAAGCGTCGCGATAAACAGTACCGCGATCGCAATCCCATTACGAACCAGTTCGTCTTCAAAGCCCGTAAACCAGACAGACAGGTAAGTGTAGTAGTGACTGGCGACAAAGAAAGCACAACCCCACGTCACCAGCGATAACGCTTCACGAACAAAGCCGCGGATCAGGCTAACCAGACAGGAAAAAGCAATCACCGCGATAATGGCGTAATCAATCCAGACCATAGATGTCCCACGATTTTACGCCCTGTCGTCCTGTTCGGGGCGCATTCTAACAGAAAAAGAAAACGTTTGCGTAGGGATTTCCTTCCCGCGCGTAAATAAAAATGGCGCTGAAAAATATTCAACGCCATCACACTTTTTATCTCTTCGGGCACGACCAGAAGAGCCGCCGTCGACCTGATAAACGCTGTACCATCAGGCAAAACGCGTCTTAGTTCGGGCTATACCCCATCACCACGCCGCTTAACCCGGAAATCTGCTTGAGCTCGCCAAGCGATCCTTTCATCTTATCTTTCGACGCATCCGGCCCGACGAGAATGCGGGTTATTTTACCCTGTACCGGCGTTGAGGGGGAAGTATAAACCCGGAACCCGGCGGAACGAAGTTTGCCGACTATCTCGTTGACCTTATCGGCGTTTTTCAACGCGCCCAACTGTACGACATAGGCTTTACCGGTCGGCGCGGGTTTATCGTCGGCGAGCGGTTTCGGCGCCGGCGTGGAAACCGCGGCAACCGACTGTTGCGGTTTAGGCTGCGACTTCGGTTTGGGCGTCTCCACCGGTATCGGATCAAGCTCAATATTGTTAGACGCCATGCGCGACGGGTCCAGCGACGGCGCTGCCGCATCTCCTGCCTGCACCTCTTCAGCCGCCCCTTCCGGCGGCTGTGTCGGCAGCGCCTGCGTTGCGGCAGGCATCATATCCGGCTCATCACGGTCGCCAGGCTTCGGCACCAGAGGAATCGCAGCAAATTCATCCTGGTAATGCTTTTTCTGTCCGTCCAGCAGACCGGGAAGCACAATAACCCCCAGCGCGACTAACACAATCGTGCCGACTAAACGATTCTGAAACTTACTCGCCACCGATTCTCCCCGCGTCTATCACTTCCATAACATGTGCGACGGTGTGGAATGATCCGCACACCAGCACGGTATCTTCTGGCTGCGCCGCGTCGATGGCGGCCTGCCATGCCTGCGCGACGCTATCATAGACATTTCCTTTCCCCAGATGTTCCAGAAGTTGTTCCGCCGTCGCGCCGCGCGGCCCCTCTAATGGAGCACAGTACCAGTCGTCAACCACGCTTTTCAACCAGGCTAACGTTCCGGCGATATCTTTATCATGCAGCATACCAATCACCGCAAGCATACGCCCGCGTTTCGGCAACGTTTTCAGACGACCCGTCAGGTATTCCGCCGCGTGGGGATTATGGGCGACATCAAAGATAACACGCGGCGACTCGCTCACGATTTGAAAACGTCCCGGTAAGGTAGCCTGCGCAATACCGTCGCGAATCGCCTGCTCGTCAATGTTCAACCTGCTGGCGCGTAGCGCGGCCAGAGCGGTGGCGGCATTCGGCTGAGGAACCTGCGGCAACGGCAGTCCGGCAAGCGTGCCGTCGCCATCGGTAAACGCCCAGTGGGTCGCTGTCGCCTCATAACGCCAGTCAACGCCGCGACGCCGCAGTAGCGCGCCGGTCTCCTGCGCGACATCCGCGATAGTCGCCGGCATTTCCGGTTCGCCGACAACAGCGGGTTTTTCCGCACGAAAAATGCCGGCCTTCTCGCGGCCGATACTTTCGCGATCCGGCCCCAGCCAGTCAGTATGGTCAAGCGCGATACTGGTAATTACCGATACATCCGCATCCACAATGTTTGTGGCGTCCAGACGCCCACCCAGCCCGACTTCCAGAATCACCACGTCAAGGTTAGCCTGTTTAAATAACCACAACGCCGACAACGTGCCATATTCAAAATAGGTCAATGAAATATCGCCGCGCGCCGCTTCTATTTCCGCAAAGGACGTGGTATGCGCGGATTCCGCTAATTCCTCCCCCTGCACGCGCACGCGCTCGGTATAACGTACCAGATGGGGCGAGCTATAGACGCCTACACGGTATCCCGCCGCTATTAGCACCGACTCCAGTGTTTGACAGGTCGTACCTTTGCCGTTGGTTCCCGCAACGGTAAAAACAAACGGCGCAGGTTTGAGGATACCCAGACGCTCTGCCACCTGGCTTACGCGCTCAAGGCCTAAATCGATACTCTTGCTGTGCAGGTTTTCCAGATAAGAAAGCCACGAGGCCAGGGGCGACGCAGCTTGAGGTATAGATTTGTTTTTCATTGATTCCGCTGCTTCTTTACGGTGAAAAGCAAAAGGGCAGAGCCTGTGGCCCTGCCCTTTTCAGTTATCAGGCCTCAGACTCCTGACCCGGCGCCGGAGGCACCACCACGCCTTCACGCGGGGCATCCGGGTTCGGCGCGGGCAAATTCATCAGCTTCGCCAGAATGCTCGCCAGCTTCAGGCGCATTTCCGGGCGGCGGACGATCATATCGATAGCGCCTTTTTCGATCAGGAACTCACTGCGCTGGAATCCCGGCGGGAGTTTCTCACGGACGGTTTGTTCGATAACGCGCGGGCCGGCAAAGCCAATCAGGGCTTTTGGCTCGGCGATGTTGAGATCGCCCAGCATCGCAAAACTGGCGGAAACGCCGCCCATTGTCGGATCGGTCAACACCGAGATGTAGGGTAGACCACGTTCCTGCATTTTCGCCAACGCCGCCGAGGTTTTCGCCATCTGCATCAGAGACATCAACGCCTCTTGCATACGCGCGCCGCCGGAAGCTGAGAAACAGATTAACGGACAGTTGTCTTCCAGCGCTTGTTCAACGGCACGAACAAAGCGTGCGCCAACGACAGAACCCATTGATCCGCCCATGAAAGCGAATTCAAAGGCGGCGGCGACAACCGGCATACCGTGAAGCGTCCCTTTCATGACTACCAGCGCGTCTTTCTCGCCAGTTTCTTTCTGCGCGGACGCCAGTCTGTCTTTATATTTTTTGGAGTCGCGGAACTTGAGCACGTCTTTTGGCTCCAGCTCGCTACCCAATTCCACAAGGGAACCTTCATCTAACAGGCTATGCAGGCGATTGCGCGCCGACATGCGCATATGATGGTCACACTTAGGACAGACCTCAAGATTACGTTCCAGCTCAGCGCGGTATAAAACCTGACCGCAGCTATCACACTTGGTCCACACCCCTTCAGGAATGCTTGCCTTGCGGGTGGGAGTAATGTTGCTTTTAATTCGTTCAATCCAGCTCATTGGTGACCTTTCTGCCTGAACCTTAGTCAGCTTAATTATAAGGGGCGCATAATGCCATTTTTGCCCCCAACAGACCATGAATGTTGCACATTAAAACATAACAGCCCGAAACTTTGGATAAAAAAGTGGTCGAACTGTTGAGTTACTTTCTATTTTGCGGCACGCGATGCAGCGCGCTTATGCCGAATAATCTCAATGACGCCAGGTAATATAGATACCACGATAATCCCGACAATCAGTAGTTTAAGGTTATCCTGAATAAACGGTATCGTACCGAAGAAATAACCGGCATACGTAAAGAGCAGCACCCACAGCAACGCGCCGATGACGTTATAGGCGGCAAAATGCCGATAGGACATGTGTCCCATACCAGCCACAAACGGCGCAAAGGTTCTGATGATCGGCACAAAGCGAGCGAGAATGATCGTTTTACCGCCGTGTTTTTCATAAAACTGATGCGTTTTATCCAGGTAGCTGCGGCGGAAAATTTTCGAATCCGGATTACTGAACAGTTTTTCACCGAACAGTCGACCAATAGTATAATTCACCGCATCGCCGACAATCGCGGCGATCAGCATTAACGCCACCATGATATGCACATTAAGATCGTTGGTTTCCAGCGAAGCCAACGCCCCCGCGACAAACAGCAGCGAGTCGCCCGGCAGGAACGGCGTGACGACCAGGCCGGTTTCACAAAACAGAATCAAAAACAAAATGGCGTACACCCAGACGCCGTACTCTGCGACCAGTTCCGCCAGATGCACGTCGATGTGTAGGATAAAATCAATAATAAAGTAGATCAGGTCCATATTTGCCTTTGCCTTTCTACCCGAAACATTTCGGGTATGCGATTCGGATTAGTCCGCCAGAAATAGCGGGCCCATTGGCGGTTTTGGAAGGTCAAACCGGTCAGGGTAATCCACCGCAACCAAATAGAGCCCTTCCGCCTTCGCCGTTGCCGCCGCCAGCGTTCTGTCCTTCGCCGCTAGTAGCTCTGCGATCCAGCTCTCCGGCTGGTTGTGAGCGCCTACTTCCAGCAGGCTGCCGACAATATTCCTGACCATATGATGAACAAAGGCATTCGCTTTGATATCGACCACCACATAAGGGCCATGACGGGTAACGCTGATGTGCATCACATTACGCCACGGCGTGCGCGACTGACACTGCACCGCGCGAAACGAGGTAAAATCATTTTCGCCAATCAGACACTGCGCCGCGCGATGCATCCGCTCTGCATCCAGCGGCTTATAGTAATGCGTCACGCCTTTCGCCAGAACCGCAGGACGCAGTCGATGATTGTAGATGATATAGCGATAACGGCGAGCCGTAGCGCTAAAACGCGCGTGAAAATCATCCGCTACAGCTTTCACCCAGCGCACGGCAATGTCACCAGGCAAATTCGCATTTACCCCCAGCGTCCACGCCACATCTTTGCGTAATGCGGTCGTTTCGAAGTGGACAACCTGCCCGGTACCATGAACGCCTGCATCGGTACGCCCGGCGCAGAACACATTAATAGGCTCATTCGCCACCTGTGAGAGCGCCTTTTCCAGCTTTTCCTGCACGCTGCGCACTTCATTCTGACGCTGCCAGCCATAATATTTACTGCCGTCGTACTCAATACCCAGCGCAATTTTATAGACTGGCGATGATTGCTGTCCGGACATCAGTACAGATACTCCTGCACCAGCTTCTCCGCAGTTTTAACGGCCATCAGCGCGCCGCCGAAACGAATGTTGTCCGCCACCGACCAAAACTGAATTTGTTCCGGCATACCGTAATCATTATGCACGCAGCCAATAGAAAGTTGTGGGTTGCCGGAGGCGTCGCCCACCTGTGTCGGATAATCCGTTTCTTCTGACAGTACGATATCTTCGCCGCGGGAAAGCGCCTCGCGCGCTTCTTCCGCCGCAAGCGGGCGGAGCGCTTCAAAGCTCACCATCTGCGCATGACCATAGAACACCGGCGACTGGACGACACTCGCGGAGATCATTACGCCATCGTCCTGCAAAATTTTCCGCACTTCATCGACGATACGACGCTCCTGGCGCACGCTTCCTTCACGATCCGGCAGCAGCGGCAGCATATTGAACGCCAACTGGCGGCCAAAGAAATCATCTTCATCGATCGGTATGCCGTTAAGCAGCTTCGCACTCTGTCCGGCCAGCGCATCGACGGCTTTTTTCCCCTGCGCGGACGCTGACAACATACTGGTGACGGCGATGCGCGACAGTCCCCCCTGATCAATTAACGGCTTGAGCGCCGCCAGCAACTGGCTGGTCAGGCTATCGGCAACCGCAATCAAATTTCGGTTGCGGTAATCCGCCAGTACATACGGGTTTACTTCCGGCACGACCAGCGGCACATCAGGCTCCAGCGCGAACAGACCGCTGGAATCTATAACCAGACAACCTGCGTTGGTCGCGTCTTCGACCCAGGCAGCCGACGCCTCTGCGCCCGCAACGAAAAATGCCAGTTGCGCCTGCGTCCAGTCAAAGTCCGCCGCATCCTGAACAATCACCGACTTGCCACCAAAACGGAGGTGTTCGCCCGCGCTTTCATGACGCGCCAACGCATAAATTTCACCGACCGGGAACTGGCGTTCAGCCAGTGTTTCAAGCAGGGCTTCGCCTACGGCGCCCGTCGCGCCCAGAACGGCAATATTCCAGCCTTCAGACATGGTGGTTTACTCCAGAAAAGCGTGAGCTCCCCACTCAGGCAGGGAGCGATAAAAAAGAGATTAACGAGCCGGGTGATGGACTGCGTTAAAACCAAGCTTTTGCAATAAAGCGGCGGCGCTGGCGTCATCGCACATGACATACAGCGACGACCATTCGCGGCGCTCAAGGTAGTTTTTACGCAGCTTATCGAACTCGCCCGGTATTCCGGCGACCTTACGCAGCGGCGCATCATCGCGGCGCACATCATACACCAAATGCGCCAACCTTTTCAGCGTCGGTTGATCCAGCGGGCCGTGTAGCGTAATACGGCCAAACTCAGGCGCAGGAAGTAATGTCTCCAGCGCGACATGCTGCTCGCGACCGATAAACGCGCTATACGCCTCGAAGACCTGCGTGGTGCCGCGCGCTTTACCTTCCAGCGTATACCCGGCAATATGTGACGTGCCGATATCCACGGCGTCCAGTAGCGCGACGTTAAGATCCGGTTCGCCTTCCCACACATCAAGCACCACACTGATCGGCTGCCCGGCAGTGAGTCGCGCCAGCAGCGCGGCGTTATCCACCACCGGACCTCGGCAGGCGTTAATGAGAATGGCGCCGGGTTTCAGTCGGCGGATCAGCGTCTCATCGACCAGATGCAGCGTTTTGTACGGACCGTCTTTATAGAGCGGTGTATGGAAAGTCAGCACATCCGCCTCCTCCACCACCTCATCCATGGTACGAAAATCGCCCTCGTCCCCGCGCGCGGCGCGCGGCGGATCGCACAGCAGCGTGCGGATGCCCAACGCTTCAAGCCTTGTCTGTAGTCGACTTCCGACGTTACCCACGCCGACAATCCCTACGGTGCGATCGCGTAACGAAAAGCCGTCACGTTCGGCCAGCATCAGCAGCGCGGAAAACACATACTCCACCACCGCGATGGCATTACAGCCAGGCGCGGCTGAAAAACCGATGCCTTCCTGCTTCAGCCATGCCTCATCCACATGATCGGTGCCTGCCGTAGCAGTACCGACAAACTTAATCGGCGTACCGCTCAGCAATGATTCATTCACTTTCGTCACCGAACGCACCATCAACGCATCGGCATGATTCAATTCTTCGACGGGGATCGGGCGACCCGGCACCGTTTTTACCTCACCCAGGCGGCTAAATAATTCGCGGGCATAAGGCATATTTTCATCAACGAGAATTTTCACGACTGTCGTACCTGTTTGAGAACGAGAGTTAACCGGATAAGTGTGCCATAATCTGGCCGCCAGGCATATATTGCTCAGATTTATGGTTAAAGGATAATGAATTATGCATCCCATCTCCGGCGCCCCCGCTCAGCCTCCAGGCGAAGGGCAAAATCCTCTTTCCGCTGCGGGCGAGCAGCCGCTTTCCATGCAACAGCGTACTGTGCTGGAAAGGCTGATAACGCGCCTGATTTCCCTGTCTCAGCAGCAAAGCGCGGAGGTGTGGGCCGGAATGAAACACGATCTGGGGATAAAAAATGACGCGCCGCTACTGTCACGCCACTTCCCCGCTGCTGAACAGAATCTCACCCAGCGTCTGGGCGTAGCACAGCAAAATCACGCCAATCGTCAGGTGCTTTCACAGCTAACGGAGCTGCTTGGCGTAGGGAACAATCGTCAGGCCGTCAGCGATTTTATCCGTCAGCAATACGGGCAAACCGCACTTAGCCAGCTTACGCCCGATCAACTCAAAAACGTGCTGACGCTCCTGCAACAAGGGCAGCTTTCCATTCCGCAGCCGCAGCAACGTCCGGCTACGGACCGGCCATTATTGCCTGCTGAGCATAATACGTTGAATCAGTTGGTGACGAAGCTGGCGGCTGCGACTGGCGAGTCAAGCAAACTTATCTGGCAATCGATGCTGGAACTCTCCGGCGTGAAAAGCGGCGAGCTGATTCCGGCAAAACAGTTTACCCATCTGGTAACATGGCTACAGGCCCGGCAGACGCTGTCGCTACAACACGCGCCAACGTTGCATACGCTTCAGGCAGCGTTAAAACAACCGCTGGAGCCGGACGAGCTCACGGCGATCAAAGAGTATGCGCAGCAC
Organism: Salmonella enterica subsp. arizonae; assembly: GCF_008692845.1. GTDB lineage: Bacteria > Pseudomonadota > Gammaproteobacteria > Enterobacterales > Enterobacteriaceae > Salmonella > Salmonella arizonae. The sequence continues at coordinate 116,847 of NZ_VXJW01000003.1, forward strand.
ACGTATCAGATTCAACCTCAAACGGTGCTGACAACGGCCCAAGTGCAGGATTTACTTAACCATATTTTCCTGCGTCGCGTAGAGCGGGAGGCTGATGAGCTGGAACCGCTCTCCATTCAACCAGTCTACCGCCCGTTCGCGCCGATGATTGAAACCGTGAAGAATCTGTCAGCGCGACCAGGCCTGCTGTTTATCGCGCTGATGATTGTACTGGCGCTTTTCTGGCTGGTTTCTTAGCCGCGCCGGAACGATAAAATCGTCACCAGAATGCCAACCACCGCGGATAGCGCTCCCGCCAGGAATACGGAAGAATAGCCGCATGAAGTGGCCAGCACGCCCGCCAGCGGACCGGTAACGCCGTAGGAGATATCCTGAAACGCGGCATAGCCGCCAAGCGCCGTACCGCGTACCTGGGAAGGTACGCGTTTCACAACTTCCACGCCCAGCGCCGGGAAAATTAATGAACACCCAGCCCCGGTGAGCGCCGCGCCGACCAGCGCTATCCAGGCCATCGGCGCCAGCCATAAAAGCAGCAGTCCTGCCGTCTCAACCAGTAAAGAGACAATCGCCACTTTGACGCCGCCAAAGCGGTCCGGCATCCACCCGAACAGCACGCGCATTAGTACAAACGCGCCGCCGAAGGCTGTCAACGTAAAGCCCGCCATAGCCCAACCGTTACTGGCGAAGTAGAGTGAAATAAAGGTGCCGATAACGGCAAACCCCACCCCCTGTAGCGCCAGGCCAAGCCCAGGTTTCCAGATAAGCCCGACGACGCTCCACAGCGACGGGCGTTCGCCCGCATGAGCAGGCACTTTGCGCACCGTGCCATTAAAAGCCCACGCCAGCAGCGGCAGCGCCATGGTCGTTACCGCCAGAGCGGCGAAACCGAAATGGCTGTGAATCAATAATCCTAGCGGCGCCCCGGCAGCCAGCGCGCCGTAAATGGCCATTCCGTTCCATGACATCACTTTCCCGGAACGCGCCGGTCCCACCAGCCCCATCCCCCAGGTTAATGTGCCAGTCAGTAACTGACTCTCGCCGAAACCGAGAATTAAGCGCCCGACAATAAGCAATGCGAATTTTACCGAGGCAGAAACCGGCAACAGCGCGGCCAGCAGCCAGGCCGCGCCCGCCAGCCCACAGGCAAGCATCCCCTGTAGCGCCGATCGTTTAGCGCCATATTGATCCGCCAGCCTCCCGGCATAGCCGCGCGTCAATACCGTCGCAAAAAACTGAATGCCCACGGCGATACCGACCATTGTGTTGCTATAGCCCAGTTCGTGACGGACAAAAAGGGGAATGACAGGTAACGGTAGGCCGACCGTCATATAGGTCAGAAAAACCGCAAAAGCGATGCGAAACAGTAAAAAATTCGCAGGCGGGGTATGTGTTTTTTGGCTTACGGCTGTCATGCATTACTCCAGAATGCAGAGTAAGGCGGGGAAATGCCACCCCCCTCTACCTGAACATCAGGATTAAGGTGCGTTGGATAACGTTAAACGCTTACGCATTATCAGAAGGATAATGTAGAGCGTGAAGTCTGCCTGTGAGACGTGAAACTTGTCAACCTTGAAATTGCAGCCGGGGTATCAACGTGGCGGCTTACCGTCAAACAGAAAGGGAAAGACGGCTTTCATTCCTTTGACCCTAAACAGCCCGGTCACCTGCTTGCGCTGTTCTGGCGTCAATAATCTGAACATCATCTCCCAGATATCTTTAGGCTCCGCTTCCTGTACGGAAATGTGATCCGACACAGGTTCTTCCCCACCTTCGTCCAGATAACGATGAACGTAGAGAGGGAAGACAGAAATATGGAACTCCTCGGCCTTTGATTTAAGACGCTTACGCCTGACACCCTCTTTCCCTTCGCTGTACTTATATAAACGTTCGCGAACCGCAGGCTCGCTTCCCGGAAACCCCGGTAAGCCAAGACATTCCTTAACCGTGAACCATTCCTTTGCCATCGGTTTCTTTCCTTTCCTCTGATGAAATAAAAATATTTCTTCTTTTGCGCGAAATTCCGCTTTCTTTCTGGCAATATTCTTAGGGTGAAAAAGAAAGTAACTTTCTTTTTCTCACGCTAATTTTTACCTTAAAAATATCGGCGCCGATAACACATCTTCTTAGGATTACAGAATGGAACCAAAAAGCCAAGACTGGCATCGTGCAGATATTAAAAGCGCACTGGAAAAAAGAGGTATTACGCTCAGAGATCTTTCTCGTCAGGCCGGTTTATCCCCTGATTCACTGCGCAATGTTTTTACCCGCTCCTGGCCGAGAGCCGAACGGATTATTGCGGACGCGCTTGGCATCACGCCGCAGGAGATCTGGCCGTCGCGCTATGGCGATATGCAAATAAAAAATGATGCCGATACCGCAGAATAATAGTTAATGTTGAATAAATTGGCCCTAACTTATCATTCTCAACAATTAATGAATATTTAAACTTATTATATTGGAAATAGTAATAGCACTATCTGTCATGCTTCCCGAATCAAATACTGTTAAAGCATTACGTCATTGCTATTACGTATTTTATTAACAGGAATCATTATGAGTTGGGATAAAAGAATGGCGGTCAATTATGCCAAAACGCATGCAGGTTCTCATTCTCAAGGCCGGTGTGCGGAATTCACCCGAAAGGCAATTCAGGCGGGCGGTATCACGCTGGGGCATACTTATCATGCGAAAGATTATGGCCCAATGTTAAGAAGCGCCGGATTCACCGCTATTGGTACCTATGAAATGCCGCGCGAGGGTGACGTCATCATTATTCAACCTTACGCTGGCGGAAACCCGAGCGGTCACATGGCGATATACGATGGTGCAGAGTGGTATTCAGATTTTAAACAACGCGATATGTGGGCCGGCCCGGGCTACCGGGCAGCCAGGCCCTCATATACCATCTACAGGAAGAATTAATGAAAACGTTCTCCCTTGTCGCGCTTATCCTGTTGCTTTGTAGTTGCTCTGCGCCTCATCACGACAGTACGCAGGCCGTGAAGCAGTTCTATACTTCATGGATGACGACGTTCACGAACGATGTGAATACCCCTGACGACACCACCGCCTTAATGCAACGTTACGTTGCTAAAGAGGTTATTCATCGCCTGGCGCTAATACAGTCCCTTTATGAGCAGGCGATTGTGGGGGCAGATTATTTTATGTATGCGCAGGACTATGCGCCAGAGTGGATTCCACAGTTACGGGTTGGGAAGGCACACCCTTTCCTCGGCGGAGAAAAAGTGGATGTTCTGTTGGGTACAGAGTCAACGCCCATCCATTTGGAAGTTTATACCCGTTGGGAAGAGGGACGCTGGAAAATTTACCGCGTTCGGGATGCTGACAAGGGTTATGAACAGCCGATTTATGACGCAGGCGCCATCACCCAGGCTGAGGCATGGTCAGCGAAAATCGCAACAGAATATGAGAAGTATTAAAAAGGGAGCCGACAGGCTCCCTCGAAGATTGGTCAGGTATTTATGCCGCTATCCGGCAATATCTCTTGCCTGATGGCGTTGTGCTTATCAGGCCTACAGACTACGCATTACTCACGAACGTAGGCCGGATAAGGCGCTTACGCCGCCATCCGGCGATATACAAACTTTACCCTTTCAGCTTACGCATAACCAGCGTGGCGTTAGTGCCGCCAAAACCGAAGCTGTTAGACATTACGGTAGTCAGCCCACGCTCGGTCGTTTCTGTCACAATATTCAAACCCGCGGCCTGTTCGTCCATCTGTTCAATGTTGATACTCGGCGCGATAAAACCGTGCTCCAGCATCAGCAGAGAGTAGATGGCTTCCTGCACGCCCGCTGCGCCCAGCGAGTGGCCAGTCATCGCTTTAGTCGCTGAGATAGCCGGGCTCTTATCGCCAAAGACTTCGCGAATCGCGCCCAGTTCTTTCACATCGCCTACCGGCGTGGACGTACCGTGGGAGTTCAGGTAATCGATCGGCGTGTCAACGCCATGCATTGCCATTTGCATACAACGAACAGCGCCTTCGCCTGACGGGGCAACCATATCGGCACCGTCAGAGGTCGCGCCATAGCCGACGATTTCCGCATAGATATGCGCGCCGCGCGCCAGAGCATGTTCCAGTTCTTCGACAACCACCATACCGCCGCCGCCCGCGATGACAAACCCATCACGGTGCGCATCATAAGTACGGGACGCTTTTTCAGGCGTATCGTTATATTTCGTGGACAGTGCGCCCATCGCGTCAAACTCACAGGCCATTTCCCAGCACAGCTCTTCGCCGCCGCCAGCAAAAACGATGTCCTGTTTGCCCAATTGGATTTGCTCAACCGCATTGCCGATACAGTGTGCGGAGGTCGCGCAAGCGGAGCTAATGGAGTAGTTCACACCAAAAATTTTAAACGGCGTAGCGAGGCAAGCGGAAACACCGGATGCCATTGCTTTCGTAACCACATACGGTCCTACGGCTTTCAGACCACGCGGGCTACGCATGGCATCCGCGCCAAAGACCTGAAATTTTGGGGAGCCGCCGCCGGAGCCTGCAATCAAGCCGACTCGCGGGTTATTCTGATAGACTTCCGGCGCCAGACCGGCGTCGGCAACTGCCTGCTCCATAGACAGATAAGCATAGATGGATGCGTCGCTCATGAAGCGCACTACTTTGCGGTCAATGAGGCCAGTGGTATCCAGTTTTACGTTGCCCCATACCTGGCTACGCATGCCGGCGTCCTTCAGCTCCTGAGAGAAAGTGATCCCTGAACGTCCTTCACGCAGAGATGCCAGGACTTCCTGCTGGTTATTACCGATGCTGGAAACGATGCCCAGGCCAGTAATCACTGCACGTTTCATTCAATACCTCTGTAATTCGCACTATTTTTAAGTTTCGATTGGCACAATAGCGTACACTTGTACGCTGAACAAGTCCGATCAGCCATTTAGCACGGAAATTTGCGCCGTCAGGCACACATCGCTAAGATCGCGACACCGCCCGTCAGACGAGTAACTTACGTGAAACAATACGCCATACAACCCGCCACTCTCGAATTTAACGCTGAGGGTACACCTGTTTCCCGAGATTTTGATGATGTCTATTTTTCTAATGACAATGGACTCGAAGAGACACGCTACGTTTTTCTTGGCGGCAATCGTCTTGCGGAGCGTTTTCCCGTGCATTCACATCCATTATTTATAGTCGCGGAAAGCGGTTTTGGCACCGGACTCAACTTCCTGACGCTGTGGCAGGCATTTAACAACTTTCGTTCTGAACATCCGCAGGCGACGCTGCAAAGATTACATTTCGTCAGTTTTGAGAAATTCCCGTTAACACGCGACGATCTGGCGCTGACGCACCAACACTGGCCGGAGCTCGCGCCCTGGGCGGAACAACTTCAGGCGCAATGGCCGCTGCCGCTCGCAGGATGCCACCGATTATTGTTGGATCAGGGGCGGGTGACGCTGGATTTGTGGTTTGGCGATATTAATGAATTGACCGACCAACTGGACGCCACGCTGAATCAAAAAGTAGACGCCTGGTTCCTCGACGGTTTCGCCCCGGCGAAAAATCCGGATATGTGGACGCCAAACCTGTTTAACACGATGGCGCGGCTGGCCCGCCCCGGCGCAACGCTGGCGACGTTTACCTCGGCGGGTTTTGTCCGCCGGGGATTACAGGAAGCTGGTTTTACCATGCAAAAGCGCAAAGGTTTCGGACGTAAACGCGAGATGCTTTGCGGAGTGATGGAACGATGCCTCACGCCGACCATTTCCGCCCCCTGGTTTTACCGTAGCGGAAGCGAAAAACGTGAAACGGCGATCATTGGCGGCGGTATCGCCAGCGCGCTGTTATCACTGGCGTTACTGCGTCGCGGCTGGCAGGTTACGCTCTACTGCGCGGACGACAAGCCCGCCCGGGGCGCTTCCGGCAATCAACAGGGCGCACTTTATCCGCTCCTTAGCAAACATGACGCAGCTATTAATCGCTTTTTCCCGACCGCTTTCACCTTTGCCCGTCGCCTGTATGACGCCCTGCCCGTCTCTTTTGATCATGACTGGTGCGGCGTGACGCAGCTCGGATGGGATGAGAAAAGCCAGCAGAAAATTGCCCGGATGCTTTCCCTGGCGCTGCCAGCCGGACTGGCCTCAGCGCTCAATACCGAAGAGACGACACAGGCGGTTGGCGTTACGACACGTTGCGGGGGAATGACCTATCCGGCAGGCGGCTGGTTGTGTCCGGAACAATTAACTCGCGCAGTCATCGCACTGGCGACTGAACAGGGTTTACAAACGCGCTTTCGCCATACGCTCACGTCGCTCGCTGCGCAGGAGTCGCAGTGGCAACTGCGCTTTGCGTCAGGTGAAGCCGCCAGCCATGATACTGTAGTCCTGGCGAACGGCCATCAGATTAATCGTTTTGATCAGACCCAGCCGTTGCCGGTTTATGCCGTCGGTGGTCAGGTAAGTCATATTCCCACTACGCCCGCGCTCTCCGCGTTGCGCCAGGTATTGTGCTATGACGGCTATCTTACGCCGCAAAACCCGAATAATCGGCAGCACTGTATTGGCGCCAGCTATCACCGGGGTAATGAAAGCACCGTCTGGCGCGAAGAAGATCAGCGGCAAAACCGGCAGCGTTTGCTTGACTGTTTTCCGGATGCCGACTGGGCCAAAGAGGTTGACGTCAGCGACAACAGCGCTCGCTGCGGCGTGCGTTGCGCAACCCGCGACCATCTTCCGATGGTGGGCAATGTCCCGGATTACCACGCCACGCTGACACACTATGCCGATTTAGTGGATAACAAAGCGTCGGCGGTGCCTGCGCCTGTGTATCCGGGTTTATTTATGCTCGGCGCGCTGGGATCGCGCGGTTTGTGTTCTGCGCCACTATGCGCAGAAATTCTGGCGGCGCAGATGAGCAACGAGCCTATTCCACTGGATGCCAGCACGCTGGCGGCGTTAAATCCGAATCGGTTATGGGTGAGAAAATTATTGAAGGGAAAAGCGGTAAAGTAACGAAACAATAGCGGAAGGCGGCGAGCGTCGCCCTCCGGCTTACGGCGTTATTATTTTGCCTTGTCGAACAAATTGTCCCACATCGCTTTGACTAACGCCTGATCGCGCGGCGACAGTTCGCCGGCACCGATCGCTTTTTCCAGACTTTGGCTAACGTTGGCATAGACCGCCTCGACGGAGTGGTCATCACCGCTTTCCAGCTCGGCAATGGCTAACGTCAGGTGGCCACGCAGGTATCCACTGGCAAAAAGCTCATCGTCGCTGGCGTGCTCTACCATATCGTCAATTAATGCCAGAATGCGTGATTCAAACTCCGCGATCATCTTCTTTCCTCATTGTAAACGTGGCGCTGGCTTTAGTTGAGCTCTTCCGGCCACGGGAACTGTTCCGCCTTAAGTTCGGGCGTGTGATAATAATTCTGTAGCGCTTTGATGAAGCGGGCCGGTCGTTCAGGAATGCCCTGCTCCAGATAAGCCATTACCTGCGCATGAACCCGGCGCTGAAACGCCACGCGATCCGGTTCAATGTCGCCTTCCAGATTGTCGCAACTGACGTTAAAGGGATACCCCGCCGCCACGCAAAACAACCAGTCGAAGGCCTGTGGCTTCACCTCAACGTCTTCAAATTGACTTTGGGTCTGCGCGTCGCGTCCGTCCGGGCAGTACCAGTAACCAAAGTCGACCAGTTCGCGGCGCGCCTTACCGGCGATACACCAGTGAGAAATCTCATGCAGCGCGCTGGCGTAAAACCCATGCGCAAAAACGATACGGTTGTATGGTACCTGCGCGTTAGCAGGAAGATAGATCGGTTCGTCGTCGCCTTTAATCAGACGGGTATTAAATTCTTCGGCAAAGCAGCCGTTAAAAATCTCAATTAACTGTTCGTAATGGTGCGTACTGTTCATTAATTCATCCCCAACCAGTGGAGGATCTCCTGTCCGTGGCTATCATAAAGTAACTTGGCGCTCATCACCGCCGAGACAATAACGATCATCGGTCTGATAAGTTTTTGGCCTTTACTCAACACCAGACGCGACCCCATTCGCGCCCCTAAAAACTGCCCAACCAGCATCACGAAGCCCGTCGCCCAGATCACTTTGCCGCCGATGATAAATAACAACAGGCCGCCGACGTTGGAGGTAGCGTTAAGCACTTTGGCATGTGCCGTGGATTTCGCCAGGTTGTAGCCACACAAGGTGACAAACGCCAGCGCGTAAAACGACCCGGCGGCAGGCCCAAAAAAGCCATCGTAAAACCCGACGCATCCCCCGGCTATCAGCGCGAACGGTAAGCCATACAGGCGCCGCTGGCGATCTTCCTCGCCCAGCTTCGGCATTAATAGAAAATAGAGGCCGATGAAAATCACCAGGATGGGCAAGATCTGGCGCAAAATATCCGCCTGCACGTGCTGCACCAGCAGCGCGCCGCTCATCGAGCCAATGAACGTCATCAGAATATTGAGCTTTTGCTCGGCCAGGTTTACTACTTTACGGCGAATAAAATAGAGCGAAGATGAGAGGGAGCCGCCGCACGCCTGTAATTTATTGGTCGCCAGCGCGTTTGCCGGCGACATCCCGGCGGCCATCAGCGCAGGAATCGTGAGCAGCCCTCCGCCCCCGGCGATAGAATCGATAAATCCCGCCAGTACGGCGACAAAAAACAGCACCACCAGCAGCAGCGGGGAGACCATAAACAGCTCATAAAAATTGTCCATTAGAGTACATGCTCATCCAGTAGCGCCTGGCAGGAAGGCGGCAACGGCGGCGGTGTCTTCTTCTCAGGCTTTGTGGTGCCAGGTTTTGGCGGTTCGAACCAGCTTTGCAGTTCAGCGCCGCATCCATCGCCCGGCGGGGGTAAAGGTTGATCTTCGCACTCCAGGCTGTCGGCAGGGCAGCGTAAACGCACGTGCATATGCGCGCGATGCTGGAACCAGGGGCGTACTTTACGTAGCCAGTCACGATCGCTTCCGGCATCGAGACAAAGCTGTTGTTTAATAGCCGGATTGACGAAAATACGGGTGACGTCATTGTCCTCCGCCGCCAGTTTGATCAGACTGGCGATATCCGACGACCAGCGCGACGGCACGACATGTTTACCGTCGCGGGACACCAGATCTAACGCCTGCGGGCGCAATAGCTGCGCCTGGCTCCAGCGCGTTTTCGGCAACTGCAAGAAAATATCCACATCAAGCCCGGTCTGATGACTGGCGTGTCCGCCATTAAAGCGGCCTCCGGCAGGCATCCCCATGTCGCCTATCAGGACGGTTCCGAGCCCCCGTTGATGCGCCTGATGACTCAACCGCTGGATAAACATAACCAGATCCGGGTGGCCGAAATAACGGCGCTGATCGGTGCGCATTACCTGATAATTATCGGACTGTACCGGCAACGTGTCGGCGCCGATGATGCATCCGTTGGCAAAGCTACCGACAGACTGGGCGGCGCCGGGGACAGGATGGGTTATTTTCTGCCATGGCGTCGCCGCCAGGCTGGCGCTACTGACAAACCATGCCAGCAGCGCAATTGCGGTTTTTTTCATTTCTTACCAGCGTGGAATCTCTGTCTTTACATCCGCATTCTGTGCCCGATGGCGCAGCAGGTGATCCATCAGCACGATCGCCAGCATGGCTTCTGCGATCGGCACTGCGCGAATCCCCACGCACGGATCGTGGCGCCCTTTGGTGATCATCTCGACTTCTTCACCCATCCGGTTAATCGTACGTCCCGGCACGGTAATGCTGGACGTAGGTTTCAATGCCATATGCGCCACAATGTGTTGCCCGCTACTGATGCCACCGAGGATACCGCCCGCGTGGTTGCTCTGAAAACCCTGCGCCGTGATTTCATCGCGATTCTGGCTGCCGCGCAGCGCCACCACCTTAAATCCTTCGCCAATCTCCACGCCTTTCACCGCATTGATGCTCATCAGCGCATGGGCGATATCCGCATCCAGCCGGTCAAATACCGGTTCGCCAAGCCCTGCCGGCACGCCGCTCGCCATCACCGTCACTTTCGCGCCGATGGAGTCCCCCTCTTTTTTCAGCGCGCGCATCAGTTCGTCCAGCGCGTCAAGTTTGTCCACATCGGGGCAAAAGAACGGATTACGCTCAACCTGTTGCCAGTCTTTAATCTCCAGCGGAATGTCGCCCATCTGGGTCAGACAGCCGCGGATTTCGATACCGAACTTTTCCGCCAGGTATTTCTTGGCGATCGCCCCTGCCGCTACGCGCATCGCGGTTTCACGCGCGGAAGAACGTCCACCGCCACGATAATCGCGCAGGCCGTATTTCTGCTCATAGGTGTAATCCGCGTGTCCCGGACGAAAAACATCTTTAATCGCGCTGTAGTCCTGCGAGCGCTGATCGGTGTTTTCAATCAGCAAGCCAATGCTGGTGCCGGTCGTCACGCCATCAAACACGCCGGAGAGAATTTTTACCTGGTCCGGTTCGCGGCGCTGGGTAGTATAGCGCGAGGTGCCAGGGCGGCGTCTGTCGAGATCGTGCTGCAGATCGGCCTCCGTCAACGGGATGCCCGGCGGCACGCCATCGACGATACACCCAAGCGCCAGCCCGTGCGATTCGCCGAAAGTGGTTACGCGAAAGAGTTGTCCAATTGTGTTTCCTGCCATCACGGCTCCGTTATCGTTGTTGTCGTTTGCGTGTTTTAATCTTTATAAATGTTGAAATGTTCACGGGCCGCGAGCAGCTGCGCTTTGGTCAACATAAAGACGCCATCGCCGCCGTTGTCAAACTCCAGCCAGGTGAACGGTACCTCCGGATACTGCTCCATCAGATGTACCATGCTGTTTCCGACTTCACAAATCAGAACGCCCGCATCGGACAGATAATCCGGCGCGTTCCCAAGGATACGGCGGGTCAGTTTGAGGCCATCGGTGCCGGACGCCAGCCCCAGTTCAGGTTCGTGGCGATATTCGTTTGGCAGATCGGACATATCTTCCGCATCGACATAGGGCGGGTTAGTGACAATCAGATCGTACTGAACTTTCGGCAGATCGCGGAACAGATCGGAGCGGATTGGCGTCACATGATGGATAAGACCGTGCTCTTCAATGTTATGTTCGGCGACAGCCAGCGCATCCGGCGAAATATCGACCGCATCCACTTCCGCCTCCGGGAAAGCATAAGCACAGGCGATGGCGATACAGCCGCTGCCGGTACACATATCCAGAATATATTTCGGCTGTTGGCTAATAAGACCTGCAAAGTGGTTATTAATCAGCTCGCCAATGGGCGAACGCGGCACCAGCACGCGCTCATCGACATAAAATTCGTGGCCGCAGAACCAGGCCTTATTGGTCAGGTAGGCTACCGGGATACGCTCGTTGACACGACGAATCACCCGCTCGACAATGCGATGTTTTTCGCTGGACGTCAGCCGCGCGGTACGCATATCTTCCGGAATATCCAGCGGCAGATAAAGAGACGGCAGCACCAGTTGCACCGCCTCATCCCACGGGTTATCGGTGCCGTGCCCATACCAGATATTCGCCGCGCTAAAACGGCTTACCGCCCAGCGCAACATGTCCTGAATGGTATGCAGTTCATTCACTGCTTCATCGACGAAAATTTTATCCACGTATTCCTCCAGGGCATGCTCGCATTAAATTCGGCGGCTAGTTTGCCACGAAGACAGGGATAAATCAGCATTGACGCGGCGGGATAATACGAAAAATCCGTTTTGACCATTCGGATGTCATCCGGGTCGGGTAAACTAAAGCAAAATATCAGATGAGACACCCGAATGAAAAAGAAAGCATCGCTCAGCGAGGAGGACCAGACGCTGTTCCGTCAGCTTATGGTCGGCACCCGACAGATTAAACAAGATACTATCGTTCATCGGCCACAGCGCAAAAAAATCACGGAAGTCCCTACCCGAAGGTTAATTCAGGAACAGGCGGACGCCAGCCACTATTTTTCCGATGAGTTTCAGCCGCTGCTCAATACGGAAGGGCCAGTAAAGTATGTCCGGGAAGATGTCAGCCATTTCGAGCTAAAAAAAATGCGCCGCGGCGACTATTCGCCGGAACTGTTTCTTGATTTACACGGTTTAACGCAGATCCAGGCCAAACAGGAATTGGGGGCGCTGATTGCCGCATGCCGTCGGGAGCATATTTTTTGCGCCTGCGTCATGCATGGACACGGTAAACATATTCTGAAACAGCAAACACCGTTATGGCTGGCGCAGCATCCGCATGTGATGGCCTTTCATCAGGCGCCGAAGGAGTACGGCGGTGACGCCGCGCTACTGGTGCTGATTGAAGTGGAAGAGTGGCAACCGCCCGAGTTGCCCTGATGCGAGATCGCCGGATGGCGGCGCAAGCGCCTTATCCAGCCTATGCACAGTCAGCGCTGTCATAGGCTGGATAAGCGAAGCGCTATCAGGCGGCAGAAGATTAAATCGCTTTCGCCATTTTCAGATTGCAGGGACTCATTTGCCAGTTAAATGTCCCTTTGCCGCTTTTATCAAGCGTGACGTTGGCAATTGCGGACGTCGTGAACATCGGCGGCGTTTCGCCCGGACAAAGCTCAGATACCAGATATCCGACCAGAGGTAAGTGAGAGATCACCAGTACCGACTCGATCTCTTCATTGGCCAGAGCATGAAGGTAGGCGCTGACCAGACCGACATCGCCGCAGGGCGTTAGCTCCGGCAGGACATCCACCTGAGCTGGCAGATTCATACAATCGCCGACCACATCTAACGTCTGTTCGGCCCGAAGAAACGGACTAACCAGAACACGTTCGATATCCACTTTTTGACCTTTCAGCCAGTTCGCCATCAGGCGAGACTCGTCACAACCACACGAGGTTAAGGGACGAACCGAATCACTGGCGGCATCGAGGGCTGCGTCGCCGTGACGCATGATAAAAACTTGCATATTGCACCGCTTTTGTTAACCAGTTTCACCAGCACGCTTACCAGATGCCCCTATTGGCTGTGGCAAAAATGCGGTGGCCGGCATTGTGCCTTATCCATTCACCGAATGAAACGCTGTTTTTTACCTCAATGGCGTAAGTATAGTCAATCCTTGATTATTATTTCGCCACCAAGAAGGCATTCAGTGCGGATTCATACTTTCTTTGACCTTAATTTCCCTGGTCAGTTTCCTCATTCATCCAGAAATGCTCCCCGCGCTCAGCCATGCGCATTAATTGTTCACAAGGCGCGTAACGAGGGCCGTAAAGTGCGGCCAGGCGCTGCAAGGTCGCTACCACTTCACCCGGCCCGAGAGCATCCATATAACGAAACGGGCCGCCGAGAAACGGAGGAAAACCAATACCAAACACGGCGCCAATATCGCCATCGCGCGCGCTGCGAATTACTTTTTCGTCGAAACAGCGCGCCGCTTCATTGAGCATTAACATGACACAGCGCTCTGCCACCTGATGCGCAGACAGTCGACTTTGCCCTTGCACGCTAATAACCTTATAAATCGCATTGTCAACCTTTTTTTTGCTTTTACGCCCTTTTTCGCCATAAAGATAGAAACCGCGACCATTTTTTCTACCTTTGCGACCGTCATTCAAAATTGAAGCAACAACATTTGCTGGCGCGCTAAAACGTTCTCCATAAGCTGCCTCAAGCACAGGAATAATTTTAGTGCCCGTGTCGATTCCGACCTCATCCAAAAGTTGGATTGGCCCCACCGGAAAACCAAACTTTACCAGGGCGGCATCAATATGTTCGACACGTTCGCCTTCAGTCAGCATCCGAATCGCTTCATTAATATACGGCGCGAGAATTCGGTTAACATAAAACCCAGCTTTATCGCTAACGACGATCGGGGTTTTACCCTGTTTTTTCGCCAGCTTAACGGTCGTGGCGATGGTCTGCGCGGAAGTAGACGCATGGGGAATGACCTCGACCAGCGGCATTTTTTCGACCGGGCTAAAAAAGTGCAATCCAATCACCTGTTCCGGTCTGCCCGCGTACGCCGCAATATCGCCAATCGGCAAGGAAGAGGTATTGGACGCAAAAATGGTGTGGGAGGCGCAATTTTGCTCCACTTCCGCCACCATCTGTTGTTTTAACGACAGATCTTCAAACACCGCTTCAATTATCAGATCGCGATGACTGAAACCACGGTAATCAGTCGAGCCTGATATCAGCGCCAATTGTTTATCGCGTTCGCTGGCTTTGATATGGCGGCGGCGTACTTTTGTTTCAAGCTGGTCCCAACTATACTTCAGTGCATGATTGATTCCCTTAGCATTTATATCCTTAATACGTACTGGCAAGCCGCCTTTACAGGCCGTGACCAGGGCGATACCGCCGCCCATTAACCCGCCGCCCAATATGCCTACGCTGTTCAGCGGGCCGGACGGCGCATCGCTACCGGGATCTTTTTTCACTTGGGTACTGGCAAAGAAAAGATTACGCAGCGCCTGCGATTGAGGCGTCATCGCCAGCTCGCCGAAAGCACACGCCTCCGCGTCATAGCCGCTACCGCTGCCCTGCGCCAGTCCGGTTTCTATCACGTCAATGATCCGCTCCGTCGCTGGATAATTACCCTGCGTTTTCTGCGCCGTCTTTTTACGCACCAGGCGAAATAGCAGCGCCCGCCCCAGCGCCCCCGCCAGGATACGTTCACGGACCGGTAATGTCCGCTGCGCCAGGCGGTCTTTTTTAGCCAGTTCGACTGCTGCTTCCAGTAAAATAGTCTGCGGCACCACGTCATCAACCAGCCCTGTTTTAAGCGCCTGTCTGGCGCGAAGCTGTTTACCTGTCAGGATCATATCCAGCGCGGTGCTGACCCCCACCAGCCGAGGAAGGCGCTGTGTTCCGCCCGATCCCGGCAAAAGCCCTAACTGTACTTCCGGCAGCCCGAGAACAGTTTTAACGTCATCGGTACAGATACGCCGATGGCAGGCCAGCGCCATTTCAAGACCGCCGCCCAGACAGGCGCCGTGAATAGCGGCGATGACCGGAACAGGCAACGCCTGGATCTCCGCCATAAGTTGCTGTCCCTGACGCGCCAGCGTTTCCGCTTCCTGCGCGCTTTGGCAGCGGCCTATCATGTTGATATCGGCGCCAGCAATAAAGTTATCTGCTTTGGCCGAGATAAAAACAACGCCCTGCAACACTTTATTTTCGCGGATCTGCTTCAGGATGGCGCGCGCCTGGGCGGCAAACTCCGCTTTCAGGGTATTTACCTTTTCCCCTGGGACATCAATAGAGACAACCGCGACATTATCCAGGCGCACGTTAAGCGTAAAAGCTGATGTGGTCATTATTCCGCCTCCAGAACCATAGCCGCGCCAAGACCGCCAGCCGCACAGGCCGTTACCAGGCCAAAACCGCCGCCCCGACGCCGTAATTCATGCAACGTTTGGTTTATCATCCGCGCGCCCGTTGCGGCAAAAGGATGTCCGTAGGCGATTGAACCGCCGAGCACGTTAAATTTTGTGTCATCTACCTCCCCTGTCGCTTGTGCGCGCCCAAGCACATCGCGGGCAAATCGTTCGCTTCCCAGCAGTTGTAAATTGGCCAGCGTCTGGGCGGCAAACGCTTCATGCATGTCAAAAAGCGTCAGATCGGCCATCGTCAGTCCGGCCCGCTCCAGCGCCAGCGGCGTTGACCAGGCCGGTCCCAATAGCATGTCCTGCCAGACATCAATGGCGGTAAACGCGTAGCTACGGAGATAACCGAGCGGACGTAGCCCCAACTCTTTAGCCCGGGATTCGGTCATCAGGATAACGGCAGCGGCGCCATCAGTCAGTGGCGTACTATTGGCGGCGGTCACGGAGCCATGTTTTCTGTCAAAAGCGGGACGCAGTTTGGCGTAGTCCGCCAGCGTGGAGTTGCCGCGAATGTTATTGTCTTCTGAAAAAGGATTTTTATACGGCGGCGCATAGGTCGTCATCACCTCTTCCGCCAGCTTGCCCTCCGCCCATGCCTGTGCAGCGCGCTGATGCGAACGATACGCCAACGCGTCCTGCTGCTCACGCGTAATACCATACGTTTTCGCCATCTGTTCGGCGGTGTCACCCATGCGCAAACCGGTGGAATACTCGGCAACGGCGGGAGGAACAGGCAGCAGGTCGCGTAAGCGCAGGCGGGAAAAAAGCGTTAGCCGTTGGCGGGTTGTACGGGCTTTATTAACGTCTACCAGCACCCGCGCCAGGGCTTTACTCACGCCTATGGGCAGTACCGACGATGAATCTGCGCCGCCAGCGATCCCCGCGCGTATCGTACCTGCCATCAGGCTTTCCGCCACATTCGCTACCGCCTGAAAACTGGTGGCGCAGGCACGGCTTACGCTATAGGCATCGGTATGAACATTCATTCCCGTACCCAGCACAATTTCACGCGCAATATTAGGGGCTTCCGGCATTTGTACGACCTGACCAAAAACCAGTTGCTCGATGGCATCGGCTGGAATTTCACTGCGCGCCAATAGCTCGCTAACCACCATTTTGCCGAGATCAACAGCAGGAATACCATGAAATGCAGTGGCCTGACGAGCAAAGGGGGTTCGCAACCCACTGACAATAGCAATGCGATCGCCCTGACGGGTGACCAACGGTAAAGCCTGACGCATAGTACTCCCCTGTAAAAAATAAATTAGTGGTCTGACCTGATCACATTCTTAACTAATTTTTTACATTTAGCCAAGTGGAGAGAAAAGAAAGTGGGAGCTATGGCACAGTGAAGGGAAACATAAAAAATGAAAACGCCTCCGCCAGACGATGACGGAGGCGTCGTTAATGAACGGATTAACGCAGGCCTAGCTGGAAGATAAGCGTTTCTGCTTCGCAGGCGAAAACAAAATCGATATCCAGACGAACACCGTCAGATTCCTCGGTGAAGGTTGGCGTAATTTGGCAAGGCTCAGACTCCACGCTACGCGCTTTTTCGGTTAACGCCGCCAGCGTCTCTTCAGCCTCTGCACGGGTAGCGAATACGCGACTGTATGACGCGGTGCAATCGGAGTTGTCCATGATGGTTCCAACGTCCATACAGCAGCAAACCGGGGTTTCATCAGCACTGCATTTACTCATTGTAGATTTCCTCTGTATTTGCACCCAGGGTGCCAGATAAACAATGGGAATATTTTACGCTCCCGGCATACGTCTCTCCAGTCGTTAATGGTGGGAAACGCGTTAAGTGACCGAAATCACACTTAAAAATGATCTAAAACAAAAATCGCGCGATCGGATAGCCGTTGAGTCCCTTGATTTTGCCAACCAGATCTCGTTTCTAAGATCAGAATTGAAAAAACTTATAAACATACTTGCAACATTTAAGCTGGTCAGACCTATACTCTCGCCACTGGTCTGATTTCTAAGTTGTATCGCAGACCCTACACTTCGCGCTCCTGTTACATCATGTAACATAGTTTGTATAAAAATAATCAATGAGGTTATGGTCATGAGCCAGAAAACCCTGTTTACAAAGTCTGCTCTCGCAGTCGCAGTGGCAATCATCTCCACCCAGGCCTGGTCTGCAGGCTTCCAGTTAAACGAATTTTCTTCCTCTGGCCTTGGCCGGGCCTATTCGGGTGAAGGCGCAATCGCAGATGATGCGGGTAACGTCAGCCGTAACCCGGCATTAATTACGATGTTTGACCGCCCGACGTTTTCAGCAGGCGCGGTTTATATTGATCCCGATGTCAATATTAGCGGGACGTCGCCCTCTGGCCGGACGCTGGATGCGGATAACATCGCGCCGACGGCATGGGTGCCGAATGTCCACTTTGTCGCCCCGATTAACGATCAGTTTGGCTGGGGGGCTTCTATTACCTCTAACTATGGCCTGGCGACAGAGTTTAACGACACATATGCCGGCGGCTCGGTTGGCGGTACAACTGATCTTGAAACCATGAACCTGAATTTAAGCGGAGCCTATCGCTTAAATGATGCCTGGAGCTTCGGCCTCGGTTTTGATGCGGTATACGCACGCGCGAAAATCGAACGTTATGCGGGCGATTTAGGTCAGTTGATTGCTGCGCAAAGCCCGGCGCTGGCGCCAATAGCAAGCCGCATTCCCAGCGATACTAAAATCGCTCACCTGAACGGTAACCAGTGGGGCTTTGGCTGGAACACCGGTATCCTTTATGAACTGGATAAAAATAACCGCTACGCCCTGACTTACCGCTCGGAAGTCAAAATTGACTTTAAAGGTAACTACAGTAGCGATCTTCCCCTCGTCGTGAATAACTACAATCTGCCCATCCCAACGGCAACCGCAGGCGCGACGCAGTCAGGCTACCTGACGCTGAATCTGCCAGAAATGTGGGAAGTTTCCGGTTATAATCGCGTGGCGCCACAATGGGCCATCCACTATAGCCTGGCTTATACCAGCTGGAGTCAGTTTCAGCAGTTGAAGGCAAAATCCACGGCTGGCGATACTCTGTTTGAAAAGCATGAAGGCTTTAAAGACGCATACCGCATCGCGCTGGGTACAACGTACTACTATGACGATAACTGGACGTTTCGTACCGGTATCGCCTTCGATGACAGCCCCGTTCCTGCGCAAAACCGGTCTATCTCTATTCCGGATCAGGACCGTTTCTGGCTGAGCGCCGGTACGACTTACGCCTTTAATAAAGATGCGTCTGTCGACGTTGGCGTCTCTTATATGCACGGTCAGAGCGTGAAAATTAATGAAGGACCTTATCAGTTTGAATCTGAAGGGAAAGCCTGGCTGTTCGGTACTAACTTTAACTACGCTTTCTAATCTCTTGCCGAAAAGGATCAAAAAGGTGAGCGTAACGCTCACCTTTTTATTTACTGCCGTTCATTCAGAGTCGATCTCTTTGAGTTCGTCCTGAATCTCCTGCGCGTTCGGGTTTTCCTGCGGCTTGAGTTTTCCGCCATTGGCAATAAAGTCATGACGCTGGAAGTACGCCTCGCGTACCATAATATAAGGATCGGAAGACTGACGCAGCAAGCCATCGGAATCCAGCAACTGCGCGCGGGTTTCTATCCCTTCGATAGCCCATTTCCCCACGGACATTGGCCAGGTGAGCCACGAGAGCACCGGATATAAGGTATCCGCCATATCCCCGCCATCTTCACGCAACGTGAAGCTGCCGTAGAACGGAAGTTGCACATAAGGCCCGTAACCCACGCCATAATGGCCCAGAGTGCTGCCAAAGCGGTGCGGTTCAACGCGCTGCAGTTTAGGATTCGCCATTCCCGCGACATCAATAAAGCCGCCCATCCCTAATAAGGTATTCAGGAAGAAACGGGTGAAATGCACCATACCCTGATAAGGGTCGCCCTGCAGGAAATAGTTCACCATGATCGCAGGTTCTTCAAGGTTACCGGTGAAATTGCTTAAACCGTTGCGTGCAGGCTGAGGAACATAATCACGCCAGGCAACCGCGACCGGCCGAACAACATACGGGTCCAGCACATTAAAGTTGAAGTTGTACATGGTGCGGTTAAACCCTTCAAACGGGTCTGAACGCCCCTGCTGTTCTGTACCGGAACTCGCACACCCGACCAGCAGTGTGGTTCCCAGCGCCAGCGCCGACAGGCGAAGCTTCATAAATGTCTCCCTGTAAATTATGGCTATCGCTGATTACCATCCATGACGGAACGAACGCTACCGTATCCGCCTGTTTAGGTGTGAGCGATTTTAACAGCACGTCAAACGATGTCTATATGCGCGATCTCATTGCTCTGAGCATAGCCTGGTAACACAACAACGTGACGGTCCTATTCTAGCGAAACGGATAAAAACGGGCGTGATCATTTTTATTTTTTCGGAGAATGTCCCGGCTCAGGAAAATGAAAAGCCGCTACGCTTTATTAATATGTGTGAAATATAAGGAATCATCATGGATAGCCTTAACAACGACAAAATAAAACAGCACAGTAGTGACCTGGAAGTTGAAAGCGAAGAAAAACAAAGCGGTAAAGAGATAGAAGTGGATGAAGATCGCCTTCCTTCCCGCGCCATGGCGATTCATGAACATATTCGCCAGGATGGTGAAAAAGAGATGGAACGCGATGCGATGGCCTTGTTGTGGTCAGCCATTGCCGCAGGACTTTCTATGGGGGCATCACTACTGGCGAAAGGGATTTTCCACGTACAACTTGCAGGCGTTCCCGGCGGTTTTTTACTGGAAAATCTCGGCTATACCTTTGGTTTTATCATTGTCATCATGGCTCGCCAGCAATTATTTACTGAAAATACCGTTACCGCCGTACTGCCGGTAATGCAAAATCCCACATTGAGTAACGTTGGCCTTCTGATGCGCTTATGGGGGGTGGTCTTATTGGGCAACCTTATTGGCACCGGGGTCGCGGCGTGGGCTTTTGAATATATGCCTATCTTTAATGAAGAAACCCGCGACGCCTTTGTCAAAATTGGTATGGAGGTCATGAAAAATAGTCCAACGGAGATGTTTGCCAACGCGATTATCTCTGGCTGGATCATCGCCACAATGGTATGGATGTTTCCTGCCGCAGGCGGGGCAAAGATTGTGGTCATTATTTTGATGACCTGGCTTATCGCGCTGGGCGATACCACGCATATCGTCGTTGGGTCTGTTGAAATTCTTTATCTGGTTTTCAATGGCACACTGCCGTGGCGCGATTTTATCTGGCCCTTCGCCCTGCCTACTCTCGCCGGAAATATTTGCGGCGGTACCTTTATTTTCGCGTTGATGAGCCACGCACAAATCCGCAACGATATGAGCAATAAGCGCAAGGAAGAAGCCCGTCTACGCGGCGAACGCATAGAAAAAGCGCGGAAAAAAGAGGAAAAACAGAGCTAAATGGCGACGGTTTAACCAGTCAGGCGGCGCTACACTTACTCCGACAAACAAAAAACGCTATACTGGCACCGCACTGTCCTCTTAGTTAAATGGATATAACGAGCCCCTCCTAAGGGCTAGTTGCAGGTTCGATTCCTGCAGGGGACACCACTCGCAGTCTACCAGAATAAATAAAAACCTATAATAATCAGCAGCATAACCAAAGAAGCAACAATTTCATGTCAATCGGCATCTACCCATTTCAACGTAAAACGATACGTATATGGGGCCTTATAGGGGGCTTATTCTGTTCAGCGAAAGTGAGGCCACGGATGCCATAATAGCCTGGAAAGCAGGCTCGCCCGGAAACTGCGGATCCGCCGAGCCCTTCATCACTTTGCCGGTGTTCCCCGGAATGTCATACTCACGCCCGTAGGCTTCATAGCTCGTCGTTCCTTCTCCCCCGGTTGCCGGTTCATGTCAACGCAACCAGGTAAGAGTGAAGATGTTTTGACACAGGCTTGCCCTCAATAGTATTGATTAACCAGAGAATGGGAAATATTGGGTCCGATTCGCGGCCGGATTCCCCGGCCGTACCAGCATTATCCCCTGCGCTGGCAACATCACCGCTGCCGCCACGGTACGTTCACGCCGAATGTCGCCATTGTCGGCCCGCGCTGATCGCGCACTGCGTTTTACACGAAGAAATTATTTTAGCGAGGGCCAACCCATACGATCGCAAAATCATCATCAATAACGAATACGTCATTTTCATAATGAATCCGTTCTTTCAGACCATTCAGGAAGTTTTTCTCTGCCGCCACATAATCGATTGCCCAAATAATAACATCAGCCTCTATATGTTCTGCCCGTTCAACGTCCGGATGTTTATAATGAACCCGACAACGTCCTGACGGTGTCTGTACTACATTACTTACCGAACGGTTTCATTAAATCGAATTCAAGTTCACTTAGCGTAATAAACTGGAGGCAATAGAGCTTCTGATTAATTGCCCGTAACATTGCCCCAGAAATACCGTCGGATGTTAATATATTCTCCCGGTTGTTTTTTTGACACAGGTGCAAAAGCAGTTTACTGAAATATTCCGAATAGCAAGGCATATAAAAATCGTTGGTGAACGTAGAGTCATCAATCGGGAAAAAGCTACGCCGCCGCAACAGTCAGGTAATTCGTTCCGGTCGCTCGCTAGCTGGTTTCGACGACAGCTCAAGAAATACCTCAGCCCCGGACTGACCACCGCCGACAACCACCACCTGCTTCCCTGCGGTATTGTGGTTTTTCTTAATATACTGGCTGATGTGGAGCTGCGAACTACCCAGAAGCGGTAAGCCGCACACACCTGAACTGCGCCAGGAAGCCTTGAAACTGGCCGAACATATTGGCGTTACAGCCGCCGCAGGTGAACTCTGCCTTTACGAGTCACAACCTTATGCCGGGTAAAGCAAAGTCGCTAAATGTAATTGTGCCGTTTGGGATAAACGCCGTTTAAATAGTACTGGCCGATGGCATTAACCTTCCAGCGCACCGGATCATGCAGCGTATGCGTGCGCGCATTACGCCAGTGGCGGTGCAAGTTAAGTGATTCCCGGGTTGAACTGGTTCCGGCAAATTCAAAAAGCTTATTACTGGCCAATAACGCAATGTCGTTTGCCAGTACTTTTGCAATCCCCACGCGCACGGAAAGCCGGGCAAGATCGGCGTCGGTGCTGATTACTGTTTCATCCAGTTCTCCGGCTACCTGATCCAGCATCGCAACAGCGGCGGCATAACGAATTTCGAGATCGCCAACTCCCGAAATAAGATAGGGGTCATCACTCGCCTGTTCCACACCGCTGTCAATCCATGGGCGGGCCGTTTGCCTGATATATTTTATCGTCTCATCAATAGATTCCCTAGCAATCCCGATATCAATTGATGCATGGATCAACTGTGAGACAGCACCTATCGGATGGACATCAAGAAATGCTTCGGTAAACGGAATGATATGTTCTTCATTTACCACGACATCATTCAACAGCACGGTACCGCTTGCCGTCACTTTTTGCCCAAAGCCCGACCAGTCCGCCTTTATATCCATACCCGGCGCATCTTTCGGGACAAATGCATGCATAAATACGCCGATGTCATCTTTGGCAACAATGCCTATCCAGTCCGCGTGTATGCAGCCCGTCGCATAATACTTCTTGCCGTTCAGTCGCCAGCCTCCTCTTTCCTGCGTCAGCATCGTCTGAATATCAGCTACATTTTTACCGCCGATTTCCGATGCTGCCTGAGCGAATTTTTTACCCGCCAGGATTTCACGAAAGAAAAACATTTTCTGGGAAGGAAGAGCTACGGCCTTGAGGAGATCAATAATATGAAAATGGCCGCGGGGAATTTGCGCTATTGAGGGGTCGGCCGCCGCAATAAGGCGCGTTATCTGACTGAGCACTTTATAACCCAAATCAGGACCGCCATACTCCTTGGGTACCGTCACAGCCCAGAGTCCGGATGACGCGTAGGCATCCACCTGCTCCGTGCTGATATGACGGGTCTGATCCCGCTCAGATGCGCTGTGTCGTAACCATTGTGCAATATCATTAGCATCAGACAACAACTTGGATAACTGTGGGCTTATCATCGATTTCATAGCACATGACTCCGGCGTGGTTGCTTTTCAGCATATATATATTAATCGTTAATAATATATTTTACTTAGTTATTTCCGCTGATATCCTAATGAAAATCCTGATCAAGTTATTTTCTGTTACGCCATGTATTTACGCATATCACGATAAAAATTAAAATCAGTTTTTCCTTGATATACTTTCAACAAAAAACTCATATACAGGCATTATTACTCTACTTAATATCCCTGCCATCAAAGAAATAAACTTCGGTGTCATATAACAGGGGAATCAAGTGCTTACCATTATGTCCGTATTCCTATTGGCCGGAATAGTGAAAGGTGTGATCGGGCTGGGGCTGCCGACGATATCCATGGGTTTATTAACCGTCGTTATGGCGCCGGCCAGCGCAGCCAGTTTGTTGATTATTCCCTCTCTGGTGACGAATATATGGCAACTCTTTACCGGCCCTGCATTTCTTAGTTTAATCAAAAGATTATGGGGGTTTATCGCAGGGATTTTCATTGGCACATTATTCAGCGTGTTACCCGGTTTAACCTCTACATCCTCATGGACTGAAGCGGTGCTGGGTATCATGCTTATTATGTATGGTCTGTGGGGGGCTTATTGCCACGAAGTTCCCGTCCCCGGATGAAGCCGAGAAATGGCTTTCACCACTGGTGAGTTATATTACTGGCGCCATTACCGCTGCAACCGGCGTTTTCATTATTCCGGCGGCGCCCTACCTGCAATCGCTTCAGCTAAATAAAAACGATCTTGTCCAGGCGCTCGGACTGGCGTTACGGCTTCAACCATCGCACTGGCGATGCGTTTGTCATTGGGCAGCAAGCTGGATCACGTTGACTATTATTTATCCGCCATTGCCTTAATCCCTACAATTGCCAGGCGCTTATATGGCGTTAAAATAACGACTATGAGTCGACCGGGGGTTGCGCCAGGAAATCCACAACTTCCTTGGTGTAATCGGGAAGATCGGCGAAATCCCGCGCGCAGAAAATCAGTTTACGGTCAGCCCAACGCTCTGACAGGCGGATGATTTTGTAGCTATGGTGATGACAATAACGCTCAGCGGCATGCTTCGGAATAATCGCGATACCGACGCCGCTGCTAACGATCTGCATCATGGCATCAAACGTGGTCATACGGACACGGTAGTTAAGGCGGCGCCCCAACTTTTTGGCGTGATCTTCAATATGCTCCTGAAGCGCGCTACCTTCGAACAATCCGATGAACTCTGCCGCGACGATCTCTTCAAACGTCGTGCTTTCGGTATCATGCCAACGGCCTTTTGCCGGCGCAAACACCACCAGTTCGTCATAACTAAAAGGGAGCGAGGCCAGTCCGTTCAACTGAGTCGAGTCAGCTACGATGCCTAAATTCGCCATTTGATTCTTAACTGCCGCGACAATGTCGTAACTCAGCATCTCTTTAACAGTAATGGAAATAACCGATGTCTTTCCATCAGTCCGCCGCCATAAAGGCTCTTTTTGCTATAAGGCTGATGGTTCATCTTTTAGTGGCTGCCAGTCTTATTTTCCCCACTTACTGGCATAAGGTTATGCCACTACAAGTGATGCGAGTAAACGGCTGAAAGTAAATTCAACAGGTTAACATGACGTGAAAAATTTTTTAGCGTCTGGTTACGCTGTGTTGATACATGAAGTCTTCTTTCTTAGGTACTATGAACGGGATGTATGTATCTGTGCTATCCCTTGCAAGACACTTTTGGACTTTATTAAACACCCCCGCAGGTACTTCCGATTCCATCCTGCGGGTTTTTTTTACGCTGTTTCTCAAACGATTTACGTAATCTTTCCAGCAAATCCTTCTCAAATATTCCGGTGCTCTTACACCCACTGACTTCACCTTATCGTTACCGTCGGTAGTATTGTAGTGGTCAACGAAAACTGGCCACCGCTTTAGAGTTTTTCCAGTATCGGTATTCCGATTCGTTTGGAGGCAACCCACCGTTATATTCATGCGGCCTTAGCGAGCTGTAGTACCCGACGATAATGTTTGTGATCGCATGAGCTGCTTCGCTAAAGTTTATATAACCTGTCACTGGCATCCACTCGTTTTTCAGACTCCTGAAGAAGCGGTCCATCAGGCTGTTATCCCAACAGTTTCCGCGTCGGCTCATACTCTCTGCTTGATCCGGTAACGCCACAGTAACTGCCGGAACTGCCTGCTTGTATAGTGACTACCCTGAACGCTCTTCTAAGAGTCAAGTTGTTATCAGGAGACTGTGTTGACCTGCCTGTTTTGATTGCGCAGCAATGTATAAACTTCGCGTGAGATATATCGCTTCCGACAGCGTATTGCTTCCATTTTCGTATGCCCTTCGGCTATTCGTCTGGCGACATATTCCTTTGTTTTTCGTCAGCTTGCAGGCGTCCGATGGCGATGATGTGCAGTGCACTATTCGCAGCACGATCTCCTCCCAGGTTAAGCCGATATCCTTGCGAGCTCCAGGAATAAAGTTGAATTTGACAGAGCGTTCAACAGGGCATTCCCATCACCAGAAACTTAGAGCGATCTTCTTGATGAAAATGAATGATATGACCTACCCGGCCACTGTGCCGGGTTTTCTTTGCCCGTCACTTATCTGTATGAGTCGCATCTTGATCTGACACATACCTCTGAAAGGTTGATAGCTACCAATCTTGATGATGCTCAATCCTTATACAAAAACAAAGTAACTTTCATACCTAATGTTACTATTTACATGATCAAACAAATAATTTGTTATGAAAAAATTCGATTACAATGGTTTTCTTTATGATGTGCAGTTTGGGAATTTTTTGAAAGTATCTCGCGGAGTTTATTGTTATGATAATGTTTTAATAAAAAGTTATGATTTATTAACCAGCAATACTGGGCAACTTAAGTATTTTTATGAAAATATTAGTATCTTTTATTTGTACTTTTACAAGGCTGTTATTGAACGGAAAAATGCTAAAATGTAGACTTATTACATAAAAGAAAGTTAAGAATTGTAATAAAGAGTGCGTTTTTCGAAAGTGATATACATGTTATGCTATAGTATTTGTAATTCAGGAGACATATGCTCAAACCTATTTTCTACAGTACAAGTGCAAAGGTTCCGCAATATCCGGAAACAGATAAGGCAGAAAATGCCGGATGTATCTCTCTATCTTCAGTCATTCAGCATGTTAAAAATGTTGTTGAAGATGTTCCAGCATTTCCAGAAAGCAGAACGGTGAGTGGTTCTGTTAGCGCAGCGTACAGGCTTTCTTTTGAAGAGGAATTTTGCGGTCTCAGCAATGAAGAACGTAAAAAGGTGTATGGTCGTCTTTTTGGAAAACAAGTACTTGCACATATTAATTCCATCTATCAGCGTGACGCTGACTTAATAAGAGAAAAGCATTAAGGCGGGTAAGCCGTGAGTGTGGCGCAGAAATAGATTGCGTTAGCTTGTTAAACAAGATGGTGGATATTTTACAAAATGCCCGACTGACAATAAATTTTAATGCCGCAAAAATTGACTTTGTCTCTCTCTTAAAAAATAAACAATATCTAAACTCTCATGCTATAGGTTGCAGACCAGGAAATTTACCTGCTTATAACGTCGGACGTAATTCAGTTGAAACTAAAACATTTGAGCTGGGGAAGCTTGCAGATTCACCTTATGCCCCATATGGTCAGACAGGAGATTTTTCCTTAGCATATACTCCTCAAAATAGAAATTTTAGCCCTACAAGCAGACCAATTTATGCCGCACTGGACTTTCTGAAAGAGAGCGCATGGAGGAGCCAGCTCTTATGGGAAGTCATTTTTTGAACTAAATGATAATGTCAAAACAAATTGTACATTCTCACCTTTTGATATCTACGGTCACAGATTTGGTCTGGATACCAGTAAATTATCTACATTCTGGCATATGGAGAAACTCATTGCATTCTGTCAAGATGATTTGTTCGGTTATAATTGCTTTAAGAGCTTAGTTAAAATGGCTAAGGGTGAAAAATTTTCAGCTCATTCTAATTATGGTACGGGTTATGAAGGAAATTATATAGAGGCTCACATTCCTGGTGACGTATATTTATTTAGAGACATAAAATACGCTCATTTATATATGAAAGAAAGCTCTTATTCGAAAAATCAACTGGATGATTATGCAAAACAAATAAACCAAACGCTTAATGAAAATTGCATAATACTATATCAATAAACTCGTTATAAGGTTATTTAAAGAAACTTTAAATTGTTTTGGCCGTGTACAGATCTGATATATGGGTTTCTCGTGATATCCAATGCCGCCTAAGAGCAATTTCTTTTGCCTGATTTGCAGGTTCGCAAAGAGTGGTCATCGGCCTGTTTTGACCGATGACATCCCTCTGTGGTCTAGAAGCGGTACTGAAGCCCCGCAGTAACCGTATAGTTATTATTAGCGATACCTGCGACATCGCCACCAAAATACTCCGAATCACCGCTGGTTTTATCTATGATTTGCGTACCCCCCTTGCCTTCTTCATATTTACTGTAAGCAAATTCCGCAAAAATTTTTGCATTATTTGTAATATAATATCCTGCGTTAACAGAGGCTCCATAATATCTCGAACTTCCCGTTTTTTCACGAAAAGTAAGTTTGCGCATGTAGTGTTCGTCATTATCATGCGCATGTACCCAGTCGCTGTATTTAAACATTACATTACCCTCAAAATCATTAATACGATAATGACCCGCCAGTCCGATATAGGGCATTTCGAAACGCTGGCTATAACCTATGACGCGTTTGCCCGGAGGAAAGTTACCAATATATTGGCCATTATCATAACTATAAGACCCACCTCTTGCCGTCCAGCTAAAACGGGTTTCCTGATAACCCGCTGTTACGCCAGCCTTGAAGTTATCTCCCTGCAATAACCAGCCTTTTACATTCAAATCATATTCATTAGCATGGTTGACACTGGTGTCCGGATGAATTGAACGATCGGTCCAGCCTGACTGCTCGCTGTTCATCCAGTCGCGGTCAACCATATGACCCGACCCCGACGCCAAAGAAGTCCAGCCGCGGGCATTTAGCGTCACGAACGAATAGGGATCCCATGATAAATCCCCCTGCAAAATGGCGACATTTTTTATTTTCCAGTCCAGTTGACTAAGTTTCCGCCCGGTATCAATGTCATAAACCAGTTCCCTGGATTTACCATTTAACACTCCCGCGGAAAGGGACGTCGTGACGCTATCAGGAGAGAAATCCGGAATAAATAAGGTAGACTCCGCATAAACCGACTCAGAAAATACGGTGATTATCATTACTGCAATAACATGTTTTTTCATTTCTCTTACCCTAATATTCAGATATAATCTGGAGAGGTGATGAAGTTTTATCTTGTCAAATCGCCGGACAAGAGTACATTTGTTCCGCCAGAAAACTTGACGCATTTTTACCGTATATTTAAGTTAAGAAACAGGATTCGATAATCTAATGAATAATAAGGAGCCTATAATAAGAATGAGAGGGCTTACCTGTGTGGTGATTCTCGTTATGTGGCTAACGTCATTGCTGCCAGTGCTGCCAGCCAGATTGAACGCAACTGTGATGTCAGAATTTATAATGTCCTCTACTTAAACCATATTTTTTCATGCGCAGATAAAGTTTTTTACGGGGAATTTGCAGGTATTCCGCTACTTCATTCATCCGCCCCTGATGAATATTTAATGCTTCGGTAATAATTTGTCGCTCATACTCTTCAACGCGCCGGTCAAGCGGGGGTGGCTCCTGAAGGAGCAACTGTGGGTTGACCGTTTCCGCCAGCGGTAGCACGCCGACAGCAAAAAGTTCTGCCGCATTGGCCAGTTCGCGCACATTGCTTGGCCAGGCGCGTCGCATTATTCCTTTCAGTAATTCCCCCGCTATTTCCGGCACTGGATGATCCAGCCGCAGACTGGCTTTTCAAAGATAATGGCGGAATAACGGCTCAATATCATCCGGCCGCTGAGAAAGAGACTGGCAGGCGATTTGGGTCATGGCAAAACAGTAAGATAGCTCGGCCGCAATATGATTAGCTGCCGCCTGCCCCAACAGCGAAGCGCTGCCAACGCCTACCAGACGAAAAGGCCGATGTTCCAGACTTTGTAGACGCGCCAGATGGTGCTGCTGTTCGCGAGTCAGATATTCAGGATGACTCAACACCAGCGTACCTCCTTGCGCCTGGTCGATAAATACTTCTAGCTGCGCGGCATTATCCGGCGTGAGTTCATAGCGTACAAACGGGCCTTTTGCGTTACGCCCCAGTTGATGAAGATAGCGGGCGCCAGTCATACGTCCGGTTCCATGCTCACCGTAAAACCACACGGCAATGTCCGTTTCCGCCAACTGCTTTAACCGATGTCGAAATTGATTCATCCACTCGCTGCGCCCAATCAGTTCAACCTGTAACGTCTGCTGGCAATATTGCTGCCGTGCAATGACCGATCGGCGCTGGCGTAGCGCTTCTTCAATTAACATTAATAGGTTGAGCGGATAGAACGCGGCACCAACTTCTGGCTGGCGGCAGGCGCGCTATCAAATAGCGCCAGCTTTTGGTGCTCCTGAAGGTGTTGCAACAGCATGGGGGATGAGGTCAGGATCAAATCGACATTTTCCGCATTCGCTGTATCAAGTAATTGCTCTAAAGAGCCGCTGGTGCGGTTGAGAGTACGAATCATGACGGAGCCCGGCTCCGTCTGCCAACGCTGGATAATCCATGTGGTCGCGCCGGGTTAAAACGTCGTCGCCATCACCAGCTCGCGGCTGTATGCCTGGCAAGAAACAAGCATCGCAGCCAGCCACAGCGTAAAACCACCCACTCTGGCGAAACGACCATAGCAACAGAAAAGCCGATTTGTGATCCCGTTCATAAATATTGACATCACATAAAGAAAACCTTGAGACAAAACTTACCCTTTTATTTCTGTTAGCATCCAGAACAGCGTTATTTGAATAATAACGGGTCTGTCATCCGAAAGCACTAATAAATCGTATCAGATAACTGGCAGCAAATTTGTTAATATCCGCACATGATAACAATAAAACGGTTATGCCAATAATTAATCTCCCCTCACCTTTAAGATGGGTCAAAAATAGCCGCCAGACTCACCAAATTGAGTCAATTTTGACACATTTTCACGACTTGAGTTTTATTGTCATCTCTTTCATTCTGCCAACAAAACCTCCTGATATTAATCTCACTATAAAATACAGGTGACTCCATGTTATCAATATTAAAAAAGGGCGATCGGCGAATAAAGTCCCAGCGGAAAAAGTTCAGGCTACGTATGGACGATACCGTATGCAGGCATTGTTGAGCGTATTTCTGGGATATCTCGCTTATTATATAGTCAGAAACAGTTTCACTTTATCGACGCCTTACTTAAAAGAACAACTGGATCTTAGCGCTACGCAAATTGGCCTGCTGAGTAGCTGTATGCTTATTGCTTACGGAATCAGCAAAGGCGTGATGAGCAGCCTGGCAGATAAAGCCAGCCCGAAAGTCTTTATGGCATGCGGTCTGGTACTCTGTGCGATTGTTAACGTCGGATTGGGGTTCAGTGGCGCATTCTTGATATTTGCCGCTCTGGTAGTTTTCAATGGCCTTTTTCAGGGCATGCGCGTCGCCCCTCTTTTATTATCATAGCAAACTGGTTCCCTCGTCAGGAACGCGGGCGCGTAGGCGCTTTCTGGAATATCTCGCATAACGTTGGCGGTGGAATTGTCGCGCCTATCGTCGGTACGGCTTTCGCTATATTAGGCAGCGAACACTGGCAAAGCGCCAGTTATATCGTTCCGGCCTGTGTCGCCGTTATTTTTGCTTTAGTCGTTCTGCTCCTGGGAAAAGGTTCGCCGCGTGAAGAAGGTCTTCCCTCACTGGAACAGATGATACCAGAAGAAAAAATCATTCTGAAAACGAAGAATACAGCGAAAGCACCAGAAAATATGAGCGCATTTCAAATATTCTGTACTTATGTGCTGCGCAATAAAAATACCTGGTATATTTCGCTGGTGGATGTCTTCGTTTACATGGTGCGATTTGGCATGATTAGCTGGTTGCCTATCTATCTGTTAACGGTAAAATATTTTTCAAAAGAACAGATGAGCGTCGCATTTCTCTTTTTCGAGTGGGCGGCGATTCCCTCCACGCTACTGGCGGGTTGGCTGTCAGATAAACTGTTTAAAGGCCGTAGAATGCCGTTAGCTATGATTTGTATGGCGCTGATATTTGTCTGTCTGATCGGATACTGGAAAAGTGAATCTTTACTGATGGTAACGATTTTCGCCGCCATTGTGGGCTGCCTGATTTACGTCCCGCAGTTCCTGGCATCAGTACAGACGATGGAGATAGTCCCCAGTTTCGCCGTAGGCTCCGCCGTCGGATTACGTGGGTTTATGAGCTATATCTTCGGCGCCTCGTTGGGCACCAGTCTCTTTGGCGTGATGGTGGACAAACTTGGCTGGTACGGCGGATTTTATCTGCTGATGGGCGGCATTGTGTGCTGTATTCTGTTCTGTTATCTCTCCCATTGCGGTGCGCTGGAACTGGAGCGGCAGCGCCATGCGTTACATAACCAGAATTCGCTGCAACTTGCCGATGCGCAATAATCGATTAGCCTTCCCAGGGAAAATAAGCGCCGACGTTATCGGCGCTATCTATTTACTGACACTATGTATGCTAACGCTTGCCGTACCCTACCATAAAGCGAATGATTAACCCGCATGCCGGTGAGAGAAAAAGCAATAATCCGCTACCAATTTCATCGCCATCTTGCAGCCATACATTGAGTAAATAAATCAGTGCGACAAGAATAACCATTCCAGTAAAAGAAGAAACCGCAGAAAAAGCCCCCATCACCTGACCGATATAGCAACTTACGGCAAGTATACTTATTACAAGAAATGTCCATAAATAAATCATCTATAATACCTCCTGTCTATGGCAAGGCTTCCATATCGCCTTACAGTCCCTATCATTCCCCATTTAAGATAAACCTTATCGGTAAGTCATTTCCATAACATTTATCTCACATTTTATTTTTCTAATCACTTTCAATAACCTTCGTCTGAAATTAAATTAATAGTTTAAAAACAAAGGATTAAAAATAGTTGTCGATCTATTTTTGTTACCGAAGAAATATTTACGCTTCTTGATAAAGAATTTCTGGGCGCGAGTAAATAACTGGTGGTACATTAGCCTGCCTGGCATTCATGCCCCTCGTGGTTTAGTACTGACTTAGTTTTACACTCCTTACAGGAACCATTGTCGTACATGATGGCCTAACTAAACACAAAATCATTCAAGTTGCAGCAAGGCGGCAAGCGAGTTCTCTCAAGTAAGTGATTCAGGCGGCCCTTAAGGGCGAGTCTCATGGATGAGACGAGTAAACTCAGCAGCCTACACAGAGGCAGCCTGAAGGATGACGTGTATTTCAGAGTGTACCGCTGCGGATAATAACTCTTCTGCGATACATTATTTGCGTATCTACAGAAGGTATTTTATGTTTCCTCAAAGCAAATTTTCGCGCGCGTTTTTGCATCCGCGCTACTGGCTGACGTGGTTTGGCGTCGGCGTCCTCTGGTTACTGGTGCAACTTCCCTACCCTGTTTTACGTTTTTTGGGAACCCGCACGGGAAAACTGGCGCGCCCCTTTCTGAAGCGACGTGAGTCGATTGCCCAGAAAAATATTGAACTCTGCTTCCCGGCACTCTCGTGGGAAGAAAGGGAAAAACTGCTCGCCGAGAACTTTCACTCTCTTGGCATGGCGCTGCTTGAAACGGGCATGGCCTGGTTCTGGCCTGACAGCCGGGTTCGAAAATGGTTTGATGTGGACGGGCTGGACAACCTTACCCGCGCGCAGGCACAAAATCGCGGCGTAATGGTCGTCGGCGTGCATTTTATGTCGCTGGAGTTGGGAGGCCGGGTGATGGGTCTCTGTCAGCCGATGATGGCCACCTATCGTCCGCATAACAATCCGCTCATGGAGTGGGTGCAAACGCGCGGCCGTATGCGCTCAAATAAAGCGATGATCGGCAGAAACAACCTGCGTGGCATTGTGGGCGCGCTGAAAAAGGGAGAAGCCGTTTGGTTTGCTCCCGACCAGGACTACGGCCCTAAAGGCAGCTCCTTTGCACCGTTTTTCGCTGTTGAAAACGTCGCTACCACGAACGGCACTTATGTACTGTCCAGGCTGTCTGGCGCCGCTATGTTGACCGTCACGATGGTGAGAAAAACCGATAACTCAGGTTATCGTCTGTATATTACCCCTGAAATGGAAGGTTACCCGGCAGATGAAAATCAAGCCGCTGCTTATATGAATAAAATTATTGAGAAAGAGATCATGCGCGCCCCGGAGCAATATCTTTGGATTCATCGCCGTTTTAAGACTCGCCCGCTGGGAGAAGCGTCACTCTATATCTAAAAAAGGCTGAAAGGCCTTTTATTTTGTCATGCCGCATTGCCATGATATTCATATCGTAAATTACTTATCCCTACTTTTAGCGCCATGCCTCCTGGTTACAGGAGGTTTTTAATGCGTCGTCAGCTTCGCTCAATAGCGATTTATCACTGCCAGAAATCAAACTGTCGCCGATTCACGACACCTGTAAGTTACTAAAAGTAAATGGGAAAATCCCTCTTGTCTCACCTCATTTTTAGGCGTACATTAGCGCCGTCTGGAGCGATGAAGCTCAGAATTCCGAGGTGATGCAGGCAGTTGAAACACGAATAATTCTCAATTTCGTATTGTCCGGCGTCAACTCTTTATAATCAGGTAAGTGTTAGTTCATTTAGGCGTACGACAGGTACGCGGAGAGATGAAACGTGAAATATTTCTTTATGGGCATTTCATTTATGGTCATCGTTTGGGCCGGTACTTTCGCTCTGATGATTTAAAAGTACAATGCAGAGAAAAACAGGAGCCCGGGGCTCCTGTTTGCTTTTCTACTCCGAACGCGCCTCAACGGGCTTCAGATTTGCCGACAGCGCGCCATCGGCGCGGAACATCGCTTTAATCCCCCGGACGGCCTGCCGAATACGATCGCGATTCTCTATTAATGCAAAGCGTACATGAGTATCGCCATAATCGCCAAAGCCTATTCCTGGAGAAACGCAGACCTTCGCCTCATTCAGCAGCTTTTTGGCAAACTCAAGCGAGCCCATCGCCGCATATTGCTCCGGGATTTTCGCCCAGACGTACATTGAGGCTTTCGGCATTTCAACCATCCAGCCCGCCTCATATAGCCCCTTCACCAGTACATCACGACGGCGTTTATACTGCTCTGCAATATCACGCACGCACTGCTGATCGCCCTCCAGAGCGGCGATAGCCGCCACCTGAAGCGGGGTAAACGTACCATAATCGTGATAACTTTTAATACGCGCCAGCGCGCTGACCAGAGTTTTATTGCCCACCATAAAGCCAATACGCCAGCCTGCCATATTGTAGCTTTTCGACAGGGTAAAAAATTCGACCGCCACGTCGCGCGCGCCGGGCACCTGCATAATCGATGGCGCTTTCCAGCCGTCGTACACGATATCGGCATATGCCAGATCGTGTACGACCAGCACATCATAACGTTTAGCCAGAGCGACCACTTTTTCAAAAAATTCCAGTTCAACGCACTGAGCCGTAGGGTTAGACGGAAAACCCAAAATCATCATTTTCGGTTTCGGATAACTTTCGCGAATAGCACGCTCCAGCTCGTTGAAGAAATCAACCCCCTCCACCAATGGAACCGAACGAACCTGCGCGCCGGCGATAACAGCGCCATAAATATGAATCGGATAACTGGGGTTCGGCACCAGTACCGTATCGCCATGATCCAGTGTTGCCAGCATTAAATGCGCCAGCCCCTCTTTGGAACCGATGGTCACAATCGCTTCGGTTTCCGGATCGATATCGACATCATAACGTTCCTGATACCAGTGAGAAATCGCGCGGCGTAAACGCGGTATACCGCGAGACGTTGAATAACCGTGCGTATCCGGGCGCTGCGCGACGGTACAAAGTTTTTCAACAATGTGGGGAGGGGTTGCGCCATCAGGATTGCCCATACTGAAATCAATAATATCTTCGCCGCGCCGGCGCGCAGCCATTTTGAGTTCAGCGGTGATGTTAAATACGTAGGGCGGAAGGCGATCGATACGCGTAAAACGACGATCAGGGCGGAAGTCAGCCATAATATCCTCAGATTAACGTTAGCGCCCGGACCGTCCGAGCGACGTTGCCACGATGGTGGCTCCTTTAGAAAATAGCCTGAAAATTTTCTTCCTGTCGAGAGGGTAATGGAAATATTTTTTAGCGGCATAAAAGAGGAACAACAGTGAACAATCATCGTTTAAGTTTGTCAGTTATCGCGTAAAACAAACCAATTAATTAACAAGTTGATATCATAGAAGTTACCAAATCCGATATTACCGACGATAATTTCCTAGCAATAAACCTTATCTTAAATAATCCCCTTTTGATTTTGTGGTTTTTCCTCTTTAATTAAAGCCCTTACTAAGAGCAATGGTATTTATTCATGCCGTATTGAGGAGTTTTCAGGCACATTTATCTGAGAGCAAGGACCATTTTCGGCAATCTGGCGTGATGCAACAAATAAGGCAGCGATCCGGGTACGTGCAGTAAAGTGAATCCCTATTTTCCAATATTGATGATCGCCGTTATGTTATGGCTCAACGCTCTGGCGTTTGATCTTTCCTTTAGCAGGAGTAAAGTTAAATAATTCAGTTAGTTGAGGTATCTATAGCACAGGAACGGCAATGAACAAATCAGACTTACCGGCAGACCAACAGTTTTTTGCCGATCTGTTTAGCGGTCTGGTGCTTAATCCACACCAGTTAGGACGCGTATGGTTTGCCAGCCACCCCTCCACCCTGCCTTCCGGCAGTTTATGTATCGACCTGCCCCGGCTGGATATCGTGCTGCGCGGGGAATATGGTAATCAACTGGAAAAAACGCAACGTCGGCTGACGGAAGGCGAAATGTTGTTTATCCCTGCCCGTGCGGCGAATCTACCGGTGAGCGATAAACCGGTGATGCTGCTTAGTCTGGTATTCGCGCCCTCCTGGCTAGGGTTATCATTTTACGAAAACCGTACAGCGTCGCTTTTACGTCCGGTGCGCCGTATCGAATTGCCACACTTGCAGCGCGGCGAAGGCGAGGCAATGCTGACCGCGCTTACCCATTTAAGCCGTTCGCCTCAGGAGCAGAATATTATTCAGCCACTGGTGCTCAGCCTCCTGCATTTGTGCCGGAACGTGGTGAATACACGCCCCGATATCTATCGTCCACGCACCGAGTTTCTCTATCAGAGTATCTGTAACTGGGTGCAGGATAACTACGCCCAGCCGTTGAGCAGAGAAAGCGTCGCGCAGTTCTTTAATATCACCGCCAATCACCTGTCCAGGCTATTTACACAGCATGGCACGATGAGCTTTGTAGAGTATGTTCGCTGGGTGCGAATGGCGAAGGCGCGCATCGTGTTGCAGAAATACCACTTGCCGATTAACGAAGTCGCTCTGCGCTGCGGGTATCAGGATAGCGATTATTTTTGCCGTCTGTTCCGGCGCCAGTTTGGTCTGACGCCAGGGGATTACGGCGCGCGGTTTCAATAACAGGCCCCTCGCCGGATGGCGGCGTAAACGCCTTATCCGGCCTACATTATCACTCGTGCGTGTAGGCCTGATAAGGCGTAGCGCCATCAGTCTGTTAACCCACGTTAAAATGTCAACTCCGCTTCCAGCAGCGCCAGAATACTGTCGGTATCACTGGCGGCAAACAGCGACTGACGGAAGTTTTTATTCACCAGCTTACGGGCGAGCTGCGAAAAAACCTTCACATGATTTATCCCCTCATCCGCACCAAGCGTCAGCATAATCACCAGCTCCACGTCACCCATTTCCGACTGCCAGTCCACGGGCTGGGCGAGACGCGCAATACTGATCGACGAGTGGCGAATCCACTGCGATTTTGTATGGGGGATCGCTACGCCAAAACCGACGGCAGTAGTAACAATCTCCTCACGCTGCCAGACATCCTCTTCCAGTTCAAACGGATGTTCGGTACGCCCGTTCACGCCAAGGTTGCCGCACAGAAACTGAATAACCTGCTCCTTATTATTGAGCGGCTCGCCGACGAAGATATTTTCCAGCGCCAGCAGCGGGCGTACCTCTTTTTCCGGCGCAAACTGGTTCAGCAACGCTTCTATCTCTTGGGCGCTGCGGCACTCGCAGGCCTGACGCGCCAGCGTCCGACACGCCTGGCTATCCAGATGACGTAGCTGACTTTTCACCGCCGGGATACGTGGGCTGCTCATACTCAGTTCATCCAGCCCCAGTCCCAAAAGTAGCGGTAAATAGCGGCTTTCTCCACCCAGTTCACCGCAAATGCCGACCCATTTACCTCGTTCATGGGCAACATGGATAATCTGCCGCAACATGCGTAAAAACGATGGCGTAATCGGGTTATACAACGGCGAGACGCGCGGATTATTACGATCGACCGCGTACAGATATTGCGTCATATCGTTCGAACCGATGCTAAAGAAATCCACTTCATCACAAAAATGATCGATGATGTAACAGACCGACGGCACCTCAACCATAATCCCCAGCGGAATATCCTGCGCGTGACGCAGCCTTTCCTCTTTCAGCTCCGCGATCGCTTTTTTCAGCTCGCTTTTTACCCATAAAATCTGGTCAAGGCTATGTACCATCGGAATCATCAACTGCGCGTGACCGAAAACAGCGGCCCGCAAAATAGCGCGAAGCTGGGTGCGAAAGAGCCCGGAAAATTCAGGGTAGATGCGCACCGCGCGGTAACCAAGAAAGGGATTATCTTCCTGCGGAATATTGAGATAGCGGATGTTTTTATCACCGCCAATATCCATTGTGCGAAAAATCACAGGCTTTTCGCCCGCCGCCAGCAAAACTTGTTGGTAAGCTTCAAACTGCTCCTGCTCATCCGGCGCGCTGTCACGATCCATAAACAGCATTTCGGTACGGAACAGGCCAATCCCTTCCGCGCCGTTGGAAAACGCGCCGGGCGCTTCCAGCGCGGTGCCAATATTCGCCGCGATATCGATACGCTGGTTGTCCTGCGTACAGGCAAGCAACGCCGCATCGCACGCCTGCCGCTGTTGCCGTTTATCCGCCAGCTTCTCCGCCACGGCATAATAGCCGCGCACCGAGGAATTCGGGTTAATCGCCAGTACGCCGCACTGAGCGTCCAGCACCGCAGGCCGGGTCGCATAACGGCCAATGGCCTCAGCAGACAGCCCGCTAAGCACCGGGATCGCGGAGGCGCGCGCCAGAATCAAGGTATGTGACGTCCGACCGGTCTTTTCCAGGATCATACCGGACAGATACTGCAAATCGAGGCTTAAAAACTGGCTGGGCGTTAAGTCTTCCGCCACCAGAATGGTAGGGCGCGTAAGCACCAGCGCATTACGCGGTTGTTTTTCAGGCCAAGTAATGTGTAACAACTGCTCGCTGATATCGCGAATATCGCTTACCCGCTCGCGCAAATAGTCGCTTGCCGAGGCCGAAAGCTGGCTGCAAACCTGCTCCATATTGGCAATAATCGCCGCTCCCAGCGCCAGATGACGTTCAACCATTAAGCGACGAATGTTCCCCGCAAACTCATCGTCCTGAATGAGCGATAAATGAGCGCTTAAAATGGTTTTACTCTCGCCGTCACGCTCGCGAAGCTGTTGATTAAGCTGTTCCGCCAGCGTCGCCAGACTATTTTCAAGACGGGTAAGATCTTCAGCGCTCGCGGGAATGGTACGGTAGCCCTCCAGATTGTCGCTCTGCCATAGCGTCAGCATCCCCTCGCCCACGCCGCTTGCCAGGACGTCACCGTAAAGTAAATCTGGATTCAGGCGAAGTAACGATCGCGGCAGCGGACGCGCCGCCAGTTCAGCCGGCCCAGGCTGTACGCTATCGCTGTCGATAAAATGGTGCGCAAGCCAGACCTCCAGCGATCGTTTGGCCTGTTCCTCATCACGCCCGCTGATGTTCAGCATGCAGCTATCATTGAACAGCGTACCGGTGCCGATAAGCGCCAGCGAACTTTTCGCGTCCGCCCGCACGTTCTGGCGACGATTAATAAAAGTGATATCACTTTGCCACTGGCTGCATTGCTCTTTTAGCTCCCACGCGGGACGCGCATGAATACCATTAGGCAGCGGGCAGAGAAATTCAATTGTTAACATAACGACTCCTTTAGCGCGAAATCAGCACCTGAAATCCGTCAGGCGAGCCACAGTATCACGCGTAAAACCGGTAATCAGCGCCGACAGCAACTGCTGTGTTTGCAGAATGTCGCGACAGTCGGCAATCGAGGCGGCGCAATGTCCGTGGCGGGTCGCCGGGCCGAGCACCACCGTCGGGATGCCCGTGCCGCTCAGATGTACCACCCCGCCGTCCGTTCCGCCGTTGCTGAACATATCCAACTGTAGCGGTATCCCCGCCTGCGCCGCGATGCTCTCAATCCAGGCGGTTAGTTTTGGCGGTGCAATCAGCGATTTATCGCTCAACACCAGCATCGGCCCCTGGCCGATTTGCCGATGGTTTGCCGCCCCATAATCAAAATTTTTCGCCCAACAGGCAGTGTCCAGTACGATGGCTAAATCCGGCGCAATGGCGCGGGCCGCCGTTTGACCGCCGCGTAATCCCACCTCTTCGCTGGAGCTGGCCGCCAGCCAGATTTCCGCCGGTAATTCCGCATCATGCCATTCGCGCAGCAATGCGATTAGCAGATAGCAACCGAGCCGGTCATCAAAGGCTTTACCCATCACCCGCTGATGCGGCAGCACCTGAAACGCGCTATCAAAGGTCACACGATCGCCGGGACGAATCCCTGCCTGTATCACCTCGTCATGAGAACGCGCACCGATATCCACCCGCAGTCCGCTCACCTCGTTGCCGCTGCGTTCGCCCTCAAGCAGGCCGGGAATTTTGCACTCTTCTCGCGTGGTGATACGGACCGGCTGGAGCTGACGCGCCGCCATCCGCACATTACCCACTGGCAGCACATCAATCGCCCCCTCGCCGGAGATGCTGCGCACCATAAATCCCACTTCATCCATGTGCGCACAGATCATGACTTTCGGGCCATCCGAGGCATTAAGTCGGATCAATACCGATCCTAATCCATCGAAGCGCACCTCTTTATGCAGGCGATCCGCTTCGTCGAGTAAGATCTGACGGACCTCCTGTTCTGACGCGGCGATCGCATCCGCCTCGCACAGCGCTTTCAGTAACGACAAATCCATCATGCGACTCCTGTTAGTAATACGGTTTTCGGCATGGAATAGAGCACTTCCGCCCCTTCCGGCGTGACCAGTACAACATCTTCAATGCGTACCCCGCCCTGCTCCGGCAAATAAATGCCCGGTTCTACGGTCAGTAACATCCCCGGAGCGAGCACGGTGTTGTCATCAGGTGAAAAGCGAGGCTCTTCATGTACCTCAATGCCGATAGAATGACCGGTGTTATGGGCGAAAAACTCGCCATATCCCGCCCGTTCGATAACGTCGCGCGCGGCGGCATCCACTGCCAGACAGCGCACGCCCGGTCGAATAGCCGCAATGGCGGCAAGCTGCGCCTCAAGAACAATGTGATAGATGGGAAACAGCGGATGCTCCTGCAGCGCGCCCGCGCCGGATATCAGAAAGGTTCGGGTCATATCGGAACAATATCCCTGATACAGCGCGCCGAAATCGAGTGTTATCCATTCCCCCGCCGCTACGATTTTATCGCTGGCTTTACCGTGCGGCAGCGCGCCGCGCCAACCGCTGGCGACAATCGTATCGAAGGCGGCTTTCTCCGCGCCGCGCTGACGCATAAACCACTCAAGTTCAGCGGCGATTTCCCTCTCGCTCTGGCCTGGCGCGATAAAGCGACGAATATGTTCCGCACTCGCATCGGCAATGCGGCACGCCTCACGAATCCGATCGATTTCCGCCGCCGTTTTAATACGCCGCAGCGCGTCAATGGAGACACTGACCATGGTCGCCCGCAGTTCCGTCTGCCAACGACGCGCCGTCTCCCAACTGACCTGCGCGCCTTCAAAACCGACCGTTTGCAGATTTTCCGCAGCGATAATCTGATTCACCAGCGACGTCAGCCTCTGCTGCCCGCCGAGCAGATGTATGCAATACCCGTTCGCGCGCGCTTTTACATCGGCGTAATAACGAGCATCAACCAAAATATGCGCATGTTGACGGCTGATCAGTACAAACCCTGAGCCGCTGGAAATCCCCAGATGCGGCTGCTTGTTCGGGCGCGAGGAGATCAGTACCGCATCTAATTGACGCTCGTTGAGCCATTGGCGAAGCGATGTCAATCGCGTCATGGTATCGGTCCTTATTTTCACAGGCTTTCGATCAGCAATTTGCCACGGCGGTACATCATATGGCGCAAGAAGACCACCATCAGCGCCGTAATGACCGCGCCCAGTAAAATCCCTGCGATATAGACGCTGAGATGGCTTACTAGCGGCCACGCCCAGATTGCCGATTCAGGGAACCATTGCACCGCGCCCAGCCAGACGGCGAACGTCGAACCAACGATAGCGC
The DNA here is from genome assembly GCF_008692845.1 of Salmonella enterica subsp. arizonae. GTDB lineage: Bacteria > Pseudomonadota > Gammaproteobacteria > Enterobacterales > Enterobacteriaceae > Salmonella > Salmonella arizonae. The sequence goes on from NZ_VXJW01000003.1 coordinate 158,796, forward strand.
CGACCATATAAGACGGGATGGCGGTGACAGGACTTTCCAGCGCAAACGGAATCGCCCCCTCGCTGATCCCCATAAATGCCAGGAACATCGCTGTTTTGCCCTGCGGATAAAGCTGCGCGTTGAACAGACGTTTACCGGTCAGACGGCGGTCAAGCAGAGTCGCCAGTCCCAGACCAATCGGCGGGATGACAATCGCGATGGAACGCGCCGTTACCGGCAATACATGGTCCGTGGTAAAACTGAAAGCAACAAATCCTGCGGCTTTGTTAATAGGGCCGCCGAGGTCAATTGCGGTCGCGGCAGCGATTCCCATCGCGTACATTAATGCCCCCTTTTCACCCGCCGCGGTGAGCAGAGTGCGAATTCCGCCATTGATCCAGCCGCCAAAGGGCGTAATCACGTAGTACATCGCCAGCATCACAAAAATGGCAGAGAGAATCGGCAGTAAAAAGGTTGTCTTAAAGGCCAGCAGAAAGTCAGGCAACTGGATTTTTTGGTTCATCCACTTCACCAGATATCCCGCGACGATAGAAATAATCAGCGCGCCGATAAAAGTTGACGGCACTGGCGCGGAGGTCACCCAATGCAGACTAGCCGAATCAAAATTCAGCACCTGCGTTGGCTGAGTGGACATCAACCCACCGATAAAACCAGCCGGGAACGCCAGCTTGCCGCCGATGGAGTTCGCCACAAAAGCGGCGAACATCGGGATGGCGAAACCAAACAACACGCCGCCGAAAGATTGCGATAACCAGGCGAACTTCAGTAAGGAGAGGTTAAAACCCGCGAATTTTCCGCTGTTCAACGCGTCCATAATGCCGGTGTCGGCGGGAATGTCCAGCCAGCTATAGGCAATCAACTGCGAGAAAGCGAGGATCACCCCGCCCATGATTAACGTCGGCACCATGCGCGAAATACCGGACATGACATGCTGCGGTAACTCGCCCCAGAAACTGTTGCGGGAGGCCTCGGTTTTTTTAATGGTTGTTGCCGCGCCGGATACGCCGGACACAATAGTCGCACTGCGTTTTTTAATGGCCATATCTGTATCCCTGTCGAGAATTACGGTTGTTCAGCGGCAGTCATCTCTTCAATTTCTTTGATAATGCCCGCGGCATTTTTAATGGCATCCTGAAGCGTGATCTCGTATACATCGCGTGATTCAAAACGTTCGTTATCTTCAGGCGTTACCGCCACGGAATGGATAATTAACGTCGCTTCGGCAATGTCCTGCGCCGTAAGACGGTTTTGAATACCATCAGCGCCCTGGGTTTCGATTTTGACCTCGTATCCCGCTTCCACCGCCGCCTCTTCCAGCGCCTGCGCCGCCATAAAGGTGTGGGCCAGACCCATAGGGCACGCGCAAACGGCAATCAGTTTTTTAGTCATAACATTTTCCTCGTAATAGTTAACGAGTGAAATTATGACGGTGAGAAGCCAATGATTGTTACCAGATGAATGATGCTTTTACTGGATAAATAATTCCACCAAACAGAAATGTGACACGTGTCGGCATAGCATGTAACAGGCGAAAAAAAACCGCGTAAGGGACGCGGTTTGAGACTACTAATAAAGTTCTTAACGGCCTGATGGCGCACTTTGCAGGTTGATAAAGCGCTTGCGCCGCCATCCGGCGATACCTGTCTTAATTATAAAATATGGCCTAATGTCTGACGCAGATGCGCGCCGGAGCCCAGCAATCCAGGATTATCATGGACAATCAGATAAACCGGAATACTATGCACATAATCTTTAAAACGACCTTTATCTTCAAAACCGCCCCGGAAGCCGGAGGCTTTAAAGAATTCCAGGAAACGCGGGACAATGCCGCCTGCGATATAAACCCCGCCAAACGTCCCCAGGGTTAACGCCAGATCGCCGCCAAATCGGCCCATAATAACGCAAAAGAGCGACAACGCGCGGCGACAATCAATACAGCTATCCGCCAGGGCGCGCGCGGTAATATCTTTCGGGCGCAGATTTTCCGGCAGACGATTATCGGATTTAACAATCGCCCGGTAAAGATTCACCAGCCCAGGGCCAGACAAAACGCGCTCGGCGGAAACGTGGCCAATTTCAGCGCGCAGTATTTCCAGAATCATGGCTTCTTCTTCGCTGTTAGGCGCAAAATCGACATGACCGCCTTCTCCCGGAAGGCTAATCCAACGCTTATCCACATGCACCAGATGCGCTACGCCAAGCCCGGTTCCCGCGCCATACACCGCGATGGGTTTGCCGTCTACCGGTTCGCCGCCGCCGAACTGAATTAAATGCTCTTTTTTCAGCATCGGGATCGCCATCGACACGGCGGTGAAATCATTGATAATCTCCAGATGACTAAAGCCGAGATTTTTTTTCATTTCCGCAATAGAAAATGCCCAGGTATGGTTTGTCATTGCCACCCAGTCGCCGGTAATCGGACAGGCGATGGCGATACAGCCATCCTCTACGCTGACGCTATGCTCATCGAGATAAACGCGCACCACAGCCTCAAGGCTGGGATAGTCCAGACCAGAATACGTTTTGGCCTGCGAGATTTCTCCACTGGCGATATCACACAGGGCAAGACGCGCATTCGTGCCGCCTACATCTCCTACTAAAGCATACTTTGTCATTCTTCTACTGCTCCGCTAAAGTCAAAATAAGTCTTTGTCACACTGTAAATTCATGGGGGCATAACAACAACGACCATCAGGCTGACTGCCTATAAATATAGATCTCCATCACAGAATTACTTTCTTGTTTCAGCACCAATTGCAGCAATGCCGTTGGGCAGGCTGTGCAAAAATAGGTATACGACCCCGTGTAAGGAAGAGATTATGTTCCACCCGCGTGCCCGAGCGATGCTGCTGCTGTCGCTCCCTGCACTGATTATTGGCGTAGCGTCAAGCCTGATTTTAATCGCCGCGATGAAAGTCGCGTCGGTTTTTCAGCAATTTCTTTGGCAACGACTGCCCGCCAGCATCGGAATCGCTTATGATTCGCCGTTCTGGATAGTGGGTATGCTCACGCTAACCGGGGTCGTGGTAGGTTTGATTATCCGTTACAGCCCAGGACATGCAGGCCCCGATCCCGCCATCGAGCCGTTAATCAGCATGCCGATCTCGCCCTCTGCACTGCCAGGACTGCTTCTCGCCTTAATCATCGGCCTTGCCGGTGGGGTAAGTCTGGGGCCGGAGCATCCGATAATGACAATAAATATCGCGCTGGCGGTGGCTTTCGGCTCTCGCCTGTTTCCGCGTATCACGACGTTAGACTGGATGATTCTGGCCTCGGCGGGCACCATCGGCGCGCTGTTCGGCACGCCCGTCGCTGCGGCGCTGATTTTTTCGCAAACGCTTAGCGGTTCTAACGATGCACCCATGTGGGATCGCCTGTTTGCGCCGTTAATGGCGGCAGCGGCGGGGTCGCTAACCACCAGCCTGTTCTTTCATCCGCATTTTTCGTTACCCATCGCCCATTACACGCAGATGCGACTAATGGACATTGCCAGCGGGGCGATCGTCGCGGCGATCGCTATTGCTGCAGGAATGGTCGCCGTCTGGTGCCTTCCACGTCTGCATGAGTTACTGCACCGGCTGAAAAATCCGGTCCTGATTCTCGGCTTTGGCGGTTTTATACTGGGTATCCTGGGCGTCATTGGCGGGCCGCTTACCCTGTTTAAAGGGTTGGACGAAATGCAACAAATGGCATTTAGCCAGACGCTGGGCGCGGGAGATTATTTTACCCTAGCCATCGTCAAGCTCACCGCGCTGGTCATCGCGGCGGCGAGCGGCTTTCGCGGCGGACGCATTTTTCCGGCCGTATTTATTGGCGCGGCGCTGGGACTCATGCTCCATGCCCACGTTGAGACCGTACCGGCAGCGATTACCGTCTCCTGCGCAATTCTTGGCTTAGTGCTGGTGGTGACGCGTGACGGCTGGCTCAGTCTGTTTATGGCGACAGTCGTCGTACCAGATACCAATCTGCTGCCGCTGCTATGCATTGTGATGCTCCCGGCCTGGCTATTGCTGGCGGGAAAACCGTTGCTGGCCGCCAACCGTCACGAGCCCTAATCCGGCGCAGCGGGGGCCATTATCCCCCGTTGCGGGCTTCCAGCGCCCGGGTCACGGTACGCAGTAATTCCGGCAGATCGGCTTTTGGCAACATCACTTCAATGAATGACAAACGTTGCGGACGCGCCAGCCGTTCGAGGACCTCTGCCAGTTGGGTAGCCTGCGTCACCCGCCAGCACTCCGCCTGTTGCGCCGCGTTTAGCGCCTGGGGTATCTGCGTCCAGTTCCAGCTCGCGATGTCATTATACCGCTGGGCTGCGCCGTGAATGGCGCGTTCTACGGTATAGCCGTCATTGTTGAGCAACAGAATGATCGGCGCCTGTCCGTCGCGTAGCATCGAGCCCATCTCCTGAATCGTAAGCTGCGCCGCGCCATCGCCAATAATCAGAATCACCCGCCTGTCGGGGCAAGCCGTTTGCGCGCCAAACGCGGCAGGCAAGGAATAGCCAATAGATCCCCACAACGGCTGAACCACAACTTCCGCACCGTCCGGGAGCGACAGGGCGGCGGCGCCAAATGCGGCGGTCCCCTGGTCGACAAGGATAATATCGCCGGGTTTGAGATACTGCTGTAAGGTTTGCCAGAAGTTTTCCTGGGTCAGTTCTCCCTTTTCAATCTGCACAGGCTGGCAGACGGGACGCGTCGGCGGCGGCGCAAAAGCGCATTCAAGACACAATTCGCGCAGCGTAGATACTGCCTGCGCCATCGGGAGGTTGAACCAGGTCTCGCCGATGCGCGACGCGTAAGGCTGAATCTCCAGCGTGCGTTCCGCCGGCAGTTGCTGGGTAAATCCGGCGGTAAGGGTATCGACAAAACGGGTGCCGACGCAGATAACCATATCGGCGTCCTCTATGGCCTGACGCACCGCTTTGCTACTGGCGCCGGCGCTATAGGTGCCAACGAAGTTCGGATGCTGTTCATCAAAAAGCCCTTTTCCCATCAGTAGCGTCGCATGGGCGATAGAGGTTTCCGCCATCCAGCGCTGCAACAGAGGGCGTAAACCAAAACGCCGGGCAAGAAAGTCGGCCAATAGCGCAATGCGCCGACTGTCCATCAGACACTGGCGGGCGCGATAACGAAATGCCGTCTCCACGCCGCTTTGTGCTTCATGCGCGGGCAACGTAAGCGCCTCAGTGGGCGGGATAGCCGTTGTTTTCGCCACGTCGGCAGGCAACATGATATAACCGGGCCTGCGTGCGGCGACCATTTCCCCCAATACACGATCAATCTCGAAACAGGCATTCTGTTCATTCAATATCGCGCTGGCGGCAGATATCGCCTGGCTCATACGATAGAAATGATGAAAATCACCGTCACCCAGGGTGTGGTGCATCAATTCGCCACTCTGCTGCGCATCACTACAGGGCGCGCCGACGATATGCAATACCGGCACATATTCCGCGTAGCTGCCCGCGATACCGTTAATGGCGCTAAGTTCTCCCACGCCAAAGGTGGTTAGCAGCGCGCCCGCGCCCGACATGCGCGCATAACCGTCGGCGGCATAAGCAGCGTTCAGCTCATTCGCGCATCCCACCCAACGCAGGGTCGGATGATCAATAACGTGGTCAAGAAACTGCAAATTATAATCGCCCGGCACGCCAAAAAGATGGCCAATGCCGCATCCGGCCAGTCTGTCCAACAAATAGTCGGCTACGGTGTAGGGGTTTTGCATGACAGCGTTCCTTCTGACGTTAACAATATGTTGAGTATTAAGGAATGACGATGGCTGTCCAGCACGACGGGCATGAAAGCCTGGAAAACAATGTTTACAGTGGCGAGGCGTAAAATCCAGATACCGCATGGCGAGTGTCACCGTATACACTAGTTACTCACGCCAAAGGGGGAAAGGTTATGGTTTATCAGCCCGATGAGAATCGTTATCACACAATGGAATATCGCCGCTGCGGGCGCAGTGGCGTCAAACTTCCCGCCATTTCGCTGGGGTTATGGCACAACTTCGGCGATGCGACACGGGTAGAAAATAGCCGGGCGCTGCTGCAACGCGCGTTCGATCTGGGCATTACCCACTTTGATCTCGCCAATAATTATGGGCCGCCGCCGGGCTCCGCAGAATGCAATTTTGGCCGCATTCTGCAGGAGGATTTTTTACCGTGGCGTGATGAGTTGGTCATCTCCACCAAAGCGGGCTATACCATGTGGGATGGCCCTTATGGCGACTGGGGGTCACGTAAATACCTTATCGCCAGCCTCGATCAAAGCCTGAAACGTATGGGGCTGGAGTATGTCGATATCTTTTATCACCATCGTCCCGATCCCGAAACGCCGCTTAAAGAGACGATGAAAGCGTTGGATCACCTTGTCCGCCAGGGCAAAGCGTTGTACGTGGGGATCTCTAACTATCCTGCCGATCTGGCCAGACAAGCTATCGATATTCTGGAGGATCTCGGCACGCCCTGCCTGATTCATCAACCAAAATATTCGCTTTTTGAGCGTTGGGTAGAGGACGGGCTGCTGGCGCTGTTACAGGAAAAAGGCGTCGGTAGTATTGCCTTCTCGCCGTTGGCGGGCGGGCAGCTCACTGACCGTTATCTGAATGGCATTCCGGAAGATTCCCGCGCGGCGAGCGGAAGCCGTTTCCTTAAACCAGAACAGATTACCGCCGACAAACTGGAAAAAGTTCGCCAGTTGAATGAACTGGCTGCGCGACGGGGCCAAAAATTGTCTCAGATGGCGCTCGCCTGGGTGCTGCGTAACGATAACGTTACCTCGGTGCTGATTGGCGCCAGCAAACCGTCGCAAATCGAAGATGCCGTGGGAATGCTGGCAAACCGCCGTTTTTCAGCGACGGAATGTGCAGAAATTGACGCGATTCTGGACGGTCGGTTTTAGCAAAAAATGCTCTCCTTCATGATTTAAGAGTTAAGGCGATGAAACAAATCTTTACTGCTTTGTAATATTGCATTAACAGGCCGGCTACGGCTCGATCGTGAAGGAGAGAAAGTATGTTCAGGTCACTGATTCTGGCGGCAGCCTTGCTGGCTTTTACACCGCTTGCCGCGAATGCGGGTGAAATCACCCTGTTGCCCTCAATAAAATTACAGATTGGCGATCGCGATGATTACGGTAACTACTGGGACGGCGGTCGCTGGCGCGACCGGGATTACTGGCACAACCATTATGAATGGCGTAAAAATCGCTGGTGGCGCCATGACAACGGCTATCATCGCGGCTGGGATAAGCGTAACGCGTATGAACGCGGTTATCGGGAAGGCTGGCGCGATCGTGACGATCATCGCGGGCGAGGCCGGGGTCACAAACACCATCACTAAGCCTCCTGCTGAATAACAGCCCGATGACGCCAACGCATCGGGCCTGCTATCTTTTCAGCCGCTATGACAATCCCATCACCGTTCCAACCAGCAACCAGATATTCAGGGCGACGACCAGTACGACAATTATCCAGCCAACCTGTTTTACCCGGCGCGTATTCACCAGCTCGCCCATTAGCGTGGAGTTACTGGTGAAAATCAGTAGCGGCACCAACGCCAGCGCAATACCAAAACTCAGCAGCACCTGGCTCATCACCAGAATTCGGGTAGGGTCCAGCCCCATAAAAATCACAATAAATGAGGGCAGCATAGTGATGGTACGCCGTACCCACAGCGGAATGTGAAAACGGACAAACCCTTGCATCACCACCTGCCCCGCCAGAGTCCCTACGACGGTGGAGGAAAGCCCTGCCGCTACCAGACTAAGACCAAACACCGTTGCCGCCGCATGACTAAGCAAAGGTTCCAGCGTCAGGTATGCCTGATCGAGATCGGCGATGCCGGTGTGGCCGCTAAAATGGAACGCCGCAGCGGCGGTCGCCATCATTGCCAGATTGACAAAACCAGCAATCGTCATGGCAATGGCGACATCCCATTTCGTTGCTGAATACCTCTGTTGCCGCGTTCCGCCATGCAGATGCTGCGTTAAGGAAGAGTGCAGATAAATCACATGCGGCATAATCGTCGCGCCAAGCACCCCGGCGGCCAAGAATACGGCTTCCGAGTTCGGCAGTGCCGGGATAACCATTCCTTTGCCGAGCTGCGCCATATCAGGCTGAGAGAAAAATAGCTCCACAATGTAAGCGGCGGCGACAAAAAGCAGTAAACCGCCGATGACTTTTTCAAGCGGTTTTTGACCGCGGCGCTGTAGCATTAAAATCAGAAACGTCGCGATCCCGGTTAATACCGCGCCCTGTAATAAAGAGACGCCAAGGATCAGCCTGAAGCCAATTGCCGCGCCGATAAATTCAGCTAAGTCGGTGGCCATCGCGATAATTTCCGCCTGTACCCAGTAAAACCAGACCACCGGGCGCGGATAATGGTCGCGAATTTGCTCCGCCAAGTTCTTGCCTGTGGCGATCCCAAGCTTTGCCGAGAGGATTTGGATCAGCATTGCCATCAGGTTCGCCCAAACCACGACCCAGAGTAGCTGATAGCCAAAGCTGGCGCCGGCCTGAATATTGGTCGCGAAATTACCGGGATCGATATAACCAATCGCGGCAATGAACGCAGGTCCCATTAATGCGAGCCTTAGCTTGCGCCCCGCCCGTCCACTGCTATTCTCTACACGATTGTCAGTCATCTTTTGCCTCAAAAACATAGCCTTTGCTATGTTTTATGCTATGTTTATTGATAATGATTATCAAGTGCATTCCAATGGGTACGGGTGATTACTTTGATAGTGTGAAACGATAGACCGATACGATGACGACCTGTATCAGAACAGTTTGGCTTACATTTACAATTGTAGCACGCTGATATAACTTTTCATTTTCATATTCAGTATAGTAAAAGTGTATTACAGATCACTAATTTTGAATCTCGTCACAGCTCCTTATTATAGTGTGTGCTGGATCTCGTTTTCTTTACGCCTGTTGCATAGAATGTGCACGAAAATTAAACCTGCCTCATATTTGGAGCAAATATGGACCGCGTCCTTCATTTTGTCCTGGCGCTTGCCGTTGTTGCGGTACTCGCACTGCTAGTTAGCAGCGACCGTAAAAAAATTCGCATTCGTTACGTCATTCAATTACTCATCATCGAAGTATTACTGGCCTGGTTCTTCCTGAACTCTGATGTTGGCCTTGGCTTCGTAAAAGGTTTCTCCGAGATGTTTGAAAAACTGCTCGGATTTGCCAACGAAGGGACAAACTTCGTCTTCGGCAGTATGAACGATCAAGGTTTGGCGTTCTTCTTCCTGAAAGTATTGTGCCCGATCGTCTTTATTTCCGCGCTGATCGGTATTCTCCAGCATATCCGCGTTCTGCCAATGGTCATCCGCGCGATTGGTTTTCTGCTGTCCAAAGTAAACGGTATGGGCAAACTAGAGTCTTTTAACGCCGTCAGCTCGCTGATCCTGGGCCAGTCCGAGAACTTTATCGCTTATAAAGATATCCTCGGCAAAATGTCCCGTAACCGTATGTACACCATGGCGGCGACAGCAATGTCTACCGTTTCCATGTCTATCGTAGGCGCGTACATGACGATGCTGGAGCCTAAGTATGTAGTCGCTGCGCTGGTTCTGAACATGTTCAGCACCTTTATCGTTCTTTCGCTGATTAACCCGTATCGCGTGGACGCCAGCGAAGAAAATATTCAGATGTCTAACCTGCATGAAGGCCAAAGTTTCTTCGAAATGCTGGGCGAGTACATTCTGGCAGGTTTTAAAGTGGCGGTTATCGTCGCGGCGATGCTGATCGGCTTCATCGCTCTGATCGCAGCGCTGAATGCGCTGTTCGCAACGGTTACCGGTTGGTTCGGCCACAGCATCTCCTTCCAGGGCATTCTGGGCTACATCTTCTACCCGGTAGCGTGGGTAATGGGCGTGCCGTCCAGTGAAGCGCTGCAGGTAGGAAGTATCATGGCGACCAAACTGGTTTCCAACGAATTCGTAGCGATGATGGACCTGCAGAAAATCGCCGCCACCCTCTCTCCACGCGCTGTAGGCATTATCTCCGTTTTCCTGGTATCCTTCGCGAACTTCTCTTCCATCGGTATTATCGCAGGCGCAATTAAAGGCCTGAACGAGGAGCAAGGCAACGTGGTTTCCCGTTTTGGTCTGAAACTGGTTTACGGTTCTACCCTGGTGAGCGTACTGTCCGCCTCTATCGCGGCGCTGGTACTGTAAGTCTGCGCCGGCTTTAGCTTTTTCATTCAGAAACCGGGGATATCCCGGTTTTTTTATGCCGCTTACTCGCCTAACGGGCGCGGGCGGCCAATTAGATATCCCTGCAAACTGTTTACGCCAAGCTGTAATAGCAGATCGCGCTGCTCAGGCGTCTCTACAAACTCAGCCACTACGCTCAACGATTTCGCTTTCGCTAAGTCAGTGATGGATTTCACTATCATCGCATCCAGAGAGTCCGTCAGAATATCTTTTACGAAGCAGCCGTCGATTTTAATGATGTCAGCCTTGAGGCGTTTTAGACGCTCATAGTTTGCATAACCAGTGCCGAAATCATCAATCGCGATTTTTAGGCCAAACTTACGCAGTTGATTGATATTGTACATACTGATTTCGGAATGAGAAAAGGCCTGTTCTTCAGTAACTTCGATGATGACCGAAGCTGGCGGGACGCCGTAGCGTTTGAAAAGCTGAATAATGCGCGGCGCTGTCTCTTTTTGCAGCAGCGTCAGCGGCATCAGATTAACCGAGAAACGCGCTCCCTGCTCCGCCGAAGGATGGGCGGAAAGCCATTGCAGAAGCGCTTCCACCACCTGCATATCAAACCGCACGCTCAGGTTAAATTGGGCGATAAGCGGAATAAACTGATTCGGCATCATGATACCTTCATCGCATCTGAGCCGCGTCAGAATCTCGTCATATCCTTTTCCCTGCGCGTCGCGGATGGGCTGCGCATACAAAACCAGTGCGCCGCGCTCCAGCGCCTGACGGATTTTCTGCAACCGCAACACCCGCTCAGTAGTCTGGCCGGAAGCGGCTTCAATACTATGTGTCAGTGACAGCACCCGACGATGCGAACAGGATTGCTCCGCCAACCAGCTTAGCTGTCCCAACAACGGCTGTAAGGTTTCCTGGCGACCATCAAATGTCCCCCACGATGCGCCGTATTCCATTTCCAGACCGGTATTGTTCCAGTAGATTTTTCGATTATTAAGCACATTGATCATATATTGCAGACGGGCTTCAGTCTCCGGTCCTGCCAGTACCAGCAATAACTCACTGCCCGGCAGATGAAAAACTTTCTCCTTTTCCTGCAGCAGCGGCTGCAGCGCGCGAAACACTTCGCGTTCGCAATGAACGCGCATCAGCATACCGTAATGGCGGCTCAGAAATTCCAGGTTTTCCATGCGTAAATAGCACACGCTTTGCCCGGCACCCTGTAAAAGAAACTGCTCCAGCGCGCGCAGGTTTGGCAATTGCGTCAACGGTTCAGTCAATGCCCGCGAGTGCCATTGTCGATTCAGCCACTCGCTGCGCTGGTTAATCCGCGCCATGTATAACAAACAAATACTAAAAGAAATGAGAACCGAAAGAATGAACGCCAGTGAATATTCTGAGCCCACGCCCTGCAGAAAATTGCGGTTATAGATAAGCAGGAACAACGTCGTGATAGCCCAGCTAAAATTCAACAGCGGATAGCTTATTTTCCCCACGCCGAGGGTAAATCCAATAAACAGGACTGGCACCAGATAACCAGCAATATACTTTGTCTCGAAAGGCGTACACAGTACCGTTAATAGCGTCGCCAGCGTCGCAAACCAGATAAGCGTAAACAGGCGCTTTTCTTTGGCGAGATAAGGAGCGACATTCCTGCGCCAGAAAATACGAATATAGTGCGGGCTGACTATCATCCGCATTGGATAATAGAAAAAGAGGGTAAAAATGAGCACAGCAGAAATTAGACTCAATAGATCGACAATCAGGAAAATAGCGGTACCAGCGCCAAAAAAGGTAGAAATTGTCACCGGGAAAGCAAGGTAATGCCCGGCCAGATGCATACTGATTTTTATGCCTAACGGCGTCATTAGCCCTAACCAGAAGACGCGTAGCCAGATGTCTTTGTTCGGTATTCCATAGCGCCAGCGAGCGCCCAACTGCCAGCGTACTATGGCGCAAGCCAGCAACACGGGAAAAGTCTGGCAAAATAACAGCACCATCGCCTGAGGCAGAGGCAAATGAAAATTCCATTCATTGGTCAACATCATTCCGCCTGCCATCGGCGCGACGCCGCGGCGGCCAAATAAGAATAGAACGGCAAACATGACGCAGAGCGGTAGCCAAGCCAGAAAAATATAGCTGGAATCAATTGTGGCGCGGGGAGAAATGACACGGGATACAAGAATAGCCGGAACGGTCAGGCTGAGTGCCAGTAAAAATATTTTTATATTTTCTAGCAACTTACACTTATCCGGCATTACTTTAATGCTCACATCATTATATAAGAAGCATGAATAATAAGTATATTCGTACCGTGAAGCAATCCAACAAAAGCTCACATTGACGGCAAAAGTAGTGGCAAACAAACGAAAGCGAAGGGCAGACTGGAAGCCATAAATGCTGTGAAAAAAAGCAAAAACCCCCGCGTTACAGCGAGGGTTTGAATGTTGGTGGAGCTAAGCGGGATCGAACCGCTGACCTCTTGCATGCCATGCAAGCGCTCTCCCAGCTGAGCTATAGCCCCACGATGCTTTTACGTCTACGCCAAATTTATTGGGAGTAAATTTGGTGGAGCTAAGCGGGATCGAACCGCTGACCTCTTGCATGCCATGCAAGCGCTCTCCCAGCTGAGCTATAGCCCCATTACGTAAAGCTTGTCGAGTTGACGGGCGGCATCATATGAATTCCCTTCGCATGTGTCAACGGCAAAATGAACTTGCCGAATTCAATCGCTGAAAAAGCATTCAAATAAAGAACATTGCGGCACAACTCGCATTCAGTAGTTAAACACGTCACGGTTTCGACTAAAATGGTGCTATAAAATGAACCACTAATTAACCCCACGACTATTCAGGGAATCGCTATGTTCAAGGAACGGATGACGCCAGAAGAACTCGCTAATCTCACCGGTTACAGCCGACAAACCATCAATAAATGGGTACGGAAAGAAGGCTGGGCGACGTCACCCAAACCCGGCGTCCAGGGCGGTAAAGCCCGTCTTGTTCATGTAAATGAACAGGTTCGTGAATATATCCGCAGCGCTGAACGCTCGGTTGACCACCATACAGACACATTCATGCCTGCCAGCGACGCGTCGCTTGAAGCATTACTCATGACGCTCGCCAAAGAGATGACCTCATCCGAGCAAAAACAGTTTACCTCTCTCCTCGTTCGTGAAGGGATTACCGGTTTGTTACAACGCTTAGGGATACGCGATAGCAAATAATATGAAAAGATTACGCAGTAAAATGACCACTGAAGAGCTGGCTGAATGCCTCGGCGTGGCGAGACAAACCGTCAATCGCTGGATCAGAGAGCAAAGTTGGAAGACCGAAAAATTTCCCGGCGTTAAAGGCGGACGCGCAAGACTCATCCATATTGATGCCGGCGTGCGGGAATTTATTCTGAACATTCCGGCTTTTCGCAAACTGCCAGCGTTTTATCAGGCGGAAGAACCTTTTGCAGAATATGCCAACGCGGCGCACAGTCACGCTTATCGTCAAATTATTGATGCCGTTGAAAATATGTCGGCTCAGGAACAGGAAAAACTGGCGCTGTTTTTGTCACGAGAAGGTATTCGCGGATTTCTGACGCGTTTAGGTATCAATGCGTCAGACTAACAAATAATAAACGGCAGGCGTCTTCCCTGCCGTTTATTCTGTTTCAGCTCGCGTTACTGTTGGCTTTCACGTTCTGCAATAAAGCCCAGCGCTTTGTTGATGCGCTCAATGCTGCGGGTTTTGCCAATCGCATGTACGGTGACATCCAGCGCAGGAGACTGCCCTGCGCCTGTCACAGCCACACGCAGCGGCATCCCCACTTTACCCATCCCCACTTCCAGCTCCTCCGCCGTGGACTGAATCGCGTGATGGACGTTTTCTGCTGACCAGTCCGTAATCGCCGACAGCTTGTCGCGCACCACTTCCAGCGGCTGGCGCGCCACCGGGCGGAGGTGTTTTTTCGCCGCATCGGCGTCAAACTCGCTGAAGTCTTCATAGAAGTAGCGGCAGCTCTGCGCCATCTCTTTCAGAGTCTTGCAGCGTTCGCCCAACAGCTTCACCAGTTCAGCAAGCTGCGGACCATTACGGGTATCGATATTTTCCTGCTCGATATGCCATTGCAGATGCGTCGCCACATATTCCGGCGCCAGCGTATTGATGTAGTGGTGGTTCAACCACAGCAGTTTATCGGTGTTAAAGGCGCTGGAGGATTTACTCACCGCGCCCAAAGAGAACAGATTGATCATCTCTTCGCGGGTGAAGATCTCCTGATCGCCGTTGGACCAGCCCAGGCGCACCAAGTAGTTCAGCAACGCTTCTGGCAAATAACCATCGTCGCGATACTGCATGACGCTAACCGCGCCATGACGTTTAGACAGTTTTTTACCGTCGTCGCCGTTAATCATCGACACATGCGCGTACATCGGCACCGGCGCGTTTAACGCTTTCAGGATGTTAATCTGGCGCGGGGTGTTGTTGATATGGTCTTCGCCACGAATTACATGGGTAATTTCCATATCCCAGTCGTCAACAACCACGCAGAAGTTGTAGGTCGGCGAACCGTCGGTACGACGAATGATCAGATCATCCAGCTCCTGGTTGCTGAATTCGATCGGCCCACGGATCTGGTCATCAAAAATAACGGAACCGTCCTGCGGATTGGCAAAGCGCACTACGCACGGCTCATCGTCAGCATGATGTTCGTGGCTATGACGGCAACGCCCGTCATAACGCGGCTTCTCGCCTTTCGCCATCTGCTCTTCTCGTAGCTGATCCAGACGCTCTTTAGAGCAGTAGCATTTATAAGCCGTTCCCGCCTCCAGCATCTCATCAATAACCGCGTTATAGCGATCAAAACGTTTGGTCTGGAAATAGGGGCCCTCGTCCCATTCCAGGTTCAGCCAGTTCATACCATCCATGATGGCTTCGATGGCTTCCGGCGTGGAACGTTCAAGATCGGTGTCTTCAATACGCAGCACGAACTCACCGCCGTGGTGACGTGCGAAAAGCCAGGAATAAAGAGCAGTACGCGCGCCGCCGACGTGCAAATAACCTGTCGGGCTAGGCGCGAAGCGAGTTTTGATTTTCATGAAATGGCCTTACGTTTATAAAGATGCCGACAACCGGCAAATCCTGGAAAGATGAATAGCCTTGTATTCTATCACTGTAGCTTGATTCCTCAATGTTGATCCGGTCAGAACGCTGCGCTTTGCTATTTCCGTATAGAAATCATGCGGCGCGGAGCGATTCGCGATCGTTTTGTTTAATTTTACGACGAACAAACAAAAACTTTAGAAAATGCGTTGACTCATTTTCAACTCTCCCTATAATGCGACTCCACACAGCGGGGGTGATTAGCTCAGCTGGGAGAGCACCTCCCTTACAAGGAGGGGGTCGGCGGTTCGATCCCGTCATCACCCACCAACTACTTTATGTAGTCTCCGCCGTGTAGATAAGAAATTGAGAAGTGGGTGATTAGCTCAGCTGGGAGAGCACCTCCCTTACAAGGAGGGGGTCGGCGGTTCGATCCCGTCATCACCCACCACTTTCTCACCAGCTAAGTTTCTTATTGTGAAGTACCGAAGTGGGTGATTAGCTCAGCTGGGAGAGCACCTCCCTTACAAGGAGGGGGTCGGCGGTTCGATCCCGTCATCACCCACCACTTCGGGTCGTTAGCTCAGTTGGTAGAGCAGTTGACTTTTAATCAATTGGTCGCAGGTTCGAATCCTGCACGACCCACCAATGTAAAAAAGCGCCCTAAAGGCGCTTTTTTGCTATCTGCGATATAACCTTGCGATAGCCAATACTTGATGGCGCTATACTTACCGGGCCGATGAGCGAATACAGGCCGGGTAAGGCGAAGCCGCCACCCGGCACAAATACCGCATCAACGCTACCGACTTACTTACCGTCTACATCTGATACAGCGGATCTTTCGCCCTCGATGCGGTTAACTCGCCAGCCTGCGTGCGCACCACATCCCATAATGCCTGTGCCGCCGTGGAGAGCGATCGGTTTTTTCGCCGCGCCAGCATAAGTTGCCTTTCAACCACGGGCGTCAGCCGTTTAACTTGCAAGAAGCTGCCCTGCGGGAGCGGTAACGCCAGCGCGGGCAGCACGCTGATGCCGATTCCCGCTTCCACCATTGGAAAGAGCGTGGCGGGATGGCCAATCTCCTGCACGATATTCGCCTCAATAACAAAATGGGCAAGCGCCGCATCAATCAACGGTCGGCTACCAGAAGCATAATCCTGTAAGACCAGCGGCGCCTGTTTAAGATCCTGCCAGCTTACCCATTCCTGATGCGCCAGCGGATGATCCTGGCGACACAACAGTAAAAAAGGCTCTGATAAAATGGCTTCACACTGTAAATCCGCCGCCGCTCCAGTTCTTTCACGCTATGACTGACCGCAGACTGACTCAGACCAATCATATCCCCTGCCCGACTAAAACTTTTTGCCTGGGCGACAGTAATAAAAATACGCAATTGACGCAGTGAATAATTCATCGACTAGATTCATATATAGATGCAATAAATCAATTTTATTTCTCAAAGCGAAAAACGCAAAATAGCTGCACCGACTTTCAGGAGTTTTTATGAAACTTTTTCGTATCCTCGACCCTTTCACGCTGACGCTTATCACAGTGGTACTGCTGGCCTCTTTTTTCCCGGCGGAAGGCGGCTTTGTGCCTGTCGTTGAAGGCATCACGACAGCGGCCATCGCGCTGCTGTTTTTTATGCATGGCGCAAAACTCTCGCGTGACGCGATTATCGCTGGCGGTAGCCACTGGCGATTGCACCTGTGGGTCATGTGCAGCACTTTTGTGCTCTTTCCTGTCCTCGGCGTCCTGTTTGCCTGGTGGGCGCCTGTTAATGTCGACCCTATGCTCTACAGCGGCTTTCTGTATCTGTGTATTTTGCCCGCCACCGTGCAGTCCGCGATTGCGTTTACTTCACTCGCGGGCGGGAACGTCGCGGCTGCGGTCTGCTCAGCGTCTGCGTCCAGTCTGCTGGGCATTTTTCTTTCGCCCCTGCTGGTAGGTTTGGTAATGAATATTCATGGCGCGCAGGGCAGTCTGGAAGAGGTTGGCAGAATTATGCTGCAATTGCTATTGCCTTTTGTGTTGGGACACCTGTCCCGCCCTTGGATCGGCAACTGGGTCGCGCGCAACAAAAAGTGGATCGCGAAAACGGACCAGACCTCTATTTTACTGGTGGTCTACTCGGCGTTCAGTGAAGCGGTGGTCAACGGTATCTGGCACAAAGTCGGCTGGGGATCGTTGCTGTTCATCGTCGTGGTCAGCCTCGTTCTGCTGGCGATCGTCATAGCCATTAACGTCTTTGTCGCCCGTAAATGCGGCTTCAACAAAGCCGATGAAATCACTATCGTCTTCTGCGGTTCGAAAAAAAGTCTGGCCAACGGGATTCCTATGGCCAATATCCTGTTTCCGACGTCAGTGCTGGGTATGATGGTATTACCGCTGATGATCTTCCACCAGATCCAACTGATGGTCTGCGCAGAGCTGGCGCGGCGCTACAAACGCCAGACCGAGAAGTTACAGGCGCAGCAGGAAAGCTGCGCCGCGAAGGCTTAAAGCGGGCGCTTCAGGGGCTGCACCAGTTGTGTCAGCCCCTCTGTTTTAATCAGCAGCGTGATTTGCATCAACTCCCCCAGCTTACCCGCCGGAAATTGCTCCTTACGGGCAAACCACAGCAGGTACTCTTCCGGAAGGTCGATCAATCGACGCCCCTGATATTTGCCGAACGGCATCAGCGTATTGGCGATGGCGATCAATTGCGCTTTCTCCATATCAGACACCCAGCAAACGGAGCATTTCCGCTTCATCAATGACATCAATGCCCAGTTCCTGCGCTTTGGCAAGTTTGGAACCCGCCGCTTCACCCGCAATCACCAGATCGGTTTTCTTCGATACGCTGCCTGCCACCTTCGCGCCCAGTTCCACTAAACGCGCTTTAGCGTCATCGCGGGACATCTGACTCAGGCTGCCGGTTAATACCACGGTTTTACCGGCAAACGGGCTGTCGATTTCTTGCGCATTAATGACTACCGGCGCAGGCCAGTGAACCCCTTCCGCCAGTAGCTGTCCGATCACCTCACGATTGCTCTCTTCGGCAAAAAAGTTAAAAACGTGGGTAGCGACCACAATTCCCACGTCAGGCACCTTTTGCAACTCGTCAATGGAGGCGGCCTGCAGCGCCTCCAGCGTACCGAAATAAGCCGCCAGTCCCGCCGCCGTCGCTTCACCAACTTCACGAATACCCAGCGCATAAAGAAAACGAGCAAAGATCGTCGCTTTGGCTTTTTCTAGCGCGTTAACGACATTTTGTGCGGATTTCGGCCCCATCCGGTCCAGACCGGTCAGTTTACCCGCCGTCAGACGGAACAGATCCGCTGGCGTATGGACGTACTCCCTTTCCACCAGTTGGTCGATGATCTTATCGCCCATCCCGTCCACATCCATCGCCCGGCGCGACACAAAATGTTTGAGCGACTCTTTACGCTGCGCGCCACAAATCAGCCCGCCGGTACAACGGGTAACGGCTTCGCCCTCGACGCGTTCTACGTCCGATCCGCACACCGGACAGTGCGTTGGGAACACAATCGGACGCGTCTCTTCAGGGCGTTCGGACAGCACCACGTTTACCACTTGGGGGATCACATCCCCTGCCCGACGGATAACGACCTTATCGCCGATACGCAAACCAAGACGATCAATTTCATCGGCATTATGCAGCGTGGCATTACTGACCAGCACGCCAGCCACCTGAACAGGTTCCAGACGCGCCACCGGCGTAATCGCCCCAGTGCGTCCTACCTGAAACTCGACATCGCGCACAAAAGTCATCTGCTCCTGAGCAGGAAACTTAAACGCCACCGCCCAGCGCGGCGCTCGAGCCACAAAGCCCAGTTGCTCCTGCAAGGCCAGCGAGTTGACCTTAATCACCACGCCGTCGATATCAAAACCGAGCGTGGGGCGATCTTCTTCGACGTTGTGATAAAACGCCAGCACCGCCTGGGGAGAATCACACAGCGTCACGCGATCGCTGACCGGAAGCCCCCACGCTTTAAATTGCAGCAAACGTCCCAGATGCGTATCCGGCAGCTCGCCGCCCTCCAGGATACCGACGCCGTAGCAGAAGAATGTTAGCGGTCGCTTCGCCGTAATACGTGGATCGAGCTGACGCAACGAGCCCGCCGCCGCGTTACGCGGGTTAGCAAACACTTTGCCGCCACTGCGGCGCGCTTCTTCGTTGATCTTTTCAAATCCGGCCTGCGGTAAAAATACCTCTCCGCGAACTTCAAGACGCGCCGGAATGTTATCGCCGCGCAGCTTTAACGGAATGGCGCGAATCGTACGCACGTTTGAGGTAATATCTTCACCGGTGGTGCCGTCGCCACGCGTCGCGGCTCTTACCAGAACGCCGTTTTCATACAGAATGCTGACCGCCAGACCATCCAGCTTTAGCTCGCAGCACCAGGTGACATTTTCCGTGCTTTTCAGACGATCCTGCACCCGTTTGTTAAACGCCAGGAAGCTCTCTTCATCAAACACGTTATCGAGCGACAACATAGGCACTTCATGGCGAATCTGGTTAAATGCCGTTAGCGGCGCCGCGCCAACGCGCTGCGTGGGCGAATCCGGCGTGATGAGATCCGGGCGTTGCGCCTCCAGCGCCCGCAGTTCCCGCATCAGGCGGTCATATTCGGCGTCGGGAATCTCCGGCGCATCCATCACATGATATAGATATTCATGATGGCGAAGCGTGGTTCGCAGTTCTGTCAGTTGTTGTTCGATTGGTTCCATATCACACCATCAATGATAAAAAACCCCCGACAGGCGGGGGTTACGTTAAAAATGTCACACCTGCGTTAATCTCAGGCGTTAGCGTCCATCACCTCGCGGATGCGATCCTGATATTCACGCAGTTTCTGCGGCGTCATCATCCGACGCTGGTCATCCAGCACTACGCCGCCGACCTCATCAGCAATATGCTGCGCGGATTGCAGCATCAGCTTAAAGTTTTGCAGCGCATCGCCGTAAGACGGCACCTGCATAAAGATAGTGACGCCGGGCGTAGTGAAGTCCGTCATTTCAGGATCAAAGGTTCCCGGATTAACCATATTCGCGAGACTAAACAAAGCCGGGCCGCTACCGTCCGGGCTCAAATGACGATGGAAGATGTTCATATCGCCAAATTTAAAGCCTGACTGCTGAATACTGTTCAGTAGCACTTCACCATTGAGCTCGCTACCATGATGGGCCGCGACGTTCATAATGATAACCACCTCTTTACGCTGTGGTTTTTCCACAACCGGCGCTTCTTCCACCACAGGTTCCGCCTCAACGGCAGGATCCGCAGGCTGGAAGGTTTGCTCTGCTAACGGCGGTGCGGGCTGCGCAACAGGCTGCGGCGCTTGCGACGGCTGTGCAGGCTGCTGCGGCTGTACCGGCGGCGCAGATGGCTGAACCTGTTGAGGCGGCGGCACAGGTTGGGGCGGCTGCTGCACCGGCTGTTGCTGCGGCGCTTGCGGCTGCGGTGGCGTCGCTGGACGCGGTTGCGCAGACGCATAAGGCGGCTGGTACTGGTGTTGCGGCGACTGGCGAGGGGCATCATGCTCCTGCGGCTGACCGGGGGCATGATTCACGCGGTGAACACGAACTTCACCCACGCCTTCGTCTGCATCGACATCGTCGTCATACGAGTCGTCGTCGCGTTTTGATTTCATGCGTTTTAGTGGACGATCGCGGAACATAGAAGATCGTTCTTTACGGCTGGTCCAGAAACCATGTACCAGTAAAGCGATTATGGCGATCGCGCCAACAATGATTAATATCAGACGCAAATCCTGCATCATTATATTCTCTGTTGTTCTAACACCTTGCCACCACGGCAAACATTTACTCACTAAGAGTATTTGCCGATTACGTCAAGTGCAAGTGTACTGTTGGCTTTCGCAGCATAAAGATGAAGGAAAATGTACTTTTTGCTGTTTTTTCGAACATTTCCGAACTATCTACCGTCTGATAACCGGGTAAGATATCCCACGCTTACCCAGGGCTTTAAGAAAAGGAGTATGTCCTGAATATGGTTTCATCATCCACAACCGTACCACGTAGCGGCGTCTATTATTTCTCGCAAGGATGGAAGTTAGTCACCCTACCGGGAATCCGCCGCTTTGTTATTTTACCTTTGCTGGTCAACATTGTGCTGATGGGCGGCGCATTTTGGTGGCTGTTTACGCAGCTTGACGCCTGGATACCTTCGTTGATGAGTCATGTACCAGACTGGCTGCAATGGCTGAGCTATCTGCTGTGGCCGATTGCGGTTATCTCTGTTTTGTTGGTCTTCGGCTATTTTTTCTCTACCCTCGCCAACTGGATCGCCGCGCCGTTTAACGGCCTTTTAGCCGAACAGCTTGAGGCGCGGTTAACCGGCGCCACGCCGCCCGATACCGGCGTACTCGGCATCATGAAAGATGTACCACGCATTATGAAACGCGAATGGCAAAAGCTGGCGTGGTATCTGCCGCGCGCTATCGTGCTGCTGGTTCTCTATTTTATTCCTGGCATTGGCCAAACCATCGCGCCGGTGCTGTGGTTTTTGTTCAGCGCCTGGATGCTGGCGATTCAGTATTGCGACTACCCGTTTGATAACCATAAAGTGCCGTTTAAAACGATGCGCGCCGCGTTACGCACGCAGAAGGTCGCGAATATGCAATTTGGCGCGCTCACCAGTCTCTTTACGATGATTCCGGTGCTTAACCTTTTTATTATGCCTGTCGCCGTCTGTGGTGCGACGGCAATGTGGGTGGACTGCTGGCGTGCTAAGCACGCGTTATGGAAATAAAGTAAAAATGTATAAATAAGGGATGGCTTATGCTGTCTCTTATTCCATACTGATAACCATTATTTCCCATCAGCATATAGATATGCGAAATCCTTACTTCCCGATATCTGGCTGGAAGGTATGCTGGGAAGGTATCCCAATTTCATACAGTTAAGGACAGGCTATGAGTAAGATTTATGAAGATAACTCGCTGACTATCGGTCATACGCCGCTGGTTCGATTGAACCGTATCGGTAACGGACGCATTCTGGCGAAGGTGGAGTCACGTAACCCGAGCTTCAGCGTCAAGTGCCGTATCGGCGCCAATATGATTTGGGATGCCGAAAAGCGCGGCGTACTGAAACCTGGCGTTGAACTGGTGGAGCCGACCAGCGGCAATACCGGAATTGCGCTGGCGTATGTCGCCGCCGCACGCGGTTATAAACTCACCCTGACCATGCCGGAAACGATGAGCATTGAGCGCCGTAAATTGCTTAAAGCGCTGGGCGCGAATCTGGTGCTTACCGAAGGGGCGAAGGGGATGAAGGGCGCCATCCAAAAAGCCGAGGAGATTGTCGCCAGCAACCCGCAAAAATATCTCCTGCTCCAACAATTCAGCAACCCAGCCAACCCGGAAATTCATGAAAAAACCACCGGCCCGGAAATCTGGGAAGATACCGACGGCCAGGTTGATGTCTTTATCTCCGGCGTCGGCACCGGCGGTACATTGACCGGCGTCACGCGCTATATTAAAGGGACGAAGGGTAAAGCCGATCTTATCACCGTCGCGGTAGAACCCACCGACTCCCCGGTTATCGCCCAGGCGCTGGCAGGCGAAGAATTGAAGCCGGGGCCGCATAAAATTCAGGGCATCGGCGCAGGCTTCATCCCAGGCAACCTGGATCTGAAGCTGATTGATAAAGTGGTTGGCATCACCAATGAAGAGGCCATTTCTACCGCGCGCCGTCTGATGGAAGAGGAAGGTATTCTGGCGGGGATCTCTTCCGGCGCGGCAGTAGCTGCCGCGCTTAAGCTACAAGAAGATGAAAGCTTTACCAATAAGAATATTGTGGTTATCCTACCCTCATCAGGTGAGCGTTATCTAAGCACCGCGCTGTTCGCCGATCTCTTTACCGAGAAAGAACTGCAACAGTGATGCCAGCATGTTAAAAATGCGTAAAAAAGCACCTTTTGGGGTGCTTTTTTGTGGCCTGCTTCAAACTTTCACTTCACCTGGCATTGATTCACCCTGACGGAACTGGTATTTAACCAGACTAATTATTTTGATGCGCGAAATTAATCGTTACAGGTAAAGCGTTAGCTGAATCGATTTTATGATTTGGTTCAAATCTTCCTTTCGCGGCATAATGTTTAATGACGAGCGAAACGTCAGCGGCCATAAGTTGCCAGCAACGGATTGCGTAGAACACTTTTGTGTCGCGCCCCGTTTACGCCAGCGCTAACAATACAGGCTAAAGTTGAGCCGCCAGGCTAGACTTTAGTTCCACAACACTAAACCTATAAGTTGGGGAAATACAATGTTCCAGCAAGAAGTTACCATTACCGCTCCGAACGGTCTGCACACCCGCCCTGCTGCTCAGTTTGTTAAAGAAGCAAAAGGCTTCACTTCTGAGATTACTGTGACTTCCAACGGCAAAAGCGCCAGCGCAAAAAGCCTGTTTAAACTGCAGACTCTGGGCCTGACTCAAGGCACCGTCGTCACCATCTCCGCAGAAGGCGAAGATGAGCAGAAAGCGGTTGAACATCTGGTCAAACTGATGGCTGAACTCGAGTAAGATTTTTTCCGGGTTCTTTTAAAAATCAGTCACAAGTAAGGTAGGGTTATGATTTCAGGCATTTTAGCATCCCCGGGTATCGCTTTCGGCAAAGCACTGCTGCTGAAAGAAGACGAAATCGTCATTGACCGGAAAAAAATTTCTGCCGACAAGGTTGATCAGGAAGTTGAACGTTTTCTGAGCGGTCGTGCCAAGGCATCTGCGCAACTGGAAGCGATCAAGACAAAAGCTGGTGAAACGTTCGGTGAAGAAAAAGAAGCCATCTTTGAAGGGCATATTATGCTGCTCGAAGATGAGGAGCTGGAACAGGAAATCATAGCCCTGATTAAAGATAAGCACATGACGGCTGACGCAGCCGCGCATGAAGTTATCGAAGGTCAGGCCACTGCCCTGGAAGAACTGGATGACGAATATCTAAAAGAACGTGCGGCTGACGTACGTGATATCGGTAAGCGCCTGCTGCGCAACATCCTGGGTCTTGCCATTATCGACCTGAGCGCGATTCAGGAAGAAGTTATCCTGGTGGCCGCCGATCTGACGCCGTCAGAAACCGCGCAGTTGAACCTGCAGAAAGTGCTGGGCTTCATCACCGATGCGGGTGGCCGTACTTCCCACACCTCTATCATGGCGCGTTCTCTGGAACTGCCGGCAATTGTGGGTACTGGTAGCGTCACCTCTCAAGTGAAAAACGGCGACTTTATTATTCTGGATGCCGTAAACAACCAGGTTTACGTCAACCCGACCAACGACGTTATTGAGCAACTGCGCGCTGTTCAGGAGCAGGTTGCCAGTGAAAAAGCGGAACTCGCTAAACTGAAAGATCTGCCTGCAATCACGCTGGATGGACATCAGGTAGAAGTTTGCGCCAACATTGGTACTGTTCGTGATGTTGAAGGCGCTGAGCGTAACGGCGCGGAAGGCGTTGGTCTGTATCGTACTGAATTCCTGTTCATGGATCGCGACGCGCTGCCGACGGAAGAAGAGCAGTTTGCCGCCTATAAAGCTGTGGCTGAAGCGTGTGGCTCGCAGGCAGTTATCGTCCGTACCATGGATATCGGCGGCGACAAAGAGTTGCCGTACATGAACTTCCCGAAAGAAGAAAACCCGTTCCTGGGCTGGCGCGCCGTGCGTATCGCCATGGATCGCAAAGAGATCCTGCGTGACCAGGTTCGCGCGATTTTGCGTGCCTCCGCTTTCGGTAAATTGCGCATTATGTTCCCGATGATCATCTCTGTTGAAGAAGTGCGTGCGCTGCGCAAAGAGATTGAAATCTATAAACAGGAACTGCGTGACGAAGGTAAAGCGTTTGACGAAAGCATTGAGATTGGCGTGATGGTGGAAACGCCGGCGGCGGCGACTATTGCGCGTCATTTAGCCAAAGAAGTTGATTTCTTTAGTATCGGCACCAATGATTTAACACAGTACACTCTGGCAGTTGACCGTGGTAATGATATGATTTCACATCTTTACCAGCCAATGTCACCGTCCGTACTGAACTTGATTAAGCAAGTTATTGATGCTTCTCATGCAGAAGGTAAATGGACTGGCATGTGTGGTGAGCTTGCAGGCGACGAACGTGCTACACTTCTGTTGCTGGGGATGGGTCTGGACGAATTCTCTATGAGCGCCATTTCTATCCCGCGCATTAAGAAGATTATCCGTAACACGAACTTCGAAGATGCGAAGGTGTTAGCAGAGCAGGCTCTTGCTCAACCGACAACGGACGAGTTAATGACGCTGGTTAACAAGTTCATTGAAGAAAAAACAATCTGCTAATCCACGAGATGCGGCCCAATTTACTGCTTAGGAGAAGATCATGGGTTTGTTCGATAAACTAAAATCTCTGGTTTCTGATGATAAAAAAGACACCGGAACTATTGAGATTGTTGCCCCGCTCTCTGGCGAGATCGTCAACATCGAAGACGTGCCGGATGTAGTTTTTGCCGAAAAAATCGTTGGTGATGGTATCGCTATCAAACCAACCGGTAACAAAATGGTCGCCCCTGTTGACGGTACCATCGGCAAAATCTTTGAAACCAACCATGCGTTCTCTATCGAATCCGATAGCGGCATTGAGCTGTTCGTTCACTTCGGTATCGACACCGTTGAGCTGAAAGGCGAAGGCTTCAAACGTATTGCTGAAGAAGGTCAGCGCGTGAAAGTTGGCGATCCGGTCATTGAGTTCGATCTGCCGTTGCTGGAAGAAAAAGCCAAGTCTACCCTGACTCCGGTTGTTATCTCCAACATGGATGAAATCAAAGAACTGATCAAACTGTCTGGTAGCGTGACCGTGGGTGAAACTCCGGTTATCCGCATTAAGAAGTAATTCTTGCCGCAGTGAAGAATGGCGCCGATTGGCGCCATTTTTTTATCCGTTGGCCTGATAAGCGTAGCCCATCAGGCCATTGCCGGATGGCGACGCAAGCGTCTTACCCGGCCTACGATTTTCGACCCCACGGTTTACAACGGTGAGGTGACCGGTCGGTAACATGCCTCACGCATCAGGATTTTCATTCCCTCCGGCCCGCTCTCCAGCAGCCGTCGCTCCGAATCCGCCACTAACAGTTCACAATCATAGCCACCCGCAATGCCAAACATCGCCCGCGCCACGCAGATATCTTCCAGCGCCTCTGTCCCGCTCGTTTCAAAATGCCCAACCATACGCCCCTGCTGGCGAACCACCAACCGATAACTCTTCATCGCGCCTCCCCTGCCGGTGGCAGAATTAACTCATCACAGCCACACCGTTGTGTCCAGGTCATGACCTCCAGCACGCGCTGCGCGGCATCTCTTGCCGCGTTCGTCAGATTTTTGCCCTGCACAATACCGCAGACCAGCTCGGCGCAGAAGAGATCGCCCGTCCCTTTTAACTCCGTCGCCACCCGTGGATGATCAAAGACCTCCACGGCCTGCGCGGTAACAACGGCAACCGTTATCGTCTCCAGAGATTCGCCCGGCGCGCTGGTAATGACTACCCATTTCAGCGTATCGGAAAGTAGCGATTGCGCCGCCGCCACCGCCTCTTCCAGCGTGCGGCATGGTTTACCACTCAGTATCTCCAGCTCGAACACGTTTGGCGTTAACCCCTGCGCCTGCGGCAGTAAATGTGTGCGATAGGCCTGAGGAATTTCCGCTTGCACATACATTCCGCTGTCGGTATCGCCAATAACCGGATCGACAAGAATACAGACCTCCGGATGCGAAGCCCGGACAGCCATTAACCACTCTGAGAGCAAGACAATTTGGTCTGCGCTGCCCATGTAACCCGTGGTTATCGCTTTTAATTCGCGTAACGCATCGCGCTCATTCAGCGCCGTAAGGTAGCCAGCAAACCATTCGGCAGGAAGAATGCCGCCATAAAACGTTTTATAGTGCGGGGTATTGCTGAACAGTACCGTCGGGACTGCCGTCACCCGTAGCCCCTGCGCTTTAATCGCCGGTACGGCAATGCTGTTGCCGACGCTGCCGTACACGACCTGTGACTGAACGGCGACAATGTCGGTTTGCAACGCCCGATGGTTGTCGTCAAAGAGCACTGACTGAATATCACTCTCTTGCCCCATAAAATTTTCCTCTCGCTGGACAGCAGGCTATCGCCTCACTATTATCGTCATATGCTAAAATTCATTTTGTCATAGGTCAATAATGATCAACGGAAAAACCGCCAGCGAAATTTTTAACAGCATTCGTCAACACATTACCGCTGGCACATTACGAGCGGAGGATTCGCTTCCACCGGTACGGGAGCTGGCGAGCGAATTAAAGGTGAACCGCAATACCGTCGCAGCAGCGTATAAACGGCTGATAACGGCGGGGCTGGCGCAAAGTTTAGGCCGCAATGGGACGGTGATTAAAGGCAGTCCGTCTCCCGTAGCGCTGGAAGGCGGCGATCCGCATACGCCTCTGCGCGACCTTTCCGGCGGCAATCCCGACCCGCAGCGCTTGCCCGACCTCAGCCGTTATTTTGCCCGACTCAGCCGCACGCCGCATCTATACGGCGATGCGCCCGTTTCACCCGAACTGCACGCGTGGGCGGTACGTTGGCTACAGGATGCTATGCCCGTCGCAGGCGAAATTGATATCACCAGCGGGGCTATCGACGCCATCGAAAGGCTGCTTTGCGCGCATCTGCTGCCGGGCGACAGCGTCGCGGTGGAAGATCCCTGCTTTTTAAGCAGTATCAATATGCTGCGTTATGCCGGTTTTAGCGCCAGCCCGGTCAGCGTAGATAGCGAAGGGATGCAGCCTGAAAAGCTGGAACAAGCGCTAAGCCAGGGCGCGCGGGCGGTTATTTTAACGCCGCGGGCGCACAACCCTACTGGCTGTAGCCTAAGCGCTCTCCGCGCCGCCGCGCTGCAAAATATCCTGGCGCGTTACCCTCAGATACTGGTCATTATCGACGATCACTTCGCCCTGCTTTCTTCATCGCCCTGGCAACCGGTGATTGCGCAGGCAACACAACACTGGGCGGTAATACGCTCCGTTTCCAAAACTCTCGGCCCCGATTTACGTCTCGCTATTATCGCCAGCGACAGCGCAACCTCGGCAAAACTTAGGCTGCGGCTAAATGCCGGTAGCCAGTGGGTCAGCCATCTGTTACAGGATCTGGTCTATGCTTGTCTGACCGACCCTGAGTATCAGCACAGGCTGACGCAAACGCGGCTGTTTTACGCCGCCCAGCAACAGAAACTGGCCTGCGCCCTACAACAGCATGGCATCGCCATTTCTCCCGGCGATGGCCTGAATGCCTGGCTCCCGCTGGAAACTCATAGCCAGGCGACTGCGTTTGCGCTAGCAAAATCCGGCTGGCTGGTACGCGAGGGAGAAGCCTTTGGCGTGAGCGCGTCGTCCCACGGTCTACGTATTACGCTGTCGACATTAAATGATAGTGAGATCAATATGCTGGCAGCTGATATCCATCAGGCGCTAAATCGCTAACAGGGGAAAATAACGTGCGAATTCATTTTGTTGTCCATGAGTCGTTTGAATCCACTGGCGCTTATCTGCAATGGGCTGAAGATCGCGGTTACGCCATTTCATGGTCGCGCGTCTATGCAGGAGAAGCGCTGCCGCTCAATGCCGATGGGTTCGATATGCTGGTTGTATTTGGCGGACACAGTCGCCGCGGACCACCCGCGAAGAGTGCCCGTATTTTGACTCTCGCGCCGAGCAGCATTTAATTAACCAGGCGATTACGGCCCGGCGAATGGTCATTGGCATCTGTCTTGGTTCGCAGCTCATTGGCGAGGCGCTGGGCGCCGCGGTGTGTCAAAGCCCGGAAAAAGAGATTGGTCACTACCCTATTACGCTCACTGAAGCCGGCCTGCGGCATCCATTTATCGACCACTTTGGTTCCCCGTTAACCGTCGGTCACTGGCACAACGATATGCCGGGACTCACCGATCAGGCGACAGTGCTGGCAGAAAGCGAAGGTTGCCCGCGTCAGATAGTGCAGTACGGCAATTTTATCTATGGCTTTCAGTGTCATATGGAATTTACCGTCGAGGCGGTTGAAGGGTTAATCCAGCATTCGCAGCAGGAACTGGCCGACGCGCAAGAGAAGCGTTTTATCCGTTCGGTCGCCGAGATGCGCACATAGAATTATCAGGAGATGAATAGAAAGCTGTGGCAGTTTCTCGATCGGTTGGTAGAGAACCATCAGCAATAACTTATATAACTACTGATGGCGCTATGCTTAACAGGCCTACAGTCGTGCTTCGTAAGCCTGATAAAACGCCATATAATATAGCGTTAAATTCCTGCCCCCTGGCTGAAGTGCTCTTCGCCAAACACGCCGGTAGACAGGTAACGGTCGCCGCGATCGCAGATAATCGCCACCACTAGCGCGCCAGGGTTGGCCTTCGCAATTCGAATCGCACCGGCTACCGCGCCGCCGGAACTCACGCCGCAAAAAATACCTTCACGCACCGCCAGCTCACGCATGGTATTTTCCGCCTCCTGCTGATGAATATCCAGCACCTCATCCACCAGCGGCGCACTGAAAATACCGGGCATATAGTCGGCAGGCCAGCGTCGAATACCCGGAATACAGCTTCCCTCTTCCGGCTGCAATCCGACGATAGTCACCGCTTTATCCTGCTCACGCAGAAAGCGCGAAACGCCGGTAATCGTACCGGTCGTGCCCATACTGGAAACAAAATGGGTGATCCGCCCTGCGGTTTGCCGCCAGATTTCCGGGCCGGTAGTCGCGTAGTGGGCGTAAGGATTATCAGGATTATTAAATTGATCGAGCAGTTTGCCCTCGCCACGTTCAGCCATGGATAGCGCCAGATCGCGCGCCCCTTCCATTCCCTGCTCTTTGGTGACCAGAACCAGTTCCGCGCCATACGCCCGCATTGCCGACCGTCGCTCCTGGCTCATGTTGTCCGGCATCAACAGTTTCATGCGGTAACCTTTCAGCGCGGCGATCATCGCCAGCGCAATCCCGGTGTTGCCGCTGGTCGCTTCAATCAGTACATCGCCCGGTTTAATTTCCCCACGCTTTTCCGCCTCAACGATCATTGACAGCGCCGCGCGATCTTTCACCGATCCTGCCGGATTATTGCCTTCCAGCTTGACCCAAATTTCACTGCCATTATCCGGCGTCATCCGCTGTAATTTTACCAACGGCGTATTGCCGATTGTTTGTTCTAATGTGTTCACGTTTTCTGTCCAACAAAATTCCCGGTGACGCTTCGCTTACCGGGCGAGAAACAGGAAAATTAACCTATCAAGCGGATTGCGCCAGAGCAAGCGCCTCATAAGGCTCAATACGCTCATCGCCGTGATATAAACGCGCGTGTTGCAGCCCGACAAACAGACGCTCGCCGCGCTGTGGGGCGTCATCGCCCGCCATCACCACCGTCAGCGGATCGTGATACCACCCCTGCGGCTGCACCACTAGCTGTGTATAGTGGCCCTTCGGGCTGGCCTCAATGACCTGTACCGGTAACGGAGAATCCAGACTGGTGCGGCGGCTGATATCCACCTCCCACGGACGCAGGAACAGATCGACCGGCCCCTGGTACGCGGGCGTATACCCCAACGGCCAGCGGTGTGCGCCCACGTGGAATTGTCCGCCGCGAATCGTTCCCTGGAGGCGGTTAACTTCCCCCATAAATTCCAGTACAAAGCGAGTAGACGGTTCACGCCACACCCGATCCGGCGCATCAGCCTGCTCGATATTGCCCTGACTCATCACCACCACCCGATCCGCCACTTCCGTCGCTTCTTCCTGATCGTGGGTAACAAAGACACTGGTAAATTTCAGCTCTTCATGCAGTTGGCGCAACCAGCGACGTAGTTCTTTACGTACCTGGGCATCCAGCGCGCCAAACGGTTCATCCAGCAGCAAAATTTGCGGTTCCACAGCGAGCGCGCGCGCCAGCGCCACGCGCTGTTTCTGTCCGCCGGAAAGCTGAGCGGGGAAGCGATCCGCCAGGTGCGCCAGTTGAACCATTTCAAGCAATTGCGTCACTTTTGTTTTAATCGCCGCCGCATTTGGACGTTCGCGTCGCGGCAGTACCGTCAGGCCGAAAGCAATATTGTCGAACACGGTCATATGACGAAACAGCGCATAATGCTGAAACACAAAGCCGACTTTACGCTCACGCGCGTGCAGGCGGCTGACGTCTGTACCGTGAAAGCGAATATGTCCGCTGCTCTGATGTTCCAGTCCGGCAATAATTCGCAGCAGCGTCGTTTTGCCGGAACCAGACGGCCCTAACAAGGCAACCATCTGACCGGAAGGAATATCCAGCGAGATATCATTCAGTACCAGGGTGCGACCAAACGATTTCTTAATTCTGGCGATCTCAATGCTCATGATTTTCCTCCTGTTGCGCGCGTTTTTCCTGATGTTCCAGACGCCATTGCAATATGCTCTTCAAAAACAGGGTAATAATCGCCATTAACGTCAACAATGCGGCGGCAGTAAAGGAACCGACGGTGTTGTAGTCCTGCTCCAGTAATTCAATCTGTAACGGTAGCGATAACGTTTCGCCGCGAATCGAGCCGGAAACCACCGACACCGCGCCAAACTCGCCAATCGCGCGGGCGTTGGTTAATACCACGCCGTACAAAAGCGCCCAGCGAATATTCGGCAACGTTACGCGACGGAACATTTGCCAGCCGGAGGCGCCCAGTAAAATCGCCGCCTCATCCTCCTGGCTGCCCTGACTGAGCATCACCGGCACCAGTTCGCGCACCACAAACGGACAGGTGACGAAAATAGTGACCAGTACCATCCCCGGCCAGGAGAACATAATTTGCAGATTATGTTCATCCAGCCAGCCGCCCAGCGGACCGTTGGAGCCGTAAAACAGCAGATAGACCAGACCCGCCACCACCGGCGAGACGGCAAAGGGAATATCCAGCAGAGTCAGCAGTAGCTGACGACCCGGAAAGTTAAAGCGCGTCACCAGCCACGCCAGCAAAATGCCGAACACCAGATTGACCGGTACCGCAATCAGGGCAATCAACACCGTCAGCCAGATGGCGTGCAGCATGTCCGGATCGGCCAGATTTTGCAGCACTGGCATTAGCCCTTTGCTGAACGCCTGCACGAAGATGTAGATCATCGGCACCAGCAGAATAAATGCCGAGACCAACATCCCGATGATAATCAGAAACCATTTTCCCCAGTTAATACGGGGGGCGTCATATCGCGTCAATTGAGTAACTTCCGCCATTAGTGACCTACCACGCGTCGGCCAAAGCGACTTTGTAACGTGTTAATCGAAAACAGTAGCAACAAGGATGCCGCAAGGATCACCGAGGCAATGGCGCTGGCGGCGGGATAGTCAAACTCCTGCAAACGTACAAAAATCATCAGCGAGGTCACTTCTGTTTTCCACGCGATATTCCCGGCGATAAAAATCACCGCGCCAAACTCGCCAAGGCTGCGGGTAAACGACAGGGCGATCCCCGCCACCAACGCAGGCGACAGCTCAGGCAGCACCACTTTGCGAAAACTTTGCAGGCGGGTGGCCCCCAGCGTTTGTGCCGCTTCTTCATATTCCGGCCCCAGTTCTTCCAGTACCGGCTGGACGGTACGCACCACAAATGGAATGCTGGTAAAGGCCATCGCCACCGCAATACCGAGCCAGGTATAGGTGACTTTGATATCAAACTGCGCGAGAAACTGCCCGTAAAAACCGTTCACCGAGAATAGCGAGGCCAGCGTTAACCCCGCTACTGCCGTCGGCAGGGCAAACGGCAGATCCATCAGCGCATCCAACAACGTGCGCCCAGGAAAACGATAACGAGTTAAAATCCACGCCATCAGCAGACCAAACACGCCGTTAAAAATCGACGCCACAAATGCCGCCAGCAGCGTCACTTTATAGGCGGCCACCACCTGCGGGTTGGTCACGACATCCCAGTATTGCGCCCAGCTCATTTGTGAAAGCTGCATCACCAGCGCGCTCAGCGGCAACAGCAGAATCAGGCAAACAAACAGCAAACTGGTGCCCAGGCTTAACGTAAAGCCGGGCAGCACGCGTCGGGAAGACATGGCAAGCATTACTTACGTCCCGCCGCCAGCAGTTTGTCCAGCTCGCCGCCGCTGGCAAAGTGGGTTTTCATCACTTCCGGCCAGGAACCAAACTTTTCTTCCACGCGGAACAATTCGGTCTGCGGGAATTTATCTGTCTGCTTACTCATGACTTCAGGGTTGTTCACGCGGTAGTAGTAATCGGTGATGATGGTCTGCGCCTGCGGAGTGTACAGGTAGTTCAGGTAAGCTTTGGCGGCTTTCTCTGTGCCGTTGGCCTTGACGTTTTTATCCACCCAGGCGACCGGGAACTCAGCAAGAATGTTCGTTTTCGGGATCACAACTTCAAATCCCTGGGCTTCATATTGTTTGCGGATGTTGTTCACTTCCGATTCAAAGCTAATCAGCACATCGCCCAGACCACGTTCAGCAAAGGTGGTAGTGGCGCCGCGACCGCCGGTATCAAACACTTCGACGTTTTTCAGAAACTGGGTCATAAACTGTTCGGTTTTAGCTTTGTCGCCGCCGTCCGCGTTATCCGCCGCTCCCCATGCCGCCAGATACGTGTAACGGGCGTTACCGGAGGTTTTCGGGTTAGGGAAAATCAACTTTACATCCGGTCGCACCAGATCATTCCAGTCGTGGATATTTTTCGGGTTTCCTTTGCGCACCAGAAACCCCATCGTGGAGTAGAACGGCGAACTATTGTTCGGCAGACGGCGTTGCCAGCCAGCCGGGAGCAGTTTGCCTTTGTCATGGAGAATTTGTACGTCAGTCACCTGATTATAGGTTACTACGTCTGCCTTCAGCCCCTGCAAAATCGCCAGCGCCTGTTTTGATGAGCCGGCATGAGATTGCTTAATCGTCAGCTTGTCACCGCCGTTGTCTTTCTCCCACTGCTGCTCAAAAGGCGGATTGAGGGCGGCAAACAACTCGCGGGAGACGTCGTAAGAGCTGTTCAGCAGTGCCAAAGCCTGTGCCTGACCGACCATTAACAGAGACGCCGCCAGCATCAGATAGCTTTTTTTCAGGAAGTTAACGGCCATTGCGCCCCTTATAAATTTAATGACTTTCTTATAGTCATCATATTTATAACGAGTGCAAAAGGCGTAACGGTTTTATATACCGTTTATTGATTTCAAAGTCGAAAAGGGAATAAGAGAATCCCTCCCCACGCTGAGTGAGGAGGAAACCGACATCAATCAGACGCCTACGCTCACGCTTTCAGGCAGGGTGCTGCCGCCATCAATGACGTTTTGCGTTCCGGTAAGATAGCTGGACTCATCGGAAGCCAGGAACGCCGCCAGCTCTCCTACTTCCAGCGGATCGGCAAGACGGCGTAGCGGAATGGCTTTTGCCATTTCAGTTAATACCGACTCCGGATCTTCAGGGTTAGACTGACGGGCAATGCTTTCCGCCATCGGCGTTCTTACATAACCGGGGCAGATAGCATTCACGCGAATACCGGACTGCGCATACTCCACCGCCAGCGATTTGGTTAAACCGACAATGGCGGCTTTCGACAACGCATAGGCCGTTTCGCCAGGGTCCGCCACCATATCTCCCGTGACGGAAGACATCATCACAATACGGCCATCTTTACGTTTGATCATCTCAGGCAGGACGGCTTTGGTCACGTTCCAGACGCCTTTAATATTAATATCAATGTGAAAATCGCGATCTTCTTCACTCATATCAAGGAAGTTGCCCAGACGGCATACGCCAGCGTTATTCACCAAAATATCAATTCTACCTTCAATCTCTTTAGCGCGCGCAACCGCCGCCTGCACCGAAGCAAAATCCCTGACGTCAGCCTTAACGGCAGTACAGCGGTGTCCGCGCCCGCCCAGTTCATCCGCCAGCTTTTCAATCTCATCGGAGATATCCAGCAAGATTAAGTTCGCGCCGTGGCGTGCGAATACGCGGACGATCCCTTCGCCGATGCCCTGTGATGCGCCCGTAACCAATGCTGTCTTGCCCGTGAGTTTACCCATTTTCAATGTCTCCTTTTGAATATGGAGTCTTACACTCCATTAACACTGAAAATACAGTAATATCAAATAAGTGCTGAGGAATAGCTCACTATTTAGGGAAACCCTGAGCAAAAACCGCTAGCTTCGATCCAAAAGCGTAATCAGTTCGCTGCTGCGTTCGATCATGCGAAGCGACTCTACGTCGTTCAATTGCACCATGCCGACGAAAAGCAGGTCGGTGACCGAGTTTTGCGCCGTTCGGGTAGACATAGACGAGCTGCGCCATTCCGTCTCGCCGGAAACGGTATCCAGCGTGTAATCCGCCAGCCGTCGCAGCGGAGAATCAGCCAATGAGGTAATCGCAATCACCGTCGCGCCCTGCTTACGGGCCGCCTCAGCGCAAAGCACAATCTCTTTTTTTGATCCGCTATAAGAAATGGCGATTTGCACATCTCCTTGCCGTAACGCTTGGGCAATCGTTGCCTGCACATGGGTGTCGACCTCGCAGGCAACGCGAAAACCTATTTTCATCAGCTTAAAGGATAAATCGCGCCCCACCAGGGCCGATCCTCCGACTCCGGTAATCTGAATGAGCGGAGCCTTACTGATAAGGTTAATCACCTGCTCCAGTCGCTCGTAATCCATCAGATTATAGGTCTCTTCAAGAGCGACAATTTTTTCCCTGTTCAGCTTACGGGCCATCATCTCCAGGCTGTCTTCACTGGTAATGGAGCTGTGCAAATGCACGGCCTTGTCCCGCTTCTTTTCACGACTGACGCTGTGTT
The DNA here is from genome assembly GCF_008692845.1 of Salmonella enterica subsp. arizonae. Taxonomy (GTDB): domain Bacteria; phylum Pseudomonadota; class Gammaproteobacteria; order Enterobacterales; family Enterobacteriaceae; genus Salmonella; species Salmonella arizonae. The sequence goes on from NZ_VXJW01000003.1 coordinate 194,880, forward strand.
CTTCAATGAGCGCCATTCGAAGTTCAGTGAACCCATTCGCCCCCAATTTTTGGGCAAATTTCACAATACTCGACTGGCTGATCTCCAACTGCTTCGCCATATTGCGGGAGGAAACCGTTTTCAATTCACCAACATGCGCCAGCAGGAAAGTGGCAATTTTCTGCTCGTTTTCCGTAAACTCGCCCTCTGCATTACGCATTTTCGCCAGATATAGCATCTCTCTTCCACTCCCGTAATCATGGAATCATTAATTCCAACGCACGTTCCGCAGGATAACACAAGCCTGGTTAGAATTTGATAGCCCTCACATTATTTGTATTACGATTCATTTATTCCGTTGAAAATTACACCAAGGAATATATGATTCCTTTTGTTGTTTATGGCAATGACGACATACACACTGAAAAAGGATAATCATAATGAAACTTACCCTGAAGTCTTTGGCAACCCTTACCCTCCTCGCCACCAGCGCCAGCCATGCGGCGGTGATCTATCAGGCGAACGATGGATCGAATATCGATCTTTACGGGCGTCTGGGCTTCAATATCTCTGATAAAAAAACAGGCGATACCTCAGGAGACTTTGATGCCCGTATCGGTTTTTCTGCCCGCCAGGCTATCAATGACAAGCTGGCGGTCATTGGTTTTACCCAATATCAGGTCAATGCCGCTGAATATGCCAACAACATCAGCGCGGAAGATCCCGATGATTTCACCGCCCGCTACGTCTGGGCAGGGATCGATTTTTCAGAATACGGTAAGCTGACCGGCGGACGCGTCTCATCCGGCCTTATCATGTTCACCGATATCGGAGATGTGTTCGCCAGCTCCGACGTTGCCATGGCCAGACAGGCTAACTTTGTTGATCCTACCGCCGTGCAGGTTTTCCGTCAGGACGGAACAATTCAATATCAGAACACCTTCGGAAACCTTGATTTTTCAACCGCCTATATTCTGGGTAATAACACCTCCGATCTGGATTACGGCTATAACGCCGCCCTGCGCTATACGCTGGATATGGGCGATTTTGGCCGCCTCCAGCCGGTCATTGCCGGTCAGACAGAGAAAGCGAGCCACGACAAAACTTCTGCGCAGTCGGATGACAACGCGGATAAGTACACTTTCTATGGTATCGGCACCCGCTACTATTTAGGTGATGTGATGCTCGGCCTGCTCGTTGCTCAGGATAAAGTGTCCTATCTCGACGGCTCGCCTGACAGTACCGACACAGATTACGAAGCGACCCTGGTCTGGAACGTCAGCCCGGACTGGGCACTCCGCACCGGCTATCGTCATCTTAAAAACGAAGACGGCGACAGCTTAAAACTTCGCGATACCACCTTTGAAGCGCAGTACAAACTTACCGTTCGCAGCTCCGTATTCGCCTCTTACTCATGGCGCAATGGCGAAAAAGGGACAAAACGCACCAATGGCAGCGACGTCTCCTTCGGCGGCAGCAACCCGGCGGATGACTATTTCCACCTTGGCTTACGTTACGAATTCTAATTCCCCTTTTTGGGAGAGCTTAACTATGAATAACTCTTTTATCCCCGCCGCCGCGCTGCTGTTTTGCAGCCAGGCCCTCGCCGCACCGCATCTTTTTATTGGCGATAACGTCAACGTTCTGGCGGCCCGTTCGGCAAAAGTCAGCATCTTTAGTAAAGATGTGGTTCTGCCAGATGGCGTCCAGAAAATGGTGGTGAAATTCGACAGCCCAGTAAACCCGGAGTCGGTAAACAATAATCGCGGGCGGGTGACCTCGAATCCCTATATCCTCTCGTTTAACGCGTCAGGCAATGTCGATATTCAACTCTCCGCGGGTAAACCGCTGGACGAAAAAGAAGCGAGTCAGATGGCGCAAAAGCCGGCCTTTACCCTCACCGCAGGCGGAAAACCAGTCCCGTTTGATATACAGATGCTCGACAGGGACAGTATCACCGTCTTCACTGACCTGAGCGCCATCGTCAACGAAGATAGCGTCATGATCCCGTCTCCAGCTCGTTCCACCGCCCCTGCGACCGCGCCTCTTGCGCACGATGAACTGTCTAAACTACAGCAACTGTATCTGAAAGCTGACGACACCCAGAAAAAAGCATTCCTGAAATGGGCGCTAAACCTGTAAAGCGAGAAATACCATGCAACTTGAAAACTTAATGACCGAAAGCGTCAACCGCGCGTCTCTGGAGATCGATCGGGTTTCTACCCTCGACATGTGCCGCATCATAAATAACGAAGATAAAACCGTTCCACTGGCAGTCGAAAAGGTGCTGCCGGCAATCGCTACGGCAATTGACGTCATTTATGCGCAGGTCAGCGCAGGAGGGCGGATGATTTATATCGGCGCAGGAACCTCCGGACGTTTGGGGATCCTCGATGCCAGCGAATGCCCTCCTACCTATGGCGTCTCCCCGGGGTTGGTTATCGGGTTAATCGCCGGCGGCGAGCAGGCCATCCAGCACGCTATTGAAGGCGCGGAAGACGACGGCGAAGGTGGGGAGAACGATCTGCAACACATCGCCTTAAATGAAAACGATGTGGTGATTGGCATTGCCGCCAGCGGGCGTACGCCGTATGTCATTGCCGGCCTGGAATATGCGCGTTCCCTCGGCTGCAGGACGGTAGGCATTTCCTGCAATCCGGGGAGCGCGGTCGCTAACGCTGCGGAGATTGCCATCACGCCGGTGGTAGGTCCCGAAGTGGTTAGCGGCTCATCGCGTATGAAAGCAGGCACCGCGCAAAAGTTAATTCTCAACATGCTGTCTACCGGCTTGATGATTAAATCCGGCAAGGTATTCGGCAATCTGATGGTTGATGTGGTCGCTACCAACGAAAAGCTCCATCTCCGTCAGATCACGATTGTGAAAAATGCGACGGGCTGCACGCGCCAGGAGGCGGAGGCCGCACTCAGCGCCTGTGGTCGCCACTGCAAAACCGCTATTGTCATGCTACTGAAAAACCTCAACGCAGCGGAAGCGAGTTTGCGTCTTGAGCAACATGGCGGCTTCATTCGCCAGGTATTGGAAAAGGAATAAAGTGAATGGCAAAAGAAATCAGCAACGATCTTCTGAAGGCAATTCTCGCCCGGGTTGGCGGCCCGGCAAATATTGCCACCTGCGGGAACTGTATGACCCGTTTACGCCTGTCGGTACACGATAGCACTCAGGTCGATCCGGCAATCAGAACTCTTGAAGGCGTCAAAGGCGTTGTGCTTTCCGATAACCAGGTACAGGTCATTTTTGGCCCAGGAAAAGCCCAGCGGGCGGCAGACGCAATGAATGCGCTGTTGGCCAATAGCGGCGAGACGTTGATGCAGGCGGCAGATATTGCCGCCAAAACGAAAAGCCAGCTAAAAGCGAAACAAACCTCGGGGGTTCAGCAATTTCTGTCAAAATTCGCCACTATTTTTACCCCGTTGATTCCGGGCTTTATTGCTGCCGGCCTGCTGCTGGGGATCGCCACGCTTATCGGCACGGTCATGCATCTTCCCGCCGATGCGCAGGGGATGCTGGCAGACGCTCTTAATCTTATGAAAGTGTTCAGTAAAGGGCTCTTCACCTTCCTGGTGATTCTGATTGGCTATAACGCCGCACAAGCGTTCGGCGGTACAGGGGTCAACGGCGCCATCATCGCCTCGTTGTTCCTGCTGGGGTACAACCCCGCGGCAACTACCGGCTATTTCTCCGGGATTCAGGATTTCTTTGGTTTACCTATCGATCCGCGCGGCAACATTATCGGCGTCCTGATCGCTGCCTGGGCCAGCGCGCGTATTGAATGCATCATCCGCCGTTTTATGCCAGACGATCTGGATATGCTATTAACATCGATGTTAACCCTGCTGGTCACCGCCGCACTGGCCTATCTGATCATCATGCCGCTCGGCGGCTGGCTGTTTGAGGGGATGTCATGGCTCTTTATTCACCTCAACAGTAACCCGCTCGGATGCGCCGTGCTGGCCGGGCTGTTTCTGGTCTCGGTGGTATTTGGCGTTCATCAAGGCTTTATCCCCGTCTATCTGGCGTTAATGAGCAGTCAGGGATTCAATAGTCTGTTCCCCATTCTTTCAATGGCGGGCGCAGGACAGGTTGGCGCAGCGCTGGCGCTCTACTGGCGGGCAGAAAGACACAGCGCGTTACGCAGTCAGGTGCGCGGGGCGATTATTCCCGGGCTTCTGGGTGTGGGAGAACCGCTAATTTATGGCGTTACGCTGCCGCGCATGAAGCCGTTTATCACCGCCTGTCTCGGCGGCGCTGCCGGTGGGCTTTTCATCGGCCTGGTGGCCTGGTCAGGTTTACCGATGGGGTTAAACAGCGCCTTTGGCCCATCCGGTTTGGTTGCGCTGCCGTTGATGACCTCCGCGCAGGGTATTTTGCCCGCCATGGCGGTTTATGCCGCCGGAATGGCGATCTCTTATCTTGGCGGTTTTATTTTTACCGTTCTGTTTGGCTGCCGCAATGTGAATCTGGACTAAGATCATGAACATAAAACTACTTTTTGCATCACTGCTGGCGTTTAGTTGTGCCGCCAGCGCGACATCCTACCCCGTGTTGACTGAAAGCACGCCGGAAAAGGTAGGACTGAATATTGAGCGGCTTAACAGGCTGGAGAGCTGGATTGCCCAGCAGGTCGACGCGGGTTATCCCAGCGTGAATCTGCTGATTATTAAAGACAATCATATTGTCTACCGTAAGGCCTGGGGCGACGCGAAGAAATATGATGGTAACACTCTGATGCGTCAGCCAATCAAAGCGACTACCGAGACCCTGTACGATCTGGCGTCCAACAGCAAAATGTACGCCACCAACTTCGCGCTACAAAAACTGATGTCAGAAGGCAAATTAAAGCCGGACGATCTTATCTCAAAATACATTCCCGGCTTTGTCGATCGTCCGGGGGAGGCGATCAAAGGGAAAAGCATGCTGAGGGTTGCAGATCTGCTGCATCACTCCGGGGGATTTCCCGCCGACCCGCAATACCCCAATAAAACGGTTGCCGGTGAGCTCTATTCCCAGGATAAATCGACCACGCTTGAGATGATCAAGCGTACGCCGCTAGAGTACCGGCCCGGCACTCAACATATCTATAGCGATGTGGATTATATGCTGCTTGGCTTTATCGTTGAGGCCGTCACCGGACAACCGCTAGATCGCTACGTCGAAGAAGCCATTTATCGCCCCCTCGGGTTAACGCACACGGTCTTCAACCCGCTTAAGAAAGGGTTTCAGCCGCAGCAGATCGCCGCGACGGAGCTGAACGGTAACACTCGTGACGGGATAATTCATTTCCCGAATATCCGTACCACCACGGTATGGGGTCAGGTGCACGATGAGAAAGCATTCTACTCTATGGGCGGCGTGTCAGGGCATGCGGGACTGTTTTCAAATACCGCCGATATTGCAGTATTAATGCAAACGATGCTCAATGGTGGCAGCTACGGTAACGTAACGCTATTCAGCCCTGAAACGGTGAAGATGTTCACCCGACGTTCGCCTGAGGATGCTACGTTTGGCCTTGGCTGGCGGGTAAACGGCAATGCGTCGATGACCAGCACATTTGGGACGCTGGCAAGCGCCGAGGCTTACGGTCATACCGGATGGACTGGTACGCTAACGGTGATCGACCCGGTAAACCATATGGCGATTGTGATGCTAAGCAACAAGCCCCACTCGCCTGTCGCCGATCCGCAAAAAAATCCCAATATGTTTAAAAGTGGCCTGATGCCTGTGGCCACTTACGGTTGGGTAGTCGATCAGATATATGCGGCGTTAAAATAGCCAGTTTCGCTGAAGGCGCATCACTGACAGTGCCTTCAGTTCCCTCTTCATGACCATCACAGCGCCAGCAGACGATCCAGCGACGGCGCAAAATAGTAGCCGCCGGTCACCGGTTTGGTGAAGCGCAGCATCGCGTCGCGTTTACCATCGGTATCGCCGAACATACTCAGAAGCTGCTGTTCGATATTATGCAGGCGCGCGCAGTAAGCGCAAAAATAGAGACCGTGCGTACCGCTGGCAGTGCCGTATGGCAGGCTCTGGCGCACAATCTTCAGCCCTTTGCCCTCTTCTTTCAGATCCACGCGGCTCAGGTGGGACGTTGCCGGGCGCGAATCACCATCGATTTCTTCATTAGCCTCTTTGGTACGACCGATCATCATCTCCTGATCGTGAATACTCATCCGGTTAAGCTGCTTGAGATTGTGTTCCCAACGCTGCACGAACACATAACTGCCGCCGGCATCCACACCATCTTTGATTACCGCCACTTCACGGCGCGTCTCTTCGCCCGCCGGATTCTCTGTCCCGTCGACAAAGCCGCTCAGGTCGCGTTCTTCCACCCAACGGAAGCCGTGAACTTCTTCTTTCACATCGATGCAATCGCCAAAGGCTTCCATCGCCGCCTGGGCAACAGAAAAATTCACATCGTGGCGCAGGGAAAGAATGTGGATCAGCACATCATACTGCGTGGCTGGCGCCAGCCCTTTACCATAAGGGATAAAGTCTTTCAGTTCTTCCGCCCCGACGCCACCGCTCAGGGCGCGCCAGGTATTGTTGCCAAACGCCACAACAGCGCCCAGATTGGCATCCGGAAATTTCACTTCGAAGGTCGCCAGTTTATCGGCAAACGTTCTGCTGGCTGCGCGCAGGGCATCCACGTCGCCTTTCACATTAGCTTCAATCCAAATTGCCGCACGGCAATGTTCCGGCAAAATGCCGCTTTGAACCTGAGACATGATTCCTCCTGAAAATGAGAATGCCACGCAGTCGTGGCATTAATGGAGGCTATTTTACCTTGTTTTTAAGCGAAGCGGTTTGTTCAGACGCAAATTAACGACGCCAGATGATTTTGCGCACGACCCAGTTTTTTAAGGCGTCATCTGAAGGCATTAAGCCTTCCGGCCCGCTCCACTCGCCAGAGAAAACATAACTAATATGCTGACTTCCCTCAGCTTTGCATTCGACGTTGGTATGACTATCGCTGGAAGCTGATTCGCAGTGACCAAAGGCTTTGCTGTAAAGGTCGCTAAACGGTGTACCGATTTTGACACCCGCAGCGGAGGGGATATCGCTGTCCAGCACATCGATACGGCTCACGGTCCCCTGCTCGCCGTTAATCACCATCGCGACGTTGTCGCCCTTCATCGCTTCAAAAAAGCGCACCACGTTGCCGTTATCGGTTTTCATGCCGCTACGCAGGCGATAATCGCCATCTAATGCCTCTGCAATAGCCTGCTTTTCCAGCGGCGTGGCGGCTGTCAGCTCTCCCACGCCTTGCTCAGTGACTTTTGTCGAGGAACCAAACCAGTTCCACGGATTTGCGGCAGACCAGTTGACCGATGAGAGCGTCGAACAACCGGTCAACGCCAGCGGCAGCGCGAGTAAAGTCAAACGCAGCGATTTCATCTCACTTCCTTTCTTTATTAATCAACGTTGGTTGGAGTGCGGGTTAACCAAAAAGTGCCGTTATTCTTTTCCGGAGACAAAACAGGCGCGGCAACGACGGTGAGTGACCAGCCAGATAAGCGCGACGATATCCACTACAAAAAGCGCCATCCCAGCGCCATTAACCGATTCCCCAGACAGCCATAACGCAGGTTGCCAGCAAAGCAATACCAGTTGCGCCAGAATGAGCCATCCTCGTAGCATACGCCACATCCCAGGAAATGCTTCACGCCGCCCGCTGAGTAAAAACGCCACTACCGCCGGAACGCCAGGCAACAGTCCCAGCCAAAAATTATCATGGTCGGGGTAAAAAAAGTTTAACAAAGTATTACCTTGTTCACGGGATGAACCGGCAATGACAAAGAGTATCCATGCGCGCGCCTGAAGTAGCAGCACGCACCAGAAGAGAAACGGCAGACGTAAACGTCCGTGTACGTCATAATCGGCTGGATGAAACTCAGTACTCTTCATCTTCAATCAGACGTTTACCCAGACTCAGAGCGTCAGAATGCTCATATCCCAGACGTTCATACATGCCCAACACAACGTCATTATCATCACGCACCATAATTTGGATTTTCGGACAACCACGGGCGATGAGTTTTTTTTCCAGTCGGTTAAGCAGCGCATTCGCAATACCGCGCCCGCGGAACTCTGGGTGAACACCCAGGTAATACGCCGAGCCGCGATGCCCGTCGTAACCGCCCATTACCGTACCGACAACTTCGCCGCTAACTTCCGCAACGAGAAACAAGCTGACATCGTGATTCACCTTGCGTTCAATATCCATTTCAGGATCGTTCCATGGACGCAGCAGATCGCAACGCTCCCAGAGGGTGATCACCTCTTCGAAATCTTCCTGGCGAAAAACACGTATTTCCATGGTATTCGTTGCCTTTTCGGGTGGAAAAACCAAGATTATGGCGCAAACATCTGATTCAGCCAATATCTGACGCGATGCAGCAGAAAAAATGGCATAATGGCGATGTGTCACGTATTGAAATTAAAAGTAAAACAATTCTCATCATCAGCCATCGTAACGGATTACGCGATACGATATAACGTCTTGAACTTAATTTTCACAACTCAGGCCGTATGAGCAACTTTAAACTCCTAAAAACTCTCACATCGCGCCGCCAGGTACTCAAAACAGGTCTGGCGGCCCTGACGCTGTCAGGTATGTCGCACGCATTAGCCAAAGAAGATACGCTGAAAACGAGCAATGGTCACAGCAAACCCAAAACTAAAAAAACCGGCAATAAACGGCTGGTGATGCTTGATCCCGGACACGGCGGCATCGATACCGGCGCAATTGGCCGCAATGGTTCTCAGGAAAAACACGTCGTGCTGGCAATCGCCAAAAATGTACGCGCTATTCTGCGAAATCACGGAATAGATGCGCGTTTAACCCGGACAGGGGATACCTTTATTCCGCTGTACGATCGGGTGGAAATCGCCCATAAGCACGGCGCGGATCTATTTATGTCTATTCACGCCGATGGTTTTACGAATCCGAAAGCGGCGGGCGCTTCCGTTTTTGCGCTTTCCAACCGTGGGGCCAGTAGCGCGATGGCGAAATATCTCTCCGAGCGCGAAAACCGCGCGGACGAAGTGGCGGGTAAAAAAGCCACTGACCGGGATCATCTGCTACAACAAGTCCTGTTTGATCTTGTGCAGACCGATACTATTAAAAACAGCCTGACGCTGGGTTCGCACATTCTCAAGAAAATCAAGCCAATACACAAACTACACAGCCGTACTACCGAACAGGCGGCTTTCGTGGTGCTAAAATCACCGTCAATTCCGTCGGTCCTGGTGGAAACCTCGTTCATTACCAATCCGGAAGAAGAACGTCTGCTGGGTACGACGGCGTTTCGCCAGAAAATCGCTACGGCGATTGCCAACGGCATCATCAGTTATTTTCACTGGTTTGATAACCAGAAAGCACATACGAAGAAACGGTAATCATGAAGCCCGATGCACAACACGTAAAACAGTTTCTGCTACGCCTGCAGGATGATATTTGCCAAACGTTATCCGCTGTGGATGGCGCAAACTTTATCGAAGATAGCTGGCGACGCGAAGCGGGCGGCGGCGGACGTAGTCGGGTATTACGCAACGGCGGGATTTTCGAACAGGCGGGCGTTAATTTCTCTCACGTTAACGGCGATGCGATGCCCGCGTCCGCCACCGCGCATCGCCCGGAACTTGTCGGGCGGAGCTTTGAAGCGATGGGCGTGTCGCTGGTAGTACATCCGCGCAATCCGTATATTCCCACCAGCCACGCTAACGTGCGCTTTTTTATTGCCGAAAAACCGGGCGCCGATCCGGTGTGGTGGTTTGGCGGCGGGTTCGATTTAACGCCCTACTACGGTTTTGAAGAGGATGCCGTTCACTGGCACCGCACGGCGCGGGATCTCTGCCAGCCGTTCGGCGAAGACGTTTATCCACGCTATAAAAAGTGGTGCGACGACTACTTCTTCATTAAGCACCGCAACGAGCAGCGCGGCATTGGCGGATTATTCTTTGACGACCTGAATACGCCGGATTTCGCCAGTTGCTTTGCGTTTATGCAGGCGGTAGGTAAAGGCTATACCGAGGCGTATCTACCCATTGTCGAGCGGCGTAAAACTATGGCTTGGGGTGAGCGCGAGCGCAGTTTCCAGCTCTATCGTCGCGGTCGCTATGTCGAATTTAATCTGGTATGGGATCGCGGCACGCTGTTTGGCTTACAGACCGGGGGACGCACCGAATCCATCCTGATGTCGATGCCGCCGTTAGTGCGCTGGGAATACGATTACCAGCCCAAGGAAGGCAGCCCGGAGGCAGCATTGAGCGAGTTTATTCAGGTACGCGACTGGGTGTAATTACCTGATAACTGCTCCGTTTCGTAAGACGGATATCGCCATCCGGCATGGGCATCGTCTCATTGACTGATGGCGGCTTGCTCATTATCAGGCCTACCTACACAAGCCATATATCATGCCCACTGACGCATCCGTTGATGCAGCGTCAATGACGGTTTCTCGGCAAACAGTTGCTGATAATCGGTGGCGAATTGTCCCAGATGCCAGAATCCCCACTGCATGGCGGCGTCTTTCACCGTCGTGCTTTGCGACCAGGGGCTTATCAGTTCCCGGCGTACCGCATTTAAACGAATACGTTTCAGCCACGCATTGGGGCCGATGCCCAAAATCGCGTGAAACGCATTTTGCATCGTGCGACGGCTCACATGCAGTTGATTACATAAATCAAGCACCGTCAACGGCTCCGACATATTTTCCAGCACATACTCCCGAGCCCGAGACAGTAACCTGCGATATCCTTGATGGCTGATACTTTCGGCGCTATGAATCGGCTTCGCCTCTTCCAGCATCGTGCCCATCGCCAGCAACAAATTATCACTTAACACCTTACGCACCGCGGGTTGATGCAGGGTTTCAGGGCTCTCGCTGAAGGTGGCCAGCGCCTGCTGCACAAAGCCCCACAGCGCCGCTTTATGCTGCTCTTTTACCTCCAGCGCTAACTGGTTACGCAACATATGCAGCACCCTTTCCGGGTTATGCAAAAACGTGGCCTGCCGGGAAATGACATCTTCTGAGATAACGACACCCAGAATGGTGTAATCGTCCGGCGTACTCAGTTCAAATTCGGTGCCTCCCGGTCGGGTGGCAATCTCAGCGCTGCCAAGCCCCTGAGCGCCAATAAACCCCTGCTCGCCGCGTGTCGCCGGAATACCAAACCAGAAAGAGTTTGGCCAAACCAGACACGACTGACGCAGCGCCAGGCCGGTGTATTCACGGAACACCTGAATCTCATCAAGCAGGATTTCCGTGAACTCGCCATGAAATTTGCCCGGGTGTAGCTGATCGTAGATCTGCTGCCAGGCGGTAATGGTCAGGGCATGTTCATAGACATCCGTCGTCCGCCGCTGATGAACATTGTCCACCTCGACTCTGGGCGTAAGTTTAACGTCTTCGGGTAACGCTTCATGATAAAGATGGTGTAAATTCGCTGTACGGGTCTTTTTCATGATCTTTTATGCCGGACGCCCGCCAGGACGCCCGGCCCTCCGACAGATTAATTTTTGATGCGATAGCGACTACTGCGTTTACGCAATACTCCGTCAGAAAAGAGGCTTTCCAGCACATTTCTGGCCTGCTCCAGCGGCCAGCCAAAATGCGCGGCAACCTCTCCCGCCGTCATTCCCTGACGTACTGATGCCAATAGCGCCAGTAACGCTTCGGCGAACTCTGGCGTCGCGGGGACGTCTGACGTTTTCTCAGGCGACGTTGGCGCACGCGTAAACCCGCCGATCAGCCACTGGGTATCCTCCTCCGGGCGACCAATTTCTTTGCGGCTAATCACACGGCCTGCGCGCTGAGCGGCGGCGCTTCCGGCATCCAGCGCCGCACGACATGCCGCCAGATCGCCCTCCACCACCAACGTTAGCCTGCCAGGGTCGAGCACTTGATGACTGAGCAAACGCACGTTGGCGGCTTTCAGCATGGCATCCGCCGCATCGACGGCGGCGACCATGCCGTCCACTTCCAGTAATCCCAGGGCATTGATCATCGGCAACCTCCGTTACGCACGCTGGACAGGATTACGGGCGATATCCAGTACGGCGTCGGCGAACGCGTTACAGGCAGCTTTACACGCAGCCTGGCTTCCGGTTAAGAACGCCGCCGAATAGTTGGTTTCCGACGGCGGCGGTACGTAAGTCACCAGTTGGACGTCTGCGGATTTCATCGCCGCGTCAATGCCGAATGTCGCTTCCAGCGGCGGCGCCACCAGGTAGGCCATCGGATCGCCCAGCGCGATACCTGCGGTGGAAGAAAGATATGAGCCGGTACGCGAAACCACATGCGCCAGGAACGCCGTATTTTCTGCATCGTTCGCCCACTGGAACGCTGCGCCATTTTCAATGCTGGCGACCATCGCATCCAGACCGGCCCGCACTTCCGCCGGGTTAGGCCCGCCGAGCATAATCAGCACCTCACCCGCGGTGGGCGATGGCCCGTGAGCCGCCCCGGCGTACAGCGAACGGCCATACACCACTTCGACCATTGCCTGTTTGGTCGCTTCATCTGCGGCAATATACGTCACGTCATCAGAGTCTGCAGTGATGAGTCCGAGGCTACGTATATGCGGCGGTAATTTAAGTTCTCGCGCGAAACCGTCATTCACGGAGGCAATCACGCGCATCGCGGTGACTGAAGGTCGAATCAAATCTAATGCGGGCATGATGCCTCCTTAACGGGTCATATTGATACCGGACGCTTTCTGCTCCAGCATCCGTTTGGCCAAATCCACAATCACGGCGGCCGCTTCTACCGGCGGCGTACCGCCCTGGTGAATATTCGAAATACAGGTACGATCCGCTTCGACGGTGGTCGTTACGCGCGGCGAGTACACGGCGTAGCAGGAAAGGCTTTCCGACTGGCCTAAGCCCGGACGTTCGCCCACCAGCAAAATCACTACTTTCGCGCCAAGAAGCTCGCCAATTTGATCTTCAATCTTCACGCGGCCATAGCGCACAAAGAACGGCGTGCCAACCTTAAGCCCTGCCTGTTTCAGACCCGCCAGCAGCGGTGGCAGGATCTCTTTATAGTTAGCGGTGATCGCATCCGTAGAGAGGCCGTCGGAGATCACCACCTGCACATCCGGGTTCATCACACACTGCGATTTCAGCGCGTCAATGGCTTCCTGGCTCAGGCGACGCCCCATATCCGGGCGGGTCAGGTAGCGGTTTTTGTCGCTGATTTCCGAACGCACTTCTAGCAGCCCCTGGGCTTTCACCCATTCTTCTGGCACCTCTTTGAGCACGGTGTCTTTCGAACGGGAGTGATCCGCCAGGAAGCGTAACAGCGCCTGGGTACGTGGACGCGGCCCGGCACGACCAGTACAGACGCGTGCCGCAGTACTGCGACGCAGTTCGGTCAGCACATCCGCACGATGCGGGTTCTCGACGCCAATCCAGGCTTTTGCCTCCGCGGAACCCAAATCCAGCGCGCAGCTTTCAGTCGCCGTCGGCGCGGCGCGCTGCGGCTTTGCGCCTTCCTGCGTTGACGGCGCGACGGGTTGCGGTACGTCCTGTCCCATTGACGCCATCACGCTACGTACAATTTCTTCAATCTGTTTTTGATCCATGGTGTTATCCCCGCGTCATCAGAAGAACAGTGACGGATCGCCCGCCCGTTTGGTCAGACGACCATTTGCCATAATGCCCATCGTTTCCAGCCAGCGTTCAAACTCCGGAGACGGCCGTAAATTCAGCAACTGACGGACGGTGGCGGTATCGTGGAAAGCGGTGGTCTGGTAGTTAAGCATGATGTCGTCGCCGAGCGGCATCCCCATGATGTAGTTACAGCCGGCGGTGGCGAGCAGAATCATCAGGTTTTCGTTGAGATTTTGGTCGGCGTCGGCATGGTTGGTATAGCAGCAGTCGCAGCCCATGGAGATGCCGCTCAGCTTGCCCATAAAGTGATCTTCCAGGCCAGCACGAATAATCTGCCGATCGTTGTAGAGATACTCCGGCCCGATAAAGCCCACCACGGTGTTAACCAGGAACGGATCGTAGTGCCGCGCCAGGCCATAGTTACGCGCTTCCATCGTCACCTGGTCGGCACCAAAGTTCGCGCCAGCCGACAGCGCTGAACCCTGTCCAGTTTCAAAGTACAGGCAGTTTTCCCCGGCGATGCGGTTGAACTCTGCCCCCACCGCCCGCGCTTCGTCGAGCATTGCCAGCTCCACGCCGAACTCTTTTAAGCCCTTCTCGCTACCGCAAATGCTCTGGAAAATCAGTCCGCCCGGCGCGCCCCGGCGTATCGCTTCAATCTGGGTGGTGACGTGCGCCAGCACGCAACCCTGCGTCGGAATATTGAATTTATCGATAACGCCGTAAACGGTGTCGAGCACGCGGGTCAGGTTTTCCACGTCATCGGTCACCGGGTTGACGCCGATCACTGCATCGCCTGAGCCGAAAGAAAGCCCTTCGTAGATTTGCGCGGCGATACTCTGCACATCGTCACGGGTATCGTTCGGCTGCAAACGGCAGCTAAAGGTGCCCGGAATACCGATGGTAGTATTGGCTTTTTTAATTACCGGCATTTTCTTACCGCCGTAGATCAGGTCGGCGTTGGAGCAGATTTTCGCCACTGCCGCCACCACTTCGGAGGACAGGCCTTTGCGGGTAAACGCGATGTCGTCCACGGAGGTTTCATCGCTCAGCACGTATTCGCGCAGTTCGCTGATGCTCCAGTTTTTAATCCGGTTATAGGCCGTTTCGTTGACGTCGTCCTGAATCAGGCGCGTCACGCAGTCCTCTTCATAGGCAATCACCGGATTGTTGCGGATATCCGCTACCGTCATTTCCGACAGTACCTGTTTTGCCGCTACGCGCTCCTGCGAACTTGCTGCGGCAACCCCGGCCAGCACATCCCCCGAACGCAGTTCGTTGGCTTTAGCCAGTACCTCTTTTACATCCTTAAACTGATAAACATTGCCGAACAATGTGGTCTTTAGTTTCATAAGTCGTTCCCTCAGGAAGGAAATGCGAGTGATTTCACCGTCACCGGCACAACCGATCCGCCAAAAAGAGGCGTACCAATGTCGATATAGTCTCCCGCCCGCACGACCACCTCATCGATGACCGCCAGCGGAAGTTGCGGTAACTGTGGGCGCAATAACATGCCCAGCGCTTTACCCAAATCCTGTTCGGCCACCACCAGCAGAGGATGCGGATTGGGATAACGCGCGACAAAAGCCGTCAGCGCGTCGATGACCGTGAGTAATGCGGCGTAACGCACTGGGAGCGTGGCGGGAAGCGCCAGCACGTAAGCGTCGGTTTGCGGGTCGAGATCGAGCTGGAGAAGCGCCTGCCGCCAGGCATTCACCAGATCGGCATCATCCTGCGGGATCGCCACCGGCAGGTTGCGCAGCGGCAGTTGAACGTCTTCCAGCCAGATAGTGCTGCCGGAAAGCGAGAGTGTATGCGCCCCCGCGCCGATGACCGTGGCGCGTACGGTTTGCGCCGGAAACTGCACGTTCATCTCACGCAGACGCGGGTGCTCATGCAGCGCGGTCGCCAGCAGCGGCCCGATATCAGAAAAGCAGAACGGGTCGGCAGGCTGATGGCGATAACATTCGCCGACGCCGCCGGACAGCGTGATCACCTCCGGCGTAATATCGGCGGGCAGCAGCCCGGTTTGCATCAGCGATTGCGCCAGCGGCGTGAGCGTACCGGCGATAACCTCAACGATGAGAGCCGCCATCCGCCGCGCCACCTGTCCCAGTTGCGCTACGGTCAACGCGCGGGCATCGGTGCCTGCGCCAAAAACCTCATCGACAATCCGCTGTCCTGGCTGATGCGCGTGGACCACCCGTCCCTGGCCGTCGGTTTCCAGCAGGCGACCACCGACGTTAAGGCAGGCGGTGCCGCTGACTTTTCCCGCATCAAACAGCGCGTAGTTAGACGTGCCGCCGCCGATATCAATATTCAGCACCCGACACATCCGCTGCTCAGACAAGCTTTGCGCCCCGGCGCCGTGACCGGCAATGACCGATTCCAGATGCGGCCCGGCGCTGGCGACCACAAAGTCGCCCAGCGACTGCGAGAGCGCCATGACCGCCGGACGGGCGTTGCGGGTTTTGGCGCTTTCGCCGGTGATAATGATCGCCCCGGAGTCCACCGATTCAGGCGCGATGCCTGCGGCCTGATACTGGGCCAGAATCAGCGTTTTAAGTTCTGCCTCTTTCAGACCGCCCTGCTTATCCACGGGCGTAAAGAAGACCGGGCTTTGCCAGCTAATGTCGCGTTTGATGAATTCGTAGCGCGGCACCTGCGACACCGCCGCACGGTTAACCAATTCCAGGCGCGAGAAGATCACCTGCGTAGTGGTGGTGCCGATATCGATACCGACGCTCAGTAGCTGGCGAGTATTCACGATTGCGCCTCCGCTTCGGTTTTCACCTGTGCGGCGTCATCTTTCGGCACCAGCATCATCGCCACGCCAATTGCCGTCACGCCGCCGATCAGCTTGCCGACAATCATCGGGAAGATCATGGCGTTCATATTGGCGGCGGCGAAGCCTAAATGGTCGCCCAGCGCGAACGCCGCAGAGACGGCAAATGCGCAGTTAATCACTTTGCCGCGGGTATCCATCTGCTTCATCATGCCGAACATAGGGATATTGTTCGCCAGGGTCGCCACCATGCCCGCCGCCGCAATATTATTTACGTTCAGCAGCTTACCGACATTCATCAACGGTTTTTCAAACCAACGTGTCAGCAACAGCACCATCGGGTAGGCGCCGAGCAGCACGCAGGAGATAGAACCGATCACTTCAATGGCGCGCATCACTTCGCCTGGTTTGTCGCCAGGGGCCATAAAGATAGGGTCAAGACCCGGAATTAACTCCCAACCCAGCAGGAATTTGACCACCGCAGCCGCCAGACCGATGGTGATCAGCGCCACCAGAAATTTGGCGAAGATCTGGAAACCGTTGATCATTTTTTCTGGGATAAACTTCAGCCCCAGCGCCACCAGCACCGCGACGATTAATACCGGGATCATGTTCATCAGGATAAGCGTGAAGGTAAACTCCACCGGCTGACCGTTGATTTGCACGCCTGAGTACATGGCGATCAAACCACCCGCAATACAACCAATGGGAATAGTAACGATACCCGCCAGTACGCCAAGCGCCAGGTAACGACGGTCAGAGGGTTCGATAATGCCAAGCGCCACCGGAATGGAGAACACAATGGTCGGCCCCATCATCGACCCCAGGATCAACCCTGAGTATAGCCATGCCGCCACATCACCGCCTGCCAGCTCTTTGGCGAGGAAGAATCCGCCCATATCACAGGCCAGCAGCGTACCGGCGAACATGGATGGGTTTGCGCCCAGCATTTCGTATACCGGGATAATAACCGGCCCCAGTACATGCGCCAGCACCGGCGCCAGCGCGGTCATACCGACCATCGCCAGACCCAGCGCCCCCATCGCCATAAAGCCCTCTTCAAACTGGCCGCCGGCCCCTTCGATACTCTTGCCGAATTTACCGAGGAAGCGCGCCGATCCGCCGAACTGCGACAGGACTCTGTCCACGGCGGCAATCAGCATAAAGAACATCATGATGTACATGATGATTTCGTTAATTCCCATAGCCTTATCTCCATTTGCCCTGTGTTTTCATAGACCTGATATTCTTTATTGTGCCGCCGCGTACAACTCGATGAGCTGTTCCTGGCTGGCGGTTCGTGGATTGGTGCGCATACAAATGTCATCCTGCGCCGCCTGCGCCCATGCGCTGTAGTGTTCGGGTCTGGCACCAGCGTCAGCCAGCCGTTTGCTCTGCCCCACTTCGGCAATCAGCTCGCTCACCGCCGCAATCGCATCGCGATCGTCCGATTTCTTATTGGTTAACGCCCGACCGATTTGACTGAAGCGTTCGCGGCATACCATCCGGTTAAAGCCCATGACCGTTGGCAGCAGCATGGCGTTGGCCAGGCCGTGCGGAATATGCAGCGCCGCCCCCGGCTGGTGCGCCATCGCATGACACAGTCCCAGACCGGCGCTGGAAAAGGCCATTCCCGCCATACAGGAGGCCAGTAACATATTTTCACGCGCCGTCAGATCGTGGCCGTAACCCACGGCTTTCGGCAGCGATTTGCCAATCATCGCTATCGCGCCAATCGCCAGGCTGTCGGTAAACGGCGTGGCGTTGAGCGCGCTGTAGGCCTCAATCGCATGAGTCAACGCATCAATACCGGTCATCGCCGTCACGTTTGGCGGAACGCCTTCGGTCACGGCAGCATCAAGAATCGCCACATCCGGCATTAGCGACGCGTGTGCCAGCACCTGCTTGCGCCCGCTGGCCGCATCGATAATCACCGTCACGTTGGTGGTTTCTGAACCGGTTCCGGCGGTGGTCGGCACCGCAATCAGCGGCAGACGCGGGCGTAATGTACTGCGCTCGGTCATTGCGCTCAGCGTCTGGTCAGGGTTAGTCACCAGCAGGGCGACCGCTTTCGCCGCGTCCAGCACCGAACCGCCGCCAAAGGCCACTACGCCATCGCATGCCGCCTCACGCAGTTGCGCCACCGCCGCGCAGACATCGGTGATGCACGGTTCACCCGGCGGGCACGGCCAGACCGTCATCGCGACGCCCTTCATCGCCAGGCTGCGTGCCAGCGGCGCGGTCATTCCCGCCTGATGCAGAAAACTGTCAACCATCACAAACAGATGGCTTAAGCCTCGCGATTGCGCCTCCTGTCCACAGGCGCTGAGCGCCCCAAGTCCGCACAGCGTGACCGGCGGTACGCTGAACGTTTTCACGCGTTGCAGATTCAGGGTGTCGAATGCCTGAAACAGCGCCGTCTGCAGTTCAGCTTGCATAGAGTCCCTCCGCTTTCGCTCTCCCGCTATTGGCTATCGCCAGCGGGGTCATAAACAGGCTGTGCTGCGGTAAATGCACCTGTAACTCCGGGAAACGCTGGCGAAATAACGCCTCCACGCCCGGCTGCATACAGGAACCGCCCGCCAGCCATAAATCAGTCACTCCCTGCCCGGCAATATGCCGAGCGACGATCTCCGCCATCTTTTCGTACACTGGCTTCACTATCGGCCAAATTTCCTGCGCATTGCTGCGCTTGTACTGTTCCGCCTCTTCCAGTGGAATACGGCGGTTGCCCGCCAGCGTCAGGGAGATATGATGTCCGCCAGTGGCTTCATCGGCGGACCAGGTCACCTTGCCCTGTTTGACGATGGCAATGCCGGTAGTACCGCCGCCAATATCCACCACACCCGCGTTATCCAGTTGCAGCAGATCCGCCACCGCCGTCGGTTCATCCAGTACGTGGCTGACCTCTAACCCGGCAGACTCCAGCACGTTGATCGAAATACGCGGGTCGGTGCCCGGCGGGAACGAGGTCGCCGCATGAGTAAAGCGACAGCCGAGCTGCTGTTCAAGCGTGTCGAGATGGCGGCGCACAATGGTCACCGCGCCGAAGAAATCCCAGACGATGCCGTCACGCACGACGTCCGCCCAGTCAAGGCACACCGCCACCGGCTGCGCGTCAGAGTCAACCACTATCGACACCACGTCACAGGTACCCAAATCCACCCCCAGCCACAGCGGTGTGTCACTGGCGGCGGGCGTCTGATGACACAGGGCCGCCGCTTTTTGCAGTCTGGGGGTGAGCCAGAGTTGTTCGTCGTGCGCCATGAGTCATCCCTTATACAATGCGAAACGCATCCACCAATACACAACGACGCAGCCGTACAAAGGTACGCGCGCTGGTCACGCCTTCGCCGGTTGGCGTAGTGATAGTCATGGTGGTCCAGCCTTCACCGCCCAATCCAAGCCCGGCAATGCACGGCCCGTTTTTGACGAAAATGCTGGTGTCGATGGCGTTCGCCATCTGGTTCATATTGTCAATGTTGCGCGAGTGCATCGCCGCCGTATGGTGGCAACCGCCTTCAAGTTGTACCGCCAGAGCGATGGCTTCTTCGACGTTGGCGACTCGCACCACCGGCAGTACCGGCATCATCATTTCAGTGACGGCAAACGGATGGCTGGCCGGGGTTTCAACGAACAACAGGCGCGTCTGCTGCGGCACGTTCAGGCCGATGGCGGCCGCGATCTTGCCCGCGTCACGACCGACCCAGTCACGGCTGACGGTACCTTTACCGCGTTCATCGATATTCTTCAGCAGCACCGGCTGGAGCTGTTCGGCCTGGGCTGCGGTCAGTTTCACCGCGTGCTGACCTTCCATCAGGCGCATTAGCTCGTCGGCGACGCTATCGACCACAATCAGCACTTTTTCGTCGGCGCAGATGATGTTGTTGTCAAACGACGCGCCTTTGACGATGGACTGCGCGGCACGCGACAGGTCTGCGGTCTCATCCACCACCACTGGCGGATTACCGGCTCCGGCGGCAATCAGGCGTTTATTAGTATGTTTGCGCGCCGCGTCCACCACCGCTTCGCCGCCAGTCACCACCAGCAGGCCAATACCGGGGTACTTGAACAGCCGCTGGGCGGTTTCGATATCCGGGTTCGCCACAGTGACCAGCAGATTTTCCGGGCCGCTGGCGGCGACTACCGCCTGATTGAGCAGGGTGATTGCCCGCTGAGAGACCTTTTTCGCTGCCGGATGCGGGGCAAACACCACGCTGTTGCCTGCGGCAATCAGGCTGATAGCGTTATTAATGACCGTTGCCGCCGGGTTGGTGGACGGCGTGACCGAGGCCACCACGCCCCACGGCGCATTTTCAATCAGCGTCAGGCCGTTATCGCCGGTCAGCACCTGCGGGGAGAGACACTCAACACCGGGCGTGCCGCGCGCCTGAGCGACGTTTTTGGCAAATTTATCGTCAACGCGTCCCATGCCGGTTTCGCTGACGGCAAGTTCCGCTAATTCTCGGGCATGTTTTTCGCCCGCCTCGCGAATGGCTTGAATGGCAAGCTGGCGCATCGCCACGCTCTTTAGCCCCTGCTGGGCCAGTTTTGCTGCCGCCACTGCGTCATCCAGGGAGGCAAAAACGCCCATCTCATGAACGGTACTGGTGGGCTTGCTGCTATCCTGCATTTTTAGCAGCACCGCTTTCACCACCTGTTCAATATCCTGTTGATTCATGATGCTCAGTCCTATTTATGGAAAACCACTTTCCCGCCAGCCACCACTTCATCGACGATGCCAATGACGCACAGATCGACCGGTGATAATTCGCTACGATGCGCCTGACGTGCGGAGCTACCGCTGACCAGCAGTACCCACTCCCCGGTTCCCGCCCCGATACTGTCGATAGCGACGGCGCACTGCCCGTCGGGGTTTCCCTTAGCATCGATCATTTCCACCATCAGCAATTTGTCATGCGCCAGTCCCTGATGGCGGACGGTACATACGATTTGTCCTGTGACGACTGCCAGTTTCATATCCGCCTCCATGGATTGTCCGTTGGGTCGTAGGCCTTGAATCTGCGCACCATCAGGCAATGGCGCACATTCATGCCGGATGGCGACGCTACGCGTCTTATCCGGCCTACCATCAAATGTTGCTGTCGCCTTTGAAGCTGATCGGGAACACCTCTTCCAGATCGCCGTGCGGACGTGGGATCACGTGTACCGAGACCAGCTCGCCAATGCGCTGCGCCGCAGCGGCGCCTGCATCCGTTGCGGCTTTGCACGCTGCGACGTCGCCACGCACCATCGCCGTGACCAAACCGCCGCCAATCTGCTTCACGCCGACCAGCTTCACGCGTGCGGCTTTTACCATCGCATCTGAGGCCTCAATCAGCGCAACCAGGCCCCGGGTTTCAATCATTCCTAATGCTTCCATCGTGTTTTCCTCTCATTAAAGGGGTCCAGAACGGGACCGTTCATTCAACCAGTGTTTGTAAGCGGCTTTCACTGCTTACGTCAGCCTGGCGCGGCACGGCTGCCACCAACGCCAGTTCGATAATTTCCTGCACGCTACAGCCGCGGGAGAGGTCGTGAAGCGGCGCGGCAAGTCCCTGAATTAGCGGCCCCACAGCGCGATATCCCCCCAGGCGCTGGGCGATTTTGTAGCCAATATTGCCCGCCTCCAGCGACGGGAAAATCATCACATTGGCGCGGCCTTGTAGCGGGCTGTCAGGCGCTTTTTGCGCGGCGACATCCGGCACGAAAGCGGCGTCAAACTGCAATTCACCGTCCACAAGCAGTTGCGGCGCACGTTCGCGAACGATCTCTGTCGCCTGCTGCACGTTGGCAACATTGGGGTGACGGGCGCTGCCGTTGCTTGAAAATGACAGCATCGCCACGCGCGGCTCTTCGCCGGTAATGGCCCGCCAGGTGTCGGCGCTGGCGATAGCGATATCCGCCAGTTGCGCCGCCGTCGGCTGCGGCACTACGCTGCAATCAGCGAACCCTAATGCCTGACCGGCGTACTGCGGCAGCATCAGGAAAATAGACGACAATGTCTGGCAGCCGGGTTGCAGACCAATCACCCGCAGTCCTGCGCGCAGCACGTTCGCCGTCGAGGAGAGATTGCCCGCGATACACACATCGGCATCACCCGCGCTCACCATCGCGGCGGCGAACATCAGCGGGTCGTTAAGCTTTTCCACCGCGTCCGACGGCGTTTTTTCTCCGGCGCGGGCAAGCCAGCGCTGCGCAAAGCTTTCGCGCATTGGCAGGTTGCCAGGGGGGGCGATAACCTGAATACCATCCAGCGCCATACGATGGCTGAGGGCAAACTGACGCAGCACAAACGGGCTGGCGACCAGAATGGGGCGTGCCAGGCCATGCTGTTGCAGGTAATGCGCCGCTTTCAGCACGCGTTCGTCCAGCGCATCCGGGAAGACCACCCTGGCAGGGGCGCGTACCGCCAGTTCGCGGGCGCGTTCAATGATCATGGCTTCTCTCCCAACCGTTGTTGAATTTGGGCGACCGTCAGCGGATGTTCCGCCACGCTCAAAATCATCATCACGTAAACCGTGCTAGAGAGACGGTTCAGCGCCTGTAAAATGTCCGGGCGCAAGACCTCAAAACTACGGGTAATAAACACCTGCGCGGCGAGGGTTTCCGTTTCGCGCACTTTGGTGCGTAGCAAATTAAGCAGCGCCGCATCGCGACCGTGGCTGGCCTCCGGCACCAGGTGATCGTGGTCGAGATAGCGCAGCGGCTGGTGGGAAAGCCGATGCAGTTCATCCTCGCTCAGCCCGACGATAGACTGCGCCGCCAGCGGCTCATCTATAGCGTCGGCGCGCATAATGTTGCCCAGCCGCGAACGGATATCCGCCAGCCACGGCTGCCAGGGTTCCGCCAGTTCGATTTGTAGCCACACGGTAAGCGCGATGGCGCTGTCGAGCGCGGCGCGAAAGCCGAGGCGCGGGTCGCTTTTGGCGACCATTTTGTCCGCCGTCAGATGGGTCAGCGTATCGGGCTTTTTCACCACCGGCTGGCGACACAGTTCACAGCAGGCCTGTGGGTGCGTATCGCTACTGGTTAAGCCATGTACCGGCTGCGGCTGCTGTTCGTCATCATCGACAAACAGCCGGCCTTGCTGATCCAGAAACTTAATGCGCAGGCGGCGGCTTTCCAGCAATTCCCGGGCCGAGGGCGTCAGTCGTGCATCAGCGGGCAGATGGATCTCCGATCCTTCGCTGAGCGTATGATTCGCTCTGAGCCACGTTTCGGTGATGAAATCGTTCATACAGATTGCCAGTTCGCAGGCCACGCCACGTACAGGAAGCGCACGGACGTTGGCGTGCCAAATTCAATGCTGGAGCCTTTGGGGATGAACATCACATCTCCGGCTTTGGCAATTAGGGTTTCGCCTTCATGGCGTACGTGCAGTTCGCCTTCCAGCACCATGTCGATTTCGTCGTAGTTCAGCGTCCACGGAAAAAAGGCGTTGTCCCACTGCATAAACCCGGCAGCCATGCTGCTACCGTCCTGCTCTGTAACCAGATCGGTTAAGCCGACGCAGTGCGGCTCGGCGCCGTCGAAGCGGCCAAATTTCACGCTGCTGCCGTCAATGACTTTCACGCCGCCTTTACCCGTGACGGAGGTAAAGCTCGGCTGCATCGTCCCCAGTTCCAGCGACTGCTTTTCCTTCAGCACTTTTTCCATCAACTGCGCCACCAGGCTTTCAGTAAACTGCCCTTCCGGGAGCTGCGCGATGATGGCTTCCCGAATGCGCTGGCTTTCGCTTTTACACGCTTGCGTCGATGTGGATACCGGGACGGACTCGTCGCATTCGGTAATCGTGAAGCCCAGGAGCTCCGCCACTTCGCGAGCCTCCGGGGTAATAATGCTGGCGCGCAGTACTACCGACATCGCCTGTTCGCCGCGGGCGTGGGCCGCACGAATATCGTTAGCTGTGATAAGTTTTTTCACCTGCCTCTTCCTCCTGTTCACTGAGAGCCGCCAGATAATCCACTAACTGCCGCACGCTTTGCGGGTCGTGGCCGTTGAGCTCGAAAATCGGCTCCCGGAATCCAATCTCGCAAAGCAACTGCCGCGTAGCGGCGATGTCGGCATCCGGCATGTCCGTTTTGCTGATGACGGCGATATGTCGTTTACGGGTTCCAACATCCAATAACCCGGCAGGTAAGCGACTTTCTTTATCGTTTGCCGCGTGGACATAAATCAGCGTGTCCACATCCTGCAACGTGGTAATTAAGGCGTGATACCAACGGGGATGGCTAAAATATTCCCCCGGTGTATCGATATCGCCATGATCATTAAATTCCACGGCCTGCGTTTTTCTGGCGAGGGAATAATTTCCCCGTAACGCGTTAAAAAGCGTTGTCTTTCCGGCACCGACCGCGCCGACAAAAGCAATACGTTTCATTACCGCCACCAATTAACTTTTTGTTAACTCACACAGGGTGAAGTTTAATAATCGCCCCAGCCCGCTGACCGTCTGTAATAGCGCTTCTTCTACTGCGCCGACGGTGCCATAAATCACCAGCGCGCCGCTAAATCTGTCGAGAAAACCGATGTGTACATCAGCAGCCTTCATCGCTAAATCACCCGCGATCATGGCCGTTTCCCCCGGCGTTAAGGTCATAATGCCAATCGCGCCAGCATCGGGAACGCCGATCTTTTTCGCCAGTTCTTCACCAGGGTGCGCAATGAGATGCGCCAGCGTGACCTGTTTGCCCGGCACAAATTCCTGAATAATGCGTTCTTTATTCATTGCTCACCGTCTCCACTGAAACTGCCGTCATCGTGGCAATTTTTTGTCGGAGTAAATAACAAAATTCGGCAAGGTGATGTAAAAGGTGAGGTAGATCACTAAGAAAAAGAAAATAAAAGTGACTTCTGTCGAAGGTGTTAACGATAAATATCGTGGTACATCACATTTTCAGGCGTAATTCTGAATTCAAGCCTTTTCCGCAATAAATGCCTCACCGGATATTCTTTGTATTACTACCATCGATAAAAATAATTCGTATCACTCGATTTCTGCATAGTACAGATTCAGTGAAATAAGTAAGGGTAAACGCAATATGCTCCAGAATATCCCCACCCGAGCCTTTCATGCCATGGCGAAGCCCAGCGGTTCAGACTGTAATCTCAACTGCGCCTACTGCTTTTATCTTGAAAAGCACGCTCTGTATAACCATACGCCGCAACCAAGAATGACTGACGCCATGCTGGAGCGCTACGTCCGTGATTACATTGCGTCTGTCGCGCCGGAGGCGGAAGTCGCCTTTACCTGGCAGGGCGGCGAACCCACATTATTGGGGCTGGAATTTTATCGTCGCGCCGTCGCGTTACAGGCCAAATATGGCGCAGGACGGCAGATCTCCAATAGTTTTCAAACTAATGGCGTTCTACTGGACGATGCGTGGTGTGAGTTCTTTGTCCGCCACCATTTCCTGATCGGACTGTCGCTCGATGGGCCTGAAGAGATTCATAATGAATACCGGTTGACGAAAGGCGGACGTCCAACGCATAAACTGGTCATGCGGGCGTTGGCCCTGCTCCAGCAACATGGCGTAGAGTACAACGTACTGACCTGCGTTAACCGACGCAGCGCTCGCTCGGCGGAAAAAATTTATGATTTTCTCGTCGCCAGCGGCGTGGAGTTTATTCAGTTTATCCCCATCGTCGAACGTCTGGCCGATGAATCTGCGCAGCAATCGGGGCTGACGCTACACGCGCCGGGCGACGCCTGCGGTACATTAACCGACTGGTCTGTTATTCCCGAGGACTATGGTCGGTTTCTGTGCGCCGTTTTTGACAGGTGGATCACGCGCGATGTCGGTAAGGTGTTCGTCATGAATATCGAATGGGCATTCGCGAATTTCGTTGGCGCGCCGGGAACGGTCTGCCACCACCAACCGACCTGCGGGCGTTCGGTGGTGGTCGAGCATAATGGCGATGTCTATGCCTGCGATCATTACGTTTATCCGCAGTTCCATTTAGGCAATCTTAACGAACAGACGTTTGCCGCTATGTTGGATTCCCCACAGCAGGAGGCGTTTGGCAAAGATAAATATGCAACGCTACCTGAGCAGTGTCGGCAATGCCCGGTACTACGCGCCTGCTGGGGCGGTTGCCCTAAACACCGTTTTGCATTAACAAAAGAGGGTAAGTCCGGACTCAATTATTTATGCGCAGGGTTTCGCGCTTATTTCCAGCATTTACCTCCCTATCTGAAAGCAATGGCTGATTTGATGGCAATGGGACGTCCGGCCAGCGATATTATGCATGCTCATTTACATTACGCCAGAAGCGATAAGTAAAATTAACCCGCCTCGTAAAGGCGGGTTATTCATATATCGCGTATTACAATTTAATTTGTACTTTCGGCGGATATTTTTTCAGAATTTCCATGTAATTATGGACTTCAGTCTGTAAAGGGACGCCCATAGGGATATGTCTTACGCCTACGCTATCGTCTTCCTGAGGATTAGTATAAAGGTTAAAGATTGTCGTACCTGCTGTTTTTGTAATGGCGCCAGTGAATCCGCCCTGATAGCCAGTTTGCGTGAAAGCGAAAGGCTGCTGGATAAGCAAATGATATTTAAACTCATCAATACGTACCGCCGACAGTTCACCATTGAGGAAATAGTGTTCCGCTTTACGGTTAGACTGGCCGTTTGTCCCCAGGAAGAAAGAGGACTGGTCAACGCCATCAATAAAGGTTTTTGAAGGCACCAGTTTCGCCAGTTCCGCTCCCGGATGCCCGGCTAACGAAAGGCTGGTCGGGAACAAATCCGCTAAATCGACAATACCATCGGATTTACGCGGCTGGATCATCCCCTTCCAGTAAACAAAGGTTGGCACGCGCACGCCGCCTTCCCACGTCGAACCTTTAGCGCCGCGGAACGGCGTCCGGCCATGCGGCGGAACTTCAGCTTCCGGTCCATTATCAGACGTGAACACAATCAGCGTGTTATCCAGTTGGCCGCTCGTTTCAAGCGCACGGTACAAATTCGCAAAGACGTCATTCATCTCTACTATGCAATCGCTATACGAGGTACGCGCTGGCGAGCGTCCCGCATAATGGGCGTTAGGATAGTTATCAAAATGACAGCCGCGCGTGCCGTAATAGAGGAAAAACGGTTTATCGTTTTTCGCCATTTTATTAATAAAGTCAACACCATATTTCATCCAGCGTTGATCAAGATCTTCCATGTATTTCGACGTAATTTCGGCAACCGCCTCCTGCTTACCGCCGCGCACGGCATGGACATCATTTTTATCGAATGGCAGGTTTTTAATGTATTGATAGCGTGAAGGACTGAGCGCCACTTCCGGGTTCATATTCGGATCGCGCCATTCGGTGTACATATCAGAAACGGAGTTAAAACCACGGAAATCGTCAAATCCAACGTTCTGCGGCTGCGAACCGGTATTTTCCCCCATGTGCCATTTACCGATAGCCTGGGTCACATAGCCCTGTTCGTGCAGTAATTGCGGCAGCGTTGTCAGGCCTTCCAGCCCTCCCGGCATACCATACATCGGCGGCATTAAAATCCCATGGTGGACGGAATATTGCCCGGTCATGATCGTAGCGCGAGTCGGCGAGGAGCTGGGCTGAGAATAGGCCGATGTCAGGATAAGCCCCTGGCTGGCTACCGCATCAATATCCGGCGTCGGGTTGCCAACCGCGACCCCGCCGCCGTTAAAACCGACATCCATCCAGCCTACATCATCAAGAATAAACACGACAATATTCGGTTTTTTACCCGTTTTTTTCTCTATATCGGCCAGCTTTTGCCGCGTTTCTCTCTCCTGTGTGGGATGAGAAATCACCGGCATCATATTGTCCGCCAATTTCGTGGTCGGCACGCCGATATATTGATTGGGATGGTCATATCCGGCAAAGCCATTCTGAGATGTCGCCACCATCGGTGTTTCGGCAGCGCTGACGGCTAGCGGGATAGCAGCGGCAATAGCGATTGCCAGCTGTCTCGGAGAAAACGTAAAGTCCATAATAATAGCTCCATATAATTCATCTCCCGCAATACGAGAGTATGACGATAAGAGCGCAAAAAAATGATCTAAGCAGTAAGCGTCTTTGAGGTAAAGGATAATAAAAAAGTGGGTAGTGGCGCAGACCCTTATTAGTTAATGATCATAGATTTGCCCGTGTCAGACTACTATAAACCCGTCGCTATTGTTGTAAATGGTCAGCTTTCATTAACGATACCCGCCTCGAATGAAGAAATGTAAAATTATATTTTAATTATCATTGAAATAAATAAAATGTCATTATTGATTATCTCGAAAATATAATTTAAGCCATACTTACGCTAAAGTGGCTTATTAATGTTATTTAATTGTTTTTAATAAGACAAATATCATTATAATAAATTATATAAATGATTATTATCGCTGCGGCGCATAAAAAAGCGCAGGAGAACCTGCGCCAGAAGAGAGTAATGCGTTATTAAAGCGGCGTGGTTTGCGCTTCAACCACGGCCAACGCCACCATATTCACAATACGGCGAACAGAGGCGATTGGCGTTAATACATGTACTGGTTTAGACACGCCCATCAGTACCGGGCCGACCGTGACGCCTTCGGAGCTGGAGACGCGTAGTAAGTTGTAACTAATGCGGGCGGCTTCCATATTCGGCATCACCAGAATATTAGCGGCCCCCTTCAACGAGCTATCCGGCATCCGGTCATTACGAATACTTTCCACCAACGCCGCATCGCCGTGCATCTCACCGTCAATCATCAGATCGGGCGCTCGTTCGCGCACCCGCTCAAGGGTTTCGCGCATTTTGCTGGCAGATAGTGAATTTGAGGAACCGAAGTTAGAGTGCGACAACAGCGCGACTTTCGGCTCAATACCAAAGCGACGAACGGTTTCCGCCGCCATCACGGTGATCTCCGCCAACTGTTCCGGCGTCGGATCTTCGTTAACATAGGTATCGGCAATAAAAGTGTTGCCGCTTGGCAGCAGTAAGGCGTTCATCGCCCCTGCCGTATGCACGCCGTCACGGTAGTCAAATACCGCCTTCACCACGCCGAAATGCTCATGATAGTCGCCAATGGTGCCGCAGATCATCGCATCCGCTTCCCCACGCTGCACCATGATCGCGCCAATGGCCGTATGGTTGCCAATCATCGCACGCTGCGCCTGTTCCTGAGTTACCCCGCGACGCTTCATGATCTGGTAATACTCGCTCCAGTACTCTTTGAAGCGCGGATCGGATTCATTATTAACTATCTCGAAATCAACGCCCGCTTTGATCTGCAACCCCAGTTTCTGGATGCGCATTTCGATCACGCTCGGACGACCGATCAGGATGGGCTTCGCCAGTCCCAGGGTTATCAACTCCTGGGTCGCGTGCAGCACGCGCGCCTCTTCCCCCTCCGGCAGTACTACGCGCTTCGGATCTTTACGTGCCTGCGAGAAGATCGGCTTCATGAACAGGTTGGTTTTGTAGACAAACTCGGTCAGCTTATCGATATAGGCATCAAAGTCAGCAATCGGGCGCGTCGCCACGCCGGAATCCATTGCCGCTTTCGCGACCGCCGGAGCGATTTTGACAATCAGACGCGGGTCGAATGGTTTTGGAATAATGTATTCCGGGCCAAAGCTCAGATCCTGATCGCCATAGGCCGAGGCCACCACTTCGCTCTGTTCTGCATGCGCCAGCTCGGCAATCGCATGGACCGCCGCCAGTTTCATCTCTTCGTTGATCGCCGTCGCGCCGACGTCCAGAGCGCCGCGGAAGATAAACGGGAAGCACAACACGTTGTTAACCTGGTTCGGATAGTCGGAGCGACCAGTACAGATGATGGCGTCCGGACGCACTTCTTTCGCCAGCGGCGGCAGAATTTCCGGTTCCGGGTTGGCCAGCGCCAGAATCATTGGCGCGCGGGCCATTTTCTTCACCATCTCCTGAGTCAGCACTTTCGGGCCTGAACAGCCGAGGAAAATATCCGCGCCGTCAATGACATCATCCAGCGTGCGTTTGCCACTGTCGTCTACCGCATAGGCCGCTTTGGTCTCCGCCATATTCGGCTCACGGCCTTTGTAAATGACGCCTTTAGAGTCGCAAACCACGATGTTGCGCTTTTGCATTCCCAACGCGACCAGCAGGTTCATACAGGCGATTGCCGCCGCCCCTGCGCCGGAGACCACCATCCGCACGTCGGAAATGTTTTTCTCCACCACTCGCAAGCCATTAAGAATAGCGGCAGTACTGATGATTGCCGTTCCGTGCTGGTCGTCATGGAAGACCGGGATATTCATGCGCTCGCGCAGTTTCTGTTCGATATAGAAACATTCCGGCGCTTTAATATCTTCGAGGTTAACACCGCCGAAGGTGGGCTCCAGCGCTGCAACCACGTTGATAAATTTGTCCGGGTCAAGCTCGTCGACTTCAATGTCAAACACGTCGATGCCGGCGAATTTTTTAAACAGAACGCCTTTGCCTTCCATGACTGGCTTGCCGGCCAGCGCGCCGATGTTGCCTAAGCCAAGCACCGCTGTACCATTGGAAATGACCGCCACAAGGTTGCCGCGCGCGGTGTATTTGTAGGCTGCCAACGGGTCTTTTTCAATTTCCAGGCAGGGCGCCGCTACGCCTGGCGAGTAAGCCAACGCCAGATCGCGCTGGGTGGCAAGGGGCTTAGTCGGAGAAACCTGAATTTTACCTGGTACCGGAAATTCGTGGAAATCAAGGGCGCTTTGTTTTAACTGCTCATCCATCTTGTTGTTCCTTTCACGTATCGTTCAAAAAGTAACGCGGTCTGGCGCGTTGCACATTATTACCGTACTGCGCAACGCAAACTTTGAAGGTCTACAAACTATCACGACGCGGCGTAAGAGTTTGTTATTAACTTATAACAGCCATGTTACCTGCTTATACCAGCAATACCATGCCTGTCTGCTATGCTTTTTGGTTATGTAGTTTATGAACTTTTCAGAAGTGTGAATCAACACACTCATCTAACACTTTACTTTTCAAGGAGTATTTCCTATGAACCAGCTAGACGGCATCAAACAATTTACCACCGTCGTCGCCGACAGCGGCGATATCGAGTCTATCCGCCACTACCAGCCGCAGGACGCCACGACGAATCCGTCTTTACTGCTGAAAGCCGCCGGGCTTGAGCAGTATAGCCATCTGATTGAAGATGCGATTGCCTGGGGGAAAAAACATGGCGGCACGCAGGAGCAGCAGGTTACGGCAGCCAGCGATAAACTGGCGGTCAATTTTGGCGCGGAAATATTGAAAAGCATTCCCGGTCGCGTCTCCACCGAAATCGATGCGCGGTTATCGTTCGATAAAGAAAAAAGTATCGAGAAAGCACGCCATCTGGTAGCTCTCTATCAGCAGCAAAACATCGATAAATCGCGCATTCTGATCAAACTCGCCGCGACCTGGGAAGGTATCCGCGCCGCCGGGCAACTCGAAAAAGAGGGCATTAATTGCAACCTGACGTTGCTGTTCTCTTTTGCCCAGGCGCGCGCCTGCGCCGAAGCGGGCGTCTATTTGATCTCTCCGTTCGTGGGCCGAATTTACGACTGGTATCAGGCGCGTAGTCCTATGGATCCGTATATCGTGGAGGAAGATCCTGGCGTGAAGTCGGTACGCAATATCTACGATTACTTTAAACAGCATCGCTATGAAACTATCGTGATGGGCGCAAGTTTCCGTCGTACTGAGCAAATCCTTGCGCTAACTGGCTGCGATCGTCTGACTATCTCCCCTAACCTGCTTAAAGAGCTAAAAGAAAAAGAAGAACCGGTGATCCGTAAACTGGTGCCTTCCTCGCAGATGTTCCATCGTCCTACGCCGATGACAGAAGCGGAGTTCCGCTGGGAACACAATCAGGATGCGATGGCCGTAGAGAAGCTGTCGGAAGGTATCCGCCTTTTCGCCGTTGACCAGCGCAAACTGGAAGACCTGCTTGCCGCCAAACTATAAACCTTGCCACGGAGTGATTTATGTCCCGTAAAGACCTTGCCAATGCGATTCGTGCGCTGAGCATGGATGCCGTTCAAAAAGCCAATTCCGGGCACCCCGGCGCGCCGATGGGGATGGCGGATATCGCTGAAGTGTTATGGAACGATTTTCTTAAACATAACCCCACCGATCCGGCCTGGTATGACCGTGACCGTTTTATCCTTTCCAACGGTCACGCCTCCATGCTGCTTTATAGCCTGCTGCATTTAACCGGTTATGACCTGCCGCTGGAGGAACTGAAAAACTTCCGTCAGTTGCATTCTAAAACGCCAGGCCACCCGGAGATTGGCTATACGCCCGGCGTAGAAACCACCACCGGGCCGCTGGGGCAGGGGTTGGCGAATGCCGTCGGGCTGGCGATCGCCGAGCGCACACTGGGCGCGCAGTTCAACCAGCCGGACCATGAGATTGTCGATCACTACACTTATGTATTTATGGGCGACGGCTGCCTGATGGAGGGGATCTCGCATGAGGTATGTTCGCTGGCAGGTACGCTGGGACTGGGCAAACTGATCGGCTTTTACGATCACAATGGCATCTCCATTGATGGCGAAACCGAAGGCTGGTTTACCGACGATACCGCCAAACGCTTTGAAGCCTACCACTGGCATGTCGTGCATGACATTGACGGGCACGATCCGGAAGCGGTGAAAAAAGCCATTCTCGAAGCCCGGAGCGTAAAAGATAAACCTTCGCTAATTATCTGTCGGACGGTGATAGGTTTTGGTTCGCCGAATAAAGCCGGGAAGGAGGAGTCGCACGGTGCGGCGCTGGGCGAAGAAGAGGTGGCGCTGACCCGCCAGAAGCTAGGGTGGCATCATCCGGCATTCGAGATCCCAAAAGAGATTTACCGCGCGTGGGATGGCCGTGAAAAAGGCGAGAAAGCGCAGCAGCGGTGGCAGGAAAAGTTTGCTGCTTATGAGAAGGCTTATCCTGAGCTGGCCGCGGAGTTTACCCGCCGGATGAGCGGCGGACTGCCGGAGGCATGGGAATCCGCCACGCAAAAATTTATTAACGACTTGCAGGCTAATCCGGCCAAAATTGCCACCCGTAAAGCATCGCAAAATACGCTCAATGCCTATGGTCCCCTGTTGCCGGAACTGTTGGGCGGATCGGCGGATCTGGCGCCGAGCAACCTGACTATCTGGAAAGGTTCGACCTCGCTGAAAGAGGATCCGGCAGGCAATTACATCCACTATGGCGTGCGCGAATTCGGCATGACCGCCATTGCCAACGGCATCGCCCACCACGGCGGCTTTGTACCGTATACCGCCACGTTTCTGATGTTTGTCGAATATGCGCGTAACGCGGCGCGTATGGCGGCATTAATGAAAGCCCGGCAGATTATGGTCTATACCCATGATTCCATCGGTTTGGGCGAAGATGGCCCGACGCACCAGGCGGTGGAGCAACTGGCGAGTCTGCGCTTAACGCCAAATTTCAGCACCTGGCGTCCCTGCGATCAGGTTGAGGCGGCGGTGGGCTGGAAGCTGGCTATCGAACGTCAGCACGGGCCGACGGCGCTGATTCTCTCCCGGCAGAATCTGGCGCAGGTGGAACGCACGCCGGAACAGGTAAAAGCGATTGCCCGCGGCGGTTATATTCTGAAAGACAGCGGCGGCAAGCCGGATATCATTCTAATCGCCACCGGATCGGAGATGGAAATTACCCTCCAGGCGGCGGAAAAATTAACCGGCGAGGGCCATAACGTTCGCGTGGTGTCGTTGCCTTCAACGGATATTTTCGATGCGCAGGAGGAGGCATATCGCGAATCGGTGCTACCATCGCATGTGACCGCCCGCGTCGCGGTGGAAGCGGGTATAGCCGACTACTGGTATAAATATGTTGGCTTAAAAGGCGCAATTATTGGCATGACGGGATATGGCGAATCCGCCCCGGCTGACAAACTGTTCCCGTACTTTGGCTTTACCGTGGAAAATATTGTAGAAAAAGCTCGCCGGGTGCTGAGCATGAAAGGCTAAGAACGAACGTTAGAAAGCAGGCTTTGCGCAGTCTGCAGACCTGTTCTGTAGGCTGTGCAAAATTACCTCGCAGACTCAGGCGCATCAGATTGCCCGATGACGGCCTCGTCAATAGATTTATGGCACATCAGGCAAAAGGCCTTTTTTTTATGCGCCTGCAAAGTGGAATCCCACGCCTTTGAGCCCCCTTTTTTATTAACTTTTTCTCTTATCGCCGCCAGCCGATCTATTTCATAATAAGCGCTCAGGCAGCCACAATGGGGGCATAATACGGGGCCATTATTTATTTTCATACTATTTCCTGCTGTGGTGAGGCTCTCGGGTAAAGTAACAATCTTACCGTAACGTAGCAATCTCTATACCATAAATGCGACCTCAACAGGTGTATCCCCCTTCTGAGAATGGCGATAACAACCGTGATTCAACGCGTGATCCACAGCGTGGGCCAGGCATCCGGTCCGTGCCAGTTATCACAGCTCGGTTCTTCGGCATAACGCACCAGACGAAAACGATCGCCATCATAACGCCAGCGCGTCTGAATACCGCAGTCCGTTAATCCCCGTCCTTTCGCCAGCGTCACCAGCTCATGCGTTTTCTCATCAAAGAAGGCATTCATCAGCTCCATATCTTTACTTTCGACACCGCGATTAAACGGCAGCCGCAAACGTACGGCGCGCGAGACGAGCGTTTTTTTCCGCGAAACTATCCAGGCGAGATCGATAGTGTTATAGGCTCCAGCTTCGCAGTTAACAATCAATAACGCTTTATTATCCGTCAGCGCGCTGACCTGCACCTCGCGACGTAGCGGATCGAGCGAACAACGAATGCCGTTTACCCGCCATGCCGCATAGTCCAGCAGATCGTTGCGCTCTTCCTCGCTCAACGGCACGGGCGTTGGATTAATGATGGCGATCCCCTTTAATGCCGGCGCCGGGGGCACGCTGAGCGGCGGCTCGTTTCCTTTTTCGACCCAGGCGGTTTCGCTGCCTACACGTTTTTGTTGCGCGTCGATAAACAGTAATGCCGCTTTTAATCCCGCCAGCGAAAGCGTCTGAACGCCGTTTTTTAAGGTGATGGCCTGCGCATCCTGAATCGTCTGTAAAAATGCGGTGATGGTGGCAGGATCGCCGGTCATGAGATGCCAGGGCGACAAGCACCAGTGTGGACTGTTGAACGAAAGCGGTTTGCCATCCAGCAATAAGCGAGGCGCAATTGCGGCTTCTTTAGCGTCGGGCGGCGCCAAACCGCCGCGATCGATACGCAGTACCGCATCGGTACGCGCCCCGGCGCTGCGGCTTAATGTCATCACCAGCCCATGATGTTCGCCAGTATTGCGCGCTACGCAAAAATTTTGGTTATTGCAGGTGACCTGCCAGTCGAAAAAAGTCCGTTGCGCTGGCGCAGCCCACAGTAGCTGGACCGGCAACAGGCAAAACAGACAAAAAAGAATAACGCGGTAGCGCATGAACGGAACAACCCCAGATTCAGAACAACACAGCTAAGGCGGTATCTTCCTTGCGCACCTCAGGGTTCTCAATCAGATTTATCGGATTGGTCTTTTTTGTGTAAAGAAATATATTTCTTTTTTTTCAACCCATTAGATGAGACATATGTAAATAGTTAAGCAATAACACCGTCTTACCGTCCCGAATCTCTCCCGAGCGCGCCATTTCCAGCGCCCGGGAAAACGGCAGTTCAAGCACTTCGATATCTTCGTCCTCCACACCGCCCCCCGTGCTGGCGCGCTCGCTATCGCGATATTCGGCAATAAAGAAATGAATCAACTCCGTGACGCCGCCTGGCGACATATAAAGCTCAAATATCTTGCGTACCTCACCGACATCATACCCTGTCTCTTCAATGGCCTCTTTACGGATACAGACCTCCGGCTCGTCGTTATCGAGCAAGCCAGCGCAGGTTTCAATTAACATGCCGTCTTCATTACCATTTACCCATGTCGCCACGCGAAACTGGCGAACCAGAACCACGGTTTTTTTGGTTGAGTTGTAAAGCAGAATGGTCGCGCCATTCCCGCGATCGTAAACCTCACGCTTATGGCGGAT
Source organism: Salmonella enterica subsp. arizonae (assembly GCF_008692845.1). Lineage (GTDB taxonomy): Bacteria > Pseudomonadota > Gammaproteobacteria > Enterobacterales > Enterobacteriaceae > Salmonella > Salmonella arizonae. Next base: position 231,306 of record NZ_VXJW01000003.1, read on the forward strand.
GACCTCGCCATTGCGACGGGTCAGGTCATAGGTAATGTTGCGCAGCGTGAAATAATTATCAGAAAGAATTTTATCCTTAATAAGCGTAATGTTTTGCGACATACTGGCTCCAGGGTGTAAAAGGAACATTAATATTACGCTGTGAAGCTGGTTTTGTCTGCTGAAGAGACAGCCTACTCAATGCCGGATTTCCTTCCGAGCCACAATATCTCGATAAAAACGTAGCCGATAAATTATTCTCACAGAATAAAAGCACTACTGTAGAAATGATTAAAAAGACCCCACTGGAATATCAACCTGGATCGAAGCATATCTACAGCGACGTAGATTATATGATTCTTGGTTTTATCATTGAATCGGTAACAGCAATGCCGCAATGACCCCAACGTTCGGGGTGTTAGCCAGTCCGGAAACGTATGGACATACCGGGTGGACCGGAACACTGACCTCTATCGATCCGGTTAATCATATGGCAATTGTGATTTTAGGTAACAGGCCGCACTCACCAGTAGCAGATCCTAAAGTGAATCCGAATGTTTTTGTGAGTGGGTTATTACCTGCGGCTACGTACGGCTGGATTGTTGATCAGATATATGGGGCGTTGAAATAAAAATTCAGAAGGGACTTTGATAGAGTCCTTTCTTTCAATTTACACTATATTTTCAATAAAAATCAAACCAGATATTAGGATAATCAATACTAACCAAACGATAGCCTACTTTAAAGCCTGTAACCAGGTAAGCTGCGGATAAACTTATACCTTCAATGCTCATATCATGATTTGTGATACATTATATGAAAATATGAGACTACCCATTATAAAACCCAAGTAGGTTTAAGATCTTTTATAACACGGTCGTTTAATTACAATTAAATTATATATTCTAAATAATTCAATTTGCCGCATATGCAAGTTGAAGTATGAGGAGTATAGACAATTATTTTAACCGCTGTAGGCCTTAACCGGCCTACAAATACGATTATTTACCAAACCAGTCGAGCATCCCCTGCGCGGCATGTCGGCCTTCTGCCATCGCCGTCGCCACCAGATCAGCGCCGCGCACCGCATCGCCGCCGGCGAAAATTTTCGGGTTGGACGTCTGGTAACGAAACGCGCTCTCGACACTGGCGGCAATGCGTCCCCAGTCATCCACCTTCACGCCATGCGATTCCAGCCACGGCATACCATGCGGATGAAAACCAAACGCCATAATTACCGCATCCGCCGGTATGTCGAACTCGCTGCCCGGAACAGGAATCGGACGGCGTCGTCCCTGACCATCCGGTTCGCCAAGCTGCGTGCGCAAAAAGCGAATACCGCTGACGCGCCCTTGCGTATCCAGCACCAACTCAACCGGCTGAACGTTAAATTCAAAGTTCGCCCCCTCTTCTCGCGCGTTTTTCACCTCTTTTTTCGACCCCGGCATATTGGCCTCATCGCGACGATAAGCGCAGGTGACCTTTGCAGCGCCATGACGCAGCGCCGTACGTACACAGTCCATTGCGGTGTCACCGCCGCCCAGCACGACCACGTTAAGGTCCGCAGTATCGATAAACGGCGCATCGGGCGATTCCGAAAGCCCCATCACTTGTTTGGTATTAGCGATCAGGAATGGCAACGCATCATACACGCCAGGCGCGTCTTCATTCGGCAAACCAGCCTTCATGGAACGATAGGTTCCCACACCGACAAATACGGCGTCATAGGTTTCCAGCAACGTCGCCAGCGAAATGTCTTTCCCCACTTCGCAGTTGAGCTCGAAACGAATCCCCATCGCGCTAAAGATCTCCCGGCGGCGCGCCAGCAAAGATTTATCCAGCTTGAAGGCCGGAATACCAAACGTGAGCAAACCGCCGATTTCCGGATGGCGATCGTAGACGGTGGCGCTGACGCCATTGCGCGCCAGCACATCCGCACAGGCAAGACCTGCCGGCCCCGCGCCGATAATCGCTACGCGCTTGTCAATCTTCTGTACGTCCGACAGGTCGGGACGCCAGCCTTTGCTCAGAGCACGATCGGAGATATAGCGCTCAATATTGCCGATGGTAACAGCGCCATACTCATCGCGGAGCGTACACGCGCCTTCGCACAGCCGGTCCTGCGGACAGACGCGCCCGGTAATCTCCGGCAGGCAATTAGTCTGGTGAGAAAGCGCGACCGCCGCATCAATATCGCCGGCTTTCACCAGTTCGATCCACTGGGGAATATGGTTATGCAACGGACAGGTCCATTCGCAAATACTGTGTTCGCCGCATGTGAGGCAGCGGGCCGCCTCACGCTCCGCCTGCACTGTGCGAAACGGCAGATAAATTTCCTCAAAGGTGGTTTTACGCGCTTCAATCGCCAGTTTATCTGGTTCGCCGCGCGGCGGCGTCGCCTGCATACGCTCGACTTTGCTTCTCGTTGCCCCACTGCGTTCCGTATCGACCGTATGCCAGGGGCGAATCTCCTGACGCGCGGTACGCAGCCGCCGCGTTTTAGCAAGACGAGTCAACGACGCTTCAGTGATCAGTTGCAGCGCATCCGCCGGGCAATTTTCCACGCAGGCAGGACCATTTTCACGCCCCTGACACAGATCGCACTTATGCGCGCTGGCTTTGAACTGGTTTGACGCGACGGGCGTCAATATCATCTGCATGGTACCGAACGGGCAGGCGACGACACAGGATTTACAGCCAATACACTTCTGCGCATTGACCTGCACGCTGTCGTTAATATGAGCGATCGCGCCGTTCGGACAGCTACGGGCGCAGGGCGCATCCTCGCAATGATGACATGTTACCGCGCTGCGCTGATGTTGATGTTTGATGACAGTAATTCGGGGCTGATAGCGCTGTGGCGTCAGTACATGTCGCTCATCATTGTGAGCCATTACACAGGCGACCTCGCAGGCATGGCACCCCAGGCACTGCTGGCTATTGGCCATAATAAAACGATTCATGGCGTCCTTCTGTTTTGGTTGTAAAAACCTTATTCTTTATATGAGCATTGTTATTAACTGACGAAGGCGGGGTCGGCAATGTTCATCTGCCCAGGAAACACAACTATCTGTCCAGAACCTGTGGCAGATCAATTTATTCATAACCAATGAAATTGCGGTTCAGCTAAATGCGGGGAGCACTAGTGTGACGGTTAAACGCCCGGTCTCGGCCAGTCTGGCTAAGGCTTTTTTCTATATTGTGCTGTTGTCTATTCTGTCCACCGGCAGCGCATTACTGACGCTGACCAGCAGTTTACGGGATGCCGAAGCGATCAATATCGCCGGTTCGCTACGAATGCAGAGCTATCGGTTGGGCTACGATCTGCAAAGCCGTAGTCCGCAGATTAATGCGCATCGCCAACTTTTTCAGCACGCGCTCAACTCGCCGGTACTGCGAAATCTCAACGCCTGGTATGTGCCGCAGGCGGTGAAAAATCGCTACGCGCGCCTGCACGCAAACTGGCTGGAGATGAACAGCCGCCTACAGGGCGGCGACATCGCATGGTATCAGACGAATATCAACAATTACGTCGATCAAATTGATCTCTTCGTTCTGGCGTTACAGCATTACGCCGAACGCAAAGTCATGCTAGTTGTCGCCATATCTCTGGCGGGCGGTATCGGCATATTTACACTGGTCTTTTTTACCCTACGACGTATTCGCCAGCAGGTGGTTCGCCCGCTTAATCAACTGGTCACCGCCAGCCAGCGTATTGAACACGGACAGTTCGCCCCGCTGCCACTCGATACCAGCTTATCCAATGAACTGGGATTATTGGCGAAAACGTTTAGTCAGATGTCGAGCGAGCTGCACAAACTTTACCGTTCGTTGGAAGCCTCGGTGGAAGAAAAAACGCGTGATCTGCATGAAGCGCACCGCCGCCTGGAGGTGCTATACCAGTGCTCCCAGGCGCTGAATACCAGCCAGATCGATGTCCACTGTTTTCGCCATATTTTACGAATTGTCCGTGAACATGATGCCGCCTGGTATCTGAAATTAACCGTGGGCGATAACTGGCGGATTAGCGAAGGCACGCAACGTCCCAATCTACCAGTGCAAATGCTGCCGGTCACAATGCAGGACACGGTCTATGGCGAACTCCACTGGCAAAGTCCCAACGTTGATGCCTCCACGCCGTTGTTGAACAGCGTCTCCACGATGCTGGGTCGCGGTCTGTACTTTAATCAGGCGCAAAAACACTTCCAGCAACTTTTGTTAATGGAAGAACGCGCAACGATTGCCCGTGAGCTGCACGACTCGCTGGCGCAGGTACTTTCTTATTTACGTATTCAGTTAACGCTTTTGAAACGCGCCATTCCAGAAGATAACGCCTGTGCGCAAAGCATTATGACGGATTTTTCAAGGGCGCTGAACGACGCCTACCGTCAGCTTCGCGAACTACTCACCACGTTCCGTCTGACATTACAGCAGGCCGATTTACCCTCCGCATTGCACGAGATGCTGGAAGACTTACAGAGTCAGACGCCGGCCAAACTTACGCTGGATTGCCGTTTGCCTACGCTGGCGCTGGATGCGCAAATGCAGGTGCATTTGTTGCAAATTGTACGTGAAGCGGTCCTGAACGCGATTAAGCACGCCAACGCGACCGAAATCGCAGTGAGTTGCGTCACCGCGCCTGACGGCGATCATACCGTTTATATTCATGATAATGGCATTGGTATCGGCGAACCGCATGAACCCGTCGGTCATTATGGACTGAACATTATGCGCGAGCGCGCGGAGCGGCTCGGCGGCACGCTGAATTTTTCGCAACCTTCCGGCGGCGGCACGCTGGTCAGTATCAGTTTTCGCTCCTCCAGCGGGGAAGATATAGCCAGTTAACATAAAGAACGGCAAAGCGCCGGAAGGCCAGATGTCAGGCTTTCCAGTGTTGGCACAAAAAGTATGCTGTAGAAGCGCATGATAATTTACATTATCTCCTTTATTTCTCCACGTTTGGCTCGTAGCTTGCCGCTAAAGTGAAGCAGTTCATACCAATAACGATACGTAGAAACACGAGGTTCCCCTTTAATGGCGAATTTTTTTATCGATCGCCCCATCTTTGCCTGGGTGCTGGCTATCCTGTTGTGTCTGACAGGGGCGTTAGCCATTTTTTCTTTACCCGTTGAACAATATCCTGATCTGGCGCCCCCCAATGTACGTATTACCGCGAATTATCCGGGAGCGTCGGCGCAAACGCTGGAAAATACCGTAACCCAGGTTATTGAGCAGAATATGACGGGTCTCGATAATCTGATGTACATGTCATCACAAAGCAGTGGAACCGGACAGGCGACCATCACGCTGAGCTTTATTGCGGGAACCGATCCTGATGAGGCGGTTCAGCAGGTGCAAAACCAGTTGCAGTCCGCGATGCGTAAACTGCCGCAGGCGGTACAGGACCAGGGCGTCACGGTACGCAAAACGGGCGATACCAACATTTTGACCATTGCCTTCGTTTCTACCGACGGTTCTATGGACAAGCAGGATATCGCCGACTACGTCGCCAGTAATATTCAGGACCCGCTCAGCCGCGTCAACGGCGTGGGCGATATTGACGCCTACGGTTCACAGTACTCTATGCGTATCTGGCTCGACCCGGCCAAACTGAATAGTTTTCAGATGACCGCCAAAGACGTGACCGACGCGATTGCGTCGCAGAATGCGCAAATCGCCGTCGGGCAGCTTGGCGGTACGCCTTCGGTTGACAAGCAGGCGCTGAACGCCACCATCAATGCGCAGTCGTTGCTGCAAACGCCGCAACAATTTCGCGATATCACCCTGCGCGTTAATCAGGACGGTTCCGAGGTACAACTGGGCGATGTCGCCACCGTGGAGATGGGTGCGGAAAAGTATGACCACCTCAGCCGTTTTAACGGCAATCCCGCTTCCGGTCTCGGCGTTAAGCTGGCCTCCGGCGCGAACGAAATGGCGACCGCGAAGCTGGTGCTGGATCGCCTCAACGAGCTGGCGCAGTACTTTCCTCACGGTCTGGAATATAAGATCGCGTATGAAACCACCTCTTTTGTCAAAGCGTCGATTATTGATGTGGTCAAAACATTGCTGGAGGCTATCGCGCTGGTTTTCCTGGTAATGTATCTGTTCCTGCAAAACTTTCGCGCCACGCTTATTCCGACGATCGCCGTGCCGGTCGTATTGATGGGTACCTTCTCCGTCCTTTACGCGTTCGGCTACAGTATCAACACGCTGACCATGTTCGCGATGGTGCTGGCGATTGGGTTACTGGTCGACGATGCCATCGTGGTGGTGGAAAACGTCGAACGTATCATGAGCGAAGAAGGCCTCACGCCGCGTGAAGCGACGCGCAAATCCATGGGGCAAATCCAGGGCGCGCTGGTCGGTATCGCGATGGTACTGTCTGCGGTATTCGTGCCGATGGCGTTCTTTGGCGGCACCACCGGGGCGATTTATCGTCAGTTTTCTATTACCATTGTGTCGGCGATGGTACTGTCGGTTCTGGTCGCCATGATCCTGACGCCAGCGCTCTGCGCAACCTTGTTAAAACCGTTGCGCAAAGGCGAGCAGCACGGGCAAACCGGTTTTTTCGGCTGGTTTAACCGTACCTTCAATCGTAATGCCGAACGTTATGAGAAAAGCGTGGCGAAAATTTTGCATCGCAGCCTGCGCTGGATTCTGATTTATGTTCTGTTGCTTGGCGGCATGGTGTTCCTGTTTCTACGTCTCCCTACCTCCTTTCTGCCGCAAGAAGATCGGGGCATGTTCACCACTTCTATCCAGCTACCGAGCGGTTCTACGCAACAGCAGACATTAAAAGTCGTTGAGAAGGTTGAAAACTATTACTTCACCCATGAGAAAGACAACATTATGTCGGTCTTCTCAACGGTAGGGTCCGGCCCTGGCGGGAATGGGCAAAACGTCGCGCGCATGTTTGTCCGCTTAAAAGACTGGGATGCGCGAGATCCCACCACCGGCACCTCGTTCGCCATTATTGAACGGGCGACAAAAGCATTTAGCCAGATTAAAGAAGCTCGTATCTTCGCCAGCAGCCCGCCGGCAATTAGCGGTCTGGGCAGCTCCGCCGGGTTTGATATGGAATTGCAGGATCACGCCGGAGCAGGCCATGACGCGCTGATGGCCGCACGAGATCAACTCATTGAGCTTGCCGGGAAAAACAGTTCCTTAACCCGCGTGCGCCACAACGGTCTGGACGACAGTCCGCAACTGCAAATTGATATTGACCAACGGAAAGCGCAGGCGCTGGGCGTGTCGATCGATGATATCAACGATACCCTGCAAACGGCCTGGGGGTCGAGCTACGTCAACGACTTTATGGACCGGGGCCGCGTGAAGAAGGTCTATGTCCAGGCGGCGGCAAAATATCGTATGTTGCCGGATGATATTAATCTTTGGTATGTCCGTAACAAAGACGGCGGCATGGTCCCCTTCTCCGCCTTCGCTACCTCGCGCTGGGAAACTGGATCGCCGCGTCTGGAACGCTATAACGGCTATTCGGCGGTAGAAATTGTCGGGGAGGCTGCGCCGGGCGACAGTACCGGTACGGCTATGGACACCATGGAGTCGCTGGTACATCAGCTACCAGGCGGCTTTGGTCTGGAATGGACAGCCATGTCTTATCAGGAACGACTCTCCGGCGCACAAGCGCCCGCGCTGTACGCTATTTCGCTATTAGTGGTCTTCCTGTGTCTGGCGGCGTTATATGAAAGCTGGTCGGTGCCCTTCTCGGTAATGCTGGTTGTGCCGCTCGGCGTCATTGGCGCATTGCTCGCCACCTGGATGCGTGGGCTGGAGAACGATGTTTACTTCCAGGTGGGGCTGTTAACCGTTATCGGACTCTCGGCGAAAAATGCGATTCTGATTGTGGAATTTGCCAACGAAATGAATCAGAAGGGACACTCGCTGTTAGACGCCACGCTGCACGCCAGCCGCCAACGCCTGCGCCCGATACTGATGACTTCGCTGGCGTTTATCTTTGGAGTATTGCCGATGGCCACCAGCAACGGAGCAGGCTCGGGTAGCCAACATGCTGTCGGAACCGGCGTGATGGGGGGAATGATCTCAGCAACCATTCTGGCTATCTTCTTTGTACCACTGTTTTTCGTGCTGATACGTCGCCGCTTCCCGCTGAAGCCGCGTCCGGAATAAAGTCCCGGCCAGCCTGATACGAGGTGTCGGGCACAAAAAAGGCGACTTTCGTTGAGTCGCCTTTTCTTATCCCCTATGGGAGCGCGGTGCCTTCCAGTCATTTATTTACGAAGCATGACTTCGATAAAATCTTTCCAGTTCCCCAGTTCACGTTCAATCATAATAGCCTCTCTTATTATTATGGGTATTCTATGTCGTTAACGGTATAGAGAGAAGGTCATTTAACGATTGTTGCGATATCCTCCGGTTATGCTGTTTATAATATTACTATGGCGCTGTAGCTATAAATTTTATGTGATTTACTGCAATATTTCGCAACATTAATACCGTTTCCACTACTTAACCAAATCGGGTTAAAAAACGAACTATTTCATAAGCGCAGAATATAAGTCATTCAGCGAATCATAAACACGCTACTTCTGGAATGTTTTGGAATCATTATTCACATTCACTCAACAATGTTATATTGATTGTCGCTCAGTGCTGGGTAAATAAACATTAACACGGCCACACTTATTTCCCGCAGACGATACTATTGATTATTTATTCGAATTTCGCGTTAAAGGATTCAATATGATTACCCTCTATGGCATTAAGAATTGCGACACGATCAAAAAAGCGCGCCGTTGGCTGGAGGAGCATGGCATTGATTATCGTTTTCACGATTACCGCGTGGATGGAATAGACCTCTCCCTTATTAATACCTTTATTGCCGAACTCGGCTGGCAGCCTTTACTGAATACGCGCGGCACAACATGGCGCAAACTGGATGAAGCCGCCCGTAGCCGGATTACCGATGCCGCCGCCGCCGCCGTCCTCCTGGTTGCGCAGCCGGCAATGATCAAACGCCCATTGCTCTGCGCGCCGGGGAAGCCTATGCTGCTTGGTTTCAGTGAATCCCGTTACCAGCAGTTTTTTGATGAGGTGTAGCCTATGTCGTGCCCGGTTATTGAGCTGACACAGCAACTTATTCGTCGTCCCTCCCTGAGTCCGGATGACGCAGGCTGTCAGGCATTAATGATTGAACGCCTGCGTAAAATCGGTTTTACCATTGAGCATATGGATTTTGGCGACACGCAAAATTTTTGGGCATGGCGTGGGCGTGGCGAAACGCTGGCGTTCGCCGGGCATACTGACGTCGTACCGGCCGGCGATGTCGACCGCTGGATCAATCCGCCGTTTGAGCCTACGATTCGCGACGGCATGCTGTTTGGTCGCGGCGCAGCGGATATGAAAGGTTCACTGGCGGCCATGGTGGTCGCTGCCGAGCGTTTTGTCGCGCAGCATCCTCATCACCGGGGCCGTCTCGCGTTTTTGATTACCTCTGATGAAGAAGCCAGCGCGAAAAATGGCACCGTAAAGGTGGTTGAAGCGCTGATGGCCCGTAACGAGCGGCTGGATTACTGTCTGGTTGGCGAACCCTCCAGTACTGAAATTGTGGGCGATGTCGTCAAAAACGGGCGTCGCGGTTCCCTCACCTGTAACCTCACTATTCATGGCGTTCAGGGGCACGTCGCCTATCCGCATCTGGCGGATAACCCTGTTCATCGCGCCGCGCCTTTTCTCAATGAACTGGTCGCTATCGAGTGGGATCGGGGCAATGACTTTTTCCCGGCCACCAGTATGCAGGTAGCCAATATCCAGGCTGGCACCGGTAGCAATAATGTCATTCCCGGCGAACTGTTCGTGCAGTTTAACTTCCGTTTCAGCACGGAACTGACCGATGAAATGATTAAAGAACGGGTACATGCGCTGCTTGAGAAGCATCAGCTACGCTATACCGTAGACTGGTGGCTTTCCGGCCAGCCTTTTCTGACCGCACGCGGAAAGCTGGTAGACGCGGTGGTAAACGCCATTGAGCACTATAATGAAATTAAACCGCAATTACTGACGACGGGCGGTACGTCCGACGGACGTTTTATCGCCCGTATGGGAGCGCAGGTGGTAGAACTGGGGCCGGTAAACGCCACAATTCATAAAATTAATGAATGTGTGAATGCCGCCGATCTCCAGCTACTGGCCCGTATGTATCAACGTATTATGGAACAGCTCGTCGCCTGATGAGCGTTCCGGTAAGAGGAAATAAGCATGGACTGGCTGGCAAAATATTGGTGGATTCTGGTATTGGTCTTTCTGGTAGGCGTACTGCTGAATGTGATCAAAGATCTCAAACGCATCGACCATAAGAAATTCCTTGCCAACAAACCTGAGCTGCCCCCGCATCGCGATTTTAACGATAAGTGGGACGATGAAGACGACTGGCCGAAGAAGGATCAGTCGAAAAAGTAACCAGAGACCGTGCCGGAAAGTTATCGCTATCCGGCATGGTTCTCACCGCCGGGCATGACGTCGCGTAAACGCTGCGTTCGCCCGGCATCCAGCGCAATCACCGCCTGCGCAGCCTGCGCACGCTGCAACGCCAGCAGCGCCTTACGACCTGAAACGTGTAGCCGGGCGCACAATTCGGCATCGCTGGCTTTTTCCTCCAGCCGCCCTCTCAGCGCCGGCAATGGCAATGCGCTGTATTGCAGTAAACGATGCAGGCAACCTAACGATGTCAGTAGCGGACGGTGCGCGAACGCAAAACCGACCAGCTCACGCCAGTCTTCATCATCAAGCGCCTGTTCGCGTAACGCTGCCAGCGGTATCGCCTCGCCGTTCCACTGCGTCAGGATATCCGCATCGCGGCGCAGACGCCGGTGCTCCTGTTGCGCGAGCCGTTTTCCCGCGTCGCTCAGCGGCAATAACGCCATCGCCGTATAGCAACCGCTGCTCGCCTCCCGATGGTTGCCCATCCGTACCAGCACAAAGCCGCAGCGTTGCCAGAAACGCCACAGCTCCGGCGTATAGCCGAAGCTGACGGAAAGATAATCACACTGCGCCGCCTGCACGCACGCGCAGGCAATCAACTGCTGACCGATGCCTTCGCGCTGGCGGGCGGGGTGCACCGCGATACGGCTTACGCGACGCCCGACCAGCGTCGCGGCTAAAGGGTCGCTACCGTGCGCCGCCAGCGACTGCGCCACCAGATTTCCACGCGGACGCCGGAAACCGCACCATACAGCCTGACTGAGTTCTGCGGATAGCCCTCCCTCTTCGACCAGCCAGAGGGCGCCCGCCACACGGTTATTCGCCGTGGCCTGCAAGAAATGCTGCCCTGGCGCATCCATCATTCGGCGCAGATCCAGCGGCGAAGTACGATAGTGCGCCCCCGACAGTAACTGATACACAGCCCTCGGCAACGCGGGCGTCTCCCCCCAGGCCTGTTGGTAAAACGCCGAGATTGCTATCGCGCCATGTGGCGCCTGCGCAAATGCTTCATCGTCGAATATCAGCGCCTCGCTGACGATATTTTCCAGCGGGCATTCTGGCGCCCAGCGGACAGGCTGACGAAGCGTGAAGCGGTGAAGCTGCGGAAAACGGGCGCAAAACTTAAGTAAAAAACCGCGTCCGGTGCCTTCGTAGCCCTGAACGGTGGTAGTCAGTAGCGTGCGGGGAAAGCGCGAAACCAGTTGCAACAGCAGCGGCGCAGGGATTGCCGCCGCCTCGTCAACAACCAGCCAGTCGGCTCTTGCCTCGCTCGCCAGCAGCGCATCCGGCGCGATAAAACAGAACCGCCCGCCGGCAAACGTTGCCAGGATGTCCGTTGCCGATTTCGCTGGCGCGGTAACGATAGCCGTACCCGTCATCTGTGAGATGAATTGCCCGGCCAACGCCGATTTGCCGCGCCCGCGGGCGGCAATCACCGTAGCCACGCCGGGCGGCATCTCAAGTAAACGCGATAAGATAGCCGCCTGATCCGGCTGCGGCTCGCCGGTGGCCGGTCGCCAGCGTTCGCGGGCAGGATAAGATGGCCAGCAAAACGGCAGGTTCTGTCGCCAAAGCAACGTCTGCGGATCGCGGGAGAGAGTCCGTTTAAGATGCTGTGCGAACTGCGGCGTGGGGATCGGCTGCGCGCAATCGCTCCAGCGAAGTGAATCGGTATCGGGCCTGCATTCCCACGCCTCATACGGCGGCATCAGCAGAAGCAGCCAGCTTCCGGCCTGCAAGGTCCCGCTCAGGGCCGCAAACGCAGCGGCGTCAAAGCCCTGCCAGGCATCAAATATCGCATGACGGAATTCGCGCCCCAGCAGCATTTGAAGCGCCTGTGGTGTACAGCGCGGTTCTGCGGGCGCGTCAGGCGCGACCCACAGCCAGTCGCCGGGCAACGCAGCGCGCATTGCCTCGGCCCGTTCCCGGCACCAGGCCGCGTCGCCGCTAATGACCAGTAAACGGCGAATGCCTTCCTGTATCATTTGTGACGTTAACGCCTGTAGCGCATCGATATCAGACATCCTTGCCCCGATTGATCAAAAGTTTTTGCCAAACGTATTACATTGCGCCGGGTCGCCGCTGTCAAATCCGCGCTTAAACCAACTGTAGCGCTGCTCTGAGGTGCCGTGTGTGAAACTGTCCGGCACCACGCGCCCCTGCCCCTGTTGCTGTAAGCGATCGTCGCCGATAGCCTGTGCGGCATTGAGCGCCTCTTCAAGATCGCCCGCCTCCAGTACGCCTTGCTGCTGCATACTGTGTCCCCACACGCCGGCAAAGCAATCCGCCTGTAGCTCCATGCGCACCGAAAGGCGATTCACCTCCGTTTGCGACGCGTTTTGCTGCAACTGTCGTACTTTCGGCTCAATACCTAACAGTTTTTGTACGTGGTGGCCGACTTCGTGGGCGATGACATACCCCTGGGCAAAATCACCGTCCGCGCCCAGCTTATTTTTCATGTCATCATAAAAAGAGAGATCGATATATACGGTGCCGTCCGCCGGGCAGTAAAACGGCCCCATCACGGACTGACCCGCACCACAGCCAGTGCGCGTCATACCACGGTACATCACCAGTTTTGGCTGCTGATAGCCGCGCCCCATTTTTTGAAAGAGTTGCCCCCAGGTATCTTCGGTCGTCGCCAGGATCACCGAGGTAAATTTTGCCGCTTCATCATCATTGGGGCTTATCGAACGCGTCGACTGCTGCTGCGAAACCGGCTGACCGGTCAACAGACTGGTTAAATCCACCCCATAGTACCCTGCGACCAACACCACCACCAACAGAATGATGCCGCCTTTCCCGCGCGGAAGACGAAAGCCAGGGCCACCCATCGAGGGGCCGCCTGGCCGATTACGTCTGTCTTCTACGTTGTTGCTTTCTCGACGCCCTTGCCAGCGCATAATTATCTCTCCATCTATTTGTTATACAGATGATCGTAGGCGGTCAGGCGCAGGATTACCACAGATAAACGCTATCAGAATGAGGAAAGGATGATACCGGAGAGCGGTTGCCCCCCGGTCAGAAGCGGGATTAATCTAATTTCACGCCCAGGCGACGCGCGACGGCTTCATAGGCTTCAATCAGACCGCCCAGACTCTGGCGGAAGCGGTCTTTGTCCATTTTATCCAGCGTCTCTTTATCCCACAGGCGGCTGCCGTCCGGCGAAAACTCATCGCCCAGCACCACTTCGCCTTTATACAGGCCAAACTCCAGTTTGAAGTCCACCAGGATGAGACCAGCATCATCAAACAGTTTTTTCAGTACATCATTGGCTTTGTAGGTTAACGCTTTCATACGCGCCAGATTTTCCTGGCTTACCCACCCGAAAGTTTCGCAGTAGGAACTATTCACCATCGGGTCGTGCAGCGCGTCGTTTTTCAGGAACAGATCAAATATCGGCGGGTTAAGCTCCATGCCTTCTTCCACGCCCAGACGCTTGACCAGCGACCCTGCCGCACGGTTGCGCACCACACATTCAACCGGCACCATCTCCAGCTTCTTCACCAGACACTCCGTATCAGACAGCAAACGTTCCATCTGGGTTGGGATGCCCGCCTCGGCCAGTTTGGTCATAATGAAATGGTTAAATTTGTTGTTTACCATGCCCTTGCGATCAAACTTTTCAATGCGCGCGCCATCTCCTGCTGACGTATCATTGCGGAATTCGAGCACCAACAGGTCCGGGTTTTCCGTGCTGTATACGGTTTTCGCTTTACCACGATACAACTCAGCTTGCTTTTGCATCTTTAACACTCCTGGGTGTGAATTAACGATAAATATTCATTTCCTGCTACGCCTGCCGGAGGGCGCTGCGCTTATCCGGCCTGTAATTGTGGTGCGAAATAACGGTTAAATCGCGTTTTTGTATCGACGCACACGTTTGCGTATCTTATCAGAAAAAAGGGCCGGATTGCTCCAGCCCTGTTAAATTACTTGTTGAACGCCGCCTGGAAGACGGCAACCAGCGCATCATTCTGGCTTTGCGTCAGGGTATGCCCCTTAGGATCGATAAACTGCAAGCTGCTGCGGTTATCTAAATCACCGACCTGCAATTTATAGTCTCCGGAGGGCAGGCCCGGATCGCTTGCGCCCAGCTCCCGCCAGTCGCTGTCAGACAATGGTTTGTACGTTACCGCCATGCTGCCCTGCGAGCGAGTGCTGTCGGTGACTTTCATGCCCGCTTTTTCCAGCGCGGCCGGCAGACGCTGCCATACCACGTTAAACGGACCGCGAACGACCAGCATGGGTAAACCGGTATCATCAGCGGCGCTCTGCACATCCATCGTTGCGGCGGAACGGCTCTGCGCGGCATTTGCCGCATCCGTTGCGGTCTTATCCAAACCGGCGGAAATGACGTTCATCATTTCAGTGCTGTAGCGCTGCAACGACGCCGCATCGGCGACCGGCTTGCCAGCCTGTTCCAGATTAACCAGTTTTACCGTTACCGCCTGCTGATAGCCTTGCGGCTTCACCGAGATTTGATAACGTCCGCGATACTGTTCGTCTTCATCCAGGCGGTTCCAGTTCACCCAATCGGTCATCAGGGTCTGGCTGGCATCGTCACGTTTTTCAATCGGATAATTTTTCGCCTGAATCACGCTGACGACTTGCGGCCAAAGCGTGCTGCTACGGCCATTTTCCACCAATAGCGTGGCGGTATCGCCAGAGAACTGGGTGCGCGCGCCGCTCACTAACGCTAACGGCTGCGCCGGCGGACGGATATCCAACGCCTTACCAACCGCGCCGCTCCCCTTCGTGACCGGAATAACGTAGTCGCCGGTCGTTATCGGCAGAATCATGCCTGCCGGGGCGTGAAGTTCAGCAAGCGGCGCGGCATCCAGATAAGATTCATCGCCGCTTACCTGGCGCTTATAGCGCGAATCGGAACTACAGGCAGCGAGCAGCAAAACAAGCGAAACACCCGCAACCTTCGCCAGGCGCGACTTTTGTACTGAGTAAGCCATCAAATCTCCCTAAACTTTACAGCAGGCCAGCATGCTGAAGCGCTGCTTTGACGATATCACGGCCATTGTCCGTGATAGGCGTCATTGGCAGGCGCAGCGTGTCGGTCGCCACAAGACCCAATGCCTTACATGCCCATTTCACCGGGATAGGATTGGGTTCGACAAATAGTTTGTTGTGTAACGGCATCAGACGCTGATTGATAACGCGCGCCTCGGTAAATTGCCCTTCCGCCGCCAGTTTGCACATATCAGCCATATCGCGCGCCGCTACGTTAGCCGTAACGGAAATCACGCCATGCCCCCCCAATTGCATAAAGTCCAGCGCAGACGCATCATCGCCGCTAAGCAGAATAAAATCGTCTGAAACCAGCTCTTTGATCTGGTGAACGCGGGTTAAGTTCCCTGTCGCCTCTTTGATAGCGATAATATTTTTTATTTCCGCCAGACGACCCACGGTTTCCGGCAGCATATCGCAGCCGGTACGGGACGGCACATTATACAAAATTTGCGGCAAGTCAGTGTGTTCCGCGATGGCTTTGAAATGCTGGAACAAACCTTCCTGCGTGGGGCGATTGTAGTACGGCGTCACCGTCAGGCAACCAACAACGCCACTGTCGTTAAAGCGCTGCGTCAGGCTAATCGCTTCCGCGGTCGCGTTTGCGCCCGTGCCGGCGATAACCGGAATACGTCCGTCAGCCAGTTCCAGCGTCATCATCACGACATCGCCATGTTCATCATGGCTTAGCGTGGCGGACTCGCCGGTGGTGCCAACCGAAACAATCGCCGAGGTACCGTTGGCGACATGATAATCAATGAGTTTTTTCAGGCAAGACCTACTGACATTACCTTTCTCATCCATCGGCGTAACAAGCGCGACAATACTTCCCGTGAACATGGGCCATCCTCTGTGCAAACAAGTGCTTCAATGGTACGTTTGGTATGGCAATAAAAGCAAGCGACCAGAGCCGTTCTGATTGTTGTATGCAGGTTTTTTTTATGCTTTCCTTAAGATTACTTCACCGCGCAAAGGAATAACTGGTTTGACACCGTCATCACAACACTATCTGGTTATCACTGCTCTGGGCGCCGACAGGCCCGGCATTGTGAATACCATTACTCGCCATGTCAGTAGTTGCGGCTGTAATATCGAAGACAGTCGACTGGCGATGCTGGGCGATGAATTCACGTTTATTATGCTGTTGTCCGGCACGTGGAATGCGATTACCCTGATTGAATCGACATTGCCGTTGAAAGGCGCAGAGCTGGATCTGCTGATTGTGATGAAACGGACATCCGACCGCCCCCGCCCGGCAATGCCCGCGACGGTATGGGTTCAGGTTGAGGTCGCCGACTCCCCGCATTTAATTGAGCGATTCACCGCGCTGTTTGATAGTCATGAAATGAATATTGCGGAGCTGGTCTCCCGCACACAGCCGGCTGAAGGCGATAAAGCCGCGCAATTATTTATTCAAATCACCGCACATAGTCCGGCGTCGCAAAATTCCGCAAATATTGAGCAAGCCTTTAAAGCACTATGTACAGAACTCAATGCGCAAGGCAGTATAAACGTCGTCAATTACTCACAACATGATGAACAGGATGGAGTTAAGTAATGAATCCACTGAAAGCCGGTGATATCGCACCGAAATTTAGCTTGCCGGATCAAGACGGAGAACAAGTAAATTTGACCGACTTCCAGGGACAGCGCGTTCTGGTTTACTTTTACCCAAAAGCCATGACACCCGGCTGTACCGTGCAGGCCTGCGGCTTACGCGATAACATGGACGAGCTCAAAAAAGCAGGCGTGGACGTGCTGGGTATCAGCACCGATAAACCTGAAAAACTCTCCCGTTTCGCTGAAAAAGAGCTGCTGAATTTTACCCTTTTGTCCGATGAAAACCATCAGGTGTGTGAACAGTTCGGCGTCTGGGGCGAAAAATCATTTATGGGCAAAACGTATGACGGCATTCACCGCATCAGCTTTTTGATTGATGCTGACGGTAAAATTGAACACGTTTTTAATGACTTTAAAACCAGCAATCACCATGATGTGGTGCTGAACTGGCTAAAAGAAAACGCGTAACACCTCTCAGGCCGCGTATCAGCGCGACCTGAGAGGTGAAGGCGTCAGGCTTGCCGCGCCAGACGCCATATCGCCGCCACATTGCGCGCCGACAGACTCAGGTTATATTCTGCCTCGTATAACGCTTCCGGCAGCGTAACGATGTGCGACAAAATCGATAGCGCCGCATCGATACCCTGTTGATACACAACATGATGATCGTGTTGTAGCCCGCCGGCGAGCGCGATAACCGGTTTATTGTACCGCTTCGCTACTCTGGCGACGCCAATCGGCGTCTTGCCGCAAATACTTTGGCTGTCCAGACGCCCTTCCCCGGTAATCACCAGATCGGCGTCTTCAACCGCTTGCTCAAGCTGTAACGTTTCTACGACAATCTCTACGCCGGCGCGTAATTCCGCATTGAGCAACCCTAAAAGCGCAGCGCCCATCCCGCCTGCCGCGCCCGCGCCGGGAGCGTTAACTACTTCACGTCCCGTAGCCAAATAAATATGCCTACCCCAGTTTTCCAGCGCCGCGTCCAGCGTGTCCACCATTTCCGCTGTCGCCCCTTTTTGTGGGCCAAAGACGGCCGATGCGCCCTGGGGACCACACAGCGGATTGTTGACATCGCACGCCACAGTTATCGATACCTGGCGCAGCAATGGGTGACAGCCGGACAGATCGATAGAGGCCAGCGCCGCCAGCGCCTCGCCGCCAGGGGGAAGCGAGCGCCCCTGTTTATCGCGCAATATAACGCCAAGCGCCTGCATCATCCCCGCGCCGCCGTCATTCGTCGCGCTGCCGCCAATCCCCAGAATAATACGCTTTACGCCCCGCTCCAGCGCCGCGACGATTAACTCGCCGGTGCCATAGCTGGTGGTATTAAGCGGGTTGCGCAATTCAGGGGAAACGTGATGCAGTCCGGATGCCGCCGCCATTTCAATCACCGCGGTATCGCTATCGCCCAGCATCCCCCAACGCGCGGTCACCGGTTGCCCAAGCGGACCTCGTACTTGTTGGTCAACATAACGTCCGCCGCTGGCTTCCACCATCGACTGCACGGTTCCTTCCCCGCCATCCGCCATGGGCACTTTAACGTAGTCGGCGTCAGGATAAATTTCACGAAACCCTTTTTCTATCGCTCCGGCGACGGCCATTGCGGACAAACTTTCTTTAAATGAATCAGGCGCAATAACAATTTTCATAGGGATTATCCTGCAAAACCAAAGAAGCCGAACATCAGGGTGGAAATAAAGGTAATCGTTAAACCCACAAGCGTTTCATACGGCATTAGCTTTAAACGCTCATGAATTTGCATATTGACGCTACCGCCTGTCGCGTGGAAAAAACTGCCGTGCGGCAGATGGTCCAGTACCGTGGCGCCCGCATGGATCATGGCGGCTCCCGCCAGGGCGGAAACGCCAAGTTCAAGTAGCGTGGGAGAGAAAACGCCGGACGCTACCGCCGTTCCCGCCGTGGTTGAGGCCGTCGCCATTGACATCATGGCGCCAGACACCGGCGCCAGCAGCCAGGACGGCAATCCCGAAGCGGTGAGGCCATGAATCAGGACATCTTTAAGTTCGGAATTAGCGATAATGCCGGCCAGCGTGCCGGTTCCCAGCAACATAATAGCGACAGGCGCCATACGCATCAGACCGGCGACCATGTACTGGTTACAGTGGCGCGCGCGTCCCATCAACAGCAGACCGACCAACCCGCCTACGGGCAGGGCAATTAACGGGTCAATGGAAATACCGGCAAACGGACGTAAAGAAAGCAGGAAAATAGCGACCAGAGGCGCGCTAATCGCCACCAGAAAACCGGGCCTGGCGACGGTATCATCATGGTGAGTCACTTCATGGTCGGCGACGCCCACGCCTTTATTATTCAGCCGTTTCGCTAACAGATAGGCGATAATAAGCCCAACGATACCCGGAACCACGCCCGCCAGCATAATAGAGGTAAGAGGAACATGAAACGCATCGGAGGCGGCAATGGCGTTCGGGTTAGGTGACATCACGTTACCCGCTTTGCCGCCGCCGATCATCGCCAGCAGAATAGCGCTTTTTGACAGATCCGCATTACGCGCAATCGACAGCGCAATCGGCGCGACGGTAATCACCGCCACATCGATAAATACGCCGACGGCGGTCAGGCATAGCGTAGCAATGGCTAATGCCAATAATGCCCGGGTTTCTCCCACCTTGCGCACAACCGTCTCAGCAATCGTATTCGCCGCTCCGGACTCAATTAATACGCCAGCCAGTACACCTGCGGCCAGAATACGTAATACGGCATTAACGATGCCCTGCGCGCCTGACACCATCAGCGAAACGGTTTGCAGAAGATCGGCGCCGCCAATCAAACCGCCGACCAGTGCGCCCGCCATCATGCCGTAGGCCGGCGACACTCTTCTTAAAATTAATACGATGGCCACGACCAATGCGGCAATGGCTCCCAGGGTGGATATCGACGTCATATACAGCGCCTCCTTTAACATGGAACGCGCAGTATGGGAAAGCCAGTCTAAAAATCCGCTGGAGATTTCAACAAATTTCGTTCCAGCCAGGCAACGGTAACTTGTCGGTCGGTACAGATTCGGCCTGGAGCTCCATACCGATATAAAGCCAAAGCGTACTTTTTAACTCATTGATTTTTATATGCGTAATATCTTCACAGCGTTGTAAGCGATAGCGCAATGTATTTACATGAATATGCAATGCTTTGGCTGTTTGCGTCAGGTCACAATTATGTTCAAACCAGGTCCGCAGCGTCTGTTGCAATACGCCTTTCGCATCATGTTGCGCCAGTTGCAGCCACAAACGCGATAACTCCTGCACTTGCCAACGTTCAGACAGCCCGCTTAGCAGCGCGGGGAGCGCGTGGTCATGATAAAAAATGTACTGGCTGCGCAGCTTTTGTCTTTTCGCCATCGCCTGGGTGGCCCTGGCGGTGAGCAAAGAACGGTGCAATCCCGTCTCGCCGGCAAAATAGCCCCCCACCAAAATACGGCTAAAACCTGAGGATGCAGCCCATGATTTAAACATCTGCAATTCACCCATTTCCTGGCGGGTGTTCCACTTTCCCTCTTTTAACGTGATAGGCTTAATAATGATTAATTCGTTAAATTCGGTAAACGTCACCAAATGGTTGCGCGCATGATTCTCGAAATAATCCATTACATTGCGCAGCGCTTCGCGATCCGGCTGAGAAAGTTCAATAATCAGCACCACTCTGGGAACCGCCAGATCAATGCCCAGATAGGCCGCCATAGAGCGCAACGACTCTGTCGAGTTTTCTCGCAAAATCAACTGATTAATTAACTCTTCACGATAGCGTTTATCCCACTGTCTCTGCTCGATCAGCACCATATGCTCGATCACCAGCTCCGCCGCCATTTTCACCAGCTCGGCATAAGCGCGGACCTGCTCCGGCTCGCCGGTAATGCCTACCACGCCAATGAGTTGTTCATGAAAAGAGATAGGGAGATTAATGCCGGATCTCACGCCTTTGAGCTGATTTGCGGTGGCGGAATCAATTTCTACAATACGGTTTTCCTTCAGCGCCAGGATAGCCCCTTCGTGACGCTGATGAAGCCGTGAAGGTTCGCCAGACGCGATAATAACGCCATGTTCATCCATGACGTTTACCGAGTAAGGAATAATTTTCATGGCTCGCTGTACAATTTGCCGCGCGGTATACCCTTTCAAGTAATGTTTTCTCAACACACGCATTCCCTGTTTCGTTATCGCTTTACATTAAAAAAAGCAAACTCGTATCAATGATGTCATTTATTAACGAATTTCTCAGAAGAATGCTTAGGCTGAGTCACCAAATTTTGGCTGTTTTACGCGAAGAGATTTGTAGGTTCCAACAATAAAAATGCCGCAATACGGTGCGGCATTAAAAAAAAGATCGGCTTTCTAAGCGCTTGTCCCCCATTACGAATGCGCAAAATGGCGACAGGACACTATGATGCCGTTCACGCTTTACAACTTTCGTACAGACCGCTTAGGATGAGGTATCCGTCACCTGACCATCCGGCCATGCATGGACGACCGCTTTAATCAGCGTCGCCAACGGAATGGCGAAAAATACGCCCCAGAATCCCCACAGACCGCCGAAAATCACTACCGACAGGATAATCACCAGAGGATGCAGATTAACCGCTTCGGAGAAAAGCACCGGTACCAGTAGATTGCCATCCAGCGCCTGAATGATCAGATAAACGGCAAAACAGCTCCAGAACTCCGTCCCCAGGCCAAACTGAAACAGCGCGACACCCACCACCGGAATGGTCACCACAAAGGCGCCGATATAAGGGATCAAAACTGAAAAGCCCACCAGCACCGCCAGCAGTAGCGAATAGTTGAGGCCAAACAGCAAAAAAACCAGCCAGGTCGCCACGCCCACTACGACCATCTCCAGCACTTTTCCGCGGATATAGTTGGTGATCTGCTGATTCATCTCATTCCAGACCTGCCCCGCCAACCCACGATTACGCGGCAGCACGCGGCGCACGGCATTCAGCATCTGCTCTTTATCTTTTACCAGGAAAAAGACCATCAGCGGTACCAGAACCAGATATACCGCCAGCGTCAGTAGCCCGACTAACGAAGCCAACGAATACTTCACCACCGAATCGCCCATGTTAAGCATCCGGGTGCGCATGTTTTCCGCCATCGCATCAATAATGCCCGCATCCATCAGCGCCGGATAACGTCGCGGTAAAGTTGCGGCAAAATCGGACAGTTTATTCAGCATACCGGGCATATCACGAATCAGGTAAATACCCTGCTGCCAGGCAATCGGCATCACTACAAACGCCATCAATAACAGAATGCCGACAAAGAGGATAAGGACAATGGAGGTTGCCCAGCGCCGGGAACAGCCTATCGCCTGCAGGCGCGCCGTTGGCCACTCCAGAAGGTAGGCCAATACGATGGCGACCAGCAGCGGCGCTAACAGTCCGCTAAAGAAAAAGAGGATGCTAAAACCAGCCACCAGAATGACCAGCAAGGCAATCGCCTCCGGGTCGCTGAAGCGACGGCGATACCATTGCATTAACATTTCGAGCATAAAACCCTTCCCAGAACTCAACTGCGGGATTGTAATGCCGAATTGTATCGAAATGTCACAAAAAAGACTTCGCTTTTTATCGTTGATTCAGGAAACTAAAACAGTGAGTCTGTGCTCATCACAGTTACACTTATGAAGTGTCGGAGCGTAGAACGATACTTTACGGCGTTGGTCAAAGGGCTATCTCAAAATAACAGGATAGAGGTTATGTTCAGGCAGTTGAAAAAAAACCTGGTGGCAACCCTCATTGCAGCAGTGGCTCTCGGTCAGGTCGCGCCCGCGTTTGCCGACCCTGCGGACACGCTGCCCGATATGGGAACCTCGGCAGGAAGCACGCTTTCTATTGGACAAGAGATGCAAATGGGCGACTTTTATGTGCGCCAGCTACGCGGTAGCGCGCCGTTAATCAACGATCCGCTGCTGGTGCAATATATTAACGCGCTGGGTATGCGGCTGGTCTCGCACGCCGACTCCGTCAAAACGCCTTTCCACTTTTTTTTGATCAATAATGACGAAATCAACGCCTTCGCGTTCTTTGGCGGCAACGTGGTGCTGCACTCAGCGCTTTTTCGCTATGCGGATAACGAAAGCCAGCTAGCCTCAGTTATGGCGCATGAAATCTCCCACGTTACGCAACGCCACCTGGCGCGCGCGATGGAAGATCAAAAGCGCAGCGCGCCGCTCACATGGGTGGGCGCGCTCGGCTCCATTTTGCTGGCAATGGCCAGCCCACAGGCCGGTATGGCGGCGCTAACCGGCACTCTGGCGGGAACGCGCCAGGGGATGATAAGCTTCACTCAGCAGAATGAGCAAGAAGCCGACCGCATTGGTATTCAGGTACTACAGCGCGCCGGATTTGATCCGCAGGCGATGCCCTCTTTCCTCGAAAAACTGCTCGACCAGGCGCGTTATTCCACGCGCCCGCCTGAGATTTTGCTCACTCACCCCTTACCAGAAAGCCGTCTTGCGGATGCGCGCAACCGCGCAAACCAGATGCACCCGGTTGTGGTGCAATCTTCCTCCGACTTCTACCTCGCCAAAGCGCGTACGCTGGGGATGTATAACTCCGGGCGCAACCAGCTCACTAGCGACCTGCTGGAGCAATGGTCTAAAGGCAATGTGCGTCAGCAACATGCGGCGCAATATGGCCGGGCGTTGCAGGCGATGGAAGCGGGCAAGTACGATGAAGCGCGCAAAACGTTACAGCCGCTATTAAGCGCGGAACCGAACAATGCCTGGTATCTTGACCTCGCCACTGATATTGACCTGGGGCAGAAGAGAGCCAACGACGCGATTAATCGTCTGAAAAATGCCCGCGATCTGCGCGTTAACCCGGTATTGCAGTTAAACCTCGCCAATGCGTACCTCCAGGGAGGCCAGCCGAAAGCGGCGGAAACCATTCTGAATCGCTACACCTTTAGCCATAAAGATGACGGCAACGGCTGGGATCTGCTTGCTCAGGCGGAGGCCGCGCTGAACAACCGCGATCAGGAACTGGCGGCGCGCGCCGAAGGTTACGCGCTGGCGGGACGACTGGATCAGGCAATTTCACTGCTCAGTAGCGCCAGCTCCCTGGCAAAACTGGGCAGCCAGCAACAGGCGCGTTACGATGCGCGTATTGACCAGTTGCGCCAGCTACAGGAACGCTTCAAGCCATACACGAAAATGTAATCGCCGTTTATTAGCCGGATGGCGTCACAAGGAGAACTCATGACCGACACGATTAAAATCTATCACAATCCGCGCTGCTCGAAGAGCCGCGACACGCTGAACCTGCTAAAATCTAACGGCGTGGAACCGGAAGTGGTGCTTTATCTGGATACGCCTGCCGATGGCGCCACCGTGCGTGAACTGCTGCGTATGTTGGGCATGTCCAGCGCACGCGAGCTAATGCGCCAGAAAGAAGACCTTTATAAAACACTTCACCTGGCGGATAGCCAGCTTAGCGAAGAGGCGTTGATTCAGGCGCTGGTTGACCACCCTAAACTGATGGAGCGCCCTATTGTGGTGGCGAATGGTCAGGCGCGTATTGGCCGGCCGCCTGAGCAGGTGCTTGAAATCCTCGGTTAACCTCTGAACGCCGCCGTCGCGGCGTATTACAGTTTCAGGATCTCTTTGACAAACGGGATCGTCAGTTTTCGCTGGGCAGTGATCGAGGCATGATCGAGCTGATCCAGCGTCATAAACAGCGTGCGCATTTCGCGATCGAGACGTTTGAGTAAAAACCGCCCAACATCTTCCGGCAGTTCAAATCCCCGCAGCCGGGCGCGCAACTGTAGCGCCTGAAGTTTATCTTCATCCGAAAGAGGCTGGAGTTTATAGATTTGCCCCCAGTCCAGACGGGAGGCAAGATCGGGCAATCCCAGATTTAACTGTCTTGGCGGGCGATCGCCAGTGATCAATAACCGCGTTTTACCTGACTCCAGAATGCGATTATAGAGATCAAAGATCGCCATCTCCCACAGTTCATCGCCAGCGACGCACTCAATATTATCAATACACACCAGCGAGAGGTGTTCCATACCGTCGAGCACTTCCGGCACGAACCAGGTGCGTTTATCGAGCGGAACGTAGCCTACCGCATCTCCACGCTGCGACAATTCAGCGCAGGCGGCGTGCAGCAAATGGCTGCGGCCCGCGCCTTCACGCGCCCAAAGGTAGATATATCCACTATGTTCCTGGCGCAACACGTTTTGTAACGCGGCCAGTAGAGAGGCGTTATCCCCCGGCCAGAAACTTGCGAAAGTTTCGTCGTCAGGAAGATAAAGTGGCAAAGAGAGCTGTGCCGGTGTGTTCAGAGATACCTCAACCCAGGATTGCATAAAATCGCGCTGAGTTTACCACATAATTCCATCGAGATAGAACCGGGCAGCATCGCTGCCCGGCAACCTGTTACTGATGCGGCGGTTGTGTATCGTTTGCCTCCAGCACCACTTCTTCCGGACGCAACAGGCTAATCAGTTTAAAAATCAGGCTCAGGCCAATCCCGACTATGGTCGCCAGCGCCATCCCTTTCAATTCTGCCGCGCCGATATGCACTTTCGCGCCGCTCACGCCGATGATCAAAATCACTGAGGTAAGGATCAGGTTTTGCGCTTTGTTATAGTCGACTTTCGATTCTATCAATACGCGAATCCCCGACGCGCCGATGACGCCATACAGCAGCAGCGAAACGCCGCCCATCACCGGTAACGGGATAATCTGAATCGCCGCCGCCAGTTTACCGACGCAGGAAAGCAGAATGGCGAAAATCGCCGCGCCGCCGATAACCCAGGTACTGTAAACGCGGGTTATCGCCATCACGCCAATATTTTCACCATAGGTGGTATTTGGCGTGGAACCGAAGAAGCCGGAGACGATCGTCGACAGTCCATTGGCGAACATGGAACGGTGCAAACCGGGATCGCGTACCAGATCTTTTTTGACGATATTCGCCGTCACCACCAGATGACCGACATGCTCGGCAATCACTACCAACGCCGCGGGCAGAATCGTCAGGATCGCGAACCATTCAAAACGCGGCGTATAGAAGGTCGGCAGCGCAAACCAGTGCGCCTGGGCAATCGGCGTGGTATCGACCCCCCCCAGCGCAAATGACAGCGCATAGCCCGCCAGCACGCCAATCAAAATCGGAATGATCGCCAGGAAACCGCGAAACAGTACGGAGCCGAACACCGTCACCGCCAGCGTAGCCATGGAGATAATAATCGTTTTCGTATCCGGCGACTGCCCTTGCGCAGGCAGCAATCCGGCCATCCCCGCCGCGACGCCAGCCAGCTCCAGACCGATGACGGCAACGATTGCGCCCATTGCCGCAGGCGGAAACATCACATCCAGCCAGCCGGTACCCGCTTTTTTAACGATGAAAGAGACCAGACAGAACAACACGCCGCACATAATAAAACCGCCCAGCGCCACTTCATAACCCAGCGGCAGTAACAGTAATACCGGGGAAATAAAGGCAAAGCTCGATCCGAGGTAGGCAGGAATTTTACCTTTGCAGATAAAGAGATACAGCAACGTTCCGATACCGTTAAACAGCAGAACCGTCGCGGGGTTGATATGAAACAGAACTGGCACCAGCACGGTCGCGCCAAACATGGCGAAAAGGTGTTGCAAACTAAGCGGGATTGTTTGTAAAAGCGGCGGTCTTTCACTCACCCCGATAGCACGGCGCGTCATAGTGTTTTCCTCTGAGTGTGTTTGTTATGGGTTGTTTTATTCAAAAAAAAGCCGACTCTTGAAGTCGGCTCTTAATTATTTATTCACTTATTTAGTACCAAAAATCTTATCGCCGGCATCGCCAAGCCCTGGAATAATGTATCCATGCTCGTTAAGACCCTGATCGATAGAGGCGGTGTACAGTTCAACGTCCGGGTGCGCTTTTTCCAGCGCCGCAATACCTTCCGGCGCGGCGACCAGCACCAGTACCTTAATGCTGCTACAGCCTGCTTTTTTCAGCAGGTCAATGGTCGCGATGACGGAACCGCCGGTCGCCAGCATCGGGTCGACAATCAGCGCCATGCGCTCATCAATGTTCGATACCAGCTTCTGGAAATAAGGCACTGGTTCAAGCGTCTCTTCGTTACGGTACATCCCTACGACGCTGATACGCGCGCTCGGTACATTTTCAAGTACGCCTTCCATCATGCCCAGCCCCGCACGCAGAATCGGCACAACGGTAATCTTTTTACCTTTGATCTGGTCGATTTCCACCGGGCCGTTCCAGCCTTCGATGGTGACTTTTTCCGTTTCCAGGTCGGCTGTCGCTTCATACGTTAGCAGGCTGCCTACTTCTGAGGCGAGTTCACGAAAGCGTTTAGTGCTAATGTCGTTTTCACGCATCAGACCCAGCTTGTGTTTGACGAGTGGGTGTTTGACTTCCACGATCTTCATACTCTTCTCCTATCCTCAGATGACTGGCAACCACAAAAAAATCGCCGGATTATACCGCTTTTCCTCTCTGGCGCAACACAAGGTATGCTTGACCTGGATCAACCAAAAGCGCTGATATCGGAAAAGTGAGTATAAATCACTCACATTGAAACCGGCGGTGACGGCTAGCAACTCTTTGAATTTTAGAAATTTTAAGGGTAAACAACCTTTCTCGACCGCATGTAATAAACTAAGTGCTGGATATCCTTTTCTCTTTTACCGACAGGGAAAATTTTCAAGCGGCGAGCGACACTGTGCCAAAAACCGCCTGAACATACAGGGCGCAGACCATACTCGCAAACGTTTGCTTTCCCTGTTAGAATTGCGCTGAATTTAACTTTTACCGCAAGAAAACGTGGGGAACCAGGCAGTGACCGATAAAACCTCTCTTAGCTATAAAGATGCCGGCGTCGATATTGATGCGGGTAACGCTCTGGTTGATCGAATCAAAGGCGTAGTGAAGAAAACTCGCCGCCCGGAGGTCATGGGCGGTCTGGGCGGTTTCGGTGCGCTGTGCGCGTTGCCGCAAAAATATCGTGAACCGGTACTGGTTTCCGGCACTGACGGCGTAGGCACCAAACTTCGCCTGGCGATGGATTTAAAGCGTCACGACGCTATCGGTATTGATCTGGTGGCGATGTGCGTAAACGATCTGGTCGTTCAGGGCGCTGAACCGCTGTTTTTCCTTGATTACTATGCCACCGGTAAGCTGGATGTCGATACTGCCGCCAGCGTGATTAACGGTATTGCCGAAGGTTGCCTGCAATCCGGTTGCGCGCTGGTCGGCGGCGAGACGGCGGAAATGCCGGGCATGTATCACGGCGAAGATTACGACGTGGCGGGTTTCTGCGTCGGCGTGGTGGAAAAATCAGAAATTATCGACGGCTCCCGGGTTGCCGAAGGCGATGTGCTGATTGCGCTCGGCTCCAGCGGCCCGCACTCGAATGGATATTCGCTGGTGCGTAAAATTATTGACGTTAGCGGCTGCGATCCACAAACCACTCAGCTGGAAGGAAAGCCGCTAGCCGATCATCTGCTTGAGCCGACCCGTATCTACGTAAAATCGGTTCTGGAACTGATTGAAAACATTGATGTACACGCTATCGCACACCTCACCGGCGGCGGCTTCTGGGAAAATATCCCGCGCGTTCTGCCGGAAAATACCCAGGCGATAATTAATGAGTCGTCCTGGCAGTGGCCCGCCATCTTTACCTGGCTGCAAACCGCCGGTAACGTCAGCCGACATGAAATGTACCGTACCTTTAACTGCGGCGTCGGGATGGTGATTGCGCTATCCGCTCCGGAAGCGGACAAAGCGCTTGCTCTGCTAAACGAGAAGGGTGAAAACGCATGGCAAATCGGTATCATCAAAGCCTCTGATTCCGAACAGCGTGTGGTTATTAAATAATGAATATTGTGGTGCTGATTTCCGGCAACGGAAGCAATTTACAGGCGATTATCGATGCCTGCGAAGCGAAGAAAATTAAAGGCACCCTTAGGGCAGTATTTAGCAACAAGGCCGACGCGTTCGGCCTTGAGCGCGCCAGAGAAGCCGGTATTCCGGCGCAAGCGCTGACTGCCGATCGGTTTGACAGCCGCGACGCCTTCGATCGCGCGCTGATTCGCGAGATAGACGCGTATGCGCCCGACGTGGTCGTGCTGGCTGGTTTTATGCGTATTCTGAGTCCGGCTTTTGTCGCGCATTACCACGGGCGTCTGCTGAATATTCACCCTTCCCTGCTGCCAAAATATCCGGGGTTGCATACCCATCGACAGGCGCTGGAAAACGGCGATGAGGAGCACGGTACCTCGGTGCATTTCGTAACAGACGAACTCGACGGCGGCCCGGTCATTCTCCAGGCGAAAGTACCCGTTTTTGCCGATGACAGCGAAGAGGATATCACCGCACGCGTACAGACTCAGGAACATGCGATTTATCCTCTGGTGATTGGCTGGTTTGCGGAGGGGCGCCTAAAGATGCGCGATAACGCCGCCTGGTTGGACGGGCGTCGTCTGCCGCCGCAAGGTTATGCGTCTGACGAATAATACGCCACCCGATATAGCAGCTTCTGCTTGCCGGATGATGGCATAAATGCTTATCCGGCCTACTCTTTTTCCTTCCTTTATGCTATCAGTTCATTGTCATACTTTTCTGGCGCAGTTGGACATTAACGCGTAATGCTCGCCATAATAATCAGGCAGTATCCCGTGAATAAAACGGAGTATAAGTAGTAATGGGTCAGGAAAAACTATATATCGAGAAAGAGCTGAGCTGGTTAGCATTTAACGAACGCGTGTTACAGGAAGCAGCGGATAAATCCAACCCATTGATTGAGCGGATGCGGTTCCTGGGTATTTATTCTAATAACCTTGACGAGTTTTACAAAGTGCGTTTCGCCGAGCTGAAACGACGCATTATTATCAGCGAAGAACAGGGTTCAAATTCTCATTCACGCCATTTATTAGGCAAGATTCAGTCCCGCGTATTGAAAGCAGACCAGGAGTTTGACGGCCTGTACAACGAATTACTGCTGGAGATGGCGCGTAATCAAATCTTTCTGATCAACGAGCGTCAGCTCTCGGTGAATCAACAAAGCTGGTTGCGCCACTATTTTAAGCACTATTTGCGCCAGCATATTACCCCGATTCTCATTAACCGGGAGACGGACCTTGTTCAGTTTTTAAAAGATGATTACACCTATCTGGCAGTGGAGATTATCCGCGGCGACACTATCAACTATGCGCTGCTGGAGATACCGTCCGATAAAGTTCCACGTTTCGTTAATCTGCCGCCGGAGACGCCACGCAGGCGCAAGCCGATGATCCTTCTGGATAATATTCTGCGCTACTGCCTGGATGACATTTTTAAAGGGTTCTTCGACTATGACGCGCTTAACGCCTATTCGATGAAAATGACCCGTGACGCCGAATATGACCTGGTGCATGAAATGGAATCCAGTCTAATGGAGCTGATGTCTTCCAGCCTGAAGCAGCGCCTGACCGCTGAACCGGTGCGCTTTGTCTATCAGCGCGATATGCCCGCTGCTCTGGTCGACGTGCTGCGGGAAAAACTGACGATCTCCCGGTATGACTCAATCGTACCCGGTGGACGCTACCACAATTTTAAAGACTTTATTAATTTTCCGAATGTCGGTAAAGCCAATCTTGTCAACAAACCGTTACCCCGGTTACGCCATCTTTGGTTTGATAAAGAGAAGTTTCGTAACGGTTTCGACGCGATTCGCGAACGTGATGTGCTGCTCTATTATCCGTACCATACGTTCGAGCATGTACTGGAACTGCTACGCCAGGCGTCGTTTGACCCAAGCGTGCTGGCGATCAAAATCAATATTTATCGCGTGGCGAAAGACTCGCGCATTATTGACTCGATGATCCATGCCGCCCATAACGGCAAAAAAGTCACCGTGGTGGTGGAGTTGCAGGCGCGCTTCGATGAAGAGGCGAATATCCACTGGGCCAAGCGGTTAACCGAAGCGGGCGTACATGTTATTTTCTCTGCGCCAGGGCTGAAAATTCATGCCAAACTCTTTCTCATCTCACGGAGAGAGGGCTATGACGTGGTGCGTTATGCGCATATCGGCACCGGTAACTTCAACGAAAAAACGGCGCGGCTATATACCGATTATTCGCTGCTGACTGCCGATGCGCGCATTACCAATGAAGTACGCCGGGTCTTTAATTTTATAGAAAACCCCTATCGCCCGGTCACTTTCGATTATCTGATGGTTTCTCCACAAAACTCACGGCGTCTGCTGTATGAGATGATCGATCGTGAAATCGCCAATACGCAGCAGGGTTTGCCGTCAGGGATTACGTTAAAGCTTAACAACCTGGTCGATAAAGGATTGGTCGACAGACTGTACGCTGCTTCGGGTTCAGGCGTACAGGTCAATCTTCTGGTGCGCGGCATGTGCTCTCTTATCCCGCAACTGGAAGGCATTAGCGATAATATTCGCGCGATTAGCATTGTGGATCGCTACCTTGAACACGATCGGGTTTATATTTTCGTAAACGGCGGTGATAAGCAAGTTTGGCTCTCTTCCGCTGACTGGATGACGCGTAATATTGACTATCGTATCGAAGTCGCTACGCCTATCCTTGACCCACGTCTTAAACAACAGGTGTTGGATATCATTGACATTCTGTTTAGCGACACGGTAAAAGCACGCTTTATTGATAAAGAACTCAGCAACCGCTACGTACCGCGCGGAAATCGCCGCAAAGTTCAGGCGCAGCTGGCGATTTATGACTACATCAAATCTCTTGAGCAACCAGACTAACGCTATGCCAATTTACGATAAATCCCCTCGACCACAGGAATTCGCTGCGGTCGATCTCGGCTCAAACAGCTTTCATATGGTCATTGCCCGCGTGGTTGACGGCGCAATGCAGATTATCGGGCGCTTAAAGCAGCGCGTCCATCTGGCAGACGGACTGGGCGCAGATAACAAACTCAGCGAAGAAGCCATGGAGCGGGGACTTAGCTGTTTGTCGTTGTTTGCTGAACGCTTACAAGGCTTCTCCCCTTCCAGCGTCTGTATCGTGGGTACCCACACGTTACGTCAGGCGCAAAATGCCGCTGATTTTCTCAAACGCGCGGAAAAGGTTATTCCCTACCCGATAGAGATTATTTCCGGTAACGAAGAAGCGCGCCTTATTTTTATGGGTGTAGAACATACGCAACCGGAAAAAGGCCGCAAGCTGGTGATAGATATTGGCGGTGGATCAACTGAGCTGGTTATTGGCGAAAATTTCGAACCCAAGCTGGTTGAAAGCCGTCGTATGGGCTGCGTGAGCTTTGCACAGCTCTACTTTCCCGGCGGCGTTATCAATAAAGAGAACTTCCAGCGCGCCCGGATGGCGGCAGCGCAAAAACTGGAAACCTTAACCTGGCAGTATCGTATTCAGGGATGGAATGTGGCGATGGGCGCTTCCGGTACGATTAAGGCCGCCCATGAAGTTCTCCTGGCGTTGGGCGAGAAAGATGGCTTTATTACGCCGGAGCGCCTCGACGAACTTAAGTCAGAAGTGCTGAAGCACCGCTCCTTTAATGCGCTCAGCCTGCCGGGCCTTTCTGAAGAGCGAAAAGCGGTCTTTGTGCCGGGACTGGCGATTCTGTGCGGCGTTTTTGATGCGCTGGCTATCCGCGAGCTTCGTCTTTCCGATGGCGCGTTGCGAGAAGGCGTACTGTATGAAATGGAGGGCCGTTTCCGCCACCAGGATGTCCGCAGCCGTACAGCGAAAAGTCTGGCGAATCAATACAACATTGACAGAGAACAGGCCAGACGCGTGCTGGAAACCACCATGCAGATGTACGAACAGTGGCAGGCCCAGCAGCCGAAACTGGCGCATCCGCAGCTCGAAGCGTTACTCCGTTGGGCAGCCATGCTGCATGAGGTTGGACTGAATATTAATCACAGTGGTTTACATCGCCATTCGGCTTATATTCTGCAACATAGCGATTTGCCCGGTTTTAATCAGGAGCAGCAAATGATGATGGCGACGCTGGTACGTTATCATCGCAAAGCCGTAAAGCTGGATGATATGCCTCGCTTTACGCTGTTTAAGAAAAAACAGTATCTGCCGTTAATTCAGCTACTACGGCTGGGCGTATTACTGAACAACCAGCGGCAAGCGACAACCACGCCGCCAACGCTGCGGCTAACGACCAATGACAACCACTGGACGTTATGTTTTCCGCATGACTGGTTCAGCCAGAATGCGCTGGTACTGCTTGATCTGGAAAAAGAACAGCAGTACTGGGAAGCGGTGACTGGCTGGCGTCTTAATATTGAGGAAGAAAACTCGCCGGAGATCGCCGCGTAAATCGCGGTTCAGACGCCGTGTCACGGCGTCTGACTTTACTGAATCTCAGATAATGGCTGCGGTTCGCCAATTAAATATCCCTGAAGATAGTCGATCCCCAATGAGAGCACCGCGCTGCGTATTTCTTCGCTTTCGACGTACTCCGCGACAACCTGCATTTTTTTCATTCGCGCTAAATGACAAATAGAAGACACAATCTGATAATCGAGACTGTTTGACACTATATTGCGGATAAAACTACCATCAATTTTAAGAATATCGGCGTTAACGTTTTTCAGCCGCGCATAGCTGGCGTAGCCAGTACCAAAATCATCAATCGCTATCTGACAGCCAAACTGCTGTAACTGCCCCAGCGTCAACTGCGCCTGATCGGCATTGGTGAGGGAATTGCTTTCCGTCACCTCAAAAACCAGTTGCCAGGGCTCAACCTGATATTGAGTAAGCAACTGATTAACTTCTGAAGGAAAAGGGGCACGACATACCGATGTTGGCGACAGATTAACGGCAAAGCGATGTGCGGGCATATATTCCCGGCTGGTCGCTATAAACCGCAGAGTGTTTTCAATCACCCAGAGATCGATAGCGGAAGACAAACCAAACTCATGCGCCACAGGTAAAAAATTGTCCGGGTTAATAACGTCGCCGTTTTCATCCCTGAGCCGCAGTAAAATTTCATGGTAAACGTCCCCACGCACACCGGAAATGGGTTGCGCCATCAGGAAAAAATGATCGTGCTCTAGCGCCTGTTGCAGGCGGTTCATCATCGCAACTCTTCCCTTCAAATCGCGCTGCAGATGCACCGCGCCTCTCCGCTGTAAATCTTCCGGCGCATTCGTCGTCAACGAAAGATCGGAACTGGTGCCTAACTCGCCCAGCAGAAGATAAAGGTGGCTGACCGGGGAACGCACGCAACAGTAGCTCACGCCGACGGGGGGTTGTAGCGGTAGCCCGTCCCAGATAAACCGAAACTGCTTAATATATTTATCCAGCGCTTCAATTCGTTGCTGATACGACTCTGTATTAAGACGCAGCACCAGGTCGTGCCCTGACATCTGGTACACACATTCATTTGAGGCCAGCATCTGCGTAATCCAGTGAGAAAGCTTTTGCTTATACTGGATGCGCAGCATAACGCCATAATTTTTACCCAATAGCTCCAGGCCCGGCACATGTAAAAAACAGAGCGTAGAGCAGGGCGCGTTTTTGAGCGCGCGGTTTAGCGCACGTAAATTGGGAAGATGTACAACCGGGTCAAGATAGGCCAGCCGCCGCGCGCGACTGCTTACGACGCGCTGGCGTGTGGCCAGTACAGCCATATAATTAACAATAAAAGAAAAAACCAGATAGCTCGAAGAGGTAATGGCTAATTGTGTATCATAACCTGAATACCAGGGCATATAACGCTGGTAATAATGAATCGACGTAATCAGCACGAAGGCCCAGATTATTGAAATAAATTTATAGCCATAGTGCATCGCGCCCCATAGCATTACCGGCAATAGTAACGAAAGCGTATAGTTGGTACTAAATATTGAGCTATTATCAGTCAATGGCATACACAGTATAAACATCAGTGTAATCAATACGGCTAACCAAATAACAATCTCTTTTTTAGTGGTCTTGCTATCAACTTGTAGCTTTAATTGCTGATAATACCCGCGCAGGTGCAGCGGATTGCGGATAGTACGAATAATAAAATAGCACAATGGCACACCGATAAGATTGCCGACCAGTAAAGCTTGGTAGTTAATCAGCGTGTTAATATTAAAGGGCATTATCCCCATCAGGCTGGATTTGCTTTCGTACATGCCAACAAAGGCGGCACACTGGTAAATCACCAGAAATAATGTCGCCGAACAAAATACCTGCCAGAACATTCGTTGGAAGATCAAGCGAGCATCGCCGTGGGAAACATTGTTTCGCCGGGGGGCAAAGACGCGGTAGCCGCCCCAGCTTAGCACGATGGTAATGATAAAGTGCATCGTCACGGAAAGGGTTTCATATAGCCCCATCTGTGGGTATGTACGCCAAAAGATAGCAATCACAATGCCCGGCAGTGCTGCCCAGCCGAAAAACAACATTAGGCTAAACATAAAAGCTAACGGCAGGTAAAACAGAACCACATTTCCAGTACTGGTATGCGCATAAGTATTTGCGCTACTTAAAACAGGTAATAAAATTGAAGGCAGGAGGAGCGGCAGTCCCCACCATTTATCTCTGATATTTATATAAGTTTTATTTAGCTTCATAGATGCTCAGCAGAACCCCCCAATCCCAAAGGGGCGTTAACAGACAGGCATCCCACCTGACTTTAAATGGATGATGCGATATACATCATACGATAGTCATCGATTGTAATTATTAAATAACAGTAACATTTGATTTAAGTCAATTATTACCTTCCTCCGGGAGCCTTTATTCACTTTTTTATTCTTCGTTATCATTAATTTATTATTAACGTAAATACTAAAATTATCTTCCATAACAATATAAGATAAATCAACTGACGCAATTTTACATCAAGAGGAATTGACCATCGGTTCGCAGTATGCCTTAATGTAGGTTGAACGCAGGCTTGTTACGTTCTTCGCTCTGATAATATCCGTTGAAGAACCCTGCCTGATCCCGCCCATACCGCTGGGCCAACGTTAAGGAACCCTTTGTGAGTCAGGCCAACAGTATGCGAAAACGACATCGATTTAACACTCGCATGACCCGTATCGTACTGCTTATCAGTTTTCTCTTCTTCTTTGGACGTTTCGTCTACTCTTCTATCGGCGCCTGGCAGCACCACCAGGATAAAAAAGAAGCGCAACAGTCAACGCTTTCGGTCAACACGCCGGGACAGCGTTAACTAGCTGTTATCCGTTGAAATAGCGATACTATCGTCACAGGCTTGCGGTGTTATCCAGACTCTGCAGCTCCCTTCACAGGATTAGCATGAACCGATAGTTTGTTTTTTTAAGCGATAGAGGCTGAACGAAAGTCCGCCGTGACAAATGAGAGGCAGATACCGCTCAGGATTGATACATTTTCTCTTAATAGCTTCCACTCAGCATTAAAGATGTTTCTGCATCCAAAACAAAATATCGTTATCTCTATAGCCTCGAATTAGCGTTAATCGTTGCGACAGCTCGGTTTGCGCGACTCTGGTATACCAGCAAAGCACTTGTTGGTAATTCTGCGATATCCCTTCGCTTCGCAGATACATACCAGCAACAGCTTTTTGCGCTTCAACCAGCCACGTTCAGCCGCTTTACGATACCACGCCAGCCCCATCTGGGTATTTTGGGGAATCCCATTACCGTACATACAGGCATCACCGAGTATTTCTTGCGTAAAGCCCCCCAGCACTGCTGCCTTACGATACCATTTCAACGCGTCTTTTTATTAAGAGGAAAGTTTTTACCGTAATTATAATGATAGCCAATAACAAAATAGGAAAAATAAGCCCCCTGCTTAACTGATTTTTCCAGCCATTTTATCGCCAGCTTATAATCCGGGATAACATAGTCGCTATCCGCATACATTTTACCCAGACCAAACTGAGCAAACTCACCCTTTTTTCTCTTTACATTCAGTCAACTGGACGTAATAACACATCTCTGAATCCAGGGGATATCTATCCTGACAGCGTGAAGCTGTAACTCGCTTCAAGAAATATTAAAGTCGACACTAATATAGTGAAGTTTATTTTTAAAATGAATGAAATGCGCATATAACACTCTTATTATAATTACCTCCAGAATATTAACGTATATTTATAGCAACCCGATATGTTTTGATCCCGATTTATTCGGGCCTGCTTATTATTGAAGTAAAAACCCCGCCGTTAAGCGGTTTCTCTTCAACTTTCAGCTCAACGCGGGAAAACCATTCCCACTCAATGGTTTAGAAACCATCCAACATCTTGTTATCACTGAGTTTTACGATAACCATTTCCAGACGATACCGCAAAAAGCATCGTCAATATGATGAAATTTATGATATAAATTATGTTGTTATGATAGTGTTACAGATACGTCTTTTAGAGTCGTATTATTGCCATACAACACGTAGTTAGGGTTATCAGGCCATTATCAGACGCTTAAACAGCAGTTGCTGGACGTCCTGCCGGTGTGCCAGGATCGCATGCGCGGTCACCAAGGCTCCGTCTACGGAATACAAAACCCGGTAGCCTTCAGCGTGGTTAAACTCCCGGTATTTGGCGCAGCCAATTTTCAGCAGTTCAGGGTAAATCTGACAGCCCAACGGGAACTGGGCTACGGCACTCTCAAACTGTGTGAGAATATCTGCGATAACCGGGCGCGGCTCAACATCAACTCGGCGCAGGAAACCCGCTATTGTGTCGATGCAGTGCTTTACCGTCAGCGTGTACTCAAAGGTCACCTGCTGTTTCATGGAAATCCCTTAACGTTGAGCGCGCTGCGTTTAATCCGCAAATCCATCCAGCAACTGGTCTTTCGAGAACACGCGCCCTTCCGCTTTATCTTTCTCTGACAGGGTAAGCAGCTTCAGCAAAGCAATGGTATTTTCCCGCTCCTGCTGCTGGTCATAAGACTCTATAACATAAGCAGGCACACCATTTTGTGTGACCAGAATGGGTTCTGACAGATCAAGCGTTGCTGCGTTCTTTTTAACGTAGCTGATTGTCTCTACTTTCATGGTGCATCCGCCTAATGGTCATTGGTCATATCTCGGTTTTAATATAGACTATATTTAGACTACCAATAAGATGCATGACTGCCGATATGTGCCCGGTGGACACCTTAGCCTATTGAGGACTTATCTCAGCACCGTCCTGTTCGGTCAAAAATAACTCAACTTGATCAAGAACAGCCATTAATGCACCTTCTTTACCTGTATTCTTCGATCGCTATTCATCTTCTGGTCTAAATACAACCAACCTATACGCCTCTTGTGATAAATGCTCCAACTCGGCATTAACCATGGTGCGCTGACGCAAGTAATATTCCCCCCATCTTGCAAAGATCAGTATCTACATAGAAATCAAAAGCGCATCATCTTTTCAGACTGGTATTTTTCTGGTGGTACCGCGCAAAGCCATGGCTGGCGCGGTTGTACCACTTGTCCCACCTCAACAACAGAAGGAATGAAAATGGCGAAAAGGGGCTGAAAAGGCAAAGGGTGAAAGGAAGGGGTATAAGGGACACGGGCTTGCCCATAAAGAATAAAAGCCTGGGCAGTACCTGCCAGTATGCAGGATGTTAAAACCCGTGCTGTCTGGTAAAGGACAATAACAGAATAACTCACTAAGTCATACAGGCAACCTCCTCTTTAGTCCCCTCCTCTCACTTCACATTTGTTGTCCATAAAAGGCATTTACAGCCCCTTTCTTTCATGTGATTATCACTCTATAAACTATTATCAAGCTAAATAATATCTGATTATGGATAACTGGTCAGCGCTTTTTGACGGACAGACCCGCT
Organism: Salmonella enterica subsp. arizonae; assembly: GCF_008692845.1. Classification (GTDB taxonomy): domain Bacteria; phylum Pseudomonadota; class Gammaproteobacteria; order Enterobacterales; family Enterobacteriaceae; genus Salmonella; species Salmonella arizonae. The sequence goes on from NZ_VXJW01000003.1 coordinate 270,083, forward strand.
ATGGTCTGGATATCAATGACAGCACCGTGAAAGCTGATGTCCTGCGTTTTCGCGGCAGGGAAGCACTGAGCGAGCCGTTCAACTGGGACATCGAGTTCACTTCCCTGGAGGCGCACATCCCCCCGGAACAGGTGCTGATGAAATATGCCTCTTTCCGGATGCGGAATGGCAAAAATGTCCACGGCATGGTAACCCGCCTGGAGTGGCTGTCCACCTCCCGTGACCAGTCACACTACCGGCTCACACTCAGTTCCCGCCTGACGCTCCTGGGATACACCCGGCAGTGCGCGGTATATCAGAACCAGTCCGTTCCTGAGGTGGTTGAGCAGGTGCTGCGTAAACACGGTCTGGAAGGTCCTGATTTTGAATTCAGACTGGAGCGCACCTACCCAGCACGTGAACTTATCACTCAGTGGCAGGAAACAGATCTGCAATTCATCCAGCGTATTTTGTCTGAGGTGGGAATTTACTGGCGCACGATGATGGACGATGTGCGCGGTCTGGATACCTATATACTGGCCGACAGCCAGCTTAACTACCAGTTTGATGTGCAGTTGCCCTACAGCGAGCCATCGGGGTTGTTCGACGGCGCGGCAGAATCGGTCTGGGATGTGCGAACCTGGCACAACATTGCCACCGGCACCGTCGCCACGCGGAATTACAATTACCGGACAGCCACCACGCCGATGGATGCGACGGTCAGCGTGCGTAATGATGCGGTCACCACGGGGGAGCATTACCGCTACGCGGCACCGTATCGTGTCGCAGGTGATGACGCCAGCCCTGAGCCGGAAACCGAATCCGGCGCGTTTTATGCGCGTATCCATCACGAGCGGGAGCTCAACAGGTCGGCCCGTATTCACCTGTTCAGCAATGCGGCCCACCTCACGCCCGGGCAGGTGCTGGAGCCGCAGGGGGATGTCATTACGGCCCTGAAGGAAGGCGTTATCCTCACCCAGGTGACCTACCGGGGGGCCCGTGATTCCCGCCTGCACGTGTCGGTCTGGGGAATGCCTTATACCGAACGTTACTGCTTCCGTCCTGTAGAAGTCCCGCGTCCGGTCATCCCATGGACGCTTCCGGCACGGATAGAGAGCCGGGAGAAGAACAACATTTACGCTCACCTGGACGAGCAGGGGCGCTACCGGGTGAAACTGGACTTCGACCGGGAGGGGACAGAATCCGGTTACGGCTACCTTTGGCTGCGGATGGCAAAGCCTTATGCCGGTGAAACGCTGGGCTGGCATACGCCGCTCATCGACGGAACGGAAGTGGCCATTGCGTACAGCAACGGTGATATTGACCTGCCGTACATCGCGTATGCGCTGCACGACTCGGAGCACCCGGACCACGTCACCCGCGATAATCACACCCGTAACGTGCTGCGCACGCCGGCGAACAACAAGCTGCGGATGGAAGACAGGCGTGGTGAGGAGCATGTCAGGCTCGCGACGGAATACGGCAAGACGCAGCTCAACAGCGGGCACCTGGTGGACGCGCAGGGGCAGCGTCGCGGCACGGGTGCTGAACTGCGCACCGATGAGTGGGGCACGATACGCGCCGGAAAGGGGCTGTTTGTCAGTGCCGACGCGCAGGCGAAGGCACAGGGTGAGGTGCTGGACATGGATGCCGCGCTGAAGGAAATCGACAGGCTTAATCAGCAACTGCAACAGCTGGAAATGGCCGCAGAAAAAGCGCAGGCCCTGAAAGCGGACGTCGACAGCCAGATACAGATGTTTGAGCAGCGGCTGAAACCGCTCAGTGAAGTGGTGCTTTTCTCAGCGCCGGAAGGCGTGGCTCTGACCAGCGGTGAAGATATGCAGCTGGCCGCTGGCCGGAACCTGGCGCTTAACGCCGGAGAAGACTTCAGTGTTGGAGTGATGGGCAATGCGACCCTGCTTACCGGGGAGAAACTGGGGCTCTTTGCCCGCACCGGACAACTGAGCCTGAAATCCGGAGAAGGGCCAATCGATGTCCAGGCGCAAAACGCTAACATGCGGTTGTTCGCTGAGAAGAAGCTGACGCTGAGTTCAGCGAGTAACATTTCGTTTGCTGGGAAGAAACGCATCACGCTGGTCGGTGGCGGGAGTTATCTGCGGCTGGAGGCGGGAAAGGTGGAGTACGGTACAACGGCAACGTATCTGCGCAGGGTGAAGCGGACGATGTTTGCTGGTGCACATTCAACCCCAACGTCATCAGTTTTAATGCCATTAGTTGAAGATTTAATCAAAGATGGATTCTTCGATGAACAATTTCGGATCTTGAATGACAGTGGTAAGCCTATGGCTAATGTTCCGTATTTTATCTCCACCGAAAGTGGGAAAACATTTAAAGGTGTCACCGACAATCAAGGTCTATGCAAGCGCGTGTTTTCAAAGGAAGCATCCAAACTTACCGTATGGCTAGGTGTCCAGGCTCTGGAGAGATGGTAGATGACTGAGCATTCAACTTTAACTAATGAAACTCCACATTCATCGTACGACATAACTGGTATGTTAATGCCAGCCCGTGCATTTTTTTTGTCGTCGTCGATGAGCCAGGAAAAGACGGTTTTCTTGTTAGGAAAATATATGCTTCAAATTCTGATCCCTATCTTTCAAAGATGGACTTATCAGAGGCAAAGATGCTTTCAGAAACTAACCCGGAACGATATGGTTTAATTCCAAAGGATTTTTCAGCATCCTACTCTGTAGCTGAGCATGTAATGGGGAATAACGCTTCGGCATATATTTCCACTAGCTCTGCCTTTCCGGAAGGATCTCCAAGGTTTGAAGGTAAAACAATTATTGTTGATATTGACAAAGCTGTAAGGTCAGGTGCTAAATTAATTTCTACAGCAGAGATACTTAAGAGCCTTGATGAGTACAAGAACCAAAACCCACATTTGGGGGAACACATTGATAAAATATCAAAGTATGTTAATGATATAGATAAGGAAGTATTGCTACACGGTGAAAAGATACCAGCAGCCGCGATTTTCACTCCAGAGACATTAAAATACACAAAGTATTTTACACGTGCCGCTCGTGTTGTACAGGTAACAGGAATTGTCTTTACAGCCTATGATCTAGAACAGGCGTCAGAAAAATCGCTTAAAAACGGGAGTGTGAAACCAATAACTGCTGAAGCCATCAGGCAAGCTGGAGGATGGGGGATGGCTGTCGCTGGAGCAAAAATAGGTACTGTGACTGGTGCGGCTGTTGGTATTGAGACGGGGCCAGGAGCGGCGTTAACAGGGCTGATTGGCGGAATTATATTCGGAACCGCTGGTTATTTTGGTGCAGATTGGGTGGCAGTTCATATTGATGAAAATTAATTTATTTAACTTGTTCAGGAAAAAAAATAAATTACAGGATGATTTTCCTGTTACTCAATTCAGTGCTTTGCCAAAAAAGGGGGAGGGATATCCATCATTTTTTTCTCTAGAGAAAAACAATATATATGCACACTCAGCATGCTTTATGATAAAACCTGATGATATATCATTCATTGAACATTTGGTTGAATTATTTTTTCATGCAAAGGTAAAAGTAAGTGAGATAAAAGAAAAGTTTGCAGACCATGATAAAGTTCTGATTTGCTATAAATTTAAGGAGTTTGAACAGGAAGTTGTAAGGCTTATCACAAATGATAATGAATTTATCAATTGCCTTTGTGAAAAAGGTTTAGAACCTCCAGACCCAGAGTGTGTATTTCCTGATAAGGACTTTGGTACTTATGGTAGTCTGCAAGGAGATATGGAGTTTTGGTGGCATGTATACTGGAAACCATTTTGGGAAAGTTTGAAAGAGGAAGAAAGAAAACAATATCTCGAACGAAGCAATTTATCGATTGGTACCATTGAATTTCTTGAACACCACCATTAGCTAAAAGTATATACAGTATTATTCATTTCAATTACTTATTTCGATTATCCGAAGATTGATGACGATACATCCAGCGACAGCCAATGTAATTCGGGAGTAATCAAAAAATTACAGGAGGCAAAACCAAACGATGATGCAAAAGTCCATCTGCTTACACAGGCAATTTGCAAGTTTCCATTTGAGTGGGATTTTTCAACATTCGACGCGCGATTTTCATGGGTAAAAAACAAGACTGATCAATTACCTGAGCCATTGACTGATGATGATTACAATGAATTCAGGGAACATATAAAGTCGTTATGCTTCTTTGATAAATTACCTGCTGAGGTCCAAAAGGAACTCAGCGGTCAGATCTGGCATTTTGAACCCCGAATATTCATCATGCAGATACAAAAGGCAGAACGTCGTTTAATTTTTAAAACTATCAAAAAAATTAATGACTTCACTGCTGATGATATGCGACATGGAGATATGACCAAAAAGCAGATACTCGCTCAGGGGAAAATGAATAAAATTGATATTTGGGGACGGGAGTTAAAGATTAATTTTTTCAATTTTGACAATACGGTTGATGAGCATTTTGGTAATATGGCTAGCATGGCAAAGTGGACTGCCTGGAAGGGGGAATATCCCCCACTTATTCAAATTATGATCGAGAGATTCAAAAATAATGAGGGTGGGGTTTTAAGACACGATTTACTGAATAAAGCATTTCTAGAGCTTTCAACGACAATTGAGTGTGTAAGGAGAATCAAAGAATTTTTATCTAATTTGTTATATAATAATGGGTTTCGTTCATTATCAATAGATGATTTACAACAGTTGGCTTTGAAGATAAGAGACCCAAAGGATGGAGTTAAACTGCCAAAATTCGATGACTATGACTGGTTTAACGGGTTGGGGATTACTATCCACGATACTTACGCCACGAAAATCTATCTTGATTATATTGATATAAAAGATAATAGCTTTGAAGCTAGTTTAAGTTTTAGAATTCAAGACCATTTTGGTCTGGATATTGCAGATTTAAATGGTAAATGGTTTGAATATTCGCAATGGTTTTGTTCTTGGTTTATTTTGCAGAGGTATAAGGTTTATGATTACAAACCATTTATAAATGAAGCTAATTTCAGTTGCGTAATAACGGGATGAGGTATGAAATCAATTAAACTTAAAATGTTATTTGCTTTTATTACATCTGTTTATACTATAAGCGTAATTTATCTTTGTTTTTTTATTATGTAAAAATTGATGCTATTTATCAAGGAGAGGATTACGTAAAACTGATTCATGAAAATTGCAAGTCAACAGTTATACTGGTAAGTAATATCCCTATTACTGCCAGAGGTAGGCTGAGTTTATGGAAGAAAGAAAAAGATAATGTCATGATGAATATGCCATTACAAAAACAATGTGATGTAGTGTATTTTGTGAAGAATGATCCAGAGCCTCCTTTATTTAGTGAGGATGTCAAATATTGGCAAGCAGATGAACAACTATGTTTTAGAGGGGAAATGAATGGTGCATGTATATCTAATAAAAATATTTTCATGTCAGTTTCTTTATTCTCCTTAGCTACTGATGGGGTTTATAGGGATACTTACAAAGATAAAATCGTCTATGTGTCATATAGGTAATACTATATGATTTAATAAGTCGATTTTCATTTGTTTGATTTTACAAGATGTTATACATAATAGCCAGGTTCTCTATGGCTTTGCATACAGTTTACTCTTAATTATTATGCGAAATTATGGCCATATATCCAATAAACCTCAAAACACTGGTTTGAGTACTTCAAAATCGGTTTTTGTTAGTCAGTGATGATAAACAGGGAAAGGAAGGGTCTCTGATGGTCATGATCCCACCAGTGGTGATGCGATGAGAAAAATGGGATGGGAAATAGCCCCTAAGTTAATGGAGCATTGGTTTAGTATTTCCCCTGCTTATTCGTTTGATAAGACATCTAAGGATGAGTCTCTTAATTGCGATGCACGTATGCTGAGCCCTCACAGAGTAAATGATAAAATAATCACAATGGCTTGGGCTGTCCAATTTGAGCAGGTTGCAACAGGGATTCAGCTACTTATAAAGAGCTGGATTAGAAGAGGCGAGGAAACATGAATGTACATAAAGAAAAACCCTCTGTAAGAACAGAGGGTTAAATTCACTTTTACCTGTTCATGAAAACACAGGAAGGGTTATCGGCTTATTCCCACTCAATTGTTGCCGGTGGTTTACCGCTGATGTCATACACCACACGGGAAATCCCGTTGACTTCATTGATGATGCGGTTGGAAACGCGTCCCAGGAAGCCATACGGCAGATGCGCCCAGTGCGCGGTCATAAAGTCGATAGTTTCGACGGCACGCAGGGAGACCACCCAATCGTACTTACGCCCATCACCCATGACGCCTACGGAACGGACCGGCAGGAAGACAGTAAACGCCTGACTCACTTTGTCGTACAGATCCGCTTTGCGCAGCTCTTCAATGAAGATAGCGTCTGCGCGACGCAGCAGGTCACAGTACTCTTTCTTCACTTCGCCCAGTACGCGCACGCCGAGGCCCGGCCCCGGGAACGGATGGCGATACAGCATGTCATACGGCAGGCCCAGCTCCAGACCAATCTTACGTACTTCATCTTTGAACAGCTCTTTCAGCGGTTCAACCAGCCCCATCTTCATCTCTTTCGGCAGGCCGCCGACATTGTGGTGAGATTTGATGACATGCGCTTTACCGGTTGCGGAGGCGGCAGATTCGATCACATCAGGATAGATAGTCCCCTGCGCCAGCCATTTCACATCTTCCAGCTTAAGCGCTTCTTCATCGAACACTTCCACGAAAACACGGCCAATGATCTTACGCTTGGCTTCCGGATCGTTCTCGCCAGCCAACGCGGACAGGAAGCGATCTTCTGCCGGTACGTGAACAATGTTCAGACCAAAATGGTCGCCAAACATGTCCATCACCTGCTCGGCTTCGTTGAGGCGCAGCAGGCCGTTATCGACGAAAACACAGGTCAGATTTTTACCGATGGCGCGGTGCAGCAGCATTGCGGTGACGGAGGAGTCCACGCCGCCGGAGAGGCCGAGAATAACTTTATCGTCGCCTACCTGCTCGCGAATGCGGGCTACGGCATCGTCGATGATCTTCGCCGGAGTCCACAACGCTTCACACTGGCAAATATCGCGTACAAAACGCTCCAGCATACGCATCCCTTGACGAGTATGGGTCACTTCCGGGTGGAACTGCACGCCGTAGAAGCGTTTTTCTTCGTTCGCCATGATTGCGAACGGGCAGCTTTCAGTGCTGGCAACCGTCACAAAGTCGGACGGAATCGCCGTCACTTTATCACCATGGCTCATCCAAACATCCAGCAATGGTTTGCCGTCAGCGGTCAGAGAGTCTTCAATACCGCGAATCAGTGCGCTATCGGTCAGAACTTCGACCTGCGCATAGCCAAATTCACGCTCATTAGAACCTTCCACATGACCGCCAAGCTGCATCGCCATAGTCTGCATACCGTAGCAGACGCCAAACACCGGCACGCCCGCCTCAAACACATACTGCGGCGCGCGCGGGCTATTTTCTTCAGTGGTGCTTTCCGGGCCGCCGGAAAGGATAATCCCGCTGGGATTAAATTCGCGAATCTGCGCTTCCGTGACATCCCACGCCCACAGTTCGCAGTAAACGCCCAGTTCACGCACGCGACGCGCCACCAACTGAGTGTACTGGGAACCGAAATCCAGGATGAGAATGCGATGTTTATGAATATTGTCTGTCATTGACGCTAATTCCGAGGCAAGTGAAACAGATTAAATAAATCGCCCGACGCGAAGGTCGGGCGAAGAAAATCAGGAGCCCAGACGGTAGTTCGGGGACTCTTTGGTGATGGTCACGTCGTGAACATGGCTTTCCTGAATACCCGCACCGCTGATACGCACAAACTCCGCTTTAGTACGCAGCTCGTCGATGGTAGCACAACCGGTCAGCCCCATACAGGAACGCAGGCCGCCCATCTGCTGGTGAATGATCTCTTTCAGGCGACCTTTATACGCTACACGGCCTTCGATACCTTCCGGCACCAGTTTGTCGGCGGCGTTATCGCTCTGGAAGTAACGGTCGGAGGAACCTTTGGACATCGCGCCCAGCGAGCCCATACCACGGTAAGATTTGTATGAACGGCCCTGGTAAAGTTCGATTTCGCCCGGAGACTCTTCCGTACCGGCCAGCATGGAGCCGACCATGACGGCGCTCGCGCCAGCGGCGATAGCTTTCGCGATGTCACCGGAGAAGCGAATACCGCCGTCAGCGATAACCGGAATACCGGTGCCTTCCAGCGCTTCCACCGCGTCGGACACGGCGGTAATCTGCGGCACGCCTACGCCGGTAACGATACGGGTGGTACAGATAGAGCCCGGACCGATACCCACTTTCACCGCGCTGCAACCCGCTTCCGCCAGCGCACGAGCGCCTGCGCCCGTCGCGACGTTGCCGCCGATGATTTGCAGATCCGGATATTTAGCGCGCGTCTCACGAATACGTTGCAACACACCTTCTGAATGACCGTGAGATGAGTCGATCAGCAGTACGTCAACGCCTGCCGCCACCAGCGCGTCAACGCGCTCTTCGTTGCCCGCGCCTGCGCCAACCGCGGCGCCGACACGTAAACGGCCCTGCTCATCTTTACAGGAGTTTGGTTTACGTTCCGCTTTCTGGAAATCTTTTACGGTAATCATGCCAAGCAGATGGAAGTTATCATCAACGACCAGCGCTTTTTCTACGCGTTTTTCGTGCATTTTTGCCAGTACGACTTCACGGGCTTCGCCTTCGCGAACGGTCACCAGACGCTCTTTCGGCGTCATATAGACGCTGACCGGTTGGTTCAGATCGGTGACGAAACGCACGTCACGGCCAGTGATAATACCTACCAGCTCGTTGTCTTCAGTCACCACCGGATAGCCCGCGAAGCCGTTACGCTCGGTCAGGGCTTTCACTTCATGCAACGTGGTGGTTGGCAGGACGGTCTGCGGGTCGGTCACTACGCCGGACTCGTGCTTCTTCACGCGGCGAACTTCTTCCGCCTGACGCTCAATAGACATGTTTTTGTGGATAAAACCGATGCCGCCCTCCTGTGCCAGGGCAATTGCCAGGCGCGCTTCAGTCACGGTGTCCATCGCCGCAGAAAGCATAGGAATATTTAGACGAATGGTTTTCGTCAACTGCGTGCTGAGATCGGCAGTATTCGGCAGAACGGTAGAGTGAGCGGGAACAAGGAGGACGTCGTCAAATGTCAGGGCTTCTTTAGCGATACGTAGCATGGGCAATATCTCACCTGGGAGGTTAATAAATATTGCCGCGGCATTATACAGAACGTAATCGGTTGCATCTACACTTTTTTGCAAATAGTGCTTGCGATCCTCTGTGAGCAGGTTACTATCGATTGAATAACCTGCTGATTTAGAATTTGATCCCGCTCACATGTTATCCTCTCAGACTTCCTCAATTTTTACCGTAAGCCGCCTTAACCAGACGGTTCGTCTGTTGTTAGAACAGGAGATGGGTCAGGTGTGGATCAGCGGCGAGATCTCTAATTTCACGCAGCCTGCTTCGGGTCACTGGTACTTTACGCTCAAAGACGATACCGCCCAAGTGCGCTGTGCGATGTTCCGTAACAGCAACCGCCGAGTCACGTTCCGCCCGCAGCACGGGCAGCAAGTGCTGGTTCGCGCCAACATCACGCTATATGAGCCACGCGGTGACTACCAGATTATCGTCGAAAGCATGCAGCCTGCTGGCGAAGGGCTTTTGCAGCAGAAGTATGAGCAGCTCAAAGCAAAGCTCCAGGCCGAAGGCCTTTTCGATCAACAGTATAAACATCCGCTACCCTCCCCGGCCTACTGCGTTGGGGTTATCACGTCAAAAACCGGCGCTGCTCTGCACGATATTCTCCACGTACTAAAACGTCGTGACCCTTCGCTGCCCGTTATCATCTACCCGGCCGCCGTACAGGGTGAAGATGCGCCAGGCCAGATTGTGCGCGCAATTACACTTGCAAACGCACGCAAGGAGTGTGATGTATTAATCGTTGGGCGCGGTGGCGGCTCGCTGGAAGATTTGTGGAGCTTTAACGACGAGCGCGTGGCGCGGGCAATTTTTGCAAGTACCATTCCGGTGGTAAGCGCCGTCGGCCACGAAACAGACGTCACGATAGCCGATTTTGTCGCTGACTTGCGCGCGCCTACGCCGTCCGCTGCGGCGGAGGTCGTCAGCCGCAACCAGCAAGAGCTACTGCGCCAAATGCAGACCGCATGCCAGCGACTGGAAATGGCGATGGATTATTATCTGGCTAACCGCCAACGGCGGTTTAGCCAACTGTACCACCGTCTGCAACAGCAGCATCCGCAACTGCGACTGGCGCGTCAACAGACCACCCTGGAACGGCTGCGCCAGCGTATGCATCTTGCGCTGGAAAACCAGTTAAAACAGGCGAACCAGCGCCAACAGCGCGCGTCACAGCGTCTGAGGCAGCAAAACCCGCAACCGCGCATCCACCGTGCGCAGTCGCGCATTCAGCAACTGGAATATCGCCTGGCGGAAAACTTCCGCGCACGGTTAAGCGAACAGCGCGAGCGTTTCGGTAATACGGTAACGCACCTGGAAGCCGTTAGCCCGCTGGCGACGCTGGCGCGAGGCTACAGTGTCTCAACCGCAACCGACGGTAACGTCCTGAAAAAAGTAAAGCAGCTTAAAGTGGGCGATATGATGACCACTCGGTTGAAGGACGGTTGGGTGACCAGTGAAGTGACCGCCATCAAACCTGTAAAGAAGATCCGTTTAGGATAAAAATATATAATGCTTTAATGCTCACAATCTATACTACTGATGTTCTTTTCAGCGTTGTCCGCAATAAGGAGATCGGTATGAATACTATTTCTTGCCACACTGTTATCCCACCTTATATTTTGCGCCGTATTATCGCGAACGGCTCGGCGCCCCAACAGCGATGCGCTCGTTTGACGTTAACGCATGTACAAACCCTGATGGCGCATAAACCTGTCAAATCGCCTGTGGCGCATCCCGCGCATCCAGGTCGGCTTGAACGCGATATTTACGACGCCAAACAAGGTCAGGAATTACCTGGATTACAGGTTCGCCATGAAGGACAACCGTCAAACGGCGATATCGCCGTTGACGAAGCTTATAATTATCTCGGTATTACCCATGACTTTTTCTGGAAAATCTACCATCGTGATTCGCTGGACAATAAAGGCCTGGCGCTGACCGGCACGGTACATTACGGACGCGACTATCAGAACGCATTCTGGAATGGGCAGCAGATGGTTTTTGGCGACGGCGACGGCGAAATATTTAACCGATTTACGAGTTCGATTGATGTCGTCGCGCATGAGTTGACCCACGGCGTAACGGAAACAGAAGCCGGATTAATTTATTTTGGGCAATCTGGCGCGCTGAATGAATCGCTTTCCGACGTTTTGGGTTCACTGGTAAAACAGTTCCATCTCCAGCAAACTGCCGGGCAGGCTGACTGGATTATTGGCGAAGGGCTACTGGCTAAGGGTATTAACGGCAAAGGATTACGCTCAATGGCCGCGCCCGGCACCGCATATGACGATCCGCTACTTGGACAAGACCCTCAGCCCGCCCATATGCAGAATTTTATTAAAACCCGTGAAGATAATGGCGGTGTGCATCTTAATTCCGGCATCCCGAACCGGGCATTTTATCTGGCCGCCTGCCAAATCGGCGGTTATGCCTGGGAAAAAGCCGGTTATGCCTGGTATGATACGCTGTGCGATCACAATCTCGCCCAGAATGCCAGTTTTGCGGATTTTGCCGGACTTACCATCGCTCACGGAGAAAAACGCTCCGGACAAACAGTGGCTTCGGCTATTGAGCAGGCATGGAAAACCGTAGGAGTGTTATAGATGGATATCCCTGAGCTTACCGATGACGCAATTGTGGAACTGGCGCGTGAAGGCGGGGTGGCATTTATCCCTAAGCTAAATAAGCAGCGCAAGATCGCTTTAGCACCATTGACGGCCTCCCAACGCCAGCGGGTCTCCGATATTCTGAAGCAGACGTTACCCGTTGGTTCTCCGCCGGGCCAGGTGAACTCCCCAGGCAAAGGCGATCAGCGCTATTTCCGAATCCATATAATCTGGACGCAGCACCAACAGGCACAATATACAGACATTGTTATTCTGGTTCCCGAAAATGATGCGCCATCCTCTCTTGTCGAACTGTGGCAAAAAGGTGAAGCGTGCATTTGTGATTAATATAGAAATCGCACAAATTCGACATGCTTTTAGCGTGTTAGCCGCGCCTTTTTATATATCTGTTTTATGGCTAATTCGTCCGCCGCGAAGATTACGGTAAATTTAATATAATTTTCGCAGAATAATATTTAATATAAACAGGTGGGTAAATAAAACAATAAAATACCCCGCCGGGTAGAACGACTATGCTGATGTTACGAAGATATCGAATAGCTATTTTTCCCTTAGCCGAATAAGAGGTTGGCCATTCTGCGGCGCAACGTCGCCAGCGGTTTTATTGTTCGGAAATAACGAAATTAACCCGTTTTTTTGAAACTAAACCATGACCGTTCTGGCAAAAATAGTCCACCGCGCCACAGGCTTTCAAAACCTGTAACGGCTGGCGACAGTCGGGGCAAATCGCTTGCAACACGAAATCTTTAACGCATGTCGCGCAATGCGCAGCATTACCATTTCGCTCCAGCGCTCGATGGCACACGGGGCAGGTTATTTCCACAACATTCTCCTCAAGAGCATAATCCACGTTTAATCTAATGGCCTGAAAACGCTACGCTTATCAGGCCTGGAATATTACTGAAAAACCATTATTTGCTTTTCTTGATGTGCTTCATCAGACGCTTACGTTTGCGCATTTGCGTTGGCGTCAGCGTGTTACGCTTGTTCGCATACGGGTTCTCCCCTTCTTTAAACTGAATTCGAATCGGCGTTCCCATCACTTCCAACGACTTGCGGAAGTAGTTCATCAGATAGCGCTTATAGGAGTCCGGCAGATCTTTTACCTGGTTACCGTGAATGACGACAATCGGCGGGTTATAGCCGCCAGCGTGGGCATATTTCAGCTTCACGCGGCGACCGCGCACCAGCGGCGGCTGATGATCTTCAACCGCCATGGTCATGATACGCGTCAGCAGCGCGGTGCTGACGCGACGGGTGGAGCTATCGTATGCTTCACGGACCGATTCAAACAAATTACCGACACCGCTACCATGCAGCGCGGAGATAAAGTGGACGCGGGCAAAATCAATAAAACCCAGACGGAAGTCAAGCGTCTCTTTGACTTGCTCTTTGACTTCCTGACTAAGGCCGTCCCATTTGTTGACTACGATAACTAGTGAGCGCCCACTATTAAGGATAAAGCCCAGCAGCGACAAATCTTGATCAGAGATCCCCTCACGCGCATCGATAACCAACAGTACGACGTTAGCATCTTCAATCGCCTGCAACGTTTTAATCACCGAGAACTTTTCTACCGCATCGGTGATTTTCCCGCGCTTGCGCACGCCCGCGGTATCAATGAGCACATATTCGCGTTCATCGCGTTCCATCGGAATGTAGATACTGTCGCGAGTGGTACCTGGCATGTCATATACCACCACACGTTCTTCACCGAGAATACGGTTAGTGAGCGTGGACTTACCTACGTTCGGGCGACCGACAATCGCTAACTTAATCGGGAGATCCTGCGGATTAAAGTCATCTTCCGGCGCTTCTTCACTGTTTTCTTCCGCCTCGAATTGCGCCCAGTATTCCGCGTCCTCATCCACCTCTTCCTGCGGCGCGATATCATCCATCCACGGCAGAAGCACATGTTCCAGCAGGCTCAATACGCCGCGACCATGCGATGCGGCGATAGGATAAATGTCGCCTAATCCCAGCGAGTAAAAATCGACAACCGCCTGATCGGGATCGAGGCCATCCGTTTTATTCGCTACCAGGAAGGTCGGTTTTTCACGGGAACGCAAATGTTTGGCAATCGCTTCATCCGCTGGCATCAGGCCAGCACGCGCATCTACCATGAATAACACCACATCCGCTTCTTCAATCGCCAGCAGCGACTGTTCCGCCATCCGCGTTTCAACACCGTCTTCGGTGCCGTCGATACCGCCAGTGTCGATACAGATAAACTCGCGGCCTTCAACCTCCGCACGACCGTACTTACGGTCACGAGTCAGACCCGGGAAATCCGCAACCAGCGCATCTCGGGTGCGGGTCAGACGGTTAAATAGTGTGGATTTTCCGACGTTAGGGCGCCCGACAAGCGCGACCACAGGTACCATGTTTAAAGCCTCATTTAAAAAATCATCAGACAACGCACGCATTTTGCGCCATTGTTAAAAACAGGAAAACGGCCCCTACACCAGGGGCCGTTTTTTAAAACGCACAACCGTGACGATTAACGCGTAATCGCGTAGACCGTACCATCTTTGGCCTGGATGAGCAGTTTACCATCCGCCACCGTCGGTTCGGTCAGGAAACCGGAACTGTCTACTTTCTGTTGGGCCACAAAACGCCCATCATCAACATTAATCCAGTGCAGATAACCTTCGCTATCGCCGACGACTAAATCACCGTTATACAGCACCGGGGAGGTCAGCAAACGGTGCAACAGATCGCTTTGCGTCCACAGCGTTACGCCGCCGTCGGTGGTCAACGCCAGCACGCGATCGTTCTGATCGACCAGGTAGATACGGTCGCCGTCGACAATAAAGTCATTGACCGAACCCAGCTCGCGTTTCCACATAATCTGACCACTGCGCAGATCCAGCGCCGTTAAGTTACCATTATATGCCAACGCGTAAACGACGCCGTTTACCACAACCGGCGTGGTATCAACATCGCTCAGACGGTCAATTTCCGTTGGGCCAGTGGCCTGGGAGATACGCTGTTGCCAAATCATCTGCCCTTGTTGCATCAACACAGCGCTGACGCGGCCATTATCACCACCAACGATAGCCGCGCCGAACGCGGTTGCCGGCGCAGATTCGCCGCGCAGCGACAGCGAAGGCATATCCAGGCTCACTGTCCATTTAATCGCGCCATCCGCCTGGTTTAGCGCCTGCAACTGACCGTTGCTGGTATGGATAAGGACCAGTCCATCACTGACCACCGGACGAGACAACGCTTCGCCAGCGACCTTCGTCTGCCATTCCGTGGTGCCGTCGCTGGTATTCAGCGCATAAACCAAAGCCTTTTCACTACCAATATAGACGTGACCGCCCGCGACCGTGACGCCGCCGGATAACAGAGCAGACGAACGTGAGAACCAACCGTCTTTCTCGCCCAGGTTCACAGACCAGATCTCTTTGCCGTCATCCGCATTGAGCGCTTTTACCACGCCCGCGCGCGAGGCGGCATAAACCACGTTATCTGCCATTACCGGATGAAGATTAGAATAAAAGTCGCCTATTCCGTTACCGACAGAGGTGCTCCAGGCAGTCGTCGGGGTAAACTGGTTTTCAACTTGCGGTAATGGAGACATCTTAACGACATCTTCTTCGCCGCTAAACAGTGAACAGCCGCTGAGCAGGGTAACGGAAAGCAACCCTGGCAGAAGTAATTTACGCAATTGCATCGGGTCCCTCTCAGATGGACAAATTATTGATTTTCATCTGCATCATTTCGCTCAACGCCGGAGAAGCATCGCTATTGACACCCGCTTCCCATGCGCTGCGCGCGCCTTTTATATCACCCTTACTCAGCAACGCTTCGCCGCGCAAATCAGCGACAATTGCCGTCCACCCTTCGCCTTTAATGGCATCCAGTGTTTTCAGCGCGGCGTCAGCTTGCTTGAGCTGTACCTGAACGCGGGCAAGACGTAGATTAATCACCGCTTTGAGATTTTCATCGCTGGTGGCCGCCAGCCCCTGCTGCAACTGGGTTTCGGCTTTTTTAAGTTCATTCTTATCCACAAACTGCTGCGCCAGTTCCATAGACGCCAACGCACCATAGGTATTTTTATTTTCAGCCGCGAATTTTTCAGCGGCGGGAATGCTATCCGGCTTATCGGCGCTTATTGCCGTCACCGCATTTTGATACGCCAGAGAAGCAGCACGCGCGGACTCCGTTTGATGGCTGTTCCAGTAACGCCAGCCAACCAGCGCGCCAACCCCTAAAATCACTCCGACAGCCAGCGCTTTGCCGTTTTCGGCAAAGAAGCGTTTTATCGCATCCACCTGGTCGTGTTCGTTCTCGTAAATTTCCACGCTGTCCTTCTCCTTAGCCCAATAAAGTGCGCAAATGCGCGGCGACGCTGTCCTGCGCCACTGCCGTTTGCTCACCGGAGCGCAAATCCTTCACTACAACAGTCCCATTGGCGACTTCGGATTCGCCAAGAACCAGTGCAATCCGGGCGCCCCACTTATCGGCGCGAGCAAACTGTTTTTTAAAGTTGCCGCCGCCGTGGTTTGTTATTAGCTTCACGTCTGGCATTTCATCGCGCAGCCGCTCCGCCAGCGTCATTGCCGCAGACTGCGTTTCCGTGCCGGCAGCTACCAGGTATATATCGACAACAGGAGAGGCAATAAATTCCGGATTAACTGCCTGAACTAACAAAACAAGTCGTTCCAGGCCCATAGCAAAACCCACTGCCGGGGTAGCGCGACCGCCCAGTTGTTCCACCAGACCGTCATAACGCCCCCCCGCACAGACGGTGCCTTGTGACCCCAGACTATTCGTTACCCATTCAAATACGGTACGATTGTAGTAGTCAAGACCGCGCACCAGACGCTGGTTGACGGTGTAGGCAATCCCCGCCGCGTCCAGCAATTTGCACAGACCGGCAAAGTGCTCGCGTGAATCGTCATCGAGATAGTCGCCGAGAGCGGGCGCGTCGTTGAGCAGCGCCTGCACGTCCGGATTTTTTGAATCCAGCACGCGCAGAGGATTGGTATACATGCGGCGTTTGCAGTCTTCGTCCAGCGTCTCTTGATGCTGCTCGAGGAACGCGACCAGCGCATCGCGATAGTTCGCACGCGCCTCTAACGAACCAATAGAGTTCAGCTCCAGGCTAACGTGTTCAGCGATGCCCAACGCGCGCCACCAGCGCGCAGTTAGCATAATCAGCTCCGCGTCGATATCCGGGCCTTGTAAGCCAAAGACTTCGGCGCCTAACTGATGGAACTGACGGTAGCGACCTTTTTGCGGACGCTCGTGGCGGAACATCGGCCCGATGTACCACAGACGCTGTTCCTGATTGTACAGAAGACCATGTTCGATGCCGGCGCGTACACAGCCCGCCGTACCTTCAGGGCGCAGTGTCAGGCTATCGCCGTTGCGATCCTCAAAGGTGTACATCTCTTTTTCAACCACGTCAGTAACTTCACCGATCGCGCGTTTGAATAACGGGGTCTGCTCTACAATCGGCAAGCGGATTTCACTGTAACCGTAGCTGCCGAGCACGTTTTTGAGTGTGCTTTCAATGCGCTGCCAGATGGCGGTTTCGCCAGGCAGATAATCGTTCATGCCGCGAATGGCTTGAATGTTTTTTGCCACGTTTATTCTCTTTCTGAATATAAAAATGAACCCTCAGCGCTTCCCCGAACGAACCGGGAGCCATGCGGGTTCAATCATACACGGGAAGCACGCCGCTTCCCATCACGTTCTTATTTTTCAACCTGCAGCACGTCAATCCGGCGCGCTTCATCAAGTTGGCTTGCTTTCGCGCGAATACGGGATTCAAGCTGCGCGATCATATCGTCGTTATCGAGACGATCTTTACGCACGCCGTCTTCATACAGGCCGCTTTTTTTATTGCCGCCCGTCACGCCCAGCGTCGACACCAGCGCTTCACCCGGCCCGTTCACCACGCAGCCGATGATCGAAACGTCCATCGGGGTGATGATATCTTCCAGACGCTGCTCCAGCGCGTTCACCGTGCCAATAACGTCGAACTCCTGGCGAGAACAGGTCGGGCAGGCGATGAAGTTGATGCCGCGCGCGCGAATGCGCAGCGACTTCAGTATATCAAACCCTACTTTGATCTCTTCCACCGGGTCGGCCGCCAACGATACGCGCAACGTGTCGCCGATGCCTTCCGATAACAGCAGACCCAAACCGATCGCCGACTTGACCGCCCCGCTACGCGCGCCGCCCGCTTCGGTGATCCCCAAATGCAGCGGCTGATCGATCTGTTTAGCTAACAGACGATAAGACTCAACGGCAAGGAATACATCAGACGCTTTTACGCTCACTTTAAACTGTTCAAAGTTGAGACGATCGAGATGATCAACATGGCGCATTGCTGATTCCAGCAGCGCCTGCGGGGTCGGCTCACCGTATTTTTCCTGCAGATCTTTTTCCAGCGATCCGGCATTTACGCCGATACGGATAGGGATATTTTTGTCGCGCGCACAGTCCACCACCATGCGAATACGTTCTTCGTTACCGATATTACCAGGGTTGATGCGCAAGCAATCGACGCCATATTCCGCCACTTTCAGCGCAATGCGGTAGTCGAAGTGAATATCGGCGACCAAGGGGACGCTGACCTGCTGCTTAATAAGCTTAAACGCTTCGGCGGCGTCCATGGTCGGCACGGAAACACGCACAATATCCGCACCCACGCGCTCAAGCGCTTTAATCTGATTAACCGTCGCTTCCACATCCGTGGTACGCGTATTGGTCATAGACTGGACGGTGATGGGGGCGCCATCGCCAATCGGCACATTGCCAACGTAAATACGTGTCGATTTCCTACGTTGAATTGGAGCCTGGTTATGCATGAGAAATCTCCTGCGTTACCCGCCTGTTACTGCGCCGATGTTGGTTCGGCATTGATGGTCAGACGCGCAACCTGATTAGTTCTGATAAAGCGGCTCAGATCGACAGGTTTTCCTTGATACTGGATCTGCACCGCGGCCGGCGCACCAATTTTAAGCTTATAAGGCGCCTGACCAGTTAGGTTTAAATTGCCATCTTTACGCTGCATACCGCTGAACAGTTTCTTACCCGTGGCGTCGGTCACTTCGAGCCAGCAGTCAGCAGTAAAATTCATCACCAGCGCATTCGAATCGGCGGCAGGCGCCGCTACGCCAGCCTGATCGGTCGGCAGCGCGGACGACGTTTCCGTTGCCGTGGCAGATGTGGCAGCCGTATCGACATTCGCTTGCGAAGGCGCTACTACCGTATTTTGCGTCGCCGCCGCCGTCGAATCAACCGGCGCCGCAGGAGCCGTTTCCGCTGGCGTCGTATCCTGGCTTGCCGCGGCACGGGTGTCCAACTGTACGCCTTGACCACTATCTTTATCTGCGTTCAGTTCAGCCGTGCTTTGATCGGCCATCGTAGTGATTTCTTCCTGCTGCGCCTTATGGTTCTGCCACCACCATGCGCCAGTCAGTCCTACTACCACAAACAGTACCAGCCAGGTAAAAGACATTAACCAGCCGTCGCGTTTTTTACGACGCTTTCCTAATGAAAAATTCTGCATTGGAGCGACTTTGGCGGCGCGCAGTGGGGCTTGTTTTTCCAGTCCCGGCAGCAGTTCCTCTTCTGGAACATGTACCAGACGCGCATATGAGCGGATATATCCGCGCAGGAAGGTTGAAGCAAGATCGGATGGCGCCTTATCTTCTTCAATATCGCGTACCGTAGAAACCTTCAGGCAAAGTCGCTCAGCGACAGCCTGCTGGCTGAGTCCGAGTTGTTCACGGGCATTGCGCAGACGAACGCCGGTGGTTTGTGCTTCATTTTGGTCGTGCGTGGCTTCAGTATTCATTCGCTACAGCTACAGGTACGTGTAAATTAGGATTCAGGCGCCGACGAGCCATAATGCCCGCCCACACCGCGAAACATCAGGTGAGTTAACCTTAGTCAGACAGTATAAGCTTGTCAGGCCGCAGATGACAAAACCGCTTAAGACATAAGGCTAACCTCTTGTTGCACCGTTACATACTGCCTTAAAGTCGACAAAAACGCACCGTTATTATTGACCAGACAAGTACAACGTAAAGCATTATTCAACTGACATTGCACCACGGTATAATGAATGCACCGTGGCGCAACTGCTATCAAATAGCCTTGATATCAATCGCCTCTCCCTGCATACGCTTACGCAGGGTACGTTTAGTACGGTCAATCACGTCGCCTGCCAACTGTCCGCACGCCGCATCAATGTCATCGCCACGCGTCTTGCGTACGATGGTCGTGAAACCATAACTCATCAAAACTTTAGAAAAGCGATCGATACGGCTGTTGGAGCTGCGGCCATACGGCGCGCCAGGGAACGGGTTCCACGGAATCAGATTAATCTTACAAGGCGTCTCTTTTAATAGCTCCGCCAGTTGATGCGCGTGTTCAGTGCCGTCGTTGACGTGGTCAAGCATCACGTATTCAATCGTCACGCGCCCCTGATTGGCGTTGGATTTTTCCAGGTAGCGGCGAACCGCGCCCAGGAACGTTTCGATATTGTATTTTTTGTTGATGGGAACGATTTCGTCGCGAATGGCGTCATTCGGCGCGTGTAAAGAGATGGCCAGCGCGACGTCTATCATATCACCCAGTTTATCCAGCGCAGGCACTACGCCGGACGTTGAGAGCGTAACACGGCGTTTGGACAGGCCGAAACCAAAGTCATCAAGCATAATTTCCATCGCCGGCACGACGTTGGTCAGGTTGAGCAACGGCTCGCCCATACCCATCATGACCACGTTGGTGATCGGACGCTGGCCAGTGACTTTGGCCGCGCCAACAATTTTCGCCGCCCGCCAGACCTGACCGATAATTTCAGACACACGTAGGTTGCGGTTAAAGCCCTGCTGCGCAGTTGAACAAAATTTGCATTCCAGCGCACATCCTACCTGTGAAGAGACACACAGCGTAGCGCGATCGTCCTCCGGGATATAGACCGTTTCAACGCGTTGATCGCCGACGGCTATCGCCCACTTAATGGTGCCGTCTGAGGAGCGTTGCTCTTCCACTACCTCCGGCGCGCGGATTTCCGCGACCTCTTTTAATTTGCCGCGCAACACTTTGTTGATGTCAGTCATCTCATCAAAATTATCGCAGCAATAGTGATACATCCATTTCATCACCTGATCGGCGCGGAAAGGCTTTTCACCTAAGTTTTTAAAAAACTCGCGCATCTGCTGACGGTTCAGATCCAGCAGGTTGATTTTTGCTTCGTTGTTGGAAACTACTGGGGTACTGCTTTCAGGTGTGACAATTTGTTCAGACATATTCTATTCCGGCCTCGTTATTACACGTTATGGCCCCTGGAGGTTGAAAAAAGAAACGCCCCGGTGAGTTTGCTGCTCGTCCGGGGGGCGCTGCATTGTACAAATTCTGGCGCAAGGATGCCACGTCTGCACGCGGCGTTAGCGAAAATAATGTGTAAAGACGCCCCGATTAACGGGTGCGCGGGCACACTTCGCCTTCACCGAAGAAAAAGGCGATTTCGCGCTGCGCGGATTCCAGCGAATCCGAACCGTGGGTGCCGTTTTCAGTAAAGCTATCAGCGTAGTCGGCGCGCAGCGTACCCGCCAGCGCTTTCGCCGGATTGGTGGCGCCAAGCAGATCGCGGTGACGCTGTACCGCATTTTCACTTTCCAGCACGGATACCACGATAGGGCCAGAGGTCATGAACTCCACCAGACCGTCAAAGAACGGCTTGCCGTCGTGCTCTGCATAGAAACCGCGCGCCTGCTCAACGGTCAGGTGCAACATTTTGGTACCGACAATCCTGAACCCTGCTGCTTCAAAGCGCGCAAAGATGCTGCCAATAACGTTTTTTGCCACCGCGTTGGGTTTAATGATGGAAAAAGTCCGTTCAATAGCCATGTTTACCTCTGAAAAATGTTCTGTTGTTATGTCAGGCGCGGATTATAAAGAGCATCCCAGCAATTGCCTATGGATGCAGGTAACATTTTTTTAAAATAAAATGAGTATTAGCAACAAAAGTCAAAGACGCATAGCAAACTCATGGTACTGACACAGCACGCAGCGCGTGTGTTCAGGCGTGAGAGCCTGGAAAGTGCGTTTGCAGCTTTCGCAGGTGAGCGTATGCGCCGCGATATGCCGCGTTTGCGCGGGTTCCACGTCAAACCGCAGCCGCAGCGCCTGATGCGGGCATACCGCCGCACAGCCGCCGCATCCCGTACAGCGCGCCGCCGTTATCGTTAGGGTATCGTCGGCAAACTGGATAACATTTTCCGGACAGCTTCGCCAACAAGCGCCGCACATCCTACATGCTTCCAGGCTGATTTCGGGCACGCATTCGCTGAAGGCGGAAAATGCCTGCCTGAGACGCCGTTTACCCGGTTCGACGGCGCACGGAGTAATGGTGTCACGCGGCACATGAAACAGCGTGCGCCGCGAAACGTTAATCTCTGTGCCGACCACGTGTTTAAAAGACCAGCACGGCTCGCCGTAGCGGCGTAGCGCTAAATTTAGCCCCGCCAGCGCCATCAGCCACTGCGCCGACCGCTCCACCGCAATATCAATAAAGCGAATGCCATACTGACTGTGCCAGAGAAGCAGCTCATCGACCGTTGGCGCCTGTAACGAAAACGGCCCCACCAACGTATCCCCCTGCACAAAGCGTTTAACCGGTTTGATACCGGTAATGGCGTCAACAGGACAGACAAAAAGGCAGTCGCCACATGCGATGCAGCGCGCCATATCAATACTGGCCTGCCCCTGCGTCAGTAAAAACGCCTGCGCCGGGCAAACGTCGGCGCAGGCGCGGCAGGAAGAAAAACGAAAGCGACGACGGACGCAGGCCTGCGTCACGTCTATCGCCGGATCGCTCGCCAGGTTAACCATCAGCCAATACTAAAGAAGACGTAGCGCAGCACAATCTCGCCAATAAGCAGCAACACGCTGCCCGCCGCCAGCGCCCCTCTGGCGTTTCGCAGACCGCCTGCGGCAAAGCAGAGCGTTCCCGCCGCCGAGACGCACCAGCCGAGAAGATAGACATCACGCAACTGCGCCAGCGCCTGTAGCGGATGATGCGGCAAGGTTACGACCGTCGTATCCAGCGCATTGATATCCGCCAGCCATAGCGGCTGCATGATCAGGCGAATCAGCACCATCAGTGCGACCACCACTACGGCGCAGCGCATTGCCGCGCCAGCGTTGCGCAGATAAACCAGAGCGATGACTAACGAGCCGATAATGCCTGACGTGCCAAAGAACAGCGCCAGAGTGTTGCTATGCTGCCAGGTCGCCACCGAGGCATGGATATAAATCTGCGCCATGCAGAATACATCCACCAGCCCAAGCGCTGCCGCCAGCGCCAGCAGCGGTTGCCAGCCTGGCTTACGGAAAAACAGCAGCACAACGCCCAGTCCCAGCGCCGCCAGATAAAGGCTGGCAAAGACGATTTCGCGACTCAGCCACGAACTGGCGACATGACGTAACGCGTTTAGCGCATTCAGGGGATAGCCCATGTGCAGCGCTGAAGCGAGCAGCCCCACGCAGGCCAGTACAAACGCCCCCGCCATCGCGGGGAGCGCGCCGCGTACAGGCTCTCGTCCATCTACGGCGTACTGGCGGCCCAACGCCAGCCACAGCGTCACGCCCACAGACCCTTGTAAACAGAGCGTAAAAATCAGCAGCGGTAACTCATGCATGGCGTTTACCCTCTTTTTCAGCGCCGTGATGCGCTTTGACAACCAGATTAGGTTTGGTTATTGATGAATCTGGCAGCCCGTTCACGTCACATACGCTGCCGTACTTCGCGCGCAGTTCATCAATAGGACCAAACTTAATGGCCTCCAGCGGACAGGTCGCAACGCAGACGGGCTGTTCACCTTTCGCCTGCAAATCGACGCACATGTCGCATTTGGACATTTGACCAGTCTGATCATTAAGCTGCGGCGCGCCGTAAGGGCAGGACCAGGCGCAATAGCCACAACCAACGCATTTGTCGGTGTCAACGCGCACAATGCCGTCGCCCGGACGTTTATGCATGGCGGTGGTCGGGCAATTTTTGGTGCAGATCGGGTCTGCGCAGTGGTTGCAGGAAATGGAAAGCGTATAAGCAAATACGTTGTTGCTGACCCCGCCCTGCCCGGTCGGAATGAAATTTCCGCCGTTGACTTCATACACACGGCGGAAACGACGGCCTACCTCAAGATTGTTTTTGTCTTTGCAGGCCACCTGGCAGGCTTTACAGCCGGAGCAGCGAGAGGAGTCGATGAAAAATCCCAGTTGTTTGTCGCTCACCGGCGGGTAATGTGTAAACTGACTCATGCTTTTGCCACCTCCACCAGCATGGTTTGATGTGAATTTCCCTTCGCCAGCGCAGTAATACGAGCCGAGCTGAGGACGTTCGCGCAGCCGCCTTTATCAATACCGTTTTCATCCGGCTGCCACCAGGCGCCAGCCTGCATCGCGACAACGCCGGGAATAATACGCGGCGTGACTTCCGCAGGAATTTCGCAAATCCCGCGTTGGTTATGAATGCGCACCATGTCGCCGTGCTTGATGCCGCGCTTTTGCGCATCCTGCGGGTTGATCCACAATGTCTGCTGCTGAACTTCAATCAGCCACGGGTTAGCGTATTGCGTTGAGTTGGCGCGATTTTTCCCTTTCCACGTAATTAACTGGAGCGGAAAGTCTTTCGCCAGCGCATCTTCCGGGCCTTCATGCGCGGGAACGTAGTGCGACAGCGCCGGGATTTCCGGATGCTGCATGTCGAACAGGCGCTTTGAGAAGATCTCGATTTTTCCTGAGGGCGTCGGGAACGGATGATTGTCCGGATCGCGAATATTATCTTCAAAGGCGACAGACGGCGCGCTTTTGAACAAGTGCTGACGGGTCTTTCGCAGCGTCGCAAAATCCGGCAGGTTTTCGTCCGGCATCGCCAGGCGCGTCTGTTCCCAGATGTGCTCAATCCACGCTTTCTCATCACGCCCTTGGCTAAATTCGTTCTCAATGTCTAATTTCGCCGCAACCTCACGTAGCCAGTCGTAGTCGGAGCGACGCTCAAACTCAGGCTCGATCAGTTTTTCAGAGAGGATCAGGTAGCTTGCCGTACCCCAGGTTTCACCGATGTTCCAGCGTTCCATGAAGCTGGTTTCCGGCAGCAGTAGATCGGCGTATTTCGCGCTCGGCGTCATAAACAGATCGCTGGCGACGATAAACTGGATCCTGGATTCATCCTCCAGTACGCGTACCGCCTGATGCAGATCGGGATTCTGGTTCGCCAGGTAATTACCCGCCAGAGAGAACAGAATGCGGATATTACTGTCCAGCTTATCGGCATCTTTCAGCCCGACGTCCGGCGTCACTTTGCTGGCGTCGTCTGAGGCCTGCACCCAGTTCATTACCGAAATTTTGGCTTTTACCGGGTTATCCGGCATCTCCGGACCCGCGGCGAATTTACGGTTAGCGCAGCCGCCGTAGCCCGCAGCCCAACCGCCTTTGATACCCACATTACCAGTAATGGTCGCCAGCAGGGTCGAGCCGCGCGCGGTGCGCTCGCCGCAGTTGTGCCGTTGTGGTCCCCACCCCTGAATCAACGCGGCGGGTTTTGTATTCGCGTAATCACGCGCCAGTTGGCGAATGGTTTGCGCCGGCACGTGAGTGATCTTTTCCGCCCACTCGGGTGACTTAACGACACCGTCTTTGGCGCCGGTCAGATATGCCACCAGCGATTCGTTAGCCGGTACGCCTTCCGGCATAGAGCCTTCGTCAAAACCTATAGCGTAACGTTCAATAAATGCGCGATCGTGCAGATTCTCGCTGATGATGACGTACATCATCGCATCCATTAAGGCGTTATCGGTGGTGGGCAGCAGCGGAATCCACTGATCGGCAAGAGATGCCACCGTGTCGGAATAGCGCGGATCGACCACGATAAACCGCGTACCGTTCTGCTTCATCTTCTGGAAGAAATAATTGGTATGGCCAAAAATAGTCTCTGTCGGATTATGGCCCCACAGAATCACCAGCTTGGTCTCCAAAAGCGTATCCAGCGAACTGCCGCTGGCGGCAGTGCCGTAAGTATACGGCGTCGCGGCCGCTGTGTTGCCCATACTCACAGAATGGTAGCTTTCCAGATAGCCGCCAGTCAGATTCAGCAGACGACGAACCATTTTATCGCCGGAGAAGGTGCCGCCGGAAACGGCGGTACCCACATGTACATAACGTGATGCCGGGCCATATTTTGCAGTAATCGATTTTAAATTAGCGGCGATTAATGTTGTCGCCTCATCCCAGGAAATTCGCTCAAATTTTCCTTCACCGCGTTTTCCTACGCGCTTCATGGGATATTTCAGTCTATCAGGATGATAAACAAATTTACGGTATGCGCGTCCACGAACGCAGGCACGCATAACTGGCATTTGCGCATCCAGCGCATTATCTGGCCGCGTTGAAATTCGCGTCACTATACCTTCATTGACATGTACCCGAATATCACATTTGCCCCCACAGTCAAAAGTGCTGCATGTCTGGACGACTTTTTCCGCAGGCCTATTTTCAGTCGCCGTCACAGCGCGCGCCTGAGCTGTAGCTGTCGAGGAGACAAACGGTAACGCAATAAGCGCAGAGCTAGCCTGGATAAAATTGCGTCGGGAAATAGCGGGCTGTTCGCTATTTCCCTTGCATGTTATTTTTTTCATGATCCGACTCGTCAAATAAAAACACATTCTCGCGTTTTTATGCGCAGGCTCTCTTGATATTTATCAATCTCTCTCTTTAAGAGTAATCAAGGAATAATTAATAATTAAAAATTATCATTAACCTTAAAATGAAAGAAATTCATAATATATTTAGATAATTGTTAACGCATTAATTCAAAATTAACGGCCGCAACTTGACCTGACTCATCCATTACGACAAGTTGATAACGTCCAGCGATATTTAATAATAAAGAAAGACTATTATTTGCACTATTAACAGGTTCGCCATTCAAAAACCACCAGCGACGTCCTTTACCGCCAGTAGTGAAGACCGGCAGCGTGATGTTTTCCTGGCCTGGCAATTGCCTGATAACCGCGCCTTCCCTTACCCCTGACAGCATTAACGGCGCAGCATTACGGCCTTGTAGCGGCGGGCAGAGGGTGGACTCAGCGGGCAACCGGGCGCTACGTCTTTCCG
Source organism: Salmonella enterica subsp. arizonae (assembly GCF_008692845.1). Lineage (GTDB taxonomy): Bacteria > Pseudomonadota > Gammaproteobacteria > Enterobacterales > Enterobacteriaceae > Salmonella > Salmonella arizonae. The sequence goes on from NZ_VXJW01000003.1 coordinate 297,071, forward strand.
TAGACGGTAGCCACAGCTCCAGAGGACGCGGCCAGACGATAAAAGTATGCTCTCGTGCCTGTGGGCAGTCGGCAGCGACACGCAGCCCCGTATCGTCCAGCCAGACCGGAAAACGAATACCGTTTATGCCTTCCTGTTCAGGCAACAGCAGCGTAGGCGGCTGACTATCGTCAAGCAGCCAAGTCGCTAGTCGGCGACGACAGTTGCTGTCTCCGGCAGGCAGAGACTGCCCGCCCGGCCAGCAAATGACGCCGCGACTTACCGACTGCGGACGCGGATCTTCCGGCAGGCGCCCCGCGTGCGCCAGTAGCAGATTATTGACCTGGTTAAGCAATGGCACCGCGCTGGCAAAACCAATTTGCCCCACTACAGGCGTGCCGTCGGGTCTGCCGGTCCAGATCCCGATGATATAACGCGCGTTAACGCCAATAGCCCACGCATCGCGATAGCCGTAGCTGGTGCCGGTTTTCCACGCCAACGGCACAATGCGCGGCAGCGCGTTATCCGGCAAGGGTTGCGCTTCATCCGCCATAATCCGTCGAATGATCCACGCCGCTCCCGGCGACATTAATGGTCTTTCCGACAGCGGATCGTCCGGCTGTAACCGTAGTTTCGCCGCTTTCCCATGGCGCGCGAAAGCGCTGTACGCCGCCGCCATCTCGTCAAGCCGCGCGCCCGCGCCGCCCAGAATCAGCGAAAGATTCGGCGCCGCGCCAGTGGGCAAATATAGCGGCAGGCCGACGTTACGCAGTTTTGCCGCAAACCGTTTCGGCCCATAGGCTTCAAGCACCTGAACGGCAGGCAGATTCAGCGAACGAACCAACGCATCGCTCATGCTGACCGGCCCGTGAAATCCGCTGTCAAAGTTTCCTGGGCGGTAATCTCCGGTGAGGCGTGGAACGTCCTGTAATAATGATGAGGGATGGATCAGAGCGTCATCCAGCGCCAGACCATAAACAAAGGGTTTAAGTACCGATCCAGGCGATCGGATCGCCGTTACCATGTCGACATGACCAAAACGGCTGTCGTCATTAAGATCTACCGATCCTACCCAGCCGCGCACACTCATATCGGTATGATCGACGACGATCATCGCCAACGAACTGCGTGCAGGCAGCCGCCCTTTCCATGCCCGCGCCAGATCTTCCAGTTGCCGCTGCAACCCGGCGTCCAGTGTGGTCACAATTTTGTCGTTCTGGCTTTTACTCAACATCATTCGGGCAAAAAGCGGCGCCAGTTGCGGCATTTGACGCGGCGCCAGCCAGACCGGCTCTTCACGCGACTCGCGTACCGTTTCGGCAGGCCAGACGCCCTGCGCCGCCATCCGGTCCAGCACTTTATTCCGCGCCGCTTCGGCTCTCGCTGGCCAGCGGTCGGGGCGCAACCGGCTCGGCGCCTGCGGCAACACGGCCAGCAGCGCCGCATCAGCGTGGCTCAGGCGCGCGGGCGGCTTGCCGAAGTAGGCCCAGCTTGCGGCGCCAATACCCTGTAGCGTGCCGCCGAACGGCGCGCGGTTCAGGTACAACGTCAGGATGTCGCGCTTGGAAAGATGCCATTCAAGCTGGAGAGCGCGCCAAAGCTGGCGAATTTTACCGCCGAACGTGCGCGGATGCGGGTCCAGCAGCCTCGCCACCTGCATGGTCAGCGTACTGCCGCCGGAAATAACGCGCCCGGCGGTGAGATCCTGCCACGCTGCGCGCGCGACGGAGAAAGGGTTAACGCCAGGGTGCCGCCAGAACCAGCGATCTTCGTAATTGATTAAGGCCTCCAGGTAACGGGGGGAGACCTCTTCAATGGTTACCGGATAACGCCAGATCCCCCCGGCGTCGGCAAAGCGCCACAGCGGCGTACCGTCATGAGCTACCACGACCCGCGCAGGATGAACCTCATTGAGAGGCAGCGGCCAGAGGTTATCCGCCGCCCATAACGCCAGGAGAATAAAAAGCGGCGCGCCCGCCAGCCACAACCAGCGGCCACGTTTACCACGCCAACCGTTCATTTAAGGCGTCACAATCAGCAGCCCCTCGCTCGCGCCGGTCGCCCGCCACTGAGGAACATACATCGATTCCACCTGCGGTTGTGGAAGCTGGTACGTCCCCGGCGTTACCGCGCGCGCCAGGTAGACCAGCGTCACGGGTTGACCTTCGTTAACGGCGACGGCAGCCACAAACCGATCATCGCGGAATTCCATATGCTGAATATCCGCCTGCTGCATCTGATTAAGCAGATTTTGCACCTCGCTACCGCTCTCCGGCAGGCTGGCGCTGCTGTCAGCCAGATTCTGGTTTTCCAGCTCCAGCCCGGCCGGGAGCAGGTCCACCACCAGCGCATCCGGCACATTGCGATCGGCCACCACCGTTAACCAGACCAGCACCAGTTCGCCGCTACGCAACGAGGACAGCGATTTGCGCTGACCATCAGTCCCCAGTATTTGTCGTTCAATCTGCAAAACGTTGCTGGCAGGCTCAGGCGCAGATGAGGGATAACCGCTGCTATCCAGACGCAGCCATAGCGGCTGGCTGCCGGCGTTCGTCACCTCAAGGGCGGACAGTTGGTCAGCATCCAGATTACGGGTCAGCGCCTTATCGCCCGACAGTGGCTGCGCCTCAAGCGATGTCTGCGCCTGCCAGGCGCCCGCGCTGGCCTGTCGTGAATGCGCGGCGAGGAACAAGGCATTGTTCTCCTGGGTAGAGAGCCAGCGCTGACCGAAGGCCTGCTCAGAAAGCGAGCTTAATAGCGCGTTTTGCGCGTCCGGTTTGAGGTTGTTCTCTTCCAGTAGCGACAACATCAGAGCGTTATCGCGCAGAGAACTGCCGTAATCCGCTATCCATTGACGTTCGTCCTGACGCGGCGTATTCAGAGCCAGCGTAATGGCCTCTTCGCCGCGTCTGGCATCACCCATCGTTTTTAACGCGATGCCCAATTGCATCAGCGGCAGCCCTGAAGCCGCCTGACTACGGCGCTCCCAGATTTCGCGCAGCGCCCCGAGCGGCGCTTTCTGCTGGCGCGCCAGCACCAGCGCGGCGTAGGCCTGAGCGGCAAAAGTACTGGCCTGTGTATTATCGCTATAACGAATCAGCATCATCCCAGGATCTTGCAGATAACGCAGCAGTCGCTCATTACCCTGATTAATCGCCTCCGGCGGGACGCTGTATCCCTGCTCGCCCGCGCGAACAAGAAAATCCATTGCGTAAGCCGTTAGCCAGGGCTCTTCCGCCCCATTTTTATCCCATAACGCAAAGCCGCCGTTATCACGCTGCATCTGCAGTACCCGAGAAATGCCGATATCCACCGCCGCGCGACGTTTTTCATCGCTATCGCCGACAATACCGAGCGCCTGCAATTGCGCAGCATTGGTATACAGAGCCGGGAATAAACCGCTGGCGGTTTGTTCCAGACACCCGTAAGGATATGCTTTCAGCTCGCGAATGTAGCGCGCCAAATTCAGCGGCGGTTTTCCGCTTAACAGCAGTTGTCCCTGTAATGTGGCTGGCGAGACGTTTGCCAGATGCTGCGCTGGCACATGCCAGCTCTCTCCCGGCGCCAGCGCAATGCCGCTATTTACCGTTTGGCCAGGCCAGGCCGGACGCACGCTGATTTTCCACTGTTTATGCTGCGCGTCGAGGGTTTCTCCCGGCAGATTCAGACCGCTAATGGTCGCCTGGATTTCGCCTTCGCCAAAACCTTCCAGCGCGCGTACCGGAACGAATAAGGTGGTGCGCACGCCCGGCGCCAGGTTGACCGGTTGCGGCTGCTGGCTAAGCAGTTCCAGTAACCCACTGGCGGCGAGCGCAATATTAAGCGTCTGCGAACGGTCGGTCAGATTGGTGACGTCCAGCACCAGTCGCGAAACATCCCCTCCCGCCAGAAAACGCGGCATATTCAGCTCGGCAATCACTGGCGCGGCGACAACGACTTTGCTTTCGCCGCGACCAAAATCGTCCGCTGTCCATGCCTGCGCCATAACCCGCAGTTCGCCGTTAAAGTCGCCAATCGGCAGCGTTACGACGCCTTCGCCCTGCTCATTGAGCGTGATCGGCTGAGCTTGCTGCGCGATGATATTGACATGGTTTACCGGCGGTTTTCCGCCACGCTTAAGGTCGTCGCCATCGCCGCCAAAACGCAGCGCCGCCAGCCGCCCCTGCCCTTCAATGACCTGGCCGTAAATATCGTAGATATCCGCACCGTAGCGTTTTTGACCAAAGAACGCCTGCCAGGGGTCCGGCGTCGCGTAATCGGTGATATTCAATACGCCGCTATCGACCGCGGAGACCAGCACGTTGATCTGTTTAGGCATTTCGCCGTGTTTAACGCTGGCTTTCACTCTGACAGTGAGAGGCTGATTCGGACGCATTTTGGCCGGGCTTTCCAGCGCCAGCTCAAGGCGACGGCTTTCATTCCCCAGAGGTAGGTGCAGCAGCCCTACGGCGCGTTTTGGCGTCGCGGATCGAGACTTATCGCCGGGACGCACCACCAGCGTACTGAGATAAAGATCGTGTCGATTCCAGGTTTTATCCACCGGAATCGTGATATCCAGTCCTTGCGTCGGTACATCGATCGCCTGCCACCACAGCGGGCCGTCGCTGGACTCCACCATCGCATAACCTTTACCGGCGACCGGCGCGACGATATGCAATTTCATGGTGTCGCCCGGACGATAATTTGCTTTATCCAGTTTGAGGGTGACGCGATCCGGACGCGCCGCGCCGCTACCGTCGCTGTTATCCTGCCAGCTATAGCCGGCCCAGAAACGAACGCTGCTGACCGTCTCATTCGGCGCTTTGACCTCCAGACGGTACGCACCCCATTCCACCGGGAAGCTGACTTTTCCGGTTTCATCCGCGTTCAGATCCAGCGTCTGCTCGCCCTCCACCAGATCTTTTTGATCAAACTGCGACTGCCAGCCTTCGCTTTCCGTCCAGTTCCAGTAATAGTCGCGACGCTCGCGGATGAGTCGCACCTGCAAGCCGGATACGGCTTTTTTTTCGCCCTGCGCGTTGGCGTAAACAATATCGAATGCGGCGTTGCTGTCTTCGTCGACAATCGGTTGATTAACAGTGGCATCCGTACGGTAGTCGTATACCGCTTTGGCGGTAAACTGTGGACGAATCCCCGGTAACGTATCGGCAGGCCAAATCGCCTGTTCTACGCGACGAGTGACCGGACGCCCACCAGACTCCAGCAGGCTGGCCTGTAAAATCACCTGCAACGGCGAATGCGTTTCCTGCCACTGGCTTGCGGCGATCACATCGCCACGTCCGCTTTTATCCAGCGAAAGCTGAACTTCGTCCAGGCTGCGCGAAAGATTCTCTTCGGCAATATTGCCGAACTGGAAGCCCGGCAACGCCGCGACGGCGTCGCGCTGCGGACGCAGGAAAAGCTGCCCTTGCAGGGTATTGCCGCTAGCTGGAGCGCCATACAGGTAATAGCCGACAACAGAGAATTTCACCTCATCCGCAGGCGCCAGCGGCGTTTTTTGCGCCGTCAGGTTGAGCGCCATCCGCTCCGGCATAAAGTCTTCAACGTGGAAATCCCATGTCCGCAGCAAGTTATCGCCGGTATTGGCGCGAATATGCCACAGGCCGGTCGGCGCGCGGCTATCCAGCGAATAGTTCAGACGGTATAGTCCGTTTTCCGGCTGGCTGACGACGGTACGCATCACCTGTCCGTCTGGTTTTACCACTTCCAGCTTAATAGGCTGATCGGGCAGCGTTTTACCGTCGCTATCGCGCAATAATCCGTTAAGGATAACCGTTTCGCCCGGTCGGTAGAGATCGCGCGGGCCAAACATAAAGAACTGCTTGCTGTAGCCGGGCGCGCCAGCAACATTAAATTCCGACAGATCGAGCGCCGGGAGTTTAAGATCGAGCAGCGTGGTCTGCCCTGCTTTACGCGCCAGTAATAGCGCCGCCGCTTTATCACTCTCCAGTTGCACATGTCCCTGCGCATCGCTCATCGACTGCGCCAGCGTCTGACCTTTATCATTCAGAAGAACGATCTCAATGCCTGACTGCGCTGCGCCGTTTTCCAGGCTTTGCGTAAAGATATCCAGCCGATTATGGTAACGGTGCGCAGACACGCCGATATCGCTAAGGGTAAACAACGTGGCGGCATTACTATAGTTGTAGTGTCCAGCCTGATTCATTACCGCCACATATACGCCCGCCTGTTGCAGCGGCTTAATATCGCTTAATGGCAGCAGCAGTTTCTCACGCGTATTGCGCGCCGGATTAAGATCAAAACGGCCGGTATAAACCAGATCCGCCATTTTCAGCAGATTGTCTGACTCCCAGTTAGAGAGCGAACTACGGTACTCCCACTGGCTGACGAATGCCGCCAGCGATTCAGGCTTCACGCGAAAAAAGTTCACATCGACATGGTTGACGTTAAGCGCCATGACCGGTAGCCCTTCCGCTATTTTCCCCGGCAGCAGCGATCCCCGGCTGGCAAAGCCGACGCTGGGCTGGACATCGCGCGTGGTAATCGTTTTTTCGTAAGGCGTGCCGAAGGTGGCGTTATTCAGGGCTTTGACGGCGGGATCTACCGTGACCACCAGCACGCGCTTAGGTTCCAGATGACGTAACCTAAGCTCTTTTAAGTTTGGCGCCAGCTCCCATGCGCCGTCAACGCTGCCGCTTTTCTTATCAACAATGTGAATCACTCGGGAGAAATCTTGCTCGGGATCTAAAGGAATTGAAAACGTCAGCACCAGCGTCGCCGCGCCGTCGAGCTGCGCTTCGGAGGCGTCTAATAGCGTTAGCGCTTTCCCCTGGCTTTGCTGCGCCAGCTTTTGTAACTGTGCCGGGTCTTTCGCGGGCGAGGACTGCGCCGCGGCTGACGTCTCGTTTTTTGTCGTCGGGGCGGTTTTATCGTTGTTATCGCATCCCGCCAGCGCCAGCATAATTATGCAGGCCACCACGCGTAAATGTTTCATCTTTCACCCCTGGCCTTCATGGCCTGTCAGCAACGGTTGATGAGATATTATGCGCGAGAAATTTTATTGTGTAAGTCCGTATTACAACAATGAAAAGAGATTTTTACGCAGAAATGTGGTTTCGCCAGCCAAAACAGCCTCTTCTACTTGTCCCTTTTCGGGAAACGTCCGACAATTTGACTATAATCAGGTAACAATGGAGATGCCCATGACCACCGCCTATTTTGTCGCCGCCGACTGGCTTGCCGAACATATTGATGATCCGGAAATACAAATTCTTGACGCCCGCATGGCGCCTCCAGGACAGGAGCATCGTGATATGGCGGGCGAATATCGCGCCGGACATATTCCCGGCGCTCTGTTTTTTGATATTGAAGCGCTTTCCGATCACGCGTCGCCACTGCCGCATATGATGCCGCGCCCGGAAGCATTTGCTGTCGCCATGCGTGAACTGGGCGTTCGCCAGGATAAACACCTGGTCATATACGATGAAGGTAATCTGTTCTCTGCTCCCCGGGCATGGTGGATGCTACGCACGTTCGGCGCCGAGAAAGTTTCCATTCTGGCGGGCGGGCTGGCAGGCTGGCAGCGCGACGAATGGCTATTGCGCGAAGGCGATGAAGCGCATGAAGAAGGCGAGTTTGAGGCGAAATTCACGCCGCAAGCCGTAGTGCGGCTAACCGACGTATTGCTGGCAAGTCATGAAAAAACTGCGCAAATCGTCGACGCGCGTCCGGCGGCGCGTTTTAACGCTCAGGCTGATGAACCGCGTCCGGGACTAAGACGCGGGCATATTCCCGGCGCGCTAAACGTGCCGTGGACGGAACTGGTGTTCGAGGGCGAGTTAAAGACCACTGACGAACTGAATGAGGTTTTTTTCAGTCATGGCGTTAGTTTCGACAGGCCGATTATCGCCAGTTGTGGTTCCGGCGTGACGGCTGCGGTAGTGGTGCTGGCGCTCGCGACGCTGGATGTGCCTGACGTCACGCTTTACGACGGCGCGTGGAGCGAATGGGGCGCGCGTACCGATTTACCGGTTGAACCCGCTTAATATCTGCCATGCCGGATGGCGCTCACGCTTATCCGGCCTACAATTCAGGCTGATTTGAAAAGAATCTACATAAATTCTGTTTAAGCAGGCCACAAAAAAACCGCTCAATTGAGCGGTTTTTTTGTGCTGGTCCGGTTCGCGGCCTTTCCAGCAGGCTTTGTTGCCCTAGCAACGCAGGCACACCGTAGTGCTTGCTATCACGGCATTATCGCCAGCGGTGCTGCCGTGATGCGGTCTTCGCAAGGACCGCAACATGAAGATACGATGCTTTTGTGTCGTGCTTCTTGTTTCTGGCACGTTGTGTCTTCACACAGACAGAAGCTACCCAGGTAATTCTGTTCCCGTAGCGCTCAACGTCCAGAGCAGGTAAGCCAGGAGGCCGCCCTGTTGGGCGGCTTTCTTTTCTTCAGATGATGCGGTTCTGTTTAAAATCGCGCAGGAAGCCGCCCCAGCGGCGCTCGTAGAACGGCGCGATATGCTCGGTGATAAAGTGGCTGATACCCTGCTCGCCCTTTCTCACCTGACAAATATCGATCGGTTCGTCACCCGGTAATGTGTCGGTCGCCACATTGCCCGCAGCGTGAATGATCTCTTCAATATCGCCGTCAGCCTCAATGCCAATCAGTAGATTGGGTTGGGCGTCCGCATGTTCTTTAATAGCGCAGAGAAACGCGCGTTTCACCGGTTTGATGGTTTTAAACAGCGTGGTGAGGGAGTCAATCATCTGCGACGGCGGCTCGGCCACTTCGGATAAAATCAGCGACTCGCCACCCTCCAGTACTTCCTGCGTACTTAATGGACTGCCCTCCTCACCGAGAAGCAGGCTGATTTCACGCGGCATAAACTCTTTGCCGGTCGGCAACTTAGCGTTGAGGAATAACGTTTCGCCAAGCGTCATTTCAAACAGCGTGCGCACCGGCATCACCACAAACGCCTGTTCATCTTCTACGGCCTGTTGCAGCGCCTCAAGAGAAGTAAAGAAGGGGATGACGGTCGTACCGTCTTCTTTTTCCCAGTGCTGCAAATCCAACGCGCTGTCTTCCACAATCGCTTCGCCTTCGGCAGCGCTGCCCGGCACCCAGACAGTGGATTCCAGTAAGGTACGGAAAAATGCCGGACGATGCGCGGGCTCAGTCGCCGCTTTCTCCAGCAAGATTTCTAATTCATTTTTAATTTCGGACATAGGAATCACAAATTAATATACGTGTAGCGTGTAGGCCTGATAAGCGAAGTGTCATCAGGCAAAATGCCGGGTGGCGCTTCGCTTACCCGGCCTACAAAAACGCCATTCAGGCGGTCAGCAGATTAGCAATGGTGCGGACGCCTAAACCGGTTGCCCCGGCAGCCCACTGCTCAACCGGCGCTTTGCGATAAGTGGCGGAGCAGTCAATGTGCAGCCAGCCTTCGCGGTAGTTTTCGACAAAGTGCGACAGGAAACCCGCGGCGGTGCTTGCCCCGGCTGGATAGGCCGCGCTACCGGTGTTGTTTAGTTCCGCAAAGTTAGACGGCAGTTGGTTACGGTGGAACTCCGCCAGCGGCAGACGCCAGAACGGTTCATTCTCTTGCGCCGCGCTGGACAGCAAGCGTCCCGCCAGCGTATCGTCAAAACTGAATAGCGCATGGTAGTCGTTACCCAACGCCGTTTTCGCCGCGCCGGTTAACGTCGCCATATCAATGATCAACTGCGGGTGTTGCGCGCTGGCGTCAATCAGGCCATCCGCCAGTACCAGCCGCCCTTCCGCATCGGTATTCATGACTTCAACATTCTTGCCATTACGATAGCGAATAATATCGCCCAGCTTGAACGCATTGCCGCTGATCAGATTGTCGGCGCAGCACAGGAACAGCTTCACGCGTTTATTCAGTCCACGGGTAATGGCGAACGCCAGAGCGCCCGTTACCGTCGCCGCGCCGCCCATATCGGATTTCATCGAGTCCATAAAGGCGCTTTGTTTGATGCTGTAGCCGCCTGAGTCAAAGGTAATGCCTTTACCAACCAGGCAGGCGTAAACCGGCGCGTCTTTGTCTCCCGTCGGATTGTAATCCAGAGCTAACAGTACCGGCGAACGCTCAGAACCTCGGCCTACGGTATGCAGCCCCATATAGTTCTGCTCGCGCAGATCTTCACCTTTGGTGATACGGTAAGTGACGTGATCGCACGCAACGCTGCACAACAGATCCACCGCGCGCTGCGCCAGTTGCTCCGGCCCAAGCTCTTCCGCCGGAGCATTAATGGTGTCGCGCACCCAGTCAATAATGGTCAGTCGGTTATCCAGTTCCTGACGTTGGGCATCATCTAAATCCGGCCACATCACGGTACGGACGCCTTTTGGTCCTTTGTAACCCGCCCAGAATGCCCAACAACGCTCGATATCCCATCCTTCGCCTGTCAGCGCGACCTGTTTTATTCCCAGGCCGTCGATTTTACGCGCCGCACGCTGGATCAACCCCAGATCGTCGTTACCGTTAAGATGCAAGGTAATACCGTCGTTATTAATACTGTAAGTGGCTTTGTCGCCCCAGCGCGCATCGGCAGGCTGCGTGGAAAGCGTAATGTTCATAGCTTCTGTCATTGTTATTTTCCTTCTTAGCAAACGGGCCGCCGTATGGCAGCCCGTCAAAACTCTTTGCTAAATGATTCGCGTTGCAGGAAGGCGGCAAGTGAGCGACAAATTCTTCGGGAACGAATTTGCACAGCCAAAGGCTGCCTCTGGTGAGGGACAAGGATGTCCCTCATTAATCCCCGGGAGCATAGATAACTATGTGACTGGGGTGAACGAACGCAGCCAACGCACCTGCGGCGAGAATCATGACGCAAAAACTATTCTGCCTCATCCAACCAGACTAACAGAATCGCCTCCAGAATTTTTTCATTGGATGCGTTAGGGTCGTCGTCAAAATCATCCAGTTCACAAATCCACTGATGCAGATCGGTGAAACGAACGGTTTTAGGATCGACATCAGGATATGCGTCGTATAACGCTTCGCCGATCTCGCGGCTATCGGTCCACTTGAGTCCCATACTACCCTCTGTTAATGCTCACGCGCATGGTTGATTGTGTAACGTGGAATTTCGATAACCAGATCGTCATCGGTGACGCGGGCCTGGCAGCTCAGGCGGCTTTCCGGCTCAAGCCCCCAAGCTTTATCCAGCATGTCGTCTTCTTCTTCCGAGCTTTCCGGCAAGGAGTCGAAGCCCTCACGTACAATGCAGTGACAGGTGGTGCAGGCGCACGATTTCTCACAGGCGTGTTCAATCTCGATGCCGTTGCGCAGGGCAACGTCAAGAATGGTTTCACCGGTCTGCGCTTCCAGAACTGCGCCATCCGGACAAAGATCCTGATGAGGCAGAATAACAATTTTCGGCATGTTAAACCTCGTCTACGGAATGACCTTTCAGCGCGCGACGAACCGACTGGTCCATGCGGCGAGCGGCAAATTCCTGGGTTTGTTTATCTACGTTTTTAATCGCTTGTTCTATGGCGTCAACATCATCGCCTTGTGCAACCGCGTTCAAATGTGCGGCGGCATCGTCAATGCATTGACGTTCTGCGGCGCTTAACAGCGCGGCATCGGCAGTCAGCGCGCCGGTCAAGCTTTCCAGCACGCGCGCGGCTTCGACTTTTTGCTCCGCCAGCATACGCGCTTTCACGTCCTGCTCGGCAAAACTCATGGAGTCTTTGATCATTGAAGCAATTTCGCTATCGGTCAGGCCGTAGGAAGGTTTGACCTGAATGGAGGCCTCGATGCCGGTGGATTTTTCCATTGCGGTGACGCTCAACAGCCCGTCGGCATCCACCTGGAAGGTCACGCGAATATGCGCCCCACCAGCCGGCAGGGCCGGAATACCGCGCAGCGCAAAGCGCGCCAGCGAACGGCAGTCCTGCGCCAGTTCGCGTTCGCCCTGCATCACATGGATAGACATCGCGGTCTGACCGTCTTTGAAGGTGGTAAAATCTTGCGCACGCGCCACCGGAATCGTCGTGTTACGCGGGATCACTTTCTCCACCAAGCCGCCCATCGTTTCCAACCCAAGAGAGAGCGGAATCACGTCCAGCAGCAGCATTTCGCTGTCCGGCTTATTGCCGACCAGAATATCGGCCTGAATAGCTGCGCCGATAGCGACCACTTTATCCGGATCGATAGCGGTTAGCGGCGTGCGGCCAAAAAATTCGCCCACCCGTTCACGCACCAGCGGTACACGGGTCGAACCGCCGACCATGACCACTTCGAGAACCTCCTGGGGGTCAACGTCGGCATCTTTCAATGCGCGACGGCAGGCCAACAGCGTGCGCTTAACCAGCGCGGCAATGAGGTCGTTAAACTGCTCGCGAGTAATCTCCCCCTGCCAGCCCGCAACGTTAACACGAACGGTATCGGCATCGCTTAAGGCGATTTTTGCCGCGATCGCCGCATCCAGCAGTTCGCGCTGAACGCGATTATCGCTACGATCGGCAATCCCCGCCTGCTCGCGAATATAATCCGCCAGCAGATGGTCAAAGTCGTCGCCGCCGAGCGCAGAATCACCGCCCGTCGCCAGCACTTCAAACACCCCGCGGCTCAGGCGTAAAATAGAGATATCGAAGGTACCGCCGCCGAGATCGTAAACAGCAATAACGCCTTCTTTGCCCGAGTCCAGACCGTAGGCGATCGCCGCCGCCGTCGGTTCGTTGAGCAGGCGCAGCACATGCAGGCCCGCCAGCCGCGCGGCGTCTTTCGTCCCCTGACGCTGGGCATCATCGAAATAAGCGGGAACGGTAATCACCACGCCATCCAGCTCGCCAGACAGCGATTCGCTAGCCCGCGCGGCCAGCGCTTTGAGAATATCAGCAGATACGCGTACCGGGTTTAACAACCCCGCCGCCGTTTCAATCATCGGCAGGCCATTTTCACTTGCCTGGAAACGGTACGGCAGATGCGGATAGCGCGACTGGATATCCGCCAGCGAACGTCCCATCATGCGTTTTACAGAGCTAATAGTGTTGGCTGTATCCTGCGCGGCATTGTCACGCGCAGCGTAACCGACCGTGTGGCCCTGCTGCTGATAGTGAACCACTGAAGGCAACAAGTGGCGCCCTTCGTGGTCTGGCAGAGTTTCCGCCTGACCGCTGCGAACCGTCGCAACCAATGAGTTAGTAGTACCTAAGTCGATGCCCGCCGCCAGACGACGCTGATGCGGCGCGGCGCTCAGACCAGGCTCACTAATTTGTAATAAGGCCATGTTAGATTCCAGTTAAAAATCGAGCAGCTTTTCTTCGAGTTGATCTGCGCTGCTTCGCAGTTTATCGAGAAACCGCAGTTTGCGCACCGTATCCGCCGCCTCGCCCCACGCCGCGTTGTCAAGCTGCGTCACCATTTGCTGAAGGCGAGTATCAAACATCTTTTGTACGCGTTTGATAAAACTTTCCAGCCGCGCGTCGTCTTTTGTCTGTTCGATGTCGTCCAGCTCTTCGCGAAGCGTCAGTTGCTCCATCAGAAACGCGGTGTCACGTACCGTATGCTGCTCGCTGGCCAGATCGAATCCGTGTAAGGAAAGCAGATATTCTGCGCGCGTCAGCGGGTGACGCAGCGTTTGCCAAGCCTGGTTGATCGTGGCGGATTGCTGGACGGCGGCAAGCTGCTGCGCCTGGGTGCCGTTGGCAAATTTGTCAGGGTGATACTGGCGCTGCAGATCCTGAAAACGAAGGCTCAGCGCCTGGGTGTCAATATGATAACTGGCCGGTAAGCCAAAGAGGGTGAAGTAATCCATAACATTCTCAGGGATAGCATGTCAGAACAAACCCCACACGCAGGCGACCACGGTGGGGTTATACCTTCTTACTTCGCGCCGCAGATGCGTTGTCTACGCTGGTTCACCCAGTCACTTACTCAAGTAAACGCATGGGGATTAATGAGGGACATCCCTGTTCCTCACCGGAGGCCGCCTTTGGCTGTGCAAATTCGTTCCCGACGAATTTGTCGCTCGCTTGCCGCCTTTCTGCAACACGAATTACTCGGTATAACAACGGAACACGGTTACACGTGGAAGCTTTCGCCGCAACCACACTCATCTTTCACATTCGGGTTGGAGAATTTAAACCCTTCGTTCAGGCCTTCTTTTACGAAGTCCAACTGTGTACCATCCAGAAATTGCAGGCTCTTGCCGTCAACCACTACTTTAACGCCTTTGTCTTCAAACACGGTGTCTTCCGCCGTCGGTTCGTCAACAAATTCCAGTACATAAGCCATACCTGAACAGCCGGAGGTTCTCACGCCCAGACGCAGACCAAACCCTTTACCACGGTTGGCCAGGAAGGTATTGACTCGCGCTGCTGCACTGTCGCTAAGTGTAATCGACATAACAAAACCTCAATTTTAACGTTCTATTTTATTTCGCTTCGCGTTTGCTTTTGTAATCCGCAATAGCGGCTTTAATCGCGTCTTCCGCCAGAATAGAGCAGTGAATTTTCACCGGCGGCAGCTCAAGTTCGTCTGCGATATCGGTGTTTTTAATCGCCTGAGCTTCGTCCAGCGATTTCCCTTTCACCCACTCCGTTACCAGAGAGCTGGAGGCGATAGCGGAACCGCAGCCGTAAGTCTTGAAGCGCGCGTCTTCAATGATACCTTCATCGTTAACTTTAATCTGCAACTTCATGACGTCGCCGCAGGCCGGAGCGCCAACCATGCCGCTTCCCACGTTATCGTCGTTATTGTCAAACGACCCTACGTTACGCGGGTTCTCATAGTGATCGATTACTTTTTCGCTGTAAGCCATTATAAATTCTCCTGATTCCGATACCGATTAATGATGAGCCCATTCGATGCTGTTCAGATCCACACCCTGCTTGTACATTTCCCACAGCGGAGAAAGGTCACGCAGACGACCAATGGATTTACGGACCAGATCAATGGTGTAGTCGATCTCTTCTTCAGTGGTAAAACGACCTAAAGAGAAACGGATAGAGCTATGCGCCAACTCGTCATTCATGCCCAACGCGCGCAGCACGTAGGAGGGCTCCAGACTAGCGGAGGTACAGGCGGAACCGGAAGAGACCGCCAGGTCTTTCAGCGCCATGATCAGCGACTCGCCTTCAACGTAGTTGAAGCTCACGTTGAGAATGTTTGGCGCGCCCTGCTCAAGGTCGCCGTTCAGATAAACTTCTTCAATATCTTTGATGCCGTTCCACAGACGGTTACGCAGACCGCGCAGACGGGCCATTTCGGTCTCCATCTCTTCTTTCGCGATACGGTAAGCTTCGCCCATGCCGACGATCTGATGGACGGGCAGCGTACCAGAGCGCATACCGCGTTCGTGACCGCCGCCGTGCATCTGCGCTTCAATGCGAATGCGCGGCTTACGACGCACATACAGCGCGCCAATGCCTTTCGGCCCATAAATTTTATGACCGGAGAAGGACATCAGGTCCACTTTCAGTTGGCTCAGGTCGATAGGCAGCTTGCCCACGCTCTGAGTGGCGTCAACGTGGTAGATGATACCGCGCGCGCGGCACATTTCGCCGATGGTCGCGATATCCTGCACCACGCCGATTTCGTTGTTTACGTGCATAATGGAAACGAGAATGGTGTCATCACGCATCGCCGCTTCGAGTGCTTTAAGATCGATAATCCCGTTGCTTTGCGGCGCCAGGTATGTCACTTCAAACCCTTCTCGCTCCAGTTGACGGCAGGTATCCAGCACCGCTTTGTGTTCGGTTTTGCTGGTGATGATGTGCTTGCCTTTTTTCTGATAAAAGTTGGCTGCGCCTTTGATCGCCAGGTTGTCGGACTCTGTCGCGCCGGACGTGAAGACGATTTCACGCGGGTCAGCGCCAACCAGCTCAGCAATCTGGTTACGGGCGATATCGACCGCTTCTTCAGCCTGCCAGCCGAAACGGTGTGAACGAGACGCCGGGTTCCCAAAAGTTCCGTCCAGGGTCAGAAACTGCATCATTTTCTCGGCAACACGCGGGTCCACCGGCGTGGTTGCGGAGTAGTCGAGATAAATCGGTAATTTCATTGCTCTTAAACTCCGTACATCACTCAATGCAAGGAATCAGGCAACCGGCTGGATGTACGACCGTGTTGACGGGACATCCGCGTCCCGGCCTGACTCTGAATTCTTTTTTACGCTTCATTCTTCAGACGACCGCGGCATTAACCGTGTGAGGCCGCCAGAAGAGATGGCGTAATATTTTAATTAAGCGCGTAATTTAACGTCGATGGCGTCCTGCACACGACCATTGGCGCGCGGCGCGTCATGCGTGTGCTGACGGCCAGACACATCCAGAACTTCCTGATTATTTACCAGCTCGCCTAACGTAATATTGTTGAGAAAACCGGTCAGGCGATCGCTTAAATCACGCCACAGCGCATGGGTCAGGCATTTATCGCCGCCCTGGCAGCCGCCTTTCCCCTGGCAACGGGTCGCGTCAACGGATTCATCAACCGCGCTGATCACTTCGCCGACCGCGATACTGCCGGCATCTTTACCAAGCAGATAACCGCCACCTGGCCCGCGCACGCTGGAAACCAGACCGTTTTTACGTAAGCGGGAAAATAGCTGTTCCAGATAAGAAAGGGAAATACCCTGACGTTCAGAAATATCAGCCAACGGTACCGGGCCCGCTTCGGAGTTGAGCGCAACGTCTAACATTGCGGTCACGGCATAACGCCCTTTAGATGTCAGTCTCATGTCTTACTTAACCTCAAACTCGCCCCTGCCCGGGGTTTTTTATTGTAAAATGGGGGGATTGCATAGCAGGGACAAGTCTGACATTCCTGAGTAATTTGGTCAACTATTTACTTGACTGTTTTAGTCAGGTATTTGACGTTCAGTGCGCTTTTCGGTTTGCCGGATGACGCTTCGCTTATCCGGCCTACGATTAGCGCCATCAGACGTCAAATTGACTACTTGCCTTTATTCTGCTGCTCAATCGACGCCAGCATTCCACGCAGAATATTCAACTCCAGGCTTTCCGGGCGCGCGCGAGTAAACAGACGGCGCAGTTTATTCATCACCTGCCCCGGATGGTTTTCGCGAATAAAGCCAGTGGAGAGCAACGTCTGCTCCAGATGACTATAAAACCGCTCCAGGTCGTCCACCAGCGGATACGGCGTCTCTTCATGCTCCGCGTCGCCGTT
Organism: Salmonella enterica subsp. arizonae; assembly: GCF_008692845.1. Lineage (GTDB taxonomy): Bacteria > Pseudomonadota > Gammaproteobacteria > Enterobacterales > Enterobacteriaceae > Salmonella > Salmonella arizonae. Next base: position 314,176 of record NZ_VXJW01000003.1, read on the forward strand.
TTCCTGCGTCGCCAGCCAGGCCATACGGACTTCATACGCGATGACCTGTACTGCCATCGCCAGGTTCAACGAGCTGTACTCCGGGTTAGCGGCAATGGCAACGTGATAATGGCATTTTTGCAATTCATCGTTAGTAAGCCCGACACGCTCACGACCGAAAACTAAGGCAACCGGCGTGTTTGTCGCTTCTGCAACGCTTTTTAAGCCGCACTCGCGCGGATCAAGCATCGGCCACGGCAGAGTGCGGGAACGAGCGCTGGTTCCGACCACCAGGCTACAGCCTGTCAGCGCTTCATCAAGCGTATCGACGATCTGTGCATTACCGATCACATCGCTGGCGCCTGCCGCCAACGCGATGGCCTGGGAGTCCGGTTTTACCAACGGATTCACCAGCCACAGGTTAGTTAAGCCCATGGTTTTCATAGCGCGAGCTACAGAGCCCATATTGCCGGTGTGGGAGGTTTCCACCAGCACAATTCGAATATTTTGCAGCATTGCCTTTCTTCAGCTAAAGATTATTCTGACATCTTACCATAAAACCAAGACAGATTCCGATCTCGCTGCTATACTCTGCGCCGTTTTCCCGTTCTTTAACATCCAGTGAGAGAGACCGATGCATCCGATGCTGACCATCGCCGTGCGCGCAGCGCGCAAGGCGGGTAATGTAATTGCCAAAAATTATGAAACTCCGGACGCTGTAGAAGCGAGCCAAAAAGGCAGTAACGATTTTGTGACCAACGTAGATAAGGCCGCTGAAGCAGTAATTATCGACACCATTCGCAAATCTTACCCGCAACACACTATTATCACCGAAGAAAGCGGTGAGCACGTTGGCACAGATCAGGATGTTCAATGGGTTATCGATCCACTGGATGGCACCACTAACTTTATCAAACGCCTGCCGCACTTTGCGGTATCTATCGCAGTACGCATTAAAGGCCGTACTGAAGTCGCCGTGGTTTACGATCCGATGCGTAACGAACTGTTCACCGCCACCCGCGGCCAGGGCGCGCAGTTGAACGGCTACCGCCTGCGCGGCAGTACCGCTCGCGATCTGGACGGCACCATCCTCGCGACCGGCTTCCCGTTCAAAGCCAAACAATACGCGACCACCTACATTAATATTATCGGCAAGCTGTTCACCGAATGCGCCGACTTCCGCCGCACGGGTTCCGCCGCGCTGGATCTGGCCTATGTTGCGGCAGGTCGTGTCGATGGTTTCTTTGAAATTGGTCTTCGTCCGTGGGATTTCGCCGCAGGCGAACTGCTGGTTCGTGAAGCGGGCGGTATCGTCAGCGATTTCACTGGCGGTCATAACTACCTGATGACCGGTAATATCGTGGCGGGGAATCCGCGCGTCGTTAAAGCCATGCTGGCCAATATGCGCGACGAACTGAGCGATGCGCTGAAGCGTTAATCGTTCATTCTGGCGGGAGCGTCTTTTCCCGCCAGAAATAAATCCCTTCTATAATTATCATTCTGAAAAATATCCCCTTCCTATTTATTATAGCGATAGTAAAAACCATTTTTTCCTGTTAGCGAATATGGCTAATTAGCGCTAGCGTAACAGTAATATTCACCTGATTTTTATAATAATTTATTTTCATTTGCTATTTCTGAATATTACTGTGGAGTATATGATGGCTATCAAAATTACGCCTGACGAGTTTAGCCTGCTTATCCAGCGATTAAGCAAGCAGTGGCGCGTATTTGCACCGTCCGCAGAGTTTCGCGGCGGACGCTTCTCCGATACTGACGATATTATTTATCAACAGATTAGCGGCTGGCGCGATCTCATCTGGCACGAGAAATCGCACATGTCGCCGAATACTATTATCACCCCTATCACCGAGACGCTCTTTTATTTTGATAAAGACACGATACAAATTGCCGGGACAGACACATCCCCGATAGTCATCTTTGCCCGCGCCTGCGATATAAACGCCATGTCGCGACTGGATTATATGTTTTTATCAAATGGGAATAATTCCGATTACAGTTATCAACTGCTGCGGGAGCATATTCATTTCGTCCTTATTGAGTGCGAAGAAAGCTTCGAAAATTGTTTCTGCGTCTCAATGGGAACGAATAAAACCGACCGTTATAGCGCCGCGATGCGTTTTAGCGACGAGGGCGCGCTTGTCAGTATCCGCGATCCCTTTATCGAGGCGGCGATACAAGGACTGGGGCAAGAGGTCGACTATACCCCCTCTTTCGTCAGCGAAAACCGGGAAACGGTCGTCAAGCCGGACAGCGTTTGCCACGATCCGCAAAAAATTCGCGACATTCTCACCCGCCATCCGCTGTGGGATGCCTACGACAGCCGCTGCATTAGTTGTGGCCGTTGCACCACCGGGTGTCCAACCTGTACCTGCTATAGCGTCTTTGACGTCGCCTATGATGAAAATCCACAACGCGGCGAACGCCGTCGCCAGTGGGCAAGCTGCATGGTGCCGGGCTTTAGCGATATGGCCGGCGGTCATGGCTTTCGCGAGAAACCCGGCGAGCGTCTGCGCTACCGCGCCCTGCATAAAGTCAATGACTATAAAGCGCGCAACGGCATTGAGCATATGTGCGTCGGCTGCGGCCGCTGCGATGATCGCTGCCCGCAATACATCAAATTTTCGCTGATTATCAACAAAATGACCGCCGCCGTTCAGCAGGCGCTGGCAGAGGAGGCATAACGCATGTCACATTGTTCCTGTCATGATAAACCGCAGCACAGTTTACTGCCTGCGGCGTACCGCATCCTCAGCATTACTCGCCACACGCCGCTTGAGTGGAACTTCCGCGTGGAAGTCGATTTTCCTGCGCACTGGGGGCAATTCGTTGAAGTTTCGCTGCCGCGCGTCGGCGAAGCGCCCATTTCCGTTTCCGATTGCGGCAACGGCTGGATAGATCTACTGATTCGTAACGTCGGGAAAGTGACCAGCGCCCTCTTTACGCTGAAAGAAGGCGATAACGTGTGGCTACGCGGCTGCTATGGCAACGGCTATCCGGTCAATACGCTGCGCCATAAACCCTTACTGGTTGTCGCAGGCGGCACCGGCGTCGCGCCGGTGAAAGGGCTAATGCGCTATTTCGTTGAGAATCCGCAAGAAATTGGTCAACTGGATATGATTCTCGGCTATAAAAACCGCGACTGCGTTCTGTACAGAGAAGAGATGGCGACGTGGCGCGGCAAACATAACCTGGTGCTCACGCTGGATGAAGGCGAGGCCGATGACCGTTACCAGATTGGCCGGGTGACCGATCGTCTTGCCGAACTGGCGCTTAGCGATATCGATACAATGCAGGCCATCGTCGTTGGGCCGCCGATAATGATTACCTTTACCGTAAAAATGCTGTTGCAAAAAGGGTTGAAGCCGGAGCAAATCTGGGTGGACTACGAACGCCGGATGGCCTGCTCCGTCGGGAAGTGCGGCCACTGCCGTATGGGCGAAGTTTATGTCTGCACCGACGGCCCGATATTTAACTACGCCGTCGCGCAACGTTTTGCCGATTAAGGAGAACATCATGAGCATTGATATTGATATTATTAAAGCCCGTGCGAAAAACGAATATCGCCTGTCAAAAGTGCGCGGCGAAGCGATGATCAGCGTCCGCATTCCCGGCGGCATTTTGCCTGCGCATTTGCTGACTGTGGCACGTGATATCGCCGAAACCTGGGGCAACGGGCAAATCCACCTTACTACCCGCCAGAAACTGGCTATGCCGGGTATCCGTTACGAAGACATCGATAAAGTAAACGCTGCGCTGGAGCCATTTCTTCGCGAAATTGAAATGGAACTGTGCGACGTTCAGGTTGAGGATACCAAAGCGGGATACCTCGCCATTGGCGGGCGAAATATTGTCGCCTGTCAGGGGAACCGCATATGCCAGAAAGCCAACACCGATACCACCGGCCTGTCCCGTCGCCTTGAAAAGCTAGTCTATCCCAGCCCTTATCATCTCAAAACAGTGATTGTCGGCTGCCCGAATGACTGCGCGAAGGCGTCAATGGCCGATCTGGGAATTATTGGCGTGGCGAAAATGCGCTTCACTGCCGAGCGCTGTATCGGCTGCGGCGCCTGCATGAAGGCCTGTAGTCACCACGCGGTAGGCTGCCTGGCGCTGAAGAACGGCAAAGCAGTCAAAGAAGAGTCCGCCTGTATCGGCTGCGGCGAGTGTGTGCTGGCCTGTCCGACGCTGGCCTGGCAACGTAAACCGGAGCAGCTCTGGCAAGTCCGTCTGGGCGGACGTACCAGTAAAAAAACCCCGCGTGTCGGCAAGCTTTTCCTCAACTGGGTTACTGAAGAGGTGATAAAACAGGTGATCGTTAACCTGTATGAGTTTGAAAAAGAGATGCTCGGCGGAAAACCGATCTATCTGCATATGGGCCACCTGATCGACAAAGGCGGTTATATGCGCTTTAAAGAGCGGGTGCTGCGCGGCGTTCAGCTCAATCCGGAAGCGATGGTCGCTGAACGAATTTACTGGGCCGAAGACGAATCCGTCGCACGGATGCATCTTAAATCCGCCGGACACTAATCAACCACGCCATGGCCGCAGCCCGCCCACAGGCTGCGGCACGCTAAACCACATGACCAGCGCCGCGATAAGCAGTATGATCCCTCCGGCCAGCGCCAGCGTTGACCAGCCCACCAGCCGCCATAACGCAGGCGTTTTGTTTCCACTGAGCTTCACCGCCAGAGCGCGGAAAGTGTGTACCAGTAGCGCCAGCGAGGTAATCGTTAGCGAGGTTCCCGCCGCCATCGCCAGTGCCGACGCCATTCCCCAGCTAAATACGCCAATCACTTTGCTGAATAGCAACACCATTATCGCGCCGGAACAGGGCCGCATCCCCATAGACAGTACGATCATCAGCCGCGCGCGCCAGTCATCGCCGCTATGCAGGTGTTCGCGCGTCGGTAAATGCTGATGTCCGCAGCCACATTTTTCATGGTGAACATGGCGCGGCGTAAAGGCGATAAATCCAGGTTTACGTAAGAGCGCGCGCAATCTTTTCATTGCTCGCCAGCACAGCAAGATGCCCAGCCCGCCAACTAACGCATAGCTCACCTTTTCAAGCCAGAAGCCGCTCAGATGTAACTTCCTTGCCGGAAGTTGTAATACGGTCAGCACTCCCACGACCAGCCCGATAGCCAACAGTCCCTGCAATAACGCGGCGGCAAGGGTTAACGCGATGCTTGATTTCAGCCTCGAGGGATGCGTCGTCAGCCATGTGGCTATCACTACTTTGCCATGTCCCGGCCCCAGCGCATGAAGTACGCCATACATAAAACTCAGCACAAGCAACGAGCCGCCCGCTCGCTCAGGGTGCGTCGCCACCGCTTTAAGCAGCGCACTCAACTGCTGATTCACTTCCCGCTGCCAGAGGGCGCTTTTCAGCATCACCTGCGGCCAGGCCTGCCATATCCACAGACCGCCAGCCAGCATCAGTAGTAGTAGTAACGCCAACGGCCATAGAGAGAGCCAGCGCCGCACAGGAGTATGTGGGGAAAAAATTACTGACATTGCAGTGTCACCGTTTGGGCAAACTGTTTACCTAAATCCATATCCTCCGGCGGCGCATCCTCTTTATCCAGCGACTGGGCGAAACGTAATATCTCTTCGCCGGGCGCAGGAGTATGAACCTGAATCCGACACTTTTCGCGCAGCGGTTCCGGCATCGTTACATCGCTGTCCTGGTCATAATGCATATCGACATAATAAGAAGGATCAAACGTTGAAAAGGTATAGGTCTGACCGCTTAACGGCTGCGGTTCGGCCAACGGCAGCATAAAGGTCAATACCACCTGATGCGCGTCACGCGTCATACCGTATTCTGTCGGCCTGTTTTTAAACTTTACTTTCGCGCCATTGCGCCACGCTTCTGTAAAGTAGTGCTGTCCAAGTACATTAGCCATCACTTCCGCCGCCAATTTTTTCCATATTTCCGAGCCCGGAGCGGCGCTTCCGGCGTCATACAACAGATCTGCGGAAGTCAGTTCATCCATTGTCCAACGCATTTTTAACGCCACAAATTGCTGATTTTCACTGACCACCTGCGTTTGCAGACGGATGAAGCTGTGCGGATGCGCCGCCGCAACGAAAGATAAAACGGCAAGAAATAGTGTTAAGGCGCTGCGTTTCACTGGCTTCATCTGTTCCTCACGATAAAAATTCTGTGACGCTCCTCAGCATTCCTGGCCTAAATGCACGCTTATAACATTTTTCACTCGCAAACTTTAGCTATTCTTACCAGACAAACTAACGGGAGACCTGACAGATGATGCCGACAATTGCCCCACCATCTGTGCTTTCCGCTCCCCAGCGCCGCTGTCAGATATTGCTGACGCTTTTCCAGCCGGGGCAAATCGCTACGATGGAAATCTTCAGCGCGCTTAATGGCGTTGATGATGATATTGCCCGTGAGGATCTCACTGAAACAGGCCTGGAGATCCAGCGCTATCATCGTCTTGCCATCACGACATGCCAGAACGGTTGCTATCGGATCGAAGGTACAGCACTCGATCAGCGCCTTTGCCTTTTACACTGGCTCAGGCGCGGCCTGCGTTTATGCCCGACTTTCGTCACGCAACAGTTTACCCCGGCATTAAAAAACGCGCTAAAGCAGCGCGGTATCGCACGCCCGCTGTATGACGATATTAATCTGCACGCACTCATCAATCTGTGCGCCCGACGGCTGCAAAAACCATTTGAAAACCGCGATGTGCAGTTCCTGCGTCTCTTTTTACAGTATTGTCTGCTGCAACACCATGCGGGCATCACCCCTGCGTTCAATCCAGTGCAACAGATTTGGGCGCTATCGTGTGCGGAATATTCACTCGCCCAGGAGATTGGCCGTCACTGGCAGCGCCATGTGATGCAGGCCGCACCGTTGAATGAAGCGCTGTTTATGGCGTTACTGTTTTCAATGATTCGCCTCCCCGACCCGATTCGCGACACCCATCCACGGGCGCAAAAACTGCGGCTGGAGGTGGCACGGTTGGTGTTACGTTTCAGAGAAAAAGGGAACGCACGCTTCAGCGATGAGCAAGGTCTTAACGATCAGCTATATGTCCATCTTGCCCAGGCGCTGAACCGCAGTTTATTCACGATTGGCATAGATAATACGCTCCCGGAAGAGTTTAACCGTCTTTATCCTCGCCTGGTACGCACCACACGTGAGGCTCTCGCTGGGTTTGAAGCCGAATACGGTATCCGCTTTTCCGATGAAGAGAAGGGACTGGTGGCGGTGATTTTCGGCGCCTGGCTGATGCAGGATAACGATTTGCATGAGAAACAGATCGTATTGTTAACGGATAAAAATGACGCGCTGGAGACGCATATTGAGCAGCAACTGCGTGAACTGACCCTATTGCCGCTCAATATCAAACGAGTATCGACCCTGGCGTTTCAAAAAGAGGGATGCCCGCGCGGCGTCGCACTCATTGTCACCCCTTACGCCACGCCGCTACCGCTCTTCTCACCGCCGTTGATTCATGCGGATCGCGCCCTCACGGCGCACCAGCAACAACAGATCCGCAAGATCCTGGAATCATGACGCGGCAACAACTTTGGGCCTAAGGAAGATAGCGGGCAATGCCACCAACGCCATAATCCAGAATACACCGCAGCCCAGGTGTTGGTACAGAAAACCGGCAAATACCGTCATGATAGCGATACTGCCGCCCATCGCTACGGCGGAATAGACGGCCTGCAAACGAATTACCTCGCTTCCCTGACGCGCAGCGATATAGCGCATTGCGGCCAGATGGCAAACGGTAAACGTCCCACAGTGCAAGATTTGTATCACAATCAGCCACGGCAGCGTCGTACTCCAGCCCATCAGCCCCCAGCGTACCACCCCACACACGGCGGAAAGCAATAGCAAGTCGCGGGCGCTAAATCGGCGGAATAGCTTTTTACTCAGAGCGAAAATGATCACTTCCGCCACTACGCCCAGCGACCATAAATAGCCGACCGCCGACGCTGAATAGCCTGCCCCCTGCCAGTATATGGCGCTAAAACCGTAGTAAGCGGCGTGCGCCCCTTGCAGCAAACAGACGCAGGCCAGAAAACGCCAGCTTTGCGTCACCAGGATACACCAGGCGGACCAGCCTGCGCCCTCCTGCTGACGGCTTTCTCCCTGCGGCGGCACGCTGGGACGTAACAACATACCCAGCAACATCGAGGCTACGCCGAGCGTCAGCAGCGCCAGAATCGCCTGGTAATCATATAAACTCACCAGTTTACCGGTGAGGGCCGAACCAATAACAAAAGCGATGGAACCCCACAGCCGTACCCGGCCATAGTCCAGGATAATTTGCTTTTGCCAGGTGTTGGCCAGCGCATCGGTCAGCGGTACCAGCGGTGAAAAGAAGAGGTTAAACCCGACCATCACCACCATTAACCACGCGACATGTGTTCCAGCCCAAAACGCCAGCGCAAATACCAGCGTCAACAACGCCAGTACACGCAGCGCGGAAATTAACCGTGAAGGATTGCTTACGCGAGGAGCGATGAGCAGGCTCCCAAGAAAACGCGCGACCAGGCCCACGCCCAGCAGAAGACCGATGGTTTCCGGCGTTAGCCCCAGACCTTTGAGCCAGACGCTCCAGAATGGCAGAAAAATACCGTAACTAAAGAAATAGGTGAAATAACTGAGCGCCAACCAGCGCGTGGAATGCAATGCCATGATTCCCTCCCGTTTGGAGGCGATAGTCTGGCGAGAAACGGTTACGCTGGCAAGAGTAACATAATATTAACAATCTCAGGAGCGCTCAAACCGCAACGCCGCCGGATAATGGCTTCCGGCGGCGTCATGCTATTGTGCGTTCAGGTAAGCCCGACAGACACTGCGCCATCGGGTCATTTTGACCAAATACGCGCTTACGCGTAAACCGGGAAGCGAGCGCAGATATCCAGTACTTTCGTTTTCACGCGTTCGATGGTGGCTTCATCATTGATGTTGTCCAGAACGTCGCACATCCAGCCAGCCAGTTCTTTCACTTCTGCTTCTTTAAAGCCGCGACGGGTTACTGCCGGAGAACCGATACGGATACCAGAGGTGACGAACGGGCTCTTCGGATCGTTCGGCACGCTGTTTTTGTTTACAGTGATATTGGCGCGGCCCAGAGCGGCGTCGGCTTCTTTACCAGTCAGGTTCTTATCTACCAGATCCAGCAGGAACAGGTGGTTTTCAGTGCCGCCGGAAACCACTTTATAACCTCGATTCAGGAACACTTCGACCATTGCTTTGGCGTTTTTCGCTACCTGCTGCTGGTAAACTTTGAACTCTGGCTCCATCGCTTCTTTCAGCGCTACGGCTTTCGCCGCGATAACGTGCATCAGCGGACCGCCCTGCGCGCTTGGGAAGACGGCAGAGTTCAGTTTTTTGTACAGATCTTCGTCGCCGCCTTTTGCCAGGATCAGGCCGCCACGCGGACCTGCCAGAGTTTTGTGCGTGGTGGTCGTGACCACATGCGCATGGGGAACCGGGTTCGGATAAACGCCTGCGGCAATCAGGCCCGCAACGTGCGCCATATCCACAAACAGATACGCGCCGATACTGTCGGCGATTTCACGCATTCTTGCCCAGTCAACCACACCGGAGTAAGCAGAGAAGCCACCGATAATCATCTTCGGTTTGTGTTCCTGAGCCTGCTTCGCCATATCGTCGTAGTCAATTTTACCGGACGCATCAATACCGTAAGGAATAATGTTGTACAGTTTGCCGGAGAAGTTAACCGGAGAACCGTGAGTCAGGTGGCCGCCCTGCGCCAGGTTCATACCCAGAACGGTATCGCCTGGCTGCAGCAGCGCGGTGTAAACCGCGAAGTTAGCCTGAGAGCCGGAATGAGGTTGTACGTTAGCATAGTCAGCGCCGAACAGTTCTTTTGCGCGGTCGATAGCCAGTTGCTCAACGATATCAACGTATTCGCAACCGCCGTAGTAGCGTTTGCCCGGATATCCTTCAGCATATTTGTTGGTTAGCTGAGACCCCTGCGCCTGCATAACGCGCGGGCTGGTGTAGTTTTCGGAGGCGATCAGTTCGATGTGCTCTTCCTGACGTACTTTTTCCCGCTCCATAGCCTGCCACAATTCGGCATCATAATCGGCAATGTTCATTTCACGCTTTAACATCCGCATCTCCTGACTCAGCTAACAATAAAATTTGTGCCTGAAAAGGCAGTCCGTGGGACTTCGGCCAACAGTATAACTGAATCATTCTTCGATAACAGGTCTTGACAAAGGTTTTTACGCAAACGTTTACCTGTGCGTCAGATAAGGTTTTCCTGAACGGGAGCATTACGAATTTCAACAGATTTCTTTTCAGCTTTGTGATGTAAATTTTTCACGTTGTTACGTTCACAAGATAATGCAGCGAAGAACCATTTACAATTCAAGGGTATTTTTATAAGATGCATTTTATATACATTATTATATTTTCACATAAAGGAAGCGCGTATGCTTGACGCACAAACCATCGCTACAGTAAAGGCTACCATTCCCCTGCTGGTTGAAACGGGACCGAAGCTGGCCGCCCACTTCTATGACCGCATGTTTACGCATAACCCGGAGCTCAAAGAAATCTTCAATATGAGTAATCAGCGTAACGGCGATCAGCGTGAGGCTCTGTTTAACGCTATCGCGGCCTACGCCAGCAATATCGAAAATTTACCGGCGCTGCTGCCGGCAGTAGAAAAAATCGCGCAGAAGCACACCAGTTTCCAGATTAAGCCGGAGCAATATAACATCGTCGGGACGCATCTGCTGGCGACACTGGACGAAATGTTCAGCCCAGGCCAGGCAGTGCTGGATGCGTGGGGCAAAGCCTATGGCGTACTGGCTAACGTCTTTATCAACCGCGAAGCCGAGATTTATCACGAGAACGCCAGTAAAAACGGCGGCTGGGAAGGCACGCGCCCCTTCCGCATCGTCGCGAAAACCCCGTGTAGCGCACTGATCACCAGCTTTGAGTTTGAACCTGTCGACGGCGGTACGGTGGCGGAATACCGTCCCGGGCAGTATCTGGGCGTCTGGCTTAAACCGGAAGGTTTTACGCATCAGGAGATCCGCCAGTACTCGCTGACCCGTAAACCGGATGGCAAAGGGTATCGTATTGCCGTGAAGCGTGAAGACGGCGGTCAGGTATCAAACTGGTTGCACAATCACGCCAGCGTTGGCGATGTGGTACATCTGGCCGCGCCGGCAGGCGATTTCTTTATGAATGTCGCCGCTGACACTCCCGTTTCGCTGATTTCCGCTGGCGTCGGCCAGACGCCGATGTTAGCGATGCTCGATACACTGGCGAAAGCACAGCATACCGCGCAGGTGAACTGGTTCCACGCTGCGGAGAACGGCGAGGTCCATGCGTTTGCCGATGAAGTGAGGGAGCTGGGGCGTACACTGCCGCGTTTCACTGCGCATACCTGGTATCGCGAGCCTACCGAGACCGATCGCGCCCAAAGCGTCTTCGACAGCGAAGGGCTGATGGATTTAAGGCAACTGGAGGCCGCCATCAGAGCTCCGGCAATGCAGTTCTATCTTTGCGGCCCGGTGGGTTTTATGCAGTTTGCCGCAAAGCAGTTGATTTCACTTGGCGTGAATAACGAAAACATTCATTACGAATGCTTCGGTCCACATAAGGTGCTGTAATTAAAAGAAATCGACTAAAAACGGGCGTCGTCGTTAATCCGAACGCCCGTTTTCCTCTCTGTTTGCCTGCTTACCGCGCTGCTTTTTATGCCTTTCTTTTACAAAAAAGGGGAATAAAAAAAGTCTGTGCAAATCGTGTTATTATTAACGTTTGACTTAGCTCGTTAGGGCATCTTTGTTATGCAGCAACCTGTTGTACGCATTGGAGAATGGCTGGTTACACCTTCAGTTAATCAGATCAGTCGTCAGGGACGCCAGATTACCCTTGAACCACGTTTGATCGATCTTCTGATGTATTTTGCGCATCACCCGGATGAAGTGTTAAGCCGGGATAACATTATTGATCATGTCTGGATGCGCACCATCGTGACAAACCATGTTGTCACCCAAAGCATTTCTGAACTACGCAAATCATTAAGAGATGGCGGAGACAGCAACGCAGAATACATCGTTACCGTACCTAAACGCGGCTATAAGCTGACGGCGCCGGTTATCTGGTGCGAAGAAAATAGCGATGAAATCGATAATGCATCAACGTCGCCATCAATCGCATCGACGTTAACAGAACCGACGGATGTGATTCCTGCTGCTCCACCAGCGGCGCCTCCTCCTTTGCAAGCGCCGACTAAAAAGGCGAGGAGGCCGCGTATCGCCGCTTTCTGGACGTGGTTTATGTTCCTGCTCTCGCTGGCGACGCTGGTCGTGTTTATCGTCATGTCGGTAGTCGATCATAATGCCGCAGTAACAAAAACGCGGTTATTACTTAACCCACGAGATATAGATGTTCGTTTTGAAGGCGGCAACTCCTGTAATAACTGGCTCTCGCAGGAGTCCTACGCTATCGGCCTGGGCGGCTTAATCACCGACCTGCTGAACACTTACTCGACCTTTATGGTCCATGATAAAACCAATTACAGGGTCAATGAGCCAAGCAGCTCCGGCAAGACGTTAACCATTCAGTTTGTCAATCAGCGCCACTATCGGGCGCAACAGTGCTTTATGTCTGTGGTACTGATTGATAACGCCGATGGTTCAACCATGCTGGATAAGCGCTATTTCGTCACCAATACTAACCAGTTGTCCATCCAGGATGATCTGTTTAATAGCCTGTCTTTCGTTTTAACACAGCCCTGGCCCGATCGTATGCGGGAACAACTGGCTCTATTCAGAACACCGCAAAATACCGCGCTGATGCATTTTTATGAGGCGCGCCAGCTTATTCTGAGCGGGGATGCGCAGGCACTAAGTAAAGCCAGCGATATTTTGAATGGCATTATAAAGGAAACACCTGATTTCAAATATGCCTATGAATATAAAGTGCTGGTAGATGTATTACGTCAGTCACAGCAGCCGTTTGATAAAAAACGAATGGCTGCACTGAACGAAGAGTTTAAAGAAATAGATCAAATCCCCGGCGTTAAGAAAACGTCTGTTTATTATAAAATCAAGACCGTCGATCTTTTAGGCAAAGGTGATATCGATGCAGCGTATGAGGAGATAAATAAAAGTATTGAGCTTGAAATGTCGTGGTTTAACTATGTCCTGTTGGGGAAAGTTTACGAAATGAAAGGTGAGAATCGCCTGGCCGCTGATGCCTATCTGACCGCCTTTAATTTACGGCCCGGTGAAAACACACTGTACTGGATCGAGAATGGCGTATTTCAGACATCCGTTCAGAAAATCGTCCCTTATCTGAATAGTTTTTTAGCGGAAGATTAAATTCAGCGCTAAACCATGAAAAATAAAAGCGAAAAAATATTAATTTTTTCGCTTTTATTTTGTGAAAAACATGTTGCCAAAAATAGCTTGCGTTAATTTTGGCAACATACTCACCGCAAAGAAATGTAAATATAACTCTTTGTAATTAAACAATGTTTATACTTTCATGATATTTTTCATGATATTTATATGTTAATTCAAAAAAATCAATCTATCAGTTTTCTCATGTTTGTGTTTATTTCACTTTTTCTTTAGGACTTATCTCACCCCTTTCGTTAATCTTGTCGACAGTTGAACGGGCACGCAGCATATATGAAGCATAAGCCCGGTTCTTAAAAATATAGCTCAGGAGAAATGAACATGAGTTCTGTCAAAAAGATCGGGCTATTTGCCTGTACTGGCGTCGTTGCCGGTAATATGATGGGGAGCGGGATTGCATTATTACCCGCCAACCTTGCCAGTATTGGTGGCATTGCCATCTGGGGCTGGGTGATTTCTATTATTGGGGCAATGTCTCTGGCTTATGTTTATGCGAGGCTGGCGACCAAAAACCCTCAACAGGGTGGTCCAATCGCTTATGCTGGGGAAATATCTCCGGCGTTTGGTTTCCAGACCGGCGTTCTTTATTATCATGCGAACTGGATTGGTAATTTAGCTATCGGTATTACCGCCGTTTCTTATCTTTCTACGTTCTTCCCGGCATTAAATAATCCAATCCCGGCAGGTATTGCCTGTATTGCCATCGTCTGGCTGTTCACCTTTATTAATATGCTGGGTGGGGCATGGGTCAGCCGTCTGACGACTATTGGCCTGTTCCTGGTTCTGATCCCGGTAGTATTAACCGCAGTGGCCGGCTGGCATTGGTTCGATATCGCGACCTACCACGCGAACTGGAACACGTCTACGACGACCGATTCTCACGCTATTGTCAAAAGTATTCTGCTCTGCCTGTGGGCGTTCGTTGGCGTTGAATCTGCCGCCGTCAGCACCGGCATGGTGAAAAACCCGAAACGCACCGTACCACTGGCAACCATGCTGGGTACCGCGCTGGCAGGCATCATCTATATCGCTGCGACTCAGGTCATCGCCGGGATGTTCCCTGCTTCCGTTATGGCCTCTTCCGGCGCGCCGTTCGCTATCAGTACTTCCACGATTCTGGGTGGCTGGGCTGCGCCGCTGGTCTCCGCCTTTACCGCTTTCGCCTGCCTGACGTCTCTGGGCTCCTGGATGATGCTGGTAGGTCAGGCTGGGGTCCGCGCTGCCAACGACGGCAACTTCCCGAAAATTTACGGCGAAATAGATAAAAACGGTATTCCGAAAAAAGGTCTGCTGTTGGCTGCAGTGAAAATGACTGCGCTGATGATTCTGATCACCATCATGAATTCCAGCGGCGGTAAAGCGTCCGACCTGTTCGGCGAACTGACCGGGATTGCCGTACTGCTGACCATGTTGCCGTACTTCTACTCCTGTGTTGACCTGATTCGCTTTGAAGGGTTCAACATCCGTAACTCGGTAAGCCTGATTTGTTCTGTGCTGGGCTGCGCGTTTTGCTTCATCGCACTGATGGGCGCCAGCTCCTTCGAACTCTCCGGCACCTTTATCGTCAGTCTGATCATCCTGATGTTCTACGGCCGCAAAATGCACCAGCGCCAGAACAACGACAGCGAAAACAATACGGTTGAAGCGCTTTAACCGCTAACTCCTTTTTCTCAAAGCCCCTTTCGTCACCTGCTATAGCGTAGCGGGAGGGGCCCACTTTACCAGGAACAAGACTATGAACGTTATTGCTATCATGAATCACATGGGCGTCTACTTTAAAGAAGAGCCTATTCGTGAACTGCATCGTGCACTGGAAGGTTTAAATTTCCGTATCGTCTATCCAAACGACCGAGAAGACCTGCTGAAGCTGATTGAAAATAACGCCCGCCTTTGCGGCGTCATTTTCGACTGGGATAAATACAACCTTGAGCTTTGCGAAGAGATTAGCAAGCTGAACGAGTATATGCCGCTGTACGCCTTCGCCAACAGCTACTCTACGCTGGACGTCAGCCTCAACGATCTGAGAATGCAGGTTCGCTTCTTTGAATATGCGTTAGGTGCCGCCGCCGATATCGCAGCAAAAATTCGTCAGAATACCGATGAATACATCGACAATATCCTGCCGCCGCTGACAAAAGCGCTGTTTAAATATGTGCGTGAAGGGAAATATACCTTCTGTACGCCGGGCCACATGGGCGGGACCGCTTTCCAGAAAAGCCCGGTCGGCAGCATTTTTTATGATTTCTTCGGCCCGAACACGATGAAATCCGATATTTCGATTTCCGTTTCCGAACTGGGTTCGCTGCTGGACCACTCCGGCCCGCACAAAGAAGCAGAAGAGTATATCGCCCGCGTCTTTAACGCCGAACGTAGCTACATGGTGACGAACGGCACCTCTACGGCGAACAAAATCGTCGGTATGTACTCCGCGCCAGCAGGCAGCACGGTGCTGATTGACCGTAACTGCCATAAATCGCTGACCCATCTGATGATGATGAGCGACATTACGCCGATTTATTTCCGCCCAACCCGTAACGCCTACGGTATTCTCGGCGGTATTCCGCAAAGCGAGTTCCAGCACGCTACTATCGCCAAACGGGTAAAAGAGACGCCTAACGCAACCTGGCCGGTCCATGCTGTTATTACTAATTCGACCTATGACGGTCTGTTATATAACACTGACTACATCAAGAAAACTCTGGATGTGAAGTCCATTCACTTTGACTCAGCCTGGGTGCCTTATACCAATTTCTCCCCAATTTATGAGGGTAAATGCGGTATGAGCGGCGACCGTGTAGAAGGCAAAATTATTTATGAAACCCAGTCCACGCATAAACTGCTGGCGGCGTTTTCACAGGCATCCATGATTCATGTTAAAGGCGACATTAACGAAGAAACCTTTAACGAAGCCTACATGATGCATACCACCACCTCTCCGCACTACGGTATCGTAGCGTCTACCGAAACCGCAGCGGCGATGATGAAAGGCAATGCGGGTAAACGCCTGATTAACGGCTCTATTGAACGTGCGATTAAATTCCGTAAAGAAATTAAGCGCCTGAAAAGTGAATCCGACGGCTGGTTCTTTGACGTATGGCAGCCGGAACATATCGATGGGGCTGAGTGCTGGCCGCTGCGTTCGGATAGCGCATGGCATGGCTTCAAAAATATCGATAACGAACACATGTACCTCGACCCGATCAAAGTCACTATTCTGACGCCGGGGATGAAAAAAGACGGTACGATGGATGAATTCGGTATCCCGGCAAGCCTGGTCGCCAAATATCTTGATGAACGCGGCATCATTGTAGAAAAAACCGGCCCGTACAACCTGCTGTTCCTGTTCAGCATTGGTATCGATAAAACCAAAGCCTTGAGCCTGCTGCGCGCGCTCACTGAATTTAAACGCGCCTTTGACCTGAACCTGCGCGTCAAAAACATTCTGCCGGCACTGTACCGTGAAGCGCCTGAGTTTTATGAAAATATGCGAATTCAGGAACTGGCGCAGAATATTCATAAACTGGTCGAACACCATAATCTGCCGGACTTAATGTACCGCGCGTTTGAAGTACTGCCGACAATGGTGATGACGCCGTATGCCGCGTTCCAGAAAGAGCTGCATGGCGAAACGGAAGAGGTGTATCTTGAAGAGATGGTTGGACGCGTCAACGCCAACATGATCCTTCCTTACCCTCCGGGAGTACCGCTGGTGATGCCTGGTGAAATGATCACCGAGGAAAGCCGTCCGGTACTGGAATTCCTGCAAATGCTGTGCGAAATCGGCGCTCACTATCCGGGCTTCGAAACCGATATCCACGGCGCCTATCGTCAGGCAAACGGACGTTACACCGTTAAGGTGCTGAAAGAAAATACGAAATAAGTACCAAAGGGAAGTGGCAAGCCACTTCCCTTTTTTCACGCAGCAAGGAGACTTTATGAAAACACCCTCACAACCGCGCGCGATTTTTTACATCGTGGCGATTCAAATTTGGGAATACTTCAGCTTTTACGGCATGCGTGCCTTACTCATCCTTTATCTTACCCACCAGCTTGGTTTTAATGACAGCCACGCGATCAACCTCTTCAGCGCCTACGCTTCTTTAGTTTACGTTACCCCTATTCTTGGCGGCTGGCTTGCCGACCGCCTGCTTGGCAACCGCGTGGCGGTTATCACCGGCGCCTTATTGATGACGCTGGGTCATGTGGTATTAGGCTTAGAATCCGATTCAACCCTGAGTTTATATGCGGCGCTGGCAATTATTATCTGCGGCTACGGCTTGTTTAAATCCAATATTAGCTGTCTGCTGGGCGAACTTTACGCGCCTGATGATAGTCGCCGCGACGGGGGATTCTCGCTGCTTTACGCCGCCGGAAATATTGGTTCGATAGCCGCGCCGATCGCCTGTGGCCTGGCGGCGCAGTGGTACGGCTGGCATGTTGGCTTTGCGCTGGCGGGCGTGGGGATGTTCATCGGTCTGCTCATCTTTCTAAGCGGTCATCGTCACTTTCAACAGACGCGTGGCGTTAATCGACCGGCGTTGCGGGCGGTTAAATTCGCCCTTCCCACCTGGAGCTGGCTGGTATTGATGCTGTGTGTCGCGCCGGTATTCTTCACGCTCCTGCTGGAAAATAACTGGTCTGGCTATGTTCTGGCCATTGTCTGCGCCTTCGCGGCGCAGCTCATCGCCCGTATTATGGTTAAATTTCCTGAACACCGGCGCGCCTTGTGGCAAATCGTTCTGTTAATGATCACCGGCACCCTCTTCTGGGTTCTGGCGCAGCAGGGCGGAAGCTCAATCAGTTTATTCATCGACCGTTTTGTCAATCGCCAGTGGCTGCACATGACCGTCCCCACCGCGCTGTTCCAGTCGGTCAATGCGATTGCGGTGATGGCGGCGGGCGTGATGTTGGCGTGGCTGAGCAGCCCTAAGGAGAGCGCCCGCTCGGTGCTGCGCGTCTGGCTTAAATTTGCCGTGGGGCTGGCATTAATGGGCGGCGGTTTCATGCTGCTGGCGCTAAATGCGCATCAGGCCCGGTTAGACGGGCAGGCATCAATGGGAATGATGATCGCAGGGCTGGCGATGATGGGCTTTGCGGAGCTATTTATTGATCCGGTCGCGATGGCGCAAATTACCCGTCTCAACCTGCCGGGCGTCACGGGTGTATTGACGGGTATCTATATGCTGGCCACTGGCGCGGTCGCTAACTGGCTGGCTGGCGTCGTCGCGCAACAAACAACGGAGTCGCAAATTAGTGATACGGCGGTTGCCGCCTACGGACACTTTTTCTCGCAAATGGGAGAGTGGACGCTGAGTTGCGTGGCGCTGATCGTCGCCATTGCCGGTCTGAGATGGCTTTGCAATCGTACTACGTCGGCACTGCCGCAGGGCGATTAAACCGTTGTTCGCTGCCCACAGGGAGGTGACGGGCAGCGAATCGGCACATCAGATAGCCGCGTCGTCTTCTTCGCCAGTACGGATACGAATAACGCGGGCAACGTCAAAGACGAAAATCTTACCGTCGCCGATTTTCCCCGTCTGTGCGGTACGAATGATGGTGTCAACACAGGTATCCACGATGTCGTCAGGCACAACGATTTCAATTTTTACCTTCGGCAGAAAATCCACCATATATTCCGCGCCGCGATACAGCTCGGTGTGGCCTTTTTGACGGCCAAAGCCTTTGACTTCAGTTACCGTCATCCCGGTAATACCTACCTCAGCCAGCGCTTCACGGACATCGTCCAGCTTGAAGGGTTTAATAATCGCATCAATCTTTTTCATGCTATTCCTTGAAAAGGTCGCCTGTGTTTTGATCGGTTAAACGTAACATATTTCGCACTACTTTACGGCATGAAAACTACTCTTTGAAATCATTCGCATCCAGTTCGTGACGGGAGAGTAGCTTGTAAAATTCCGTCCGGTTACGCCCCGCCATCCTTGCTGCATGTGTCACATTACCTTTGGTGATTTGCAGTAACTTACGCAGATAATTCAGCTCAAATTGATTCCGCGCTTCGGCAAAGGTTGGCAGCGCGGTGTTTTCACCTTCCAGCGCCTGCTCGACCAACGCATCGCTGATCACTGGCGAGGAGGTTAGCGCCACGCATTGCTCAATGACGTTGACCAGTTGGCGCACGTTTCCCGGCCAGCTTGCCGTCATCAGCCGCTTCATCGCATCGGTAGAAAAGGCGCGGACAAACGGTTTATGTCGCTGCGCCGACTGCCTTAGCAGATGATTAGCCAACAGTGGAATATCCTCGGTACGCTCGGCCAGCGCCGGAATTTTCAGGCTGACCACATTCAGGCGATAGTACAAATCTTCACGAAACTCGCCCCTCGCCATCGCCTTCGGTAGATCGCGGTGCGTCGCGGAAATAATTCGCACGTCAATATCAATATCGCGATTGCTGCCCAGCGGCCTGACTTTGCGCTCCTGTAGCACCCGTAGCAACTTCACCTGCAACGGCGTGGGCATATCGCCAATTTCATCCAGAAACAGCGTGCCGCCTTCCGCCGCCTGGAACAACCCTTCACGATTGCTCACCGCGCCGGTAAAGGCGCCGCGCGCGTGGCCAAATAATTCGGATTCCAGTAACTGTTCCGGCAGCGCGCCGCAGTTAATGGCGACAAATGGCTTGTTACTACGCGGGCTGGCATTATGAATGGCCTGCGCAAAAATCTCTTTCCCGGTGCCGCTTTGTCCGTTAATCAGCACGCTGACATCCGACTGCGCGACCATATGCGCCTGTTCAAGCAGCCGCAACATTAACGGACTACGGGTAACGATAGGTTTGCGCCAGCTATCGTCCGTCGCGGGAGCGGTCTGCTCCAGCGCTTCATCTATCGCTTTATATAACGCGTCTTTGTCGATCGGCTTCGTCAGAAAGCTGAATACGCCCTTCTGGGTAGCCGCCACCGCATCCGGAATGGAACCGTGCGCCGTCAGGATGATAACCGGCATTCCCGGCTGTACTTTTTGAATTTCCGTGAACAGTTGCATACCGTCCATTTCATCCATGCGCAGGTCGCTTATCACCAGATCTACTTTTTCCCGATTTAGTATCCGTAGCCCTTCCTGGCCGCTCTCTGCGGTAACCACGCTGTATCCTTCGCTGGCCAGGCGCATACCGAGCAATTTCAGTAATCCGGGATCGTCATCGACCAACAGCAAGTGCGCCGGTTTACGGCTTATCATGGCGTTACCTCATCTTGTGACGGCGCCGCGCCATCTTCAGACGTCGCGGGTTTATCATTGGTATGCGACGTATCGGCGTTGTAATTCTCTGCAGGTTTTCGTGTAGAAAGCTGGCGCTCGATATCGGTTAAACTCTCCAGCTTACGGGTGGTAAGCTCAAGTTGCGTTTGCAAGGCCTGTTGCTGCTGACGCAGCGCATCCAGCTCGCTATCTGACGTTTGCTGGAGTTTGCTATAGCGCTGACGTTCGGCAGAAAGTGCTAATTGCAGCGCCTGGCCGTCATGCCAGATTTGGTAGACGGGCCGCACCTGAGCCGGTATTTGCGCGCTTAACGCCTCCAGACGGGACACTATGGCGCGGCGCTCCGGCGGCGTAATTTTAGCATCCGCCAGTAAGATTCCACGCCTGAAGGCCGTCTGCCAGTTATCATCGGTCAACGCGCGCGCCTCTGCGCGCGACTGAACCGGCATCAGACGTTCGGCGCAGTCAATCGCGCGTAGCCAGTAAAGCGGGTTAGTATCCACCGACTGCCCGCGTAGCGACCAGATATCCGCGCACGCCGTCGGGAGATAATCCGCCAGTTGATAATGAGGGAGCTTGTCCTGCGCTGCGCTGCCGGGCCGTTGTTGTACGGTATAGGGAACACATGCGGCCAGCGCCAGACACGATATGCTCGCCGGTATTACCCACCGGAAAAGGCATCGTTTAATAGTTTGGACTAAAACGTGTGGCATACTCACCAGGCTTAAATTCATATTAGTGTTTGTCAGATGCAGGGAGCGGCAGCGAGATACGAAAACAGACTTCTTGCGCATTGGCATCAACCAGGCGGATTTCTCCCTGCATTCGACGAATACAATCTCTGGCGATACTTAGTCCTAACCCACTGCCTTTTACCGCCCCTTTTCGCTGGTGACTTCCCTGGAAAAAAGGCTCAAAAATCATTTCGCTTTCCGTTTGCGGAATCGGCTCGCCGCTATTAATCACATCGATATAGACCATGGAGCCCTGGGAGCGACTACGAATACAAATGTTACCGGATTCAGCGCCATAGTGCACAGCGTTAGAATAGAGATTATCCAGCACGCTCATCAGCAACATTGGCTCTGCTATGCATCTCTCGACTTCCAGGTCGACATCGGTATGCATCATTTTAGCGCGGGCAGGTAAACTGTGGGCTGAAACCACCATATCCACAAGCGGCGCGATATCAACCGTTTCCAGCTCTGTGGCACTGTCCACCAGTTTCCGGTTGTAATCAAGCAATTGCTCGATCAATTTTTGTAAATTACGACTGCTGACATCCAGAATATCAACCACCTCTTTTTGCTCCGGCGTCAGCGGCCCAACCACCCGATCGGCCAGCAGCTCTGTCCCCTCGCGCATACTGGCCAGCGGGGTTTTCAGCTCATGAGACAGGTGACGTAAAAACTGATGCCGCTGGGATTCCAGCCACGCCAGACGCTCACTCAGCCAGATAATGCGCTGCCCCACCGATCGTAATTCACGCGGACCGGTAAAGGTGACGGTATTCCCCAAAGAATGGCCTTCGCCCAGGCGATTAATCATCCGCTCAATTCCTTTCACCGGCCCGATAATCATGCGGGTAAAAAGCAGCACCATCGCCAGACTCACCAGAAATAGCACCAGCGCCTGCCAGCCGAAAAATTGTCCGCGCTCGGCGATCTCTTGTTGTAACTGCTGCCCGCGCGAGTAAACGACAGTACGCGTCGCCTGCACCATTTCCGTATTGGCGTTGGCAAAAGCCTCCAGGCGCGCGGCAGCCGCCGCTTCCGGGCCGCTATCTTTACACTGCAATTGCGCCAGCGCGTTTAAATCCTGGCGTAACGCCTGATACAGCTTATCATCCGGCAATACGCCCGCATGGGCGTCCAGCATATCGCTATAGCGCTTACGTTGGCTTTGATACACCTTTGCCAGCGTCGGATCGTCAAGCACGCAATACTGTCGGTAGCTTCGTTCCATCTCCAGCGCGACGTTGGTCATCGCCTCACTGCGTCGGGCATCAATAAGCGTGCTGCGGTTAGTCACCGCGGCCTGATCGCTTAACGCATTGAGGCTTTGCCACGCCTGCCAGGCCAGAACCAGCAACGGTAGCAGGATCAGCAAAAAGGCCAGCATGACCAATTGTCGTAAAGATCGGGGGAAAACAGGCCAACGCTTCAACGTGTCGCTCACATAAAAGAAGAATAAAAAAGATGCTAACCGAGGGGAGCGCCAGATACAACAAAGCCGGGTTTAGCCCGGCTTTGTTGTGGAATAAGGCGGTGCCTAACTCGACGTTTCGCCCGGAGCTTGATAAAGCTACGCTATTATCAGAAGTTGGACGGCAGGCACCTTGTTGTGCGTCATTCGAAGTTTATGTAGCGCGTCCCTAAGGGGCTGACATAAGAAGGTGAATGAGCCACTGGTTACTATTATGCAGTAATTATGCCAGTTTGCAAAACAATTCATTAACATGATGATTTTAATGTGTTTTACCACGTAATTTCACTCTGTTGCCAACGAACAAAATTTCAGCAACATGTCTCCAGGAGACGACACTAAAAATCACCATCCTGATTGAAATTAAAAATCAATAAGTTAAACGTCTCCTTTTAGCGACATCTCGCTTATGGTGGTGTCGGGGTTTCGCGACACCACAAGATACAGAATGGCAATACAAGCGCCTTAATCTGGAACTACCCTAACTGCTTACGCGCATTACGGAAGATACGCATCCACGGACTATCTTCGCCCCAGTTTTCCGGGTGCCAGGAGTTGGCGACGGTGCGGAATACACGCTCCGGGTGCGGCATCATGATAGTCACGCGACCATTTTCGGTGGTCACCGCCGTGATACCGTTCGGCGAACCGTTCGGGTTTGCCGGATACGTTTCGGTCACTTTCCCGAAGTTATCAACATAGCGCAATGCCACCAGACCTTTGCTCTCCAGCGCCGCAAGATGCGCATCGTCACGCACCTCAACGCGCCCTTCCCCGTGGGAAACGGCAATCGGCATCTGTGAGCCTGCCATTCCTTGCAGCAGCAGTGATGGGCTTTGCGTCACTTCCACCAGACTGAAGCGGGCTTCGAAGCGGTCAGAATGGTTACGTACAAAACGCGGCCACAGTTCGCTGCCCGGGATCAGCTCGCGCAGATTCGACATCATCTGGCAACCGTTGCACACCCCAAGCGCCAGCGTCTGCGGACGATGGAAGAAGGTTTCGAATTCGTCGCGCACCCGATGGTTAAACAGAATGGATTTCGCCCAGCCTTCGCCCGCCCCCAGCACGTCGCCGTAGGAAAAGCCGCCGCAAGCCACCAGCGCATGGAAGTTGCCCAGACCGATACGACCGCCCAACAGGTCGCTCATATGGACGTCAATCGCGTCAAAGCCCGCACGATGGAACGCCGCCGCCATCTCCACGTGAGAGTTCACCCCCTGCTCGCGCAGTACAGCGACTTTCGGTCGTGCGCCTGTCGCAATGTACGGCGCGGCGATATCTTCATTAATATCAAACGACAGCTTCACGTTGAGGCCCGGATCGGCATCATTCGCTTTCGCCTCATGTTCCTGGTCGGCACATTGCGGATTGTCGCGCAGACGCTGCATCTGCCAGGTGGTTTCCGCCCACCAGACACGCAGCGTAGTGCGGCTTTCGCTGAATACCGTCTGATCATGAGCGGTAATCACAAAACGATCGCCGGTAACCGCCTGCCCTAAATAATGCACGCAGTCGCTCAGGCCAAATTGTGCCAGCAATGCTTCAACCGCTTCACGCTCTTCTTCGCGTACCTGAATAACCGCGCCCAGTTCCTCGTTGAACAACGCGGCCAGATGGTCATCGCCCAGAGCGGCGATATCGACCTGCACGCCGCAGTGGCCGGCAAATGCCATCTCGGCCAACGTTACCAGCAGCCCCCCGTCGGAACGGTCGTGGTAAGCCAGCAGCTTACGCGCAGCAACCAGCGCCTGAATGGCTTCATAAAAACCTTTCAGTTGCGCCACGTCGCGCACGTCTGCCGGGGTGTCGCCAAGCTGGCGATAGACCTGCGCCAGCGCCGTTGCGCCCAGCGCGCTGTGGCCCTTGCCAAGATCGATCAGCAACAGGACGTTATCTTCCGTCGAGAGCTGTGGCGTAATGGTATGACGCACGTCTTCCACGCGGGCAAACGCGGAAATCACCAGCGACAGCGGCGAGGTCATCTCACGTTGTTCGTTGCCCTCCTGCCAGCATGTTTTCATCGACATCGAATCTTTACCTACCGGAATGGTCAGGCCAAGCTGCGGACAGAGTTCCTCTCCCACCGCTTTAACCGCGTCATACAGGCCGGCATCTTCGCCAGGATGACCGGCTGCCGCCATCCAGTTAGCGGAAAGTTTGATGCGCTTGATATCGCCAATCTGCGTCGCGGCAATGTTAGTCAACGCTTCACCGACGGCCAGACGGGCGGAGGCGGCAAAGTCCAGCAGCGCCACCGGCGCGCGCTCGCCAATCGACATCGCTTCGCCGTAGTAGCTGTCGAGGCTGGCGGTAGTGACCGCGCAGTCAGCCACCGGGACCTGCCACGGGCCAACCATCTGGTCACGGGCCACCATACCGGTGACGGTACGGTCGCCAATAGTGACAAGGAAGGTTTTTTCCGCCACGGTCGGCAGATGCAGAACACGATTTACCGCGTCGGCAATCGTGATATCCGCGCGGTTCAGCGCATCGCCTTTTGCCTTCAGAGTCTGCACGTCACGCGTCATTTTCGGCGTTTTACCCAGCAGGACATCCAGCGGCAGGTCAATCGGCTGATTGTCAAAATGGTTATCGTGCAAAGAGAGATGCTGCTCTTCTGTGGCTTCGCCAATGACCGCATACGGCGCGCGTTCACGCTTACACAGCTTATCGAACAGCGGCAACTGGTCAGCCGCGACCGCCAGTACGTAACGCTCCTGGGATTCGTTACACCAGATTTCCAGCGGACTCATGCCCGGCTCGTCGCTGAGAATGTCGCGCAGTTCGAACTTCCCGCCGCGCCCGCCGTCGCTAACCAGTTCCGGCATCGCATTAGAGAGACCGCCCGCGCCCACATCATGGATAAACAGGATTGGGTTGGCGTCGCCCAACTGCCAGCAGCGGTCGATTACTTCCTGGCAACGGCGTTCCATTTCCGGGTTATCGCGCTGAACGGAGGCAAAATCGAGATCCGCATCAGACTGGCCGGAAGCCATTGACGATGCCGCGCCGCCGCCAAGGCCGATATTCATCGCCGGGCCGCCAAGGACGATCAGCTTCGCGCCCACGACGATCTCGCCTTTCTGCACGTGATCGGCGCGGATATTACCGATCCCCCCCGCCAGCATGATAGGCTTGTGATAGCCGCGCAGCTCTTCGCCGTTGTGGCTGTTCACCTTCTCTTCATAAGTACGGAAGTAGCCGGTCAGCGCCGGGCGACCAAATTCGTTGTTAAACGCCGCGCCGCCCAATGGACCTTCGGTCATGATATCCAGCGCGGTGACAATACGTTCCGGCTTGCCAAAATCCTCCTCCCACGGCTGTTCAAAACCCGGGATGCGCAGGTTAGAGACCGAGAACCCCACCAGACCAGCTTTTGGTTTCGCGCCGCGGCCGGTAGCGCCTTCATCACGAATTTCGCCGCCGGAACCAGTCGCCGCCCCCGGCCACGGAGAGATGGCGGTTGGGTGGTTATGCGTTTCGACCTTCATCAGAATATGCGCGGGCTCCTGATGAAAATCGTAGCGGCCAGTGTTGTGGTCGGCGAAGTAGCGCCCCACCGCAGATCCTTCCATCACCGCGGCATTGTCTTTATAGGCAGAGAGTACATGGTCCGGCGTGGTTTCGAAGGTGTTTTTAATCATTTTAAACAGCGACTTCGGCTGCGGTTTACCGTCGATAATCCAGTCGGCGTTAAAAATCTTGTGGCGGCAGTGCTCAGAGTTCGCTTGGGCGAACATGTACAGTTCGATATCGTTCGGGTTGCGCCCCAGTTTGATAAACGCCGCCTGCAGATAATCAATTTCATCCTCCGCCAGCGCCAGACCGAGACGCAGGTTAGCGGCAATCAGCGCCTGGCGGCCTTCTGCCAGCAGATCGACGCTGGAAACCGGCGCAGGCTGATGATGGATAAATAATTTTTCCGCATCGGTTAATGAAGAGAACACCGTCTCCATCATGCGGTCGTGCAGCTCTGCGGCCACTTGTCGCCACTGTTCCGCCGTCAACGTAGAAGCCTCGATATAGTACGCTACGCCGCGCTCCAGACGGTCAACCTGTTGCAGACCGCAGTTGTGGGCGATATCCGTTGCTTTCGAAGACCAGGGGGAGATGGTGCCAGGACGCGGCGTTACCAGCAGGAGTTTACCCGTCGGCGTATGGCTGCTAAGCGCCGGGCCGTATTGCAGCAGACGGGTAAGCTGCGCCTGCTCGCTATCATTTAACGGGGCGTTCAGGTCAGCAAAATGGACATACTCAGCGTATATATTGTGGACCTGGAGCCTGGCAGCCTGAAAGCGCGCCAGCAGTTTATTGATACGGAATGCAGACAGTGCAGGCGAACCACGCAGAATTTCCATCATAAGTCTCTCGTCTTCTAAGCTTCGGTGTGCGCAAGGGGGGAAACGGGCGTCATTATAAAGAATCTGACGCGTCGACGAAACCGTTTGCGTAGAAATAAAAGCACCGCTTTTTCTTGTCATACGGTGCGGCTATCGATGCGAATAAGTTGCCAACTGGCGCATTGTTACGCAAAATGCCGCTCATTGATGACTTATCTATTGCAGCACAACATCTTTTTCAGCCCGAGGCAACGCACGATCCAGAGAATTAACTAATTGAAAAAATTAAAGATTAATTATCTGTTCATCGGCATATTGACGCTGCTGCTGGCAGCAGCCCTTTGGCCCTCTATCCCTTGGTTCGGTAAAACCGAAAACCATGTCGCCGCGATTCAAGCGCGGGGAGTACTGCGCGTCAGTACGATCGACTCGCCCTTAACCTATGCCGTCGTCAACGGTAAAAAATATGGCCTCGACTATGAACTGGCGCAGCAGTTCGCCAACTATCTCGGCGTAAAACTGAAAATAACGGTACGCCAGAATATCAGCCAGTTGTTTGACGATCTGGATAACGGCAATGCCGACCTGCTCGCGGCAGGACTGGTCTACGACAGCGCGCGCGTTAAAAAGTATCAGCCCGGCCCCATGTATTACTCCGTTTCGCAACAGCTTGTCTACCGGGTCGGACAATATCGTCCACGTTCGCTGGCGACAGTTACCGAGAATCAGCTCACGATTGCCCCGGGACACGTCGTGGTCAATGACTTACAGCGTTTAAAAGAGACAAAGTTTCCCGACCTGAGCTGGAAGGTAGACGATAAAAAAGGCTCGACAACGCTGCTGGAAGATGTCATCAACGGCAAACTGGATTACACCATCGCAGATTCGGTGGCGATCAGTCTGTTTCAGCGCGTCCATCCCGAACTGGCCGTGGCGCTGGATGTCACTGATGAACAGCCCGTGACCTGGTTTAGCCGACTGGACGACGATAATACGCTCTCCGCCGCGCTGCTCGATTTTTTCAATTCGATCAATGAAGATGGTTCTCTGGCGCGAATCGAAGAGAAATATCTGGGGCATGGCGATGATTTCGACTACGTTGATACCCGCTCTTTCCTTCGAGCGGTGGATAACGTCCTGCCGGAGCTGGAAGCGTTATTTAAGAAATATGCCAAAGAGATAGACTGGCGTCTGCTGGCGGCAATTTCTTATCAGGAATCACACTGGGACCCGCAGGCAACATCGCCAACCGGCGTGCGCGGCCTGATGATGCTGACTAAAAATACCGCTCAAAGTCTGGGATTAACCGATCGTACCGATGCGGAGCAAAGCATCAGCGGCGGCGCTCGCTATCTTGAAGATATGATGGCTAAAGTTCCCGAAACCGTTCCGGAAGATGAGCGTATCTGGTTTGCTTTAGCCGCCTACAATATGGGTTATGCGCACATGCTTGACGCCAGAGCGCTGACGGTAAAAACGAAAGGCAATCCGGATAGCTGGACCGACGTAAAGCAGCGTTTGCCCCTATTAAGTCAAAAACCGTATTACAGTAAGTTAACCTACGGTTACGCGCGTGGACATGAGGCTTATGCTTATGTGGAAAATATCCGTAAGTACCAGATAAGCCTGGTGGGGTATTTGCAGGAAAAAGAAAAGCAGGAAGCGGAAGCCATGAAACTGGCGCAGGATTATCCGGCGGCGTCCCCGGAGGAGCTGAATAAAGCGCCCTTCCCTTTCCTTTCGTTTTTATCGCAGTCATCGGGCTACCTGACGCATTCGCCGTCTTTACTGTTTACGCCGCAGAAGAAAGAAGAAAAATAGCGTGAAGGCCTTGCCGGACGGCAACGTTCCGTACCTTACGCGCGGGCGGCTTTCTTCAGGGCTTTAATTTCCTGACGACGCATACGGAAAAAATCACTGAGCAGCATCGCACATTCATCGTGCAATACCCCTTCAATAATCTCGACCCGGTGATTCATTCCCGGATGGTGTAATACATCAATTAGCGATCCGGCCGCGCCGGTTTTTGCATCGCGCGCGCCAAAGACCACGCGTCTAATGCGGCTATGTACCATAGCGCCGGCGCACATTACGCATGGTTCCAACGTGACATACAGCGTGGTATCCAGTAACCGATAATTCTGCAATACCAGACCGCCCTGACGCAGCGCCATAATTTCGGCGTGCGCGGTAGGATCGTGGCGGCCAATGGGCCGATTCCAGCCTTCGCCAATGACGCGATGGTTATGCACCAATACCGCGCCAACCGGGACCTCACGTTCGTCCCCGGCGCGTTTCGCCAGCGTCAGCGCATGGCGCATCCAGTATTCGTGATCTAATTCGACATCAGACAAAGAGGTGACTCCGGTAATGAAAGCGGGCGGCATTATACACAGACGCTATGCTTTTCACTATTCGAGCTGTTGCAACTCGCCGTGCGGCGTCACCCGCCAGCGATGCTGGCAAAAATAGAGCAGCGGGTTATCCTGTTTGCTGTCGCTGTAGCCGCTATAAAGACGCAGCGGCGTACCGATTTTACGTTCCAGTTGCGCGACTTTTTCATGGCCCAGACAGCGCACGGTCAATACCCAGCCACCATACCTTCGCGCCATCTGGCTGGCGATAAGGTTAACGCGCGGCAGCCACGGCGTATCAAAATAGACTTGTTCTACCAGTGATTGAGGAGAACCGGTAATAAGCCAGATGTCCGCGTCAGAGCTCAACAGATAGGTGGTCAGACGTTCCTGAACAACCGGAAACGCCGTAACGTTAGCGCGAAACCAGCGAACAAAATCCGCCTGATGCGCCTGTAAACGCGTTTCGCTGTGGCCGAAAGTACAGCCCCACAACAACAGACTCATCGGCCAGCGGGCCGCACGACCCTTTGCCAGTAAACCGAGACCAATAACGGGCAACAGCGGCAGTACGAGCAACGCATTTAGCGGCTGGCGACGCAGTAAATAGCGCAGGAAACTGCCGAACATATCCTGTTGATGTAACGTTCCATCCAAATCAAAAAAGACGACACGACGCTCCTGGCTAACCAAACCTTACTCCTCTGGATCGTTGAACCCCAGCAGCCAGGTAAAAATAACCCCGGCAATTACCGCTATTAAATAGCCTAACAGATAGAACACGACTTTTCCGGCAACAATTGTTAAGGAAATGCCAAAGGTAATTACCTTCACCACCTTCCAGTAGCTGATCAACGCCCGCCATCGCCAGAATGGAAAACAGCGCGTTATAGCCATGCGCTTGCCCCAGCTCCACATGAATAGGCCCAACAAGTTGGAATAGTAGACGGAGACATTGCCAACAATATCCGGACGTTTAAGAATGATAATGTCGGTAATCAAGTCAGATGCGATAAAGACGAGAATAAGCGCAATAAAATATTAGCCAACTTACACAACGTATCGCTCATCAGCGCTTTATACTTCGCTTTCACCTCGCATCACCCACTTGCGCGGCTTTCTCCGGCCCAGCGATCAACTGATGTTACCCTTGTTTAGCGCTGCCGTCTTATCCATACACACCTCGTTAATGTTCTAACGCCGCCCTTAAAAAGCCCTGATGAGCGGCGAGTTTTTCCCTGGCGGCTGCGGCATCCAGCCCCGTAAGCGCCATCAGAATGGCGGGCTTAACCTCAAAATCAGTCTGTTTCAGCAGAGTTTCCGCCTCTTCACGACTAATCCCTGTCGCTTCAACAACCATCCGACACGCGCGATCGACCAGTTTGACGTTGGTGGCTTTCATATCCACCATCAGGTTTTGATAGACCTTACCGAACTTCACCATCGCGCCGGTAGAGATCATATTGAGCACCATTTTCTGCGCGGTGCCGGATTTCAGGCGCGTGGAGCCGGTAAGCGCTTCCGGCCCGACAACCGGCGAGATAGCGATATTAGCTTCCCGCGCAATAGGCGAATCTGGATTACAGGAGACGGCAACGGTGGTACAACCAGACTGCCGCGCATAGCGTAGACCGCCAATCACATAGGGAGTACGACCTGACGCCGCAAGCCCCACCACCAGATCCTCTTCTTGCAGATTTAGCGCGACAAGATCGTCTTCGCCCGCCTGTTGGCTGTCCTCCGCGCCTTCGACCGCTTTCAGCAACGCGCCCGGCCCTCCGGCAATCAGCCCGACGACCAGACCGTGCGGAACGCCAAAGGTCGGGGGGCATTCAGAGGCATCCAGTACACCAAGTCGACCGCTGGTACCCGCGCCCATGTAAATGATACGTCCGCCAGACTGCAGCGCCGCCGCCGCGGCATCAACCGCACGCGCAACTTCAGGTAGAGTAGCTTTTACGGCTTCCGCCACCAGCGTATCCTGTTCATTAAAACGCTTAACCAGTTCAGGGGTGGGCAACGCATCCAGATCCATCGTTTGCGGGTTACGGGTTTCAGACACTAACGCACCAAGATTCATTTTTGTCCCTCTGGAATTTTTAATTCATAATAAGCGTTCATAATGGAATAGAATATTCACCCTGGCGAGTGAAATTTTGTTTGGTCGTCGCCATCACGTTTTCGCAGGAGCCGCCATGAACTGTTTGATTCGTATCCGCCAGCATTATCCGGATCTCGCGCAAGGCGACAAGAAACTGGCGGATTATCTCCTCGCGCAACCGGATACAGCGCGGCATCTGAGCTCGCAGCAACTGGCGGCCGAAGCGGGCATCAGCCAGTCCAGCGTAGTCAAGTTCGCGCAAAAACTGGGGTTTAAAGGATTCCCGGCGTTGAAACTGGCTATAAGCGAAGCGTTGGCCAGCAATCCTAATCCGCACTCCATCCCCGTTCATAACCAGATTCGCGGCGACGATCCGATGCGTCTGGTCGGGGAAAAATTAATTAAAGAGAATGTGGCGGCGATGCATGCCACGCTGGACGTTAACAGTGAAGAAAAACTGTTAGAAAGCGTCGCGATGCTGCGCCATGCCCGACGTATTGTGATCACCGGGATGGGCGCCTCTGGACTGGTGGCGCAAAATTTTGCCTGGAAGCTACTGAAGATCGGTGTTAACGCGGGGGTTGAGCGTGATATGCACGCGCTGCTGTCGACGGTGCAGGCGCTGGCACCTGGGGACCTGCTGCTGGCAATCTCTTATTCCGGGGAACGGCGGGAGCTGAAACTGGCGGCGGACGAAACATTACGCACAGGCGCGAAGATCCTGGCCATTACCGGTTTTTCTCCCAACGCGTTGCAACAGCGCGCCACCCGTTGCCTGTATACTATTGCTGAAGAGCAGGCTACGCGTAGCGCCGCTATTTCCTCGACACATGCGCAAATGATGTTGACCGACTTACTGTTTATGGCGCTGGTACAGCAGGATTTAGAGCGGGCGCCAGAGCGTATTCGCCATAGCGAGGCGCTGGTAAAAAAACTGATTTGAGTAAAGAATGCGCGTATAATGCCCGCCCGATTTATGATGTTTTGAGAGTTTCCTGATGGCCCTGTTAATCACCAAAAAATGTATTAATTGCGATATGTGCGAGCCCGAATGTCCGAATGAGGCGATTTCAATGGGTGACAGCATTTACGAGATTAACAGCGACAAATGCACCGAGTGTGTAGGTCATTACGAAACGCCGACTTGCCAGAAAGTCTGCCCGATCCCTAATACCATTTTGCAGGATCCCACCCATGTCGAAACCGAAGAACAGTTGTGGGATAAGTTTGTCCTCATGCATCACGCGGATAAACTCCAGGCCAGTTAACGCGTTTCCGGCGCAACAAGGCCTGATGACGCTACGCTTATTGGGCCGACAAAATGTCAGCCCGTGGGCCTGCAAGATCGCTATCCGGCAGAAATCTGACTTTCCAGAATGACCGTGGCGCAGGCGTAGTGGCGTTCATCGGCTAACGTGACATGCATGTGCGTCACACCGAGTTTTTCCGCCAGCGTTAACGCCTCTCCCCACAGCCGCAGGCGGGGTTTTCCCAACTCATCGTTAAACACTTCGAACTGATTAAACGCCAGGCCGTTACGTATACCGGTCCCAAAAGCTTTCGCTGCCGCCTCTTTTACCGCAAAACGCTTGGCGAGGAAACGCACCGGCTGTTGATGCGTCTCCCAAATAGCCCACTCGTTAGCGCTGAGCACACGCCTTGCCAAACGTTCGCCGGAACGGGAGATCACCGCCTCAATGCGGGCAATCTCTACAATATCCGTCCCCAGTCCAAGAATCGCCATTAACCGCGCGCTTCCAGCATCAGACGTTTCATTTCAGCCACCGCCTCTTTAAGGCCACTCATCACCGCCCGACCAATAATGGCATGACCGATATTGAGCTCGTGCATTTCCGGCAGCGCGGCAATGGCTTTGACGTTATGGTAAGTCAGACCATGACCAGCATTCACTTTTAGACCCAGACGAACGGCCAGGGTCGCGGCGCTGGCAATACGCGCCAGCTCCTTTGACTGTTCCGCATCGGTTTTCGCGTTGGCATAGCAGCCGGTATGAATTTCGATAAACGGCGCGCCCACTTCCGCCGCCGCGTTGATTTGCGCCTCATCGGCATCGATAAAGAGTGAAACCTGGATGCCAGCGGCCGCCAGACGCGAACAGGCATCGCGCATTTTATCGCGCTGTCCGGCCACGTCCAGACCGCCTTCGGTGGTGACTTCCTGGCGTTTTTCCGGCACCAGACAACAGAAATGCGGTCTGGTTTCCACGGCGATCGCCAGCATCTCTTCGGTCACCGCCATCTCCAGATTCATGCGCGTATGCAGCGTCTGACGCAGAATGCGCACATCGCGATCGCTAATGTGACGACGATCTTCGCGCAGGTGTACGGTAATGCCGTCCGCGCCCGCCTGTTCAGCAATAAACGCCGCCTGTACCGGGTCCGGATAATCGGTGCCGCGCGCGTTACGTAACGTGGCGATGTGGTCAATATTGACGCCTAACAGTAATTCAGCCATGACAATCCTCGTTAATCTTTTTTCATTTTTACTGTGCGTTTGGGCATAAACCGCCGGAACAACTCCCGGCTTTTTAACGGTTTTCCCCCAAGATACGGCTTTAACGCCATACGGGTAAAGCGTTTCGCGGCACGCAGGGTATCTACATCCGGAAATTCCCGCGCCTCCAGCGCTTTCAGGTGCCGTCCGGTAAAGGTGTTATTATCAATGACGACGCTGGCGATAAAGCCTTTTTCTTCGCGGTAGCGGTAGGTCATGGTGTCATCCACCTGCTCGCCGCTCCCCGCGCAGTGGGTGAAATTCACGCCGTAACCCAGATGCCCCAGCAGCGCCAGCTCGAAACGCCGCAACACCGGTTCAGGAGAACCTGTTGTTCCCGCCAGCGCCTGAATGCAGTTCAGATAATCAAAAAAAAGTTCGGAGAAACGCGTTTCATATTCCAGTACGCGAGAGAGGAGTTCGTTGATATACAGGCCGCTATAGAGCGTAATACCGTTTAACGGCAGCGCCAGAGAAACCGCCTCTGCGCTGCGCAGGGTTTTAACCTCGCCGCGTCCGCTGTAGCGGAGCAACAATGGCGTAAAAGGTTGCAACGCGCCTTTCAGATTCGAGCGTTTAGACCGCGCGCCTTTGGCGACAAGACGCACGCGCCCCGACTCTTCCGTGAAGACGTCCAGCATCAGGCTGGTTTCGCTCCAGGGGCGACTATGCAGGACAAATGCGCGCTGCCACCCTTCCACGCAGTGTTAACTCACAGGTCGTCTACGTAACCGAGACTGCGCAGCGCGCGTTCGTCGTCGGCCCAGCCGGATTTCACTTTCACCCACAGTTCCAGATGTACCGGCGCTTCGAACATCTCTTGCATGTCTTTACGCGCTTCAATACCAATGGTTTTGATTTTGGCGCCTTTGTTGCCAATCACCATCTTCTTTTGCCCTTCACGCTCAACGAGGATCAGCCCGTTGATGTCATAGCCGCCGCGCTCGTTGGTAACAAAACGTTCAATCTCAACAGTGACGGAATACGGCAGCTCGGCGCCGAGAAAACGCATCAACTTTTCACGGATAATTTCAGACGCCATAAAACGCTGAGAACGATCGGTGATGTAATCTTCCGGAAAATGGTGAGTAGCTTCCGGTAAATGTTTACGCACGATGCTGGCAATGGTATCGACATTCATGCCGGTTTCAGCAGAGATCGGCACGATATCGAGAAAGCTCATCTGGCTTGCCAGGAACTGGAGGTGCGGCAGCAAATCGGCTTTTTCCTGCACGTTATCCACTTTGTTAACGGCGAGAATAACCGGCGCTTTGCCATCGCGCAGTTTGTTCAGGACCATTTCGTCGTCCGGCGTCCAACGAGTGCCTTCCACAACGAAAATCACCAGCTCAACGTCGCCAATCGAACTGCTCGCCGCCTTATTCATCAAACGGTTAATGGCGCGCTTTTCTTCTATATGCAGCCCTGGGGTATCGACATAGATTGCCTGATATGGGCCTTCGGTATGAATACCGACAATGCGATGACGCGTGGTTTGCGCTTTACGGGAAGTGATCGAAATCTTCTGCCCAAGCAGCTTGTTCAGCAGGGTGGATTTACCAACGTTCGGACGTCCGACAATGGCGATAAATCCGCAATAAGTTTTTTCGATGCTCATTCCAGCTCCAGTTTTTTCAGCGCCTGTTCGGCGGCAGCCTGCTCCGCCTTACGACGGCTGGAACCCGTGCCAACCACCGGTTCACTCAGGCCGCTGACCTGGCAGTGGATAGTAAATTCCTGATCGTGCGCCTCGCCGCGTACCTGC
The DNA here is from genome assembly GCF_008692845.1 of Salmonella enterica subsp. arizonae. Taxonomy (GTDB): domain Bacteria; phylum Pseudomonadota; class Gammaproteobacteria; order Enterobacterales; family Enterobacteriaceae; genus Salmonella; species Salmonella arizonae. Next base: position 350,080 of record NZ_VXJW01000003.1, read on the forward strand.
ACAACCAAATAAGATGGCAGCGGCAGATGGCGCCCCTGCAAATACTCTTGCAAGCGCGTTTTCGGATCTTTTTGTTTATCGCCCGGACTTATCTCATCCAGACGGGTTTTATACCAGTTAAGGATTAACTGCTCGACGGTCTGGATATTGCTATCGAGAAATACTCCGCCGATTAACGCTTCAACGGTGTCCGCCAGAATAGACTCACGACGGAATCCGCCGCTTTTTAATTCGCCCGGCCCTAAACGCAGACACTCGCCCAAATCAAATTCACGGGCTAATTCCGCCAGCGTATTACCACGCACTAACGTGGCGCGCATACGACTCATATCTCCCTCATCCACCCGTGGAAAACGGTGATAAAGCGCGTTAGCGATAACGAAGCTCAAGATTGAGTCGCCTAAAAACTCCAGGCGTTCGTTATGCTTACTGCTGGCGCTGCGGTGAGTTAACGCCTGCTGCAACAGCTCCTGATGATTAAAAGTGTAGCCCAGCTTCCGTTGAAGCCGATTAATTACGATGGGGTTCATGCGATACCAATAAATGAATGCGTCAACAATCCAGCACACGAAACAGACCTGATACACGTCATCTGTCCTGCCGCATCGCTGCGGCGGAAAGAGGGTTGTCTATAACCAACGCTGTTTCGTGTGCCGTGGCGGCCAAACGGCGCCAACCTAAAACTTCGGGGGAATATTCTATACACAACGACAGGGGATGTCGTTAGTCTGAGGGAATTTATCGAGGAAATAATTCACGCTGCCGCTAAAAAGACGACAGCGTGAACGATCATTTCGCCACAGTTAATGAATACCGCCGATACGGCTCAGCCGTACGCCTGTCGGCCACTCCCCTTCCTGCTTGTCAAAACTCATCCAGATAGCGACCGCTTTACCGACCAGATTCGCTTCCGGAACAAATCCCCAGTAACGGCTATCCGCGCTGTTATCGCGGTTGTCGCCCATCATGAAATATTGTCCCGGCGGTACAACCCAGGTCGCCAACGGTTGCCCTGGCTGTTGATAATACATGCCTAACTGATCCTGAGCTATCGGCACCATCAGGATGCGGTGCGTCACATCGCCCAGCGTCTCTTTACGTTCAGTCAGGCGAATGCCGTTTTCTTTCGTCTCGTTTAACGGAACCTCAAAGAAACCGCTGGTCGCTTCTCCGCCATTGCGACGGGCAAAGGTCTGCACAAAATCGCTCGGCTCAACGTTAGAGTAGGTAACCGGCAGCGCATTTTCGCACGCCTGACCGGAGCTACAGCCTGGCTGAATCGTCACCTCTTTCGCAATCGGATCATAAGTGATTTTATCGCCCGGCAAACCGACTGCGCGTTTGATGTAATCTAACTTAGGATCTTCCGGATATTTAAATACCACAATATCCCCGCGCTTTGGATGACCAGTTTCAATCAGGGTCTTCTGGTAAATCGGATCTTTAATACCGTAGGCAAATTTTTCCACCAGAATAAAGTCGCCGATAAGCAATGTCGGCATCATCGAACCTGACGGGATCTGAAAGGGTTCATAAAGAAATGAACGAACGATCAGAACAATCGCCAGAACAGGGAAAACCGATGCCCCGGTCTCCAGCCAGCCCGGCTTAGGCGCCACTTTATTGAGCGTGGCGTTATCCAGCGCATCTCCCGTTGCCGTTTGCACGGCAGCCTGACGTGCCCGACGTTTTGGCGCGAATACAAACTTATCAACGCACCATAAAATGCCCGTCACTAGTGTGGCTATCACCAGAATCAGGGCAAACATGTTCGCCATGCCAACTCCTTAGGGATTATTTATTGTCTTTACCGACATGCAGAATGGCGAGGAACGCTTCCTGAGGCAGCTCAACGTTACCGATCTGCTTCATACGTTTCTTACCTTCTTTCTGTTTCTGCAGCAGTTTTTTCTTACGGCTGATATCGCCGCCGTAGCACTTCGCCAGAACGTTTTTACGTAACTGTTTTACCGTCGAACGGGCAATAATATGCGTACCAATCGCCGCCTGAATCGCGATATCAAACTGCTGGCGCGGAATCAAATCTTTCATCTTATCGACCAACTCGCGGCCACGATTCTGCGCGTTGTCACGGTGTGTAATTAACGCCAACGCGTCCACGCGTTCGTTGTTTATCAACACATCGACACGCACCATGTCAGATGCCTGGAAGCGCTTGAAGTTATAATCCAGAGACGCATAGCCGCGCGAGGTGGATTTCAGGCGATCAAAGAAATCAAGCACCACTTCCGCCATCGGGATTTCATAGGTCAACGCCACCTGGTTACCGTGGTACACCATGTTAGTTTGTACGCCGCGTTTCTCAATACACAGCGTAATAACGTTACCTAAATAGGCCTGAGGTAACAGCATATGACATTCGGCGATAGGCTCGCGCAGTTCATAAATATTATTCAACGGCGGCAGCTTGGAGGGGCTATCGACATAGATAATCTCTTTCGCCGTCGTTTCTACTTCATAAACCACGGTTGGCGCAGTGGTGATCAAATCCAGATCGTATTCGCGCTCCAGGCGCTCCTGAATGATCTCCATGTGCAACAGACCGAGGAAGCCGCAGCGGAAGCCAAAGCCCAGCGCCGAGGAATTTTCCGGTTCATAGAACAGTGAGGCGTCGTTCAGGCTCAGCTTACCGAGCGCGTCGCGGAAACTTTCATAATCGTCGGAGCTGACCGGGAACAGTCCCGCATAGACCTGCGGTTTGACCTTCTTAAAGCCCGGCAGCGCTTTTTCCGCTGGGTTACGCGCTGAGGTTAAAGTATCGCCAACCGGCGCGCCGAGAATATCTTTAATGGCACAGACCAGCCAGCCTACTTCGCCGCACTTCAGCTCTGTGCGATCAACTTGTTTCGGCGTGAAGATCCCCAGGCGGTCAGCATTGTAGGTCTGCCCGGTGCTCATCACTTTAATTTTGTCGCCTTTACGCATAGTGCCGTTTTTAATGCGCACCAGCGATACCACGCCTAAATAGTTATCGAACCAGGAGTCGATAATCAGCGCCTGTAGCGGACCGTCCGGGTCGCCTTGCGGCGGCGGGATGTCGCGAACCAGACGTTCCAGAACATCAGTCACGCCAACACCAGTTTTGGCGGAGCAGCGTACCGCGTCCGTCGCATCGATACCGACAATATCTTCAATTTCTTCCGCGACACGCTCCGGATCGGCGGCCGGCAGGTCAATCTTATTAAGCACCGGCACCACTTCAAGATCCATTTCCATCGCGGTGTAGCAGTTCGCCAACGTTTGCGCTTCTACGCCCTGGCCGGCATCCACCACCAGCAGCGCGCCCTCGCAGGCAGCCAACGAACGGGAGACTTCATAGGAAAAGTCAACGTGTCCCGGCGTGTCGATAAAGTTCAGTTGATAAGTTTCACCATCAGACGCTTTAAAATCCAGCGTCACACTCTGGGCTTTAATAGTAATACCGCGCTCACGCTCAAGATCCATAGAATCAAGTACCTGAGCTTCCATTTCACGGTCAGACAGGCCACCGCAGATCTGGATAATACGGTCAGACAACGTCGATTTACCGTGGTCAATGTGAGCAATGATGGAGAAATTTCTTATGTTCTTCATAAATATGAATTTTTCAACTCGCTATGCTGATAAATTTTTCTTGATGGACACAGCGGTGGACATTCCACAATAACTACCCCATCAACGACTGGCGTGCATATTACACTGTAGCTATGAAATCGTCAGCATACGATCTGCTGATCAACATACGATGTTACATCACAATAGTGGTCTGTACGATCTATAAACCTATAAACAAGGTTACAGTCAGTCCTGATATAAACAGCAGGCAGCCTACCAAAGCATGTTCTTGCATACAACGTGGTTGCGGTACCCTGTACTGTCGGAAATGTGAAAAATCAGGGTGCAGATTTAATTGAACCTGGCACTTAACCTGAAGCAGGTCTTCATAGCGGGTGGTATATCGGGTGATAGCTTCTCCCTCTTCATTTCCCACTGTTGCTGGATACCCGGCCCGGCGAAGTACAGCCTTCCCCTTACCATCTTTTGCATTAAGCTGGTCCAGCACTTCCATAAGTTTTTCACTGTCGGCGCACGGGGCGTCATCTCTTCCAGACTGGTCATCACACTGTTGTGATATATCAGCATTTATGGGGAACAGAAAATCAGGGGGCTTTCCCGCTATTCCCCTGTGCATTATCTGTGCTGTCTGATATTGTTTATCCGGAAATCTCTTTGTCGCACCGCACCCCATTCGCCTGGCGCGGTGAATATCGTGCTCAGTTAAGACGCCACCGGGCTTTCACTTTCAGATAGCTACCCAGCATCTCCTCCACAAGAGGGCGCAGGCCATTCAGAAATTCCTTTTTCGCACTCTCCATCGCCCTTACTCCGATAGTGCGCTCTGCATCGGTATTACCGACCAGCCCGGACGGTTTCAGCTCTGTATCAGACAGCATCTGGTACGTGTGCTCATAGTCCGATATTTGCTTTTCACGAAGCGCGTTAAAGCGTTCCGGCTCTTTGCGTTCCAGCACGCTGTGTAACGGGCCCCACTGCAGTAACCACTCACTGAACTCGCGTTTTTCGGCGGCTTTCACCTGACGCTCAGCGCTCCGAAGGTCTGAAGCCGTCACGCCGGATACGCCAAAGAAACGCATTTTTGCCGTCACGCTGGTCAGCCCGAGTGGTTTCTTCAGCTTATTCTGATACGCCAGATAAACCTCAATTTCATCAACGAAAGCCAGCGTTCTGGCCTTTTCCCGGGCAATCCGTTCCAGCATTTCCATACGGAACATCTCACGCCCCGTGGAAACCAGCCCCGGGAGATTGTTATCGTATACTCCTTTTTCTGCATTATGTACCAGCTGTACATTCTTCATATGGTGCAGAGCAAGTGTGATCCGGTCCTGGCAGCTTGATGTTGCCTCGGTTGCCATGGCAAAAGTTTTTGCTCTCAGCACATCATCTTCAGCCAGCAGGGCCAGCCAGGACGATATCTGTGCCTTAAAGCCCGCGTCCTTTTCGAAGTTTTCCGTCTCACGCAGTCTGTCCAGGAAGAGGCTGAAGGCGGCGGCGTTATCTTCCTGTCCGGACGCATGCCATCTGTCTGCAGGGTCCGGTTCCCCCTCCCGTTCAGGCGTCAGCCAGTCAGCGACCGCCAGGTGCAGTGCCCGGGCTTCCCGGGGGACGGAAGGCCCCGCCATATCGAATCGTATCCTGGGGCCTGAATAGTCAGGAGCGCTGGTTATGTCCCGCAGAGTCTGCAGAGTGCGTTCAGACAGCGGATTCCCTGCCAGATCTACGGTTGCCTCTGAGGACAGACCAGTGATACTTTCCGGCAGGCTGGCCAACTGGTTATGAGAGACCGACAGATCCCGCAGTCCTGGCGGCAGCGCCGGCAGGCTGGGCAGTTGGTTACGATAGGCCCACAGCGTCTGTAGTCCTGACGGCAGCGCCGGCAGGCTGGCCAGCTGGTTATTAAAGACAGACAGCTTCCATAGTCCTGACGGCAGCGGTGGCAGGCTGGTCAGCTGGTTATAAGAGACCGACAGCTCCCGTAGTCCTGACGGCAGCGCCGGCAGGCTGGTCAGATTATTATCAGGAATAAACAGTATTGTAATATGCGGTGGTAAATGGTCTGGTAAGGTGGTAAGACCTGCTCTTTCCACGCAAAGCACTGGATTGCCGTTCTTCAGACAGTCACGCATTTTCTTTACCGCTGCTGCGCGGCCGCGTGCCTCTCCTTCTGGCGCCGCCCTTTGCCATGCTGACCAGACAGCATAATACTCTGCTGCCGTCTGTGGCGCCGTTGTGGCAGGAAGGCAGGATGTCCCTTCCGCGTGTTCTGTGCGTTCCTCTCCCGGTTCTGTTGCCATCGTTAAGTGATGTGTTTCACTGTACCCCTGGCAATTCACGGTATAGTTCCCGGCGTCGTCCAGGGTGACTGATAATATCTCCTGGTTGTCTTCATCCAGGATACAGTAGTGGTTTTCCCCATGCAGGCCGGAATGAATGTTTTCCTCGCATCCGGCATACGCGAGCGTCCTGAGCTGTCCAAATCTGCTGACCACATCCTCCCGCGTCGTTCCGGCCGGCGGGTGACAAATCGTCCGGATGCACTCCAGCGCTTCAGTCTGATGCGTTGAGCAAAAAAATGCCTTACTTTTTTCCCAGGAGCTCATTTCAGGGGGGGTATCAAACCGGGCGATAAGGTAAATGCGGTGGTTACTGATGGTGGCGGGACGACATCCGCTTCCAACATAAAAGGGCATAACAAAAAACCTTTATAAATTTACACATAGTATCTGTCCGGCAGACATCATCTCCCCCTGGTCTTAATTTCACAATAAGGTTATCGGCGGATCCATGGTCGTCCCGCCATGGCGCTGAGGGATCTCCATAAATCTGCGCTAATAAACCAACACCATATTCTGGTAGTTACGCTCCTATACAGGGACAAGCGTTTGATAAGAGCGCATACCCGTTACTGGCTATAGCGTATCCGTCCGGTGTTATCCCGGATATGCGAGGCGGGACAATCAAGGGGAAACCCGCCAGCGGGCGCGCAGTGTTGTCACAGGAAATGGACGGCAACAAATCGCACAGTCACAGCGCTAGCGCGCAGGACGCCAATCTGGGAACAAAAGGCACGTCATCATTTGATTACGGCACGAAATCGACCAATACAACGGGCAACTATACTCACCAGTTCGGCGATTATATCAACTCATACTGGGGAGATTCAAATCACACCTCATTTCAACCTGGAAATGGTACCTGGACACAGGCCGCTGGCGACCACGCCCATACAGTTTATATTAGAGCACATGACCACACCGTATATATCGCTCCAGACGGACACGTCGTTATTGTGGACGCAGACGGTAATGCGGAAACCACGGTTAAAAACATTGCATTTAACTATATTGTGAGGTTAGCGTAATGGTTTTTAAAATGAGCGAACAGGCGTAGACAGTTAAGGTTTTTAACCTGCGTTCAGATATAAATGAGTTTATTGGGGCCGGAGAGGCGTATATTCCTCCGCACACCGGATTACCAGCAAATTGTACTGATATAGCCCCTTCTGACATTCCGGCCAGTCATATTGCTGTATTTGACGCTGAAACCCAGACGTGGAATCCGAAAGAAGACCATCGCGGCGAGACGGTTTACGACATAACAACCGGTAATCAGGTTTATATCTCCGAACCCGGTCCGTTACCTGAAAATATCACATCAGTTTCACCCGAGGAGAATACCAGAAATAGGATGGTAAGGCGTGGGTGAAGGTTGAAGCAGCGGAAAATGCGGCCCGGCTTCGCGAGGCTGAAGAGACCAACAGCCGCCTTTTGCAAATGGCATAAAGAAAAATTGCGCCGCTTCAGGATACGGTTGATCTTGGAATTGCAACAGAGGATGAGAGAGTACAGCTCGACGAATGGATAAAATATCGGGTTCTGGTAAACCGTGTGGATACAACAAACCCAGACTGGCCGAAAAAAACTGACAATCATCTATAAATTGAATTATTCTGACAACTCAGACCACCGCGATATGTTGGCGGTGGCCTGAATAATCATTTCATCAAGTGATGAGGTTATCACAACCATACATTATAAAATGTGGTTGTTTCTAAAAGATTAATTTTGCCAACAGTATTGATACATGGCAGGTGGTATCGGGCCTCCTCCTTCAAGCAAGTCCTGACCAAATTTACTCATACCCGGGAGAGGCTTGTGAGGTATATCATTAGCTTTTGGAGGAGCTTTAGTATCACTGGCGGCCATGGCAGATGTCGAAAAAGCTGCAGCCGACAATGCAAAAGTCAGGACTAAAAATATGTTCTTAACGTATTTCATAATATCACCAGTTAAGTAGTGAAACACTATCCTTACTGCTACGGCATCCTTTATTACAGATAGTAAACGTTATTCATTACCACCAAGTGAGTAAATAAAAACCATTTAGAAAAAATTTACTTTAAATAAAAATGATAAGCTATATTATATCTTCTATAGAAATTAATTCATATGTGAGCACATGTACTCTTCAAATCCTGACTGATTCATCCTTCTGGAGGAGCAGGCCAGATAATATTATCAGGAGTGGTTGTTATATCAACCAACTTAACCTCATTCTTGTTCGCAAGCCACGCCGACCGTTTATTCCTGTTGGCGTCGCTGGTTTCACCAAGCATTAAATCTGTACGCCAGTCAGCACGAGACAGCAGGCGCTGCCGCTTATTTTCAGCGGCCTGAATAAGATCTTCATGCATCGGTGGTGGATTAATAATTTCCATGACTTCTGATTATTAATACAAGCCCTTCTTTGATATATAAGTCTTGCGTAATATAAGCATCATAAGTATATACGGCGTTATTTTTGTCTTTATAATACTCCATCATTATCATTTTTATATCAGCTCCGTCCAGGACTGTAATGCAGGGGAAGCTCCGGTGGCTTCCACAAGGTAAGTGGCACCATTGGGAACAATAAAGAATGCCATTGCTATAGATGTATTAGACGCTGTTGAACCACCATCACCGAACTCTATTCCATTGACATGCGTATATAAAACGGTTGAATAACCACCAGAAATTCGGACATACACCGCAATCGGGAAACCGGTTGAACTGGTATAAGTGACTTCAGCACTACGCGAAGCTCTTAGATCCTGTATTTTCTGACCTTTACCAAGAGACGGGTACGTCTGTATTGCATTAGTCACAGCCGCCTGAGTCATGACTAAGGAACCTGCCCCCATTGAATTTACAAGCTTAACAAGACCTGCATTTGCTGTGGTCGCGCCGTCTGCGGTGTATCTTGATGCTACCAGACTATATGCGGCCAGAGCCTGATTAAGCACATAATTTACAGCGGTGGTTGTTGTTGCAGTCGTTGAATCAGAAGCGCCTGTATTGCCACTGAGCATGACAATAAGGGCAGTACCCGGGAAACAACGAACGATATCGTCACCTCACTGGGGATTTAGTGATGATGAAACTTATTAACAGAAGCAAGCAATCACCAGTCGATCGTCGTGCATGTGATGTTGCACTGGCGGCGCGCCATGAGAGCTTCGACGATTACGGCAGGCAAAAGCACGTTACCCACTACATCGTGGTTGAGCAGACTTTAGAGGTCGCTGTTCTGAGCTTAACGTCTGTTTTAACTGAAACGCCGCATTCTACACTACAACGCTAAGGCGGGGAAAAGTTCAACGTGTAAGGAGAGCGGGAACTGGAAAGCGCCTCGCTTTTCCCTGTAAAACACTGCAACGCAGGAAAAGCGCAAGCTTATCGGGCTACCAACCTAACGGGCAGATAATGTATATTGCCGTTGGTCAGGCCAGCAAAACGAAACGCTCACTGGCGCATTTCGATTGAGGTAGTTTCGACACGAACAAGGCCAGGCGGGAGGGCAACGTTTAAAATCACTGGCTGCCAGGCGTCGCGCTCCGACAGTTTTCGGGAATAGCCGCGGGCAACCAGAAACCCGCCCATGCCGCCCAGCACGGCCCCGCTTAATGCGGCAAGGTCAGATCCAAACAGTACCTGAAAAAGCGCCGCACAGAAAAATAGCCCCGCTAAAGGCGACATATATACCAGCAGCGCTGAACCTAAGAGGCTTTTTTCGGCGATTCCCAGCTCGACTTTCTGCCCTGGCGCCAGCGGCTCCGCGCTTGGCACAACAATCGTATGGCTGGTTTGCGGCCCTAATTTATTCAGTACGCGACTGCCGCATCCCGCGCGGGAGGCGCAACTGCTGCACGACGCTTTAACATCGCAGCTCACCACCGCCTGACCATTCTGCCAGGAGACAACTGTTGCCCACTCTTTAATCATTGTACTGCCCTGAATTTGATACTGTCGGCAATGCGCTTCGCCGTTTGCGGCGGAAGCTCGCCGACAATGGTGATTTCCGCGTTGTCGCGAACGCTGCTATAAACCGTTCGGCGTCCAGTACGCAGCATCTGATCGCTGCTGTTTGGCGTTGCCCGGTTAACGTTGACGGAAAAGCTGAACAGGCCGTCAGAATAAAGTCGCGATTCGATAGGCAAGTTATCCATCGTTGGCAACGGACGACGGCTGCTGGAGACTTCGCTAAAGCCTTGCGGCACCCAGGATGGACTCCAGTTAAATTTCGCTTTTTCGCCACCAGGAACAGAAAGCAGCGGCGGAAGATTCGCCTTTGCCAGCGCCTGCATGGTGCTGCCGATATCCTTGCTCACCGTGAACGCAATAACGCGGAACTGCTCCAGCGTTTCGCCATCGCGATCCAGCAAATCGACGCGCATCGGCAGTTTGGTATCCATGTCCATCCAGACAATATAGCTGTAACGCGTACCATCGCGCGCCACGACGCGGATAACTTCGCACAATCGGTCAGCGATACGTGTACGCCCGACGGAAATAAAATCGTAGTAAGGCGCCAGACGCTTGAAATCGGTGTAAATCAGGGAAGGCAGAGAATCGACAATATAATCACCGTTCAGGGTGAACGGCTCAAGGCCCGGTTCAAAATAACTGATTTCATTACCACGCTGAACGACCTCCCGGCGGGGACCGTCCAGTTGCAGTAATTGCGCAAGCGGGCGACTATCCAGGCGTGCGTGTCGATAACGCAGAGATTCAACGCCTTGTTTCGTGATGCTGACGAATGACAGCTCGTAATTCAGTGACTGGCTGGCGATGTTCATCTGCTGCAATAACGCCCCGGACGCAGGGTCGGCCGAGGCGTTTACTGAGAAGAACAGGCTACCCGCCACAAGGGACATGGCAAACCAAAGTTGCTTCATTACTGCGATTGCGTTCCTAAAGTTTGGATTCCTGGCACCTGTACCGCGGCTTGCTGGGTTTGCGCCTGCTCAAACTGAAGCTGTTCGGAGTGCAGTCGGCGTTGCAGTTCATAGTCCTGCAACATGGCGTTAATGCGACGACGCTGCTCCTGCACCTGCTGTTGCTGGCTGCCCACAGGCGCTGCTTCAGAAGGCACCCCCAGACTTACCGGGCTGGCTTTCCCCATCATAGGCAGGGTATTGAAAACCGGCGTTTCAGGCTGCTGGGATGTTTCAGATTGCCCATTATAGTGCTGGACGCCGACGATAACTGCAAGTGAAACGCACGCCGCCACCCCCACTTGGGTAAGCTGCGCCGCCCACGGGCGCACTTTTTTCCAGAACGGCATTTTCTGCCATTGCTGCGGAGCGGGTTGGGCCTCAGGGATTAATGGCGACACCTGACGTACCGGATCGTTTTCAATAGCGGCCATCACGCGAGCGGATATATCGAAATGGAGAACGTCAGGCGTATCCCCCCGCATTGAATCGCGGATCAGGTGATAACTCTCCCACGTTTTCTGCATTTCCGGGTCGTGCGTAAGCGCGTTGAGCAGCTCACTGTCCAACGTTTCGCCATCCATCAAAGCGGAAAGTTTTTCTTTCTGCATGCCTAATACCTTTTCCAGTATCCCGCTATCGTCAACGCCTGATAAGCGGTTGAACTTTATTATCAATAGCTTCCCGCGCCCGGAAAATACGTGAACGCACCGTTCCCACCGGACAATCCATGATAGCCGCTATCTCTTCATAGCTCAGGCCATCCAGCTCCCGTAAGGTGATTGCCATACGTAAATCTTCCGGGAGGGACTCAATAGTTCGGAAAACTATCTGTCTCAGTTCTTCTGACAACATTAAGTTCTCAGGGTTCGAAATTTCTTTCAGCGCGCCGCCGCTTTCAAAGTTTTCTGCTTCGATCACGTCTACATCACTGGAAGGCGGACGACGCCCCTGAGCAACCAGGTAGTTCTTCGCGGTATTGACCGCAATGCGATATAACCAGGTATAAAAAGCGCTATCCCCCCGGAAAGAATCCAGCGCGCGATAGGCCTTAATAAATGATTCCTGTACGACATCGGGAACGTCGCCCGATGGCACATAGCGAGAAACCAGGCTCGCCACTTTATGCTGGTAGCGCACTACCAGTAAATTAAAGGCTTTCTGATCTCCCTTCTGGACCCGTTCAACCAGGACCTGGTCCGTTAACTGCTCGCTCATCCGAGGTAATGTCTCCCCAAACCAAATTTCCACGCGCTTTCGAAACGCCACTCCATAAGCCGCACTATGAGCAAGCAACAGGTTAGAGTGTCTATGTTTCGTAAAGTTCCGTTACGCATTTGTTTTTGTTTGTCATGTTGTAGACAGGTCTTATCTTTCATTATAAGTCTACAGATACTGAACAACGCACTATCTGTACAGAAATGTCTATTTCGTCGTTTGCAGAGTAACCTAACAGCATCTTTATTTCACTACAAAATCTGACGCTAACATTCTGCCCTACAAAATATTTTTTGCTGTTTATCTCTCTCCGTATTTTTATTTCATGTTTAATAAGCGCAACATCAGCAAAATCATAACGTGCTTTTTATCGCCATATAGTGTTAATCTCCCGCAACAGTGTTTAGTAAATTAAACAAATACCATGATGATAACTCCTGAACTGTCTTGTGATGTATTAATTATCGGCAGCGGCGCGGCCGGACTCTCGCTGGCTCTTCGTCTGGCTGAAAAACATAAGGTTATTGTCCTGAGTAAAGGGCCGGTGAGCGAGGGTTCCACGTTTTATGCGCAGGGCGGTATTGCCGCCGTGTTTGATGAAACCGATAGTATTGAATCGCATGTCGAAGATACGCTGATCGCCGGCGCCGGAATTTGCGATCGCCATGCGGTGGAGTTTGTCGCCAGCAACGCCCGCGCCTGCGTGCAGTGGCTTATCGATCAGGGCGTCCTGTTTGATACTCATATCCAGCCAAACGGCGAGGAGAGCTATCATCTCACCCGTGAAGGCGGCCACAGTCATCGCCGTATCCTTCATGCCGCCGACGCTACCGGAAAGGAAGTCGAAACCACGCTGGTCAGTCGGGCGCTAAAGCATCCTAATATTCGGGTGCTGGAACGCAGCAACGCCGTTGATTTAATTATCTCCGATAAAATTGGCCTGCCGGGGTCCCGCCGGGTCGTCGGCGCCTGGATCTGGAATCGCAATAAAGAGTGGGTTGAAACCTGTCATGCGAAGTCGGTGGTGCTGGCGACCGGCGGCGCCTCAAAGGTTTATCAATACACCACTAACCCTGATATTTCCTCTGGTGACGGTATCGCGATGGCCTGGCGCGCGGGTTGCCGGGTCGCTAATCTGGAATTTAACCAGTTTCATCCGACCGCCCTTTATCACCCGCAGGCACGTAATTTTCTGCTTACCGAAGCGCTGCGCGGCGAAGGCGCGTACCTTAAACGCCCGGACGGCTCACGGTTTATGCCGGACGTTGACGAGCGAGGCGAACTGGCGCCGCGCGATATTGTCGCCCGCGCTATTGACCATGAGATGAAACGGCTAGGCGCAGACTGTATGTTTCTTGATATCAGCCACAAGTCTGAAGATTTTGTCCGCCAGCACTTCCCGATGATCTATGAGAAATTGCTTGATGTGGGTATGGATTTAACCAAAGAACCGATCCCTGTCGTGCCTGCCGCACACTATACCTGCGGCGGCGTGGTCGTCGATGATTATGGCCGTACCGATGTAGACGGTTTATATGCCATTGGCGAAGTCAGCTACACCGGCTTACACGGCGCTAACCGTATGGCGTCTAACTCGTTGCTGGAATGCTTAGTTTACGGCTGGTCCGCAGCAAAGGATATCGACAGGCGAATGCCCTACGCCCACGGCGTTGACGTCCTTCCCGCCTGGGATGAAAGCCGCGTGGAGAACGCCGATGAACAGGTGGTAATTCAGCATAACTGGCATGAGCTACGCTTGCTGATGTGGGACTATGTGGGTATTGTGCGTACGACGAAACGGCTGGAGCGCGCCCTGCGGCGTATTACCATGTTGCAACAAGAAATTGACGAGTATTACGCCAACTTTCGCGTCTCGAATAATTTACTGGAACTGCGCAATCTGGCGCAGGTGGCTGAACTGATTGTGCGCTGCGCGATAATGCGTAAAGAGAGCCGGGGGCTGCACTTTACTCTCGATTATCCGCAACAGTTGGCTGAGTCCGGCCCGTCGATACTTTCGCCGTTAACATCTCACATAAACAGATAAAACGCCTGGGTCAGCGCCGTATAACTTTCAGAATAATGCTGATCTGGCCCGCGAATCACTAATCTGTCGCTAAAGCACTCCCCAGCCTGCGGGGAGAATGCGAGCAGAACCCGGTGCGGCAAGCGCGCTTCGTTTTCCGCAACATCAGTACGTAATCGCAAATGCCATCCCATGCTGAGCGCTTGCTGAGTAAAGGCGTTACCTATTTGCTCCGGCAATACCACGCAAAGAAAACCGTCTTCCGTAATGCAATCCGCCGCAATAGCCAGTAATGTCTGGTGATCCAGCGTAGCGGTGTAACGCGCCTGCTCCCGCTGCGGCGTGGCGCATTCCACACCAGGTTCGTAATAAGGGGGGTTGCTGATAATAAGATCAAAACGCACCGTCTGACGAGGCGCCCAACGCTGAATATCATCAGTATGCACCGTTATTCGATGCGCCCAGGGAGAGTGAGCTACGTTTTCCTGCGCTTGCATTGCAGCCGCGGCATCAAGCTCTACGGCGTCAACAGGCACATTGTCATCCGTCCGCTGCGCCAGCATTAACGCCAAAAGGCCGCTTCCAGTACCGATATCCAGAATTCGCTTTACATCCGCGACCGGTGCCCACGCCCCAAGTAAAATACCGTCAGTTCCCACTTTCATCGCACACCGATCGTGTGCGACAAAAAACTGCTTAAATGTAAATCCGTTACGACGAAGAACGGAGCCAGAGTGAGACATGTAAAAACAACCCTGCGAAACACGGCGACAGCGCCAGGTAAAAACAATACCTGAGAAGAGATATCCATACAAACAGATGAAGATTGTGGCCGTAACGTCTATAATCAGCGCCCCACACAGAGGTAGAACATGACTGTAACGACTTTTTCCGAACTTGAACTCGATGAAAGCCTGCTGGATGCCCTCCAGGATAAAGGTTTCACTCGCCCGACCGCCATTCAGGCTGCCGCTATTCCGCCTGCGCTTGATGGCCGTGATGTACTCGGTTCTGCGCCGACAGGCACCGGTAAAACGGCGGCGTACCTGCTGCCGGCGTTGCAGCACCTGCTCGACTTTCCGCGTAAAAAATCGGGGCCGCCGCGCATTCTCATCCTGACGCCAACCCGTGAACTGGCAATGCAGGTTGCCGATCACGCTCGTGAACTGGCTAAGCATACTCATCTGGATATCGCCACGATTACCGGCGGCGTGGCTTATATGAACCATGCTGAAGTGTTTAGCGAAAACCAGGATATCGTGGTCGCCACCACGGGCCGTCTGCTGCAGTATATAAAAGAAGAGAACTTCGACTGCCGGGCGGTTGAAACATTGATCCTTGACGAAGCCGACCGGATGCTGGACATGGGCTTCGCTCAGGATATTGAGCATATCGCCGGCGAGACGCGCTGGCGTAAACAGACGATGCTGTTCTCCGCCACGCTGGAAGGCGATGCTATCAAAGATTTTGCCGAACGCCTGCTGGAAGATCCGGTTGAGGTTTCCGCCACCCCGTCAACTCGCGAGCGTAAGAAAATTCACCAGTGGTACTACCGTGCCGACAATTTCGAACATAAAGTTGCGCTATTGAAGCACCTGCTAAAACAAGACGATGCTACTCGTTCCATCGTGTTTGTGCGTAAACGTGAACGTGTCCATGAACTGGCCGAAACGCTGCGTCTGGCAGGAATCAATAATTGCTATCTTGAAGGCGAGATGGCGCAGATCAAACGTAACGAAGGCATTAAGCGTCTCACAGACGGCCGCGTTAACGTGCTGGTCGCGACCGACGTTGCGGCACGCGGGATTGATATTCCTGATGTAAGCCACGTCATTAACTTCGACATGCCGCGCAGCGGCGATACCTATCTTCATCGCATTGGCCGTACAGGCCGTGCGGGTCGCAAAGGTACTGCAATCTCGCTGGTTGAAGCCCACGATCACCTGTTGCTGCTGAAAATCGGTCGCTACATCGAAGAACCGCTAAAAGCGCGCGTCATTGATGAACTTCGTCCGACCACGCGCGCGCCCAGCGAAAAGTTGACCGGCAAACCGTCGAAAAAAGTGCTGGCGAAACGCGCCGAGAAGAAAAAAGAGAAAGAAAAAGAGAAGCCGCGCGTGAAGAAACGTCACCGCGATACAAAAAATATCGGGAAGCGCCGCAAGCCAAGCGGTACGAAAATGCAGGAGCAATCCAGCGAAGAATAATGATGTTGCCGGGTTCTACCCGGCGCTTTTTTCCGATAAAGAGACGTAAAAAAACGGAAGACGTATAAGCGCCTTCCGTTTTTTATACATCAAGCCGATGTAATTCGTGAGTCTTACAGGCTTTCAGTAAAGGTACGAGCGATAACGTCGCGCTGCTGTTCCGGCGTCAGAGAGTTGAAACGTACCGCATAACCAGAAACGCGAATGGTCAGTTGCGGGTATTTTTCCGGATGCTTAACCGCGTCTTCCAACGTTTCACGACGCAGAACGTTAACGTTCAGATGCTGACCGCCTTCAACGCGCACTTCCGGTTTAACTTCCATCGGAATCTCACGGTATTCGATCTCGCCCAGTTTGCTGACAGCCACAACTTCATCTTCAGCAAAGCCGGATTTTGCAACGATGCAACGCGCTTCACCTTTTTCGCTGTCCAGCAGCCAGAAGGAATTCAGCAGGTCGTCGTTAGCGGCTTTAGTAATCTGGATACCTGTAATCATGTGATGCCTCCCCAGGCAAAATTATTTGATTTCGGTCGGCCTAATCCCGGCCAATTGGTAAAACCATTGTTGCTTGAGTGTATATATACCCCTCGACACCCCTTCATTCTTTGATTTAAATCAATAAAAACCACAACGCAAAAAGGGTGATTGGGTGAATTTATTGTTTTACATCAACTTACACCATCCAACCCTATAAAATTTTTACATAAATTTTCAACTATCTTTTGTAGGTAGCGGTTTTTATAGTACGGAGGATTTTGCACTGCAGAAAGAAGCAGTTAAGCTAAGGAAACTGGAAATTCGCAGGAGAGCGAGATGGCGACTGAGTTAACCTGGCACGATGTGCTGGCTGATGAAAAACAGCAACCTTACTTTATTAATACGCTTCATACCGTTGCTGGCGAACGTCAGTCAGGTATCACGGTCTACCCGCCGCAAAAAGATGTATTTAACGCCTTTCGCTTCACGGAACTGGGCGACGTTAAAGTGGTGATCCTGGGGCAAGATCCCTATCACGGCCCCGGTCAGGCACATGGTCTGGCGTTTTCCGTGCGGCCTGGAATCGCTCCTCCGCCGTCGTTAGTAAATATGTACAAGGAGCTGGAGGCTTCCATTCCCGGCTTCGTTCGCCCCCCGCACGGTTATCTGGAAAGCTGGGCGCGCCAGGGTGTACTGTTACTGAATACGGTGCTCACGGTACGGGCAGGTCAGGCGCATTCTCATGCCAGCCTGGGGTGGGAAACCTTTACGGATAAAGTGATAAGCCTGATTAACCAATACCGCGAAGGCGTCGTCTTCCTGCTGTGGGGATCGCACGCCCAGAAGAAAGGCGCAATTATTGATCCACTGCGCCACCATATTCTGAAAGCCCCGCATCCCTCGCCGCTCTCTGCGCACCGCGGATTTTTTGGCTGCAACCATTTTGCACTAACGAATCAATGGCTGGAACAACATGGCGAGAAACCAATCGATTGGACGCCGGTACTACCGGCTGAGAGTGAATAACGCTGGCATCTCGCCGTTTTATTGTCGGACGACGGCGCGAAAGCGTCTTGTCCGACCGGGCGGTGGAAGTACATAGCTTCATTGGCCCGGCATGCGTTGCGCCACCGGGCGGTAGCTCTTACGCTTTATTCTGCCGCCACCACTCGGCGAGCAGCACGCCTGTCGCAACCGACACATTAAGGCTTTCCACGTTACCCGTGCCATTAATTTTCACGCACAGATCGTCAGGTTCGCGCGCCGCTTCCGGCAGGAAGTCATATTCACGGCCTAATACCAGCACCATCTTTTCCGGCAGTGTCGCACCAAAGAGCGCCTGACCGCGATCGCTGGACGTCGTCACCACGGTGTACCCCGCCTGACGAAAATCATCCAGTACATCAACAATGCTTTCACCGGTAATAGGCTGGACATGCTCCGCCCCGCCTTCCGCGGTACGAATCGCCGCGCCGGATTCCAGCAACGCCGCATCCTGTACCACCACGCCTTTCACGCCGAAGTGCGCGCAGCTACGCATCATGCCGCCCAGATTATGCGGGTTAGCGATATCTTCCAATGCCAGCACGCAGTCTTGATCAGCCGCCTGCTTGACCCATTGCTTAACGGTCATACCGTTACGCTTCTTAATCAGGAAACACACGCCGCCGTGATGCTCAGTCCCGGAGACTTTTGCCAGTTCGGCCTCGTCAACAACATGGTAGGCTTTACGATTCGCCGCCATCCAGCGCAGCGCCTCTTTAAAACGCGGCGTTACGCTTTGGATAAACCATGCGCGCACAATGGCGTCAGGACGGCTCTGGAATAGCGCCTGGCAGGCATTTTCGCCGTAGACGCGCGTCTCCTCCGCACGCTGGCGACGCAAAATTTCAGGATCGATAAAACTTTTACCACTGATACCGCCGTGATCGACTTTTTCCGCCGTCTCATCTCCCGGCGCGCGGGATACGGTACGCCATGGCGAAGTTTCATGTTTACGGTCACGGCTCTGATTATTTCGCTCATCACGGGCGGGGCGACGTCCACCGTCAGTGCGAGACTTTGCTGGGCGGCCCCCTCCTTTTCCGGTACGCGGGTTATGGGTGCGTTTATCAGAGTCATCATCACTACGGACATACATCACTTTGACTTTGCCGCTTTTATTTTTTAATTCATCGTTCATGCTTTTCTCCACCAGCGCTGCGCGAAGCGCGAAGATTACCCGATGTGCATCCGGTTAGCCATGATTTCGTTTAAAAGTCTTTGACTATTGTACCCATTGAATAAAACACATTGTCGTTTAGCACAGACTATTTGATAATATGTAACATTATAGAAACATTCCGCGCATAGCGGGACGTCTCCTGACGTATTTAGAGGTTAGCTATGAACACCGTTTGTACCCATTGCCAGGCCATTAACCGCATCCCTGACGATCGGCTTCAGGATGCGGCAAAATGTGGACGCTGCGGTCATGAGTTATTTGACGGAGAAGTCATTAATGCAACCAGCGAAACGCTGGACAAACTACTGAAAGACGATCTTCCTGTAGTGATCGATTTCTGGGCGCCCTGGTGCGGCCCTTGCCGTAATTTTGCGCCTATCTTCAAGGATGTCGCTGAAGAGCGCAGCGGTAAAGTCCGTTTTGTCAAAGTGGATACCGAGGCGGAACGGGAACTTAGCGCCCGTTTCGGCATCCGCAGCATCCCGACGATTATGATCTTTAAGCATGGTCAGGTGGTCGATATGCTTAATGGCGCAGTGCCTAAAGCGCCTTTTGACAACTGGCTGAACGAGGCGTTGTAAACGCTACGGGGCGCATCTTGTGCCCCGTTTTCACCTCTGCCACAATAGCGTTTTTCTGCAAACGCTTTCTATGAACAAAAATGCAGTCCTTCAGTTACGCGCCGAACGGCTTGCGCGCGCTACGCGCCCTTTTCTTGCCAGAGGCAACCGGGTTCATCGTTGCCAGCGCTGCTTGCTGCCGCTAAAACTCTGCCTGTGTGATACGTTAACGCCTGCTCAGGCGAAAAGCCGTTTTTGTCTGATCATGTTTGATACTGAACCGCTGAAACCCAGCAATACCGGCCGACTAATAGCCGATATCTTGCCGGATACCGCCGCGTTTCAGTGGTCGCGCACCGAGCCGCCGCAGGCATTGCTGGAGCTGGTACAGCATCCAGATTACCAACCGATAGTGGTATTTCCCGCTTCCTACGCCGGCGAAGCGCGCGAGGTCATTTTCACCCCGCCCGCCGGGAAACCGCCACTGTTTATCATGCTCGACGGCACCTGGCCTGAAGCACGTAAAATGTTTCGTAAAAGCCCTTATCTGGATCATCTGCCGATAATTTCCGTCGATTTGTCGCGTCTTTCTGCTTATCGTCTGCGGGAAATCCATGCTGAAGGGCAATACTGTACCGCCGAAGTCGCGATAGCCCTGTTAGATCTGGCGGGAGATACCGAGGCCGCAGTCGGCTTAGGTGAACATTTCACCCGTTTTAAAACGCGCTATCTGGCAGGAAAAACGCAACATCCGGGAAACATCACAGCAGAAAATAGCGAAAGCGTTTAAAATCATCCGGTCACTTCTGTGTAAGGGAGATCGGTATGAGTCAGCAAGGACTGGAAGCGCTGCTGCGACCAAAGTCGATCGCGGTGATTGGCGCATCAATGAAGCCCCACCGCGCGGGCTATCTGATGATGCGTAACTTGTTGGCGGGCGGGTTCAATGGCCCCGTCCTTCCAGTGACGCCTGCCTGGAAAGCCGTTTTAGGCGTCATGGCCTGGCCGGATATCGCCAGTCTTCCCTTTACTCCCGATCTTGCTATTTTATGCACCAATGCCAGCCGTAATCTCGCATTACTGGACGCGCTGGGCGCGAACGGTTGTAAAACGTGCATTATTCTTTCTGCCCCTACGTCGCAACATGAAGAACTTCTTGCTTGCGCCCGGCGTCATAAAATGCGTCTGCTGGGTCCGAACAGTCTTGGGCTCCTTGCGCCGTGGCAAGGGCTGAATGCCAGCTTTTCTCCCGTCCCGATTAAGCAGGGCAAGCTCGCCTTTATTTCCCAGTCTGCCGCCGTTTCCAATACTATTCTTGACTGGGCGCAACAGCGTGAAATGGGCTTCTCCTACTTTATCGCGCTGGGCGATAGCCTGGATATTGATGTCGATGAACTGCTGGACTATCTGGCGCGCGACAGCAAGACCAGCGCGATTTTGCTCTATCTGGAACAGTTAAGCGACGCCCGCCGTTTTGTTTCCGCCGCCCGTAGCGCTTCACGTAACAAACCGATTCTGGTGATTAAAAGCGGCCGAAGCCCGGCAGCCCAGCGTTTACTTAATACCAGCGCGGGAATGGACCCGGCATGGGATGCGGCCATCCAGCGCGCAGGCCTGCTGCGAGTCCAGGATACGCACGAGCTTTTTTCCGCCGTCGAAACGCTCAGCCATATGCGTCCGCTACGCGGCGACAGACTGATGATCATCAGCAATGGCGCCGCGCCTGCCGCGCTGGCGTTAGATGAGTTGTGGTCGCGTAACGGCAAGCTGGCGACATTGAGCGAAGAGACCTGCCTGCAACTACGGCAGGCGCTTCCCGCGCACATTGATATTGCCAATCCGCTAGATCTATGTGATGACGCCAGCAGCGAACATTACGTCAAAACGCTGGATATCCTGCTCGCCAGTCAGGATTTTGACGCGCTTATGGTTATCCACTCTCCCAGCGCTGCCGCGCCGGGTACGGAAAGCGCCCATGCGCTGATCGAGACGATTAAACGCCATCCCAGAGGCAGGTTTGTTACGCTACTGACAAACTGGTGCGGCGAGTTCTCGTCCCAGGAAGCAAGACGGCTATTCAGCGAAGCCGGATTACCCACCTACCGTACGCCGGAAGGTACGATTACCGCTTTTATGCATATGGTGGAATACCGGCGTAATCAGAAGCAACTGCGGGAAACGCCAGCGCTGCCGAGTAACCTGACGTCCAATACCGCCGAAGCGCATAATCTGTTACAGCAGGCGATTGCGGAAGGCGCCACCTCGTTGGATACCCATGAAGTACAGCCAATTTTACACGCCTATGGATTACATACCCTTCCCACCTGGATTGCTGGCGACAGCGCGGAAGCGGTGCATATCGCCGAACAGATAGGCTATCCGGTCGCCCTCAAGTTACGCTCGCCGGATATTCCGCATAAATCTGACGTTCAGGGGGTTATGCTTTATTTGCGGACCGCGAATGAGGTGCAGCAGGCCGCCAACGCCATTTTCGATCGCGTAAAGATGGCCTGGCCGCAGGCGCGGATTCACGGTTTGCTGGTACAAAGCATGGCTAACCGCGCCGGCGCGCAGGAGCTTCGCGTGGTGGTCGAGCACGATCCGATGTTTGGTCCTTTGATTATGTTGGGTGAAGGCGGCGTGGAGTGGCGTCCGGAAGAGCAGGCTGTCGTCGCGCTGCCGCCGCTCAACATGAATCTGGCGCGCTATCTGGTGATTCAGGGCATTAAACAGCGGAAAATTCGCGCCCGTAGCGCGCTGCATCCGTTGGATATCGTCGGTTTAAGCCAGTTGCTGGTCCAGGTTTCAAACCTGATTGTCGACTGCCCGGAAATTAAGCGTCTGGATATCCATCCGCTGCTGGCTTCCGCCAGTGAGTTTACCGCGCTGGATGTAACGCTGGATATTGCCCCGTTTGATGGCGATAGCGAAAGTCGACTTGCGGTACGCCCCTATCCCCACCAGCTTGAAGAGTGGGTGGAGATGAAAAACGGCGATCGCTGTCTGTTCCGTCCGATTCTGCCGGAAGATGAACCCCAACTACGACAATTCATCGCCCAAGTCACCAAAGAAGATCTCTACTATCGATATTTCAGCGAGATCAACGAATTTACCCACGAAGATTTAGCCAACATGACGCAGATCGACTACGATCGAGAAATGGCGTTTGTGGCTGTGCGGCGGCTGGATAACACTGAAGTGATCCTCGGCGTAACGCGTGCGATTTCCGATCCCGATAACATAGACGCCGAATTTGCCGTATTGGTGCGTTCAGATCTCAAAGGGTTGGGTTTAGGACGCCGTTTAATGGAAAAATTGATTGCCTATACTCGCGACCACGGATTGAGACGGCTGAACGGTATTACTATGCCTAACAATCGTAGTATGGTCGCGCTGGCCAGAAAACTGGGATTTCAGGTTGATATTCAGCTCGAAGAGGGCATTGTTGGATTAACGCTGAATCTGGCCCAATGTGATGAGTCGTGAGTAATGTACTGGAAATGTTGACCACTTTAACGGGTACTGGTGTTATTATTGCTCACTTATGTCGTCTGCATAGCACAGAGGACCCTTCAATGAACAGAGAAGAAATGCACTGTGATGTTGTCAAAATTTAAGCGTAATAAACATCAACAACACCTTGCCCAACTCCCTAAGATATCTCAGTCAGTTGATGATGTAGATTTCTTTTATACTCCCGCTACTTTCCGGGAGACACTGCTGGAGAAAATCGCCAGCGCAACGCAGCGTATTTGTATCGTTGCCCTGTATCTGGAACAGGACGATGGGGGTAAAGGTATACTCGACGCGCTCTATGCGGCTAAACGGCAGCGTCCTGAACTGGACGTTCGGGTGCTGGTCGACTGGCATCGCGCACAGCGTGGGCGCATTGGCGCAGCGGCCTCTAATACCAATGCAGACTGGTATTGCCGACTGGCGCAGGAAAACCCCGACATCGAAGTCCCGGTTTACGGCGTACCGATTAATACGCGAGAAGCGCTTGGCGTACTGCATTTTAAAGGCTTTATCATTGATGATAGCGTTCTGTACAGCGGCGCCAGCCTGAACGATGTCTATCTGCATCAGCATGACAAATATCGCTATGACCGTTACCAGCTTATTCGCAATCGGCAAATGGCAGACATCATGTTTGACTGGGTTACGCGGAATCTAATGAATGGTCGCGGAGTTAATCGTCTGGATAATACTCTACGTCCGAAAAGTCCTGAGATTAAAAATGATATCCGTTTATACCGCCAGGAGCTGCGTGAGGCGTCATATCATTTTCAGGGTGACGCTAATGACGAGCAACTCTCCGTTACGCCGCTGGTCGGGCTTGGAAAATCCAGTCTGCTGAACAAAACCATTTTCCATCTCATGCCCTGCGCAGAGCATAAGCTCACCATTTGTACCCCTTACTTCAATCTGCCTGCGGTACTGGTGCGGAATATAATTCAGCTACTGCGCGACGGAAAGAAAGTGGAAATCATTGTTGGCGATAAAACCGCGAATGATTTTTATATTCCGGAAGATGAACCATTCAAGATCATTGGCGCGCTGCCCTATCTCTATGAGATTAACCTGCGCCGCTTCCTGAGCCGTTTGCAGTATTACGTCAATACCGATCAGCTTGTGGTGCGTCTGTGGAAAGATGACGACAATACCTATCATCTGAAAGGGATGTGGGTAGATGATAAATGGATGCTGCTCACCGGTAACAATCTGAACCCTCGCGCCTGGCGTCTGGATCTGGAAAACGCTATTCTGATCCACGATCCTAAGCAGGAACTTGCCCCTCAGCGGGAAAAAGAACTGGAGCTTATCCGGACGCACACAACCATTGTGAAACATTATCGTGACCTGCAAAGCATTGCCGATTATCCGGTAAAAGTGCGTAAATTGATTCGCCGTCTGCGCCGGATCCGCATCGACAGATTAATTAGTCGTATCCTGTAATCAAAGCCCCGTCCTGCTCGGGGTTTTCTCTTAGGAATGGACTGGTGCGCATATTAATTCCTTTTACTGTATTGTTTCTTTCCGGGTGCAGTCATCTGGCTAACGATAGCTGGAGCGGCCAGGATAAAGCCCAGCATTTTATGGCATCAGCGATGCTATCGGCAGCCGGTAATGAATATGCGCGCCACCAGGGAGTAAACCCCGACCGCAGCGCGGCGATAGGACTGATGTTTTCTTTGAGTCTCGGAGCCTCAAAAGAACTCTGGGACAGCCGCCCGGAAGGAAGCGGCTGGAGCTGGAAAGATTTTGCCTGGGATGTTGCTGGCGCTACAACCGGTTACGCTATCTGGCAAATGGCACAGCACTAAAGACGCAAGCCTTTTCCTTTACGATGCAACATCAGCGAAACCAGGAAAGCCAAAACGGCCATCGCGGTCACATACCAGAAGAACGAATTCTCCATACCGAAAGACTTTAGCGACAGCGCGACGTATTCCGCAGAACCGCCGAACAACGCGTTTGCTACCGCATAAGATAAACCGACGCCCAGGGCGCGAACCTGCGCCGGGAACATTTCCGCTTTCAGAATCCCGCTAATCGAGGTATAGAAACTCACAATCAATAGCGCGCACATCACTAAAGCGAATGCGACATAAGGCGACGTCACATTCTGCAACGCAGAGAGAATCGGAACGGTGAAAAGCGTCGCGAGCGCGCCAAAGCATAACATGGAGGTACGCCTGCCAATCTTATCGGATAACGCGCCGAATAGCGGCTGCACCAGCATAAAAACACACAGCGCGACCGTCATAATGCCACTGGCGACATTAGCATGCATACCTGCTGTATTTACCAGATATTTCTGCATATAGGTGGTGAAGGTGTAAAAACACAGCGATCCTGCCGCGGTGAAACCAAGCACCATCAAAAAGGCTTTGCGATTACGCCACAGACCTTTCAACGAACCGGCTTCTTTTAACGCGCGAGTCTCGTGTTTCGATGTTTCATCCAGTTGACGACGTAACCATAACGCCACAACCGCCAGCACGGCGCCCAGCGCAAAGGGAATACGCCAACCCCAGGCTCGAAGCTCAGCATCCTCCAGAACCTGCTGCAAAAGCACAACAACCAGCAATGCCAGTAACTGGCCGCCAATAAGCGTAACATACTGAAATGAGGCGAAAAATCCCTTAAGACCGTCAAGCGCAACCTCACTCATATATGTCGCGCTGGTCCCGTACTCCCCTCCTACCGAGAGTCCCTGAAATAACCTTGCAATAAGTAGCAGCGCTGGCGCCCAGATGCCGATGGTATCGTAACCAGGCAAACAGGCAATCACCAGCGACCCCAGGCACATCATGCACACCGAAATCAACATCGAGGCTTTACGTCCACGTCGATCGGCAATACGCCCAAATAACCAACCACCGATAGGCCGCATTAAAAAGCCTGCGGCAAAGACACCTGCCGTTTGCAAAAGCTGAGTAGTGGTATTACCAGAAGGAAAGAAGATATGAGCAAAATAGAGCGAGCAGAAGGAGTAGGCATAGAAATCAAACCATTCCACTAAGTTTCCGGAAGATGCCCCCACGATAGCCCACACGCGTCGCCGAATCTCCGGAGCCTCAGCGTTGTTTTTATCTATACGCTGAATAATTTCTGCCATACTGTTCTCCTCGTTGCCAGGCTTGATCAGCCTTTTATTTTGGAGATTCAGATTACGCGAGACAAAAAAGTAAATAAAGTGTTAATTATTTGTTTTATAATTTTTATCCCCACCGTGCCTGATGTTGGCGTTTTCGTTTTAGATAGTCTTCATCCTGACGAATTTTATCCCACCAACCTTTGAAAACGGTTGCCGCCGCAGCCTTAGTAGGATCATTACCTCGTGTATTTAGGCTACCGTCTTCTGCATACTTTCTACCGCCTTTATAGTTAGCATAACGCCTGGCGCGGGTATATCCCATCTGAATGAATTTACGCGCCATGTCCATGCCGACGAAATCATCCTGCTGTCGATAAGCTTCAAACAACTGGTAGATCTGTTCTGCTGATTTAATCGCCGATGCTTCATCTTTGTAGCGCCAGAAAGGAAGAATTTCGCTTTTATAGGGTTCAACCAGTAACACTCCCTGCTCACCCCGTCCAACCTGATACAAATCAGGTTGCTGGCGGAAGTCGATACTCGAAAAGTCCTGCTGATAGTTAAAAGGTTTGATAGCCAATGAAGATCCTCACTGCTTACACAAGCAAGTTTAAAGGATAGTTCATCGTTAACGATTAGGTGGGTTTCGCCCGGCGGCGCTAACGCTTACCGATCCTACAATAGCGCCAGCTTCGTAGTCGGATAACATTCGTAGGTCGGATAATATAGAGCCGCCATCCGGCGGTACTGGTACGTGCAGGATACCTGATGGCGCTGCGCTTATCAGGCCTGCAGGGCGGGCGCCAGCCCTTTTGCACAGACGCAAAAAAGCCCATCCGTCAGGATGGGCTCTTTCACTTGTTTGATGCCTGGCAGTTCCCTACTCTCGCATGGGGAGACCCCACACTACCATCGGCGCTACGGCGTTTCACTTCTGAGTTCGGCATGGGGTCAGGTGGGACCACCGCGCTAGTGCCGCCAGGCAAATTCTTTGTACTCTGTCCTGTGTCTTTTGAGCTGATACGGCGTTGGCTGCTCTTGCGAACCTCAGTCACATACTTCAGTATGCTCCTTCCGTCGCTGCGTTTGCCGCCTTGTCTCAGCGCAAAATCCTTCGGACTCTGAATCCAGGCTGAAAATTCTCTCAAACCGCCAAAACATCTTCGGCGTTGTAAGGTTAAGCCTCACGGTTCATTAGTACCGGTTAGCTCAACGCATCGCTGCGCTTACACACCCGGCCTATCAACGTCGTCGTCTTCAACGTTCCTTCAGGAGACTTGTAGTCTCAGGGAGAACTCATCTCGGGGCAAGTTTCGTGCTTAGATGCTTTCAGCACTTATCTCTTCCGCATTTAGCTACCGGGCAGTGCCATTGGCATGACAACCCGAACACCAGTGATGCGTCCACT
>NZ_VXJW01000004.1 GCF_008692845.1 Salmonella enterica subsp. arizonae
GCCAGACATCGTACAAAACAGCCCAATCAGCTTTCCTTTGATGTCAGACCATTACTCTGGAAAATTACCGGAGCAGACCTGACACAGATACATGGGTTTGGTCCTTATCTGGCACTAAAATTCGTTGAACGAGTTTTCTCGTTTTATTGTTATAATGTAACAACTTGATTTTTCCATGCCGAAACCAGCCAGTTAGTTAGCATTCTAATCATTTCGTCATACAATAAAGAAAATGGGAATTACTCTCATTTGCCGTGCAATTACGCCCTACTTCGATACACATCGGTAAAGTGTATTCTGCAACTCATTGATTCTATTCAATCAGAGCACTTTTCCATCACTTCACCGTGCAAACAGGAGTAACTCCCCGTCATAGAAAATAAATTTCTTGACAGAATCACAGTTTCATGAACCATGCGCATAAATGTAATTTCATTTATTTTTCAATCACTTAATGATATTTACCAATATCTGCGCCTGGAATTGGGGAAGCGCCTCGGGCGGTGTTCGATAGGTCAAGCAACCGCGTACACATTTTGATCTTTTTGTGCTCTTCTTAAATAAACGTATCGTACAACATGTTGAAAATTATCAAATTATTATCAATGATGCTTTCAACGAAACGAACAAGGGAGGATATGAAGATGAAAGGCATTAGCCAGGCGCTAAAGAGTGCAGACGAAGTTAAGGCAGTGGCGGCAGAGCTACAGCGCAATACCACCACCAACCTGTTTTATTGCTTGTGGGTGTTTATGTATGAAAGCGGTCTACGTATCTCTGACGTCCTCAAACTTAAGTATGAAGATGTAGAGGGGCAATCTCACCTCAAGGTGAAGCAGGAGAAAACGGGAAACGTAGTAAGGCCAAAGGTGACAGCCGCGATGCTGTCAGTGGTGGCGCAACGCAAGGGAGAGCAAGCAGATATGCCAGTGAAAACGGATTTCATCTTTAGCAAGGGCGATCTTCGTAGCAGAGGCAAAGCCGTAACTCGTAACACGGTATTCACTGAATTTGGGAAGATGGGAAGGAGAGCAGGATTCTCTAACGTGGGATGCCATACACCACGTAAAAGCCGTGGGCGCGTGATGTTCGATGCAGGGATGGCTATTGAAACTATCGCCCATTTCCTGGGACAGACAGATCCGCGCTCTACCATGTATTACATCGGGTATGGTCAGGATGTGCAGGACGATTTAACAGAGGAGTTTTCTTTAGAATGGTGATCAACCTGAAACGCTTAATTGTGCTGACGCTGTCGCTATTACCAGCCCTCGCCCACGCTGGGCGGATCACGTTAACGCTGACAAATGAACAGGAGACAGACAACGCGAAGATTTGCATCTACAGCAACGCCAATTACACGGAGACAGAGACGATCAGACCGTTCGAGCAGTGCAAATACACCTGGACATTCGAGGAGGACTAACCCCTTTACTGGTTGTTACGAAACATAATTTCGCTTAAGTCTAATACTTGTTGCTCATGTGGTTATTGCTTGTAAAATAGCTACTGAAATTATTTCCATAGCAAGTATAGGGACTTATGAAGCAATACACCAATGAACTCACCCCGCCCGTGCTTGCATCATTTAAGAATCCATTCAGTGCAGAGCAACTGGCAAACGCAGACGACGAACAACGCCAGATTTTCAAATCTCATGTTGAAGAAATGAAAGACCGTTCTTTACTGGCGATTTGGCGTTTTGCTACTACTGGAGCACTCACCCAGAACGGCGGGAAGATTGAGAAAGCCAGCGCCAATGACTCGTTTACGCTTGAGGACGGGAGTGAAGTTAATCGGGCAATGGTTGGTGATTACGTTGTTTACCCTGACGGAACACGCGCGAAAATCATCAACGGATCGTGATCGGTCAATACCAACGGCAACGGCGTTTCTTATGCTCTCGTAGGAAGTCAGCTTGATAACGGTGATGTGATCATCAGTACCCCACAAGATTATGCCCTCCTGTGCCAGTTAGACAACAGCCCCGCAATGCCAGCCGATTTTCTCGCTTCAGTCGCACTCTAAAATAAGGAGTTCAGAAAATGGCTATAGGCTTTTGGGTAGTACAGGGCGATAAAACAACATGCGGTGGATCGGTACTAACCGGACACCCGAAAGGGAAGCAGATTGGCCCGAATCTAAACAGACAAGCAACAGTAGGCTGCCAGGTATCCTGCGGTAAACACCCAGGCATTTTCAGCGTGGTTGGTGGATACCCTGGAGAATATATTCATGGGCAGTTAGCCGCCAGTACGATTTACAGCCGTTCGACCTGCCCGTGCAAGGCTTTTTTCATTGCCACCCATACTTTTATGAAACACGGCCCTTACCAGGAACCAGTGAGAGCTACCTCTGCACCAGTGGAAACAAAAGCCGTATCTGACCCAATGCAAGAGCCGGAACAACACGCCCAGGTAGCGAAGAAGCAAAACAGCTTTGCTGACACCTGCAAGCCAGAAGATAACCAGCTATTGAACGGTGTTTACATCTGGACTGAAACCACAGACGCAGGACATGCTTTCGTTTCCGTACATCAAGACAATTTGATTTACGTTTACACCTACGGGCGCTTTGGTCGAAAAGGCCCCGCCACATTAACAGGTGATGGGATTCTTAACTTCCTAACTGGCGATGATGCACGCCTTTACTATCGTGAAGAACTGTACAAATACCAAGCGAGAGTTTTTCAGATCGACGATGTTACTACGGAAGAAACCCGCAGAATTTTTGAATCTCTATGGAACTCCGGTAAAACACCAGTTTTCACGGAGGCGATGGGAGATCGTACTAAGCGGCGCGGAAAGGTAATTGACGTTTACGATCTCACCGACAGCAACTGCACAACTCACACAGTGCAGGTAATCAGAGAGGCAGGGACTAAAATCTTCGATACCAGCTACATATCAACAACAACGCAACTTCGTATCGACAATGAAGAAGATTTCACTATCCCTGTTTCTTTACAGCGTTACTTGACGGAGAAGAGCGGCGATCTGTCTTCAATGAACGTTATGGAAGTTACCAGCTCATTCAGAGAACAGCATGCGAACATCGAACACTTCAAGCCGAACTCTGAAAGCCTCACAGGACGAGTGGAGGAAGGGCTTGCGAACAGTGCGTCAACTGTTGGATCATCTTCGGGCTATTCTGGTGGCACGATTGGCGGCGTTTTAGGTGGTTCGTATGACATTGACGAATAGAGCAAAGGCTATCCTTAGATGGGGAGGCATTGCTTTAGTATTCGCCATCTACTCTATTGCCTTGATGATACCAGTGCTTGATTTTGGACTTACCCGGAAATACAACGGCCCCCCTTCAACAGGTCAGATGGAAGCCCGTTTATGTGAAGCGATCATAAATGACTTATCGCGGTCAGTGGATAACCTCTTAATTACTGCATTTGTCGGTAGCGCTATTTGCCTTGTTTTGGCCTTGCTTATCTTCAAGAAAGTGAGATGACCATCAAAGGCTGGAGAGATCCAGCCTTTCCCCTCCTCCCTGATTTTAGACAGTACAAGCCTAATGCCCGTTGGTGGTAAGACAACGCGCGGAGCCGTTAGGCGACAACATCAGGGTATGTCAGACAGTGAAGTTTATCAGGATGACCATGTACCCGAAGGAGCGAGGCCGAACCGCTGGCAGAGCCTGCATGTCGTGTGCAGGTACGAACACCACCATAAACCTGTTTATTCCCTGCAACGTCATCACGACGTGTGGCATGTGGGAGCATCGGCAAAAATGCGCTTCACTGAAAGGTTATGAGAATCAATGCCCGGATCAGGCTTTTCCTTCACGTTGGATTATCGCGGTGTGAGGTTGGAACTGCCGACGACGAATAGTTATACTCTCATTTCCATAGTAACTATCCGTGACAACTAACAGTGTACCTCTTGTTGGTAAATCATCGTTCAATGGTAGAACGATCACAGACAACTTATGTTAAGTAAGTTGTTGATAGCTAAACACATTAAGCCAGTTACTGGCGGTGTTTTGCAACAAGGGGAGAGATCTGGAGCGGGCGAAGGGAATCGAACCCTCGTATAGAGCTTGGGAAGCTCTCGTTCTACCATTGAACTACGCCCGCTTTGAGATGCGTAAGGCATTATAAACTTTACGCTCTGGTTGGCAAGAGACTGGCTGACCAACTGGCGATTAATTCGCCGTCAGCATTTCGGTTTACTCCCCTGCGGGGGCAGATAACGCAGCGGATCAATAGCCGTCGCCCGGTAGCGAATCTGGAAGTGCAGCCTTACGGATGCGGCATCCGTGCTGCCCATCGTAGCGATTTTTTGCCCCGCTTTGACGCTTTGTCCATTATTAACCAGCATGGTGTCATTATGAGCGTAAGCCGTAATGTAATCTTCGTTGTGCTTAATCATAATGAGATTACCGTAACCGCGCAGTTGGTTCCCGACATAGACAACTTTACCGGCCCCCGCCGCATACACAGGCGTCCCGCGCGCGCCCGCAATATCGATTCCCTTATTCCCGCCTTCCGCTGTGGAATAAGGTAAAATCACTTTACCGTTGGCAGGCCATACCCAACAACGCTGCCCCACCGGCGGCCATGAGGATTTTGGCACCGAAGATGACGGTCTGACTGCGGCAGTTTTTGTCGCTGTTTTATTGCTGGTTTTACGTGTTGAGCTGCTGCTCTTTGCGTTACCGCGAACTTTAATACGCTGCCCCACCTCAATAGTGTAAGGCGGTGAAATGTCATTCAGTCGGGCAAGTTCTTTCACGCTAGTTCCCGTAGCGCGCGATATACGATACAACGTATCGCCGCGCTTAACGGTATAGACGGAGCCGGAATACGTTCCTGAGCCGGAATTACTGGAACACCCCGCCAGCAGCAGCCCTGTGCATAACAGCACCGCAATACCCAGGCTATTTTTGTTCAGGCGTCCTGCGCTCAAAACTTTTCCTCGCTCTATTTACAGACGCCTTATGATAGCAGCCAAACGCCGTATGCCCAATCCATTGACGCCGGAAAGGGCCAGCGTGGATGATGATGCCGTTGATATCCGATATTCCAGCATAATATCGACTAACTGCACAATGATACTCGTCTGCGTTCTGTCAGGACTTGTTTTGGTAATGCCTTTCTGTCTCATATGGGCTACGCTGATCGTCTGACTATATGGCCCAGCCAGATTGCCGGGTCATTTTAATTTTCAGGAGCTTTCATGACTGAGGAACATGTCGTTTTATTGGATGAGCAGGATAAGCCTTCCGGCACACTGGAAAAGTATGCGGCTCATACTCTTAATACGCCTTTGCATCTGGCTTTCTCCTGCTGGCTATTTAACGAGGATGGTCAGTTGCTGGTGACTCGACGGTCGCTGAGCAAGAAAGCCTGGCCGGGGGTATGGACGAATTCGGTTTGCGGTCATCCACAACAAGGCGAAGCCATCGAAGAGGCGATCATCCGCCGTTGTCGGTTCGAACTCGGCGTAGAAATTACCGATCTCACCCCCATCTATCCGCACTTCAGCTATCGGGCGATTGACCCAAACGGTATTGTGGAAAATGAAGTCTGTCCGGTATTTGCCGCGCGGGCGACCAGCGTGTTGCAGGTTAACAACGAAGAGGTGATGGACTGCCAGTGGAGCGTTCTTGAGGATGTCTTACGTGGGATCAGCGCCACACCGTGGGCCTTCAGCCCGTGGATGGTCATGCAGGCTTCTGATGATAACGCACGTGAATTATTGAGCGAGTTTGCCAACGGCAATTGATTGCCGGATGGCGCTACGCCTGAACGAAGAGATGCCGGATGGCAGCTAATGCCCAATCCGGCAATTCACACTTATTTCACCGGACGCATCGCCGGGAACAGAATAACATCGCGAATCGTGTGGCTGTTAGTAAACAGCATCACCATACGGTCGATACCAATACCCAGACCTGCTGTCGGCGGCAGACCGTGTTCCAGCGCCGTCACGTAGTCTTCGTCGTAGAACATAGCTTCGTCATCGCCTGCGGCTTTCGCATTAACCTGATCCTGGAAACGCTGCGCCTGATCTTCCGCGTCGTTCAACTCGCTAAAGCCATTACCGATTTCACGACCGCCGATAAAGAACTCGAAGCGGTCAGTGATTTCCGGGTTCACATCATTACGACGCGCCAGCGGAGACACTTCAGCCGGATATTCGGTGATGAAGGTCGGCTGAATCAGATGCGCTTCAGCGACTTCATCAAAGATCTCGGTGACGATACGGCCCAGACCCCAGCTCTTCTCGACGTGAATGCCGATGCTTTCCGCAATCGCCTTCGCGGAATCG
This sequence comes from Salmonella enterica subsp. arizonae, assembly GCF_008692845.1. Classification (GTDB taxonomy): domain Bacteria; phylum Pseudomonadota; class Gammaproteobacteria; order Enterobacterales; family Enterobacteriaceae; genus Salmonella; species Salmonella arizonae. The sequence goes on from NZ_VXJW01000004.1 coordinate 6,285, forward strand.
AAGTTGTCCAGATCAGCCATATCCGTTTCCGGACGGTATTTCTTGATCGCTTCACGCATGGTCAGTTTTTCGAACGGCTTGCCGAAGTCAAACACTTCATCGCCGTATGGAACCTGGGTATTACCCAGAACATCCTGCGCCAGCGTGCGGAACAGAGACTCGGTCAGCTCGATCAGGTCTTTGTAGTCCGCATACGCCATGTAGAGTTCCATCATGGTGAACTCAGGGTTGTGGCGCACGGAGATGCCTTCGTTACGGAAGTTACGGTTGATTTCGAACACGCGTTCGAAACCGCCAACCACCAGACGCTTGAGATACAGTTCCGGCGCGATACGCAGGTACATGTCCAGATCCAACGCGTTGTGATGGGTGATAAACGGGCGCGCTGACGCACCGCCAGGGATCACTTGCATCATCGGGGTTTCGACTTCCATAAAGCCGCGAGCAACCATGAACTGGCGAATGCCGGCCAGGATCTTCGAACGGGTTTTGAACGTGTTACGGGATTCATCGTTAGAGATGAGATCCAGATAACGCTGGCGATAGCGCGCTTCCTGGTCCTGCAGGCCGTGGAATTTATCCGGCAACGGACGCAGCGCTTTAGTCAGCAGGCGCAGTTCCGAGCAGTGGATAGACAGCTCGCCGGTTTTGGTTTTGAACAGCTTACCTTTTGCGCCGAGGATATCGCCAAGATCCCACTTCTTGAACTGCTCGTTGTAAACGCCTTCCGGCAGATCATCGCGCGCCACATACAGTTGGATGCGGCCGCCTACGTCTTGCAGGGTAACAAAAGAGGCTTTACCCATAATACGGCGAGTCATCATACGGCCCGCGACAGACACTTCAATGTTCAGCGCTTCCAGTTCTTCAGCTTCTTTCGCGTCAAACTCTGCGTGCAGTTGGTCTGAGGTACGGTCACGACGGAAATCGTTCGGGAACGGGATACCCTGCTCACGCAGCGCAGCCAGCTTCTCGCGACGTGCCTTCATTTCATTGTTAAGATCGACTACCTCGTCAGCGCCCTGTGCGTTTTGTTCAGACATGTTGATTCCTCATAGCCCTGCTTTCAAACTTGCTTCGATAAATTGATCCAGACTACCGTCCAGTACCGCCTGTGTATTGCGGGTTTCCACCCCAGTACGCAGGTCTTTAATGCGGGAATCGTCCAGGACATAGGAACGAATCTGGCTTCCCCAGCCGATATCGGACTTGGTGTCTTCCATCGCCTGTTTTTCAGCGTTCTTTTTCTGCATCTCCAGTTCATAAAGCTTCGCTTTCATCTGCTTCATGGCCTGGTCTTTGTTTTTGTGCTGCGAACGGTCGTTCTGGCACTGCGTCACGATCCCGGTTGGAATATGAGTGATACGCACCGCGGATTCTGTACGGTTAACGTGCTGACCGCCTGCGCCGGACGCGCGATAGACGTCGATACGCAGATCCGCCGGGTTAATTTCGATATCGATATCGTCGTCCACTTCCGGGTAAACAAATGCGGAGCTGAACGAGGTATGGCGGCGACCGCCGGAGTCGAACGGACTTTTACGCACCAGACGATGTACGCCGGTTTCAGTACGCAGCCAACCGTAGGCATATTCGCCGGAGATTTTAATCGTCGCGGACTTAATGCCGGCGACTTCACCTTCCGACTCTTCAATAACTTCCGTCTTGAAGCCGCGCGCTTCCGCCCAACGCAGATACATACGCAGCAACATGCTGGCCCAGTCCTGCGCTTCAGTACCACCGGAACCGGCCTGAATATCGAGATAGCAATCGGCGCTATCGTACTCGCCGGAGAACATCCGACGGAATTCCAGCTGCGCCAGTTTCTCTTCCAGCGTATTCAGTTCCGCGACGGCTTCGTTAAACGTCTCTTCGTCGTCAGCTTCTACCGCCAGCTCCAGCAGCCCGGAAACGTCGTCCAGCCCCTGAGTCATTTGATCAAGCGTATCGACGATCGCTTCAAGCGATGAGCGCTCTTTTCCCAGCGCCTGCGCGCGCTCGGGTTCGTTCCAGACATCCGGCTGTTCCAGCTCGGCGTTTACTTCTTCCAGACGCTCTTTCTTAGCATCATAGTCAAAGATACCCCCTAAGAACGTTGGTGCGTTCCGTGAGGTCCTGAATGCGGTTATTCACCGGGTTAATTTCAAACATGGCTGATTTCTTTTATTTGACTTGTCAAAATGCGGTTATAAGGGCGAAATATTAGCGGATTTCGCCCCTTAATTACAGCGAAAGTGTTGTTAAATCGCCCCGTTCATAGCGGCCAAATATCATCGATAATAATCTGTAAACTACGGTTGCCGCGAAACTCGTTAATGTCCAGTTTATAAGCCAGTTCTACCTCCCGCACGCCGTTATCCGGCCAGCAGGTAGTATCAATATTAAATGCGATGCCATCCAACAGCGGGCCGCCGCCGACGGGCTCCACCATCACCTTGAGGTGACGCTCGCCCACCAGGCGCTGTTGTAGCAGACGGAAACGGCCATCGAATAGCGGCTCCGGGAACATTTGCCCCCATGGTCCGGCATCCCGTAACAGTTGCGCCACTTCCATAGACATCTCCGCCGCGCTTAATGGACCATCGGAGATCACCTCGCCTTGCAACAGGGCAGGATCGAGCCATTCCGTCACCAGCTCGCCAAAACGTTGCTGGAACTGCTCGAATTTATGCTCTTCCAGCGACAATCCCGCCGCCATCGCATGGCCGCCGAACTTGATCATCAGATCAGGGTAAAGCGTATCCAGCCGTTCCAGCGCATCGCGCATATGCACCCCCTGAATCGATCGGCCTGAGCCTTTCAGCGTGCCGTCGCCCGCAGGCGCAAAGGCGATTACCGGGCGGTGAAAACGCTCTTTAATGCGCGACGCCAGAATTCCGACCACGCCCTGATGCCATTCAGGATGATACATCGCCAGACCGCCCGGAAGCGTTTCACTACTGCGCTCAAGCTTTTCGCACAGGATAAGCGCTTCCGCCTGCATCCCCTGCTCTATTTCTTTGCGCGTTTGGTTAAGCGCATCCAGCTCGCTGGCCAGAACACGCGCTTCGCCGAGGTTGTCGCACAGCAGTAACGCCACGCCGACGGACATATCATCCAGTCTGCCGGCGGCATTCAAACGCGGCCCCAACGCAAAGCCTAAATCACTGGCGGCAAGCCGTTGCGGATCGCGATTCGCTATCTCCAGCAACGCTTTGATTCCCGGTCGGCACTTCCCGGCACGAATACGACTTAGCCCTTGCCAGGTCAGGATGCGATTGTTGGCATCCAGCGGCACAACGTCCGCTACCGTTCCCAACGCCACTAAATCCAGCAGTTCCGCCAGATTTGGCGGCGCGATGCCGCGCTCGTCGAACCATCCTTTGTCGCGCAAAAATGTCCGCAACGCCAGCATCAGGTAAAACGCCACACCGACGCCCGCTAGCGCCTTAGAAGGAAATTCGCAGTCGCGCAGATTTGGATTAATAATCGCTTCGGCATCCGGCAACGTGTCGCCAGGTAAGTGGTGATCGGTCACGATCACCGGAATCCCCAGCGTCTTTGCATGCGCTACGCCTGCATGGGATGAGATGCCGTTGTCTACTGTGATAATAAGCTGCGCGCCGCGCGCCTTCGCCTGATCGACCACTTCCGGGCTTAAACCGTAGCCATCTTCAAAGCGATTAGGCACCAGATAACTGATGTTGTCACATCCCAACGCACGCATTCCCAACACGCTTAGTGCGGTACTGGTCGCGCCGTCGGCGTCAAAATCGCCGACAACAATAATGCGAATACCTTCGCGGAAGGCGTTGTAGAGGATCTCCACCGCGTTATCAATACCGCTAAGCTGCTGCCAGGGCAGCATCCCTTTCACGCTGCGCTCCAGTTCGCGGGCGCTGCGAACGCCCCGGCTGGCATATAAACGTCGCAGTAATGGAGGAAGATCGACGGGTAGATCCGCCGTCTCATCAGCCTCGCGCCGACGAAGTTGTCTCTGTTGTTTCACGCGTATTATTTACCACTGGTCTGTTTTTGATGCTCATCAAGAAACGCTTTCATCTCTTTCGGTCCCTGATAACCAGGCACCACATAGCCGTTACTCAATATAATGGCTGGCGTACCGCTAACGCCCAACTGCACGCCCAACGCATAATGATCAGCAATGTTCACATCACAGCTTGCCGGTTTCACGCCCTTACCTGCCATCGCATCATCAAACGCTTTGTTTTTGTCTTTGGCGCACCAGATAGATTTCATATCCTGCTCTGCCTGGCTTTCCAGCCCCTGGCGCGGGAAGGCCAGATAACGTACCGTGATCCCCAGCGCGTTATAATCTTTCATCTCTTCATGTAGCTTATGACAATAGCCGCAGGTGATATCGGTAAAAACAGTAATGACATGTTTCTCATCCGGCGCTTTATAGACGATCATCTCTTTTTCCTGCGCATTCAGTTGGCTCATCAACAATTTATTCGTCACGTTTACCGGATGTGTGCCGCTCACGTCATACATCGGCCCCTGAATAATATGTTTGCCATCGTCAGTGACATACAGGACGCCGCTGTTAGTGAGGACGGTTTTCATGCCAGCCACTGGCGATGCTTGAATTTCCGTGCTTTGAACGCCCAGCTTAGCCAGCGACTGACGGATAGCCGCATCATCCGCATGGGCCATTCCTGAAAACGCCGCCGCCAATAAGGTGAACATCATAAAACGCTTTTTCATAAACTATCCTTTCCTGTCAGCACTCATGCCCGCGGGTGGTGCTGTTGATGAAGTTGACGCAAACGCTCCGTTGCGACATGGGTATAAATTTGTGTCGTCGAAAGATCGCTATGCCCGAGTAGCATCTGTACGACACGTAAGTCGGCGCCGTGATTCAGCAAATGCGTGGCGAAAGCGTGACGTAAAACGTGGGGCGATAGTTTTTCGCTATCAATTCCAGCCAGCACCGCATAATGTTTAATACGGTGCCAGAAGGTCTGCCGTGTCATCTGCTGCGCACGCTGGCTGGGGAACAATACGTCAATCGATACGCCATTAAGTAACCAGGGACGCCCATGCTCCAGATACGTCTCCAGCCAATACACCGCCTCTTCGCCTAACGGCACCAGCCGCTCTTTATTGCCTTTACCGATAACCCGCACAACGCCCTGCCGCAGACTGATATCGCTCATTGTCAGCCCCACCAGCTCCGACACGCGCAGTCCGGTGGCGTACAACACTTCCAGCATGGCTTTATCACGCAACTCCAAAGGTTGCTCAATAAGCGGTGCCTGCAAAAGCCGTTCAACCTGCGCTTCGCTAAGATCTTTCGGTAAACGCTGCGGAAGCTTAGGCGAGGCCAACTGCGCGCTCGGATCATCCTCACGATACTTTTCACGATACAGATGCTGGAAAAAACGCCGCATAGCGCTTAACAGGCGCGCGGAGCTGGTCGCTTTGTATCCGCCCTCGACCCGTTCAGCCAGCAGCGTTTGTAAATCATCAGCCTGCGCCGTCGCAAGCGTTTTTCCACGATGGCGCAACCACGCGACGACCATCGATAAATCGCGACGATACGCGCTTAATGTATTTTCCGCCAGATTTCGTTCCAGCCACAGGGCATCCAGAAACTGCTCAATACGCGCTAAATCCTGTTCCACTCGCGCCCCCTACTTCATGCTTACTTTTGGTGCATTATGCCTCATTGTGCCGTGAATGCAGCGATTCTGTTACACTACCCGCAACGCTATAGCAGAATCGAGATGTAACGTAATGAACATGGGTCTTTTTTACGGTTCCAGCACGTGCTACACCGAGATGGCCGCAGAGAAAATTCGCGATATTCTCGGCCCGGAGCTGGTGACATTACATAACCTCAAGGATGACGCCCCCGCTCTAATGGAGCAGTACGATATGCTCATTTTAGGCATCCCGACCTGGGATTTTGGCGAAATTCAGGAGGACTGGGAAGCCGTCTGGGATCAATTAGACGATCTCAATCTGGAAGGCAAAATCGTTGCGCTGTATGGTATGGGCGACCAGCTCGGCTACGGCGAGTGGTTCCTGGATGCGCTGGGCATGTTGCATGACAAACTTGCCCTAAAAGGCGTTAAATTTGTCGGCTACTGGCCCACCGAAGGCTACGAATTTACCAGCAATAAACCTGTCATTGCGGATGGACAACTGTTTGTCGGCCTGGCGCTGGATGAAACGAACCAGTACGATCTCAGCGATGAGCGTATACAGGCCTGGTGCGAACAGATTCTCAACGAAATAGCTGAATACTACGCCTGAAACCTTATCCACTACGCTTGCCTCTCGACGGAACCGGTTTTGCGCCGTTCCGTCAGTGTTAGCGCGATATCGGTTGCTGTAACATTATCCGACGCAACTCACGCCATTCCGCTTCTTCCATGCTATCAGCCGCCAGCCATAAATGCTGATGGCGTCCAGACTCAGCGCGTAAACGCAACACCATCCCGCTCTTCAGTAACCAGGGCGGACGCAGGAGCGTCCAGTCCTGCCCCTGCCAGCGTAAGCGCCCGTCCATCAGCAGCTTGATCTCTCCCTGACAGGTATTAATCCGGCGCTGGCTACGTACGCAGTCAAACACGACCAGCGACAGTAGCATCATCCACAACGGGGTATAACTCAGCGGCCAGGGCATCAATAAAATCACCGCGGCAACCAACCCGTGAATGAGTAATGAGATCCACTGAGCGCGCCATGAGACGCGTAAATCAGATTGCCACTGGACCACGTTCCCGATTCCGTGTCTGAATGAGTCGTACCATCTGTTCCAGCTCAGCGTCAGCCGGCTTACCGTGATTCATCAACCAGTTAAATAAATCTGGGTCATCATTCTGCAACAAACGGATAAAAATACGCTTTTCTCCGTCGCTCAAACTATCGTACTCATGTTCAAAGAACGGCATGATGGAAATATCAAGTTCGCGCATACCGCGACGACATGCCCAGTGAATACGTGCTTTATTGTTAATATCCATGTTCTTCCTGCCTCGCGAAAATGAAGTACCGGGCTATTGTAACGTGTTTTTGGCGTTGTTTTACGGGAATCTCAGTAATCTGGACCGTGATCGCGAAATAAAAAGTAGGGAATCAATATGTTCACCTATTTTGGATACCGCCTCGCAAAACGATCAATCCGCCCGCAATAGGCTATTTAAAGCGCTTGCAATGGGCTATGGCTCTTTTAACATTAATCATTATTGTTGCAGCTAACCAGGACATTATTTATGGCTTTTATCTCCTTTCCGCCACGTCACCCTTCAGCGTCTGCCCGCCTGCCGCTGACGCTGATCGCGCTTGACGACTGGGCGCTGGCGACCATTACCGGCGTAGACAGTGAAAAGTATATTCAGGGCCAGGTCACTGCTGACGTGAGCCAGATGACAGAACAACAACACCTTCTCACCGCCCACTGCGATGCTAAAGGTAAAATGTGGAGCAATCTGCGCCTGTTCCGTGAGCGTGAAGGGTTTGTCTGGATTGAGCGCCGTAGCGTGCGTGAGGCGCAATTAACGGAGTTGAAAAAGTACGCCGTATTTTCCAAAGTGGTTATCGCGCCGGATGATGACCGCGTACTGCTTGGCGTAGCAGGGTTTCAGGCTCGCGCGGCGCTGGCGAATGTTTTTAGCGATCTGCCCAACAGCGAAAACCAGGTGGTCAGAGACGGCGCGTCCACGCTGCTGTGGTTTGAACATCCTGCGGAACGATTCCTGCTTGTCACCGATGTCGCTACAGTAAATATGTTAACGGAGAAGTTGCACGGCGAAGCCGAACTGAATAACAGCCAACAGTGGCTGGCGTTGGATATTGAAGCAGGCATTCCTGTGATTGATGCAGCAAACAGCGGTCAGTTTATCCCCCAGGCGACTAATTTACAGGCGTTGGGCGGCATCAGCTTCAAAAAAGGCTGTTACACCGGCCAGGAGATGGTCGCGCGGGCAAAATTCCGCGGCGCCAATAAACGCGCGCTTTGGTTATTGGCAGGCAAAGCCAGCCGAGTGCCGGAGGCAGGAGAAGATCTGGAGCTACAGATGGGCGAGAACTGGCGTCGTACCGGTGCTATTCTGGCTGCGACGCAGTTAGACGATGGTCAGTTACTGGTTCAGGCCGTAATGAATAACGATTTAGAGGCCGAAAGCGTTTTCCGCGTTCGAGACGATGTCAATACTCTGCATATCATCCCACTGCCCTACTCGCTGGAGGAGTGATAGCGCGTTAAAACCGGATCCCCTGATGGCGCAGCATTTATCCGGCCTGCAAGAATCTGTTCTTGTAGGCCGGATAAAGCGCTTGTACCGGCACTAGGCAATTACGCCTGACCCACGTACAAATAAATTGCCAGGAAGTGGCACACGCTGCCACCCAACACAAAACCATGCCAGATGGCGTGGTTATATGGTATGCGTTTGCAAACATAGAAAATCACGCCCAGCGAATAGACCACGCCGCCTACCGCCAGCAGCGTTACGCCCCCTATCGCCAGCTTAATCGCCAGTTGATAAACCACAATCAGCGACAGCCAGCCCATTGCCAGATACGTGACCAATGAGAGCACTTTAAACCGGTGCGCAATCGTCAATTTGAAGAGGATACCGAGTAGCGCCAGACTCCAGATAACAATCATTAGCCCGCGCGCCAGCGGCGAATCCAGACCTACCAGCAAAAATGGCGTATAGGTTCCGGCAATGAGCAGATAGATAGCGCAGTGATCAAATTTCTTTAACCAGAGTTTTGCCCGTTGATGGGGAATGGCATGATACAGCGTTGAGGCGAGAAAAAGCAGGATCATGCTCCCGCCATATAAACTGTAGCTGGCGATGGCCGTCATACCGGCATTCGCATCTACCGCCTGAACCAACAGCAGCACCAGACCGACAATACCAAATACCAATCCAATGCCGTGGCTAATACTGTTGGCGATTTCTTCAGCCAGCGAATACCCCTGCGCCATTAATGGTTTTTGCACCATAACTTACTCCGGAGAAACGTTCATAGTGATGAACTGCGCCTCTAGCGTAACTGAGAATGGTTCCAGTGAACACCTGTTAGCTAAAATAAACTCATAAAATTAAATTACACTTATTATTCAAAACGTTAAACAAAAAATTCAGCTAAAAAATGTTCATTCTTATCAGAGACATTTAAAATCAATCACATAAAACTGCATCTGATTGGGATAAATTTCAGCAATTACACGTTTCAGTTCATCAAGCGACATATTTTCCTGCTGCGCATGTTTTTCGTTCAGCGTGTCCAGCGTCACGGTTGACGTCCCTGTCACTTCTATTGTGCAAAAATAGCCATCATCTTCGAATCGTCCCACACGTAACACATCACCGGCTTTAAAGTGGGACTCAGAGGCATCGCGAATCGTGATGGTTTTACGCCCTGTCAGAATGTCATTCTGGAAACGTTGAAAGAAAGTGATATCATTTGGCTGCATGTAGTTATTCCCTGAATATGAACTCTGAAGTGAAAGTTGCGACCGTGAGTTTGTTCTCGCCCCGACACGTGAGGACTCCAGAATTTTGCGTACGCTTTAAATGCTATTTGGTGCAGAATGAATGATAACAGACCAGATAAATTGAGATTATGCAACCTTGAAAAAACTCACCTTGCCAAAAGATTTTTTATGGGGCGGCGCGGTTGCCGCACACCAGGTCGAAGGCGGCTGGAATAAAGACGGTAAAGGTCCCAGCATCTGCGACGTGTTAACCGGTGGCGCACACGGCGTACCACGGGAAATCACCCAGCACGTCGTTCCTGGCAAATACTACCCGAACCACGAGGCGGTCGATTTTTACGGGCATTACAAAGAAGACATCAGGCTTTTCGCCGAAATGGGGTTCAAATGCTTCCGTACCTCTATTGCCTGGACGCGTATCTTCCCGAATGGCGACGAATCCCAGCCAAATGAAGCAGGTCTGAAATTCTACGACGACATGTTTGATGAGTTGCTCAAATACAACATCGAACCGGTCATCACCCTCTCCCACTTTGAAATGCCGCTACATCTGGTACAGCACTACGGCGGCTGGACCAATCGTAAAGTCGTCGATTTCTTTGTCCGTTTTGCTGAAGTGGTGTTTGAACGCTACAAACATAAGGTCAAATACTGGATGACCTTCAATGAAATCAACAATCAGCGTAACTGGCGCGCGCCGCTGTTTGGCTACTGCTGTTCCGGCGTGGTGTATACCGGGCATGAGAATCCAGAAGAGACCATGTACCAGGTATTACATCATCAGTTTGTCGCCAGCGCGCTGGCGGTAAAAGCGGCCCGTCGCATTAACCCGCAGATGAAAGTCGGCTGTATGCTGGCGATGGTCGCGCTGTACCCCTTCTCCTGTAAACCGGAAGATGTGATGTTTGCTCAGGAGTCGATGCGCGAACGCTATGTCTTTACCGACGTCCAACTGCGCGGCTACTACCCACGTTACATACTCAACGAGTGGGAACGCCGCGGTTTTACCATCAAAATGGAAGAGGGCGATATAGAAACTCTGCGCGAAGGCACCTGCGACTATTTAGGCTTCAGCTACTATATGACCAACGCGGTCAAAGCCGAAGGCGGTAGCGGCGATGCGATTTCCGGGTTTGAAGGCAGCGTGCCTAACCCCTACGTCAAAGCCTCTGACTGGGGCTGGCAGATTGACCCGGTGGGCCTGCGCTACTCATTGTGTGAGCTGTACGAACGCTATCAAAAGCCGCTATTTATCGTCGAAAACGGCTTTGGCGCATACGATAAGGTTGAAGAGGACGGCAGCATCAATGATGACTATCGAATTGACTATTTGCGCGCGCATATTGAAGAGATGATGAAGGCTGTAACCTGGGATGGTGTGGATCTGATGGGCTACACCCCATGGGGCTGTATTGACTGCGTTTCGTTCACTACCGGTCAGTACAGCAAGCGTTACGGCTTTATCTATGTGAACAAGCATGACGATGGCACCGGCGATATGTCACGTTCGCGTAAGAAAAGTTTTAACTGGTACAAAGCGGTGATCGCCAGTAACGGCGAAAAACTGTAAAAAATAGCCGGATGGCAGCGAAAACGCCTTATCCGGCCTACAAAATCGCACTATCAGGCCGAAAGGCCGGGTGGCGACTACGCCTTACCCGGTCTACAGAACTTTGCTACAGCGGTCGTAATTACTGGTATTCGCTCATCGGCACGCAGGAGCAGAACAGATTACGGTCACCGTACACATCATCAAGGCGTTTCACGGTCGGCCAGTACTTGTTCGCCACGCCCGCAGGGAAGACGGCAACCTCACGGCTGTAACTGTGATTCCACTCCGCCGCCAGCTCATTTTGCGTGTGCGGCGCATTCACCAGCGGGTTATCTTCCAGCGGCCACTCACCGGCTTTCACGCGTTCGATTTCCGCGCGAATCGCCAGCATCGCATTGATAAAGCGATCCAACTCCGCCTTACCTTCAGATTCCGTCGGCTCTACCATCAGCGTACCCGCGACCGGGAAGGACATGGTTGGCGCATGGAAACCGTAATCGATTAAGCGCTTGGCAATATCCAGCTCGCTAATGCCAGTTTCCTCTTTCAGCGGACGAATATCGAGAATACATTCGTGCGCCACGCGTCCATCGCGACCGGTATACAGTATCGGGTACGCATCTTTCAGGCGACTGGCGATATAGTTGGCGTTCAGAATCGCCACCTGGCTCGCCTGTTTTAACCCCTCCGCGCCCATCATGCGGATGTACATCCAGCTAATCGGCAGAATGGAGGCGCTGCCGAACGGCGCCGCAGACACTGCGCCCTGCCGAGTCAGCATCCCTTCAATTTGCACCACGCTGTGACCCGGCACAAACGGCGCCAGATGCGCTTTAACGCCGATCGGTCCCATCCCCGGACCGCCGCCGCCGTGCGGAATACAGAAGGTTTTATGCAAATTGAGGTGCGAAACGTCTGCGCCAATAAAGCCCGGTGAGGTAATGCCGACCTGGGCGTTCATGTTCGCGCCGTCAAGATACACCTGACCACCAAACTGATGAACAATGTCACACACGTCACGGATCGTTTCTTCGTACACGCCGTGCGTAGACGGATACGTCACCATGATGCAGGAGAGATTGTTGGCGTGCAGTTCCGCTTTCGCGCGCAGATCCGCCAGATCGATGTTGCCGTTCTTATCGCACGCTACCACGACCACCTGCATTCCCGCCATATGCGCGGACGCTGGGTTGGTGCCGTGGGCGGAAGCCGGGATCAGACAAATATCGCGATGTCCTTCGTTACGGCTCTCGTGATAGTGACGAATCGCCAGTAGTCCCGCATATTCCCCCTGCGCGCCGGAATTCGGCTGCATACAGACGGCGTCGTATCCGGTCAGCTTCACCAGCCAGTCAGAAAGCTGGCTAATCATTTGCTGATATCCTTCCGCCTGTTCCGGTGGGCAGAACGGATGCAACTCGGCGAATTCCGGCCAGGTAATAGGGATCATTTCAGCGGCGGCGTTCAGCTTCATGGTGCAGGAACCCAGCGGGATCATCGCCTGATTCAGCGCCAGATCTTTACGTTCCAGCGAATGCATATAGCGCATCATCTCGGTTTCGCTGTGGTAACGGTTAAATACCGGATGCGTCAGAACCGCATCGTCGCGCAGCATACTTTGCTGAATAGAGCGACTGTCAAGCGCCACGTCTTTATCCAGCGTTTCAATATTCAGGCCGTGATCATCGCCCAGCAATATCGTAAACAGTTGCAGAACATTGTCACGGGTAGTGGTTTCGTCCAGGGTGATGCCCACCGCGTTATGGATGTCGCTGCGCAGGTTAATTTCAGCCGCTTCCGCACGCGCCAGCACGGCGGCTTTGTCCGCCACCTCCACGCACAGGGTGTCGAAATAATGCGCGTGGCGCAACTTCAGCCCTTTTTGTTGCAGGCCCGCCGCCAGAATATCAGTCAGCCGATGGATGCGCTGAGCGATGCGCTTCAATCCAACCGGGCCATGATAAACGGCATACAGGCTGGCGATGTTGGCAAGCAAGACCTGTGAAGTGCAGATATTAGAGTTCGCTTTCTCGCGACGGATATGCTGCTCGCGCGTCTGCATCGCCATACGCAACGCGGCGTTGCCCGCCGCGTCTTTTGAGACGCCAATAATACGGCCCGGCATGGAGCGTTTAAATTCATCGATCGCGGCAAAGAACGCCGCGTGCGGGCCGCCGTAACCCATCGGCACGCCAAAACGTTGCGCAGAGCCAAAAACAATATCCGCACCCTGTTTACCCGGCGCGGTAAGTAGCACCAACGCCATAAAATCGGCGGCGACGCTGACGATCACTTTACGGGCTTTGAGTTTGCTAATCAGCGCGCTGTAGTCATGAATTTCGCCCGTGGAGCCCACCTGTTGCAACAACACGCCGAATACGTTCTGATGATCCAGCGCTTTTGCCGCATCATCGACAATCACGTCAAAGCCAAAGGTTTTGGCGCGGGTGCGGACGACATCCAAAGTTTGCGGATGTACATCAGAAGCGACAAAAAAACGGTTGGCATTTTTCAGTTTACTGACGCGTTTAGCCATCGCCATCGCTTCAGCGGCGGCAGTCGCTTCATCCAACAGCGAGGCGGAGGCCATGTCCAGTCCAGTCAGATCCAACGTCACCTGTTGGAAGTTGAGCAGCGCTTCCAGACGCCCCTGAGAGACTTCCGGCTGATAAGGGGTGTAGGCGGTATACCAGCCTGGATTTTCCAGCATGTTACGCAGGATAACTGGCGGTAACTGCACGGCGGTATAGCCCATGCCAATGTACGACGTGAAGCGCTTGTTACGGCCCACGATGGCTTTTAATTCCGCCAGCGCGGCATATTCGGTTGCCGCCTCGCCAACCTGCGGCGGGGTCGCGAGCTGAATGTCTTTCGGCACGATTTGGCCTATCAGCGCGTTTAATGACTCGGCGCTTACGGCATTCAGCATCTCTTGCTGCTGCCCTGCGTCTGGTCCAATGTGGCGTTCAATGAAAGCGCCGCTGTTTTCAAGCTGGCTTAACGTCTGTGTCATGGGCGATGGTTCCTGAAACGTGCAGTGAATCGTATTTGTCAGACTACGTTGCCCGGTGGCGCTGGTGCTTACCGGGCCTGAGCATATAAAACGAATACGCAAAATCATTCGCGTTGCAGGAAGGCGACGACGCAGAAAACCCCCAGTCGCTTAAATAAGTAAGGGACTGGGGTGAGCGAAGACAAACCGGCTACGCCGGTTTGAACAGCGCTTGCGCTGGCCCCGAAGGGGCGAGGCCTCAGGCCGAGTAAAGCCAACGCGCCTGCAACGTGAAGGATGAAGCGTAATTACTCGTCTTCGAGCAGGGCTTCGTAGGCGGTGGCATCCAGCAGGGATTCCAGCTCGCTTTCATTGCTGGCTTTGATTTTGAAGATCCAGCCGTCGGCATACGGTTCGCTGTTCACCAACTCCGGGGAGTCGCTCAGCGCATCATTTACCGCCACGATCTCGCCGCTTACCGGCGCATAAATGTCGGACGCCGCTTTTACGGACTCCGCCACGGCGCAGTCGTCGCCCGCGCTCACGGTTGCGCCGACTTCCGGCAGATCAACGAAAACCATATCGCCCAATAGCTCCTGAGCGTGTTCAGTAATACCTACGGTGTAAGTGCCGTCCGCTTCTTTACGCAGCCATTCGTGCTCTTTACTGTATTTCAGTTCTGCGGGTACGTTGCTCATCAATTAATCTCCAAAAAAGGATGAATCACGCGACGGCTTTGCCGTTACGCACAAAAACAGGTTTAGTCACTTTTACCGGCATTTCACGGTTGCGAATTTGTACAATCGCCGTCTCGCCGATGCCTGCAGGAACACGCGCCAGCGCAATGCTGTAGCCAAGCGTAGGGGAAAACGTCCCGCTGGTGATAATGCCTTCTTGCTGATTGCCCTGCGCATCGGTAAAGCGCACCGGCAGTTCATTACGCAATACGCCTTTCTCGGTCATCACCAAACCGACAAGCTGCTCGTGGCCTTTTTCACGCTGCATCTCCAGCGCCTCACGGCCAATAAAGTCGCGGTCAGTCGGTTCCCAGGCGATAGTCCACCCCATATTAGCCGCCAGCGGAGAGATACCTTCATCCATCTCCTGGCCGTACAGGTTCATACCGGCTTCCAGACGCAGCGTATCGCGCGCGCCAAGACCGCACGGCTTCACACCCGCTTCCACCAGCGCACGCCAGAAATCCGCCGCTTTTTCATTCGGCATGGCGATTTCATAGCCCGCTTCGCCGGTATAACCGGTCGTAGCGATAAACAGATCGCCCGCCTGTACGCCAAAGAACGGTTTCATCCCTTCCACCGCGTTACGCTGCTCCTCGGTAAACAGCGTGGCCGCTTTTTCCTGCGCATTCGGTCCCTGTACCGCAATCAGCGACAGGTCGTCACGAACGGTGATATCAATGGCATAAGGTTCGGCATGTTGGGTAATCCAGGCGAGATCTTTTTCACGGGTGGCGGAGTTAACAACAAGACGGAAGAAATCTTCAGTGAAGTAGTAGACGATAAGATCATCAATCACCCCGCCCGAGGCATTGAGCATACCGGAATAAAGCGCTTTGCCGGCTATGGTCAGCTTCGCCACGTCGTTTGCCAGCAGATAACGCAGAAACTCCCGTGTGCGGCTACCATGAAGATCGACAATGGTCATATGCGATACATCAAACATCCCGGCATCGGTGCGCACAGCGTGGTGTTCATCAAGCTGGGAACCGTAATGCAGGGGCATCATCCAGCCATGAAAATCGACCATGCGGGCGCCGCATAGCGTGTGTTGTTCGTACAAAGGCGTCTGTTGAGCCATCTTTTCCTCGTTGAATTAGCGGGGGCTAACAACCATTTTCATGGGAAATCTTCGCCACGAAACCTGGCATCGACGCCCTTTATCCTGCGTCGACGCAAACGTTCTCTTGTCCCTGAACTTACCACCGAACCAGACACTAAACCATAAGGCTGAATTTATCATCACATTAGCTTATGATTAAAAAATGCCAAAAGCCCATCAGCACAAAAAACTAACATCCTGGCAAATGACCTCCACAAACAGGAAGCTAATACGATTTACACCGACATTAATTAATATTAAATGCGGAAAAAATGTCGGAAATCGCGTTAGCTAAAAATTGTTACATTAGAAAATATAATGCGAAATGAGAGGTGGAATTAGATTATTTCAAATGAGGAAAGCCCCCCGGCGCGATGGCCGGGAAAGCAAAGTGTGACGGGTTTCAAACTCTTGCCGGCGTGCAGTCAAACGCTTAACGAAGCCATTGCGGAAGGTCGTTTAACCCCATCGCCTGGCGAAGCAGTTGGGGTTTGACGCCGGGGAGCGTATCGGCCAGTTTCAGCCCGATGTCGCGCAGCAATTTTTTTGCCGGGTTTTCTCCGGCAAACAGGTCACGAAAACCCTGCATCCCGGCAAGCATCATCGCCGCGCTATGTTTACGGCTACGCTCATAACGACGAAGATAAAGATGTTGACCGATATCTTTACCCTGACGCTGAAGCCGGCGCAGATCGTCCACCAGTTCGGCCGCATCCATAAAGCCGAGGTTGACGCCTTGCCCTGCCAGCGGATGGATGGTATGCGCGGCATCGCCGACTAACGCCAGACGGTGCGCGGCAAACTGGCGAGCATAGCGGCCCGTCAGCGGGAAGACCTGGCGTTCGCTTTCCACGCGGCATAAGCCCAACCGATTATCGAAGGCGATAGTCAATGCCTGGTTAAACGCCTCATCGCTAGTTTGTTGCATACGCTCCGCATCTTGCGGAGAAAGCGACCAGACTATAGAACACAGATGTGGATCGTTTAACGGCAAAAACGCCAGAATACCTTCACCGTGAAACACCTGGCGGGCAACCGCGCCGTGCGGCTCTTCGGTACGGATAGTCGCCACCAGCGCATGGTGGCGGTAGTCCCAAAAGGTTAAGGGAATATCCGCTTTGTTACGCAGCCAGGAATTTGCGCCATCTGCGCCAATCACCAGACGCGCAGTTAACATCGCGCCGTCTTTTAAGGTCAGGAAAGCGTCGTTCTCCCCCCAGGCGACCTGCTGTAATTCCGCTGGCGCCATTAAAGTGATGTCCGCCGCTTGCTGCGCTTTTTGCCACAGTGCGTAGTGAATAACGCTGTTTTCAACAATATGCCCCAGATGGCTATATCCCATGCTCGCGTCATCAAACGTAATACGGCCAAAGCTGTCTTTATCCCAGACTTCCATACTGTGGTAGCAACTTGCCCGACGCGCCACAATGTTTGACCACACGCCAAGGCGAGCAAGCAGTTTTTCACTGGCGGCATTAATCGCCGACACCCGAAGCTGAGGCGGCGCATCGTTCGCCAGCGGCTGGGGGACAATGTGATCCAATACCGCAACGCGCAAACCGCTGCCCTGCAAGCCACAGGCGACAGCCAGTCCCACCATACCTCCGCCAACTACTGCTACATCAACACTTTGCACTATTTACTCCTGGTCAAATGACGCCTTTCGTAGGCCTGATAAGCGAAGCGCCAGCAGGCCTTTGCGCAGCTCCTGCCGGATGGCGGCTTACGATTAACTTATCGCGCTACCCAGCCAAGCGTACGCTGCGCCAGCGCATCGCGCGCAGGCGGTAATAATTCCATCGCCATTAAACCGACATTGCGCCCAATAACCAACGGCGCCCAGCGATTTGCAAACAGATGGACCAGACTGTTCGTCACGCCAATTGTCGTATCCCGGTCGACCTGACGACGCTGTTGATAGCGCGATAGCACATGCCAGGCGCCAATATCCTCGCTCGCGTCCTGTGCCGCGACCAGCGTTTCCGCCAGGCTCATGACATCGCGCAGACCAAGATTAAACCCTTGCCCGGCGATAGGATGCAGCGTCTGAGCCGCATTGCCGACCAGTACCGTCCGGTGAGTAAACGCTTTCGTCGCTGTGGTAAGAGCAAGCGGATACGCGCTACGCTTACCCGCCAGAGTAATGCGCCCCAACCGCCAGCCGAACGCGGCCTGCAACGCATGACAGAATTGCACGTCAGACCACCCCAGCACCTCATCGTGCTGGTCGAGCGGATGGCACCAAACCAGCGAACATCGGCCTTGTGACATCGGCAACATCGCCAGCGGGCCATATGGGGTAAAACGTTCAAAGGCGCGTCCCTGATGCGGGACGGCGGTTGCGACATTAGCTATCACCGCTAACTGTTCGTAAGGCTCCTGACGCCAGTCAACGCCGCAGGCTGACGCCAGCGCGGAGTGGGTACCGTCAGCCGCCACCAGAACGCTGCCAGCTATCACATTGCCGTTTTCCAGAGTGACGTTAACCTGCTGCTGAGTACGCGACACGCTGGCTACGCGCTCCGGGCAGTGCAGCGTAACGCCCGGCGCTTTACGCAAGAGCGCAAACAGACGCAGCCCGATATCATGCAGCTCCGCAACGTGACCCAACGCCGCCAGGCTGTAATCCTGCGCGGCGAGAGTCACAAATCCGGCATGTCCGCGATCGCTGACGTGTACGGTATTGATTGCCGTTGCGCAATCGGAAATTGCCTGCCAGACGCCAATTCGCGCCAGTTGCTGGCAAGTACCCGCCGCCAGCGCAATCGCTCTGGCGTCAAAGCCGGGATGACCGTCGGCTTCAGGCGCTTTCGCTTCAATCAGATGTACCGGCAACGTCCCATGACTGAACTGAGAGATGGCCAGCGCCAGCGTCGCGCCTGCCATGCCGCCGCCAACGATAATGACGCTCATTGCTGTCGCGCCGCCGCCATTAACGCTTCAATGTCATCCGCCTTCTTCACAACGCCAGCGGTCAGGTTTTCATTACCGGTTTCGGTAATGACAATGTCATCTTCAATTCGAACGCCAATGCCGCGATACGCTTCCGGCACGTCGGCATCCGGCGCGATATAGAGGCCTGGCTCTACGGTCAGCACCATGCCCGGCTCCAGGATGCGGGAGCGATCCGGCCCATAAACGCCGACATCGTGAACATCCAGCCCCAGCCAGTGGCTCAAGCCATGCATAAAGAAAGGACGATGCGCATTTTCGGCAATCAGTTGATCAACCTCTCCTCGCAAAATCCCCAGCTTCACCAGCCCGGTTATCATGATACGCACTACTTCGCCGGTCACCTCCTGAATAGAGGTACCAGGACGGAACAGTCGCAGGCTGGTCTCCAGCGATTCCAGAACGATGTCATAAATTTCACGCTGAGCTGGCGTGAATTTCCCGTTCACCGGGAAAGTACGCGTGATGTCGCCCGCGTAACCTTTATATTCACAGCCCGCGTCGATAAGCACTAAATCGCCGTCGCGCATTTCACTTTCGTTTTCAGTGTAATGCAGGATACAGCCATTTTCGCCGCTGCCGACAATGGTGTTATAGGAGGGATAGCGCGCGCCGTGGCGATTAAATTCGTGGTGAATTTCCCCCTCCAGTTGATACTCAAACATCCCCGGACGACATTTTTCCATCGCGCGGATATGCGCCAGCGCGCTAATTTCCCCGGCGCGGCGCATGACAGCAATCTCTTCCGGCGATTTGAACAGGCGCATCTCATGGACGATCGGTCGCCAGTCAGTCATGGTGGCCGGCGCGGTCAGATTCTGACGAGAACCTTTACGCAGCTTCTGCAGCGCCGCCAGAACAATCTCGTCGGCATATGCATATCCGCCCTGGGCGTGGTACACCACATCCAGACCGTTGAGCAACTGAAAGAGTTGCTGGTTGATTTCGCTAAACGCCAGCGCCCGGTCAACGCCCAGCTTTTCCGGCGCGGCATCCTGCCCTAAACGGCGACCAAACCAGATTTCCGCCGTCAGGTCGCGAACGCGGTTGAACAAAACGCTGTGGTTGTGGGTGTCATCACTCTTAATCAGTACCAGCACGGCTTCCGGTTCGTTAAAACCGGTGAAATACCAGAAGTCGCTACTCTGGCGATACGGATATTCACTGTCTGCGCTGCGCATCGCCTCCGGTGCGGCAAAGATCAGCGCGGCGCTGCCGGGCTGCATTTGCGCCAGTAATGCCTGGCGACGGCGTTGGTATTCCTGCTGAGTCATGACCTGCCTCCATTTCGTTTTGTGCTTAGTGTAGCGTCGGTTTACGCACTTCCGGCGCAGTCGGCTGTTGGCGCGTGAAAGTGTCATGACATAACAACGCCGCAACACGGACATATTCGATAATCTCTTCGAGCGACATCTCCAGCTCTTCCCGATCTTCGCTCTCATCATAACCAAGCTGCGCAATATTACGCAGGTCATCGATCGCTTCACCCGTTTCGCCGGTGACTTTATCAAGTTTAGGCTGCGTTACGCCGAGGCCAAGCAAAAAGTGGTTAACCCACCCGGCCAACGCATCCGCGCGATCGAACACACTGACATCGTCGCCTTCAGGCAGATAAAGCTGAAAAAGAAAACCGTCGTCTTCCAGCGCGTCGCTGGTCGCCGCATGCATTTTGCGCAGCGCCTGAGTTAGCTCATGCCCAAAAGCCAGACCTTCGTTCGTCAGGTCGTGAAGCAGCGGCTGCCATGAGCTGTCGTCGTTGCCGCCGCAAACCATCCCGCTGATTAAACCATGCATTTCAGCCGGGGTCAGACCGGCCCCTTGTTGGTTCAAAAACTGGTTCATTTCGTTGTAACCAGGCATTTCGTTCTGTATAGACATAAGCATTCGTCATCAAAGGGAGGATATTCATGATATGCTACCACTTTGGACCCTGGTGAACCAGAAAAGGGCTTGTATCTTCGCACCAGGGTAGCTATAGTGTCGCCCCTTCGCGGACCCTGGGTCTGGAGACGAAGGCAGCGCAGTCAATCAGCAGGAAGGTGGCATGTCTGCACAACCCGTCGATATCCAAATTTTTGGCCGTTCACTGCGAGTGAATTGCCCGCCTGACCAAAGGGATGCGTTGAATCAGGCTGCGGACGATCTGAATCAGCGGTTGCAAGATCTGAAAGTTCGCACTAGAGTCACAAATACTGAGCAGTTGGTTTTCATTGCCGCATTGAATATCAGCTATGAGTTAACTCAGGAAAAAGCGAAGACCCGCGACTACGCGGCGAGCATGGAACAACGTATTCGGATGCTACAACAGACCATTGAGCAGGCGTTGCTTGATCAGGGGCGCACAACCGAAAAAACGGGCCAAAACTTTGAATAACACTTTTCGCTTTACTATGGTAGAGTGATTGTGAAAACAGAATTTCTCTGAGATGTTTGCAAGCGGGCCAGTCCCCTGAGCCGATATTTCATACCACAAGAATGTGGCGCTCCGCGGTTGGTGAGCATGCTCGGTTCGTCCGAGAAGCCTTAAAACTGTGACGACACATTCACCTTGAACCAAGGGTTCAAGGGTTACAGCCTGCGGCGGCATCTCGGAGATTCCCCTTCTGACTGGCGACAGCCATGACGCAACTTCCCGAACTCTCTTTATCACGACAAGAAATCCGCCGAATGATTCGGGAGCGCCGCCGTGCGCTGACGCCGGAGCAGCAACGCTGCTTTGGTCAACAGGCCGCAGGCAGAATACTCAGCTTTCCTCCCGTCGTGCTGGCGCAGACTGTCGCCGTGTTTCTCTCCTTTGACGGCGAACTCGACACTCAGCCGCTGATAGAACAGCTTTGGTTATCAGGTAAGCGTGTTTACTTACCGGTACTGCATCCGTTCAGCCCTGGAAACTTACTATTTTTGCACTACCATCCGCACAGCGAACTGGTGACTAATCGGCTGAAAATTCAGGAGCCTAAGTTGGATGTGCGCGACGTTTTACCGCTTTCCCAACTGGATGTGCTGGTAACGCCATTAGTGGCGTTTGACGAAGACGGACAGCGTTTAGGCATGGGCGGCGGTTTTTATGACCGCACGCTACAAAACTGGCCGTCACATGGCCTGACACCGGTTGGCTATGCGCACGATTGCCAGCGCGTCGAAAAACTACCGGTTGAGGAGTGGGATATCCCGCTGCCAGCGGTAGTGACGCCGTCAAAAGTATGGGAATGGTAGTAGGAATTCATTGCCGGGTGGCGGCTACGCCTTACCCGGCCTACACGCTCATTCAGGCCCGATAAGCGTAGCGCCATCGGACAAATATATCAGTACAGCAGACGGGCACGAATGGTGCCTGGTATCGCCTTCATCGCCAGCAGCGCTTTCTCCGCAACATCGCTATCGGCTTCTATATCAATCACCACATATCCCATTCGGGCGGAGGTTTGCAGATACTGCGCGGCGATGTTAACGCCCTGATCGGCAAAGATCTGGTTAAGGGCGGTTAATACGCCCGGACGGTTTTCATGGATGTGCATCAGGCGACGACCGCCATGCAACGGCAGCGACACTTCCGGGAAGTTCACGGCGGAAAGCGTCGAACCGTTATCCGAATACTTAATCAGTTTTCCTGCGACTTCCAGACCGATGTTTTCTTGCGCTTCCTGCGTTGAGCCGCCGATATGCGGCGTCAGGATCACGTTATCGAATTCGCACAGCGGAGAGGTAAACGGATCGCTGTTAGTCGCCGGTTCCGTCGGGAAGACGTCGATAGCGGCCCCCGCCAGATGTTTCGTCGCCAGAGCATCGCACAAAGCCGGGATATCTACCACCGTTCCGCGCGCGGCGTTAATCAGCAGCGAACCGGGTTTCATCAGGGCTATCTCTTTCGCGCCCATCATATTTTTGGTGGAGGCATTTTCAGGGACGTGCAGACTGACCACATCGCTCATATTCAGCAATTCAGAAAGGTGCTGCACTTGGGTCGCATTGCCGAGCGGCAGTTTATTTTCAATATCATAGAAATAGACATGCATCCCCAGCGATTCCGCCAGAATACCCAACTGCGTTCCAATATGGCCGTAACCGATAATGCCAAGCTTTTTGCCGCGCGCTTCGAATGACCCTGCCGCCAGTTTATTCCATACGCCGCGGTGCGCTTTGGCGTTCGCTTCCGGTACGCCGCGTAGCAACAACAATAACTCGCCAATCACCAGCTCCGCCACGGAGCGGGTATTAGAGAATGGCGCGTTAAAGACCGGAATACCGCGTTTTGCCGCCGCATTTAAATTCACCTGGTTGGTGCCGATGCAAAAGCAGCCAATCGCCACCAGCTTCTCTGCGGCGTTAATCACTTCCTCTGTCAGATGAGTACGGGATCGCAGACCGATGAAGTGGGCATCGCGGATGGACGCTTTCAACTGTTCAGTATCCAGCGCGCCCTTGTGATATTCAATGTTGGTGTAACCTGCCGCACGAAGGCTTTCCAGCGCCTTTTGATGCACCCCTTCAACCAGCAGAAATTTAATTTTATCTTTCTCCAGCGATACCTTTGCCATTTCCCCGATCCTGTCTTTTTTTGCCATCTGATGTTGTGTGTGGATTTGCATCCGTCCTTCAACATATCAAAAAAAATTATCGCGGCAATACGAACGTTTGCGTCAGCGTCCTGAAGAAATCGCATACAGAGGGAAATAGCAGATGAAAATACCAGGGATAACTTTTTCTTTAGAGTGATCGGCAGGGCAAACGATTAAACGTGATACATGTCACCAAATTTGCCCTGTTCGAATTTTTTACGCGGCAGGAAATGCGCCTGGCGGGATCATTTTACAATGGTTTTAACCCCGTCCGGCGTGCCAATCAGTGCAACGTCCGCGCCACGGTTGGCGAACAGCCCCACGGTCACGACACCCGGAATCGCGTTAATGGCGTTTTCCAGCGCGATGGGATCAAGGATTTCCATACCATAAACATCCAGAATCACGTTGCCGTTATCCGTGACCACGCCCTGACGGTACTCCGGGCGCCCGCCCAGCTTCACCAGTTGACGAGCGACCGCGCTGCGCGCCATCGGAATCACTTCGACCGGCAGCGGGAATTTGCCAAGAATATCCACCTGTTTAGAGGCATCCGCAATGCAGATAAATTTCTCCGCCACGGAAGCAATAATTTTCTCACGGGTTAATGCCGCGCCGCCACCTTTGATCATCTGCATATGACCGTTGATTTCATCCGCGCCGTCGACATAGATGCCCAGGCTATCCACTTCATTGAGATCAAACACATGAATACCGAGGCCTTTGAGTTTTTCAGTCGAGGCGTCCGAGCTGGAGACCGCGCCTTCAATCTGGCCTTTCATTGTGCCCAGCGCATCAATAAAGTGTGCGGCCGTTGAGCCGGTACCAACGCCCACAATGGTGCCGGGCTGTACATACTGAAGTGCCGCCCATCCTACCGCTTTTTTCAGTTCATCCTGCGTCATAAATCGTTTCGCCTGTGGTGTGAAAATTCAGCCGCATTATAGAACATTGTCGGGAAAAATCTCCGTGTCCGTACACAGGCCACGGATTTCATCTGTACCGACTGCAAATTTATGTCATAGTGCGGAAAAAAAATATCAGGAGCATGACACAACAATGAAACGTCCGGACTACAGAACACTACAGGCGCTGGATGCCGTTATACGTGAACGAGGATTCGAGCGTGCCGCCCAGAAGCTGTGCATTACGCAATCCGCTGTCTCACAGCGCATAAAACAGCTTGAGAATATGTTCGGACAACCTTTGTTGGTGCGTACCGTTCCTCCTCGCCCCACGGAACAGGGGCAAAAATTACTGGCTCTGCTGCGTCAGGTTGAACTGCTGGAAGAAGAGTGGCTGGGCGATGAACAAACCGGCTCTACGCCGCTGCTGCTGTCGCTGGCGGTTAACGCCGACAGTCTGGCGACATGGCTGCTTCCGGCGCTGGCGCCGGTGCTGGCGGACTCCCCTATCCGTCTCAATTTGCAGGTGGAGGACGAAACGCGCACGCAAGAACGCCTGCGTCGCGGCGAGGTGGTTGGCGCGGTGAGTATCCAGCATCAGGCGCTGCCCAGTTGCCTGGTGGACAAACTGGGCGCGCTCGATTATCTGTTTGTCGCGTCAAAACCGTTTGCCGAGCGCTATTTCCCCAACGGCGTTACCCGTTCGTCTCTGCTGAAAGCGCCTGCCGTCGCGTTCGACCATCTGGATGATATGCATCAGGCCTTTTTGCAACAGAATTTCGATCTGCCGCCCGGCAGCGTGCCGTGCCATATCGTTAATTCATCCGAAGCTTTTGTACAGCTCGCGCGTCAGGGCACGACCTGCTGCATGATCCCTCACCTGCAGATTGAGCAAGAGCTGGAAAGCGGCGAGTTGATCAACTTAACACCCGGTTTGCTACAACGCCGGATGCTTTACTGGCACCGCTTTGCCCCTGAAAGCCGGATGATGCGCAAAGTGACCGACGCGCTGCTGGAGTACGGGCACAAGGTGCTGCGTCAGGATTAGCCTCTCTGATTAATGCCGGATGGCGGCGTGAACGCCTTATCCGGCCTGCATGGCCCACCATTCTATCATCACGTCTTTGAAATTCATCACAAAATCATTTCGTTCAGGCGGCAAAAAACGACGCGCCGTTGGCTATTTTTTGCTGGCGACAAGGAGATTCAAAACGCTCACCGTATTAGCAAATCTTTATTTCATTGCGTAATACGGAGTAAAAAATGGCTAATTTGCAGGCGTGGCAAACACTCGCCAATAACGAGCTAAGCCGGCGGGAAAAAACCGTCGAATCGTTGATACGGCAAACGGCGGAGGGCATTGCCGTTAAACCGCTGTATACCGAAGCCGACCTGAATAATCTGGAAGTCACCGGTACACTGCCCGGTCTGCCTCCTTACGTGCGCGGTCCACGCGCCACCATGTATACCGCCCAGCCGTGGACCATTCGCCAGTATGCCGGATTCTCCACCGCCAAAGAGTCCAACGCCTTTTATCGTCGCAACCTCGCCGCCGGGCAAAAAGGCCTTTCCGTCGCCTTTGATCTGGCGACCCACCGCGGTTATGACTCCGATAACCCGCGGGTGGCGGGCGATGTTGGTAAAGCCGGCGTGGCGATTGATACCGTCGAAGATATGAAAGTGCTGTTCGACCAGATCCCGCTGGATAAGATGTCAGTATCGATGACGATGAACGGCGCGGTATTGCCGGTGATGGCGTTTTATATTGTGGCGGCAGAAGAGCAAGGCGTTTCGCCAGAACAGCTTACCGGGACGATCCAGAATGATATTCTCAAAGAGTATCTGTGCCGTAATACCTATATTTATCCGCCAAAACCCTCTATGCGCATTATTGCGGACATCATCGCCTGGTGTTCCGGAAACATGCCGCGCTTTAACACTATCAGCATCAGCGGCTATCACATGGGCGAAGCCGGCGCGAACTGCGTGCAACAAGTGGCGTTTACCCTGGCGGACGGTATCGAGTACATTAAAGCCGCCCTTTCCGCCGGGCTGAAAATTGACGATTTCGCTCCCCGACTGTCGTTCTTTTTCGGTATCGGCATGGACCTGTTTATGAATGTCGCCATGCTGCGCGCCGCACGCTATCTATGGAGCGAAGCAGTGAGTGGTTTCGGCGCGACCAATCCCAAATCGCTGGCGCTACGGACTCATTGCCAGACCTCCGGCTGGAGTCTGACTGAGCAAGACCCTTATAACAACATTATTCGCACTACCATTGAAGCGCTCGGCGCCACGCCTGGCGGCACCCAGTCGCTGCATACTAACGCCTTTGACGAGGCGCTCGGCCTGCCGACCGACTTTTCGGCGCGTATCGCCCGTAATACGCAGATCATTATTCAGGAAGAGTCGTCGATCTGCCGCACCGTCGATCCGCTGGCAGGCTCATATTATGTCGAGTCGCTCACCGATCAGATCGTCAAGCAGGCCAGAGCGATTATCAAACAGATCGACGCAGCGGGCGGCATGGCGAAGGCGATCGAGGCCGGATTACCGAAGCGGATGATCGAAGAAGCCTCCGCCCGCGAACAGTCGCTCATCGACCAGGGCGAGCGCGTTATCGTCGGCGTCAACAAATACAAGCTGGAAAAAGAAGACGAAACCGCAGTACTGGAAATTGATAATGTGAAGGTGCGCAACGAACAGATCGCCGCGCTGAAACGCATCCGCGCGACTCGCGATAACCGTGCGGTGAACGCTGCCCTGCAAGCGCTGACTCACGCGGCGCAACACCATGAAAATCTGCTGGCCGCCGCCGTCGAGGCCGCCCGCGTTCGCGCCACGCTGGGGGAAATCTCCGATGCGCTGGAAGCGGCGTTTGATCGCTATCTGGTGCCCAGCCAGTGCGTTACCGGCGTGATTGCGCAAAGCTATCATCAGTCCGATAAGTCTGCCGGTGAGTTTGATGCCATTGTTGCGCAAACTCAGCAATTTCTCGCTGACACAGGCCGCCGTCCGCGCATCCTGATCGCCAAAATGGGTCAGGACGGCCACGATCGCGGAGCAAAAGTGATCGCCAGCGTCTATTCCGATCTCGGTTTCGATGTCGATCTCAGCCTAATGTTCTCTACCCCGGACGAGATCGCCCGCCTGGCGGTGGAAAATGACGTTCATGTCATAGGCGCCTCATCGCTGGCCGCCGGTCATAAAACGTTAATTCCAGAGCTTGTGGCGGCGCTCAAAAAATGGGGCCGCGAGGACATCTGCGTGGTGGCGGGCGGCGTGATCCCGCCGCAGGACTACGCTTTCCTAAAAGCCCATGGCGTGGCGGCAATTTATGGCCCCGGCACGCCAATGCTGGAGAGTGTGCGCGATGTCCTGGCCCGGATTAGCCAGCATCATGATTAACGATACCACGCTGATGGACGCCGTCACACGTCTGCGTCAGGGCGATCGCGCCACGCTCGCGCAGGCGATGACGCTGATAGAAAGCAGCCATCCTCGTCATCAGGAACTTAGCGCGCGCCTGCTGGATGCCATTATGCCTTTTACTGGCAATGCTCTGCGGCTGGGGATCACCGGAACGCCGGGCGCCGGAAAAAGTACGTTTCTGGAAGCCTTCGGCATGTTGTTGATTAGCGAGAACTTACATGTAGCGGTCATTGCCGTCGATCCCAGCAGCCCGGTAAGCGGCGGCAGTATTCTCGGCGATAAAACCCGGATGACGGCGCTTTCGCGATCGGATGCGGCGTTTATTCGCCCCGTCCCTTCCGGCGGACATCTGGGCGGTGCCTGTCTGCGCGCGCGGGAGCTGATACTGCTGTGCGAAGCGGCAGGCTATGACATCGTGATCGTCGAAACCGTAGGCGTTGGCCAGTCGGAAACGGAAGTCGCCAACATGGTGGATTGTTTTATTGCGCTACAGATCGCAGGCGGCGGCGACGATCTGCAAGGGATTAAAAAAGGCATTATGGAGATGGCGGATCTGATCGTTATTAATAAGGATGATGGCGATAATCGCGGCAATGTGGCTATCACCCGTCACATGTACGAAAGCGCATTGCACATCCTGCGTCGCAAATATGCCGAATGGCAGCCGCAGGTTCTGACCTGTAGCGCCCTGCAAAAATGCGGAATCGACCAGGTATGGCAAACCCTCTGCGATTTCCGCGCAACCCTTGCCGCCAGCGGTCGTATGGAGCAGGTACGCCGTCAGCAGGCCCTTCACTGGTTGCAACAACAAACGAAAGAACAAACGTTGCATATGCTGTTTGCCCGCCCCGATTTTACACGCTATTTCCAGAACACGTTACAAGCCGTGAAAAGCAACGATCTTTCGCCGCGCACCGGTCTGCGGCGCATTAGCGAATTTCTACAGAATCATTACTTTCAATAAAGAGATTATTATGTCTTATCAATATGTTAACGTCGTTACCATCCAAAAAGTCGCGGTCATTGAATTCAATTATGCCCGTAAACTTAACGCTCTGAGCAAAGTCTTTATTGATGACCTGATGCAGGCGCTAAGCGATCTCAATCGTCCAGAAATTCGCTGTATTATTCTGCGTGCGCCCAGCGGCGCGAAAGTCTTTTCCGCAGGCCATGATATTCATGAATTGCCCAGCGGACGGCGCGATCCACTGTCTTATGACGATCCGCTACGTCAGATCACGCGCCTGATTCAGAAGTATCCTAAGCCGGTGATTTCGATGGTGGAAGGCAGCGTCTGGGGCGGCGCGTTTGAGATGATCATGAGTTCTGATCTGATCATCGCCGCCAGTACTTCTACCTTCTCCATGACGCCAGTGAATCTTGGCGTACCGTATAACCTGGTCGGCATTCATAACCTCACCCGCGATGCGGGATTCCATATCGTTAAGGAGCTGATTTTTACCGCTTCGCCGATTACCGCCCAGCGCGCGCTGGCGGTCGGCATTCTTAACCATGTCGTTGAAGCCGACGAACTGGAAGATTTCACGTTACAGATGGCGCACCATATTTCAGAAAAAGCGCCGTTGGCCATTGCGGTAATAAAAGAGGAGCTGCGGGTATTGGGCGAAGCGCACACCATGAATTCTGATGAGTTTGAGCGCATTCAGGGAATGCGGCGCGCTGTTTATGACAGCGAGGATTATCAGGAAGGAATGAACGCTTTTCTGGAAAAACGTAAGCCCCATTTCGTGGGGTACTGAGGGTGAGGATCACGCGATGAAAGTCTCCTGGCCAACAATGAGCGCCGATGACGCGGCGGAAATCATTCAACATAACGATATGGTTGCGTTCAGCGGCTTTACACCCGCCGGTTCGCCCAAAGCGCTGCCTGCCGCGATCGCCAGACGCGCTAATGTGCTGCACCAGATGCGGCAGCCTTTTCAGATTCGGTTATTAACGGGCGCGTCTATCAGCGCCGCCGCCGACGATGCGCTGTCGGACGCTGATGCAGTCTCCTGGCGCGCGCCCTATCAGACCTCAACCGGCCTGCGCCAAAAAATTAATCAGGGGCAGGTAAAGTTTGTCGATCTGCACCTGAGCGAAGTCGCGCAGATGGTTAACTACGGCTTTTTTGGCGACATCGACGTGGCTGTTATCGAAGCCACAGCCATTACCAGCGATGGGCGCGTCTGGCTGTCCAGCGGTATCGGTAATGCGCCGACCTGGTTGTTACGGGCCAAAAAAGTCATTATCGAACTGAACCACTACCATAACCCGCGCGTCGCCGAGCTGGCCGATATCGTCATTCCCGGCGCGCCGCCACGGCGCAACAGCGTCGCTATATTTCATGCTCTTGATCGGGTAGGTAATCAGTACGTGCAGATCAATCCGCGCAAAATTATCGCAGTGGTGGAAACAAATCTCCCCGATGCCGGCAACGTGCTGGATAACGCCAACCCCATCTGCCAGCAGATTGCCGATAATGTGGTCACATTTCTGCTGGATGAGATGGCGCAGGGGCGCATCCCGGCAGAATTTTTACCGCTGCAAAGCGGCGTGGGAAACATCAACAATGCGGTGATGGCGCGGCTTGGCGAAAACCCGGATATTCCGTCCTTTATGATGTATTCCGAAGTGTTGCAGGAGTCTGTAGTTCATCTGCTGGAGACAGGCAAAATCATCGGCGCCAGCGCCTCCAGCCTGACGCTTTCCGCCGACTCGCTGCAAAAGATTTACGACAATATGGATTTCTTCGCCAGTCGTATCGTACTGCGCCCGCAGGAGATCTCCAATAATCCGGAAATTATCCGGCGGCTTGGGGTTATTGCGCTGAATGTCGGCCTGGAGTTTGATATCTATGGTCATGCCAACTCCACGCACGTAGCCGGCGTGAATCTGATGAACGGTATCGGCGGCAGCGGCGATTTTGAGCGTAACGCTTATCTTTCGCTCTTTATGGCGCCGTCCGTCGCCAAAGGCGGCAAAATTTCCACCATTGTGCCGATGTGTAGCCATGTCGATCACAGCGAGCACAGCGTTAAAGTGATCATCACCGAACAGGGCATTGCCGACCTACGCGGACTCTCTCCTCTGCAACGTGCGCATACCATTATTGATCGCTGCGCGCACCCGCTTTATCGCGACTATTTACGCCGTTATCTGGAACATGCGCCCGGTGGTCATATTCACCACGACCTCAGTCACGCTTTTGATCTTCATCGTAACCTGCTGGAAACCGGATCAATGCTCGGTTAGTTCGTCCCCGTCGCGATCTTCGGCGATATGCCGGAGCATCGTGGCGGTATAGCGATGATTTTTCAATGAATAAAGATATTCCTGCATGTACATTGGGCTGTGCGGCGCATCGAAATATTTCAGTTTTGCCGGATTCACCAGTCGCCAGGCGAAATGCGGCACGACCGTCAGGAACTGACCGCGCTCCACCGCGCTTATCTTGGCCATAAAGCTGTAAGGACGGTAAATCACGGTAGGGTTGATGCCACAGGGTCGCATGTAGGCATCCAGCATCGCCTCGAAATTGGCCCGGTTCTGGAAACGCATTTGCAACCAAGGCAGTTCACGCAACAGCGCCTGCGGCTGCCTGTCTTCATACCGCCGGGAAACCAGGAAGCCAAGACGCAACGACGGCAGTTCGCTAATCGTCAAATTTTCCAGATCCTGCACGCGTGCCGATACATGCTGAGGCGAAATAATAAAGTCGAGCTGCCTGTCGAACAGATTATCAATTACGCCATTTTCGCTGAATTCGAAGGCCTGCGCCGTCACGCCGTCATATTTGTCGCCCAGACTAATCAACTGATCGAAAATAATGGTTGGATACGTATTATCGATGCCTATCACGATGTTGCGCGAACGGCCCCCCGCGTTATGAATCTCATTATCGATGGCCGATAAACGTTGATAGATGGGAAAGAGTTTTTGATAAAGTTCCTGCCCCGCTTTATTCAGGCTGATACTGTTATCTTTACGGGTAAACAGCGTATAGCCAATTTGATCCTCCAGTGCTGCGATGCTTTTACCGAAAGGCGAGGCCGTCATGTGGATTTTCTCCGCCGCCCTGGCAATATTATTGGTTTGCGCCAACAGAATGAAATTGCGCATTTTTTTAGAAATAAAGATATCCATAGTCACCTCAGAAAATCACTATGGTCTATCCTCTTTTAGCGAAAAAAAAAGACTGGATGCCAGGTCGCAGTTTTACAGTTGCTCACAGAAAAACGGCAAGAACATTGGGGGAAACACGGCCTGGAAGCGCCCAGGCCGTGCGAGATTACTGCGCGCTGGAGGCCGTTGTCGGCGTCTGCCCTGTTCCGGGTTCAAGCTGGAATACCACATCGACCTGATCGTCGAACTGAATGGTCGGCTGCTCGTAAGTTTCTTGCGCGGATACCGACGCAGCCTCTGCGGCTTTCATCATTCGCACCACCGGACTCGGCTGATAATTAGAAACATGGTAACGAACGCTGTAAACCGGCCCCAATTTGCTGTTAAAACCGGCTGCCAGCGCCTGCGCCTGATGAATAGCGTTATCAATGGCCGCTTTGCGGGCCTTGTCTTTATAGGCGTCCGGTTGCGCCACGCCCAGCGATACCGAACGAATCTCGTTCAGACCCGCCTTCAACGCGCCGTCCAGCAAAGAATTGAGTTTATCTAACTGACGCAGCGTCACTTCAACGGTTCGCACCGCGCGATAACCTTTCAGAATGCTTTTACCATTTTGGTAATCATAATCCGGCTGCGTGCGTAGATTCGCCGCGCTAATGTCTTTTTTCGCAATCTGATTTCGCTCAAGGAAGGAAAGATATTGCGCCACACGCTCATCGGCCTGCTTCTTCGCCGTCGCCGCATCCTTCGCGGCGACATTCACTTCAATCGCTAAAGTAGCGATATCAGGCACAGCATCGACGCTTGCCGTACCGGAAGTCACGATGTGCGGGCCTTCCGGCAATTCGCCTGCCTTCGCAGACATTGCGCTTAAACCTACTAATGCCGCCAGGGCCATCACTTTGAACTTCACAGTCTTTCCTCCATATTGCAGCCATTGCCCTGACATACAGGGCTCATGCAGGCAAGCTTAGCGGATATCGGCCTGTTGTCCATCAGACAACGCTTAGTTGAAAAGTGCGTAAATATGCGCAACGCCATCCCTCGCCAGTTGGAAGGCGATAAACCACATTACCACCCCGACCAGAATGTTGATAATACGTTGAGCTTTAGCCGTGCGCAGTCGCGGCGCAAGCCAGGCCGCCAGTAGCGCCAGTCCAAAAAACCACAGGAACGACGCGCTAATCGTACCGAGGGCGAACCAGCGCTTTGGCTCCGCATCCAGTTGCCCGCCGAGACTGCCCAGCACGACAAACGTATCCAGATAAACGTGCGGATTCAACCACGTTACCGCCAGCATGGTGGCAATAATTTTCCAGCGCCCCTGATTCATGACCTCGGCGCTGGCCAGCTCCAGATTACTGCTCATCGCCGTTTTCAGCGCGCCAAAACCGTACCATAACAAGAACGCCACCCCGCCCCATGTGACCAGCGCCAGCAGCCACGGCGACTGCATCAGCAATGCGCTGCCGCCAAAAATGCCGGCGCTAATCAGGGCTAAATCACTTAACGCGCAAAGCAGCGCTATCATGAGGTGGTACTGGCGACGAATTCCCTGATTCATTACAAACGCATTCTGCGGGCCAAGCGGAAGGATCATCGCAGATCCAAGAGCAAGCCCTTGAAAATAATAAGATATCACGTTAACTACCCTGAACTGATTTTCTTAAAGTCAGACTATAGCGCGGGAATAGCATTAGCGGAAATTGATAGTTTTAATCACTAATAAGAAAATCTAATAAAAGATCTGAATGCCGAATGGCGGCTACGCTTATCCGGCCTACAAACAGGGAATATTGTAGTCGGATAAACGCAGCGCCAACACGCATCACGGGATGAAAATTATTCCGCGGCGTTATCTTTCACGCGTTTAAAATTGACGTCCATCTGCGGGTACGGGAAACTAATATCGGCGGCGTCAAATTCACGCTTAATACGTTCCAGCACGTCCCAATAGACATTTTGCAGGTCACCGCTTTTACTCCAGACACGCACCACAAAATTAATGGATGACGCACCCAGCTCATTCAAACGCACCGTCATTTCGCGATCTTTTAAAATGCGATCGTCTGACTCGATAATCGTCGTGAGCAACTGTTTTACCTGATCAATATCCGAATCGTAGGCCACGCCAATAATAAATTCGTTACGGCGAACCGGCTCACGAGAATAATTGATGATATTTCCCGCGATAATTTTGCCGTTCGGAATCACAATGATTTTGCCGTCTACAGCGCGCATTGTCGTGGAAAAGATTTGCACATTCAGTACCGTACCGGCAACGCCGCCCAAATCGACATACTCACCGGCGCGGAACGGACGGAACATGACCAGCAATACCCCTGCGGCGAGGTTAGAGAGCGATCCCTGTAATGCCAGACCAACGGCTAAACCAGCGGCGCCCAGGACGGCAATAACCGAAGCGGTTTGAACCCCCACGCGCCCCAGGGCCGCAATCAGCGTAAAAGCGATAACCCCATAGCGCACCAGCGCAGAAAGAAAATCGGCCACTGTCGCATCAATATGACGCGCACGCATCAGACGATTTACCGTATTGGAGATCATGCGCGCCACAATCAACCCGATGATGATAATGGCAAGGGCCGCAACAATATTTACGGCATAGCTGAGCAGTAACGCCTGGTTGCGTACCAGCCAGGTACCCGCACCATTTATGCTGTCGACAACATTTAAATCTTCCATTCAATATTCCTTGGTCATAGCAAAACAAGCAAATGAGATCATTCTCACGAAAATAACTTTTTAAAGGTAAACAAAAACAGAGGAATATGCCATTTTTCGGCATCATCTAAAAAAAGACAAGCGTACAGTGAGTAGGCCGGATAAAAACACTAACGTCGCTCTCCGGTAATGGGGATAAAAAAATGGCTTCCCAAGGGAAGCCATTTCAATCAGCAGACTAAATTACAGAACGTCAATCGCGTTCAGTTCTTTAAATGCTTTTTCCAGACGAGCGATCATCGAAGTCTGGCCTGCACGCAGCCATACGCGCGGGTCATAGTATTTCTTGTTCGGCTGATCTTCGCCTTTCGGATTGCCCAGTTGACCTTGCAGATACGCTTCATTTTCTTTGTAGTAGTTCAGAACACCTTCCCAGGTTGCCCATTGGGTATCGGTATCAATGTTCATTTTCACTACGCCGTAGCTTACGGAGTCTTTGATTTCCTGAGCGGTAGAACCGGAACCACCGTGGAAGACGAAGTTCAGGCTGTTGTGCGGCAGGTTGTGTTTCTTAGAAACATATTCCTGAGAATCACGCAGAATGGTCGGGGTCAGAACCACGTTACCCGGCTTATAAACGCCGTGTACGTTACCGAAGGAAGCGGCAATGGTGAAACGCGGGCTGATTTTGCTCAGTTCAGTGTACGCGTAATCAACGTCTTCCGGCTGGGTGTACAGGGCAGAAGCGTCCATGTGGCTATTGTCCACGCCGTCTTCTTCACCACCGGTGCAACCCAGTTCGATTTCCAGGGTCATGCCGATTTTGGACATGCGCGCCAGGTATTTGGAGCAGATTTCGATGTTTTCCTGCAGAGACTCTTCAGACAGATCGATCATGTGAGAAGAGAACAACGGCTTACCGGTGGCCGCGAAATGTTTTTCACCCGCATCCAGCAGACCGTCAATCCACGGCAGCAGTTTTTTCGCGCAGTGGTCAGTGTGCAGGATAACCGGAACACCATAGTGTTCAGCCATCTGGTGAACGTGATGCGCGCCAGAGATTGCGCCCAGGATTGCCGCACCCTGAGGAACATCAGTTTTCACGCCTTTACCCGCGATGAAAGAAGCGCCGCCGTTGGAGAACTGTACGATTACCGGCGCTTTAACTTTGGCGGCGGTTTCCAGAACAGCATTGATGGAGTCGGTGCCTACGCAGTTAACTGCTGGCAGAGCAAAATTGTTTTCTTTTGCTACCTGGAACACTTTCTGTACGTCATCACCAGTGATTACGCCTGGTTTTACGAAATCAAAAATTTTAGACATGTTTCGTTGTCCTGTATCGTCGGGCTTTGGGAAAAAACACAGGCCGCCCTGAATGTCAGATCGGCGATAAATCAACGGGCAGGAATCCCTGCCCGTAACGATTACTTCTTAGCGCGCTCTTCGAGCATCGCGACTGCTGGCAGAACCTTACCTTCCACGAATTCGAGGAATGCGCCGCCGCCAGTAGAAATATAGGAGATTTTGTCAGCAATACCGAACAGGTCGATTGCCGCCAGGGTATCGCCGCCGCCAGCGATAGAGAAGGCTTCGCTGTCTGCAATCGCATTCGCCACGATTTCAGTCCCTTTACGGAAGTTCGGGAATTCGAACACGCCAACCGGGCCGTTCCACAGAATGGTTTTGGCATTTTTGAGAATTTCAGCCAACTGCTGAGCGGAAGCATCGCCGATATCCAGGATCTGCTCGTCTTCTTTCACGTCGTTAACGGATTTCAGGGTCGCTGGTGCGGTTTCAGAGAACTCGGTAGCAACACGAACATCGGTCGGGACCGGGATATCGCAAGTGGTCAGCAGACGTTTTGCTTCATCAACCAGGTCTGCTTCGTACAGGGATTTACCGACGCTGTGACCTTGAGCGGCAACGAAGGTGTTAGCGATACCGCCGCCAACGATTAATTGGTCAGCAATTTTAGACAGGGAATCCAGAACGGTCAGTTTGGTAGACACTTTAGAACCGCCGACGATAGCCACCATCGGGCGAGCCGGTTCTTTCAGCGCCTTACCCAGCGCATCCAGTTCAGCGGCTAGCAGCGGACCTGCGCACGCGACGTCAGCGAATTTGCCGATACCGTGAGTAGAAGCCTGCGCACGGTGTGCGGTACCGAAGGCGTCCATTACGAATACGTCGCACAGCGCAGCATATTTTTTGGACAGCGCTTCGTCGTCTTTCTTCTCGCCTTTGTTAAAGCGAACGTTTTCCAGAACCACCAGCTCACCTTCAGCCACGTCAACGCCGTCGAGGTAATCTTTGACCAAGCGAACCGGGTTAGACAGTTTATCTTTCAGGTAGTTAACAACCGGCAGCAGAGAGAATTCTTCGTTGTACTCGCCTTCGGTAGGACGACCCAAGTGGGAAGTTACCATCACTTTCGCGCCCTGTTTCAGAGCCAGTTCGATGGTCGGCAGGGAGGCGCGGATACGCGCGTCGCTGGTCACTTTCCCTTCTTTAACAGGTACGTTCAGATCCGCACGGATAAAAACGCGTTTCCCGGCCAGATCCAGATCGGTCATCTTAATTACAGACATGGTGAATCCTCTCAATGATTCTTAAAGTTTTGTCGACGCTTACGTGTCGAGCCTGAAACCTACTGCGGCCATCGCTAACGTGGTGTCGAGCATCCGGTTAGCAAAGCCCCATTCATTATCGCACCAGACCAGCGTCTTGATCAGGTGAGCGCCACTGACCCGGGTTTGCGTGCCATCAACAATGGCGCTGTGCGGGTCGTGGTTAAAATCTATCGAGACCAACGGTGACTCCGTATAGTCAACTATACCATGAAATGCACCCTGTGCTGCTTTTTGCAGCAACTGGTTGACTTCACTGGCTTTTATTGGTTTTTTCACCGTCACGCTTAAATCGATTGCCGTCACATTAATGGTTGGAACGCGTACGGCAATCGCCTCGAAACGATCGTTAAACTGCGGGAATATACGCGTAATGCCTGCCGCCAGTTTCGTATCCACCGGGATAATCGACTGGCTGGCCGCGCGTGTACGCCGCAGATCGGGGTGATACGCGTCAATCACCTGTTGATCGTTCATCGCGGAGTGGATCGTCGTTACGGTACCGGACTCAATGCCGTAAGCATCATCTAACAATTTAATGACGGGAATTATGCAATTCGTGGTACAGGACGCGTTTGAGACAATACGATGTTCCGCACGCAATTGATTCTGGTTCACGCCAAAGACGACGGTGGCATCAAGATCGTTGCTGCCCGGATGAGAAAAAAGCACTTTCTTCGCGCCAGCGGCAATATGCGCTTCGCCATGCTCCCGGTTGCCATATACGCCCGTACAATCCAACACGACATCCACGCCCAGTTCGCGCCACGGCAGATCCGCCAGCGTTTGTTCATGCAGAATACGAATGACATCGTCGCCGACGAAGAGCTGCTCGCGCTCGTGGCGAACCTCCCATGCAAAACGCCCGTGGCTGGTATCGTATTTCAACAAATGCGCCATGCCTGCGGCATCCGCCAGCTCGTTGATGGCCACCACGGTAATTTCCGCCCGACGTCCGGATTCATACAAAGCACGAACCACGTTACGCCCGATGCGACCAAAGCCATTAATCGCTACGCGTACGGTCATAGGTCTCCTGCAAGGCTATCCCGATTCAGATGAGGCTGACAGAGTAATGCAGCGCATCGTCGAGTAAAACCTCACCTGTCGCAAACTGCGACTGATTGGTTAATTGTCGAACATTTAATTAACTGAAACGCTTCAGCTAGAATAAGCGAAACGGAGAATAAAAGGAATATTTGTCCAGTCGAAGAAGACAGTTATCTGACCTGTATCACATTTCATGATCGTTTGCGGCGCAATTTATTCCATATTCAAGAATCTCCGGTACGCCCGATTAAATCTTTTCAGCGCCGCGTCACAAATACTGATTTATATCAGAAAGCGCTGACGCCAGCGTCTATATTATCAGCGCCACGTCCGAGTCTCGGAGTCCTGTAACGATGACTGTATCTCACCACAACGCCTCTACAGCGCGCTTTTACGCGCTTCGTCTGCTTCCCGGCCAGGAAGTGTTTTCCCAATTACACGCTTTTGTGCAACAGCACCAATTACACGCCGCCTGGATAGCAGGGTGCACCGGTAGTCTGACCGACGTTGCGCTGCGTTATGCCGGGCAAGAGGCGACCACATCGCTCACCGGCACGTTTGAAGTTATCTCGCTAAACGGCACGCTTGAATTGACCGGCGAGCATCTGCATCTCGCGGTATCAGATCCCTACGGCGCCATGCTCGGCGGCCATATGATGCCGGGATGTACCGTGCGTACCACGCTGGAACTGATTATCGGCGAGCTGCCAGCGCTGACGTTCAGCCGTCAACCGTGCGCCATTTCCGGTTATGACGAACTGCATATTTCTTCCCGTTAATTGACGACTCTTTAAGAGGTGCTTTATGGCGCGTCGCCCGTTTTCCAGCCAGTCTCTGGTTCTGATTGTCATCGCAATTGCCATCAATATGATTGGCGGACAGCTTATTAGCATGTTGAAGCTGCCTATTTTTCTCGACTCGATCGGTACCTTAATTAGCGCGGTACTGTTAGGGCCGGTAATCGGCATGTTGACGGGGCTTCTGACCAACTTGCTGTGGGGGCTGCTTACCGACCCTATCGCTGCCGCGTTTGCCCCGGTAGCGATGGTTATCGGCCTGGTCGCCGGGTGGCTGGCGCGCGCAGGCTGGTTTCGTACCCTGCCCAAAGTGATCGTCAGCGGGGTCGTCATTACGTTAGCGGTGACGCTGGTCGCCGTACCGCTTCGTACCGCGCTTTTTGGCGGCGTTACCGGCAGCGGAGCTGATTTGTTCGTCGCCTGGATGCATTCAATGGGCCAAAACCTGGTGGAGTCTGTCGCGATTACCGTCATAGGCGCTAATCTGGTCGATAAAATTCTGACGGCGATCATCGTTTGGGTACTGCTGCGTCAGCTACCGTTACGTACGACACGGCATTTTCCTGCGATGTCAGCCGTACGCTAAATGCATCCGTTTACCTCGTTAACCTTATGGGCACTGGCGGCCTGCACCACGCTGCTACTCCCTGCGCAGACCGTGCTCCCGGTTTATAGCGCGGCGACTTTCCTCTGTCTGCTGGCGCTGAAATCAACGCGGCGGCGGGCGAAGTGTGTCGCCTGGCTGATGCTGTCTTTAGGGGTTGGGCTATGGCTGGTACATGGCGGTTGGCTAACGGAATGGATAAGCGGGCAGCCTCGCGATCCGCAGCGCTGGATATATGCCGTTACGCTATGGCTACGCCTGCTGGCGATCGTGTCAACGTCGCAGCTATGGATGCAATATGTGCCGGTTCAGCGGTTTATTCGCGCCCTGTTCGCTTCACGTCTGCCACCCGGCATCGCTTACCTGTTCGCTGGCCCTCTGCTGGTCGTCGAACAGCTCAAACGGCAACTGGCGATTGTCCACGAAGCGCAGCGTGCGCGCGGCGTGCCGCTGGATGAAGGCTGGTATCAGCGGCTACGGGCGATGCCTGCGCTGATCGTACCGCTTACGCAAAATGCGCTTAACGATCTGGCGATACGCGGCGCGGCGTTGGATATGCGAGGATTTCGGCTGCATCGTACCCGAACCACGCTGTGGGCGCCGAAAGATAGCGTGTTACAACGGGTTGCGCGGTATGGCATGGTACTGCTGATGCTGGCGGAAGCGGGAGTGTGGATATGGTTACGTTAGAGCAGTTTCGTTATCTTCCGTCCGATGCGACACGCCCGCCGGCATGTTTTGATCTCCACTATTCAACGCCCGGAATGGTGGCGATAGTCGGCGATAACGGCAGCGGAAAAAGTACGCTGGCGCAACTGATGGCAGGCTGGTATCCGGATTATCTTCCCGGCGATATTGACGGCACAGGCTTACTGCTTGGCGTCCCTATCGGGCAGCTCCCGCTGGTAGAACAGTCGCCCGCCATCCAGTTAGTGCAGCAATCGCCTTATTTACAGCTATCCGGCTGTACCTTTAGCGTAGAGGAAGAGGTGGCGTTTGGCCCGGAGAATCTCGGCC
Source organism: Salmonella enterica subsp. arizonae (assembly GCF_008692845.1). Classification (GTDB taxonomy): domain Bacteria; phylum Pseudomonadota; class Gammaproteobacteria; order Enterobacterales; family Enterobacteriaceae; genus Salmonella; species Salmonella arizonae. The sequence continues at coordinate 46,878 of NZ_VXJW01000004.1, forward strand.
TCCAGGAAGCGGAAATTCTACGGCGCATTGACGAGGCGCTAACCCTGACAAACTGCCAGTCGTTACGCCATCGCCATCCCGGCACGCTCTCCGGCGGCGAAACGCAGCGGGTAGTGATTGCCAGCGCGCTTGCCATGCAGCCCAGACTATTAGTTCTTGATGAAGCTTTCAGTCGGCTGACCTCAGCGGCCACCGGGACGCTGCTGGAACGGCTACAACAGTGGGCGCAGGAACGTCATTCTCTCATTGTGCTTTTTGAACGTAATCATTTTCCTTTTCTGACGCGATGCCAGCGGGTATGGCAATTGCGCGACGGAGCGCTAACCCCATTATGTTGACGTTAAATCAGGTCGCTTATCGCTGGCCGGATGCTGCAGCCGACTGTCTGCACGCCATCTCGCTTGAGCTTCAGGACGGCGAATGGCTGGCGTTGACCGGCGATAACGGCGCGGGAAAATCAACGCTGTTACGGATTATGGCCGGCCTGCTTTCCCCCACTTCCGGCTCGGTAACGCTTAATGGAGAGCCGATTGCGCAGCTTAAAAATCGTCAACGCGCCGCCGCTATCGGCGTACTCTTTCAGGAAGCGGAAAACCAGATTTTCCACAGCAATGTCGCGCAAGAGGTGGCTTTTGGGCTGAAACTACAGCGCTTATCGGCAGAGGAAATTTCACGGCGCACCCAAGCCGCGCTGCGGTTATGCCAGATAACGGACGTCGCCGAGGCACACCCGCTTGATCTGCACGCCGCGCAGCGCCGGATGGTGGCGGTCGCCAGTCTGGAGGCGATGGCGCCGCCTGTGTTATTGCTGGATGAACCCAGCCGGGATTTTGACGCCCACTGGCTCAGCGTATTTGAACACTGGCTGGCGACATGCCGGGCGCGGGGAACCAGCGTCGCGGCGATTAGCCATGACGCTGCGTTTACCCGGCGTCATTTTTCACGGGTGGTCAGGCTCCATAACGGCACGCTTTCCCCGCTTAACGTTGTTAAGAGTGAGCCAACCGGTATTCGCCGTTAGCCGTCATCTCCAGCATCAGATCGGCAGATCGGCTATTTTCCAGCACCCGACGCACATTAGGGCCATCGGTATGCTCATAAAACGCATCGGCTTCAGCCTGCGACAAACCGCCCGCCAGCTTACGGCCTACCAGCCGGGCGCGCAATACTTCCGCCGGGGCGCGAATAAACAGCGAGTAATCACAATATTCCGCCAGTACGCGCCATCTTTCGTCATGCCGCAATAACCAGTTACCTTCAATGATCACGATCGGCGCCGTGACCACAACGGCGTGTTCCACCGGGTCGTGCCGCTGCCGGTCATACTGCGGCCAGGTCGCCTCGCCAGCCCGCACCTGACGCAGGTTTTCCGCCAGCTTATCAACGTTAAAGGTCTCCGGCGCGCCTTTACAGTCACGGAGATTATGCGCCTCCAGCCAACTATTATAATAATGAAAACCATCCATTGGGAGCGTTTGAATTTCCGGCAACTCATCATCCAGGCGAGAGAGGTATTCCCAGAAGGTGGTCAGCGTGGACTTGCCTGTTCCAGGCGGCGCGCTAAGAAAAACGATGGTACGGCGCTCAAATTTAGCGGCATGTATTTTAGCCAGGTGTTGCAGTAAGGGCTTGTGAACCTGCTCTATTTCATCATCATGATAATGTGCTTCAACGTGCAGCCCATTAACCGTTAATGCGATTTTCACGGCGTTAATTCCTTTAAAATTGTCGTTACCGCCAGCGCCATCGCCGTTTTGACCATACCGGTAAAACGCACCTCAGACCACGCGGCGAAGTCGGCAAACTTCATCGACTCCAGCGCGCCATATAAGGGCGCATTACGGGTAATACAGTTAACGTTACTGATAAAGTCCCAGGTAATGTCGTCGGCAAAACCGGGAATCGCGTCTTGTTCATGCAGGTACTGATAAAACTGAGAAAAATGGGTGATGTCAGCGTAGAGCCATTTATCCATTTTCCCCAGCGCATAAATCAGACGCAACGCAACGTCGATATCATCAAGCGGCCCGCTTTGGGCGAGTAACGGCTTCACTGCATATTCCACAATTTCTTCATCATTATCGACAAACAGCGACGGCAGAAAGCGCTTAATGCCCTGGAGCAAAATGTTATGTGCCGTCGTCATAAACGAAAGTAAATTATTTTGAGCGTCCAGTTGCTCAAGCACATCGTCTTCTGTCAGCGTCGTCATTCGTTTCTCGATAGGTCACCATGAATGCAGAGAGTCTATTATATTACACGTTCGATCTGCGCTGCCGATCAGTAAAGTTTGCGTGCGCACGCCGTTCGCAACCCGTTGGATCCCGTTAACCAGATCGCCGCCCGTAACGCCCGTCGCGCTAAAGAGAATGTCATTACCGGCAGCCAGTTCGTCAAGGGAGTAGACGCGGTTAACCGCAACGCCCATTTCTTCGCAGCGTTGACGCTCCTGTTGCGCCACCAGGCGGTTGTCAGCGTTGTCCCCTTTCGCTTCACAAAAGTCGAGCAGCTCCGCCTGCATATCACCGCCCAGCGCTTTTACCGCACAGGCGGAAATTACGCCTTCAGGCGCGCCGCCAATGGTATACATCAGATCATAAGGGTTATCCTGCAAACAGGTCAGGACGCTGGCCGCCACATCACCATCAGAGAGGGCGAAAACCTTAACCCCAAGTTGTGTCGCCTGTGTAATGGCCGGCTGCAGCCGCGGTTTATCTAACGTGACCATACGCAGCTCCTCCAGCGGCTTATTTAGCGCCCTGGCGACATTTCGCAGATTATCGGTTAACGATAACGCCAGGTTAATCACGCCTTTCGCCTGCCGACTTACGACCAGCTTTTTCATATACATATCGGGCGCATGTAACAAGCTACCCCGGGGCGCAAACGCCATGACGGCCAGCGCATTGCTTTGTCCCATAGCGACCATTCGGGTGCCTTCTATAGGATCGACGGCGATATCCACCTCCGGCCCCTCGCCGTTACCAACCTCTTCGCCAATCCATAACATGGGCGCATGATCGATTTCTCCCTCGCCGATGACGATCCGCCCACGGATGGCGATATCATTCAACGCCTGACGCATCGCGGTAACAGCCAGCCCATCAATTCTGTTCTTATCGCCGCAGCCGGTTTGCGGCCAGGCAGCCAGCGCTGCCTGCTCCGTAATGCGAAATAGCGGCCATGCCAGAGACATCATGCCGCCTCCCCGATATCCACGCCAAATTGCGCCAGCAGGTATCTTTCCGCTTTTTCGTTCCAGATGCCGTGCGTCTCTTCAACCAGACGCGCCAGCTCCCTGAACAACGGATCCGTTTTTCCTTTTTCGGCGAAATCAGTAATCGCCGTCAGCGGCATGGTGACGCCGTTATAGATAAGCTTTTTACCGCCAGGAATATCCGGCAAGTTGAGTACGGTGTCCGGCACGGCATCCAGTCCGCCAATATGCGTCACCATGAATGAAGGCTGAAGCTGTCCTGTTGCGCTTAACGCAATAGCCTCTTTCATATCACCCGTGGAACCGCCTGATGTCCCTACGACATGGGTGCTGTTGTAATGCACATTGTAAAAATTAAACGGTACCTTGAACTGGCTATCTGTCGGCCCGGCAAAGAAATTCAGGCAACCGTCTTCTGCGAGAAGATCGTCAGCCATTTCAACAACGGACGGAACGGCGGCATAAACAAAGACATCATCAAATCCTGCGCCATCGGTTAATGCCCGAAGTTGCGCAGCAGGATCAGCCATGCCCGCGGTATTCACATAGATAAGCTCAATGCCCTTCTCGGCGGCCTGTTTGACCGGCAGCAGTTTTTTCGCCTGCGTCAGGCGGGCTTCATCGATATCTACCACCACAACTCGCGACGGCTGGATCCCGCCGTTAATGGCATAATCAATCGCGCCAATGCCCATCGGTCCGGCACAGGCCAGGAGCGCGATATTACCGCCGGGTTTGACTCCCATCCGATGTTCATAAACATAAGGCGTTGTATGATAATTCGCATTATAGGCGCCAATAATGCAGCACATGGGTTCCGCCAGCGATGCTGCGGCAAAATAAGAACCGTGATACGGTAAAACACAGCCCAGATTAATCGCTACTTCCGGGATTATCATGTACGTGGCGTTACCGCCAAAATATTCGTAGCTGTAGCCAGCAGAATAACCGCTCGGCAGGCCCATCGCCGGTTGTAAAACAAAACGCTGTCCTTTTTTATATTTATCAGTCAGGTTTTTTCCTACTTCGACGATAATTCCGGCACATTCATGACCCGTAATGACAGGATGATTTTCCAGGTCATCTGGCACTCGCTTATGTTCACTGCCTAATAAAGCGGCTTTCCAGGTAGAGAGACATACGCTGTCGGAAATTACGCTTACGAGCAGTTCATTCTCAGTAATATCGGGTAATTCAAACTCACGGATACGGACATCCCGCTTGCCATATATAGCAGCTACTTTCGTTTTCATATTTACTCCAGAAACCTGAAATATTAATTCGATGTCAAATGGTTAAATAAATCATCAAGGCGCGGATCGCCAATATAGTTCTTAATAAGTATTAAGGGCTTATTGCTGACTCGCTTAACGCGTCCTTCAAGGCTGGCATGGGTAACAATAATATCGGCATCATCCGGTACATTTTCGATAGCGTAATGTTTAACGTCGATAGTCAGGCCCGCCTTTTCCAGACGTCGGCGGAACGTTGTCGCGCCCATTGCGCTGGAGCCCATCCCCGCATCGCAGACAAAGGCGATGCGTTTCACGTCGCGATATGAAAATTTACCTTCCTGCTTCATGGCTTTCACCGCTTTAGCGGAATCGCTAAAAGTATCTTCGCTGTCGGCTTCGCTACTTTTTTCCATTTTCAAAATGAAAGCGGTGATAATAAAGGTCACTGCCGTTCCCGCCGTTACGCCAGCAATCGTAGCAAGGAAAGAACCTTTCGGCGTCAGCGCCAGGTAAGCGAAAATTGAACCCGGACTTGGCCCTGCAACCAGGCCGCCATCCAGCAGGTTAAACACCCATGTTCCGCTCATCCCGCCGACAATCATGGCGATGAGTGTTAATGGCTTCATCAGCACGTAGGGAAAATAGAGCTCATGAATCCCGCCGAGGAAATGGATAATCATGGCGCCAGGCGCAGATTTCTTTGCCATTCCTTTGCCGAATAGCGTAAAGGCAAGCAGCAAACCTAAGCCAGGCCCCGGGTTAGAAGCCACCATAAAGAAAATGGACTTTCCGGTTTCCGACGCTTGTTGCATTCCCAACGGATAATAAACGCCCTGATCGATGGCATTGTTCAAAAAGAGGATTTTTGCCGGTTCATTGATTAAAGACAACAGCGGCAGATAACCCGCATGTACCAATGATTCAATACACTCCTTCACAAAGTTATTGGCAATGAGTACCGCCGGACCAATCACTTCAAAACCCAGCAGACACAAAATCATCCCGGCGATACCCAGCGAGAAGTTATTAATCACCATCTCAAAACCGGCGGGAATCCGCTTCTCCAGCACCCGATCAATATATTTAATGACCAGACCGCCGAGAGGCCCCATAATCATTGAGCCAAGAAACATGGGGATATCAGCGCCGATGATAACGCCAATGGTGCCAATGCCCCCCATCACGGCGCCACGCTTTCCACCTATCAGATGTCCACCGGTAGAACCAATCATTACCGGCAGTAAATAGGTAATCATCGGGCCGACAATTTTGGCGAAATGCTCATTTGGCATCCACCCTGTTGGAATAAATAATGCAGTGATAAACCCCCAGGCAATAAAAGCGCCGATATTGGGAATGACCATCGCGGTCAAAAAGCCCCCAAAAGCCTGGACCTTTGCACGAGCAGACTTGTGTTCCATAATAATATCCTGTAAAGGAGAGAATAATTATGCGCGAGCTATAATATCCGCCAGCTCTTTTTCTGATTCCGCAGCTAATAACGCCGCTAAAATATCCTCTTCACATAATAGTTCGCTTAACGCCTGAATAGCGCCAATATGTGAATCTGAATCTGCTGCTGACAGGCCGATTAATAATTTTATGCCGTCATCCTCGTCGGTAAACTGCACATCCTGCCTGAGCAATGTTAATGACATCCCGGTTTTTAACGCGCCGCATTCGGGGCGAGCATGAGGCATCGCGACACCGGGCGCCAGAATATAGTAAGGACCATTACTGACTGTTGAATCTTTGATAGCCTGAATATAATTTTCATTTATATAACGATTAGTCAAAAGGGATGACATGGAAAAATCAACAGCTTCCTGCCAATTTTGTGCCGATGGTCTTATTGTAATAGATGCTTCAGGAAAATAATCTATTAACCGCATAAACTATCCTTATTTTATTTTTAGGGTACAACCTGTCGTTAAAAATAAAATACGCGGGCGGCAAAATGAAATCAATCCAGGCGAAAAAGCGAGCGTTTAAAATGACATGATTATAATTTATCTATAAAACAAACCGTTATAATTAAAAAAACAAAAAGCAAGTTTCATTTTGTGATGTTCATTGCAAATTCAATAAATAATATAATATCAAAATTGTGATAAAAATCACAAATAAAACCTTGTTAGCGACAAATAAATGTATCTAAAAATAAAAACGGGTCGCCGAAGCGACCCGTTTTATGCCGTATTAAGGATTACAGCAGCGCTTTCGCTTTGGCGATCACGTTGTCCACAGTGAAGCCAAACTCTTCAAACAACAGCTCTGCCGGGGCGGATTCACCGAAGGTGGTCATACCGACAATCGCGCCGTTCAGGCCGACGTATTTGTACCAGTAGTCAGCAATACCCGCTTCAATCGCCACACGTGCAGACACCGCTTTCGGCAGCACAGATTCACGGTATGCCGCATCCTGTTTGTCGAATGCGTCGGTGGACGGCATGGACACCACTCGCGCCTTCACGCCTTCGGCAGTCAGTTTTTCGTAAGCGGCTACCGCCAGCTCCACTTCAGAACCAGTGGCAATGAAGATCAGCTCCGGTTGACCGACACAATCTTTCAGTACGTAGCCGCCGCGCGCGATGTTCGCCAGTTGCGCTTCAGTACGTTCCTGCTGCGCCAGGTTCTGGCGGGAGAGGATCAGCGCGGTCGGGCCGTCCTGACGCTCTACGCCATATTTCCACGCCACTGCGGATTCTACCTGGTCGCAAGGACGCCATGTGGACATATTCGGCGTCACACGCAGAGAAGCCACCTGCTCAACCGGCTGGTGCGTCGGGCCATCTTCGCCCAGACCGATGGAGTCGTGGGTGTAGACCATCACCTGACGTTGTTTCATCAGCGCCGCCATACGCACCGCGTTACGCGCATATTCCACGAACATCAGGAAGGTGGAGGTGTACGGCAGGAAGCCGCCGTGCAGGGCGATGCCGTTGGCAATGGCGGTCATACCGAATTCGCGCACGCCGTAGTGAATGTAGTTACCCGCCGCGTCTTCGTTAATTGCCTTAGAGCCGGACCACAGTGTCAGGTTAGAGGGCGCGAGGTCTGCGGAGCCGCCGAGGAATTCCGGCAACAGCGGGCCGAAGGCTTCGATGGCATTCTGGGACGCTTTACGGCTGGCGATTTTCGCCGGGTTAGCCTGCAGTTTAGCGATGAACTCGTTCGCTTTCGCATCGAAGTCAGCCGGCATATCGCCTTTCATACGACGGGTGAATTCAGCCGCTTCCTGCGGGAAGGCTTTCTCATAAGCAGCGAATTTCTCATTCCATGCAGACTCTTTCGCCTGGCCGGCTTCTTTCGCATCCCACTGAGCGTAGATTTCAGACGGGATTTCGAACGGCGCGTATTTCCAGCCCAGTTGTTCGCGGGTCAGCGCGATTTCCGCGTCGCCCAGCGGCGCGCCGTGGGAATCGTGGGTACCCTGTTTGTTCGGCGAACCGAAACCGATGATGGTTTTGCACATCAGCAGGGACGGTTTGTCAGTCACGGCGCGAGCTTCTTCCGTGGCGCGTTTAATGGCGTCGGCATCGTGACCGTCAATGCCACGGATAACGTGCCAGCCGTAGGCTTCAAAACGCTTCGCGGTGTCATCGGTGAACCAGCCTTCAACGTGACCATCGATGGAGATACCGTTGTCGTCATAGAACGCGATCAGTTTACCCAGTTTCAGAGTACCGGCCAGAGAACATACCTCATGAGAGATACCTTCCATCATGCAGCCGTCGCCCATAAAGACGTAAGTAAAATGGTCAACGATGTCGTGACCCGGACGGTTAAACTGCGCCGCCAGCGTTTTCTCGGCAATCGCCATACCGACGGCGTTGGCAATGCCCTGCCCCAGCGGGCCGGTGGTGGTTTCAACGCCAGCGGTGTACCCTACTTCCGGGTGGCCCGGGGTTTTGGAGTGCAGTTGACGGAAGTTTTGCAGCTCGGACATCGGCAGATCATAGCCTGTGAGGTGCAGCAGGCTGTAAATCAGCATGGAGCCGTGGCCATTAGACAACACGAAACGGTCGCGGTCGACCCAGGACGGGTTGGTCGGGTTGTGGTTCAGGAAATCACGCCACAGGACTTCGGCAATGTCAGCCATACCCATCGGGGCACCCGGGTGACCGGATTTGGCTTTCTGTACTGCGTCCATGCTCAGCGCACGAATAGCATTGGCAAGCTCTTTACGTGAGGACATTTTGACTCCAGATCGGATGTTGAAGGCCATGCCCGTAACGACTTGACGACAGCGCGTTTTGGGCTACGCCGGAAAATTTGCCAACAATTTACCCCAAGCCACGCGTCATGTACATGGAACATCCTTTTACCGCTTCAGAAATCTCCGGATCGTGCTCGCATGTTGCCCAATTAGCTAACTTGCCTGCCGCGCTTTTCTTTATACTTAACCCAAGCGCCAATTCATCTGCAACCGGCGCATTTCAAAACAATATTGATTCGTATGGAAGAGAAAAATGAAAATTCGCGCTTTACTGCTTGCTATGGGCATGGCGACGGCACTGACTGGCTGCCAGAATATGGACTCCAATGGACTGCTTTCTTCAGGCGCTGAAGCTTTTCAGGCCTATACGTTAAGCGATGCGCAGGTAAAAGCGCTGAGCGATCAATCCTGTCAGGAGCTCGACAGCAAAGCGAAAATCGCGCCGGCGAGCAGCGAATACGCTAAACGACTGGCAAAAATCGCCGCCGCGCTGGGGGATAACATTAACGGCCAACCGGTGAACTATAAGGTTTACGAGACGAAAGACGTCAACGCGTTTGCCATGGCGAACGGTTGTATCCGCGTCTACAGCGGGCTAATGGATATGATGACCGACAACGAAGTTGAAGCAGTGATCGGCCATGAAATGGGCCATGTCGCGCTGGGTCATGTAAAGAAAGGGATGCAGGTCGCGCTGGGCACTAACGCCGTGCGCGTCGCGGCGGCATCGGCAGGAGGCGTTGTCGGTAGCCTGTCGCAATCACAGCTTGGCGATCTTGGCGAAAAACTGGTGAACTCGCAGTTCTCCCAACGTCAGGAGTCCGAAGCGGATGATTATTCTTACGATTTGTTGCGCAAACGCGGCATCAGTCCGGCGGGACTCGCCACCAGCTTTGAGAAACTGGCGAAACTGGAAGCGGGCCGTCAAAGCTCGATGTTTGACGATCACCCGGCGTCCGCCGCGCGCGCGCAGCATGTGCGCGATCGTATGAGCGCGGACGGAATCAAATAATCCCCGAACAGTGCCGGATGGCGGCTTCGCCTTATCCGACCTACAGACAGGCGAAGCTGAAAGCGGAACGTTAAACGTGGCGAGCATTGTAGTTGTAGGTCGGATAAGCACCATCCGGCATTAACAGCATAGGTATGCCCGATTACTCGCCCTTCTTCGCCGCCTGGATATAGAGCATTTCTAATGCCAGCGTCGCGGCCGCCAGAGCGGTGATCTCCGACTGATCGTAAGCCGGCGCGACTTCTACCACATCCATACCGACAATGTTCAGATCTTTCAGACCGCGCACCAGTTTAATGGCGCGATCGGAGGTCAAACCGCCGATCACTGGCGTACCGGTACCAGGCGCAAACGCCGGGTCCAGACAGTCGATATCAAAGGTCAGATAGACCGGCATATCGCCGACGATCTGTTTCACCTGAGCGAGGATATCATCCACGCCGCGATCGTTGACCTGACAGGCATCCAGTACGGTAAAGCCATTGTCTTTGTCAAACTCGGTGCGGATACCGATCTGCACCGAATGATGCGGATCGATCAAGCCTTCTTTCGGCGCGGTGTAGAACATCGTGCCGTGATCGAATTCGCAGCCGTTAGCGTAGGTATCGGTATGAGCGTCAAAATGTACCAGCGCCATTTTGCCAAAATGTTTCGCATGGGCGCGCAGCAGCGGCAGCGTGACAAAGTGGTCGCCGCCGAAAGAGAGCATACGCTTACCCGCAGACAGCAGTTTTTCGGCGTGCGCCTGTAATTTTTCACTCATTTCGCGGGCATCGCCAAACGCATACACCAGATCGCCGCAGTCCACGACGTTCAGGCGCTCGCGCATGTCAAAATTCCACGGGAAACGGTGATGTTCCCAGGCGAGGTTGGTCGACACCTGACGGATCGCCGCCGGGCCATGACGACCGCCAGCGCGACCGGACGTTGCCATATCAAACGGTACGCCAGTGATCACCCAGTCGGCATCGCTTTCATACGGCTGGAAGTTCATTGGCAGACGTAAAAAACCAAACGCATTAGAAACCAGTGAGTTATCGTACTGATGACCTAAGGTGCTCATGTCCTGACCTCTTTTAAAGTCGTTGCATTAATAAGATGAAAAAAATCCCCTCCGCGTCGTTAAACCCGACGAGGAAGGGATTGATTTGTAAATCGCTATTGTGGCGAATTATCGCCGTTAAGTTGTACAGATTCAAGTGAACGTTGCAACCGCCGGATGGCGGCTTCGCCTTATCCGGCCTGGCAAATGCAACGTCACCGGGCGCTTTCCGTTACTCGTCTTCCAGATAAGTATAGCCGTACAGACCCGCTTCAAATTCTTCAAGGAACTGCTGCTGCAACGCATCGTCCAGATCCGTCTGTTTTACCTGGTCGCGGAAATGCGTTAACAACGTTTTCGGATCCAGTTGCACATATTGCAGCATATCCGCAACGGTATCGCCTTCGTCAGACAGCTCAACCTCGACGTTACCGTCCGGGAAGACAAACACGTCAACCGCTTCAGTATCGCCAAACAGGTTGTGCATGTTACCGAGGATCTCCTGATAGGCGCCGACCATAAAGAAGCCGAGCATCGGCGGATTCTCTGGATCGTATTCCGGCATCGGCATCGTCGTGGCGATACCGTCGCCATCGATATAGTGATCGATAGCGCCATCGGAATCACAGGTAATATCCAGCAGCACGGCACGACGCTCCGGTACCTGATCTAAGCCTTCCAGCGGCAGCACAGGGAACAACTGATCGATCCCCCACGCATCCGGCATCGACTGGAACAGCGAGAAGTTGACGTACATTTTGTCCGCCATTCGCTCTTGCAGTTCGTCGATAATCGGGCGATGCGCACGGTTTTGCGGGTCCAGTTGCTTCTGCACTTCATGGCACATACTGAGGTAAAGTTGCTCCGCCCAGGCGCGCTCCTGCAAACTAAACGCGCCGGAAGAGTAGCCGATATGAATATCGTGCAGATCCATTTGGCTGTCATGTAACCACTCACGCAGCGAGCGGCGGGTGCCCGGCTTATGCATCTCCTGCCAGGTTTCCCACAGATTTTGCAGCGCGCGCGGCGCATCTTCAGCAGGGGCAGTTGGGTCCGTGTATTCGTTACGCTCTACGCCGATGATGTTAGATACCAGTACGGTATGGTGCGCGGTGACGGCGCGGCCAGACTCGGTAATCACCGTCGGATGCGGCAAACCATGCTCTTCGCAGGCATCGCCAATCGCCCAAATGATGTTATTGGCGTATTCGTTCAGGCCATAGTTCACCGAACAATCGGACTGCGAGCGGGTACCTTCATAATCTACGCCCAGACCGCCCCCCACGTCGAAGCACTGGATATTAACGCCCAGCTTATGCAGTTCAACATAGAAACGCGCGGACTCGCGCACGCCGGTCGCGATATCGCGAATATTCGCCATCTGCGATCCCAGATGGAAGTGTAACAGTTGCAGACTGTCCAGACGCCCGGCGTCGCGCAGGGTCTCCACCAGTTGCAGCACCTGTGTCGCCGCCAGGCCGAATTTTGATTTTTCGCCGCCGGAGGATTGCCACTTACCAGACCCCTGGGAGGCCAGACGCGCACGCACGCCCAGGCGGGGAACCACGTTCAGACGCTCGGCTTCTTCCAGCACTATCGCGATTTCAGACATCTTTTCGATGACCAGATAAACCTTATGGCCCATCTTCTCGCCAATCAGCGCCAGCCGAATGTATTCACGGTCTTTATAACCATTACAGACGATCACGCTACGGGTCATGCCGGCATGCGCCAGCACCGCCATCAATTCCGCTTTCGACCCCGCTTCCAGCCCCAACGGTTCACCGGAATGGATAAGGGACTCGATCACGCGGCGATGCTGATTGACCTTAATCGGGTAAACGAGGAAGTAGTCGCCGTTATAACCGTAAGATTCACGCGCACGCTTAAACGCCGCGTTAATTGAACGCAAACGGTGTTGCAGGATCTGCGGGAAGCAGAACAGTGCCGGCAGACGCTGGCCTTGCGCTTCGCGCGCTTTCACCAGTTTGGCGAGATCGACGCGCGCTTCCGGTACGTCGGGATCGGGGCACACGCTGATGTGGCCCAGCTCGTTGACGTCGTAGTAGTTATTGCCCCACCAGGCAATATTGTAAGTGCGCAGCATCTTGCTGGCTTCCTGGGAGCTCATTGCAACCTCCTGCATGGAGCGTAGTACACCCTGTTCGCCTGCTGACGAAGGCGAACCCATAGAAATGTCGTCAGACATAGCGAACCTCAATTTTTATTAGCAAGTGTAAAACAGTTGACTACTATCGCAATCCGAAGACGCGATAACAACCCATAAACAAACGGATTTTCCAGCAGATAGTGCTGACGCTCCGCCTGCGCGACCGGTTTCTTTTTCATATCATTGTAAAACACGTAACCGAACTTACAGATAACGGTTCGGCGAAACCACGAGAAAACTCTTGTGTTAACAAGAGCGCCCTTGTTCAGTCTTCAGCGCCATTGCCGGCTCTGGAATCCTGAGAAGCGCCGAGATGGGTATAACATCGGCAGGTATGCAAAGCAGAGATACAGATTGCGGGGGACATGCGCGCACCAGAACGATGCGACAGATTCAGCAGAATACAACGGTTCATTATCTCGTATCACCTCCACGGCCGCCTCGTAAGACGAACCCACAAGCCAAAGCAACGTTTTAACCCGGCTGGAAGTGGCGACACGAAGAAAACGTCGTGTGCTTTTGTATAAGCCGCGCGTCGCGTTTTATACCCAGAACGCAGAAAAAAAGCAAAGTATAAATGCGCATAATGTCAGCATTGTCTGAAACGTTTTCCGCGGGATTTTGCCCGGCAATGCGACGGCCTTCAAAAAAAACTGGAAATTGGGCGAAGAAGTGACCTAAAATAGCCGTCCAGATGTTAATCCATCCATACCGATTAACACTCAGACTGCCAGTGTCAGTGATCTTCAGACTCATGGTAGAATCTTCTACCCTGGCTATTCCGCACAACAGTTTGAGCTAACTAAATTCTCCTTAGGTGAAATTAAATATGGCAAAACACCTTTTTACGTCTGAGTCCGTATCAGAAGGGCATCCTGACAAAATCGCTGACCAAATCTCTGATGCCGTGTTGGACGCCATCCTGCAACAGGATCCGAAAGCACGCGTCGCCTGTGAAACCTACGTCAAAACCGGCATGGTTTTAGTTGGCGGTGAGATCACCACCAGCGCCTGGGTCGATATCGAAGAGATTACCCGTAATACGGTGCGCGAAATTGGCTATGTGCATTCCGACATGGGCTTTGACGCCAACTCTTGCGCGGTACTAAGCGCAATTGGCAAACAGTCTCCGGATATCAACCAGGGCGTTGACCGCGCAGACCCGCTGGAACAAGGCGCGGGCGACCAGGGCCTGATGTTTGGCTACGCGACAAATGAAACCGACGTACTGATGCCTGCGCCAATCACCTACGCGCACCGTCTGGTACAGCGTCAGGCTGAAGTGCGTAAAAATGGCACCCTGCCATGGCTGCGTCCGGATGCAAAAAGCCAGGTCACTTTCCAGTATGACGACGGCAAAATCGTCGGTATCGACGCTGTGGTTCTCTCTACGCAGCACGCAGAAGATATCGACCAAAAATCGCTGCAAGAAGCGGTGATGGAAGAGATCATCAAACCCATTCTGCCGTCTGAATGGTTAAATACGTCCACTAAGTTTTTTATCAACCCAACCGGTCGTTTTGTTATCGGCGGCCCGATGGGCGATTGTGGTCTGACCGGTCGTAAGATCATCGTTGATACTTACGGCGGTATGGCGCGTCACGGCGGCGGCGCCTTCTCCGGTAAAGATCCGTCGAAAGTTGACCGTTCTGCGGCTTACGCGGCGCGTTATGTCGCGAAAAACATCGTGGCGGCAGGCCTGGCGGACCGCTGTGAAATCCAGGTCTCCTACGCTATCGGCGTAGCGGAACCAACCTCCATTATGGTGGAAACGTTCGGGACCGAAAAAGTATCTTCTGAACAGTTGACTCTGCTGGTGCGCGAATTCTTCGACCTACGCCCGTACGGTTTGATTCAGATGCTGGATCTGCTGCACCCGATCTACAAAGAAACGGCGGCTTACGGCCACTTTGGTCGCGAAAACTTCCCGTGGGAGAAGACCGACAAAGCGCAACTGCTGCGCGATGCCGCCGGTCTGAAATAATCTCCCGTGCCTGGCTATATATTTCAGTCAGGTAAGCCATGCCGTACTCATAAAGGCCAGCGCCATGCTGGCCTTTATCATTGCCGACAGCCCCTCATCGTTTCGCAAACATCTTTTTGTGATGCGCAGCACAATCCGCCCTCCCCTTTCGTTTCTTCGACTACACTTTTCATCATTCAGTTTCAGTAACAATGAAAGCGATTACATTTATTTTCATTAATAACTGACAATGCCACTAGCGTTGTGCTTATCCTACGATGAAAATGTTACATTGTTTTCAGCTTTGTCTGAATACCAGCCGATTGATATGGTTATAAGATTATTAAAATTTTTATTTTTCAGATAATTAAATAATCACTGCGATAAATAGCAGTGTAAACGATTACACCATTGTGATTGCCCTCACATATTTTTACGGCGTACTCACCTACTCTTAACATCGATAAAATTGCTAACCCAACCGGAGGGCATAATGCCTGACAATAAAAAACAAGGGCGTTCCAACAAGGCCATGACATTTTTTGTCTGCTTTCTTGCAGCCCTGGCAGGATTACTTTTTGGCCTGGATATCGGCGTTATCGCCGGTGCTTTACCCTTTATTACCGATGAGTTTCAGATTAACGCACACACTCAGGAATGGGTGGTCAGCTCCATGATGTTTGGCGCGGCCGTCGGCGCTGTCGGCAGCGGCTGGCTCTCCTTTAAACTGGGTCGTAAAAAAAGCCTGATGATCGGCGCTATCCTGTTCGTCGCCGGTTCATTGTTCTCCGCTGCGGCGCCTAACGTTGAAGTCCTGATTATTTCCCGCGTGCTGTTGGGGCTGGCCGTTGGCGTCGCGTCCTACACTGCGCCGTTGTACCTGTCCGAGATCGCGCCGGAGAAAATTCGTGGCAGCATGATCTCAATGTACCAACTCATGATCACCATCGGGATCCTGGGCGCTTATCTGTCTGATACCGCGTTCAGCTACAGCGGCGCATGGCGCTGGATGCTCGGCGTGATCATCATCCCGGCCATTCTGCTGTTAATTGGCGTCTTCTTCCTGCCAGACAGCCCGCGCTGGTTTGCGGCGAAACGTCGCTTCCATGATGCTGAACGCGTCCTGTTACACCTGCGTGATACCAGCGCGGAAGCAAAACGTGAGCTCGATGAAATTCGCGAAAGTTTGCAGGTTAAGCAGAGCGGTTGGGCGCTGTTCAAAGAGAACAGCAACTTCCGCCGCGCCGTGTTCCTTGGCGTTCTGTTGCAGGTAATGCAACAGTTTACCGGGATGAACGTCATCATGTATTACGCGCCGAAAATCTTCGAACTGGCGGGGTACACCAACACCACGGAGCAGATGTGGGGCACCGTTATCGTTGGCCTGACTAACGTCCTGGCAACCTTTATCGCTATCGGTCTGGTTGACCGCTGGGGCCGCAAACCTACCCTGACGCTGGGCTTCCTGGTCATGGCGATTGGCATGGGGATTCTGGGTACGATGATGCACATTGGCATTCATTCCCCGTCTGCGCAATACTTCGCGATCGCTATGCTGCTGATGTTCATCATTGGGTTCGCGATGAGCGCCGGTCCGTTGATTTGGGTTCTGTGCTCCGAAATCCAGCCGCTGAAAGGCCGCGATTTCGGCATCACCTGCTCCACCGCGACCAACTGGATCGCCAATATGATCGTCGGCGCAACGTTCCTGACCATGCTGAACAATCTGGGTAACGCCAACACCTTCTGGGTCTACGCCGGCCTGAACGTGCTGTTTATCCTGCTGACTCTGTGGCTGGTGCCGGAAACCAAACACGTCTCGCTGGAACACATTGAACGTAACCTGATGAAGGGTCGTAAACTGCGCGAAATCGGCGCCCACGACTAAACCCTCCCACGCTTCCTCCCGCCACGGGAGGAAGCGTTTTTCTTGCAGTCCCTCTTCCGTCGCACTATTCTCTGCCGCTATGAAAACCCCTCGTCTCCCTATCGCTATTCAACAGGCCGTGATGCGTCGTCTGCGGGAAAATCTTGCCCAGGCTAACCTCAAACTCAATAGGCATTATCCGGAGCCGAAACTGGTGTATACGCAACGCGGCACCTCGGCGGGTACCGCCTGGCTGGAGAGCTACGAAATTCGCCTCAACCCGGTGTTGCTAATGGAAAACGTTGACGCCTTTATTGCCGCGGTCGTGCCGCATGAACTGGCACATCTGCTGGTGTGGAAGCACTTCGGGCGCAAAGCGCCTCACGGTAAAGAGTGGAAATGGATGATGGAAAGCGTACTGGGCGTTCCGGCCAGACGTACTCATCAATTTGAACTGCAATCCGTGCGGCGTAATACCTTTCCCTATCATTGCCAATGCCAACAACATCAACTTACCGTCCGCCGCCATAATCGCGTGGTACGCGGCGAAGCGGTTTATCGGTGTGTCCACTGCGGCGAACCGCTGGTCGCCGGGTAGTCTCCGAAACGTTTGGGAACTTTCCTGAGCGAACTGATTGCATACAGGTACAACTTTCGTTACGTTGCGGGCTCGTTTTGCTATGGAGTATGCGATGTACCGTAATTTTTCTTTTGCCGCTGCGTTGCTGGCAGCAGCGTTTTCAGGCCAGGCATTGGCCGATGGCATTAACAGTTTTTCTCAGGCCAAAGCGGCGAGCGTCAAAGTCAATGCCGACGCGCCCGGCAGCTTTTACTGCGGGTGCCAAATCCGCTGGCAGGGTAAAAAAGGCGTCGTAGACCTGGAATCCTGCGGCTATAAGGTGCGTAAAAACGAGAATCGCGCCAGACGCATTGAGTGGGAGCACGTTGTCCCCGCCTGGCAATTCGGTCATCAGCGCCAGTGCTGGCAGGACGGCGGGCGAAAAAACTGCGCTAAAGACCCGGTCTACCGCAAAATGGAAAGCGATATGCATAACCTGCAACCCGCGATTGGCGAAGTGAATGGCGATCGCGGCAACTTTATGTATAGCCAGTGGAACGGCGGCGAAGGCCAGTACGGGCAGTGCGCCATGAAAGTGGATTTCAAAGCGAAAATCGCCGAGCCGCCCGCCCGCGCCCGCGGCGCAATCGCCCGCACTTATTTTTATATGCGCGACCAATACCAGCTGAAACTTTCCCGCCAACAAACGCAGCTTTTTAACGTCTGGGATAAGCAGTACCCCGTTACCGCCTGGGAGTGCGAGCGCGATGCGCGTATCGCGAAGGTCCAGGGTAATCATAATCCCTATGTGCAACGCGCTTGCCAGGCGCAAAAGAGCTAACCTACACTAGCGGGATTCTTGTTAACCCATGCCCTGGATATCCAAACGCCGGGGCCATGACGCGGATTTTTTATTATGCGTATTCCCCGCATTTATCACCCTGAATTGTTGACGTCCGGTACGCAGATTTCGTTATGCGAAGATGCGGCCAACCATATTGGTCGTGTACTGCGCATGGGACCGGGACAAGCTTTACAGCTGTTTGACGGCAGTAATCAGGTATTCGATGCTGAAATCATTAGCGCCAGTAAGAAAAGCGTTGAAGTGCAAGTGATGAAAGGCGAAATCGACGATCGTGAATCGCCGCTGCATATCCATCTGGGTCAGGTGATGTCGCGCGGTGAAAAAATGGAATTTACTATCCAGAAATCGATCGAACTGGGTGTAAGCCTCATTACGCCACTGTTCTCTGAGCGCTGCGGCGTTAAACTGGATAGTGAACGTCTGAACAAAAAGCGCCAGCAGTGGCAAAAGATCGCCATCGCCGCCTGCGAACAATGCGGGCGTAATCGGGTGCCGGAAATTCGCCCGCCGATGGCGCTGGAAGCCTGGTGCGCCGAGCAAGATTCTGGGCTGAAGCTCAATCTTCATCCGCGCGCTCATGCCAGCATCAACACCCTGCCGCTGCCGGTTGAACGCGTCCGGCTGCTGATCGGCCCGGAAGGCGGGCTGTCGGCGGACGAAATCGCGATGACCGCGCGCTATCAGTTTACTGATATTCTGTTAGGACCTCGCGTTCTGCGTACTGAGACAACTGCGCTCACCGCCATTACCGCGCTACAGGTGCGTTTTGGCGACTTAGGATGAAGCGTTAACGGAGAAAATAATGATTAAGCTCGGCATCGTGATGGACCCCATCGCAAACATCAACATCAAGAAAGACACCAGTTTCGCTATGCTGCTGGAAGCCCAACGTCGTGGTTATGAACTTCATTATATGGAAATGGCCGACCTTTATCTGATTAACGGCGAAGCGCGCGCCCGCACGCGAATGTTGAGCGTGGAGCAAAACTACGATAAATGGTATGAATTGAATGACGAGCAGGACCTGCCGCTGGCCGATCTGGACGTCATTTTGATGCGCAAAGATCCGCCGTTTGATACCGAGTTTATTTACGCGACCTATATTCTGGAACGCGCTGAAGAGAAAGGCACGCTGATCGTCAACAAACCGCAAAGCCTGCGCGACTGTAATGAAAAACTGTATACCGCCTGGTTTTCCGATCTGACGCCGGAAACGCTGGTAACGCGCAATAAAGCGCAGCTCAAAGCGTTTTGGGAAAAGCACGGCGATATCATTATGAAACCGCTGGACGGTATGGGCGGCGCGTCCATTTTCCGCGTTAAGGAAGGCGATCCTAACATGGGCGTTATTGCCGAAACGCTGACCGAGCTGGGCAATCGCTACTGCATGGCGCAGAACTACCTGCCCGCGATCAAAGATGGCGATAAGCGCGTACTGGTCGTCGACGGCGAGCCGGTGCCTTACTGCCTGGCGCGTATTCCGCAGGGCGGCGAAACCCGCGGCAACCTGGCGGCTGGCGGCCGCGGCGAACCCCGTCCGCTGAGCGAAAGCGACTGGGAAATCGCCCGCCGCGTTGGGCCGACGCTTAAAGCCAAAGGGCTTATTTTCGTCGGTCTGGATATTATCGGCGACCGCTTAACGGAAATTAACGTAACCAGCCCAACCTGCGTGCGTGAAATTGAAGCGGAATACCCGATCTCTATCACCGGGATGTTGATGGACGCCATAGAAGCGCGCCTGGCGAAGTAAACATTTATTGCCCAGTGGCGTGCGCTTACCGGGCCTGTGCAATCACGCAGCGTAGGCCAGATAAAACGCGTCAGCGTCGCCATCCGGCAATCTATTATCCGATAAGGCAGCCGTCCTTTGGCAAAAGACGGCTTATATGAGTGACAACCGTCCGCTTTCCCCACATACTGAACGCTGTCGCTTTTTTGAACCAGGAAACAGAACCTCTGACAATGAATTTACAGCATCACTTTCTTATTGCCATGCCTGCGCTCCAGGATCCGATTTTCCGCCGTTCCGTAGTGTATATTTGCGAGCACAACCAGGACGGCGCCATGGGGATTATTGTTAATAAGCCTTTGGAAAACCTGCAAATTGAAGGGATTCTGGAAAAACTGAAAATTACGCCGGAACCGCGTGATCCGGCGATTCGCCTTGATAAAGCCGTGATGCTCGGCGGCCCGTTGGCGGAAGATCGTGGGTTTATTCTGCATACGCCGCCGTCACGCTTCGCCTCCAGTATTCGTATCTCGGACAATACCGTGATCACCACCTCCCGCGATGTGCTGGAGACGTTAGGCACTGAACAGCAGCCTTCCGATGTGCTGGTCGCGCTGGGCTACGCCTCCTGGGATAAAGGTCAACTTGAGCAAGAACTGCTCAATAACGCCTGGCTTACCGCGCCCGCCGATCTCAATATTTTATTCAAAACCCCCATTGCCGAGCGCTGGCGCGAAGCGGCGAAACTTATTGGCATTGATATTCTGACCATGCCTGGCGTTGCGGGGCACGCCTGATGAGCGGCACCTTACTGGCCTTTGACTTCGGCACAAAGAGCATCGGCGTTGCAATAGGACAACGCATTACCGGCACCGCCCGTCCGCTTCCGGCAATCAAAGCACAGGACGGCACGCCCGACTGGACGCTCATTGAACGTTTGCTGAAAGAGTGGCAGCCGGATGAAATTATTGTCGGGCTACCGCTCAATATGGATGGCACTGAACAACCGCTGACGGCTCGTGCACGTAAATTCGCCAACCGTATTCATGGGCGTTTCGGGGTCACTGTCACGTTGCACGATGAACGGCTCAGCACCGTTGAAGCGCGCTCCGGCCTGTTTGAACAAGGCGGCTATCGCGCGCTGAACAAAGGCAAAGTGGACTCGGCTTCCGCCGTGATTATCCTCGAAAGCTATTTCGAACAGGGGTATTAAAGCCTTTTTGTCAGCGGGCCGGATAACGCGGCAACAGTTGTCGGGCTTACTGGGTAATGAGCTGGTTTAATGCCTTTAGCGTCTGTAAGCGCGTAGCGGCCTCCGCCTCATCAATTCGCCACATTCCTGCAAAGGCCAGCGCTGCGGCGTGTTTGCCCAGCGGCTGCGCCATAGAAACTTCACCATCAGCATGATGCCACAGCACGTATCCCCGCTGGCGCTGCTGCGCCACATGCGGCGCCAGATAACGCCACTGCTCCGGAGTAAAACGCTGCATTAGCGTCTCATCGCTTTCCGCCGCCAGTAACGCCATCCCTGGTACCGACTGCCAGGCCGGGGACATGCGAAACCCTGCCAGCGCCTGACTTACCTCCGAAGCCGGCGCAGAGTGATAAATATAGATAACCTGGTCTTCCCATAGCACGCCCAACGCCACCACAATGTCTTTAGGCGCATGTCGCTCAAGGATGGGTAGCGCATGGGAAAACAGCGCCGATCCTCGAATCGCCTGCGCCGCTAATGCGTGAATGCCGGGTCCGGGTAAATAACGCCGCTGTTCATCCTGCATCGTGAGCCCAATGGAGGCCATTGTCATTAACAGGCGATTAATGCGCGTGGTATTGATATCCATCAGCCGGGCAAGTTCGCGACATCCAATAGCACGGTCGCTGGAGACCAGATATTGCAGACAGCGAATGCCATCTATTAAGCTTTGATTAGGTTGTGATGACATCGTTAAATGGCTTCGCTGTGGTCTTAAAAAAGCTGCGATTTTAACGCCGGCTCGCCAGGATACAAGCCTGCACGCCGTTCTATCCACCGCGCCAGTCAACGCTTTACAAAACCAGTACGCCATCATGCTCGCGACAGCCGCCCCTGCGCCTGACGCCATTGCGCGCTCTGAGCGAACGTCATCATCCCCTGTTGCTGCCCGGTTTGCATTACATGGGCCAACTGATGAAGTTTACCCTCCCTGATCAAATTCCCGGTAGCTGGCGTATTAATCAGTAATTCAAACAACGCCACACGCCCATCCTGCCTGTCGGCCTCCAGTTTTTGCGATAATACGGCGCGCAGATTGCCCGCCAGTTGGCTGCGTACCGGTTCTTTCTCCTGCGCCGGAAAGCTATCCACCAACCTTTCCACCGCCTGCGCCGCGCCGCGAGTATGCAGGGTTGCCAGTACCAGATGTCCCGTTTCCGCCGCCGTCAGCGCCAGGCGAATGGTTTCGCTGTCACGCAGCTCTCCCAGCAAAATGATATCGGGATCTTCACGCAACGCCGCGCGCAGCCCAGCGGCGAAAGTGGCGCAATGCTGACCGATTTCCCGCTGCTGTATCAGGCAGCGCTGGCTGGCGTAACGGTACTCAATAGGATCTTCCAGCGTCAGGATGTGTTTATCGGCATGTTGATTAAGATGTCCCACCATCGCCGCCAGCGTGGTGGACTTCCCGCAGCCAGTAGCGCCAGTGACCAGAATCAGTCCGTTCTCGCTGGCAAGTAGTGCGGGTACTATCGGCGGCGTCTGGATTTCCGCCAGATCAGGACAACGCTCGGGCAATAGCCGTAGCGCCAGCGACGTTCCCTGTTGATGTGTGAACGCACTGGCGCGCAGGCGCCGCGTGCCAGACAGCGAGACGGCGAAATCAAGCTGACCGTGCGTTCGCCACTGATATTGTTGCGCGTCATTAAGCCAATCAAGCAGAAGCCTGTCGACATCAGGCGCGGTAAAAGGCGCGTTCTCCATGCGTCCTTGTTTGCGCCATCGCGCAGGCCAGGCGTTACACAGGTGTAGATCCGAGACGTTATGCTTTACACTAAGCGTCACAATTTCTTCCATATTCATATAAACATCCTCGGAAAATGAACGATATCGCGCATAACCTGGCACACATCCGGGACAAAATCTCCGCCGCGGCGACGCGTTGCGGCCGCTCTTCAGAAGAAGTTACGTTGCTTGCAGTGAGTAAAACCAAACCTGCGAGCGACATCGCAGAAGCCATTGCCGCCGGACAACGGGCATTTGGTGAAAATTATGTACAAGAGGGGGTGGAAAAAATCCGCCACTTTCAGGAAGCGAAAGTGGAAGGCCTGCACTGGCACTTTATTGGCCCTTTACAGTCCAACAAAAGTCGGCTGGTGGCCGAGCATTTTGACTGGTGTCATACCATCGATCGCCTGCGTATCGCCTCGCGCCTGAGCGAACAGCGTCCGGATAATCTGCCAGCGCTAAATGTTCTGATCCAAATTAATATCAGTGATGAAAACAGCAAATCAGGCATTCCGCTGGCGGAACTGGATGAGCTGGCCGCGGCGGTGGCAACACTGCCGCGTCTGCGGCTTCGCGGACTGATGGCGATCCCGGCGCCAGAGTCAGATTATGTAAGGCAGTTTGAAGTCGCACGTCAAATGGCGGTAGCATTTGCCGGGCTGAAAGCGCGCTACCCTGACGTTGATACCCTATCTCTGGGTATGAGCGACGATATGGAAGCCGCGATTGCGGCAGGTAGCACAATGGTGCGCATCGGCACCGCTATCTTTGGTGCTCGTGATTACACAAAAAATTAAGGAAAACTGAGGAACGCCATGAATACGTTGACCTTCCTGCTCTCAACGGTAATTGAGCTGTATACCATGGTGCTATTATTGCGCGTGTGGATGCAGTGGGCCCGCTGTGACTTTTACAACCCTTTTTCCCAGTTCGTGGTGAAAATTACGCAGCCCATCATCGGACCGCTGCGTCGTATTATCCCGCCAATGGGGCCGATTGACAGCGCTTCCCTGCTGGTGGCGTTTATTCTTAGCGTTATTAAGGCGATAGTGCTGTTTAAGGTAATTACGTTTCAGGCGATTATCTGGATTGCCGCGGTGCTTATCTTGCTTAAAACAATCGGCCTGCTGATCTTCTGGGTGCTGCTGGTCATGGCTATCATGAGCTGGGTGAGCCAGGGTCGTAGCCCGATTGAATATGTATTGATTCAGCTTGCCGAGCCGCTGCTCAGCCCGATTCGCCGTATACTGCCTGCGATGGGCGGCATCGACTTCTCGCCGATGGTTCTGGTGCTGCTACTGTATGTCGTTAATATGGGGATCGCTGAAGTCTTACAAGCGACAGGCAACATGTTGCTGCCGGGGCTGTGGATGGCGTTATGAGTGCTGTGACTCGCTGCGAAGACGGTCTGGTGTTACGGCTTTATATTCAGCCGAAAGCCAGCCGCGACAGTATTGTGGGTTTACATGGCGACGAGGTGAAAGTCGCCATTACCGCCCCGCCGGTTGACGGTCAGGCAAACAGCCATCTGACCAAGTTTCTCGGTAAACAGTTTCGCGTGGCGAAAAGTCAGATCGTCATCGAAAAAGGCGAGCTGGGCCGTCACAAACAGGTAAAAATTATTCACCCGCAACAGATCCCGCCGGAAATTGCGGCGTTAACTGAGTAGGTATTCCATGCAAAAAGTTGTTCTCGCAACCGGCAACGCCGGTAAAGTGCGCGAGCTCGCGTCGCTGTTAAGCGATTTTGGGCTTGATGTGGTAGCGCAAACGGAACTGGGCGTTGACTCCGCGGAAGAAACCGGCCTGACGTTTATTGAAAACGCGATTCTCAAAGCGCGTCATGCCGCTAAAATGACCGGTCTGCCCGCCATTGCCGATGACTCCGGTCTGGCCGTTGACGTTTTAGGCGGCGCGCCGGGTATCTATTCCGCGCGCTATTCTGGCGAAAACGCGACAGATCAGCAAAATCTGGAAAAACTGCTGCATACTCTACGAGATGTTCCGGACGACAAACGCCAGGCGCGATTCCATTGTGTACTGGTTTATTTGCGTCATGCCGAAGATCCCACACCGATAGTCTGTCACGGTAGCTGGCCCGGCGTCATTACTCGCCAGGCGGCCGGAAATGGCGGATTTGGCTATGATCCTATTTTCTTCGTACCGTCTGAAGGCAAAACCGCCGCAGAACTGACCCGTGAAGAAAAAAGCGCGATTTCCCACCGAGGACAAGCGCTCAAGCTGCTGCTGGATGCGTTACGCAATGGCTAAACTACCGCCGCTCAGTCTTTATATTCATATTCCCTGGTGTGTACAAAAATGTCCATATTGCGACTTCAATTCCCATGCGTTGAAGGGCGAGGTGCCGCATGACGACTACGTCCAGCATCTGTTAAGCGATCTGGATGCCGACGTCGCCTGGGCGCAAGGGCGTGAAGTAAAGACCATTTTTATTGGCGGCGGTACGCCAAGCCTGCTTTCCGGGCCGGCGATGCAAACGCTGCTGGACGGCGTGCGTGCGCGCCTGAATCTGGCGGCGGATGCGGAAATTACCATGGAAGCGAACCCCGGCACGGTCGAAGCCGACCGCTTCATCGACTATCAGCGCGCCGGCGTAAACCGGATCTCCATTGGCGTGCAGAGCTTTAGTGAGCCTAAGCTGAAACGTCTTGGCCGTATTCACGGTCCACAAGAGGCGATGCGGGCAGCAAGACTGGCAAATGGGCTTGGGCTACGCAGCTTTAACCTCGACTTGATGCATGGATTGCCGGACCAAACGCAGGAAGAGGCGCTGAATGATTTGCGACAGGCAATTGCGCTTAATCCGCCGCATCTCTCATGGTATCAATTGACGATTGAACCCAACACTCTGTTCGGTTCGCGTCCGCCGGTTTTACCGGACGATGACGCTCTGTGGGATATCTTTGAGCAGGGCCACCAGTTATTAACCGCCGCGGGCTATCAGCAATACGAAACGTCGGCCTATGCCAAACCCGGTTATCAGTGCCAGCATAATCTGAACTACTGGCGCTTTGGCGACTATCTGGGTATTGGCTGCGGTGCCCACGGTAAAGTCACCTTCCCGGGCGGCAGGATCCTGCGCACCACCAAAACCCGTCACCCACGCGGTTATATGCAGGGACGTTACCTGGAAAGCCAGCGTGACGTGAGTGATGACGATAAACCCTTTGAGTTCTTTATGAATCGTTTTCGGTTGCTGGAGCGCGCGCCTCGCGCCGAATTTGTCGAGTATACCGGGCTTAGCGAAGATACGATTCGTCAACAAATGGATGAGGCTATCGCACAAGGTTATCTGACCGAGAATAAAGATAGCTGGCAAATCACCCAGCACGGTAAGCTATTTTTAAATTCGCTGCTGGAGCTGTTTTTAGCGGAGTGATAAGTCGAAACCGTCACCGGCAAGATAATACCTCGTGACGCTACGCTTATCAGATCTACAAAAACGTAGTGAGATAAGCGTAGCCGTCTTCACCGATTAATACTGATTAAATATCGTCTGGATCTGTTTTGGATCTTTGGTTTGCGTTAAAGCCAGTTGCAGCAACACGCGCGCTTTCTGCGGGTTCAGCGTGCCGGAAGCGACAAAACCGTATTTTGCATCATCCACTTCCGCATCCTGCGTAGTTGCGCCGGTCGGCACGCGGGAAGAACGCACTACGACCGTACCGTTATGCGCAGCGGTCGCCAGGGTATCAAAGATCGTTTTATACAGGTTGCCGTTACCCACGCCTGCGCTCACGATCCCGTCATATCCCGCGTCTACCAGCACTTTTGCTGGCAGATCGGACGCATTCGCATAGTTATAAATAATACCGACTTTCGGTAGCGCAGTCAGTTTAGCGACATCAAACGGCGTGGAGGAGGTGTGTTTACGCTGCGGCGTGCGCTGATAATCGATTTTCCCGTTATGGATGTAACCCAGCGGCCCGTAGTTAACGGATTTAAATGTCGCCACGTCGGTGGTATTGGTCTTAGTAACATCGCGCCCGTCCATCACGGTATCGTTCATTACCACCAACACACCGCGGTTAGCGGACTGTTTATCAGCCGCCGTTACGACCGCATTATAGAGGTTGAACGGACCATCTGCGCTCATTGACGTGGAGGGACGCATCGCACCGACCAGTACTACAGGTTTATTGCATTTAACGGTCAAATCGAGGAAATAAGCAGTCTCTTCCATCGTATCAGTGCCATGGGTGATCACGAAACCGTCTGTACTGTCGCACTCGATATTGATTTTTTTTGCCAGAGTGAGCCAAACCTCATCGTTCATATCCTGCGAGCCGATGTTAACGACCTGCTCGCCTTTCACCATCGCAATGTCCTTTAGTTGAGGAACGGCATTCACCAGATTTTCAACTCCGACTTTACCTGCCGTATAATTTGATTTTGTTGCAGAATCACCGCCACCAGCAATAGTTCCGCCGGTCGCTAAGATGGTGATATTCGGTAAAGCGAACGCCGCGCCGCTGAAACCCATTACCAGAGCCGCTAATGCCGTTTTCCTAAAAAACTCCATGTTATATCTCCAGTTATGTTAATTGGACGCATTATCCAAATATTGCAGACGAATAATGTGATGACATACGATTAACTAGCGATATATATATAACAGAGAGTATTTTTTAGAGATGGATAACAAAATGCAGGAAAAAACAGAATAAAAGGCGCAGATGCGATCTACGCCATTGTTTAAAAAGGGAAGATTATTTCAGGCTGCCGACCAGCGCTTTGCGGTTGTCTTCTAAAGTGACTACGCGGCTACAGACATCTTTGCCAAACTGCTGGAAATCCTTCTCCTGATTTTTCCATTCGCTCTGGATGGCGGTTTGTAAACCACCGAGGCTGCCCATCACGCCCTGCAAAGGATTGCCGCCGCCTTTAAGCACTGCTTTGGCGCCCATTTCGTTAATACTGTCCTGCAAAATCCCCCCCATCGCCTGGTTTACCAGTTGCTGACCGTCAGCACGCACCTGGTCAATAGCCTTATAGTGGAAAGTCAGGCCATCCGTACGATGTTCGATAATGCGGTTCATCTGCGCTTTCAATTGTGCATCAAGCTTCGTCAGACGGCTGCGCATGTTACTGCTCTCCCCCACCTCTTTAGCAATGATTTTATCCAGCGCCACGCGGCCTTTTTCGACACGCGACCGGGCACCTTCATCAATCCACGGCAGCGCGCTTCGCAGTTCCGCCTGGTAATCTTTCGCCTGCTCGCGCTGCGCTGCGCTAAGGGTGTACTGCTTACCGTTGTACATCACATTGCCGTCCGGCGTGATCACCAGGTTGCCGTTTTCACCTTTCACCTGCACCGTTTGTGGACTCAGGATCACATCGTCACGTGGCGTGACGCTGCATTTGTAATCTGCGTGAGCGGCCATCGCCGTAAACGTTAGCACTGCAGCCAGCAGCGTTTTGCGCATCATAATTTTCCTCAAGACAAAGCGGGCCGGCATATGCCGGCCCTGTACTCATTAGTCCCACCAAACGTCGAAAAGTTCGCTGGTACGGATTTCTTCAAGGTTGCGCGCTTGCAGCCACTTACGCACAATCGTCTGATGTTCTTCGGTACATTTACCGATTTCCTGCATACAAATCAGTCCTTCCCAGGCCAGGTAGCCGCTGCCGTCAAACGCCAGTTTATTAGGCTCAATAACGTCATTAATAAAATCATCAACGATCTTATCGATCTGCTCTTCAGCAGTACCTTCCGGAAAACGCCATGCCACCGAAAATCCTAATTCCTGGAATTCATCAATGTGCATTTTTTTACGCAGACGACGACTACGGTTTTTTGCCATTATTTCACCCTCTCGAACATTAAATCCCATACGCCATGGCCAAGACGATGGCCACGTTGTTCAAATTTCGTTACCGGGCGCGATTGTGGGCGCGGTACATAATCGTTGCTCGCTGACAGATTTTTGTACCCGTCAATAGATGACATCACTTCAAGCATGTGTTCCGCATACGCTTCCCAGTCGGTCGCCATATGGAAAACGCCGCCCAGTTTCAGCTTGCTTTTTACCAGTTCAGCAAACGGCGCCTGAACGATACGGCGTTTATTATGACGCGCTTTATGCCACGGGTCAGGGAAAAAGAGCTGAACCATCGATAAAGAATTGTCAGGAATCATTTTATGCAACACTTCTACCGCGTCGTGGCACATGACGCGCAGGTTTTCAACGCCTTCTTCATGAGCGGACGCCAGACAAGCGCCGACGCCGGGCGAATGCACTTCAATGCCGAGGAAATTCTGCTCCGGGCGCACTTTCGCCATCGCCACGAGAGACGCCCCCATGCCAAAACCAATCTCCAGCGTCACCGGCGCTTCGCGACCAAACAACGTGGCGAAATCTACCGTCGCTTCGCTGAACTCGACGCCCATCACCGGCCAGTAGTTTTCCAGCGCGTGTTCTTGCCCCTTTGTCAGTCGCCCCTGGCGACGAACAAAACTACGAATACGGCGCAGTGGGCGGCCGTTTTCATCAAATTCCGGTGAAATGACGTCGTTTTTCATAAAAGTGTAGTCTGCTGTGTTTGAGTTCTGAAAACGGGCATTATCCAAAGTTAGTTGCCGGATGCAAGCATGAAGCGCACTGCGGAAAGTTCCGGTTTACACCCTGCGGCCTCTGTGCTGCAATCTTGCCCCCGGCAATAATGAATGAGTTTCCATGCAAGCGTCTCAATTTTCAGCTCAGGTTCTGGACTGGTACGACAAATACGGGCGGAAAACGCTGCCCTGGCAAATTAACAAGACGCCTTACAAAGTATGGCTCTCGGAAGTCATGTTGCAACAAACGCAAGTGACGACGGTTATTCCTTACTTTGAGCGGTTTATGGCGCGCTTTCCCACGGTGACGGATTTAGCGAATGCACCTCTGGATGACGTGCTCCATTTGTGGACCGGGCTCGGCTATTACGCCCGCGCACGTAATTTGCATAAAGCGGCGCAACAGGTGGCGACGCTTCACGATGGCGTATTCCCGCAAACTTTTGACGAAGTCGCCGCGCTACCCGGCGTCGGGCGTTCAACCGCTGGCGCGATTCTTTCCCTCGCGTTAGGTAAACATTATCCGATTCTTGATGGAAACGTTAAGCGTGTGCTGGCTCGCTGTTATGCTGTTAGCGGCTGGCCTGGAAAAAAAGAGGTGGAGAATACGCTGTGGACGTTGAGTGAACAGGTGACGCCCGCACACGGCGTGGAGCGATTTAATCAGGCGATGATGGATCTGGGCGCCATGGTTTGCACGCGTTCAAAACCAAAGTGCTCCCTGTGTCCATTGCAAAGCGGTTGTATCGCCGCCACGAATGAAAGCTGGTCACGCTATCCGGGCAAGAAACCGAAACAGACGTTACCGGAACGTACCGGCTACTTTTTACTACTACAGCATAATGAGGAAATTTTCCTGGTGCAGCGCCCTCCCAGCGGTTTATGGGGTGGATTATACTGCTTCCCGCAGTTCGCCAGTGAAGATGGATTGCGCGAATGGCTGGCGCAACGGCATGTTAACGCTGATAATTTGGCCCAGCTTAACGCGTTTCGCCATACATTTAGCCATTTCCATCTGGATATTGTGCCTATGTGGCTTCCCGTGTCGTCACTGGACGCCTGCATGGATGAAGGTAGCGCGCTCTGGTATAACTTAGCGCAACCGCCGTCAGTCGGGCTGGCGGCTCCCGTGGAGCGCTTGTTACAGCAGTTACGTACCGGAGCGCCGGTTTAACGCCCCGGTCGATAAAGAGGATGACTTATGAGCAGAACGATTTTTTGTACTTACCTGCAACGCGACGCTGAAGGGCAGGATTTTCAACTCTACCCTGGCGAGCTGGGAAAACGTATCTATAACGAGATATCTAAAGACGCGTGGGCGCAGTGGCAGCATAAGCAGACCATGTTAATTAACGAGAAAAAGCTCAACATGATGAACGCCGATCATCGTAAACTGCTGGAACAGGAGATGGTGAGCTTCCTGTTCGAAGGCAAAGACATTCATATTGAAGGTTATACGCCGGAAGAGAAAAAATAGGCCCGTTGCCGAATGACGCTGCGCTTATTCGGCTTGAGAACTATGCCGGATAAGCCCCTGGCGCCGCTGTCCGGCAAAATGGCATAACGACAACACAACATGCACCCCCGGAATGATGAAAAAATTACTCGCGCTTGCTGTTATTGCGCCGTTGCTCATCTCCTGCTCCAGTTCGACCAAAAAAGGCGAGACGTATAATGAAGCCTGGGTCAAGGATACCAACGGCTTTGATATTTTGATGGGGCAATTTGCCAACAACATTGAAAATCTGTGGGGATATAAAGAAGTCCTGATCGCGGGGCCAAAAGACTACGTCAAATATACCGATCAGTTCCAGACCCGTAGCCACATCAACTTTGATGATGGGACCATTACCGTTGAAACCATCGCCGGGACGGAACCTGCAGCGCGTCTGCGCCGGGCCATTATTAAAACGTTGCTGATGGGCGATGATCCGACCTCCGTCGACCTCTACTCCGATGTCGATGACATTAAAATTTCCAAAGAACCCTTCCTGTATGGTCAGGTCGTCGACAATACCGGTCAGCCAATTCGCTGGGAAGGCCGCGCCACCACATTCGCGGATTACCTGCTGAAAACGCGACTTAAAAGCCGCAGCAACGGTCTGCGCATTATTTACAGTGTCACTATTAATCTGGTACCTAACCACCTCGATAAACGCGCGCATAAATACATTGGCATGGTTCGCCAGGCCTCCCGTAAATACGGCGTTGACGAGTCGCTGATTCTGGCGATTATGCAAACAGAGTCTTCATTTAACCCCTATGCGGTCAGCCACGCGGATGCGCTGGGCCTGATGCAGGTGGTACAGCACAGCGCCGGGAAAGATGTTTTCCGTTCTCAGGGTAAATCCGGCATACCAAGCCGCAACTTCCTGTTCGATCCCGCCAGCAATATTGATACCGGTACGGCGTATCTGGCGATGTTGAATAATGTGTATCTGAGCGGTATCGAAAATCCGACGTCTCGGCGCTATGCGGTCATTACCGCCTACAATGGCGGCGCTGGCAGTGTATTACGCGTATTCTCGAACGATAAGATTCAGGCCGCGAATATGATTAACCGCATGTCTCCGGGGGATGTGTACCAGATATTAACCACCCGACATCCGTCTGCGGAGTCGCGCCGCTATCTGTATAAGGTGAATTCTGCCCAGCGAGCATATCGCCGTCGATAAACTATCGCATCCCGCCTCTGGCTGGTCACATGACAAAGGCGGGAAAGATAAAAAGTGTTAACTCAGTCACCCTTTTGATTTGCAATTAGAAATTGTTTGCAAATATTTGTCACAGGTAACAAAAAAACCGCTTCTCATTGATAGAATCACATCAAATCACAACGGCAAATGTGCCTTTGAAAACATTAATCCGCTCTGAGGTGTGAGGAAATTAACATGAATCTTAAGCTGCAGCTTAAAATACTCTCTTTTCTGCAGTTCTGTCTGTGGGGAAGCTGGCTCACTACCCTGGGCTCGTATATGTTCGTCACCTTAAAATTTGACGGCGCATCTATTGGCGCAGTTTATAGTTCACTGGGGATTGCCGCCGTTTTTATGCCGACCTTGTTAGGGATTGTGGCTGACAAATGGCTGAGCGCGAAATGGGTCTATGCCCTGTGCCATGTCGTCGTCGCCGTCACGCTATTTATGGCTGCGGAAGTCACTACGCCAGGGGCGATGTTCTTTGTGATCCTGCTTAACTCGTTGGCCTATATGCCGACGTTGGGTTTGATCAATACGATATCATATTACCGCCTGCAATCTGCCGGCATGGATATTGTCACTGATTTTCCTCCTATCCGTATTTGGGGCACCATTGGCTTTATTCTGGCAATGTGGGGGGTGAGTTTCTCCGGTTTCGAACTGAGCCATATGCAACTTTATATCGGCGCGACGCTTTCCGTTCTGCTGGTACTGTTTACCTTTACCCTGCCGCACATTCCGGTGGCTAACCAGCAGAAAAACCAGAGCTGGACATCAATGCTGGGCCTTGACGCTTTTGCGCTGTTTAAAAATAAGCGGATGGCGATTTTCTTCATCTTCTCCATGATGCTGGGCGCGGAACTACAGATTACCAACATGTTCGGCAATACCTTCCTGCATAGCTTTGATAAAGATCCGCTGTTCGCCAGTAGCTTTATCGTGCAGCATGCCTCGGTGATGATGTCGATTTCACAGATTTCTGAAACGTTATTCATCCTGACCATTCCGTTCTTCCTGAGCCGTTATGGTATTAAGAACGTTATGCTTATTAGTATCGTGGCGTGGATGCTGCGTTTCGGTCTGTTCGCCTGGGGCGACCCGACACCGTTTGGTACCGTCCTGCTGGTACTGTCGATGATTGTGTATGGCTGCGCCTTTGACTTCTTCAATATTTCTGGTTCGGTGTTTGTCGAAAAAGAAGTACGCCCGGAAATCCGCGCCAGCGCGCAAGGGATGTTCCTGATGATGACCAACGGGTTCGGCTGTATACTGGGCGGCATTGTGAGCGGCAAAGTGGTGGAGTATTACACTCAAAACGGCATTACCGACTGGCAGACTGTGTGGCTAATCTTCGCGGGCTACTCGCTGGTGCTGGCCGTCGCTTTCGTGGCCTTGTTCAAATATAAACATGTCCGCGTTCCGACGGGTTCTCAATCCGTCGCACATTAATAGTTGCCCGATTTAGTAGGCCGGATAAGACGAGGATACGGCGTAAACACCTTATCCGGCCTGAAGGTAACGCTATTTTAAAACATACCCGTATAGTCGTTTAATTCCATCGGCATCGGTCTCGCTGTAAACGCCCTGCAATTCCGGCGAAAAGCCCGGCAGCAGATTGATGCCCTCTTCCAG
This sequence comes from Salmonella enterica subsp. arizonae, assembly GCF_008692845.1. Taxonomy (GTDB): domain Bacteria; phylum Pseudomonadota; class Gammaproteobacteria; order Enterobacterales; family Enterobacteriaceae; genus Salmonella; species Salmonella arizonae. Next base: position 80,646 of record NZ_VXJW01000004.1, read on the forward strand.
AGCCAGAAAATAACGCTGCGCCGCGCCGCCCCATATCTCCCCCGGCACCACGCACAGTACGCCCGGCGGATACGGCAATGCCCCCTCTGCAGCAATACGCCCGCCCGCCTCGCTGATGCGCACCAGTTCTACATCGCCGCGAATAAAGGCTCTGTTGGCGTCCTGTGGATTCATCGCCATATGCGGCAGGCTTTCTTTGCGAAACATCGCCTTTTGCAGATCCTTGACGTCTAAGCTAACGTACAAGTCGTGCATCTCTTGACATAGTTCACGCAGGGTGTAATCGCGATAGCGAACCGGGTATTTCTGAAAAACCGTCGGCAGCACGTCCGCAAGCGGCATATCATCTTCAATGTGCCGTTCAAATTGCGCCAGCATCGCGACCAACCGCGCCAGCTTCTCTTCGCTCTCGGCGGGCGTCAGCAAGAATAGAATTGAGTTGAGATCGCACTTCTCAGGCACAATACCGTTCTCACGTAGATAGTGGGCGAGAATGGTCGCCGGGATGCCAAAATCGGTATAGCGACCGGTTTCCGCATCTATACCCGGCGTAGTCAATAGCAGCTTACACGGATCGACAAAATACTGGTCATCCGCATAGCCCTCAAAGCCATGCCACTTCTCGCCCGGCGTGAAACTGAAAAAACGCCGCTCGCGGGCAAGCTCCGCCGTGGAATAAGCCTGCCAGGATTTGCCATCAACGGTTGGCGGGATAAAAGGCCGAATCATCTGACAACGGGCGAGAATGGCTTTACGCGCGTCAATACCCAACGCAACGCACTCCGCCCACAAACGACGACCGCTCTCCCCTTCGTGGATTTTGGCATTGATATCCAGCGCCGCAAACAGCGGATAGAACGGGCTGGTCGAGGCGTGCAACATGAAGGCGTTGTTCAAGCGTTTGTGCGGACAAAAACGCGCCTGGCCGCGAATATGGTTATCTTTTTTGTGAATCTGCGAAGTTTGTGAGAAACCCGCCTGTTGCTTATGTACCGATTGGGTCACAAAGATCCCCGGATCGTTTTCGCTGAGATCCAGCAGCAACGGCGAGGTGTCCGCCATCATATCGATAAACTGTTCATAGCCTACCCAGGCGGAATCAAACAGGATGTAATCGCAGAGATGCCCGATGTTATCCACCACCTGACGGGCGTTATAAATAGTACCGTCATAGGTGCCAAGCTGAATGATCGCCAAACGGAACGGACGTGGCGCATCGGCTCTTTCCGGCACCACGTCACGAATCTGGTCGCGCAGGTACGTCTCATCAAAACAGCGCGCATCAATACCACCAATAAAACCAAACGGATTACGCGTCGCTTCAAGATAGACCGGTGTCGCTCCGGCCTGGATGAGCGCACCGTGATGATTGGATTTATGGTTATTACGATCGAATAGCACCAGATCGCCGCGCGTCAGCAGAGCGTTGGTGACCACTTTATTCGCCGCCGAAGTACCATTCAACACAAAGTAGGTTTTATCCGCATTAAACACTTTTGCCGCAAATTTCTGCGCATGTTTGGCGGAACCTTCGTGAATGAGCAGATCGCCAAGTTTCACATCGGCGTTACACATATCCGCACGAAACAAGTTTTCACCAAAAAAGTTATAAAAATGACGGCCGGCGGGATGTTTTCTAAAAAATTCGCCATGCTGGTGCCCCGGACAAGCAAAGGTGCTGTTGCCCATTTCGACATACTGGGTCAGGGTGTCATAAAAGGGCGGCAGCAACCCCTCTTCATAGAGGCAGGCAGCGTTTTCCAGTTCCAGCCACTCCTGCGCGTTACCGCTTATTATCGCCGTAACGCCGGCAGGCACGCTGACAGGTTCATCCGTAAGCATAAACACCGGCAGGTTAAAACCGGTGCGTTTAAGCAGCGCCAGAATACCGCTACGGCTGTCAGCAGCGGTAATGACGACTGCAGCCACATCGGTAAAGTCGGTACGGTCCAGCGCTACTACATTACGATGAGTGGAGAGTCGGGAGATGAGTTCACCGCTGGCGGCAATATTCATTGATTTCATAAGCGCAAATACCCGTTTCGGGAGTAGAGTAACCCTGGACAAGGCCGGATACCCTGCCCAACGAGATGCCGGGTCAAACTGGATACCAGCTCCGACCGCCAGACATCAGTAAAAGCAGACTGTTTCTGATCTTACGGTTGTCCTGCAGTGAGCGCGCGCTGCTTCACCGCATGGCGGGAACCACAAGGGAGTTGAAGAGGAGGGGCGAGCCTCGCGCAAACAAGCGACAGTGAAGACAATATAAAAGCGTTATGTTCATCCCGCGCCCCCCATGCTGGCAGGAGAAATTTCGCGCGATCATGGCACCTTTCACCAGACGGCGCAAGATAAAATCAGCGCTCCAGACGTCACAGATAATCAAGCCATCAACAGCTTAATCGCGCGATAATAAGGCAATTTAAAAAATAAATAACGGGAGCTCGTGTGGTAATTGGACCTTTTATTAACGCTGGCGCAATCTTATTCGGCGGCGTTTTTGGCGCGCTGTTAAGCCAGCGTCTGCCAGAACGGATTCGCGTCTCAATGACGTCTATTTTTGGCTTATGCTCTTTAGGAATTGGTACTCTGTTGGTTATGAAGTGCGCTAATCTTCCGGTGATGGTGCTGGCGACGCTGGTCGGCGCGCTTATCGGCGAATTCTGTTTGCTGGAAAAAGGCATTAATGGCGCAGTAGCGAAAATCCAACAATTATTTATGATATCAGGCAATAAGCCGACACATGATTCATTTATTCAAAGTTATGTTGCCATCATTGTACTGTTTTGCGCCAGCGGCACCGGTATTTTCGGCGCGATGCATGAAGGAATGACCGGCGATCCGAACATTTTAATCGCTAAATCCTTTCTGGATTTTTTCACCGCCATTATTTTTGCCTGTTCGCTTGGCATTGCCGTTTCCGCGATTTGCGCGCCGATGCTGATTATCCAGTTAGCGCTTGCCGCCTGCGCCACCCTCATTCTTCCGCTGACCACGCCGGCAATGATGGGCGACTTTAGCGCAGTGGGCGGATTGTTGCTGCTGGCAACTGGCTTGCGTGTATGCGGGATCAAAATGTTTCCAGTGGTGAATATGCTCCCAGCCCTATTGCTGGCGATACCGATTTCCGCCGCATGGGGAATGCTTTTTGCCTGATTCTGCGTGCAATTGTAACAAAGTGGTGATAGTTTGTGCAGCCTGCGTTGATTTGAAGAAATTTCGTTGACGAAACGAGGCTATTACGGTTTAATGCGCCCCGTTGCCCGGATAGCTCAGTCGGTAGAGCAGGGGATTGAAAATCCCCGTGTCCTTGGTTCGATTCCGAGTCCGGGCACCACCTTTCCTTTTTTATGCTTCCCTATGAATTCCTATGTGTATGAAATTCAATAAGTTAGCGTAAAAATCTTTCCGGATACGTTTTGATTTATCCCTACGTATCCGGAAAATTGTGGGTCAGATTGCGGGTCATTCAGTTCGATGAATGATGGAGACCCTCACATGGCCCTGAATGACAGTAAAATCCGCTCTGCAAAAACTCTCGATAAATCTTACAAGCTCACCGACTCGCAAGGTCTGTACCTGACGGTATCCACCAGCGGCGCAAAGCTGTGGTATTTCCGCTATCGCTTCGATGGCAAAGAAAACCGTCTTGCCTTTGGCGCTTACCCGCTGGTGACGCTGGCGGAAGCCCGTGAAAAGCGCGATGCGGCGCGTAAACTACTGGCATCCGGTATCTGCCCCTCTCAGCTTCGCAAAACGAACGACGCCAGCGTTGATGAATCCCGCACGTTTAAGTTTATCGCCACCGCGTGGCACACCAGTTGCCTTAAGCTCTGGTCGGAAGGTCACGCCGATAAAATCCTCACCTGCCTGAAGCGCTATGTCTTTCCCGATATCGGCGCGATGGACATTGCGAAGATTGAAACCCGCCATCTGGCGCAGCTTGTTAAGGCTATTGACGATAAGGGCGTGCATGACGTTGCCGGGCGGGAGCGTCAGCATCTGACCAAAATTATGCGTCACGCGGCGCAGCAGGGCGTGACTAAATATAATCCCGCTTACGATCTGGATGGTGTCGTAACCCCAACGGTGACCCAACACCACCCCGCCCTGCCCCTGAAACGCCTGCCGGAGCTGCTGGAGAAGATGGACGGTTACAAAGGTCGCCTGTTGACCCGTCTGGCGCTGGAGCTGAATCTGCATGTCTTTTTACGCTCCAGCGAGTTACGCCTCGCCCGCTGGGATGAGTTCAACCTGAAAGCCCGTATCTGGACGGTGCCAGCTAAACGGGAAGCGGTGAAGAACGTGCGCTTTTCCGAGCGTGGCGCAAAGATGAAGGATGAGCATCTGGTGCCACTATCAGCGCAGGCGGTCACCCTGCTGGAGCAGATTAAGGACATCACCGGAGAGTCGGTATTTGTCTTTGCGGGGGCGCACTCGATGAACAAACCGATGATCGAAAACACCATCAACAAGGCGCTGCGGGTGATTGGCTATGACACCAAGACCGAAGTCTGTGGGCATGGCTTCCGCACGATGGCCTGTAGCGCCCTGAATGAGTCCGGGCTGTGGTCAAAGGACGCCATCGAGCGCCAGATGAGCCACAAGGAGCGCAACGGCGTGCGGGCGGCGTTGTACATAAGGCCGAACATCTGGAAGCCCGTATGGAGATGATGCAGTGGTGGTCGGATTATCTGGACGTGACCCGTGAAGGGTACGTTGCGCCGTATATTTATGCGCGGCGACATAAGGCGGCCTGAGTCAACATAATTTGTTGATAGTGGAAAAGCAGCTCCTGACTGGATCCGGATCTGCTTTTTGCATTGAAAGGCTGTATCTTTATTTTTTCAGCTATTAATCGGAAAGTGCCCCAAATTATTCCAGTAGAATAATTTCAGGTGAAAACCTGTCAATACCTCACTATCAATAGATAACTATCGAAAATTGCCCGCAAATAATAACGTCTCAGGTAGCAGCCAGACAACCGGCACCAGAAACCGGTCCACTGGCTCGTCATTACTGCACTGCGCCAGTCACAGCCCTTTAAGCCCTCTGGCCTTTTCCGGTCCGGCGCTGTTACCCTTAGTCGCCCCTTACCCTTTCCGGCCTTTTCCTTTTACTGGCGCAATCATCAGTAAAATTGTCGTAGTGCTGCACCAGAAGCCCGTTAACAGGCTAAACCATCCTTAGAGGCTGTTATTAAGAGGAAACCGTACAAAAAATTTCTACGTAGAAATTTTTTCGGTGGATAACAATGGATAACCATCATATAGCAAGCTCAAGGCTATCAACCAGCCTCATCCCTTCGCCCGTAAACCTGCGCCACGATACCGTCCGTCGCCGTGGCCCAGATCCATCGCCGTCATCGCCAGCGCCTCCTGTTCACTGAATCCCTGCGCCAGATAATAGCGAATAGCATCTGCGCCCAGGCGTAACGCAGCGAATGCGGTGAGTTCTGTCCCGTTAAGCCGAGTCGTTCCGCCTGTCTGCGCCAGAACTGCATCGCCTCTTTCAGCGTGGCCCGGTCAATCAGCCTGCCGTTGCGCTGTCCTGCAATGCCGATCGCGTTATCCAGCGCCTGTTTCCATTTACTGAACGACTGTGGACACCGTACCGCCTCCTGCGAGCGCAGGCCCATCAGCCTTGCCAGCTCCAGCGCTGCCGCCAGCCCCGGATCTTTCAGGCGGGCGCTTTCCTGTACCGCCTGATACTTCCCGTCCGTAATTGCCCGGCGCGTACCGTTGCGCGATGCGCCGCTGATACCCACTGCCCGGTTGCTGATCCGGTCGCTGTCAGCCAGTTTCACGCGTCCGGCCTACCGCAGAACAACCCTTATCATCGCCATTTCATTTTGCAGGGTGCGTTTATCCATGCCCTGCGCCATGCGGTCACTGACCGTTTTATGTGCGCCGCCCGCCTGCTGCGCCAACCGCTTCATTTCCCGCTCCAGTATTCCCATATATTCCCCTTTTCATGATTGCCGCAAACTCATCCAAAAAACCAACACTGATACAGCTTCCCCGGCGCGCAGGCCGATAGCCCCTGTTTTTTTGTCGGGGCTGCGAACGATACCTGAGCGCCGGGGCGGCAGCCGTTGAGGTGCGGCGGGGCGTCGGTGGTGCTCTCTGAGCAGCCGCCCGCTTGCGCGGGTTATCCCCCGGATCGTCCGGATCCGCCTCGGTATCGGTTCATGTTCTCCTTATGGGTCAAATGGCCTGAAAAGACGGTGTCAGAATCCAGACATGAGCTGGCGAAGTTGAATTGTCTGGTGCAGATCGAAAAGGCTGCGTGCGTCACTTTCCTGCTTTGCGCGGTTAAAGTGACGCACGGATCTGGTGCAGTATCTGAAACATTGCGCTTCTGGTGCTGCTTAACGGTCACGCGGCAACAAAGCCTGTCGGCAATGCAGGCCGCAGGCCGTCAGGTAAAGGGCGCTGAAGATGTCAGCAGATACAGGTTAGCCGGGAGAATTCCGGCGCGGTACAGAGTGAGCCAGCAGGCTGGCGCAGTAAAAGGAGATATCGTGTCAAAACCTGGGCCTCCGTCGCGATAATCTGCGACCCGGTGTTTGCAGAGGTCTGTACCGGTAAACGACTCAACCGTCCTGATAACAGGCGCTTCTTTCAGGTTGTGAAGCGTGGGAACCGTCCGCAGACGGTGTGTTGCAGAGGGGAGACTATGCCTGTACTGCTGGCGAGGAAAGGAGAAACTGTTTTTACCCGCAAAAGGATTTTTTAATCACCTGTCGTTATAAAAAATGAGGGCGCTGTATGTGATAGCGCCCTCGTTCAGGTTACATAAAAAACATCAGCTCAGAATAGCTTCCAGTCGGGCCAGCACTTCATTCACGACAGCGTCGGGTAGACGTTCCAGCCGCTTACCGTTCCGGGCACCCATATCAATGGTTCTGGGCTGGTCGCAGCGAATAACGCCCGTTGTTCTGGTTCCCGCGCCGTCCAGTGAGACGGCAAAACCGGCTGTGCGGGCGAAGTTTCCGCCGCTGGTGACGGGAACGACAACGGGCAGCCGGGTCAGCTTGTTAAACGATGCCTTCGATACGATAAGTACCGGACGTTTTCCGCTTTGCTCGTGACCGGCAATCGGATCCAGCGAAACAAGCCAGATTTCCCCTCTGTCCATTTACAGGATCTCCCTGCCCACCGCTGGCGCATCAATCCATTCCCGATCCTCTTCGCTTATTTCGGCGTTTGGATCGCACTGCGCCAGCAGTTCCTCAAGCGAATAACAGGGCCGTTTCCGGGGTTCAATAATCAGGCAGCCATTATCAATGGTCATGCCCACTTCGCTGTCCGTCGACAGCGCCAGCGTTTTCAGCACAGCAGGAGGAACCGCCAGCATGACGGATCCGCCAACCTTTTTCAGGCGAGTGGTATACATAGAGTACCTCCGGATATTATATTTTAATATAACATCCACAGCAGACGATGCACAATTATTCATCAGATCCATAGTGATTTCCTTAGCGTAAAAATGCGTGAAGAAAGCCTTAATCCATCGAAGGACAGATCCAGCAGTTTTCAAAGGCGGCATTGCCGGTAAAACGGCGACCATCCTGCTACATCAGGCGCTTCTTTCAGGTCATGAAGCCTTTCGTGCCGGCGGGAGCTTAGTTCGTGGTAAGAAGGCCGATAATAGAAAACTGTTTTTGCGGTTCAAAGGATTATGACGGATCGGATAAACAAAATGCGGCGCAGCTTCCGTATATGGTCTGCGCCGTAGGGACATCAGAGATAGTGTGAAGGCCAGATTTTTTCAGGCGCAACATCTAAGGCTTCAGCAATCAATCTTTCGCCTTTGGGCCAGCGGCGATTAAGGGCGTTTGCCAGCGTGGAGGACGCCAGCCTTGAGTTGCGGGAAACGGCAGATAACGACGTTCCCTGCTTTTCAGCGCCGCGATAATGTCGGCGGGATGCCAGTCCTGTTGCATCATGCTGTCACCCCGTCAATAAACTTCACCCCATCGGCGGTACGCAGCCAGCGCGGGGCTTTCATTTCTGCCGCGAAGTAGTTGATCAGGTCATACAACAGCCAGCTAAGGAATTTCTCCGTTTCCGAGGAAAATCCCTGCCCTGCCAGGGTCTGCGTCAGGGCAAGGCAGTAGTTACATAGCTCTGTACATTCTGGCCCAAACTGGGGGGAATTCAGCGCCAATATCAACGCCAGCAGCATGAGGATGGATAACAGACATTCGGGAGGATTTTTTCATGGAAATCTCCTTGCTCATTTTTCGATGAACGAAGTAGGGGACGACGGAGAAATCACCTTCCTGAACGGGAACAAAGTCACCACTGTCGGATCCGCCACAGTCCCTGAACCATGTTTTTTTACGGGGTCATACCACCAAAAGGCCGACGGCTGCTTCCTTCGCTAAATTAGCCTGCCAACTTTTCCGGGGAGTTTCTGAGACTCAGGACGGGGTTTCCCCCATGGACAGTTTTTTAATATTTCATTCTCCATTTCAATGCGTTGTAGCTTTTTCCTCAGCTCACGAATTTCGATTTGTTCTGGTGTCATCGGAGAGGCTTTTGGTGTTTTGCCCTGCCGCGCATCACGCAGTTGTTTGACCCATCTTGTCATTGTGGAAAGGCCGGCATCCATAGCTTTGGCGGCATCTGCCACCGTGTAGTTCTGGTCAACAACCAGTTGAGCGGATTTGCGTTTAAACTCTGCGCTGAAATTTCTTTTTTTCATTGGAGCACCTGTGTTGTTCTGAGGTGAGCATATCACCTCTGTTCAGGTGGCCAAATTCAGTGTGCCACTTAATTTCACCTCCAGTACATACTTTCCAATTAACGTCTGACTCGAATATAGTGATTTATCAAATCGAAAATTGAAATATGTGTCATTCCTTATTATTTTAATCCCATTGGTATGACACATAATTTATAGCTTTCCTTAAAGAGTGGGGACTTTAGGGAAAAATGAACGTCGATTAGGCTTATGCCCCCCTAAAAATAGTCGGCGGGGATCATACATACGATAGCCTGCTTTTATTTTATAATTGGCATATTCCAGCCTTTCAAGTCCTTGCGACCGTGTAATATGGGTAGAATACGCATAAACTTCTCTGCCTGTGGCGTCCGCCAGAGCCTGAGCGGCGCCCCTTTTTGCATAGCAGCTAATCAGGTGAATAGGCTTGTTTCTTTTATCTGGATCCGCGAGATTAATGCCTAAATCATCTCGCATGGCCTCTACCAATTCTGCAGGTGTCAGAAGCATATATTTGAGATTTGCTTTAGACCGAGTATATTTTATTTCCGTACCAAAAAAGCGATGAACCGATAATTCTACTTCACCATAACTGACAAGCAGGCTCCCTTTTGACGTACCATGAAGTAACAAGGCTTCTTCACCTATATCCCTGAAGTTATCACTGTAACCATAGGTGCCTTTCAATCTGTAGCGGCCAGCCGAATCCATTTTTTTGGAAAATTCATAATACATTGGCTTACAACCGTAGGAATGTAAGGCTAATTGATTTTTATTGCCGGCAATCAGCTCATGTAAGCCTGACAGAAGTTTATACTGGTGCTGGAAGAGTTTTTTTGCTCCTGTCAGCGCATCCGGCAGACCAAGACCAAACGAAGCCCAGCCCAGCCTGGCCGCCATCTGGGGATCTTTGTTTGCCATAATTGCAGCGCTTAAGCCAGTAGAAACAGAAGCCAGGCGTTCAAGGTGTGTTTCCACTTTCCCTGCTATTCTTAATGCCTTGAGCATACCTTTGGCCATTGTACCATCCAGAAGAATGCGCAGGCCGATACGCATACCAGCTCCCAAAAGCCATGTCAGGGGGCCATGCCCACTCGGATCGGTCTGGTTGACGGGGTCGCCATTACAGTAAGCGTAGGCGTTAATCCCGCCCTCGCCGAACGGGCTTTCATTATCAGGACAGGTAAAACGGCGCAGAAAGGGGCTGTATGCGCGATAACCGTTCCCGAGGTGAGAAGCGCTGGTCAGCGGATCCTGCCGCTCGCCGTTAAAACCGGGTAGACTGCGGGACGCGCCGGTACGGGGGGTACAACCACCATAAGGACCCCAACTGAACATTGTTACGGTATTACTTTGCAGCGACAGCAACGGACTGCCGTGCATATCAGTACCAGCTAATTGAAATGCCATTTTTTTTCTCCCTTAACAGTACCGCTGACAAAACAGTACTGTTCTGTTTAATATATTATTTAGCGTCGTCATTAACGCCAATAATTCCCATGGCGCCAGAAACCAAGCGTGTATGTTTATTTGAATGCGTATCCATTTCGCTGATTATTCCATCGTCCAGATAATACAGCGCAGTATTTTTACCCTGATTAGAGATTTGCTTTATAATTTTATTATCTGAATCATAGCCATAATAACTTTCCTCATCATCACTCAATACCTGGACTAATCGTCCAGTACTATCATAATGTAGGGTCCGACCCGCTTCATCTTTTGTCATTCGTCCGTTATGGTCATACTCCAGCTTATAGCTGGCTGGATAATGGCTATGTAACGAATGCGTTACCGTGATAAGTTGGCAAGGATCGTCTGGATTCGTAAATTCATATATTGCGGTATCTTTCAATCCTCCAACTAGCGTCGTAACACAGCAGGTAATATTATTATAATCATCTAAAGTGAAATCTTGTTGCGCAATAGCATTATTATACGCATCGACTACAGGAGATGAACCTTCACAGTAATAATGTATCAGGCGATTACATTCGTCATATTCAAAATTTTCAGTACGAATTACATTTAAGCCAACAGCAGTTACACGCGTTTTTAACTGATTGTTTGGATAATAATTCTGGGTGATTTTCATTACCTCGCCGGAAGATGAAGTTATTTTCCGGGTATGTTCACGGCTGAAATCATCCAGTCCAAGCTCAATAATAATTTCATCTGAATAGCCTGTAGATTTTTGGTAATACAGTCTACCAACATCATCATAGCGCACGGTAGAAGTAACATCTGGGTCAGTTTTAGTTAAATAGCGACCATAATTATCGTAAGCAATATTAACGATATTATTGGAGATATCCCTGTAAGTCATAGTCATACCCATTAATGACCATGATCGCTCCATTTCAACCATCGGTATATCACTATCTGTTATTTTCTCTGATTTAGCCAGGCCAGAGGGATAATATTTGAATTGCGTTGAACGACTTCCCGTTTCAGAACTTTCCAATAAAGCACCTGTAATATTATCGTAGGAGAAGGATTGCATAAAATCGGGGCCCACAATGGTATCAGGTACGCTATGAAGCTCAGGGATCCACGTATGAGTAATCCTTTGGCCCATCGCATCCATGGTGGTATCTGGCGTGTCATTTGCCCCAGTATAGGTCGCGCTACTGACACGCCCACCAGAGGATATTGCCGTCAGACGTCCTAAGCCATCATAAGTTTGGCTACCCACCTGTACACCATTTAACGCAATGGTGACTGGATAATTTTCAGGAGTGTATGAAGCGTAGGTCCACTCAATTAGAGCTTTATTAGGCAGTCGCTTAGACAGCATGCGATCAAACTCATCGTAGGTTAACGCCGTAACATATCCAGATGTATCGATGAATTTACGAAGGCGCCCTAAACCATCGTACTCAGACCGAGTAATAGCATAATCCGTATCGTTTTTATCGCGAATAATTTGCCTGATAGCATTTCCCTGGACATCATATTCAGTTTTCGTTGACCCCAGCACTAATTTACCATTTTCTGATCTTGTCTGACTAATATCACAACGACGTACAGGATCGTGGCTATCAATGTCCTGACGGCCATAAGATAAAGTTGTTAAATAATTCCCCCCCCAATTATCGTAGCTATATTGTGTAGTGACAGAGTATTCGTTCAACTCCTTATGTACATCTCTGGAATAATCTTTATTAATTTCGCTATGCTTACGCCCACGATCATCCCACTTAATAGATTTTACTTCATAAAATGCATCAGGTTGATCGAAGTCAGCAGCATTTTTAAACTCAGAATAAATTCTGCCCGCGCCATCAAAAAAATAAACCTCAATCATACCGGTGTTTAAATTCTTTATCTGAGTAGATATTTCCGTAATCTCGCCATTATCATTTTTGAGTAAATTATAAGTAAATTCTTTTATGTTTTCATATTTCGATTGAGGATTACATATAATTCTAGTGATACGCCCTAGTGAGTCATAGAAAAATTTCTCCTGATTACCCGCTCTGTTCGTATAGGATTGCATCCTTCCCGTATAAGCAGAGCGAATAACCGTTGTTGATGCTTTTAAATTATCATATGTCGTCAGCGTTTCCGAGCATGTTGTGCTAGTATTAGTATATGACCAGGCAAAAGTATTCGTTTTAGTAAAACTTTTTCCATTGACATCAAAAACACTAATTGCATTTTTTCTCTTACGGCCGAAATGAATTGACTTCTTATCCGTAAAATACTCTGATTTTTGCTGCATCAGAATATGAATTCTATCACCGATGATATCACTGCTTTTTAGCGTCTCCATGTCGGGAATAATGGCATAGGTGACCGGCATATCTTCCAGGACCTCAGAAGATTGGTAGCGATAAAGCTGCGTTCGAACCGGAACATCTTCATAATCGTGAAGAATAGGTGGCGTAGTCGTTTTACTTTTCAGCCAGTGGGTAAATCCCCAGGGATCTGCGGGACAACCGCTCTGACCATCTATACTATCTTCTTCCCCTTGGGCCGGATAATAACTGGATGAAATAACAGTACTTTCGTTAGTGACTTCACCACGTTCATCACAAAGCGAAATTTGTCGACATAAATTTCCAAAGGTGTCGTATTCAAACCCAGTCCGTTGAGTAAAGGATTCTTTAGCCCGGTTAATCCAAGTTTCGGTTTGTATTCTTGGTGATTGGAATTGTGCAGGGAGATCGTTATATGGCTTATAAGGATAGTCATCAACATAGTATTTGACTTCAATCAGGTGAGTCGTATCACCTTCAGTCGTCTTAACTGACTTCTGCAAATGAAAATTATTATAAGTATAAACAGTTCTGATTTCGCTATTACCATCAGTTGCAGGCTGAGTAACGATAGTCTGGTAAGTATACTTAGGATCGAAAATATCATACATGAAGTCACTGTCAGGTGACCAACCGCTACCTAAATTATAATCATAACCCAGGTAATTTTTAAAAGGGCTGGCAGCGTCGTTGTTGCTATCAGTAGCAAAATAATTTGTAATCATATCTCGCTGTCCCAGACCCGGGGACACAATGAGCTGTGTCACTGCCGGGAGTGGAGATAAATTTGCAGCCTGAGGAAAGTGGATTAATCCTTTCTTCTGACCATAGTTATAGATTGCTCTTTTAATCAACCCCGTAGGGGTTTTAACCTTAACGAGCGTTTGAACGCCGTCCCCCATTCCCACGTCCTGATAATACAATTCCCATGGGAATTGGCGCCCGAGCAGGGTATGGGTAATTTTTGTAAGATAATTATTCGTTGTATACAGTATAACTGTAAATGTCTCTGCAGTATCAGGATAGAGTGTTATTTCCGTACTGCCATTACCAGTTGGGTAAAAAAGCGAACACAAAGTAGTATTGCTATCGTCAGTAATCGAAGAAAGGACAAAACCTGAGTTTGAATTTTTCCAGTGAAGAGTGAGAGAGTGCCCTAGCGCAGAAACAATTTTTACTGGAAAAAAAATACCATTTTGTAAATGGTCCTTAAGATAAGTAATATTACCATTTTTATCAACTACTTGATATTCATACATGGTCTTTTTTTTAAAAATGACAGAGGGGATTTTTTGCTGGAGCAAGATCGGCTGAGAGCCATTATCCCTGACTTTATAACTTTCTCCGCTACTTAGTACAAGACTACCATTAGGTTTATCATAGACTGTAAAGCCATAGCTAAAACCGTTCCCGATTGCCCAAGCGTTGCTTATGTCTGAGTTATTATAATTTAGGGCTATTTCCAGCTCCGGCCCCATGCCTTGATTACCATTTAACGTAGCAAGGGTAAAGTTAAAACCAAATGCGCGTGTACGGGTATCAACATCTGCCGTTCCATGGCTCGTGAAATTAGGCGTTTGGGTATAGTAATGCTTGTTCATATTATTCCTTAAATAAAACCGGAATCTATTAATAGATTCCGGATAGGCTAACTTTTAATTAAAAGAGATTAACTTACGCCGTTTAACACTGGAATAAGCTTATGATCATCGACATATTTATAATGAAGATCAATGATAATTTTATTGCCAAACTGATCGTGAAGAGTAAGTCCCCCTGTTAAAGGTGAGTGACCAGTAATAGCATCGTGGCGATTTATATCAACTTGAGCGGCAAGTAAGGCAATCTCATGAGGACGCTGATTATAATCATAACGCACACAGATAGTATCAACATTGCCTATATCATATTTATATACATCGGAAATTGTCTTTTCACCTAAACCGTGTATAAATGCCGGACAAAAGACGCTGGCAGTATACATCCACATAGGCGCCTGGCTTTGATCGTATCCATAGGCAAGATTCTGGATACTACCATAGACACCCTGCTGGGGGCCGTAGTTCAAATCCACAATGTGGAAATAGCTGTCAGCTATAGTTAAATGATAAAGATAAAGCGTGGCATCATCCAGTTTATAGCCTTTATAATCTGAAAATACATGGTGGGGAGAAACAGAGTCTTTTTCTAGCGTTACTGTAGTTTTACCCGAACCTTTTAAACCATATTCTTTTTCAGCAAACATGGTAACTTTTACATAATCTTTGATTGAATAATCACCCTGGCTTGACATATCATAGATAAAGGAACCATCACTATTTTTATAGCTAATTTTCGCTGAAACCTCTTCTGAACTAACATTTGGGTTGATAGTCTTGTTGCTAGATAAGTAATATTTAAACTGATATTGGAAATTTGAGTTGTTAATTTTTTGTGCGTTAACATGACTGGGATCATAAACAGAAATATAATCGCCTGCATCCCCTTCAACTAAAAATTTCAGGGCATCCCCATCACTATTATCTATCAATGATATTGCGCTTTTAACTTCTTCCAGCGTAGGCCCCGCTTTAGATGTTTCATAGAGCGCTAACGATACACCAACAGTAATGAGTATCTGATGATTATCGTTTACAAACAGAAATGCCTCATCACCATCGCTTGAAGAGCATGATTCAGCCCAAATCTGAATTTTAGAAAGGCCTGCAACGTTTTCCCATGACATAAAATTATTCCTTTTTTCAGTTTGAAGAACTTTATTTGCGTTCCGACAAGAAAAATTATTCACCGCAACAAGACCTAAAGCAAATAAATAAAGTTTAAAAAAAATCATTTTTTTTTCATCGCGGTAGCATTGATAAATGATTATTTTTATTTATCTTTTTGCTATTTGATATGATAATCTAATTATCTTTAGTGACTTTGATGATTAGTGTAAAAAATATAAATGAGGCGTGTGTAAGATAGATTATCCAGGAGGGAAGCTCAAATGTTTGATGGCGTGAGCTCTTCACGGGAAACAGTGCCAGGCTAAACGGGAATACCCAGTCTTTTCTCCACGTTACCGGGAGGTATATCCGCTATGAAAAAGACCGGCTATACCAAAGAACCGATAGCGTTTGTACTGAAACAGGCCGAAACTTGGCCCCCTCGTCGGGGAAGTCTGCAGACGAAGCAGCATAATCTGCGCGGGAATAAGTGTGCCAGAGGCAACTGCTATGATATCTCCTGCGCAGAAAGGTGCTTTCACTCGCTGAGGGTAGAAGGCCTCCACGGAGAGCACTTTGCCAGCCGCGAAATAATGCGGGTCACGGTATTCAACAATTATATCGGATGTAATTACAATCGCTGGCGATGCCAGAGTGCCTGTGGTGATCTTAGTCCGGAACAGTTTGAAAACCAGAACCCCGCTTAGGGCTGTGTCCACGTCACATGGGTAGAACCAATCCCGACAGAACGAAAACCGGGTCTGGCCTCCGTAAGAAGTAAGCTTTGACATTAAATATATCAATTAAATTTCTATCAGGGCTCCTGATGTAGATAGATACTATCTCGCCTGTGGCTCCAGTTCTATCAACAGGACCTTCAACAATGGGAATACCTACCTATAAGATCTCAGACACAACGTCATTTATTGGTATTGATCTAATAAAATATAAATTGGCAGATCCCAGGGTTAGTCTTCTCGCTTTTTGATCGAATTCTATCCTCATTTTATGGAGGCTAATTTTTTGTGTTCAAAATATTAATGCTTTTCTGTTTTGTTTAAACGTTACCGAAGAAAAGCCAAGTACCTCTTCGTAAAATATTATTGTAGTTGATATACCAGATACAGTTAATACGAGGTAATCAATTATCATTTACATAGACTCCTGATATTTATATTTTGGGATACTACATTAAAAAATAGTATTAACCTACTTTTAAATCAGATGCATTTTTTTTGCATCTACTCTAAGTTGTTGACGAAAATTGGGATGCGCCAATTCAATGATCCTGAGTGCACGCTCAGTTGAAGAGAGCCCCTTCAAGTTTACGGCGCCAAATTCAGTAACTACCCAGTGTGTATCAGTCCGCGGAGTTGTTACAGGTCCCTCAAGGCGGGGAACAATACGAGAAATAGTATCATTCGCAGCCGTTGAGCGTGTCGTAATAATGGAGCGGCCACCTTTAGACGCATATGCGCCTCTGACAAAATCCAATTGCCCTCCTGAAGCGCTGTACTGATGCCCAAACAAATGTTCAGAGTTGCAGGCACCGGTGAGATCGATTTGTAAGGTGGCATTGATGGAGACAACATTCTCATTTTGCGCAATGATCCTCGGATCGTTAACATAATCGACAGGCCGACTAAAAAAAGAGGGGTTATCATTGAGATAGTCATACATATCCTTTTGGCCCATAGCAAAAGTAAAAACAGACATTCCCCTGTCAATATTTTTACGCTGGTTGGTGACGACGCCTTGTTGAATCAAACTTACCAGTCCCGGATTCAGTGCCTCTGTATGTACCCCCAGATCATTATGTTCCTTGAGCGCGTTACAGATGAGCTCCGGTAATGCGCCGACCCCCATCTGGAGACAAGCGCCATCTGGCACGAGAGAAGCGATAATCTGACTGATAGCAATATCCTCAGCTACGGCGGTACGTACTGGTAGTTCAATTAAAGGCTCATGGTTTTCAACGATGGCGTCAACTTCTGAAATATGGATTACAGCACCTTCGCCATAAACACGCGGCATATATTGGTTAACTTCGACAATAAGCTTTTTAGCTGACCTCGCAACCCGAGTAGAATAGTCGTTACCCGTTCCGAAAGTAAAATACCCGTATTTATCCATGGGGGACACGGTGTGAATAAAAGTATCAATACCAATATCATCTGCCAGTAATCGCGGTGCCTGATGAAAATTTGAAGGAACATAGTTAACTATTTTGCGCCCGGCCCTCTCAATCCCCTGACGTATTAAATCCCGCTCGATACCAGTAATAAACATACTGTAGAGATGAATATAGTCACTTAACTCATAACGGAAAATGGTATCCCCAGCAATTTTGGCTGTTTCGTAACAGTAAACCCGCAGATCGTTGACTTCTCCCCTTTCCGCTCGCTTTGCCAGCGCATTCAGCAAAGCTGGCGGCTCTGCTGCAAACATTCCCATAGAGAGGTGACTGCCAGAGGTAATTAAAGTAACCGCCTCGTCAGGCGTCACGCATTTTTCGGCATACGCTGCATTAACATTCATCATAACTCTAAACCTCAGTGCGATTTCTCAATAAGCAGCGTCTTCTTCAGGCGAGCATCCACGGCAATAAACTAACATTGTTCGTTCGAAGTGCATGACCTCTACGCCATCCTGGTTAATACCACACGTCCGAACAGTAACGATGCCTTGTCCCGGACGGCTATTTGACAGGCGTTTGCCGAGTACTGTGCTTTCAGCATAAAGAGTATCCCCTGCGAAAACCGGATGGACGGCTTGTACCTTATCCCAGCCAAGATTAGCCACGACTTTGGCACTGACGGTACGCACGCTCATACCGGTTAGAAGCGCCAGAGTGAACGTTGAATCAACCAGTAACTTTTTCCATTCCGTTTTACTGGCGTAAGCTGCATCGAAATGGACCGGCTGTACATTAAGAGTAAGCAGGGTGAACCACACATTATCGGCGTCTAGTACCGTACGACCGGGACGATGTTCAAAAACATCACCGGGATAAAAATCCTCCCAGTAAAGACCCGAAATTTCTCGGTAGCGCCCCTCGCTAATGGCTTTATAAGCAGGTAATAACGTTTTCATAATCAGTTTCTCTATTAATGAAATCAAGAAAAGATTCCTGCCCGGGCGAGTAATTGCCGGGCATGACGGGCTACGGCTTCATCTATCATCATGCCGTTAACGATCCCGACGCCTTTGCTATTCTCTGTCAGTACTTCACGAGCATGATTAATTTCTGCTGCTGTAGGGGTAAAGGCTGTGTTGATTGCGCTAATCTGAGCGGGATGAATAGCCGATTTTGCAGAAAAACCGAAGCTGAGCGCCTGCAGAGTTTCATCATTCAGACCTGAAAAATCGCCTACCTTAAAGAAGGGAGCATCTATTGCAAGAAGCCCCTTCATAGCACAGGCGGCCACTATCCTGGCCCGAACAAGAGCAAGAGGCTCCCAGGCGAGTGTGGCACCAATATCGGCCGCCATATCTGCGGCGCCAAACATCAACCCGCAGAGTCTGGGGGTGGCGCCCGCAATAGATTCTACGGCATTAAGCCCGGCAACTGACTCAATAATGCCGATAAGGCGAGTATCAGAACCAGCCATCATGATAAGACTATCAAGTATCTGCAGGTGTGCTGCTGACTCTGTTTTCGGAAGAATAATGTAATCAGGAAAAAGACGGCATTCCAGTAACATATGCAGGTCTTCAATGCCAGCATGAGTATTCATTCCATTAATTCTTAATGCTATTTTTCGCGATGAATTTGGTCTGGATAAAAGGAACTGCATCGCGTTTTTCCGGGCCTGCGCCTTGTCATTCGGGGCGACTGAATCTTCAAGATCGATAATAGAAATGTCCGCCCCGCTTTCAGCTGCTTTAATGAAACGTTCGGGTCGAATTGCTGGAGTAAAAAGCCAGCTACGTGTCTGAGTATTAGGAATATTGGACATATTGCACCTCCTAAAATCTCACTATGCGCTCGCCAGTCTCATTCGTCCAATATATGATAGTGACGTTCTTAATTGCTTTTGGAGATGAAGATGGAGCTGCGCCATATTCGCTATTTTCTTGCCGTCGCTGAAGAACGGCATTTCACGCGGGCTGCGACAAAATTAGGTATAGGTCAACCGCCGCTGAGCCAACAAATTAAGGATCTGGAAAGAGAGCTGGGAGCGCAACTGTTCCGAAGAATGCCTCATGGAGCGGAATTAACCGAGGCAGGAAGAGCATTTTATGATGTTGTTAAAGAGATGCCTGTTACCGCGTCAAGAGCCGCGCTGGCGGCGCAGCGAGTTGCCCGGGGGGAATCGGGCGTGTTAAGGGTGGGTTTTACTGCCTCTGCGGCATTTAATAGTGTGGTGCCTGGTGCAATCCGTACTTTCAAGCGGGCTTATCCTGACGTTCGTTTGCAGCTTGAGGAAGGAAATACAACCCGACTGGCTGATGGATTGAATGAAGGATCGCTGGATGTTGCCTTTCTGAGACCCGATTTCAAAGGCAACGAACGTTTCCAGCTCAGGTTACTTTCTGAAGAGCCGATGGTTATTGTGCTGGCAGAAACGCATCCTGCGGCGGCATGTGACCAGATTGCACTCTCTACTCTCAAGGATGAGTTTTTTTTACTCTTCCCACGTGAAATCGGCCTGTCGCTTTATGACTCAGTGATCGGGGCCTGCGGTAAGGCGGGTTTTGAACCGAAAATTAGTCAATTTGTGCCACAAATTTCTTCAGTCATTAACCTTGTTTCGGCTGAAATGGGGGTATCAATGGTTCCAGATTCAATGAGACAGGTTAAGGTCAAGGGAGTAGTATACCGCCCCGTTGCTGACCAGATGCCCGTCGCAAAGCTGGCTCTGGCATACCGGCGCGGCGATACATCGCCAACGTTAAGAAACTTCATCCTGAAAGTCACTGGCTGAATGCGGCTACGTGATATTTGCAATGTGATCAATAACTACTGTCCCGATTTTGTATTTAAAGGAATAACTAACGGAGCAGGAACTGGCTGCAATGTATGTGGATCGACGGCCAGATAACGTCCGGTTTTACTGTCGATACCCACATAATCGATAAGCTTGCCTTTGGCATAAAGAACCATTGTTTGTTTTGCAAATGCCTCATAGGCACTGCTCAGTATTTTCACTTTATCCGGATAATCTGCTGCAAGATTATGCGTTTCCAGAGGGTCACGTTGCAGGTTGAATAATTCCCATGGCGCATAACCTGCCCGTGGGAATAGCGTGACAAGTCGACGCAATTTCCATTTTCCATCTATCCAAGCCGCCTGATTATGAAGTTCAACACCATATTGCGTGCGAGGCGCATTCAGACTTTCACCAGTCAGATAGCGTTTAAAACTCACGCCGGTCATTGGCAGTGCCGGTCTTTTAGATAAAGGTTTACTGGCATCAATACCTGCAAATTCATATAACGTGGGCGCGACGTCATATGCCGCCATAGTAGCGTGATCTATGGCGCCATTATGTATGATACCGGGGCCGGAAATCATAAAACTGGTGTTAATTCCCCCCTGGCCGCTGGTCGTTTTGTGATAGCGGCCATAAGGCGCATTACTGACATCAGCCCAGTGCGGGCCATAAGAGATAAATGAATTTTTACGACCAATATTTTCGTAACGGTTATCAAATTGCTTCCAAAAATCCGCTTCAGATTCATAGTGAAAACCCTCTGCCGGATTCACACCATTATCGCTTAAGAAGACCAGAATCGTGTTTTTATCGCGCCCGGTCTTTTTTAATGTATCGATAACAGTACCGATCTGTGCATCCATATTGGCGATCATAGCAGCGTAAACCTGCATCACCTTTGCCATGTATTTCTGCTGTTCCGGGGTCATCGCCTGCCATTCTTTATCAAGTTCCAGTCCCGGCAAAGGTATGTCATCACGCAGAAAACCCAGTTTCTTCAGACGAGCAATACGCTGACGATAGACGGCTGCATAGCCCTGTTCATACTGACTTTTAAAACGGCTAACCCATTCATCCGGCGCCTGCAGGGGATCATGCGGCGCGGTAAAGGCCAACCACGCGAAGATAGGTTGTTCCCGTGGCGTCTTGCTGATCCAGCGATTAAGCTGGCTGGCATAAGCTTCGCTGGAGTAAAAATTGGAGGGCAGTGAAACGCGCTGGTTGTCACGGGTGTAATAAGTATGAAATATCTCAACGGTCCCCAGCGGCACGGCATCATCAAAGTGACTGGCGCCTCCCCCCATCAAAGCGAAAGAATGACGAAAGCCCCGGTCCTTTGGCGTCGAACCAGGCGTAAAGCCGAGATGCCATTTACCCGCCATCAGCGTATTGTAACCGGCATCTTTAAAGCGTTCAGCCATGGTAGTGACCCGATCCGTCAGGCGCAGTTCATAGCCTTCCTTACCCAGGGTGTTTTCATACCACCACATACCGCCCATACCAGCTTGCTGACTGGTATTCCCGGTTAATAACATAGCACGGGCGGGAGCAGACATGGGAGACGTGTAATATTGACTCATCCGCACGCCGTTCTCGGCCATCGCCTGCAAATTAGGCGTTGGGATTTCCCCGCCGAAAGGACTGATATCAGAATATCCCATATCATCAGCGATAATCACAATAATATCAGGGCGCTCGTTTTGCGTACTGTACGCCGTAGCGGAGAAGATAATGCTGAGTGTGGCAAGAGTCGCTTGTTTCTTCACGGCTTATTCTCCATTTCAGACTACGGGGGTTGTACAGAGTAGCGGGCAAATGCGGCAAGAACGGCTATCAGCCCGGAAACCTGCTCAGAACGTTAGCACGCCAGGCCTTCAGGCCATCCAGATCCCGTGGCCAGGCGCGTAGTGGAGCCAGAATTTCCGTGAAAAAAGAGTAATAGCCGCTACAAAGCCGATTGTAGCCAGCACTGTTGATATGTGCGGGGCAGCCTCCCTGACAGACTATTTTCACAGAGCAACGTTGACACTCCCGGCGCTGGCTTTTCTTAATACCAAAGGGCAGCCGGGTTGCGAAATCTACTGCTGGAGCTAACGAATTATTACCAAGCTGCCCAAGGTAATGCTGGCTATTAATCAGATGATCGCAGGCATAGAGTTTGCCATCCGGTTCCATTACCAGATTCGTGCCGCAGCGCGCGGAGTGGACACAGGTGGCGCTAATATGCGTAAAATATTGTGCCCATGCCTGTTCAATATTGATCACAAAGACCCGCCCCATATCGCCGCGTTTGCACCATTGACGCCAGATACCAATCATGAAACGCCCCCAGTTATCAGCACTCAATTGGTAACGTCGCTGTAGGGCATTGCCTTCGTTCATCAGCGGCTGAAATTGCAGATAACGTGCGCCAAGGCTAACGACATGATCGTAGATGGCTGCCGCATGGCGAGCCATTTCATCATGCACGACGATCAGTAAGTTAAAATCGACTCGATATTGTTGTAACAATACGATGCCCCGCAGCGCAGCCGGATAACTGGCCTCACCGCGTTTGCCAGGGCGATGGCGATTTTGCAACTCTTCACTGCCCTCAAGGCTGATGCCAATAGTAAAATTATTTTCGCGAAAAAGGCGGCACCAGGCATCGTTTAACAACGTCGCATTCGTTTGCAGACTATTACTGATCGTCACACCTTCAGGCGCATATCGTTGTTGAAGCGCTATTACTTTTTTATAAAAACCGATTCCGGCTAAAAGCGGTTCACCGCCTTGCCAAACAAAATTAATTTCACGCGCACTGGCAGGTTGCGCCGCAATATAGCGACAAATAAAAACCTCCAGGGTTGATTCATTCATTTTTTCTACGGGCGTTTCGCCCTGTGGGTAATAACAATAGCGGCAGGCCAGATTACAGGCCGGGCCAATGGGTTTCGCCAGAATATGAAAAGGGATCTGCGCCCGGCTTTCCGTCATTACGGGGATTTGTTGTTGCCGTAATATGTTGAGATTCAACATTATTCTGTCCTGTAATTATCATTTATGATGCAAAGACATCACTAGCATTTCGAAATAGCGTCTATTGATGCTGCTGTCAGAATGCAGGGGCAAGCTGTATCTTTTGATACGCCGGTTCTCTGCATAGCGCATGACGCTAGTGAAATGTTATTGAGCAAATCACATCTGAGTCAGAAATTAAGTCTCTGTTAACTTGCGCTGTTTCAGAAAATCATAGAACAGTCGTCTCAAAAGGATATCGTCCTGAGGAACGAGAACCGTCGACCTTTTCATTATATGAGTTCAACCACGACATAAAGATATTATATTAATAAGTTTTAATGACATTTTTAAAAATTAGATGGGGCCTTAAATAAAAACAATAAATTTCAATTAGTTATTAAAAATATCGCAACACACGTCACATTATTAACATATGAATGATTGTGTTACACGAATGTAAATTGTATGTTTCAATAACCACTATCTTACTGCGTCTCGGCGCGCTCATCCGGATGGAAGGAGATAACATGTCAGCCTTATCAAATACTGGCCATCATGACGGGATCACTCTCCATTGCTTACAGAGTATTGCGCAACTCATTCCTCTGTCGTCAGCGGTTTTTTACCGTGTTAATGATTACTTAAAGCCGGAAGGCTATGTTCTACATAATATTTCTAATGGCACACACCAACAATATCTGGAGCATTTTCAGCCGTTAGATCCGCTATCGCCTTCCCGGTTCGGTCAACAGGTTATTACCGTCGCGACGATGACGCCCGGCATCTGCGCTCGTCATCGCCTTTATTATCATGAATTTATGTTACCTAATCATGTTTGCGACATGATTGAGATCTTTATTCGTCGGGGCCATCGTATCATCGCGGGCATTTCATTAATGCGCGATATTCCTTTTTCCAGTGAAGAGCGTTTGCGTGCGCAGGCAGTACAACCATTACTGGGACTGGCTATTCATGATTCTCTTCAGGGGGACAACGATCTGGCGTCAATATTGACCGCGAAAGAACGTGAAATTGTGGGAATGGTCTGCGAAGGTGCCAGCAACAAATTGATTGCCCGTCAGTTGAATATCTCTCTCTCAACAGTGAAAACGCATTTACGCAATATTTTTGCTAAAACGGAAGTGATAAATCGCACGGAACTGGTTTCCCGAACCAGAATGTCCTCGGTACAACACTCACTGAATATGTAAAAGCTTTCTCTTTTATCCCGCGTCAATGACGAGGCTTTTCCCTACGTTTCATATATGCCTGGATTAACAACGCTTCTGAACTGGCGCATCAATACAATATAATGTTCATATTATCTGCCGTCGGCATCCTGTTGTAGCCATTGATTCATGACCTGATTGATCATATTTATCACACTCAGCAGAAGAATACGCTGGTGCCGCTCAAGCCGCAGATAACGGCGTAGCGGCGGCATTTTGCAGACCACTTCGCTGGCAGCCCACAGCTCAATGCTGCAATGCCATTCCTTATGATTTAACACCAGAGAAAACCGACGATAATCCAGTTCACTCAAAGCCTGTTGTAAATTGGGGAAACGATTAAGATAGTCAATCAGCACGGCAGCGCTTTTGCTGCCAGTAAAAATGACAGGATAACGTTTTAACCATCCGGGCTGATGAACGCGAATTTTGCCTAGCAAAGGATAATCGATTGCGCCTTTCACCCTAAATTCACAGCTGTGAATACTGGCCATAAATAACCGTTTTTGCTGAACACGACAGGTAATTTGGGTAAAAGCATTCAGATGCAGCACGGCGCTATGCTCGGTCAATTTTTCACAACGCCAGCCGCTCAAATCACGTAACACCATGTTCATTAATGCGCTCTTAAACCAAGGGACGGAGGACATCGGGCATCATCTCTTCATTGTTTCGCTTTTCATAATTGCCCATTGCCCGTTCCACGACCTCTTCTACGGGAAGCGGGAGGAAAGGATTAACCCGTTGAACACATAATGTCCAGAACAAAGCATAGGAGGCAGTCAATCCAAGCATAATACCGAATGGTATAAGTACATCCCGACTGTTCATTCCTGGCGGTGCGATATTAATAATCGCGATAATAATACCAACGCTCGAAATAATCTGCGGTAAGGGGAACCAGGGAGCCCGGTAAGCGCGTGGCAGATCAGGACGTCGAATACGCAATATAACTACCGACAACGTTACCAGCAGATAAGCGACTCCCCAGGCGCAAACCGCGGCGAGGATCAGCGGAACGATGTGGTCGATATCACCGTTCAGATACCAGGCGTGTAAACAGGGAATCGCAACACCGAAAGCGATGGCGATTACCGGTGTTTTAAAGCGGGGGTGCAGCCAGGTCAGAAACCGCGGCAAAGCGCCGTCCAGCGCCATGCCGTATATAATACGCGGTACTGCCGCCATCAAAGTATTAATCGTCGCACATCCCGCCAGCAATAAACCCACGCCCAACCAGTATTGCCCGACATGTCCCATTATACGATTGGCGAAGGCGGGAATAGCCATCGGCGTATCCAGTAAAAAGATATTGTTTGCCGCATCGACGACCACATTATTTACCTGACGGTTAATGGCGGCGCCATAGAGAAACATACAACCAGCCACCGCTAAAAGACCAAGCGCCATCGCTCTGGGAATAGTACGATGCGCTTTTTTAATTTCCGGCGCCATTGGCGTTACCAGTTCACAACCGACGAACATAAACATCGCCATGCCAATATAACCAAACAGACCTGAGAGATTCCTGACATCAAGCGGTGCGCCAAACCACCCAGTATGGTGGGTTATCGGGGATAACATAATGCCGCACAAGCCGAAGATGGTCAGGGTCGTCCACATACCGAACGTAAGAAAGACTTCCACCTTGCCAAATATTTCAACACCAATGGCATTCAGTATGCCGAAAACCACAACCATGCCGACGCCAACCATCCAGGTATTGTGGGGCATGGCTACCTGTTCGTTAACAGACTCGAAATTTACCAGCGCCATAACGCCAGCGAGAATCGTTTCTGCCGTTCCGGCAAAAATGTGTACGATCAGGTAGGCGCAAAGCGCGCCGGTGATAGCGAAAAAACGCCCCATCCCGCAGGAAATATAGTCGTAGACGGAGCCAGTAGTTGGAATGAGCGTTGCCGCTTCGGCAAAGGTGGTAATCTGCGCTTGCATCATAATAAATGCCAGTAATACCGCGAGAGCAAAGGTATCGCCTCCTGAGCCAAAACCACTGGTCACGGTCAGAATCACCGGGCTTGCCATAATCAGTCCGACGGAGCTGGCAAGCGTCGTGGGGAAACCGATAACGCCACGTTCAAGATGGCTGGCAAGTCTGTTTTTAAACATGGTCAACCTCTTCACTATTATTACAATAATAAATTACCGCTCTGGAATAATGTTTATTTATGGCAGGCATCCCATCCAGTGGGTATCGTTCTGAAGATGGATAACGGTAAACAACTTTGTGACGCAATCGCCCGCACGCGGTAATAACAAATGGGGAGCGGGTTATTCTCCCCAGGAATACCAACGGTACTGACGAACAATTAAAGGATTCAGCCCAATTTATTGCTTTCAACTTTTGCCAGATAATGTTTTACAAAACGGGGAGTCAGAACTTTCCAAGCCACTTCGGTCCCCTGCTCAACAAACCAACTGTCGCCTGGTGAAAAACGTATTGGCTCCTGTCCTGCGACCGTTAACTCTACTTCCCCTTCCAGCACGGTTGCATGTTCGGTAAAGGGGTAAATCATAGTGAAACCGCCGCGGGTCGATGAAAACAATCCACAGGTAAATACATCCTCAGGTTTACCGTAAATCATCGCAACGGCGACCTGAGGGTCGCCTTCTGTTGGCGACGCCCCCAGCAGGCTGACACTTCCGACTGGCTGTAATTCAGGAACAGGTTGATTGAGCTTAAAAGCATGCATTAATGTTCTCCTGGTTAATTCCGGCCTTTCCAGAAACCGGCGGTTTGATGTATTAATTTTCCAGCACTGACCAGCAATAGACGTAGCCTGTCGCGACCATAAATTGTCGCGTGAGGAATGCCACTCATCAGACGATACCGTTCGGAACCGCCATTTATTCCTTCAGCCAGGATTTTGCATACGATATGGGAGGGCGTGACCCCAAAACCGGAATATCCCTGGACATAAAAAACATTATTGTGCTCACGAAGCGTGCCAATCTGCGGAAACAGATTCGCGCTACAGGCCATCGGCCCTCCCCAGGCAAAATCGATTTTAACGTCCTTCAAATAAGGAAAAATCTCTGTTAACAGAGCACGATTCCAGGCCGCAAAATCGTGAGGCGTATATTCAAGAAACCTTGTGGCGCTGCCAAACAGCAGGCGATTTTCTTTTGTGAGACGGTAGTAATTTATCACCGGGCGGATATCACTAAAAGCCCCGCGCAAGGGACTGATCCGCTCAACAAGCTCACTGGAGAGAGGTTCTGTAGAGACCTGATAAGAATAAGTCACCAGCGTTTTTTTATAAATTTCTGGTTCCAGATTATTGAGAAAACTATCGCAGGCCCACAGCAATTTGGCCGCTTTTACGCTGCCCATCGCAGTACGTACCTGCACAGTTTTACCGTAACTGACCTCAACCACTGGTGAATATTCGAATATCTTCACTCCCAGCGAATTCGCCGCTTGAGCGGAGCCCAACAATAAATTCAGCGAGTGGACATGCCCTCCGCCCATATGTTTGAGAACACCGCAGTAGACGTCGGAACCGATAACCTGTTGCACATCTTTACCGGTATAGAGCTCAATATCGTCTTCCGGCGTAGCGGCTTTGAATTCTTTTTCCCATTGTTGCAGCGTTTTTAACTGCCGCTGGTTGTAGGCCAGATAACCATATCCGGGGACAAAATCAGCATCAATATGGTATTTACGAATTCGTTCCCGAATAATGCCTGCGCCGAGGTTAGCGATTTTAAACAGTGTCTCCATTCCCTCTGCGCCTACATATTTTTTAACGGCTTCGATGTCGTGACCTATACCGGCCATCACCTGGCCGCCGTTTCGCCCGGTGCCGCCGTACCCAAGATGCCGGGCCTCGAGAACAACGACATTGTTGATCCCCTGCTCCGCCAGTTCCAGCGCAGTATTGATGCCTGAAAAGCCACCACCAATAATCACCACATCGGCATCAATGTCCTCTTGCAGAGCAGGAAAATGCAACGGGTATTTTTTCGTCGCGCCGTAATAATTCAACGCATCGATTTTTGTATTCATCGCGTTACCTTGTCATCACGCTTGACTAAGGCCGCTATCACAGCACGGTAGCGTTTTACAGAATATCGTCCGGAAGAATGACGTTCTTTGGAACGATATTCAGGCCCGGTAAAGTATGTTGTGATGGAAGAACTTATATTCCTGAACTACAGGCACCTTTGATGAGCGACGTGACATTACTTGCCGAAGTAACCACTTTTTTACGTCAACGACACGGGCAATTTATTGCAGGAGAACGTCAGGCCGGAAACGGCGCGAAATTTACGGTCACTAACCCAGCCACCGGCAAAACCATCGCCGAGGTTGTGTCGGCTACCCCCGCGCAGGCAGAACAGGCCATGCAGAGCGCCAGACTGGCGTTTGATGTCTGGCGTAAGATGTCAACGTTACAACGCGGCGCATTACTGCTAAAACTGGCTGATACTCTTGTTGCTCATCGCGAAGAGCTGGCTCAACTCGAAAGCGTGTGTTCAGGTAAAACTATTATGCTGTCGCGCGGTCTTGAACTCGATCAGTCAGTGGCATTCCTGCGTTATTTTGCCGGTTGGGCAGGAAAAATTACCGGTGAAACACTGGATGTCTCACTGCCATCAATGGGGGAAGAGAGATACACGGCTTTTACCAAACGCCAACCCATTGGCGTGGTTGTCGGTATCGTGCCGTGGAATTTCTCAATTATGATTGCTATCTGGAAGCTGGCAGCAGCGCTGGTATGTGGCTGCACCATCGTCATCAAACCAAGTGAATATACCCCGCTGACACTGCTACGAGTCGCTGAACTGGCTAAAGAGGCGGGTCTCCCTGATGGTGTGATTAACGTGGTAAACGGTGTTGGCGGTGAGATAGCGCAACAGCTGATCGCGCATCCAGATTGCGCCAAAGTCAGTTTCACAGGCTCGGTTGCGACAGGAGAGAAAGTCCGGCGTTCGGCAATATCTGCAGGAAAACGCGTTACTCTCGAACTGGGAGGAAAAAATGCGGCGCTGTTTCTCAATGATCTCACGGCACAAGCCATGGTCAACGGTATCCTTGAAGCTGGCTATCTGAATCAAGGACAGATTTGTGCTGCCGCAGAGCGTTTTTATCTGCCCCAGGAAAAACTGGATACGGTCATGACGCTCCTCAGACAACGGTTATCGGAGATCGTGCCCGGCTCGCCTTTAGATGAAAAAACGGTGATGGGCCCCCTGGCGAATCAGGCTCAGCTTGAAAAAATGTTACGTCTGATTCAACTCGCACGGGAAGAAGGGGATACCATTGTTTACGGCGGTGAAATTTTACCCAGCGAAGGGTACTTTTTACAGCCGACGGCGGTAAAAGTGCGTAGTGAAAACAGCCCCCTGATGCACGAGGAAACCTTCGGTCCACTCTGCAGTTTTATCGGTTATCAGAATGAAAAAGAGGCGCTTTCACGTATTAACGCTTCGCCATTCGGGCTTGCTGCAAGTGTATGGTCGGAAAATATTTGTAAGGCATTACGCTACGCTGAAGATATTGATGCTGGAATGGTATGGGTAAATATGCATACATTTCTCGATCCCGCAGTACCTTTTGGAGGGATGAAAGGGTCAGGTATTGGCCGCGAATTTGGCAGCGCGTTTATTGATGACTATACCGAACTTAAATCTGTCATGATCCGTTATTAACAATCATGAAAATGTTGTATGTCCTCGTAGCAATATTAAGCGAATCGACGTTCTATTCGCGTCAATAATGCGCTGAAAAATGATCCAGGCAGATCGGCCATACCGAAAGTTGGGCGATTTGCCTGATTATCGGGTTCGCTCGCTGCGTTTTTTTGCTTTTAAGGTAAATCGCAAGGTGTGTAAAACGCCCTACCCGGTGTTCTTTCCTACGATAACTAGCGCCATCTACCATTATAGTAAGTTATATCCAGTCTTAACGGTTCAGGCTCATCCTGTAATATCGCTTCCAGATACAACGCCAGCGGCTGATGATAAGCATCTTTTACACTGACTCGCAGGACGTTGATTCTCGGCTCATAACGCAAAATAGCAGCGCGAAGTTCACGGCAAAACCAGTTGAGAACCCGTTTGTCACCCACATTTAACTCGTGCCATTCCGGCATACCCCGGGTAAGCAGCGGTGGTAACGTCTCGCCACCTGCCGAAGCGCAAGAGTTGAATAAACACATCAACTTCCGGCGTACCAATTCGTGTGGGCTTATCCCCTCAACCAAGAGCCTGTCGAGTGGCGAGACCGGAATGGTCGGCGTCATCATCATTTCCCTTTCTGGCTTATCTCCAGATCCCATACTGACGAGCCGGAGTCCCGTTGAGCGCCTTCTGATTTTTTCGTGAAGTTCAGCGACATCGTTTCCAGCGGTTTACCGCCAGCCCCACCACTAACATCATTACTTACCTGCGTTGCCACATTTTGGCTACAAGACATGGCCTCTATCTGATCTTTAAAGCCTTCAGCCTGGCTTTTGCCTTTGATATTGTCGAGCTTTAAAAAAACCGCGTCCATGATTTATCTCCTTGTTGATCAGGCAGCAGTTCAACGGTCAAGCGAATAAACGTGGCCAACGCTTGTCACACTCATTGAAAGCGCAGTTACCAAAAAACACAGACTGAAAGGCGACAGATTTGCAGAGATTCTGCTAACATTTACTCGCGTCTGGTGAACGTTACTCCGCCGGTTACAGCGTTATAGATGATTTTGACCCGCAGAGGCCAAATACAATTGAGGTTATACTTAACGCTCTCTGCCATATGCAATCCCTTTTATCGCAAAGTATCCTTGGCGCCTGTATCACAGGTTCGTTATTCAAAAATCGACATTTCAGAATAACAACCAGCCATATATAAAAAACACATCACAAAATAAATATCAACTTAATTTTTACTTATTCGATAAAAAATCAAATTTGACCAATATCAATTAACACGCACACAAACATTAAAAATCAACGCGTTATATAAAACTTAATCACTATTGAAATTTTATTTTTATAAATATTCACATTATGAATATTATTTACTTCACTGCGAACACTAAAAAATGATTTAAATCAAAAAAAACAAACAATCCTGGTTAACTATCGTTTTGACAGAAATAAAAAAGGGTTTTATACAACTCTGGATAGCCGCCTTTTCTTATGGAAAATATTAATTAATGAGCGAGCAAACAGGCAACTTTTGACCGGGTAATCCGTTACCCGGCTGATATTATTCGCACTGTCATGGTGTGGTATCATTTACCAGGCCAACCATAATCATCCGGAACCGGCGCTACGCCACGAACATCAGGACGGAGCATTTTTTGACGATCCTCTTCGTCATCCACCCATACACGAGCAATCTCCTCACAGGTCGCAAACCATACACCATCATGTCCTTTGATATGTTCAATCAGACGTGACAACATCATCATATGATGCCCATGACCGATTATCTGCGGATGAAGAGCCATCGCATATAAACCGTTTTCCTGGTGGTTATAAGCATAGGTAAAAATATCCTTCCAGCGGCGAAGAACGCCATCAGTATCGCTCATTCCCTCCTGGTTGCCGGTATACGCCAGTGCGGGAAAATCATCCAGATACCAGCTGACTGGAATTTCCAGAATCGCGCTGGCTGGTCCTGCGATATTTCCCGTCTCCCAATTCACCTGCCAACGTTGAGGATGGTAAGGCACAAAATCTCTCGCCATCAGGCTACTGTCATATATAAAACCGGCTTCCTCCAGAAGATCCAGCGTATTCTCGCTATAATCCCAATAGGGAGAGCGGTAGCCCGCAGGACGTATGCCGAAATGTCTTTTATAGCAGGCGAATGCCAGATCCATAAGTCGGCGTTCTGTGTCACGATTTACCAGTGTCGGGTTTTCATGGTAGTAACCATGGTGAGCGATTTCATGCCCGGCATCAAAAATCGCTTTACTGATTTCCGGGAAGGTGTCTACAGAGTGTCCGGGAATAAAAAAGGTGGTTCTAATATTATTTTCTTTGAACAATTTCAGAAGCCTCGGCACGCCAACTTGCGCACCAAATTCTCCACGTGACATAAAGGATGGCGATGGTCGATTAAATCCGCCAAGCCATAAAGACTGAGCATCTACATCGACACCAAGATTAACCGCAATTCTTTTACCATCTGGTAATTTTAAATATCCCATAACAACCTCCAGTTAATATATAGAAGGAACACATTCTGTTATTTAATGTGTGATGGCCAGATATTATATATGCCTGCTTTTCTACGTCTGTCCTTGAACGTTGTTGCTGCACCCTCAAGTCTATTTTCATATAAGACATCGAGGTTAATCTCTCCTGAAATGACATCCTCTTTATTGACGTGCGCCTCTGCGATAATACCTTCTGGATTTTTCCACACGACATCACAGGGACTTAAAATTGAACTTCGGGCCCAGCACCCTGGCAATGGTCCGCCAGGATTTCCGCCCAGGCAACAGTGGACAAGATAAATTTGATTTTCAATACAACGTGAATGGCAACAATGCCTGACTCGCCAAAATCCCTGTTCAGTAAACGTGGCGGAAGGCGTTAAAACTAACTCTACACCCTGCTCCGCCAGTGACGCGGCACACTCAGGGATTTCTGCTTCATAGCAAATATTAAACCCCACCTTTGCAAACGGCAATTGAAACACGGCCATTTTATCGCCTTCCTGAGTATACCATCCACGTTCAGCCGGAAATATATGCGTCTTACTGTGGGAATAATGTTCGCCATTTGGGCCCCATATATGCGCAACATTTTCATATCGTTCTGCCCCAGTCTGCTCCAGATGAGAACCGGCAACGATGAACTGTCCTCTTTCTTTCGCTTCCTGTTGAAAAAGCTGCTTATAGGCATCCGTGAACTGATCAATTAAAATAAGATGTGAAATGGGTCTTTCTTGCCATTTTCTCAACAATGTAAATAATTCAATGGTAAATAGCTCAGGGAAGATAACAATATCAGAGCTCTTACTTTTATTAAGGAGCGTTCTTACTTTCGTTATGAAATCTTCAAAAGTGTTTATTTCAGTAACAATATACTGACAGGCTGAAATAGTAAAATTACGTGTCATCGTTATATCCCCAACATAAAAAATCAAACTCAAATTAACGTATAGTATATGGTAGATATTATGGAGCAGGCATTTAGATGTTATGCCATCTTTTTGTGAGGCTGCGCAAAATTTATGGAGTAAAGAGTACAGGTATTGAACCTTTATTTACATAAGCAGTAATTTATTTATGATCACCGTCCGTGAGACGGTCAATAAAAATCAAGGCCGAAAACAATAGTCCTTACCACAATATTATTTTCAGCATCTGAAAATAATCAGGCAAACTAAATGATAACCCGCTTGTATAAAACGAACGCGTATTTTTGCCGACAACCAGCTTGCAGAGTTGCTACCCGACAAAATACCATCCATGGTGGCCAATAGTAGTCTTGCCGCCATTTCTTTATCCACATCGGCGCCAATTTACCCCTTCGCCTGCATAAACGTGTAAAGGAAAAATTACAGATAGCGGCGCTGGGCGCTCGCCTGAATTACCGGGATGTGAAAATGAGTATTCAGTAAGATTTTATGCTCAGGTCAGATGAAGACGGCCACCCTACGGTGGCCGTTAGAGCCTGATGGCGCTTCGCTTATCAGGCCTGTGAAACCGATACAACTTTAGGGGTGAGCCGCCAGCGGCTGCTCCGTTATTT
Organism: Salmonella enterica subsp. arizonae; assembly: GCF_008692845.1. GTDB lineage: Bacteria > Pseudomonadota > Gammaproteobacteria > Enterobacterales > Enterobacteriaceae > Salmonella > Salmonella arizonae. The sequence continues at coordinate 114,730 of NZ_VXJW01000004.1, forward strand.
TCGGGTGGTGCTTTTCTGGATCTTTAATCAGTACCCACAGAATGATGGCGCCGATAATGTCGAACAGACTCAGTGCAATGAAGAATGGACCGTAACCGATAATAGCTACCAACGCCCCCATAAACAGGTTGAAGCTTAACTGTCCCAGCCATGCCGCTGATCCTGCCAGACCCGCAACCGTCGCGACCTCATTTTTCTTAAACAGGTCAGCGCTCATGGTAATAACGACTGTTGAAAGCGTCTGGTGCGCAAAACCTCCAATACTCATCAATGCAATGGCAACGTACGGGTTAGTCGTAATGCTGACAAAACCGATAGAAACCATCAAAATAGCCCCGATGGTAAAACTACAACGACGCGCATTGATCGTGGTCATGTGCATCTTTTCCATGAAGAACTTCGCCAGGAAACCGCCTGCAACGCAGCCAAAGTCCGCCGCCAGGAACGGCAGCCAGGCAAACATGGCGATCTCTTTCAGCGGCAGATGCATCACGTTAATCAGATACAGTGGCATCCAGAAACTCAACGTCCCCCATGCCGGGTCAGCCAGAAAACGGGTGATTGCCAACGCCCAGAAATTACGCTTTTTAACGATCTCTTTAACGGCCGGTTTTTTGTTGTCATCCTGGAGATAGCTTTCCTGGCCGTCCTCGATATAACGCAACTCTTTATGGGTAATCCATGGGTGTTTGTTTGGCGAGTTATAAATTAGGAACCAGGTGATGGCGAACAGCACGCCGATACCCCCGGTAATCACAAACGCCATTTCAGTACCGATGCCGCTATCAGCAAAGGCCAGCATCGCCCAGACCACTAGCGGCGGCGCCAGCATCGCGCCAATCGAGGTGCCGATATTAAACAAGCCTCCCGCAATACCACGTTCCTTCGTCGGGAACCATTCGGCGCTGGCTTTGATCCCGGCAGGAATAGCCGACGCCTCGGTCAGCCCCATCAGACCACGCAGAAATGCCAGACTTATCCAGCCGCCGGCCAGAGCGTGCGCCATGTTGATCAGCGACCACAACAACGCAAAGATAAAGAAGCCGATTTTCAGTCCGATGACATCCATCAAATAACCAGTGATCGGCTGCGCAATGGTATAGCAAAGCTGGAAGGCGCTTACTACCCAGGAATATTGCTGCTCATCAAAATGGAGTTCTTTCATCATCGCTGGCGCCGCAACGCTAAGCGAGCTACGGGACAGGTAGTTTACGATGGTCCCTACGCAGACCAGGCCGATAATCCACCATCTTAATTTTGTCATCTTCATGATAAAGCCTCGTTAAAAAACATTATCTCCACGCCGTCTGACCTGTAGCGGGAAAAACTGAAATTACACAAATTGGTTGACCAATAAATATTTTCTCATCCGGACCGGTCAAAATCTGGCGGCAACCCTCGCCATTAATATTTTTGAAATAAATACATCAACCCATTTCAAGTTGAATGGTGAACGTATTTTACCCAGCAAAAATTGACACAGATCAAATAAATAAAATTGGCAGACCATACATGGTGATATTTGTGATTTGGTTATCCAATTCAGACAGCAAGGTTGACATGAGAAATATTTTGGTTGAATTTAGGAGTCAGAATGGGTTTTACAGAGCACATTTCGCTGTTGGCTAACAATAGGTCAACCACGAAGACATCATTGCAAGAAGAGGAAACGAGACATGAAACAAACCTGGCGCTGGTACGGACCTAACGACCCGGTAACGCTTTCAGATGTACGCCAGGCTGGCGCAACCGGCGTGGTGACAGCGTTACACCATATTCCGAATGGAGAAATTTGGTCGGTAGACGAGATCGAGAAACGTAAAGCTACCGTTGAAGAGGCGGGTCTGGAGTGGTCTGTGGTAGAGAGCGTACCTATCCACGAAGACATCAAAACCCACACAGGGCAGTATGATTTGTGGATCAAAAACTACCAGCAAACACTGCGTAATCTGGCGCAATGCGGTATCTACACGGTTTGCTATAACTTTATGCCGGTGCTGGACTGGACACGTACCGATCTGGAATACGTATTGCCGGATGGTTCAAAAGCGCTGCGTTTTGACCAGATTGAATTTGCCGCGTTCGAACTGCACATCCTGAAGCGTCCGGGAGCAGAAGCCGACTATACGGCAGAAGAGATTGCTCAGGCAGGTCAGCGTTTCGCCACCATGAGCGAGGAAGACAAAGCGCGTCTGACCCGCAACATTATTGCCGGTTTACCTGGCGCGGAAGAAGGCTATACGCTGGATCAGTTCCGTCAGCACCTGGCAACGTATAAAGATATCGATAAAGCAAAACTGCGTGAACATTTCGCCTATTTCCTGAAAGCCATTATTCCGGTTGCCGACGAGGTGGGCGTGCGCATGGCCGTTCACCCTGACGATCCGCCGCGCCCTATTCTCGGCCTGCCGCGCATTGTCTCGACCATTGAAGACATGCAATGGATGGTAGAGACCGTCAATAGCATGGCAAACGGTTTCACCATGTGTACAGGGTCTTACGGTGTGCGCGCCGACAACGATCTGGTTGATATGATCAAACAATTTGGTCCGCGTATCTACTTTACGCATCTGCGCTCTACGCTGCGCGAAGAGAATCCGAAGACCTTCCACGAGGCCGCCCATTTACACGGCGATGTGGATATGTATGAAGTCGTTAAAGCGATAGTGGAAGAAGAGCACCGTCGTAAAGCCGAAGGTAGCGACGATCTGATCCCGATGCGTCCGGATCACGGTCATCAGATGCTGGACGATCTGAAGAAGAAAACGAATCCGGGTTATTCCGCTATTGGCCGTCTGAAAGGGCTTGCGGAAGTTCGCGGCGTTGAACTGGCTATCAAGCGCGCTTTCTTTAGCAAATAACCTTCTCTCGCATGGCGCGACGCGTCATGCGATTTCCCCTACGCAATGCAATAGCAACATGCCTCGCCCCGGAGACCGTGGGCGAAGACGTCGAATGACAGGAGTTTGCAATGGAACAGAATATCGCCACCGCCCAGGTTTCCGTCGACCGCCCAAACTGGGATAAATCACGTCTGGTATCCCGTATTGTGCATCTGGGATGCGGCGCGTTTCACCGCGCGCACCAGGCGCTCTTTACCCATCATCTACTGGAAAAGAGCGACAGCGACTGGGGCATTTGTGAAGTGAACCTGATGCCAGGTAACGACGCACGGCTGATCGCGAACCTGAAAGCGCAAAATTTGCTGTACACCGTTGCAGAACGCGGCGCAGAAAGCACCGAACTGAAAATTATCGGTTCAATGAAAGAGGCGCTGCACCCTGAATTCGACGGTCATGCAGGGATCCTGGCGGCAATGGCGCGCCCGGAAACAGCGATCGTCTCCTTAACCGTGACCGAAAAAGGCTACTGCACCGACCCTGCCAGCGGTGAGCTTGATGTCAATAATCCACTCATCCAAAACGATCTTGCCCATCCACAGGAGCCTAAATCCGCTATCGGTTATATTGTCGAAGCGCTAAACATACGCCGGAAGCAAGGACTGAAAGCCTTTACTGTTCTGTCGTGCGATAACGTGCGCGAGAATGGCCACGTCGCGAAAGCTGCCGTCCTCGGTCTGGCGAAAGCGCGCGATGCCGCCCTCGCCGCATGGATTGCCGAAAATGTGACATTCCCCTGCACCATGGTTGACCGTATTGTTCCGGCGGCGACCGAGGAGACGCTGCAACTGGTTGCCGACCAGTTGGGCGTTTATGATCCTTGCGCTATCGCCTGCGAACCCTTCCGCCAGTGGGTCATTGAAGATAATTTTGTTAATGGCCGCCCGGATTGGGACACTGTCGGCGCGCAATTCGTTGCAGACGTCGTACCGTTTGAAATGATGAAGTTGCGTATGCTTAACGGCAGTCACTCTTTCCTCGCCTATCTGGGTTATCTCGGCGGATATGACACAATCGCCGATACCATGACCAACCCGGCTTACCGTCGCGCGGCGCTCGCGCTAATGCTTGATGAACAAGCGCCGACTCTGTCGATGCCGGAAGGCACCGATCTGGAAGGATATGCGAATTTGTTGATTGCGCGTTTCACTAACCCCTCGTTGAAACACCGCACCTGGCAGATCGCGATGGACGGCAGTCAGAAACTGCCGCAGCGTCTGCTGGACCCGGTACGCCTGCACTTGCAACAGGGCGATGACTATCGCCGCCTGACGCTGGGCGTCGCCGGATGGATGCGTTATGTCGGCGGTGTGGATGAACAAGGCAAGACCATTGATGTCGTCGATCCGCTGCTCGCGCAGTATCAGGCGATTCATCAGCAATATCAGACGCCGGAAGAACGCGTGCGGGGGCTATTAGCCATTGAGTCTATCTTTGGCAACGACCTGCCGAAGAACCAAGAATTCGTGCAAGCCGTTACCGACGCTTACCAACAGCTATTGCAGAACGGCGCGAAGGCTACAGTAGAAGCGCTGGGCAAGTAAGGAGGAGATAAATCATGACTACGTTTATGACTAAAGATTTTCTACTTAAAAACGACATTGCCCGGACGCTGTACCATAAGTACGCCGCGCCCATGCCGATTTATGACTTCCACTGCCATTTAAGCCCGCAGGAAATCGCCGACGATCGCCGTTTCGATAATCTCGGACAGATCTGGCTGGAGGGCGACCACTATAAATGGCGGGCGCTGCGAAGCGCAGGCGTAGATGAATCGCTGATCACTGGTAAAGAGACCAGTGATTATGAAAAATATATGGCCTGGGCTAATACCGTACCGAAAACGCTGGGTAATCCGCTGTATCACTGGACGCACCTTGAGCTACGCCGCCCATTTGGCATTACAGATACTCTGTTCGGACCGGATACCGCTGAAAGTATCTGGACGCAGTGTAATGAGAAACTGGCGACGCCGGCCTTTTCCGCGCGCGGTATTTATGCAGCAGATGAATGTGCGGATGGTCGGAACAACCGACGACCCGATAGATTCTCTGGCGTACCACCGTCAGATAGCCGCCGACGACAGCTTTGGTATTGAAGTCGCGCCAAGCTGGCGCCCCGACAAAGCTTTTAAAATTGAACTGGACGGCTTTGTCGATTACCTGAGGAAACTGGAAGCGGCGGCAGATGTCAGCATTACCCGTTTCGACGACTTACGTCAGGCGCTCACTCGCCGCCTCGACCATTTCGCCGCCTGCGGCTGCCGCGCGTCCGATCATGGCATTGAAACGCTGCGATTTGCGCCGGTGCCCGACGACGCGCAACTTGACGCTATTCTAGGCAAACGTCTGGCTGGAGAAACGCTGAGCGAACTTGAGATCGCCCAGTTTACCACGGCGGTGCTGGGCTGGCTGGGTCGTCAGTACGCCGCGCGCGGCTGGGTAATGCAGCTACATATTGGCGCGATCCGTAACAATAATACCCGTATGTTCCGCCTGCTGGGACCGGATACAGGTTTTGACTCCATTGGCGATAATAACATTAGCTGGGCGCTCTCCCGTTTACTCGACAGTATGGACGTGACGAATGAACTGCCTAAGACTATTCTCTATTGCCTGAACCCACGCGATAACGAAGTTCTGGCGACCATGACAGGCAACTTCCAGGGGCCGGGGATTGCCGGGAAAGTGCAGTTTGGTTCCGGCTGGTGGTTTAACGATCAGAAAGACGGAATGCTGCGCCAACTGGAGCAACTGTCGCAGATGGGGCTGTTAAGTCAGTTTGTCGGGATGCTGACCGACTCCCGCAGTTTCCTTTCTTATACGCGGCATGAATATTTCCGTCGTATTCTCTGTAACCTGCTGGGACAGTGGGCGCAGGACGGAGAGATTCCTGATGATGAAGCGATGCTAAGCCGTATGGTTCAGGATATCTGTTTTAATAACGCCCAGCATTATTTCGCGATAAAATAATCGCTATTAATGCGTGAGCATAACAAACAGAGTCGCCGTGGATATCCAGCCCGGCGGCTTTTTTATTCTCACGCCAGGAAATAAATGGCGCAGCATGACCTGCCCACCGTGGCTGAAAGAGATGAGCGGCCGCAGCCAGACGTCGATTATTGACATAATATATGACGGCCCAATGGTGTAGGCGGTAAAAGGGAGGGTTGTTGGCTAAAGGCGTCATACCAGACAGGAGCGTGACCCGGCGTAAATGCCGGGTCCGGTGGGTCAGCGCTTAATGCGTTACGGGGGCCGTTTCTTTTAATAAATCGACAGCCAGCATTTCCAGTTGGTTAACAACCTCATTACTGGAACGCTCCATTCTGTCGAGTTCTTGCGACATCGCATTCATATCGCCTGCGGCAAAATAGTTCAGCGCAGAGTGACCAGCCGTATGCACCTCTTTATGCGGCGCTTCCAGGCTACGAAAACTGTAGTAATTGCTAAACTGCTGACCTTCAAAGCCGTAATACCATTTCCCCAGTCGACATTGATCGTGCATCGTTATTTGACTGTTTATGTCTTTATTTAAGAGTAATTTGTAGACTTCCATTTTCCAGATAACATGGTCAACTTTGACAATATTCAAAAACTGCACCGTAGAGATGTACTGCATGACCGATTTCATGCTCAACGATTTATCAATGACGATGCCAATAGACTCCACAATTTCATTTATGTTGGTCGTAATATTATCAATAACCGGTTGTTGATTATCAAGCACCTCACTCACCCTGGCCGTATTATCTTTGATTACAGACGTCAGCGTACTTACACTTTTCGAACTGTGTTTAACATCCTCGGATAAGTTTTTTACTTCTTTCGAAATAACGCTAAAACCACGTCCGGCATCCCCTACGCGCGCGGCCTCGATCGCGGAGTTAATCGCTATCAGGTTGGTCTGGTTAGCGATTTTCTGTATCTCTTTAATACAAGCGTTAATTTGCGTTAAAGAGGTATTTAAGTCGCCCATACGACAGCCAATATCTGATGAAGTAGTACCAATTTCAGTAATGAATTCCACGAGCGATTTTAATGAACTTCTGGCTTTATCATTCTGTTCGTTAAGTTCATTAATACGTTCTTTTTCAATATTTAACTGTTCACAGGACTTTATGATGGCATTGCGAATGATGTCGATCGTCGAGATCCCCATCAGAATTTTTTGGCACAGTATTCGCTCATAAGGCTGAGGGGTGTCCAGCGCGATGTCAGACGCATTAGCGCCAGATTCTGCTGGCGGCGGTATTTTTACAACATTATTATTCCAATGGCGCAAACCTAATACTTTTTTAAACATATACCATTCTCCTTATTATATGTGGACATCCTATTCTATGCCTGGATAAAGTATTATCAACTCATGCTAACATAATGAAAAATCGAAAGTCATCTGCCATAATCATATGTTCAATAGAATAAGACAAAACGTCCACTAAATTTAAATAATTACAGAATAAACTATTCAATAATGCTCTTAATAGCAATAATGTAAAGATTTTTATGTTACACAGAAATAGTGCTTACAAGGCTGTGGGCCATGTCATAATAATAATTAATTGCATTTAATTAGTTTTATCTGGATATCTGTCTGAAGATTGCAGTCAGGGTTAAACGCAATTTTTTTGGATAGAAAAATAACTTAACGTAAACTTTTTATATGTTCAATAATATTATCCGGACTTGTCGAAATATTGTGTTGTCCGTTTACCAGGAAAACTGGCATGATCTAAACACAAAGTGTGCTAACAACGTAACCGGTCGCAAAGAGCACCGATTAGACGAAAATCAGGAAATGTATACGTCAACGCAGATAGCGTCGCCGCCCACACCAGAAACGTTAAGAATAATTTATGATAATATTTCTCAGATGCTACAAACAAATAACAGGCAGACAACCGATTTTCGTTAAGCTCAACCGCCCAGGATATCGGCACCCATGCCGATATCCCGACGAGAAAGACCCCGTTACGTCTTGATGACGATTAGCGGTTCAATATCGCTCTCTTTTTTAATGACGAGTGATTCATCGCCACGCAGACACGTACCGCCGTAGTTACCGCCCACGGTAAAAGTACAGACCTGAATATACTTCCCGGCGACCTTAGGCAGGCACCATAACTGCTGATAGATATTTTTTTGCGTCGCAAATTTCCCACTGGTTTTATCCAGTAGCTCTTCCTGATGACTCACCAGATCGATATTACTACCGCAACGTCCGGCAATCGGTTTTACCGCGTAGCCAGTCTGCACCAGTTCATCGTTGACGGTAAAATCCGTGTCGAGCAAATAGCGATGATGCGGGAAGAGCGACCACAGGATGGGCAGGATCGCTTTGTTACCGGGGATCACCGTCCAGAGAGGTTCAAACACCAACACTTCCGGGCGCAGTAATACGTCAATCAGCCTGACTTCATTTTCCGGGTGTCCGGTACGAATAGGCACTGCGGCGTACTCCGTCTCGCTGACTTCGCGGATCTGCTCTATCGCTGTTTCCCACGCCCAGGTTTTCCAGACACAATTCACCAGCCGCCCGTCGCCGTCGATCAACTGACCGGCTTCATCCCAGCGCAGCTCGCCAAGCCCACGGAGGATTTTGCTATCGAAACCGGCCTGATGCAGCGCCTGCTGCATAAACTGCGCGTGATAGTCCTCCTCGATATCGTCATCCTGCATGATATGGACGAAAGGACGCGCTTTACTGTGTTTCCAGGCGCCCGCTAGCTCGTTAATTAACCCCTCCGCCGGGTTATGTCCTTTGTCGGTGGTATAGCCCTGCTCGGCCCATTTTTCGAGAATTAATCCCGCTTCGGTATGACATGATGCGGAATCGGCATTGTATTCATAGACTTTCAGCCCGCGTTCATCCATGCAGAAATCCATACGACCAGTGATCATATGGTGACGACGGCGCTGCCAGGAGAGACGCAGGCGCGGCCAAAGAATTTTGGGAATATCGAATAGCGCCAGCAGGTTATCATCTTTTAGAACTTTATCCGTGGCGTGCAGGTACATCAAATGCAACTCATTGGTCGCTTTGATAAGCTCCTGTTCAGCGTTCTCGGTGATCGTAAAATACTGGTGCGGGTCCTGATTAATAACGTGTCCGTTCGCCTGCACATAGGCTTTTTGTAACGGATCGCGCTCATCCAGCCACTGACCGTCAAACTGACCTTTCTCTGGCAGCCTTGCGCCGCGAATTGCCAGCGACTGATTAGCGATGTCAGGTTGCGACAAACTGTATTGCGTGTCATCGGTCTGGATCATCCAGCCTAAAATCGTCGTGTCGTCAAAGGTGTCGCGCAGGGTGTAACACCCGTTTTCGACTACCATTTCCAGTTCGCGAGTCCACTGCTGCCCTGGCGGCAATGGCGTGTGGATAACGTTTTGCTCAGCAATACGAATTTTGTTATCCAGGAGTTGGGTGATAATCGCGACGTGACCGGTTTCGTTAAACTCGCCGCCCTTTTGCCAGATAAGCAGCGCCCCGGCCTCCGGCGCGCGCGGCGAACCATTCGGGAAGGCCTGCAATGGCAAAATATTGTCATTCACGACCTAGCGCAGAAAACGCAGCGAGAAGATTTCCCAGGCCATGCCGACGTCAGTAAAAACAACGCCATAATTCAGAAAGAGAAAACGGCGGGCAAATTCTACGCACTGCCATTTATGCCCCATATATTCATCGTCAATGTAGCTACGAAAAGCGGCATCGTCGTCGTCCCGCAGCTCGAGGGAGCTGTAATCTGAAGAGTAGATCGCTACGCCGCCGGGGGCGTAGCCCAATAATGTCCCAAAGGGGGCATCCTGACTGGTGGTTCCTTTGCTCATGCACCTTACCTCAAAACAATACCGCCTGAGCAGCCTGGCGTGATTTCGCTCTGATTGTCTGCTCTGTGACACTAACCGGACAGAGGTCGACATAATCATACACCTCAATAAGGTACGCTGAGGCCAGAAGGTTAAGATTTCACTCGCCGGAATGTCCCAATCGGTTAAATACCAGGTTAGCGAACTGCTACACTGCTTCAACACCCCCACTTTGAAGGCAGGTCAACATGGCAGACAATACTTATCAACCCGCAAAAGTCTGGACGTGGGATAAATCCGGCGGCGGCGCGTTCGCTAACATTAATCGCCCGATTTCCGGCCCGACGCACGACAAAACGCTGCCCGTCGGCAAACACCCGTTACAGCTCTATTCGCTGGGAACGCCTAACGGCCAAAAAGTGACCATTATGCTGGAAGAGCTCCTGGCGCTGGGCGTGACCGGCGCCGAATATGACGCCTGGTTGATTCGCATCGGCGAGGGAGATCAGTTCTCCAGCGGCTTTGTTGACATCAATCCGAACTCAAAAATCCCGGCGCTGCGCGATAACTCACATAATCCGCCGATTCGGGTTTTTGAGTCGGGCGCGATTCTTGTTTATCTGGCGGATAAGTTTGGCTATTTCCTGCCGCAGGATCTACCTAAGCGCACAGAAACCCTTAACTGGTTGTTCTGGCTACAGGGCGCGGCGCCGTTCCTCGGCGGCGGTTTCGGTCATTTCTATCATTATGCGCCGGTAAAAATTGAGTACGCCATTAATCGCTTCACCATGGAAGCCAAGCGTCTGCTGGACGTTCTGGATAAGCAACTGGCGAATAATCAATACGTTGCAGGCGATGAGTACACGATTGCCGATATGGCGATCTGGCCGTGGTTTGGCAACGTGGTGCTGGGGAATGTCTATGACGCAGCGGAATTTCTGGATGCCGGAAGTTATCAAAACGTGCAACGCTGGGCGAAACAGGTAGCCGAGCGTCCAGCGGTAAAGCGGGGGCGTATTGTCAACCGAACCAACGGACCGTTGAACGAACAACTTCACGAACGCCACGGCGCCAGCGACTTTGATACAAATACTGAAGACAAACGTCAGAGCTAACCCATGATGCCGGATAAGATTTTAATGTTGACATCCGGCATTGTATTGCCTGATGGCGCTTCGCTTATCAGGCTTACGAGTTTGTGTTATTCAGCGTTTAACTAAACCCATGTTGCACGAGAATCAGCCTCGCCCGTGATAACAGCAGAAAATCGGCAAGCCGATTTTCTGCTACCGAACAGACAAAGCCATATTCAGCCACGGGATTATAATAGAGGTGATTAAGAGGGTTACGCGCTGGTGATGTCATACTCCATGCGGCGCAGCGCATCTAAGGTAGCTTTCGCTTCGTCTTCGTCAATAATGCTCATCGCAAAACCAACGTGTACCAGTACCCATTGCCCCACCAGCTCGGCTGGCTTACCTTCACAAATCAGAGCAATATTAACATCACGTTTGATGCCACACACTTCCACCTGCGCAAGCTGGTGAATATCATCACCGACGGCCAGCACCTGACCGGGGACGCCAATACACATAATTAACCACCTGGAATAAAATGCGGGTTATTCGACCTCAATACTTTTTACTTTCAACGAATCGCCGGTATCCACCCGCAGGCGATCGCCATGGCAATGCGGACACTGCGCGTCATGCCTGAGAACTTCCACCACCTGACTGCAATCCCAGCACCAGGCCTGGGCCGGTCTGTAGTCGATGTGCAATTCGCACCCTTGCGCTAAAGTCCCCTGGCAGGCGATGTCAAAGCTGAAACGAACCGCGCGCTCTTCAACGCACGAAAGCGCGCCTATCTCCAGCCATACGCCAGTAACGCGCGCCACGCCGTGCTGTTCCGCCTGCTGTTGGATAATTTCAACGGCGCTTTGGCAAAGGGACAGTTCATGCATTCGCACCGCTCCGACGGCCAAACAGCAACGCACGCCGACTTGTCTGCGGCGCATCAGGATTGCTTACCGGCAGGGACAACAGCATTCGCGCGCAGTCATCCGCCAGCCGAACGCCCTCTTCCGGCGACAGACTACGGGAAAGCGGCGACATCAACGAGCAGGCGAGATATTGCGAAATGCCTTCCAGTTCGCCAACGGTAAAGGTCATCGTGCCATAAGGCAGTTGCAGACCGAGTTTTTCACCGATGGTACGCACCGGCCAGATCTGGTCCGGGCCAGGGAAGATTAACGCGCTCAACATCCACGGCGTAATTACCGCGCCCGTCCATTGCCCTTCAAACAACGTAAAATCAGAGACATGCACCGGCATATTCGGATGCAGAAACGAAAGATCGTGCATCGAACGATGGGCTATCTCTTCAAACGCCGCCTGAACCCGGGCGACGGGCGCCGTGTCGAATCCCGAAAACGCTTCAGACATGCGCCGTCTCCTTAGGAATTGCTTCCACGCCGGATTCACGCAGCGCGGCAAGAACCTGCTCAAGCGCAGGTTCAATCATCGCTTCTACGGTTGGCGTTAAGCCGATGTGCGGTTCCAGCGACTGTGGAATAACGCCGACCAGGGTCAGTTTCTTCGGAAACTCGCCGGTAAAGCGGAGGGCCGACAAGACGTCGGCCAGTCCAAGCTGATGGGGGGAAATTTTGTTGGTGAACAGCGCCGGAACTTCATCGTCGCGCAGTACCATAATGGTTCCCGGCGCGTTCTTTTTCGACACGATGGCGTCAGCGATGATCAAATGATCCCGACTCGCCATATCGCCAAGAAGTTCCATTCCCGCCGTACCGCCATCCAGAATCTCAACGAAATCCGGCAGGGTGTATCGTTGCTCTAACGCTTCAACAATACGCACCCCGATGGCTTCATCGGTCAGCAAAATATTGCCGACCCCTAAGACTAATATCCGCATTACAAAACCTTCACCGAGACGACTTCGTTTCCATCGGCATCCACAACGTGCACCGCACACGCCATACAAGGGTCAAAGGAGTGAATCGTGCGCACCACTTCCAGCGGCTTAGCCGGATCGGCGATCGGCGTACCGACCAGCGACTGCTCATATGGCCCCACGTCATCGTTGAAGTTACGCGGGCCGGAGTTCCAGGTTGATGGCACCACCGCCTGATAGTTGCTAATAATACCGTCTTTAATTACCATCCAGTGAGACAGCATACCACGCGGCGCTTCCAGGAAGCCCACGCCTTTGAACTCGCCCGTTGCCGGAATGTTCGGCTTCACGAACGTGGTGTAGTCGCCTTTGCCGATATTCACAATCAGCGCATTGTATTGATTCTGCAATACGTTTTGCAGTTCACAACAGTGAACGGTACGCCCGATGATACGGCCCAGCGTAGAGTGAAGCTGCGCCATTTCCAGCGTTTTGCCAGTCAGCTTCTGATAAAGCGCAATGATTTCATTCAGCTTAGTCTGTGTGGATTCACGACCGGCAGCCAGTTTACATAGCATGTTCGCCAGCGGCCCAACTTCCACGGTTTTACCGTAAAAGGTCGGTGATTTGACCCATGAGTATTTACCGTCATCCGACCAACCGTCGTAAGCCGGAATGGTGGTGCCTTCCCACGGCGCCTGCGGCGCTTCATCTTTATACCAGGCGTGCTTCGCGCTCTCCTGAATACCTTTAATCAGGAACTCATCGGAGTGAGAGGTGATCGGACGGTATGTCGACAGATCGGCATTAGTAATGTAACCGCCAGGGAACAGGAAGCTACCGTTTTTACCGTCGGTCGGGAATTCCGGCGCGCTCAGGTAGTTCACCGCGCCTTTGCCGCGTTCCAGCCACTCCGGGTAGTAGGCCGCGATCACCGCAGTATCCACTTTATACACCTGCTCGACAAAATCGCTCAGCTTATCGATAAACGATTTGATGTACATCAAGCGTTCAAGGTTCAGCGTACCGATGCTGTCGAGATTGATCGGGTTCGCCACCCCACCAACCGCCAGGTTCTGGATGTGCGGCGATTTACCGCCCAGCAACGCCACCACGCGGTTGGCGTCACGCTGACATTCCAGCGCCTGCAGGTAGTGGGCGACCGCAATCAGGTTGACCTCCGGCGGTAACTGCATTGCCGGGTGTCCCCAATAGCCATTAGCGAAAATACCCAACTGGCCGCTGGCGACAAGATCCTTGATCTTGTTCTGAACTTTCGTGAATTCCTGCGCGCTGTTCAGATGCCAACTCGACACGCCATCCAACATTGCAGAGGCTTTTGCCGGATCGGCTTTCAATGCAGAAGTAATATCTACCCAATCCAGCGCAGAGAGCTGGTAGAAATGGACAATGTGGTCATGGGTGGTATGCGCCGCCAGAATAATGTTACGGATATACTGCGCGTTAACGGGAACATCAATATTCAGCGCGCTTTCCGCCGCACGAACAGAGGAGATCGCATGAGTCGTCGTACAAACGCCGCAAATACGCTGCACAATCATCCATGCATCGCGCGGATCGCGGTTCTTCACGATCTCTTCCATACCGCGCCACATGGTGCCGGATGCCCATGCTTTAGATACGACGCCGTTCTCAATTTCGCAGTCAATGCGTAAATGCCCCTCAATACGGGTTACCGGATCAATAGTAATTCTCTGGCTCATGCTTTGCTCGCCTCATGACGATTATGATCGTTTTGTTTTAAAGGAGGAAGTATCGGCAGTAGACGAATGAGTACGATGTATGCACAAATCTCAATAGCCACAAAACCAATAGAAATCAATAACTCTTCCCATGTCGGGAAGTAGTGGTAGCCGCCGCCGGGGTTGAATGCCACCAGCGAATAGGTCAAACGCCACGTCGCGCAGCCCAACAGCGCGCTCAGCGCCGACAGATACAGCATACGAGAGTCATTACGCAGTTTCGCCACGCGCAGCACCACTAACGGGAAGACCATCAGGACGACTTCAATCCAGAACATGGCGGAATAAAAATCGCCGGCAAACGCATAGGACAGCTTGTCGCGATAGATCAGTTCGCCAAATCGCAGGACCACGAAAATCGCCAGCAGCACGCTGATGGTATTCGTCAGCTTAACAAACAGATTTTTCTCGTCAGGACCGTTTCCTTTCAGGCCCGCCTGAACCAGCGAACCCTCAAATATAACAATGGAAAAGCCCATGATAAACGCGGTCAGAACCGAGAACAGCGGCAGCATTTCATAGCTTTGCCATAGCGGATGCACTTTATAGCCCGCCGAGATCATCAATGACCCCATTGAGGATTGGTGCATCGTCGGCAGCAGCGCGCCCAGCGCGATAATAAAGAACATCACTTTATTCAGACGCTTGAGCGACACTTTCCAGCCCAGTCGTTCAAACAGGGCCGGC
Source organism: Salmonella enterica subsp. arizonae (assembly GCF_008692845.1). GTDB lineage: Bacteria > Pseudomonadota > Gammaproteobacteria > Enterobacterales > Enterobacteriaceae > Salmonella > Salmonella arizonae. The sequence continues at coordinate 129,802 of NZ_VXJW01000004.1, forward strand.
GCAAACTCCAGCGCCATCACGCCGATGTAGATGGTCATACAGACCGCCGTTTCAAACAGTACCGAGTTCACGTTGAAGTGCCCCGGAATGTAGAAATACGGCAGGTTCCAGTAACGACCGACATCAATAGTGATCGACAGGCCGCCCAGCGAATACCCAAACAGGCTTGCCAGCAACGCCGGACGCACTAGCGGGTGGTATTGCCCACGGTTAAAGACATACACCGCCCATGCCAGCGCCCAACCGCCGCAGGCAAAGCCGGTGCCGATCAACAGGTCAAAGGCAATCCAGACGCCCCACGGGAAACCGCCGTTCAGGTCGGAAACGGAACCCAAACCGAAGACCAGACGCTTCACGATAAGGAGCATACACAGGACGATTAACGGTCCAAAAATAATGACCGGTTTACTGATGATTTTTCCGCCCAGCGGTTTTGGATCATGACTCATGATCGTCTCCTCCATCGTGATGGTCGTTTTTGCTATTACGACGAACCAGCACGGTTAAGCCCGCCAGCGCAGCCAGGGGTAGTATCATGCCTTTATAAAGCGTGTGTTGAACATGCTCGGAGCGCGCTCCGGTTGAAAGGTCATCCAGCTTCGGCAGATCCAGATCTTCATAAGGAACGCCTGTCAGCACCAGCACCTGTGTACCGCCGCCCTCTTTTTCACCGTAGAGATGCGGGTAGTATTTAGGCACCGTATGCAGATAAGTGTCGTCCGTTTTCAACGTCTGGCGCGGATAGTGGTATTCACTGCCTGGTTTGAGGGCCAGACGTTTTTTCGCTTCCGCCATCAGCTCTTCACGAGTACCGAAAATGACGGCCCCTGCCGGACAAACTTCCACACACCCTGGCAAACCGCCTTTATCCAGACGCTCAACACCTTTCTGGTTACACAACTCACACTTGTGAAGCGCGCCAAACGGGTTGTTGTAGTCGTACTTAGGTACGTTGTACGGACAGGCGACCATACAGTAACGGCAGCCGGTACAAACATCTTTGTCATAGTGGACGATGCCGGTTTTCGGATCTTTTTTCAGCGCCGACACCGGACAAACGGAAACACAGTTAGGATCGACACAATGCATACACTGTTTCTTAATGTAGGCATAGCCGTTCTCTTCCTGATCTTTGTTCACGCCCGTGCCGCTGCGCCATACCTGAATAATGTTATTGGTATACGGCGACAGCTTGTCGTTGTTTGACCAGGTCTGCTCCCCTTCCGGGTTACGCGCCGGGAAGTTGATATCCTGACACTTTGTGACGCAGGCCTGACAGCCCACGCACAGAGTGGAGTCATACAGCATTCCCAGCGAACCTGGAATCGGCGGACGGTTTTCTGCAGCCGCATGGCTGACGGACGGCGCGGCGCCCAACAGCAATGCTCCACCGGAGGCTGCTTTAATAAAGTCACGTCTGTTCACGGTTATTCTCCCCGTGAGTCAGCGTTATCTTTCTTTTGCTGACGCCCCAGTTCACGTACCGCCATCACACTAACGCCGGCAACCAGGCCTACCACGCCGCCAAGCAGACCGACGGCGCCCGCAGAAATATTGCCGCCTTCTTTCATATTGACGTCAGGCTTCTCTGAACGCGGAGTTTGGTTTTCGACATGAGCAAGCTGGTGAATGCCCTTATGGAATCCTATGCCTTCTTCGTTACAGCCATAGCAAGGATGACCGATCGCCACCGGCCAGACGCCGCCGACATCGCAAAACTGTAACGTAGAGCAGTTGCCCCAGGTTTCCGGCCCTTTACAGCCAAGATGGTAGAGACACCACCCCTGACGGTGGCCTTCGTCGCCAAATTCTTTGGCAAAACGGCCGGCGTCGAAGTGTGGACGACGTTCGCAATGCTCATGGATCAGACGGCCATAGACAAAGGTTGGGCGATTTTTCGCATCCAGCTTCGGCGGCGTGCCGTAAGTAATGATATGCGCGACGGTCGCCAGGAAGTTATGCGGGTTTGGCGGGCAACCTGGAATATTGATAACCGTTTTGCCCGGTAAGACTTCCTGCAGGCTGACAGCGCCGGTTGGGTTTACGCCAGCCGCAGCAACGCCGCCCCATGCCGAGCAGGAACCGATAGCGATAATCGCGGCTGCGCCGTCAGCGGCTTTGCGGATGTGATCCACGATCGGCTCGCCGGCAACCATGCAGTAGATACCGTTATCTTTTAATGGGATAGAACCATCCACCACCAGAACATATTGCCCTTTATACTTTTCCAGAGCGTTATGTTTGTTTTCTTCGACCTGGTGGCCGAACGCGGCGGAAAGTACCTCGTGGTATTCCAGAGAGATGGTCTCCAGAACGAGATTTTCGACGGTTGGGTGTGTAGCACGAAGCAGTGATTCGGTACAGCCGGTACACTCCTGAGCGCCAATCCAGATAACGGGCGGACGCTGTGGATTGGATACCGACTCTGCCATTTCTGCGGCGGCTTTGCTACTGAGCCCCATAGTAGCGGCCAGTGCTGCACAAAGCTTCATGAAATCACGACGGTTAATGCCGTGAGAAGTGATGAGAGTATTATCTCCAGTCATTTTATAGTTATTCCGTTACGAAGACCTGGCTTTTATTTTGCACTGTTCGCGAAGAAGTTATTGCGATCGGTGCGCCATTTACCACACTTTTTTTATGGTTATGTGCGCCATAATACTTCGACGGAACAGTAAAACGAAGGGAAGAGGCGATAGTGTAATTAATTAAAGCAAGATAATACCCCTGTTGGATCAACCTTCGAGTCGATAACCTGCCATGAAGAAGCGAACCGCCATCCCGGACTGGCTCTCTTTAAAAAAATCCATCACCATTTCTTTATCCAGACCATAGCGACGCGTCAGAATTCCGGCCTCCCACGCGCTAAGTTGGCGATCGCCGGTCTTTTCGAACATACGGTGCGTAAAACCTAATACAAAGCCACGTTTATAATCAGAACAGAAATTCACCGCATTATGCGCGCTATATGCATATGGCGCATTCAACCCGGCCATTAACCCTTTTCCAAAATGATTATTCATCTGACCTCCTCAGTCGCTATACAATAAATTATATAGCGACTAATTAAATGAAGGCCAGAGCATTACGCGCTTTTTTGCATCACATCAGAAAGCAACCCATTCATCAGTAGTCTGCGCGGGAACCGACGCCGTTCTCTGAACGCCAGGCGCCGCTTTCGCCGTTGCGCGCTGTTGCGGCTCATTAGCGGAAAGCTGGAACTGCTGTACGGAGCGTTGCAAATCCTCCGTCTGCCGCTCCAGCGCCGCCGCCGCCGCGGAAACCTGCTCGACCAGCGCGGCGTTTTGTTGCGTAACGCTATCCATTTGCGTGATCGCCACGCCAACCTGAGAGATTCCTTTACTCTGCTCTTCGGAGGCGGACGCGATCTGTTTCATAATCGTCGTCACTTCCGTGACGCCGCGCAGAATGGCGTCCATCGTCGCCCCAGTTTCTTTGACCAGTTGCGCGCCCTGCTCTACGCGGCGTACCGATTCGCCAATTAAGGCTTCAATTTCTTTCGCCGCCCCCGCGCTGCGGCTGGCCAGGTTACGTACCTCACCGGCGACCACCGCGAAGCCGCGTCCCTGCTCGCCCGCTCTGGCCGCTTCTACCGCTGCGTTCAATGCCAGAATATTGGTCTGGAAAGCAATGCTATTAATTACCGTAGTAATTTCGGCGATTTGCTGCGAACTGGTGGAAATACCGTCCATCGTTTTCACCACATCGGAAACCAGCTCACCGCCTTTTCCTGCCGTTACCGAGGCGGCATCCGCAAGCTTACTGGCCTGGCGGGCGTGATCGGCATTCAGTTTCACCGTTGCCGTAAGCTGCTCCATGCTGGCAGCAGTCTCCTCCAGCGCGGCGGCCTGTTCTTCCGTTCGGGAAGAGAGATCGTTATTGCCGGTAGAAATTTCCGTCGCGCCGCGCCAGATATTGTCGCTTCCGGCGCGAATCGTACTCACGGCTTCCCGTAAACTGTCCTGCATTGCGCGCAGTAGCGGCACCAACCGACCTACGCAGTTACGCCCCAACGTTTCAATCGGCTGGCTAAGATCGCCTTGCGCGATGCGCTGAAATTGCTGACGGATGCGCTCCAGCGGCTTCACCATCATGGTAACCAGATAGCGATCGGTGAAAATTAGGATGGCAATGCCCAGAATCACCGCCGTGATAAGCAGGATGCGGATAGTATAGGTTTTGCCATCGACCATCATGCGGGTGCGATCCAGCATTACGCCAGCTTCATGATTAAACCGTTCCGCGCTGGCGCCAAACGCGCGGCTGAGATCTGGTGTAACCGTACTGGCATGTTCGCTCCATGCGGTCAGCGATCCGTGCTGCGCCAGTTGCATTTGAGGGATCACGCCTTTCTCCAGCAAAGCCTGCCAGTTGGACAACACCGCTATTGAGATATCAGGGTTCATCGTTCCTGGCGACAACGTTTTCATCTCCTCCAGCTTTTTACGCATGTTATCGAGCGACTGTTGAGCAGGCGCAAAATCGGGCGTACCGCCGCCGATTTTTACATCCATCGCGCGGCTAAGGCGGGTGACAAAGCGGAAATATTGATCGTTACCCTGGCTTAACACAGTCATTTGCCGCACAAGATGTCGGTCAATATAATTTCCTTCGGAAACTTCGGATAATGCATGGACGCTGTATAAACCAACCCCCGACCAGAGTAGACAAAAAAGCCCCAGTATCGTCAGCATGACCATACGAATAGTAAAGTTTTGCAGCAAACGCATATGAATTTCCTTGCTGAATATAAGAGATTAGTCATCAGACGATGACGTACTCTCGTTATCGGCAAGGCGCGGAGAATATATAATGCATTCTCCATTTTTTTACGATGATCGCCGTTTACGCGCTTACAAATGTTATATACCTGTGAACACAGAGAAAATCTGTCAGTATTATTATTTAGCAAATGACTGGATGTAGAAGAAATATTGCGTAAGGCAGAAGCAAGGTAGTTATCCGTCGTTAAAGACGCGGCGTTTACAGCCAGGCTCATCATCCTTTACCCGACTGGTTCACCGTTGACGACGGCTCAATGGTTATGCCGCGTCAACCTGTCGAGATAGCCCATCACGAACGCCGACAGGACAAAGGTCAGATGGATGATGACGTACCACATTAATTTGTTATCCGGGACGTTTTTCGCATCCATAAATACGCGTAACAGGTGAATAGAAGAGATGGCGACTATCGATGCCGCCACCTATTTTTTAGCGACGTCGCATCCATTTTCCCCAGCCTTCTCCTTGCCCGCAGAGATATCCAACTGAGAGACAAAATTTTCATACCCAGAGAACATGACCATCACCAGCAACCCGCCGACCAGCGTCATATCAACCAAGGATAACAACACCAGGATCAGATCGGCCTCCGCAAGGGCAAAGACGTTCGGCAGAACGTGTAAAATTTCCTGGAAGAACTTTATAGCTAAAGCGAAGCGCCAAAGAGAGGCCAAAATACACCGGCGCGAGCAGCCAGCGAGACGCATACATTACGTTTTTCAAGGAAGCGTTCCATAGAGACCTGCCAGATAACTAAAACCAGCAACGGTATATGCCGACCACGCAACATCAGATCAACATGTCAGTTAAATCTCATCCGGTTTAATCTGTGGGCGCTGATATTCAGGCCATACCAGCGCCACCAGCGCCGGGTAGGCTTCAAGGCTCAGCTCACGGAAACACTGACGTAAATTAAGGACATCCAAATCCGAATACGGTACCTTTTCACCGTTCAGGCAACGCTTCTTAATATTGTCGTAATACTTATAGACGGCAGAGTTAAGGTCGCTGCAACGGCGTTGAGCGTCAAATAATCCAGGCGTTTCATTCAACTCAGTCATTGTCATTCGCTTTATCGTTGCATGAAGGAAATCGATATATTCATGGTTAACACGCCAGTACCACACCGGCGTTATCGAATTCATTAATACTGAAAAATGATCTTCACCCTCTTCCTTTGTCATGAGCTCAGTTTGATTTAAATTTACTATGTCCCCACCAGGACGTTTTTTATTAACCTCCCACATCAGGAAGAGTATCGCGCCAGTAAGTAATAGCAATATAATTACAGAATAAAAAATACTGTTCATAGCAGGCTCCATTTTTTTGATTTTAAAATTACACCATGCTATTGTCAACGAAACCTACACTATTAAAAATAGTATACCACTGATCGTAAAGGATATTTAGTCATGCTTCCTGAGCATCTGGTTTCCTCTCATTTTCGCCTGTCATCGCCGCCCCCTGAAGCCACAGAAAACAGTAAAAATTTGACTCAGGGAAAGATAAAACTCAGCGATTATAAGCCTGATATTTTAATTAGCGCTAACACTGCCGGGCAACCCAGAAACGTATTATTTGAAGAACGTGACCGTCATATTAGAGAACGTCTGTATTGTGTGGCTAAAATTGAAACGTTTGCCCGCCTTATAAACGCACTACAGGAAGAAGGCGATATTGATGCCCAAACGCTAAGTAAAATACTGGCGGATAAAACCGCAATGATAAATGAAAAAGGCAATGCCATTTGGCTTAATTTAATCACTCGCGAGAGCAACACGCCGCTATTTTATTCACTGGAAGATAAAGATGAAAGAGGTTGAAGACAATAACGTTTATTTGGCTTTAGATAACCATAAAAGTGATGAATTTATCTTAAAGCAAAATATTGCAGCGCTAATCGCCAGTAAAAATGCCACGCTGGAAAAGGTAACGCAGGAGGTGGTCTCCATACCAGCGGCGTTAGTGCGCCTGAAGTGGCAAAACCGACGGGAGATTTATGCGTTACAGGTCAAAGAGGAAATTTATGGCGCGACCATCAATGCTATTATCGAGCAGCATCCTGAATTACGAGAAAAAATTATGTCTCGTCTTGAAAGCAATTGGCAACATTTGCTGGCTCGCGAGACGGCAACCTTACGCCTGACGCGCAAGCTTTCCGATGGCGATTACCAGACGCGCAGCGTCGCTACCGTCGCACGGCAAGAAAAATAGCCTTCATGGCTGGTTAACTCTGTTGTGAATACGGGCGAAGCATAAGGATCGTTCTGATTCTCCCTCTTACGGTAGCAAAAGTGTCTACGCTTAAAGGGTGTTCAACCTGAAGGGAGAAGCTCAATGTCTCATCTATACGACCCTACCACGCAGTATTACACCGGTGAATATCCTAAGCAAAAACAGCCGGCGCCCGGCGTGCAGGCGAAAATGACGCCTGTTCCTGACTGCGGCGAAAAAAGTTATGTCGGCAGTGGTCGCCTTAAAGATCGTAAGGCACTGGTGACAGGGGGCGACTCAGGGATTGGGCGCGCTGCCGCCATCGCTTACGCGCGTGAAGGCGCGGATGTCGCGATCAACTATCTGCCAGCGGAAGAAGAGGATGCGCAGCAAGTTAAAGCGCTGATTGAGGAGTGCGGTCGTAAAGCGGTATTACTGCCAGGCGATCTCAGCGACGAATCTTTCGCCCGTTCGCTGGTATACAAGGCGCGTGAAACGCTTGGGGGGCTGGACATTCTGGCGCTGGTAGCCGGTAAACAGACGGCAATCCCGGAGATAAAAGATCTGACCAGCGAGCAATTTCAGCAAACATTCGCCGTTAACGTTTTTGCCCTATTCTGGATAACCCAGGAAGCAATTCCGCTGCTGCCGGAAGGTGCCAGCATTATCACTACATCGTCTATCCAGGCATATCAGCCCAGTCCACACCTGCTGGACTATGCGGCAACCAAAGCGGCGATCCTCAATTACAGTCGCGGCTTGGCGAAGCAGGTGGCGGAAAAAGGAATTCGCGTGAATATTGTCGCGCCAGGTCCTATCTGGACAGCGTTGCAAATTTCCGGCGGTCAAACGCAGGATAAAATTCCACAGTTTGGTCAGCAAACGCCAATGAAGCGAGCCGGTCAACCGGCAGAGCTGGCGCCAGTGTATGTCTATCTGGCAAGTCAGGAATCAAGTTACGTTACCGCAGAAGTCCACGGCGTGTGCGGCGGGGAACATTTAGGTTAACGGATTCGGTAGATTAAGATGGCGCAATTCTGTTAAGCAAAGCGCCATCTTAGGCAATAAAAAGCCGGATGGCGGTTGCGCCTTACCCGGCCTACAGCGTCAGCAGAATACTTATTTCGCTTTCACGGTCTCTTCACCGACCAGACCAATCTTGAGATAACCCGCCTGATGCAGCATATCCATTACTTTCATCAGGGTTTCATAATCTACGGTTTTATCAGCGCGGAAGAAAATCGTGGTATCTTTTTTTCCTTCCGTCAGGGCCGTTAGCTCGGCAATCATCGTGTCATCCGTCACCGGATCGTTACCGATAAACATGGTGTTATCCGCTTTCACCGACAGATAAACCGGTTTTTCCGGGCGCGGCTGCGGCGTACTGGTAGAAGCGGGCAGATTCACTTTGACGTCCACCGTCGCCAGCGGCGCAGCTACCATAAAGATAATCAGCAGAACCAACATGACATCGATAAACGGCGTCACGTTGATTTCATGCATTTCACCGTTGTCGTCCAGATTCTCGTTAAGACGCATTGCCATGACGCATTATCCTACCCGTAATTTCTGCGCGGCGCGTACCGGCTGCGCGGAGGCGCTCGCATTCAGATCGAGATCGCGGCTTTGTAGCAGCAGTACCTGCGCCGCCACATCACCCAGCGTCGCTTTGTAACTCCCTATCTGACGCGCAAAGATGTTGTAAATGACGACGGCCGGGATCGCGGCCACCAGCCCAATCGCCGTCGCCAGGAGCGCTTCCGCAATACCAGGCGCGACCACCGCCAGATTGGTGGTCTGCGTTTGCGCAATACCGATGAAGCTATTCATAATGCCCCATACGGTGCCAAACAACCCGACAAACGGGGAAATAGCGCCAATCGTCGCCAGATAACCGTTGCCTCGTCCCATGTAGCGACCAACCGCCGCGACGCGACGTTCCAGACGGAAACCAGTACGTTCTTTAATCCCTTCGTTATCTTCGCTGCCCTGAGAGAGTTCCAGTTCATTCTGCGCTTCATTGATGAGCTGCGCGCTGAGGCTTTTTGCGCTGAAACCTGCTGCGATGTCGGCAGCCTGATCTAAGGAACGCGCATCAACTAATTGCTGTTGCTCATGCTTTAAGCGGCGCTTCTGAGAGAAAAATTCAACGCTTTTACTGAAAAAGATAGCCCAGGTGACGACCGACGCCAGGATCAGACCAATCATCACGCACTTCACGACAATATCGGCGTGCTGATACATACCCCAGACGGAAAGATCCGTCTGCATCAAATTATTACCCACTCTGAATCTCCAGGACGCAAATCACAAAATCTGAGCATAATAATATCAAAACAACGTCGAATTGATAGTCGTTCTCATTACTATTTACATATTGCCGCACCTTTGATGCTTTTTCTTTGCGCTTAAGCATTAAAAAAGTCACCTGTTTTTATTTTGGCAAAATTTTCATCTGTATCACTCGTCGCCAAGGTGCATATTGTCATATTCATGCTAGTTTAGACATCCAGACGGATAAAATCAGGAAGCTCAATATGACGAATAAACAGTTGGATACAAAACTGGTAAACGCAGGACGCAGCAAAAAATACACGCTTGGCTCAGTGAATAGTGTGATTCAACGCGCTTCTTCACTGGTATTTGACACCATCGAGGCCAAAAAACATGCCACCCGCAATCGCGCCAACGGCGAATTATTCTACGGACGTCGGGGAACGCTAACCCACTTTTCGCTCCAGGAAGCCATGTGCGAGCTGGAAGGCGGTGCCGGATGCGCGCTCTTCCCGTGCGGCGCAGCGGCGATCGCCAACACCATCCTGGCATTCGTTGAACAGGGCGACCACGTCCTGATGACCAACACGGCTTATGAACCCAGCCAGAATTTTTGCAGCAAAATTCTCGGCAAGCTGGGGGTGACGACAAGCTGGTTCGATCCGCTCATCGGCGCTGATATTATTCAACATATTCAGCCGAATACGAAAGTCGTATTTCTGGAATCTCCCGGCTCTATTACCATGGAAGTACATGATATACCGACTATTGTCAGCGCAGTCAGACGCGTCGCGCCAAAAGCCGTCATCATGATTGATAATACCTGGGCGGCAGGCATTCTGTTTAAAGCGCTTGAGTTCGGTATCGATATCTCTATCCAGGCGGGCACGAAGTATCTGATTGGTCATTCTGATGCGATGGTCGGTACGGCCGTCGCAAATGCGCGCTGCTGGGAACAATTGCGGGAAAGCGCCTATCTGATGGGGCAAATGCTCGACGCCGACACGGCTTACATGACCAGCCGCGGCCTTCGCACGCTTGGCGTCCGGTTGCGCCAGCACCATGAAAGCAGCCTAAAAATCGCCGCATGGCTGACAAATCATCCTCAGGTCGCGCGCGTTAACCATCCGGCCCTGCCGGGCAGCCAGGGTCATGCGATCTGGAAACGAGACTTTACAGGCAGCAGCGGTCTGTTCTCCTTCGTACTCAATAAAAAGCTGACCGATGCGGAATTATCGGCCTACCTGGATAACTTTTCGCTGTTCAGTATGGCCTACTCTTGGGGAGGGTTCGAGTCGCTGATTCTCGCCAATCAGCCGGAACAGATCGCCGCAATTCGCCCGGCAGGCGGCGTAGATTTTACCGGTACGCTGATTCGGGTGCATATTGGTTTAGAGAATGTTGATGATTTAATCGCTGATTTAGCCGCCGGATTCGCCAGAATTGTGTAAAGTTGCCGCAGATAGACATATATGCAGACAATTTCCGTGGAAAAGTCTGCATTTGTAGCGTCCGGGATCAGGCATTCCGGGCGATTCAGGAGTACAATAGGCACATAAAAGCGTAAACGCTGTTCCACAGGAAAGTTCATGGCTGTCATTCAAGATATTATCGCTGCGCTCTGGCAACATGATTTTGCCGCGCTGGCGAATCCACACGTTGTTAGCGTCGTTTACTTTGTCATGTTCGCCACGCTATTTTTAGAAAACGGTCTGTTGCCAGCGTCATTTTTACCCGGCGATAGCCTGCTATTGCTGGCAGGCGCCTTGATCGCCCAGGACGTGATGCATTTTTTGCCAACGATTGGCATTCTTACCGCCGCGGCCAGCCTCGGCTGCTGGCTAAGTTATATCCAGGGACGCTGGCTCGGTAATACGCGCACCGTCAAAGGCTGGCTGGCGCAGCTTCCTGCAAAATATCATCAGCGCGCCACCTGCATGTTTGACCGTCACGGTTTGTTAGCGTTGCTTGTCGGACGCTTTCTGGCATTTGTACGTACTCTGTTGCCAACAATGGCGGGCATTTCCGGTCTTTCCAACCGCCGGTTTCAGTTTTTTAACTGGTTAAGCGGCCTGCTGTGGGTGACCGTTGTGACCAGTTTCGGCTACGCGCTCAGTATGATTCCGTTTGTTAAGCGTCATGAACATCAGGTAATGACATTTTTAATGATCCTTCCCGTCGCGCTGCTGGTTGCCGGGTTGTTAGGTACGCTGGTCGTGTTGATTAAAAAGAAATACTGTAATGCCTGACTTATCCATGATCGGCCAGAATGGCCCGGTTGCGCTTCGCTGATCTGTGCCGGGATAACCAACTTAGTTCCCTTGTATTATCCGCATTCTTGCCGCATCTTCGCCCGGCGTAACGCCAAAATAACGTTTAAACTCCCGGCTAAATTGCGATGCGCTCTCATAGCCGACCCGCATCGCCGCGGCGCTGGCCTTCATACCGTCGTGAATTATCAACATCCTTGCCTTATGCAGCCGGTAGCTTTTTAAATACTGCAACGGCGAGGTACTGGTAACCGCCTTAAAATTATGGTGAAACGCCGACACGCTCATGTTCGCTTCTGCCGCCAGTTGCTCAACATTCAGGTTCTCGGTGTATTTCATTTCGATCTGTTTAAGTACGCGACTGATCAGGCTCAAGTGAGTCTGGCGGCTAACCAGCGCAAGCAGCGCCCCGCCGCGCGGCCCCATCAGCACATGATAAAGGATTTCGCGAATAATCTGTTTTCCCAGGATCCGCGCATCCAGCGGGCGTTCTATTACATCCATCAACCTTTCTACTGCGCATAAAATCTCGTCCGACAGCGTGGCGGAGTTAATTCCGCTGGCTGTCATCGGAAGCTGGAAGCGCTCATCTTCGCCAATGTCCATAAGCAGCTTTTGCAGTTGCAGCACATCAATGTCGAGCCGGATTCCGGCCAGCGGTATCTCCGGCGTCGCGTAGGTCTCGCATTCAAAAGGGAGCGGCACGGTCAGTAAGAGATATTCATTAGCGTCGTAACGAAACTCGCGCTCATTAATATAGCCAATTTTATGACCAGAAAAGAGAAATATGATGCCAGGCTGATACATAACCGGCGTGCGCGGCCCCGGTTCAGCACCATATAATAGACGAATGCCCGGTAGCCGTTCGCTGATTATTTTATCATTATTTTTCAAATGATTAATTTTATTCGCTAACTGTAAGCAAATTGCTTCACGATTCATAGCACGCCATTTTTTTATCAAATTCACTCCGCCGGATTGTGCGCATTTTTAGCGATTTTCTCCAGTATTCTGGAGAAATAGGCAAAACATTGGCAGAAATGTGCATTGAGAGACATACATCACAAGACCACAATGATGACCATCAGGCGGACAGCCGCCTGCCCTCTTTTTACCCACACAAGGGAGTGAGCAATGAACAATTTTAAATTACATACCCCTACCCGCATTCTGTTTGGTAAAGGCGCTATCGTCGATCTCCGCGATCAGATCCCGCAGGACGCCCGCGTGCTGATTACCTATGGAGGCGGTAGCGTGAAAAAAACCGGTGTACTGGCGCAAGTTCAGGAAGCATTACAAGGGCTTGACGTTCGGGAGTTTGGCGGTATCGAACCGAACCCGTCATATGAAACGCTAATGAAGGCTGTTCAGCTTGTACGCGACGAAAAGATTACGTTCCTGCTGGCCGTTGGCGGTGGTTCCGTACTGGACGGCACCAAATTTATCGCCGCAGCGGCGCAGTATGCGGACGGCGTCGATCCATGGCACATTCTGGAAACTGGCGGTACTAAGATTCGTAGCGCGATCCCGATGGGGTCCGTGCTAACCCTGCCGGCAACTGGTTCAGAATCGAACGCTGGCGCAGTCATTTCCCGTAAGACCACTGGCGACAAACAGGCTTTTCACTCTTCGTTCGTCCAACCGGTGTTCGCCGTACTCGACCCGGTCTACACTTATACATTACCGCCGCGCCAGGTTGCGAACGGCGTCGTGGATGCTTTCGTCCATACCGTTGAGCAGTACGTCACTTACCCGGTTCACGGAAAAATTCAGGATCGCTTCGCCGAAGGCATTTTACTCACACTGATCGAAGAAGGTCCCAAAGCGCTGCAAGAGCCTGAAAACTATGACGTCCGCGCTAACGTGATGTGGGCCGCCACCCAGGCGCTGAATGGCCTGATTGGCGCAGGCGTTCCGCAGGACTGGGCGACACATATGCTCGGTCATGAGCTTACCGCGATGCACGGTCTCGATCATGCCCAGACCCTGGCTATCATTCTGCCTGCGCTATGGAACGAAAAACGCGACGTTAAACGCGCAAAACTCCTGCAATACGCTGAACGTGTATGGAATATCACCGACGGTTCCGACGACGAGCGTATTGATGCCGCCATTGCCGCCACTCGCCATTTCTTCGAACAAATGGGCGTGCCTACCCGCCTGTCCGATTACGGTCTGGATGGCAGTTCTATTCCGGCGCTACTGGCCAAACTTGAGGCGCATGGATGCAAAAATTTAGGTGAAAATCAGGACATTACGCTGGATGTCAGTCGTCGGATTTACGAAGCGGCACGCTAAGCTTTTTTTGCCTCTGACTTTCGTTTTTGGCCATTTCGTCCAGACTTAAGTCACTTAGTCTCGCCGGGACCGACTCCGGCGAGCCAATTAAAAGAGGAACGCATCATGGCTAATCCAACCATTATCAGGCTACAGGATGGCAACATAATGCCACAACTTGGGCTGGGAGTCTGGAAAGCAAGTAATGAAGAGGTGATCACCGCGATTCATAAAGCGCTGGAGGTGGGCTATCGATCAATTGATACCGCCACAGCGTATCAGAATGAAGAAGGCGTCGGCAAAGCCCTAAAAGAAGCGGACGTGGCGCGGGAAGAGCTGTTTATCACCACCAAGTTGTGGAATGACGATCAAAAACGTTCCCGCGAAGCCCTGCAGGAGAGTCTGAAAAAACTTCAGCTTGATTATCTCGATCTCTATCTGATGCACTGGCCAGTACCGGCTATCGATCACTATGTGGAAGCCTGGAAGGGCATGATCGCGCTGCAAAAAGAGGGGCTGGTAAAGAGTATCGGGGTCTGTAACTTTCAGATCCATCACCTCCAGCGTCTGATTGATGAAACCGGCGTTACCCCCGTCATAAACCAGATCGAATTACACCCATTGATGCAGCAGCGCCAGCTACATGCGTGGAATGCGACGCATAAAATCCAGACTGAGTCCTGGAGCCCGCTGGCGCAGGGCGGCGAAGGCGTATTCGATCAGAAAGTGATTCGCGAGCTGGCGGATAAATACGGCAAAACGCCCGCCCAGATCGTTATTCGCTGGCATCTGGACTGCGGGCTGGTCGTCATCCCGAAATCCGTCACCCCTTCCCGTATCGCGGAAAACTTTGCTGTCTGGGATTTCCGTCTCGATAAAGATGAATTAGGCGAGATCGCAAAACTGGATCAAGGAAAACGCCTCGGTCCCGATCCGGAGCAGTTCGGCGGTTAAGCCGGATTTATCGCGTGTCATGCCCGACGATTTCGTCGGGCTTTTTTGCATTCCGAAATATTAAGAAACAATTAGCGTGCATTTAACAGTATATTTCCCCCGCACACAAGCGCAGCATTATTCTGATTTTATGAATATTTCTTCATATTAATTATCAATTTACCTAATGCATATAAAATATTTATGGATGTGTGATTGTGGCGGAAAAAAAATCTCAGGGCGTCAAATGGCTCCCATTCATTCTTATTCTGGTGATCGCCGCTGGACTGTGGCAACTCACGCCCCCTTCTGGATTAAGTGCGCCGGCCTGGCATTCCGCGATTATTTTTGTCGCGACGATCGCTTCAATCGTGGCGAAAGTGCTGCCCATTGGCGCAGTTGGTATTATCGGCATTACCGTCTTTGCGCTCGCCTATGCCGCTGGCGACAAAACGGCCAGCGGCGCGATTACCACGGCATTGAGCGAGCTGAACAGTTCGCTGATCTGGCTTATCGTCGTCGCCTTTATGATTGCCCGTGGGTTTATCAAAACCGGGTTGGGGCGGCGCATCGCCTTACAAATGATCCGTCTGTTAGGTAAGCGAACGCTGGGCCTGGCCTATGGCCTTGCGTTTGCCGATCTGATCCTCTCCCCCGCCATGCCCAGTAACACCGCGCGCTGCGGCGGCGTGATTTACCCGATTGCCGACTCGCTGGCGCGCAGCTTTGATTCACATCCGGAAGATGAGTCTCGCAGCAAAATCGGCACCTTTCTGATCACCTGTATCGGCAATATTAACGACGTCACCGCCGCACTGTTTATGACCGGTTATACGGGTAACCTGCTGGCGGTAAAACTGGCGGCGAACGCTGGCGTTACGCTGAGCTGGGGAAGCTGGTTTATGGCAGCGCTCCTGCCTTGCCTGGTCTCTCTTCTTATCGTCCCTCTGCTGGTCTACTGGCTGACCCGTCCGGAGATTAAACACACGCCGGATGCGCCGGATCTGGCACGCAAAGAACTGGCGCAAATGGGCAGTATGGCGCGCGGCGAGTGGCTGATGCTGGCGACCGTCGGTGTTTTGCTGGTGCTGTGGATTTTTGGTGACACGCTCGGCGTGGATGCCACTACGGCCTCTTTTGTCGGTCTCTCGATTTTATTACTGAGCGGCGTGCTCACTTGGGAAGACGTTAAAAGCGAGAAAGGCGCCTGGGATACATTAATTTGGTTCGCCGCGCTGCTGATGATGGCTAACCAGTTGAAGAAACTGGGATTCACCAGTTGGTTTGGCAATCTGATTGGCGACAGCATCGGTAGTACGATGCATGGTACCAGTTGGGTAATCATCCTGCTGCTGCTTAACGCTGCCTATTTTTATACCCACTATTTTTTCGCCAGCGGCAATGCGCAAATCGCCGCGTTGTATGCCGTGTTTCTGGGCGTCGGTCTGCATCTGAATATACCGGCGGCGCCGATGGCACTTATGCTGGCGTTTACCAGTAGCCTGTACTGCTCTCTTACGCAGTATACCCACGCGCGCGGCCCCATTCTTTTTGGTGCTGGCTATGTGTCGACGGGAGTCTGGTGGCGAACGGGATTTATTATCAGCCTCTTTAATCAGGCGGTCTTTTTGACAGTCGGCCTCGCATGGTGGAAAGTGTTAGGACTGTACTAAACGCATTACGCATCGATAAGTCCCTCGGTTAACGGAGAAATGGAATGACCTGCATTTTCTGTCAAATAGTTGAAGGTAAAGCGCCTTGTCATAAAGTTTGGGAAGATGAGCATCACCTGGCTTTTTTGTCCATTTTTCCGAATACCGATGGGTTTACCGTGGTGATCCCGAAAAAACATTACCCCAGCTACGCATTCGATCTACCGCCGCAGGCGCTGACAGACCTGATGCTGGCGACACAAAAGGTAGCGAAGCTGCTGGACAAGGCATTTGTGGATGTGGGCCGTACCGGGATGTTTTTTGAGGGATTTGGCGTCGACCATGTACATAGTAAGTTAATGCCGCTGCACGGCACGGCCAATCTGAGCGAATGGAAGCCTATCGAATCGCGGCAGAATAAATTTTTCGAGCGCTACGAGGGATATCTCTCATCGCACGATCATGAACGGGCGGATGATAAAAAACTGGCCGCGCTGGCGGCCAGAATTCGGGATGTCCAGGCGTAATCTCTACCGGAAGGCGTTCGGCCAGGGTCTATCTGTAAAGCAGTTTAGCGCCCCGCGCCTTTCCCGCGCTTCTTATTGGCGGCAAGCCCCTGTCTCTGGTGCACTACCGGCGTATGTTTGGTCAATGCCGGGCGGGTGTTGCGGTTCTGGCGACGCGCTTCGCGCATCTCTTCAATAGTCGGCGCAGGCACCAGGCACTCACGGCGACCGCCAATTAAATGCTTTTTCCCCATCGCCTCCAGCGCCTGGCGAATCAGCGGCCAGTTCGCCGGATCGTGATAACGCAGCAACGCTTTATGCAGACGGCGCTGCTTGTCGCCCTTAGGCACCACGACCTCTTCACTCTTATAGCCAACCTTACCCAGCGGATTCTTGCCAGTGTAATACATGGTGGTCGAATTCGCCAACGGCGACGGGTAGAAGTTCTGCACCTGGTCCAGACGGAAGCGGTGACGCTTCAGCCACAGCGCCAGATTCACCATATCTTCGTCCCGCGTGCCCGGATGCGCGGAGATGAAATATGGGATCAGATACTGCTCTTTCCCGGCCTGTTTAGAGTAAAGATCAAATAGTTCCTTAAAGCGATCGTAGCTGCCCATACCCGGCTTCATCATTTTCGACAGCGGACCTTCTTCGGTATGCTCCGGCGCAATCTTCAAATAGCCGCCAACATGATGGCTCGCCAGCTCTTTAATGTAGCGCGGATCTTCCACGGCGATGTCATAGCGCACGCCGGAGGCAATTAAGATTTTCTTAATGCCTTTCAGTTCGCGGGCGCGGCGATAAAGATTGATCGTCGGCGTATGGTCAGTATCCATATGTGGGCAGATATCCGGATAGACGCACGACAGGCGACGACAGGTCTGCTCTGCACGCGGCGACTTGCAGCGCAGCATATACATGTTTGCGGTAGGACCGCCCAGATCGGAGATCACGCCGGTAAACCCCGGCACCGTATCGCGGATCGCTTCGATCTCGTTAATGATAGAGTCTTCTGAACGGCTCTGAATGATGCGCCCTTCATGTTCAGTGATCGAACAGAAAGAGCAGCCGCCAAAGCAGCCGCGCATAATATTGATCGAAAAGCGGATCATCTCATAGGCCGGAATGCGGGCATTGCCATAAGCCGGGTGCGGCACGCGCTGATACGGCAACGCGAACACGCTATCCATCTCTTCGGTGGAAAGCGGTATGGCGGGCGGGTTGATCCAAACATAGCGGTCGCCGTGCTTTTGCATCAGCGCCCGCGCGCAGCCAGGGTTAGTTTCGTGATGCAGAATCCGCGACGCATGGGCATACAGCACTTTATCACCCTTCACCTTTTCAAAAGACGGCAGCAGAATATAGGTTTTCTCCCACGGCTTCGGACGCGGCGGTTGTACGGTAACCGCCTTCGCTTCCTGCTTTTTCGGCGCGACGGGTTTGTTATCCGCGCATGGCAGATCCTCGCCATAGGGATGGGGGATCGGATCAATTTTACCCGGCGTGTCCAGGCGGGTAGAGTCGACACCGCTCCAGCCAGGTAATGCTTCTTTAACCATAATCGCGGTGTTACGCACATCGCGAATCTGATCGATGGTTTCGCCCATTGCCAGACGGTGCGCCACTTCCACCAACGGACGTTCGCCGTTGCCGAACATCAGCATGTCGGCTTTGGAATCGACTAACACCGAACGGCGCACAGTATCAGACCAGTAGTCGTAATGCGCGGTACGGCGCAGACTGGCCTCAATGCCGCCGAGGATCACCGGTACATCTTTCCACGCTTCTTTGCAACGCTGGGTATAGACCAGAGTGGCTCTGTCCGGGCGCTTGCCCGCCACGTTATCCGGCGTATAGGCATCGTCGTGGCGCAGGCGACGATCGGCGGTATAACGGTTGATCATCGAATCCATGTTACCGGCGGTCACGCCGAAAAACAGGTTCGGCTTACCCAGACGCATAAAGTCGTCTTTGCTGTTCCAGTCCGGCTGAGCGATGATACCGACGCGGAAGCCCTGGGATTCCAGCATACGGCCACAGATCGCCATACCAAAGCTCGGATGATCGACATACGCGTCGCCCGTCACCAAAATAATGTCGCAGCTATCCCAGCCAAGTTGATCCATTTCGTCACGTGACATCGGCAAAAACGGCGCCGGCCCAAAGCAGGCGGCCCAGTACTGCGGCCAGGAGAAAAGGTCGCGATCCGGTTGGATCAGGGATATTGCGCTCATAGTGCTTCCAAAAATGGTAAAAAAATAATCAAAGGCCGGGGATTATAAGCCGGAACGAAGGAGAAATCGAAAGGTATTCACCTCTCGCCCTGACGGGCGAGAAGAGGATTACGGCGCCGGATTTACCAGCATCTGCCCAATCGAACCGCGATCCGCCATTTCCAGCGTCTGGCTGTTGAAATAGAACGGGAAGTGCGGCCAGGACGGCTGACCGTAGTAGACCAGCAATTCGACTTGCCCATCCACCCAGACGGTATCTTTCCAGCCTCTATCTTCCGGGAACGGCATAGCGCCGTTGACGTTACGAATCAGGAAAGAGACGCCCTCAATATGGAACGACTGCGGCATATCGGCGCGTACCGTCCAACGCTCCCAGGTACCTTGCTGGGCGGTAATATCAATGCGATTAACATCCCAAAGCTGGCCGTTAATTCCCGGAGCGTCGCCAAGACTGATGTCCCGGCTACGGACAGGCGCGCCGCTCATGATCTCTGTCGGCAGCAGACGCATCGGCAGATTATCAGTCACCAGTGGCAGCAATCCGGTTGGCCGCAACGTCAACACCAGGGTAGAAACCAGAATACTGGAAGGCTCAAAGAAACCGCGAATCCGATCGACAATGCTGGCCGCTTCCCCGCAGGTGATTGAGACTTCATCGCCGTTAGTCATATCGACCAGAATTTCACGTCGCTCGCCGGGCGCCAGTGACAACTGTTTGACTGAAACCGGCGCAGGTAAAAAGCCTTGATCGCCTGAAATCACATGCAGCGCCCGGCCATCGCTCATCTGAAGCTGATACCGGCGCGAGTTCGATGCGTTCAACAACCGTAACCGCACCCAGCCGCGGGACACTTCGACATAGGGGCTTTGCGCGCCGTTCACCAGCAACGTATCGCCGACAAAACCGCCGCTTCCCGGTTCGCTGTACTCCGGCGTCCCAAAATTATCCAGCCGCTTATCCTGGATAATGACGGGAAAATCATCCACGCCGTAATGGTTCGGAATGGGCAGCGTTTTACTAATTTCGTCCTCTACCAGCCACATTCCGGCCAGGCCGTTATACACCTGCTGCGCAGTGCGGTTAGGCGTGTTAGCGTGATACCACAGCGTCGCGGCGTTCTGACGAATCGGCAACACCGGCGCCCAGTCCGCATTAGGCGACATCATACGCGCCGGGCCGCCCATCAGCGGCCCCGGCGCCAGTAAACCGGCAACCGTCATGGAGACATTTTCCGCCAGACGGTTGCTATAGATGAGTTTAACGTCATCGCCTTTCCAGACGCGGATTGTCGGACCCAGATAACGACCGTTTACTCCCCAAACCGGCGCGCGCGTGCCTTGCGTAAAGGACCAGTGCGCACGCTGTAGCGTCATAAATAACGGCTGTCCGCGACGAGACTCCAGCAACGGCGGAACAGGCAAGGGCTGTTGCTGACCGGCAGCATTCGCCCTGAGGGGAATCGCGCCTGCACATAGTGCGATTCCCGATGCCTGAAGAAACTGACGCCGACTGAATGACATATAAGCTCCATGTAAAACTGGCTAAAACGCTGTGTCTGAAAAAAATGATGTCTACAATAACAGAGTGAGGCCGCTTAAACCTTACCGGCCGCTTCACGTTCCGCAACCTCTTTATCAAGTTCCGCGATTTTTTGCTCCATTAACGCACGGCAGTGAGCCGCCAGCTCGCGAACCTGATCTTTACCATATTCGCTGACGTCGACTGGCGGCAACATTTCCACAATCACCAGTCCGTTATTAAGGCGGTTTAGATTGACTTTGTTAGCGGTATTGGAGACGCAGATGGGAATGATAGGCACACCAGCCGCGATAGCCGCATGGAACGCGCCGGTTTTAAACGGCAGCAGACCGCGCCCCCGACTACGCGTACCTTCAGGAAACATCCAGATAGAAATACGGCGCTTTTTAAAATGGTTGACCACTTCCGCAATGGTGCTATGCGCTTTGGCGCGATTATTGCGGTCAATCAGCAGATTACCCGTCAGCCAGTACAGTTGACCAAAAAATGGGATCCAAACCAGGCTTTTTTTCCCCACCGTTACGGTTGGCGGCTGCACAATATTCGCCGCCGTGACCATATCATAATTATTCTGGTGGTTGGCGATATAGATAGCATTGCCATAGCTTTCCGCATCTGCAGGTTTGCGGCACTCCACTTTCAGGCCAAACAGCGGGGCCAGACGACCGAACATATGTCCAAACGTCGCCACGTGTTTCGGGTTACGTGGGCTGAAAAGGCAGTAAATAGAACCGAAAATACAGACCAGAATGGAGTAAATAACGGTAACAATAAGACGAAAAATATATAGCATAACAACCTCTGAAGGCCTAAGAGCCCGGCATTCTACGTCACCTGGAATTCAGGTTAGGATTTTGGTAAGTATGGCTCTCTGGATAAACGTATTGTTAATCGCAATGCACGAATAAACAACGGTTTTACGGGAAATTTTAACGTTAATCCGATCTGAAACCGTAGGCCGGATAAGACGCTACCGCGTCGCCTTCCGGCAACGGCAGCGTGCCGGAAGGCGGCATAAATGCCTTATTCGGCCTATGGGTGATACTATCTTACTCTTCGCTGTCGCCATGGCTTGCGCGATGCGGCGAATCAATCTCAATGCGATCGATACGCTGTAAACCGCGCATTAATGTGCCGCGGCGTCCGCGTTCGCCGACTACCTTCTGTAACTCTTCAGGACGCAGTTTGATTTTGCGCTTCCCGACATGGATAATCAGGGTGCTTTGCGGCGGCAGCACGTACAGGTGCGCCAGACTATCATCGCCTTTCGCCGCTTCCGCAGACGGAATATTAACGATCTTATTTCCTTTGCCTTTCGACAACTGCGGCAGAGAATCTACCGGGAACATCAACATACGTCCGGCCTGGGTAATCGCCAGCAGCATATCGTTCTCGTCTTCAATCACCACTGGCGGCATGACGTGCGCATTTTCCGGGAGAGTAATCAAAGCCTTACCGGCACGGTTACGGGCGACCAGATCGTTAAACGTACAGACGAAGCCGTAGCCCGCATCCGACGCCATCAACAGTTTCTGGTCATCGCCTTCCATCAGCATATGCTCTATAGTCGCCCCCAGCGGCAGCGTCAATTTGCCGGTCAGCGGCTCGCCCTGCCCGCGCGCCGACGGAAGCGTAATGGGATCGATAGCATAGCTGCGCCCGGTAGTATCAATAAACACCACCGGTTGATTGCTCTTACCTTTCACCGCAGCTTTAAAGCTGTCGC
Source organism: Salmonella enterica subsp. arizonae (assembly GCF_008692845.1). GTDB lineage: Bacteria > Pseudomonadota > Gammaproteobacteria > Enterobacterales > Enterobacteriaceae > Salmonella > Salmonella arizonae. The sequence continues at coordinate 152,236 of NZ_VXJW01000004.1, forward strand.
CCGCCTTATAGTTAAGCCCCGGCGCATCAATATCATGACCTTTGGCGCTGCGCACCCAGCCCATCTGCGACAGCACAATAGTCACCGGTTCGGACGGCAGCATATCGTGTTCGCTCATCGCTTTAGCTTCTTCGCGCTCATGCAGCGGAGAACGGCGATCGTCGCCATACGCATCAGAATCCGCCTGCAGCTCTTTTCTCAGCAAGGAGTTCATTTTGCGTTCGGAAGCGAGAATGCCCTGCAATTGGTCACGTTCTTTTTCCAGTTCGTCCTGCTCGCCGCGAATTTTCATCTCTTCCAGTTTCGCGAGATGGCGCAGTTTCAGTTCAAGGATCGCTTCCGCCTGGGTCTCGGTGATGCCGAAACGCGACATCAGAGCGGGTTTTGGCTCGTCTTCGGTACGGATAATCTCAATCACTTCGTCGATATTGAGAAACGCCACCAGCAGACCTTCGAGGATATGCAGGCGCTTGAGGACCTTCTCCAGACGATAATTGAGACGGCGACGCACCGTATCACGGCGAAACGCCAGCCATTCGGTAAGGATCTCCAGCAGGTTTTTCACCGCCGGGCGGCCATCCAGACCGATCATGTTCAGGTTGATACGGTAGCTTTTTTCCAGATCGGTGGTGGCGAACAGATGGTTCATCACCTGTTCCATATCCACACGGTTGGAGCGTGGCACAATCACTAAACGCGTCGGGTTTTCGTGATCCGATTCATCGCGCAGATCGTCCACCATCGGCAGTTTTTTATTACGCATCTGCGCGGCGATTTGCTCCAGCACTTTCGCGCCGGACACCTGATGCGGCAGCGCGGTAATTACCACCGCGCCGTCCTCTTTCGTCCATACCGCGCGCATCCGAACAGAGCCGCGCCCGTTTTCGTAAATCTTACGAATTTCCGCACGTGGGGTAATGATCTCCGCTTCGGTCGGGTAATCCGGCCCCTGGACGATATCCAGCAACTGCTCCAGCGTCGTTTTCGGCTGTTCAATCAGCGTGATGGCAGCCTTCGCTACTTCGCGCAGGTTATGCGGCGGAATGTCCGTCGCCATCCCGACGGCGATACCTGTGGTGCCGTTAAGCAGAATGTTCGGCAGACGCGCCGGTAACATTTTGGGCTCCTGCAAGGTGCCGTCGAAATTAGGCACCCAGTCCGCCGTCCCTTGGCCCAGTTCGCTTAGCAGCAGCTCGGAGTATTTCGACAAGCGGGATTCGGTATAACGCATCGCGGCGAACGATTTCGGGTCATCAGGCGCCCCCCAGTTACCCTGCCCGTCGACCAGCGGATAACGATAAGAAAACGGCTGCGCCATCAGCACCATCGCTTCATAACAGGCGCTGTCGCCATGCGGATGATACTTACCCAGCACGTCGCCGACGGTACGGGCGGATTTTTTAAACTTGGCGCTGGCGTTAAGGCCCAGTTCCGACATCGCATAGACGATGCGACGCTGAACGGGTTTCAGACCATCACCAATAAACGGCAACGCCCTGTCCATGATGACGTACATGGAATAATTCAGATAGGCCGTTTCCGTGAATTCATGCAGCGCAAGGCGCTCTGCCATCTCGCTCATTGATTGTGATTCCTCAACTGTAAGCCCGAACAATACCCGGTATCTCTCAGGCAATATTGCCGCAGATACTACCCTATCTGGCGCGTTGAGTCACAAAGAAAAGGGCCGCGAACGCGGCCCTGATGGGGTTTATTTGGCGATTTTGGAGATCTGTTTTACGTCAATTTCAACGGAATTCCAGTCTTTATCCACTTCACCCTGAATTTCAACGGTATCCTGCGGAGTGACGGTCAGACCGTTCCAGCGCTTGTGGTCAATATCCACATTGATAGTACCGGTAGCATCTTTAAACAGATACAGGTCGTCGGAAATACGCTCGACGATATTCCCGCGCAGCGTTACCCACGCATCGTCACGCAGCGATTTAGCGCTCTCTACCGTCGTGCTGCTGCCGTTCGGGCCGACAAATCCGCCACTTTGCGTTTGCGTCGCCGACGGACCGGAGAAACCGCCCTGCTGAGCCGCCAGAACCGGGGTAGAACACAATGCCATAACGGCAACGATTGCAGCTAATTTTTTCATGATTATCTTTCCCTTTCATGTCGTTTCAGATCCATTTAATAGGTTAATCCTTAACAACTTCTTAAGGCAAAAAAAGATTCTTTTTTTCTGTACATCGCCTGCGGCGACAAGGTTAACTGACGGTAACGCGAGTTACCGCAGGGAAGAACAGATGCGAATTTTACTGATAGAAGATGACACACTTATTGGCGATGGCATAAAAGCGGGTCTGAGTAAAATGGGTTTCAGCGTCGACTGGTTTACTGAGGGACGTCCGGGCAAAGAGGCGCTTTACAGCGCGCCTTATGATGCGGTCATTTTAGATTTGACGCTGCCAGGAATGGACGGACGGGATATTTTGCGCGAATGGCGTGAAAAGGGTAAACAAGAACCGGTACTGATCCTGACGGCGCGCGACGCGTTAGCAGAGCGCGTTGAGGGGCTACGTCTGGGCGCCGATGACTATTTATGTAAACCTTTTGCGCTCATTGAGGTTGCTGCCCGTCTGGAGGCGCTGGTACGCCGCGCCAGCGGCCAGGCCAGTAGCGAATTGCGCCACGGTCAGGTTACGCTCAATCCCGGCAATCTCGTCGCGACGCTTGCCGACGCTCCTTTAGCCCTAAAACCGAAAGAGTTCGCGTTGCTGGAACTGTTAATGCGCAACAAAGGCCGCGTGCTGCCGCGCAAGCTTATTGAAGAGAAGCTGTATAACTGGGACGATGACGTTTCCAGCAATGCGGTGGAAGTTCATGTTCATCATTTACGCCGCAAGCTCGGCAGCGAATTTATTCGCACCGTACACGGCATCGGCTACACCTTGGGTGACGCATGAAATTGACGCAACGTCTTAGCCTGCGCGTCAGACTGACGCTTATTTTTCTGATTCTGGTCTCAATCACCTGGGCAATCTCCAGTTTTGTGGCCTGGAGAAAGACGACGGATAACGTCGACGAGTTGTTTGACACGCAATTGATGCTGTTCGCCAGACGGCTCAGTACCCTCGATCTTAACGAGATCAACGCTCCGCAGCGCATGGCGCATACTCCGAAGAAATTAAAACATGGACATATCGATGACGATGCACTGGCGTTCGCTATCTTTTCCACCGACGGCAAAATGTTGCTGCATGATGGCGACAACGGCCAGGATATCCCGTATCGCTATCGTCGGGAAGGCTTCGACAATGGCTATCTGAAGGACGACAACGACCTCTGGCGTTTTTTATGGCTAAACTCGGCGGACGGTAAATATCGTATCGTCGTCGGCCAGGAGTGGGATTACCGCGAAGATATGGCGCTGGCGATCGTGGCGGCGCAATTAACGCCGTGGCTGATCGCCCTTCCGCTCATGCTGCTGATTTTATTACTCCTGCTTCACCGCGAACTCAGGCCGTTGAAAAAACTGGCACAGGCGCTACGCTTCCGGTCGCCAGAATCGGAAACGCTGCTTGACGGCAAAGGCGTGCCGAGCGAGGTTCGCCCGCTGGTCGAAGCGCTTAATCAGCTTTTTAGCCGTATCCACTCGATGATGGTGCGCGAACGACGATTTACCTCCGACGCCGCTCATGAATTACGTAGCCCGCTGGCCGCGCTGAAAGTCCAAACCGAGGTGGCGCAGCTCTCAGGCGACGATCCGCTGTCGCGAGATAAAGCGCTGACCCAGCTTCATGTGGGGATCGATCGCGCCACGCGGCTGGTCGATCAGCTACTGACGTTATCGCGCCTCGATTCACTGGATAATTTGCAGGATGTGGCGAAGATTTCGCTGGAAGAGTTACTGCAATCCGCTGTGATGGACATTTATCATCCGGCGCAACAGGCAAATATCGATGTGCGTTTACAGCTCAACGCCCACAACGTCATACGTACCGGTCAGCCGCTACTCTTAAGCCTGTTAGTGCGTAACCTGCTGGATAATGCGATTCGCTATAGTCCGCAGGGCAGCGTCGTCGACGTTACCTTAAATAACCGCAGCTTCACGGTCAGAGATAACGGCCCCGGCGTAGCGCCAGAGGTTCTGACGCATATCGGCGAGCGTTTTTATCGCCCGCCTGGCCAAAGTGTGACCGGCAGCGGTCTGGGATTATCAATCGTCCGCCGCATCGCTACGCTGCATGGCATGACGGTGTCGTTTGGCAACGCCGCGGAAGGTGGATTTGAGGCCGTAGTACGTTGGTAGCAAAGTCTTTTACTTAAAACGCAAAAGACTTTGCACATTTTGCTAATTTCACCGCACCGCCCGTCAGCGTAGAATCAGCGGCAAACGCATTCATTAGAGTGAAAATAATGAGTAATATACTTATTATCAACGGCGCGAAAAAATTTGCGCACTCCAACGGCCAGTTGAATGACACCCTGACCGAAGTTGCCGATGGTTTTCTGCGCGATCTTGGCCATCAAGTTAAGATCGTCCGCGCCGACAGCGACTACAACATGAAAGAAGAGGTACAGAATTTCGTCTGGGCTGACGTGGTGATTTGGCAGATGCCAGGCTGGTGGATGGGCGCGCCGTGGACAGTAAAAAAATATATGGATGATGTCTTTACCGAAGGCCACGGCACGCTCTATGCCAGCGATGGCCGCACGCGTTCCGATGCCGCTAAAAAGTACGGTTCCGGCGGTCTGGCGCAGGGGAAAAAATATATGCTGTCACTGACGTGGAACGCGCCGATGGAAGCATTTACCGAAAAAGATCAGTTTTTCCACGGCGTAGGCGTAGATGGCGTCTATCTGCCATTCCATAAAGCCAACCAGTTCCTGGGCATGGACGCGCTGCCAACGTTTATTGCCAACGACGTAATTAAAATGCCGGATGTTCCGCGCTATACCGCAGAATATCGCAAGCATCTGAACGAAATTTTTGCTTAACTGGTCATCCTGGAATTAGAAGGAGTTAACCATGCTTACCGTCATTGCCGAAATTCGCACGCGTCCGGGCCAACATCACCGTCAGGCCGTCCTCGATCAGTTTGCGAAAATCATTCCAACCGTTCTTAAAGAAGAGGGGTGCCACGGCTACGCGCCGATGGTGGATCATGCCGCGGGCGTGAGTTTTCAGACTGTAGCGCCTGACTCGATCGTGATGATTGAACAGTGGGAAAGCGTTGCGCACCTTGAAGCGCATCTGCAAACCCCACATATGAAAGCCTATAGCGACGCGGTAAAAGACGATGTGCTGGAAATGAATATTCGTGTCCTGGAGTCTGGCGTTTAAGTGATTACCATAGCCTGACGTAGCCCTGATAAGATGCGCAAGCATCGCCATCAGGCTACGGCGTCATGCCGGATTCGCTTATCCGGTCTGCACACCGCAGGCCGGATAAAGCGTGCAACAACCGTTACACATCCAGATCCGCGAGATCGCCTTTTTCCTGTAGCCAGTTGCGTCGATCTTCAGAACGCTTCTTCGCCAGCAGCATATCCATCATCGCGTTGGTGCGCTGATCGTCTTCATCGCTAATGGTGAGCTGCACCAGGCGGCGGGTATTCGGATCAAGCGTGGTTTCGCGTAACTGCATCGGGTTCATTTCACCCAGACCTTTAAAACGCTGAACGTTCGGCTTGCCTTTCTTACGCTTCAGTTGTTCCAGTACCCCCGCCTTTTCTTCTTCCGTCAGCGCGTAATAGACCTCTTTACCCAGATCGATACGATATAGCGGCGGCAACGCGACATAAACATGTCCGTTCTTCACCAGCGCGCGGAAATGTCTGACAAACAGTGCGCAAAGCAGCGTGGCGATATGTAAACCATCGGAGTCCGCATCCGCCAGGATACAGATCTTGCCGTAGCGCAACTGGCTCAGATCGTCACTGTCCGGATCGATACCGATCGCCACAGAAATATCATGCACCTCTTGCGAGGCCAGCACTTCATCGGAAGAGACTTCCCAGGTGTTGAGGATCTTACCTTTGAGCGGCATGATCGCCTGATATTCGCGATCGCGCGCCTGCTTGGCGGAACCGCCCGCCGAATCCCCTTCCACAAGGAACAGCTCGGTCCGATTGAGATCCTGCGCGGTACAGTCCGCCAGTTTCCCCGGCAACGCCGGACCGCTGGTTAGCTTTTTACGCACCACTTTCTTTGCGGCGCGCAGTCGCCGCTGAGCACTGGCGATCGCCATTTCCGCCAACTGTTCCGCCGCCTGCACGTTTTGGTTCAGCCACAGGCTGAAGGCATCTTTCACCACGCCGGAAACAAATGCCGCGCATTGACGCGACGACAGACGCTCTTTGGTCTGTCCGGCAAACTGCGGGTCCTGCATTTTCACAGAGAGCACATAAGCGCAGCGATCCCAGATATCTTCCGCCGACAGTTTCACGCCGCGCGGCAGAATATTGCGGTATTCGCAGAATTCGCGCATCGCATCCAGCAACCCCTGCCGTAGGCCGTTAACGTGGGTGCCGCCCTGCATCGTTGGGATCAGGTTCACGTAGCTTTCAGTGAGCAGTTCGCCGCCCTCTGGCAGCCACAGTAGCGCCCAGTCAACCGCTTCCGTTTCACCGTTAAAATTACCGATAAACGGTTTTTCCGGCAGCGTCGGCAGGCCGTTTACCGCTTCGCCCAGATAGTCGTTCAGACCATCCTGGTAACACCAGCGCTGCTCGCTGTTATTCACCTCATCTTTAAAAGTGATTTCCACGCCGGGACACAGCACCGCTTTCGCTTTCAGAACATGCATTAAGCGAGAGACAGAAAAACGCGGGCTATCGAAGAAACTTTCGTCCGGCCAGAAATGCACGCTGGTGCCGGTGTTACGCTTGCCACACGTTCCCGTTACCTGTAAATCCTGCACTTTTTCGCCGTTTTCAAACGCGATGTTATAGATCTGACCGTCGCGGCGCACGGTCACTTCCACGCGCTTCGACAGGGCATTTACTACTGAAATTCCCACCCCATGCAGACCACCAGAGAACTGATAGTTCTTATTGGAGAATTTACCACCTGCATGAAGCCGACAGAGGATCAGCTCTACCGCCGGAACGCCCTCTTCCGGATGGATATCCACTGGCATCCCGCGTCCGTCATCAATCACTTCCAGCGACTGATCGGCATGTAAAATGACATCCACGCGTTTGGCGTGGCCTGCCAGTGCTTCATCCACACTGTTATCAATCACTTCCTGCCCCAGATGGTTGGGACGGGTCGTATCGGTGTACATCCCCGGGCGGCGGCGTACCGGCTCAAGCCCAGTGAGTACCTCAATGGCATCAGCGTTATAAGTTTGCGTCATGATTTAATTAGCAATTCGAATTGATTGTCAGCAACTGTGCAGTCCAAGAAAATCGACAATCTGGTTGAAATAATCTTCGAAGCCCGTGAATGCGTGATTACCACCTTCAGTCACTGTCTGACGGCAGGAGGCATAATATGCCACCGCCTGGCGGTAATCCAACACTTCATCGCCCGTCTGTTGCAGCAGCCAGATTAGATCCGGCGCTTCCAGAGGGTCAATCTGCATGACTTTAAGATCGTAAATATGGCGAGACTCTAGCACATATTGCTGCCCGGTGTAGGGGTTCTCGTTCTGACCGAGATAGTCGGTCAATAATTCAAAGGGCCGCACAGCGGGATTCACCACCACAGCCGGCAACACAAAACATTGCGACAGCCAGGTGGCGTAATAACCGCCCAGCGACGATCCTACCAGCCCTAATGGCGCGCCGCCATGCTCAAGCACGATGGACTCCAGCAACTCCGCCGCATCGGCAGGATAAGGCGGGAGTTGAGGAACGATCATTTCGACATGAGGATGACGCTCCGACAGCCACTTTTTCAACTGGCACGCTTTTGCCGAGCGGGGGGAACTGTTGAATCCGTGCAAATAGACAAGCGTAGACATCAGTATCCTTCCGAAGCGGTATCGGGCCGGAACCGGGTATCCTGCAGGCGATGCACTTCCGTCTCCAGGACACCGTTCGCCTGGAGCTCCAGCGTACGCCAGCCCGGCGCGATAGTATCCAGCGTAAAGTTCGCGCAGTGCGGTTTGAACTGTACGCAGGTTGACGGCGACGCCAACAGACGGCGTCCGTTCCAGTCAAGATCCAGCTCCTGGTGAATATGTCCGCATAACAGATACTTCACGCGCGGGAAATGCGCCAGGAGACTATCCAGCTCGGCGGCATTACGCAAGCAGTGCTGATCCAACCAACTGCACCCTGCCGGCAACGGATGGTGGTGTAAAAGCAGCAATGTCTGTCTCTCTGGCGCATTGGCGAGCTTACGCTCAAGCCATTCCAGTTGGAACTCGCTCAGTTCGCCATGCGGAACGCCAAACACCTGACTATCCAGCAACAAAATCTGCCACTCTTCGCCGATTAACACGTGCTTAGCCGGGGAAATCCCTGCCTCCTGCAGCGCGCCATACATTGCTGGCTGAAAATCATGATTGCCCGGCAACCAAACGCAAGGCGCACGAAAACTTGCGATCCCCTCAGCAAAATGCTGATAAGCCGCAGCGGATTGATCCTGCGCCAGATCGCCGGTCGCCACGATCAGATCATATTCATACTGTTGCGCCCGAATGGCCTCCAGCACGGCCTGGTAACTCTCCCAGGTATTGACGCCTAACAGCGTTTCATGCTTTTCGGCAAACAGGTGAGTATCTGTAATTTGTAAAATCCTGACTCGGGCCTCACCAGCCAGAGGTAGGGTTAACAGGCTTTCCAAATGGTGTCCTTAGGTTTCACGACGCTAATAAACCGGAATCGCCATCGCTCCATGTGCTAAACAGAATCGTAGCCAGTCGGCCAGAAACTGATTAATTTGATGCTTTTCGTCACGTTGATGCAACTTTTTATTTGGATAATCATACCGCGCTTTGAAGCGAAAGATCTGCTGGCTTGAACACACTTCAGCCACCATCGCATCATGATAGAGGCGTACCGTCAGCGACGGCAGGCTCCAGTAAGTGATGGCTGGCGCCGTTTGCTCAATGGTTACAAGCGTAGTGTATCGGGTCGATTCCACAATCGTTAACCGATATTGTACATTACCCACCTGATAGCTCACCGTTTCTCCGGGTGCGTCATTGTGCGGCAACAGGCGGCGCAATTGCGAAAAATTGATTTCGCACAAACGCATCATTTCAGGGAAGTCAGGTGTATAACGCTTCATTTTTTCCACTCGTTTTTTAACTCTTGATGATGCAACTGAAGCCATTGCAAAGCAATGACTGCGGCTGCGTTGTCGATTTTCCCCTCTTCTACCCACTGGTATGCCTGCTCCCGGCTTACCACATGAACCCGAATATCTTCGTTTTCATCCGCCAGACCGTGAATCCCCGCCGCGGTCGTCGCGTCCACTTCACCCACCAGAATAGATGAGCGCTCGCTGGTTCCTCCAGGACTTGCCAGGTAACTGATGACCGGCCTGATGCGGCCAACGGTCAGCCCCGCCTCTTCCATCGCCTCACGCCGAGCGACCGCCTCAATAGTTTCGCCTTCTTCTATCATGCCGGCGACCATTTCCAGCAGCCACGGCGTAACGCTTGTGTCATAAGCGGCAATACGAATCTGTTCGACCAGCACCACCTCGTCGCGCTCAGGGTCAAAAGGTAGCAAGACGGCGGCGTGCCCGCGCTCAAAAATTTCGCGCTTTACTTCACCACTCATTTCTCCGCTGAATAAACGATGGCGGAATCGATACAGATCCAGTGAAAAAAAACCGCGATAGCACGTTTCCCGTGCAATAATTTCTACATCGCTTTTGGTAAACGTTACTGGCAAGTTGTCTGATTTACGCATTGTGCTGCCCTATTGGCAATAATGATTAAATGATGAATTTCAAGGGTGGCTGACTGCTGTTTTATCACCCTTGTGGTAAATTGGTGCCAATTAAGGCTCGTATGGCACGTAACGCCAACTTTTTGCAGTGGCGGATTCTGCTAGAATCAGCAATTATTTTTACAAATTGATCAGCGCTAAATACTGCTTCACAACAAGGAATGCAAATGAAGAAATTGCTCCCCATCCTTATCGGCCTGAGCCTGTCGGGGTTCAGCACACTAAGCCAGGCAGAGAACCTGATGCAAGTTTATCAGCAAGCACGCCTGAGCAACCCGGAATTGCGTAAATCCGCTGCCGATCGCGATGCTGCATTCGAAAAAATTAACGAAGCGCGTAGTCCTTTACTGCCGCAACTGGGTTTAGGTGCCGACTACACCTATAGCAACGGTTATCGCGATGCGAACGGCATCAACTCCAATGCCACCAGCGCTTCCCTGCAATTAACGCAGACGCTGTTTGATATGTCGAAATGGCGTGCGCTAACCCTGCAAGAAAAAGCAGCGGGCATTCAGGATGTAACATATCAGACCGATCAGCAAACGCTGATTCTCAATACCGCGAACGCTTATTTTAAAGTATTAAACGCTATTGATGTGCTTTCCTATACCCAAGCGCAAAAAGAAGCTATCTATCGTCAGTTAGATCAAACGACGCAACGTTTTAACGTGGGTCTGGTCGCCATTACCGACGTGCAAAACGCCCGTGCGCAATATGATACCGTGCTGGCGAATGAAGTTACCGCCCGCAACAACCTGGATAACGCGGTAGAAGAGCTGCGCCAAGTGACCGGCAATTATTACCCGGAACTGGCGTCGCTTAACGTCGAACATTTTAAAACCGACAAACCTAAGGCAGTTAACGCGCTATTGAAGGAAGCGGAAAACCGTAACCTGTCGCTATTGCAGGCGCGTTTAAGTCAGGATCTGGCGCGCGAGCAAATCCGCCAGGCGCAGGACGGTCATCTGCCGAAGCTGAATCTAACGGCTTCAACCGGTATTTCCGATACGTCTTATAACGGCTCAGGTACTCACGGTCCAGGCAGCCAGTATGACGACAGCAATATGGGGCAGAACAAAGTCGGCCTGAACTTCTCTCTGCCGCTGTATCAGGGCGGGATGGTTAACTCGCAGGTAAAACAAGCGCAGTATAACTTCGTTGGCGCAAGCGAACAGTTGGAAAGCGCGCACCGTAGCGTGGTACAGACGGTACGTTCCTCCTTCAATAACATTAACGCCTCTATCAGTAGCATTAATGCGTATAAACAAGCGGTTGTCTCAGCGCAAAGCTCTCTCGACGCGATGGAAGCGGGATACTCCGTCGGTACGCGCACCATCGTCGACGTGCTGGACGCCACCACCACGCTGTATGAAGCCAAGCAGCAGCTTGCTAACGCTCGCTACACCTATTTGATTAATCAGTTAAATATCAAATACGCGCTGGGTACGCTGAACGAGCAGGATCTGCTCGCGCTTAACAGTACGTTGGGTAAACCTATCCCGACTTCGCCGGAAAGCGTAGCGCCGGAAACACCAGAGCAGGATGCCGCCGTGGATAACTTTAACGGTAACGCTCCTGCGGCACAGCCAGTCTCAGCGCACACGACGTCTACCCGCGGTAACGGCAATCCGTTCCGCCACTAAGTCTTATCCGTTAGCGCTTCGCTTGTCGGTCCTGCTTCATCGTAGGCCGGGTAAGCGAAGCGTCACCCGGCATGAAATGATATTAAAACGTAAGACAACGTAAAGATCCTGCTATTCCGCCGCATTCTGGCCTTTTCTCGCTTCAATTTCGAGCAGTCATCCTCTATTCTGAACGCATGTTGTATTTACCACTGGGTCCTGGAAGACAAATATGAAACGGACAAAATCCATCCATCACGCATCGTTTCGCAAAAGCTGGAGCGCGCGGCATTTAACGCCGGTCGCCCTGGCGGTTACGGCTGTTTTTATGCTGGCTGGCTGTGAAAAAAGCGATGAAACCGTATCGCTGTATCAAAACGCTGATGACTGTTCAGCAGCAAATCCGGGCAAAAGCGCGGAGTGTACAACCGCGTATAACAATGCGCTGAAAGAGGCCGAACGTACTGCGCCTAAGTACGCTACACGCGAAGATTGCGTCGCCGAGTTTGGCGAAGGTCAGTGCCAGCAAGCGCCCGCACAGGCTGGCATGGCGCCGGAAAATCAGGCGCAGGCCCAACAATCCAGCGGCAGTTTCTGGATGCCGCTTATGGCAGGTTACATGATGGGGCGTCTGATGGGCGGCGGCGCAGGCTTTGCGCAACAGCCGCTGTTTAGCTCGAAAAACCCGGCCAGCCCGGCATACGGCAAATATACCGACGCGGCAGGTAAAAACTACGGCGCAGCGCAACCGGGCCGGACAATGACCGTACCGAAAACCGCTATGGCGCCGAAGCCGGCGACCACAACCACCGTTACCCGCGGCGGCTTTGGCGAATCTGTCGCCAAACAGAGCGCCATGCAGCGTAGCGCAGCCGGTACTTCAACACGTTCGATGGGCGGCTGATACGCATGGAAAGAGTCAGTATTACCGAGCGCCCGGACTGGCGCGATAAAGCGACTGAATACGGGTTTAATTTTCACACTATGTATGGTGAGCCGTACTGGTGTGAAGACGCTTATTACAAGTTAACGCTCGCCCAGGTGGAAAAACTGGAAGACGTTACCGCCGAGTTGCACCAGATGTGCCTCAAGGTGGTAGAACGCGTCATCGCCAGCGATGAGCTGATGACAAAGTTTCGTATTCCAAAGCATACCTGGGGTTTTGTTCGCCAGTCCTGGCAAACGCAACAACCGTCGCTCTATTCCCGCCTCGATCTGGCCTGGGACGGCATCGGCGAGCCTAAGCTGCTCGAAAATAATGCCGACACGCCAACGTCACTGTATGAAGCGGCGTTTTTTCAGTGGATTTGGCTGGAAGATCAGATCAACGCGGGCAATCTGCCGGAAGGCAGCGATCAGTTTAATAGCCTGCAGGAAAAGCTGATTGAACGCTTTGCTGAACTTCGCGAACAGTACGGTTTTCAGTTGCTGCATCTCACCTGCTGTCGCGATACGGTTGAGGATCGCGGCACCATTCAGTATTTACAGGATTGCGCTGCCGAAGCGGAAATCGCCACCGAATTTCTCTATATCGAAGATATTGGTCTGGGGGAAAAAGGCCAATTTACGGATCTGCAGGATCAGGTCATTGCGAACCTGTTCAAGCTCTATCCGTGGGAATTTATGCTGCGCGAGATGTTTTCCACCAAGCTGGAAGATGCCGGCGTGCGCTGGCTGGAGCCGGCCTGGAAAAGCATTATCTCCAATAAAGCGTTGTTGCCGCTGTTGTGGGAGATGTTCCCGGACCATCCGAATCTGTTGCCTGCGTATTTCGCCGAAGACGAACATCCGCAAATGGATAAATATGTCGTGAAACCGATCTTCTCCCGCGAAGGGGCGAACGTATCGATTATTGAGAACGGTAAAACGATCGAATCCGTGGAAGGCCCGTATGGCGAAGAGGGTATGATCGTGCAACAGTTCTATCCGCTGCCAAAATTCGGCGACAGTTATACCCTGATTGGTAGCTGGCTGATTAACGATCAACCCGCCGGAATTGGTATCCGTGAAGATCGGGCGCTGATCACCCAGGATCTCTCCCGCTTCTATCCGCATATTTTCGTCGAATGATAGAAAGTGCCGGATGGCGGCGCAAAGCGCCTTATCCGGCCTATCCCACCTGCACCGATAACATACTCAAACTTCCCATCTCAATCCCATCGGTCGGGATAGTGATCGACTCTTTGCCGTCCCATGCACCTAACACGTACAGCAGCGGCAAATAGTGATCCGGCGTAGGGTTCGACAATGCTCCGCCTTCATCGCGCAACGTAGTCAGCTTACGGCCCACCTCAAAATGCCATGCCGCAGGTTTGGTACTATCAACGCTAAGCTGCACCATCGGGATATCCGCATTCGGGTACATCTTAATCAATACGCCCCAGGAGCCGTGATCAAATCCCCACGCCTCTTTATCGAGCGCGACGGGAACGGGAGCCAACAGTTCAACCAGACGCTGCGCCAGCGCAGGCGATCCAGGAGCCGGATAATGCGTGTCATACAGCGCCTGCGGAAAACCGCCAAAATCATGGAGAGTTTGCGACCTTTCCATCGCTGTAACGCCCGTCCCGCGGGTATACCTGTGCGCCGACACCACCACTATCGCCTGTGGTCGCGGTAAGGCTTCCCCCAATCGCTGCCAGGCGTGGGTATAATCGTTATCGTCCAGCACGTTCATCGTGCTGCCATGCCCCAAAAACAATGCTGGCATACGTGTTAAAGACATGATGTTATCCTTACAGGTAAAACATTCGGATAACATCACCATACGCTTTCTTCACAGAGGAAGAACTCAGATAACCATGATGGAGATCATCAGTTATTTTGAAGGTCAGGTTCGGACGGCAAATTGATAAGGAGTAATGGATGTCAGTACCACTTATTCTGACCTTACTGGCGGGCGCCGCCACCTTTATTGGCGCGTTTCTTGGCGTTCTCGGCCAAAAACCGTCTAATCGCGTGCTGGCTTTTTCGCTGGGCTTCGCCGCAGGCATCATGTTGCTCATCTCGCTGATGGAGATGCTACCCGCCGCGCTGGATACGGAGGGAATGTCGCCCGTATTGGGTTACGGTATGTTTATTATTGGCCTGTTGGGTTACTTCGGGCTGGATCGCCTTCTTCCTCACGCCCACCCGCAGGATCTGGTGCCAAAAAGGCAGCAGCCGATTCCCGGCTCGATAAAACGTACTGCGGTTTTATTGACGCTCGGCATTAGCCTGCACAACTTTCCAGAAGGGATCGCCACGTTTGTCACCGCCAGCAGCAATCTTGAACTGGGTTTCGGCATCGCGCTGGCGGTGGCGCTACACAATATTCCTGAAGGTCTGGCGGTCGCTGGCCCGGTTTATGCCGCCACGGGCTCAAAACGTACCGCGATTTTTTGGGCTGGTATCTCCGGCATGGCGGAAATTTTTGGCGGCGTACTGGCGTGGCTGATTCTGGGCAGTCTGGTTTCGCCAATCGTTATGGCCGCCATCATGGCGGCGGTCGCCGGCATAATGGTGGCGCTCTCCGTCGATGAACTGATGCCGCTGGCAAAAGAGATCGATCCTAACAATAACCCCAGCTATGGCGTGCTTTGCGGCATGTCCGTCATGGGGCTTAGTCTCGTCATTTTGCAGACGATAGGTATCGGTTAAGACAAACGTCGCGCCGGGTGCGGTCCTTTAGCCAGGCAACATCCGGCTGCCCGGCAAAAATACGCGCTATTTATGCTCATTAATCACGCTATCGCCTTCGTTCATTTGGCGAAAACGTTTCGTTCGCGCTTCAAGTAATGCATCTCTGTCTTGCCGAAACGCCTTGCAACAACGCTTCATATGGCAAATATACCCTATCACCACAAGAACTATTAATATTATCCAATACCAGGCAATAAACATCCTTTTTACCCTTAAAATTTAACATCACTAAACATTTAACGTTAAAATTTTACATACCTTTATTTTGACGTATTCATATACTGGCATATTTGCAGAACAAATAAATGATTTTGATCATATAAACCAGTAGTGAAACCCAATAACGAAAGGGGTATTAAGCAGAAAACAATGTCGACAAGATCACACTTCGCACTAATTTATATTGTTCTTAAAATATCCCCCTCCTACTATCGAATAATAAAGAAAATTAAAGAACATTGATGCGGATTATATTTTAAAATAACTAGCAGCATCATGCCTTAAATTTAAAGACTAATCATTTACCTCATTTTTCATCCATAAAAACGTAGTATATGTAGAAGTATTATATTTAGAAGCTATATAAGGAGATATATCCATGATTAATCAATACCGAAAAACAATACTTGCCGGTACCATCGTACTGACATGCGGCCTCACCGCATCCAGTACGTTTGCCGCAGGTTTTCAACCGGCGCAACCCGCAGGGAAATTAGGTGCAGTCGTTGTCGATCCTTACGGAAATGCCCCTCTTACCGCACTGGTAGAATTAGATAGCCATATTATTTCAGACGTCAAAGTTACTGTACATGGCAAAGGGGAAAAAGGCGTTCCTGTTACTTATACCGTTGGGAAAGAATCTTTAGAAACGTATGACGGCATCCCTATTTTCGGCCTTTACCAAAAATTTGCTAACAACGTTACGGTAGAATATAAAGAAAATGGCAAAGCCATGAAGGATGACTATGTGGTGCAGACGTCCGCTATCGTCAACCATTATATAGATAACCGTTCTATTTCAGATCTCCAGCAAACGAAAGTTATTAAAGTCGCGCCGGGATTTGAAGACCGCCTTTATCTGGTAAATACTCATACTTTCACGCCGCAGGGCGCTGAATTTCATTGGCACGGCGAAAAAGATAAAAATGCGGGCATTCTTGATGCCGGTCCGGCGGGCGGGGCTTTGCCTTTCGATATCGCCCCTTATACGTTTGTGGTCGACACCCAGGGCGAATACCGCTGGTGGCTGGATCAGGACACCTTCTATGACGGCCACGATATGGATATCAACAAACGTGGCTACCTGATGGGCATCCGTGAGACGCCTCGCGGCACCTTTACCGCAGTCCAGGGTCAGCATTGGTACGAGTTTGATATGATGGGGCAAATCCTTGCCGATCATAAACTGCCGCGCGGGTTCCTCGACGCGTCTCATGAATCCATCGAAACCGTGAACGGCACGGTACTGCTGCGCGTCGGCAAACGCGATTATCGCAAAGAAGACGGTCTACATGTCCATACCATCCGTGACCAAATCATTGAGGTCGATAAGTCTGGCCGCGTGGTAGACGTTTGGGATTTGACCAAAATCCTCGACCCTATGCGTGATGCGCTGCTCGGCGCGCTGGATGCAGGCGCAGTATGCGTAAACGTCGATCTGGCTCATGCCGGACAGCAGGCGAAACTTGAACCGAATACGCCGTATGGCGATGCGCTTGGGGTCGGTGCTGGTCGTAACTGGGCGCACGTCAACTCTATCGCTTATGACGCGAAAGACGACTCCATTATCCTTTCTTCCCGCCATCAGGGCATCGTAAAAATCGGTCGCGATAAGCAGGTGAAATGGATACTGGCGCCATCTAAAGGCTGGAATAAGCAGCTAGCCAGCAAATTGCTGAAACCGGTAGACGGTAATGGTAAGCCGTTGACCTGCGACGAAAACGGCAAGTGTGAGAATACCGATTTCGATTTCACCTATACCCAACATACAGCATGGCTCTCCAGTAAAGGCACATTAACCGTTTTTGATAATGGTGATGGCCGCGGTCTGGAGCAACCTGCTCTGCCAACTATGAAATATTCTCGTTTTGTCGAATATAAGATCGATGAGAAGAAAGGCACCGTAAAGCAAGTTTGGGAATACGGTAAAGAGCGTGGATATGATTTCTATAGCCCTATTACTTCAGTTGTTGAATATCAAAAAGACCGCGACACCATGTTCGGCTTTAGCGGATCTATTAATTTGTTCGACGTTGGCAAACCGACGGTCGGTAAACTTAATGAGATTGACTATAAAACAAAAGAAGTGAAAGTTGAAATTGATGTGCTGTCGGATAAACCCAACCAGACTCACTATCGTGCGTTACTGGTTCATCCGAAGCAAATGTTTAAATAAATCACGTTAAGGAATTAATATGTCATCTAAATGGATTACCTCTTTATTTAAGAGTGTAGTATTAACGGCAGCGTTGGTCACTCCTTTTGCGGCATCGGCTTTTACCGAAGGTACCGATTATATGGTCCTGGAAAAACCGATCCCCAATGCGGATAAAACGCTAATTAAGGTATTTAGCTACGCGTGTCCGTTCTGCTACAAATATGACAAAGCCGTAACGGGTCCGGTGTCTGACAAAGTAGCCGATCTAGTTACTTTCACTCCGTTCCACTTGGAAACAAAAGGCGAATATGGAAAACAGGCCAGCGAAGTATTTGCAGTCCTTATCGCCAAAGATAAAGCGACGGGTATCTCGTTATTTGATGCTAAATCACAATTCAAAAAAGCGAAATTCGCCTACTACGCTGCCTACCATGATAAGAAAGAGCGCTGGTCAGATGGTAAAGACCCTACGTCTTTTATAAAAACCGGACTGGATGCCGCAGGTATGAGTCAGGCTGATTTTGAAGCCGCGCTAAAAGATCCAGCCGTTCAGGAGACGCTGGAAAAATGGAAAGCTGCCTATGACGTTGCCAAAATCCAGGGTGTTCCGGCTTATGTTGTCAACGGCAAGTACCTCATCTACACCAAAAACATAAAATCCATCGATTCTATGGCTGAACTCGTACGGGAACTGGCCACTAAAAAATAAGCAGGGAAACGATTATGGATTTTATTAAGGGATTATGGCGAGACCTACGCGCAAGACCAGTGGATACTCTGGTGAGATGGCAGGAGCAGCGCTTCCTGTGGCTGTTAATGGCCGTCGCGATGGGAGGGTTAATTATCCTGGCGCACTCGTTCTTCCAAATTTACCTCTACATGGCACCGTGTGAGCAGTGTGTTTACATCCGCTACGCGATGTTTGTGATGGTAATTGGCGGGGTGATTGCGGCGATAAATCCCAAAAATATCGTGCTGAAGCTGATTGGCTGCGTCGCGGCATTTTATGGAAGCATTATGGGCATTAAGTTTTCTATTAAGCTTAATGGTATCCATTATGCGGTGCATAACCCGGACCCTGATTCACTTTTTGGCGTACAAGGATGTTCGACCGACCCGACCTTTCCTTTCAACTTACCGTTGGCGGAATGGGCGCCGGAGTGGTTTAAACCTACCGGAGACTGCGGTTATGACGCGCCTGTCGTCCCTGATGGCGTGACGCTAAGTAACGTACAGCAGTGGTTTGTCGATCTCTACCAGCATTCCGAAGGCTGGTATTTGCTTCCGCCCTTGCATTTTATGAACATGGCGCAGGCATGTCTGTTGGCCTTTGGGGTGTGCCTGATTCTGCTACTGGTCATGAGCGGCGCCTGGGTGATAAAACTCTCCAGAGGTAAAACCCTCGCGTAATAACAAAAAACCGAAGCGTTTTAGCTTCGGTTTTTTTCATCATGACGACAAACATCGCAATCCGATTAACTCACCTTACGCTCATGCGCCAGACGATAAGCCACCAGATCTTCAATCGTCACGACAGCCATATTATGCTGGCCGGCAAACGCAATACACTCCGGCGCACGCGCCATCGTCCCATTATCGTTAGTCAGCTCACACAATACGCCTGCGGGTTTAAAACCAGCCAGCGTCATCAGATCAATAGTCGCCTCCGTATGACCGCCGCGCGTCAGCACGCCTCCCGCCTGAGCGCGCAGTGGGAAAACGTGGCCCGGACGGTTAAGATCGGACGGTTTTGCGCCATCGGCGATGGCGGCACGTACCGTCGTCACACGGTCAGCGGCGGAAACGCCTGTTGTTACGCCTTCCGCTGCTTCTATCGTGACGGTAAAGCCGGTACCGTAGGCGCTGGTGTTGTTTTGCACCATCATTGGCAAGTCAAGCTGCTTGCGGCGATCTTCAGTAATGCACAGGCAAACAATACCGCTACCATGACGAATGGTTAACGCCATCTGTTCTACGGTCATTGTCTCTGCGGGGAAAATCATATCGCCTTCGTTTTCACGGTCTTCATCATCAAGCACCATAACACCGCGTCCTTCACGCAGCGCATCCAGTGCAAGTTCAACACGTTCAAATGGCGTACCAAAAGAGGAAAGTAGCGTCTGATTCATGGTAAAAAAACCTCATTGACATTATGGTTACCAGAATCAGGGCAGTCTTAGGAGTGCCGACAAGCGGCAAAAAAATAACGTGAGCGGGTCCATGCCCGACTGGATCGTTACCCTCTCCCATCCGGACTTTAACCGTCGGCCCCGGAATTACACCGGATCTGCTGACCTCTTCGCTATTGCAAAAAGCGCTCGCGGGCTTTCAACCTGTTCTCCGTGTTCCACCACGGCGTACCGTGATGAGAGAAACGCGTTAAACATCGCTGATTTACCGCCGGTGGGGAATTTCGCCCCGCCCTGAGAATAAGCGGGTTAACTATAACGCTATTGATTACCTTCATCAACGCCTTTACTCCGCATGACGTCACACAATTCTGGTTTATGGCGTCCACATATCGCACTACAATAAGAGCTAACACCTACCAGTTCAGGGAAACCACAATGATTGACCCGAAAAAAATTGAGCAAATCGCACGCCAGATTCATGAATCAATGCCGAAAGGTATTCGCGAATTCGGGGAAGATATTGAGAAGAAAATCCGTCAAACGCTGCAATCTCAACTGACGCGTCTCGATCTGGTGAGCCGCGAAGAGTTTGATGTCCAGACTCAGGTTTTGCTGCGCACCCGGGAAAAACTGGCGCTGCTGGAGCAACGCCTCACCGAACTGGAAGCTCGCGACAAGCCTGAGGAAGTAAAACCTGCGCCCGCCATTCCGCCAGTCGACCCACAAGAGTAAAACGTGAACGGGCCTGACGGCCCGCTCATACAAGATCTGAATAATGCCCTTCCGCCTGTAAAGGGAGCCTGGGTTAGTGCTCTAATTCTAACTTTTTCGCCTGAGTCGCCTGCTGGCAGTAAAGCGCGTAACGCTTGCAGAACCAGTCGCGGTGCTCCTCGTCCATATTGCCGGTTACGGCCTGGATATCAACAGGCCGCCCCTCCGCCTGCATTCTGGCAAAACTGCGCGCCAGAAAATCGAAATTATTTAATGAATAGACGTTATTGTGGTTCATCAGCATACCCTCCAGTTATTGAATTCTGTTAAGGCTATATGCTTTTTCTAATTTCAGTATTTCCCTATATGTACGGCGCTTTTATACATAACGTGCGCAAATTTAATGCGTAGAGTCACAATTTTCACCAAATATGACGGCGTATAACTATCTTTCGGGCTTAGGGAACCGCACGGCGCTGGATGTAAAAAGCAGATCGGTCAACTTAACAATACGGGAGAAGAAAAGAAAGATACGACAGAATTAATAGTGAGACGAATCACTGCCCCGCCATGGTCCTCATCTCTGGTCATAAGGCCGGGAATTCCCTTTCTATACAAAGCGTCATGACCAGCACGCCATTTTGCGTGGGCGATCCAGTAACTAAAAATAGGCGGGAGAAAACCCTTGCGCCAGGCGGCTGCTCACCAACAATCGCAATGTCAGCAAGGGGCTTTAATCAGGAAAGGGTTATGATGCAACAGGTCATCATACTGATTGTTCTGTTACAGATAAGTTTCCCTGCTTACTAACAGCCAATCAGAGGGACGAGATCCCCCCTCACCCTTATTCCTTTACCTTAGGTCGAAAAAAAGCAGCGTCAACCGCGAGATACGCGTCGAAACGAAATGTCCGACGCGCCTTCAAGTACAACGCCCACAGCGTCTGTAACGCCTGATGGCGCGGTTTTTACTTCTCGCTCTCGGTCTGGATCTTTTTGATGATATTGGTCGTTGAACAACCATCTTCGAAGTTCAGCACCATAACTTCGCCGCCGTTGGCCCATACCTCTTCGCTGCCCGCAATCTCTTCCGGCTTATAATCGCCGCCTTTTACCAGCAGATCCGGCAGAATACCGGCAATCAGTCGTTGCGGCGTATCCTCTTCAAAAGAGACAACCCAGTCGACCGACTCCAGCGCGCCCAGCACGATCATACGCTGCTCGAGCGGATTAACCGGACGGCTTTCGCCTTTCAGGCGTTTAGTCGAGGCGTCACTATTGACCGCAACAATCAGGCGATCGCCCAGTTTGCGCGCGTTCGCCAGATAAGAGACGTGGCCCGCGTGCAGAATATCGAAAACGCCGTTGGTCATGACCACTTTCTCGCCACGCTTACGCGCGCTGGCGACGGCCTGTTTCAGCTCCTCTTCAGTCATGACGCCGAAGCCGGTAGCCGCACGTCCGCGCACTGCGTTTTCCAGCTCAACAGGGGAAACCGTTGACGTCCCGAGTTTACCCACGACTACCCCAGCCGCCGCATTGGCGAAATAACATGCCTCTTCCAGAGTATTTCCCGCCGCCAGCGTCGCCGCCAGCACGCCGATCACCGTATCGCCCGCACCGGTAACATCATAAACTTCCTGAGCCTGCGTCGGCATATGTAGCGGCGCTTTATTCGGTTGCAGCAACGTCATTCCCTGTTCGGAACGCGTGACCAACAGCGCGGAAAGGTCGTAATTGGCAATCAGCTTCATGCCGCGTTCAACCAGTTCGTCTTCGCTTTTACATTTACCCGCGACCGCCTCAAACTCAGAAAGGTTCGGCGTCAGCAGCGTGGCGCCGCGGTAACGTTCAAAATCCGTCCCTTTCGGATCGATGAGCACCGCCACGTCCGCCTGGCGCGCCAGGGCAATCATAGTCTGTACGCTGGTCAGCGCGCCTTTGGCATAATCAGACAATACCAACGCGCCGATCGATCCCAGCGCCTGGTTGATACGCTCATGCAGCGGCTCCGGGTCCACTCCCTCAAAGCCTTCCTCAAAATCAAGACGAATAAGCTGCTGGTTACGCGACAGAACGCGCAGTTTGGTAATCGTCGGATGCGTCGGCACAGAAACGAAGTCGCACTTTACATTGAACTCCGCCAACGTTTTGCTCAGCGCACGCGCGGCATCATCAATTCCCGTCAGGCCGACCAGACGGGCGTTCGCTCCCAGAGACGCAATGTTCATCGCCACGTTCGCCGCGCCGCCTGGGCGTTCCTCAACGGTATTCACCTTAACAACAGGCACCGGCGCTTCCGGTGAAATACGGCAAGTAGGGCCATACCAGTAGCGATCCAGCATTACATCACCCACAATCATGACGCCCGCACGTTCAAACGCTGGCAGATTTACTTTCATTCCTGTCTCCTGAGAGATTCAAAATTTGCGCGCGATAATAGCATAATTCAAACGGCTACCAGCCACTTCCGCCAGCTTGCCTGCACCAGCGCGCGCTCTTTACTAAAACACGTCTGCGCCACATGGCCGGGAAGTTCCTGCAACGCAAGGTGATGCAGTTCATCACGCAGTGTGGTGTAGGCTACTGTCAGCGCTTGCGCCTCGTGCTCATCCATAATGCCGTTTTGCGCCAGAAGCTCCAGGATGCGCACGTTATCAGACCAGCGCGTTAATTTAGGTTTTTCATGAGCGTAGCGCAGTACCAGATATTGCGCGATAAACTCAATATCCGTAATACCGCCTTCATCAGCTTTGATATCAAAACGATCGCGATGCTTATTGCCGAGATGCGACCGCATTTTCTCGCGCATTTCACGCACTTCGGTCTGCAATGTCTTACCGTCGCGCGCCGTCGTCATGATAGTGCGGCGTACCGCATCAAACTGTGAGGTAAGCTGCGGGTCGCCATATACCACGCGAGCGCGTACCAGCGCCTGATGTTCCCAGGTCCAGGCTTCATGCTGCTGATAATCGGCAAACGCATCCGCTGAAGTCACCAACATTCCCGCCGCCCCAGAGGGGCGTAGCCGCGCATCCACCTCATATAAAATGCCTGAGGAGGTGCGCGTACTGAACAGATGCATGATGCGCTGCGCCAGACGCAGATAAAACTGCCGCCCGTCGATTTCACGTTCGCCGTTAGTCATGACATCTATCGGGCAGTCATGCAGGAAGATGAGATCCAGATCGGAACTGTAACCCAGCTCCCATCCGCCTAACTTGCCATAGCCGACGACCGCAAACCCCCGCCCCTGGCGCTCGTCCAGATGCGTGGGCTGACCATAACGCGCGACCATCTGCATCCATGCCTGCTGCACCACGGCGTCAATCATCGCCTCCGCCAGCCAGGTGAGGTGATCGCTCACTTTCATCACCGACAGCGTACCGGCTATATCCGCCGCCGCAATTCGCAAAAGCTGCGCTTGTTTAAACTGGCGTAACGCCTCCAGTTGCTGCTCTTCATCCTCTTCCGGCACGCGTAACAAATATTGGCGTAATTCGTCACGGTAAGCATTGGTAGCCGTCGGCTGATAAAGCGTGCCGGGGTCGAGCAGTTCATCAAGCAACAACGGATAACGCGCCAGTTGGCTCGCAATCATTGGCGAAGCGGCGCAGAGCATAATCAGGTGTTTCAGCGCGCCGGGAAATTCACTCAATAGCTCCAGATAGGTGGTGCGGGTGACAATCCCCGCCAGCAACGGCGTTATACGCGACAGCGTAACGGCGGCGTCTTCGCGGGAACAGACGTCGTCAAGCAGGCGCGGCATCAGTTGGTCCAGCACCTGCCGCCCACGCGGGCCGATAGGGCGTTTATCCAGTTCCTTACGGAAGTCAGCGATAAGCGTCAGAAGCTGTCGTCGATCCTCATCGGCCAGATGCGCCAGCACTGGCGTCGAATCACCCTCCTGTAGCGTATCCTGCCATACTTCACGCCACGGCTCTGAAAGTTCTTCTTCCTGCGGGGTATCGGCTTCATCATCGCCAATTAATTCGTTGAATACGCGGCGTACGTTAGCCATATGCTCCGTCAGTTTACCAACAAGCTGCGGCCAGTTATCCGTATTCATTCCCCAAGCCAGCCGCGCCCGATTCAGATCGTCGGCAGGCAACGTTTGCGTCTGTTCGTCATTGATGCTTTGCAGCAGATTCTCCAGACGCCGTAGAAAAAGATAGGCCGCGCGCAGTTGCGTTACGTCGTTTTCAGGCAGCAAATGCAGCGCAGTAATAGCATTCAACGTCGGCAGTAACGAACGCGATTGTAGCGACGGTTCACGTCCGCCGCGGATCAACTGGAATACTTGAACGATAAACTCAATTTCACGAATACCGCCCGCGCCAAGTTTAATGTTGTCTTTCAAACCGCGGCGGCGCACTTCGCGGGCGATCATCCCTTTCATATTGCGCAGCGACTGAATAACACTGAAATCGATATAGCGGCGGAAAACGAAAGGCCGCAACATGGCGCGTAATTCACGAGACCAGGCGTCGTTGTTATCACCCATTATCCGCGCTTTCACCATTGCGTAGCGCTCCCAGTCGCGCCCTTGTTCCTGGTAGTAATCCTCCAGCGCGGCAAAACTCAGCACCAGCGGGCCGCTGTCGCCAAACGGTCGCAGACGCATATCCACCCGGTAGACAAAACCATCCATCGTGGGCTGATCCAGCGCTTTGATCAGCCGCTGCCCCAGACGCGTAAAAAACTGGGCGTTATCGAGTTCACGACGCCCGCCCTGGGTCGTGCCATGTTCCGGCCAGGCGAAAATCAGATCGATATCAGAAGAAAAATTCAGTTCGCCGCCGCCCAGCTTGCCCATGCCTAAAATCAGCAGCGGTTGGGGAACGCCCTGCGGGTTACAGGGCGTTCCCCATTCGCGGCAACAGGCGGCATACAGCCAGTCGCGCGCGCCCACGATGAGCGTCTCCGCCAGATGGCTCAACTGTTGTAAAATAGTCTCGTCTTCCACCCTCGACAGCGCCTGCGCCCAAGCGATGCGTACCATGATGCGACGACGAAAAAGCCTTAACTCACGCATCAGCGAGGCGTCGTCACAGACATCAGCCAACGCCTCCTGTAACCAGCCTGCATAATGTCGCCATTCATCGGCTTGTGGCGATGCGGATTCCAGTTCGGCAAGCCACTCTGGATGCGCTATCACGCTATCCAGCGCAAAATCGCTAAATGTAAGTACTGACTTCGCCTGCGCGCTAAGCGATGTCTCAGTAAATCCTTCTGGTAAGCGCTCAACAACGGTCTGCCAGTACTGCCGTAAGGGTGAAGAGAGCGGCGTCATTTTAGGGAATATCCTTTAAATAATGCCGGATGGCGACGTTTCGCCTCATCCGGCCTACAAAATCCGCATACTGTAAGCCTGGTAAGCACAGCTACATCAGGCACTTTCTACGGCTCTGATTATCGTTTTCCGCTGTGCAACCAGAACGGTTGCTGGTTAATGGCCTCATTACGGAAATGCTCAATTTCAATACGTTGCCCGGTAATAATGGCGTGACGCAATCCCTGCCAGTTCTCCAGCCATGCCTGCGCGACCATCGCATCATAATATCCCGCCAGCAGTAAAACGCTGTCGATATCGCGAGTCAAACGCGGCAACTGGTCGCGATACTTATCACCCAGCGGGTGTCCAAAAACGTTTTTTAATTCAGCAGCATGTCGAGAAAGATGAATATCGGCGAAACGCTTAAAAGAGTCGGCCATTTTAGCCTGCGCCTTCGCATCCAAAAATGGCTGCCAGGCTTTCGTCACCAGCCACTCCGTCAACGCCAGTTTCGCCATCGCCGTTGGCGTACTGTAAACGGCTGTGACGGCGGAGACGGCAGATATCATCGTCGCTTCCGACTGAGTGAGCAGATCACGTAAGTGAGCGCTCGCTTTGCGCGGAACGATACCACCAAATAGCATTAAGGCATGGCGCACCAACCCTATGGCGTCTAACATGCGTTTTTTCGCTGACTCGTCGCCGCGCAGCCAGAGCTCTTCATGGTACTGCCACTGTGACAACGCCAGCTCCAGCGAGGCCTCTAGCCCTTGTTCTACAGTGGCTTTCGCGGCAACCCGCAGTATTGCCGTCGGTTTATTTTCTCGCGGCGCATTGCCCTGCGCAAGGTGATAGCCTCGTGCTGCCTTACTCAGACTGCCCTGACGCAAACCGGTTTGCGACAGCAGTTGCTTTGCCAGTTTTAACACGGCGCGCGTATCGCCGCTAAGCAACTCAAGTTCCAGTTCACAAATCGGTTCGGCAAATTCGCCCGCTTTGACGTCGCCGAGATCGAGCGCAATTTCAATCTTGCTGCCGTCAACGTCCAGCCACCACTTTTCCCGGTAAAAATCGGTGCTGAATAGCGGCTGCACGCTTGTTGCCAGACCGACGGGCAGTTCGCCATCTGGCCAGATGTCCAGCGGGAGTTGCGTCAGATCCAGGACGGGTTCGCTTAGCGCGACATTGTATTCGGGTCGTTGGTGCAACCCGCCCGTTACCCGCCCGGCAATTTTCATGGTCATTTCATAGCAACCATTTTCGCCACGAATACGCAGCCCCATATGATGGCGGCGTAGCCAGTTATCAGGCGTTTCGTAGTAGATATTCAGCAACTGGCTGGGCGCATGATGCTCGCCGCCGAGCGTATGAAGATAATTTCGCAGCACATTTACGGCGTCGTGATTGACGATAAACTTTAATTCGATTTCCTGAGCCATGGCCTTGTACTTATTGGTTATGTCACATATGGGAAGATTGTTGGCGAACTTACCCGCATTATTTTTGTCAGTAGATAGTATTTTGCGCCAAATTGCCATGCAACGAGCAATTTGACGGGCGTAAAAGTTTGACGTAGCGGCAAAGATGACACAGATGATTCCGATTGATGTCGACTGCTTTGCGTAGCGACACTGATGCCGTTACTATCGTTCCACTTTCTCTGACAATAACGACAGCCTGATGCCAAAATTACGCCTGATTGGACTAACTTTACTTGCGCTTAGCGCTACCGCCGTCTCTCATGCTGAAGAGACGCGTTATGTTTCTGATGAACTGAATACCTGGGTCCGCAGCGGTCCGGGAGATAATTATCGCCTTGTGGGCACCGTCAACGCCGGCGAGCAAGTCACGCTCTTACAGAGCGATGCCAACTATGGCCAAATCAAAGACAGTTCCGGTCGTACTGCCTGGATACCGTTAAAAGAACTGAATACTACGCCAAGCCTGCGTACCCGCGTGCCGGATCTGGAAAATCAGGTCAAAACGTTGACCGATAAACTCAACAATATTGATACAACGTGGAATCAGCGCACAGCCAACATGCAGCAGAAAGTGGCGCAAAGCGACAGCGTCATCAATGGGCTAAAAGAAGAGAACCAGAAACTGAAAAATGAGTTGATTGTGGCGCAGAAAAAAGTTAGCGCCGCGAATCTGCAACTGGATGACAAACAGCGCACCATTATTATGCAGTGGTTTATGTATGGCGGCGGCGTGTTGGGTATTGGCTTGTTGTTAGGTCTGGTGCTGCCGCATATGATCCCAAGCCGTAAACGCAAAGATCGCTGGATGAACTAAATCGCCTTCTCCGCCGCACTGTCTTATCATTAGAGGATGATCGTTTTTAAAAGGAAAGTGGCGTGAAGATTTATCTGGTCGGTGGTGCGGTTCGGGATGCGTTGTTAGGGCTACCGGTTAAAGATAAAGATTGGGTCGTTGTCGGCGCCACGCCGCAGGAGATGCTTGACGCAGGCTACCAGCAGGTAGGCCGTGATTTTCCCGTGTTTCTCCATCCGCAAACTCACGAAGAATACGCTCTGGCGCGTACCGAACGTAAATCCGGTTCCGGCTACACGGGTTTCACCTGCTATGCCGCGCCAGACGTTACCCTGGAAGCCGATCTCCAGCGCCGCGATCTGACCATTAATGCCCTGGCGCGCGACGATGACGGCCAGATTATCGACCCCTGGCACGGACGCCGGGATCTGGAGGCGCGTCTGCTGCGCCATGTCTCTCCCGCGTTCGGCGAAGATCCCTTACGCGTATTGCGCGTGGCGCGTTTTGCCGCCCGCTACGCCCATCTTAGCTTCCGTATCGCCGATGATACGCTGGCGCTAATGCGCGAAATGACCGCGGCTGGCGAGCTGGAGCATCTGACGCCGGAACGGGTATGGAAAGAGACGGAAAATGCGCTTACCACTCGCAATCCGCAGGTTTACTTCCAGGTATTACGCGACTGCGGCGCCCTGCGCGTCCTGTTTCCAGAAATCGACGCCCTGTTTGGCGTGCCCGCGCCAGCAAAGTGGCATCCGGAAATTGATACCGGGGTTCATACGCTGATGACGCTGTCGATGGCCGCCATGCTCAGTCCGCAGCTTGATGTCCGTTTCGCCACGCTTTGTCATGATCTGGGCAAAGGTTTAACGCCGAAAAATCTCTGGCCACGTCATCACGGCCACGGCCCGGCGGGCGTGAAACTGGTCGAACAGTTATGCCGACGTTTACGCGTCCCCAACGATCTGCGTGACTTAGCTAAACTGGTCGCCGAATTCCACGATCTTATCCATACCTTCCCGATACTGCAGCCGAAAACAATTGTTAAGCTTTTTGACGCCATTGATGCCTGGCGTAAACCGCAGCGCGTCGAGCAAATTGCGCTTACCAGCGAAGCCGACGTCCGTGGGCGCACAGGCTTTGAAGCGTCGGATTACCCGCAGGGACGCTGGCTGCGCGAAGCCTGGCAGGTGGCACAGGCAGTACCGACTAAAGAGGTGGTGGAGGCCGGATTTAAGGGAATAGCAATTCGCGAAGAGCTGACTAAGCGGCGAATTGCGGCGGTCGCCTGCTGGAAAGAGAAGCGTTGCCCAAAACCTGCCAACTAAGCGGTACGAAACTGTAGGCCGGATAAGGCGGAACGCCGCCATCCGGCACGGTCAATGATCAGAAGAAAACGACGTAAACGGCAGCCGCCACCACAAAGCGATAAATCGCAAACGGAATAAACGAGATACGCTTAATCAGTTGCAGGAAGGTTTTGATAGCGATCAGCGCCACTACAAAAGCCGTCACAAAGCCCACCGCGAACATCGGAATATCCGCTACGCTCAGGAATGACCAGCTTTTATAGAGATCCAGAACCGTTGCGCCCATCATCATCGGCACAGCCAGCAGGAACGAGAACTCCGAGGCGGCGTAACGGCTGACGCCCATCAGCATCCCACCGGAAATGGTCGCCCCGGAACGAGAGAAGCCCGGCCACAGCGCCAGACACTGGAAACAGCCAATCATAAACGCCTGACGGTACGTCATATCATCCAGCCCCGGCGCACGCGGTTCTTTCGGCTTCAGGCACTCTGCGGCAATCAGAAGCAGGCCGCCCACCACCAGCGCGTACATCACGTTAATCGGGTTGAATAACGACTTGATAGTGTCATGAAAGACCAGCCCCAGCACCATCGCCGGAATCATTCCCAGCAGAATGTGAATCAACGTTAATTGGCCTTTACTTTCACCTTCACGCTGTAGCGGGCGACCAAAATGAATACCGATCAGGCCAAACAACCGCCGCCAGAACATCACCACGACCGCCAGAATAGATCCAAGCTGAATCACCACTTCGAACGTCTTGGCCGTATCGCCTTCAAACCCCAGCAGATGACCCACTATAATCATATGGCCCGTACTGGATACCGGCAAAAACTCCGTCAATCCTTCGACCACACCCAAAATTGCCGCTATCAGCAGCGAGTGCATATCGCTCATCAATAAACCCCTAAAATAAAAAACACAGCAAAAGTGGATCTCGCGTTAAGACCCATATATAACCCTTTGGTTTAAAAAATATAAAATTATTTATTTTTATTTCAGATTATTGCCACGCTCAATAATTACCCCCACGTTCGCCGCACGCGCGACGGCGCCAGGCTTGCTCAGCTTAATACGTACCCACGGGGAATTGAATCGGCTAAGCAGTAGATCCGCTACCTCTTCCGCCACGCGTTCGACCAGCGCAAAACGCCCGGCTTCAACATGGCTAATCACCGCGTCGACAATATCCGCGTAACTTAGACAATCTGCGACATCATCGCTTTTCGCCGACTTGCGGTTATCCCAGGCCATTTCGATATCAAACAGCAGTTTCTGTTCGATAGTCTGTTCCCAGTCATAAACACCGATAGTGGTGATTACCGAAAGTTGCTCTATAAATACAATATCCATCACGACCTGCCTGCTTTTTAGCTAAGCCGGATACCACTTCCGGCGAAATGTGCGTATTATCCACAGAAATAGTAAATAAAACGACACTTTCAAAACGGAACAGCTTATGAGTGCAATCGCGCCTGGAATGATCCTCTTCGCGTACCTCTGCGGCTCAATTTCCAGTGCCATTCTGGTTTGCCGCATCGCTGGCCTGCCCGATCCGCGTGAAAGCGGATCCGGCAATCCGGGCGCGACAAACGTATTACGAATCGGTGGCAAGGGAGCGGCTGTCGCGGTACTCATTTTTGACATCCTTAAAGGTATGCTGCCCGTCTGGGGCGCGTATGCGTTAGGCATTACCCCTTTCTGGCTTGGGCTTATCGCCATCGCCGCCTGCCTGGGACATATCTGGCCGGTCTTTTTTGGCTTTAAAGGCGGGAAAGGCGTAGCGACCGCGTTTGGCGCCATTGCGCCCATCGGCTGGGATTTAACCGGCGTCATAGCGGGCACCTGGCTACTGACGGTCCTGTTAAGCGGTTATTCATCGTTAGGGGCGATTGTCAGCGCATTGATTGCGCCGTTTTACGTCTGGTGGTTTAAACCGCAGTTCACTTTTCCGGTGTCGATGCTGTCATGCCTGATTTTGCTGCGCCACCACGACAACATCCAGCGCCTGTGGCGTCGCCAGGAGACGAAAATCTGGACGAAACTAAAAAAGAAACGCGAGAAAGAATCGAAGTAGTTTTCTGCACTATGTGGTGGGCCTGATAAGGCGAGCTGGTCGGCATATTGTGTTAATCCTGGTAAAAATGGTCGCCGCAGGCTGTTTCCCGGCAACGAACTGATGTTGCTGATCATCACCGGGCTGTTGTGGATGCCCGTAGTTTTGCTGTAACCCCGTTGGGGCGACGTCACGCCGCCCCAACGGGTTTTACACCGCCGGCAACTCCGCCAGCGGCCAGCGCGGACGTACCGTTACGCCAAGATCCGCCGTAACGCCCGCCTTAAACCGCACCATCCCGGCATAAGCGATCATCGCCCCGTTATCGGTACAAAACTCCGGACGGGCATAAAACACTTCGCCGCGGCGTTTTTGCATCATCTCCGCCAACTTCGCACGCAACGTTTGGTTAGCGCTGACGCCGCCCGCCATTACCAGACGCTTAAAGCCGGTGCTTTCCAGCGCGCGTTTGCACTTGATCATCAGCGTATCCACAACCGCATCTTCAAAAGCGCGCGCGATATCAGCGCGAGTTTGTTCGTCTTCGCCGTTACTACGGATGGTGTTGGCGGCAAAGGTTTTCAGACCGGAAAAACTAAAATCCAACCCCGGACGATCGGTCATCGGACGCGGAAAGACAAAACGCCCGGCAGTACCCTGCAAAGCCATTTTCGACAGCATCGGGCCGCCAGGATAATCCAGCCCCAACAATTTGGCAGTCTTATCAAACGCTTCACCGGCGGCATCATCAATCGATTCCCCCAGCAGTTCGTACTGCCCGATTCCGGTTACGCTAATGAGCTGCGTATGCCCGCCGGAGACCAGCAGCGCCACAAACGGAAAATCCGGGGGGTTATCTTCCAGCATCGGCGCCAGCAGATGACCTTCCATATGGTGTACAGGAATAGCCGGCACATTCCAGGCAAATGCCAGAGAACGTCCAACCGTAGCACCCACCAGCAGCGCGCCGACCAGGCCCGGCCCTGCGGTATAGGCCACCGCGTCGATGTCGCTCGCCATCAGACCGGCTTCTTTTAATGCCGCCTGAATCAGCGGCACGGTTTTACGCACATGATCGCGGGAAGCCAGTTCAGGCACTACACCGCCGTAGTCAGCATGTAATTTTACCTGACTATACAATTGGTTGGCTAATAGACCTCTTTCGTCGTCGTAAATGGCGATGCCAGTTTCATCGCAGGATGTCTCAATACCCAGTACACGCATGACTTGTTTTACCTCGCTCTAATACCGCGCAGTGTAGGTCTAATGTGGGTGGATGTATACCCTCAGTCCCGACTTCGTGTATACTCCCTCCCCTTATAAAAGTCCCTTTCAAAAAAGGCCGCGGTGCTTTACAAAGCAGCAGCAATTGCAGTAAAATTCCGCACCATTTTGAAATAAGCTGGCGTTGATGCCAGCGGCAAACCGAATTAATCAAAGGTGAGAGGCACATGCCGGTAATTAAAGTACGTGAAAACGAGCCGTTCGACGTAGCTCTGCGTCGCTTCAAGCGTTCCTGCGAAAAAGCAGGTGTTCTGGCGGAAGTTCGTCGTCGTGAGTTCTATGAAAAACCGACGACTGAACGTAAGCGCGCTAAAGCTTCTGCAGTTAAACGTCACGCGAAGAAACTGGCTCGCGAAAACGCACGCCGTACTCGTCTGTACTAATTTTTTGAGAGCGGGCTGCTCTCAATTCAGATCGAGTTGTAGTTGTAAGGCCGTGCTTCCGAAAGGAATGCGCGGCTTGTTTTCGTTTATGAATCAGCATCTACATACAACCATTCACGCTGTATCGCAAAACGCGTTAGCCCGGGCTCCATGCCTGAGGAGAACTCAGAAGCCAATGCAAAACAGAGTGAAGGATGGAATGTAACTTACGGGGCATATGGCTGGACGAATCCCACGCGTATTCATTAATGACCTGCTGGCGAGAACCGACATCGTCGATCTGATCGACGCGCGCGTAAAACTCAAAAAGCAGGGCAAGAACTATCATGCGTGTTGTCCGTTCCATAATGAGAAAACCCCTTCTTTCACCGTAAACGGTGAAAAACAGTTTTATCACTGCTTTGGATGCGGCGCGCATGGCAATGCGATCGACTTTTTGATGAATTACGACAAGCTCGAATTTGTCGAAACCGTCGAAGAGTTAGCGGCAATGCATAACCTGGAAATCCCCTATGAAGCGGGAACCGGGCTTAGCCAGATAGAGCGTCATCAACGGCAAAATCTCTATCAGCTGTTGAATGGGCTGAATGACTTTTATCAGCAGTCGCTTACCCATCCTGCGGCAAAACCTGCGCGTGACTATCTGCAAAAGCGCGGTCTGAGCGCTGAAATTATTCAGCGTTTCGCCATTGGCTTCGCACCGCCAGGTTGGGATAACGCGTTAAAGCGCTTCGGTAATAACAGCGATAACAAAGCATTGTTGCTGGATGCCGGAATGCTGGTTAATAACGAGCAGGGCAGCACTTACGATCGTTTCCGTAACCGGGTCATGTTCCCTATTCGGGATAAACGCGGCAGGGTGATTGGATTTGGCGGTCGAGTGCTGGGTAACGACACGCCGAAATACCTTAACTCTCCGGAAACCGACATTTTCCATAAAGGTCGCCAGCTTTATGGCTTTTATGAGGCTCAGCAATATAGCGCTGAACCGCAACGCTTGCTTGTGGTCGAAGGTTATATGGATGTCGTCGCACTAGCGCAATATGACATTAACTATGCGGTCGCCTCGCTGGGTACTTCAACCACGGCAGACCATATGCATATGTTATTCCGGGCGACGAACAACGTGATTTGCTGTTACGACGGCGACCGGGCAGGCCGTGACGCCGCGTGGAGAGCCCTGGAAACAGCAATGCCTTATATGACCGATGGTCGGCAGGTACGCTTTATGTTTTTACCGGACGGCGAAGACCCGGATACGCTGGTGCGTAAAGAAGGAAAGGCGGCTTTCGAAGCGCGGATGGAGCAGGCGCAGCCGCTCTCTACGTTTCTGTTTAATAGCCTCCTGCCGCAGGTGGATTTAAGCTCGCCGGATGGCAGCACGCAGTTAGCCGCGCTGGCGCTGCCGCTTATTAATCAGGTGCCTGGCGACGCGCACCGTATTCAACTGCGTCAGACGTTGGGGCTAAAATTAGGCATTTTCGACGATAGTCAGCTTGATCGTTTAGTGCCCAAACAGGCGGAAAGCGGCCTTTCCCGCCCGGCTCCGCAGCTAAAACGCACGACCATGCGTATACTGATAGGATTACTGGTGCAAAATCCGGATCTCGCGCCGTTGGTGCCGCCATTAGACGCGCTGGATCAGAATAAGCTGCCTGGGCTTGGCTTATTTAAAGAATTGGTCAAAACTTGTTTGGCTCAGCCAGGCCTTACTACCGGACAACTTCTGGAACTCTACCGTGGCACAAATGATGCTGCGACCCTTGAAAAATTATCGATGTGGGACGATATAGCAGATAAGGCGATTGCCGAAAAGACCTTTACCGACTCACTCAACCATATGTTTGATTCGCTGCTGCAACTGCGACAAGAAGAGCTGATCGCCCGCGATCGCACTCACGGTTTAAGCAGCGAAGAACGCCGGGAGCTCTGGACGTTAAACCAGGAGCTGGCCAGAAAATGAATTTAACGGCTTAAATGCCGCATATCGATCGGGAAGCCCCCGACAGCCGCAGTGAGAGGCAGCGGCCCAAATATAAGTATGCCCTCGCTTTAAATGTCGGCAGTTATATCGTCGACACCAATCAAACGAATAAGTGTGGATACCGTCTTATGGAGCAAAACCCGCAGTCACAGCTGAAACTTCTTGTCACCCGTGGTAAGGAGCAAGGCTATCTGACCTATGCCGAGGTCAATGACCATCTGCCGGAAGATATCGTCGATTCAGATCAAATTGAAGATATCATCCAAATGATCAACGACATGGGTATTCAGGTGATGGAAGAAGCGCCTGATGCCGATGATCTGCTGCTGGCTGAGAATACCACCAGCACCGATGAAGATGCGGAAGAAGCTGCTGCACAAGTTCTGTCCAGTGTTGAGTCTGAAATCGGTCGTACGACTGACCCGGTACGCATGTATATGCGTGAAATGGGCACTGTTGAACTGTTGACCCGGGAAGGCGAAATCGACATCGCTAAACGTATCGAAGACGGGATCAACCAGGTTCAATGCTCCGTTGCCGAATATCCGGAAGCCATTACCTATCTTCTGGAACAGTACGATCGCGTTGAGGCTGAAGAGGCTCGTCTGTCTGATCTTATCACCGGCTTTGTTGATCCGAATGCGGAAGAAGAGATGGCGCCGACCGCAACTCACGTCGGCTCTGAACTCTCCCAGGAAGATCTGGATGATGACGAAGACGAAGATGAAGAAGACGGCGACGATGATGCCGCCGATGACGACAACAGCATTGACCCTGAACTGGCACGCGAAAAATTCGCTGAGCTGCGCGCGCAGTATATCGTCACGCGCGACACCATCAAAGCAAAAGGCCGCAGCCATGCCGCCGCGCAGGAAGAGATTCTGAAGCTGTCTGAAGTGTTCAAACAGTTCCGTCTGGTACCGAAGCAATTCGACTACCTGGTCAACAGTATGCGCGTGATGATGGATCGCGTTCGTACTCAGGAACGTCTGATCATGAAGCTCTGCGTTGAGCAGTGCAAAATGCCGAAGAAAAACTTTATCACGTTGTTCACCGGCAACGAAACCAGCGAAACCTGGTTCAACGCCGCCATCGCGATGAACAAACCGTGGTCGGAAAAACTGCACGATGTAGCGGAAGAAGTGCAACGCTGCCTGCAAAAACTGCGGCAGATTGAAGAAGAAACCGGCCTGACCATCGAACAGGTGAAAGACATCAACCGTCGCATGTCTATTGGGGAAGCGAAAGCCCGCCGTGCGAAGAAAGAGATGGTTGAAGCGAACTTGCGTCTGGTTATTTCTATCGCCAAGAAATACACCAACCGTGGTCTGCAATTCCTCGATCTAATCCAGGAAGGCAACATCGGTCTGATGAAGGCGGTTGATAAGTTTGAATACCGTCGCGGCTACAAGTTTTCCACCTATGCTACCTGGTGGATTCGTCAGGCGATCACCCGCTCTATCGCAGATCAGGCGCGCACCATCCGTATTCCGGTGCATATGATTGAGACCATCAACAAGCTCAACCGTATCTCCCGCCAGATGCTGCAAGAGATGGGCCGCGAGCCGACGCCGGAAGAACTTGCTGAACGGATGCTGATGCCGGAAGATAAAATCCGTAAGGTGCTGAAAATCGCTAAAGAGCCTATCTCCATGGAGACACCAATAGGTGATGATGAAGATTCGCATCTGGGGGATTTCATCGAGGATACCACCCTTGAGCTGCCGCTGGATTCTGCCACTACCGAGAGCCTACGCGCCGCCACCCACGATGTTCTGGCTGGCCTGACCGCCCGTGAAGCGAAAGTCCTGCGTATGCGTTTCGGTATCGATATGAATACCGACCATACTCTGGAAGAAGTGGGTAAACAATTCGACGTTACCCGCGAACGTATCCGTCAGATCGAAGCGAAAGCGCTGCGTAAGCTGCGCCATCCGAGCCGTTCTGAAGTGTTACGCAGCTTCCTGGACGATTAATTCGTCGTACACGCATAAACGCCGCCTTACGGCGGCGTTTTTTATCAGGTCATGCGCGAGCGCCTTATTTGGCCTGCAGAATTTTTACAATGTGTGAGTATTCGTACCCTTATTCACTATTGCTATAACCCACGCATAATGAGCGCTTCATCCAGCTCGCGATAGGCCTCGACCAGTTTTTCCGTTTTTATACGGTTTAAACCGCTGGGATTTGGCAATACCCACACCGTCGTCGCGCCAATGACAATCTTCTGTTTACCCCAGGCGATACCGCGCTGGCTGAAACCCTGTTCGAAAGCCTGTTTACCAAGCACAGCCAGCGCTGCGGGCTGATAATCCTCAATTTTTTCAATCAGGCTTCGTCCGCCGCTACGTAGCTCATGCAACTTCACCTCAGTCGCCTGTACCGTCGGTCGGTCAACTAATTTTGTTACTCCGCAGCGAAAATCCAGTAATTTTTCCGCCTCTTCCGGTTTCAACTGTCGATCGGTGAAACCGGCCAAATGAATAACCTTCCAGAAACGATTCGCAGGATGGGCAAACGGAAAACCGGTATTCGCCGAGGAGAGCCCCGGATTGATGCCGCAAAAAACCACCCGTAACCCTGGCGCCAGTATGTCCTTAACCATTATCACTCCTGAGCAATACAACGTTCTTTAAGTATAACGGGTTGAAAATACATTGTTTATAAAAACAGCACCCGCACGGTTATGGCTGGATTGCTGCGTAAAGTTACATTATAATCCACCGCCACGGCCCCTTAGCTCAGTGGTTAGAGCAGGCGACTCATAATCGCTTGGTCGCTGGTTCAAGTCCAGCAGGGGCCACCAAATTTTAGTTTTAGAATCATATAATTAAGCCACTCGAAAGAGTGGCTTTTTTGTTATCTCATTTTTAAGTGGCGATAAAATGGCGGTGTAAATGGCAAATATTGGCAAACGCTGGCAAATAATGGCAATCTATGTCAATGATAAATAACGAAAATATTGATTTCCCGTTGTTCTGGTAGGAAATAATAATCGCTTGGTCTCTGGTCCAAGTCCAGCAGCGGCCACCAAACTTTAACTTTAAAATCATAAAATTAAGCCACTCAAAAGAGTAGCTTAATTGTTTCTATAATGCTCAGTGTCGCGCTGAGCATTGTACCGTGCCACGCCTCACGCTCGTGTTCTCGCTGTGTTTCGTCCATCTACGGGATGAAAGACCGGGAATCAATGACCCTATAGCTATTTACGATGCCAATAGGCTGCCGTACGTACTAGTTGTGGATCAAATCCATTTTCAAAGCGCTGACTTAAATGTTTCACCGTTTTGCCTTCTCCAGTGATCCAGATGAAAT
Source organism: Salmonella enterica subsp. arizonae (assembly GCF_008692845.1). Lineage (GTDB taxonomy): Bacteria > Pseudomonadota > Gammaproteobacteria > Enterobacterales > Enterobacteriaceae > Salmonella > Salmonella arizonae. Next base: position 190,501 of record NZ_VXJW01000004.1, read on the forward strand.
AGTCTGAATCGGGTATCGTTAGCTGCGACAGAAGCGTTTGTATTGCCTGCTCATCGCCGCCAACAACATATTCCACAGTAATGTCCGTCACATGGGCGAGATACCCCCGATATGCCGCATCCTGAATACTTACCAGCGCGGTTACTGCGGGACGCACAGGCAGAAGGCTAAGCGACTCCAGACGACGACGCAACGCGGGCATACCGGACTCATCGCAGACATAAACCTGATAGGCATAGTCTTCCGGCACCACCAGCGAACCGCGCGGCCCGCCAATCGTCAGTGTATCGCCCTCACGCGCCTCCATTGCCCAACGGCTGGCTACGCCGCCATCGTGGATAAAGAAATCCAGCGCCAGCTCGCGGCGCGCCTCATCATACAGCGGCGTGTAGTCCCTGGAGGCCGGACGGACGCCCTCTCCCCAGATGATGCCTTCCTCGGTCACTATCGGGGGCGTAAAGCGGTCGCCAGGTTCAGGGAAAAAAACTTTCGTGTGATCGTCAAAGCCCCGGGATGTGAAACCGTCCAGCGCCTCACCGCCAAGTACGATCCTCTGAAATCCTGCGCTAATACGTTCTACCCGTAGGACGGTCAGCTCGCGAAAACGCAGTTCATTACGAACACGCTGTGGGTAGCGTACGGATGATGTAGTCATTTTTTGCCTTCGCAAAGTAATACGATATATCTAAATTAACATTTAAATGATAATGATTGTTAATCAGAAAAAATGCAACTCTTTTTTTGATAGGGTACTGGCTACACTATATTAATCAAAACATAAAATAAATACATTAACATCAATATCTTAAAATTAAAAACAAACCTGCACTTGCTAACATCTTATATTTAGATATAAATTAGATATATCTAAAAAACAGGAGGCAATGATGCAAAACCAATATGAAGGGTGCTGCAAAAACCGGGATCATAAGCACGACGGCTGCTGTAAAGATCGGGAACATCACCATGAAGGCTGCCATAGCGCGCATCAGCATGAGAACGCCAGTTGCGGCGGCGAACAACACCGTCACGGACACGGCTGCGGCCATCATGGACGGGGCGGCGGCCGGCGTCAGCGATTTTTTGGTCACGGCGAACTTCGGCTGGTTATTCTCGATATCCTGACCCAGGACGCCAGCCACGGCTATGAACTGATTAAAGCGATAGAAAACCTGACCGGGGGCGACTATACGCCAAGCGCCGGCGTGATCTACCCCACGCTGGATTTTTTACAGGAGCAGCAATTTATTACTATTAGCGATGAAGAAGGCGGGCGGAAAAAAATTGCGATTACCGCGAAGGGCGCGCAATGGCTTGATGAAAATCGCGAGCATCTGACGCATATTCAGGCGCGGTTAAAAGCCCGTTGCGTCGGTATGGAGTTACGTAAAAATCCGCAGATGAAGCGGGCGCTGGATAACTTCAAGGCCGTGCTGGATCTGCGGATAAACCACAGCGATATCAACGACGCGCAAATCAAACGCATTATCGGCGTGATTGATCGCGCGGCGCTGGAAATCGCCGAACTCGATTAAGCGGGCTGCGCGTCTTCTTCCCGGACGCGGAACACGTTAACCAGCTCTTTTAAATGTAACGCCTGTTCGTTCAGCGACGCCGCGGCGGCAACAGACTCCTCCACAAGGCAGGAGTTTTGTTGCGTGGCGGCGTCAATCAGGCCAATCGCGCTGTTAATCTGTGAAATACCATCGGTTTGCTCGCGGCTGGCCTGCCCAATCTCACGCAATATCACATCCATCTCTTCGACGTTATCCACCATACCATTAATCAGGGCACTGGCTTTCTCCACCAGTTGCATACCTTCCTGAGTCTGGCTGGTTGAATCTTCAATTAAATTACGGATTTCGCTGGCCGACGAGGCGCTCTTTTGCGCCAACTGGCGAACCTCCCCCGCGACAACGGCAAAACCGCGCCCATGTTCGCCCGCGCGCGCCGCTTCCACCGCCGCGTTCAGCGCCAAAATATTGGTCTGAAAAGCAATGGAATCAATGATATTGATGATATCCGACATACGATTTGCCGTATCATTAATGACGCGCATTTTCTGCGTCACTTGATTCATCATCTCACCGTTGTTTTTCACCACGCTGGCGGCGCCGGCAGACAGTTTCGTCGCTTCACTGGTATGGTCAGCCGTATTTTTAACCGTGGAGGTAATCTGTTCCATCGACGCAGCCGTTTCTTCAACAGAACTGGCCTGCTCTTCCGTCCGCGCCGCCAAATCTTGGTTGCCGGCGACAATTTGCGCCGCCGCTGTGGAGATGCTTTCCGAGCCGTTTTGCACTTCCTGTACGATATCCAGCAGACGCGTTTTCATCGCCATCAACGCTTGCAGTAGCACGCCCGTTTCATCTTTATAGTCGGTGGTGATATGGCGAGTCAGATCGCCATCGGCAATCGCCTCGGCAAAGCGTACCGCTTCATCAAGCGGTCGGGTAATGGAACGCACAATATACCATCCCATTACACACCCAGCGGCGATACTTATCAGCGCCAGGGTGATTAATAGCGTCCGATTGGTTTTAAAATCGCCTTCAACTTGTACGCCCGCGTTGTGCATCTGCGCATCCTGAACAGCGATAAGCTCCTGAACTTTGTCCTTATAGACCTTTTGCACCTGCACCGTTCTGGTCATCATCTCCTCAATGGCCGCCTGACGATTATGGCTTTGAATATCTTGCAAAATACGGAATCTGGACTCCAGGTATTGCTGGCGCGCTTCACGGATCTCGGTAATGATTTTCTGCGAAGCCGCATCGTGTCGATTGCTGGAAAGATCATCCAGTAACGCCGATATACGCTGGCTTATCTCATTCAGTTCTTTCTGCGAGCTCTGGCTCCAGCGCCCTTCTTCATCCAGTAACATAAGCTGCTGAGCGATGATGAAATCATTAAAATTATCGATTAACAGATTGGCTTTCACCGTGGTGGGATAATCATTGGTAATAATGTTCTGCATACCTGTATTAGCCCGATCAAGACTAAATAAAGACAGAGCGGAACTCGCTACCATGAGTACAATGAATAAACCAAAGGCAATAAATAATTTCGAACGTATTTTAATGTTATGCAAAAACATATTTTCTCCCTGGGATTGCATATCCTCATACAGGAAGATTTATCGGCAAAAATGTTACTAACTTTATGATATTGATCGCTTTTTATTTAGCAACATTATTAGTAAATATTTTTCATATATTACAGAGAAATGAGCCAATAGTGATATAAATAGACATTAAAAGTGAAGGAAATAGGCTAAAAGGTTAACGATTTCTAATTAATTAAACGCTCAAATACCCATTAATCGGTAGTCGAAAGCAACACAATAACAATTACATTGAAATTTATTTACATGATTTTTAACGGCATATCCGACTGATACTCTCTATGATGGCGGAAATTTTTCCCTGGCAGATCGCATCCGCCCGGTAAGCTCTTGCTACCGGGCGGATGTCAGTACGGCAGTCACCTACAAGTAAACTTAATGCAGCACCGAAACCGCATCCTCCAGCCGGCTGGCACGGTGTTTTACCATTGCCGACACTTGTGCGCTCTCCTCCACCAACTCCGCATTTTTCTGGGTAGTGCGGTTTAACTCATCCACTGCGCGGGTCAGGCTGGAGAGGCCATCAGTCTGTTCCAGCGTCGACTGACTAATGCGGGCGATAAGCTGGGTGACATTTTGCACCTGAGCTACAATGTCATCCATGGTACGACCTGCGGCATGAACCTGCTCAGAGCCTGACTGCACCTTTGTTGCGCTGGCATCAATTAATTTGCGGATATCGTTCGCCGCGTTAGCGCTGCGACTGGCAAGATGGCGTACCTCGCCCGCAACCACCGCAAATCCTTTCCCCTGTTCGCCCGCTCTCGCCGCCTCTACCGCGGCATTCAGCGCCAGGATGTTCGTCTGAAAAGCGATATCGTTAATTAGCGTGGTGATCGTACCGATACGTTGCGTACTGTTGGCGATATCATCCATCGTTTTAATGACCGTATCCATCGCCTCGCCTCCCTGCATCGCCGCGCTGCTGGCCGCAATGGAAAGCTTATCCGCAGCGGAAGACGTCTCTGAATTAAGCTTCACTGACTCCGCCATCTGGTTCATGGTCGTTACCGTTTCCTGAACATTTTCCACGCTCTGACGGGTGTGCTTATTCAGAGCATCGCTACCCTTCGCTAGCATTTCACTGCCGTTTCTGACGCTGGAGACCTGACTTGACACATCATTGATCAGCCAGCGGCACATCAAGCCAAGCTGACCTACTGCCCTCAGCGTCAGCCCCAGCTCATCGCTACGATTAAGATGTCGCACGCTGTTGCGTTCGCCGGTCGCCACTTTCAGCGCCTGCGTCGCCACATTTTCAATGGGACGCACAATTTGCCATTCAAATAGCGCCGTACCTACCAGCATCGTCAACGCGCCCATCAGCAACGCCAACCATGACGCATCCGTATAGAACAGCGCCACCACCAGCATCACTGCCATTAGCCCCATAATGCTACACACTCGCCAGCGAACAGGCATAGCGGGCAGTTTGCCCAGCAAGCCCTGACGAACCACCAATCCTTTATGAATACGTTTACTACACCGTCCTTCATTCAGTGCCTTATATAGAGGCTCGACGGCGGCAATCTCGTCCTCCGTCGCGCGGGTACGGATCGACATATATCCCGTCACATGCCCTTTGCGTATCATCGGTACCGCGTTGGCCCGCACCCAATAATGGTCGCCGTTTTTACACCGGTTTTTCACAATGCCGCTCCACGGTTCGCCCTGTTTTAGGGTGTACCACATATCGGCGAAGGCAGCTTTTGGCATATCCGGATGGCGCACCAGATTATGTGGCTGCGCCAGCAACTCGTTTAACTGATAGCCGCTCACCTGGACAAAGGAGTCGTTGGCGTGAGTGATATAGCTTTCCAGGTCGGTCGTTGACATCAGAGTGGTATCATCATCCAGCGGGGTATTTCGCTGGCTGACGTAGGGATGAGAAGACATGATAGCGTCCTGTGCGGGTTATCTGGATGTTAATTTTTTCTCATATGTTACTTCGGCGCTAATCTATTTATCTTTAGTTGTTAAAATTGACCTGGATCGCAATTTGCGATTAATCCTTAATATTTGTACGATTTTCACGTCATCCTGCACATTATTTTCATTGTGAAATTGTTTAGCGTGGACAACCTTTTTCTTTAAAATCTGTCCTGGCTCATCTTTTTCTGACGCCGCCGCTAACGCAACACACCGTAAACCGTAAAACAAGATCTGCTCAAAATGCATCCAATTGTTAACGAATGATATTAAATGTTGTGCAAATGTGATTAATCCTGGTGTTTATCCCGATTTTCACTATGGGCTTTGACCCCCGCTAATCCCTGCAATACTTAATTTAGTATCATGTGATACGCGATCCTCTGGAGCTCATTTTGAACAGGTTACCTTCCAGCGCATCGGCTTTGGCCTGTAGCGCGCACGCACTGAATCTCATTGAGAAGCGAACGCTAAGCCATGAGGAAATGAAAGCGCTAAACCGAGAGGTCATTGACTACTTTAAAGAACATGTAAATCCGGGATTTCTGGAATACCGAAAATCTGTTACCGCTGGTGGGGATTACGGAGCCGTAGAGTGGCAAGCGGGCAGTTTGAATACGCTTGTCAATACCCAGGGGCAGGAGTTTATTGACTGTCTTGGGGGATTCGGCATCTTTAACGTGGGGCACCGTAATCCTGTTGTAGTCTCCGCCGTCCAGAATCAACTCGCAAAACAACCCCTCCACAGCCAAGAGTTACTTGACCCTTTGCGGGCGATACTGGCAAAAACGCTGGCGGCGCTGACGCCGGGGAAACTCAAGTACAGCTTTTTCTGCAACAGCGGCACCGAATCCGTCGAAGCGGCATTAAAACTGGCAAAAGCGTATCAGTCGCCGCGCGGCAAGTTTACCTTTATAGCTACTAGCGGCGCATTTCACGGCAAATCATTGGGCGCGCTCTCCGCCACGGCCAAATCCACCTTCCGTAAACCATTTATGCCTTTACTACCGGGCTTCCGCCATGTGACGTTTGGCAATATCAATGCCATGCGCATGGCATTTAGCGAAGGCAAAAAGACAGGCGATGAGATAGCCGCTGTGATTCTGGAGCCTATTCAGGGTGAGGGCGGCGTGATCCTACCGCCGCAGGGGTATCTGACTGAGGTACGTAAGCTCTGCGATGAATTCGGCGCGTTAATGATTCTGGATGAAGTACAAACCGGCATGGGGCGTACCGGCAAGATGTTTGCCTGCGAGCATGAAAATGTGCAGCCTGATATTCTGTGTCTGGCGAAAGCCCTGGGTGGTGGCGTGATGCCGATTGGCGCCACCATCGCAACGGAAGAGGTATTTTCGGTTCTTTTCGACAACCCCTTCCTGCATACCACCACCTTTGGCGGTAATCCTTTGGCTTGTGCTGCCGCGCTGGCGACCATTAACGTCCTGCTGGAGCAAAATCTCCCTGCCCTGGCGGAGCAGAAAGGCGATACGCTCCTGGATGGTTTTCGACAACTTGCGCGTGAATATCCCGATCTGGTACACGATGCGCGTGGAAAAGGCATGCTGATGGCCATTGAATTTGTCGATAACGAAACGGGCTACCGATTTGCCAGTGAAATGTTCCGTCAACGAGTGCTGGTTGCCGGGACGTTGAATAATGCGAAAACAATTCGTATCGAACCACCGCTCACGCTAACCATTGAACTGTGCGAACAGGTATTGAAATCAGCGCGTAATGCGCTGGCGGCGATGCAGGTGAGCGTTGAAGAGGTTTAAAAACGATGCCGGATGGCGCTGTGCTTATCCGGCCTGTTTTTCCCCTTATCGCCGCCTCTTTTTTGAATCTCATCACAATCACCGCATTCCCTTTTTCCCTTTTACGTCGCGACGGCTACAGTAGTAACTCATCCGACCACATAACAATAATTTTACATAATGGATACGTTTATGAGCTACCCGTCGCTGTTCGCCCCGCTCGATCTGGGCTTTACCACTCTCAGAAACCGCGTGTTGATGGGATCTATGCACACGGGTCTGGAAGAACATTCTGATGGCGCAGATCGCCTGGCGGCATTTTATGCCGAACGCGCGCGACACGGCGTAGCATTAATCGTCACTGGCGGTATTGCGCCCGCCCCCTCCGGGGTAGTCATGCCCGGCGGCGCGATGCTGAACGATGCCAGCCAACTAGGGCATCATCGCGTGGTGACCGATGCCGTACATGCGGAAGGCGGTAAAATCGCGCTGCAAATTCTACACACAGGGCGTTACAGCTATCAGCCGCACCTGGTCGCGCCGTCGGCAATTCAGGCGCCAGTCAACCGCTTTACGCCGCATGAACTGACGCATAATGAAATCTTGCAGTTAATCGACGATTTCGCGCATTGCGCGCAATTGGCGCGGGAAGCTGGCTACGACGGCGTAGAGGTGATGGGATCAGAGGGCTATCTGATTAATGAATTTCTCACGCGGCGGACTAACCATCGCAATGATGAGTGGGGCGGCGACTATGACAACCGTATGCGCTTCGCCGTTGAAGTTATACGCGCGGTACGCCAGCGGGTAGGAAACGACTTTATTATTATCTATCGCCTGTCGATGCTCGATCTGGTGGAAGATGGCGGTACGTTCGACGAAACGGTACAGTTGGCGCAAGCCGTTGAAGCCGCAGGCGTAACTCTTATTAATACCGGTATTGGCTGGCATGAGGCGCGAATCCCTACCATCGCCACGCCGGTACCGCGTGGCGCCTTTAGCTGGGTAACGCGTAGACTCAAGGGTCTGGTGTCGGTTCCCCTGATCGCAACCAATCGCATTAACGATCCGCAGGTTGCCGAGGCGATCCTGGCGCGCGGCGATGCCGATATGGTGTCGATGGCGCGTCCCTTTCTCGCCGATGCCGAATTCTTGGCTAAAGCGCAATCCGGACGCGCAAATGAGATCAACACCTGTATCGGCTGTAATCAGGCCTGCCTGGATAGAATCTTCATCGGTAAAGTGACATCCTGCCTGGTTAACCCACGCGCCTGTCACGAAAGCCAAATGCCGATAACGCCAGCCATACGCAAAAAGAAGCTGGCCGTTGTCGGCGCTGGCCCGGCAGGGCTGGCTTTCGCGATTAACGCCGCGTCGCGCGGTCATCATGTCACGCTGTTTGACGCTCATAATGAAATTGGCGGCCAGTTTACTATCGCCAAACAGATCCCAGGTAAAGAGGAGTTTTACGAAACGCTGCGTTACTACCGTCGTATGATCGATGTCACTGGCGTTACGCTGAAACTGAATCAGCAGGTGAACGCAGAGGATCTTCAGCCGTTTGACGAAGCGATCCTCGCCTGTGGCATAGAACCGCGTCGCCCGCCAATCGACGGTATCGATCATCCGAAGGTATTGACCTACCTGCAGGTATTGCGCGATAAAACGCCGGTTGGTAAGCGAGTGGCGATCATCGGCTGCGGCGGGATCGGTTTTGACACGGCCATGTATCTGAGCCAGCACGGTGAATCCACCAGCCAAAATATTGCTGAATTTTGTACTGAATGGGGAATTGATACCAGCCTGCAACAGGCAGGCGGTCTGCGCCCGGAAGGCCCGCGCCTGACGCGCAGCCCACGGCAAATCGTGATGCTGCAACGCAAAACCGGTAAACCGGGGGAAGGGTTAGGCAAAACGACTGGCTGGATCCATCGCGCTACGTTACTGGCGCGCGGCGTGAAAATGCTCCCGGCGGTCAGTTACCAGAAGATCGACGATGACGGATTACATCTTTTAATCGGCGGCGAGCCCCAGCTACTGGAGGTCGATCATGTGGTGATCTGCGCCGGACAGGAACCCCGCCGCGAACTGGCGGAACCGCTACGCGCCGCGGGAAAAACGGTACATCTTATCGGCGGATGCGATGTGGCGATGGAGCTGGACGCCCGGCGGGCGATTGCCCAGGGCACCCGACTGGCGCTGGAGATTTAACGACTTTTGCCTGACGGCGCTACGCTTATCAAGCCTACGCCATCGCGCAGGTTGTAGGCCGGATAAGATGCGCAAGCGTCGCCATCCGCCGACAAACGCTTTCAAATTATCGACGTCGTCCTAGCTTCACCGCTTTCAGAATGACAAATTTATTGTTGGTCGCTATCGTCGCGCAATTACCAAAAATCTTCTTCAACTTGTGGAAATAGTCCAGATGGCGGTTCGCCACAATATACAGTTCGCCGTTGATTTTCAGGCAGCGGCGGGCGTGATGGAACATCTCCCAGGCAATATTATCGGTCAGCGCATGTTTCTGGTGAAACGGCGGGTTGCAGAACACGGCGTTAAAACGGTACGGCTCCACGCCGGAAAGCGCATTGTTGATCATAAATTCGCAGCGTTCGAACGCCTCCGGCATGTTCGTTTCCACATTCAAACGGCTGGAATCTACCGCCATCGGCGATTCATCGACAAATACCACGTTCGCCTGCGGATTTTTCGCCAGTAAGCTCAGGCCAATCACCCCGTTGCCGCAGCCGAGATCGACAATCTCCCCGTCGAGGTTTTCCGGCAGATGCTGCATAAAGAAGCGTGCGCCGATATCCAATCCGGTACGAGAAAATACATTCGCGTGGTTGTGAATCGTCCAGCCAGTATCTTCCAGTTTCCAGCTTAGCGTTTGCGGCGCAGCGGCCAGTTGCGGATTGCTGAAGGTACAGTTAATCAGACGCGCTTTCTTCCACGCCAGCGTCGTTGTGGTTGGACCCAGCACTTTTTCAAACAGTTCCAGCGTAGAGGTATGAATATCACGCGCTTTCGCGCCAGCGATAATACGCGTTTGCGCCGTCACCACCTTACGCAAAGCGCGTAACTGCTGTTCCAGCAACGCCAGCGTTTTCGGTACTTTAATCAATACTATGCCCGGCGCCTGCGGGTAGTCAGCCGTACTGTCGAGAAACGTTACGCTGGACTCAGCGATGCCGTTATGGCGTAAATTCTCTCGCGTACCCAGTTCGCTTAAATATGAATCGCCAATACTGTATGGCGAATGCTCCGCCAGCGCGCAGCTTAGCGCGCCAAACGTATCATTCAGGATCAGCACCGGGCCGCGAATTTCCGTCTCATCCAGTTGTTGCAGCAGATATTCATCGGCCGCCTCCCACGCCAGAAGCGGGTTAACATCATCCGTTTGCGGAAAACGTTTCAGCGTCAGTGAACGGAAACCGTCGTCTACGTGGCTCATTGGGCCTCCTGAATGGTAAAATTGCGGCGTTATCCCTGAAAAGGGTGCGTGAGTATACACTTTTTATCAGCAACATGGAGCTTTGATGACCTCACTACCTTACCTTCAGGGATATCCGGAACATCTCCTTGCCCAGGTGCGCGCTTTAATCGCCGGGCAGGGCCTGGGAACGATGCTGGAAAAACGCTATCCCGGCGCGCATGATTACGCCACTGACAAAGCGCTATATCACTATACTCAGGAGCTGAAAAGTCAGTTTCTACGCAACGCGCCGCCCATCAATAAAGTGATGTATGACAGCAAGATCCATGTGCTAAAAAATGCGCTGGGGCTGCATACCGCCGTCTCGCGCGTTCAGGGCGGCAAACTCAAGGCAAAGGCGGAGATACGCGTCGCCACCGTGTTTCGCAACGCTCCGGAGCCGTTTCTGCGGATGATTGTGGTTCACGAACTGGCGCACCTGAAAGAAAAAGAGCATAACAAAGCGTTTTATCAGATCTGCTGCCATATGGAGCCGCAGTACCATCAACTGGAATTTGATACCCGCCTGTGGCTGACGCATCAGGCGCTGGCGTAACTATTGGGACCGATAGCGCACACGGATGCCCTTCTCGCCAGTAAAATGTCGGCGTGCGTCACAGCGCACTGGCAAGGGCAGAAAGTCGTGCTACATTGACGAAAATCCCTTTCAGGAGTCCGTTGACGTTTATGATACGTTTCTCTGTAATCGGTACTAACTGGATCACGCGCCAGTTTGTCGACGCCGCCCATGAAACCGGCAAGTTCAGGCTCACCGCCGTCTACTCCCGTAGCCTTGAGCAGGCACAATCTTTCGCCAATGATTATCCCGTCGAGCATCTGTTTACCTCGCTGGAGGCGATGGCGCAAAGCGACGCGATAGAGGCGGTTTATATCGCCAGCCCGAACTCACTGCACTTCTCCCAGACGCAGCTCTTTTTGCAGCATAAAAAACATGTCATGTGCGAAAAGCCACTGACATCTAACTTGACGGAGGTTGATGCCGCTATCGCCTGCGCGCGCGATAATCAGCAGGTGCTGTTTGAAGCTTTTAAAACTGCCAACCTGCCTAATTTTCTGCTCCTGCGGGAATCGCTGCCGAAGATCGGCAGAATGCATAAGGCGTTGCTGAATTACTGCCAGTACTCCTCACGTTATCAGCGCTATCTGAACGGTGAAAACCCGAATACGTTTAATCCGGCCTTCTCCAGTGGTTCGATCATGGATATTGGGTATTACTGTCTGGCTTCAGCGATCGTGCTATGGGGCGAGCCGCGCAGCGTTCAGGCGTCAGCGAATTTGTTGGAAAGCGGAGTGGATGCGCACGGCGTTGTGGTCATGGATTACGGCGATTTTAGCGTTACGCTACAGCATTCCAAAGTCAGCGACTCCGTATTGGCCAGCGAAATTCAGGGCGAGGCGGGATCTCTGGTGATTGAAAAGCTGTCGGAATGCCAGAAGGTGTGCTTTGCGCCGCGCGGCGCGCTGATGCAGGATCTAACTCAACCTCAGCATATTAATACCATGCTGTATGAAGCCGAGGCGTTCGCCCGTCTCATTGAGACTCACACCGTAGAACATCCGGGATTGTCGCTAAGTCGCGCCACAGCAAAATGGCTAACAGAAATACGTCGTCAAACCGGGGTTATCTTTCCGGCGGACGATATGACGCATCCTCTTCCTGCGTAAAATAATGTAAATTATATGTTACAGGTCATTGACTCCAGGCGTGGCCTGTCATACTTTGTTACGCGCAAAGGGGAGTAACTTCATTGTCGGACGATCGTCATTACGATGTGTGCAAAACCACATCCGGTCACCGGGCAGCTATAAAGGAATACGTCAGCGTATTCCTTTATAGTTGTAAGTGAGACCTTGCCGAATGGCAAGGTCTATGCATAAAAGCAGCGGCTAATGTCATTCGGCGTTAGCCGTTTTTTTTGCATGGGGAGAAATAATGAATACTGTCGGTACACCATTATTATGGGGTGGATTCACGGTTGTAGTGGTGATAATGCTATCCATCGACCTGTTGTTGCAGGGGCGACGCGGCGCACATGCCATGTCGATGAAACAAGCGGCGGGATGGTCAATCCTGTGGGTAACGCTCTCTCTGCTGTTTAACGCCGCTTTCTGGTGGTATCTGGCTGAAACGCAAGGGCGCGAAGTCGCTGACCCTCAGGCATTGGCGTTCCTTACCGGCTATCTGATTGAGAAGTCGCTGGCCGTGGATAATGTCTTTGTCTGGCTGATGCTGTTTAGCTATTTCTCCGTCCCCCCGGCTCTGCAACGCCGGGTGCTGGTGTATGGGGTTCTTGGCGCGATCGTGTTGCGTACCATCATGATTTTTGCCGGTACCTGGCTCATCGCCCAGTTCGAATGGCTGCTGTACGTGTTCGGCGCCTTCCTGCTGTTTACCGGCGTAAAAATGGCGCTGGCGAAAGAAGACAAATCCGGCATTGGCGAAAAACCGATGGTGCGCTGGCTGCGTGGGCATCTGCGCATGACCGATACGATCGAGAACGAGCACTTTTTCGTACGCAAAAATGGCCTGCTGTATGCCACACCGTTGCTACTGGTACTGATTATGGTTGAGTTCAGCGATGTGATATTCGCCGTTGACAGTATTCCGGCAATCTTTGCAGTCACCACCGACCCGTTCATCGTGCTGACCTCTAACCTGTTTGCTATCCTGGGTCTGCGTGCGATGTACTTCCTGCTGTCCGGCGTGGCGGAACGTTTCTCGATGCTGAAATATGGTCTGGCGGTCATTCTGGTCTTTATCGGCATTAAGATGCTGATCGTCGACTTCTACCATATTCCTATCGCGGTTTCGCTGGGCGTGGTGTTTGGTATTCTGACCATTACTTTGGTGATTAACGCTTGGGTTAACCATCAGCGCGATAAGAAACTGCGAGCGCAATAAGCTTTTATCGGAACAAACCTCTCTGTCATTAACGCCCGGCGGCGCATACCCGTTGGGCTTTTTTGTTTAACATGTCACAATACTGTTAATATAAAGTTATAAAATATGATCGCAGCAAAAAATCCAGGATATTTCGCTTCCCGAACCTTCAACTTTCCTTATACTCAACCAGGCAAACACTTTGTTACATCCTGAAAGATGCGCCGTAAGAGCGTGCAGGGGATGAACAGCAACACAATACAAGGAATATGAAATGGCTACGCAACGTGCATCAGGGCTACTGCAGCGTTTAGCGCAGGGCAGCCTGGTTAAACAAATTTTAGTGGGTCTGGTACTGGGGATTTTACTGGCATGGGTCTCTAAGCCTGCGGCGGAAGCGGTTGGCTTGCTGGGCACCCTGTTCGTCGGCGCCTTGAAAGCGGTCGCCCCCATTCTGGTGCTGATGCTGGTGATGGCCTCAATCGCCAACCACCAGCACGGTCAAAAAACCAATATCCGCCCGATTCTCTTTCTTTATCTGTTAGGCACCTTTTCAGCCGCGCTGGCGGCCGTCGTGTTCAGCTTCGCCTTCCCTTCAACGCTGCACCTGTCCAGTAGCGCCCAGGATATTGTGCCGCCGTCCGGAATTGTAGAAGTCCTGCGTGGTCTGCTGATAAGTATGGTGTCAAACCCTATCGACGCGCTGCTGAATGCGAATTATATCGGGATCCTGGTCTGGGCCGTCGGTCTGGGGTTTGCCCTGCGTCATGGCAATGAGACCACGAAGAACCTCGTGAACGATATGTCCAACGCCGTGACCTTTATGGTCAAACTGGTGATCCGTTTCGCGCCAGTCGGTATTTTTGGTCTGGTTTCATCAACGCTTGCAACCACCGGTTTCTCCACTCTGTGGGGCTATGCGCACCTGCTGGTGGTCCTGATTGGCTGTATGCTGCTGGTCGCGCTGGTGGTCAACCCGCTATTGGTATTCTGGAAGATTCGTCGTAACCCTTACCCGCTGGTATTCGCCTGCCTGCGTGAAAGCGGTGTTTATGCCTTCTTTACCCGCAGTTCTGCCGCCAATATTCCGGTGAATATGGCGTTGTGCGAAAAACTGAATCTGGACAGGGATACCTACTCCGTTTCCATTCCGCTGGGCGCCACCATCAATATGGCTGGCGCGGCAATTACCATTACAGTTCTGACGTTAGCGGCAGTCCATACGTTAGGCGTACCGGTGGATCTGCCCACAGCGCTGCTGTTGAGCGTGGTGGCGTCGCTGTGCGCTTGCGGCGCCTCCGGCGTGGCAGGCGGTTCATTGCTGCTGATCCCGCTGGCGTGCAACATGTTTGGCATCCCGAACGATATCGCAATGCAGGTAGTTGCGGTCGGCTTTATCATCGGCGTATTGCAGGATTCGTGTGAAACGGCGCTGAACTCATCTACCGATGTTCTGTTCACCGCGGCAGCCTGCCAGGCAGAGGACGAACGTCTGGCGAACAATGCCTTGCGTAGCTAAGTTATTATTGATGCCGGAGGCGCTACGCTTATCCGGCCTACGTTCGAAACATGGTTAATCCTGGCCGGATAAGACGCTAAAGCATCTTATCCGGCCTTTTTTATCGCGTAACGCCACGCTTAAAGATTGCCAGATCTGGCTCGCCATTGGTAATGTTCGCCTTTCAGCCAGATGCCATACAGATTCTTAAAACGGTAATTTGCGGCAACCTGTTACGCCGGTAAATAGCCATTGTTGAGGTAGCGTTAACCACGCAAGACTCTGCGTTGGCCGCCATTGTCGATAAGAAGTGGGCACAACGCATCCACAACCTTTTTTAGAAAAAATTGCACACACATTGACTTGCGCACGGTTGACAACTGGTGCAACAACCACGACCAGATCCTGCGCGCTGATACGTAAAGATCCTCACGCCGCTAAAGTGACGATGGGGCAGCATCTGGAGAACACGAAACAGATGTTATTTAATGAAACCAGTGATGATTTTGAATTTAACGCCAACCGCTATCTTTTTGCCGAAAATCCGGTTGTACACCTTGATATCGCCTCTGGCGGCGTAAAATGACGTCTGCTGCGGCGCTCGGTAAGCGTAAAGTATAAAATGTCAGTCTGTGTAAATCCTCTCGCCACCCTCCTTTGCGATAAGCAAAATCAAAGCTCAACGACGCATAATTTCTATAACGGACTTCGTTGACCTTTGTTACAATTAGATGCATTTGAATTTTTGTGTGTTAGTGCTTGCTTACTTCACAACTTAACAAGGAATAGTTCAGGTCGCGAATTTGCCGTTTCCGCAACGCTGATAAAAACTCCACCTCTGTTGCGGTAGTGCAAACCTCAGATTACCGGCGTGACGTTAACCGATTCCCCAGGAATACTGAATGGAACTACTGACTCAATTGCTGAATGCCCTGTGGGCTCAGGACTTTGAAACACTTGCTAATCCTTCCATGATTGGCATGTTGTATTTTGTGTTATTTATGATTTTGTTCCTGGAAAATGGCTTGCTCCCTGCCGCCTTTTTACCTGGCGACAGCCTGTTGATCCTGGTCGGCGTTCTGATCGCTAAAGGCGCGATGGGCTTTCCACAAACCATTTTACTGCTTACCGTCGCTGCCAGCCTGGGCTGCTGGGTCAGCTATATTCAGGGCCGCTGGCTTGGGAATACCCGTACCGTGCAAAACTGGCTTTCTCATCTCCCCGCGCATTACCATCAACGCGCCCACCACCTTTTTCATAAACACGGTCTGTCGGCATTATTGATAGGCCGTTTTATCGCATTTGTCAGAACGCTACTGCCCACCATTGCCGGCATATCCGGGCTGAATAACGCGCGCTTTCAGTTCTTTAACTGGATGAGCGGCTTGTTATGGGTGCTTATTCTGACGTCGCTGGGCTATCTGCTGGGCAAAACGCCTGTCTTTATGAAGTATGAAGATCAGTTAATGTCATATCTGATGCTATTGCCCGTGGTACTGCTCTTTTTTGGCCTGGCGGGTTCTCTGGTCATGCTGTGGAAAAAGAAATATGGGGGCCGGGGATAACTTATGCTTAAACCACGCATAACTGCCCGACAGTTCATTTGGATCAGCGCTTTTCTACTGATGCTGACCGTACTCATGGTAGCGTGGTCAACTCTGCGCCAGCAGGAGTCGACACTGGCCATTCGCGCGGTTAACCAGGGCGCCAGTATTCCAGACGGTTTTTCAGTTCTGCATCATCTGGATGCGAACGGCATTCATTTTAAAAGCATTACACCTAAGAATGACATGCTGCTCATTACATTCGATTCCCCTACGCAAAGCGCCGCAGCGAAAGCGGTACTTGATCAAACGCTGCCACACGGTTATGTCGTCGCTCAGCAGGACGATGACAACGAAGCGGTACAGTGGCTATCTCGCTTACGGGAAAACTCACACCGCTTTGGCTAATCTCCAGGAATCCGAATCATATCACTCACTTTGGTGATTTCGTTGTTTAATGACTATGATTAATAAATTGGTGTTTAGCCCACCACGTTATTATCGGGATCACCGCCCCGGACAATGGGTTCGAACATAAGGGAAAGTTCAGGAATGAAATACCGTATCGCTTTGGCTATTACACTTTTCACGCTTAGCGCAGGCAGCTACGCTAATACGCTTTGTCCGGAAAAAGAGCAGGATATACAAAAAGAAATTAGCTACGCTGAAAAGCACAATAATCAGCGCCGTATCGAGGGTCTGAACAAGGCGCTCAGCGAAGTACGCGCCAATTGTACTGACAGCAAGCTGCGCGCCGAGCATCAGAAAAAGATCGCCGAACAAAAAGAGGAAATAGCCGAACGCCAACGTGATTTAGCCGAGGCAAAAGCAAAAGGCGATGCGGATAAAATAAACAAACGTGAACGTAAGCTGGCCGAGGCTCAGGACGAGCTAAAAAAACTTGAGGCCAGAGACTATTAAGTTAATACCGAATGTAAATACTCACTCACCTGGAGAAAACTATGTCGAAAGATAACACTACGGAACATCTGCGCGCTGAGTTGAAATCCCTGACCGATACGCTTGAAGAAGTGCTGAGCTCTTCGGGCGAAAAGTCGAAAGAAGAGTTGAGTAAGATTCGTAGCAAAGCCGAACGCGCGCTGAAAGAAAGCCGTTACCGCCTGGGCGAAACGGGCGATGTGATTGCCAATCAGACTCGCGTTGCCGCCACCCGCGCTGATGATTATGTGCGCGAAAATCCCTGGACGAGCGTAGGCATTGGCGCCGCTGTCGGTCTGGTGTTGGGCGTACTTCTGACGCGTCGTTAATTATGGCGGACTCTCGACAGGCACAAGGACCAGGCAAAAGCGTACTGGGTATCGGGCAGCGGATTGTAACCATTATCGTTGAAATGGTGGAAACCCGACTGCGACTGGCGGTAGTGGAACTGGAAGAAGAGAAAGCGAACCTCTTTCAGTTGTTGCTGATGGTAGGTCTTACCATGCTTTTCGCTGCGTTTGGCTTAATGAGCCTGATGGTGCTGGTCATCTGGGCTATCGATCCTCAGTACCGTTTGAACGCCATGATCGCTACCACCGTTGTGCTATTAGTGCTTGCGCTGATCGGCGGCATCTGGACTTTGCGTAAAGCGCGTCAGTCCACGTTGTTGCGCCATACGCGGCATGAACTGGCTAACGATCGGAAAATTCTGGAGGACGATCAGTCGTGAGCAGCAAAGGCGAACGCGAAAAACGTAAAGCGCTGCTTCTCAGCCAGATCCAGCAGCAACGGCTGGATCTGGCTGCCAGCCGTCGCGACTGGCTGGAGACCACCGGCGCTTACGATCGCGGCTGGAATACGGTGTTAAGCCTGCGCTCCTGGGCGCTGGTCGGTAGCAGCGTAATGGCTATCTGGACCATACGTCATCCTAATATGCTGGTACGCTGGGCGAAACGCGGCTTGGGTATCTGGAGCGCATGGCGCCTGGTAAAAAATACTCTCCGTCAACAGCAACTCCGCAGTTAACGTCTTTCTTTTATAGCATCGCGCTATCCGGCTATCATCCGTTGATATCTGATAGCGCGATACTTTTCAGGTATATTACCGCCTTATCCATCAATCAAATTTTTTGAGAAAATTTTGCAATTTTACTTGCTAACAATTCCTGCACGTCACGTTTATGATTCTCTCCAGCGATAGCAATGACGCGCTACGCCGCGCCATTGCTAATGAAAATAACAGCAGCAGTCGAAGCGGCCTCCTGGAGAGTAACATGAAAAAATTAGAAGATGTTGGTGTACTGATAGCGCGTATTTTAATGCCAGTTCTGTTTATTACCGCAGGATGGGGAAAAATTAATGGCTATGCGGGCACACAACAGTATATGGAAGCGATGGGCGTACCGGGATTCCTGCTGCCGCTCACCATACTGCTTGAATTCGGCGGCGGCCTGGCGATTCTGCTGGGGTTCCTCACCCGAACCACTGCGTTTTTCACCGCCGGTTTTACGCTGCTGACGGCATTTATCTTCCATAGCAATTTTGCAGAAGGCGTAAACTCGCTGATGTTTATGAAAAACCTGACCATTGCCGGCGGATTCTTATTACTGGCGTTAACCGGACCAGGCGCGTTCAGCCTTGACCGTCTGCTGAATAGAAAGTGGTAAGCAACCTATACTCAATTAAAAAGCGAGGGAATAATGAATCGCCACGGGTTTAACAGACACCTCAGAGTCATTTAAAATGACTTGATGAGAGGCGCCCATGAGCGGTAAGCGTTATCCCGAAGAGTTTAAAATTGAAGCAGTCAAACAGGTTGTTGATCGCGGTCATTCTGTTTCCAGCGTTGCAACACGTCTCGATATCACCACCCACAGCCTTTACGCCTGGATAAAGAAGTACGGTCCGTACTCATCCATTAATAAAGAACAGTCAGATGCTCAGGCCGGGCTCCGCCGACTCCAGAAAGAGCTGAAGCGGGTTACTGACGAACGGGACATATTAAACTTCGCAAAGCTGTCCGACTGAGGTACGCCTTTATCCGTGACAACAGCAGTTGCTGGCCTGTTCGTCTGCTCTGTCGGGTGCTGAATGTTCACCCCAGTGGCTTTTACGCCTGGCTTCAGCAGCCGCATTCTCAGCGCCACCAGGTAGATCGGAGACTGACGGGACAGATCAAACAGTTCTGGCTGGAGTCCGGTTGCGTTTATGGTTATCGCAAGATCTATCTGGACTTGCGGGACAGCGGGCAACAGTGCGGAGTGAACAGAATCTGGCGACTGATGAAGCGTGTCGGGATAAAGGCTCAGGTCGGGTACCGGAGCCCGCGGGCACGCAAAGGCGAGGCCTGTATCGTATCGCCCAACAGGCCCCAGCGACAGTTCAATCCGGATGCGCGAATGAGCGTTGGGTAACGGACATAACCTACATCAGGACTCACGAGGGCTGGCTGTATCTGGCCGTGGTTGTTGACCTGTTCTCACGCAAAATTATCGGCTGGTCAATGCAATCCCGGATGACAAAGGACATTGTCCTGAACGCACTGCTGATGGCTGTATGGAGGGGTAATCCGCAAAGAAAGGTGCTGGTTCACTCGGACCAGGGCAGTCAGTACACAAACCATGAGTGGCAGTCATTCCTGAAATCACACGGTCTGGACGGGAGTATGAGCCGTCGCGGTAACTGTCACGATAACGCGGTTGCAGAAAGCTTTTTCCAGTTACTGAAACGCGAGCGGATAAAGAAAAAGATCTACGGAACGCGGGAAGAAGCCTGCAGCGATATTTTTGATTACATCGAAATGTTTTATAACAGTAAGCGTCGGCATGGTTCGAGTAATCAGATGTCACCAACAGAATATGAAAACCAGTATTATCAACGGCTCGGAAGTGTCTGGATTATCCGTAGCGATTCAGACCGCCCCCCAACCCGCGCCCTACATTCTAGGGAATTCGTTAAACATGGCGGCTACAGCCTCATACTCTAAGAAACCGATCAATACCTTATCTGCCGACGTGCGGGTTATCTTAGTAATAAAATTTGCATAAATTTCACTCCCTTTCTTCTTAACTCCCTGCGATGATTATGGTTTTGAGGGATTTCACTTAAGGAAAGATGATAAACATTCGTTATCCGGTACGGAAAGCCGACGGACGGGACTATAAGAACTATGACGAGCTGCTGACCGACATCCGCAAAAACGCGCACGGTTGGTGGTTACTTGGCATTAGTCATTACTGGCACGGGGGGATCCACATCGGGACGTCATCGTCTCCGGCCTCGGTGCTGAATCAGGACACGCCGGAAAAATCCGTGCCGCTCCAGTTCATGATGGACGGCGAGGTGGTGGCATGGCGGGTTAACCGCGATTACGCGGCTATCGAGTGTTACCAGGAACGCCCCCTGCGCCAGTCCGGCACCTTTGTGCTGGTCAAATCGGTGTACAAACCCGACGAACAGGATGAATCCTCCTGGCTGACGCTGTACCAGCTTTACATGCACATCGCGCCACTATCAGAATTCCCGAAACGCCCGCTTTACCGGGTCACGCAGAAAGGTCACGGGGTGCGGATGCGCAAACACTCCCGCCACGATGACAGCCGTGAAATCGTGCCGGACGTGCTGGCAAATAAACACGGCCACGCCAGAATGCTGATGCAGGGGGAAACGCTGACCGTGCTGCAACAAAAATCGTTTCTGCTGGAACTACGGCCGGAGCCGTTCGCCCTGGTGCAGCGTCTTCAGGACGGTAAACCCGCAGGCGATCTGTTCTGGGTCTCGATGCGCCCGGAATATCTGGAGCCGGACGGGGAATGTTACGTGTGCCTGCCTGAGTGGATGCACCACGCACTGAATCACGGCGTGTTTGATGATGTGGTAGTGCCGTCCGCCCCGCTGAAAGTGACGGTGAAAGCAGGGGATCCGGTCGGGTTCCTCGGCGCTCAGGATCTGGCCGACGAAGATAATTATCCGCAGATTATTACCACGGACTATAAAGCCCATATCGAGCTGCTGAGCCTCGACGAGCATGTGCCGGATGTGGTGGCCAACGTGAAGGGCATCAAAACGGGCAAACAGTTCATTAAGCTGAAGCTGAAACGGCCACTGTACCTGCGAAACGGGGAGGACGAGGAAAGTACCTTTAAGCAGATGAGCGCCATTACCCGTGCCGATGCTGGAAAAATTATTCCGCGTGATGCCACATACCCGTTTACGGATAAAAACGGCGTAACATACTTTCAAATCCGCCCACATACGTGGATGCACCAGGACGATGTGGAGCAGCTCAGTCAGCATGATTTAGCTGAGCTAAACTTTCACTGTATTGAGGCTGAACACACAACCGATTTTACCCGCACGCTGGATGAACGCTGGGTTATTGATGCCCTGAAAAGCATCAGCTCGCACTTTGACAGCGAAAAAGGACCCGCATCGGCACAGGCAAAAATGTTTTATGACAGCCTGATCCACAACGCTGAAAACAGAAGACCGCCCGACCCGTATCCCGATAAATCCCTGGACGAACTGCTGTTCGGCGCACTGCATACCAATCAGATGAACATCCCGGAATATGCGCGGCGGCTGATAGTGAAGCATGACAGCGACTGGCACAGTACCCGCGAAGATACACGCTGGTCATCGGTATTTACGGTCAGGGATGAAAGTCCTGTTGTGAAGATGGCCAACGGGGGATTTCTGGATGTGACGCGCTGGATGGATAAGGTGCCGCCGTTCGCCAGTCAGCGGTCAGTATGGCATTTTCATCCGCTTGAGTTTCCGGAAATATTACGAAGTGCAGAGTTTCCCAAGACTCCTGTTAATGGGGAGTTAACTCCTATAGAATTTATTCACTTCTATAATGGAGATAAAATTGATGATACTGATTATGAAGAGGCTGCAAAAGAATTAGGATGCGAAGTTGCAGCAATTAAAGCTGTAGCAAAAACTGAAAATGGTCCTTATGGCTCCTATTTTAAATTTGAAGATAACGATGATTATGTTCCTGCGATATTATTTGAAAGGCATCACTTTCATAAATATACAAATGGGAAGTATGATCAGTTCGAAGATATATCAAATCCTGTTGCGGGTGGATATGGTGCAACATCAATACAGTATGCAAAGCTAATCAAAGCGTATGCTTTAGACAAGAAAGCAGCTTTAAAGTCAGCATCTTGGGGTAAGTTTCAGATTTTGGCGTCGAACTACGCCACATCAGGCTACGCTAGCCCTGAGGATTTCGTTTTTGCATTAAGTAAGTCTGAGAAAAATCAGTTGAAAGCATTCGTTAGCTTCATTAAGGCTGATAGAGTTTTATTGCGCTCCATTCGGACTAAAGATTGGCTTTCATTTGCTCAAAGATATAACGGACCAAGGCAGAAGGGATATGATTTGAAAATGGAGAGAAATTACAATGCATCATTATAAGTTTTTTGCGTTGGCTGCAATGCTTTTGTGTGGTTCATCGTTTGCGAGTGATGAATATTTCATGTGCAACACTGCAAAAGGAACAATCAAACTAGATGAAAACAAAGGCGTGCTTCGGTACACCTTATCGAAAGACCGCAAAACTGCATTTAATTATGAATCGAAAGGTAATGATTATTCAGGATTTAAATACAATCATTACTCACGATTTCAAACCGATTATTTCAGTGTATCGTTTGTAAATGCAGAGTATAAGTACACGATATTTAGTAATTATGAGGGTGAGAGTGAAAGCCGTGGAGTTAGTGTTACGAACCTGAATAGCAAAAAGGAATCTGTTTACGATTGTAAGTCCGTTAGCATTGATCGTCTTAGTGATTTGTCGGCAAAACTGGCTTGTGATAAAGATTCTGCTTTGGGGTGTGAAGAATGAACATCTAAAATATAGCATTGTTTTACTCTTGTTGTTCACAGGGTATTCTGAAGTTAGTGCTGCTGCATTTTCCGGAAAAAAATAGTCAGCTTGCAAGTATTAATCAAAAAAGCTCAGGGGAAGTAAAATCGGCATTAGAGAATTTGAACAAATCTGTTGATGCACAAATCAATAACAACCCAGATCGTAAGCCATTTATTCTGGAGCTTAAAAAATCATGGGGAGAGATGATTGATAAAAAATGCCAACTGGAAACGGTTGATTCGAAAGGAACTGATGCAGAGACGGCCGAAGTGAGCAACTGTCTTATAAAAAGTTACCAGGAAGAAAGGAAGTATTTCGATACGATGCTGCCGTAATATGTTGGGCATGCCAGTAGATAGGTATAAACTGTATTAGTCGCGATGTAGTCACTCCGGTTTTTAGTACCACTGCCAGTTAGAGTCTCCGGCCAGTTTTTGCCTTGCATAGGTAACCGGCGGTATGCCGCCAGGTGAGCTATGCGGGCGTTCCTCGTTATATTCCGTTCGCCGGTTTTCTGTTAACTCTCGGACTTCAGACAGCGTTCGGAACAGATACATATCGAGTATTTCTGTTCGTAATGTCTTATTGAACCGTTCGATAAATCCGTTCTGCATTGGCTTTCCCGGTTGAATAAAATCCAGTATGACTCCATGCTGCTCGGCCCACTCCGACAGGACGGCGGCGGTAAGTTCCGGTCCATTATCACTTCGGAAACGCCGGATAGCCTCTTTCGGCGCTGAGCCGCTCCAAAACGCGCACTACGCGATGCGCCGGGATATTTAAGTCCACTTCGACTGCCAGCGCTTCCCGATTAAAATCATCGGCTACGTTAAACAATCTGAACCGCCTTCCATCCATCAGCGCGTCACTCATAAAATCCACTGACCAACAGTGATTCATGTTAATGGGGACCGCCAAAGGCTGCGGGTTCCGGTTGGGCAAGCGTTTTTTACCCTTGCGTCTGAGGTTTAGTTTTAACCGACAATATATCCGGTAAACGCGTTTCTTATTCCACGATAACCCTGCCTGATGCAGCTTGTTGAACATCAAGCCAAATCCATAGGCCGGATAGTGATGCGCCAGATCCTGTAGCGCCTCGATCACCGGAATATCCCGTTCGGCATTCGGGCGATAATGCAAAAGGCTTCGGCTAATACCAATAATTCGGCACCCGCGTCGCTCGCTGGTCTGATGTTCCGTCATGACATAGCGCACCAGTTTACGTTTTTCGGGAACCGTTAAAGTTTTTTTGCGACGACATCCTTAAGAATTTCATGATCCAGGCTCAAAGACGCGTACATTTGCTTCAATCGCCGGTTTTCTTCTTCCAGCTCTTTCATGCGTTTGATATCCGGGGACTCCATGCCGCCATATTTGGATTTCCAGTTATCGTAGCTGGCTTCGGAAACACCATTCTCACGACAAACCTCCTTCACATGTCGACCGCCTTCAACTTCTTTCAGGACTCTCAGGATCTGGGATTCGGTGAAACGTATTTTCTTCATAGCGTACCTCCATTGGTTGTATTTTAACCAGAGGACTCTATTAAGCGGTCAGACTAAATTTGGGGGAGACTACACCGCGACGCCTTATTAATTAATATCACAAATATTTACCAGCATTTCATTCGCAGCTATTCTTAGTTTGATTACTTTAAAAACAATTGATTGAACGACTATTGAGGCGAAAATGGATTGGTATTTAAACGTTTTAAAAAATTATCTGGGCTTTGGCGGTCGCGCGCGACGCAAAGAATACTGGATGTTTATTCTGGTCAATATCATTTTTACCTTTGTGCTGGGCCTGCTGGACGCCATGCTCGGTTGGCAGCGCGCCGGGGGTGAAGGTGTTCTGACCACCATTTACGGCGTTCTGATCTTTTTACCGTGGTGGGCCGTGCAGTTCCGACGTTTGCATGACACTGACCGCTCCGCATGGTGGCTACTATTACTACTAATCCCCATTATCGGCTGGCTTATCATCATCGCGTTCAACTGCCAGAACGGTACGCCGGGCGATAACCGCTTCGGCCCCGATCCGAAACGTTTTTCCTGATGGCGGCGCGGCGCTGCTTTTAAAGCGCCGCGCGCTATTTATTTCCCGGCGAATAGCTTAGGTATTTCCCGCAAACACCAGGCTTTTGCCTCGCCCATACTGTCACGCCGCCAGGCCATAATAATATCAATTTCGCTGGTCGATTCCGGGCTCACTACGCGTAGCCGTCCTTCGGCTATATCCTGTTCTACCATCGAATATGGCATGGTGGCGACGCCAAGCCCGGCCAGCAACGCCTGACGTTTATCTTCAATAGTGCTTACCGTCAGGCGCGGTTGCTTATCCAGCAGTTGCACCGTTAATACCGGGCGCTCGCGCGCGGTATCCGCTACCGCTATGCCGCGATATTTAACCCGCGTCACTTCCGAAAGCGGCTCCGGCTCTTGGTGAATCGGATGGTCAGGCGCGGCGACATACACATTCATGAGCGTATACAATTTACGGGAGTTAATTTCCGACGACGATCGAAAGTGCATATCCGGGGCGATGACGATATCCGCCCGCCCCTGCTCAAGGCGCTCCCATGCGCCAGCCAGTACTTCGGTAATAAATGAAAGCTGCGTATTGGCTTTAGCGGCCAGCCGGTCGAGCAGCGGAAAAAAAGCGGGCGTCGGCACCAGAGCCTCAGTGACCAACGTCAGATGCGTTTCCCAACCGCGGGCCAACGCTTCAGCATCCGTCGTCAACTTGTCTGCCGCTTCCAGCAATACCCGGCCACGCTCCAGCAGCATACGCCCGACGTTGGTGAATTTTGTACGATGGCCGGAACGATCAAACAGCACAACGTCCAACTCTTCTTCCAGCTTCTGCATGGTGTAACTCAGCGCGGAGGGCACCCGTCCCAGTTCATCTGCCGCTGCGGCAAAACTGCCCCGGCGGTCAATGGCGTCCATCACACGCAATGCTTCAAGCGTCAGCGCTCTCTCTTTAGCCATAGCGTTCTCATTCAGGAAATTTGAACATACCGGGCAGAATATCTGGCTAACAATGCAGCGTCCAGCCCCTTAACATAAAAGGGAGTAAAGAGAGGTTAATAACGATGATTACTACCCGAACCGCCAAACAGTGTGGACAGGCAGACTATGGATGGCTGCAGGCCCGCTACACCTTCTCCTTTGGACACTACTTCGACCCTACACTGCTGGGCTACGCTTCGCTGCGCGTACTGAACCAGGAAGTCCTGGCGCCTGGCGCCTCTTTTCAGCCCCGAACTTATCCAAAGGTGGATATTTTAAACCTGATTCTGGACGGCGAAGCGGAATACCGCGACAGCGACGGCAACCATGTGCAGGCCAAAGCGGGCGAAGCGTTACTGCTTGCCGCGCAGCCGGGTATTAGCTACAGCGAACGTAATCTCAGCAACGTTAAGCCCTTAACCCGAATGCAACTGTGGCTCGACGCCTGTCCTGAACAGGAAAACGCGCTGGTACAAAAAACCACGCTATCGGCGGCGCAACAACAGCTTCTTGCCTCGCCTGACGGCGAGCAAAACAGCTTACAACTGCGCCAACAGGTCTGGCTACATCACATTACGCTGAAGAAAGGCGAATCGCTTAATTTTCAGCTTCACGGGCCGCGCGCCTATTTGCAGTCGATTCACGGTACGTTCCACGCGGTGACGCACAATGAAGAGCAAGAGGTATTAACCTGCGGGGATGGCGCATTTATTCGTGATGAACCTAACATTACGCTGGTTGCCAATACGCCGCTGCGCGCATTACTGGTAGATTTACCGGTGTAGCCAGCCATAAAAGGAGTCGTAAGATGAGCAAAAAATCGGCGAAGAAACGTCAGTCCGTGGTAAAACCTGCCGTACAGAAGGCAATGAGAGCCACTGTGCATCTGGGCTATGAAGAGATGCTAACCGAACTGGAAGCTATCGTGGCAGATGCCGAAGTCCGGCTGGCAGAAGAAAAGGCCGCCGCCTGAATATCAGGCCGGATGTCGGCGCGAGCGCCATCTGGCGACACGAATGCCCCGGCCTCCTGCCGGGGCATTCGTTATTAATGCGCTTTACTGGCCATAATCTCGATGATCTGCTTATCTGTCTGCTGCATTGAACGACACGCCAGCGAACACAAGTTCGAAATAGATTCTTCGACATTGTGCGCCACAATCCCTTCGTTTCCGGTCACCGCCGTATCGTCCAACGCCATCAGCACGGCTTTCCACGCCGCCGACGCGCTGGTGGAGACTTTCATCGCGCAGCTATTCGAAGCGCCATCGCAAATCATCCCGCTGACATCGCCAATCATACTACTGATAGCCATCGCGATAGTGGCATAATGACCATCTATCAGCCACGCCATACCTGCCGCCGCGCCCATCGCCGCCGTGGTTGCCGCGCATAGCGCCGACAAACGCGGAAGCTGATGGTGAATATAGATAGCGCTCAAATGCGATAACATTAGCGCGCGCGCCAGACGCTCATCATCTGCGCCGACATGTTCAGCGACCACCATCACCGGCACAGTGGCGGTAATCCCCTGATTGCCGGAACCGGAGTTGCTCATCGCGGGCAATGTTGCGCCACCCATTCGGGCATCTGACGCTGCGCTGGTACGAATCAAAATCGATGTGGAGAGATCTTTCGCCAGCAGACCGCGATCGCACTGTTTTGCCAGCGTCGAACCGATATGCAGTCCCCAGGAACCACGCAGTCCCTCCTGCGACAGCGCGCCGTTTAGCCTGGCTGCATCCAGAATAAAGCGGATGGCGTCAAAGGGCACCGCATTCACAAATGCCAGAATCTCTTCCAGCGAAGTGTGAGACAGTACCACCAGCGGCGAAGCCTTTTCTTCTCCCTGCACATTATCGGACTGTGCGAACACCAGGCCCTTGTCGGTTTCTATCCGCACGATGTTCGTATGATCGCCGACGATCGTGACACATGCCCAGCTATCGCCGCTATAAACTTTCGCCCGTGAAAACAGGATATCGTTACACGGCTCCTGTAACATCACGGCGACATGTCCGGCAGCCAGTAGCGCTTTCGCATCGGCAACCGCTTTAGCGGAAGCGTCTTTAAGCACCTCCAGTCCGGCTTTAGCATCGCCGCCCAACGCGCCAAGCGCCGCGGCGATCGGTAGCCCTACCATTCCCGTTCCCGGAACGGTAACGCCCATACCATTTTTCATCAGGTTGGGCGAAACCCACGCGTCAATGCGTTCAACTGTACCGTCAAGTTCAGCCGCTGCCGCCGCTGCCGCCAGCGCCAGTGAAATAGGCTCAGTACATCCCAGCGCTGGTTTTACTTCTTCCTGTACGGCCAGGATAAGTCTCTGCCACAATGGATTTATTTTAGATTCAAACATAACAACAACCTTAATCTCAGGTATATCAAGAAAATGCCAGGAACGGAGAAACACATAACAGCAGACCGGTAATGATAATAAGGTACAACGAGGCGCCTTTATATTTGTGCAATGCAGGAACCTTCCAGACCAACCATGCCGGAATTAAACAGCCCACCATACCGAAGATAGGGCTACAAATAGAGGTAAAGCTCAGTACAGGCGCGTTGAGGACAATAGCGCTCCAGGCCAGCAAAATGGCGAAAAGCATAATGCCGCGCTGTACCAGATTTTCATTGATCTTCTCTGCGGGCATTTTGCGACGCAGGATATTCATCACAATGCCTTGCGTCGCTTCACGGAATCCTAAGTAAACGCCAAAGAAGGCGGTCATGACGGCAAAGATGTTCAGAATTACGCTGACCACTTTGACCCAGCCAGCGCCATCGCCGCTAATAAATTGCGCGGCGATGGCCAGAGCGGAAATGTTCTGCTCGTAAGCTTTCACCGCTTCGTCATGTCCCATCGCCAGGGTGAAGGAAACCGCATAGAAAAAGACGGTAACGAACAGGATGCCAAACGCGATATTCATGGCGCGCAACGCTTTATGGCGTGCAACCTCAATGGATTTTTCGCGTGAACGGTAAGATATCACCATTGGGCTTAACGTCTGGATAAACAAAATCGAGGTCAGCGTAAACGGCAGGGTAATAATGGCGTTTTTAACCAGCAGGGCCATCGGCGGCAGCGCGCCAATGTTATACAAGTGCCACATACCAACCATTGATACGCCCAGCGCCGCCACTACCAGTAGTTTGGTCAGTACCATGCCGGTGGAAATTTTGAACAGTAATTTTTCACCGCGTGAGGAAATCGCCACCAGGATGCAGATCAGCACCAGGCCATAAAACGGGCTATCGGAGAGTAATCCTTCTGTTACGCCGAAAGTGTGCAGATAAGAAGCGCTGTCGTTAGTAATCGCCGTGGAATAAACGAACATCCAGATAACCAGCATCACGAAGTAGAGCGCGCCTAATAAAATACCCCAGTTTTTGCCCAGATAGCCGCTAATTACGCTGGGGTAGTCTTTACATTCCGGGGATTCCGCCAGCGTATTAATAAACAACCGCTGGAACAGATACATGGCCGGATAACCAATAATAGAAGAGAGTAAAAAGACCCAAAGTCCCATCAGACCGACCTGGACAGGAAGGAAAACAATTCCTGCGCCGATCGCCATCCCGATACTCATAATGACCCAACCGGTGTCGGTACTGTCAAATTTGATGGCTTCGCGCCATTCGCTTTCTGTCATCCCTGCCCGACGCGCCGGGGCTGATGCGTCGAGGATTACGCTAGTATTACTTGCCGATTCCATAAAATTCTCGCTCAATGTGTAGGTAGAGGTTTTTTTATTTTTCGTGCCGCAACAAGGCGATGTGCAGTACGTGAGGTGCAGGTACTTTCTTGTAGTAAGAAAATCATACGCGCACAATAAGAGAAAAACTTACCAATCAAACACCTATATTTCCTATGGGTTAAGAATTATTTTCTATTTACCATTCGTTTAATATTGTTATTTTCTCTATTTGAAGAGGATCACAACAAAAAAGGGCGCATTTTAGTGCGCCCTTTTCCCATGCTTCTGCCTTGTGTGTTATCCAACAGTCTAATAACACTGCGCTTATCGGGCCTACCGACAAACGACTTTAATCGCCAGGCCGCCGCGCGACGTCTCGCGGTATTTGTCGTTCATGTCTTTACCGGTTTCATACATGGTTTCAATCACTTTATCGAGCGAAACCCGCGGTTCGGAGGTACGGCGTAGCGCCATTCGCGCCGCATTTACCGCTTTAACGGCGTTAATCGCATTACGTTCAATACAGGGGATTTGTACCTGACCCGCCACCGGGTCACAGGTGAGGCCCAGGTTATGCTCCATCGCGATTTCCGCCGCAATACAGACCTGCGCCGGGCTACCGCCCAGCAGTTCTGTCAGCCCCGCCGCCGCCATCGAACACGCGACGCCAACCTCGCCCTGACACCCCACTTCCGCGCCGGATATCGAGGCGTTCATCTTGTACAGCGCGCCAATCGCCCCCGCCGCCAGCAGATAACGGGCGATAGAGTTGGCATTTACCGGACGACGGAATTTGTCGTAATAGGCCAGCACCGCGGGAATAATCCCGCACGCGCCGTTGGTCGGCGCGGTGACAACCCGCCCCCCCGCCGCGTTCTCTTCGCTCACGGCCAGGGCGAACATGTTAATCCAGTCGATAACGTTCATCGGATCGCGGGAGAGATTATCGCTGGAGACCAACAGACGCCGTAACGCTACCGCGCGGCGTGGAACGTTCAGCGGCCCCGGCAGCACGCCCTCAGTATTCATACCACGCTCAATCCCGGCCGCCATTACCTGCCAGATGCGGGCAAAGCCAGCGTCAATCTGCTCTTTGCTACGTAACGCCAGTTCATTTTTCATCATCAGACCGGAAACCGAGAGTCCGTGTCTTTCACACAACGACAACAGTTTGCTGGCGGAATGAAAGTCATAAGGCACCGATTTTTCTACGTCGTGCGACTGGCCAAAGCGTTCCTCTTCGACAATAAAGCCGCCGCCGATAGAGTAATACGTTTTGTGTAAAAGCGGCATTTGTCCGTTCCAGGCGGTAATACACATGCCGTTTTCATGGCGCGCCAGGGTTTCAGTGTGAAAGAGAATACTGTCGGCAACGGGAAAATCCACCACATGCGCGCCTCCCGCGACCGGTAAACGGCTGCTGCGGGCAACCTCCTGGATAAACGCCGGAATGCTATCAATATTGACGTCCTGCGGCGTATTGCCCGCCAGGCCCATCATAATGGCAGAGTCGGTCGCATGGCCTTTGCCGGTCAGCGACAGCGATCCGTAAAGATCAACCTTAATGTGCGTCGTTCGCGGCAGGTCGCCGCTGCCCGCCAGCCGATCGATAAAACATTTTCCTGCATTCATCGGCCCTACGGTATGGGAGCTTGAAGGTCCAATGCCAATCTTAAAAATATCAAATGCGCTAATCATATCTCCCCCTAAGATTACCGTTCAGTGAAGATCCGTCGCGGGGCGATCCACACGATCGCCCCGTTCACGTTACATCGCCTGAGTAAAAGTGCGCGAAATAACGTCCTGTTGCTGCTCACGAGTCAGCGCATTGAAGCGCACGGCATAGCCGGAAACGCGGATCGTCAGGTTCGGGTAGTTTTCCGGATGTTCAATCGCATCCAGCAACATTTCACGGTTCATTACATTAACGTTCAGATGCTGCCCCCCTTCCACCTGTGCTTCATGATGGAAATAGCCGTCCAGTAGGCCGACAAGATTGGTTTTCCGCACGTCATCTTCTTTCCCAAGCGCCGCTGGCACAATCGAGAAGGTGTACGAAATACCGTCTTTAGCGTAGGTAAACGGCAGTTTCGCCACCGACGTCAGCGAGGCTACCGCTCCTTTACGGTCACGACCGTGCATCGGGTTCGCCCCTGGCGCGAACGGCGTCCCGGCGCGGCGTCCATCCGGCGTATTGCCGGTCTTCTGCCCGTACACGACGTTCGAGGTGATGGTCAAAATGGACTGCGTCGGCACCGCATGGCGATACGTCGGCAACACGCTAATTTTTTGCATAAAGCGTTTCACCAGGTCGCAGGCGATGCTGTCCACGCGCTCATCGTTATTACCATACTGCGGATACTCGCCTTCAATAGCGAAGTCGATGGCAAGGCCGTTTTCGTCGCGAATCGGCTTAACGCGAGCATACTTGATGGCGGACAGAGAATCCGCCGCTACCGACAGTCCGGCAATACCGCACGCCATCGTCCTATATACATCACGGTCGTGCAGCGCCATCAGCGAAGCTTCATAGCTGTACTTATCGTGCATGTAGTGAATGATGTTCAGCGCGCTGATGTACTGCACCGCCAGCCAGTCCATAAAATGGTCGAGGCTTTCTATTACCGTGTCGTAATCCAGTACCTCATCCGTTAATGGCGCGGTTTTCGGCCCGACCTGGATTTTCAGCTTCTCGTCAACGCCGCCATTGATGGCGTACAGCAACGTTTTGGCGAGGTTAGCCCGCGCACCGAAGAACTGCATCTGCTTACCGATGACCATTGGGCTGACGCAGCAGGCGATAGCGTAATCGTCGCTGTTAAAGTCGGTACGCATTAAATCGTCGTTTTCATACTGCAAAGATGAAGTCACGATGGAGACCTGCGCCGCATATTTTTTGAATGCCACTGGCAGCGCTTCAGACCACAGTATGGTCAGGTTAGGCTCCGGCGCTGGCCCCATCGTGTGCAGGGTATGCAGATAACGGAAGGCGTTTTTGGTCACCAACGTGCGACCGTCCAGCCCCATACCGCCAATTACCTCCGTCGCCCAGATCGGATCGCCGGAAAAGAGCGAGTCAAATTCCGGCGTGCGCAGGAAGCGTACCATGCGGATCTTCATGATGAAATGGTCGATCAGCTCCTGCGCCTGCTGCTCCGTCAGGAGGCCCGCGTTGAAATCGCGTTCAATGTAGATATCCAGGAACGACGCGGTTCGCCCCAGCGACATTGCGCCGCCATTCTGCGACTTTACCGCCGCCAGATAGGCAAAGTAGAGCCACTGTACAGCCTCCTGCGCGTTTCGCGCCGGACGGGAGATATCGTAGCCGTATTTCGCGGCCATCTCCTGCATTTGCAGCAGCGCGCGACGGTGCTCCGCCAGCTCCTCACGCAGGCGAAGCGTCGCCTCAAGATTTTGTCCCCACTCCAGATTCGACTGCAGGTCGGCGAATTGCAGCTCGCGTTCGCGCACCAGATAACGGATGCCATACAGCGCGACGCGGCGATAATCGCCAATAATGCGCCCGCGACCATAACCATCCGGCAAACCGGTTAATACACCGGATTTACGGCAGCGCAGCATATCCGGCGAGTAAACATCGAATACGCCCTGATTATGGGTTTTCCGCAGGTCGGTAAAGGTATATTCAAAATCGGCGTCCATTTCGCGGCCATAGGCATGGAATGAACTTTTGATCATATTAACGCCGCCAAACGGATGCAAAGCGCGTTTAAGCGGCTTATCCGTTTGTAAACCGACGATTTTTTCCAGGTCTTTTTCAATATATCCCGCATCGTGGGCGGTAATCGTCGTCGCGATGTTGGTATCGAAATCCACCGGCGCATGGGTCGCGTTCTCGATACGTATTCCCGCCATCACCTTTTCCCACAACGCCGTGGTCGCTGGCGTCGCATCGGCGAGAAAAGATTCATCCCCCTCATAAGGCGTATAGTTATGCTGAATAAAATCACGGACATTAATTTCTTCTTTCCAGTCCGTACCTTTAAAATCACGCCATGCTTCGGCATACAGCATATCGCTGGTATCGATATTTACCTTCATCAAAAATAATCTCTCTACAGAACAACCGTTAAGTTATGCAAATTCCACTGGTGCTTTCACGTTGCCTAAATGAATGGCATCAAGGGCAATCATTTTCTCTTCATTTGTGGGAATAACAGCGCAAATAACCTGAGAAGGGTTAGCGGAAATAATACGCTCGCCGTGATAATTCGGCTGCTTATTCATTTCAACGTCTAACGTAAGCCCCAGTACGCCCAAATGTTCAATTACCAACTGGCGAATTAATACTGAATTTTCACCAATACCGCCGGTAAAAATAATGCCATCCAGCCGATGTAACGATGCCGCGTGTCCGGCAATATGACGGGCGATACGGTGGACAAACGTTTTTATCGCTAACCGGGCGCGCTCATGTCCTTCGTGCCAGGCTTTTTCCAGGACTCTAAGGTCGGATGACAACCCGGAGATGCCGAGCAAACCGGACTCTTTATTCACCACACGCTCCAGATCGCTCAACGTCTGCCCGGTTTCGTTGGCTACCCACGCCATCGCGCCGAAATCAACGTCGCCGCTGCGAGTGCCCATCATCAGCCCCTCAAGCGGCGTCATCCCCATTGAGGTATCCACGCTCTGACCATTGCGTACCGCGCAGATAGACGCCCCATTGCCCAGATGCGCGACAATCAGACCCGAATTTTTTTCATCCAGGCCAAGCAGTTCATGCGCGCGCTGCGAAACATAGCGATGCGACGTACCGTGAAAGCCATAGCGACGCACGCCGAGCCTGGCAAAATAGTCCCACGGCAATCCGTACAAATAGGCTTCCGGCGCCAGCGTCTGGTGGAAACTGGTATCAAATACCGCGACCTGGCGCACGCCCGGAAAAAGATGCCGCGCAGCGTCAATACCGCTTAAATTAGCGTAATTATGTAACGGCGCTAAAGGCGATACCTGGCGAATATTATCGATAACCTCATCGGTAATAATAACGGACTGCGTAAATAGATCTCCACCATGCGCGATACGGTGGCCAATTAATGCCACGCTATCCGTTAAATCACGTTTTTCCAGCTCAAAAGCAATAGCCTGTAACGCGCCCTCATAATTAGGGTGCGCCAGGTTTAACGGCTTATCACCATTAATGGATAAAAAGGCGTTTTCAGTATTAATTCCATCTGCTATTCCCGCTATTAAAAGATCACAGGTAGCGACATCAAGTACCGAGAATTTAATAGAAGATGATCCGCAATTAATGACCAGAACGACCGGAAATTCATTCATGTAGTGACTCCGTCGATGTCAGACTGCGTCCGCGCCCTATGGCGGAACGCTGTCTGAACGTGAGGATTAGAACAATTTGTAGACGATATTCAGGATGGTCAGCAGACCAATCAGGGTGACGAACACGTTATCCAGACGGCCACGGTATTTCGCCAGCGACGGCGCTTTACGGATGGCATACATCGGCAGCAGACATAACAATGAAGCGATAATCGGCGCGCCCATCGCTTCGATCAGGTCCAGAATGTTCGGGTTTGCGTAAGCCACAACCCAGGTAGACCCCATAATGAAGATCATGCTGATGGTGTTAAGCTTGCCCATGGAGACTTTGGTTTTATCGCCTTTATAACCGAACTTCAGCACCAGGCCGTTCAACCCTTCCAGGGTCCCCAAATAGTGACCAAAGAAAGATTTGAAGATAGCGACCAGCGCGATGATAGATGCGCCATACTCCAGCACCGTTGCAAAAGTGGATTTCGTCCCGGACAAAGAGGCGAAATGGTTGGCCAGGTAGGAAAGTACCGGAATGTTCTGCGCTTTCGCATCCGCCATATTCTGCGGGGAGAGCGTAAACAGGCAGCTAAAGGCAAAGAACATCACCACGGCTACCATCAGCATACTGGCGCGGGAGATGATCTGAGAACATTTACGTTCGGTAAAGTCGCGGCCAAACTCTTTCTCATACTCTTCACGCTTAGAAACCACGAATGAAGAGACGATGGGCGAAAAGTTAAAGGAGAACACCATGATAGAGATCCCCAGCCACACCGTAACCAGTATGCCATCGTGCCCGGTCAGGGCGATATTGCTGAGATCAACCTGATCGATAACCGCCGAGTTCCAGTAAGGAATAAGAGACAATGAGATTAGCACCAGGCTGGCGATAAACGGCCACACCAGGTAGCTCATCACCTTAACCATCAGATCCTTACCAAACCAGATCACAAAGGCCATCAGCAGCAGCAAGAACAGCGCCACGACACCGCGGTTTAACGCAGGCATCTGCAACTGGTTTTCCCAGAATGTCATGAACGTGTTAGTAATGGTGACGCCATAAATCCACAGCAGCGGACAAATCGCAAAGAAGTACAGGAATGTGATAACTACCCCGCCCGTTTTACCAAAGTGCTCTTCGACCGTTTCCGTAATATTGCCGGACGGATTAGATCCGGACAAACACAGACGCGCCAGCGCCCGATGACAATAGAACGCAATAGGGTAAGCTAAAACCAGCATCAGCAGAATGGGGATAAGCCCGCCAAACCCGGCGCGGATAGGGAAAAACAGCACCCCGGCGCCGATGGCGGTACCAAATAAACCCAGCGTCCACGTAGTGTCCGATTTACGCCATGACGACTGTTTTGCCTGGCTGGATACAATGCTATCAGTAGTACTCATATCCTATCCTCACGAAAAGATTAAGCGTCAACTAAACCCGTAATTTGTGATACACGAGAAAGATCGATATTGCCGCCAGAAATAATACTGACCGTTTTTCTGTTCTGAATATGGCTATCTAATTTCCCGCTTAATAATGCAGCGCAAGCCAGTGCGCCAGCACCTTCAGTAATAACCTTATTGCGCTGAATTAAGGCGATCATACTGTTACGAATTTCATCTTCGCTGACCAGGACAATGTCATCCACTAATTCACGAACGATTTCATATGTTAAATTACCCGGGCGGGAGACATCACAACCATCCGCCAGGGTGCCGGTCGTTCGATGCGTGGTTATTTCGCCAGCGTAATAAGACGCCGCCATACCGTGAACATTTTCAGACTGGACGCCGATAACATTAATGGTGGGGTTAATCGATTTAATCGCAATGGCAATACCTGCAATTAAACCACCGCCGCCAACAGGCACGATGACATTATCGACATCATACAGATCTTCCATAATTTCCAGACCAATAGTGCCCTGTCCGGCAATGACTTTCGGATCGTCGTAAGGCGGAATAAATATCCGGCCTTCAGTTTCGACAATTTCACTCACCTTAGCAATGGTGTCATTGAAGTTGTCGCCGTGGAGCACGACTTCCGCCGAATAATCACAGGTGGCCGCTACTTTAGACTTTGGCGCGCCCTTTGGCATCACCACCTTGCCGTCAATACCAAGCATTGCGCAAGAAAGCGAAACGCCCTGCGCATGGTTACCCGCGGAACAGGCCACAACGCCTTTACGTTTTTCAGCCTCCGTTAACGAACTAAGTTTGTTAAAAGCGCCACGAATTTTAAATGAGCCCGTACGCTGCATATTTTCAAACTTGAGAAATATTTCGCCTTTGCAACGTTCACTAAAATAGTTAGAGCGAGGCATCCCTGTTTTATATATCTTCCCTGCCAGTCTTTTCTTCGCGTCGAGGATATCTTCAATTGCAACCGGGAGATCGTATGTAATGTGCATTATAACCTCTTAACCTGGGTATTAAAAATAAGTTACCGTTGCCCACTGTTCAAAAAACAGATGGCGTCCATTTCGCTAAATATGTTTATTCCATATCATTCAATTTCTATTAACTGCCTGCGTCTGCATCCATTATATGATGAATATTGTTTAGCCAATTCTACTAATACTGAAGCGGCTTTTTTGATACGATAATTTTTAGACCATA
This sequence comes from Salmonella enterica subsp. arizonae, assembly GCF_008692845.1. Classification (GTDB taxonomy): domain Bacteria; phylum Pseudomonadota; class Gammaproteobacteria; order Enterobacterales; family Enterobacteriaceae; genus Salmonella; species Salmonella arizonae. The sequence continues at coordinate 228,177 of NZ_VXJW01000004.1, forward strand.
CCGCCGCATAACGTGCGACGGGTAACGTGTCTTTTATTGGTATCGTGATAAATTGATTAGAGCCAAAAGGCGTGGTCATATCGCAGGGAATCACAGTTAAGAAATCAGCATTGAGAACAAGATTATATATTGTGACGACGGAATCTGTTTTAACAATGTTTTCGATGCTGATGCCATTTCGTTGTAGAGTGGTGAGTAATTCGCTGTAGTAGCCCATATTCGTTTGCGGCAACACCCACTGTTCGTCTTTTAACGATTCCAGTGTGATGGTGCCGGTGCATGTTCGGGACTTGCTGGCCACCAGGACAAACTCTGATTCAAACAGCGGCTCTACATGCAGATCCTGTAACTGCATTTCACTACTGAGCGTACCGATAGCAAAGTCCAGCCGCCCGTCGCGCAGGGCCGGCAGGAATGAAGAGAGCTGGGCTTCGTACATGGATACCTGCGCTTTTGGAAATACCTCTTTGAACTTATGAATCATATCGGACATGAAGGTAAAACCAATCAGCGAAGGAAAACCAAACGAGACGTCAACGACGGTATTGCACGTCATGCTGTTCATCTCGTTGATCATATTTTTCATTTCACGAGTGATAGATTTAGACCAGGAGAGCAGCACCTGCCCCGCTTCAGTCAACGTAACGCCGGTATTTTTACGTACAATTAACTCAACGCCGAAATAAGCCTCAACGTCGCTAATGATTTTACTAACTGCGGGCTGGGTTAACCCTAACGATTTTGCGGCAGAACCGATAGAACCACTTTTAATGACTTCCTGAAAGACCACCAGATGCTGTGTTTTAGGGAGAACAAGTGTATTCATATCTACCGCTCTAAAATAATATTGTGAACGGTATGAAGTGTAGCAAATTAAATCTTAGCGGTTATGTGCTACCACTCACAAATTAACTTACCACAATTTTTACAAGGTTATTGCTAAATACAAAAGCCATTTAATTTCAAATTGTTAACAAAGACAAACAGTAATTCAGTCTGATTTTAGTCAAAAAATATGGCAGAAATAACGATATATTATGGCGATAACCACCCGATTTCCCCCCCTATTTCCAGCACCTCATGAAGACGATATTTCAAGCAATTACGGGCTATTTTATAGACAATTCCAATGTTAAATTTAAAGCGTAACTTATCAAAATTAAGTATAAGTAGGATATAAATTCGCTTAAAAAACGTTACGCATCACATTTTTTTACCTTATTTGTTTTCAAAGAAACATTTAATAAAATTTTAACCAAACTATCTCACACATTTAATTTTCATTTACAACAAATGATTTACACTATTTTTTTGCTATTTTTCAGAATGTAATTTTATGAAAGAAATCGATTGCTTTTCACTTTTCCTGGAAAGATCGACACCGATAGCGTTTTGTGCTATTCATCACAGAACGGAAAATATTATATCACTACAACCGCTAATTAATTGCCGGATAGCGACGCGAGCGTCTTATCCAACCTCTATACAAGGCTTTGCAGGATTGATAAACAAAACCCCGCCGAAGCGCTGAGGGATCCCCATAAATCTGCGCCAATAAACCAACACCATATTCTGATAGGTTCTGGCGAGGTGATTAAGAACGGTGCGCAGCACCGTTCGTTTTAAAATTAGCGGGGACTGTCGTAAGACATTCTCCGCTAACGTCAGATACGTGATAACCCGCCGTGTCCTGATGCTGTTGGCCTGATACCTTAAATGTAATCCTTTATTTTCAGCGTGATAACCTACAAGCCACAGGACTATTGTGCTCAGCGTTGTCAGCAGGCTCAGCGCCAGCACTCTTCCTGCCGAACGGCTGTAACTGGCCCGCAGACCGAACCCTAAGCGCTCACTTTTTCATCCCTGAAGCGCTGCTCAATCTGTATTCGGCGGCTGTATAACTTCATGATCACTCGCGGCTTAAAGTCATCAGTGCTACTGAATATTAACCACGGTTCTTTTGCCGCCGGGCTGGCATCTTTTATCTGTGATGGTCTGGCTATACCGCAACGGGAGCGTTTATTTTTCCGGCCTTTCGGCTCTTTTTTATGCAAATAAAAATGACCATCGCACCGCGCATATTCTGAGCGGGCAAGTGTCCCTGGCCCCAGATATTCCGGTTTGCTACTGGCCTGCAATTCCTGACGTCTGAACCAGTATTCGCCTTTGGCCTCAAGCCGCATCTGGATCTTTCCCCTTATGCGCCCGATAAAATCCCATCCGAGTGATTCTATGTGCCGGAACCAGGCATTCTGGAACCCTGCATCAGTGACGATGATCACTCTTGCTTCTGGGTTTACCGCTTCGGCAAGAGTATTAAGAAAGGCCTGCTGTACCTTTGCATTTTGCTGTTTCTCCGAAGGAACTATCTACCTCAGCAAGGGTATCGAACGTCCGTCGCAAATCAGGCTGGCGCGGAGCACGTGATGCTCCTGAGATGGATATCCACTCCAGTCAACAGCAATGGCACAAAGAGATAACTGGCTCGTCAGCATGGCAATAATATTTCTGAAAATCAGTGGGATATTGCGGTGAAGAGATTCATTACCGCGCAGTCGGTCAACGCGTTTGATTTTATTTTTGACCTGAGCCGTACCGGGTAAATAACGCCCGATACTTGTCAGCGTCAGAGATGCGCCATTGATGAGTACGATGGTGGCATCCAGCAAAGCATTTTGTCGGTATTTGTGAAGCGGTGCTAATGCATCGCGGAAAAAATTCTGACATACCTGGTGAGCAGGCATAGAGGTGATCTCATTGAATTGGTTGCACAAATCATTAGATCACAAAACTCTATGCCTGTCTTTTTTACCCGCCCATTACTGGGGATCCCTCAGCGCCGAAGCGGGTTTTATGAAGAGGTGAAACTGACCGATAAGCCGGGTTCTGTCGTGGACAGTCATTCATCTAGGCCAGCAATCGCTCACTGGCTCAAGCAGCCTACCCGGGTTCAGTACGGGCCGTACCTTATGAACCCCTATTTGGCCTTGCTCCGGGTGGAGTTTACCGTGCCGCGGACTGTTACCAGCCGCGCGGTGCGCTCTTACCGCACCCTTTCACCCTTACCTGATCCCACTTGCGTGGGCCATCGGCGGTTTGCTCTCTGTTGCACTGGTCGTGGGTTTCCCCCCCAGGCGTTACCTGGCACCCTGCCCTATGGAGCCCGGACTTTCCTCCCCTCCGCCCGTCTCCCCCGAAAGAGGACGACGACGAAGCGGCGACTGTCTGGTCAGCTTCGGCGCGCAGTATAGAGGGTTCGCGCGACTTTGTCACCCTGTGCTGCGCATTCCTATCGCCAAAGCGGCCGCAACATTTCTGGACGCCCGATAAATATTGTCAAAAGCGCTCCGGAAAGCCTCCTCCAGCGTCACAATGCGCGTGAGTACGCTAAAGGCAGCGTCGATGCCGTATTGATGCACTATCCCGACATCGTGCGTCAGGCTACCGGCAATACCAATCACCGGCTTATGATATTTTTTCGCTACACTTGCTACGCCGACAGGCACTTTACCGCGAATACTTTGGCTATCAATCCGCCCTTCCCCAGTCACCACCAACGTACAGTCGTGGATATGCTCCTCCAGGTTTAATGCCGCTGTGACAATTTCGATTCCGCTGCGTAATTCCGCGCCGAGAAAGGCTATTAATGCCGCCCCCATACCGCCTGCCGCTCCTGTGCCGGGCACCGCCTTTACATCAATATTCAGCGATTTTTTTATGATGTCGGCATAGTGAGCAAGATTCCTGTCCAGCTCCAGAATGTTCTCTTCGGTCGCGCCTTTCTGCGGCCCAAAAATACGTGATGCGCCGTTATCGCCGATCAGTGGATTAGAAACATCGCAGGCGACACGAATAGCGCAAAGTTTTAAGCGGGGATCAAGCTCTGAAATATCAATGTCGCTTAGGCAATGAAGGCTTCCGCCACCGTAACCGATATCCGCGCCGTTTGCATCGCGCAGTTTTGCGCCCAGCGCCTGCATCATCCCGGCGCCGCCGTCATTTGTCGCGCTGCCGCCAATGCCGATAATGATATTTCTTGCGCCGCTTTCCAGCGCCTGCAATATCAGCTCTCCCGTTCCCCGTGAGGTGGTAATCAAAGGGTTGCGTCTTTCTGGCGGAACCAGCGCCAGCCCGCTGGCCGCCGCCATTTCAATAAACGCGGTGTGGCCGTCGCCAGACATTCCCCAGCAAGCTTTCACTTTTTCACCCAACGGCCCGGTCACCCATGCGGCGCGTTCAGCGCCCTGCGTAGCGGCAATCATCGCCTCGACCGTTCCTTCTCCGCCATCAGCGACCGGGACAGAAACATACTGCGCATCGGGAAAGATTTCCCGAAATCCTTTTTCTATCGCCTGTGCGACCTCGGCGGCAGAAAGGCTTTCTTTGTAAGAGTCCGGGGCAATTACGATTTTCATAGTGGTAGCCTGTTACTGCACAACGCCGGACGGCGTTTCTCTTATTCAGCCTGGAATTCAGGCCCGAATCGCTGCGCGCCATCCGGGCATAACATCGTTAGCGAATGACTTCCACTTTCGCCAGTTTTTCGTAGTAGCACGCCAGGGCGCTATGGTCGTCATTACCGTGTCCATCTGCTCGTAGCGCCTGCATCATTTCCATAACGGCGGCAGTCAACGGTAGTTGCGCGCCAACGCCGTGGGAGGTATCCAGCGCATTCGCCAGATCTTTTATATGCAGATCGATACGGAAACCCGGTTTAAAGTTTCTGTCCATGACCATCGGTGCTTTCGCATCCAGTACCGTGCTGCCAGCCAGGCCGCCGCGAATCGCCTGATAGACCAGATCCGGGTTGACGCCAGCTTTGGTCGCCAGCGTCAGCGCTTCAGACATTGCCGCAATATTCAACGCCACGATCACCTGGTTGGCCAGTTTCGTGACGTTGCCTGCGCCAATATTGCCAGTATGCACCACGGATCCCGCCATCGCTTTCATCAGGTCGTAATATTTGTCAAAAATCGTTTTATCGCCGCCGACCATAACGGACAGCGTACCGTCGATGGCTTTGGGTTCTCCGCCGCTGACCGGCGCATCCAGCATTTCAATGCCTCTAGCTTTCAGGGCCTCACTGATCTCACGGCTCGCCAGCGGCGCGATAGAGCTCATATCAATCAATACGGTTCCCGGCTTTGCGCCTTCAATGATACCGTTCTCACCCAGCGCAACCTCTTTTACATGCGGAGAATTAGGCAGCATCGTGATGATGACGTCGCACTGTTCAGCGATCGCCTTCGCTGTAGAGGCCGTTTCCGCGCCTGCGGCGATTACGTCGGCAATCGCTTCAGGATTACGATCCGACACTACCAGCGAGTACCCTGCTTTCAGTAAGTTTTTGCTCATGGGCTTACCCATGATGCCTAAGCCAATAAAGCCAACTTTCATCGTCATAACGTTCTCTCTTTTCATACCGGGATTATTTTTTAAAGGTGTCGGCAAGCTTCTGCGTGCCAGCGCGGAATACGCCTAAATCGCTGCCAACAGCGACAAATGTCGCGCCCCATTCCAGATAACGGCGGGCGTCCGCCTCTATCGGCGCCAGAATGCCGCACGGTTTACCATGTGCTTTGGCGCGGGCGAAAATATGTTGAATCGTCTGCTGCACATCAGGGTGAGAAGCATTGCCGAGATGACCCAGCGCGGCGGCCAGATCGCTGGGGCCGACGAAAATGCCATCAACGCCTTCCGTTGCGGCAATGGCATCAACGTTGTCTACACCCAGTTGGCTTTCGATTTGAACAATAATGGTGATGTTTTTGTTCGACTGCGCAAAGTAATCAGGCACCGTGCCGAACATGTTGGCGCGGTGAGAAACGGAGACACCGCGAATGCCTTCCGGCGGATAACGCGTAGAGGCGACAGCGCGAGCCGCTTCCTCTTGCGTTTCAACAAAGGGGATCAGGAAGTTATAAAACCCGATATCCAGCATCCGTTTGATAATGACCGGTTCATTGGTCGGCACACGTACCACAGGCGCGCTGGCGCTGCCTTTCAATGCCATTAACTGCGGAATTAAGGTAGTCACGTCGTTCGGCGCGTGTTCACCATCCAGCACCAGCCAGTCAAATCCCGCCAGACCGAGAACTTCGGTGGTGATTGGACTTGCCAGCGCAGACCAGCAGCCGATCTGCACCTGTTGCGCCGCCAGCGCCACTTTAAACTTATTCGGAAAAATAGCGTTATTCATCGCTTATACCTTCGCTTATTTCTTTAATTCTTTACATGTGATGCCGCCGCCAGACTTATCGCAGCGACAATAAAAATACTTATCTGAAAATCAGAAGGGTTCTCCGCACTCTATTTTCATATCGGTAATACATTCTGTATCACAATATACCACCCTGATATTTTTATCGTCTTTTATTATTATGGTGTTTTCTAATAACCCGTCAGACACACTGTATTCGCTATTCAGTATAAACAGTATGGTGCGGATAATCATTGTGCAAATGCTCATTAAGAAAGCGTCATTTAGCGCTTATTTTTAGGCTAGAGCCCAAAACACTGGGCGCTAATGCACATATTTACGCTTTACCTTGCCTGGATAAGAAATTTCATAATTTGCGGTGATCTGGATCACATTCTTTTATTTATACTGCTGTCATTCTTATTTCATTATGCGTCAACTTTATTTCTTATATTGAGATTTAACGATTTAACCATAACTCAAATAGATAATCCTATTTCTATCATCCAGGCTGGAGAATGCTGAACAATGGCCAATATCGAAATTCGCCAGAAATCGCCATCGGCGTTTTATATAAAAGTACATGAAACCGATAATGTCGCAATTATTGTTAATGACTACGGTCTTAAAGCCGGAACACGTTTTCCGGATGGTCTGGAACTGACTGAACATATTCCGCAAGGACATAAAGTCGCTCTGACGGATATCCCTGCTCACGGCGAAATTGTCCGTTACGGCGAAGTCATCGGCTATGCGGTACGCGACATATTACGCGGAAGTTGGATCGACGAATCACTGGTTGAACTGCCGAAAGCGCCGCCGCTGAATACGCTGCCGCTGGCGACAAAAGTGCCCGAACCACTGCCGCCGCTGGAGGGTTACACGTTTGAGGGCTATCGTAACGCCGATGGCAGCGTCGGCACCAAAAATCTGCTTGGCATTACCACCAGCGTACACTGTGTAGCGGGCGTGGTCGATTATGTGGTGAAAGTGATTGAGCGCGACCTACTGCCCAGATACCCGAATGTAGATGGCGTTGTGGGGCTGAACCATCTGTACGGCTGCGGCGTGGCAATCAACGCGCCAGCGGCGGTTGTACCGATTCGCACGATTCATAATATTGCGCTCAACCCAAATTTTGGCGGCGAAGTGATGGTAATTGGCCTCGGTTGCGAAAAGCTTCAGCCGGAGCGACTGCTGGAAGGCACCGGGGATATTCCCGCCATTACCGTTGAAAGCGCCAGCATTGTGCGTTTACAGGACGAACAGCATGTCGGCTTTAAATCAATGGTCGATGAGATTTTGCAGGTCGCCGAACGCCATCTGGCGAAACTGAACCAGCGCCAGCGCGAAACTTGCCCGGCCTCCGAGCTGGTCGTCGGGATGCAGTGCGGCGGCAGCGATGCGTTTTCCGGCGTCACGGCAAACCCGGCGGTGGGTTACGCTTCCGATCTGCTGGTACGCTGCGGCGCCACGGTGATGTTCTCGGAAGTCACCGAAGTGCGCGATGCCATTCATCTTCTGACGCCGCGCGCCATCAACGAAGCCGTGGGTAAACGTCTGTTGGACGAGATGGCCTGGTACGATAATTACCTTGATATGGGGAAAACCGATCGCAGCGCTAACCCGTCCCCAGGCAACAAAAAAGGCGGTCTGGCGAATGTGGTGGAAAAAGCGCTGGGCTCTATCGCTAAATCGGGTAAGAGCGCCATTGTGGAGGTGCTGTCACCGGGGCAGCGCCCCACCAAACGCGGCCTGATTTACGCCGCGACGCCCGCCAGCGATTTCGTTTGCGGCACGCAGCAGGTCGCTTCCGGCATTACCGTACAGGTCTTTACCACTGGGCGCGGCACGCCATACGGGCTGATGGCGGTGCCGGTGATTAAAATGGCGACGCGTACCGAGCTGGCGAACCGCTGGTATGACTTAATGGATATTAATGCGGGCACCATCGCTACCGGCGAAGAGACCATCGAAGACGTGGGCTGGAAGCTGTTCCACTTTATTCTGGATGTTGCCAGCGGCCGGAAAAAGACTTTCTCAGACCAGTGGGGCTTACATAACCAACTGGCGGTATTTAACCCGGCGCCAGTGACCTGATCAAGGCGGTGCCGGATAAGGCGTAACCGCTATCCGGCCTGAATATAACCGTATAATTTGTAGACCGGGTAAGCGCCACCCGGTATTTTTACGTGCTATTTAATTATATTTTCACCAGGATCACATCAATTCCGCTCTTACGTAGCCCTTCCAGACTTTCTACGGGAATACCCTCATCAACAATAATCATATCGATCCGTTGCGTATCAACGATCTTATGCAGACTGGAACGATCGAATTTGCTGGAGTCAGTAACAACAATGATCTTCTCCGCCACCTCACACATCCGACGATTAAGCCTGGCTTCATCTTCATTATGTGTACTAATACCACGCTCTAAATCAATAGCATCAACACCAAGGAACAACATATCGAAATGGTAATTCTGTAAGGAGTGTTCCGCCTGGTCGCCATAAAAAGACAGAGACTGACGGCGGAGATGTCCACCAGTCATTAATAATTCGACTCCCTCGGCTTCCAGTAATGCATTAGCAACGTTCATACCATTGGTCATTGCAATCACATCAGTATGCTTGCGCATCAGACGAGCAATTTCATAAGTCGTGGTACCTGAGTCAAGAATCACACGATGACCCGGCTTAATCAGTTCAACCGCAGCTCTGGCAATACTGCGTTTTAATGCCGTATTAAGAGAACTTTTATCTTCTACAGAAGGCTCCATACATGAAGTATTACTGTCGCAGATTAGCGCGCCGCCGTAGGCTCTTACTGCGATACCCTGCTTTTCAAGGAAAGCCAGATCGTTACGAATTGTCACTGTAGATACGCCAAAAAGTACGGAAAGATCGCTTACTTGTACGCTTCCCTGCTGTCGCAACCGCTGGATAATCAGCTCACGCCTTTCACTGGTACCCGTTACGCGTTTATCTGCAGAAGAGTCAGTATGGCCCATAAAAAATCCTTTAGTTAAATCTTTCGTTTTATTTCGTTTCGACTATTAACACCTTTCTTATAGGGGAAAGCAAGCCTCCTTCCAGTAATACCCTATCCTCCCCACCAAAACCTTTCATTATGTTTCTTTTGTGAAACAGATCGGAAAATCATTATCTTTCGTTTTGTTTTCAAAAGACCATATAGCAATATTAAATGAAACATAACGAAAGAATGTAGACGTAACTAACTGAACTGGAGAAGAAAGTGAAACATCTGACTAACATGGTGGAGCAGCATAAACGCGGGAAGGCAAACGGGATTTATGCCGTTTGTTCCGCGCATCCACTAGTACTGGAATCCGCGATACGCTACGCCCACGCCAATCACACTCCGTTGTTGATCGAAGCAACTTCTAACCAGGTTGATCAGTTTGGCGGCTACACAGGCATGACCCCTGCAGATTTTCGCGATTTTGTCTGCCAGCTCGCCGATTCGCTGGGATTTCCGCAATCAGAATTAATTCTGGGCGGAGATCATCTCGGTCCTAATCGTTGGCAAAACCTGCCCGCGACACAGGCAATGGCCAATGCCGATGACCTGATCAAAAGCTATGTGGCAGCCGGATTTAAAAAGATCCACCTGGATTGCAGTATGTCCTGCGCCGATGATCCCGTGCCACTAACCGATGAAATCGTAGCGGAGCGGGCGGCTCGCTTGGCGAAAGTGGCAGAAGAAACCTGCCAGCAGCATTTCGGCAAGTCCGATCTGGTCTATGTCATCGGGACGGAAGTTCCGGTTCCCGGCGGAGCTCATGAAACATTAACAGAGCTAGAAGTGACCACGCCGGAGGCAGCACGCGCTACGCTGGAAGCCCACCGTTGTGCATTCGAAAAGCAGGGGCTGGATGCTATCTGGCCGCGCATCAACGCACTGGTTGTGCAACCCGGCGTCGAGTTCGACCACACGCACATCATCGATTATCAACCGCAAAAAGCCACCGAACTGAGCAAGATGGTGGAGACGTATGACATGCTGGTATTCGAAGCGCACTCCACGGATTACCAGACGCCGCAGTCGCTGCGCCAGCTAGTGAAAGACCACTTCGCCATTCTGAAAGTCGGCCCGGCTTTGACCTTCGCCCTACGCGAAGCGCTGTTCTCGCTGGCGGCCATTGAAGAAGAGTTGCTTCCGGCCAAAGCCTGCTCCGGACTACGTCATGTACTTGAAAGCGTGATGCTCGATCGCCCGGAATACTGGCAGAACCACTATCATGGAGATGGCAATGCACGCCGTCTGGCGCGTGGCTACAGCTATTCTGACCGCGTTCGCTACTACTGGCCGGACAGCCAAATTGATGGCGCCTTCGAGCGGCTGGTGCGCAACCTCGCAGACGAACCTATTCCACTGCCGCTCATCAGCCAATATTTACCGTTGCAGTACGTAAAAGTCCGCGAGGGAGATCTCAACGCTACGCCGAGAGAACTCATCATCAGCCATATTCAGGACATCCTGCAGCAGTACCACGCCGCCTGTTATGGCACGACGTTCTATAACGAATAACGAAAAAGAAAAACGTTATGGTAAATCTGGTACTGGTCGATGAACTGGGTCGGTGCCGCTAAGGAAAACCGATTGAGGAAGGTGTATGAGGCAAATTTTGCGCGCCAGGCGACTGCTGACAGAGCAAGGCTGGCTGGACGATCACCAGTTACGTATTGAAGAGGGCATTATTACTGCGGTAGAGCCCATTCCGGCAGGCATAGCATTGCGTGATGCCGAGTTGTTATGTCCTGCTTATATTGATACCCATGTTCACGGCGGCGCGGGAGTCGACGTGATGGATGAATCGCCGGACGCACTCGATAAACTGGCAATTCATAAAGCACGTGAAGGGGTAGCCAGTTGGCTACCCACTACTGTCACAGCGCCGCTAACGGCAATTCACCGCACTCTGGAGCGTATAGCGCTACGCTGCCATTCGGGTGGCCCAGGCGCGCAGGTATTAGGGAGCTATCTGGAAGGTCCCTACTTCACGCCGCAGAATAAAGGAGCGCATCCCCCGAAACTGTTCCGGGAACTGAATCTCGTCGAATTAAATGAACTGATAGCAGTCTCCCAGCATACCTTACGCGTGGTCGCGCTGGCACCAGAAAAAACCGGAGCATTAGAGACAATTACCCATCTGAAGCAGCAGGGGATACGGGTGATGCTAGGACACAGTGCAGCTACCTGGCAGCAAACCCACGCAGCTTTTGACGCAGGTGCGGACGGGCTGGTGCACTGCTATAACGGTATGACCGGTCTGCATCACCGGGAGCCAGGAATGGTCGGCGCAGGGTTAACGGACCCACGAGCTTGGTTGGAGCTTATCGCTGACGGCCACCACGTCCATCCGACGGCAATGAAGCTATGTTGCTGTTGCGCCAAAGATCGGGTGGTGCTGATCACCGATGCCATGCAGGCTGCAGGTCAGCCCGATGGGCGCTATACGCTCTGCGGTGAAGAGGTAGAGATGCACGCCGGTATCGTGCGGACCGCTTCCGGCGGTTTGGCGGGCAGCACACTGTCAATTGATGCTGCGGTTCGCAATATGGTCGAGTTTACGGGAATCGCTACAGTGGAAGCGATCCATATGGCTTCGCTACATCCGGCCCGCCTGCTGGGGATCGATCATCATTTGGGATCGTTAAAAACAGGCAAACGCGCCAATATCATCGCGCTAGATAACAGACTGTATTTACAACAGATCTGGATTCAGGGCCAAGCATTTCCCCTATAATCCTTTTCATTGTACGTTATCCTGGCCTTCGGTTACCTCTCGCAAGGCCTTTTCTTTCCTTTCCTTTCGTTTCGTAAAAACAAAACTCTCTACATTTAATAATATTTATTATATATCAATAAGATAAATACAACCCCCACCTTGCCTCACTAAAATTTCGTTTTATTTCATTTACTCGCATTGAACTTTCGTTTCCTTTCCTATAAATTACAACAAATGATTATGTGAATAAGTGAAATGAAACGAAAGATAGCAACACATTGCTAACGTCTGATGTGGAATTCACAAGACTAAGGACTTACATTATGTCAGAAACCTATACCTCCGCAGCCGCGACAACAGAAACCTGGACAGAAAAAGAGATCCGTCAGCAGCCAGCCAGTTGGCTCCGCTCGCTGAATCATATCGACAATATTCGCTCCGCGATTGACAGTTTTCTCACACCATTGCTGCATAAAAACAACCTCAGGATCATCCTGACCGGGGCGGGTACTTCAGCATTTATTGGCGACATTATCGCTCCCTGGCTTGCCAGCCAGACCGGAAAAAATATCTGTGCCATACCGACTACCGATCTGGTCACCAATCCGACGGACTATCTGAACCCGTCGCATCCATTACTGTTGATCTCCTTCGCTCGTTCCGGTAACAGCCCGGAGAGTGTCGCCGCCGTTGAACTGGCAAATCATTTCGTTCCAGAGTGTTACCACCTTTCGATCACCTGTAACGAGGCTGGTAGCTTGTATCAAAATGCCGTTGAAAACGACAATACTTTTGCTTTGTTAATGCCAGCAGAAACACACGATCGCGGCTTCGCGATGACCAGTAGTATCACCACCATGATGGCCAGTTGCCTGGCAGTCTTCGTTCCGGAAACTATTAATAGTCGGACATTCCGTGACGTGGCCGATCGTTGCCAGGCGATTCTGAACTCACTCGGTGATTTCAACCACGGCGTGTTTGGTAATGAGCCCTGGCAGCGAATCGTTTATCTCGGCAGCGGTGGACTGCAGGGTGCCGCACGTGAGTCATCGCTGAAAGTGCTGGAGCTGACAGCGGGTAAACTGGCAGCATTCTATGACTCGCCAACAGGTTTCCGCCACGGCCCAAAATCACTGGTCGATAGCGAAACATTGATCGTGGTGTATATCTCCAGCCACCCTTATACACGCCAGTATGATCTCGATCTGCTGGCTGAACTGCGTCGCGATCGGCAGGCCATGCGCGTCATAGCCATTGCCGCTGAAAGTGATGCCGTTATCGAAGCTGGCCCGCACATCCTCCTGCCGCCAGCACGACACTTCATCGATATAGAGCTGGCTTTTTGCTTCCTGATGTACGCTCAGGTATTCGCGCTCACACAATCAATCAGTGTTGGTAATACTCCAGATACTCCTTCCGCCAGCGGCACCGTCAACCGTGTGGTACAGGGCGTTGTTATTCATCCCTGGCAGGATTAAGAGGTTCCGATCATGAGCATTATTTCTACGAAATATCTCCTGCAGGATGCGCAGGAAAAAGGTTATGCCGTGCCTGCTTTCAATATTCATAACGCCGAGACGATCCAGGCTATCCTTGAAGTGTGTAGAGAAATGAAATCACCCGTGATCCTCGCTGGGACGCCGGGTACTTTTAAGCATATTGCGCTGGAAGAGATCTATGCGCTATGCAGCGCGTACTCTACCAGTTTCGATATACCACTGGCGCTGCATCTCGATCACCACGAATCGTTGGATGACATTCGCCATAAGGTGAATGCTGGCGTGCGTAGCGCCATGATCGATGGTAGCCACTTCCCATTTGAAGAGAACGTAAAGCTGGTGAAATCGGTCGTAGACTTTTGCCACTCACGTGATTGCAGCGTGGAGGCAGAGCTAGGGCGACTGGGCGGTGTCGAAGATGACATGAGCGTTGATGCGGAAAATGCTTTTCTGACCGATCCGCAGGAAGCCAAACGCTTTGTCGAACTGACGGGTGTAGACAGCCTCGCTGTTGCTATAGGTACTGCACACGGTCTCTACACTAAAAAACCCAAAATCGATTTCCAGCGTCTGGCAGAAATTCGTGAAGTGGTAGATATACCGCTGGTACTGCACGGCGCAAGCGATGTACCTGATGAATATGTACGCCGCACTATTGAATTAGGTGTATGTAAAGTGAATGTAGCGACCGAATTAAAAATCGCTTTCGCGGCTGCGGTCAAAAAATGGTTCATTGAAAACCCGGACGGCAACGACCCACGGTATTACATGCGCGTTGGTATGAATGCCATGAAAGAAGTAGTAAGAAGTAAAATAACACTTTGTAATTCATACGGAAAATTATTACCCGCTTTACAGTACTAATATATTTATCTGGGTTAGATAAATATATTAAGGATTACTTAGTTCTCAATTTATGAAGGTCATGATGAACACCTCATGATCTTCATAGTACCTTATTGTAAATAATGAAGTCTTCTGCATACTCTAAGAAAGGCCTTTTGAACCATAAGAATGGGCATTATTTCAAAGCATTGCCCACATCAACGGGATGATTATGGAAGACGAAAACCACACGGTTGAGAGCAGTAAACACTTTTGCTAAATCATCTTCAGCATATAAAAATAGTGGCCGGAACAAGCGATAGAAAAGATACAAAACGAGTTAATAACCTCAGCAGATAACTCAGTTACCTGCCGAATATATATCATCGTGAAAATAAGTTAGACGTTACTTATAGTTACTCTCCCTGCTGCGCCAACGCATACTTATACAGCGCGTTCTTCTTCACGCCATGAATTTCCGCCGCCAGCGCCGCCGCTTTTTTTAGCGGTAACTCGGCCTGTAGCAGCGCCAGCGTGCGCAGCGCGTCGGCGGGCAGGTCGTCCTCTTGCGCTTTATGCCCTTCAACAATCAGCACCATTTCGCCTTTGCGACGATTTTCATCCTCTTTCACCCACGCCAGCAGTTCGCCGACCGGAGCGCCGTGAATCGTTTCCCATGTTTTGGTCAGCTCGCGCGCCAGCACTACGTAGCGGGATCCGCCCCAAACAGCCACCATATCTTCCAGGCTATCCAGCAGACGATGGGTGGACTCATAAAAAATCAGCGTCCGCGGCTCCGTTTCAACTGCCTTCAGCGCATCGCGGCGACCTTTGGATTTCGCCGGCAAAAAGCCTTCATAGCAAAAACGGTCGGATGGCAGACCAGCAGCGCTTAGTGCGGCAATCGCCGCACACGGCCCCGGCAACGGCACCACGCGGATGCCCGCTTCGCGGCAGGTACGCACCAGATGGTAGCCAGGATCGTTAATCAGCGGCGTACCGGCGTCGGAAACCAGCGCGATGTTCTGACCTTCTTTCAGCTTCGCGACCAGCGTTTCCGCTTTTTGTTGTTCGTTATGGTCGTGCAATGCGAACAGCCGGGCGTTAATCGCAAAATGTTGCAGTAATAAACCGGTATGACGAGTGTCTTCAGCGGCAATTAAATCAACGGCTTGTAAAACTTCCAGCGCACGTTGGGTAATATCAGCCAAATTCCCGATAGGAGTAGGTACAATAAAGAGCTGGCCCTGAGAATTATCCGCCGATTCGTTTTGTTTCATTGTGTCGTCCGTATTGCCGATTTAATATTGAGCATTGCGTAAAAAATATCACTGGATACAGTATGGTACCCTCAACATTTTCTCGTTTGAAGGCCGCGCGCACGCTGCCTGTCGTCCTGGCGGCGCTGCTTTTCGCAGGGTGCGGCACCCAGGCGCCGGATCAAAGTGCAGCCTATATGCAGAGCTCAGCGCAAGCTGACTCCGCCTTTTACCTGCATCAGATGCAGCAAAGCGCTGATGATAGCAAGACCAACTGGCAATTACTCGCCATTCGTGCACTGCTGAAAGAAGGTAAAAGCCAGCAGGCCGTCGAGCTGTTCAACCAACTCCCGCAGAATCTGAACGATACGCAGCGCCGCGAGCAGTCGCTGCAGGCCGTCGAGATCAAACTGGCGCAGAAAGATGTGGCAGGCGCGCAGGCCTTGCTGGATAGGCTAAAACCCACTGACGTCGCGCCAAATCAGCTGGCGCGTTACTGGCAGGCGCAGATCGATGCCAGCCAGGGACGCCCGTCGCTTACCCTGTTGCGGGCGTTAATCGCCCAGGAACCGCTACTGGCGGCGAAAGATAAACAAAAAAATATCGACGCCACCTGGCAAGCGCTCTCCGCCATGACGCAGGATCAGGCCCGGACGCTGGTTATCAACGCCGATGAAAATGTGCTGCAGGGCTGGCTGGATCTACAACGCGTCTGGTTTGACAACCGCAACGATCCAGACATGCTGAAAGCCGGGATCGCCGACTGGCAAAAACGCTACCCGCAAAATCCGGGGACGAAAATGCTGCCGACGCCGCTCGTCAATGTACAACGTTTTAAACCGGCTTCCACCAGCAAAATCGCTCTGCTGCTGCCACTGAGCGGTCAGGCCGCCGTGTTTGGCCGTACCATCCAGCAAGGTTTTGAAGCCGCGAAAAACCTCGGTACTCAGGCGGTGGAGATGCAGCCTGCCGCCGCGCCTGTCGAACCTGACGTGGATGATACGCAGCCGCAAATCATAGACGGCGTCGCCAGTCCGTCGCAGGCATCGGTGAGCGATCTGACTGATGACGAGCAATCCCAGTCCGCTACGCCGGTCAGCGCGCCACAAACTCCCCCTGCGCAGCCTGCTACGGCAAACGCGCCGGCAAATCCTTCTGCCGAACTAAAAATCTACGATACCTCTTCCCAACCGCTGGATCAGATTCTTGCGCAGGTTCAGCAAGACGGCGCCAGTATCGTGGTCGGGCCGCTGTTGAAAAACAATGTGGAAGCGCTGATGAAAAGCAACACGCCGCTCAACGTGCTGGCGCTCAACCAGCCGGAAACGGTGCGTAGCTTCCCTAACATCTGCTATTTCGCGCTCTCTCCGGAAGATGAAGCCCGTGACGCGGCGCATCATATTTATGACCAGGGCAAGCAGACGCCGCTGCTGTTGCTCCCACGTAGTTCGCTTGGCGATCGCGTGGCGAACGCCTTCACTCAGGAGTGGCAAAAACTGGGCGGCGGCATCGTATTACAGCAAAAATTCGGCTCCGTAGCCGAGCTGAAAATGGGCGTAAATGGCGGCGCGGGTATTGCGCTGACGGGTAGCCCGGTCGCCGCCAGCGTGCCTGCGCAGCCGGGTGTCACTATTGGCGGTCTGACCATCCCTGCGCCGCCGACCGACGCGCAAATCACCGGCGGCGGACACGTAGACGCGGTCTATATTCTGGCCACGCCTGAAGAGATTGGCTTTATTAAACCGATGATCGCCATGCGTAACGGCACCCGGAGCGGCGCGACGCTGTATGCCAGCTCTCGCAGCGCGCAAGGCACCTCCGGCCCCGACTTCCGTCTGGAAATGGAGGGCTTGCAGTACAGTGAAATTCCCATGCTGGCAGGCGGCAATATGTCGTTAATGCAGCAGGCGATGAATGCCGTACATAACGACTATTCTCTGGCGCGAATGTACGCTATGGGCGTGGACGCCTGGACGCTGGCGAACCACTTTTCGCAGATGCGTCAGGTGCCAGGATTTGAGATCAACGGTAATACCGGCGCATTAACCGCCAGCCCGGATTGTGTGATTAACAGGAAGTTATCATGGCTCAAATACCAGCAAGGGGAAATTATTCCCGCCAGCTAACGTGTAAACAGGCCGGTGATGCGTGGGAAGCTGCCGCGCGTCGCTGGCTGGAAAGCAAAGGACTGCGGTTTATCGCCGCCAACGTGCGCGTGCGCGGCGGCGAAATCGATCTGATCATGCGCGACGGAAAAACCACGGTTTTTGTTGAAGTCCGCTATCGGCGTTCCGGACTTTATGGCGGCGCGGCTGCTAGTGTGACCCGCAGCAAACAACACAAATTATTACATACTGCCCACTTGTGGCTGGCCCGCCAGAATGGGAGTTTTGATACTGTGGATTGCCGGTTCGATGTGTTAGCCTTCACCGGAAATGAGATTGAGTGGTTTCGGGATGCGTTTAACGACCACTCATAATTGACGATTTTAAGGATTAGCGTGCTCGAAAGAATCAAAGTCTGCTTTACAGAAAGCATTCAAACTCAAATTGCTGCGGCGGAAGCGCTTCCGGATGCTATTTCCCGCGCCGCCATGACGCTGGTTCATTCCCTGCTTAACGGCAACAAAATCCTCTGTTGTGGAAACGGGACGTCCGCGGCCAACGCACAGCATTTTGCTGCCAGCATGATTAACCGCTTTGAAACGGAGCGACCCAGTTTACCCGCCATTGCACTAAATACCGATAATGTGGTCTTAACAGCGATCGCTAACGATCGTCTGCACGATGAAGTTTATGCAAAACAAGTCCGGGCGCTGGGACATGCGGGCGATGTTTTACTGGCAATCTCTACGCGTGGTAATAGTCGCGATATCGTAAAAGCCGTTGAAGCAGCCGTCACGCGTGACATGACCATTGTGGCGCTAACCGGATATGACGGGGGCGAACTGGCCGGACTATTAGGGCCGCAGGATGTTGAAATTCGTATCCCTTCACACCACAGCGCGCGCATTCAGGAAATGCATATGCTGACGGTAAACTGCCTGTGTGATTTGATCGATAACACGCTTTTTCCTCACCAGGATGATTAAGGAGTACACATGAAGGCATTTTCGCCGCTCGCAGTCCTTATTTCTGCGTTGCTATTGCAAGGTTGCGTCGCCGCCGCAGTAGTGGGTACGGCGGCCGTCGGCACCAAAGCCGCAACCGATCCGCGTAGCGTGGGCACCCAAGTGGATGACGGAACGCTGGAACTGCGCGTCAGCAGCGCGCTGTCGAAAGATGAGCAAATCAAGAAAGAAACGCGCATCAATGTCACAGCTTATCAGGGCAAGGTTTTGTTAGTCGGCGAGTCGCCAAACAGTGAACTCTCCGCACGCGCTAAACAGATCGCGATGGGCGTTGAAGGCGCCACCGAAGTTTATAATGAGATTCGCCAGGGACAGCCTATCGGTCTGGGGACCGCCTCTAACGATACCTGGATCACCACGAAAGTTCGCTCACAACTGCTGACCAGCGATCAGGTAAAATCGTCAAATGTGAAAGTCACCACCGAAAACGGCGAAGTGTTCCTGCTGGGACTGGTGACTAAACGTGAAGGTAAAGCGGCAGCGGATATCACCAGCCGGGTGAGCGGCGTAAAACGCGTTACCACCGCCTTTACGTATATTAAGTAATCTGTGTGCCGGGTGGCGATAAGAATGTGTAAATCGCGTCGCCATCCGGCAAATCATCCGGCTTCGTTACCCCGCTTTTTCCCGCAGTTGCGATGAGGTCAGAATCGTCACGCCTTCTTGTTCTGGCGCCAGCGCTTCCGCCAGCATGGCTTGCGCTACATCCCGCGCATCAATCGATTTCCAGTTGCCTGGCAGTAGTCGGAATAGCGGAGCGAAAAGCGTTTCATTCATTCGCTGCTTTGTTCTGTCGCCCAGCAGTATAGAAGGCCGGACAATAGTCAAACGAGGCCATTTTTGCGCGATTAACGCCTCTTCCATTTCGCCTTTCACCCGATTATAGAAAAACGGAGAGTGCGCGTTTGCCCCCATTGAACTGACCACCAGCATGTGCTGCGCACCCAGCCGACGCCCGGTCAGCGCAGTATCAACCACCAACGTATAATCCGCATGAATAAACGCCGCTTTACTTCCTGCTTCACGCCGGGTCGTGCCCAGGCAGCAAAAGACAATATCCACCGGGTCGGTCACCTGGGCTAACGCATCGGTAAGCTGCGGATCGTGAGGGTTATAGACGCCGACGGCATCCGTCAACGAGCGTCTCGTCGGCGCAGCGATGGCGCTCACCTGCGGCGTGTTGATCAACATTCTCAGCAGATGTCCGCCTACCAGTCCGGTCGCGCCGGTAATCAGTACCTGACTCATCCTCGCTCCTTTACAGATTTGTCCGCCTTGCACTCTCGGCCCTATCAACCAGGCTTAAACGATGAGGTAAGTATCCATCATTGTGGAAAATTTGCCTTATCCAAAGCCAACACAGTGGAGGAAACGCATGAGTAAGAAAATTGCCGTTTTGATTACCGATGAATTTGAAGATTCAGAATTTACCTCGCCCGCAGCAGAATTCCGTCAGGCCGGGCATGAGGTCATTACCATCGAAAAAGAGGCGGGTAAAACGGTGAAAGGGAAAAAAGGCGAGGCCAGCGTCACCATTGATAAGGCGATCGATGACGTTCGTCCCGACGATTTCGACGCCCTGCTATTACCGGGCGGCCATTCGCCGGACCATCTGCGCGGCGACAACCGCTTCGTGGATTTTACCCGCGATTTCGTTAACAGCGGTAAACCAGTCTTTGCCATTTGCCACGGCCCACAGTTGTTGATCAGCGCCGATGTCATTCGTGGCCGCAAGCTTACGGCGGTGAAACCGATTATTATCGATGTGAAGAACGCGGGCGCGGAGTTTTACGATCAGGAAGTCGTCGTCGATAAAGATCAACTGGTGACCAGCCGCACGCCTGACGATCTGCCAGCATTTAACCGTGAGGCGCTACGCCTGCTGGGCGCTTGAGTCGCGTAACCAGCGCATTTTTTTACCAAATCCCAGCGTGTTGTCGGTGAATTTAATTTCATCCAGCCGGATTTCCCATACCGGCGCGGGCAGCACTCTGGCGACCGGGAAGCGACGAAGGTAAGCTTTACGCGCTACGTCGCTCTCCTGCCCCTCCAGACGGCGAATTTCCCCTTTAAACTGGACACCGCGAATGTGCGCCACCGTTTTCGGCTGGCCATTGACCGTTCCCGCCACTGGCGCGTGCGCGCCGGACATTTGCGCATGGCGGGTTTTATCATCCGTTAACAGATAAAACGCGACATGTTGCGCATCGAACAAATAAAACGCGTTGGCGCACCACAGTTCTCCCTCGCGGCATACGCACCAGGTCACCACATGTTGTTTCGCCAGCCAACGGCTTATAGCGGTAAGTGTGTCCATCTTTATTCTCGCTTATACTGGGAACCTGAAAATTATCATGCTGATGGCGACAATGACACCCTGGTATCTGTATCTGATTCGTACCGCAGACAACGCGCTTTACACCGGGATCACTACCGATGTAGCGCGTCGTTACAGACAGCATCAAACGGGAAAAGGCGCAAAAGCGTTACGGGGGAAAGGCGAATTAACGCTGGCATTTGCGGCGCAGGTTGGCGATCGCTCACTGGCCCTGCGCATAGAGTATCGCATCAAACAGCTCACAAAGCGCCAGAAGGAGCGCCTTGTGACGGAACAAGAGGCGTTTGAATCACTGTTGTCCAGCCTGCAAACGCCGGTACTTAAAAACGATTGAAGTGGTCGTGATACTCCACCAGACCCGTCACGCCCTCCAGCGCATCCTCAGCCAAACGGTGTATCTGGAAAGCGCTTTCCGTACCGGGCCAACGGCAGTGAAGATCGTAATGGGCGGCCAGTTCAAAACCGAAGCGGCTATATAACGCCGGATCGCCCAACGTCACGACCGCCGCATAGCCGAACTCATTGAGCGAATCCAGCCCTTCATACACTAACTGGCGCGCCAGCCCTTGCCCGCGATACTGTTCATCGACCGCCAGCGGCGCCATGCCGACCCATTGTAAATCTTCGCCCTGCACATCAACCGGACTAAAGGCCACATAGCCCACCACCTGACCTTCATCATCCGTGGCTACCAGACCGAGCGTCAGAAAGCCATCTTCACGCAAATCGTGAACCAGCCTCGCTTCCGCATCGCTTTCGAATGAACGGCGCAACAGCGCATCAATACCAGGCGCGTCAATGGGGATTTCTACTCGAATTAGCATGGTTCACCTACCGAGGTCTGTTTGGTTTGCGGCGAGTTTTTCATGCCCGCCTCAACAAAATCCGCCAGTTGCAGCAGCATAACGCGTAACGCTTTCGGCATTTGCTCCAGTTCGATGGCGTCCATCAGATTCTTCACATACAACCCTAACTCAGTATCGCCTTCAATGACCAGTCGACGCTGGAAAAAAAGCGTATCCGGATCCTGTTTACGGGCGGCTATCATGAGCAGATCGCTGGCGTCGGCGCTAAAGCTGACGTCGGCATCCGCCTGCTGGCTAACAATCAGTTTTTCATTTTCAACCGTGGTATACCATTTCAGGCCAATGTCACGAACATGAATGCTTAACCAACAACCTTCGAGGAATTCCAGCTCTCCATCGGCCAGCGCCTGACGAAACTGCCAGCTCAGAACCTGTTCCAGTACCTGGCGCTTTAGCGCAAAGGGCGTCAGTTTAACCGGTACACTCATCAGAGACGGGCCAGCATGGACTAAGCGTGAACGCAGTTTATCTAACACGAGCTTTACTCCCTGTTTCAATAGTCCTGTTATTTTGCCATATCCAATAAATCACATGGCGGCGTAAATCAACAATTGGATCTGATTTTCTACCCCATTATTGGTGTTACCAATACGCCTTTAACTGCCTTAAATCAAAAATTGTCGCAGCAAGGTTAACTAAAATCCTTGTTCGTTAACAATTTTGCGTCTCAGACGTAACCCTCAGGATAAATTATGGAGCTGCTCTGCCCTGCCGGAAATCTCCCGGCGCTGAAGGCGGCCATCGAGAACGGCGCTGACGCCGTTTATATCGGGTTAAAAGACGATACTAATGCCCGTCACTTTGCCGGCCTTAACTTCACCGAAAAAAAATTGCAGGAAGCGGTGAGCTTTGTTCATCAGCATCGCCGCAAATTACATATCGCAATTAATACATTTGCGCATCCGGACGGCTATGCCCGCTGGCAACGCGCCGTAGATATGGCGGCGCAGCTTGGCGCCGACGCATTGATTCTCGCCGACATCGCCATGCTGGAGTATGCCGCAGTTCGTTATCCGCATATTGAGCGTCATGTTTCCGTTCAGGCCTCGGCAACCAACGAAGAGGCTATTCGTTTTTATCACCGCAATTTTGATGTCCACCGCGTGGTGTTGCCGCGTGTGCTATCGATCCACCAAGTGAAACAACTGGCCCGCGTCACGCCCGTACCGCTGGAGGTATTCGCGTTCGGTAGCCTGTGCATAATGGCGGAAGGCCGCTGTTATCTTTCTTCTTACCTGACCGGCGAATCGCCCAATACCGTTGGCGCCTGCTCTCCTGCTCGCTTTGTTCGCTGGAAACAAACGCCGCAGGGGCTGGAATCGCGCCTGAACGATGTCCTGATTGACCGTTACCAGGACGGCGAAAACGCAGGCTACCCAACGCTGTGTAAAGGCCGCTATCTGGTTGACGGCGAGCGCTATCATGCTCTGGAGGAGCCGACCAGTCTGAACACGCTGGAACTGTTGCCGGAGTTGATGGCGGCGAACATCGCCTCGGTTAAGATCGAAGGCCGCCAGCGCAGCCCGGCCTACGTCAGCCAGGTGGCGAAAGTGTGGCGCCAGGCGATCGATCGCTGCAAAGCTGCCCCGCAGAACTTCATTGCACAACGCGACTGGATGGAGACGCTCGGCGCGATGTCCGAAGGCACCCAGACCACGCTAGGCGCGTATCACCGTAAATGGCAGTGAGAGGAACTATGAAATATTCCTTAGGACCAGTGCCTTATTACTGGCCGAAAGAGACGCTGGAAAATTTTTATCAGCAGGCCATGGAAAGCAGCGCTGACCTCATTTATCTGGGCGAAGCGGTGTGCAGCAAGCGCCGCGCTACCAAAATCGGCGACTGGCTGGAGATGGCGAAATCCCTCGCTGGCAGCGGTAAACAGGTGGTCCTCTCCACGCTGGCGCTGGTGCAGGCCTCTTCAGAACTGGGCGAACTGAAGCGCTATGTGGACAACGGCGACTTTCTATTGGAAGCCAGCGATCTCGGCGTAGTGAATCTGTGTGCCGAACGCAAACTGCCGTTTGTCGCTGGCCATGCGCTGAACTGTTACAACGCGGTCACGCTGCGCCTGTTGCTGAAAGAAGGCATGGTGCGCTGGTGTATGCCGGTTGAGCTTTCCCGCGACTGGCTGGTGAATTTGCTCAATCAGTGCGATGAGCTGGGCATCCGCAATCAGTTTGAAGTGGAAGTGTTGAGTTATGGGCATCTGCCGCTGGCTTATTCCGCTCGCTGTTTTACCGCCCGTTCGGAAGACCGTCCGAAAGATGAATGCGAAACCTGCTGTATTCAGTACCCGAACGGGCGTAACGTACTCTCGCAGGAGAACCAGCAGGTCTTTGTGCTTAACGGTATTCAGACCATGAGCGGTTATGTCTACAACCTCGGCAACGAACTGGCGTCAATGCGGGGGCTGGTGGATATTGTCCGGCTGTCGCCGCTGGGTACGGAGACCTTTGCCATGCTTGACGCCTTTCGCGCTAACGAAAACGGTGGCGCACCATTACCGCTTACCGCGCATAGCGACTGTAACGGCTACTGGAAACGCCTGGCTGGCCTGGAGCTACAGGCGTAAAATTGCCGGATGGCGGCGTGGACGCCTTATAAAGCTCACTTTGTTAACAACATTCGCTAATCTTTAATGCAGTATGACAAAATTAACGGATAACAAAGTGAGCGGCTATGACTACCAACTCTGTCCCATTCTCGGTACTCGACCTGGCGCCAATCCCGGAAGGTGCCTGCGCCAAAGAGGCCTTTTCGCATTCGCTGGATCTTGCTCGCCTTGCAGAAAAGCGTGGCTATCACCGCTACTGGCTGGCGGAACATCACAACATGACCGGTATCGCCAGCGCGGCAACCTCGGTGCTGATTGGCTATCTGGCGGCGAATACCACCACGCTGCATTTAGGCTCCGGCGGCGTCATGCTACCGAACCATTCACCGCTGGTGATTGCCGAGCAGTTCGGTACGCTGAATACACTTTACCCCGGACGAATTGATTTGGGTTTAGGACGCGCGCCGGGCAGCGATCAGCCGACGATGCGCGCGCTGCGCCGCCATATGAGGGGTGATATCGATAACTTTCCACGCGATGTCGCAGAGTTGGTGGACTGGTTTGATGCCCGCGATCCTAACCCTCACGTGCGCCCGGTTCCCGGCTATGGTGAGCAGATCCCGGTATGGCTGCTTGGCTCCAGCCTGTATAGCGCGCAGTTGGCGGCGCAACTCGGTCTGCCGTTCGCTTTTGCTTCACATTTCGCGCCGGATATGCTGTTCCAGGCGCTGCATCTGTATCGCGCTAACTTTACTCCTTCGGCGCGTCTGGAGAAACCTTACGCGATGGTGTGCATTAACATTATTGCCGCCGACAGCAATCGCGACGCGGAGTTCCTGTTTACCTCCATGCAGCAGGCATTCGTGAAGCTACGCCGTGGGGAAACGGGCCAATTACCGCCGCCGATTGAGAACATGGATGCCTTCTGGTCATCGTCCGAGCAGTATGGCGTGCAACAGGCGTTGAGCATGTCGCTGGTCGGTGATAAAGCGAAGGTCCGCCACGGGCTGGAATCTATCCTGCGGGAAACCCAGGCGGATGAGATTATGGTTAACGGGCAGATTTTCGATCATCAGGCACGGCTACATTCGTTTGACCTGGCGATGCAGGTCAAAGAGGCGTTGGCGGGGTAGTTTTTATGCCCGGTGGCGCTACGCTTACCGGGCCTACGGGATCGCGTAGACCGGATAAGACGCAGTCGCCATCCGGCATAAAAATATTACTGGTACACCGGCAACAGATTAAAACTCGACAAGATGTGTACCAGTGCGTTGCCAACGCCAAACAGCAGAATCAGCATAATCATCGGCGTGCCGCCCCAGACGCGAAATTTCGGGCTGCCAAAGCGTTGGCGGGATTTACGCGCCAATAACGCCGGAACAATTGCCGCCCAGATCGTCGCTGCCAGCCCTGCATAACCAATGGCGTACAGGAAGCCGTTCGGGTACAGCAGGCCACCAATTATCGGCGGCAGGAAGGTGAGCAGCGCCGTTTTAAAGCGCCCCATAGCCGAGTCATCAAAGCCAAACAGATCCGCCAGATAGTCGAACAGACCTAACGTCACGCCGAGGAATGAGCTCGCTACCGCAAAGTTGGAGAACACCACCAGCAGCAGATCCAGACTGCGGCTGTTCAGCACGCCGCTCAGCGCCTGTACCAGCACATCAATATTGCCGCCTTTCTGCGCAATGCCGATAAATTCCGGACGCGGGATATTGCCCATCGTCCCCAGCAGCCAGACGGAATAGAGCGCCAGCGCCAGTAACGTCCCGTAAATCAGGCATTTGACGATGGTACGCGGATCCTTGCCGTAATACTTCATCAGGCTCGGCACGTTGCCATGATAGCCGAATGATGCCAGACAAAACGGCAGCGTCATCAGCAGGTACGGCGTATATGACGCGTTGCCGTCGGCCACGTTAAACAGCGTGGTCGACGTGACGTGTCCCAGCAGGCTGCCAAAGGTCAGGAAGAAAGTAATCACTTTCGCGCCCAGCACAATCGCCGTCATCCGACTCACCGCCTTCGTACTCAGCCACACCACAAACGCCACCAACAGCGCAAAGGCAAAACCTGCCGCCCTCGCAGGCACATTCAGCGACATTTCCGCAAAGGTATGATGCAGAATCGAACCGCTCGCCGAGATATAGGCATACGTCAGGATATAGAGCACAAAGGCAATAGAGATACCGTTGACCACGTTCCAGCCTTTCCCCAACAGGTCTTTGGTGATGGTGTCAAAGCTCGAACCAATGCGGTAGTTAAGATTCGCTTCGAGGATCATCAGCCCGGAGTGCAGCATACAAAACCAGGTAAAGACCAATGCCGCTATCGACCAGAAGAACCACGCACCGGACATGACCACAGGCAGGGAGAACATTCCAGCGCCAATGATTGTGCCGCCGATAATCACCACGCCGCCAAGCAGCGAAGGTGACGTTTGGGTGGTGGTAAGTGTGGACATACAGCCATTTCTCCCGTCATTTATAGTGTGACCATCCATCAATACGCCACACTGTACCAGTACACGAGTACAAAAGAAATAAAAAAAGCCCCGATGATTACGATCGGGGCTGTATATTTTACTTTACGCTGCGAAAGCGCAGGTTAGCGTGAGTTACGCATCACCGCCGAAACGACGACGACCGGTAGAGTCATCGCGACGCGGACCACGGCTTTCACGACGTTCGCCGCTGAAACGACGTTCGCCACTGAAACGACGACCATCACCACGGCCACCTTCACGACGTTCACCGCTAAAATTACGACCGCCTTCACGACGCTCGCCGCCAAAGCTACGACCACCGCCACGACGTTCACCACCAGTGTGCGGCTGCGCATCGCCCAGCAACTGCATGTTCATCGGTTTGTTCAGGATGCGGGTGCGGGTAAAGTGCTGCAGCACTTCGCCCGGCATACCTTTCGGCAGCTCAATGGTGGAGTGAGACGCGAACAGCTTAATGTTACCAATGTAACGGCTGCTGATGTCGCCTTCGTTAGCGATCGCGCCAACGATATGACGAACTTCCACGCCGTCATCACGGCCCACTTCAATGCGGTACAACTGCATATCGCCAACGTCACGACGTTCACGACGCGGACGATCTTCACGATCGCCACGCGGACCACGATCGCGTGGACCACGGTCATCACGGTCGCGGAATTCACGCTTAGGACGCATCGGCGCATCCGGAGGCAGAATCAGCGGACGCTCGCCCTGCGCCATTTTCAGCAGCGCGGCGGCCAGCGTTTCGAGATCCAGCTCTTCGCCTTCAGCAGACGGCTTGATTTTCGCCAGCAGCGCACGGTACTGATCCAGATCGCTGCTTTCCAACTGTTGCTGAACTTTCGCAGCGAATTTTTCCAGACGGCGTTTGCCCAGCAGTTCTGCATTCGGCAGTTCGACTTCCGGAATGGTCAGCTTCATAGTGCGTTCAATGTTACGCAGCAGGCGACGCTCGCGGTTTTCAACGAACAGTAGCGCGCGTCCCGCACGACCCGCACGACCGGTACGACCGATACGGTGAACGTAAGACTCGGAATCCATCGGGATATCATAGTTCACCACTAGGCTAATGCGCTCAACATCCAGGCCACGGGCCGCAACGTCGGTGGCGATCAGGATATCCAGACGACCGTCTTTCAGGCGTTCCAGAGTCTGCTCACGCAGCGCCTGGTTCATATCGCCATTCAACGCGGCGCTGTTGTAGCCGCTACGCTCCAGCGCTTCCGCGACTTCCAGGGTCGCGTTTTTGGTACGCACGAAGATAATCGCCGCATCAAAGTCTTCCGCTTCCAGGAAACGCACCAGCGCTTCGTTTTTACGCATCCCCCACACCGTCCAGTAGCTCTGGCTGATATCAGGACGGGTAGTCACGCTGGACTGAATGCGCACTTCCTGCGGCTCTTTCATAAAGCGGCGGGTAATGCGACGAATCGCTTCCGGCATGGTGGCGGAGAACAGCGCGGTCTGATGACCTTCCGGAATCTGCGCCATAATAGTTTCAACGTCTTCGATGAAGCCCATACGCAACATTTCATCGGCTTCATCCAGCACCAGACCGCTCAGTTTAGAGAGATCCAGCGTACCGCGTTTCAGGTGGTCCAGCAGACGTCCTGGCGTACCAACGACGATCTGCGGTCCCTGACGCAGGGCACGTAACTGCACGTCATAACGCTGACCGCCGTACAGGGCAACCACGTTTACGCCGCGCATGTGTTTAGAGAAATCCGTCATGGCTTCGGCAACCTGTACTGCCAGTTCTCGGGTTGGCGCCAGCACCAGAATCTGAGGCGCCTTCAGCTCAGGATCAAGATTGTTGAGCAGCGGTAAAGAGAACGCTGCAGTTTTGCCGCTACCGGTCTGGGCCATGCCCAGCACGTCGCGACCGCCCAGCAGGTGCGGAATGCACTCTGCCTGGATTGGAGATGGTTTTTCGTAACCCAGATCGTTAAGGGCTTCAAGGATAGGAGCCTTCAGCCCCAGATCTGCAAAAGTGGTTTCGAATTCAGCCATGTAGTACGTGTGCCTCAAAATTAATGGCGGCCAGTCTACATAACTCATCATGAAATTGATCTGCAATTTTCATTGAAAAGTGTGAACCGGCTCAAAGTAGGTGTATTAACGAACAACAACACCCTCACCCGCGAAGGTGATGGCAATCAAAAAGATTACGGGCTGATATGTTCGTCAGCTATTGCTGGTCCGATTCTGCCAGGTCATCTTGTTCCTGGCCCAGGAGCGATAATTCCAACAATGCGTATCGGTGTTCAACAAAGTTATGAACGTTGTTGGCCACCGCCAGTTTGAACAGAGCCGTAGCGCTGTCCAAATCCCCCAGACTTAGGTAATACTTACCTAAATAGAAGTTGGTTTCACTGAGATGCTCAGCGAGCGAGGTGTTATCCGTTGCGTCCGCCTTGAGCCTATCCATCAGCGTTGCTTCGCTAATATCGCCCAGGAAGAACTCGACAATGTTCCATCCCCATTGCTCTTTATCCGCTTTCTCGAAACGTTGCTTCAACGCTTCTTTCGCCTGCTTCTCATTAAGCTTCTGCTCAGCGAGATAAAGCCACAGACTACGGAAAGGATCATTGGGATCGTCTTGATAAAACGCCAGCAGATCATCTTGCGCTAACTTATCACGGCCGCCGTAATACAATGCGATACCGCGGTTTAAGTGCGCGTAGTTGTAAGTTGGATCAAGCTCTAGTACAGAATCAAACGCTTCATAGGCAGCATCAAAATTGCCTGCCTGCGTTAAATAAATGCCTAAGTAATTGAATACTTCGGGCATATCCGGCCTGATTGCCAGCGCTTGTGAAAAATCATTTCGCGCTAATGCCCTCAAACCAAGACTATCATACAACACTCCGCGCTCATATAAAAGCTGTGCGCGTTCGTCATCGGTCAAAGCCCGACTGGCAAGAATCTGTTCCATACGCGCCAGAATCACTTCCTGCTGTAAAGTCGGTTGCAATGGTACTGCGAGGACTTCACTTTTACGCCAGGCGGAATTACTGCATCCTGCCAGCGTGAGTGCTGTCGCCACGAAACACCAGCGCAGAAAAGGCTTCATTTCCCACTCCCGAAGACAACGATTGAATGAACGTCCTGTTCCCCGGTGGCTCAACAAGGCGTCCAGCCAGGTCTAAAGCCCTCCGCAATGCGAAGGGCAGATGGCAACCTTACTCGCCCTGTTCGCTCGTCGGCGCTTCCGGCGCAGCCGCAGGTTGAGTCTGTTCGATTGCTTCTTTAATGCTCAGACGTACACGGCCCTGGCGGTCAACTTCCAGAACTTTAACCGGGACTTCCTGACCCATCTGCAGATAGTCGGTCACTTTCTCTACGCGCTTATCCGCAATTTGAGAGATATGAACCAGACCTTCTTTACCGCCGCCAATGGCAACAAACGCGCCAAAGTCAACGATGCGGGTCACTTTACCATTGTAGATACGACCGACTTCGATTTCAGCGGTGATCTCTTCGATACGACGGATAGCATACTTCGCTTTTTCACCGTCGGTCGCCGCGATCTTCACAGTACCGTCATCTTCTATTTCGATGGTGGTGCCGGTCTCTTCAGTCAACGCGCGGATCACAGAACCGCCTTTACCGATAACGTCTTTGATCTTGTCCGTGCTGATTTTGATGGTATGGATACGCGGCGCGAATTCAGAGATATCGCCGCGCGGCGCGTTGATCGCCTGTTCCATCACGCCCAGGATGTGCAGACGGGCGCCTTTCGCCTGATTCAGAGCAACCTGCATGATCTCTTTGGTGATACCTTCAATTTTAATATCCATCTGCAGCGCAGAGATACCCTCGCGGGAACCCGCGACTTTGAAGTCCATATCGCCCAGGTGATCTTCGTCGCCCAGAATGTCAGACAGCACAACGTAGTTGTCGCCTTCTTTCACCAGACCCATCGCGATACCCGCAACGGCAGCTTTAATTGGCACGCCAGCATCCATCAGCGCCAGGGAAGCGCCGCACACGGAAGCCATAGAGGAAGAACCGTTGGATTCCGTAATTTCAGACACCACGCGAACGGTGTACGGGAATTTATCCATGTCCGGCATCACTGCCAATACGCCGCGCTTCGCCAGACGACCGTGACCAATTTCACGACGCTTAGGAGAACCGACCATGCCGGTTTCGCCTACGGAGTACGGAGGGAAGTTGTAGTGGAACAGGAAGCTGTCAGTGCGCTCGCCCATCAGTTCATCAAGCACCTGCGCGTCACGAGCAGTACCCAGCGTTGCAGTAACCAGCGCCTGCGTTTCACCACGGGTGAACAGAGCGGAACCATGAGTACGCGGCAGTACGCCAGTACGGACATCCAAACCACGAATCATGTCTTTTTCACGGCCATCGATACGCGGCTCGCCTGCCAGCACGCGGCTACGAACAACGTTTTTCTCGATCGCGTGCAGGATTTCGCCCAGCTCGTTAGCGTCCAGAGTGTCGTCTTCTGCGGTAAGCTGATCGATGGTTTCAGATTTGATCACGTCAACCTGAGCATAACGCTCTTGTTTGTCGGTGATGCGATAAGCGTCGCTCAGACGAGATTCAGCAAGCGCAGCTACGCGCGCGTTCAGCGCGTCGTTAACCGCTTCCGGCTGCCAGTCCCAACGCGGTTTACCGGCTTCTTTCACCAGGTCATTGATCGCCTGGATAACCACCTGCTGCTGCTCGTGACCGAATACCACTGCGCCCAGCATAGTGTCTTCGCTCAGCAGTTCAGCTTCGGATTCCACCATCAGCACAGCTGCTTCAGTACCGGCAACCACCAGGTCCAGTTTGCTCTCTTTTAGCTCGTCCTGGGTTGGGTTCAGTACGTACTGGTCATTAATATAACCAACGCGCGCAGCGCCAATCGGGCCGTTGAACGGAATGCCGGACAGGGACAGCGCGGCGGAAGCACCAATCATCGCCACGATATCCGGGTTAACCTGCGGGTTAACGGAAACGACGGTGGCGATAACCTGAACTTCGTTGACGAAGCCTTCAGGGAACAGCGGCCGAACCGGGCGGTCAATCAGACGCGCGATCAGCGTTTCGCCTTCGCTTGGGCGACCTTCACGACGGAAAAAGCTACCCGGGATACGACCGGCAGCGTAGGTACGCTCCTGATAGTTAACAGTCAGCGGGAAGAAGTCCTGGCCTGGTTTGGCTTTTTTCTGACCGACAACGGTAACGAATACGGCGGTGTCATCCATGCTTACCATAACGGCAGCAGTGGCCTGACGCGCCATCATGCCAGTTTCCAGCGTAACGGTATGCTGACCGTACTGGAATTTACGAACGATCGGATTAAGCAAAATAATATCCTTTCCAATTTTTGACGGCACAATACGCGCCGTCGTTAATACCCGATCTTCTGCGCATCCTCGCGACTAATGACAACCTTTACCCGCCCTTGCGGATCAAGCCTCTCATTAGCCGCGCGAACCTCTGCAACGGAAGATCATTCATAGCAACAATACATTAGTTTCCAGTGAATTGCTGCCGTCCACTTGAAAAAAGGGGCCATGAAGGCCCCCTTTTTCTGAAACTCGCAAGAATTAGCGACGCAGGCCCAGACGCTCGATAAGCGCGGTGTAGCGTGCAACATCTTTACGTTTCAGGTAGTCGAGCAGTTTACGACGCTGAGAAACCATGCGCAGCAGACCACGACGGCTGTGGTGATCTTTTTTGTGCTCTGCAAAGTGGCCCTGCAGATGGTTAATCTGTGCAGTCAACAGAGCAACCTGAACATCGGTAGAACCGGTGTCGTTTGCATCACGACCAAACTCAGAAACGATTTTAGCTGTAGCTTCAGTACTTAGAGACATTTTAAAACTCCAAAGTATTAAGAATGAAAGGACGCCGATCTCTAATTCAGCGATCCCAGTGTACGCTTCATAAACTGTTAAAAAATTTACGCGACGTTAAGCGGCAGTATTCTACTCGCAGCGCTCTCTTATCGCAAGACGAAGCGACGTTACGCCGGGTGCTCAACTACCAGTCGACGGGGTGCGACACGGCCTTCGTCGTCGATTTCGCCCATGCCGATAAATTTACCGTCTTCACCTTCCGTCACACGAACCAGTCCATTCAACGGCGCGCCCGAGGTACGAACCGGGTTACCATTTTTGAAGTATACCGAAGACGTTAGCGGCAGATTAACAACAGGATAGTCCGAAGCCGGACTATCCATTGGCATCAATAATGGATCGAGCAACTGCGCCGCCGGAACGCCCTGCTGTTCCGCCTGCGCCGCCAGCGCCTGCAAATGTTCCAGCGTTACCATTCGCTCAACCGGATACTTGCTGACCGTCAGACGACGCAGATAAATGACGTGTGCGCCACAGCCGAGCTTCTCGCCCAGATCGTCAATAATAGTACGAATATAAGTGCCTTTCGAGCAGTGAACTTCCAGTTCAAGCTCGTTACCTTCGTGGCGAATAAACAGCAGTTCGTAGACGGTAATCGGGCGGGCTTCACGCGGTACTTCAATACCCAGACGAGCATATTCGTACAGCTTTTTACCCTGATACTTTAGCGCCGAATACATCGACGGAATCTGTTCGATATCCCCACGAAAGGTCTCCAGCGCGCTCGCAAGCTGCCCGGCGCTGAAAGTCACCGGACGCTCCTGTACGATTTGCCCATCGGCGTCAGAGGTGTCAGTACGCTGTCCCAAACGGGCAATTACGCGATAACGTTTATCTGAATCCAGCAGATACTGCGAAAACTTAGTCGCTTCACCGAGACAAATCGGCAACATGCCGGTCGCCAGCGGGTCCAGCGCGCCGGTATGCCCGGCGCGGTTGGCATTGTAGATACGCTTCACTTTCTGCAGCACGTCATTACTGGACATACCCTGCGGCTTATCCAGCAGCAGAACGCCGTGAATGTCGCGGCCACGACGACGAGGACGACTCATCAGTCCTCCTTGCTGTCGTCCGGGTTCACACGACGTTCTTCGTCATGTTTCACCACGTTAGTCACCAGATTGGACATTCGCATCCCTTCAACCAGCGAGTTGTCGTAGAAGAAGGTCAGTTCCGGCACGATACGCAGGCGCATGGCTTTACCCAGCAGGCTACGGATAAATCCGGACGCTTCCTGTAACGCTTTGATGCCCGCTTTTACCGCGTCTTCATCTTTGTCATTCAGGAAAGTGACGTACACTTTGGCATAAGCCAGGTCACGGGACATTTCGACACCGGAGACGGTGGTCATCATGCCCAAACGCGGGTCTTTAATTTCGCGCTGCAGGATGATTGCAATCTCTTTTTGCATCTCCTGGGCCACACGCTGCGGGCGACCAAATTCTTTCGCCATAATCAATTCTCCAGAATAAAGACAAAAAAGGGGCATTCAGCCCCTTTTGAAATTCATGCCGGGTGGCGCTTCGAAGCCTAATGGCGCTACGCTTATCAGGTCTACAACCCGAGACCGTAGGCCTGATAAACGAAGTGCCACCAGACATTACGAAGATTATGCAATCGTACGTTGGATCTCGATAATCTCGAACACTTCGATCATATCGCCAGCACGTACGTCATTGTAGTTCTTCACGCCGATACCGCATTCCATACCGTTACGGACTTCGTTAACGTCATCTTTGAAGCGGCGCAGGGATTCCAGCTCGCCTTCGTAGATAACCACATTGTCGCGCAATACGCGGATCGGGTTGTGACGCTTAACCACGCCTTCGGTAACCATACAACCTGCGATCGCGCCGAATTTCGGCGATTTGAACACGTCACGCACTTCTGCCAGACCAATGATCTGCTGTTTCAGTTCCGGAGACAGCATACCGCTCATCGCCGCTTTCACTTCATCGATCAGGTTATAGATGACGGAGTAGTAGCGCAGATCCAGGCTTTCAGATTCGATCACTTTACGCGCAGACGCATCCGCACGAACGTTGAAGCCAACCAGAATTGCGTTGGACGCCGCTGCCAGCGTAGCGTCGGTTTCGGTGATACCACCTACGCCGGAACCGATGATCTTCACTTTAACTTCGTCAGTAGACAGTTTCAGTAAAGAGTCGGAAATCGCTTCCACGGAACCCTGTACGTCGGCCTTCAGCACGATATTCACTTCGTGAACTTCGCCTTCGGTCATGTTGGCAAACATGTTCTCAAGTTTCGATTTCTGCTGACGCGCCAGTTTAACTTCACGGAATTTGCCCTGACGGTACAGCGCCACTTCACGCGCTTTCTTCTCATCACGCACGACGGTCACTTCATCACCGGCAGCCGGAACACCGGACAGACCCAGGATTTCCACCGGAATGGACGGACCCGCTTCCAGTACTTCCTGACCCAGTTCATTACGCATCGCACGAACGCGACCATATTCGAAACCGCACAGTACGATATCGCCTTTATGCAGAGTACCTTCGCGTACCAGAACGGTTGCCACAGGGCCACGACCTTTATCGAGGAAGGACTCGATCACCGCCCCGCTCGCCATACCTTTACGTACCGCTTTCAGCTCCAGAACTTCGGCCTGCAGCAGGATGGCGTCCAGCAGTTCGTCGATACCGGTACCTGCTTTCGCAGAAACATGGACGAACTGGCTTTCGCCGCCCCACTCTTCCGGCAGGATGCCGTACTGGGACAGCTCGTTCTTAACGCGATCCGGATCCGCTTCCGGCTTATCGATTTTGTTCACTGCAACCACTACCGGCACGCCTGCCGCTTTCGCGTGCTGGATTGCTTCGATAGTCTGCGGCATCACGCCGTCGTCTGCCGCCACAACCAGAACCACGATATCCGTCGCCTGGGCGCCGCGAGCACGCATAGAGGTAAACGCGGCGTGACCCGGGGTGTCCAGGAAAGTGATCATACCGTTGTCGGTTTCAACGTGGTACGCACCGATGTGCTGGGTAATGCCGCCCGCTTCGCCAGAGGCCACTTTCGTGGAACGAATGTAATCCAGCAGCGAGGTTTTACCGTGGTCAACGTGACCCATGATGGTCACGACCGGTGCGCGCGGTTCAGCCGCAGCGCCGGTATCACGGTCGCTCATTACCGCTTCTTCCAGCTCGTTTTCACGACGCAGGATAACTTTGTGGCCCATCTCTTCGGCAACCAGTTGTGCGGTTTCCTGGTCGATGACCTGGTTGATGGTGGCCATTGCGCCCAGTTTCATCATCGCTTTGATGACCTGAGAGCCTTTAACCGCCATCTTGTTCGCCAGTTCGCCAACGGTGATGGTCTCGCCGATCACCACGTCGCGGTTAACGGCCTGAACAGGCTTCTGGAAACCTTGCTGTAGGGAAGACCCTTTACGCTTGCCGCCTTTACCGCCGCGAACCGCAGCGCGTGCTTCTTCACGATCGGCTTTCGATTCAGCGTGTTTGTTACCTTTTTTCGCCGGACGCGCCGCTTTCGCATTACGACCACGGCCGCGACCGCCTTCTACTTCACGATCGCTTTCGTCTTCGGCCTGGCGAGCGTGCTGAGACGTAGTGACATGATAGTCACTGGTGTCTTCTACAGGCTCAGGCGTTGCGGTCCATTTGTTCTCTTCCGCCATGCGGCGAGCTTCCTCTGCTACACGACGCGCTTCTTCTTCGAGTTTGCGACGCGCTTCTTCTTCCGCTTTACGCTTCAGCTCTGCAGCTTCATTCTCACGGCGGGCTTTTTCGGCCTGGGCGGTTTTGGTCATATCGTCAGTCTGTTGATTGCTCACTTTGTCTTTTTCCGCAGCTTCACGTTTCGCTTTTTCAGCGGCTTCACGCTTAGCTTGTTCTGCGGCCTCGCGTTCAGCTTTTTGTTGCGCCTCGCGTTTGGCCTGTTCTTCTGCCTCACGACGGGCTTGCTCTTCCGCTTCACGCTGCGCCTGTTCTTCCGCGGCAAGGCGTTCTGCCTCTTGCGGGTCGCGTTTTACAAAGGTGCGCTTCTTGCGGACTTCGATTTGTACCGATTTACTTTTTCCACCGGTACCAGGAATATTCAGGGTGCTGCGTGTCTTACGCTGCAGCGTCAGTTTATCGGGACCAGAACCCGCTTCGCGGTTCAGGTGCGCCAGTAAAGTCTGTTTTTCTTGCGCGGACACAGAGTCGTCAGCAGATTTCCGGATACCTGCATCAGCAAACTGCTGTACCAGGCGATCCACGGAAACCTGTCTCTCTGCGGCCAGCGCTTTTACGGTTACATCTGTCATGCTGTTCCTTCCTGCTACAGTTTATTACGCTTCGTCGCCGAACCAGCAAATATTACGGGCAGCCATAATCAGCTCACCGGCTTTTTCGTCGGTCAACCCTTCGATATCAGCCAGATCATCAATGCCTTGGTCGGCGAGATCTTCCAGCGTACAAACACCACGCGCCGCCAGTTTGAAAGCCATATCGCGATCTAATCCTTCCAGATTCAACAGATCGTCAGCCGGTTTGTTATCACCGAGGCTTTCTTCCTGGGCCTGTGCCAGAGTGGCCAGTGCGTTTTTAGCACGCTCGCGCAGTGCTTCAACGGTCGGCTCATCAAGGCCGTCAATTTCCAGCAGTTCTTTCATTGGCACATAGGCCAGTTCTTCGAGCGTGGAGAAGCCTTCTTCTACCAGAACGGTCGCGAATTCTTCATCAATATCAAGATGCTTAGTAAAGATCTCAATAGCGGCATGTGTTTCAGCCTGATGTTTAGCCTGCAGATCATCAACGGTCATTACGTTGAGTTCCCAGCCGCTCAATTGCGAAGCCAGACGGACGTTTTGACCATTACGCCCGATCGCCTGCGCCAGATTACCGGCTTCAACGGCGATATCCATGGTATGTTTATCTTCGTCTACCACGATGGAAGCGACGTCTGCCGGCGCCATCGCATTAATGACGAACTGCGCGGGGTTATCATCCCACAGCACGATATCAATACGCTCGCCGCCCAGTTCGGTAGAGACTGCCTGAACACGCGCGCCGCGCATACCCACGCAAGCGCCAACCGGATCGATACGCTTATCGTTGGTTTTCACCGCGATTTTGGCACGAGAGCCAGGATCGCGAGCCGCTGCTTTAATTTCAATCACTTCTTCGCCAATTTCCGGTACTTCAATGCGGAACAGTTCGATCAGCATTTCCGGCCTGGAGCGGGTGACGAACAACTGCGCGCCACGCGCTTCTGGGCGAACAGCGTACAGCACACCGCGAATACGGTCGCCAGGACGGAAGTTTTCACGCGGCAGCATATCTTCGCGCAGAATCACCGCTTCAGCGTTACCGGCCATCCCTTCTGATTTAATTTCCAGAGAGATATTGTCGCGGTTAACTTTCTTTACCACGCCAGTGACGATTTCGCCTTCCTGATCGCGGAACTGATCGACAACCATCGCACGTTCGGCTTCACGCACTTTCTGGACGATAACCTGTTTCGCGGTCTGCGTAGTGATACGGTCAAAGGTGACAGATTCAATCTGATCTTCAACGTAATCGCCGACGTTGAGGCTTTCGTCTTCGAAACGCGCCGCTTCCAGCGTAATTTCCTTCGTTGGCATGGTCACTTCTTCAACAATCAACCAACGGCGGAAAGTATCAAAATCACCGCTTTTACGATCGATTTCTACACGAACATCGATCTCCTGCTCATATTTTTTCTTTGTTGCTGTCGCCAGCGCACTTTCCAGCGCTTCAAAAATTTTTTCGCGTGGCAGCGCTTTTTCGTTGGAGACGGCTTCAACAACAGCCAAAATTTCTTTGTTCATCGCGGGCTTTTCACCTCATCCAGACTATTAAAAGTGGGGAACCAGGTTCGCCTTCTGGATATTACTCAGCGCGAACACTTCATCTTTGCCTTCGACTGTGACGGTAATCATTTCACCGTCCACCGCTTTGATAATGCCCTGCCACTTGCGACGGTTCTGTACCGCCATGCGAAGAACCAGCGCGACTTCTTCACCCTGGAAACGCGCATAATGATCGGCAGTGAACATAGGACGGTCGAGACCCGGTGACGAGACTTCCAGGTTGTAAGCCACAGAGATAGGATCTTCAACGTCCAGCACCGCGCTTACCTGGTGGCTCACATCAGCACAATCATCAACATTGATGCCATCTTCACTATCAATATAGATGCGCAGTGTGGATGTGCGACCGCGAATAAATTCGATGCCGACCAGCTCGTAGCCTAAGGCTTCGACTGGCGCTGTAATCATCTCTGTTAATTTTTGCTCTAATGTGGACAAGCCCACCCCCAAGACATAAAAAAAGGGCCTAAAGCCCAGTTATTCTGTAGTCAGATAACAAAAAACCCCGATAAATCGGGGCTTTATATAACTGAACCCTATAACCGCAACTGCGGTCTGGTGTACCTTCCGAAAGAATTTTTTTCAAATCCAGCTACGAAGGCCATAGTCTTCACAGTATATTTGAAAAAGAACTCTAAGGGAAAATGGTTGCGGGGGCCGGATTTGAACCGACGACCTTCGGGTTATGAGCCCGACGAGCTACCAAGCTGCTCCACCCCGCGCCTGAAACGTGGCAAATTCTACTCGTTTTAGGTAAAAAATGCAAATACTGCTGGGATTTGGTACCGAGGACGGGACGTAAAATCTGCGCATAGTATAGTGACCAGGCATGAGTAATGTCAACCTTAATCCCAATATGCAAATGAATGAATATTCCCCTTTCGTTATACTCATCCGCCCCTCTCCGGCTTAGACTCGCATTTCATAACGTTATTTTAGTAAATCCTCATTAAACGCTTCCTGTCTCTGATAAAAGATGATTAAATGAAAACTCATTTATTTTGCATAAAAATGCATTGAAACAGAAAACCGATCTCACTATCAGTCAATCACGCAGGGTTCTATTCTATGACGACGATTCTTAAGCATCTTCCAGCAGGTCAACGTATTGGTATCGCTTTTTCCGGCGGTCTGGACACCAGCGCCGCACTGCTGTGGATGCGACAAAAAGGAGCTGTCCCATATGCATATACTGCGAATCTGGGACAACCGGATGAGGATGACTATGAGGCCATTCCCCGTCGCGCAATGGAGTATGGCGCAGAGAATGCTCGCCTGATTGATTGCCGCAAGCAGTTGGTTACAGAAGGGATCGCCGCGATTCAGTGCGGCGCTTTCCATAATACTACCGGCGGGCTGACCTATTTCAATACCACGCCGCTGGGCCGTGCCGTGACCGGCACGATGCTGGTCGCTGCGATGAAAGAAGACGGCGTGAATATCTGGGGCGACGGCAGCACCTATAAAGGCAACGATATTGAACGCTTCTATCGTTACGGCCTGCTGACCAATGCTGAATTACAGATTTACAAACCGTGGCTGGATACCGACTTTATCAATGAGCTGGGCGGTCGCCATGAGATGTCTGAATTTATGATTGCCTGCGGTTTCGACTATAAGATGTCGGTCGAAAAAGCCTATTCTACCGACTCCAATATACTCGGCGCCACGCATGAAGCGAAAGATCTGGAGTTTCTTAACTCCAGCGTCAAAATCGTCAACCCGATTATGGGCGTGAAGTTCTGGGACGAAGAGGTGAAGATTCCGGCGGAAGAAGTGTCTGTCCGTTTTGAGCAGGGACATCCGGTAGCGCTGAATGGCAAAACCCTCAGTAATGACGTTGAGATGATGCTGGAAGCAAATCGCATCGGTGGCCGCCACGGTCTGGGTATGAGCGACCAAATTGAAAACCGTATCATTGAAGCGAAAAGCCGCGGTATTTATGAAGCTCCCGGAATGGCGCTGCTACACATCGCCTACGAGCGTCTGCTGACCGGTATCCACAATGAAGATACCATCGAGCAGTATCACGCGCATGGCCGCCAACTGGGTCGTCTGCTGTATCAGGGTCGCTGGTTCGACTCTCAGGCGCTGATGCTACGCGACTCCCTGCAACGCTGGGTAGCCAGCCAGGTGACGGGCGAGGTCACGCTGGAGCTGCGTCGCGGCAACGACTACTCAATTCTGAACACCGTGTCCGACAATCTGACCTATAAGCCAGAACGTTTGACCATGGAAAAAGGCGATTCCGTATTCTCGCCGGACGATCGTATTGGTCAGTTGACGATGCGTAACCTGGACATCACCGATACGCGTGAAAAACTGTATGGCTATGCGCAGTCTGGCCTGCTAGCGACATCGTCTGCAACTGGTTTACCACAGGTCGGCAGTCTGGAAAAAAGCAAAGTAGCCGAATGATATTTCACAGGCCGCGCAA
Organism: Salmonella enterica subsp. arizonae; assembly: GCF_008692845.1. Taxonomy (GTDB): domain Bacteria; phylum Pseudomonadota; class Gammaproteobacteria; order Enterobacterales; family Enterobacteriaceae; genus Salmonella; species Salmonella arizonae. Next base: position 269,281 of record NZ_VXJW01000004.1, read on the forward strand.
GCGGCCTTTTTTATAGGGGATGATAACTGTAGGCGGATAAGACGTACACGCCGCCATCCGATATTGATTGTTTGATGGCGCTGTGCTTATCAGGCCTACATGCCACATCATTCGATGTGGTCACAGACGAAAAAAAGACGCTTTTCAGCGTCTTTTTTCTGGAATATTGGTACCGAGGACGGGACTTGAACCCGTAAGCCCTATTGGGCACTACCACCTCAAGGTAGCGTGTCTACCAATTCCACCACCTCGGCACGGATACTGCTATTAGTTATTAGTGCGGGATATCACTGGTCGGCTGGGCCGGCGCAGCAGGTTGAGTCTGCTCGGTCTTCGTCGGCGCGCTCAGATTTTCCCACTCGCTTCCTTTATTGGTTTTGTTGCTATTGATATTACCCAGCACCAGACTGATGATGAAGAACAGCGTCGCCAATACCGCCGTCATTCGGGTCATGAAGTTACCAGAACCACTTGAACCAAATAGCGTAGCGGAAGCGCCTGCTCCGAAGGAGGCTCCCATATCAGCGCCTTTACCTTGCTGCAGCATGATCAGACCCACAAGGCCAATTGCCACAATAAGGAAAACAACTAAAAGAGCTTCGTACATAATCAACCTGTTCCTTGCGGAGTTGCCGCGTACCAATGCTTCTACCAATAAAACGGGATTTTACTGTTTCCCACTGAAGCGGGTGTGAATACTAACCAAAGCGAATGACCTTCGCAAGGGCAATTTAAGCGCATTGTATCAACTGCGGAAAAAAACAGCAAAAGCGTTGTTTTTTGCGGACAGTAAGGCGGCAACCGCCGCCTTTTTAGTCACTTAAACGATTAAACGGCTTTTACCGCGTCCGCGATACGATGGGCGAATGCCCTAACCTGCGCTTCATCTTCGCCTTCAACCATCACGCGAATCAGCGGCTCGGTGCCGGATTTACGTAACAGTACCCGCCCACGATTGCCGAGCGTAGCTTCTACGTCCGCCGTTACCGCTTTCACCGCTTCATTTTCCAGCGGATCGCCGCTACCAGCGGTATAACGCACGTTAACCAGAATCTGCGGGAACATTTTCATACCGCTACACAGATCGTGCAGACTCATATGATTACGCACCATCGCCGCCAGAACCTGTAGCCCCGCAACGATACCGTCGCCAGTGGTCGTTTTATCCAGCAAAATAACGTGACCGGAGTTTTCCGCGCCGATGCGCCAGCCTTTTTCCTGCAATTTTTCCAGCACGTAGCGGTCGCCCACTTTCGCCCGGGCAAACGGAATACCAAGCTGCTTGAGCGCCAGCTCCAGACCCATATTGCTCATCAGCGTACCCACCGCGCCGCCGCGCAGTTGGCCTTGACGCAGCCCTTCGCGCGCGATGATATACATTATCTGATCGCCATCGACTTTTGCGCCTTCATGGTCAACCATGATGACCCGGTCGCCATCGCCGTCAAGCGCGATACCGAGGTCCGCTTTCTCCGCCAGCACGCGCGCCTGCAACGCGCGCACGTCGGTCGCGCCCACCTCTTCGTTAATGTTGACGCCGTTTGGCTCGCAGCCAATGGCGATAACACTCGCGCCCAGCTCGCGCAGCACATTCGGCGCGATGTGGTAGGTTGCGCCGTTGGCGCAATCCACGACCACTTTCAGGCCGTTGAGGCTCAGTTCGTTCGGGAAGGTGCCTTTACAAAACTCAATATAGCGTCCGGCGGCGTCGACGATGCGGCTCGCTTTCCCCAGCTCGGCGGAGTCTACGCAGGTGATCTCTTTTTCCATTTCGGCTTCGATGGCTTCTTCCACATCGTCAGGCAGTTTCGTGCCATCGATAGAGAAGAATTTAATCCCGTTATCATAGAACGGGTTATGCGACGCCGAGATAACGATACCCGCCTCCGCGCGGAAAGTCCGCGTCAGATAGGCGACGGCTGGCGTTGGCATAGGTCCGGTAAACGAGGCCGACAGCCCCGCAGCGGCAAGGCCCGCCTCCAGCGCGGATTCCAGCATATAGCCGGAAATACGCGTATCTTTACCGATAATAATTTTACGCGAACCATGACGCGCCAGCACTTTTCCGGCGGCCCACCCCAGTTTAAGCACAAAATCAGGTGTAATGGGGGCATCGCCTACACGCCCGCGAATCCCATCGGTGCCGAAATATTTACGATTACTCATAGCGTTTGTTTCCCTTTGCAGACAGAGTGGCTTCTACCACCCGCATCGCCTCTACGGTTTCTTTGACGTCATGGACGCGAATGATCTGCGCGCCCTGCATCGCGGCAATTACCGCGCACGCAAGGCTGCCGTTCAGACGGTCTGATGGTCCCACGTTAAGTAGCTGACCAATCATCGTTTTACGCGACATGCCCACCAGCAGCGGCAGGTTAAAATGATGAAACTCACCCAATCGCGCCAGTAAGGTATAGTTGTGAGAGAGATTTTTACCGAAACCGAATCCGGGGTCGAGCAACAATTTCGCTTTTGCGATGCCGGCCTTTTCACAACGTGCTATTTGCTCAATAAAGTAGCGATTCACCTCGGCAAAGACATCGTCATATTTCGGCGCGTCCTGCATGGTTTTGGGGTTGCCCTGCATATGCATAAGACTGACCGGCAAGCCGGTTTCCGCCGCGGCTTCCAACGCGCCAGGCTCGGAGAGCGAACGGACATCATTGATAATATGCGCGCCCGCCTTTGCCGCTTCACGGATCACCTCGGGTTTAGAGGTATCCACAGAAATCCACACTTCAAAACGTTGCGCTATTGCTTCCAGCACCGGAATGACGCGATCCAGCTCTTCTTCCACGCTCACTTCCGCCGCGCCTGGCCGCGTTGATTCACCACCCACATCAATAATTGTCGCCCCGGCATTCACCATTAAATTCGCATGTTTCACCGCCTCAATCAGCGTGTTATGCGCGCCGCCGTCGGAGAAAGAATCCGGCGTTACGTTCAGGATACCCATAACATGCGGATGAGTGAGATCGAGCGTGGCGCCCTGAGCGAAGAGTTTCATGGTCAAAATCCCTGTTTTATTTATGGTGAGTTAAAAAAGAAAAACCCCGGGGCAAGCCCCAGGGTTTCGGTGAGCGCTAAACATAATGTTGTACAACAAACGCTTATTTGTCGCCCAGTTGCTCTGACATCGTGTTGCCCGGGTTCGGCGTGCGTGGTTCATCAACCGGACGCGGCGCCTGAGGCGTACCATTGCTGTCAGAATTATTGGTGCCGTTTGGATCTTCCCAGCCCGCAGGCGGACGCACTTCACGACGCGCCATCAGGTCATCAATCTGCGGCGCATCAATGGTTTCATATTTCATCAACGCATCTTTCATGGCGTGCAGAATATCCATATTGTCAGTCAGAATCTGACGGGCTCGATTGTAGTTACGCTCAATCAGCGCTTTCACTTCCTGGTCGATGATACGCGCAGTTTCATCGGACATATGTTTCGCTTTCGCGACGCTACGGCCGAGGAACACTTCGCCCTCTTCTTCTGCATATAGCAACGGACCGAGTTTTTCCGAGAAGCCCCACTGGGTCACCATGTTACGCGCCAGGTTAGTCGCGACTTTAATATCGTTCGACGCGCCGGTGGAAACATGCTCAACGCCGTAAATGATCTCTTCCGCCAGACGGCCGCCGTATAGCGTACTGATCTGGCTTTCCAGTTTCTGACGACTGGCGCTAATCGCATCCCCTTCAGGCAGGAAGAAAGTCACTCCCAGCGCACGGCCGCGCGGGATAATCGTTACTTTATGCACTGGATCATGTTCCGGCACCAGACGACCGATAATCGCGTGACCCGCTTCGTGGTATGCGGTCGATTCTTTCTGCGCTTCCGTCATCACCATGGAGCGGCGTTCGGCGCCCATCATGATTTTGTCTTTCGCTTTCTCGAACTCGACCATCGACACTACGCGTTTGTTGCCGCGTGCGGCAAATAGCGCCGCCTCGTTGACCAGGTTCGCGAGGTCCGCGCCGGAGAAACCTGGCGTACCGCGTGCAATGATCGCCGCATCGATATCCGTCGCTAACGGTACGCGACGCATATGCACCTTAAGAATCTGCTCACGACCGCGAACATCCGGCAGGCCAACCACCACCTGACGGTCGAAACGGCCAGGACGTAGCAACGCAGGGTCAAGGACGTCAGGACGGTTGGTCGCCGCGATAACGATGATACCTTCGTTACCTTCAAAGCCATCCATCTCAACCAGCATCTGGTTCAACGTCTGCTCACGTTCATCATGACCGCCGCCAAGACCCGCGCCACGCTGGCGGCCTACGGCATCGATTTCATCGATGAAGATAATGCACGGCGCCGCTTTTTTGGCCTGCTCGAACATGTCACGCACACGAGAGGCGCCGACACCAACGAACATTTCCACAAAGTCAGAACCGGAAATCGTAAAGAATGGCACCTTCGCTTCGCCAGCAATCGCTTTTGCCAGCAGGGTTTTACCGGTACCTGGAGGACCGACCATCAGGACGCCTTTCGGGATTTTACCGCCCAGCTTCTGGAAGCGGCTCGGTTCACGCAGGTATTCAACCAGTTCCGCCACTTCTTCTTTCGCTTCGTCACAGCCCGCGACGTCAGCAAACGTGGTTTTGATCTGATCTTCCGTTAGCATGCGCGCCTTGCTCTTACCGAACGACATGGCGCCTTTGCCACCGCCGCCCTGCATCTGACGCATGAAGAAGATCCAGACGCCGATCAGCAACAGCATCGGGAACCAGGAAATGAAGATAGAAGCCAGCAGGCTTGGCTCTTCTGGTGGTTCGCCAACAACCTTGACGTTTTTAGTCAGCAGGTTATCAAGCAGCTTCGGATCATTAATCGGAATGTAAGTCGTGTAACGGTTACTATCTTTCTTGGTAACGTTGATCTCACGTCCGTTGATACGCGCTTCGCGAACCTGGTCCTGATTGACCTCTTGCAGGAAGGTAGAGTAATCCACCTTACGGCCATTAGACTCGCTGGGCCCAAAGCTCTGGAATACTGACATCAGCACAACGGCAATGACCAGCCAGAGTATTAGGTTTTTCGCCATGTCACTCAAGGGATTAACCTCTTATTACAACTGTGTTAAAAACAGCGTCAGGATACTCTATATCCAGTTTCTTTCAAACGTTACGTCTGAAATCTGCCGGTTATCACTTTCGCCCGGTCGCTACAATATACACTTCACGCGAACGCGCACGCGAAGAGTCCGGCTTACGAACTTTAACTTTCGTAAACAGGGAGCGAATTTCCCTTAGATACTCATCGAAACCTTCGCCCTGGAACACCTTCACTACAAAACTTCCGCCTGGCGCCAGCACATCGCGGCACATCTCTAACGCCAGTTCCACCAGATACATGGCGCGGGGGATATCCACCGCCGGTGTTCCGCTCATGTTTGGTGCCATATCCGACATGACAACTTGTACTTTACTGTCACCCACGCGTTCCAGTAACGCTTTCATGACAAGTTCATCACGAAAATCGCCCTGAAGAAAGTCCACACCAACGATAGGATCCATAGGTAAAAGATCACAAGCGATGATGCGGCCTCTGCCGCCAATCTGCGTGACCACATATTGTGACCAGCCTCCTGGCGCAGCGCCGAGATCGACTACCGTCATTCCCGGCTTAAAAAGTTTGTCACTTTGCTGTATTTCATCAAGTTTAAACCAGGCACGAGAGCGTAGCCCCTTTTTCTGCGCCTGTTGAACATATTTATCGCTAAAGTGTTCCTGAAGCCAGCGGCTTGAACTGGCAGAACGCTTTTTACCTGTCATTTAACTTTCCCGTCGGGGCAGTTCATCGTAGCCAATGGCGTAAATTTCTACACGCCTATTTGGCGATATAAGGGAGATGGCGGTAGAATGACCCGTTTTCAATCCCAACGTAAGCAAAAATATACGATGAATCTGAGTACTAAACAAAAACAGCACCTAAAAGGTCTGGCACATCCGCTCAAGCCTGTTGTTATGCTTGGCAATAATGGTTTGACCGAAGGGGTACTGGCCGAGATTGAACAAGCGTTAGAGCACCATGAACTTATCAAGGTGAAAATCGCCTCGGAAGATCGCGAAACAAAAACCTTGATCGTGGACGCTATCGTGCGCGAAACCGGCGCCTGTAACGTACAGGTCATCGGTAAAACGCTGGTGCTGTATCGCCCAACTAAAGAGCGTAAAATCTCGCTGCCGCGTTAAGGATATCCTAAAGTCGAACACAAAATCTGTGTAAAACGAGGGGTTTTCCACGAGCAGGAGAGCAAAATGCCACGCTCTCTCCGTTGATAAAAGGCCGCTATGCGGCCTTTTTCCTTTCTTTACAATACACCAACAATTTGCATATTGGGTAATGCTTAAAGGTATTCTACTTTAAGCACTTCGTATTCCACATCGCCGCCAGGCGTTTTGATCACCACGACGTCATCCTGTTCTTTGCCGATCAGGCCGCGAGCGATTGGCGAGTTTACCGAAATGAGGTTTTGCTTAAAATCCGCCTCGTCATCGCCAACAATACGGTAAGTCTGCTCTTCATCGGTGTCCAGGTTTAGCACCGTGACGGTTGCGCCGAAAATCACGCGGCCATTGTTCGCCATTTTGGTGACATCAATCACCTGCGCATTCGACAGCTTTGCTTCGATATCTTTAATGCGTCCTTCGCAGAACCCCTGCTGTTCGCGTGCAGCATGATACTCCGCGTTTTCTTTTAGATCGCCATGTTCGCGCGCTTCGGCGATAGCGGCGATAATTTCAGGACGGCGCACAGATTTCAGAAAATCCAGCTCTTCGCGCAGTTTTTCGGCACCGCGTAAGGTCATCGGAATAGCTTGCATTTGTTATACCTCTTGAATATTCCTGTAGGGGGCAATGAACTCTACCCCGGCTGCTGAGCCAGCCCCGGCATAGCCATACCAGGGTCAGAAGCAAAAAAATACCAACCCAAGCGCGCAGTCCCAGGTCAGCTACAATTTCCTCTTTGATAATCATTTTACCCTGGAGTTCCCTATGGGTCATCGTTTACTTTTTAGGGTATTGCGCCGTAGTATGACGGCTTGTTTCCAGGGTGTTAGCGCGAGATTATGCGATTTTCCAGATTTATCATCGGATTGACCACCAGTATAGCGTTCAGCGTTCAGGCCGCGAATATTGACGAATACATCAAACAGCTTCCGGCCGGCGCCAACCTCGCGCTGATGGTGCAAAAGGTTGGCGCGCCCGCGCCTGTTATTGATTACCATGGTCAGCAGATGGCGCTTCCCGCCAGCACCCAAAAAGTGATTACTGCGCTGGCGGCGCTGATTCAACTCGGCCCGGATTTCCGCTTTACGACCACGCTGGAGACTAAAGGCAGCGTCGATAACGGAATCTTAAAAGGTGATTTAATTGCACGATTTGGCGGCGATCCAACGCTAAAACGTCAGGATATTCGCAATATGGTCGCAACGCTGAAAAAGTCCGGCGTCACGCAAATCGCCGGCAATGTGCTTATCGACACGTCGATTTTCGCCAGCCACGATAAAGCGCCAGGCTGGCCCTGGAACGACCTGACGCAGTGTTTCAGCGCGCCTCCTGCTGCCGCCATCGTTGACCGCAACTGTTTTTCTGTGTCGCTTTATAGCGCGCAAAAACCGAACGATTTAGCCTTTATTCGCGTGGCCTCTTATTATCCGGTAACGATGTTCAGCCAGGTGCGAACGCTGCCGCGTGGTTCAGCAGAAGCGCAATACTGCGAGTTGGATGTCGTACCCGGGGATCTGAACCGTTATACGCTTACTGGCTGTTTACCGCAGCGCGCCGACCCGCTGCCGCTGGCCTTCGCCATTCAGGACGGTGCCAGCTATGCGGGCGCGATCTTAAAGCAGGAGCTAAAAGAGGTCGGGATTACTTACCGCGGCACGCTGCTGCGCCAGACGCAGGTCAACGAGCCCGGAACGCTCGTCGCCAGTAAACAGTCGGCGCCACTGCACGATCTGCTTAAAATTATGCTGAAAAAGTCAGACAACATGATCGCCGATACAGTTTTTCGGATGATTGGTCACGTCAGGTTTAACGTTCCTGGCACCTGGCGGGCAGGATCGGATGCCGTTCGCCAGATTCTGCGCCAACAGGCGGGGATCGACATCGGCAATACCATTATCGCCGACGGTTCCGGCCTTTCTCGCCATAACCTGATTGCCCCCGCCACGATGATGCAGGTGCTGCAATATATCGCCCAACACGATAACGAGCTAAACTTTATCTCTATGCTGCCGCTGGCGGGCTATGATGGTTCATTGCAATATCGCGCGGGTCTGCATCAGGCAGGTGTAGACGGCAAAGTATCGGCCAAAACGGGCTCGCTACAAGGGGTGTATAACCTGGCGGGCTTTATTACCACCGCCAGCGGGCAGCGAATGGCATTTGTACAGTATCTGTCCGGCTATGCGGTTCCACCAGCCGATCAGCGTAATCGCCGCATCCCGTTGGTGCGCTTTGAAAGCCGTCTGTACAAAGATATTTATCAGAACAACTGAGTGTATTCTTGCCGGATGGCGACGCGAAGGCGTCTTATCCGGCCTACACGGAACCTAACAAAACGGGCCGCAAATGCGGCCCGTTGCATATTGTAGGCGGGATAAGCGCTAGCGCCATCCGGCTACGAGATTAACGTTTGTAGATAAATTCAACGCCTTCTTCGTCGTCTTCATCCCAATCATCATCCCACTCTTCGTCTTCAGCTTCTGCGGCCACTTCGTCCAACTGCTGACGATGATAGTCATCCCACATAAATTCGACTTTCTCTGGCTGTTTTGCTTCTTCAGCCTGCGCGATCGGATTCTCGATGATAAAGGTCATCACATCCCAGCAGAGATCTTTCACCCCTAGCTGGCTGGCGGCGGAAATCAGATAGTATTTCCCTTCCCAGCCCAGCGCTTCGGCGATCGATTTTGCTTTCTCTTCCGCTTCGGTCTTATCCATCAGATCGATTTTGTTGAACACTAACCAGCGCGGTTTAGCCGCCAGATCCTGGCTATATTTCTCCAACTCGCCGATAATGATGCGGGCATTTTCAACCGGATCGGAACCGTCGATCGGATCGATATCAATGAGGTGCAGCAATACGCGGCAACGTTCGAGGTGCTTCAGGAAGCGAATTCCCAGACCTGCGCCTTCCGCCGCGCCTTCGATCAACCCGGGAATGTCGGCAACCACAAAACTCTTTTCACTGTCCATACGTACCACGCCCAGGCTCGGTACCAGCGTGGTAAACGGATAGTCCGCGACTTTCGGTTTTGCTGCCGATACCGCGCGGATGAACGTTGATTTACCGGCGTTTGGCATCCCCAGCATACCGACATCCGCCAGCAGCATCAGCTCCAGCAGCAGGTCGCGCTTATCGCCCGGCGTACCGTTGGTTTTCTGGCGCGGCGTGCGGTTAACCGAGGATTTGAAACGGGTGTTACCCAGGCCATGCCAGCCGCCTTTAGCGACCAACAGACGCTGGCCGTGTTTGGTCATGTCGCCCATCGTCTCACCGGTTCCCTGGTCGATAACGCGCGTACCAACCGGCACTTTGATGGTCACGTCTTTACCGCGTTTACCGGTACAGTCGCGGCTCGCACCATTCTGACCACGTTCAGCGCGGAATGATTTTTCAAAACGGTAATCGATGAGTGTATTCAGGTTTTCATCGGCTTCCAGCCAGACGTCGCCGCCGTCACCGCCGTCGCCGCCGTCCGGGCCGCCTTTCGGAATATATTTTTCGCGGCGGAAGCTCACACAGCCATTACCGCCATCGCCTGCAACGACCAGAATCGATGCTTCATCAACAAACTTCATTTTACTCTCCGTAAATCATTCGCCTGAGCGGGGTTGCGAAACCACCGTTTCATGCTTGCGTAAACCGCCCCAAATACGATGACCAATGGCGGAATACATCGCGCCCGCAACCACGACAAACGCACCGAGATAACCTAAAAGGTTTAACATCGGTCTGGCGAAGAAATCGGGCCAGGCCATAGATAAAAGATCTGAAAACAGCAGGGTAAATAGCGGTGTCAGCGTGATTATCGCGCTCACCTGCGCCGCCTGCCAACGCGCCATCGCTTCCGCCAGGGCGCCATATCCTACCAGCGTATTCAGCCCGCAGAAAATCAAACAGACGAGCTGCCAGTCGCTCAGTTGCGCTATCACCATCGGTTTTGCCAGCGGCAAGAGCGCTATCGTACATAAAGTGTACAGTAAAAACAGGATTTGCTGCGAGGCCAGACGTCGCAATAATACTTTTTGCGCCACGCCATAGCTTACCCACACCATCGCCGCGCCTACGCCAAAAATAACGCCCCAGGTGTAGTCGGTCAGCCGGGTAAAAATCTCGATCAGACTGGTGTTAAAAAACATCACCAGCCCGCTCAATAACATCAGCGCGCCAATCACCTGCGTACCACGCATCTTTTCTTTCAGAATAAAGACGCTGGCGACCATCATGCCAACCGGCGATAGCTGGCCGATAACCTGCGACGCCGTTGGGCTTAAATATTGCAAGGAAGAACTGAACAAAATGAAATTACCGAACAGTCCGCAGGTCGCTATCGCCAGTAATACCAGCCAGCGCGGCTTACGAAAAATACGCAGCGGCGGCAGCTTTCTTTTTACTGCCAATATCGCCCCGAGGCCAATACTGGCCATTAAGAAGCGGTAGAAGACAATGGTTGGAGGCTCCATTACCTCCAGCACTTGCTTCATTGCTATTGGCAACGCTCCCCAGCACATCGCGGTAGTGAGCGCTAAAAGAATACCAATGCCTGCCTGCTGCTTCATTCCGTATTTCCTGCAAAGACCCATTAGCGGCATTCGCACAGCCGCACGGGTATATTTTGGTCGGCCATCGAATGTAAAAAGCCCCGCAACAGGTGCGGGGCTTTCATCCGTTACCGGACCACGAAGAACTTACTCAGCAACGATGCTGATGTACTTACGGTTTTTCGGGCCTTTAACTTCGAATTTCACTTTACCGTCTGCTTTAGCAAACAGAGTGTGGTCACGACCGCAACCAACGTTGGTGCCAGCGTGGAATTTAGTACCACGTTGACGAACGATGATGCTGCCTGCCAGAACTGCTTCACCGCCAAAGCGTTTTACGCCCAGACGTTTAGCTTCAGAATCGCGACCGTTACGAGTCGAGCCGCCAGCCTTTTTATGTGCCATTTAATCTGCTCCCCTAATCTTAAGCGCTGATGCCAGTGATTTTCACATCAGTGAACCACTGACGATGGCCCTGCTGCTTACGGTAGTGTTTACGACGACGAAACTTAACGATTTTAACTTTCTCGCCACGACCGTGGGCAACAACTTCAGCTTTGATTACGCCGCCATCAACGAAAGGAACGCCGATTTTGACTTCTTCACCGTTTGCGATCATCAGAACTTCAGCGAATTCAATAGTTTCGCCAGTTGCGATGTCCAGCTTTTCCAGGCGAACGGTCTGACCTTCGCTTACTCGGTGTTGTTTACCACCACTTTGGAAAACCGCGTACATAAAAAACTCCGCTTCCGCGCACACCTTTTCAATGATTCAGAGCGCGCTATAAATATTCACAATAGGGCGCGAATATTACGCAAATTGCACGGCTTTGACAAGTGCTACCATCAATACATGAAGAAAAAAAACACAACGCATACGGTAACGTTTATCTGCGGCGTTTTTTCAGTACAATCAGGGTATATTTCTAACCATAAACCCTACGTTACCTCATTCAGACATGGGATAATCGGGGCGATAAGCCCGGCTTTTGCGATGAATTTAGAAAAAATCAACGAGTTAACCGCGCAAGATATGGCGGGTGTCAATGCGACAATCCTTGAACAGCTTAATTCCGACGTTCAACTGATTAATCAGCTAGGGTATTACATCATTAGCGGCGGCGGAAAACGCATTCGTCCAATGATTGCCGTTCTTGCTGCGCGCGCGGTAGGTTATCAGGGCAATGCGCACGTGACTATCGCCGCTCTGATCGAGTTTATCCACACGGCGACGCTGCTTCACGACGATGTAGTGGATGAATCCGATATGCGTCGCGGCAAGGCGACAGCAAATGCCGCCTTCGGTAACGCCGCCAGCGTGCTGGTCGGCGACTTTATCTATACCCGCGCCTTCCAGATGATGACCAGCCTCGGCTCGTTAAAAGTGCTGGAAGTGATGTCGGAAGCGGTCAACGTAATTGCAGAAGGCGAAGTGCTGCAATTAATGAACGTGAATGACCCGGACATTACCGAAGAAAACTACATGCGGGTGATTTACAGTAAAACCGCGCGCCTGTTCGAGGCCGCCGCCCAGTGCTCCGGTATCCTGGCCGGTTGTACGCCTGAGCAAGAAAAAGGGTTGCAGGACTATGGCCGCTACCTCGGTACGGCTTTCCAGCTCATTGACGATCTGCTGGATTACAGTGCCGACGGCAAGCATCTCGGTAAAAATGTGGGCGATGACCTCAATGAGGGCAAACCTACATTACCGCTGCTTCATGCCATGCGCCACGGTACGCCAGAACAGTCAACGATGATCCGGACCGCTATTGAACAAGGTAACGGCCGTCATCTTCTGGATCCGGTTCTGGAAGCGATGACTACCTGCGGCTCGCTGGAATGGACACGTCAACGAGCGGAAGAAGAAGCCGACAAAGCGATATCCGCGTTGCAGATATTGCCGGATACCCCCTGGCGTGAAGCGCTAATCGGTCTCGCACACATCGCGGTGCAGCGCGATCGTTAATGCCGTTCTCTTATCCCGCGCGAAAGCGCGGGATACTCCATTAAGCTCCAATAAACTCCAGACACTCTTTTAGCTGTCTTTTTATAGATGGGTTTCCCTGGCATATTCTGAATATACCTATCGCTTACATGAACTTTTTAGAACATTCTTTCACGAAGAGTTATAGTATCGAACGTCGTCGGGTTGTTAAAACCGTAAGTGATTAACCTAAGGAGTGATGGATGTATGGAAAGCAAGCTTATTGACTGGCATCCGGCCGATATCATTGCCGGGCTGCGTAAAAAAGGAACTTCAATGGCCGCCGAGTCACGCAGGAATGGATTGAGTTCATCCACGCTGGCAAATGCGTTAACACGCCCGTGGCCGAAAGGAGAGTTGATTATCGCGAAAGCATTGGGAACGGAGCCCTGGGTTATCTGGCCATCGCGCTATCACGATCCGCACACGCATGAGTTTATCGACAGAACGCGACTCATGAGAGCGCGTAATAAAGGCAAACAGATATAGAGTGAGTGCCCGCAAAGCAACCCCCGCAATAGCGTTCGCGGGGGTTATTCAGCGTACAGAAGGTTATTCGCCTTTCACACGTTCAATATGCGCACCTAGCGCGCGCAGTTTATCTTCGATACGCTCATAGCCGCGATCGATGTGATAAATGCGATCCACGACCGTCGTGCCTTCCGCAATACAGCCCGCCAGCACCAGGCTCGCAGACGCCCGCAGATCTGTCGCCATGACCTGTGCGCCAGAGAGCGTTTCTACGCCATGACATATCACGGTATTGCTTTCAATTTCCGCACGCGCGCCCATGCGGCTGAGTTCAGGCACATGCATAAAACGATTTTCGAAGACGGTTTCAGTGATAAAGCCTGTTCCCTCCGCCACCAAGTTCAGCAGCGTGAACTGCGCCTGCATATCGGTCGGAAATGCCGGGTGCGGCGCGGTACGGACATTGACCGCCTTCGGTCGTTTGCCGTGCATATCCAGACTAATCCAGTCCTCACCCACTTCGATATCCGCACCGGCATCGCGCAGTTTCGCCAGTACCGCGTCCAGAGTATCTGGTTGCGCGTTACGGCAGATGATTTTACCGCGAGAGATCGCCGCCGCCACCAGGAAAGTGCCCGTTTCGATACGATCCGGCAGAACACGATAAATACCGCCGCCCAGACGCTCTACCCCCTCGATTGTAATGCGATCTGTGCCCTGCCCGCTGATCTTCGCCCCCAGCGCAACCAGGAAGTTAGCGGTATCGACAATTTCCGGCTCACGTGCGGCATTTTCAATGATGGTCGTCCCTTCCGCCAGCGTCGCGGCGCACATAATGGTGACGGTCGCGCCGACGCTGACTTTATCCATAACAATGTGCGCACCTTTCAGGCGACCATCAACGGACGCCTTCACATAGCCCTCTTCCAGCTTGATGGTCGCGCCCAATTGTTCCAGACCGGTAATGTGCAGATCAACCGGACGTGCGCCGATAGTACAGCCCCCCGGCAGGGATACTTGTCCCTGGCCAAAACGGGCGACCAGCGGACCCAGCGCCCAGATCGAGGCGCGCATGGTCTTAACCAGATCATAAGGCGCGCAGAACACGTTCACCTGGCTGGCGTCAATATGTACCGACCCATTGCGTTCCACTTTTGCCCCTAATTGGCTCAGGAGCTTCATCGACGTATCCACATCTTTCAGTTTTGGGACGTTTTGGATCTCTACCGGCTCTTCTGCCAGCAGCGCGGCGAATAGGATCGGCAGCGCGGCGTTTTTGGCGCCGGAAATTGTGACTTCGCCCTGGAGCGTCGTTGGCCCCTGTACACGAAATTTATCCATTATTGTATTCTCAGTTAAGCATTCATCTCCGCTACCGGCAGGTTACCCGTAGCTTAAAATCCGTTAAGTTTACGATCGCGCGCCCATTCCGCCGGGGTATACGCTTTGATCGATACGGCGTGAATACGGTTGTCCGCAATGTATTCCATCAGCGGGCCATAGACCGTTTGCTGTTTCTTGACCCGGCTCATGCCGTCAAACATCTCACCCACGGCAATAACCTGAAAGTGGCTGCCATCGCCGGAGACATGGACTTCCTGGAGGGAGAGAGCGTTCATCAGCACACTCTGAATTTCATCATTTTCCATGGGTTCTTTATTCGTCAAATAGTGGAAACAGCCCACCATCTTAGAGCAAAGTGGCGCCGTCTTAAATAAGCAAAAGATCACGCTAATAAATCAGCGCTATAAAAGTGCCGAATAGCGCCGCTAACGCGTCTTATCCGGCCTACGGAGATCATGTGAAGTGTAGGCCGGATAAGGCATATACACCGCCATCCGGCATTCATTACATACGGGGGAGTACGTCTTCGGGCAAGTTATATAATTGCGCCAGCGCATAAACTTTGTCGTTAACGCCAGACAATGACACGGCATTGCCCTGCTTTTTTGCCTGGTTCACAAGGTGTGCCAGCAGCGCCAGACCTCCCGTATCCACCCTGGAGATCTGGCTCATGTCGATACGGGTGACGCCTGTCATCGCCTCTACGCGCGCGTCCCATAACGGCGTCAGCACGTCCTGATCCAGCTCTCCCGCCAGCATCAGGGTACCCGCTTCACGCGTCCAGGTGAGTTGCGGCGTCATTACTGTTTCTCGTCCAAAGTAATTTTCTGTTTAGAGATAGATTTCAGTTGCGCGGTCAGGCCGTCAATGCCTTTAGTACGCAGCAGGTCGCTCCACTCATTTTGCTTGGTGGTGATCATGCTGACGCCTTCCGCAATCATGTCATACGCCTGCCAGTTTCCGGTCTGGGAGTTTTTACGCCACTGGAAATCCAGACGTACCGGCGGACGACCGTTTGGATCGATAATCGTTACACGGATAGGCACGATGGTCGCATTGCCCAGCGGCTGCTCAGGCGCTATCTGGTAAGTCTGTCCGTGGTACATCGCCAGCGCCTGACCGTAAGCCTGTTTCAAGTATTCGCGAAACGCGGCGAAATAGGCCTCGCGCTGCGCTGGGGTCGCGTCTTTGTAGTAGCGGCCCAGCACCAGCGCGCCGGCATATTTTACCTGCACATACGGCAGTAGCTCCTGAGCAACGACTTCGCGCAGGTAATCCGGGTTAGCGCGAATTTTCGGCTGTTCGTTTTTGAGGCGATCGAAGGTTTTCTGCGCCGCCTCGTTCATTAGTTTATAAGGATTGCTCTGATCCGCTGCCGTTGCTGCGCTTAATGGCGCAATGACCAGCAGGGCCACCATCATCAGTCGTTTAAACATGCCTCAATTCTCCTGAGATTATTTCGTTGCGCCCGCGGGCGTTGTGGCTTCAGTATTACCTTCCTTTGCGGCTGGCGCATCGCCAGAATTCTTATTGTCGTCGCCTTTGCTGTTATAAAGGAACTGACCAATCATATCCTCCAGCACCATTGCAGACTTGGTGTCCTGAATCGTACTCCCATCTTTGAGGATAGACGTTCCCAATTCAGGATCTTCAAAACCGACGTTTAATGACAGATATTGCTCCCCCAGCAAGCCGGAAGTACGAATACTCAACGAACTGGTATCGGGAATATGGTTATAACGCTCTTCAATGTCGAGCGTTACGCGCGGCAGGTACGTTTTCGGATCAAGCGAGATATCTTCAACCCGCCCGACAACCACCCCACCGATACGCACCGGGGAGCGCACTTTCAGACCGCCGATGTTATCAAAGGTCGCATAAACCTTATAGGTCGGCTCCGTGCGCATAGAGGTCACATTTGCCGCCTTCAGGCAAACAAACAGCGCCGCCAGCAACGCCACCAGCAAAAAAACGCCTACCCAAATTTCATTTTTTTTCGTTTGCATGAACTCAATTCCCAAACATCAGTGCGGTCAGCACAAAATCCAGCCCCAGTACGGCCAACGATGCGTGAACCACAGTACGCGTCGTTGCCCGGCTAATCCCGGCAGAAGTTGGAATTGCGTCATAACCGTTGAATAACGCAATCCATGTTACCGTAATGGCGAACACTACGCTCTTTATCAGACAGTTCACCAGGTCCATACGCCAGTCGACAGCGTTCTGCATTGCTGACCAGAAGAACCCGGCGTCGATTCCCTTCCAGCTTACGCCGACCAGCGAGCCGCCCCAAATACCGACCGCCACAAAAATAATGGTCAGTAACGGCAACGAAATCACCCCCGCCCAGAAGCGCGGCGAAATAACCCGGCGCAACGGATCGACCGCCATCATCTCCATACTGGAGAGTTGCTCCGTCGCCCGCATCAGGCCAATTTCCGCCGTCAGCGCCGACCCGGCCCGCCCGGCGAACAGCAAAGCCGCGACCACCGGCCCCAGTTCGCGTAGCAGCGAAAGCGCCACTAACATGCCAAGACTGGTCTCCGCGCTGTAAGTGGTCAGAACCAGATAGCCTTGCAGCCCCAGCACCATACCGATGAATACGCCGGAGACAACAATGATAAGCATCGACAAGACGCCCACATTATAAAGCTGGCGCACCAGCAGCGGCGCATGTTTGCGAAACTCCGGCTTACCGATGACCGCATTGAATAACATTAACCCGGCACGCCCGAACGTCCTGACGGTTTTGATCCCGCTGCGTCCGAGCGATGCCAGCGCATTTAACAGCATGAGTGGCTTAACTCCCTGTTTCGAGTAAATCAAGGTGATAGTCGCCCGCCGGATAGCGGAACGGAACCGGCCCGTCGGCAATGCCGTCAAGAAACTGACGCACGCGCGGATCCGTATTCTCCTGCAACGCCTGAGCGCTACCGTGAGCGACGATTTTTTTGTCCGCCATGATCCAGGCGTGATCCGCAATACTTAGTACCTCTGGCACATCATGCGAGACCACCACGCAGGTAACGCCCAGCGCGCTGTTCAATTCGGAAATCAGCTTCACCAGAACGCCCATGGTAATCGGGTCCTGGCCGACAAACGGCTCATCGAACATGATGAGATCCGGCTCCAGAGCGATGGCGCGCGCCAACGCGGCTCGGCGCGCCATGCCGCCGGAGAGCTCGGAAGGCATCAGTTTTGCCGCACCGCGCAGCCCGACGGCCTCCAGTTTCATCATCACGACGCTTTTTAGCAGCGGCGCGGGTAAATTCGTGTGCTCCCGTAGCGGATAAGCCACGTTGTCAAACACATTCATATCGGTAAACAATGCCCCCGACTGAAATAGCATACTCATACGTTTGCGGACGGTGTAGAGCCGCGAACGGGACATGGCCGGCACATTCTCGCCATCAAATAAGATCTCGCCCTTATCCGGCGGGATCTGTCCGCCAATCAAGCGCAACAGCGTAGTTTTACCGATGCCCGACGGCCCCATGATCGCCGTGATCTTCCCGCGCGGCACCGTCAGGGAAATATTATCGAAAATGCAGCGTTCGCCACGGGAAAAGCTGACGTTGCGCATATCGACTAAATTTGCCACAGACTGTCCCATTGATTCATCCTTCGTATTGCCTTGTTTAGATAACCATGGCGCTGAATTTAACCATGGGTTCGACATAATTACAGAATATTAACTGACAGGGTTAGCGAAAGCTGGCATTCGTTTTACTTTTTAGCCGCATAAAGTCAAAATTAAGACTTCGTTACGGCTTCCAGATATCCCTTCCAGGGGACCGGCGAGTATACCTGAAGAAAGGACTTTAGATGCTTTTAGCGATGGCGCTACTCATAATTGGTTTGCTTCTGGTGGCCTACGGCGCCGATCGTCTGGTGTTTGCGGCCTCTATTTTATGCCGTACATTCGGTATCCCCCCGCTGATCATCGGGATGACGGTAGTGAGTATCGGCACCTCGCTGCCGGAAATTATTGTGTCGCTCGCCGCATCGCTGCACGGCCAGCTCGATTTAGCCGTCGGCGCGGCGCTCGGTTCTAACATCACCAATATTTTGCTGATTTTAGGGCTTGCGGCGCTGGTTCGTCCTTTTACCGTGCATTCCGATGTTTTGCGTCGCGAATTGCCGTTAATGTTATTTGTTAGCGTGGTAGCCGGTTCCGTACTTCATGACGGACAGTTAAGCCGCAGTGATGGTATCTTTCTTCTGCTTCTGGCCGTGCTATGGCTGCTATTCATTGTTAAAATCGCGCGTCTGGCCGAACGACAAGGAAATGACAGCCTCACCCGCGAACAACTGGCGGAACTACCGCGCGAAGGCGGACTCCCCGTCGCGTTCTTATGGCTGGGTATTTCGCTGGTCATCATGCCGATGGCGACGCGCATGGTAATTGATAACGCTACGGTGCTGGCGAATTATTTCGCCATGAGCGAATTAGCGCTCGGCCTGACGGTCATCGCCGTCGGCACCAGTCTGCCGGAGCTGGCGACGGCGATCGCCGGCGTGCGAAAAGGAGAACATGATATTGCCGTCGGCAATATCATTGGCGCCAATATTTTTAATCTCGCCATCGTGCTGGGACTGCCTGCACTGATTACGCCGGGGGATATCAACCCGCTGGCGTTTGGACGTGATTATAGCGTGATGTTGCTGGTGAGCGTGGTTTTCGCTTTGCTTTGCTGGCGGCATCCGCGCCAGATTGGTCGGGGCGCAGGTATACTGCTGACCGTCGGTTTTATCGTATGGCTGGCGATGCTGTATTGGCTATCGCCACTTTTTGTTGGATAACTGGAAACGGATTATGTCGCATTTAGCGTTGCAACCGGGGTTTGACTTTCAGCAGGCAGGCAAAGAGGTCCTGGAGATTGAACGTGAAGGCCTGGCGGAGCTTGATCAATACATCAACCAGAATTTTACGCTGGCATGTGAAAAAATGTTCAACTGCACCGGAAAAGTGGTGGTGATGGGCATGGGTAAATCCGGTCATATCGGGCGAAAAATGGCCGCCACTTTCGCCAGCACCGGCACCTCTTCCTTTTTTGTGCATCCAGGTGAAGCCGCACACGGCGATTTGGGAATGGTGACGCCGCAAGATGTGGTTATCGCTATTTCCAATTCCGGCGAATCCAGCGAGATCGCGGCGCTAATACCGGTGCTGAAACGCATGCATGTACCGTTAATTTGCATTACCGGGCGACCGGAAAGCAGTATGGCGCGTGCGGCAGATGTGCATCTGTGTGTTAAAGTGCCTAAAGAAGCGTGTCCGTTAGGCCTGGCGCCCACCAGTAGCACCACCGCAACTCTGGTGATGGGCGACGCGCTCGCCGTGGCATTGTTAAAAGCGCGCGGCTTTACCGCCGAGGATTTCGCTCTGTCGCATCCTGGCGGCGCGCTGGGACGTAAGCTGCTGCTGCGCGTAAGCGATATTATGCATACTGGCGATGAGATCCCACATGTGAATAAACAAGCCAGCCTGCGTGATGCACTGTTAGAAATCACGCGTAAAAATCTCGGTATGACCGTCATTTGCGATGAATCCATGAAGATCGACGGTATCTTCACCGACGGCGATTTACGTCGCGTATTCGATATGGGCGGCGATATGCGCCAGTTGGGAATCGCCGATGTGATGACGCCAGGGGGCATTCGCGTGCGTCCCGGTATTCTTGCCGTCGATGCGCTGAACTTAATGCAGTCCCGCCATATCACCTCCGTACTGGTTGCTGATGGCGACCAGTTACTCGGTGTGTTACATATGCATGATCTCCTGCGTGCAGGCGTCGTGTAGAAACTCAAGGATAATTAACGATGAGTAAAGCTGGTGCGTCGCTTGCGACCTGTTATGGCCCTGTCAGCACCCATGTCATTACAAAGGCGGAGAATATCCGCCTGCTCATCCTGGATGTGGATGGCGTGTTGTCTGACGGCCTGATTTATATGGGCAATAACGGCGAAGAGCTGAAGGCTTTCAACGTTCGTGACGGCTATGGCATTCGCTGTGCTTTGACCTCGGATATCGAGGTTGCCATTATTACCGGACGAAAGGCTAAACTTGTAGAAGATCGCTGCGCTACGCTTGGGATCACCCATCTTTATCAGGGGCAGTCGAATAAACTGATCGCCTTTGGCGATTTGCTGGAAAAACTGGCCATTGCGCCGGAAAATGTCGCCTATGTCGGCGATGATCTGATTGACTGGCCGGTGATGGAAAAAGTGGGGTTAAGCGTTGCCGTTGCGGATGCGCATCCGCTGCTGATCCCCCGCGCAGACTATGTGACGCACATTACTGGCGGGCGCGGCGCAGTACGTGAGGTGTGCGATTTGCTGCTGCTGGCGCAGGGCAAGCTGGATGAGGCCAAAGGGCAATCTATATGAGTAAAACCAGACGTTGGGTTATCATTCTACTGTCGCTGGCCATTCTGGTACTGATTGGTATCAATCTGGCAGATAAAGACGATCCTGCCGCCGTGGTGGTCAATAGCAACGATCCCACGTATAAAAGCGAGCATACGGATACCGTCGTGTACAGTCCGGAAGGCGCGCTGAGCTATCGTCTGATCGCGCAGCACGTTGAATATTTTTCCGATCAGGCGGTCTCATGGTTTACGCAACCGGTATTAACCACCTTTGATAAGGATAAAGTGCCGACATGGTCGATCAAGGCCGATAAAGCCAAATTGACTAACGATCGGATGCTCTATCTGTATGGTCATGTTGAAGTCAACGCCCTGGTGCCTGACGCTCAATTACGCAGAATTACCACCGATAACGCGCAGATCAATCTGGTGACGCAAGATGTTACTTCGAACGATCTGGTGACGTTATATGGCACAACATTTAACTCCAGCGGACTGAAAATGCGCGGTAACTTACGCAGCAAGAACGCCGAGCTGATTGAAAAGGTTAGAACCTCTTATGAAATTCAAAACAAACAAACTCAGCCTTAATCTTATGCTGGCCGGCTCGCTTCTCGCCGCCAGCATTCCGGCATTCGCCGTCACAGGCGATACCGAGCAGCCTATTCATATTGATTCAGATCAACAGTCGCTGGATATGCAAGGCAACGTCGTAACCTTTACGGGCAACGTGGTGATGACCCAAGGTACGATTAAGATCAACGCCGATAAAGTCGTTGTTACCCGCCCAGGCGGCGAACAGGGGAAAGAGGTAATCGACGGTTACGGTAATCCGGCTACCTTTTACCAGATGCAGGACAACGGTAAACCGGTAAAAGGCCACGCTTCACATATGCATTACGAGCTGGCGAAAGATTTTGTGGTGCTGACCGGCAACGCCTACCTTGAGCAGTTGGACAGCAACATCAAGGGCGACAAGATCACCTACCTGGTGAAAGAGCAGAAAATGCAGGCGTTCAGCGATAAAGGCAAACGCGTCACCACTGTTCTGGTGCCGTCACAATTGCAAGACAAAAACAAAGGCCAGACTCCGGCGCAAAAGAAGAGTAACTAATTCGTTATGGCAACATTAACTGCAAAGAACCTGGCGAAGGCCTATAAAGGCCGTCGCGTAGTGGAAGATGTCAGTCTGACCGTCAATTCCGGGGAGATTGTCGGTCTGCTCGGTCCAAACGGCGCGGGTAAAACTACCACCTTTTATATGGTCGTCGGTATCGTGCCGCGTGACGCGGGCAATATCATCATCGACGATGAAGATATCAGTCTGCTGCCGCTGCACGCGCGCGCGCGCCGCGGTATCGGCTATTTGCCGCAGGAAGCCTCTATTTTCCGCCGTCTCAGCGTATTTGATAATCTGATGGCGGTACTGCAAATTCGTGACGATTTGACCGCAGAACAACGAGAAGACCGCGCCAACGAGCTGATGGAAGAGTTTCATATTGAGCATCTACGCGACAACATGGGACAGGCGCTGTCCGGTGGCGAACGCCGACGTGTAGAAATTGCCCGCGCGTTGGCCGCCAATCCAAAATTTATCCTGCTGGATGAACCCTTCGCCGGCGTTGACCCGATTTCCGTTATCGATATCAAACGCATTATCGAGCATCTGCGCGATAGCGGGCTCGGCGTGCTTATTACCGACCATAACGTCCGTGAAACGCTGGCAGTCTGTGAACGCGCCTATATCGTGAGTCAGGGCCACCTTATCGCCCACGGTACACCGACAGAAATCCTGCAAGACGAGCACGTTAAGCGTGTATATCTTGGGGAAGACTTCAGACTCTGATAGGGTAGAGGGCTATGCTGCTCTAGCGGGAGAAAACGACTCTGAATATGAAGCAAGGTTTGCAACTCAGGCTTAGCCAACAACTGGCGATGACGCCTCAGCTACAACAGGCCATTCGTCTGTTGCAGTTGTCTACGCTGGAACTTCAGCAGGAACTTCAGCAAGCGCTGGAAAATAACCCGCTGCTTGAGCAAACCGATCTTCATGACGAAATCGACACTCAGCAACCTCAGGATAACGATCCTCTTGATACCGCAGACGCGCTCGAACAAAAAGAGATGCCGGAAGAGCTGCCGCTTGACGCCAGTTGGGATGAAATTTACACCGCCGGTACGCCGTCCGGCCCCAGCGGCGATTATATCGACGATGAGTTGCCCGTCTATCAGGGCGAAACGACGCAGTCGTTGCAGGATTATCTGATGTGGCAAGTTGAGCTAACGCCCTTCTCGGACACCGATCGCGCCATTGCGACATCTATTGTCGATGCGGTGGATGATACCGGCTATCTTACCGTATCCCTGGATGACATTCGCGAGAGCATGGGTGATGAAGAGGTGGATCTTGATGAGGTCGAGGCCGTCCTGAAACGTATTCAGCGTTTTGATCCGGTGGGCGTCGCGGCGAAAGATCTTCGCGACTGTCTGCTGATCCAGCTCTCACAGTTCGATAAATCCACACCGTGGCTGGAAGAGGCGCGGCTCATTATCTGCGATCACCTTGATCTACTGGCCAACCACGATTTCCGCACATTGATGCGCGTTACGCGACTGAAAGAAGAGGAGCTGAAAGAGGCGGTAAACCTTATTCAGTCGCTCGATCCCAGACCTGGCCAGTCGATCCAGACCGGCGAGCCGGAGTACATTATCCCGGATGTGCTGGTACGCAAGCATAACGGCCGCTGGACGGTCGAGCTTAATGGAGACAGCATTCCTCGTTTACAGATTAACCAGCGCTATGCCGCCATGTGCAACAACGCGCGCAACGATGCCGACAGTCAGTTCATTCGCAGTAATTTACAGGATGCGAAGTGGCTGATAAAAAGTCTTGAAAGCCGCAACGACACGCTACTGCGTGTCAGCCGCTGCATCGTAGAGCAACAGCAAGCCTTTTTTGAACAGGGCGAAGAATATATGAAACCGATGGTACTGGCGGATATCGCCCAGGCCGTCGAAATGCATGAATCCACCATATCCCGCGTAACCACGCAGAAGTATCTGCACAGTCCACGCGGTATTTTTGAACTCAAATATTTCTTTTCCAGCCACGTCAATACCGAAGGCGGAGGCGAAGCCTCTTCCACCGCGATTCGCGCGCTGGTGAAGAAGTTAATTGCGGCGGAGAACCCCGCGAAACCACTGAGCGACAGCAAGTTAACCTCTCTGCTGTCAGAACAGGGTATCATGGTGGCGCGCCGCACTGTTGCGAAGTACCGAGAGTCTTTATCCATTCCGCCGTCAAACCAACGCAAACAACTGGTTTGACCCAACCGATAAGGAAGACACTATGCAGCTCAATATTACCGGACATAACGTCGAAATTACTGAACCCCTGCGTGAATTTGTTACGACGAAATTCGCCAAACTTGAACAGTATTTTGAGCGGATTAACCAGGTATACGTGGTGTTGAAAGTGGAGAAGGTCACGCACATCTCGGATGCGACGCTACACGTTAACGGCGGTGAAATTCACGCCAGCGCGGAAGGCCAGGATATGTATGCCGCCATTGACGGCTTGATTGATAAATTGGCAAGGCAGTTAACCAGGCACAAAGATAAACTGAAACAACACTAATTGTCCGGGCAGTTAGCCAGTGCAGGACGGCCTGTTGTGCGACACAACGGGCCATTTGTACAGTTAGCGCTCCGAACCTGGCCATCAACCTGACAGGACAGGTTCTTAGGTGAAATTATGATAAATAAC
Organism: Salmonella enterica subsp. arizonae; assembly: GCF_008692845.1. Lineage (GTDB taxonomy): Bacteria > Pseudomonadota > Gammaproteobacteria > Enterobacterales > Enterobacteriaceae > Salmonella > Salmonella arizonae. The sequence continues at coordinate 293,993 of NZ_VXJW01000004.1, forward strand.
GATACGACTCTACAACTGAGCAGTGTACTTAACCAGGAGTGTACGCGTAGCGGCGTTCACTGCCAGAGTAAAAAACGCGCGCTGGAAATCATCAGCGAACTGGCGGCAAAACAGCTCAGTTTACCTCCACAGGTCGTGTTTGAAGCCATTCTGATACGCGAAAAAATGGGCAGTACCGGTATTGGCAATGGTATCGCCATCCCGCACGGGAAACTGGAAGAGGATACCTTACGCGCCGTCGGCGTGTTCGTTCAGCTCGAAACGCCTATCGCGTTCGACGCTATCGACAACCAGCCGGTCGATCTCCTCTTCGCCCTCCTGGTACCAGCCGATCAGACTAAAACGCATCTGCATACGCTGTCGCTGGTTGCGAAGCGTTTGGCGGATAAAACGATCTGCCGCCGCCTGCGCGCGGCGCTGAATGACGAAGAGCTGTATCAAATCATTACTGACACCGAAGGTGAGCAGAATGAGGCATAACAACTCAATGGCATTTCTTCCTGTCGTTGTGAGGAGAAACGGTACATGGTACTGATGATCGTCAGCGGGCGTTCCGGGTCAGGTAAATCTGTCGCTCTGCGCGCGCTGGAAGATATGGGTTTTTACTGCGTGGATAACCTTCCCGTCGTGCTGTTGCCCGATCTGGCGCGAACGCTGGCCGATCGCCAGATTTCTGCCGCAGTCAGCATTGATGTGCGCAATATGCCTGAATCACCTGAGATTTTTGAACAGGCGATGAATAACCTGCCTGACGCATTCTCGCCGCAATTGCTGTTTCTTGACGCCGACCGCAATACCTTGATTCGACGCTACAGCGACACGCGTCGTCTTCATCCGCTTTCCAGCAAAAATCTCTCTTTAGAGAGTGCGATCGATAAAGAGAGCGACCTGCTGGAGCCGTTACGCTCGCGTGCGGATCTGATCGTCGATACCTCAGAAATGTCCGTCCATGAGCTGGCGGAGATGCTGCGTACCCGGCTGTTGGGCAAACGCGAACGCGAACTGACGATGGTATTTGAGTCCTTCGGCTTTAAACACGGCATCCCGATTGATGCAGACTATGTATTCGACGTTCGCTTCCTGCCCAACCCGCACTGGGACCCAAAACTGCGCCCGATGACCGGGCTCGATAAGCCAGTAGCCGCGTTTCTTGACCGACACACAGAAGTGCACAATTTTATCTATCAGACTCGCAGCTATCTTGAGCTATGGTTACCTATGCTGGAGACCAACAACCGCAGCTACCTTACCGTCGCTATTGGCTGTACCGGCGGGAAACACCGTTCGGTGTATATTGCAGAACAGTTGGCAGACTACTTCCGCTCACGCGGTAAAAACGTCCAGTCTCGCCATCGCACGCTGGAAAAACGCAAAACATGACCGTAAAGCAAACTGTTGAAATCACCAATAAGCTGGGCATGCATGCCCGGCCTGCCATGAAGCTTTTCGAACTGATGCAGGGTTTTGACGCCGAGGTGCTATTACGCAATGACGAAGGCACTGAAGCGGAAGCGAACAGCGTCATCGCGCTGTTAATGCTCGATTCCGCCAAAGGACGCCAGATAGAAATTGAAGCCACCGGCCCGCAAGAAGTTGAAGCGCTGGCGGCGGTTATCGCTCTATTCAACTCCGGCTTCGACGAAGATTAAACCTCCCCTGTCTATTCCGTATTTCCCCCCCCCCTCAACGACACCCCGGCATTTGATGACGGTCCAGGCGTGTTACGTCTGCCGGCCGCCCCTCTGCCCTCTCTTCCGTAAAATTTGTACATTTCGTGCGCTTTACCTATGCATAAAAACATTAAGAAAACCTTAAAAAATTTCGTTTAGGTTTTATTTAAATTCTTTGTCCATACTAAATTTATGTGCATAAATTTAGTATGGACTTGCCATGATCCCCTTATCAGAACAGACTCCGCTGGGCGCTGGACGACATCGTAAATGTTATGCGCACCCGGATAATGCCCGGCGCTGCATAAAAGTTATTTACAACCGTAACCACGGCGGCGATAAAGAGATTCGGCGTGAACTGAGCTACTATTCGCACCTGTCCCGCTACTTGGCGGACTGGAGCGCTATCCCTCGTTACTACGGCACGGTGAAAACCGATTGCGGTATCGGCTATGTCTACGACATGATTACCGATTTCAACGGCGCGCCGTCTATCACCCTGACCGAGTTCGCCGCGTTATGCCGTTATGAAGAGGATGTCGCCGTCCTGCGGCAGCTACTGAAAAAACTGAAACATTACCTGCTCGATAACCATATTGTGACGATGTCGCTGAAGCCGCAAAACGTGCTGTGCCAGCGTATCAGCGAGTCAGAAGTGGTTCCTGTGGTTTGCGACAATCTGGGTGAAAGTACCTTTATCCCGCTGGCGACCTGGTCAAAATGGTGTTGCGAACGCAAACTGGAGAGAGTGTGGCAACGGTTTATCGCCCAGCCTGAGTTGGCCCTTGCCCTGGAAAAGGGTGCGCAGCCAAAAGACAATAAAGGACTAGCACTCACTTCTCGCGAAGCTTAATTGCCTGACGGCGCTGCGCTTATCAGCCCTGGACGATACGGATCATAGGTCGGATAAGGCGGTTACGCCGCCATCCGGCAAAATCAATAAAGCTGGTTGCGCGTCATAAAAGATTCCCCGCCCAACTGGCGCATCTGGCGCAATATCCACGACTGTCGACTGCGCACATAGCCGGAAGGCGCATCAGCCTTATAGCGTAACGGATTTGGCAATACGGCCGCCAGCAGCGCGGCTTCGGTCATATTTAAGCGGCTGGCGGGCTTATTGAAATAACGCCTGGCCGCGGCCTCCACGCCAAAAATACCGTCGCCAAACTCCGCGATATTCAGATAAACCGTGAGGATGCGCTTTTTGCTCCAGACGGTTTCAATGCCCAGCGTCAGTCCGGCCTCCAGACCTTTACGCACCCAACTGCGTCCATCCCATAAAAAGAGATTTTTCACCGTTTGCTGCGAAAGCGTAGAGGCGCCGCGAATACGGCTCTCATTCCGCTCATTGTGCGCCAGCGCTTTTTCAATCGCCAGGACATCAAAACCCCAGTGTTCAGGGAACTTCTGGTCTTCCGCCGCCATCACCGCTAGCCCCATCCACGGCGAGATATCCTCCATGCTGACCCAGTCAGAATGCGCCACATAACTGAATTCTCCGCTCAGCCAGGCGCTAATCTGCCGTTCCGCCATCACCGCCGAAAAAGGCACTGGTACCACGCTAAACAGCGCGATACCGCCGCCCCAGAAGACGACTAGCGCGACAAGAGTGCGAAAAAGAAGGCGGCGCAGAAACGTTAACGGCGCGAGGCGTCGTTTACTCATTCCGCCAGAACCAGCACGCGCGACACTAATTTATCAATGCCGCTTGCCGCTTGGGCAATATCCTGCGCCAGCATATATGCAGGGGTAGTCACGACCTTGTTATCTTCATCCACAACGATATCATCAACCGGACAAGGTACGTGTTCGGCTCCCATCTCTTCGAGCACTTCAGCGGTATCAATATCCGTCCCTATCGTCAGACGTAGCGGGAAGTCAAAGATTTTCGGCAACATTGCGGGCGCAATACAGATGAATCCCAGCGGTTTGCCGCTCTTGTGCATAGCCTTCGCCAGCGCGACTAAATCGCTATCCACCCGGCATTCGCTCCCCTGGATGGCGAAATTACTCAGGTTCTTCGCCGCGCCGAAACCACCTGGTACAATGAGCGCATCCAGTTCCTCTGGCTGTGCCTGGGCCAGGGGACGAATCTCGCCCCGCGTAATACGCGCCGCCTCAACCAGGACGTTACGCGTTTCCGCCATCGCTTCGCCGGTCAGGTGATTAATGACAACCGCTTGTTGTTTATCCGGCGCAAAGCAGACAGCCTGCGCGCCGCTACGGGCAATGGCCAACAGCGTCAGAACGGCCTCATGAATTTCGGCGCCGTCATAGACGCCGCATCCGCTAAGCACTACGCCAATTTTTTTCATGGTGAACATCCTCCTGCAATCGACTCAAGCCCATTAATAACTTTGATTAAAATGCTACGCTTCACACATTTAAATGATTAATGTAACAAATCATTTAGGATTTGCTATCTTAACTGCGTGCGGCCTGAAAATAGGGCTGCGCCTTTTACATCATCATAATAAGCACGGCGCAGCCATAATTTCCCTGGTGTTGGCGCAGTATTCGCGCACCCCGGTCAAACCGGGGTCATTTTTTTTCCGCGCTTGCTACCCAGGCTTTCAGCACCGCGACATCGTGCTGCCACTCCTGCTTCATCTCTTCAATCCACTCCGCAACGTTATCTTCCCAGGCGGGAAGATCCGGCGACTGGATTTGCTGACCAAGCTGTTGCAGATGACGCAGCCCTACCGAACCGGCGGCGCCTTTAATCTTATGCCCTTCCTCAACGACGCCTTTTTTGTCACGCGCCGTCAGATTGGACTCCAGCACGCTTAAATAGCCAGGCATCATTTTTTCAAACACCGCGAGACCGTCGGTAATCAATTTAGGCCCGACCAGCTCGATGTACTGTTCCAGCATCGGGATATCCAGCAGCGCTTGCGCTTTATCGCTCTCCTCAGGCGTTACGGTACTCTCCTCTTTATCGGTGGCATCCCAGAATTTTTTAATCATCGCGGTTAAGGCCGGTACCGACAACGGCTTACTCAGTACATCGTCCATTCCAGCATCCAGATACTCTTTTTTATCTTTCAGAACGTTCGCCGTGAGCGCCACTAACGGCGGCAGATCTTCCCGCATGTGGCGACGGGTCAGTTCTCTGGCGATGTCCAGGCCCGTCATATCCGGTAGCTGAATATCCAGTAAGACCAAATCGTATTCGCCCGGCGCGAACATCTCCAGCGCCGCCTTGCCGGTCATCGCGACATCCACGCTGTTCCCCAGTTTTTCCAGCACCGAACGCGCCACAATCACGTTCAGCTCAATATCTTCGACCAGCAGAACATGCAGCGCGGGCAGCGGCATGTCGTCTTCCTCGAAGGCGTCCTCCACCTCTTCCGCCACCGCTGGCGCATGAACCGTTAGCGTAAAGGTCGATCCTTTGCCCGGCAGGCTGGAAACGGTAATATCGCCGCCCATATTTTTCGCCAGCCGACGGGAGACCGCCAGCCCGATACCAGTACCCGTCGCCGGTTTACCGCCATGACTGTCTTTCACCTGATAATACATGGCGAAAATTTTATCTTGCTCATCCTGCGGAATGCCGATCCCGGAGTCTTCTACTTCAAAGTGCAGCATGTCGCCTTCATCATAGCGCGCCCGCACCGTAACCTGGCCCTGCTGGGTAAACTTCACCGCGTTGCTGATCAGGTTCCACAGAATCTGGCGCAAACGCGTCCCGTCGGTAATGACCTTGTGCGGTAGCGGCAGGGTCGGCTCAAGCACAAAACGTAGCCCTTTTTGCTGTGCCTGCAAACCGGAAAGGTTTTCCAGATCGGCCATAAAGCTGGTGAAATCAATCGGTTGGTTATCAAGCTGGACCTTACGCCGCTCCATTTTGTCCATATCAATGATATCATTGAAAATATTGCCTAACGTCACGGCGGAAACATGGATCGTCTTGAGATATTTTTCCTGTTCGGCGGTGAGATCGGTATCCAGCAAGATGCGGCTTAAACCAACGATGCCGTTAAGCGGGGTGCGCAGTTCATGACTGATCGTAGAGATAAAGGTGGTCTTGTCGCGGCTGGCGCGTTCAAGCGCGTCCTGATAACGCTTGCGCTCGGTAATATCACGGCCAAATCCCATCAGGCCATGACGCTTACCGACACGATCGTAATAAGGCACTTTACGAATTTCAAAGCAGGCTTTTCGCCCGTCCGGATAGTCCAACCACTGTTCGTAGGTCAGGGAGACGTTATGGCGGAATACTTTTTCATCGGTTTCAATAACTTTCTCCGCCGCTTCGGGAGAGTACACATCTTCCGGCTTCAAATGCACTAACTGTTTTTCGCTCTTGCCGGTGAGCAATTCCATTGCTCGGTTACAGCCGGAAAACTCTTTATCCTCATTACGATAAAAAACCAAATCCGGCGAGGCATCCAGAAATGAGCGCAGAAAAGAGGATTGCTGTTCAAGCTGAATCTGCGCTTCTTCACGCTCTTTAATTTCTACTTTTAGCTGCTCAAATGTTTCGTGCAGCTCCGCTTCCGCTTTTTCGCGATCGGCAATTTCTTGATTAAGTTGGGCAATATTGTCCTTCAACTGTACGTTAAGCTTGAGATCGCGCTCGCGCATTTCCTCCAGCTTTTGCACCAGACGCGACAGCCGCTGCCTTGACTCTTCCAATTGTTCAACGACAACCGATAAGAAATAGACTGCCCAGGGCGTAATTAACAGGCCAAAGAAGATGGAGCGGATGACGTCAATACTTTCAACCTGGCCATGCAATACCATTGTCACAGCCATCTGCACGACAATCGCCAGTACCACCAGCGCCAGCGCCAGGAGCATGGAAAAGCGCACCAGACCCAATTTCATCATCAGGTCTACATAGTATTGCGCCAGCATACGAATTTGCTTCATAGAGGATTCCTTCACCACAACTCCGCACATAATACCCAATTATGGGAACCGCGTTGAATATTGTGCGAAATATGCGTAGCGCCCCTCATCGCGCTACACTATGGGTGGGCTCCAGGGACGAGCCAGCGCAGAGCCCTGCACGCCATGCTCATTCAGGTATTTGTCCAGCTCAACCATCCCCGTCCAGCGATTCTCGCACCACAGCGGGGCGAGCAGCGTCGGGCGGCGCGCGCTGGCGGAAATCCGGTGATAAATCACCTCCGGCGGCGTATGGCGAATCATCTCTCCTGCCGTCAGCGTGTAGTCATCCAGCGCAATGCCGCTCAGTCGCCCCGCCTCCCAGGCTTTCGCCATAATACTGCCTTTGACGATATGCAGCGGATGCAGTTTAATGCCATCCACGCCCGTCTCCACGACGCGAGCCAGCGTTTGCAAACATTCACTCTGTCCTTCGCCCGGCAGCCCCACAATCAGATGCGCGCACACTTTCAGCCCCCGCTCACGAGCAAGCCGGGTAGTGCGCTGATAGCAGGCGAAGTCATGCCCGCGATTAATACGGCGCAACGTTTTATCGTGCGCGGTTTGCAGTCCCAGTTCCAGCCACACTTCGTAGCCCTGATCTTTATATTCACACAGTAAATCTACTACCGCCTGCGGAACGCAATCCGGACGCGTACCGACGCATAAACCGACGATACTGGCCTGACTGACGGCCTGTTGATACATGGAACGCAGCACCTGCACTTCTGCAAAGGTACTGGTGTAGGCCTGGAAATAGGCCAGATAGCGTTTAGCGCGGTTTACCAGATGCGCCTGATGCGCAAGCTGCTCGGCAATCGAATGATGCTGCTGCGCCTCATCGGCAAAAGAGGCGACATTACAGAAGGTGCAGCCGCCGCGCCCGATGGTGCCGTCGCGATTAGGGCAGCTAAAACCGCCATGAAGCGTCAGCTTATGCACCTTTTGCCCATACCGACGTAAAAGATCCCCGCCAAACATATTGACTAATCTCTGTAACTGCATAATCTGATAGACCGCCTCTTAAAAAGAGGCCAAAGCCTGCCATTTTTAGCCTCTCCTGGCGATGACCTGGATCAATCGCCCTGGAAGGCTTTTATTTATTGCATAATCAAGCAATATAAACGATATTTCATTCATAAAATCGGCGATAATTTTTTCTGATACTTTCCTCTTTTTTCCACGTCTGAAGGCCCGTTGATAAAAACAGTAGCATTAAATGCCGCTTATACTTAAACCAGCATAAAATGCTAAGATTTTTAGAAAATCAAGGTCAGATAAGACCTGACCAGCGGCTCTTATAGTGAGACAGATCACAGACTTTCTGCCGCTCCGCGTTGGTCACCTGCTATAAAAACCCTTTTAATTTCAATGCATTCAAAAAGTTATCCGTGCTATAGCACATTTTTGCATAAATCAGTTTGCCATTTGACCTGTGTGTGGATTCCCGATAAGTTGGGAATCCGCTGGAAGCTTTCTGGATGAGCCGTCTGCTCATCATATTTATGCAGTAATTGAGATTCCCTCTTAACCGTATTTACCAATGCGAAAAGGACACAAAGAGGGCGAATGCGAGGTAAGCGTATGATACGCCAGCCCCGTCGCCATGCTCTTGCTGTGCCCGCGCGCCATCGGTTGGGAGAGCGTCCCGTAGAGCCTGGGGAGGTTCACTGATATGTTGTACGATAAATCCCTTGAGAAGGATAACTGTGGTTTCGGCCTGATCGCCCACATAGAAGGCGAACCTAGCCACAAGGTAGTGCGTACCGCCATACACGCGCTGGCCCGTATGCAGCACCGTGGCGCGATCCTTGCCGACGGTAAAACTGGCGACGGTTGCGGCTTGCTATTACAAAAACCCGACCGTTTCTTCCGCATTGTTGCGCAGGAACACGGCTGGCGCTTAGCCAAAAACTACGCTGTCGGCATGATCTTTCTGAACAAAGATCCTGAAATGGCCGCCGCGTCACGCCATATTGTCGAAGAAGAATTACAACAGGAAACCCTGTCAATTGTCGGCTGGCGCGATGTGCCAACCAATGAAGGCGTGCTCGGCGAAATCGCCATCTCCTCCCTGCCGCGTATTGAGCAGATTTTTGTCAACGCCCCGGCAGGCTGGCGTCCGCGCGATATGGAGCGTCGTCTGTTTATCGCCCGCCGTCGCATTGAAAAACGCTTGCAGGACGACAAAGACTTCTATGTGTGCAGCTTGTCGAACCTGGTCAACATCTATAAAGGTTTGTGTATGCCGGCAGATCTGCCGCGCTTCTACCTGGATCTCGCAGATCTGCGTCTTGAGTCAGCTATCTGTCTGTTCCACCAGCGTTTTTCCACTAACACCGTGCCACGCTGGCCGCTGGCGCAGCCGTTCCGCTACCTGGCGCATAATGGCGAGATTAACACCATTACCGGCAACCGCCAGTGGGCGCGCGCCCGTACCTATAAATTCCAGACGCCGCTGATCCCGGATTTGCAGTCCGCCGCGCCGTTTGTTAACGAAACCGGCTCAGATTCCAGCTCGCTGGACAACATGCTGGAACTGCTGCTGGCAGGCGGGATGGATATCATCCGCGCCATGCGCCTGTTGGTGCCGCCCGCCTGGCAGAATAACCCGGATATGGACCCGGATCTGCGCGCCTTCTTCGACTTTAACTCCATGCACATGGAGCCGTGGGACGGCCCGGCAGGCATCGTAATGTCCGACGGGCGTTTCGCCGCCTGCAACCTCGACCGTAACGGCCTGCGGCCGGCACGCTATGTCATCACCAAAGATAAGCTGATCACCTGCGCTTCTGAAGTCGGCATCTGGGACTATCAGCCGGACGAAGTGGTCGAGAAGGGCCGCGTCGGTCCCGGCGAACTGATGGTAATTGACACCCGCGGCGGGCGTATCCTGCATTCCGCGGAAACCGATGACGATCTGAAAAGCCGCCATCCGTATAAAGCATGGATGGAAAAGAACGTCCGCCGTCTGGTGCCCTTTGAAGATCTGCCGGATGAGGAGGTGGGCAGCCGCGAACTGGACGACGACCTGCTTGCCAGCTATCAGAAACAGTTTAACTACAGCGCCGAAGAGCTGGATTCCGTTATCCGCGTGTTGGGCGAAAACGGCCAGGAAGCCGTCGGCTCAATGGGCGACGATACCCCATTTGCCGTGCTCTCCAGCCAGCCGCGTATTATTTATGACTACTTCCGCCAGCAGTTCGCGCAGGTGACTAACCCACCTATCGACCCGCTACGTGAAGCGCATGTCATGTCGCTGGCCACCAGCATCGGTCGCGAGATGAACGTCTTCTGCGAAGCGGAAGGTCAGGCCCATCGCCTGAGTTTTAAATCGCCGATTCTGCTGTACTCTGATTTCAAACAGCTCACCACCATGGCCGAGCATCACTACCGCGCCGACCGGCTTGACATTACCTTTGACGTCACCGAAACCACACTGGACGCGACGGTCAAGGCGCTGTGCGATAAAGCGGAACAGATGGTGCGCAACGGCACCGTACTGCTGGTCCTCTCGGATCGCAATATTGGTAGGAATCGCCTACCGGTACCCGCGCCGATGGCGGTGGGCGCGGTGCAGACGCGTCTGGTAGAACAAAGTCTGCGCTGCGACGCCAACATCATCGTAGAAACCGCAAGCGCCCGCGATCCGCACCACTTTGCGGTGCTGCTGGGCTTTGGCGCAACGGCCATCTATCCGTACCTGGCCTACGAAACGCTGGGCCGTCTGATTGATACCCAGGCCATCGCCAAAAACTACCGTACCGTGATGCAGAACTACCGTAACGGCATCAATAAAGGTCTGTATAAGATCATGTCCAAAATGGGCATCTCGACCATCGCCTCCTACCGCTGTTCCAAACTGTTTGAAGCGGTCGGCCTGCACGATGATGTCGTGAATCTGTGTTTCCAGGGCGTGGTCAGCCGCATCGGCGGCGCAAGCTTTGATGACTTCCAGCAGGATCTGCTGAATCTCTCCAAACGCGCCTGGCTGGCGCGCAAACCAATTAGCCCCGGCGGCCTGCTGAAGTATGTCCACGGCGGCGAATATCACGCCTATAACCCGGACGTGGTGCGCACCCTGCAACAGGCGGTACAGAGCGGCGAATACCGTGATTACCAGCAATATGCGAGACTGGTTAACGAACGCCCGGCGGCCACGCTGCGCGATCTGCTGGCGATAAATCCAAACGGCGACGCGGTCGCTATTGACGAGGTTGAACCCGCCAGTGAGCTGTTTAAACGTTTTGACACCGCCGCGATGTCTATCGGCGCGTTAAGTCCGGAAGCGCACGAAGCGCTGGCGGAAGCGATGAACTGCCTCGGCGGCAACTCCAACTCCGGTGAAGGCGGCGAAGATCCGGCGCGCTACGGCACTAATAAAGTGTCGCGTATCAAACAGGTGGCCTCCGGTCGCTTTGGCGTGACGCCGGCTTACCTCGTTAACGCCGATGTAATTCAGATTAAAGTCGCTCAGGGCGCGAAGCCGGGCGAAGGCGGTCAGTTGCCGGGTGATAAAGTAACGCCGTATATCGCCAAACTGCGCTATTCAGTGCCGGGCGTGACGCTGATCTCGCCGCCGCCGCACCACGATATTTACTCTATCGAAGATTTAGCGCAGCTAATTTTCGACTTAAAACAGGTCAACCCGAAAGCGATGATCTCCGTAAAGCTGGTCTCAGAACCGGGCGTCGGCACCATCGCGACCGGTGTGGCGAAAGCCTATGCGGATCTTATCACCATCGCCGGTTACGACGGCGGCACTGGCGCCAGCCCGCTGTCATCGGTGAAATACGCAGGTTGTCCGTGGGAACTTGGCTTGGTGGAAACCCAGCAGGCGCTGGTCGCTAACGGGCTACGTCACAAAATTCGTTTGCAAGTGGACGGCGGCCTGAAAACCGGCGTCGACATCATTAAAGCGGCGATTCTCGGCGCGGAAAGTTTCGGCTTCGGCACCGGCCCGATGGTGGCGCTGGGCTGTAAATACCTGCGTATCTGCCATCTGAACAACTGCGCAACCGGCGTCGCGACGCAGGATGAAAAATTGCGTAAGAACCACTATCACGGTCTGCCGTTCAAAGTGACCAATTACTTTGAATTTATCGCCCACGAAGTGCGTGAGTTAATGGCTGAACTGGGCGTCACCCGCCTGGTCGATCTGATTGGCCGCACCGACCTGCTCAAGGAACTGGACGGATTTACCGCTAAACAGCAGAAGCTGGCGCTGTCTCGTCTGCTGGAAACTGCTGAACCTCATCCAGGCAAAGCGCTGTACTGCACCGAGAATAACCCGCCGTTTGATAACGGCGTGCTGAATGCGCAACTGTTGCAGCAGGCAAAGCCATTTGTCGATGCGCGCCAGAGCAAAACCTTCTGGTTCGATATTCGCAACACCGATCGTTCTGTCGGCGCGTCGCTGTCCGGTTATATCGCACAGACGCACGGCGATCAGGGGCTGGCCGCCGATCCGATTAAAGCGTACTTCAGCGGTACCGCAGGCCAGAGCTTTGGCGTGTGGAACGCGGGCGGCGTGGAGCTATATCTGACCGGCGATGCCAACGACTATGTCGGTAAAGGCATGGCGGGCGGTCTGATCGCCATCAAACCACCGGTAGGCTCAGCGTTCCTCAGCCATAAAGCCAGTATCATTGGCAATACCTGTCTGTACGGGGCGACCGGTGGTCGTCTGTATGCGGCAGGCCGCGCGGGCGAGCGTTTCGGCGTGCGTAACTCCGGGGCGATTACCGTCGTAGAAGGCATCGGCGACAACGGCTGTGAATACATGACCGGCGGTATCGTCTGCGTGCTGGGTAAAACCGGCGTTAACTTTGGCGCGGGGATGACCGGCGGCTTCGCCTACGTGCTGGACGAAGACGGCGAATTCCGTAAACGCGTAAACCCGGAACTGGTGGAAGTGCTGGACGTCGACTCACTGGCTATCCACGAAGAACATCTGCGCGGCCTGATCACCGAGCACGTACAGCATACTGGTTCGCCGCGCGGCGAAGAGATCCTGTCCAGATGGTCAAGTTTCTCAACCCAATTCGCGTTAGTTAAGCCAAAGTCCAGCGATGTCAAAGCCCTGCTGGGCCACCGTAGTCGTAGCGCGGCAGAATTGCGCGTGCAGGCGCAGTAAGGAATTGAAATGAGCCAGAATGTTTATCAATTTATCGACCTGCAGCGCGTTGATCCGCCGAAGAAACCGCTGAAGATCCGTAAGATCGAGTTTGTTGAAATCTACGAACCGTTTTCTGAAGGTCAGGCGAAAGCCCAGGCGGATCGCTGCTTGTCTTGCGGTAATCCATACTGCGAGTGGAAATGCCCGGTACATAACTACATCCCGAACTGGCTGAAACTGGCTAACGAAGGACGTATTTTTGAGGCGGCTGAGCTATCGCACCAGACTAACACTCTACCGGAAGTGTGCGGCCGCGTCTGTCCGCAGGACCGTCTGTGCGAAGGTTCCTGTACGTTGCACGATGAGTTCGGCGCGGTGACGATCGGCAATATCGAACGTTATATCAATGATAAAGCGTTTGAGATGGGCTGGCGCCCGGATATGACCGGCGTGCGCCAGACCGACAAACGGGTAGCGATTATCGGCGCGGGTCCGGCAGGGCTGGCGTGCGCAGACGTGCTAACCCGCAATGGCGTGAAGGCGGTGGTGTTCGACCGCCACCCGGAAATCGGCGGCCTGCTGACCTTCGGTATTCCAGCGTTCAAACTGGAAAAAGAGGTAATGACCCGCCGCCGTGAAATTTTCACTGGCATGGGTATTGAGTTCAAACTCAATGTCGAAGTGGGCCGTGACATCCAGCTTGACGATCTGTTGAAAGAGTACGACGCGGTATTCCTCGGCGTCGGCACTTACCAGTCCATGCGCGGCGGGCTGGAAAATGAAGACGCGGACGGCGTTTTCGCTGCCCTGCCGTTCCTTATCGGCAATACGAAGCAGATCATGGGGTTTGGCGAAACCAGCGACGAGCCATATGTCAGCATGGAAGGTAAACGCGTGGTGGTGCTGGGCGGTGGCGATACCGCAATGGACTGCGTACGTACTTCCATACGTCAGGGCGCAACGCACGTGACCTGCGCTTATCGTCGTGATGAGGAAAACATGCCGGGTTCCAGACGCGAAGTGAAAAACGCGCGCGAGGAAGGGGTCGAATTTCAGTTCAACGTTCAGCCACTGGGCATTGAAGTCAATGCAAACGGCAAAGTTAACGGCGTAAAAATGGTGCGCACTGAAATGGGCGAACCGGACGCCAAAGGCCGTCGGCGGGCGGAGATCGTCGCAGGTTCCGAGCATGTGATCCCGGCTGATGCGGTGGTCATGGCGTTTGGTTTTCGTCCACACAACATGGAATGGCTGGCGAAACACAGCGTGGAGCTGGACTCGCAGGGACGAATTATCGCGCCGGAACGCAGCGATAATGCTTTCCAGACCAGCAACCCGAAAATCTTCGCCGGTGGCGACATCGTGCGCGGTTCCGATCTGGTGGTGACGGCGATTGCCGAAGGCCGTAAAGCGGCTGACGGGATTATGAACTACCTCGAAGTGTAACCCTTCCGGCCCCCCGGTTGATGCCTTGTGCTGATGACTGGGGAGCCGATATTCCTCTCCTCAACATCTCTCCTGCCGGTTCTGGAAACCCGCTCGTAAATCGAGATGTAATGCCATGTAAAATCCGTTCATGAATTGATCCGTTTATGCCTAAAGCGTATTGATAGCGTTCTAATTTCACAATGAAACTATCACGTAAGGGATGACATGACGAATCCAACTTTAGCGCCACAGTCTGATGAATATCAGCAAATTCATGACGGCATTATTCGCCTGGTCGATACGGCACGTACCGAGACCGTGCGCAGCATCAATGCCATTATGACTGCCACTTACTGGGAAATTGGCCGACGCATTGTCGAATTTGAACAGGGGGGAGAAGCGCGAGCGGCCTATGGTACTCAGCTTATCGAACGATTATCGGTAGATTTAAGTCAGCGCTATAAGCGCGGTTTTTCCACCAGAAACCTATGGCAAATTCGTACATTTTATCTTTTTTTCAACATATTGAAATTCCGCAGACACTGTCTGCGGAATCTTCAAATCTCATACCGCTCGCCAAAACATTCCCTCTTCCCTGGTCAGCTTATGTGCGTCTGCTGTCGGTGAAAGATAACGATGCCCGCACTTTTTACGAGAAAGAGACGCTACGTAACGGCTGGTCCGTACGGCAGCTCGACAGGCAAATCGCCACTCAATTTTACGAACGGACACTGCTGTCATCTGACAAATTGTCCATGCTGCAGCAGGACGCGCCCGCCGTCCCTGAGGGCTTACCCGAGCATTCTCTTCGCGATCCTTTTATTCTGGAATTTCTCGATCTAAAGGATGAGTATTCGGAATCTGACCTTGAAGAAGCACTGCTCAACCACCTGATGGACTTTATGCTGGAACTGGGCGACGATTTCGCCTTCGTGGGGCGTCAGCGCCGCTTACGGATTGACGATAGCTGGTTCCGCATTGATCTTCTATTTTTCCACCGCAAATTGCGCTGCCTGTTGGTGGTTGACCTGAAAGTAGGCAAATTCAGCTATAGCGATGCCGGGCAAATGAATATGTACCTGAACTATGCAAAAGAACACTGGACGATGCCGGGAGAAAACCCGCCCGTGGGATTGATTCTGTGTGCAGAAAAAGGCGCTGGCGAAGCTTACTATGCCCTGAACGGCTTGCCGAATACCGTGATGGCGAGTGAATACAAAGTGCAGCTACCTGATGAAAAGCTGCTGGCTGATGAACTTGTGCGCTCACAAAACCTGTTGGAGACGCGCAAATCATGATGCCAGAGGCCGCCAGATTATCTTCAAATAACTTAGATATCGCCTTTCGACGACGCCCTATGTAAATCCGTACGTAAACGTTTGCATTCACCAAAAAAATGTATATCATGCGGCGGATTTTTTGGCCAAATTTCAAGGAGGCGTTGTGTCGCAAGACAACAATTATAGCCAGGGGCCAGTTCCCCAGGCCGCGCGGAAAGGCGTGATTCCACTGACGTTTGTCATGCTGGGTTTAACGTTTTTTTCCGCCAGTATGTGGACCGGAGGGACGCTCGGCACCGGCCTTTCCTATCAAGATTTCTTTCTGGCTGTTCTCTTCGGTAATCTCCTTCTCGGTATCTACACTGCATTTCTTGGCTATATCGGCGCAAAAACTGGACTCTCAACCCACCTTCTTGCTCGTTACTCCTTTGGCGTTAAAGGTTCATGGCTTCCCTCGCTGCTATTGGGCGGTACTCAAGTGGGCTGGTTTGGCGTTGGCGTAGCAATGTTTTCCATTCCGGTCAGTAAAGCAACGGGGATTGATGCCAATATCCTGATTGCCGTTTCGGGCCTGCTGATGACCCTGACCATCTTTTTCGGCATCTCGGCGCTGACTATTTTGTCTATTATTGCCGTGCCCGCCATTGTCATTCTGGGTAGCTACTCCGTCTGGCTGGCCGTCAGCGGCGTGGGCGGGCTGGAACATTTAAAGACAATAGTGCCGCAGACGCCGCTTGATTTTTCAAGCGCGCTGGCGCTGGTGGTGGGATCGTTTATCAGCGCTGGTACGCTGACCGCCGACTTCGTCCGCTTCGGGCGTCATGCCAAAAGCGCCGTACTGATTGCGATGGTCGCTTTTTTCCTCGGCAACTCGCTGATGTTTATCTTTGGCGCGGCAGGCGCTGCCGCCGTCGGCCAGGCGGATATCTCTGACGTCATGATAGCGCAGGGATTGCTGTTGCCCGCGATTGTGGTTCTCGGCCTGAATATCTGGACCACCAACGACAACGCGTTGTACGCATCGGGTCTGGGTTTCGCCAATATTACCGGTCTTTCCAGCCGCACGCTGTCGGTGGTTAACGGTATTATCGGTACCGTGTGCGCGTTATGGCTTTACAATAATTTTGTTGGCTGGCTGACGTTTCTGTCATCCGCGATCCCGCCCATCGGCGGGGTGATTATTGCCGACTATCTGTTGAACCGCCGCCGCTATGCCGACTTTAACACCGCGCGCTTTATTCCCGTTAACTGGATTGCTATTCTTTCCGTTGCGTCAGGCATCGCCGCCGGACATTATGTTCCTGGTATTGTGCCCGTCAATGCCGTACTCGGCGGCGTTTTCAGCTATATCCTGTTGAATCCACTTTGCAACCGCAGCTTTGCTAAATCCCCGGAGATCGGCCATGCAGAATAATTCCCTCACCATCCGTCAGGCGCGCCTGCAGGGGCGCGAAGGATTGTGGCAGCTCACGATTGAAAACGGTCGCTTTCGTCGTATTGAACCGCAGGAAACAGCCCCGTTAGCGCAAGGCGAAGCGCTGGATGCCGAAAGTGGGCTGCTCATCCCGCCGTTTGTTGAGCCGCATATTCACCTCGACACCACGCAGACCGCAGGCGAACCAAGCTGGAATCAGTCAGGGACTCTGTTTGAAGGAATTGAACGCTGGGCCGAGCGTAAAGCGATGCTTACCCACGAAGACGTAAAGTCTCGCGCGATGCAAACCCTCAAGTGGCAGATGGCTAACGGCATCCAGTACGTTCGTACCCATGTTGACGTTTCCGACCCAACGCTTACCGCGCTGAAAGCAATGCTGGAAGTGAAGCAGGAGGTCGCTCCGTGGGTGGATATGCAAATCGTGGCGTTTCCCCAGGAGGGCATCCTCTCTTATCCCAACGGCGAAGCGCTGTTAGAAGAGGCCCTACGTTTAGGGGCCGACGTCATTGGCGCGATTCCCCACTTCGAATTTACGCGTGAATATGGCGTTGAATCACTGCATAAAATTTTCGCCCTGGCACAGAAATACGACAGGCTGATCGATGTCCACTGTGATGAAATTGATGATGAGCAATCGCGCTTTGTTGAAACCGTCGCGGCTCTGGCTCATCGCGACGCAATGGGCGCACGCGTCACCGCCAGCCATACCACCGCAATGCACTCCTATAACGGCGCCTACGCTTCACGCCTGTTCCGCCTGTTGAAGATGTCAGGGATAAACTTTGTTGCTAACCCGCTGGTGAACATTCACTTGCAAGGACGGTTTGACACCTACCCTAAGCGCCGCGGCGTAACACGCGTTAAAGAGATGCTGGAGGCGGGCATTAACGTCTGCTTTGGACATGATGACGTTTTCGATCCGTGGTATCCGTTGGGCACCGCCAATATGCTGCAGGTGCTACACATGGGGTTACACGTTTGCCAACTGATGGGATACGGGCAAATCAATGATGGGCTGAATCTGATCACCACCCACAGCGCGAAAACTCTGCATTTACAGGACTACGGCCTGAGCGTTGGGAATTCTGCAAACCTGGTTATCTTACCGGCAGAAAATGGATTCGACGCGGTTCGTCGCCAGACGTCTGCCCGTTACTCGATTCGCCACGGGCGGATTATTGCCGAGACGGTGCCAAGCCAGACAACGTTGCACCTGAGCCAGCCGGAAGCAGTGACGTTTAAGCGCTAACCGGGCGACTCCTGTCGGATAGCGACATCCACGCTATCCGACACATTCACAACGAGGCCCCGAGTTTATATTTCATCCAGAATGTACTGAAAACGACAGGAGGATGAGAACTGCCCGCTGCGATTTTAGGCCGCCAGCAGACTAGCGCGCACCTTCACCACCACTTTCTTAATCTCATCCGGCTCACCAACTGCGCATCCCGGTTTATGCGGTTCTCCCGGCATAAACACAGCAAACATCCCCGCTTGTAGCGTAATGGTCTGCTCGTTGGCAATTTTATTGCAAAGCTGGTAATCCTCTTCAACGTGCATCTCCTCGCACTCGCGAGCGGCGCCGGGCATCCCGAACGCAATACGCTCGGCGCCCGTCAGCAGTAACTGAATATCAATATATTGCTCATGCAATTCCGCTTTCTTCTCTGCAGGCATTTGCGTTGTCAATTGCATAACATTCATAAAGATATTGTCGCCCTGCAGTTCATAGCGCCCCGGCGCTTTCTCCTGCGGCCTTGCCGTCAGCGCGAGGGTCAATGCATCCAACAGTCGCGGATGCAAGCCGCAAGAAGGCAACGCCTGTACTTCACCCATCATCATAATGTGTCTCCTTGAGCTAACAGAGCAGCGCCCAGTAATCCTGCGTCATGCCGATAGCGAGCGGCGCTCAGCGCCACGTGATAAGGCGCAGGTTCTTGCATTAAAAACGCGCGAACCTGCTCCAGGTATCCCTCAGCCAGACCTACGCTGCCGCCAATAACCACGCATTGGCAATCGGTGGTCACTTTCACATCAGCAACCAGCCGCGCCACTACCTGTGCGGATTGGCGTACCAGCTGCCGCGCCTGCTGATGGCCTTCGCCAGCGCGAATAAAGAGGGTCTTGGCGTCACATCCCGCCAGATCGTCCCGCGCCGCCGCGGCCATCCCCCGTCCGGATGCGATGGCCTCTACGCAGCCAACGCGTCCACACCCGCACACGGGCCCGAGTGGGTCCGCCAGGGTATGTCCAAGATGCCCGGCCAGACCGCCTTTCCCGGTAAGAAGCTTGCCGTCGCAGACAACGCCGCCGCCAACGCCTGTTGAAACGGTGATAAACACCATATCGCGGATATCATCAGGAAGCGCATGATACTCCGCCCATGCCGCCGCCTGCGCGTCGTTCACCGCCAGCGTCGGCAGGCCGGTGATCGTTTCCAGTGTTTGAACTAACGGAAAGTGTAGCAAGCCGCCCAGATTATGGGGGTTTAGCGCCAACAACATCCCTTCCTGAATGATCCCGGTAGAGGCTATCGCCACCTGATGCGCCTCTGTCCGTAACGGTTCAACCAGCGCCGTTAATGCTTCACGTAACGCACCCGGCGTTTTACTGCCGGGGGTCGGCAGCTCGCGGCGCTGACTAATGCGCAAATTTTTGTCGATAAGCGCGGCGGCAAGTTTAGTACCGCCAATATCGATTGCTAACGTAGTCATGACGCCGCCTTTTTTAATGCGTCGTTATACCATCCACAGATATGTTCCAGACGAGTGATGGCGGAACCCACCGTCACCGCCCATGCGCCATAACGGATCGCCTTCGCCGCCAGTTCTGGCGAGTTATAACGCCCTTCGGCTATCACCCGGCACCCAGCGTCATGCAATGCTTTGACTAAGGGCAGATCGGGTTCCTCCGGCGTATCGGGGGTGGTGTAGCCGGACATCGTCGTGCCGATGATGTCTGCGCCAAGCCGTTGGCAGGCAAGACCATCGTCAACGGATGAACAGTCGGCCATCGCCAGTAGATGGTGGTGATGAATGCGCGCCAACAACGCCTCAACGGTTACTGGCCGTTGTCGAGCGGTTCCATCAATAGCGATAATGTTTGCGCCGACCTGCGCCAGCGCATCAACATCGTCGAGAAAAGGGGTAATGCGTACCGGAGATTCGTCCAGATCGCGTTTGATAATGCCGATAATGGGTACCGAAACGAGCGAGCGGGCCACACGCAAGTTATCTATGCCTTCGATACGCACCGCAACCGCGCCCGCCTGTTCCGCCGCCAACGCCATTGCCGCGACAATCTCCGGCTTATCCAGCGGACTGCCAGGAACGGGCTGGCAGGAGACAATCAAGCCGCCAGAAGCGGCAATATTTTTATCCAGTTGTTCAAGTAACGACATACTACTCCCTTACAAATATTGCCCGGTTTAAAACCGGGCAAGCGGATTAACTTTTCGTTTTTACAAAGGCATCTTTACTACTGCCAAACGGTACGGCTCCGCTGAACGGTTTGTCGTCGATAGCATCGTGTGTACGTAAAGCTTCCGGACGTAACCAACGCTGTACGCGAGACGGCATATCGAGACCAATAAGCAGGATCACGACAAACGTCAGGCTGAAGGAGAGCGATGCCAGCGCAGTGCCCAAGTCCAGACGTTGAGCGATCAGCGCCCCCAGGATCGGCGCCAGCGCGCCGCCGAGCGCGCCGACGTTATAAGTAAAGCCCAGCCCCGCCGCACGCTGATCGGTATCGAAGTAACCGCCGATCAGTTTCGGCAGAATCCCGGCAATCCCCTGCCCCAACATCTGCTGGAAAAACAGTAGCAGACCCAGTACCCAGACGTTTGTGCCGCCAATCGCAAAGACCGGAATAATAAGTATTTGCGAGGCCAGCAGGCTACAGACATACGCTTTACGCGTGCCCAGCCAGTCGCCAAGAAAACCGCCCACGCAGCAACCAACCGCCGCGCCGAATCCGCTAAAGAAAAGAACATTCGCCACCGTATGCGGATCGTAAGCCAGCTCGGTTTTCAGATAAGTGGGTAATAGCGCCTGAATCGGCCAGGAATAGAGGAAAGCAAACAGCACCACCAGCATCAGCATCACGCCGGTGGGCCAGCGTTTACCGCTGCTCTGTACCATAAAGCTGATAAAGATAACTGCGCATAGTAGTCCCAGCGCCGCCACAATCGCAGCATTTTGTAGATTACCGGCAAAGCAGAACCACAGCGCAGCGGCGGCGGCGAAGGTCATTAAAATATTGATGATGCGATGTTCGCCCCGATAAAGAATGTCGACCATCGTGCGTACCGGGGCTTTACCCTCGTGTTTCTCTTTCCAGTCCTCCGCTTCCGGAATGTTTTTCCGCAGCCAGAGAGCGAAGATAATCGGCAAGATGCCAATGAAAAACAGCGCGCGCCAGCCCCAGACAGGCACCACCAGGCTGTACACTTGCGCGGCGACGACCGCGCCGACGGAAAAGCCGGAAATCAAAAATCCGCTGGCTTTATTACGTAAATGTTTTGGCCAGCTCTCAATCACATAGGTCGCGCTGGAGCCATATTCGCCCGCCATGCCCATACCAATCACCAGTCGGGCGATGAACATGGTGGTGTAACCGGGCGCAAAACCGCAGGCCAGCGTTCCCACCGAAAATAGAATGATGCTGCTGACCATCGCCAGACGACGCCCGTAGCGGTCGCCCATCGCGCCCAGCAATAACCCGCCAAACCAGCGAGAGATAAAAGCTGCCGAAATCAGGCTTGCCGCCTGTACCGTCGTCAGCCCAAATTCGCTTTGTACCTCAGTCAGTACAAGCGCAATCAACACAAAATCAAAACCATCAAGCAGATATCCCAGCCAGGCAGCGGAAAACGCCCGCCATTGCGCCCGGTTGAGGTGGCGATACCACGGGATGTTCTGGGTAGAAGTACTCATTTTACTCTCCCGACGATTTTTGTTGTCGTTGTGCCGGATGGCGCTTCCGCCTTATCCGGCCTACGTTTCGTACTGTTGTAGGCCGGGCCAGCGCAGCGCTCCCGGCATTACGCTGTTACGCCTTTTCTTCCAGTAGTTGTTGAGCCAACGCCTTCAGCTCCGGCAGATATTTTTCATCGACAGGCGCAAAGGGTTTACGACACAGCGGCACAGATACCACGTCCATATAATGCAGAACCGTTTTCAAGCCGCGGAATACACCGGTTTTAATCAGGAGATCAATGACCTTGTTGCACTCGGTTTGCAGGCGCTGCGCTTTCGCCACATCGCCCTCACGTAACGCCTGTACAATCCCCTGATAGCGCCAGCCCATAATGTTGTATGTGCTGCCGATACCGCCGTCCGCGCCTGCCAGCAAGCCGGAGGCGAAGATTTCGTCGTAACCGTTGTACAACACCAGATCCGGATGCGCGCGGCGGATCTGTTCCATCTGGAAGAGATCGCCGGAAGTTTGCTTCAGCGCGCTCACGCCCGGTAATGTCACCAGCGTATTGATCTGATCCAGCGTGAGTTTTACGCCGCTTAACGCCGGAATGTTGTATACCACCATCGGCAACCCATCTGCGGAATCAATGATTGCCCGGTAATGGTCACAATGCTCTTCAAAACTGAAAGGATAATAAAATGGCGTCACCGCAGAGACTGCATCAAAACCGTAGCGCTTTGCGGCGCTCGCCAGTTGCTGGCTTTCTGCCGTGCTTACCGTCCCGACATGGGCGATCAGAGTGATTTTTCCCTTCGCTTCTTCGGCGACAATCTCCAGTACCTGCTCTCTTTCTGCAAGGCTCTGAACGAATGCTTCCCCGGTAGAACCGCCAACATACAGCCCATCGATACCCTGCTCAATATTAAAACGCACCAGACGGCGCAGGCTTTCGCTATCCAGTTGCTGCTGATGATCAAATGGGGTCAACAACGCCGCCATTACGCCTTGCAATGCTTTTGCCATACCTACCTCTGCGGATGATGAATAGATTAACTACCTACCTTTATACCTGTTATACCAGATCAAATAAGCAGCAAATAATACAGAACGCTTATAGTGCGATCTGCTTCACTAAATAAAGATCGAATGCGCGATCGCTAGCGCGTTTTTTTACTTTTTTTACCGAACGCGTGCCAGGTTGCGGAAACGCTATTAAGGTGGGTTTGCAGAGCGCGATCCGCTTTATCCGGATCTCGCTGGCGAATAGCATCAACGATTACGATATGCTGTTGATAACTGACATTATTATGTTCATGCAACTCGCGATCGGGAACACTTGGACGAGCGGCGATTAGCCAGTCCAGCAGAGCAACATGAATAGCCATAAAGATCGGGTTGCCGGGGATTTCAGCCAGCACCCGGTGAAACTCTACGTCCGAACGAATAAACAGCGCGTTGTCATCCAGCGACTGGCTATTAATTTCCAACGCTTTCGTTAACAACGCGATCTGTTCGTCGGTGGCATGCTCCGCCGCATAGCGCACCAGGCTGGATTCAAAGAAAAGCCGTAGCTGTTCAAAGTGAGCGATGCCACCAGGGTGAGTAAGAAAATCTTTCGCCATCCCCGACAGTTCACTGATGATGGTATCGGCAGAGGGGCGCGAAACGCGGGCGCGCTCGCCGTTATTGATTTGCACCAGACCCTTACGCTTCAGCGCAGCTAACGCTTCACGCACGGAGGGACGTCCCACATTGAAGAAGGCCATTAACTCACGTTCAGACGGTAGCTGTTCTCCCTCGCCAAACTCATGACGACGGATCATCTGCTCCAGCTCCTCCTCAACCATTTCAGACAGTTTTTTACGCGCCAGCGGACGGCGGCGCAAACTGTGCCCAATGGTTAACGGAGAATCCTCTGCTTGTGAATCAAATGCGTTCATAACGTCCATTCATGAAGGATCGGTGGCAAATAATAGCGAACTTATCGTATCACAGCTTTAAAAGATGGGTGAACCCGCGAAGTAACCAAAACAAAACAGGCCCTTTTGGGCCTGTTGATTATTTTACCACGCGCAACGCCGGACGTCCGCCACGCGGTGGCGGCGGCTCGTCATCAGGACTGCTGTCGTCATCGTGGTCAGGCTTATCGCCGTCAATGACGGACATCACGGTCTCGCTTTCCGCGCCTGCGGTTTGGTCATCATCATTTAAGCTGACCACGCCTTCATCATAGGCGGCTTCCGGCTCAAACATGGTACCCGCGCCGTTTTCACGGGCGTAAATCGCCAGCACCGCAGCCAAAGGCACAGAAACCTGACGGGGAACGCCGCCGAAGCGCGCATTAAAGCGCACCTCATCATTAGACAACTCCAGATTACCTACCGCACGCGGCGCGATATTGAGGACGATTTGCCCGTCGCGCGCATATTCCATAGGGACATGCACGCCAGGCAGCATCACATCCACCACCAGATGCGGGGTCAATTGGTTATCTAATAACCACTCGTAGAAAGCGCGCAACAGATAGGGACGACGCGGCGTCAACTGTGACAAATCCATACAGATTAACCCCGACCGAGGCGCATTTCACGTTCAGCTTCGGTTAAGGAAGCCAGAAAAGAGTCACGTTCAAAAACGCGGGTCATATAGCCTTTCAGCTCTTTTGCCCCTGCGCCGCTGAATTCAATACCCAACTGCGGTAAACGCCACAGCAGCGGCGCCAGGTAGCAGTCAACCAGGCTGAATTCGTCGCTCAGGAAATACGGTTTCTGACCAAATACCGGCGCAATCGCCAGCAGCTCTTCGCGCAGTTGTTTACGCGCAGAGTCGGCCTCGGAAGCAGACCCGTTTACGATGACGTTCATCAGCGTATACCAGTCTTTTTCAATACGGTGCATGTACAGACGGCTTTCACCGCGAGCGACCGGATAAACCGGCATGAGCGGCGGATGAGGGAAACGCTCATCCAGATATTCCATAATGATGCGAGATTCCCACAGGGTCAGCTCACGATCCACCAGTGTCGGAACGCTTTGATTCGGGTTGAGGTCAATCAGATCCTGAGGTGGATTGTCCTTTTCCACGTGTTCGATCTCAAAACTAACACCCTTTTCAGCCAGCACAATGCGGACCTGATGGCTATAGATGTCAGTAGGACCAGAAAACAGCGTCATTACCGAACGTTTGTTGGCAGCGACAGCCATGAAAACCTCCAGGTATATTCAGAATTTTTACTGCTACCAGCCACAGCGTGACCAGCCAGATATTATGTTACCCAAGGCGAAAAAGGTCATCATTGTTCAAAAACGAGACAAAAATGAACGTTCCCCGCTATTTGGGCAGAAAATTGG
Organism: Salmonella enterica subsp. arizonae; assembly: GCF_008692845.1. Classification (GTDB taxonomy): domain Bacteria; phylum Pseudomonadota; class Gammaproteobacteria; order Enterobacterales; family Enterobacteriaceae; genus Salmonella; species Salmonella arizonae. The sequence goes on from NZ_VXJW01000004.1 coordinate 319,093, forward strand.
ATGATAGTTTACCAGATTTTGTAACCTTTGGGGTGAGTCGATTCTGGAATTGGGGAAAAAGAGACGATAAACCGCATTTCATCGTGACAGATAAATGCATCGCCCATAAAAAAACCCGCCGAAGCGGGTTTTTCGCTAACAGTTGTCTGCCGAAGCAGAAACCCATTAACGTTTGGAGAACTGAGGACGACGACGTGCTTTACGCAGGCCGACTTTCTTACGTTCAACCTGACGAGCATCACGGGTAACGAATCCAGCTTTACGCAGTTCGCCACGCAGGGACTCGTCGTACTCCATCAGAGCGCGGGTGATACCGTGACGGATCGCGCCAGCCTGACCAGAGATACCACCACCTTTAACAGTGATGTACAGATCCAGTTTCTCAACCATGTCGACCAGTTCCAGCGGCTGACGAACTACCATGCGGGCAGTTTCACGACCGAAGTACTGTTCCAGAGAACGTTGGTTGATAACGATTTTACCGTTGCCCGGTTTGATGAACACGCGAGCTGCGGAACTTTTGCGGCGACCAGTGCCGTAGTATTGATTTTCAGCCATTGCCTATAATCCCGATTAGATGTCAAGAACTTGCGGTTGCTGTGCCGCGTGGTTGTGCTCATTGCCCGCGTAAACTTTCAGTTTACGGAACATAGCACGACCCAGCGGGCCTTTTGGCAGCATGCCTTTAACCGCGATTTCAATCACACGCTCAGGACGGCGGGCAATCATCTCTTCAAAGGTCGCTTGTTTGATACCACCGATGTGGCCGGTGTGGTGATAGTACACTTTGTCAGTACGCTTGTTGCCGGTTACAGCAACTTTGTCAGCGTTCAGAACGATGATGTAATCACCAGTATCTACGTGCGGAGTGTATTCCGCTTTGTGCTTACCGCGCAGGCGACGAGCCAGTTCAGTAGCCAGACGGCCCAGAGTTTTACCGGTCGCGTCAACAACATACCAGTCGCGTTTTACGGTTTCTGGTTTAGCTGTAAAAGTTTTCATTAAAAGCTTACCCAAATAAATAAGTTACACGTTGGTGAACACCCAAACGTTTTAAATAGTTGAGGTTCACACGACAAAGTCCGGTAAACCTACCCCCTCGGATATGTTTGGCCGGCACAGAGAAAGTTTGGGAAAAAACTCTCTTGTAACGTGGGGTCGCAGGATTATAGAGAAGTCCAGGTCAAAGATCGACCCCTTTTTGTGATTGGCTGCGGGTTTTGTTCAGACCTTGTCCATCATCGGCCTGGTAATTTGTAGGCATGATACCGCCCCAATGCCTGGGCGCTGCGCTTGTCTGGCCTACGGCATATGCTCCCGCTTGAGGTACTCCTCACTCTGCATCTCTTGCAGGCGCGACAGACAGCGCTGAAATTCAAACTTGAGCCGCTCCCCCTGATAAATTTCATATAGCGGCGCGGCGGCGTTGACCACAAGCTTAACGTGGCGCTCGTAAAACTCATCCACCAGCGCAATAAAGCGGCGCGCTTCGCTCTCCATCAGAGGCGTCATGACTGGCACGTCAAACAGCAGAACGGTGTGAAATAGCCTTGAGAGCGCAATGTAATCATGCTGGCTGCGGGCCTCGACGCACAAAGTAGCGAAAGAGACCGCTAACGTTTGGTTTTCAACGCCCAGAGTGGATAAAGGACGATGATTGATTTCCAGCGTCGGGACGTGCTCTCGCCTGGCCCCCGCTAACGCCAGCCACAGTTTATCCATTTGCCGCCGGGTTTCATCATTAAGCGGCGTTAGCCATAAATGGGCCTGAGTCAGCGTGCGCAGCCGGTAATCGACGCCGGCATCCACATTCATAATATCGCAGTGCTGTTTGATGGCATCGATAGCCGGCAGGAAGCGGGCGCGTTGCAAACCGTTGCGGTAGAGTTCATCCGGCGGAATATTGGACGTTGCGACCAGAGTAATGCCGCGTGCGAACAGAGCTTTCATTAAACCGCCCAGCAGCATCGCATCGGTAATATCAGAGACGAAAAATTCATCGAAACACAGTACGTCCGTCCCGGCTTTAAACCGGTCGGCAATAGTGTCCAACGGATCGCTTTGTCCCTGTAGCGCGGTGAGTTCTTCATGCACGCGCAGCATAAAACGATGAAAATGCAGGCGCAGTTTTCGCTCGCCAGGCAGGCTATGGTAGAAGAGATCCATGAGCCAGGTTTTGCCGCGACCCACGCCGCCCCACATATACAGCCCGCGAACCGGTATTTGCGCGTCCGGTTCGTTTTTACCTAATAGTTTCCCCAGTCGCGCTATCAGCCCGCCAGACGGCGTGGCTGCCGATTTTTTCGCGGTGAGCTCCTGATAAATGATTTCCAGACGGTTGGCCGCCTCTTTCTGTACGTCGTCAGGCTGATGGGTACCTTCGTTGAGTGCCTGGAGATAACGCGATGTAGGGGAAAAGATTTGCATAATGTTATTGTTATTCCTTGAAAATCGGTGGGCCGTCGTTCATGGCTGACGAAAAAAAGGCCGTTCTACACTACGCGATATGCTGTCGGGATTCCACTTCTACGGAATTAGCGGTTATAGTGACATAATCAGGCGCGGGCATGGAGCCTGGAGCCAACACCCTACGGAAACATAAGACAACGGGAGATGTTCATGACCTGGGAATATGCGCTAATTGGATTAGTCGTCGGTATCATCATTGGTGCCGTGGCCATGCGTTTTGGTAATCGTAAATTACGTCAACAGCAGGCATTGCAGTACGAACTGGAAAAAAACAAAGCTGAGCTGGAAGAGTACCGTGAAGAGCTGGTTAGCCACTTTGCCCGCAGCGCGGAATTGCTGGATACCATGGCGCATGATTACCGCCAGCTATATCAGCATATGGCGAAAAGCTCCAGCAGCCTGCTGCCGGAAATGTCTGCGGAGTCGAATCCGTTCCGTAACCGTCTGGCGGAGTCTGAAGCGAGCAACGATCAGGCGCCGGTACAAATGCCGCGTGACTATTCAGAAGGCGCGTCTGGCCTGTTGCGTAACGGCGCAAAGCGCGATTAATCGCGCGCCGTTAAGAAATTTTTCGGGCGCATCGCTTGCGCCCCTCTCTATCTTTCCTGTCCCAGCTATTATCATTGTTACCAGGCTGAAAATTCAATAACATCCATCTGTTTTGAATTATCTATCCTTTCATTCAAGGTACGAGAGCAGCATCCATGAAAAAACACACCCAGCTTTTAAGTGCATTAGCGTTAAGTGTCGGGTTAACTCTTTCGACGCCGTTTCCAGCCCTTGCATCGATACCAGGCCAGGTGCCAGGCCAGGCGGCGCTGCCAAGCCTTGCCCCTATGCTGGAAAAAGTGCTGCCTGCTGTCGTCAGCGTGAAAGTCGAGGGGACCGCCACCCAGAGCCAAAAAGTGCCGGAGGAGTTTAAAAAATTCTTTGGCGAGGAGCTGCCCGACCAGCCTTCCCAACCGTTTGAAGGACTTGGTTCCGGGGTGATTATCGATGCCGCGAAAGGCTATGTATTAACTAATAATCATGTGATAAATCAGGCGCAGAAGATCAGCATCCAGCTGAATGACGGACGCGAGTTCGACGCGAAACTTATCGGCGGCGACGACCAGAGCGATATCGCTCTGCTACAAATTCAGAATCCCAGCCAGTTAACACAAATAGCGATCGCCGATTCCGACAAACTTCGCGTCGGCGATTTCGCCGTTGCGGTCGGTAATCCGTTTGGTCTGGGGCAAACCGCCACTTCCGGGATCATTTCAGCGCTGGGACGCAGCGGGCTGAATCTGGAAGGGCTTGAGAACTTTATTCAAACCGATGCCTCCATTAACCGCGGCAACTCCGGCGGCGCGCTGCTTAACGTGAACGGCGAGCTGATCGGGATTAATACCGCGATCCTCGCGCCAGGGGGCGGGAGCATCGGCATCGGCTTTGCTATTCCTTCTAACATGGCTCAGACGCTGGCGCAGCAATTAATTCAATTCGGCGAAATCAAACGCGGATTGCTGGGCATTAAAGGCACTGAAATGACCGCCGATATCGCTAAGGCGTTTAAACTGAACGTTCAGCGCGGCGCTTTTGTCAGTGAGGTTTTACCCAATTCTGGTTCGGCGAAGGCCGGTGTAAAATCCGGAGACGTGATTATTAGTCTTAACGGTAAGCCGCTAAATAGCTTTGCCGAACTGCGTTCACGTATCGCCACCACCGAACCGGGCACAAAAGTGAAACTGGGTCTGCTGCGCGGTGGCAAGCCGCTGGAGGTAGAAGTCACACTGGATTCCAATACCTCCTCTTCCGCCAGCGCCGAAATGATCGCCCCGGCGTTGCAGGGCGCGACGCTGAGCGACGGACAACTGAAAGACGGGACGAAAGGCGTTAAAATTGATAGCGTCGAAAAAAGTAGTCCCGCCGCGCAGGCCGGTTTGCAAAAAGATGATGTTATCATCGGCGTTAACCGCGATCGCATCAGATCTATCGCCGAAATGCGCAAAGTGATGGCGGCGAAAGCGTCTATCATTGCCCTTCAGGTAATACGCGGCAACGAGAACATTTATCTATTGCTGCGCTAACCCTGTCTTAAACCGGGCATCAGCCTGCGATGTGATGTCCGGTTAACTCATGGTATGCTGCTGCCGTTCCCTTTTTTAACGACGCCTCCATCATGTTTGTGAAGCTTTTACGTTCAGTCGCAATAGGTTTAATTGTCGGCGCTATTCTGTTGGCCGTCATGCCTTCTTTGCGCAAAATTAATCCTATCGCCGTCCCGCAATTCGACAGTACCGATGAGACGCCAACCAGCTATAATTTTGCGGTTCGCCGCGCCGCGCCTGCCGTCGTCAATGTCTATAACCGCAGTATGAACAGTACCGCGCATAATCAACTGGAGATTCGCACTCTGGGCTCCGGCGTGATCATGGATCAACGCGGTTACATTATTACCAATAAGCACGTTATTAACGATGCCGATCAGATTATCGTCGCGCTACAGGATGGCCGCGTGTTTGAGGCTCTGCTGGTTGGCTCCGATTCGCTTACCGATCTGGCGGTGCTGAAGATCAACGCCACAGGCGGGCTGCCTACCATCCCTATGAATACGAAGCGCACGCCGCATATTGGCGACGTCGTACTGGCTATCGGCAACCCGTATAATCTGGGGCAGACCATCACCCAGGGGATTATCAGCGCAACAGGGCGTATCGGCCTGAACCCGACGGGGCGGCAGAATTTTCTCCAGACCGACGCCTCGATTAACCACGGTAATTCCGGCGGCGCGCTGGTCAACTCGTTAGGCGAACTGATGGGGATCAACACCCTCTCTTTCGATAAGAGCAACGATGGCGAAACGCCGGAAGGCATTGGTTTTGCGATCCCCTTCCAGCTAGCCACTAAAATTATGGATAAGCTGATCCGCGACGGTCGCGTGATTCGCGGCTATATCGGTATTGGCGGACGAGAAATCGCGCCGTTGCATGCGCAGGGTAGCGGCATGGACCCGATTCAGGGCATTGTGATTAATGAAGTCACGCCTAACGGCCCCGCCGCGCTTGCCGGTATTCAGGTTAACGATCTGATTATTTCGGTCAATAATAAACCGGCCGTATCCGCGCTGGAGACGATGGATCAGGTGGCGGAAATCCGTCCGGGCTCCGTCATTCCAGTCGTGGTAATGCGGGATGATAAGCAGCTCACGTTCCAGGTGACGGTGCAGGAATACCCGGCGACCAATTGATATTTTCTGCGTCGTTAAGCAGGAAGGGATAAAAAAACCGGAGTCAGCTCCGGTTTTTTTTATAGCAACCCATGGCTTACTTCGTGACGAACTCTTCGCCAAGCGTAATGTCTTTCTTCAGCGTATCCAGCATGCCTTCCAATGAGCGCTGTTCGAAAGCGCTAAGCGTACCGATGGACTTACGCTCTTCTACGCCGTTTTTACCCAGCAGCAGCGGTTGAGAGAAGAAACGGGCATACTGACCATCGCCTTCCACATAGGCGCATTCCACCACCCCTGTTTCACCTTGCAGCGCGCGAACCAGAGAGAGACCGAAACGCGCCGCGGCCTGACCCATAGAGAGGGTTGCCGATCCGCCGCCAGCTTTCGCCTCAACGACTTCAGTACCGGCGTTCTGGATGCGCTTAGTCAGATCGGCCGCTTCTTGTTCGGTAAAGCTTACGCCTGGAATTTGCGACAGCAGCGGCAGAATGGTCACGCCGGAGTGTCCGCCGATCACCGGCACTTCAACTTCCGTCGGCAGCTTACCTTTCAGCTCTGCAACAAATGTGTTAGAGCGGATGATATCCAGCGTGGTAACGCCAAACAGTTTGTTTTTGTCGTATACGCCTGCTTTTTTCAGCACTTCCGCCGCAATCGCAACGGTGGTGTTCACCGGGTTGGTGATAATGCCCACGCACGCTTTCGGACAGGTTTTAGCGATCTGCTGCACCAGATTTTTCACGATGCCGGCGTTGACGTTAAACAGGTCGGAACGGTCCATACCCGGTTTGCGCGCCACGCCCGCGGAGATCAGTACCACGTCAGCGCCTTCAAGCGCCGGGGTTGCGTCTTCGCCGGAGAAACCTTTGATTTTTACAGCGGTGGGGATATGGCTTAAATCAACGGCCACACCGGGAGTCACTGGAGCGATGTCGTACAGGGAGAGTTCTGAACCTGAAGGCAGTTGGTTTTTTAAAAGTAATGCCAGCGCCTGACCGATACCACCAGCAGCGCCGAGGACTGCAACTTTCATCCTAAACTCCTTATTATATGATTAACTAAGTGTCTATTGCTCCGCGGCGGCGACCTTAATTCACAAATTCAATGATTACAATCCTCACGCGTCAAGAATGCGGAGTCGCGCGATTTTGGCTTTTATGCATTTAATTTGCGTAATCCGGATCGACTGCAACAAGAGAGCAACGTTCCTACAGGTGGTGACAATATACCCTACTGCCCCCCCAAAACAACATCATTTTGATAACAATTAGTTTACTTTTAATCTTATTTGCGAGGCGTGACGCAGGCATGTTTCTTGATAACGAAATTTGATAAAATTCCGCTCTTTCATAACATTATTTCAGCCTTAAACAAGGCAGACTGTTTGCATAAAAATTCATCTGTATGCACAATAATGTTGTTTCTACCGCCATATTACGGGTGACTTATGCGAAGCTCGGCTAAACAAGAAGAACTAGTAAGGGCGTTTAAAGCGCTCCTCAAAGAAGAAAAATTCAGCTCACAGGGCGAAATCGTCGTCGCGTTGCAGGATCAGGGCTTTGAAAATATCAATCAGTCCAAGGTCTCGCGCATGTTGACTAAGTTCGGCGCGGTGCGCACGCGTAACGCCAAAATGGAGATGGTGTATTGTCTCCCGGCTGAACTGGGTGTTCCAACTACCTCCAGCCCGTTGAAAAATCTGGTGCTGGATATCGATTATAACGATGCTGTCGTGGTGATACATACCAGTCCCGGCGCGGCGCAACTCATCGCACGCCTGCTGGATTCGTTGGGGAAAGCGGAAGGTATTCTCGGCACGATTGCCGGCGACGATACCATCTTCACTACGCCTGCCAGCGGCTTTTCTGTAAGAGATCTCTACGAAGCCATTCTGGAGCTCTTTGAACAAGAACTCTAGCTCCCATTTCCTCCGTCGTTGTACGGCGGAGGCACCTTTTATCCTCTCTCCTGTCTGCGTTCCCTGTATAGCTATATTTTGGCAAATCATGCCCTAAAGCATTCACCCCATGAATATCAAATCAAAAAAACGCACAAAATGTTAATTTTTTTAATCTATTGATTTTATTTAATTTTCTAAAGAATAGCGGCGAAAAACAGCATTTTTAATTCCATGAAGTTATAAAAAATAACTCCTTTAACGTTTATAAAAAGAAGAAACAATTAGCGTGGTATTAATTAATTGCGTGATTAGTGTATACTTAATTTTGTGATGAGGGTCACAAAACAAAGACCCCAGTAACGGAATTCGACGAGGTAAAAATCATGAAAATTAAAACCACTATTGCAACATTAAGTATTCTGTCCGTTCTCTCTTTTGGCGCTTTCGCTGCAGAACCTATCAGCGCAGAGCAAGCGCAAAACCGTGAAGCGATCGGATCGGTTTCGGTCAGCGCTATCGGCTCATCTCCTATGGATATGAACGCCATGCTGAGTAAAAAAGCGGATAAACAAGGCGCCACGGCCTACCACATTACCGAAGCGCGTAGCGGCAGCCACTGGCACGCCACTGCCGAACTGTACAAATAAAATTCACCTGCCATCGCATATAACGTGTCGTTACTTCGCGGATATATCGCATAAGAAAAGCCCTTTAGTCCGCGAGGTTGCCCCTATAAAGGAATAAAAAACTATGAAAACGAAATACATTATCGCATCACTCGGCCTGGCCACTCTACTCTCTTTCGGCGCAAATGCCGCAGTACATCAGGTTAACGCAGAACAGGCGAAAAACCTGCAACCGATGGGCACCATTTCCGTATCTCAGATTGGCAGTACGCCAATGGATATGCGCCAGGAGCTCGTCGCTAAAGCCGAAAAAGCAGGCGCTAATAGCTATCGCATTATCGAATTAAACGAAGGTGATAACTGGCACGCCACCGCCGAGTTGTATAAATAGACCCTCGTCGTCTAACCCGACGACTTGCCCCCGCCTGTTGGGGGCTTTTTTATGGCATTTCAATGCCGGACATTAAACCGTAGCCGCCCCTCCAGCTCTTCTTCCGCCTCATCAAAGAGTAAAATTAGCGCCCCGTAGCGTCTGCGCAGCTTATCAGGTAGATGAACGAACTCAATCTCCAGCGGTAAGGGTAAGACATCGCTTATTACCGCATCCCATAATGAATCAAGATCGCTCACTTTCTCACTGGCAAGGCCAAACGTCTGCGTAAACTCGCGATAAAAATCGCTTTGGTTTTTAATATCATCAAAATCAAATGTATAGACATTCATAGCCAGCTATCATCCCCGACAGACAATTGTCTGTTTTACTACAAAGCATCATTATGTAGAGGTTTCAATTCCAGAAATGTTTTCAGTCCCGGAGCACTCTTGCGCTGTTTTTGTATCTCAAATAAGTATAGACATAAAAAAACCCACGCTTTTAGCATCGGTTCTTGTGAATTAGCTATCGGTAAGCGCGTTCTGGTATTTATGTAACATGCCCGTCAGGCGTTTAACCGGTTCCGTCACCTGCGGAGGCGCCTCCCAGATACGTAATTTCTCCTGATAGATATCCAGTTCATCCAGCAACTGACCGAAGTAGCGCCGCCGTTTATCATCGTTTCCAGCGGAAATGACATGGTCTGCGGTACGACGAAGCTGACGGTGGAACACTGACAGGTCTTCATTAACCGGTATCGGCGCGTCGCGTAGACGTTGATGGGCAATAATCATCGTTAACGCCAGGCGGAACTTCGGCAAATCGCCAGGGAATTTATTCATCAGTAAAAAGAGTTGCTGATATAACGCAGGCAGACGGTTCTCTTTACGACGCGCCGCGTTGGTCGTCATTGCCGAAACCGCAGCGGAAACAAACTGATTAAGCAGCACGCGACCGGTTCGGTCTTTGGATTTATCACGCACCAGTAAGATGACGATGAACGCCAGCATACAGCCGACAATTTGCCCCAACGCGCTGTCGAGGAACTGGCTAAAATGGAACGTCATCGGATTATCCAGCACAATAATATTAATCGTACTGGCCAACGCGCCCATCGACCCCAGACGCCGCTTCTGAACCTCAATGCCGATAAAGAACCCCAATACCGCCAGGCTCAAACATAGCAGCAGCATACTTTGCTGCGTATTGGGAATAATCACCAGGAAATAGAGCAATCCCAGCGGCAGCGCCGCCAGCGTGCCATAAATAAAATCAATGCAGACCATGCGCGGATTGGGTAAACGCATCGCCAGCGAAGTGACTACGGCAATCATCACCATAGCGCCATTACCCGACGTCCAGCCGGTCCATAGCCAGAATAATGTCCCCAGTACGCAGGAGAGCGTGGTGCGCCAGAAGTTCACCATTGCATGGTGGCGTTCGGCGGACTCCACTTTAACCACGGGCTCGCCTTGCAGGATCTCTTCTTCCGTCGCGCTGATTTTAGTATTACTGATCACGCCGCGTTTAAGCAACAGATAGCGTGTCGCAGCCCCTACCCAACTATAGAGCGTAACGGGCGTTTCGCGCTCACCGGTCCAGACAATGACGCGACGCATCCTTTTTAACTGCCTGTGGACGTCCTGTACCGTTTCAACTGGCGTCTCGAACAGTTCACGAAACGTATCGGTAATCAGTTCCGGCCGCGTATTTTGAATTAGATACGTTTCACAGGACTGCGTAATCAACGTGAGTGAAAGTGTATTCAGCGCTTTCAGGCGGCGGTTAGCGCGCACCCAGCGCGAAGATTCCATATTCAGATTACTGCGCATCCCCTCCAGCGCCGCCGTGCGCCGCACCAGATCGCCCCAGGCGTTGTCAACCTCTTCGCTGTCTCCATGCTTAATACAAAGCTGCATTAGCTGATATTGCGCCACCAGCAAACTGTCCAGCTCGCGATCAACCTCCTGCTTTATCGATCGCGGCGAGAAAAGTAGATCCGCTAAAATAGCGCAGCCAATACCAATGACGATTTCGCTACAACGCTCAAGCGCAAATTGCGGCGTGAGCAGCGGCTCCGTCTGAATGGTAATCACAATGATCAGCGCGGTATAGCCTGACAGCCCCCACGCATAAGAGTTTTCGATCCGTACCAAAGAAGAGATCCAGGTGCAGAAACCAGCCCAGACACAGCACACCAGAATCATCAATAGCGGCGCGCGGATCATAGCGATAATAATGATAAGCGCAGCGATACAGCCGATAAACGTCCCGATAATACGCAACATTCCGCGATAACGAATAGCGCCGGAATAGGGTTCCCCGCCGGCGGCAAATGCCGGGCCTGCCGCCACGATCGCAGCGGTCAGCACCGCCCAACGCGGCGTCTCCAGTTGAAAGTGAAAACCGATAAATAATGCCAGCACAATGGCGCACGCCAGCTTTACCGCAAAACGAATGTGCTGGTTGGCAATGGAGAAAACACCCATGACAATTAACCGAATTCGCGCAGCCGGTGCGCCAGTTTACGGAAGAAGGAATCCTGGCTTGCGTCACGATCCTGCTTACCGGTGATTACGACGGTTGCCGTCGTACCGGCAGGCCACAAATTCCCCTGCTGTTCGTCAAGCCGGATACGCACCGGGACACGCTGGGCCAGACGCACCCATTCGAGGTTAGAGTCTATCGTCGCCATCCCTTTCGCATCGCTGGTACTGCTGGTATTCGTTACCCCTGCCGCCACGCTATCGACAGTACCTTTTAATACCCGGTTACTGCCGAGCGGCGTGATTTCGGCACGATATCCCGGACGCACGCCTTCCAGCTTGGTCTCTTCCATATAGGCCTGCACGTAAAAAGAGTTCTTTTTCACCAATGCGACGGCTGTGGAACCGCGGGTAATAAATTCACCGGCATAAACATTGAGGTTAGTCACCCAACCGTCGGCAGGCGCGCGAATAACGGTGCGCTCAAGGTCGAGTTTAGCCAGATCGCGCGTGGCCTGGGCTTTAGCCAACTGATGCAGTACAGTCTGCAAAATATTGTTCGCCTGATCGATCTCCTCTCTGGACATCGCCTGTACGCCGAGGCGATTACGGCGACCGGCTTCCTGGCGTTTTTCCTGCGCCAGTACCTGATAATAGGCTACATCAGCTTCCGCTTCAGCGAGCGCTTTTTGATAGCGTGGCTGATCGATGGTAAACAGGACCTGATCCTTTTGCACCAGTTGGTTATCATGCACGTTTACATGGGTAATCAGGCCCGCGACATCCGGGGCAATAGCGACTACATCGGCGCTAAAACGCGCGTCGCGCGTCCAGGGCGATTCGGTGTAATACACCCAGGCGCGGAAAATGGCGATAAAGGCCAGAATAACCAGTACGAGGGTAATGGCCGTACGGGAGAGTTTTCTTGTTAGTGTTTTCACTTCAACCTCAAACGAACAGGCGCGATATTAAATAAAACAGACAACAATACAGCGCGGTATTGAACAAAGCCGGATGCCAGACAAAATCATAGATGCCCGTCGGCACAAGCACCCGACGCACCAGCCAAAAAATCGCCAGTGACAAAAGCAATTCGAAAAATATCGGTGGGAAGGAAAGACCAAACACCACGATAACGGGAAACAGACTCATGTTGACCTTGATTACTGAGAGAGAGCAGGCGATAGCTTGTTAAGCTACATCGCCGCAGAGAAGGGCAAGAAACGCCAGGCGAGAGCGACATAGCTCTTATTCGAATAATAGTATATTAACGTAATTGTTATGCTGTTATCTATGGTATGTGATCTAAATCACTTTTAAGTCAGAGTGAATAATGGAACGATTAAAACGAATGTCAGTATTCGCCAAAGTGGTCGAGTTTGGCTCTTTTACCGCCGCAGCGAGACAGTTGCAAATGAGTGTGTCGTCCATCAGCCAGACTGTAGCAAAACTGGAAGATGAGCTTCAGGTCAAACTGCTCAACCGCAGCACACGCAGCATTGGGCTCACCGAGGCTGGAAAAATCTATTATCAGGGCTGTCGTCGTATGCTGCATGAAGTGCAGGATGTTCACGAGCAGCTTTACGCTTTTAATAACACGCCTATCGGTACATTGCGTATCGGCTGTTCTTCAACCATGGCGCAAAATGTGCTGGCCGGGCTTACCGCGAAATTATTAAAAGAGTATCCCGGTCTGGCGGTCAATCTGGTGACGGGAATTCCCGCTCCGGATTTAATTGCAGACGGGCTGGACGTGGTGATCCGCGTGGGCGCGCTGCAAGATTCCAGCCTGTTTTCCCGTCGACTTGGCGCGATGCCGATGGTTGTGTGCGCCGCCAAATCCTACCTCGCCCAGTATGGCGCCCCGGAAAAACCCGCCGATCTCACTAGTCATTCCTGGCTGGAATATAGCGTACGCCCGGATAATGAGTTTGAACTTATCGCACCGGAAGGAATTTCTACCCGGCTGATACCACAGGGACGGTTCGTCACTAACGATCCGATGACGCTTGTACGTTGGCTGACCGCCGGTACCGGGATCGCCTACGTGCCGCTGATGTGGGTGATCGATGAGATCAACCGCGGCGAGCTGGAGATCCTGCTGCCTCGCTATCAGTCCGATCCGCGTCCCGTGTACGCCCTGTACACCGAAAAAGATAAGCTGCCGCTTAAAGTGCAGGTAGTGATTAACGCGTTGACTGACTATTTTGTCGATGTCGCCAACCTGTTTCAGGGAATGCACGGGCGAGGGAAAGAAAAGTAAAAACGACGGGTTATTGCTGGAAACCGTCGTGGGCCGGAAAAAGAATTTATGTCGCCATCCGGCGCGGACATTGCCTGATGGCGCTGCGCTTATCAGGCCTGGGCGGCATGATCCCCAGTCCTGATAAAGCGGAAAGTTATGCCGTGCCGCCAACCGTCAGGTTATCGACTTTCAGCGTCGGCTGCCCCACGCCCACAGGCAAACTTTGCCCCTCTTTGCCACAGACGCCTACGCCGTTATCCAGCTTAAGATCATTGCCGACCATGGAGATCTGTTGCATTGTTTCAATGCCAGATCCAATCAATGTCGCGCCCTTCACCGGCGTCGTGACTTTGCCGTTTTCAATCAGATACGCTTCCGAGGTCGAGAACACAAACTTGCCGGAGGTGATATCCACCTGACCGCCGCCAAAGTTCGGCGCATAGATGCCGTACTCAACGGATTCGATAATTTCCTGCGGCGTTGACTGCCCTGCCAACATATAGGTATTCGTCATACGCGGCATCGGCAGATGCGCGTAAGATTCGCGACGCCCGTTACCGGTCGGCGCAGCCCCCATCAGGCGAGCATTCAGCTTGTCCTGCATGTACCCTTTCAGTACGCCATTCTCAATCAAAACGTTGTACTGGCCTGGCGTACCTTCATCATCGATAGCGACGGAGCCGCGACGGTTCATCATTGTGCCGTCATCTACCACGGTACAAAGCGCGGAGGCAACCTGCTCGCCAATCTGACCGCTAAACACAGACGTCCCACGACGGTTAAAATCACCTTCCAGCCCATGTCCGACCGCTTCGTGCAGCAATACGCCCGGCCACCCGGCGCCCAGAACCACCGGTAACGTCCCCGCTGGCGCAGCGACCGCAGAAAGATTAACCAGCGCCATGCGTACCGCTTCTTTCGCCCACGCGTCGGCGCGAACCTCGCCGTCGAGATCGGCAAGAAAATACTCATAACCAAAGCGACCGCCGCCGCCGCTGGCGCCGCGCTCGCGTTTACCGTCTTCTTCCACCTGCACGCTAACGGACAAGCGCACCAGTGGACGGACATCCGCCGCCAGCGTCCCGTCGGTCGCCGCCACCAGGATTAATTCATATACGCCGGTCAGGCTGGCGTTGACTTCCTGCACGCGTTTATCGGCTTCTCGCGCCACTTTATCAATGCGTCTGAGGATATCCAGCTTCTCTTCGCGGCTCATACTTTGCAGCGGATCAAGAGTGGTGTAGAGCGGCTGATGCGCTACGGCGGCGAGCGTTTTTACCTTGCCTTCGCCGTTATCGCGTACAATGGTTCGCGCTGCCTGCGCACTCTGCTCCAGCGCCAGGAGGCTTATCTGGTCAGCATAAGCAAAACCGGTTTTTTCGCCGCTAATGGCGCGAACGCCAACGCCCTGGTCGATATTATATGAACCATCTTTAATGATGCGGTCTTCTAAAACCCAGGATTCGTGATAGCTCGACTGAAAATAGAGGTCGCCATAATCAAGACGGCGTTCGGCCAGTTGGCCCAAAATAGCGAACAGATCCTGATGGTTCAGGCCATTCGCCGCTAGCAATTGTTCACTTACCAGGTTCAGACTCATCGTTTTTGCTACTCGTTGATTTCTGCCGGATGGCGGTTCACGCCTTATCCGGACTACGTTGTTAGATTGTGCAAACCGGATAAACACAGCGCCGTCCGGCATGACTATTTACTGAGAGTGGGGCAATTCCTCGCCCCCGTCAAATCATTGCTGGCTTTCTTTTCTCGGTTGACGCAGAACTTCGTTGATCTGCGGCGCATCGACCGGACCGGTAATGCGATAACGCAGAATGGAGACCTTGCTCCATAGCGGCCCCAACACTTTACTGGCGGCAAATACCGCCGCGCCGACAATCGGGTTAACGGCAAAAGCGGCGGCGACGCCCACCGTGGCGGAAATTTCCGGCGCGACGACAGCCTCCATATCAAGACGACGGCGCACCAGATCGACGGAACCTTTCATTGCAATGTCCGCTTCCAGCCCATCCACCAGCGTATCGTCAGTATGCAGGACGCCATCTTTAATCCACGCGGTACTATGAATAGAGTCGAACCAGAAGCCCTCGCTAAAGGTATCGCTGAAGTCAAATCGCAGCTTACGCAGCAACGCATCAAAACTGAGCAGCCGCAGTAGCTGTCCGGCATGGCCGCTACTTAGATCAGTAAACTCACCTTTACCCAGACGCGTACGTAAAATCCCGTTGAGCGTGGCTTCATCAGGTTGCCAGGGCGGATTTCGCCAGTGCAGATCGTAATCTACGTTAAACGACGCGTTCTGGATTGGCGTCGAGATGCCGAAGAACCCGGCAGCCGCGTCAAGGTTACGGCCATGCAGACTGCCTTTCAGCGAGGTTCGTTCATTGCCCGGCGCATTCACCCACTCGCCGTTCGCTTTCAAACGGGCGAATCCGGTATCGATCAGACCATTCGCCAGAGTCAGCGTATTGCCTTTGATGGCGAAATCGCCATCAATACGCCCATATTTTTGCCCCCACAGCCAGCACTCTTCGCAGCGAAGTTGTAAGTCCGGCCAGCCGCGGAAGCTAATAGTGCTCGCCGAAGCAAACGGCGATGTCGGCGTTGGTGACGAAGCGTGCGTTTTTGCAACGCCAGGGTTGTAATACAGGTACTTAATGTTCGCCAGCCACGGCGCATGGTTGCGCATGGTCAGCGTGGCGTTCACCTCACGGCCCTGCGCTTCAATTTTTGTTCCGTTCAGCGAAGGGGCTGAAACGACGCTCAAATTGTTCCACTGCTGGCCGCCCAGCGATAGCGCGGGAGTACGCAACGTGACGCGTTGAGGAAACTCGGCCGAACTGCTCACATTATCCACCGCGCCTTTCTGGAATAACGCCAGCCATTGCGCGCCATCCAGCGCCGGCAGATTGAGTTCAACGCCTTGTTGAGCAGGCAGTGGCGGAATTGTCCGGCTGTCCGTCGTCCAGATAGCCCGATCCAGCGTCAGTTTCTGATTTAATAACCAACGGCTGTTAAAATGGTTTTTACTCCCTGCGCTCCCCGTTAGCGCAAAACTTTTCAGATTGCCGTCAGCATTAATGTGTACTGGAATGGCTTCGCCTGCGGGTTTATTTAGCGGAGAAGGTAAGTGACTACTCACATTCCGCAGGTCGCCGTTCAGCTCGATGTTATAAGTGGCACCAGCGTGATACGGAAGATCGATGCCGACTTTACCATTCCACGTCACGCTGCCGCTCAGGGCATCATTCAGTGGCGACGGTAAGACGCCCATACGCGTTGGCTGCCAGTTACCATTCAGGTTGACGGCCACCTGATACGCTTTTGCCCCTTCCGTCGTACTGAAATCCAGGTTAAGCGGCTGATTAAACCAGTTTGCCGTCAGCGGCCCGCTTTTTAGCGCGCCATTCACAAAGCTGAATTTACCGTTCAGATTTTTGAGCGTACTGTTTAGCGGCTTAATAAACAGGCTGTTATTACGCAACGAGACATCGCCCTCGGCGGTAACCTGTTCACCATCCAGCGGAATATCAAGATGTAAGCGAGCATTCACATCGCCATCTAATTGTAGCTCCGCCAGCGTCGAGCCAAGCGAGTCTTTTAGCGGCGTCTCGTCGAAATAAGGCCCAACGGCTTTTCCCGGCCCGTTAATATCGGCATCAATGAGCAGTTTCTCTTTGGAATAATCCGGAATCGCCGCCGCGAGTTTGCTAGCCTTCACCCCGCCCAAATCGACGCTATCCGAACGCATCCACAGGCCGTCGTTCAGGAAATCCAGTTCAATATTGAGATTTTTTAGCGCAGGCCAGTCGGGCTGAAAGGCAAACGTCGCATTGCGTAGCGGCACCAGCACTTCAAACTGACCTTCGTTATGCTTATAGGGAAAGAGATGCGGATTACCGCCGTAAACCAACGTGGCGTTATCCGCCTCGCCGCCCTGAATCGCGCCGCTAAGGTAATCTACCAGCGCTTTGCCCATCAGGTTTTCCGGAAAATAGCGCCACGCCTGTGCTCCATCGTCGGTACTGATTCCAGCCAGAATGCCCAGCCACGGTTCATCGCCCGTCGGTTGCAGATAGCGGAACCCGCCGCGCGCATGTACCGCCTTTGCTTTGACGTCAATGTCACGGCCATCAAGCTGAAAGCCGTTCTCATTCTTCAACCAGCTAAGCGTCGCGACGCCGTTTTCAATTTCCAGCGGCGCGCGAAAAACCGTTTCATAGGGCATTTTGGCCTGCTGCATCGCAACCTTCATCTGCCCGTCTTCTACGCTTCCCGCCAGCGTACCGGAAAAATGTTCCGCGCCAGGCAACAGCTTCCACTGTTTCCATGCAAGATTTTTCCACGATGCCTGAAAACGCGTTTTTTCGGTCGCCTGTAGCGGAATATCCAGCGCCAGTGTGGCGATCTTTCCGCTCGGCTGCGTAGCCTGCCATATTTCGCCCAGCACAGGCGACAGTTTAGCCGCCAGCGGACGTAATGCTTCCAACCCCGCCAGCTCAAGATTACTGGCGCGAATGCGCAGTTCATCGCTACGTGTATGATTCTCGCCGCCGACGTCCTGCTGCGGGAGCCAGGCCACGGTTAAGGCCCCGCTCGGCCAGGGTTTACCATCAAGCGTAATCCGCGTGTCCGGAATATAAAACTGCCAGCCCGGCTGCTCGCGGCTAATCTGCGCCGTCAGGTTATCGACAGACAGCGTATGCGTTGTGTTATCGCCCAGCCAGCTTGCGCCGCCCTGTTTCAGCCAGACGTCTCCTCCGGCGATTTCGCCTTTACTGAGCGTCATCCAGCCTTCCAGACTGAAACGCGCCGTCTGGAGCGCCACATTATCCTGCATCCATTTGCCCAGCCATGGCTTGACGTCAATATCGTCGGCCTGTAACCAGACTCTGCCGTTATTCAGCAGACCGTCGTCATCGCGTAAATCCATCCGCACCTGCATCACGCCGTGCTGTCCGGTCAGGCTGGAGAGACTGACCTCGCCTTCGGCGCGGTGCCGGTCTTTGCCGTTTAGCCAGGTAAGCTGTGGGATCGCCAGTTCCGCGCGTTGTCCGGAAAGCGTCAGAAAACTGATTTGGCTATCGCGCAGATCGAAATGATCGAACTGACGCAGGAAAAGATCGCTTAAACGGCTGGTTTCGATGCCTTCGCCGTCGCTGCTTTGAAGAGGCGTGTTGGTGCGGAAATTGAGTTGCCAGAAGGTCAGGTCGCGAAACTGCCAGCGCATATGCAACAGGCTTTGCCAGACGTCCAGCGCCAGCGTAACGCGTTTTATCGACAGTTCGCCGCCATCTTTCAGGGCGGCATGAATATTATGCGCTTCCAGCGTAGGGCCAAAATTTTGCCAGCTTGCGGAGAGTTGATTGGCAGCCACCGGCACGCCGGTCGCGGACTCAATCTTATTCAGGATAGCTGGACGCCAGGCGTCAAGATGAGGCAACGCCAGGCGCAGCCCGCTAACCAGCAGCGCTGCAATGACGATGAGCGCGGCTCCAGTGAGCAATAAAATCCCCGGCAATCGCCTCACGCGTCTCTCCTTGTCTGCCAAAAAATACGACTCACAACCTCGTTTTGCCGGATGGCGGCGTGAACGCCTTATCCGGCCTGCAAATGCTCGTACGGGTCGCGGTCTTTTACATCATTACGACGTCAAACTGCTCCTGGTTATAAAGCGGTTCGACCTGAACTTTAACCTGTTTGCCGACAAAGATTTCGACTTCCGCCAGCGCGTGGGATTCTTCGCCTTTCAGCGCTTCCGCCACCGCAGGAGAAGCATAAACCAGGAAGCGATCGGAGTCATAAGCGTGGTGAACACGTACAATCTCACGCATGATCTCATAGCAGACGGTTTCCACCGTTTTTACCGTCCCGCGGCCATGACAGGTTGGACACTCGTTACACAGCACATGTTCCACGCTTTCACGGGTCCGTTTGCGGGTCATTTCCACCAGTCCCAGCGGCGAAAAACCGTTAATACTGGTTTTCACGCGATCCTTACTTAACGCCTGCTCCAGCGAATGCAGCACCCGGCGACGATGATCCTCATTATTCATGTCGATAAAATCGATAATGATAATGCCGCCCAGATTACGCAGGCGTAGCTGACGAGCGATGGCCTGAGTCGCTTCAATATTGGTATTAAAAATGGTGTCGTCGAGATTACGGTGTCCGACAAACGCGCCGGTATTGATATCTACCGTCGTCATCGCTTCGGTTTGGTCGATAATCAGATAACCACCGGACTTGAGTTCAACCTTACGCTCCAGCGCGCGCTGGATCTCATTTTCCACGTCATAAAGATCGAAGATCGGCTGACGACCGCTATAATGCTCCAGCTTACTGGTCATTTCCGGGATGTATTCTGCGGTAAACTCCAGCAGCGACTCATAGGTCAGACGTGAGTCGACGCGAATTCGGTCCAACTGCGCATCGGCGAAATCGCGCAGTACGCGCTGCGCCAGCGCCAGTTCGCCATACATCTGATAACGCGTTTGCGGACGCTTTTTGCGCTCCATGACTTTCGTCCAGACACGCTTGAGATAGGCGGCGTCAGACGCGAGATCCTCTTCGCACACGCCTTCCGCCGCGGTACGGATAATAAACCCGCCCTGTTCGTCGCAGTATTCCGCTACCACCTTTTTCAGGCGCTCGCGTTCACTTTCGCTTTCGATACGCTGGGAAACGCCAACGTGCGACGCGCCGGGCATAAAAACAAGGTAACGGGAGGGCAACGTGATGTCTGTAGTCAAACGCGCGCCTTTCGTGCCGAGCGGATCTTTCACCACCTGCACCATCAGATCCTGCCCCTGACGCACCAGTTCGGAGATATCGCGCACGGTAAACTGCTTTTGCTCGTCGCCCGCCACGCATTCGGTATGCGGCATAATATCGGAAGCGTGAAGAAATGCGGCTTTATCCAGCCCAATATCTACAAAAGCCGCCTGCATACCTGGAAGTACACGACTTACACGACCTTTGTAGATATTGCCTACGATTCCGCGTCGCGCTTCGCGCTCAATATGGATTTCCTGAAGAATACCGCCATCAATGTACGCCACGCGCGTTTCCGATGGCGTTACGTTTACCAACAATTCAGCCGTCATGTTTATCCCTTTTATCACGCAGTGCGTTAAAATGATTCAACAACTCATACGTTTCAACCAGCGGTAAGCCGACAACGGCGTGATAGCTGCCATTTATCTTCCTGACAAAACAGCCACCCCGCCCCTGAATACCGTATGCGCCTGCTTTATCTAAAGGCTCGCCGCTGGCGACATAGCCAGCAATGTCCTGCGCAGAAAGCGTGCGGAAAGTCACCTCCGTTACCACCAGACAATCCAGCGTCTGCTGCGAGTCCGCAAGCGCGACAGCAGTCATCACCTGATGCGTATTTCCGGAAAGCAAACGCAGCATTTCTGCGGCATGAGCGGCGTCGCGCGGCTTTTCCAGCACCTCGCCGTTTAACACGACTATCGTATCCGCGCCCAAAACCGGCAGATCACGGGGAACCAGCGCCACGCCAGCCTGCGCCTTTTCGCGCGCCAGCCGAACAACATACTGCTGTGCGCTTTCCTGAGCACGCCGCTGCTCTTCAATACCAGGTACGACCTGCTCGAATGAACATCCAAGTTGAGTCAATAATTCCTGGCGACGCGGGGAACCGGAAGCAAGATACAGAGTTGTCATATCGACCTTTATTGCACAGCAAACTGCTGGCGTACTTTACGCATCAGCAAAAAGAGCCAGGGCCACAGCACGCCATTGATTACACTACTCCAGAACACTTCCGGTCTGAAAGAGACATTGATCACTAAAAACTCGGCCCAGAAAACAATAATGTCCACGGCCAGTGAAAGCAACATCACCACCAGCGCCTGCTGCCAGAGCGCCAGGTTACGGAAGAGCTGGAATTTCAGAGCGACCAGGTAGGCGACAATACTCATCGACAGAGCGCGCACGCCGAGTGTGGAACCGCTGATGAGATCAAGTATGGCACCCATCACAAATCCCGTCCCCACATTTACGCGGTGCGGCAGGGCCAGAATCCAGTACAGTAAGATGAGCAAAACCCAGTTTGGCCGGAAAACAATGATGTCGTCCGGCCAGGGCATGATTTGCAGCAACAGCGCAATAAGAAACGAGAGCCAGATAACCCAGCGCCCCTGGCTACGATAGCTCGCCACTATTGCCCTCCCGGCGCACGCGCAGGCGACGTAGTCGCGCCCGAAGGCGATGGTTGCGTTGATACCGGCGCAGTCTGGCCCGCAGATGGCGGAGTAATCCCCGTCGCCGGGTCCGGCACTGGCGCCGGCGGCCCCATCGCATCCGGAGAAGGCAACACCTGCGGCATCATCTGCATCAGGCGCTCATTGGCTACGCGATGAACCTCTTCCGGCGTCAGCGGGTTGGCGCCGTTACGATCTGCGCCCCACAGCAACAGCAGATAGCGCAAACGCTGTAACCCTGCCGTAGGCCGCGCCTGAATGACCGTATAGGCGCGCTGGGTGTCCAGCTTGACGGAGGAGACCACCGCCACCGGATACCCTTCCGGGAAACGCCCGCCAAGTCCGGACGTTACCAGCACATCGCCGACGCGAATATCGGTATTGGCGGGCAGATGTTCAAGCTGAAGATCGTCAGTACAGCCGTTGCCGGCGGCAATCACGCGGATGTCATTGCGCAGTACCTGAATCGGCAGCGCATGAGTCGCATCGCAAATCAGCAGTACGCGGCTGGTCAGTTTCGCCACGGCGACAACCTGCCCTACGACGCCTTTGTCGCTAATGACCGGTTGACCTTCATACACGCCATTAACGCTGCCTTTATCGATAACGACCTGATCGCTGTAAGGATCGTTAACCGTTGAAATAACCTGCGTCACCATTTTCTGCTCGTCCTGACGCAGCGGCGACCCCAGCAGCTCGCGCAACCGCGCGTTCTCCTGTTTGTACTGTCCCAGCATCAGCAGATCACTGTTTTTTAGCAGTAATTCCTGGCGCAGCGCCCGGTTTTCCAGTTCAAGCTGGTCGCGAGAAGCCAGCGTTTGCGACACGCTGTCGAGCAGTTCACGAGGGCCGTTTGAAATAAAATAGAAAGGACTGACGGCAGTATCCATGTACGTTCGGATTTGACTGAACGTCCCCAGGCGGCTGTCGGCAATGATAACGCCGAGCGCCACCAGCACCGCCAGAATAAGGCGAATCTGTAGCGACGGGCCACGGCTAAAAATTGGCTTCATAGGCTATGCGTATTCTCGCGTCGGAGAGGCAGGATAATCCAGGGATAATCCTGCCTGCATCCAACTACTCTTCGCTGAACAGGTCGCCGCCGTGCATATCGATCATTTCCAGCGCCTTGCCGCCGCCGCGCGCCACACAGGTCAGCGGATCTTCAGCAACCACGACAGGAATGCCCGTCTCTTCCATTAACAGACGGTCAAGGTTACGCAGCAGCGCGCCGCCGCCGGTGAGCACCATACCGCGCTCGGAGATATCGGACGCCAGCTCCGGTGGACACTGTTCCAGCGCCACCATTACCGCGCTGACGATACCGGTCAACGGTTCCTGCAACGCTTCCAGAATCTCGTTTGAGTTCAGGGTAAAGCCGCGTGGAACGCCTTCCGCCAGGTTACGGCCGCGCACTTCGATTTCACGCACTTCATCGCCCGGATAAGCGGAACCGATTTCATGTTTAATGCGTTCTGCGGTCGCTTCACCAATCAGAGAGCCATAGTTACGGCGTACATAGTTGATGATCGCTTCGTCGAAACGGTCGCCGCCGATGCGCACGGACGAAGAGTACACCACGCCGTTCAGGGAGATCACGGCGACTTCCGTCGTACCGCCGCCGATATCGACGACCATCGAACCGGTCGCTTCAGAGACCGGCAGACCGGCGCCGATCGCCGCCGCCATCGGCTCTTCAATCAGGAACACTTCTCGAGCGCCAGCGCCCTGAGCGGATTCACGAATCGCGCGGCGTTCTACCTGCGTCGCGCCGACCGGCACGCATACCAGTACGCGCGGGCTTGGGCGCATAAAGCTGTTGCTGTGCACTTGTTTAATAAAGTGCTGAAGCATTTTTTCGGTCACAAAGAAGTCGGCGATAACGCCGTCTTTCATCGGACGGATCGCCGCGATATTGCCCGGCGTACGGCCCAGCATCTGCTTCGCATCATGACCGACTGCAGCCACGCTTTTCGGCGAACCGGCACGATCCTGACGAATGGCCACAACGGAAGGCTCATTCAATACGATGCCTTGTCCTTTTACATAAATGAGGGTATTCGCGGTACCCAGGTCAATGGACAGGTCATTGGAAAACATGCCACGAAATTTTTTCAACATACTAAGGGATAATCCTGAAAGCTGGGGCGGAAAACAAAATCCGCTTACTTTACCAACCACACGCAGCAGCGACAAGGCGCAAAAATCATCTGCTACGGTGAAAATTAGTGCAGTTCGTTTCCTTTGTTACAAATCTCGGCCTGAGTCCCTCAGGGCTGAACAAATCAGCAGCAATCCTCGCCTTTGTTTGCAACCTGTCAAAGGTCATTCACCTGCATATTTGCTGCAACAATCTGGCGAGCAGACAAGCACCCCCCCATGAGGCGCAGCGCGCGTTATTCTACGTGAAAACAAATTAAACGGCAGGTTAAACCGAGTATCTTTGCGAATATTTTTTCACGTTTGTGTCAAGTGGTTGGGAGGAGGCAAAAAAATCACCCTGCCCGCCAGCCACGCCGCGTTTTATCAGGGTCTGCCACTCACCGCGCGAACGGACGCCCGTCGCGTAAACCTGCGTAGGCGTACCCGCGCAGGCCTCTACCAGACTTTGAACCAGAAGCTGGTTTTCCGTTCGCTTCTCAATGTTTCTGACCAGACTCGGATGCAGCTTGAGTAATTCCACATTGAGCGCTTTAATCCAGCTCGTGCTGACCAACGTCAAGCCCGCCTGCGTCACCGCCACCCGAACGCCAAGCGCATTGACTAAGCGAAGGATGGGTTGTAATCGACTGATGTGTTGACAAACATCCGCCTCCGCAAGTTCAATAATTATGCGATTTCGCTGTAATTTTTCACACTGCATTAACGTATCGCGTAGCCAGCGCTGAAAACGCGGACGAATCAGCGACTCTACCGTCAACTGCATTGCCAGATTTTCATCTGGCCAGTAGCCCAGTAACGTAATCAGGCGGCTAATTTGTAATCTGTCATACTCTTCCGATAAACCAAATTGCAGCACCATCGGCATATACTCCGCCGAACTAACCTCCTCTTTACCATCATAGATGCGGCACATCAATTCCCGATGATGTACGCGGCCTTCTCGCGTGACCGCTGGTTTTTGATAAAGCCGTGGTCCGCCCCGGTTTAGCATCTGCTCAATCAGCGTGCGCCAGCGCACATTGCCGCGCCCTTTTTCCGGCAACGTGTCGTCGTAGATAGCCCAGCTATTTCCCCCCTGCAGGGCGGCATTCCGCGCCGCGGCTTCAGCATGTTCCATCACCTGCCCAGTGGACTGCCCGCTGCGCCAGGCGCAAATGCCGATATGTACCATATCGTCACGATCGAGCATTTTGTTAGCCGGTAGCGCATCGACGGCTTTTAAAAGTTGTCCGGCAATACTTTCCGCTTCTTTCAGCGTTCGATGTGGTAGCAGCACGGCAAAGTCGCTACGGTGATAACGCGCCAGCAGCGAGCCTGGGTAACGCATAATAAATGTCGATAGCAGATTGATAAGCATAAACATCTGTTCTTCCGCCTGATTGCCTCCCAGGTTGTCGCGCAGAAGATTGAAGTCTGGCAAGCGGATCATCATCACCACGCCATGCACACCTACTTTTTCTTGATCTTCCAGTAGCGTCGCCAGTTGGTTATCAAAGAACAGACGGTTACCGAGTCCGGTTTTGGCGTCCTGCGCGGCGTAGGAGCGAATTAGCGTGTCCAGGCGGCTACGCTGCTCGTGAGCAAACTGAATTTCGGAAAGTAACACATCAAGCGCGCTGCTGGTGCGCGCCGGCCATTCATAAACGGAACCGCGGACATTCGGCCCGCGTTCGCCATTCAGAATACGCGTTGAACGAATTTCCAGAAGCTCTTGCCCGGAAAGCTGCCGTTGCAGCCAGCGCACCGATAAAAACAGAATCAGAACGATAAAACCGATCGCCAGCGTCAGCGGCGCCGTGGTGATCAGTGAGTGAAAATAGTTGCCCATCGGGTCCTGATAAACCAGACGTAGCGACATTCCCGGATGTTTGACCAGCGGCACGACCAGTTCGCGATACATGTCGCTGGTGCCGGCTGGCCGATAACCTCTGGTGCGAGAATAGCTGTAGACCCGGTGCTCCCCCTGTAACAAATCGACGCGCACAATATCGGAAACGATCATGAGTTCATCGATTCGCGGCGTCAGAGAAACAATATCGCGGGTCACCAGGTGTGTATCAATCGCTGTCGCCGCCGCCTGCACACGACATACATACTTATCCTGTACGGCATTATAAAAGCTTAGCGAGCAGCCTATCAGGGTCACGAAGATCGTTAACCCCGTGAGCAGCGTGACAAAAGCTGAGAACTTCGTCGTTAATCGCATCCTTGAGTTAACTCCGACGGTTATAAGTAGTATGAAAAAGCGAAACTGAAGGCCGAATTCGCCAGGGCGCGCAATGAAGCAGGCATACTACCAAAATGGGTCTGTCTGGCAATTTATTGCGTTGCATCGGCATCACGTTTTAATTAGCGAGTATAGTCTTCGTAGTTATTTTTCCAATCCACCATGTAAAGTGAGGACAGGTTATGCAGGCGTTGATCTTAGAACAGCAGGACGGTAAAACCCTCGCATCCGTGCAATATCTCGAAGAGAATCAACTGCCGGAGGGTGATGTGACGGTGGATGTCCACTGGTCCAGCCTGAATTATAAAGATGCTCTGGCTATCACCGGGAAAGGGAAAATTATCCGTCATTTTCCGATGATTCCTGGTATTGATTTCGCCGGAACCGTTCGCGCAAGCGAAGATTCTCGCTTTCATGCAGGGCAAGAAGTGTTACTGACCGGCTGGGGCGTGGGCGAAAACCACTGGGGCGGTCTGGCCGAACTCGCACGCGTTAAAGGCGACTGGCTGGTCGCGCTTCCTGCGGGGCTAAGCAGCCGTAATGCCATGATCATCGGCACCGCCGGTTTTACCGCCATGCTGTGCGTGATGGCGCTGGAAGAAGCGGGCATCCATCCTGAAGATGGCGAAATCGTTGTTACCGGCGCCAGCGGAGGCGTGGGCAGCACTGCGGTCGCGTTGCTGCATCAATTGGGTTATCAGGTCGTTGCGGTATCCGGCCGTGAAAGCACCCATGACTATTTGCACGCGCTTGGCGCTAACCGCATTCTACCGCGTGACGCGTTCACCGACGCCCGTCCACTGGAAAAACAGCTTTGGGCAGGCGCGATTGATACGGTCGGCGATAGCGTGCTGGCGAAAATCCTGGCGCAAATGAACTATAGTGGTTGCGTTGCGGCCTGCGGTCTGGCTGGTGGCTTTGCTCTGCCAACTACCGTCATGCCCTTTATTCTACGCAATGTTCGCCTGCAGGGCGTGGATTCCGTTATGACGCCGCCAGCGCGCCGCGCCGAGGCGTGGAAACGTTTGGTAAATGGCCTGCCGGACGGCTTCTACGCGCAGGCGGCAACCGAGATAGACCTGTCAGACGCCCCGAAGTTTGCCGACGCCATCATCAATAATCAGGTTCAGGGCCGTACGCTGGTGAAGATAAAATAAAATCACGTATAAAAAATTTACATTTAATTAACTATTTATTTTTACAGATTGACATACTCCCTGTCATATTCACAACACGCCACTCCGTGTTGTGGTGGGTATACCGGGAGTCTGTTATGAAAAAAATACGTCCATTGACAGAAGCCGATGTGACTGCGGAATCGGCTTTTTTTATGCAGCGCCGACAGGTGCTAAAAGCGTTAGGCATTAGCGCGGCCGCCTTATCCTTATCCTTACCCTCAACGGCGCAGGCCGATTTATTAAGTTGGTTTAAAGGCAACGACCGGCCGAAAGCGCCTGTCGGTAAGCCGCTTGAGTTTAGTCAGCCTGCCGCCTGGCGAAGTGATTTAGCGTTAACGCCGGAAGATAAGGTGACGGGCTACAACAACTTTTATGAGTTTGGCCTTGATAAAGCCGACCCGGCGGCCAATGCCGGTAGTCTGAAAACCGAACCGTGGACGTTGAAAATCAGCGGGGAGGTCGCGAAGCCATATACGCTGGATTATGACGATTTAACGCATCGTTTCCCCTTAGAAGAACGTATCTATCGGATGCGCTGCGTCGAAGCGTGGTCCATGGTCGTACCGTGGATTGGTTTCCCTTTATACAAACTACTTACGCAGGCACAGCCCACCAGCCACGCTAAATATGTGGCATTCGAAACGCTGTACGCGCCGGATGATATGCCGGGACAAAAAGATCGTTTTGTTGGAGGCGGACTGAAATATCCTTATGTTGAGGGGCTACGTCTTGATGAAGCCATGCATCCGCTTACCCTGATGACCGTCGGCGTCTATGGCAAAGCGTTACCACCGCAAAACGGCGCTCCCATTCGACTCATCGTTCCGTGGAAGTATGGTTTTAAAGGTATTAAATCTATCGTCAGCATTAAACTGACCCGCGAACGTCCGCCAACCACCTGGAATCTGTCGGCTCCCAATGAATATGGTTTTTACGCCAATGTGAATCCACATGTGGATCATCCACGCTGGTCGCAGGCGACTGAGCGCTTTATTGGTTCTGGCGGCATCCTTGATGTGCAAAGACAGCCAACGCTGCTGTTTAATGGCTACGCCAGTGAAGTCGCTTCGCTGTATCGCGGTCTCAATTTGCGGGAGAATTTTTAAGTGCGTCTGACAGCAAAACAGATAATCTGGCTGAAAGTTTGCCTGCATCTTGTCGGTTTTTTGCCGCTTCTGTGGCTCTTTTGGGCGATAAATCAGGGTGGGCTAAGCGCAGACCCGGTCAAGGATATCCAACACTTTACCGGCAGAACCGCGCTCAAATTTTTGCTTGCCACCTTGCTGATCTCGCCGCTGGCGCGCTACGCTAAACAGCCATTATTGATACGCACGCGACGCCTGTTGGGGCTATGGTGTTTCGTTTGGGCCACGCTGCATTTAACCAGCTATGCCTTGCTGGAACTGGGAATACATAACCTGGCGTTGTTAGGAAGCGAGTTGATTTCACGCCCTTATTTGACGCTTGGGATCATGAGCTGGTTGGCGCTATTGGCGCTGACGTTGACCTCAACGCAATTTGCGCAGCGTAAACTGGGTAAACGCTGGCAAACACTGCACAACGTCGTCTATCTTGTGGCGATCCTGGTTCCTGTACATTATCTGTGGTCGGTAAAGGTTTTATCACCGCAACCGGTCATCTACGCGGCATTAGCGTTAGTCCTTTTAGCCTTGCGTTACCGGAAGTTTCGCCAGTGGCGGCGCTAGCTTGACGAACTGTGCGGTAGATTGCAAAACGCAAAACAGGCAATGTCCTTTGCCTGTTTTGGATTGATAATCTTCCCTGATAAGACCAGTATTTAGCTGCTAATTGCTACGAAATAGTTATAATGTGCGACTTTGTATCCCTCAACTGCAATTTTCGTCCGCAGAAAGGGTGACAATTGTGTAATGAAGGTATATTTTGTTTTTTGCCCGAAAATGGCAGAAGATAGCCACACAATGACTGGCAAATCATGAATTTCACCTTCGGGTGCTACGGCATAACAGGCAAATCAAAGATGCGCGGTATTTTACCTGCGGCAGTCATTCACATGCTTTACAGACGGCGCTAAAACGCCTGTCACAATCACACTAAACAAAGAGTACGGAACCCACTCATGGATATTCGTAAGATTAAAAAACTGATCGAGCTGGTTGAAGAATCAGGTATCTCCGAACTGGAAATTTCTGAAGGCGAAGAATCTGTTCGCATCAGCCGCACAACGGCAAACGCCGGCTTCCCGGTGATGCAGCAGGCTTATGCGGCGCCGATGATGCAGCAACCCGCTCTGTCTAACGCTGTAGCGCCAGCAGCTACTCCAGCAATGGAAGCGCCTGCCGCAGCGGAAATCAGTGGTCACATCGTACGCTCCCCAATGGTTGGCACTTTCTACCGCACCCCAAGCCCGGATGCGAAGGCGTTCATCGAAGTGGGCCAGAAAGTGAACGTGGGCGACACCCTGTGCATCGTTGAAGCCATGAAAATGATGAACCAGATCGAAGCAGACAAATCAGGTACTGTGAAAGCGATTCTGGTCGAAAGTGGTCAGCCGGTAGAATTTGACGAGCCACTGGTCGTCATCGAGTAACGAGGCGAACATGTTGGATAAAATTGTCATCGCTAACCGCGGCGAGATCGCACTACGTATTCTTCGTGCCTGTAAAGAACTCGGCATCAAGACTGTCGCTGTGCATTCAAGCGCGGATCGCGATTTAAAACACGTATTGCTGGCGGATGAGACGGTCTGTATTGGTCCGGCGCCGTCCGTAAAAAGTTATCTGAACATCCCAGCTATCATTAGCGCCGCTGAAATCACTGGCGCGGTAGCAATCCATCCGGGTTACGGCTTCCTTTCTGAGAACGCCAATTTTGCCGAGCAGGTTGAACGTTCCGGCTTTATCTTTATCGGCCCGAAAGCGGACACTATTCGCCTGATGGGCGATAAAGTGTCTGCTATTACCGCCATGAAAAAAGCGGGCGTGCCAACCGTACCAGGATCTGACGGCCCGCTGGGCGACGATATGAATGCGAACCGCGCTCATGCCAAACGTATTGGCTACCCGGTGATTATCAAAGCGTCCGGCGGCGGCGGCGGTCGCGGTATGCGCGTGGTTCGTAGCGATGCTGAACTGGCGCAATCCATCTCCATGACCAAAGCGGAAGCGAAAGCGGCTTTCAGCAATGACATGGTGTACATGGAAAAATATCTGGAAAATCCACGCCATATCGAAATTCAGGTACTGGCGGATGGCCAGGGCAACGCTATCTATCTGGCGGAACGCGACTGTTCTATGCAGCGTCGCCACCAGAAAGTGGTTGAAGAAGCCCCGGCGCCGGGTATTACGCCGGAATTGCGTCGTTACATCGGTGAGCGTTGCGCGAAAGCGTGCGTAGACATCGGCTATCGCGGCGCAGGGACGTTCGAATTCCTGTTCGAAAACGGCGAGTTCTATTTCATCGAAATGAACACCCGTATTCAGGTTGAACACCCGGTGACTGAAATGATTACCGGCGTCGATTTGATCAAAGAACAGTTGCGTATCGCTGCAGGTCAACCGCTATCGATCACGCAGGACGAAGTTGTGGTTCGCGGCCATGCGGTAGAATGCCGTATCAACGCCGAAGATCCGAACACGTTCCTGCCAAGTCCGGGCAAAATCACACGCTTCCATGCGCCTGGCGGCTTTGGCGTTCGCTGGGAATCACATATCTACGCAGGCTATACGGTGCCGCCGTACTATGATTCCATGATCGGCAAACTCATCTGCTACGGTGAAAACCGCGACGTGGCGATTGCCCGTATGAAAAATGCCCTGCAGGAACTGATTATCGACGGTATCAAAACCAATATCGATCTCCAGACCCGCATCATGAATGACGAGCACTTCCAGCACGGTGGAACCAACATCCACTATCTGGAGAAAAAACTCGGTCTTCAGGAAAAGTAATTGTCATGATCGGTAATCCATCGATCATGGCAGTTATGTGAACTAACGCCGGACTTTCTGACGAAAGGCCGGCGTTTTTAATGGCCTGATAAATAACCCGCACACCTCAACCGGCATGCTTTTTCTATAGTAAAGCCTTAGCTTTTGTTATACCTGGCGGGATAAACGCCACGACGTTTCAGCGCGCATGTCCCCCTTCTAAAAAAAAGAATCACATCCTCTCACAAGATAAATTTCCCTAAATTTATTTAATTTTATTACTCCTGAACCTGTTTATAGTAGATAACGGTGTTGCACATGTGGCAAAGGGTTTCAAATTAGATCGTCTATTTTTTACAGAACAGGAGTTCATATTGTGAATAATGCTAAAAAAAATATAGCAAAGATATTGCTACTACTTTCTCTTTCCCCTGGTATTTCCGCTCTCGCTAATACTCAAAAGAATAATAACACAACAGATGAACAGTGGTGGATACCTTATAAAAATAGCCAAGCTTTTAATGAGACACTTGATCAATTTGGTCTGACATACCATCAACTGGAAGCATCGCCAGAAAAAGCGCTTTCACGATCTGCTGATGTCAACGATGTTCTTTTCTGGCAAAAACGAACGATGGCCATTTATGCAAATGCTAAAGAGGGTATATATCATATTCCCGTCACTGAACAACATGATAATGGAAGAAGCAGAACCACCACAAACGGGCGTACTCCTGCCTTCTTTACCTATTATTATGCGAATGTAAACGACACCATGACATTGCGCACCGAAAACCAGCCTGACGATGTAAAATGTTATTCTCTGCTTGAGAATAATTATTCAGAACCGCAGGCGGTTGACGCAGTAATGTTAAATCACAATAGTGAAACAAAAATTACGTTTAACCATAAAGGTGTTGTCCTTCTCCAGTGCTGGGGAACCAGTGAAGATGCTTCACTCAAGCACGTTAATACTCTGATTAGTACTCGCGTTATATCCACGACTGCCAGTACACAGCCCGTATTTGTGTTGGGTGTAAATACATTGGATGACTGGAAAAATATTAGCCAGCAGTCCACTCCCAGCGGCCAGACATTATTATTTGATGGTCGAACCCGTTATTACGCAGCGAATAACGTTGGAAAAGCCTCTAAGGATCACAACATAGAGCAGACGCTGCGTGAACATCTTTTGAATACCATTGTCTACGATAAGCTCAACGGCATTGATGGTTCATCGCCAATCAATGAGGCGCTGCGTAGCCTTGATATTGCCTCGTATAACAGTTGCTGCTGGGCTGAGGGCGGAGATGGCAGAATCGGTATTGGTTTTGGCAGTAGCATCCCGACGCAATCCAGTTGGGGCGAATGGCATGAATTCGGCCACCAAAATCAGATGCAATGGTCCTGGAATGGCTTAGGTGAGACGACAGTGAATATCTATTCCATCGCTGCCTGCCGCGCGACACGTGGCGAAGTGGATGTCAAAACATGCCATGAAAATCTGCAATACAATGGATTTCAATGGGACCAGCAGGCCGTCGGTAATTTCCTAAAATCAGGCCAAACCTGGGATTTAGATACAGACACTAACGTTTTCCATCAGCTCATGATGTTTGCACAACTGGAAACCAGTTGGCCGGATCTCTATCCCGCGCTTGGCAAAGCCTACCGTGAAATTAATAATTATTATAACGGCAGCGCTAAAGTGGATTCCAAACAAGAGAAAGTCGATTTCTTTGTGGTTAACGCCAGTAAATATTCCGGTCATGATCTGCGCAAATTCTTTACGCACTGGGGGGTGGATTACTCCACCGATGCTGACAATCAAATTACAGCTATGAATCTACCTCAGGTTATCGAACCTTCAGGGACAGTAAGTGCAACGCTGGAAAAAAGAGCTGACCAAACACAAGTAGAAGCCTATGCCACCATTAAAAATGCAGATACACACTATAACACGGGATTTGTCACTAATACTTCGACTATTGGCCCAACATCTCTGGTGTGGAATGGCGGCCTTTATCAAAGCACGCCTCTGTACGTCCAGGTTGTCGATACCAAAAACCGTAACTTCATTGTCAAACTTTATGGGCAGAGAACGGCAGGTTATTGCGAACCTTACACATTAAACACGGCGGGAGCTTGTAATTCAGGGTCTGATACCACGGTAACGATTCGCTACGACTCCAGTAATAATCAGGATCTGCCTGCCGGTGAATATCACGGCGTATTGCACCTCATTGCCCGCGACTGGCATAACGATAACTGGTCGGAGAATGTAAACTTCAATATCCATATTAATAATTGATCTGCCCTTCCGCTGTATCACGTCGCTGATGCAGCGGAAAATTACTGTCCAATGTCGCCACAATCCGTACAATCCCCCCTATTAAAAATAACATTCCAACGCTGGAGAGTTATGGACACTCGTTTTGTTCAGGCCCATAAAGAAGCGCGCTGGGCGCTGTGGCTGACCCTTTGCTATCTGGCGGCATGGTTAGTGGCCGCTTACTTACCAGGAAGCTCACCGGGGATAACCGGTCTGCCGCACTGGTTCGAGATGGCCTGCTTATTGACGCCGCTGGTCTTTATTTTACTGTGCTGGGCGATGGTAAAATTCATTTATCGCGATATCCCGCTGGAGGATGACGATGCAGCTTGAGGTCATTCTACCGTTGTTAGCCTATCTGGTGGTGGTATTCGGGGTCTCGGTTTACGCCATGCGCAAACGTAGCGCAGGCACCTTTTTAAACGAATATTTTCTCGGCAGCCGTTCGATGGGCGGAATCGTGCTCGCGATGACGCTTACCGCCACCTATATTAGCGCCAGTTCATTTATCGGCGGTCCCGGCGCGGCTTATAAATACGGTTTAGGCTGGGTCTTGCTGGCGATGATCCAGCTTCCCGCCGTCTGGCTTTCACTGGGTATTCTGGGTAAAAAATTCGCGATCCTGGCGCGTCGCTATGATGCCGTCACGCTTAACGATATGCTATTCGCCCGCTACCAAAGCCGCCTGCTGGTATGGCTGGCCAGCCTGAGTCTATTAGTCGCGTTTATTGGCGCAATGACCGTACAATTTATCGGCGGCGCGCGACTGCTGGAAACCGCGGCGGGGATTCCCTACGAAACCGGCCTGCTAATATTTGGCGTCAGTATCGCGCTCTATACGGCGTTTGGCGGCTTTCGCGCCAGCGTACTTAACGATACGCTACAGGGCCTGGTGATGCTGGTCGGCACGATAGTGCTGCTGGTAGGCGTGGTTCATGCGGCGGGGGGTTTAAGCCAGGCAGTTGACACTCTGCACGCCATCGATCCCCAACTGGTGACGCCGCAGGGCGCCGATGACATACTATCTCCCGCCTTTATGACCTCTTTTTGGGTGCTGGTCTGTTTTGGCGTGGTTGGCCTGCCGCATACGGCGGTGCGCTGCATCTCTTATAAAGACAGTAAAGCGGTACACCGCGGCATTATTATCGGTACGATTGTCGTGGCGATGTTAATGTTCGGAATGCACCTTGCCGGCGCGCTGGGTCGTGCGGTGCTTCCGGATCTCACGGTGCCGGATCTGGTGATCCCCACCCTGATGGTGAAAGTCTTGCCGCCGTTTGCCGCTGGGATCTTTCTTGCTGCGCCCATGGCGGCGATCATGTCGACCATTAACGCTCAATTGCTGCAAAGTTCCGCGACGATCATTAAAGATCTCTATCTCAACCTGCGTCCTGAGCAGTTGCAAAACGAGATCCGGCTGAAGCGTATGTCGGCAGCAATTACATTACTGTTAGGCGCGCTGTTGCTGCTGGCTGCGTGGAAACCGCCAGAGATGATCATTTGGCTCAACCTGCTGGCGTTTGGCGGGCTGGAAGCCGTCTTCCTGTGGCCGCTGGTGCTGGGCCTGTACTGGGAGCGGGCAAACGCGGCAGGCGCGTTAAGCGCCATGATCGTTGGCGGCGTGCTCTATGCCCTGCTTGCCACATTTAATATTCAGTACTTGGGCTTTCATCCGATTGTGCCCGCGTTGCTGCTAAGTTTACTGGCTTTTCTGATCGGAAATCGATTCGGTTCCTCCGCTCCGCAAGCCACCGTGTTGTCTACTGATAAATAAAGAGTTTTGCCATGCCATGGATCCAATTGAAACTGAATACCACCGGCGCGAATGCTGAAGCGCTGAGTGATGCGCTGATGGAAGCGGGCGCCGTTTCCATCACCTTTCAGGATACGCACGATACGCCAGTATTTGAGCCGTTGCCGGGCGAAACCCGTCTGTGGGGCGATACCGATGTGATCGGTCTGTTCGACGCCGAAACCGACATGAAAGAGGTTGTCGCTATTCTGGAGCAACATCCGCTGCTGGGCACCGGGTTTGCCCATAAAATCGAACAACTGGAAGATAAAGACTGGGAACGTGAATGGATGGATAATTTCCACCCGATGCGCTTTGGCGAACGCCTGTGGATTTGTCCGAGCTGGCGCGACATCCCGGATGAGAATGCGGTCAACGTGATGCTCGATCCGGGTCTGGCGTTCGGTACGGGTACGCACCCCACCACATCCTTATGCCTGCAATGGCTGGACGGGCTCGATCTTAACGGCAAAACCGTGATCGACTTCGGCTGCGGTTCCGGCATTCTGGCGATTGCCGCGCTGAAGCTGGGGGCGGCAAAGGCGATTGGCGTTGATATCGATCCGCAGGCTATCCAGGCCAGTCGCGATAATGCCGAACGCAACGGCGTGTCTGACCGACTGGAGCTGTACCTACCGAAAGACCAGCCAGACGCTATGAAAGCCGACGTGGTCGTCGCTAACATCCTGGCTGGCCCATTACGCGAACTGGCCCCGTTAATCAGCGTACTGCCCGTTGAGGGCGGTCTGCTGGGGCTTTCAGGTATTCTCGCCAGCCAGGCAGAAAGCGTCTGCGATGCTTACGCCGAGCTTTTCACTCTCGACCCGGTCGTCGAAAAAGAAGAGTGGTGCCGCATTACTGGCCGTAAGAAATAGTTCTTGTCTGCGTGGCCGCCTGGCCACGCTTTTCTCCACACAATTCGCCTTAACGCCTTTCTGCCACTCCGATATAATATTATATAACATATTGATTAATATAATAATTTTCTTAATTAAATTCATCGGATGAATGCATGAAATTACCTCTTTGTACCGCGACATTACTCACACTCTTTTTGCCCCCCCTTTCCGCGTTTGCCGCCATTCAGGAAGAGGCGCATCAGCTTTGCCAGACTGATATAAATCAACCGCCTGGCGATATCCTCTCGACGTCTGAAGTTCACGTCTCCCCGCTGGAAGTGCAGTATATTGATAGTCCCTCTGAATTAGTTAATAACGGTCAACCCCTTCAGGCAAGCATGAAAAGCTTTGCCGCCAATACTATCCGTCTGGATGACCAGCGATATACGCTGGAAGAGTTCCATTTTCATGTTCCGGCTGAAAACACGATTGATGGCAAACGCTACGCCATGGAGTTACACCTGATGCATCGGAATTCGAACGGCGACCTTGCCGTTGTCGCGGTGATATTTACAGAAGGCACGGCAAATAAAACGCTGGAGCGCCTGTGGCAATCTATCCCCACATTGTTAGAAAAGCGTGCAACGTTATTTGCGCCAGTGGATATTAATCAGTTACTACCGGCGGACAAAACGTACTGGCGCTTCAACGGATCGCAGCCATCGCCACTCTGTTTAGAAAATGCCGCCTGGGTTGTTCTGCAGCATCCGCTAACACTCTCTTCAGCGCAGTTGGAAAAATTCGCATGCCGTTCATAAAGATTAAAGCGTGTTTGCTCGCCCCCTACAGTCTGGCAATGGTGAAAAATTACGCGCAACGGGAAAATGATCTTGTCCTGAAACGAGACGGCGATCCCATTCATTTGGGGTAATCCGCTTATAAAAAAGCAGATTATCCCGTTTATCTTATTCCCGGACGAAGAAATAAAGAGAAGTTACGGGAATTTGTAAGCGCGTACAAAACCGCCATCAACAAATAACCATTTGATTTTACTGAATTATAAATTTGTTTTGCCGTTTTTAAACACGATTCATTGATCTACGACAGTGGATTGTTCAAAGTTTGGCCTTTCATCTCGTGCAAAAAATGCGTAATATACGCCGCCTTGCAGTCACAGTATGGTCATTTCTTAACTCATGCGCATCGGACAATATCAGCTCAGAAATCGCCTGATCGCAGCGCCCATGGCTGGCATTACTGACAGACCTTTTCGGACGCTGTGCTATGAGATGGGAGCAGGATTGACGGTATCCGAGATGATGTCTTCTAACCCGCAAGTGTGGGAAAGCGATAAATCTCGTTTACGGATGGTGCACGTTGATGAGCCAGGCATTCGCACGGTGCAAATTGCCGGCGGCTCTCCGGTTGAAATGGCCGATGCCGCACGTATTAACGTGGAAAACGGTGCCCAGATTATTGATATCAATATGGGGTGCCCGGCGAAGAAAGTGAATCGTAAGCTTGCAGGTTCAGCCCTCTTGCAGTACCCGGATTTAGTGAAGTCTATACTCGTCGGGGTCGTAAACGCAGTGGACGTTCCTGTGACTCTCAAGATTCGCACCGGCTGGGCGCCGGAACACCGTAACTGCGTAGAGATTGCCCAACTGGCTGAAGATTGTGGTATTCAGGCTCTGACCATCCATGGCCGCACCCGCGCCTGTTTGTTCAACGGAGACGCTGAATACGATAGTATTCGGGCAGTTAAGCAGGAAGTTTCCATTCCGATTATCGCGAATGGCGACATTACTAACCCGCATAAAGCCAGAGCTGTTCTCGACTATACAGGGGCGGATGCCCTGATGATAGGCCGCGCAGCTCAGGGAAGACCCTGGATCTTTCGGGAAATCCAGCATTATCTGGACACTGGGGAGCTGCTCCCGCCGCTGCCGCTGGCAGAGGTGAAGCGCTTGCTTTGCGCGCATGTTCGGGAACTGCATGACTTTTACGGTCAGGCAAAAGGGTACCGAATCGCGCGTAAACACGTCTCCTGGTATCTCCAGGAGCATGCTCCAAATGACCAGTTTCGGCGCACATTCAACGCTATTGAGGATGCCAGCGAACAGCTGGAGGCGTTGGAGGCATACTTCGAAAATTTTGCGTAAACAGAAATAAAGAGCTGACAGAACTATGTTCGAACAACGCGTAAATTCTGACGTACTGACCGTTTCTACCGTTAACTCTCAGGATCAGGTAACCCAAAAACCCCTGCGTGACTCGGTTAAACAGGCACTGAAGAACTATTTTGCTCAACTAAACGGTCAGGATGTTAATGACCTGTATGAGCTGGTACTGGCTGAAGTAGAACAGCCCCTGTTGGACATGGTGATGCAATACACCCGTGGTAACCAGACCCGTGCTGCTCTGATGATGGGCATCAACCGTGGTACGCTGCGTAAAAAATTAAAAAAATACGGCATGAACTAATTTCGATTAGCTAACTGCTTGTTTAAAAAGGCGCTACTCGGCATGGGGAAGCGCCTTTTTTATACGCACCACATGGAATTTGGTCATGAAAGCGGAATGTGAACCTCAGTACTTTGGCGATGAATCGAAAAAAATTATTCTCGGCGACGCGCTAACAGAACTTAAAAAACTGCCTTCTGAAAGCATTGACTTAATTTTTGCCGATCCGCCGTACAATATCGGAAAAGATTTCGACGGTATGGTGGAATCCTGGGACGAGGCGTCTTTTCTGGCCTGGCTGTATGAATGCGTTGATGAATGCTACCGCGTGCTGAAGAAACACGGCACTATGTATATCATGAACAGCACAGAAAATATGCCGTATATTGATCTCAAATGTCGAACGCTTTTTACCATCAAAAGCCGTATCGTCTGGTCCTATGATAGTTCCGGAGTACAGGCGAAAAAATACTTTGGTTCTATGTATGAACCGATCCTGATGATGGTAAAAGACTCAAAAACCTATACCTTTAACCGTGACGCGATTCTGGTCGAAACCACTACGGGCGCTAAGCGCGCGTTAATTGATTATCGAAAAAACCCGCCCCAACCGTACAATCAGAAAAAAGTGCCGGGCAATGTCTGGTCATTTCCACGCGTACGTTATCTGATGGATGAATATGAAAACCATCCTACGCAAAAACCCAGCGCGCTGCTAAAACGGATCATACTGGCCTCTTCTAACCTGGGCGATACCGTGCTGGATCCTTTCGCAGGTAGTTTTACCACGGGCGCTGTCGCAGCGGCGTCAGGACGTAAGTTTATCGGTATTGAAATCAATAATGAGTACGTAAAAATCGGCCTCAGAAGATTGAGCGTCACTTCGCATTATTCAGAAAATGATCTTGCAAAAGTCAAAAAGAGAAAGACCAAAAACCGGTCAAAAAAACAGAGAAATGCCGTGATAAATGCACGATCTTCAGAGAAGTAAAGGCATCGTAAGTCCGTTTTTCAGCGTCAAAAATTTATGTATATTCCCAATACACATGGGCATGCATGAATACACAGGATTTGACGATGATACGTAAATATTGGTGGCTGGTTGTGTTTGCCGTCTCCGTTTTTCTTTTTGATGCGCTTTTGATGCAATGGATCGAGTTGATGGCGACTGAACAGGATAAGTGTCAGAACATGGATTCTGTTAACCCTCTCAAATTAATCAATTGTACCGACCTGGAGTAGTGAACCGGGCGACTTAACCTATGATTATTTATCGCCTGGCTCTCTTTTATCCCTTATAAAATCAGGGCATTAACACATTTTAAGGATAAAAGAACGGATGATACTGTCTCGTCCTTTTCTTTCCTGCATAACCAATAAGCTAACGATACATGCCGGTTAGTGAGTACAACCACATCCTTGTGGCGGTTTTATTTGCTGTTGCTATTTTTCCATCCTATACCGCATTCAATATGGCCGGACGCTTTGCCGGAAGCGCCAGAATGAGCGCCTGGATATGGCTAATAGGCGGCGGCTTCGCACTGGGCGTCTGTATTTTGGCTATGCATTTTGTCGGGATGCTGGTGATGGATCACGCGATTAACATACGCTTCGATCCTTTCCTCACTGGTTTCTCCATGCCGATCGCACTCGACTCCCCCCTTTTTGCGTTATGGCTGATCAGCGCTGAAAAATTGCGCCTTCGCCGTTTACTGCCGGGCGTGCTGGTGATGAGGCCGGGCATCAGCGCAATGCATTATACCGGGATGGCGGCGCTGCAATTCGCCTCTCTTATCGTCTGGAATAACGCGTGGATCGCGCTTTCGTGAATGAACTCAGCGAGGCAGGCGACGGCGCGACCATTGTTGCGGCTATTGTCGCACAAGCAAAAGCGTTAAATCTGCAAATTGTGGCGAAAGGCGTAGAAAATGAAACGCAGCAACAATTTCTGACTCAATTGGGGTGCCATAAGCTTCAGAGGTTTTTTGTATGGCAAACCGCGCACTGCAGCGAAAATTTCTCGCGATATTCACGATCCCACCAATACATTTGCCAAATCAATATATGATACCAACTCCAAATAATATCATGCTTGTTCTGCCTGATATTCATTCGACACTAACTGTGTCACACCGCCAGTCGGGCTTAGCATTTTTAATACGTTATCGACTAACGCTGGCGCCTGCTTATAAAGATCATAACTTGCGGGATTCATTAACCAGTTCTTTACTATTCCGCTAAAACTACCGTGCAGAATAATTAATATGACGTCTAAATCAAGACTGCCCGAGATCAACTTTTTATCCATACATCGCTGCAATACTTCAAGCAGCGTCTGATGATGGAAACCAATCTTTTCACGAATAGTCTGCTCTGATATCATACCGTTATGAAACTCACATTTATGATATAAAATCTGCATTAATGCCTGCTGGCGAGGAACTGCCGCAATATATTGTAAGGCAGCAATCAATCTCTCACGTAAATCCTGTAAAGGATTATCATTCCAGCATCCTGTAAGCCTATCCTGAATAAGCTCACGTAAAGGCGGTTGCTGTAACCAAACCTCGTTAAACAACTGCGTTTTATTCTCAAAGTGCCAGTAGATGGCTCCCCGCGTGACCTCAGCGGCATCAGCGATATCGTTTAGCGTCGTATTGGCAACGCCGCGCAAAGCGAACTGCACAATAGCGGTTTCAATCAGATGTTGCCGTGTTTTAAGCGCATCCGCCTTCGTTTTCTTCGCCATAATTAAACTATCCTGGACCATAAAAACGATAAATACGCTGATAAAACATTCAGCGCAAAAAACAACTTTACCATGTCCTTTTTAGCCAGACGAGAGACAACCGTTTTAATTTCGCACAATATCACCAATTAATAATAATAATAAATGATTTAGCTAAATATATTCACATAAAATATGTATTTATAATTATGTTATTCGACATCATATTTTTACTAATAGGGACATTATGAGAAAGCAAAGAATGGTTCTTTTTTTTGCTTTTATGTGCCGTGAACCACATCCCAAAATAAGTATTGCTTACATCACAAGCTAATAATTTGTAGGATACCGACTGCTATTCTATTTTTCGCGCGTTAACGCCTTACCGTTATCCGGTAAATAACGAGCTTTCGGTTTTTTAAGGAACAGTAATGACGAAACATGCCAGGTTTTCACTCCTGCCCTCATTCATCATATTCTCTGCTGCGTTGCTGGCCGGTTGTAACGACCAGGGAGATACCCAAGCTCATCCCGGCGAGCCGCAAGTCACCATCGATGTGGTCGAAACAGCGCCGTTAGCCGTAACGACCGAACTTCCCGGACGGACGTCTGCATTTCGCATTGCGGAGGTTCGCCCCCAAGTGAGCGGGATCGTGCTTAAAAGAAATTTCACCGAAGGTAGCGATGTAGAAGCCGGGCAGTCGCTTTATCAAATCGATCCTGCCACTTATCAGGCCGATTATGACAGCGCCAAAGGCGAACTTGCTAAAAGCGAAGCGGCTGCGGCTATCGCGCACCTGACGGTCAAACGCTATGTTCCGCTGGTCGGCACAAAATATATCAGTCAACAGGAATATGATCAGGCGCTTGCCGACGCCCGTCAGTCCGATGCCGCCGTTGTTGCGGCGAAAGCCGCTGTAGAAAGCGCTCGTATTAACCTCGCGTATACTAAAGTCACCTCTCCCATCAGCGGACGTATAGGAAAATCTAACGTGACTGAAGGCGCGTTGGTGACTAACGGCCAGTCAACTGAACTGGCTACCGTACAGCAACTCGACCCGATTTATGTCGACGTTACGCAATCAAGCAACGACTTTATGCGACTCAGGCAATCCGTCGAACAAGGTAGTCTGCATAAAGATAGCGCCAGTAGCACCGTTGAGCTGGTAATGGAAAATGGTCAGGTCTACCCGCTTAAAGGCACGCTGCAATTTTCCGACGTTACCGTAGATGAAAGCACCGGCTCTATCACGCTCAGGGCAGTTTTCCCCAACCCACAGCACAGCTTGCTTCCCGGTATGTTTGTCCGCGCCCGCATTGATGAAGGCGTCCAGCCTAATGCCATCCTTGTCCCCCAACAGGGGGTGACCCGCACGCCGCGCGGCGACGCAATGGTGATGGTGGTTAACGATAAAAGCCAGGTCGAGGCCCGTAACGTCGTGGCGGCACAGGCTATCGGTGATAAGTGGCTCATTAGCGAAGGGTTAAAACCGGGCGATAAAGTCATTGTCAGCGGCTTACAAAAAGCGCGACCGGGCGTCAAGGTGAAAGCTACTACCGATGCTCCGACAACGAAAAAGGCGCAATAAGGTAACCGTACATGGCAAACTTCTTTATTAGACGTCCGATTTTCGCCTGGGTTCTGGCCATTATCCTGATGATGGCGGGCGCTCTGGCCATAATGCAACTTCCCGTTGCGCAGTATCCAACCATTGCGCCGCCAGCGGTTTCTATTTCTGCGACCTATCCGGGCGCAGATGCACAGACGGTACAGGATACGGTTACTCAGGTTATCGAACAAAATATGAACGGTATCGATAACCTGATGTATATGTCCTCTACCAGTGACTCTGCCGGTAGCGTGACCATCACCCTAACTTTCCAGTCCGGGACCGATCCAGATATTGCGCAGGTTCAGGTGCAAAATAAATTGCAGCTCGCCACGCCTTTACTGCCACAAGAAGTCCAGCAGCAAGGGATTAGCGTTGAAAAATCCAGCAGCAGCTTTTTGATGGTCGCCGGGTTCATCTCAGATAATCCGAACACCACCCAGGACGACATTTCTGACTATGTAGCCTCGAACATTAAGGATTCTATCAGCCGTCTGAATGGTGTGGGCGACGTTCAGCTATTCGGTGCCCAGTACGCCATGCGCATCTGGCTGGATGCGAATCTGCTAAATAAATACCAGCTCACGCCGGTTGACGTCATCAGTCAGTTAAAAGTGCAAAATGACCAGATTGCGGCTGGTCAACTGGGCGGTACGCCAGCATTACCGGGCCAGCAGCTTAACGCCTCAATCATCGCCCAAACGCGCCTGAAAGATCCGCAAGAGTTCGGTAAAGTTACGTTACGCGTCAATACCAACGGTTCTGTCGTCCATCTCAAAGATGTCGCGCGCATTGAGCTTGGCGGTGAAAACTATAATGTTGTCGCGCGCATTAACGGCAAACCGGCCTCCGGTCTCGGTATTAAACTGGCGACTGGCGCTAACGCGCTGGATACCGCAACCGCAATCAAAGCAAAACTGGCGGAGCTGCAACCTTTCTTCCCTCAGGGAATGCAGGTTGTTTATCCCTATGACACAACGCCCTTCGTAAAAATATCTATTCACGAAGTAGTAAAAACGCTGTTTGAAGCGATAATTCTGGTATTCTTGGTAATGTTTCTGTTTTTACAGAATATCCGGGCTACCCTGATTCCTACCATTGCTGTTCCCGTCGTGTTGTTAGGCACTTTTGCGATACTCGCCGCCTTTGGCTATTCCATCAATACCCTGACGATGTTCGGCATGGTACTGGCGATAGGGCTATTGGTTGACGATGCGATAGTGGTCGTAGAAAATGTTGAACGTGTGATGATGGAGGATAACCTCTCTCCCCGAGAGGCGACGGAAAAATCAATGTCGCAGATTCAGGGAGCGCTGGTGGGTATCGCGATGGTACTATCTGCAGTATTTATCCCGATGGCCTTTTTTGGCGGCTCTACTGGGGCAATTTATCGCCAGTTCTCTATTACAATTGTTTCAGCAATGGCGCTATCCGTTCTGGTTGCGCTGATTCTGACGCCTGCACTGTGCGCTACGCTGCTTAAACCCGTATCTGCTGAACATCACGAGAAAAAAAGCGGCTTCTTTGGCTGGTTCAACGCCAAATTTGACCATAGCGTTAACCACTATACCAACAGCGTTAGCGGTATCGTGCGTAATACGGGTCGCTATCTCATTATCTATCTACTTATTGTCGTCGGAATGGCGGTTCTGTTTTTACGCCTTCCGACCTCCTTCCTGCCGGAAGAAGATCAGGGGGTATTCCTGACCATGATTCAGCTCCCCTCTGGCGCTACGCAAGAACGTACGCAGAAAGTGCTGGATCAAGTCACTCATTACTACCTGAATAATGAAAAAGCGAACGTCGAAAGCGTGTTTACCGTAAACGGCTTTAGCTTTAGCGGTCAGGGACAAAACTCAGGGATGGCATTTGTCAGCCTTAAACCCTGGGAAGAGCGTAACGGTGAAGAAAATAGCGTCGAAGCCGTTATCGCCAGAGCGACACGCGCCTTCAGCCAGATTCGCGACGGGTTGGTGTTCCCCTTCAACATGCCGGCAATTGTCGAGTTAGGTACCGCGACAGGTTTCGACTTTGAACTGATTGATCAGGGAGGACTCGGTCACGATGCGTTAACAAAAGCGCGTAATCAACTCCTGGGTATGGTCGCGAAGCATCCTGATCTATTAGTGCGCGTACGCCCGAACGGGCTGGAAGACACGCC
Organism: Salmonella enterica subsp. arizonae; assembly: GCF_008692845.1. GTDB lineage: Bacteria > Pseudomonadota > Gammaproteobacteria > Enterobacterales > Enterobacteriaceae > Salmonella > Salmonella arizonae. Next base: position 364,050 of record NZ_VXJW01000004.1, read on the forward strand.
ACAGTTCAAGCTGGATGTCGATCAAGAAAAAGCGCAGGCGCTCGGTGTTTCACTGTCTGATATCAACGAAACCATCTCCGCGGCGTTGGGCGGCTATTACGTTAACGACTTTATCGATCGCGGACGAGTGAAAAAAGTATACGTTCAGGCTGACGCTCAGTTCCGTATGCTGCCGGAAGATATCAACAATCTCTATGTACGCAGCGCCAATGGCGAGATGGTTCCCTTTTCTACCTTTAGCTCCGCACGGTGGATTTATGGTTCGCCACGTCTGGAACGCTATAACGGGATGCCATCAATGGAACTGCTCGGCGAAGCAGCGCCCGGACGAAGTACCGGTGAAGCAATGGCGTTAATGGAAAACCTGGCCTCGCGGCTACCAAACGGTATTGGCTATGACTGGACAGGTATGTCGTATCAGGAAAGATTGTCAGGTAACCAGGCACCGGCACTGTACGCAATCTCACTCATCGTCGTTTTCCTCTGCCTTGCCGCACTGTATGAAAGCTGGTCAATTCCGTTCTCGGTAATGCTGGTTGTACCGCTCGGCGTGGTTGGCGCCCTGCTTGCAGCGTCATTACGCGGCCTGAACAATGATGTTTACTTCCAGGTTGGTTTGTTAACCACTATCGGCCTTTCTGCTAAAAACGCCATCCTGATTGTCGAGTTCGCCAAAGATCTCATGGAAAAAGAAGGACGTGGACTGATCGAAGCGACGCTGGAAGCATCCCGTATGCGTTTACGTCCTATTCTAATGACCTCTCTGGCCTTTATTCTCGGGGTAATGCCGTTGGTTATCAGTCGTGGCGCAGGTAGTGGGGCACAGAACGCAGTAGGTACAGGGGTTATGGGGGGAATGTTAACCGCAACCTTATTAGCTATCTTCTTCGTGCCAGTATTCTTTGTTGTTGTAAAACGCCGATTTAATCGCCATCATGATTAACCGGTAAACAGAGGCGTCTTCGGACGCTTTTTTAGACGGTACGTCTTTAGCTCCGTTATTCTCCCCTCTCCGCTTATATCTATATTCTCCATAGTTTTTACAATCCACATAAATTGAGATTATTCCTCATGTCAGTCATTTTTCATGTGGTGGTAAAATAACCCTCGTTTTCGCAGCGGTTAGAGCCAGCATTTACGTTGCTGTACTTCGCGAAACGCCGATTAATGAGGTAATACCATGAAAAGACTAATTCCAGTTGCATTGCTTACCACCCTGTTGGCAGGTTGTGCACATGACTCTCCCTGCGTACCGGTTTATGATGATCAAGGGCGACTGGTACATACCAATACATGTATGAAAGGTACAACGCAGGATAACTGGGAGACAGCAGGCGCTATTGCTGGCGGCGCTGCAGCGGTAGCAGGATTGACAATGGGTATCATTGCCCTTTCTAAATGATACATGCAGGCGCGGGCAATGCCGCGCTTTCAAAATAAAACAGAATATTCAATATAAAGGTCGAAAGAATACCCTACTGTATAGTCTGTTCAGACTACCCCCGTAACTTATTGCGAGCAAAGTTACTTTTTTAGTATTTGCCAATCCCGGTTCTATTACCTGTCCAATACAGACAAAATTGTAGCCTGATGGAATCATAAGCCACATTAAAAGCACGCTTAGTACTGTAAGCTTTAGTACTCAGCAAATATTTCCATTATTTATTAGACGCATAAGTAAAAATCGTTTACGTATCAACATCAGTATGGTTCACATTCGATGATTCCGGCTGGTATATGATGGGAAATCATATTTATTAAAACGTTTTTTATCTGCTCTACGAGGATGCTATAAACCAAATATCAGTCATGTCTATGCCGATATCCAGGAGCATTTTTCACAGTGAGATAAACGCAAAAAGGCCTAATCTTTCGATTAGGCCTTTTGCTTTATTTGATGTCTGGCAGTTCCCTACTCTCGCATGGGGAGACCCCACACTACCATCGGCGCTACGGCGTTTCACTTCTGAGTTCGGCATGGGGTCAGGTGGGACCACCGCGCTACGGCCGCCAGACAAATTCTTTTTTAAATACCGAACATTAACCGTATTAAGTGGTGCTGATACCCAGAGTCGAACTGGGGACCTCACCCTTACCAAGGGTGCGCTCTACCAACTGAGCCATATCAGCACACTAAATTTGATGCCTGGCAGTTCCCTACTCTCGCATGGGGAGACCCCACACTACCATCGGCGCTACGGCGTTTCACTTCTGAGTTCGGCATGGGGTCAGGTGGGACCACCGCGCTACGGCCGCCAGGCAAATTCTGTTGCCAGAAACGAATCTTTTACACCGATGCTGCGTTGGCTGCATTCGCAAAGTCAGTCACATACTTCAGTATGCTCCTTCCTTTCCTTCGCTTGCCGCCTTGCCTCAGCGTAACATCTTTCGTTCCCGAAAATCTGTAATCAATGCTGAAAATCGTCTCTCAATCCGCCAAAACATCTTCGGCGTTGTAAGGTTAAGCCTCACGGTTCATTAGTACCGGTTAGCTCAACGCATCGCTGCGCTTACACACCCGGCCTATCAACGTCGTCGTCTTCAACGTTCCTTCAGGAGACTTGTAGTCTCAGGGAGAACTCATCTCGGGGCAAGTTTCGTGCTTAGATGCTTTCAGCACTTATCTCTTCCGCATTTAGCTACCGGGCAGTGCCATTGGCAT